>CAVOZH010000012.1:35000-1063671 GCA_963700955.1 uncultured Actinomycetota bacterium | reverse complement strand
GAGCGCGGCGGCAAGGCACGGGCCGGCCCACCGCGTGGCCGGCGCGCCGAGCTGGCGACGCGTCCGCTGAACCTCGGCCACGAAGCCGGGCCAGTCGTCGATACCGCACTCGGCCGCGACGTCCTCCTCGACCGCTGGGGCGCGGCTCGTGGTGCGCGGTTGCGCGGTGGAAGGAGCTGTCTTGGGTCAACTGCTCTGGGTCATGCCCGGAATCTGCGGCCACCCTGCCCGCATCCGTGCGGCCACCCCTTGGCGACTCCGTCGGGGTAGCCGCAGATTTGCGGCTACCCGCTTCATCGAGGGTAGGTCGTTCGTTGCGGCCGGGGCGCGGAGTTGCCACATGATCCAGTTGGTCAAGCGTTGGGCGCCGTCGTACCGGTGCTCGACCCGGACCGCGCCGATCCCGGTGAGCTCCTTGATCGCCCGGTCCACCGAGTCGGTCGACTTCTTGCGCAGACGTCGAGCCAGCGTCGCCCAAGAAGGCATCCGGGCACCCGACGACTGGCCGTACCGGAGCAGCACCGCGTACAGCCTCACGGCAGCGTCGCCGATCTCGGCGTCGAGCAGCCACTCCGGCACGATCGCGAACCGGTCCTCGACGACCAAGTCAGCCGCGCTGTCGACCTGCCGGCTCATGGCTGCGCTCCCGCGTGGGGGACCGCCGGTGCGACCGAAAGTGCGACCCGAACGCTGCAGAACCCGCCGTCCCGCGCGGCACATCGTGGGACGGCAGGGACGCGAATGCGCAGGTCAGAAGGGCCGCGCGGGATCCCTCGGTAGCGCTGGGACGGGGGTCGAGGGGGCTCATAACCCAGAGGTCGCAGGTTCAAATCCTGCCCCCGCTACCATCGCTGGCCTGGGCTTTTGCCCAGGCCAGCTGCTTTTTCTAGTCGCCGTTCACTCCCGTGCGTACCAAATGCGTACGGTGAGCAGGCCGACCGGGATGAGGAGACCGGCCGCCGCGCAACGGGTCGACCCAAAGACCGGTCGTCGGAGCGTTTCTGGTCTGCCATTCGAACCTCCTGTTGACGTGGGCAGAACCGTGCCCTGGCTGCTGCATTACGTTCCACCAAGCACAGCAGAGTGGGTGTTCGCGAAGTAGGTGCCTCGGGTTGGCGTCGGGTGCCGCAATGCTTTCGTCCACGGGCGTACGGCCCGCGCAGCTGTTCCGCAGATCGAGAAGGACCTTGCTGATCGCGGGGTCGAGCGGGTCAAAGTGCCCGCGTCCGGCTCAAGACGCGGTCGGGAAGCTTTGGGGTAACGAGCTGGCCGCCGTGAGCAGGGGTGACACGACGGCCAGCTCGCCCCAGGAATGGGGTGCGGACTTCGCTCGGCATGGACCAACCCCGGCCGTCATCCCGGGCTACTTCATAGATCACGTGAGCCGGCAGATGGCGGACCCACGGGCCCGGTTCCCCGGCGCCCCACCGCGGAAGGGTTGGGGGCAGGTGTTCCGAGATGCGCCGATACAGTTGGAGCCCTCGATGGGAATCTCCCAAAGAACCCGAGGTTTTCCGAGGGGACCGAGAGTTGCAGTCGTCCGGGGCCGGCCTCCGATGACGTCCGGAGGGTTCAGGTTCAATTCCTCTCCTCCGCTTCTGACTCCCCACCCCCGATCCAGTCGGCCCCAGTCTTGAAGTCAACTCAGAAAGTCGGAGACAAGCCGGTTGAACGCTGCTTCGTGCTCGATCTGGACCCAGTGGCCGCACCGCCCAAAGACGTGCAGCTGGGAGTCGACGATCAGCTCGTGTAAACGGAGTGAATTACTCACGGGAATGACTTGGTCGTCGCGTCCGTGCACCACAAGGGTCGGGTGCTCAATCGCACGGATAAGGTCTTCGTCGATCGTCAGGGTATCAACACTGCCCTGCCGTGGCGCCGGGAACATCGAGCTGAACGCTTCGTGCACACCGGGGCGGCTCGCCGCTTCTAGTCGCATCTGCGCGAGCTGATCGCTCACCAGTGTGCCGTCGTAGGCGAAGACGTCGAGGAGTGCGCGCATGTTGGGAAGTGACGGCTCGAATCCCCAGACCGCGTCCAGCCCCGGGGTGAGCCGGAACGAGACCCCCACGCTTCCCATGAGCACCAGTCGGTCGACGCGTCGTGGGTGCCTCGTGGCCAGGTTGAGCGCGAGTGCGCCGCCGAAGCTGTTCCCCACCACGGACACTCGTTCCAGGCCGAGGGCGTCAAGGAAGCCGACCAGATGACCGGTCCAGGTGTCGAGGTCGTAGTGGGTACCACGTGGTCGTTCGGTGTAGCCGAAGCCCAGGACATCGGGCGCGAGCACCCGGAACCCCTTGGAGAGGGCCGGCAACGTCAGGCGCCAGTTGGCCCAGGCGCTGACACCCGGACCTGACCCGTGGATGAGGACGACCGGGTCGCCGGAGCCCATGTCGTGGTAGTTGGTGCGGATCCCGTCGACGACCACCGTCTTGCCGATCTCCGGGCTGGTCGTAGCCGTCTCCTGCATGGTGGGCTTCCCTTCTCTGGCCTGCGCGAGCAGCCATTCCCGCATCGACTGTCGTGGTTGCACCGGTGGCAGCATCGCCTCTACCCAGCCGTCGACGACCCGCGTGGGATAGACGGTCGCACCGCGGTCGGGTGAATCGGTGCGCTCGCCGGTCCGCAGGTCAAAGCGCCAGAAGTGCCCGGGACAGACGAGGGTGGTGTCCTTCACGATCCCGCCGGAGAGCGCGATGTCGCGGTGCGGGCAGCGGTCGAGCAGCGCGACGTACCGCCCGTCGTCGATTGCCAGCACGCAGACCCGGTCCCGGTCCTGCCCGGAGTGGCCGACGATCTTCCCGAGGGGCTGGCCGAGCACGGCCTCCTCCACACGACACACGCGCTCCCAGGTGCTGCTCACTCGCGCCACCCGAGTCCCGCCGAGATTCGCCTTGCCGTCTCGACGATGGGCCGGGCGAGGTGGCGCAGGCCGGCATCCACGTCCTCGACCTGCTCCGCCACGGAGACAGAGGCGACCACGCGCCCGAAGGGGTCGCGGATAGGCGCTGCGATCGAGCACATGCCCGGCTGTGACTCCCCGCGGTTCTCGGCATATCCCTGGCGCCGGACGTTGGCGAGCTCGGCGACCAGGAGAGCCTTCGACGTGATCGTGCGGGGCGTCCTGGGCGTCAGCCGCATGCTCTCGACGATGCGTTGCTGCTGGTCCGGCGGGAGGTAGGCGAGCAGCACTTTGCCGCTCGACGTCACGTGTGCCGCGTTACGGCTGCCGACTGCGCGGAAGACCTGAATGGCGCCCGGGCCCTCGCGTCGCTCGACGTACAGGACGTCCAGGTCGTCGAGGATGGCGATGTGCAGGGTGCCGGCCGTCTTGGTGCGCAGCTGGTCGAGCGGGATCGTTGCTGCCTCATGCAGGCGCTGGGCGGTCTCGGCGCTAGCCCCCAGCGAGCGCATGGTCGTCGTCAGCCGGAAGAGCCCGGTCTCCTCGACCTTCTCGAGCAGGCCTTCCTCGACCAGGGTCCAGATGACTCTGTGTGCGGTGCTCTTGCCCACGCCGACGCGCCGGGCCAGCTGGGTCACTCCGAGCTGGGTGCTGTGCTTGCCGAACTCCCGGAGGATCCGCGCGGCAGTGGCGACGCTGGCGAGGCGCTGCGCGCCCTGGGGCACTGGCGAGGTCTGCGCGTTCATCGGGTGACGTCGTCCAGGACGGCAGCGAGGCAGGAGGCCGCCGGTGTGCCTGGCTCGGGGACGACCCGTCCGGAGGTGAGCTCGGCAGCGAGCAGGGCGGCTGCCCGATCGAGACCGAGACGGGTGCAGTCGCCGAGCTCGTCGACCGTGCGTTCCTGGCGTGGCAGCGCGTGCCGAATCCGCTCGAGGTCGCGGATGGCCTTGGCGTGTTGGTTGGCCAGGGCGACCCCGGTGTGCTGGGCGTGGTGCCCGGTCAGCCCGCCACCGACGGCGACGGTCAGGTGGTAGACCGTGTCGCCGATGCCGAGGACACGTCGTACGTCGGCCGGGGTGTCTTCGGGGAGCAGGCCGAGCGCGGGCAGGACGGACGGGTCGAAGAACCGCACTGTCCAGGAGATTCCGCGGTGCTCGTCGCGCAGCTCCACCTCCGGTCCCTGTGGTGCGGGCAGCGGGGCGGTGGTGGCGAGGAGGTGCAACCGCTGCGCGGCCGCCACGACGACGGTGACGTCGCCGGCAGCAATCAGCGGCAGCGCGCCGCGCGTGCCCGGCGCCAGGTGTGCAACATGGTCGAGGTACGTCGTGTGCACCACGGCGACGTACTCGCGGACCAATTCGCGCATGGCCTCCGGCCCGGGGTGGTGGTGCGCGTTCTCGCTCACCCCCCAAGGATGGCCCGCAAGCAACGGTGAGGACAGGTTTCGTTCCGCATGGCGGAACAGCCAAACCGCTGAGAGGCGGTGCTGCGTACGTTTCTGGTCATGGCAGATGTGAACGGCGTCACAGGTGACCAGGACCTGGCGGAAGGCACTCCGGCGGGTGCTACCCGGGTCGTCGCTCCGGACGCCCCGCCCAATGGCGCCCGGTTCGATCCGTCCGACACACGGCAGGCGGGACGCAGCACCGTGGCCGGCCCTCCGCGCGGGATCCTGCGTCTCGGCCACGTCGACGTCACGGTCACCGACCTCGACCTGGCAGCGGCCTACTACACGGGCGTCATGGGGATGGAGATCAGCGCCCTCACCCAGGACTCGGTCTACCTCAAGTGCTGGGACGAGGAGGACCACCACTCGCTCCGGCTGCGCTACGCGCCCCGGGTCGGGATGGACCTCATGTCGTTCAAGGTCCACCACGAGGACGACCTCGCCGACCTGGAGAGCAAGGTCTCCAGGTATGGCCTCCCCGTCGAGCGGATCAGCAAGGGCGAGGCCCTGGGCCAGGGTGAGTCCATCCGCTTCTCCACACCGAGCGGGCACGTCATGGAGCTTGTTGCCGACGTGGAGAAGATTGGCACCTCCCGGCCACGTCACCTTCCCGATCCCGGTACGGACGACCAGCCCTTCCCGCGCGACAAGATCTGCCCGCCGCGGATGGACCACATGCTGATCAACGCCGAGGAGGTCGGCGAGTCCACGCGCTTCTTCATGGACGTGCTGGGCTTCCGCATCACCGAACAGCTCCTGGACGGCAACGGGCACCAGCTGGGCACCTGGCTGGAGCGGTCGCACTCTCCGCACGACCTTGCGATCGTGCACGGCCCCAACGGCGGGCTCCACCACTTTGCCTTCTGGCTCGACGACTGGGACGACGTGAAGGATGCCGCTGACGTCCTGGCCTACAACGGCATCCAGCTCGACGTAGGTCCGACCCGGCATGGCATCACCCGTGGCTCGACCATCTACTTCTTCGACCCGTTGGGGACCCGCAACGAGGTCTTCACCGGCGGCTATCGGCCCGATCCCGACTTCCCGACCCTGACCTGGACCGAGGACAACATCGGTCGCGCCATCTTCTACTACGAGGGTCAGATCAACGACCGATTCATGAGAGTCCACACCTGATGACGATCCTGCGCCTTTCCCACGTCGAGATCCGCGTCCCCGATCTCGAGCTGGCCACTGCCTACTACGCCGAGGTCATCGGCATGATCGAGACCGGGCGGGACTCCACCCGGGTCTTCCTGAAGTGCTGGGACGAGCACCAGCACCACAGCGTCATCCTGACCCTGGAACCAACCCACGGGCTGAACCACTTCGGGTTCAAGGTCACCGACGCCGAGGACCTCGACCACTACCAGGAACGCCTGGAGGCCGCCGGCGTGGCCGTACGCCGCTACGCCGCCGACGAGTGGGCGCCCGGCCACGGGACCTCGATTCGCTTCACGTTGCCCAGCGGCCACGAGATGGAGCTGGTCTACGGCATGCAACAGGTCGGCAACCTGCTCCCGCAGACCAACCCCCCGCCGCGGCCGATGGGCCTGGTGGGGATCGCTCCGCCCCGGGTCGACCACGTGTTCCTGACCGCCGAGGAGGTCGACACGAACACCCGGTTCCTCACCGAGCACCTCGACTTCCGTCTCACTGAGCAGATCCTCGGGGACGATGGCTACCAGATCGCGAGCTGGCTCGAGGTGTCCCACCGCTCGCACGACATCGCGTTCATCACCGGCCCCAACCAGGGACTGCACCACTTTGCGTACTGGGTGGATGCCTGGAGCGATCTGCGCGACGCGGCGGACGCCTGCGTCTACCACGGCGTCAACGTCGAGACCAACCCGACCCGTCACGGCGCCACCCGCGGTCAGTGCCTGTACTTCTTCGACCCGGTGGGCAACCGCAACGAGATGTTCACCGGCGGCTACTGGGTCGACCCCGGCGCCGAGCCGGTCACCTGGACCGAGGCCGAGATGGGCCGGGCAATGTTCTACTACGACGGCGTCGTGAACCAGCAGTTCCTCACGGTGCACAGCTGAGGCCCGGGATGACCATCGAGAAACCGACCGGGACGTCGTCGCTGCCGCGCACCGAGCGCCCGGACGCACCTGCGTACCTGACCCGCCACCAGGCGCGTCGCTCCGTGGCGCCCGCGGTGCCACGGAGCGAGCCCGACGAGTCCGTCCCGCTCTACTTGCGTCAGTTCCGCGGCCGGGGCAACGGCGGCGACCCCGTGCTGCACGACGGCAACGTCGTCGGCACGTCGCGCGCGTGGGCCGAGGTGACCCGGACCAAGGAGATCGTGCCGGAACGGCGTGAACAGCTCGCCGACATCGACTGCGACATCTACCTGGTCCGGCACGGGGAGACCCAGGGTTACTCCTCCGAATCAGGCCTGACCCCTCTGGGCTCCTGGCAGGCGCACCGGCGCGGGCAGGAGCTCGCCCGACGGATCACCGATGGCATGAAGGTCGAGCTGCTGTGCGCGCCGACGAACAGGGCGCGCCAGACCGGCGAGCACCTGCGCCGAGGGCTTCTCGACAACATTGAGCTCTTCGGCCGCGGCAAGCCGGACATCGGTCAGCTCCACGACGACCGCAACTTCCGCAACTTCGAGGTCGCCACGCCCGAGGGCCCGCGCGACGTCACCAGCGCCTTCCGCGTCTACCACCGGGAGATCGAGAAGTACGAGCGGGTCGGGCTCGGCGAGCGCCCCGGGTGGCTGGTCGACGTGGACCGCTTCTGGGGTATCCAGCAGGGCGGCGGCGACCCGATCGCCCACTGGCTGACCATGCCGATGATGTATTTCGAGCCGCCGGTCTCGTGCGTGCGCCGCTTCTGGCGCGGCATCCTCGACGCCCGGGCGAGCACGGAGGCACGGGCCATCGTCGTCGCGACCCACTCCGGCCCGATCCGCGCCTTCGCCACCCTGGCCATGGGCTACGACCCGGGCGAGCCGTTCAACACCGAGTTCGTCCGCGTCCGGATCGTGGCCGGCGGTACCACCGCGCTGGTCCTCTACCGCAACCGGGTCCAAGAGGTCGTCATCCCCGATCTCGACGCCCTGCCCCCGAACTCCGACCCCCGCTTCCAGGAGTGAATGAGATGTCTGAATGCCCCAGTGCGATCCCGTTCGGCAGCCTCGCGGCGGAGCACCATCCCCACGTCGGCGGCAAGTGCGCCTCGCTCGGCACGATGAGCCAGGCCGGCCTGCCGGTGCCCCCCGGGTTCGCGGTGACCACGCAGGTCTTCCTCGACGCCAAGGCCGTTTCCGGGTCGACGGCGAAGATCAAGGAGATCGTGGACGACGAGCTCGACCGGCTCTCGGTCATCACCCAGGACGCGCTGGAGAAGGTCGCGGCGCAGGCACGGGAAGTCGTGATGACGTGGGAGATCCCGGAGGAGCACGCGACGCTGATCCGACAGATGTACGCCGACCTCTGCGCGTTGTCCGGCACCGACGACGTGCCCGTGGCCGTCCGTTCCTCGTCAACGTCCGAGGACTCGCCTGACGCGTCGTTCGCGGGTGAGCACGACACCTACCTGTGGGTCTGCGGCATCGACGAGGTGCTGGAGAAGATCCGGCGCTGCTGGGCCAGCCTCTACACCGGGCGCGCAATCATGTACCGACACGAGATGGGCTACGACCACACCCAGGTGGACATGGCCGTGGCGGTGCAGAAGATGGTGCGACCGCGCGCCGCCGGTGTCGCCTTCACCCTGGACCCGACCAATGGCGACCGGTCCGGCATCTGTATCGACGCCGCCTGGGGCTTCGGCGAGAGTGTCGTCTCCGGAGATGTCACCCCGGACAACTTCCTGGTCGACAAGGTGATGTGGTGCATCAATCGGCGCACGATCAGCCCGAAGACGCACGCGCACATGCTGACCGAGGTGGAGGGTTTCGACCACCCCACGGTCAACCGGGTTCCGGTGCCGGATGACCAGGTCAACGTGCCGTCCCTGACCGACGAGGAGATCCTCGTGATCGCCCGGCTCGCTCGCGCGGCGGAGAAGCACTACGGCTGTCCCCAGGACATCGAGTGGGCCGTGGACGACGACCTCCCGGCCGGCGAGGACGCTGTGCTGCTACAGACACGTCCCGAGACGGTGTGGAGCAAGCGGCACCGCGCCGTCGGCGCGAAGACCGATCCGATTGCCTCGATCGTCGACACGCTCGTCAACCCCCTCTACGCGAAGAAGCGGACCCAACCGGCCTGACTCGGGATCAGGCCCGCCCGCACGCCGGGCGGCAGACAACCCCGTTCCACCACTTGCTCCACCTGAACTGAGGAGTCACCATGGCCGATCGATTCTCCAGCCCCTTCGACATCCCGACGCCCGAGGGGGCGGAGGGCTGGCAGGAGCTCTACACCTACTCGTCGCTGTTCTGCGAGGAACGGCGCGACTACGAGGACGGCGGGTTCTGGTTCCATGACGGCGTCCACTGGCCCGAGGCGCTCACGCCTTGGGACACCACCTTCCTGGAGTTCGCGCTCGCCTCCCTGTCGCAGTACAACACCCGGCACTACCTCATCCCACCGGCGTACGGCGTGGACTTCCGCATCCTCAACGGCTACGTCTACCTCAGCCCGGTACCGGCGCCGGCCGAGGAGATCGAGGCCCGCGTGCCGCTGTTCATGGAGCGGGCCGGCTTCTACTTCGGCAACTGGGACCGCCTGTACGACGACTGGCTGGTCAAGATCCGTGACCTGGTCAAGGAGATGAGCGAGCTGTCGTTCGTCTCCCTGCCGGACATGGAGGCGATGGAGGTCATCACCTCCGGTGCCGGCAAGGGATCGGGCAACGAGCTCCTCGCTTCCTACCACCGCCTGCTTGACCTTGCCCTGACCCTGTGGCAGTACCACTTCGAGTTCCTCAACCTCGGCTATGCCGCCTACCTCGACTTCTTCGGATTCTGCAAGGCGGCCTTCCCCTCCATCCCGGACCTGGCCGTCGCCAAGATGGTCGCCGGCGTCGACGTCGACCTGTTCCGGCCGGACGACGAGCTCAAGAAGCTCGCCCGGCTGGCGGTGTCCTCTGGAATCGACGACCGCTTCGACTCAGGGGATGTGGCGACGGTCTGGGAGAAGCTGGAGTCCGACGAGGCGGGGCGAGCCTGGATCGCCGAGTGGGAGAAGGCCGCGGAGCCGTGGTTCAACTTCTCGACCGGGTCGGGCTTCTACCACTCCGACAAGATCTGGATCGAGAACAACGAGGTGCCCGTCGGCTACATCACCGACTACATCGCCAAGGTCAAGGAGGGTGTGGACCTGAACCGCCCGGTCAAGGCCCTCCACGTCGAGCGCGACCGGGTCGTCGGCGAGTACCGCGAGCTCCTGGACTCCGACGAGGACCGGGAGGCGTTCGACGCCAAGCTCGGCCTGTCGCGCACGGTGTTCCCCTACGTGGAGAACCACAACTTCTACGTCGAGCACTGGGCGCACTCGGTGCTCTGGCGCAAGATGCGCGATGTGGGCAAGGTCCTCGAGACGGCCGGGTTCATCGCGAACACCGACGACGTGTTCATGTTCAAGCGCTCCGAGCTGAGCGACGTGCTGTGGGATCTCTACGCGGGCTGGGCGGTCGGAGCGCCGTCGCGTGGGCCGGGGTACTGGCCGGCGGAGATCCAGCGTCGACGGAAGATCCACCAGGCACTCAAGGAGTGGTCAGCCCCGCCGGCACTCGGCATCCCGCCGGAGGTCGTCACGGAGCCGTTCACGGTCATGCTCTGGGGGATCACGTCGGACTCCGTGGCGGCCTGGCTGCACTCGGGCGAGGGTGACGACCAGGGAGTCCTCAGCGGTTTCGCCGCATCCCCGGGGCTGGTCGAGGGACCTGCCCGGGTGATCTTCTCCGCCGACCAGATCGGGGAGATCGAGGACGGCGAGATCCTGGTGGCCCCGCTGACGGCGCCGTCGTGGGCGCCGATCTTCGGAAAGATCAAGGCCACCGTCACCGACGTCGGCGGGATGATGAGCCATGCGGCCATCGTCTGCCGTGAGTATGGGCTGCCCGCCGTCACCGGCACTGCGTTCGGGACCAAGACCATCAAGACCGGTCAGATGCTCCGGGTCGACGGCAACACCGGCAAGGTCACGGTCATCGAGGACTGACCCGGTCCCACATCCCCGATCGCTGAAGGAGACACCTCATGCTCACTGTCGAGCAGAACGAAGAACTGACGAGCGTCGGCCCCGGCACCCGCATGGGCGAGCTCCTGCGCCGCTACTGGTTCCCCATCGCGTTCGAGCAGGACTTCGACACGAAGCCCAGCAAGACCGTGCGGCTGCTAGGCGAGAACTGGACGCTCTACAAGACCCCGTCCGGCAAGTACGGGATCATCGGCGAGGCGTGCCCGCACCGCCGGGCGTCGCTCACGTACGGCATCGTGCACGAGGACGGCATCCGGTGTGGCTACCACGGCTGGAAGTACGACTTCGACGGGCAGTGCGTCGAGCAGCCGGCTGAGAACGACAACACCACGTTCCGGGACAAGATCAAGGCCAAGGCCGGCTCCGCCCAGACCCTGGGCGGGATGGTCTGGGTCTACGTCGGGCCTGCGCCGGTGCCGGAGCTGCCCCGCTTCGACGTCTACGTCCTCGACGGCATCCGCGACATTGGCGTGGCGACCCTGCCGTGCAACTGGTTCCAGATCATGGAGAACTCGGTCGACCCGCACCACGTCGAGTGGTTGCACGGTGCCTACTTCGAGTTCCTCGGGCAGACCCAGGGCTTCGAGGCGCCGAAGTCGTTCCAGAAGAAGCACATGAAGGTCTCCTTCGACGAGTTCGAGTACGGCATCATCAAGCGCCGCGTGCTCGAAGGCCATTCGGAGGCCGACGACGACTGGGCCGTCGGTCACCCGCTCATGTTCCCCTACGGCATGCGGGTCGGTGGCCAGTGGATCGACCAGATGCAGATCCGGGTCCCGATCGACGACACCACGACGTGGAAGGTCTTCTACTCCCTCCACCACCCCGAGGGCGGCACCTGGGAGAAGCAGGACCGCCCCGTCGTCTACGACTATGAGTGGATCGACGAGAACGGCGAGTTCATCACCGACTACGTCGAGGGTCAGGACGTGATGGCGTGGGTCTCCCAGGGTGCGATCACCGACCGCTCCCAGGAGCACCTCGGCCGCTCGGACCAGGGTGTCGCCATGCTGCGCAAGATGTTCAAGGAGGCGATGGCCGCCGTCGAGGACGGCGAGGACCCCCCTGGCGTCGTCCGCGAGAGGCACGACGTGATCGACCTGCCCTGCGAGAAGGACAAGTTCGGTGCGGGAACGGCGTTCACCGACCAATGGATCAACGGCGGCTCGATGAGGTACAGCCCGATCCGCGAGCAGCTGCTCGCGCTGCACCGGGAGGCGGCAGAGGCACGCGAGAAGGCCGGGTCCGGTGCGTGACATCCACGAGGAAGCACGGCGCGCGGCCCACCCGGGGCCGATGCCCCTACTCCCTCCCGACCCGCATCGCCTGCCGCCACCGGGTGACTGGTTCGCCTCCGACGCCGCCCATCACCTGCTGGACCGCCCGAAGTTCTGCCCGCAGTGTTCGGCGTCGCTGGAGCGTGGCCTGATCTCGGAGTGGTGGGCCGGTGAGGACCGGATCTTCCTGACCTGGTGCGCCGAGTGCCGCTGGACCGGGAACGTCGTGCTGTTCTCCCGGGCGACCATCGAGGAGCCGGAGCACTAGATGACGTCACCTGCCCTGGTGCTGGACTTCGGCGGCCCGGTGCTGCTGACTCCCTTCGAGCTCGTCGCGGACGAGCCGGGTACGCCGGCGCACGGGCTGCTCCACCTGCGTGGCCCCCTGGCCACCGCGGAGCAGCCCGACCCGGTGTGGGAGGACCTGCAGGCCGGGCGGATCACCGAGCGCGCCTACTGGGCCGCCCGGGCGGAGCAGTGGCACGAGTCGGGTGGGCAGGGGCCCGACGTCCGGGCGATGATCGCGCACCTCTATGAGCCTCCGCGGCCCGCGCTGGTGCGTGAGCAGGCCCGCACCCTGGTCCGTGACGCGCGGGCGGCGGGCTTGCCGGTCGGAATCCTCACCAACGACCTGCGCGCCTTCCACTCCGATCAGTGGATCGAGAAGATCGAGATCGTGGGAGAGGTGGACGTGGTCGTCGACGGATCCGTCGAGGGGCACCTCAAACCCGCGCCCCGGCTCTACGAGCTGCTCTCCGAGCGCCTCGGCGTCCCTTATGCCGACATGGTCTTTCTTGACGACCAGGCCGCCAACATCCGCGGCGCCGAGGCGCTCGGGATCCCGTCGGTGTGGTTCGACGTCACCGACCCCGACACGTCGTATGCCGAGGTGCGCAAGCTTCTCGGCCTGCCCCCAGAGGTGCCCAGTGGTTGAGCAGCGGGAGCTGCGGGTCACGCAGATGACCCTGGAAGCCGAAGGGGTGCTCTCCCTGCGCCTATGCAGGCTCGAGGGCAACAAGCCGTTGCCGGCGTGGGACCCTGGCGCCCACATCGACGTCTACGTGCCGGACGGCACGACGCGTCAGTACTCCCTGTGCGGTGACCCGCGTGACCTGTCGTCCTGGCAGATCGCCGTGCTGCGCGAACCCCAGGGTCGCGGCGGCTCGGCCTTCATCCACGACGAGCTCCGGGTGGGTGACCGCCTGCTGGTGACCCGGCCGAAGCAGAGCTTCGCGCTCGAAGAGGCGCCGTACCACGCGCTGGTCGCCGGCGGTGTGGGCATCACGCCGATCATGACGTTCGCCGAGCACCTCGACCGGGAAGGCCGTCCGTTCCGACTCACCTACGGCGGCCGCACCGAGGGTTCGATGGCCTTCCGGGAGCGGCTGAGCGTGCTCGGTGACCGGGTCACGTTCCTCGCCGAGGACCGCGACGGCAGGCCGGATCTCGACAACGTGGTCAAGCAGCTGCCGGACGGCGGCCTGATCTACGTGTGCGGCCCCCTCGCCCTGCTGAGGGCGGTGCAGTCCGCGGCCGAGGCCGCGCACGGGCCCGACCAGGACCTGGTCAGGTTCGAGCTGTTCAGCAGGTCCGGCGTAGAGCCCAAGCAGTCCGTGCCCCTGGACGGGGGCAGCTACGAGCTGGTGCTGGCAAAGACCGGGCACAGCCTGCGGATGAAGCCCGACGCCAACATCCTCGAGACCGTCCTAGCTCTGGGGATCGAGGTCGAGAACGACTGCCGTGACGGGATCTGCGGATCATGTGTCACCCCGGTCCTGTCAGGAACCGTCGACCACCGGGACCTGGTGCTGACCAGGAAGGAGCAGGCGGCAATGGACAAGATGATGATCTGCTGCTCGAAGCCCACCTGCGACCGTTTGGAGCTGGACCTGTGACGGACGGTGCCATGGAAGCCTCGACCCGGGCCGAGGCCGCCCGGCTGCTGCTCGACGCCTACGCCACGGGCAAGCCGGTGGCCCCGCTCACCTCCACCTACGACGGCATGACCCTCGAGGACGCCTACGCGATCCAGCTGCTGCAGGTGGAGGAGCTCCTGGCGGGCGGGCGGAGGGTCAAGGGCCACAAGGTGGGCCTGACCAGCGCTGCGATGCAGCGACTGCTCGGGGTGAGCGACCCCGACTTCGGTCACCTGCTCGACGACTTCTTCCACCTCGAGCACGAGCCGATCCCGATGGAGAGCTTCCTGCAGCCGCGGATCGAGCCGGAGGTGGCCTTCGTCCTCAAGGCACCGCTGCGCGGACCGGGAGTGACCGTGCACGAGGCGATCGCGGCTGTCGACTTCGTGCTGCCTGCACTCGAGATCGTGGACAGCCGGATCGAGGACTGGAAGATCAGCCTGTTCGACACGATCGCCGACAACGCCAGCTCGGGCGCCGTCGTCCTCGGGTCCACTCCCACGTCGCTCCACCAGGTCGACCTGCGCCTGGTGGGTGTCGTGATGACCCGCAACGGCGTCGTGGTCGGCACCGGGGCAGGCGGCGCCGTGCTCGGATCACCGATCACCTCCCTGGTCTGGCTCGCGAACACCGTGGGCGCCCGCGGGGTGACGCTCGAGCCCGGCCACGTGGTGCTTCCCGGGTCCATGTGCGCCATGGTCACGGTGTCCCCGGGTGACACCGTCACGGCAAGCTTCGGCGGTCTCGGCAGCGTCACCGCGCGGTTCGCAAAGAGCTGAAAGGACAGACATGACCAGGACGAAGGCCTCCGCGGCGATCGTCGGGCCCGGCAACATCGGGACCGACCTGATGTTCAAGCTGATCCGCCGCAGCGAGATCATCGAACCCCGCTACATGGTGGGGGTCGACCCCACCTCCGACGGCCTGACCCGGGCCCGGCGGTTGGGCCTGGAGACCAGCGCAGGGGGGGTCGAGTGGCTGCTGTCCCAGGACGAGCTGCCCGACATCGTCTTCGAGGCGACCTCGGCCAAGGCACACGTGGCCAACGCTCCCCGCTACGCAGAGGCCGGCATCCTCGCGGTCGACCTCACGCCGGCCGCTGTCGGTCCCTACCTGTGCCCACCGGTCAACTTGTCCTTCAACCTCGACGCGACGAACGTCAACATGATCACCTGCGGCGGCCAGGCCACGGTGCCGATGGTGAACGCCGTGTCCTCGGTCGTCCCGGTGCCGTACGCCGAGATCGTGGCCTCCGTCTCCAGTCGCTCGGCCGGTCCGGGCACGCGGGCCAACATCGACGAGTTCACCGAGACCACGGCCGCCGCCGTCGAGGAGATCGGCGGCGCCGAGCGGGGAAAGGCGATCATCATCCTCAACCCCGTCGAGCCGCCCCTGATGATGCGCAACTCCGTCTTCTGCGCGATCCCCGAGGAGGCGGGGGAGCCCGGTGCCCTCCGGGATCAGATCCTCGAGTCGATCCACGCCATGGTGCGCAACGTCCAGGAGTACGTCGCCGGCTACCGGCTGCGGTCCGACCCCCAGTTCGACCCCGCCCGGCCCGCCTGGAACGGCCAGGCACGGGTCTTCGTCCCCATCGAGGTGAGGGGCGGCGGCGACTACCTGCCCGACTACGCAGGGAACCTCGACATCATCACCGCGGCAGCGGCCCGCGTCGGAGACCTGCTCGTCGCCCACCGGTTGGGCACGGCGACGTCGTGGAAGTCCACGGCCGAGCTCGGTGAGCAAGCCCCCGACGCGACCGCACCCGAGAAGGCAGGTGTCTGACCATGGGCGACATGACGATCCGACCTGAGGACGTTCCGGTCGTCGGCCGCGAGGTCACCGAGACCGAGGTGCTCGAGCACGCGAGCTTCGCCGGCGGTCCGACGGACCTGCGGATCACCGACTCCACGTTGCGGGACGGGTCCCACGCGATGAGCCACCAGTTCACGGAGGAGCAGGTGCGCGGGGTGGTGTCGGCGCTGGACCGCGCCGGCGTGCAGGTGATCGAGGTGACCCACGGTGACGGGCTCGGTGGCTCGAGCTTCAACTACGGATTCAGCCTGGTCGACGAGCTCGACCTCATCGCCGCCGCCGTCGACGAGGCCACGCGGGCGAAGATCGCTATCCTGATGCTGCCGGGGCTGGCCACGGTCAAGGACCTCAAGCGGGCCCACGCGGCGGGCGCCTCGGTGGCCCGGATCGCCACCCACTGCACGGAGGCGGACGTGTCCATCCAGCACTTCGGCGAGGCGCGCGCCCTCGGGATGGAGACCGTGGGCTTCCTGATGCTGGCACACCGGGCATCCCCTGAGGTACTGGCCGAGAACGCCCGGATCATGGTCGATGCCGGAGCCCAGTGCGTCTACGTCGTCGACTCCGCGGGCGCACTCGTGCTCTCCGACGCCCAGGAGCGGGTCCAGGCCGTCGTCGACGAGATCGGACGCGACGGCGCCCAGGTGGGTTTCCACGGCCACCAGAACCTGAGCATGGGCGTCGCCAACTCGGTCCTGGCCTACCAGGCGGGCGCGAAGCAGATCGACGGTGCACTGTGTGCTCTCGGCGCCGGGGCGGGCAACTCACCCACCGAGGTGCTCGCCGCCACCTTCGAGCGCATGGGGATCCGGACCGGCGTTGACCTGGGGGAGGTGCTGTCCGCCGCGGAGGAGGTCGTGCGCCCGTTCATCCCACGGTTGCCCTGGATGGATCGTTCGTCGATCACACAGGGCTACGCGGGTGTCTACTCGTCGTTCCTGCTCCACGCCGAACGGGCGGCGGAAAGGTACGGCGTGCCTGCACACGCGATCCTGCAACGCGTCGGCGAACACGGTTACGTCGGCGGCCAGGAGGACATGATCATCGACATCGCCCTGCAGCTCGCCGAGGAGCAGGACCTGGGCGACCTCGCCGCCGTGGGGGTCCGGTGATGACCACCGCCACCGGAGTGCCGGGGGAGGCGCCAGCCGGTGGCTGGGATGTCGAGTCCGTGGCTGCCGAGCTGCTGAGGTGCGAGGACGAGCGGATCGAGCGCCCGCCGTTCACCGACGAGTGGCCCGGGCTTGACCTGGACATCGGTTACGAGATCCAGGACGTCAACCTGCGCAACCGGCTGGAGCGCGGCGAAAGGCTGGTGGGGGTCAAGCTCGGTCTGACCAGTCGCGCGAAGCAGCAGCGCATGGGGGTGCACTTTCCGTTTGTCGCGTGGTTGACGGACGCCATGATCCTGCCGGTCGGCGCCCCGGTGCCACAGTCGCGGCTGATCCATCCACGGGCAGAACCCGAGCTCGTCTTCGTGATGGGGGACCGGCTCGAGGGTCCCGGGGTGAGCTGCGCTCAGGCCATGTCGGCCGTCGAGTCGGTCTGGGGAGGTGTCGAGATCATCGATAGCCGCTACCGCGATTTCCGGTTCACCGCCGGTGACGTCGCAGCCGACAATGCCTCGTCCGCCGCGTTCGTCACCGGACCGATCGGGCTACCGCCGTCCGAGCTCGACCTGTCCCTCGAGGCCGTGCTCGTCGAGGTGGACGGCGTGGTCGTCGACTCGGCCACTGGCGCCGCGGTCCAGGGTCACCCGGGTGAGGCGCTCGCCCTGGCAGCCAACGATCTCGCTCGTCGCGGGCACGCGATCGAGGCGGGCTGGGTCGTCCTCACCGGCGGGATGACCGATGCGGTCTTCGCGCCACCCGGCGCCTCCGTCGCGATGCACTTCACCCATCTCGGTGCGGTGTCGATCAACGGCGGGGAGGTCTGACGCGATGCCCCTGATCGAAGTGACCCTGGTGGAGGGACGCACTCCCGAGCAGTTGCGGGCCCTCATGAGCGGCCTCACCCGTGCCGCCTCGGAGGCGGTCGATGCGCCGCTGGAGAGCGTGCGGGTCGTCGTACGAGAAGTGCCTGCCACGCACTGGGCGGCCGGTGGCGTGACGATCGCCGAGAGAGCAACCCAGGAGAGGGATGCGCCATGAGCGAACTGGAGTTCTTCGGGCATGTCATCGATGGGGAGGAGATGCCTTCGGTCGATGGCGGCACGTTCGACGTGTGGAATCCGTGGACGCAGGAAGTGTGGGCCGAGGCCGCGGAGGGGGGACCTGATGACGCCGCCCGGGCGGTAGCGAGCTCGAGACTGGCGTTCGACGAGGGGCCTTGGGCGCGGATGGGTCGGGCCGAGCGGGGCGCGGCCATTCATCGGCTCGCAGATCTCATGGAGAAGCGTGCGGACGACCTGGCGACGCTGGATACGACCAACATGGCGAAGCCGTTCGCGCAGGCACAGCACGACGTCGCGCGCTCGGTGTGGAACTTCCGGTTCTTCGCCGACCACCAGCGCGACCACTGTGGCGAGGTCTACCCGATGGACTCCGGGCACCACTCCTACAGCGAGTACGGCCCCGCCGGAGTCGTCGCCGCGATCAGTCCCTGGAACTTCCCGCTGATGATGGCGACCTGGAAGGTGGCGCCCGCGATCGCGTGGGGTAACACCTGCATCATCAAGCCCTCCGAGGACACTCCTGCCTCGGTGACCCTGATGGGCAGGCTCGCGACGGAGGCGGGGATTCCACCAGGCGTCATCAACGTGCTGAACGGGCATGGCGACCCGGCGGGTTCGGCTCTGGTTGCGGACGAACGCGTCGACCGGGTCACGTTCACCGGGTCGTCGGCGACGGGGAAGCGGGTGATGGCATCTGCCGCCGCTCACCTGGCCCCGGTCTCCCTCGAGCTCGGCGGCAAGGGGGCCAACATCGTCTTTGAGGACGCCGACCTCGACAACGCAGTGCGCTGGGCAGTGGAGGCCATCTTCCGCAACTCCGGTCAGGTCTGCCTGGCCGGCTCCCGGCTCTACGTGGCCTCCGGCATCTACGACGAGTTCATGGCCATGTTCGTGGCCGCCGCCGAGGCACTGACGATCGGTGACCCGTTCGACCCGAAGACACGGTTCTCCAGCCTTGCCAGCAAGAAACACTTCGACAAGGTGTCCTCGTACGTCGACGGAGTGGACCGCGACGGGGGAAAGATCCTGACCGGTGGAATCGACGACAACGGCCGGTGGCTCGTCAGGCCCACGATCATCACCGACTTGCCGCTCACGGCCCCGGCGTACTGCGAGGAGATCTTCGGGCCGGTCTGCGTGGTCAACCGTTTCGACTCCGAGGACGAGGTCGTCGGGCTCGCCAACGACACGCGGTACGGCCTCAACGCCATGCTCTTCACCGAGAACCTTTCGCGCGCACACCGGGTGGCGTCCCGGCTGCGAGCGGGGACCGTCTGGGTGAACTGCTTCTTCATCCGTGACCTCCGCACGCCCTTCGGTGGCGTCGGCGACTCGGGCGTCGGACGTGAAGGTGGCAACTTCAGTCGGGAGTTCTTCACCGAACCCAAGGCTGTCGTCATGCAGATCCAGCGCTGAGCGACTGCGGTCGTAGAGTGAAAGCATGGACTTGGACCTGAGCGATCGTGTCTACATCGTCACCGAGGGAGCTGATGGGCTCGGCTGGGCAACTGCAGAATGCCTGCTGGCGGAGGGTGCCCGCGTGGTCTTGTCGGGCCGAAGCGAAGACACCCTCGCGGCGGCAGTCACCGACTTGGACCAGTCAGCGGTCGTGACCGTGCTCAACGATGGCGTCGACGGAGGCAACCCTGAGCGGCTGGGGGCCGCCGCCCTGGCCACTTGGGGTCGAGTCGACGGTGCGCTGATCTGCGTCGATGACTCGCCGGGAGGGCACGTCAACGATGTCACTGACGAGGAGTGGACGGCAGCCTTCGAGTCCGTATTCCTCGGCACAGTCCGGCTGTGCCGCCATATCGCTCAAACCCTACCTAGAGGTGGATCCTTGGCCCTCGTACTGTCGTCCAGCGTCCACGAGCCTGTAGCCGATAGGGCGGTCGCCAACGGCTTGCAGCGTGGACTCGCGTCGATTGCCTTACAACTGGCGGAAGAGCTTGGCCCGCGCGGCGTCCGTGTGAACGGGCTGTTGCCCGACCGGGTCGCGACGTCGAACATGATGGGGCAGGATGCCGTCAACGACGCCGATCCTGGCCGGTCTGCTGAGGTCGCTTCAGTTCCGATGGGGAGGCACGGCGCACCCGACGAGTTCGCGCGTGTGGCGACGTTCCTGCTTTCGCCCGCGGCGTCGTACATCAGCGGTTCAATGATCCCGATCGACGGCGGGATGCTGCGCCCGTTCTAGCCTCCGGGGCCGCTGTTCACGATCGTCAGGTGGGATCAGCGCGGCGCCACACTCTCCTTCGACTCCGACATTCCCCCTGAGACGATGGCGATCTAGCTGTGATGCCCAGCGAGGTTGTCCAAGCGGGTGATGGGTGAGACCTTGCCGATGGCGGTGTGGGGCCGGTGGTGGTTGTACTCGTGGATCCATGCTGGCAGAGCAGCCCGCCGGGCACTCTCGGGGCTGTAGAACTTCTTGAACGCCCAACCCTCGGCCAGGGTCCGGTGGAACCGCTCGATCTTGCCGTTGGTCTGCGGACGGTAGGGGCGGGCGCGTTTCGCGGTGATGCCTAGCTCGAGGCAGGTGTCGCGCCACAGAAACGAGCGGTAACAGCTGCCGTTGTCGGACAGTACGCGGTGAACCACCACGCCGCCGTCGGCGAACCAGGCCACCGCGTTGCGCAATACCGCGACGGCGGTCTCCTTGGTCTCGTTGTCGTGGATCTCGGCGTAGGCGACCCGTGAATGGTCGTCGATGACGGTATGCACGAACGCGGTTCCGACCTTGGGCTGGCTGTAGACGTTCTTGTTGCCGGTGCGGTCACGAGTGGCTTGCCGGTTCCGGTTGCCCTGTTGACGGCCCAGGTAACGCCACCCGCCACCGTCAGGGACGTTGCCGAGCTTCTTGACGTCGACATGGATCAGGTCGCCAGGGCCTTCGTGCTCGTAGCGTCGGATCGGCTCACCGGTGACCCGGTCGATGTGGGAAAGCCGATTGATCCTGCATCGGACCAGCACCGCGTGCACCGTGGACGACGCCATGCCCAGCCGGTCACCGATCTCGACCGGGCCGAGCCGCTTCTTCCACCGCAGATGCACGATCTTGCGCACCACCGGGGCCGGTGTCCGGTTCGGCTGTCGATGCGGCCGCGAGGACCGGTCGAGCATCCCGGCCGGCCCCTCGGCGCGGTAGCGGCGGGCCCACTTGTCCGCGGTCTTCCATGACACGTCGTACCGCTCGGCCGCCCGAGCCACGCCCCAGCCGTGGTCGACGATCAGACGCGCCAACCTCAGACGGGCACGTGGAGTCAGGGCAGCGTTGGCATGGGTAGCGTGGGACACGAAGGCCTCCTGGTCGTGAAGCGGTTTCTAGACAGCTCCACTCAACATCGGGAGGCCTTCACCCATCTAGAACATCAGATCGTGTCGTCGCACGATCTCGACCAACGTGCCTGGGCATCACAACTAGCCATCGACGAACACGTCGCAGTGACCGACGCGGATTACGGTTCACGACATGCTGCTCATGACTCCATGCCGCAAGCAGCCGTGGATCCCGTTGTGCTCGCGTCCATGATTGTCGTGCGGCTGCAACCGTCGTCGCGCGGGAGGTCGCTCCAGGCACGACGGCAGTTCTGACCGTGGGCAGCCTTCAGCCGGCACGAAGAGCAATGTCACGCGATCATGCGCTGTTGCAGCTCAATGCTCGCACCTACGACGAAGGTACTCAGGCGCACTGCTGGGAGCGATCGAACGGGTCGTGCGTGTTCGAATGCATGGCCTCCGGGTCGCCCAGGGATCCGGGCCGAAATCGAGCAGCCAACTTGGGACGATCGCGACGCGTTCCTCGACGGCCCAGTCAGTAGCGCTGTCGACATGCCGGCTCATAGCAATGGCCCGCACGGGCACCGCCAGTGCGACCGAAAGTGCGACCCAAACGCTGCGGAACCCGCAGTCCCGCGCGGCATCACGCGGGACGGCAAGGACGCGAATGAGCAGGTCAGAGGGCGTGCTCGGGATCCCTCGGTAGCGCTGGGACGGGGGTCGAGGAGGCTCATAACCCAGAGGTCGCAGGTTCAAATCCTGCCCCCGCTACAAAGGTAAAACCGCAGGTCAGAGCCGGGTTCGTGGGATTCCACGAGCCCGGTTCTTGTGTCTGGTGTCAGCAGGGTGTCTGCTGACATTGCCTCCAGACGGCGGCCGGAGAGGGCTCCGGTTGAAGAATCGCGAAGCTTGGCGAGCCTTCGCGGAAGGGCGATTCAAGGGACCTCTTTGCCAACGGCCCAGAGGTCACGTCAGTCGCGGACGCCTCTCGCTTCCGTTTGCTCGCCGAGCGGGACTACCAAGTACAGAGGTCTCAGGTCTGCATCGTGTCTCGCCAAATGTGTGTCACGTGGAGTCGGACCGACAAGCCGGAGGGCTGGCAGTCGGGCCGGTGTGGGGGACCCGTCCGCCCGCGGCAGGATGGACACTAGTGCTCGGTTCGGTGCAGGAGCTGGTCGAGATCCTGGGCTGCTGACCCGATGCTCGATGCCAGTGTGTGGACTCGACCAGCGAGGTTCGCCGCGGATGCTCCGCCGGCGCACACGATCGGGACCGGGGCCTGGCTGAGCAGTCGCTCTGCGACGGCGACCGCGGCCGGTCGGTCCTCGGGAGTGACGACGGACAAGACCGCCGCGCGGGCCTCGCGGCTGCGCACCGCCGCTTCCCAGCTGCTCACCGGCACGTTGGCGCCGAGGTAGAGCACGTCCATGCCCCTCCTGCGGATCGCGGTGGCAAACGCGAGGGCACCGAGGTCGTGCTGGCTGCCGGAGGGCAGTCCGACCACGACCGTCGGACCACTGGACCTGCTACCGGCCGCGTCGAACGCGGCTGAGAGCCGGCGATGAACCGCGTGGCTGGCCGCGTGCTCCCCGGCGATGTCGATCTCGCCGCGCGCCCAGCCCTCGCCGAGCGCCTCGAGGGCGGGAAAGAGCCACGAGTCGACCACGTGCTCGAACGATCCGAGCGCGAAACCTCCATCGAGGCTCTCCTCGATTCCCGCTGTGTCCATCTGCGCTGCCGAGGACAGGAACCGTTGCATGTAGGTGACCGCGTCGGGTTGGTGGAGACCGTCGGAGGTCTCAGGACCGACCACCTCGTCCAGGACGGCAGGGACCGTCCCCCTGCGAACCGCGTCGGCAGCCTCCGCCGGCGACCAGCCGTCGTTCACGAGCCGGCGCATGGTCGAGACGGCCGCCAGGGCCTCCTCGTCGTAGAGGCGGTACCGACTCGTTCCGGCGCGGCACGACGATGCGGTAGCGCCTTTCCCAGGCGCGCAGGGACGCCTCGGACACACCGGTGAGTCGGGAGGCCTGCTTGATCGTGTACATGGTTTGTAGAGACTAGTGCCCGCAGAACCTTGTGCAAACCCTATACATCAGGCAGAGTCGTGTTGTGGCCCAGCACGACCGAAGGCGCAAGGCAGCCAACGGTCAGGGAGAGGGATGGTCGGGGATGGAACTGACAGCACAGGCACCAGGTCTGGTCGGGGCGCGCGCCGGTGGTCGCGGTCGCCGGTGGGGGCGGGCCGCGGCGGCCGAGTCCCGACGAGTCCAGATCGCTTCGCGCGCCGAGACCGAGCGCGCAGCAGCGGGCGCGGTCACCAGGCGGGAGCTCGAGGAACTGTGGGACCGCCACGGCGCGTCCGTCTACGCGCTCGCGTGCGCGCTCCTCGGTGACGAGACGGCAGCGGCGCGGGCCGTGACGCAGGGGATGACCGACCTGGCCCGTTCCGACGGCAGCGTGTCGGCCGACGAGGCCCGCCGTTCCTGGGCTCGGCAGGTGTACTGGCGCAGCCAGGAACTCACCGGCGAGACGTCCCGGACGCCGGATCTGCCATCGACCATGGTGTGGCTCGGCCACCTAGCCCGGCTTCAGCGCTCGTGCCTGGCGTTGTGCCTCTTCGGTGGGCACACCCATCGCGAGGCGGCAGCCTTGCTCGGCGTCTCGCCCACGACCGTGGCCGACTTGCTGACGTCGGGCCTGAGAGAAGTGGGGCGCTTGGCTCCCAGCACACGGGAGACGCGTTGAACGACCCAGACGTCAGCCAGGCCAGGTCCCTTCGCAGGGCCAACGCGGGTGCTGCGGTGCTCCATGCGGTCCAGGCCGTCGCGGTGCTCGCGCTCGCCACAGGCTTCGCTCTGCCGGTGACCGCGAGCTACATGGCCGGGCCGCCGGGCACGACGCCGTTGGACCCCGTGGTGCTCTTCGACATCCCCACCGGGCTCGCGGTGGCCGGGTTCCTGGCGCTCTCCGCGCTGGCACACCTCCTTGTCTGCACCGCGTGGTGGCAGCGGTACGTCGCGGATCTGGGCCGTCAGCGCAACCCCGCTCGGTGGGTGGAGTACTCGCTCTCGGCGTCGCTGATGATCGTCCTGATCGCCCAGCTAGTCGGCATCTCCGACGTCGCGGCGCTGGTGGCCCTGTTCGGCGTGAACGCCGCCATGATCTTGTTCGGCTGGTTGCAGGAGCGCTACGAGCGCCCGGGCAGCGGCGGCTGGCTGCCGTTCGGTTTCGGGTGTGTGGCCGGCGTGGTCCCGTGGGTGGCCATCACGGTCTACCTGCTGTCGCCGGGCTCGACGTCCTCGGCATCGCCGCCCGGGTTCGTGTACGGGATCTTCGTGTCGTTGTTCGTCTTCTTCAACGTCTTCGCCCTCAACCAGTGGCTGCAGTACCGCGCCAAGGGGCGGTGGCAGGACTATCTGTTCGGCGAGAAGGTCTACATCGTGCTGAGCCTGACCGCCAAGTCGGCCCTGGCCTGGCAGATCTTCGCCGGCACGTTGGCTGCGTGACCACCACATTCAGGGGTGACCTCGTGAGGGAACGGGAGTGGGTGCTCAGGTGACCGAGCAGCAGCCGTACGAGGTGCTCGAGAAGTATCCCGACTTCGAGCTGCGTCGCTATCCCGACCACCTCGTCGCCGAGACCGAGGTCGGCGGTCCCTTCGAGCTGGCGGGAAACATGGCGTTCCCCAGACTCGCCCGCTACATCGGCGGTCACAACCGGTCCTCGCGCAAGCTGGCCATGACCGCACCCGTCGTGCAGGAGCAGGCTCCCCGGAGCCGTCGCTACGTCGTGGGTTTCGTGATGCCCGCCGACGTCAGCGCCGAGGACCTCCCTGACCCGGTGGACTCCCACGTGCACACCCGCCGGGTGCCGACCCAGACAGCCGCCGCACTGCGCTTCTCCGGGCGCTGGTCGCGCGGCTCCTTTGAGAAGCGGGCCGCGAAGCTGCTCGCCGCCCTGGACGCTGTCGGTCTGGAGGTGCTCGGCGCCCCGCGGTATGCCCGGTTCGACCCGCCCTGGACGCCCTGGTTCCTGCGGAGGAATGAAGTCGTCGTCCCGGTGGCACCCAGACCCGGTCGGACTCCGGGGAAGCGTAGAGCCTGACCACACGCAGCCCAGGTCAGCCGCGGGTGAGCGGCCGCGTCCAGAGCCGGAACGGTCGTGCGGACCGATCCCTGCTCGCGTGGCTGGGCGGGCCGACGGTCCGGTAGCCCATCGCCTTCCCAATAACGGGGCCGCGTGCTCGGCGTTGGTCTGGGTGCACCTGCAGGAGTCCGATGTGCGCGGTGACCGGATCGGGCCATCCGCGCGGCAGGTCGATGACCGCGATGAGGGTGTTGCCGCGGAAGACCCCGAGAACGGCCTTCTGTTCGGAGGCGAGGGTCGCTGGCCGTCCGATGAGCAGGTCGGGTGCCTCGTCGGGGCCCGGCCCGTCGCTGGTCACCCGTCGGAAGTACTCGGGATTGGCTTCGTTGAGCTGCTGGGACGGATGCCGGCTGGGCCCCCGACCGCGCTGACCAGGGTGTTGAACGCTTGACCGCCGAGCAGTTCCGGGTTGGCACGCGGCTGAGTCAACGTGGTGCTCGGGTTCGTCCGATGTCGGCCGAACGTAACCCGGTAACGGTGCGGACGCTCGCGCGCGAAGTCGAGGTAGGCGCCTCCTGCGCCACACCCTGATCGCGCTGCGGGCAGGCCAGTGACCTTGACGAGCACCGGAGAGGCGAGACTTCAGGTGCTGCACGGCCGCGTGACCTTCGTGGCGGGGGAGAACAGTTGAAACGGGTCGCCGGGGGACCTGATCTCCATCCCCGAGTCCCGCCATTCCCTCGAGGCTGTGGAGGATTCCGCGGTCCCTGCTCGCCGTGGGCAAGGCGACGGGTTGAAGTAGAACCGAATCCTGAGCTTGCCGACCGCGCCTCGGACGTGACACTGCACGGGTGCCGAGGTTGCGAGCTGAGCCCAGGTTCCCCGACATCCCCGCATGGACGTGGTCGAGGACGTTCGGCCGATTGCTTCGGGCAAGAACCTGCGGTTTCACCACATGTTCCCCAGGTGTCGCGGGCCGCAAGACATGAGCGAGTTCACGAGCCACAGGTCCCGATCACCCTCGGCCCCCAGGCCTCCACCTCTAGGCTCGACGCATGAGCCTCAGATCCGCCGTGGGTCAGTACCTCGTCGCCGCTATGGTCTTCCTCGCGCTCGACCTGGTGTGGCTGAGCCTCGTTGCGCAGGGCCTTTACGAGCACTTCCTCGGCGACCTGCTGGCCGACTCGCCCAACGCGGTGGCGGCCGTCGTCTTCTACGCGATCTTCGTGGCCGGGCTGGTGTACTTCGTTATCGCGCCCGCTGTGGAGGAGCAGTCGGTGAGGGCGGCACTCGTCCGGGGCGCGGCCTTCGGCCTGGTCACGTACGCGACCTGGGACTTGACCAGTCTCGCGGTGATCGAGGGGTTCCCGGTCGGGATTGTGCCGATCGACATGGCCTGGGGCACCTTCCTGGCGGCGACGGTCAGCACGGCGACGTACCTGCTGTGGCGCCGCCTCACCGAGCGTCGTGCGGGACGTCCTGGAGAGCGGTCGCAATAGCGGCCGAGCGGTATGAGTCCTCCTGCACCGGTTGGTCTCCCTTCGAGTGGCCCAATTGACGGCGCCCGAGTGCGGCTTCGCGAGTCAGGCTAGCCAGGAACACGCTGCGTTCGGCAGGGGCCACCTCCTGCGTCTTGGCTTCTGACGCCTTCGCCACCATCGCCACCAGCCACGTTGTCTGCAGCGGTGAGCGTGAGCCGCTGCTGGCAATGTGAGCCTTCCTGTACTTCATGCGCCGGTGATGCCCAACGGCCGGATTCACCACCCGCTTGCCCGCCTGCCAGAACAGCGGACGTCTCCACGGCACGGAAACCGCAGGCCGCGTGCGGACGTCCTGGTGCCGGCGGTCGTCTGCTGGCTCGGCGAAGTTGTTCTGGTGGCCGCGGCGCGTGGCCGGAGCCTGACCGCCAAAGAACTCGGGAATCTCCCACGGATCGGCAACCACCGGCCCTGTCCGAGCGAAACAAGGGCAACAGGGTCGCACCCGGCGGCCAACGACTCAGGGAGATTCTGATGAGAATCCGCTCGATCGCAGCCACCCTCGCGACCGCGGCCCTACTCGGGGCCGCCGCTGCCCCCGCTACCGCCGCTATGGCGGAGAGCAGCCCGGCCCACAAGTCGCTGGGCAACAAGAGCCTGGCCAAGGTGCTCACCTCGGACGGCAACAGGTTCGACAAGAACTGGAGCGACTACGACATCGTCACCGAGGCGGCGCTGGCGGTGATCGCAGCCAAGCCCGACAGCCCGGTCACCGTGCTGACCAAGGGCAAGGTCCCGGTGACCGCGTTCATCCCGAACGACTGGTCGTTCCGCCAGCTCGCTAAGGACCTCACCGGCACGAAGTTCACGAGCGAGAAGCAGGTCTTCAACGCGCTGACCGGGCTGGGGATCGACACCATCGAGACCGTGCTCCTCTACCACGTGGTGCCCGGGGCGACCATCGACTCCAAGAGCGCGCTCGGCGCTGACGGGGTCGCGCTGACCACCGCCCAGGGCGGCAAGGTCACGGTCGACGTGATCTACCCGAAGCTGCCGATCGTGCAGCTGCAAGACCAGGACCCGGACGCCACCGACCCGTTCCTGAACCCCACGGCCCTGGACATCAACAAGGGCAACAAGCAGATCGCGCACGGCATCGTCTTGGTGCTGCGCCCGGTCAATCTGTGACAGACGACCGTTGAACGAGCTGACAAGGAACCGATTATGAGACACCTGATCCGCACCATCGTTGCGCTCGCTGCGCTGTCCGGGACGAGCCTGGTGCTCGCCCCGGCGGCGCAGGCGGCCGACGACGCCCACGTGTCGGTGCTGCACGGGGTTCCCGGAGCCGTGGTCGACGTCTACGCCAACGGCGAGGCGCTGCTCACGGACTTCAAGCCGGGCACGCTGACCGACCCGGTGGCCCTGCCTGCGGGCGACTACGACCTCAAGGTCGTCGCCGCCGGGGACGGTGCCGACGGGAAGGCGATCATGGAGGCCGACGGGGTGGGTGTGTCGTCCGGTGCGAACATCACCGTCGTCGCCCACCTGGACGAGTCCGGTAAGCCGGTGCTCACGCCGTACGTCAACGACACCTCGCCGATCGCGGCCGGGAAGGCCCGACTCACCGTCCGCCACGACGCGGCCGCTCCGGCGGTCGACGTTCGGGCCGGTGGCGACCCGGTCTTCACCAACCTGGCCAACCCGGACGAGGCCAGCGCGGCCATCCCCGCCGGCACGGTCTCTGCAGACGTGGTGCTCACCGGCACCGACCAGGTGGTGATCGGCCCCGCCGACCTCGACCTGGCCGAGGGCGCCCACACCATCGTGTACGCGTGGGGCAGTGCGAAGGACGGCAACCTCAAGCTCGCCGTCCAGACGATCAGCGGCATGCACTCGGCGCCCTCCGGCGTGCCGGGCGGCACCGGTGGTCAGGCGGCCGGCGACTCCGGCGGCCTCGCGTCGACCGGCTGGGCGATCCTGGCCGGCGGCCTGCTCACTGCTCTGCTCACCGCGCTGGTGCTCCACCGCCCGGCCCGCAGCAGCAGGAACCGGTGACGCACCTTCGCACCCTTACCGGGAGGGCGGTCACCATCGTGGTGGCCGCTCTCTTGGGCGCGCTATTGACAGCGCTGCTGTTGCAGGACCGCACCCCCTCCGCCGGATTCACCGCCGGACGCCCCGAGGCCACTGAGCTGCCCGGCGAGGTGCTCGCGGCAGGCCAGGCCGGGGGAGGCACGACCCAGCAGCCGCCGATGACCCGGCAGCCGGGCGGGCCCACCGCGGTGCCCCGGCTGCTGAGCATCCCGCGGCTGGGCCTGCGGATGCCCGTGGTCTCGCGGGGCGTGGACGACCGGGGCGCCATGGCGCTGCCGGCGAGCGCGTTCACAGTGGGGTGGTACCGCTTCGGGTCCCGGCCCCTGGACCGTGCCGGCGCAACCGTGCTGGCCGGCCACGTCGACACGAGGGCCGAGGGCGTCGGGCCGCTGGCCGGGCTCGGCGCGGTGCGCGCCGGCGACCTGATCGAGGTGCGCGCCGGCAGCCGCAACGTCATCTACCGCACCACCTCGGTGACCCGGATCGGCAAGGCCCTGATCGACCTGACGGCCGTCTTCTCCCGGGCCGGCGCCCCGCGGTTGCACCTGGTCACCTGCGGCGGGGCCTACCTGCCCGAGGGCGGCGGCTACCAGGACAATGTGGTCGTGGTCGCCCAGCGTGTCGCGCCCCGTCCCGGAGCCTGAGGTGGACCCGACTGGAGTCGTCCGCTGCGGGCAGCTCTTACACCCGCTTTCGACGATGGTCGCGCACCACCACCAGTTCCCACTCCCCGGTCGGGACCCACTAGACGGCGGGCCAGGTGGGCGTGCACCTCGGTCTCGCCGGCGGTCCCGACCAGCGTCAGCGTCGTGGCCGGCACCAGCCGGAGCCCCGAAGCAGCGTGGTGCCGATCCTGGGACCGAATACCCGACTTCGACCCTGCCGGACGCGGGTACCGAGAAGAAGCATGGCGAGCACCGAGGGACCGGCGGGTTGATGGGAGGTGGGTGAGGTGCGAGCTCAGCGCGGAGTGCTCGTGCTCGTGGGCGTGGGGGCACCGCGACGTGACGGCCCGGCGGCCCGCTGGTGTCCGGTAGCCGGCATGCGGCGGAACCCCAGCGCCAGCGTGCTGCGGCGCACCTCAACGAGCCTGATCTCTCGGCCGGGTCAGGTGGCACGGGGGCCCAGCTGCGCTCAGGGGCTGTCCTCTGATGCGCAATAAGTTCACGGACGCGAACAGCCCGGGATACCACCCCGTTCGTAAGGTCAAGGTGGTCTTCGCCGGGCTGAGCTTCGCGGTCCGTCACGACTTCTCGGTGGCCTACAAGGTGGTGTTGTCCCTGGTGCTCGTCGTGGGGTCGGCGGCCCTCCAGCGGTGGGTCGACTTCGTGGTGATCGTCCTGGCCACCGGAGTGGTGTTGACGGCGGAGTTGTTCAACAGTGCCGTGGAGGGCGTGTGTGACTTCATGGAGACAGGTCCCGACGAGCGAATCGGCGCGATCAAGGATGTTGCCGCCGCGGCCGCCGGGGTCAGCATCCTGGCCTGGTTGGTGGTCGTCGCTTATGAGGGTGTCCAGCTGCTCGGCCCCCATTGACTACTGCGGAAGAGGTGGACGCAGCCGGGTGCGCGTCGGCGGTCGAACGCTTGGGTGGTGCTCGCACGCACTGCTCCGCTCGGGCGCCCCGCCACGCTCGTCGTGACGACGAACCGCGGCTGTATCGCTTCGGCCGATCGGCCCAGTGCCCAGAGGCCGACCGATCCAGAGGACGGTCCGAGATGGTGGGAGCCACTACTTCTTCGAGGACCGTCGCGAGCGAGCAGGGGTTGGTGGCACCAGCAGATCCAGTAACTCGCCCAGGGTGACGCGAGAAACCTGTTGGTGCCGGAGATGGGCCCCTCGGACAACGGTGTAGCGGTTGCGCCTGCCCACCTTCATCTTCTCGACGTATCCCTGCTCCACCAGGTCGTGGACGATCTGCTGCACGGCCCGCTCGGTGATCCCGACCGCCTCTGCCACATCGCGCGTGCGGGTGTCCGGATCCCGGGCAAGCGAGACCAACACGTGCCCGTGGTTGGACAGGAAGGTCCATTGGCCGCCATTCACATGAAGGATGCTACGTGAGTTCAGGTTCGTAGGAAGCATGATGATGACCGTGTCGATCTTGGGGTCGCCAGGTGCCTACGCTCCGGCTGCGACCAAGGCCGACGGACCGGCTCAGGGTCGCGAGGGTGCCAACGAAGAGCTGCTCGGCCGGCACCGCCTTCGCGGCCAGGCTGAGGAGGATGTCGCTCCGGTCGGAGAACAGGTGGTGCGACGAGCGGCCGTGCGGTACTGAAGCCACAGGTTGAGCGCGAACACGTTGAACAAGGCGAAGAGCACGAAGACGGCCATTGCCACCCAGGGCACGATCCCGGCGACGCATCCGAAGGTGACCGGCAGTCATCCTCCGCCACCGGGCTCCTCGTAGCGCTCCTGGAGCCAGCCGAAAAGAGGATCATCGAGGCATTGACCCGAACAGCGCGAGGAGCGCGGCGACCGCGGCGCCGGGCGGGATCTCGAACAACCTCACGAGATCCTTGGGCGGCAGTGCCGGGTGGGCCCCGCCTCGCAGCCGGGGGTCCGCGAGTGGGGCCATGGCTTATCGAGACGGCATGAGAACGGCTACTCCGACGTCTTGACATACGAATCGCGTTTCGTGAATAATGTAGCGCACGAGGGGAGTACCCCACTTACGACCACACCGTCAGTACGGCCGGCCATGACCGGCCCGGTGGGTCGGCCGCCCGGCCCGCAGCCGAGCGGTGGGGGAGACCTCCGACGGTCCGCCTGTGCGGGCACGGAGGAGGTCTTCGATGGACGGAACAGGCATTAGACGCCTCGACCCCGCGGCCGGACAGGCCATCGGGCGGCGGCTCGCCCGTCGCGAAGAGCACGCGCTCGAGGACGCCTACGCGGCGTACGCACCGATGGTGCTGGCCTACGTCAGCAGGTACGTCGGACGCGACGAGGCCGAGGACGTGACGCAGCGCACCTTCTTGGATGCCTGGCGCCACGCTGGACGCTACGATCCCGGACAGCGCTTCACCGGATGGTTGTTCACCATCGCCCACCGGCGCGCCGTGGACGCGCTGCGGGCCCGCCGCCACCAGGTGGTCGACGTGGAGAGTCTGCGAGAGCTCTCAGGAGAGGACGGACGAGAGACGGTCAACCGGTTCGCGGACGCTGCGGACGTCCGGGCCGCGGTGGCGCAGCTGCCCGAACACGAGCGAGTCGTCGTGGAGATGACCTACTTCGACGACCTCAGCCAGCGGGAGATCGCCGAGCGGCTCGACGTACCCTGCGGGACCGTCAAGGCCCGAGCCTCCCGGGGCATCCGACGACTCGGAAAGATCATTCGAACCGCGGAGCAGACCTGGGCGAGAAAGGAGAGCCGCGATGAACGACCACCCGGACCTGGTTGCGCTGCTGCGCGGCGAGCTCTCTAATTCTGACGTAACCGAGGTGGCCGACCACCTCGACTGCTGCGATAAGTGCCGACACGAACTGGCCGACACCGCCGTCGGCCACGCCCTGCTGACCGGCACCACCCGGACGTTGAGCCACCCCGCGCGGCTGGAGCTCCCCGAGGTGCCCCCGCTGAAACCCCCGACGTCCTCCCCGCGCGGCCGGGCCCGGCTACGCCCGCTTGGCCTGGTCGCGGCAGCGGCCGCGCTCGTCGCCGGCACGGCCGTGGTCTCCCAGTGGGCCGACGGGCCCCCCGCGTCACGCCCGACCGTGGCAGTTCCCGGGCGGACCGCCGACCTGGAGCCGGTGCAGGGCACCGGGTCGGGCCGCGTGGTGATGGCCAAGGACTCCCGCGACGGGCTGCGGATCATCGTCGAGACCCACGGCCTGCCGAAGATCGGCGAGGGTCAGTTCTATGAGGTGTGGTTGTTCGACCCGAAGACCCAGAAGATGCTGGCGCTCGGGGTTCTCGGACCCGGCGGCAAGGCCTCGCTCGACGTGGCCGACTCACTGATGGGCCGCTACCAGGTCGTCGACATCAGCCTGGAGCGCGACGACGGGGACCCTGGCCACTCGGCCACTTCGGTGCTGCGGGCGAAGTACGCCTGAGTCGGCCAGCACCGCGCGAGCAGACCGGATCCGGAACGCCATCGGAGCCCGGGCGTCGCAGCGTGGCGCAGGGCCGCCCTCCCCGCCTTGGCCGCGCCTTGGTCCATCCTGCAGGCAGTGGCCGTGGCACCCCTCACCACCAGCTCCCCTTCCCGTCACATCGGGTCGGCTCCTCGCAGTTGACATACGAATCTGTGTTCGTGAATACTGGATCGCGAAGAGGGGAGTACCCCGCACGCGGCGTCACCGTCAGTTCGGCCGGCAGTGTCCGGTCCGGTGCGTCGGCCGCGAAGGCGGTGGGGGAGACCTCCAACGGCCCACAAGTGTGGGCGCTGGAGGTTGTTCATGAATGTTCCGCTGTGGGCCTGGGCGGCGGTCCTCGCAGTTATTCTCGCCATGCTGGCTGTGGACCTGCTGGCTCACCGCAGGGCGCACGTCGTCTCCGTCCGGGAGGCGGCGGCCTGGACGGCGATCTGGGTCTCCCTCGGTCTCGCGTTCGGCGGCGTGGTGTGGTGGGCGTACGGCGCCCAGGCCGGTGGTGAGTACTTCGCCGGCTACCTGATCGAGAAGTCGCTGGCGGTCGACAACGTCTTCGTCTTCGCGTTGATCTTCAGCTACTTCGCCGTGCCCCGGGAGTACCAGCACCGGGTCCTGTTCTACGGGGTGCTGGGCGCGCTGGTGTTCCGGGCGATCTTCATCGCGGGCGGGGCGGTCCTCATCGAGCAGTTCGCCTGGGTGCTCTACCTGTTCGGCGCCTTCCTGGTCTTCACCGGCTGGAAGATGTTCACCCACCGCAACGACGAGATGGACCCGTCGCGCAACCCCGTCCTGCGCCTGGTCCGCAGGCGGGTGCCCAGCACCGAGGAGTACCACGGTCAGAAGTTCTGGGTGAAGAAGGCCGGGCGCTGGGTGGCGACCCCGCTGTTCACCGTGCTGGTGCTCGTCGAGACCACGGACATCATCTTCGCGGTCGACTCGATCCCGGCGATCTTCGCGGTCACCCAGGAGCCCTTCCTGGTGTTCACCAGCAACGCCTTCGCCATCCTCGGACTGCGGGCGATGTACTTCCTGCTGGCCGACCTGATCCACCGGTTCATCTACCTCAAGGCCGGCCTCGCGGCGATCCTCGTCTTCGTCGGCGTCAAGATGCTGCTCCTCGACGTGTGGAAGGTGCCCATCTGGCTCTCCCTGACCGTCATCGCAGTCAGCATCACCGTGGCCGTCGTGATGAGCCTGCGGGCAACCCGACACCGGTCTGGCGAGGACCGCGACCCCGCCCGCGACGGCATCGGCGTCAGTGCCGCCCACGGTGACGATGACGAGCCGGTGGCCCGATGACCGCGGTGGTCGACGTCGAGAAGCGGCTTGACCGGGCGCTTGCCGGGGTGTTGCGCCGACGATCTGACCCCGGCACACGAGGTGCACCTGCCTCCCGCTCCTGCGCCCGACCTGGGCGACCGACGTGGCGGCGACCTCACGGCGACGCCGCTTCGACCCGCCATCCGATCTCAACCCACTCGCCGGAAGGAACCACCACATGAACAGCTTCGCCGCCCCCGCCCCCGCGCGCCGGCTCCACCGGGTCAGGCCCCGCGACGTTGCGGACCTGACTGTCACCGCCGCGTACCCCTGCATCTCGGTACTGATGCCGACCGACCCCGGGCCGCGGATGACGTCTCCCGACGCGAGACGGCTGCACGGCCTCGTCGAGGACGTGGACCGGCAGCTGCGCGAGCACGGGGTCCCCGCGCGGGCCCGCCTGATGCGCAAGCTCGCCAGCCGGGTGCAGCAGGTCGCCGGCCAGCCCACCGACCGGGCGTTGGCGATCTATGTGAGCCTGGCGGTGAGCCGAACCTTCTGGCTGTCGGTGCCGGTGACGGCCGGCGCCGTGGTGGAGCACACCTTCGCCACCCGGCCCTTGGTCACCTCCCTGCATCGGACGCCGCCACATGTCCTGCTGCTCCTGCACCCGACCTGCGCCCACCTGTACCAAGGAGCCGACGGAGGGCTCCGGCTGGTCGGGTCCCGGGACTCGTTCCAGGGTCCCCGGCCCGTCAGGGTGCTTCAACAGGGCCACGGTGATGTCGAGGAGGCCGTGGCAGACCAGGCTGATGGCTTCCTGCGCGCAGTCGATCACTTGCTCGGGCGCTACCGCGCCGAGCACCCGAGCCCACTGGTCCTCGGTGGCTCCGCCCACGTGGTCGACCGGTTCCGCGCCCACAGTCGCAACCTGCACAGGCTTGCCGGTAGCATTCCGCCCACCCGGGGCGAGACCGCATCCGACCTGGCGCGAGCTTCGTCGGAGGTCGTGGAGCACTATCTCCGCTCCCGCCGCGAGGAGGCCCTGAGCAACCTCCGCACTGCGCTGGCTACGCGTCCCATTGACGTCGCCAGCGGGATGGCCGCCTGCTGGCACGCGGGGCACCAGCGAGTCCCAGCCATGCTGCTGGTCGAGCACGACTTCGTCAGCCCGGGCCGCCCCGAGGACTACGCAGTTCCGGCTCCGGGAACCCGTCCTCGATCGGTGGCGCCACGCGTGCACGACCTCGTGGACGACCTCATCGAGGTGGTCATCATGCGAGGGGGACAGCTAGCCCTGGTGGACAACGGAGACCTGGCAGCCCACGGCCGGGTGGCGTTGCTCAGCTGGCCCTCGGATGCCGTCGGAGGAACAGGTCCGCGAATTCCCCCAGGCTGAGATCGGCTTCGAGCTCATGACGGGGATGGGCCGACCTACTTCGACTGGGCACACGGGCTTCGGAGCGCACCTTCACCGGCCCCCAGTTGGGTCAGGCGGCTGTCCGGACAAGTCCACGCTCATGCTTGTCATGCAAGTGATTTTCCGAGGCATTCGATCAGCCGTGGCGGCTGCCCGTCGACGAAGCCGGAGCAATCGAGATGTCCCTGTCCGATCCGTGTCGATCCCTCGAGGGCCTCAGGGGAGCCGGTGGTGCGGCTCGGGATGCCCGTGGCCGATGACTACCTTGAGTCGTCGAAGGTCGGTGGTGCCACGTGTGCGAGCGCGCGGCCGGCATGTTCCTCGATCAGAGACCAGCGTGCCCAATGGGGCCGGATGTGATGATGTCATCCTGGCGCGGGTGGGGACCTCGGGATGAAGTTATGACCACTGGGACGGTGTGCTCTACCCGTCCGGGGCGTCGCCGGCTAAGCGTCTCGATATCTGCACGCGGGAGTTCGACACCGTGGAGTCTCTTGGGTTCGCGAGGCGTCGAAGTGAGGTTGGGCCCTGATGCCGGGCTGTCCATCGACAAGGGAGGCAAACCGTGGTGACGACCGACGTTGGTGGTGGGGTGATGGATCCGTCGGGCGACGCAGCGGCCGGAGAGTTCTCACCGGATTGGCTGAGCGGCCTCGGCGCGCAACTGCGGCTGTTCCTGCTGGAGTACGAGTTCGGCTTGCGCGAGATCGAGACCAAGATCGCGATCCTGCGCGACGAGTTCCTGTACATGCACGACTACAATCCCATCGAGCATGTCACCAGTCGGGTGAAGTCCCCGGAGAGCATCCAGAGCAAGGTGGAACGTCGGGGTCTTGAGCGCAGCCTGGACAGTGTGCGGGCAAACATCACCGATATCGCGGGGGTGCGCGTGACCTGCAGCTTCAACGCAGACGCATACCGCATCTTCGAGTTGCTCACCGCCCAAGACGACGTCACGACCCGCAAGGTGACCGACTACATCGCCCAGCCGAAAGCCAACGGCTACAAGAGCCTGCACGCCATCGTCGAGGTGCCGGTATTCCTCTCCTCGGGCGCGGTAAGGGTGCCCGTCGAGATCCAGTTGCGCAGCATCGCGATGGACTTCTGGGCCAGTCTGGAGCACAAGATCTACTACAAGTACGACGGCGAGGTCCCCGACGCGCTCCTGCAGGAACTCAAGGAAGCGGCCGACACCGCCTCCGAGCTGGATTCACGGATGGAGCGTCTGCATCGGCAGCTGCACGGCTGAAGCAACGCTTCGAAGTCGGTCGATCCTGAGCCCGGCTTCGGCCGCAGTGACAACGGCAGCGATTCTTGCGGGATGGGGTGCGAGACGCGCTGCTCCTGGTCACGACAAGCGGGGGGTCCTGCGGGAACCACTGTCAGCGAGGCGTGGACACGTTCGATGACTGCGGTGGCCATCCAGCCGGTGAGTACTCGCGCGAGCCAGGTCATGGGTGCGGCCTACGACGATCATGTCCCGTCCGCCGTGATGGGGGCTGCGCTTGATCGACGAGCCGTGCTTGAGGGACGCTACGTCGGGTGCTTCCCGGCTAGGCCGGCCACCGACTCTGACAGGACGGCGAGCAAGTCCTCGAGCCCTGGCGCGACGGCCCTCTCGCTTCGGCACGCACACCACATCGGCCGGTGGCAGCGTTGGGAGTCACCTGCCCTTTTCTCGCGGGTCCTGTGGAGCGGGCTGGTGGGGGCGGGGGCGCTGCCCTCCACCGACGCCGGGCATGGCGGCGAGGGCTTCGTCGCTCCCGACGGACGCGCTGGCTGGCATTTGACGGGCAATGAACGTGCGCCAGTCCAACGAGCTCTGAAGGATCCCGGCCTGGTGAAAAGCCGGCTGCAGCTGCGCGATGCGCCCATACTGGGCGGGAAGACCAGAGGACTCAGCGGGGACGTCAGCCCCACCCACCGCCCTGGCGGACCAGACCCGACCGCGACGCCGGACCGGCACGCTGAACGGAGCGCCAGTGCTCGACATCAGCCTAGTCACCTGGGCCGTCACCATCGGCCTGATCATTGCCCTGCTCGCGATCGACCTGGCACTCGCCGCCGCGCGGCCGCACCGGGTCGGTTTCCGCGAGGCCACCGCCTGGTCGGTGTTCTACGTGCTCATCGCGATCGGCTTCGGTGTCTGGTTCGCCGCGCAGTACGGTGGCGAGTTCGGCACCGAGTACTTCGCCGGCTACCTCATCGAGAAGAGCCTCTCGGTGGACAACCTGTTCGTCTTCGTCATCATCATGACCACCTTCGCCGTACCGGAGGAGCACCAGCACAAGGTTCTGACCTTCGGCATCGTGCTCGCCCTGGTCATGCGCGCGATCTTCATCGCCCTCGGCGCCACCCTGCTGGCGCTGTTCTCGTTCATGTTCCTGCTCTTCGGCCTGCTGCTGATCTACACCGCGGTCCAGTTGTTCCGGCACCGCGACCAGGACCCCGACGTCGAGGACAACGTCGTGGTCAATGCTGCCCGCAGGCTGCTGCCCATCACCGATGGGTACGTCGGCGGCAGGCTTACCACGCGCATCGAGGGCAGGCGGATGTTCACCCCGCTGTTCCTCGTGCTGCTCGCCATCGGCAGCATCGATCTGCTCTTCGCGCTCGACTCCATCCCAGCGGTGTTCGGGGTCACCGAGGAGCCCTACATCGTCTTCACCGCCAACGCCTTCGCGCTCCTGGGCCTGCGTGCCTTGTTCTTCCTCGTCAGCGGACTGCTCGATCGCCTCGTGTACCTGTCGACCGGGCTCGCGCTGATCCTGGCGTTCATCGGCGTGAAGCTGATCTTGCACTGGGCTCACGTGGACATCGACCAACGAGTCCCCGAGATCCCCACCCCGGTCAGCCTCACAGTGATCGTCGCCGTACTCGCCGTCGTCACGGTGGCGAGCCTGATCAAGACCCGACGCGATCCCACCGCCAAGGCCCACGCCGGCTCCCTACGGGCCCACGGACCCGAGCAAGCCGACACCGGCCAGGACCACCCCGCCGGAGGCTGAACGCTCCGGATGGGCCGCAGTCAGGTGTGCAGTCGGCCTGGGGTACGACGGCCACAGTTGGGCGCTCCTTGATGAACACCGCCTCGGGCGGTGGCTGGGTATCGGCTGGTCGTGATGTCATCGGCGCTCGCGTCAGCAGCCTTGACAGGCGAAGCGAGGTTCGTGAATACTGGAGCGCACGAGGGGAGTACCCCGCTCACGTTGTCACCGTCAGTTCGGCCGGCCCGGTTCGGCCCGGTGCGTCGGCCGGCCCAGGTAACCTGGGTTGGTGGGGGAGACCTCCAACTGCTCGCCGCGTGCGGGCACGGTGGAGGTACTGGGCATGGATGTTCCGTTCTGGGCGTGGGCTGCGGTCCTGGCCGTGATTCTGGCGATGCTGGCGATCGACCTGTTCGCCCACCGCACCGCTCACGTGGTGTCGGTTCGTGAGGCCGCGATCTGGTCGGCGGTCTGGGTCTCCCTAGGTCTGGCATTCGGCGCAGTGGTCTGGTGGGTCTACGGCGCCCAAGCGGGCGGTGAGTACTACGCCGGTTACCTGATCGAGAAGTCGTTGGCGGTCGACAACGTCTTCGTGTTCGCGTTGATGTTCACCTATTTCGCCGTGCCCCGGGAATACCAGCACCGGGTGCTGTTCTACGGGGTGCTCGGCGCGCTGGTGTTCCGGGCAGTCTTCATCGCCGGCGGTGTGGTGCTGATCGAGAACTTCGCCTGGATCCTGTACCTGTTCGGTGCGTTCCTGGTGTTCACGGGCTGGAAGATGTTCACCCACCGCAATGACCAGTTGGACCCCTCCCGCAACCCGGTGCTGCGCTGGGTCAAGAGGTGGGTGCCGTCCACCGAGGAGTACCACGGGCAGAAGTTCTGGGTGAAGAAGGCCGGCAAGTGGGTGGCTACCCCGCTGTTCACTGTGCTGGTCCTGGTCGAGGTCACCGACATCATCTTCGCCGTCGACTCGATCCCCGCAATCTTTGCCGTCACCCAGGAACCGTTCCTGGTCTTCACCAGCAACGCCTTCGCCATCCTGGGCCTGCGGGCGATGTACTTCCTGCTCGCCGACCTGATCCACCGGTTCATCTACCTCAAGGCCGGTCTCGCCGTGGTCCTGGTCTTCGTCGGCGTCAAGATGCTGCTGCTCGACGTCTACAAGGTCCCGATCTGGCTCTCCATGGCCGTGATCGCCACCAGCATCACCGTCGCCGTCGTGTGGAGCCTCCGGGCCACCCGCGAACCGGCGCCAACATCGCAGGAGCAGGCGCCCGCCGCGCCGGAAGTTGAGTCCCATGACGTTTCCGCTGAGGACGAGGTGGTGGAGCGATGACCGGCCTGGCATCCCGTGGCCGGGAGACCCCAGGTGGACCCGGGCGGCGCTCGGTGCGGATGGTGCTGGACGTCGACTTCGCACTCGAGGGGCTCGTGGCCGATCTCCTCCGGGCCGAGCTGGACCAAGGGACGGAGGTGCACGTCGTGCTCCTCCGTCCCCGGCTGGGCTGGTCCACCGACGCCGCCCTGGTGGCCCTGCACCGTCGCCGGATCGCTGCGGCACGCAGCAGCCGGCTGGAGGAACTGGCGCACATCGCGGGTGCGCGACACAGGCAGGTCAACGTCTCGATCCAGCGACACCGATGGCGAGCGGCTGCGCCCAGCCAGAGCCTCGCGTGCTACCTCACCCACCGGCCCGATCAGGAAGGAATCGTCCTCCGATGAACACCACCCCAACTGTCCGTGCCCTCGCTCCGCCTTCGGTGGCGTTGCGGGCGCGCGATGACGCGGACCCCGCCAGTTCGAAGCGGCAGGACGCAGCCGGGGAGCCCCACCACTTCATGGAGCAGGTCATCGGACCTGTTGGACTGCTTGCGCTGGTCCGTGACGAGCTCACCGCGCACGAGCGGATTGCCCAGCGGACCGTCGGTGGTGACCCACGACCAGATCGAGGAACTCCCCGAGGGAGACACCGGCTTCCAGATCATGACGGAAGTGGGCTCCGCGGACCACCTCATACCTGTTACGGCGACCCACCTTCTCCTTGCGCAGGTACCCCTGCCCCACCAGATCGCCCACGATCTGCTGCACCGCCCGCTCAGTGATCCCGACCGCATCCGCGACATCACGCATCCGCGCGTCAGAGTCCAATGCCAACGAGACCAGCACGTGGCCATGATTGGACAAGAACATCCACTCCCGCTGATTCACAGGAAGCACACTACGCGAGTTCAGGTTCGTAGGAGGCTCTGCGGCCTGTCGAGTTGCCGACCTCCGTGGCCGAGACCGAGGACTCGGCTCCCGGCTCCGGGCACGCTCGATGGCGTGATCGAGGGGCGAGCAACCGGTCGCGAGCCCACGCCAGACCCCACCGAAAGAAGGAGTGGCCATGAGCAGCACTGACCAATACCGCGAACAGCCTGTATCACCCCTGGTTCAACGCGACCAGTACTGAATTCCGTGTCTCCTATCCGTGCAGCAGACCCCTACGCCCGCGGCTGCGCTTCCGAACGCGCCGCCGAGGAAGCCCGACGCCTCGACCTCGGCGCCATCTGAACAACTCTGGCGACCAACGACCCGCACGGCTTACACTTGAAGCAGTTAGCATCAGTTGTGCTAGTTGGAGGTAGCCATGTCCGAGGTTCTCGCCGATGACGTCCAGGCGCTGCGTGCTGCCCTGGAAGGCGCCCCCGACAACGTCAGCGTCACCCTGGAACTGCCCCGCAAGAGCGCGGAGAAGGTCCTCGCCCTGCTCGACGCCGAGCGCACCACCGGCGCGGTCGTGGTTCCGATCAAGGAGCTGTTCACCACGACCGAAACCGCGACCATGCTCGGACTGTCCCGACCGACGCTGATGAAGCTGGTCGAGTCCGGCGAGATCGACCACGTCAAGGTCGGCACCCACCACCGCATCCCGGCCGAGGCGATCCTGGCCTTCCAGCGCGCCCGTAGGGCCCGCCGCGACAAGGCTGCCGAAGCACTCGCCGAGTTCTCCAACGAGATCGGTCTCGTGGATTGACGATCAGCGTCGTCCTGGCTGACGCCAACATCCTGTTCTCCCGCACCCTGCGCGACTACTTCCTCTACCTCGCCGACGCGGGCGCCATCGAGATCCACTGGAGCCAGCGGATCCTCGACGAAATGTCGCGCAACCTGCGCAAAGAGATCGGACTCAGCAGGGCCGACACCGACCGGCTCGAAGCGCTGATGAACGCCTACATCGAGTACGCCCTCATCGACGTCGAGGCCGAGGACCTCGCCACCGTCGCTGACGTCGCGATGGACGCGAAAGACCGCCACGTGCTTGCAGCCGCCGTCAGCGCCGAGGCCGACATCCTGCTCACCGACAACGCTGCGCACTTCCCGGCCGACTGGATGGCCACGCACGACATCGCTCTTCTCGATTCCGCGGCGCTGCTGACGCGGCTGGCAGAGACCTTCCCCGACAAGCAACACCGCCGACGGATTCGGGGCGAACGGTTACCCGTGATCTGCAGCGAGCGCGCGGATGGCGCCGGCGACCGGCTCCCCGACGATCGATTCCAGGGTTGCGAGGATGTCGGCTTCGGACCTTCGGGAGAGGCGAACGGTCTGCCGGTGGGCCGCGCGGGCAGCATCGGTCGCCGAGCGGAGAACACGAACCAGTTGCGGACGTCGGTCCGCCATCGTCGTTGAGAACGAGATCACCTACCTGAGCGTCGACGTTCCCCATTTCGGCCAGCTTGGGCCACCGGCGGAGCACGTCGCCCATGTATTGGCCCAGGCTGTCGAATCCCTGGACGATCTGCATGTAGAGCGGAAGCAGATAGGCGTAGCCGTTGCAGACGCCCAGGGCAACAACGATCGCCACGAGTGCCCGGCGCGACTCCTTGGAATCGACGGCCTCGGGCGAAACCAGAGGGGTCCTACCGCCGGCAGCGCTGACGATCCCGATCGCGAGTGCACGCTGGCTGCCCTCGTAGTTGGCTGCGATGAGCGCTATCACCGAGGGTAGGAGGGCGGCCGCAACCACCCATCGCCTGCGCGGTGACCAGCATCCACGGGCCCGTGCTGAGCGCCACCCCCGTAAGGGCGGTCGCGAAGAGCAGGACACCCGCGCGAAAGATTCGCCGAGAGCCGTGAGCGCTCCTGCTTTGGCAGCGGCGATCACGAAAGCAGCCGTTGTGAGCGAGTAGACCACAAGCGCGGTCTGCACGTTCGCCGAGGAGATCCCGAGCTCGTTCACGATGGCACCGATCGAGATCCTGAGCGCGTTGACGTCGGAGACGATCAGCATCTGGGCAGCGCACAGCAGGACGAGCGGTAGCCAGCGCATCGGCTCAACACCGCGTGAACCGGAAGGCGCGTGCGCCCGGTCCCCCTGGGCTCTCCATGTCGATGCACTGGCGTCACCTACCCATTTGTCGTCAGCGTGAGATCAGGCCGACTTCGGCTCGGTGCCCGGCGGATGTTCGAGGTCGGTTCGGGCTGCGGTCACGGCCGCATCGACGGTCGGGTGTGCGTCTGTGACGACACTGGTGATGCCGGTCGCGCTGAGTAGGTCGCGCACCTGGCCGATCTCGCCGGCGAAGTGCAGTCGGATGTGGCGGTGCTCGAGGTCGGCGTGCAGCCGGTCGAGCATCTCGACAGCGGTGATGTCGATCCCGGGGACGCTTGTGGTGTCGAGGACGACGGCACGAGTGTCGTCTTGGAGATGCCCTCGTACGGCGCCCGCCACGTTGTCGGCATTGGCGTAGAAGAGCGCCGACTCCGGGCGAAGCACCACGATGCCAGGCTGTGTGAGGGCGTCGGGATGACGCTGGAGGTCGACCCAGCGGCTCCTGTCCTGGGTGCGTCCGAGTTCGGCGACATGCGGCCGTGAAGCGCGGAAGAGCAGGAGCACGACTGAGACCGCGACGCCGATGAACAGCCCCGGGAGGGTGTCGAACACCAACACGCCCATCATGGCGCTCACGGCGGCGAGGAAGTCGGCGTAAGCTGCGACGCCGTACAGGTGCCGCAGGTTCGGAGTCGTCAGGCGGGCAAGTTGGCGGAGTGCCTGGAAGTCGACGAGTTCGGCGACAGCGGCGACCACCACGGCAGCCAGGGTGGCCTCGGGTAGGCCCGCGAACAGGCCGGTGAGGAACAGCAGGGTCAGCACGGTCAGCGCTGCAACGACGATTCCCGACAGTTGCGATGTGGCCCCGGCCGTGCCGTTGACCGCGGTCTTCGACAGCGAGCCGTTGACGATCATGCCTGAGGACAGCCCCGATCCGATGTTCGCGGCGCCCAGCCCCAGCAGTTCGCGGTTCGGGTCGATGTCGTAGTGCCCCTTGGCGGCATAGTTCTTGGCTGCTCCCACGCCCTCGGCGAACCCGACAAGCAGGATCCCCACCGCCGACCCGAGCAACGCGACGTAGTCGGATCCGGCAATGCTGGGAAGACCAAGGGAAGGTAGCCCTCCCTCGATCCGACCGACGATGTCCACTCCCTTGGAATCGAGACCGAAGACTGCGACGGCGACGATTCCCAGTACGACGGCGATCAACGGCGCGGGCAGGCGTGGGGCCACCTTGCGCAAGACCAGGACGACGACGACGGAGCCGGCGCCGACGGCCAGTGTCCAGCCGTTCGTCTCACCCAGCGAGGTGATCAGGTGCCAGGCCTTCTCGAAGAAGTTGCCCTCGCCCCCCGACACTCCGAAGATCTTCGGAAGCTGGCCCACGATGATGGTCAGGGCCAGCCCCACGATGAACCCCTTCAGCACGGGCTGGGAGATGAAGGAAGCCAAGAACCCCAGACGCGCCACTGCCGCGAGGACCCCGAGCACTCCCACCGCCAGTGCCAGACCGGCGGTCAGTGCCGCGGCGTTGGTGCCGCCGGAGATGGTGGCTATCGCTGCACCCGACAGCGCCGCAGTGGCGGCCATGGGCCCCACGACCAGGTGCCTGGAGCTGCCGAAGAGCGCATAGAGGATGAGGGCCGCCGGCGCTGCGTACAGGCCGATCACCGGCGAGACACCAGCGATGGTCGCATAGGCAAGCGCCTCGGGCACCAGAACCGCCCACACAGTCAGACCAGCCAGCAGGTCAGGGCCGATCCGATCCCGACCATAGCCCTGGAACGACGTGAGCAGCGGCACCCTCACAACACGAGCACAGCCGACTCCGCGCGGCCCACGACAGAGCCCAAAGACCTTGCTTGGGGTGATCAACCGCCCAGGAATGTCGGGACAGCTCAGTCATCGTCTCCCGGTGAATCGCGAGCCGGTCGGCGTGGAGTTGCCCGTGGAACTCCAGCACGGTCGCCGGGGGCGTCGGAGCGGTGCGAGGATTCGTGAATCAGCACCCGCACCGGACGTGATGGCTATCCGCTCGTCCTCTTGACTGCGGGGACGGTGTAGTCGCCGCGGTACATCCGCTCCTCCGGCTGGTACATGCGCATCATCAGGAAGAACCCCTCCGGCGGCGCGGGCAGCCAGTTGGTCTCCTGCTCACTGTCGGGCGAGTGATGTTGGATCAGGAGGGTCAGCCCGCCGTCGGGGTCTGGTCGAAGCTTCTCGGCCATGTTGCCGATGCCGAACCGGTTGATCGGGTTGCCGACCAGGAAACCGGCCAGGTCGTACATCGTGATCCGCCAGTACCGCGCGGGCGGCAACTCACCTGGCGGGAAGCGCAGGACATAGTTGTTGCTCCCGTCGAACGGAGTGCCGTCGCCGTCGGTGCGCGCGGTGGGGAAGAGCAGCTCGGTCGGGGAGTCACCCCAGACGTGCTTCCAGCCCACGGCACCGCGGAAGAGCCAGTCGTCCAGGCTCGCCAGATCCGCACTTACCTCCCACGTGCCACCAGGCTGGACGGGAGACAGCGTCCGCGCCTTGTGCTCGAGAACGCTCTGCGCGTCAAAGACGGCGCGTTTCAGACCCGCCAACGTCGGCGAGTCGAGCCGGTCGGACTGGAAGCCGCCCCCGAGCGTGATCCCGATATCCTCGAGCTGCCGCGCGAAGCCAGCCTCATCGTCTCGGATCCGGATGTCCTTCAGCGTCTCGCACAGCTCCTCGAAGTACAGCAGCTCCGGCGGCGTCGACGTGCCGGGACGGTGGAGTGGCCGCATCGGCGGGCCGGGCTCCAGTGGCCGTTTCGACGTACCCCACTCGCGCAAGGCGATCAGTGCGAACCCGTCCTGGAGTGCCGTCACGTTTTGGACGTCGTTCTGGCCATACACGGCAACGTGCGGGTTGATCAGCACGTAGCGGCTGCGTACGCGGATGAACTTCATGCCCGCAGGCAGGTCGCCGTGCCAGTCGAGCGGGAGCAGCGCGTACGGCGGGGGATGGCCTCCGTCCTGCTTCTGACTGATCGTGTGCGTGTCACCATGCAGTTCCCAGATCGAGGTGCGGAAGTAGCGCTCGCCCAGCTCGGGGTGGAGCACCACCACCGGCCGATCCACCAGGTCTACGACCGCCATGGAATACAAGGTCTCGGTGTTCGGAGTCTCGATCAGCCGCATCTTGTCGGTAAGTATCGCTTGCGCGTGTCCCCACACGTTGACCCCGTGCGCACGCGGATCGAGGGGCGACCGCCAGGCCCCGGATGGCAGCGCGGCCGACGCGATCCGCAACGCCTGGCCGCCCTTGACCCACTGCATCCCCCAGATGACGGCCTGCAAACCGAGCACGTAGGCCCTGAGCTCGGCAGCCTGGTCTTCCTCCATCCGTGAGAACGCTTCCTCCGGACCCATCAGCGTCCGTGCCGCTGCCGGTTCAGCCTGCCTCTGTCGTGGGACCTCTGCTTGTTGCTTGGCTGTCTGCTGCGCTGGCCCCGGGGTCTTCTCCACGGCTCCGCTCCTTCCGCAGGAATGACGAGCGAGGGATGCACCTTCGACCTGGCTCCCCGGCTTGACGGGCATGTCGAGGAGATGGCCCGACCCTCGTGCCTGCATTCCACTCCGACTTAATTCGATAGCCGCTGCGGACAGGTGTCAGGGCGATCCAGATTCCTGTCGCCCGGACACGTCCCCGAGCCGGAGGTTTGGCTGGGCCACTGCCGCGAGCGCCTACGTCCTCGGGATCGCTCTCGAGGGCCGCTTGTGCCGCGGCTAACTCCAGGTTTGCGATGCAACGTCGATCACCTTGGGTGAGGACAAGGGGCTCCGGCGAGTACGACGCACCCACGAACCCCGTGAGTCTCCCCGCGTCCAGGTGTCCGGCCTGGTGTTGGGAGACCTTCACTCGACCTAGGTTCACCGGTTCGATGGCTCTGTGGACCAGACGTACATAGCCCGGTAGATCTCCACGCACGAGCATCACCACCTCGACGCTGTTGCGTTCCGGTTGGACGCAAACGCGGCTGCGGGGGAGTGCCGTGCTCAGACGGTGATGGCGATCTTGCCGCGGACTTTCCCGGTTTCCAGCTGCCGCATCGCGGCGGGGGCTTCGTCGAGTGGGTAGCTGCGGTCCAGGCTGGGATTGAGTTTGCCTGCCTCGATCAGGTCGGTGAGTCGCTCCAGGTCAGTGGCTCGCTCCTTGGCCATGAGCAACGCCAGACGTTGCCGCACGAACGGTGAGACCAGCGCTCCGCGTAGCTGCCTGCCCATGCCGGTCAGGCTTCCGGCGTTCTCCCCACCCACGAAGACCACCGTTCCGTTCGGCTGGAGTGCTCGCCGGAGCCGGCCCAGGCTTGGGTTGCCCCCGATGTCGAGGATGAGGTCGTAGTGTCGGGTGCCGTCGGCGAAGTCGTCGCGTGTGTAGTCGAGGACGTGGTCCGCGCCGAGGGAGGCAACGAGGTCGAGCTTCTCGGTGCTGCAGGCGCCGGTGACCTCCGCGCCGAACGCTTTCGCCAGCTGCACCGCGTAGCTGCCGACGCCGCCTGACGCGCCGAGAACCAGCACGGCCTGCGCTGCCTCGACCTTGCCGACGTCGAGGAGCGCCTGCAGTGCGGTGCCGGCCGAGATCGGGACCACGGCGGCTTGAGCGAAGGACAGGTTCACCGGCCTGCGGGCAATCTTGTCCTCCCGCGTCACGGCGTACTCGGCGAAGGACCCGGGCGCGATGCCGTAGACCTCATCGCCGACCGCGAATCGGGTCACTGCCGTGCCGACCGCAGCGACGATGCCTGCCACGTCCCGACCGGCCACGGGGTTCTTCGGTCTGCGCAGTCCGAAGCCGAGCCGCAGCGCATAGGGCCTACCCGTCATGAGGTGCTCGGTGCCGCGGTCGAGGCCGGCTGCACGCACCCGAACCAACACCTCCTGTTCCGTGGGGTCAGGACGCGGAATGCACGCCAGTCGCAGGACCTCCGACGTGCCGTAACGGTCCTGGACGACGGCCCTCATGGTCGCGGTGGTGGTCATCTGGTTCGTCATGGTTGTCCGTTCCGGGGAAGGTTCGGTTCTGCCATCTCACGGTGCGGCAGATGGCGCGGGATGCGACGACCGGGTCCGGCCCCAGCTACCCAGCCGCCGGCCGGCGGCGTGCCTGGGACATGGGTCAGGCGGGCTGGTCGGGCACTACCGGCGGCCCGGTGAGGATGGGCGAAGGCCGGAAGCCCCTGACGAGCAGGTAGATGCTGAGGGAGAACTCCCAGACGATCTCCGCAGCGGTGAAGAGGAACAGCACGGTCGAAGGGTCTTCCCAGCGCCCGAAGAGCACCCCGACGCCCCCGACCAAGGCCAGTGGGCCGCCGATGAGGCCGAACAGTGCCATCGGGCGGGGGACGAGCCCGGAGCGCCACATGAGGTAGCCGAGCAGGATCCCGTTTCCCAGACCGGCGCAGAACTGCGGCCCGAGGAGGAAGGTCTGGTCATGCACCGCGACCAGGGACCGTCCGACGTTGACGAGCGAGCCGTCGGCGCTGGCCGTGCCCGCCAGGTCCTGACGCAGAGCGAGCACGGACATCAGGCTGATGAGTCCCATGACGATGACCGTCGACTCGAGGATGCGGGTGGCGACGTAGCCCAGGGCGATGCTTTCGCTCACTCGCTTGGCGATCGGGAAGATGACCACGGCCGTCGCGATGCCCGCCGTGGCGGACAGGATCTCGAAGACTGCCCCGAACGCCACCCGCGTGTCGGCGCCGTTGCCGAGGATGTAGTTCGCGTTGTTGAGGACGGGCTCGTAGAAGAAGAGCGCTGGGATGGAGAAGACGAACGTGGCGAGGAACCACGCGCCCATGATCCGAGCTGTTCGCTGCTCAGACACCGTCGGGGCACAGGAGTTGCGACCCCGTTGGGCGGGAACGGTGGGCGTGATCTTGGGCCGGTGAACTTCGAGTCTCGGACTCATGTGAGCCCCCTCCGCGTGGCAAACGGTGGGGCCGGCCCAAGAACGAATATGGAACTGCGAGCGACCCTCGTCGGTCTACCTTCCTGTGTACGCGCGATAGTCGCGCAGCACATGACTACCTGACGTCACTACACAGTTCCCCCTGGAACTGGGCCCGGTCCGCCTTGGCCCGCCGCAAGGGTCCTGGCCGTGGTGCGGACACTCACCACTCCATCAAGCAGCCCGCTCTGGATGCTCATCGCGCCGTCAAGCTGGCAGCCACGACGTGCCCTTTGCCGCGTCCTACGCCCTCGCGTAGACCGAGGAGCGTTACTCGCTGGCGGATCGTTCGGCTTCCCGCGAAGGTTGCTCGGCCGAAGAGTTGGTGAGCCTTGCCCACAGCCTTTGGAGCGTACGTCGTTCCGTGGGTGTGGTCACCTGGAGGAGCCCACGCCGCAGGGTTGCGTTGTGGGTCCGCCGCGCGGCCTGGAGCAACTCGTCTCCTTGGCTGGTGAGCACGGTGTACCACTTGCGCCGGTCGGACGGGTCCACTTCGCGGCGGACCAGGCCGTCTCGTTCGAGGCGGTTGACCAGATGGGTGACGCCGGCTGGGCTGAGCATCACTCGTTCGGCGAGGGAGGACATGCGTAGCCGGTGTTCCGCGGCGTTGTAGAGCGTGATCAGGACGTCGAAGTCGGTGACTCCCAAGCGGTGCTCTTGGCGCAGGTCCCTGTCGAGTTCGGCGAGGACTCTGCGGTTCAGCAGGAGCAGGGCGTTCATCGACTGCCACTCGTCGGGGGCTAGGTACTCATGGCCGGCGGGCCTTGACGTGGGCACGACAGCGAGTCTACTTTCATTTCGTAAGAAAAGAAATCCTGGCTCGGGCGGGCGAGTCGAAGGAGGGTTCCCATGAAGTTCATCGTCGAGGCCAGCTTCCCGCTGGAGCCGTTCAACACCTACGTCCGCAAGGGTATTGCCGGAGAGAAGGTCGGCGAGGTGTTCGCATCGATCAGGCCCGAGGTTGCCTACTTCACCGACAACGGGGTGGGCCGCGGGGCGCTCCTGATCGTCGATCTTCCCGACATGAGTCATGTTCCTCATGTCACCGAGCCGCTAATACTCACCTTCGACGCCTCTGTCCATTACCGGATCGCGATCTCGCCCGAGGACCTGCAGTCGTCCGGGCTCGAGCGGTACGCGTCGGTGTGATCGGAGGCGCGTGGTGTTCGCGACGGTGATGAGGTTCGACAACGAGTCCACACGCGATCTCGAGGCTGGGATCGAGCACGTCCGAGACGAGGTGGTTCCGGCCTTCCAGCAGACTGAGGGTGTCCAGGGCTGGTGGCTGGTGGACCGGGAGACCGGTACGCGGATGACGGTCCTCATCTGCGACGGCGACGAACAGCTGCAGGGGGCGATGGCGCGCGTGCAGGAAGCGCGGTCCAAGGACCCCGACCGGAATCGGCCGGCGCCGGCCAATGTCCAGCGCTTCGAGATCTACGGCCACACCACCGAGCGCTGAAGGTCCTGACCAGTCATGCTCGGTCCGAGCTTGTTCTGAACGGCTCGAAGCACGACGCATTGACGCACGAGCGAGTCGCGTGAGTGGCCCATTCTGGTCAGGTGTGACTGTGGTGGGGGAGCGCCCGGGAATCGCCAGCCTTGAGTCCGGGGCCGGCGTTGCGCTCAGCCGTTCCTCCGGGCTGCGTTGCCCCGGTGCAGCCCCGGTCACGGAGGTCAGCCCGGCGTCGATCAACGCCTGATGGACCGTCTCGGCTGCTCTCTCGGGCGTGGTAAACGTACGCCTGTGACCGTACGCTGGGCCGCGTGGAGCGGGACAGCCACGACTCGGGCGTCACTTTGGCCGAGTTGCTGGCGGCCTATTCACTGGCGACGGATCTCGGCCTCGGCCAGCCGATGGAGCACCTGTTGAGAGCGTGGCGGATCGCGGCCGGGTTGGGCGCGCATGTCGGACTTCCAGACGGCGAGCAGGCGTCGCTGTTCTACGTCGCGATGCTGTCGTGGGTGGGCTGTGTTGCCGACGCTCCCGAGGTGGCTGCGTCGTTCGGTGACGACATCGCCTTTCGGGCCGATAGTTACGACGTCGACCTCGGGGGGATGTCTGGGTACCGGTTCTTCCTCGGGCATGCGGGAGCCGGTGGTTCGCCGGCGATCCGGGCGAAGGTGGCGGCCACCATCGTGGCGACCGGTGGGCGTCGCGTCATGCAGGGCATCCAGGCGCACTGCCTGATCACCTCCATGCTGGCCGAGCGGCTGGGACTCGACGCCTCGGTGTCGGCGGCGGTGAAGCAGTTCTTCGCCCGGTTCGATGGTCGCGGGGTCCCCTCGGACGTCGGCGGGGACGATATCTCGCTCTGGGTCCGGCTGTTCCACGTCGGCGACGTTGCGGAGGTCCACCACCGCAACGGTGGCGTCGAGGCGGCTGTGCGGGTGACACGAGATCGGCGCGGCAAGCAGTTCGACCCCACCATCGCGGATGCCTTCTGCGAGGTCGCGCCGTTGGTCCTTTCCACGCTGGAGGACGAGTACGACGTCCATGATCTGCTGGCCGACGACCGCGAACTGCGACGACAGCTGACCGACGTCGGGCTTGACGAGGCGCTGGGAGCTCTGGCCGACTTCACCGACCTGCGTTCGCCTCACCGCGCCGGCCATTCCAGCGGCGTCGCCGAGCTCGCCGGTGTGGCGGCGGAGAAGCTCGGGCTTTCCGCATTCGAGGTGTCGGCGACGCGGCGAGCCGGATACGTGCACGACATCGGGCTGCACGGCGTGCCCTCGACGATCCTGGACAAGCCGAGAGCCCTCTCGGCGACCGAGTGGGAGAGGTTCCGGCTCAGCTCCTACTACACCGAGCGGGTGCTGGCGCGCCCCCCAGCACTGGCTCGGATCGGTGCGATCGCGGCGCTGGCCAACGAGCGTATGGACGGCAGCGGCTATCACCGCGGCGCGACTGGCGCCGCGATCCCGATGTCGGGCCGGATCCTTGCGGCCGCCTGTGCGTTCCGGACCCTCACCGAGCCGCGCGCTGGGCGGTCCGCCAGGACGGTCAAGGAGGCCGCTGCCGACGTGCGCGGTGAGGCCCGCGCGGGTCGGCTTGACGCCGATGCGGTGGACGGTGTGCTCGCCGCGGCGGGCGTCGGTGGTCGCCGACGCGTGGCTGGGCCCTCCGGACTGACCGCCCGCGAGGTCGAGGTGCTCATCCTCATCGCCAGGGGTGCGGCGACGAGCGAGGTCGCCGGTCGGCTCGGGGTGTCCCGCAAGACCGCGGCGACGCACATCGAGCGCATCTATGCCAAGACCGGCTCGTCCTCGCGCTCGGCGGCCACCCTGTTCGCGCTGCGCAACGGTCTTCTCGATCCGCTCGAGCCCTGACGTGATTTGTCGGGTGTTCTCCCGACGACACCGCTGTTTCCGGCTTCTAGCGTCGTGCCACACCGGTCCGCCGGACCGCGAACAAGGAGCCCATCATGAGCAAAGCAGTCATCAGCCTGACCACCGGCATGGAGGACCCCGAGAAGGTCGTGGTCGCCTTCCTGGTCGCCGTCGGCGCCGCGGAGAGCGGCCGCGAGACGCTGATGTTCCTCACCAAGGAGGCGGTCCGCCTGGCGGTCCCGGGCGTTGCAGTGGGCGTCGCCTGCGACGGGTGTCCCTCGATCGAGGACCTCCTCAAGCGGTACGACGCCGCGGGCGGCCGCTACTACGTGTGTCCCATCTGCGTCAACTCCCGCCGACTCGACGCCGACACCCTGATCCCGGGAGCCGAAATCAACGGCACCGTCCCGATGTGGAACTGGATCGGCGACGAGCCGGCCACGACCTTCAGCTACTGAGCCGGGAGTCAGTGACATGACCAGCTTTGCCACTCGCACGTCGGCAATCGTCGAGGGCAGCCACGTCGATTGCGAAGATGCGACGACTCATGTCTTCCTCCCTACGACATCCGTGGCACACCCCTGACACGCTCGGCGGATCCTCCACTGTGGTGACTGCAGGGCCGGCTGGGGGAAATGCCGTCAGGAGCCGATTTGCGATGTCATGAGTCCTCCTTGCGAATCCATCGAGGAAGGGGGATGCACTCAGGCTGGCATCGGGCGGCCCGGCCGGCCATCACCCGCTGCGGGTGAAGTCAGGACTGGACAGCAGAAAGCAGGCGCAACCCCGGGCCAGCCTCACCACGTCGACTCCGACTGCGGCCGTGAACGTCGGGACGATGGCAGGCCCTCAGGGCGATGCCCCAGCCTCTGTCCGTCGCAGCCCCGTGGGCACGGAACGTCCAGCATTTCAATGGAGGGGTGCGCGCGCTCGAGCCACGCACGGCGGGTTCCCCACCGGGGGGTCGGCTTCGTGCGGGAGATTCCTCATCCCCCACGGGTGATTCGCAGCAGTGACAGTCGGTGTGCCATGGAGGTGACTGATCGGAGGCCCCTCATGTGTCGTTGGCTTGCCTACTCGGGCTCACCGGTGCTCCTGGAGGATCTTCTCTACAAGCCTGAGCACTCCTTGATCGTGCAGAGCATGAGCTCCACGATGGGTGCGGAACCCGTCAACGGCGACGGGTTCGGGGTCGGGTGGTATGGAGACCGGGACACGCCTGGCCTGTTCCGCAGCATCGAGCCGGCCTGGAACGATCGCAACCTTCGTGACCTGTCGGCTCATATCCGCTCGCCGCGTGTCTTCGCGCACATACGTGCCGCCATCGGTTCACCGGTGCAGCAGACGAACTGCCACCCGTTCCGTCAGGGGCGATGGCTGTGGATGCACAACGGCTTCATCGACGGGTTCCATGCGATGAAGCGTGACCTCGCGCTGGCGGTGGACCCCGACCGTTTTGCCGACTTGGAAGGTACGACTGACTCCGAGATGCTCCTGTTCCTCGCGCTGACCTTCGGTCTGGAGGACGACCCGCCGGCAGCGGTCGCTCGAGCGGTGGGCTTGGTCGAGGAGGCAGCGCGGCGCCACAACATCGGTTTCCCGATGCAGGGAACCATCGCAACCACCGACGGCGCGACCACATGGGCGTTCCGCTACTCCAGCGAGGGCCGGTCGCGGTCGCTGTTCCACAGCACCGACGTGACCACGTTGCGGCAGCAGTACCCGGACATGCCGGAGCTGAACCGGCTCTCCGACGACGCGCGCCTCGTCGTGTCCGAGCCGCTGCGGGACCTGCGGGGCGCCTGGCAGGAGGTGCCGGAGGCCAGCTACGTGGAGATCCACGGCGGTGAGGAGAAGATCCGTCCGTTCAAGCCGCTCGTAGCGGCAGGCACCGCGTGACGACCAGCTCTTCGCCTCCTCAGCGTTGAGGACCGTCAGGCGACGCGCCAGCACTCGCGTGTAAGGGAAGACAACCACCGAGAGGTCAGATTCCTTCGACTGCGGCGATCCGGGAGCTCGTGATGGCTTCTCGGAACATGTGGAAGTCGCGCTCGTTCTGCGCCGCGTAGCGCTGTGAGAAGTCGGTGACCGCCTGGTCGAAGGCATCGTCCTGACCCAGGTAGGCGGCGATCGCCACCGGGTCACCTGATCGGGCGTGTGCCCGGGCCAACGTCCACCCGCAGAGGCGGCCGTAGATACTCAGCGCATCCGGACTCATCAGCTCGACCGTGGCCGACCCCTTCATGTCGCGCAGCTGCCGCCAGTAGAGGTAACGCCCGGCCTCCGCGCCCTTGCTCCAGCCCAGGAAGATGTCACTCGTGGCCTGCATCAGCCGTTGTCCTTGCACCACACGCTCGCCGGCCTGCCGGTAGCGGCTCTGCCGCAGCGGTCCTTCGAGGACCGATGACGTCGCCTCCTTGACCTGGAGGAACAGCGGGTCGTCCTCGTCCCGGCCCTCGAGCAGAACGACGAAGGCGCGTGTCCCCACACTTCCCACGCCGACGACCTTGCGCGCCCAGTCGACGATCTCGAAGCGGTCCAGAAGCTGTTGCCGGTCCCGCGGGAGGCTGGCGCGGTACTCCGAGTACGCGTTCAGGATGGCTCGCTCCCGCTCTTCAGGGTGGATTCCGTAGGTCTCGTGCAGCTCGCGTGCCGGCACGACCACTGGGGGAAGGCTGGCAATCCGGTAGCTGCCGTCGACGACCTCGGTCAGCTTGGCGAGCGCCTGGATGCTGGTCCGCGCGTGCGCTTTCTGGACGCTCTTCTCGAAGCGCTTCTGAAGCTTCTCGGCCTCCTTGGCCGCGGCCTTGTCCTTGCTGCCCCGCTTTCCCTTCCCTTCCCCTTGTCCTTCGCCTTGCCTCCGGCCAGCTGAGAGGTGAACCCCCAGACAGCCTGCTTGAGGTCGTTCTCGGAGAGATGGGCGTACCAGACGTCCAGCGTCCTCAAGGTCGAGAACTCCGCCATCGCCTCCCGGTAGGCGCGAACAGTGGCCAGGGTGATCCCCGACACCTCTGAGGCCGCGAAGCCGTTGTTGTTGCCCGCGACCGTGAGGCTGGCCGCCAGTCGCTTCACGTCGTACTCGAAGGGGCCCGGCAGCGTCTCGTCGAAGTCGTTGATGTCGAAGACGAGGTTTCTCTCGGGAGAGGCGAACACGCCGAAGTTCGACAGGTGGGCGTCGCCGCACAGCTGGACATCCAGACCGGCTGTGGGGGTCCCGTCGAGGTCGGCCGCCATGATCCTCGCCGCGCCGCGGTAGAACGTGAACGGTGAGGCCATCATCCGGCCGTGACGCACCGGGACGAGATCTACGTCGCGCCTGGCGTTCTGCTCCTCGATCAGGTCCACGGGATCCCGCCGGTCCGCGGCGGGCGCCCACCCCGCATGACTCGATGGAGGCACTCGGACGCGCGCCGCCTCACCGCGCGCTCGGCGTTCCGCAGGGCTCAGATGCTCGAGCTTCTTCAGCATGGTTTCGCTCCGTCTCACTCGGACGGCTCTGGTGGCGTGCCGCCGGCGGGGTACTCCTGCATCGGGACGTCTCCGGCTGCCCATGCCGTCATGACCGGGTCGATGACGCGCCAGGACTCCTCGGCCTCGTCGCCGCGGATGAAGAGCATCGGGTCGTTGTTGAGCATCTCGAGGATGAGGTGGGCGTAGGCGGTGAACCGCGGCTCTGTCGAGCGTGCCTCGAGCTCTCGCGTCTCGGCGGTCCGCTCAGGCCCGTTGAGGGTCGTGGACAGTCGCACGTACGGCTCGGTGAGTCCGATTCGAAGCACGTTGGGCTCGACGCCGGGCACCTGGTCGGTGACATAGCCGGGTATGGCGCGGAAGTGGACGGCGATCTCCGCGGAGTCCGCCGAGAGGGCCTTGCCGGAGCGCAGCGTGAACGGCACCCCGTCCCAGCGGGGGTCGTCAACGTCGAGGGTGAGGGCGGCGTAGGTCTCGGTGTTGCGGCTGGGGTCGACGCCCGGCTCGTCGACGTACGACGGCACGTGCCGCGACCCGATGGTGCCTTCGGTGTAGCGGGCGCGGATCGTGTCGCTGCGCATGCGCTGCGCCGTTGGCGTGGCTACTGCCCGTAGCGACTCGACTCGGACGTCTCGGAAGGAGTGCGCGTCGATGCGGGCGGGCTGTTTCATGAGCACCAGCGCCATGGCCTCCATGAGGTGGTTCTGCACCATGTCCTTCAGAGCCCCGGCACCGTCGTAGTAGCCGGCGCGGCCCTCGAGGGTGAGGCTCTCCAGCCAGCTGATGTCCACCCGCTCGACGTGCACCGCGTTCCAGACGGGCTCGAAGACCCGGTTGAGGAACCTGAGGGTGAGGACCCGGCGGACGAGCTCGTTGGACAGGAAGTGGTCGATCCGGAAGATCGTCGGCTTCGGTAGCTGGATCCGGATGAGCTCGTTGAGCTGTTGAGCGGAGGCGAGGTCGGTGCCGAAGGGCTTCTCGATCGCCACCGCGTCCGAGGTGCTCAGCTTGGTGGCCGCAAGTGTCTTCAGGACTGGCTGGAACAGGACCGGCGGCAGTGCGAGGTAGACCAGCGTGCTGGGATGGTCTTCGCCGATCAGGGCGCCGAGATCCTCTGGCCGGGTGACATCACAAGACTGGAACCCGAGCATCCCCACGACGGCGTCTCGCGCCGCCGCCGGTACCGGGGCGTGCTTCTCCAGCTCCGTGGCGATGTGCTGACGGAAGTCCTCGGTTGACCAGTCCGTGTTCGCGGCGCCCATGATCGTGAACCCGGGCGGTAGCAGGTCGGCCCCAGCCAGCTGGGCCACGGCGGGCAGCAGCAGGCGGCTGGTGAGATCACCGGAGGCTCCGAGGAGAACCATTCGCTCGATCATGAGGGGTCGCCTTTCTCGGGAGGTGTTGGGTCGGGGCGGGCCGAGGCGTCGGCGTAGCGGGGGGAGGGGCGCCCCGTCACGCCGGGGCGGCACCGGAAGATCGCGCCGGCCAAGGGCTGGGCGCGGTTGTCTGGTTCGCAGTCGAACCAGGACGTGGTGATGTAGAGGTCGCCGGCGTCGACGCCTCCGAAGGCCACCGACGTGGGGTTGCTGGTCGGTATCTCGACAACACCGTCGAGGGTGCCGTCGGGGCGGTACCGGTGCACGGCCCCGGCGCGTCCCATCGCCACCCAGAGCATGCCCGCGTCGTCGACGGTCATCCCGTCGGGCCAGATCTGCGCATCACTGAAGTCGACAAGGCGTCGGCGGCCGGAGAGGCTGCCCGTCTCGGGGTCGAGGTCGAACACGTCGACGACGCAGATGCCGGTGTCCGCCAGGTACAACCGCCCTCCCGGCTCATCGAACGCGGGCCCGTTCGAGATCGTGAGGCCGTCGACCACGCATGTCACCTGGTCACCGTCGACCCGATACAACGCCGCGTTCCGCGGCCGCTTGTCGAAGGCCATCGTGCCGACCCAGACCCGTCCTCGCCCGTCGACCTTCACGTCGTTCGCGCGGTTCTCGGGGCGGTCCTGCTCGACGGCCACGCGAAGGTCCATAGACCCCGCGCCCTGGTCGAGCCCGGCCAGGCCTCCGGGGCTCGCCACGATGGGCTGCCCTGCTGTGCTGAGCACCACACCGCCCGGCTGGCCGTGAGTGCTCCAGGAGGTGTCCTGGGTGGACTCCGGGTCGTAGCAGTGCACCCGTTCCCCAGTGATGTCCACCCACCACAGCCGGGCCGTGGCCGCGTCCCACAGCGGCCCCTCCGGGTGCAGAGCACGCAGACCAGGTAGAGCCTCAACCGGGGTATCACCCATGACACCCACCACCGTTCCGTGCTCGGCCGGCCTCCACGTCAGACGTGTTCGACGGCACCGGGACGCTGCGCCAACTGGTCCTCGGCGTGTGCCACCACCGGGGTTCCGCCCTTGCCCACCGTGAGCGGTGTCCGGTGGTAGCCGTGGTAGGTGATCATCCCGCCGGAGAGGAATGCCACGTCGTCCCAGCCGTTCTGCTTGAGCACGCAGTAGGCGATGTAGCTGCGGAAGCCGGACCGACAGTAGGTGTACACCGGCTTGTCGCGGGGTATCTCGTCCAGCCGTTGCCGGATCTCGGTGTACGGCATGAGAACAGCCTCGCGGATGTGCCAGGCGTCGTACTCCGCCTTGGTGCGGGTGTCGAGGATCGTCACCTTGTTGGCGCAGTCCGGGTAGTCCTCGGGGTACCAGAGGTCGATGTCCCCTCGCAGCAGGTTGGAGCCGAGGAAACCTGCCATGTTGAGCGGGTCCTTCGCCGATCCGTACGGCGGGGCGTAGGCGAGCTCCATGTGCTCCAGGTCGTAGACCGTCATACCGGCGCGGACCGCGACCGCCAGGACGTCGATGCGCTTGTCCACCCCGTCCCAGCCGAGCACTTGGCCGCCTAGCAGCCTGCCGTCGGCGGGGTCGAAGAGCACCTTCAGGAACAGCGGCGCGGTGCCCGGGTAGTAGGCTGCGTGCCCGTTGTGGTGGTCGTAGACCTTGCGGTAGTCCATGCCTGCGGCACGCAGCTCGGTCTCGGTCATCCCCGTCCCGCCCGCGGTCATGTCGAAGACCTTCACCACGGCCGTGCCCTGGGTCCCCCGGTAAGCACTGTCGCGGCCCGCGATCGTGTCCGCGGCGATCCTGCCCTCCCGGTTCGCCGGCCCGGCCAGCATGGAGAGCACGGGCTCGCCGGTCAGGAAGTGCTGGGTCTCCACTGCGTCGCCGGCCGCCAAGATGTCGGGGTCCGACGTGCGCATCTGCGGATCGACCGCGATCCCGCCGCGCGGCCCGATCTCCAGGCCGGCGTCACGGGCGAGGTCCGCGTTGGGCCGTGCCCCGGCGGCCATGACCACGACGTCGGCCTCGATCGTCGTACCGTCGGAGAGGTCGAGGGCAAAGCGGTCGTCTGCTGTCCGACGTACGGCGTTGGCGGACGTGCCGAGCCGGAGGTCCACGTCGTGGGTGCGGACGTGGTAGTCCAGGATCCGGGTCATCTCCGGGTCCAGCCACGGCATCAGCCGCTCGGTCCTCTCCACGACCGTCGTCTTCAGCCCCCGCGCCCGGAAGGCCTCGGTGAGCTCCAGCCCGATGTAGCTGCCGCCGACGACGACCGCGCTGGTCGCGCCCTTGTCCAGGTCGGCGATGATGCGGTCCATGTCGGGGATGTTGCGCAGCACCTCGACACCCGGGTCGTCGGCTCCCGGGATCGGTGGCCGGATGGGTTCTGCCCCAGGGCACAGCACGAGCTTGTCGTAGGACTCCCGATAGGTCCGCCCCGCCTTCAGGTCTCGAACCTCGACCTCCTTCGCCCCGCGGTCGATTCGGGTCACCTCCTGACCTGTGCGCACATCGAGGGCGAGACTCTTGGCCAGACTCTCGGGTGTCTGCAGGAGCAGGCTGTCCCGGTCCGGGATCTCCCCGCCGATGTGGTAGGGGAGGCCGCAGTTCGCGAACGAGACGTAATGGTCTCGTTCCAGCACGACGATCTCGGCCGACTCGTCGAGCCGCCTCAGACGCGCACCCGTCGACGCACCCGCCGCAACGCCACCCACGATCACCGTCTTCATCTCGTACCTCCGTCTGCCGCTGGGCACCCTTCCAGGATCGGGTCGGCCATACGCCGCCGCATCACCTGGCGAGGATGAGAGGACGCCACCGGCGTCGGCTCATTCGCTGACCGGAACCGGGACCGCTTGCTCCGCCCCTTCAGCGAGGGCTGCCACCCGCTGGGCCGGGATGGAGGGCTCACGTGCCGGCTCGGCCTTGGCCCCGAGATCCAGCTGTGAGTCCAGCGTGATCGCTGCGTCGATCAGGGCCAGGTGCGTGAAGGCTTGCGGGAAGTTGCCGATCTGCTCGCCGGTGAGCGCGATCTCCTCCGAGTACAGCCCCAGGTGGTTGGCGTAGGTGAGCATCTTCTCGAACGCCTCGCGGGCCTTGCTCAGCTGGCCGGCTCGTGCCAGCGACTCGACATAGGCGAACGTGCACAGCGAGAAGGTTCCCTCGGAGCCACGCAGCCCGTCGGGTGACGCCTCGGGGTCATAGCGGTAGACCAGGCTGTCGGTGACGAGCTCGCCGTCCATCGCCTCCAGCGTCGAGGTCCACATCGGGTCGGTCGGCGTGATGAACCCGACGGTGGACATCCGCAGCAGGGAGGAGTCCAGGACGTCGGTGTTGTAGTGCTGCACGAACGCCTGACGCTTTGGGTTCCATCCCCGCTCCATGATCTGGTTGTAGATCGCGTCCCTCTCCGTGCGCCAGCGGTCCACTGGCGCGGGGCGTCCGTGGTTGGAAGCGAGGCGGATGCCACGGTCGAGGGCGACCCAGTTCATCAGCCGGCCGTAGGTGAAGTCCTGCCGGCAACGCTCCGAAGATGCTCGGCGAGTCGAACCGGGGAGCGCAGAACCAGTCGACGGAACCGTCCGTGCTCACGAGCGCGCTCGTCTGGAGGTCGCCGATCAGGCCGTGGTCGGCGATGAGGGGGTAGTCAGCATCTGAATCAGTCCCTTTCTTGGCGCCGGGTGGAGCAACCGCCCGTGGCTACTCGACGGACGGGCGACCGGGCGCGCCACACCGACCTCCTAGCGGCCGGTAGGTATGCGCTCGGGCGCCTGGCGGTGAGAAGCTCAACCGTGCGGATGCATGCCGCCACGTTGCGTCACGGGCCCGCTTCCCCGCATCACCCACGAAGGATGATGCTCCTGGCCCGGACCACGACGTGGTGTCGGCGATGCATCGGTCGCCCCCGCGTCAGGCCTGGAAGAAAGAAGACCTCCGAGAGTGGGCCGGGACCGAGGTGGCGGTGTCAGCCTTCAGAGTGTCCCGCGACCATCGGCGTACCCGCGTTCATACGCGCGCTGCTCTGCCTCCATGACCGCGATGCGGAAGTCGTCCGTGGGCTCTGTCGGGTTCTTCGTCGTGCCAGTGCCCCCGCACCGGACACACTTGTCCAGCAAGGCCATCTCCCACGGCGACCTAGGCTGCCCCGAGCCGAGGCAGCGCGGACAAGTCCCCTCAGTCATCACTTCGCGGCGCGAGGTGGACCGTGACGTCGGTCGCGTATCCGACGGAGACCGCTTGACCCGTCCGTGCCAGCTTCATTTCGTACCCTTGTCACAGAGAAGTTCTCGATCTGGCCAGGCGGGACGTTACGAACATCTCGTGCTGGGGGGGTCAGATCGTGCGGAGTCACCTCGAACAGGACGTATGCCCGAGCTCCACGATTGTGGACGATGCCGAGGATTGTGACCATCACGTCCAGACCAGCCGGCTTCACCAGGCTCAGCGCGGCTGAATCCTCTCGCCGCGCTGACGCGTCGCCGGGATCAGGAGCTGTTTGTCGCGCGGTCCGCGCCGGAGATGAAGCGGCCGATCAGGGGTGCACCCAGCATCACCACACTGAACGCGATCAACCAGGACTGCAGAACGAACACCACACCGATGGGACCGTAGGACAGGTACTGGCTCTCGATGTTTCGCGAGAGATAGAAGTGAAGGAACAGCCGCAGGCCACTGAGGGCAAGCGCCAGCGCAACCGCTCCTGGCAGCAGGGCTCGCCAGGTCACCCGCCCCGCCAACAGCAGGTGCTGGCTCCACCAGGCCCACGCGACCGCTACCGGAAGTCCCAACAGCGCGGTTGCGATCAGGCCGCCCACACCGCTGCCGAGCTGACCCACTGCGGACGCGGCCCCGGCTGCTGCAAAGAAGACCACCAACCAGACCAGGGGTCGCCACAGGTCCTGTCGTCCACGAGACGGCAGATCCCAGATCGTCTCGTAGCCGCGCTTGAGCGTGGCCGGCCACGAGTAGGCGAGCAACAGGCTGAGGACGGCTCCCCCTCCGGTCGTCGCAGCCCGAACGGTCTGCACGCTGGGAAGCAGCTGTTGCAGATAGCTGGTGGCAGTGGGTGACAAGTCGACACGGCGCGCTATCCCTGAGGCCATCCCTCCTGTGTCACCCAACGGCAGCACCGCCGCCAGGGTGATCAGGGCCGGTATGAACAGCATCAGCGCCAACGCGGACAGGATCAGCGCCTGGTTCATCAACTCGAGCTCGACCACGCGCCGCTGCAGTCGCGCCGCCGCAGACGCGTCCATTCGCTCACGTGCGTGTACGTAACGCTCACGGACGACCGTGAAACGCGCTCTCGAAGACCACATTCACCACTCCCGCTTCGGGGTGCCCTGTCCTGCCCTCCCAGCATGGCGCCAACTGCGGGACCGCGGCCTCATCCGGCGATGACGACCCAGCCCGTGGGGAGCGTCGCTCAGGACCTTGCGTCAGTCTTCGGACGGTTGGTCCTGACAAAGACGCTGCTCTCGTCGCCCAGGACTCCATCGAGCACGAGTTCGTACCTCGGCATGGTGACCTCCTCACGGTGTCGTCCCCAGGGCGGCGTCCCAAGGTCCGAAGATTTGCCAGTCTCAAGCCTGGAGGGCGGGGTGAGGCGTCCCTGCTCCCTGTCTCGCGACCAGGTCCGCTTGCCGGGCGAGTTCCTTGAGCTGGATGAGCGCGTCGTGTTCGACCAGCAGCGGTACGAAGACACGTACTCGCGCGCCTTCGAACGCCTGGTGAGCCGAGGACACGGTCTCCTCCACTGTTCCAGCCGGGAACTGGGGGAATCGCACCACCAGTCGCTCGATCAGCCGGGAGATGACCTTCGCCTCTTCTTCCTCGATCATGACACGAGTCGAACGGTCGACGAACAAATCCGGCATGAAGGTCGGAAGCCGGAAGTCGGGCGATGGTCGTTGGGGGTCCCAACCTGTGATCGAGGCATCGCGCGGAAGGCTGCACGGACCACCGGCCACCGCCTCGCTGCGGCGACACACCGTGGGCAGATAGGCGCCATCGTTTCGTCTCCAAGGGTGGTCATCAGTGGTCCCTTCGTCCGTGTTGCACATGCGTCACGACGACAACGTCTCGCTCTGTGCTGACAGCTCTCGCCCGCCTGGCCCTGAGTGCAGAGATGGCCTCTCCCAGCCTCTGTCGGACCCCGACGTCCCGCATCACCCACGGGGTATGAGCCGAGCGGGGTAATGAGCCGAGGTGCTGGGTGGGACAGGGCCGAGTACGACGCGTGGTCGCTTCCCGAACTGGAAGGCTCACCCTCGGGCGAGCACGTCGGGCCACGCGAGATCGCCGCGGAGACTCGCCTGGACGTTCGACTCGGGGCCCTCCAGAAGGCGCACGACCGGCTCGACTGCGAGAGTACGACCGCGCCAGGGCAGGCGGAGCTCGAGAGGAGGCGCAAGGTCCTGCCGTGTGATCGTGCGCCACGGCGCCGTGCGAAGTCGCCCAAGGCAGCCGCGGATGCTGGGTTCGATGATCGGTGCAAGGTCCGCCGGTGCCGCGGGGAGGTCGGGGCCGGGAGCGCTAGAGAGCTAGTCCGCTAGAGGTGAGGTCGGGAGGCGAGCGACTTTCTAGAGTTCGTGGGAGGAGGTGGGCCTGTCATGGGTACGTCGGCAGTCGGTTCGGATCGCTCGGTGCCTGGCTACTCGGCCACGCCGTCTGGGGGGAGGAGGTGGGCGGCGGTCGTCGCGTTGCTGGCCGCGCTGGTGCTCGTGTGCGCGGCGGTGGTGATGTTGTTGCACAGTCCGGTCATTCTCGTCGGCGGGCTCATCGGCCTTGCGCTGATCGCCGGCGGCGGCTGGTGGATGATCACCGAACGCAACCCGCGGCGAGCCTTCGGCATCGCCGGCATGGCACTGGGTGTGCTGGTCATCTGCGGCGCGGTGGTGGTCACTGCCGCGCGTGCCGACGCCGCGATCCTGCGGATCCTGCTGCTGGTGGCGTTGACGGCCCTCGCCACGGTGTGTGCACGAGTCGCGCTGGTGCCCGACCTGCACGAGCTGGACCGGCGCCAGGGTGTCCGGCACGTCCGTCCGAGCAAGCCGGTGCTGCTGTGCAACCCCTGGTCGGGGGGCGGCAAGGTGGAGAAGTTCGGGCTGGCGAAGCTGGCCGCGGACCTCGGTGTGGAGACCGTGTTCTTGGACCGCGGGCTGGACCTTGCCCAGCTCGCCCACGACGCCATCGCCCGGGGGGCGGACTGCCTGGGCATGGCCGGAGGCGACGGTTCGCAGGCGCTGGTGGCTTCCATCGCGATCGAGCACGACATCCCGTTCGTGTGCATCTCGGCGGGCACCCGCAACCACTTCGCCCTCGACCTGGGACTCGACCGCGAAGACCCCCGCACCGGGATGATCGCCTTCCGCGACGGGGTCGAGCGCCGGATCGACTACGCCACCGTGGGCGACCGGCTCTTCGTGAACAACGTCTCGCTCGGGGTGTACGCCACGATCGTGCAGCAGGAGGGCTATCGCGAGGCGAAGCGGGAGACCACCGACCAGCTGCTGCCCGAGCTGCTCGGCAGGCAGCGCGAGCCGTTCGACCTCCAGTTCACCGGGCCCGACGGCGCGGAGGTCGACGGCGCGTTCGTGATCCTGGTCTCGAACAACCCCTACGTACTCGGCCCCGCGCTGGACCTCTCGCAGCGGCGCCGTCTCGACACCGGCACCCTGGGCGTGGTGGCCCTGACCGCCAAGACCGGCGCCGAAGCTGCCGCGATGATCACCCGGTCCACAGTCGGGCTCGCTCACCGGGACCCCAACATCCACCAGTTCACCACCGAGTCGTTTCAGGTCCGCTCGCGCAGCGGAAGGGCGTTCGCCGGGATCGACGGGGAGTCGCTGGACCTGGACACGCCGCTGGAGTTCCGGATCCACCCGCGGGGCCTGCGGGTGCTGGTGCCGGAGGAGAGCCTGGCGACCGCGGCCAAGCGCAGCGCCCGGGGGCTCGACCTCGGCGACCTCGTCGCGGTGGCGCGCGGCCGACAGCCGAGCACGGTGCGCTTCGAGAGCCTCACAAGCGGAGGCGACGATGCCTGACCCAGGGCTGACCGCCGACCCGACGCCGCGGACCCACCCCCCGGTGCCCGGATCCGGCGGGTCCCGGCTGCGCTCCTCCCTGCGCGAGCTGGGACGGCTGGACCAGGCGGTGTACGTCGCGGTGGCGGAGTCGGACACCCCGACCCTGGACGAGGGGCTCCGTCGGCTGAGCCTGGCCGCGGACAAGTCCAAGCTGTGGCTGGGGGTCGCGGCGCTGCTTGCCGTCGCCGGCGGGCCGCGGGGTCGGCGTGCGGCGGTCAACGGAGTGGTCTCGATCGGCGTGGCGTCCGCCACGGTCAACCTCGGCTTCAAGCCACTCGCGCGCCGAGCGCGCCCCATCCGCGGTGACGACGCCGTCTCTGCACGACATGTGCGGATGCCGGGGTCCACCTCGTTCCCGTCCGGCCATTCGGCATCGGCGTTCGCCTTCGCCGAAGGCGTGGGCGCCGCGCTTCCGTGGCCGCGACCGGCTCTCCTCCTCGCAGCCGCCACGGTCGCGGAGTCACGGGTCCACTGCGGGGTGCACTATCCAGGCGACGTGGTCGCCGGGTCCCTGATCGGGCTGATTGCGGGAAGGTTCGCTGCGATGGCGACCAACCGTGCCTGGCCCAGGTGACGGAGGGGCGGGTCGCATGAGCGCACCGACGGTCGAGGGTGGAGGCACCACGCTCGAGCGACGCGTGCCGGGCGTGGCCGCATTACGCAGCTACCGCCGGGCATGGTTGAGGTCGGACGTGGTCGCGGGCGTCGTGCTCGCCGCCATCCTCGTGCCCCAGGGCATGGCCTACGCCGAGCTCGCGGGGCTCCCGGCGGTGACCGGTCTGTACACGACGATCGCCTGTCTGGTGGGCTACGCCTTGATGGGGGCCTCTCGCGTCCTCGTGCTGGGACCTGACTCTTCGGTCTCCCCGCTGATCTTCGCCGCGATCCTGCCGCTCGGCGCCACTGACGACCCCGCAACCGCGATCGCGCTTTCCGGGATGCTGGCGATCCTCACCGGCCTGATCCTGGTCGGCATCGGCGTGGCGAAGCTGGGCTTCGTCGCCGACCTGCTGTCCAAGGAGGTCCAGGTCGGGTACATGAACGGGCTTGGCATCACCATCATCGTCGGACAGTTGCCGAAGCTGTGTGGGTTCTCCACCGACGCGGACAACTTCGTCGACGAGGTCCAGGCGTTCTTCGTCGACATCGACCAGACGCACTCCACCACCCTCGCGGTGGGGCTGGCGACGCTGGCCGTGCTCCTGGTGCTTCCCCGTGTGACCCGGAGGCTCCCCGCGATCCTGATCGCCATCGTCGGCGCCACCGCGGTCTCCGCCGTGCTGGACCTGTCCGCGAAGGGCGTCGACACGGTCGGTGCGTTGCCGCAGGGGCTGCCGACCCCGCAGATCCCGTGGACGCAGGCCAGCGACATCGGCCCTCTGCTGCTCGCCGCCCTCGGAATCGCCCTCGTCTCCCTGACCGACACGATCGCCACCTCCACCAGTTTCGGCGCCCGCCGAGGCGAGGAGGTGCGGCCCGACCAGGAGATGATCGGACTCGGGACTGCGAACCTGGCCGCGGGGCTCTTCCAGGGGTTCTCGGTCTCCACCAGCGGCTCCCGCACCGCGGTCGCCGAGCAGTCTGGGTCCAAGAGCCAGCTGACCGGACTGGTCGGGGCGGGGGTCGTGGCGATCCTGCTGCTGTTCCTCAACGGCCTGCTGGCCGACCTCCCACAGACAGCCCTCGCGGCGGTCGTCATCACCGCCGCGCTCTCCCTGATGGACCTCGCGGCCCTGGCCCGGTACTGGAGGGTACGGCGGACCGCCCTGTTCCTCTCTGTCGTCGCCAGCCTGGGCGTGATCTTCTTCGGCGTGCTGCAGGGGATCCTGATCGCGATCGTGCTCTCCATCTTCCTCTTCTTCCGCCGCAACTGGTGGCCGCACGGGGCGGTGCTCGGCCGCGCGTCGGACGGCACCTGGCACGACGTCACCGCCGACGTCGAGGTCACCGAGGAACCCGGCATCGTGGTGTACCGCTGGGAGGCGCCGCTGTTCTTCGCCAACGCCGGCATGTTCCACGACCAGGTGCGCAACCTGGTCCGAACGAAACATGCTCGCTGGGTGGTCCTCCAGTGCGAGGCGATCACCGACATCGACGTGACCGCCGCGGAGATGCTGGACCAGGCGGACAGACAGCTCAACTCCAGGGACGTGCACCTGGCGTTCGTGGAACTGCGCGGGCGCCTGCAGGACCTCGTGCTGCGCTACGGACTCCTCGAGACTCTGGACAAGGACCACTTCTATCCGTCGATGGATGTCGCTCTCGAGGAGATCAAGGCCCTCGACGCCTGGCACGGCACCGACACGGGCAAACCCGGGGACCGCTAGGGCCGCGGTCGAAGACGAAGTCCCGATGCGCGACGGTCTACCTCGGCGCGCCGCACTCGACGCAGCTCAGCAGCGCCGACTCGCGCACGGGGGTCCCGGTGATGATCGTCGGCCATAACCCGTCTCGGTTCCCCGAGGTGGATCGCCCCCGTCGGACCCACCGGCTGCGGGCGCTGCGGCCCATGCACAGCCGCGGGACGCATGCAGTCGACGTGGGCCCGCCGGCCCGCTGAGGTGCCGTTCATGCGCAGCGCCTCGACACCCATCTCGCTACAGGCGGCCATGCAGAGCCCCCCGCCGATGCACACGTCGCAGCGAAGGCAGCGGCTCGCCTCGACGGCCGCCATCGCCTCGGTCAGACCTTCGTCGATCCGGATGCAGTTGCCCCCGCCGAGAATCTCCTCGACCCACCTCTCCTGCGTGACGGCGCGAGGCCGGTGGGTCCGGTCGCCGGGCACATGCGGCATCCTCATTCCGTGATCGTCTGGGGTGTCGTCTACGCGGCCTTCTTGGCGATCTTTTTCACCCTCGGCTTGAACGACCCCGACACCCAGCGGCGAGCAGTCGTGTGGCCGATGGCGGCCTCCCTCGGCGGGCTTGCGGCGCTTGCGCTAGCAAGGACGCTCGTCACGGGCAGCCCGCTCGGTCCCGGCCCCTGGCTCGCATGTTGGCTCCTGGTCGCGGCTCTCATCGCATCGGCCGGTCGGCCCGTACGCCTGGCAATCGGCACACCGCTCGACCCGAAGCAGGCCACCGCGTCGGACCAGGAGCAGCGCACCGCCAAGAGGGCACGGCTGCTGACACTGCTGACCTTCGCAGCCGGGCTCGCAAGTGCGGCACTGTTGCGACCTGATCTGTTCCGCTCCTAGGTCTAGGCATGAAGCGGGCTCATCGGCATGACCGAGCTTTCACTCTGCGCGGCAGATCCGCGCGCGCTGACGCGCACACTTTGCGGCAGTTGCGGACGTTCCCAGAGCATCTCGGAACCGTCATGAGGGTATGCCGGTGGTGAAGCTCATGCTCATGTTCGGTGTGGTTATCATCGGGCTCGGTCTGGTGCTGATGCTCACGCCCGGTCCGGGCGCGACGTTCTTGTTCCCGGGTGTCGTCCTCGTGGTCGCGGCGTCGGTGCTCCTGCTGGCCGGAGGCCGTCGAGAGGTTTCCGAGCCGCGCTGAACGCGCCTAGATCCGGATGCAGAGGACCGGCGGAGGCGGGACACAGGGCATAGGGTGCCGCTGTGAGCGCGTTCCGCCCGGCGAGGCTAGTGAGCATCTCGTTGGGCTGCCCTGACCCGCAGCGGCTTGCCGACTTCTACCTGGCGCTGCTCGGGGGCCGCCAGTTGTGGGCGAAGGCGTCCAGCGTCGCGATCGAGGTGCCCGGGGCTGTGCTGGTTGCGCAAAAGGTCGACGGTTATGTCCCCCCGGACTGGCCGGGGACGGCGCTCGTGCACCTCGATCTGACCGCCGACGATCTCGGGGAGGCTGGTGCGCGGGCGGTCGCGCTTGGCGCCACGCTGCCAGAGCAGCCGGACCCGCGTTGGCGAGTGCTGCTCGATCCGGCGGGCCATCCCTTCTGCCTGACGCCGTTCACACCGGACTCGGTGGGCTGACTCGCACACGCCCGGCACGACAGAGCTTCACTCTCCGCAGACCGGCAGAAGCCATTAGATGAGTGCGTTCTGGAGTACTCGACGGCAGAGTCTGAGACGCCCCGGAAGTCTCCGCTACACGGCCACGGTGAGGGCTATGAGGCCGATGGCGAAGAAACCCCACAGAACCAACAGGGCGTTTCAAAGTCCCCGTTCATCCGCCGGGCTCGACGCAGCAAGACCCTCAGGACGGCCCTCTCCCCGGGTTCACGCGACAGCGTCGCGCGCCATGATGAGGCTCTCCGCGAACGGACCCCTGAATCTCCGGTGGTCGTGCTCACTGCGGACCGGTGGTGTCCGTGAACCCTCCGTCGGGCCAGGCAGCGATGCAGACGCGATTGCCTGCACAGTCGGCGAGAATCCAACCCTCAGGGGCATCCGCGTCGTGAATCATGCGTCCGCCTGCGGCGAGTGCTGCGGCGACCCTGGCTTCAGCGTGCTCGCGTGCGACTGAAACGTCGACGTGCATCGCGTGGCGCAGCGGCTTGTTCGGGTCCAGGTCTTGCATCCATACGGTTGAACCGTGCCCGAGCGGGTCGACGGCGTTGTCTTCGTCGAGCGGTGAGTACCCCAGGACCGCGCGCCAGAAGCCAACGTCTATCGCGTCGGGCTGCGCAGCGATGGCGACCTGGACCTCCTGAGCACGGGCGCGCTCAGCAACGGCCCCCTGCGAACGCGCAGTTTCCGAGACGGCCCTGGCGATGTCGATGTGGGACTCCTCCAACCGGAACACACCTCGGCTTAACCGAACACTGAGATGGTCGTCGGTGACCGTGAGCAACGCCCCCGACCCTTCAACGCCCGGGACCTGGGAGACCGCATCTGCAAGGCGGACAGCACTGCGGAGTGAGTCGACCCTGAACACCGCCGTGGCACCGCCGTGCAACACGACCCAGTCTCCGACGCCCTCCGCCGCCAGGAACGTCTTCCACCCTTGCTCACTCAACTGCTTCCCCCATCGAGTCGTACCTACCCGTCTAGTTTCGAGGGAGACCCTCTGCGGGTGTCAACGGGGCACAGGACAACGCCCGCATCTCGGCAGAACCGAGCTCGTCGCGGCATGAGCGGACGTGCGCACGCTGACCGAAGAGCTCAGGCTGCGCTTGTGGCTCCTCTGTTGAGGAAGAGGAGGACGTAGAACAGAGCGACGAGGGCGAGAGTCAAAGCCACAGCAATCAGCGCGACTCGGCGGCGACGCGCCCCTCTACCGTTCACCGGGCCAGTATGGACCCATCCGGTAGACCGCATCCGAGGATGGGCATGACCTGATCCGCTCCGCGGCAAGTGAGTGCTTAGGCTGGACCGGGTGAACAACGGGCGCGAGATGTTCCAACACCTGCCATTTCCGTTCGAGAACGAACGGTTCCCCAGCGAGCTCGGTGCGGTAGTGCAGCAGAGTGTTCTCACCGGAGAGCAGCCAGCGCGCGAAGTGATTCACGCCCCGGACGGCTCATGGCTTGTGGGCGACGGGGTCAACGACCCGAACCTGCCGGGCGCCTCCGTTGCCACGCACCTGGCCCACGCGATCGAGCGGAACAGTTCCATCGCGGAGCTCGCCAACATGCCGCCAGGACACATCGCACAGCGGTCCGAACCGGGCGAGAGGTGGACCATCTGCGTCCTTGAGGGCTGGGACGACTAGGGGAAACGGTCTACCCCCGTACCTGCTCGGATAACGCCACCGCGAGCGAACTGAACTCTTCACCATCTGCGGCAAATCCGGATGTCCCGGTTGTCAGGATGTCCTTGTGGAAACTAGGAGCGTAACTGCGGACGACGGTGCTCAGTTGCATGTGGCGATGTGCGGGTCGGGCCCAGACGTGGTGGTCTTGTCTGGCGGCCCTGGGTGCGTGCACTACCTCGCAGACGAGTCGCTGGCACCGATCGGTTTCCGTTCCTGGTTTCCAGACCCCCGAGGAGTGTCCCGCTCGGGCGGCGGCCCACACGACATGGCGCGCGCGATCGATGACCTGGAGGCCATCCGCCGGGCAATCGACATCGGTGAGTGGATCGTGCTCGGACACTCATGGGGATCAGATCTCGCCGTTCGCTACGCACTCGATCACCCTGACCGAGTGCGAGGAATCGTCGGCATCGCCGGTCACGGGCTGCACCGCGACCGCGAATGGTCCGCAGCCTACGAAGCCGGCAAGTCCAACGAGACACCTGTCGAGATCGATTGGGTGCCCGAGGTGCACGCCGCACTATGGGGATCTTTCAAGGACTGGATCTACCAGCCCCGACTGTGGCGAGCCTTGGCCGACAACACGGTCCCCATGTCCTTCGTCGCGGCCGGCAACGACATTCGCCCAAGTTGGCCGCTGCAGCAGCTCGCCGAACTGGTCCCCGGCGGGGCCTTTGAGGTCGTGCCCGGGGTGCCCCACGACTACTGGGCCACCGACCCCGACCTCTGGCGGGCCACCTGCACTAACGCGTGCCACCAGCTGCTCTGAGCCAGCCTGAAGGGAAACGTCCTCAACTCGGCAGTTGCGCCCTGACAGCGGCATGTGCGGATGTCAGCGTTTGCGAGCGACTTCGCGCTCCGTAGTGCCCAGCGGGTGCGGAGCGCGCCGACGAAGCCACGCAGCGACGGCGACCCCCGCCGCAGCACCGAGAGCGCCTCCGAGCGTGTTCAGTAGGACATCGTCGATGTCGAGACTCCGCCCCAGCATTAGTTGCAGGAGTTCCACCGACACCGATAGCGAAGCGCAGACTGCCACCACTCCCCGGAGGCTCAGCCGAGTAGCCAAGGGCAGAAGAAACCCCACGGGCGCGAACATCACGACGTTTCCGACCAGGTTGAGCAGGCCGAGGTCACGATTGACGTTGTTCAGTGCGGTCCGGATGCCGGACCCCGGCATCAGGTTCACGCCCGTTCCACCTGCCCCATTCATCGTCGTCACCGCCAGGACTGCAAGCAGCGCCCCCACCAGGAGGACTCGGGCCGCGCTGAGCCTCGCAGCGGCGGCATCGCGACGGCGCAGCGCAGGAAACGCCGCGGCTGCGGCTGCGAAGAGGCCGACAAACACAGCGAGGGCCAGGGTGTCCATGGGGACATAGCGGAAAGCGGTCACGGGAACATGATTCCCGACCGACCTACCGCTGGCCCGAAACTGCAACGAATTCGGATACACGGATCTCGGCTGCAGATCCGGTAAACGCCCGGCGCCTACAGGCGGCGGTGTGACGCACCTCCGGAACCGCGCGGAACGCGGCACGATTGGACGTCGACTTGCGATTCGAAAGAGGGACCACAGGGCTGTTTGGAATGCGCTGGGGGTGGGCTCGCAAAGTCAGCTGACGCGGCGATAGCGGATGTGGGTGGTCAGCGGCGAGTGAAGGACCTCGGCGGGCTCGAAGCCGAAGGACTCAACTCCGTCGAAGATGCGCTCGCCCGAACCGAGCAGGACGGGCGCGATGTCGAGGGTGAGCTCGTCGATCACGCCGGCGATCAACGCCTGTCGCACGGTCGAGGCCCCACCGGCGATGTCCACGCCGCTCTCACCGGCAGTCTCACACGCTGCGGAGTAGGCCGCGTCGAAGCCCTCAGTGACGAAGTGGAAAGTCGTCCCCCCGTCCATCTGGATCGGATCATGGCGGTGATGGGTCAGCACGAAAACCGGCGCGTGATAGGGCGGTTCGGGGCCCCACCAGCCGGTCCATTCCTCGTCCCAGTCCCCGCGGATCGGGCCGAACATGTTCCGACCCATCACATACGCGCCCCGCGGGCGCATAAGCCACTCGTTCGCGATCTTGTCGGCCTCATTGGCCCGCGGGTCGCCGATGTGCCAGCCGTGTAGCTCCCGCCCCCGCTTCCCCAGAGGGTTCTCCCGGCTCTGATTCGGTCCGGCGACGAAGCCGTCCAACGAGATCGACATGTGGCAGGTGGTGTCCGGCACCGCGAACCTCCTGAGTGATTGCGACTTGCAAGCGGTCGTGCCGACTCTGGTGATCCATCCCGACGCGTGGCGCCGACGGCGCGTCGTACCCCCGGGTGGTGAACCGATCGAGATCCCGACCACCAGCAAGACCGCACTGTAACTGCCGGAGAGTTGCCTTTTCTATATCACGTCTTCCCCCATCAGACGGGTGAACTTGAGTGGCGTAGGCCCTTCAGCTCACGGCGAATGGTCGCCGTCGGTAGACCGCTCGTCGGCCGGTGAGTGAGAGTCAGCTCGCCCGGCTGGCGGCGGAACGGGACAGGTCCGCGAACGCGCGACTCTTGGCAGAAGAGTGCGGTGGCATCTCGACAGGCAGGTCCGGCTCCATGGGCCGACGTTCACGCTCACTTCCAGAGGCGATAGCCAATCTGCCTGTCGGAATGCCATCGGCAGCATGATCGGGCGTCCTCTATCTTCTGGGGCCGCTAGTGTGTCGCCGTGACGCACTTCTTCGCGACGCCAGAAGAAGCGGAGGCCTGGCTCGGGGACGTGGTTGAGCGGTTGCGCCTGGTCTGCCACCAAGAGGTGCTGCCCGGCGGTGGACGGCAGTGCTTCCTCTGGCCCCAAGACCTTCCGTCACCGGGCCGGGCCGGTGGGGTCCTGGCGCAGTTGCCGGAGGTTCACGGGCACACGCTGACGATGGGTGTGACTGGATGGAAGGCGTCGGCGTTCGATGAGCCAGTTGCCTCTGAAGGGAAACGCCTGAGCGAGCGCCTCAGCCGATCGCTGCGAAAACTAGCCACCATACCGTTGTACGCCGTGTCCTTCGATGGGAGTACTCGTAGCGACCGACGGTTTGCGTGGGGAACGCCGCGCGCGGTGGACGGAAGCTACACGCTGCGGCAATGGCGAGACGGTGCCGTGACGTTCGTCCCGTAGGCGGGGCTTGACCCCTGGTCTTTGGACACGCTGAATCCAGCATCGTGCTGGGGAAGCGAGATGATCCTGGCCATGGCCAGGAAGCACTACACCGACGAGTTCCGTCGGCAGGCCGTTGATCTGTACGAGTCCACCCCGGGGTTCGTCGCCGACCACCGAGACACCTTCGAGGTGAAGCGGCTGTGTGAGGTCATCGAGGTCGACCGGTCCTCGTTCTACGCCTGGGACGCCGCCGCGCCCACCAGGGCCCGGCGGGCTTCCGCCGACGAGGAGCTCGCGGAGCGGATCCGCGTCGTCCACCACCAAGACGGGGCGTAGGGGGCGCCGCGGGTGACCGCGGCCCGGGGTCGGACCTGGAACCGTCTTGCCCGCACCCGCACCCGCAACCTCGGCCAACTCCGCCTTGCGCAGATTCCGGAACCAGTCGGGGTCACGTGGCGAACCGGAACCCGTCCCCCACACAACGAACCCGTCGCGTATCTCCAGGTAGCGAACGCAGGTGGACCGAGGTACGTCAGTCCGTCGGCCTGGGGTCGTGATCATCAGTACGTGGACTCTCCGACTGCCGCTCGAGAGTCGCCCGTTCAGCCTTCGGTACATCCAGACGCCGATTCTGTCTCCGGTCCGCGTCATCCGCGTCAATCCGCGTCAATGCGTGCTTGAGAGTCATTCGTCTACTCCGATGACGCGCAGAGGCCACGTTGCGGGGCCCGAGTTCTGGCCGGGCTCAGACCCGGCTGGGCGGAGCGGTGGCTCGTCTCGATCTCTGCCAGAGCGGCTAGCCGTTGGAGGTCCTGAGCCAGCGCGTCGCGTCGATCGCGATGAGCCTTAATGAACAGCCAGTACACCCGGTCCAAGCCAGGCGCGACGTGGAGAACGTCGTACTTCTGGACGATCCGAGTGCCACCTTCCGCCGGTTCGAGCGTGATACGCCACTCGGTGCTGTCCACTCGACCCCAGATACCTCCGGTGCGCCACGCCAGCTGTCGTGTGGGCTCGACCACGGTGAACACACACGATCGGCTCCACCGGTACTTGCCGGACCGGTTCCTACCTCGAAACCGGACGCCCGGTGCCGCAGCGTGAGCTCCCCGAGCCAACCGGGCTTCGCGACATTCGTGGCTCCACTCACCCACTCTCGTCACGTCAGCGATGATCTGCCAGACCACCTCTGGGCGAGCACCTGTCACAGCCTCCGTCCGACCGTGCCTGGCCAACGCGCCCATCACGACCCTTCCTGCCTCGCCGAGAGTTGCAGCGAGGGCAAAGACGCGGCTGTCCCGTCACCCCAGCGCAGGGCTGCCTTGCGGTGATAGCTCCAAGCAAACCCGTACAGCAGAACGAACCGTGGCACGGCGGGAACGACGTGGAGAATCACCTCTCGCCCTTCCTGGGGCAGTCCGTCGATGATCCAATGCCCCTCGGCACCGAGCTCTAGGAAACTCTTCGGGCTGACGAACTGCTCGTGTTCGACCGCGCGGTACTCGGCATCGGTCAGCGTCGCTGCAACGACTGGCATCATGTCGAGCTCCTCGCGCTCCAGGTGCGGCAGCAGGACGTCGGTGAGACCGGCCGTCGCATCGAGCACCGGCTCCCGGGCTGAGCCGTCATTGCGATAGGCGCGGGCTGCTTCCTCCAGGGCCGTGAGCGCCGGCGCGATCCGCTGGTGGTCGGCGTCCATCTCGTCCAGCAAGGCTCCTGCGGCTGGGTTCTTGGCCCGCACGAGCGGCCACAACCCGACGTCCTCCCCGGTGTGGTGCACGTGGAGGAAGCGCATCATCCAAAGTAGGTGGGATGCGAGTGCGCGGCGCCGTTTCCCCTCGGGATACGGCTGGCTAGTGAGCACGATCCGGGTTCGCTCCAGGTCACGGCGGAGCGCGCTGTGGACAATGCCCATGCTGCGCGTGTCTGCGGGCGCATGCAGGTTCGGCTCCATGGCCCTCTCCTTTCAACTCTCCAGGCTGAGAAGCCTCGTGATGGCCTCCCTGAGCCACTCCTCGTACTGCTCAGGGCTCCAACCGGCCGTGCCGGTGAGGAGCTCGTATACCTCCTGACTGAGCACTGCCCAGAGCCCATCGCTCTCACGGGGGCTGATCTCCCGACCTGCAACCCGCGCCGCCGCAATCTGCACGGTCAGACGCTGCCGATCCCGGGTGTCATCCAGCCTCTGGGCTAGTTCCGGCTCGACGGCCGCAGCCTCGCGAAGGGCCCGCTGCAGCAGCCGTGTGGTGCGCCGGTTGATCGCGGTGTTCAGCTTCGCCGCCGCCGCGGTCCGTTGTTGGGGACTGCCGATGGCGAGGACGGTGAACTCAGGGCGGTCCATCAGGGCGACCTGCTCGTCGTCGCCGACCACTGCAATGTCGAGCACCTGGTTGAGCAGTTGGACCTTCGACCCGAAGTGGGCATACAACGTCTCGACGGATACCCCTGCCATGGCGGCGATATCCCGAACCGAAGCCGACCAGCCGCGCTCTGTGAAGAGAGTCGTCGCCGCTGCCAGAACCGCCTGCCGGTTCTCTTTGGCCATGCGTCGGCGCAGCGTGTTGTCGTACCGCCGGGTTCGCCCCGGTCCCGCTGCTACGCGGGGAGCCTCCGCACCCATGTCCCTTATGGTGGAACCGGCTCGTTTTCATTACAAGAGCGTTCAAGCAAAATCTCTTGGAGCGATGTCCCCGCGGTGATCGCAGCGAGAGCGCCTCGGCAGAGTCTCGTGGACCGGAGTCCAGGCCCCGATACGACGTAAAACCGCAGGTCAGAAGCCCTTTCGCTGGGTTAGGTACTGGCCGTCGTGGCCGGTTCTTGATGCTGGCCGAACCCGTCGAACAGGGCGCGGCACACAAGGTCACCGGCGTCGGCTGGGGTGATGACGCCTTCGGCGGCGGACCGGACCGCGCTGGTGAGCAGCCCGGCGAGCACCATCCCGAGCCATCGCGGGTCGGCGCGCGGGTCGAGGTCACCGGCTGCGATGGCGCGCGCTAGGAGTTCCCACAGGGGGCGGAGCGCTTGGTCGCGGGCGGCCAGGAAGTCCGGGTTCGCGTCGGCTCCTTCGGTCAGCAGGATCCGGAACCGCATACCGAGCGGAACCAGCACCGACGCCGCGCGGCGGACCCCCTCACGGGTCGGGCAGCTGTCCAGGTCGGCTTCGGCAAGGGCGTTCGCTGCTCGGGCCAGCGCCTCCTCGCGGATCGCCGCCCGCAGCGCGTCGCGGTTCTCGAAGTGTCGGTAGAGGGTGGCCCGGCCTAGTCCGGCGCGGGTGGCCACCTCGGACAGGGAGGCGGAGGGCTGGACGGCCAGCACGTCGGCTGCGGCGTCCAGGATGGCGGCCCGGTTGCGTTGCGCGTCGGCCCGCGCCTGCTCCGCACCGTCGACCCGCATGACGCTCAGCCTAGCGGTCGCCCCTCGACCGAGGGTGTTACAGTGTGGCCGAAATGAGACAAGAGCGTCTCGGTTCCTCGGGAAAGGGACACCCAATGCTGCGCAGCCTCGCCACCTTCTCCGTGCGCCACAAGTGGCTGGTCATCGTGACCTGGCTGCTGGTCGTGGTCGGTGCCACGGCCGCTGGGCAGAGCCTGGGCGGCTCGTTCTCCAACGACCTGTCGGTGGAGGACGCCGACTCCCAGGCTGCCTACAACACGCTGGCGAAGAAGTTTCCCCAGATGTCCGGCGACGGCATGCAGGTGGTGCTCCACAACGAGAACGGCGTGAAGAGCGCGAAGGTGCGGCGCGCGGTCGACGATGCCTTGGCCGAGGTGGCCAAGCAGGACGGTGTCGCCTCGGTGCAGTCGCCGTACGGCGACCCGCAACCGCAAGGTGAGCGGCAGGCAGCGCAGCAGGGTGATCGGCAGGGTCACGCTGCGGTGTCTGGCGAGCGGCAGCCCGGTGCAGCCCCTACGCCGGCCGGTGAAAGCGGAGCTCCAACGTCCGGTCAGAAGGCGGATGTGACCCAGAAGGCTGTCGCTGCCGCGCAGCCGGGGATGGTCTCGGCGGACGACACCACCGCGGTCGCAACGGTGCGGTTCGCCGATCGGGCCGCGGACATCGAGGCAGAGCGGATCGAGGAGGCCCAGGCCGCCTTCGACGAGGTGGAGGACCTCGGGGTGCAGGTGGAGTTCGGCGGTGCCGCCCTCAGCTCGGAGTCGGGGCCTTCCGGCAGCGAGGTGATCGGCCTGGCGGCGGCGGTCCTGGTGCTGCTGGTCGCGTTCGGGTCGGTGTTCGCGATGCTGGTCCCGCTGATGACCGCGGTCATGGCGCTCGGTCTCGGCATGGGCATCATCCACCTGCTTGCCGAGTATGTCTCGATCGGAACCGCAGGGCCGGTGGTGGCGGCGATGATCGGGCTCGGCGTGGGCATCGACTACGCCTTGCTCGTGGTCACCCGGCATCGAGAGGGCCTGGCCATCGGCCACAAGGCGGCCGAGTCCATCCCGATTGCGCTGACCACGGCCGGCAGGTCCGTGCTGGTGGCCGGGACGACGGTGGTCATCGCGATCTTGTCTCTGTACGCGATCGGGATCCCGTTCGTCTCCACGTTGGGTCTGGCCAGCGCGATCACGGTCGCCACGACCCTGCTCGCCGCCGTCACCCTGCTGCCCGCGCTGCTGGCCGTGTTCGGCGAGAGTCTGGACCGGTTCCGGGTGCGCCGCTCCCGGCTCGACCACGATGGCGGGCACGTCAGTGGCTGGCACCGGTGGACCAGGCACGTACAGCGCCGGCCTTGGCCCTACCTGATCGCAGCGGTCGCGCTGCTCGCCACCATGGCTTACCCGCTGCTGGACCTCCGGCTCGGGACCGCCGACGACGGCTCCGCACCCCAGGGCAGCACCGAGCGTGCAGCCTACGAGCTGGTCAAGGAAGACTTCGGTGCCGGCTGGAGCGGGCCCCTGCTGGTCACGGCCGAGTACCCATCCAGCACTCCGGGCCAGACCCAGCGCGCAGCCACGGAGCTGGCTTCCGAGATCGCCGACGTCAGGGGTGTGGAGCAGGTGGCGCCTCCGGCGGTCAACGAGGCCGGCGACACCGCCGTACTGACCGTGGTGCCGACCACCTCCCCGGACACGAAGGCCACCGAGGACCTGGTGCACCGGCTCCGCGGCGGCGTGCTCCTCGACCAGCCCGCCGCATCCGAGGTCCACGTCGGCGGCGCTACCGCGACCTCGATCGACCTGGCCGACAAGCTCGCCGAGCGCATGGGCTGGTTCATGGCATTCGTGGTCGGCTTGAGCTTCTTGCTCCTGCTGGTCGAGTTCCGCTCCATCTTCGTGCCGATCAAGGCCGCGTTGATGAACCTGCTGTCTGTCGGCGCTGCCTACGGCGCCGTGGTCGCGGTGTTCCAGTGGGGCTGGCTCGCTGACCTCGTCGGCGCGCAACCCGGACCGATCGAGTCGTTCGCACCGATGATGCTGTTCGCCGTCCTCTTCGGGCTCTCCATGGACTATGAGGTGTTCCTGCTCAGCCGGGTCCGCGAGGAGTACCTGCGTACCGGAAAGGCCGGACCGGCCGTGGCCGACGGCATCGCAGCGACCGCGCGGGTGATCACCGCCGCGGCCGCCGTCATGGTCGTCGTCTTCTCCAGCTTCCAGCTCAACGACGAGCGAGTCGTCAACCTGTTCGGGTTCGGCCTCGCGGTCGCCATCGCCATCGACGCGACCATCGTCCGCCTAGTCCTGGTGCCCGCGCTCATGGCGGTCGCCGGCCGCGTCGCCTGGTACATCCCCCGCTGGCTGGACCGGCTGCTGCCCAAGATCGAGCTCGAACCCGCCCCGTTCGACCCATTCGAGCAGGAGCTTGACGCCCTCGACCCGGCCACCGCTCTGCCACGACACGTCGCCACGGCACACAGCAACGGCTCACCGCCTGCGCTGTTGTCCGGTCAGGTCGCGACACTCGCCCCGACGACGAGTGCCGACATGGGCCCCGCCCCCGATGGCAGTCCTAGGCTCGACCCCCACGCGGCGCTAGAGGTGCTGCGGACCGCGGTCGATGAGCGAGAGGACTACCGCAAACTGTACGAGCAGGCCATAGCCGAGCTCACCGCGCTCCAGCAGCGCTATGACGTCCTCCTCGACGCGCTCGGCACCCTGCGCTCGGCCACCGACAAGGACGGTGGAGCATGACCTGTCCGACGGTCAGGGAGACCAACCAGCACGACACGCGGCCGACCTTGCGTTCAACGACTTCTTCGCACCTGGCGCGGACCTTTGCCTGCGCCGGCTCCAGCGGCCCGGTGTAGATCCATGCCGGCAGCCACGGATGCCGTTGAAGCCGCTCACGTAGATCCAGCAGGAAGTTCGTAGCCCAGGATGGCGTCGGTTCCGGGTGGACGTCGATGGCGTCGAGCCCGCCTTCGCGGCGCCAGTGGTCCGCGGCGAGATAGGCGATCTTCTGCGGCGCACCGGCGCACTTGATCGGCCCGGCGGGGACCACCGACGCCTGGGGGGAGCGGACTGGTGGGTGCGACGAGTGTGGGTGCGACGGGGCGGCCGGGGACCGCAGGTGGTGGTCAGGCGACGTTGGCGCGGGTGCCGCGCACCAGCGGCCGGCCTGACTGTTCCCAGCCGGCGGTGCCGCCGGCCACCGAGCGGGCCTCGAACCCGGCCGCGGCGAGCTGGGCCGCCACGGTGAGGCTGCGGTTGCCGGAGGCGCACACCACGTAGACGGGGCCGCGGCGTGGCAGCTCGCGCCACCGGGCGGGCACCTGGTCAGCCGGGATCAGGGTGACCCCGGGGATGTGGCCGGCCTCGTACTCGCCGGGGTCGCGGACGTCGAGCACGAACGCGCCGTCGGCGTGGGCGGCGGCGAGGGCGGCAACCGTCACTTCTCGCATGAACGCTTCCTCCATCACAGACACAACTCCAAAAGAAATACCCCAGGGGGTATGCTGTGGACGATAGCCGACCGGAACGGTGCAGCCAAGCCACCGGTCGGCTCGAGACCACGGAGGCCAGACCATGCTGCAGACCATCGCCACGCTGGGCACCCGCAGGCGGGTGGCCGTGATGGCCGCGGCGACGCCATTGCTCGCGGCCGGCTACGTCCGCGCCGCCGGGGTGCCCGCCGGGGAGCTGGCGGCCGCGTGGCTGGTCCTGGGGCTGGTCGCCGCGGCGCTGGGTGCGGCGGTGCTCGCCTCCTACGTCCCCGTGTCTGGGGGGCGACCGGACCTGGGCTGCTCACCGTGCGCGGCGGTCGCCGGACTCAGCCTGGTCGGCTCGGTGCTCGCGATGGGCAGCTACGGCCCGAGCCTTGTCGGACCGGGTCTGGCGGCCGCGGTCACCCTTTATGGGCTGACCCAGCGGCTTGGGCCCGCCGCCTGCCCAACACCGCCGGCGCGGTAGGCAGCCCTCTCCGACGTCCGCGCCGACCCAGAAGTGAGTTGCGGCGGACGTATGCCGGATACGGATACGAATACGGGTACGGGCATAGCTGTGGCCAGCCGGGCTGAGCCCAGTGCGGGAATGTATGTACGATATTCCAAAGAACTTTGGAGGAGTGCATGGAGGATCGGGACGCCAAGAGCGCCTTGTTCGACCGGCTCGCCGTCGTCGGCAAGGCATTCGGCAGTGCGAAGCGGCTCGAGCTGATCGACCTGCTGAGCCAGGGCGAGCGGACCGTCGAGTCGCTGGCGCGGCAGGCGGGTCTTGGCGTGAGCACCGCATCGGCACACCTGCAGGTCCTCAAGCTGACCAACCTGGTGACCACGCGACGGGAGGGGACCCGTATCTACTATCGCCTCGCCGGGGACGATGTGGTGCGCCTCTACGCGTCGATGCGGACCGTGGCGCGAGAGCACTCCTCCGACGTCGAGCGGGCCCTGCGCTCCTATCTCGGGGTGGGCGCGCTGGGCGACTCCGACGCCGAGGTCACCGAGGTCTCCCGGGAGGAGCTGCTCGACCTGCTCGCCGCAGGCCGGGTGTCCCTGCTCGACGTGCGACCCGCCGAGGAGTACGCGGCCGGGCACATCCCCGGCTCGCGGTCGGTGCCGTTCGCCGACCTGGCCGAGGGCCTGGATGCGCTCGCGGACCTTCCCGCGGACGCCGAGGTGGTGGCTTACTGCCGCGGGGCCTACTGCGTCCTCGCTCACGATGCCGTGCGGCTGCTCAAGGCGCACGGCCGGCAGGCGCGACGGCTGGAGGACGGGCTCCTGGAGTGGCGGGTCCACGGCCTTCCGGTGGAGGTGGGTGCGTGAGCACGGCGGTTCCCCCGGTCAGGCAGCGGGGTCCTGCCTGGCCGCTGCGCCGGTGGCTCGTTGCGGTCGGCTCGGCGGTCCTCTACGCGCTGTTCATCGCGGTCCCCACCGACCTGATCGACACCCCGCTGTTCTCGCGCCAGATTCCACCCACCTGGTGGGCCTGGCCGGCCCTGGCGGTCTCCTCCGCGCTCGCTGGCCTCCTCACCGCCACCTACGTCGCCGCCCCTCCCGCGCCGGAGGAGGACAAGAACCCGGGCCGGGGCGGCTACCTCGGCGGTTTGCTCACCTTCTTCGCCGTCGGCTGCCCGGTGTGCAACAAGCTGGTCCTTCTCGCCCTCGGCACCTCCGGCGCCATCACGTGGTTCGAGCCGTTGCAGCCGCTGCTCCAGGTGGTCGCTGTCGTCGTACTCGCCTGGGCTCTCCGCGCCCGGCTGCAAGGAGAGCGCTCCTGCGCTGTGCGACGGTCGAGCGGCACCGTCGACCAGGTCCCCGCCCCCGACACTCCTGTGTCCTGAACCGCCCAAGCACCCCGAGGAGAACCGAGATGCCAGACGGTCGCACCACCCCTGCCCGTAGAAAGGCAACGATCCCGGCAGTGCTGGCCCTTGTCGCAGCCGTGATCGCGGCGGTGATCGCCTTCAGCCCCGCCCCGGACGCCGAAACCGAACCCGCCCAGGCCGCTACCGAAACCTCCCCGCAGGGGGGCCGTCCGCCGCTGGACAAGAACGACCCGCTGCTGAAGGTGGTCCGACGCGATGCCGGCGACCCGCTCGCGGTCGGTGACGTCGACGCGCCGGTGGTGCTGGTGGAGTACTCCGACTTCCAGTGCCCGTTCTGCGGGAAATTCGCCCGCGACACCGAGCCGGAGCTGGTCAAGCGGTTCGTCGAGGACGGCACCCTGCGCATCGAGTGGCGCGACTTCCCCTACCTCGGCTCGGAGTCGATGGCCGCGGCCCACGCCGGTCGTGCCGCCGCAGCCCAGGGCAAGTTCTGGGAGTTCCACGACGCCATGTACGCCCACCAGCAGCCGCCCAACAGCGGGAAGCTGGACCAGGACTACCTCGAGTCGGTGGCGGCGAAGATCGGCGTGGACGCGAACCGGTTCCGCAATGACCTGTACTCGGGTGAGGTCTCCGCCGCGGTCAGCAAGGACTTCCGGGAGGGGCAGTCCATCGGGGTCACCGGCACGCCCGCGTTCCTGGTGAACGGGCAGCCGATCATGGGGGCACAGCCGACGGAGGTGTTCGTGCAGGCCATCGAACAGGCCGCCGCCCGAGCCCGATGACGGACGTCAGCCTGCTCGCCGCGTTCGCCGCAGGGGTGCTGGCGCTGCTCTCGCCGTGCAGCGCCCTGCTGCTCCCGTCGTTCTTCGCCTACGCCTTCGCCAGCCGCAGCGCCCTGCTGCTCCGCACGGCAGCGTTCTACGCGGGGCTGCTGCTCACGCTGGTGCCGCTCGGGACCGGGGCCGCAGCCGCCTCCTCGCTGTTCTACGGCCACCGGAGCCTGCTCATCACGGTCGCCGGCTGGACCATCATCGGCCTCGGCCTGATCCAGCTGGTCGGCCGCGGCTTCGCGATGCCGTTCGCGGGCCCGCTCCAGGCCTGGTCCAGCCGACCGGGCGGCGGCAGCTCCACCGGTACCTGGGCCTCCACGGTCGTGCTCGGTGCGGTGTACGGACTCGCCGGGTTCTGCTCCGGTCCCGTGCTCGGCGCAATCCTCACGATGGCCGCCACCCAGCACTCCCCGCTGAGCGGCGGTCTACTGCTGGCGACGTACGCGCTCGGGATGGCTGCACCCCTGTTCGTGCTCGCGGCCCTGTGGGACCGGCTCGACCTAGGGGGCAAGCGGTGGCTGCGCGGGAAGACGCTGCAGCTCGGCCCGGCCCGGGTGCACAGCACCTCGCTGGTGTCCGGGGTGCTGTTTGTCGTCATCGGCATCCTGTTCCTGCGCTACGACGGCACCGCAGGCATCACGGCGGTGCTCGGCCTCGGCGACACCAGCGACCTCGAGTTCGCCGCCCAGCACGCCATCAGCCAGCTGACCGCGGCGATCCCCGCCTGGACCCTCCCGGCAGCGGTTGCGGCGCTCGCCGGCGTGATCGCGTGGCGGCGGGCCCGGACATCACCCGGATCGGGGGTGAAAGGCCAGTCTCACGACCTCGGCTCGTCCTGAACGAGAGGCCGGTCAGCAGCCCGCGGCTTCCGCGATCGCACGACCGCGCTCCCGACCCAACCACCTGTCACCACAACCATCCTCGATGGAGAACCACCATGTGCAGAGCAGTCAACTGCAAGACCTGCGGCAAGACGACCTGGGCCGGCTGCGGCCAGCACGTCAACCAAGTCCTCGCCGGCGTCCCCACCTCCCAGCGTTGCTCCGGTCACGCCAAGCAGCCCTCGAGCGGCGGGTGGCTCAGCAGGCTGTTCGGCGGACGCTGAGCCGCGCAGCGGACTCGCGCGTTCACCCGCAGCACTGACGGGCGTCATCCACCGAGGGCGCGGCCGCGTCGCCCGCGTCCCCTCGAGGTTGCTCGTGGTGATGCCTAGTTGGTGCGGGCCAGGACGTTCGTGACGCAGTCGCCGGCCGCGAATTTTCCGCGTCCTCTGCTACCTGGTGGCTCGGGACGAGAGGTTCGTGGAGTGTGCAGCGGCGTGTAGAGCCTGACGTGCGGCGGCAATACCTGGATGCGTGCGGGTGCCGCGGCGGTAGGCCAGGTATGTCCTGCGTCTGATTGCGAGTGGCGTCAGGCTCACGCGGTCTGGGGCGTTCCCGGTCCCGAGGTCCGGGACCAGGGCAACACCCTGTCCGGCTGCGACCAACGCGAGCACCGCGCCGAAGTCGTCGGCGTGATGGCGGATGCCAGGTGTAAAGCCCGCGGCCTCGCAGGCCCTGACGGTCAGGGTGTGACACAGGGTCCCTGGCGTGCCGGCGATCCAGGACGAGTCGCGTCGATCGGCGAGTGACCCAGAGTCGATGGCGGCCAGGTGAACCGTCTCCTCCATCAGGGGTTCTGACTCCAGACCAGGCTCTGCCGCGAGTGGAACGTGGTCATACTCCTGGATTAGGGCGATGTCGAGCGAGTCGCCGCGAAGTGCATCAGGCACTTTGGCGGGATCAAGCTCGGAGACCATCAGGTTCAACCCCGGATGGTCGGTGCTCAAGCTGACCACGGCGGGAGTCAGAATGGTTGGCACCGCGGTCGGAAAGACCCCGATGCGCAGCGTTCCACGCAGCGTCGTGGCCGCCGAGGCCAAGTCGGCAGAGGCCGCATGAAGGATCTCGAGGATCGACTCCGTGTGCTCGACAAGAGTCACTGCGGCCGCCGTCAGCCTGACCCGGCGGCCCGATCGTTCCAAGAGCGGCACCCCGGCTTCGCGCTCGAGGGCTGACAGTTGTTGCGACACCGCCGAGGGCGTGTATGTGAGCGCATCTGCCACAGCCGCGATGGTCCCAAGGCGCGACAGTTCGCGGAGCAGGCGCAGCTTTCGCACATCAAGCATAAGTTCACCTTACGGTAAGTGATGCAAACGTGAACTAGACCTGATGAGGGCGAGAGTCGGATCCTTGCGTCCATGACACTCTCCGGTCTTTACGTCCCGCTGATCACCCCGTTCACCGACAATGACCAACTCGACCCCGACGCGCTGGCAACGCTCGCGACTACAGTCCTTGATGAGGGCGCGGCTGGTGTCGTCGCCTTAGGGACAACCGGGGAGCCGGCGACGCTAACCCGCCAAGAGGCCCGCCAGGTCGTCGACGTCTGCGCTCAGATCTGCGCAGAACGCGGCCGACACTTGATCGTGGGCACGGGATCAAACAGCACCACCGCGTCAGCCGACATGCTGGCCGAGCTTGACCCCAGAGTCACCGCTGCGCTTGCCGTGGTCCCGTACTACACGCGCCCTTCACAGGACGGCGTTGTCCAGCACTTTCAGCATCTGGCAGCCGCGACCCACGTGCCGTTGGTCGTCTACAACGTCCCCTACCGAACGGGTCTCACGCTGACAGCGGACACACTTCACCGACTCGCCGACCTGTCGAACGTGGTCGGATTCAAACATTCGGTCGGCTCAATCGACGACACCACGATCACGTTCATGAGCGACGTCCACCCCGACGTGTCCGTGCTGGCTGGCGACGACCTGTACGCAGGGCCGCTGATGGCGCTCGGGGCCCGGGGAGCGATCATGGCGAGCGCCAACCTGGCCACGCACGCCTTCGCCGAGCTCATCCGGGCGTGGCAACACGGGCCCACAGAGCAGGCCCGCACCCTGCACAACCAACTGGTTCCACTCACGCGCGCCCTGTTCGCCGAACCCAACCCCGCAGTGATCAAGGCAGTCCTCGCAGCTCGTGGCCGGATACCCAGCCCGCGCGTGCGGCTACCGCTTCTCCCAGCGACCCGGGCCGCCGTTGACGCTGCGCTCGAATGCTGCACGCTCCCATGAGCGACAACCCAACTCCGACCCGCCAGGGGACGCACGTTGCCGCCGAGATGGGCATCTCCCGCGCGTGCGCTTCGAAGTGGGTCACCCAGCGAGAGGTGCAGGTGAAGCGCTTCTGGGCCGACCTCGTAGTCCCGCTGCGCCGTGTGGGCGTCGGCGAGCGGTGAGTTGGCCCAGACCATGGCCAGAGCGCGCCACCGACGGTCTCCTTGCGCAAAACCGCGGCGATGCGACTGGCCTCGGTCCAGGACCCGCGGCCCAGGATCGTGTTCGGTGGCGTCGGTCCGGTGGTCGGCGACCTCGACCTGCCGTTCGAGTTCAATCAGAGAGTCATGAAACGCCGGGCGAGCCTTCCAGGGCGTTTCGATACAGCCGAAGCGGCCGTCACCGATGTGGCCGACGTCCGCTTTCCCTGTTCCCACCCGCGTTCGCTTCACTGGGCAGGTTCTCCTCGGAGGCCGCCCAGGAGGCGAGGAGCCTGAGCGCATCCGCCGTGGGCGTACCTGCTGCGGCGGTGTAGACGTTCAGCTGCAGCCCGGGCTCGGAGGGCAGCTCCATCGACTCGAAGTCGAGGTCGAGCCGGCCGACGACCGGATGGCGCAGCCGCTTCTGCCCGCTGCGATGGAACTGGACGTCGTGTGAGGCCCAGCGTTGCCGGAAGCGCTCGGAGCGGGTGGAGAGCTCGCCCACGAGCTCGATGAGGGCCTTGTCATGCGGGTTGCGACCTGCTTCGAGCCGCAGCATTGCGGCGGCGTCGTTGGCGATCCGGTCGTAGTCGACGAAGAACTCCTCCGCAGCCTCAAGGTGGAGATAGACGAACCGGGTGGTGTTGGCGGGGCGTCGGGGGTCGGCGAGGACGGGGGAGTAGAGCGCGCGGGCCAGCTGGTTCATGGCCAAGATGTCGTGCCGGCCGTTGCGCACCCATGCGGGGGCGTCGGTCATCGCATCGAGCACCTGTTGGATCGCCGGGCGGACCCGGTGCGGAGGTGTGCGCTTCCGGCGACTGGTGCTGCCACCGCTTTCCCTGGCCAGCGCGAAGAGGTGGGCCCGCTCGGCCTCGTCGAGCTGGAGCGCGTTGGCGAGCGCGTCGAGGACGCCCTCGGAGGCGCCCGCGAGGCTGCCGCGCTCCATGCGCACGTAGTAGTCGACCGAGACGCCGGCGAGCATCGCGACCTCACAGTGGACCTGGAAGACACCCCCAAGGGCTGTCGGACCCGGTCGTCGGGCAGCATTGCCAGGTGCTCCATGAACGAGTCGGGTCCCGGCGTGGACGCCGGAACCGACGAGGCACGGCTGGCCAGCCTTCTCACCCTGTCCGACGTGTACGGCACCGGCTGGCACGCCGCCGTGCGCGGCGGCGTGACTGAGGGCAGCACCGTCACCGTCATCGGAGACGGCGCCGTGGGCCTGTTGGCCGTGCTGTCGGCGAAGCAGCTCGGCGCGGAGCGGATCGTGCTCATGGGGCGTCATCAGGTCCGTACCGACCTCGGTCGCGAGTACGGCGCCACCGACGTGGTCGCCGAGCGCGGCGAGGAAGGGATCGCCAAGTGCGCTTCGCCCCCGGAGCCCGCACCTCAGGCCTCGGGGATCGATGCCCAGCTTGCCGGCGCTCTTGTCGAAGGCGTGCAGCGCCTGGTCGTAGCCCTAGTCGGTGATCCAGACCTTCGTCTCGACGAAGATCTCCGAGCGGTCGAGCCCCGAGCGGCGGATCGCCTCTCCGGCCTCTCGCTCGTTGCCGTACGCCGCCGCAGTGTCGATGTGCCGGTAGCCGATGGCCAACGCGGTCTCCACGGCCGAAGCCCCTTCACGCGGCGGTTGCCGCCGTAGGCCGGGAGGCCCGCCTGCTCAGGGGTGATCCGGGCGCGCCGCGTGCTCAGGAACTCGCGGATCTCGCTGCGCAGTGTCCAGATACACCCGGCTCCAGTCGATGCTTCTCGACCACGACCGTGACTGAACGAGGCCGGTTCGGCCATCAGAGCGTGAGACACCTCGGGACGCATACGAGGACTGGACCGCGGGTCGACCCCGCGAGTCGGAAGGCGTTCGCCGAACGTTCGACTTCCGGCCCTGCTGAGTAAAGCCGCCACTCCTAGGTTCCTCCTTGCCGTCACAAAGCAAGGGGGACGTATCTGTGGACAGGACTGCCGCAGTCCGGGCTCGCGGGATCACCAAGTCGTTCGGCGACATCGTCGCCCTCCACAGCGTGGACCTTGACGTGGCGAGCGGCCAGGTGCACGGGCTGGTCGGCCCGAACGGTGCAGGTAAGTCCACTCTGCTCGGCCTGTTGCTCGGGCTCTCGACGGCGGACGGCGGAATGCTCGAGATCCTCGGCACGTCGGTCGGGCGCACGCCCACCGTCCCCGATGGGGTCGCCGGGTTCGTGGACGGGCCCGGCCTCTACCCCTCGCTCACCGCTCGGCAGAACCTCGCCGCGCTGGCATCCCTGCGCGGGTACGCCACCGGCCGTGCTGCCGGCGTCGACGAGGTGCTGGAGCAGGTCGGGCTCACCGACGTTGCCGACGACCGGGTCCGCGGCTTCTCCCTCGGGATGCGCCAGCGGCTCGGCCTTGCAGCAGCCCTCCTGACCCGACCGCGACTCCTCGTCCTCGACGAGCCGGCCAACGGCCTCGACCCCGCCGGCAAGCACCACGTGCACCGCGTGATCCGCAGGCTCACCGCGGACGGCACCGCGGTGGTCCTCTCCAGCCATCGGATGGACGACCTGGCGGCGCTGTGCTCGGAGGTCACGATCCTCGTGACGGGACGGGTCGTCTTCTCCGGGCCGGTGAGCAAGCTCGCCGCGGAATGCGGGGAGCTCGACTACCGGGCGGTCACCTCCGACCCCGCGGCCGCCCGCCGGGTGGCCGCGGGCGCGCCTGGCCTGCGCGTGCTCCGGGGCCCCGGGCGTGACGAACGCCCGGAGGCCGACTCGCTCGTCGTACGCGGTCCCGTTCCGGCCCTCGACGAGCTGGTCGTGCGGCTGGTGCACGAAGGCGTCGCGGTGCGCGAGCTCGCGCCGGTGGTCGCGCCTCTCGAGGCTGCCTTCCTCGCCCTGACCGGCACCGTGCCCGATACCGAGTCCGAGCAGGAGCTGCGATGACCACCGTTGCCGGCCGATCGGAGGTCAGCGCTCGCCCTGCACCCGTGCTGAGCGGCTACCGGTTCGAGCTGCTCAAGCTGCTCGCGCAATGGCGGGTCCGCATCGCTGGTGGTCGCGTGCTGGCTGGCACCCGCGGCCTTCGTGATCGCCGTCAGCCAGCAGAGCTCCCTGCCGGCCGACACCGTCTTCGGCCGCTGGATGCACGCCACGGTCTGGGCAGGACCGCTCGTGCTTCTCGGCTTCTCCGGCACGTGGGCGCTGCCGCTGGTGACCTCCCTGGTCGCCGGGGACGTCTTCGCCTCGGAGGACCGGCTGGGCACCTGGCGCCACCTCCTCGTGGCGGTCCGCTCACCGCGCCGGATCTTCGTCGCCAAGGCGCTCGCCAGCCTCACTGTCATCCTGCTGCTCGTCGCGGGGCTGGCCTGCTCCAGCACGGCCGGCGGCCTCGCGGCGGTCGGCAACCACCCGCTGGTCGGACTCGACGGCCACCTCCTCGCGCCGGCCGACGCCGCCGGCCGCGTCCTGCTGGCCTGGCTGTGCGTGCTGGCCCCGACGCTGGCCCTCGCCGCTGTCGGGCTGCTCGGCTCGGTCGCCCTGGGGCGTTCCCCGATCGGGCTCCTGCTGCCTGTGCTCCTCGCCCTGGCGATGCAGCTCACCCAGATGCTGCCCGTGCCCGTCGCCGTACGCCTCGCCCTCCCCGGCTACGCGTTCATCGGCTGGCGCGGCCTGTTCACGAGCCCGACGCAGGTGGGACCACTGCTGATCGGCCTCGCCGTCAGCGTGGTGTGGGCCGTCGCGGCGACCGCCCTGGCCTACCGGCTGTTCCTGCGCCGCGACTTCACCGACCTCAGCTACGACGGCTCCGGCGGGCGCGCCGTCGCCGGCGGCGTGCTCCCGCTGGCGGCCCTCCTGCTGGTCACGGTCGCCGTCGTCACCACCGCCACTCCGGCGACCGGGTCCGGGATCGAGCGCGCGAAGGTCGAGGACTCGCTGGCCACCGCCTTCTCGCACCTGTACCGGCTGCAGACCCAGGAGCTGCACCGACCGGACGTCACCGAGGCGCAGCTCGGGGCGACGGCCTCCTGCGACAAGGGCGGAAGCCGTGTCCTCGACGAGGGCCCGGGCAACGACTGGCGTTGCGTCGTCTCCTGGCACCTCCCCGGCGTCGACGCCGTCGGGACCGCGATCTACCAGCTCGATGTCACCGCCGACGGGCGGTACGTCGCAGACGGCGACGGGCCGAAGGAGGTGAACGGCTACTTCCAGGTGCGAACCCCGACGGGGGATGCGCCCAACCCCCTCTGGCAGTTCGACGGGACCGTCGACCTGCTCGCCAGCACTCCGAAGGGATAGTTCATGAACGTCACGCGCCAGCGCCGGCGCGTCGCGAAGGTCCGTCTCGGGCTCTTCGGTCGACGCGCCAGTCGCCGGATCCGCATCCTCACAGTCGGCACCGCTGCGCTCGCCGTCATGGGCGGGGGCATCGCCTACGCCTCGACTGACGCGTTCGGCACTCACAAGGTCGGTGAGACCAGCGGTCAGGGCCTGCTCCTGCCCAGCGACCAGGTCATCGACCCGGTCGGCGACCGGCTGCTCGTCGACAACGGCAAGCTGCTGTCCTCCACGGTGAGCCCCGACGGCCACCACCTCGCCGCGTTGACCAACGACCGGTCGATCGCCCTGACGATCGTCGACCTCGACGACTACAAGATCCTGCAGCAGGCCGGTACTTCCTCCGCGGCCGGTCTGCGGATCAGCAGCAACAACGTGGGGCAGGAGGGGCCGACGTACTCGCCCGACGGCAAGTTCCTCTGGATGCCCCAGATCAACGGCTTCACCAGATTCCCGGTCAACGCAGACGGGACCGTCTCGGCCCCCACCTCCATCCCGATTCCCGCCCAGGGCTCGAAGCGCGCGCTCCCGGCCCAGGCTGTGTTCTCCGAGGACGGCAAGACCGTGTACGCCGCCGTCAACGGCCAGAACCGCGTCGTCGCCATGGACGCCACGACCGGCGTGATCACGAAGAGCTGGGAGGTCGGCAACGCCCCGCGCGACATGGTCATGGTCGGCGGCAGGCTCTACGTGAGCAACGAGGGCGGCCGCAAGGCCAAGTCCGGGGAGGAGACCCTCAACTCCTACGGCACCCAGGTGCCTGCCGACCACTTCACCGGCGCCACCACCACCGGCACCGTGAGCGTCATCGACACCGCCGACCCGACCGCCGCCGTGCAGAGCATCGACGTCGGGCTCCACCCCACCGCGCTCCACGCCGCGGACGGCGCCCTCTTCGTCACCGACACCGGCAGCGACGACGTGTCAGTCATCGACACCTCCTCGAACAAGGTCGTCCAGACCATCGCGACCCAGCCCTGGCCGAAGGCCTCGGTCGGCTATGCGCCGGACGGCGTGACCCTCACCGACGACGGCCACCTGCTGGTGACGCTCGGCCGCGCGAACGCGCTCGCGGTCTACCGCTACACGACCCCGCAGGAGCCGGTCAGCTACGTCGGCCTGCTCCCCATGGACTACTACCCGGAGAACGTCACGACGGTCGGCGACGAGGTCCTCGTCACCAACCTGCGCGGCATCGGCGAGCGCGGGCCCGGGCGCACCATCGACAAGGGCCCCGGTACGACGCCGGCCACCGGCCACAACACACACGACTCGACCGGATCCCTGCTGCGGCTCACCCTGCCGGACGACTCCGTGATCGCCGACGCCACGGCCACCGTCTTCAAGCAGAACGGCTGGGACGACACCTCGGTGGAGGCGCGGACCGGCGGCAACGTCCCCGCGGTGCCGATCCCCAAACGGCTCGGCGACCCGTCGACCATCAAGCACGTCTTCCTGATCGTCAAGGAGAACCGCTCCTACGACCAGGTCTTCGGCGACATGAAGCGCGGCAACGGCGACCCCTCGCTCGCGCAGTTCGGCGAGGACGTGACCCCGAACCAGCACGCCATGGCCCGGCAGTTCGGGCTCTACGACAACACGTACGACGTCGGCACCAACTCCGCGGAGGGCCACAACTGGCTGATGCAGGCCGACGACCCGGAGTACACCGAGTCGAGCGCTGGCCTCTACCAGCGCAGCTACGACACCGAGGACGACGCCCTCGGGCACCAGCGCTCCGGCACCATCTGGAGCGGCGCGCTGGCGGCCGACAACACCGTCCGCAACTACGGCGAGTTCCTGCAGTTCGAGAGCAAGCCGGCCGGCGCGACCTGGTCGGACTTCTACTGCGACACGAAGAACATGGAGGCGACCGGTCAGGACACCACCCTGAAGACGGACTCCTCCTCGCCGATCCCGTCGCTGAACGACGTCACGCTGCACTCCTACCCGAAGTATGACCTCGACATCCCTGACATCTACCGGCACGAGATCTGGAAGCGCGACTTCGACAAGAACGGGCCCGCCAACCTCAACATGATGTGGCTCTCCAGCGACCACACCGGCGGTGACCCGCACCCGATCGCCCAGGTGGCCGACAACGACCTCGCGGTCGGCAAGATCGTCGACCACATCTCCCACAGCAAGTACTGGAAGAACACCGCGATCTTCGTCATCGAGGACGACACCCAGAACGGCGTCGACCACGTCGACGGCGCCCGGGGTCCGGTGCAGATCATCAGCCCGTGGGCCAGGCACGGGGTCGTCGACAGCCACTACTACAGCCAGATCACGGTGATCCGGACGATCGAGCAGATCCTCGGGATCCAGCCGATGAACCAGAAGGACAGCGCCGCCAGCCCGATGCGCGGTGCCTTCAGCCAGGCGGCGGACTTCACGCCGTTCGACGTGATCCCGAACCGCATCCCGCTGACCTACGGCGTGGAGACCGCGCCCGCCTGCGGCGAGGACAACGTGGCGGCGAAGTACGACTCGCTCGCCCCGGCCGACGCGGTCCCTGGGCCCGAGGAGAAGGCGGCCGACGCCTGGGAGGCGTGGGCCAAGAAGCAGAACCTCACCGGGGCAAACCCGCAGCCCGACCGCGCGAACCCCGAGCTGATGGACCACTACACGTGGTACGCGGCTCACGGCTGGACCCTGCCCTACCCGGGTGACGAGAAGGTCCTCACCCCGGCCCAGGTACCAGGGCGCTACCTGCCGGCGCCGGAGTCCGACGGCTGACGAGCGCGCACTGAGCGCCGACGTACGACGGCCCGCCGGGACATCCCGGCGGGCCGTCTTTGCGGTGGGTCTGTCAGACGAACGGTGTAACTGATCTGGCCTCGGGACCATTGCACAGTCCGGGGTTATCTCTGCCGAAGAGCACTGGATGAGCAGGCTCGAGGGGACTGTACTCAGGACTGTGGCCGGTGGTGCGCGATGAGCGCGTGCTGCTGCTCGCCGGCCGGTCCGTGGGGGGAGACATGCACGGTCACCTCGACCAGCTTGGGGATCTCGTGCAGCAGTCGGTGGTGTGCCTCGATCGCGATCGCGTGTGCCTCGGTCACGGTCAGGTCGGCGGCTACGGCGATATCGGCCTCTGCACGGATACGGTGGCCAGTCCAGCGGACCTTCACGTTTTCCACGGCCGCCACGCCAGGGGTCGCGAGGAGGGCGGACCCCACGGCATCGACGACTTCCGGCTCGACCGCGTCCATGAGCCGGTGGTAGATGTCACGCGCCGCGCCTTTGAGGACGAGCAGGATGGCGAGGGTGATGACGAGCCCGACGAGCGGGTCGGCGAGGGGGTATCCCGCGAGGACGCCGAGTGCACCGAGTACGACGGCCAGTGAGGTGAAGCCATCGGTGCGGGCATGCAGTCCGTCGGCGACGAGGGCCGCTGACCCGATCTTGCGACCGACCCTGATCCGGTAGACCGCGACCAGCTCGTTCCCGGCGAACCCGACGAGGCCCGCGGCGACGACGACCCAGGCGTGCTGGACAGGCTGAGGGTCGGTCAGCCTGTGCACCGACTCCCAGCCCGCCAGCACAGCGGAGAGCGCGATCATCGCCACGATGAAGATGCCGGCGAGGTCCTCGGCCCGCCCGTAGCCGTAGGTGTAGCGCCGTGAGGGTGCCCTGCGAGCGAGCGTGAACGCGACCCACAAGGGGAGCGCGGTCAGCGCATCGGAGAAGTTGTGGATCGTGTCGGCCAGCAGTGCGACCGACCCAGTAACGGCGACTATGGCTGCCTGCAGGGCGGCGGTGATGCCCAGGACGAGGAGGCTGATCTTGACCGCGCGGATGCCTTCGGCACTGCTCTCCAGCGCAGTGTCCACGGAGTCCGCGGCGTCGTGGCTGTGCGGACTGACGATGTCCAGCAACCGACCGAGCAGCCTGTGCCGGTGATGATGGTGAAGGCCCTCATGGTGGTCATGGGCATGCTCGGTGTGCGGCGAACCTGGCGGGTGGCCCATGGAGCCTTCGCTTTCTGACGGCGACTGAACCATCGAGTCTAGCCACATATGAAGGAGCCTTCATGTTTTCCCCGGCCACTACCATGCGGTTATGGGCCACCGGACCGAGGGAGCAGTGACGCGCGTCCGTTGGGACCGCGAGACCGCCGTGACGGTGGCTGCCTCACTCCAGGCGCTGGCCACGCCCAGCCGATTGCTGATCCTCGCCACCCTCCAGGCCGGTCCGTTGACCGTCGGACAGCTGACCGAGGACGTGGGAATGGAGCAGTCAGCGGTCTCGCACCAGCTGCGCCTGCTTCGTGAGGCAGGGCTCGTGACAGCGGAGCGTCGAGGTCGCCACGTGCACTATGCCCTGTTCGACAGCCACGTCGCCGAGATGATCGAACAGGCGCTGGACCATTCCGAGCACCTCCGCCTTGCCGCCGAGCTGCGTGACGATCTAGGCGGCGGCGAAGGGGAGTAGTCCCCAAACAGTGGTGTCGACACACTGACCGCGTCGCGGTCGCCCTTGGCCAGGGCCGCCACCGCCCGGAACCGAGCCTGCCCAAACAGGCCGGCAAGTGCCACGAGATTGCGTGCGCGCAGCAACTCCCTCCCCGAGCGAGCAAGCTGCGTAACTCTGCGGCTGGGCCCGTGCGTTCACTCGTCAGAACGGGCCTCTTGCACGGTACGAGACAGCAGGCAGAATTCATTGCCTTCGGGATCGGAGAGAACCACCCATGTGGCGTCGGCTCCTTGCCCCACATCCGCGCGCTGCGCGCCCAAATCAAGGAGCCGTTCGAGCTCATCGCCTGTCCGCATGCCGTCGGCGCGAAGGTCAAGATGGAGTCGGTTCTTGACTGTCTTGTTCTCCGGCACTGGGGCCACGTCGATCGTGGGCCAGGATCCATCCGCCGGGGCGATGCTGATCGCCCCGGCGGATTCTTCGACCACCTGCCAGCCGAGGACGCTGCACCAGAAGTCGGCGACCACACGTGGTTGAACGGCGTCGATCGCGATGGCCGCTATGCGACTGGACATGCCGCTATCTTGCCCGCGTCCGGTGCTGACCGCGGGTGCGACGCGCGGCCTGGGGACGAGCAGACAGTGGCTGAGCGAGCCGCCTGCCGGCCGCGACAATCGCGGACATGGCAACCGCTGGCGCAAATCGCGGCTGACTCCCACGCTGGATCGCTATGGTCTGTGCATGCCGAACGGTGGAGTGCCACGCTGGCAGGTGATCCGGCCGGTCGACACTGCCTTCGTATTCATCAGTGACGGTGCGAGCCTGCGTCTCGCCATGGCGGACGAGTTCGAAAGCCAGGGAGTCGCCGCGCGGCCGGTAGCCGAGTTGAGCGAGGCACAGGCGTTCGCGCTTATGAACCATATGTCCTACTGGTTCGAACAGAGGCCGCCACTGGATCCACGACCTGAGCCAGGGACCGTACTGCGGGACTACTGAGCGCCGACCGCGCCTTCGCCCAGAAGGGAGCTCGCGGCTACTGGACGCGCCCTGCGGGGACGCCGGATCCCGGCATGGGAGTTGTCGTACCCACCGCTCCTGAAGCGGACCTCCTCGGAGGCGGCTACACCTTCCGCGTCATGGAACGCAGCAGGGTCGTCAACAGGCCCTGTCCTACCCCTCAACTGGATCCGGGCGGCCGACCCCAGAACTAGAGGCGAAGCTCACGGGAAGAGCCGGCCGGCGCGATCTCGGCGACTTCCCCTCCGATGCGGGTCCCGCTCCTGTCAACGGGGGTGCTGGTCGGTGATACCGGCGCGCTGGGCGTCGGGGCTACCGGTCGCTGCCAGGCCGCCAGTCTGGTCCGCTCCGGGAAGCCGCGCGAGCCCGACGGTGCGGCGTACCCGCGTGCGAGTGGTCCTGAAGCGGCCGCGGGTGATCGGTGCGGCGCGCCCCCCTCGCGCCGCCCATATCCACCAAGCGCACCGAGCGGAAACTCCTATTCATCGGAACTTTTCGGCACAAGTCGGCAAAATTGGACATAACAACCGTCTCAGCACCGCTCGGGGGAACCACCATGACGCGTCCGCCCGCTCGCACTGCCGTGCGCTGCGCCCTCGCGGCTTTCGCCACTCTTGCCATGGCAGCCGTGGCCACCACGCCCGCCACGGGTGTGGTCGCGCCGGTGGCAGTGGCCAGCACTAGCCCGGGCGCCGGACCGCCGTATGAGTTCACCACCGCGCTGATGGACGGCCGCCAGGTCGGCAAGCCGCTGACGGGCGTGGCGGTGATCGACCGGACCGTGCACGGATACGTCTACCGCGCGGGTTCCCAGGACAACCACCTTGTGGTGACCCGGGTCAAGGGCGGGCTGCGGTTCGCCGACTCCGGCACCCCCAGGTTCAAGCACCTCGCCACCTCCTGCCGCAAGGTCTCGGCCCGGCGCGGAGTGGCCGCGGAGTGCCGCGTGCCGGGTGGCATCAGCCAGCAGCAGCCGCTGCTGGTGGAGGTGTGGCCCAGGATCGGCGACGACTTCCTCGACACCAGTCGGCTTCCGGCCACGTTCGCGGTCACCATGCTGGCTGACCTCGGCGACGACGTGGCCCACTTCGGGCCAGGCCCGGACTTCTTCAACGGCCACACCGGTCGGGATAGGGTCTGGGGAGGCGGGGGCGATGACTGGATCCGGACGGGCGACGACCGCGACGTGATCTCCGGTGGTCCGGGCAACGACTACCTGGTCGGCATGGATGGCGGCGACGTGATCCGCGGCGGAGACGGCGACGACCGGCTGGTTGGGATGGACGGCAACGACCGGCTCTACCCCGGCGCCGCCACCGACTTGGCGCAGTGCGGCAACGGCACCGACAGCGTCACGATGGACGACGCCGACACTCCTCGACAGTGCGAACAGATCACGCGCTAGTGAGCACGACGCGGCTCCGTCGCGCCTCCACCCACCCGCGTGAGTGACGTCCTGATTGAGTGGTGTAAGGATCCCGGTGAGCGTGTCACTGCTGACGTCGCCGGATCTGCTGCAGACCTTCATCAACACGCTGCTCTCGGCCGAGGCCGACGCGGTCGGCGGCGCGGAGTACGGCGCGACCAGTCCGGAGCGGGTCAAGGGCCGCAACGGCTGCCGGCACCGCGACTTCGACACCCGCGCCTACCCAGGCGCTTGGGTGACAGCGAAGCAAACCCCCGGGCATACACCGCGACCCACAGGCGGCGGTATGACGCGCAGGGCGGTCAGTGGGGCGGGTCGGCGAGGAACGCCGACAATCGCTTGAGCGAGCCGTCCCAGTCGGCGGCGAGGGCAGCCAGGTAGGACTGCGCGACCTTGATCGGCCCCGACCGGTGTCGGTAGAGCACTCGGCGCCCTCCGCCGGCGTCGCTGGTCACCAGTCCTGCCTCGGCAAGCAGCGCGAGATGCTTGGTGACGCCCTGTCGGGTGATCGACAACCGACCGGACAGGTCGGTGGCGGTGCTCGGTCCGTGTTCCGCGAGCGAGGCAAGAATGGCCCGACGGTTGGGGTCGGCCAGCGCCGCGAACACGCCGGCCGACACCTCCTCGGCGTCAGGCGGCATCGAGGTACGCCGCCAGTTCGCCGAGCTCCGCGCGCCAGCCCTCGACGTTCCCCTGGTAGCTCGGCTCCAGCCACTCGTCCGGGAGCTGGGCGAAGCCACTCTCCGTGACCGTGAGTCGGGTCCCGTGTGCGGTCGGCTCGAGGACGAACTCGACGTACGTCTGCCTCGGGTCGCCCTCGGGCGCGCCGGAGATCCCCCAACAGAAGGCGAACACCGTCATCGGTTCGACCACCTTGATCGCAAGAGTTCCCTCCGCGTCGTACTGCTCCCAACGCATGTGCAGGTCGTGCCCGGGAGCGATCTCGCCGTCGGCGTGGCTGCCGAACCAGCCGGTGATGCCGTCGAGGGTGGTGAGTGCACCCCAGACCTTCTCCTGCGGGTGTGGGAGGTCGAGAGTGCGGGTGATCGTGTTCGGGATGGGCATGGTCCGCTCCTGTCGCAACTGGGTGGTTGCGATGAAGTTATCGCAACCATTTGGTTGCGTCAATCCTGGCAGGGCATAACAGGACCGCACGTGAGGGGAAAGCAGTCGCCGGAGTCCGTCAGTCAGCCCGAGGTCAGTCGACAGCTCACAGATCGATGGCGCGGGGATGGCGCGGCTCGTACATTCCGACCTCGCGACCGCCGGGCAAGCGAAAGTGCGTGAGCTGCCCCCACCGCTGCTCGGAGATGTCCTGGGTGAACTCAACGCCTTTGGCGCGGAGGTCTCGCATGGTTGCCTCCACGTCGTCGCGCATGAAGTACAACTCGTGTCCGGCCGGACCGTCGCTGGGATGCACGGCCAGCTCCGCGACGATCACGTGACGAGGTTACGCGGTATGACGCACCTTTCCGCTCGCGCGGATCGCGGCATAGGAGCGGTCGAACAAGCGGTGACGTTGACGGATCAGAACGGGGCCGGTCATGGCCGCCCGGCGTGCGGGGCTGGCGCATTGCAGATCAGCACCTGCCCGGTGCGCTCGCCGCCGCCCTGCTGCCGGTCCAGCCGCTGCCAGTCGGTGGCGACGATATGCAGCGTGCGGCCGTCCGGCCCGCCGAGCATGCAGGCGAAGCACCCGCGGTGTATCCGGTCGGAAGATCGGAGGTCGCCAGGTGCGCCCTCAAACCTGCCATCGCCCGATCATCGGCAGTTGCGATGGACAGCGGCACGAGAGTGCGTCGGGTAGGTCAGTACGGAGCTGCGCGCAGCTCACGCACGACGTCGAACTGGCCCGCATGGCGGGCGTACTCGGCAAGAACGTGGAAGCAGATCCATTCCAATGTGGGAGGGTCCTCGGTGAATCTGCCACCGATACGACCACGCTCTTCGAGCCCATGGGTGCTCAGAGTTTCTCGGGTGCGCTGGCCCATGTCGCGCAGCGCGGCGGCGATGTCGTCCGCCGCTACACCCTCAGCAACTTCCCAAGCGGGGGAGATGCCAGCGGGTGTTGATCCGACCGATGGATCATCGACGTTCCAGTCGCCCCAGGGGTGGGGCACCTGTTCGGCCAGAAATCCCCAGACGAACCAGCGCTGTTCCATGTGGAGGAGATGGTTCAGGAGTTCGATGGGTGACCAGCCGCTGGGCAGCCGCGAGGCCGTTCGTTCGGGGACAGGGAGTCCGAGGACGCCCTCGATGATGTCCTCTCGCACCCATTCCAGGTAGTCCGCCCAACGCTCAGCGCCGTCGGGACCATGCTTGGCTGGCTCTCGCGGGTTTCGGCTCATGCGACGGTCCTCGGTCATGAGGCCGTAGCGTACGGGCCGTTCTCCGACCGATCGCCCAACGGACAATGGCTGGACGCCAGGGCCGTTGGGGCACTCGTGGACGCCCGATCAATGGCTGCCATGAGCGCGCGCTTTCAGTCTCCGCGGCAGGTCCGTGCGCGCCAGCGCTCACGCTACGAGGCAGACCCGGGCGTCGTTTGGCAGGCCAGCGCGCTGCGGAGCAGCACGACCAGGGTCAGGTAGACCCCGGTGTCCGCGACCACGCGTAGGGCGGCCAGCCTCACGTTGCGTCGAGGGCCGCGTCGATGGCGTCGAGCTGCTTGAAGTAGCGGAAATTGACCATCATTGTCTCGTCACCCAGTTGAATGGAGTGAAACGCTCCGCTGCCCGGGCCGAGGCGGGCCAGTTGCGCGCGGACAGCCGCAGATCCGCGTGCGCCAGCGCGCACACTACGCGGCAGATCGGGGAGTTCCTCGGGTGTTCCAGTTCCTACGACTGCACCGCAGCTAGCCACGCGTCGAACGCACGGACGAAGCTGTCATGGCTGGCGACCATGGCTGCTGCATCCCCAGGCACCCGCAAGATGTGGTCACCGGCCACGACCAGGCGCTCACCTGGCAGCGCGTCGAGCACGTCCTGATTGAGGAAGGGGTCGCTGGAGCCGATGACGACGAGCTGCGCGGCGGGGTAGGACAAGAGGGGCTCGGCGACCACAGGCTCCGTGAGGAGCGGTGTGAGCCACGCGGCGTCGTAGCCGCGCGCGGCAGCGACCGGGGCTGCCAGGGTTCCGAGCGACTTGGCGACGACCATGACGTGACCTGCGTAGCCGTCGACAGCCGCGTCCAACTGGGAGCCCACCCAAGCGACCTCATCGGCGTCGCTGCTGAACTGCGGCACCTCCCACCAGACCTGGCGCACGTCCCAACCTCGCATGAGGGCCACCTGGGCGGCGAAGAAGAGCATCGGGCCGTCAGGCGTGTACTGCCTGCCGGGAAGGACAATGCACCGGCCGACCGGGGTCCCGTCGGCGGCGTGGTCGACGTAACGAGTCATGGCGACACAATCCCATGCCGCGTGCGCGGGCTTCGGCAGTTACGCGCGGACGGTGGCATGAGCGGACAAGTGGGTTAGCCGACGTCGTCGTGCTCCGGTGGGTCGTAGGGCGAGAGCAGATTCCTTGGGTAGGTTGCCCACCGTGACTGAGCTCGGGCCCGTCCCCTGGCCACCGCCCCCGATCAGAACCGAGCGGCTCGTGCTCCGCGAGCCCGAGGCCCGGGACCGTGCGGCGTTCATCGAGCTGCTGGCGTCTCCAGAGGTGCACACCTACCTCGGCGGCCCCCGGCCGCGTGACGAGCTTGAGCGCGAGATGCCCGGGACACCCGAGCGGTGGCCCGGGAGTTTCGTCGTTGATCTCGACGGGGCGATGATCGGCCAGATCCTGCTGAGGAGAGCAACGGGACACCGTCGCCCGGCTGCCGCGGGGAAGGCCGATCTCGGCTATCTGTTCCTGCCGCGAGCGTGGGGATTCGGGTACGCCGCCGAGGCGTGCGCGGCGGCGCTCGACTGGTTCGCCGGCGTCCTTCCCGGCGAGCCGGTGGTGCTCACCACCCAGGCCGCCAACGTCGGCTCGATGCGCCTCGCGGCAAAGCTGGGGTTCACCGAGGTAGAGCGGTTCCAGGCCTGGGACGCCGAGCAGTGGCTCGGCCTGCGGTCCCCGGCCACGCAGTCCGCTTGAGTTCAGCGGCGCACCAGGACGCAGGTTGTACCTCTACCCTCCAAGTGTTCGGGGCGACCACGCGAACGCCCGGGCATCGGCAGTTTCGAGCTTCACTGTCCGCGGCATGAGAGTGAAGCTCTCGGCTGCCGATGGGCGGCCGAAAGCGCTAGGGCGTCGTCCGTCGGGCGGCACGCTCCCGCTCGAAGATCAGCTCCCAGTACTTCGCTGCCCGAACCCAGCCGCGCCCGGGGCGAAGATCTGCACCAGGCCCCAGCCCTCCTGTGCGTGCTCGCGAACGACGGCCTCGGCCTTCCGGGGCGGCGCGTCCGCGACACCGGGGACCGGCGAGCTGCGGCCCTCTCCCAGTCGGACGAACTCGTACTCCTAGGGCGCCATGTCTCCACCCCGATGCTCATCGTCGATAGGACCGGGCCGTTGGTTAGTCAGCTCTGCGTATCGACAAGAGGCGTTGGTCGGACGATGATCGCGGCCATGGAGGTCACAGACTGGCTGCTCGACGGCGACCCGGCGATCCGCTGGCAGGTGCTGCGCGACCTCGCCCAAGCGCCGGCCGAGAAGGTCGCGGCCGAGCGCGCCCGCGTTGAGAGTGAAGGCTGGGGAGCCCGCCTGCTCGCCCTGCGCGATCCCGATGGTCAGTGGGCCGGCGGCGCCTGCTTCCCGCGGTACGTCGCCGACACCTGGCGGGCCGGCATCCAGCCGGACTTCTCCCACGGTCAGCCGTGGACCTCGACCCTGCCCACGCTGATGCTGCTGCGCGACCTCGGTCTCGACCCGGCCTGCAAGGCTGCCCGCGAGACGACCGAGCTGGTCGCGGAGAACTGTCGCTGGGAACACGACGGCCAGGCGTTCTTCGATGGCGAGGTCGAGCCCTGCATCAACGGCCGGACGCTCTCGATCGGCGCCTACTTAGGCGCGGACGTCGACGGCCTCGTCAGGGGTCTGCTCGCCGAGCAGCTCCACGACGGCGGTTGGAACTGCGAGACCGAGAACGGCGCCACCGTGTCGTCGTTCGACTCGACGATCTGCGTACTTGAGGGTCTGCTCGAGTACGAGTTGGCCGGCGGAGCGGTGCCTGTGGCCGCGGCCCGCCGCCGCGGGGAGGAGTACCTGCTGGAGCGGCAGCTGTTCCGGCGCAAGAGCACAGGTGCGGTGCCGGCCGAACGCTGGCTGCAGTTCTCGTGGCCGCCTCGCTGGCACTATGACCTGCTGCGCTCCTTGGACTACTTCCGCCGCACCGGCGATGCCCCCGACGAGCGTGTCACCGAGGCCGTCCAGCTGGTCCGCGACAAGCGGCAGCCCGACGGCACCTGGCTGCTCGAGAACACCCACCCCGGCGAGACCCACTTCGAGTTCGAGGACGGCGACGGGCACCCGAGCCGCTGGAACACCCTGCGGGCGCTACGCGTCCTCGACTGGTACGACGGCTGGCGCTGACCCGGTCATCACCCGCTACGACCAGCGGCGCCGCCGCGACGGCCTCGGGCGGGGACGTTCCCAATATGACCGCGGGACCGCACCTCATAAGGTCCGCACGTGCCCGTACCGGCTGATCCGCGGCGCCGCGCCGACGGCCCCTCCGCAAGGATGCTTGGATGACGCTCAGGCGGCGGAATGACGCGGGTCTCCGAACGCACGACTCGCGGCTATGTGAGTGCGCTGGAGACTTTGCCGGAACTTCTGGGAGAGTGTCGGATCCCGAGCGATGCGTTCGTAGAAGAGGTGAGCGGCGGCCAGCTAGGGCCGCCGGGGACAAAGGAGTCTTGGGATGACGCGGTACTTGATTTCGTTCCCCAGCGGTGTGATGGAAGAGGTGGGGCCAGAGGTGGCCAGGGACGCACATGCGGTCGTCCAGGAAGCCAAAGATGCCGGTGTGTACCTATTCTCCGGCGGGCTGGACGAGGACGTGGAGCCCGTCATGGTGGCCGGTGACGGGACGGTCACCGCCGGCACCTACCCGCAGACCAAGGAGCTCAGTGGAGGCTTCACCGTCGTCGACGTGCCCACACGGGAGGCGGCCCTGGAGTGGGCCGCAAAGATTGCGGTCGCCTGCCGATGTGCCCAGGAGGTCCGCGAGTTCCAGCTCGACCCGCTCGCCTGACGGAAGAAGACTCCCCAGGGCTGGACAAGACCCGCCTCGGACGGCTCCACACATCTCAGCCCGCTCATCGGCACGTCCGCGCACAACGCGGCATATCAGTGCGTTCGCAGGGATGCCGACACTTAGGGTCGCATCGACGAGTCGCTCGCGGAGCTGGCCGAGGTGGAGCGGCGTTGCCGGGAGGACGTGTCCCGCCTCGGCTAGCGTCCGGTCCCGGCGAGGTCCACGGCCCGCAGGATCCCGAGCATGGCGGCGAACGCGCCGCCTACGACGAGCAGCACCCCGCCGAGCAGCGCCGTCACGGTCACCGGTGTGCTCGTCGAGTCGTGCGCGAGCAGCGCGAGCAGCACCGACACCGCCGTACCGGCGCCGACGCCGACCAGGGCGATCCTTCCGGTACGACCCGGCGGCCGCCATCGGTCCTCGCCGGGCACCGCCTGGTCCCTGCCGCGCAACACCACCCAGACCGCGACCACGGACCAGAAGCCGACCACGCAGAACGCCGCGAGCGCGTCGCCTGCGCGATGCCACCCGGCCGACATGGTCGCGACCGCGACGAGCGCGCCGACGGCTGCCCCGATGACGGCGGCGACCCGGCGCAGCGCGACCGGGACCACGAGGACGAGCGCCGCGGCCGCGCTGAACGCGGCGGTGGCATGCCCGGACGGCAGGCTGTTCAGCGTCTCCGGGGCGGCCTCGCGCAGGCCGAGGTCGGGACGCGAGAACAGGTAGTTCTTGAGCAGCCAGGTGCTTACGTTGGCCGCGGCCAGCAGACCGATCGAGACGACGGCCGCGCGACCGGCCAGCCGGAGCAGCGCGATCACCACGACGACCGCTGTCGCCACCGCGAGCGAGCCCACCGACACCACGTCGAGGACCGCGTGCACGCTGTCGGAGATGGCCGACCGGGTGCTCAGCGCGCCGCGCAGCGACGCGTCGCTGACCAGCCGGCCCGGAACGGTGCGCACGGTCAGCACGTAGACGGCGGCGAGCGCGACCAGGTAGGCGGCACCGATCCCTCCGAGCACCAGTCGGGGGCGGGTCCGGTCGGGCACGGTGGGCAGCAGCTGCGTGGTCACGGAACCCATGTACCCCGCGGCGGCCGGGCCGTCACCTACCGTCTCACGACACGCATGGTTGGGTCCGCCACATGCGCTACGCCATCACCGGCGCGACCGCGCCCCGTCGCGACTCAACGTCGAGGGCACCCGCAACGTCCTCGACGCCGCACGACGCAACCAGGTGCCCAAGGTCGTCTACAACAGCACGCTCGCGCTGAACTCCGACACCGAGGAGCAGGCGGTCGACGCGACCTACCGAGTCACCGGCGAGCACCGGTCCGCGTACGACCGCACCACGGCCGAGGCCCACGACGTCGTCCTAGCCTTCGCGGCGCAGGGCCTGCGGGGCGCATGGCTGAAACCTCAGCTGCAAACCTCGATGCAACCCGGACCCGGGCCCTGCGCCGGACAGGGCAGTCGACGCCGGGAGTGCTTCGCGCCGCCGGCCACCGCTCAGGTGCGCGTCGCGCGGATCGCGGCTATGAGCGTGAAATTCGGCGCTGCCGACGCCGCGCTGTGACGGAGCTCGCGAAAGCGACTGCGCATGCGGCGGGAGCAGGAACATCAGCGGTCGCCGTGAAGCCAAGGCTTCAGTTGGTGGAGGCTGGAGATGGTGAGGTCTGGGCTCGCGAAGGAGGGCTGAGGCAGGCCGTCCCGGTTGAGCCACACCCCGGACCACCCGGCCGATTGCGCGCCGGTCACGTCATTGGTCAATGAGTCGCCAACCATGACGTACCGGTCCCCGGGGAGCGCCTTCTGAGCTGCCAGGTAGATGGCTGGGTCGGGCTTCTCGGCGCCAACGTCCTGAGAGAAGACAGCGGCGCCGAAGTATCGCTGCAATCCCACACGGTCGGGGTAGGAGTTGCCGTTAGACAGCAACCCGATGTTGTGGTCTGCGGCCAGGTCGTTCAGGGTGGGGATCACGTCGTCGTACAGGTCCACCGAGGAGAAGCGCCGTTCGAGGTAGAAGGCGTTGAGGTGCTGGGCCAGGTCGTCATCATCGACACCGAGCCGGCGCAGGCTTTCCTGGAAGGCGGCAAGCCTGATCGCCTCGAGGTTGGTCGTGGTGCCGCGCAGCGCTTTGCTCGCCCGCTGGCGGTCGATGACGAACGCGTCGACCGACAGGTCCCCGTCGAGGTCGGGGACGAGCCTGCGCAACTCCTCGATGGTGAGGCCAAGGGTGCGCCGCATCAGTGCCTGGAAGTCCCACAAAGTCTGGTCCCCGTCGAAGTAGATCGTGATCACGGGTCTCATCGTGGCCTACCGCCGTGATGTCCCGTCGGCCAGTTCGTGTCGATGCACTGTCATCGGCTGCCTGCGCCATTGCCATGTCCCGCTGATCCCGGTGGCCACCACGAGACGCGCTTTGACCCAGCTCGACACGCTCGCAGGCGCGGCGACCAGCAGCGGTTCTGGAAGGTCGTAGCGCACGCTGTCTGCGGCATGTCAGTGCGTCTGTCCACGCCAAGGAACGGAGGCCGGGTCACTCGCCGACCGGCACGGTTTCTTTCGCCAACTGGCGGTCCCACTCACGCGCTGCCCGATTGGCGGTTTCCGGTAAAGCGAAGTCGGAGGCGTAGATCGTTTCCCAGCGGAGAGTCACTCTCCGCCGAAAGCGCACCACTCGGACCCGTATCGGTGTGTCGCTGAAGAACTGGCTGAAGATTGCTACGAGTAGTGCACCTTGCCAGCTGCCGCGTTCCATCCGAATCATCCACTGGGGCTGAGCGCAGGGGCGGCCAGCACCAAGCAGTTGTATCCGTGAATGCGATGCGACTCCTCGGGTTCGAAGAGTTCGTCCGTCATGTCCGAGACGCTGCTAGTTGTACTCGGCCAGGACGTTGGTGACACACCCGTCGGGGTCGTTGACGTGAGCGAAGACCTCCGGGTGCGGTGGGAGATGTGTCGTCGTCTACCGATCCGGAGGTCTTCGTGTCCCACCGTAATGCCCGTCTGACGTTCCATGGTCGGCGGCTGCTGGTCGCACCGGGTCTGAGTCCAGGGATGCCGGTCGCTCATGTCGCCAAGGCGATGGGGTCTCGCGGCAGTGCGCCCACCGCTGGGTCGGCCCGGTTCGCCGCCGAGGGCGAGGCCGGTCTGCACGACCGGTCCTCGCGGCCGCACAGCTGCCCGACCAGGACGGCCTGCGAAGGTCGAGCAGCGCGGTGCTGGCGATGCGCCGCAGGGAGCATCGGCGGGACAGGACTGGCTCGGCCCCGAGCTCGGCCTGCCGGCCCGGACCGTGTCAGCCGGATCCTGCGCCGCCACCAGGTGCCCTACCTGCGCGAGTGCGACCCGTTGACCGGCGAGGTGATCCGGTCCTCGAAGACCACCGCGGTCCGCTACGAGCGCGACCGGCCCGGCGAGCTGGTCCACATGGACGTCAAGAAGATCGGACGCATCCCCGACGGCGGCGGCTGGCGAGGCTCACGGCCGCCAGATGGGCTCCACCGGGGCCGCAAAGAGAGCCAGGATCGGCTACGACTACGTGCACTCCCTGGTCGATGACCACTCCCGGCTGGCCTACTCCGAGATCCTGCCCGACGAGAAGGGCGTCAACCTGCGCCGCGTTCCTGCTCCGCGCCGTCGGCCTACTTCGCCGCCCATGGCATCGCCCGCATCGAGCGGGTCATGACCGACAACCACTTCAGCTACAAGCAACTCCGCGGCCGTGGCCGACGCCATCGCGCAGCTCGGCGCCAAGCACAAGTTCATCCGAGCCGCACTGCCCGTGGCAGAACGGCAAGGTCGAGCGGTTCAACCGCACCCTGCAGGTCGAATGGGCCTACCGGCAGGTCTTCCTCAGCAACGACGACCGCGCCGCAGCCCTTGCGCCCTGGCTCGAGCACTACAACACTCGACGCCGCCACACCGCACTCGGACGGACTTCCGCCGATCAGCCGACTGTCACCAACCTGATGGCCGAGTACAGCTAGTCGGCGCGACACGGGTAGTTCCTGCTGCATGGCCGACACTCTGCCAGCCTGATGTGTCGGTCCACCTGCACGGGCGTCCCGTCATCGTGTCTCACTATCGCCGGCGCAGGCGTGCGTTGAAGATGCGTGCCGTGAGCGGCGGTCAATGTCACCATCTGTCCATGGAACGTGAGGCGCCGGCTGCGCCAAGGTCTCCCAGCGAGTCCGCCTACGCGCGACTGCGAAGGCGCGTGCTCGTCGGTTCCGGTGTCATCGGAGCGGTCATTGCGGTGGCGGCCGTCTTAGTCCTCCGGGGCGTCATCGTCTCTTGGATGCGTGGCGAGGAGGTCGCGGTCGTCGCCTCACCGAACGAGCGTTACGAGGTTGTCGTCTATCGCGGTGCCGACGTGATCGACCCGACTTGGCAGGTGCTAGTGCGTGAGCGTGGCGGACTGTGGCCAACGACATGGACTGTGGGGTGCATCAACGGAGACGCCCCATGGAACTCGTTCAAATCGGTGACCTGGGCGAACGCAGACACACTGGTCGTGACCACGAGACATGACACGGCCCGCGTCGCGGTCGATGCGCGGTCGGGGGAGCCAGCGAGCTCGTCGGCCTCCATCTGGAACTGGGATTGCTAAGCGCTACGTCGAGCGGATCGCGGCAAGTGCGTCGCGCGGATCGCGGCAGTGCGCGCGCGATCGCTGCCGGACGCTTCCTCAGGTAGTCTCCATGGTTGTAGGAGCGGGGCTCCCTCGACTGCCGGGGCCGATTTCAGGCGTGGCTGCCGGCCCCGGTGCAGGCTCGAAGGGACGAGTGTGAGTAGCTCGAAGTTCAAGCTCTGGCTCGTCGCCTACGCGAAAGCGTTTGTGATCGGCATGGTCGTCTACTCTGCAGTGATCCTGTTCTGGCCACCGGGCGACTCTCTGTCGTGGACGGACTGGTTTCAGGAGGGCGTACCGTTCCTGATCACGGTTCTTCTCGGGGACTACTTCTATGGACGGGCACTGAAAGAGATGCAGTAGAGCCACCCTGCTGGCCGAAGCTTCCCTGTCGGCGGCAGATCCGGTCGCCAAGCCTGAAGCTCTATTCGTTGCGGCTTCAACCCCATGGTCGCCTCCGGTGGACGCGTAGCCGCTCCTTGGTCCAGGAACGCTGCATACCTCGTGAAGCCAGCGCGTGGTCTGCGCAGCGCCCCCTTGCTTGGTGGTTGGAGCAGGTTATGGTGCGAGCCATGTCTCGCGCCATCACTCGTGGGCTCGTGGCCCCTCGCAACTGGCGTTGGTAGCCAGGATTTAGATGGGCCGTCATCGGCATTCTCGATCTTCCCTCAACAGCGGCATGAGAGTGAACCTCCAGTCATCGTGGTTTGATGTCGGGCATGTCGGGGGAGAGCACACGCTTGCTTTACTTGGCCCGTCATGCTGAGCCGAAGACGGACGGGGCTGGGCTGACCTCGCGGGGTGCACGGCAGGCTGAGAACCTGGGCCGCCGTCTCGCACATCTGCCGCTGAGCCGCATCACTCACGGGCCGCTCCGGCGAGCAGCAGAGACGGCGCGGGTCGTGGCGGAACAGTTCGAGCACCCTCCATCTCTGTCCGAAGTCGATGCGGCAGGTGACTATGTGCCGCACGTTCCCGGTCGTGAAGAGGTGCCCGACGCCTGGGTTGACGCCGTCCTGTCGTCTTTTGCGGATGTCTCCGAGGAAGAGGCATCCCAAGGCGCGGCTCTCGGCTCCCGAGCGATCGACCTTCTGGCTGGTCCTGCCATGGATGGGCGCGAGCGCGTTGAGGTCGTCATCACCCACGCCTTCACTATCGGGTGGCTGGTCCGGCATGCCCTCGACGCCCCGAACTGGCGATGGTGGCCCCCGAACCAGTGCCACGCCGGATTGACGGTCATCAGGTACGGGCTTGAGGGTCCACCGACGGTCGTGGTCTCGAACGACGTAGCCCATCTGCCAGCCAACCTTCGATGGACCGGGTTTCCCGGCCATTTGCGATTGTGAGCAACCCGTCCGCACATCGGCTGCCGAGCTTTCACTCTCGGCGGCATGAGCGGAAGTTGCCTAGTCGTGTTGCATCGACACCAGGTCAAGCATCGTGTCGCCTCGATCTGCTCGGACCGCTGACCTGACGAGCCAGTCTGCCCGTGATTCGGTGAGCTGGAAGTCGTCCCATTCGTAAGCGCCGACGATGAACAAGGGGCCGTCCACAGTCACCCTGCTCCCGGGCTGAATGTCGCGCGTCGAGCCCTCGAGTTGCACTTGGAATCGGTCGTCGCGAACTGCGAGGACGAATTCGCCCCTGGCATGCTTGTCGCCACCGTCCTCATCGACCTCGAAATCACGAGGTTCGATCACCTTGCCGGTGAGCTGATAGCGAACCTGGTGTGGTCTCGCAGCTTCGATCTCGTCTACCCCGTCGGGACGATCCAGTGGTGCCGACCGGACTGTTCCGCGGACGCGGATACCCACGCCGTTGAGGTGCTCGCCAACTTGCGGCATTGGAGGTTCTGCGTCGGCGATCATCCAGTCCATGAGGCGAACCCACATGCGCCAATCATGTCCTGGCCGTGAGCTGTCGTACGGGGTTATCGCGTAGTGGCGCATCGCCGGACGTGCCCGCCGCATCGTCGGATGCCGCAGTCGACAGCGACATGTCCGGGCGATCGTAGCCGCCCTCAACGCTTGAACGGACGTCAGGAACGGCGCGGACCTGCGTGGCCAGCCAGGCACTTCCAGCGGCCGTCAAGGCGGACCCAAACCTGCGTCATCGGCATCCGGAAGGTCTCGGGCTCGTCGTCCTCTAACAGCACCACGTCACTCGCTTCGGCGTAGAGGATGGCGGTGTCGCCAACAACCACGACCTCGGCGCTGTCCAGGTGTTGCGAACGCCAAACGGTGTGTCCCGTTGTGTTCCTACTGACGTATTCCGACCGGTTGTAGGTCTCGCCAAGGTGGGTTGTCCACCTGAAGTCCTCATGCAGCAGGCCAGAGAGTTTCTCGGCATCGCCCAAGGCGAGGGCCGAGGCCCGGTGCTCGGCAGCCGACATGACCTGCTGTGCAGCGTTCATGCGCGCCAGCCTGACACGCGGGACGCGACCGCGCCTCCACGTCGACTCGCCGCAGTTGCCGGTCTTCCCTCAACGCGGCATGTTCGGACGACCCGTCAGAGTCCCATCTGGGGAAACACAGGCCCGAGGATGCGCTTGCCCTCCGACAGATGGTCCTCCCGCTCGCTGGCGTGATACGCGTACTCCAAGTCGGCGGCTGCTTCACGGAGCCTTTGAGGCAGTGGGGCACTGGCGTTGTCTAGCGCCTCTGATGCCTGCTCCACCAACCGAGACAGGTCGAGCAGAGTCGCTTCTCCTTGCTCGAAGGCATCCCATGAAGCAAGTAGCGGGGCGCAGACCCGTTGGGCGTGCTCATCCATTTCTCGAGGGTAGGTGCCAACGCGCGCTCATCGGCAGTTCCGCGCTTTCACTATCCGCGGCTACTTGTTGACTTCTCTTACGGCAGTGGCCGGGCCAGGCTGTTGTCGAGGTGTTCGGCGGTCCGCTCTCTCATGGCAGCGGCTGCCCACCCTTTGCGGGTGTGGCTCTCATCTGGCATGCGGGTCCGCCGGGCACCGTGGTGAGGCGTGGCTCCAGAGGGGACTGCCCGGCTCGAAGTAGCTTTGCCCGTCCTCGCCGACAGATACCGGCTCGAGCGAGGAGGCCAAGAGATGAGCCGAGTGATCGTGGGTGTGGACCCGCACAAGAAGTCGGTGACGATCGAGGTCGTCGACGAGCACGGCTCGGTGCTGACGCGGGGCCGGTACGGCACCGACACGGCCAGCTACCGGACGATGCTGAAGCAGGTACGTGACCAGTGGGCGCAGCACCGGTGGGCGGTCGAGGGCGCCCAGGGCGTCGGCCGGCCGCTGGCACAGCGGCTGCTGGCCCAGGGCGAGGACGTGGTCGACGTTCCGGCCAAGCTCGCGGCCCGGGTGCGGGTCTTCGACACCGGCAACGCCCGCAAGACCGACGCCACCGACGCCCACGCGGTCGCGATGGTGGCGCTGCGGACCCCCGGGCTGCGCCAGCTCGCGTTCGATGAGGAACTGCTCGCGCTGCGGCTGCTGACCGACCGGCGTGAGGAGCTGGCGAAGCTGCGGGTGCAGACCGTGAACCGGTTGCACCGGCTGCTCACCGAGCTGATCCCGGGCGGAGCGAACAAACGTGACCTCTCCGCACTGCAGGCCAAGAGACTGGTCGCGACGGTGAAGCCCAGATCGCTGCTGGGCAAGACGATCCGACGGATGGCCGTAGAAGAGATCACTGACCTGGTCGCCGTGGACGCCAAACTCAAGGCGCTCAAGAGGGAGCTACGCACCGCGGTGACGGCCCGCGGGTCGCACCTGATGGACCTGTTCGGGGTCGGGCCGGCGGTCGCCGCCCGGGTCCTCGCCGACGTCGGGGACGTGGCCCGGTTCCCCGACCGCAACCACTTCGCGTCCTGGACCGGCACCGCGCCACTGGAGGCATCCTCAGGCGAGAACGTCCGGCACCGGCTGTCGCGGGCCGGGAACCGGCGGATGAACCACGTCATCCACATCGCCGCGATCGTGCAGATCCGCCACGACACCGAAGGCCGCGCCTACTACCGCCGCAAGCTCGCCGAGTCCAAGACCCCGATGGAAGCGCTGCGCTGCCTCAAACGCCGGATCTCCGACGCGATCTACCGCCAGCTCCTCGCCGACGCCGGTCTCGCCGACCAGCCCGTCGCTGAGGCGGGTCCGGGAGGGCACTCGGGGGCGTCTTCGCGATCCAGCGCGGCCGATCTGTCCACCCCGGTCATCGGCTCTTCGGAACAGCCACTTCCCGGACCCGCAGCACCGACGCTACCCCCGCCCGAACCCGCTGCGAACCCCCAAGCGGCGGCACACACTCCAGAAAGCCGACACCGCGCCCTTGACACAGAGGGGAACCAGATCAGGACGTTGAGTGACTGCCTCGGCTCAGCGAAACCCACCGGGTTGCGAAGAGAACTGTCACAACGGCAAGCCCAGCGGCCAGAATCCAGTCCAAGGTGGAACCGTGCCTCAGTGCCAGCACCGTTTGGCTCACGGTGACGATCAGCCACAGGAGGGCCAGGCCCGCATACCAACGAGGCGACGTCTTGACGACCACGAGGGAAGCATATCGGCGCGCGGCGTCAGCTCGTCCGGAGTTCGCCACGTGCGTGCACCGGATCGCGCATGAGAGCCGCCACGCAGATGGAGTCGATGCTCGCCACATCAGGCCGGCTGGGCGACGTCTGAGAAAGAGGGGAGTACCACCCGACATCGACCACCACGGCACGAGGTGACAACTCACACGCGAGAGGGGACGAGCCGACATGCACGCCGTGAATACCTACATGCGCACTCAGGCAACCGTGGCAGCGGTCATCGACATGATCCTGAACCCCCTGTTCACGTGGCTGGGCAACCAGGCAAGGGAGCCCACACTCACAACCAATGTCGCGGTCGCCATGGTCATCACGTGCTTGATCATGTCCGTGCTCATCGCCTTCTTCGTCGGTCCGGGGACCCGACGAGCCCTCGCGGCAGGAAAGATCGAGACCGCCGCTGCGCCTGCTCAAGGTCCGCTCGTGCATCTGCCGAGATCCTGGCTCCCGCTGGGCCTCGCGCTCGGCATCGCCTCGGCCGCGATCCTCGTCCCGTTGTTCGCGGCGGTGACCACGATCATCGGCGTGGACGAGCTGTCGTTCTGGGCGCTGGTGATCTTCCAGATCGTCTGGACCCCAGCCCTTGCCTACCTGCTCACCACCCTCGTGATCCGACGACAGCTCTTGGTGCCTTCCCGGTCCGACGTTCCATCCTCCGGCTGAGCCGCTCAGGCGAAGAGCGGTGAGGTGGCGTGACGTCTGTCTGGTGCAGCGATGGGCTTTGTCGGAGTGAGGACGTAGGCCTCTGGTAGCTCGAAGCGGGGGGACAAATTCTTTGAAGCTGAGGTCCCAGACTCCAGACCACCGTTAGCACCGCGACGAGGAGGTCGCCGCATGAAATCAACAGCCAGAATCCTGATTGTCCTGCTACTGGCCCTGACCGTGGGAGTCGCGGCCGCCGCTTGCGGAAGCACACCGGAAGACATTGGAATCCCGATCTACAAACCGTCCGACACCGTCAGCGAAGCCACCGGCTCCACCGTGTTGAAGACGTCCGACTCAGTCGACCAGGTCAGCAAGTTCTACAAGGACTTCATCGACAAGGAGAACTGGGACACGGTGTCGCAAACCAGCAGTTCTGCCAGTGCCAACTACACCATCAAGAAGTCCGGTGACGGCGCCACGATCTCGATCGCGACCAGTGGGTCGGACACGCTCATCTCGATCAGCACCTATCCATCGCCTTGATAGGAGGTCATCGGGACGTGACTACGCCAGGAGCTCGTCGAGGAGCTGGTCGGGGTGCTTCTGCAACAGGTGGCAGATGTCCTGGCACAGGATCGCCCGTGGCAAACAGCGTGCTCCCCTCGGTCCCACGGGAGTCGCCGCATGATCTTCACTGATCCCAGAGAATGCTTGATACTTCGGAGCGTGACCAACACGTCCGACCACGAGCGCATGTTGCGTGGATTGCGCAGTCGGCAGCGCACTGTGCTTGGCCACGTCCGACGACCACGGCTGTGCGATCGACGAGGCCGAAGTGACCCACTGGGCTCTATGCCCCGAGTGTGTCATCGCAGAAGCTCGGCGCTCGACACCATCAGAGCACCGTAGCCATGGATCCTGAGTAACCACGCTCGAGAGAGACCAGCCATCAGAGGCAAGAAGCGAGATAGGAGAACGACTGACGTGTCTGAGCCCGGCAGCGAAAGTGAAAACCCGGTAATCCCCTCCCCGACTTCCAAGGCGAGTCGGCCCAGGTCCAACCAGGACTGGTGGCCCAATCAGCTCAACCTGCAGGTTCTCCATCAGCACTCACCTCGGGCAAACCCCATGGGCGAGGACTTCAGCTACGCAGAAGAGTTCAAGACCCTCGACGTCGACGCGCTGAAGCGGGACATCTTCGAGGTGATGACGACGTCGCAGGACTGGTGGCCGGCCGACTACGGCCACTACGGGCCGCTCTTCATCCGGCTGAGCTGGCACGCCGCCGGCACGTACCGCATCGAGGACGGCCGCGGCGGTGCCGGGGACGGGTCCCAGCGCTTCGCCCCCCTCAACAGCTGGCCGGACAACGCGAGCCTCGACAAGGCCCGCCGGCTGCTGTGGCCGGTCAAGCAGAAGTACGGCCGGAAGATCACCTGGGCAGACCTTCTGGTCTTTGCCGGCCAGTGTGCCCTGGAGTCGATGGGCTTCAAGACCTTCGGCTTCGGCTTCGGGCGCGAGGACATCTGGGAGCCCGAGGAGGTCTTCTGGGGGCCGGAGGACACCTGGCTCGGAGACGAGCGCTACAGCGGCGACCGCGAGCTCACCGGCCCGTTCGGCGCCGTGCAGATGGGCCTGATCTACGTGAACCCGGAGGGGCCGAACGGCACCCCTGACCCGCTCGCCGCCGCCAAGGACATCCGGGAGACTTTCCGCCGCATGGCGATGAACGACGAGGAGACCGTCGCGCTCATCGCCGGCGGCCACACGTTCGGCAAGACCCACGGTGCCGCCAAGGCGGAGTACATCGGCCCGGAGCCGGAGGGTGCTCCGATCGAGCAGATGGGCCTCGGCTGGAAGAACACCCACGGCACCGGAGTGGGCAAGGACGCGACCACCAGCGGGCTCGAGGGAGCGTGGACGCCCACCCCGACCGCGTGGGACAACAGCTTCTTCGAGACGCTGTTCGGCTACGAGTGGGAGCTGACCGAGAGCCCCGCCGGTGCGAAGCAGTGGCGGCCGAAGGACGGCGCGGGGGCGGACGCCGTACCCGACGCCCACGACCCCTCGGTCAGGCACGCCCCGATGATGCTGACCACGGACCTCGCGCTGCGCATGGACCCGGTCTACGAGCCGATCTCGCGGACCTTCTTGGAGCACCCGGACCAGCTCGCGGAGGCGTTCGCCAAGGCGTGGTACAAGCTTCTCCACCGCGACATGGGACCCACCTCCCGCTACCTCGGGCCGTGGGTGCCGGAGCCGCAGCTGTGGCAGGACCCCGTCCCGCCGGTCGACCACGAGCTCATCGGCGACGAGGACATCGCCGCCCTCAAGGCCAAGCTCCTCGACTCGGGACTGTCCATCTCTCAGCTGGTCTCGACCGCGTGGGCGTCGGCGGCGACCTTCCGCGACACCGACAAGCGTGGCGGGGCCAACGGGGCGCGGATCCGCCTGGAGCCGCAGAAGGGCTGGGACGTCAACGACCCGGCCGCGCTCGGCACGGTGCTGCAGGCCTTGGAGCAGATCCAGCAGGAGTTCAACGAGTCACAGTCCGGTGGGAAGAAGGTCTCGCTTGCCGACCTGATCGTCCTGGGCGGATGCGCGGCCGTCGAGCGAGCGGCGAAGAACGCCGGGCATGACGTCAGGGTCCCGTTCGCACCGGGGCGCACGGATGCGTCCCAGGAGCAGACGGACGCGGAGTCGTTCGCCGTGCTCGAGCCGAGGGCCGACGGATTCCGCAACTACCTGCGCGCCGGGGAGAAGCTGCCGCCGGAGACCCTGCTGCTGGACCGGGCCAACCTGTTGACGCTGACCGCGCCCGAGATGACGGTCATCGTCGGCGGCATGCGCGCCCTGAACGCCAACGTGGGGCAGGTGCGCCACGGCGTCTTCACCGACCGGGCCGAGACGCTGTCCAACGACTTCTTCGTGAACCTGCTCGACATGGCCACGGAGTGGAAGGCGTCCGCATCGGCCGAGCACGTGTACGAGGGGCGGGACCACGCCACGGGCGAGGTGAGGTGGACCGCCACTGCTGTCGACCTCGTCTTCGGTTCCAACTCACAGCTCCGAGCGATCGCGGAGGTCTACGCGACCGACGACTCGAAGGAGAAGTTCGTCCGCGACTTCGTGCGGGCGTGGGACAAGGTCATGAACCTCGATCGGTTCGACCTGGCCTGATCCCGACGTCCAGGTCGGCCGTACGTCGGTCGGCCTGGACTCGGTCGTGGACGAGGACGGGGGCTTGGACACCGGTGGCCTCGTGGCACCGCCAAAGGGAGGCGGACAACCTGTCCTCGACCGCGACCGCGCCGGGAAACTGCCGGGAGATCTCGAGGAACAGATCGTGAACTTCGAGGTGCCCGGGACCGGCTGGTCCGAGCTCGGTGAGCTCCGGGTGTCCCGTTAGCCGCGCGCTCGCAGTGACCGTCCCTTCGATCACTACGGTGCCGTTGACGGTGGGTCGAGCCGGGGGTTGTGCCAGCGACCGTGTGGAGTGATCAGCGCGTCCGCTTGCTCGGGCCCCCAGCTGCCCGGCGGGTAGGGGAGGGCGCGGTGGTGGTTTTCGAGGACGGGGTCGACGACGGCCCAGGCGGCCTCGACGCTGTCTTCACGGGTGAACAGCGCACCGTCGCCGGCAAGGGCATCGCCGAGGAGGCGCTCGTAGGGCTGCTCCTCGCCCGGTTGCGCGTTGAGGAGCGTGAGCTCCCGCTGGTCGCCGACGAACTCCTCACCGGCCCGTTTGACCCGGGCGGCGATCGCGATCACCGGGTTGGGGGAGAGCTGGAAACGCACGTAGTTGGCCCTCCCGTGTGTCGCGGTCGAGTCGGTGAAGAGCGGCTGCGGCGGCGGCTTCAGCTCGACAACAACTTCGGCGGCACTCTCGGCCAGGCACTTGCCCGACCGCAGGTACCACGGCACGCCGGCCCAGCGCCATGAGTCGATGAACAGCCGCAGGGCGCAGAACGTCTCCACGTCGGAGTCTTTCGCCACGCCCTCCTCGTCCCGGTAGCCCGCGAACTGGCCACGGACCACATCAGCGACAGCCAACGGCCGCATCGCTTTGAACACCTTGAACTTCTCAGTCTGGACGGCTCCGAAACCCTGGTAGGCCGGCGGCTCCATCGCAAGCAGGGCAACGATCTGGAACAAGTGGTTCTCGACCACGTCCCGCAGGCAGCCGGCGGTCTCGTAGAAGGCGCCGCGACCCTGCACCCCGAAGCTCTCGGCCAAGGTGATCTGCACGCTGGCGACGTAGTTGCGGTTCCAGATCGGCTCCAAGAAGGAGTTGGCGAACCGGAAGTAGAGCAGGTTCATGATCTCCTCCCTGCCGAGGAAGTGATCGATGCGGAAGATCGCGGACTCCGGGAACGCCGACCGTACGACCCTGTTGAGCTCCCGCGCGGAGGCGAGGTCACGCCCGAACGGCTTCTCGACAATGACCCGCGCGTCCTTGGTCAGTCCCGCGGACTGGAGGCCCTCGATCACCGTGGCGAACAACGAAGGCGGTGTGGCCAGGTAGTGCGCCGGGCGGCGGGCATCACCGAGCGTCTTTCGTAGCGCGGTGAAGGTCGCTGGGTCGCCGTAGTCGCCGTCGACGTAGTCCAGCATTGACAGCAACCGGTCGAGGGCGGCGGTGTCGTCGACATCTCCGTAGGCCTGGACAACGCTGTCCCGTGCGCGATCGCGAAGCTGAGACAGCCCCCAGTCTGAGTACGCGACCCCGATCACCGGGACGTTCAGCCTGCCTCGCTTCACCATCTGGTAGAGCGCCGGAAAGACCATCTTGTGGGCGAGGTCGCCCGTCGCGCCGAAGAACACGAAAGCATCGGCTGCCACCACGCTGCCGGCACTGTCACCCATCGTCGGCCCCTTCCTTGAGTCGCTCCATCACCGTGACCTGCAACCCATCATGGACCCGTCAGCAGGTCGAACGGGTCTGGAGGACGTCTGGTTCGGGACGCCGCTGAGCCATTCAGGCAAGCCGTAGCGCTCACGCAGCGGTACCGCGAGACCGTTCGCCGGCGGTCGAGAGCACTCATCAAGCTCGACGACGACCGCCTGGCCCTCCTACCAGTCGTGGCGCGCGGCGGCTCCTGAGCCCGTACCATCCGCATCATGGACTGGGCCGGTTGGGCAGTGTTCGGGTTGGTGGCCACCGCGGCTCTGACCGCGGTCATGACCACCGCGCAACTAGCCGGCCTCACGCGCCTGGACCTCCCGCTCGTGCTCGGCACGCTCGTCACCGAGGACCCGGACCGGGCCCGGTTGGCTGGGTTCGTCATCCATCTCGGGGTCGGGCAGATCTTCGCCCTCGGCTATGCGACTGTCTTTGCGCTGCTGCATCGGGCCACGTGGTGGCTGGGTGGGCTGCTGGGACTCCTGCACGTGGCCGTTGCGCTGATGGTCCTGCTGCCAGTACTCCCCGGCCTCCATCCCCGGATGGCATCGCACCGGGCAGGTCCCGCGAGCCGGGCGGTGCTGGAACCTCCAGGGCTGCTGGCCCTCAACTACGGCATCCAGACGCCGGCGGTCGCGGTCCTCGCCCACCTGGTGTACGGCGTCGCGCTCGGCCTGCTGCTCCAGGCCCGCTGACATGAGACCCATCGCCGACTACGGGTTGCTCGGGGACACCCGGACCGCGGCGTTGTCCTCCAGTGATGGGTCGCTGGACTGGTTCTGTGTGCCCCGGTTCGACGGCGAGCCGGTCTTCGGCAGCCTCGTTGGCGGGGCCGCCGCCGGAAGCTTCCGGCTAGGGCCGGCCGGCTCCGCCACGGTCGTCGAACGCCGATACCGAGGGAACAGTGCGACCCTGGAGACCACGTGGGCCACCCCGCGCGGCCGGCTCACGCTCACCGAGGGCATGGTGGCCGAGGTGGCCGGACGCCTCCTGCCTGCCACGGTCCTGGTGCGTCGCCTATCCGTCGAGGGGGCACCTGCCGACGCCGTTGTTCAGTTCGACCCCCGCCTCGGTGAGCACCACAGCCCACCACGTGTCCGGCGCCGCGGCGAAGACCTGGTGTGCGAGTGGGGGGCGCTCGCGATGTCCCTCAGCTGCGACGCAGGCGCGGTCGTCGAGGTGGGTAGACCGACGTCGTTCACGGTCACGCCCGCGCGACCGGTGACCTTAGTCGTCACCGTCGCCCATCGCGAACCGCTCATCCACGTCGACCCCGCCACAGCGTGGACCCTCCTGGCCGAGGACGAGGCTCGCTGGGGCGCGTGGACGGCCCAGATCGACCCGGACATGCCTTTCCGCGATGCCGTTGCGCGCAGTCTCCTGACACTGCGGCTACTGACGTACTCGCCGTCGGGCGCACCTGTTGCGGCCCCGACCACCTCGCTGCCTGAGCAGTACGAGGGCGTCCGGAACTGGGACTACCGCTACGCGTGGCCGCGCGATGCGAGCATCGGCATCGCGGCGTTCCTCGAAGCCGGCCTGGTCGACGAGGCACGCGGATTCCTGTGGTGGCTGCTGCATGCCAGCCGGCTGCAGCGTCCCCGGCTACCGGTGCTGCTCACGTTGGACGGTCGCTACCCACCGGCTGAACGGAGCCTGCGTGAGTGGCCCGGCTACGCCGCAAGTGCGCCTGTGCGGGTCGGCAACGGTGCCGCAGGCCAACACCAGCTCGACGGCTATGGCTGGGTTCTCGATGCGGCGTGGGTGCTCGTCCAGGCGGGTCACCCCCTCTACTCCGAGACCTGGCGGGCCCTGCGCGGTTTCGTCGACCTGGTGGCGCGTCGTTGGAGTGAGCCCGACGCCGGGATCTGGGAGATCCGCGGGGACGCCGTACATCATGTCCACTCAAAGCTGATGGCCTGGCTCGCGATCGACCGTGGTCTGCGCATCGCCCAGACCCATCGCATCTCGGCCCCGCAGCGTGAACGCTGGCGGGGCGCCCGCGATGCGATCGGCGCCGAGGTCAGGAAACGTGGGTTCAGCGACGCCCTCGGCAGCTACACCCGGAGCTACGGCTCACCGGACCTCGACGCCGCCCTGCTCGTCCTTCCCCTGATCGGCCTGGAGGCTCCGCACTCACGCCGGGTGCGGGGAACGGTGGAAGCTATCCGCGAGCAGCTGTCCGCCGGCGGCCCGCTGCTCTACCGCTACCCGCCAGGGTCCGACGGGCTCCCCGGAACCGAAGGTGCCTTCCTGCCCTGCTCCTTCTGGCTAGTCCAGGCTCTCGCGTTCACAGGCCGGCAACACGACGCAGTCGAGCTGTTCGAAGGGATGCTCGAACGAGCGAGCCCCCTTGGCTTGTACGCCGAAGAGATGGACCCCACGACCGGAGCACACCTCGGCAACTACCCTCAGGCGCTGACCCACGCTGCCCTTGTCCAGGCCGCACTGGCACTCCGCGATTTCAGGGCCTAGTCCGTGCACGCGTTGTCTACGCCGATGGTCCGGCTTCTCACTTTCGACCTGGTTCGATCAAGCCCCTGATGCCCGGGGCCGGGGTAGTGTCGAGGGGGCCGGACAGTTGAGCCGCTCCGTCGGGGCCGCTCTCATCGTCGGTGGAAAGGCGACGTCGCCATGACGTCCCACAGCACGTTCTTACTTCCCGATGCCACTAGCGCCTACAAGTCCCGTGAGCCGCTGCGTCTGGAGCTGTCCGAGTCGCCAGGCCGTGGGTCCCTTGACGGGGGCCGGTGGCCCCAGTCGCGCGACATCGACGTCGAGCTCGCCGACCCGTCGAACCGCCGGTCGACCGCGCCCGGGCAAGGAAGCCCCGAATGACTCATAGCAGTGCTTGGGCCTACGAGACCGAGCTCGCCGCCGAACTCGTCAGTGCATCGTGCGCGCGGGACTTCATCTGCCTACATCTCGGCGAGCTCGACCTGCCACACCTCGCGGACGACATGCGGTTGGTGGTGAGTGAGCTCGCGACCAACGCGCTGCTTCATGCCCACCCCCCGTTCACCGTGTCGCTGCGCAGCGATGGCACGTCTGTGCGCGTCACCGTTGGGGATGGCTCATCCTCCGTCCCCGTCCGGGCCACCGCAGGTGACATGGATGCGGGCGGTCGAGGGCTCGCGATCGTCGACGAACTGAGCGATGACTGGGGCGTGATCCAGGGACCCGGCGAGACCAAGTCGGTCTGGGCATCGTTCGGTACGTGACTCGAGACGGACGACCGGGTCGCGTGGGAACTCCTCGGCTGCTGTGAGGCACGGCGGCCACGTCAGCCAGCCGAGCCCGGCGGCGGCCGTTGTCTCCCGCCCGCCGGACAGGATCGGAGCCTGTAGCAACTAGGCGTACTGACCTGTGGCCTCGTCGTGCGGTGCCGCGGAGTCAGAATCCACGATGACGGCTGATGCAACTGCAGCCCAGGCAACCACCAGTGTGACGGTTGCGCCGGTCTGGGAGTCCACGACCGAAAGTCGGCCGGTTCCTTCCTGCCCGACGTGACTGATTTCGGCTTGGACCTTCTCCTCGCTGCCGCGTGGAATCTGCCACCGCTGGGTCCATCCTCCGGTCCCATAGAGCATCAAGTACGCCACTGCGCCTGCCTCCCGCCAGAAGATCGAGTGGCCAACGGGTCCGGCCCCAGGCCACCTCACCGCAGTCGCTCCGTTGTTCGTACGCCGCGATGTTCTCACCTTCTCCGGTGTCACGGGGGATTTCGTGCGCCGTAGGTAAGTTGCTCGTAACGCGAGATGAGGAGTCCCGTCAGCCGCAGCCTCCGCACGAGTCGAAGCGCGCTACCATTGGTTCAACACCGATCCTCGGCAATCCCGCTCGTCCAGCGACGTGGTTGCTTTGTGGGTTGGTGAACGGCTATCGACTGATGGTCGTAGATTCCCACCGTGGGTGGGCCGTCGGGGCCCGTCACGTCGATCTCTCGCAGATCCGTGGGACCGAGTCGCGTCGAGAGGTGGCCGTTCCGGCCCATCTCGCTCGACGCCCAATCGTCTCGGCGGCGAGCTGCGTGCGTGTTCCACTGCGCGCAGCGAACGTGCCGGGCACTCCAGAGGAGGAGTCTGTGGCTCGAGGTGGCCAACGCCAGTCGGGTGTTCGCCGTACCGCCCCGCGAGGCCGGCGGCGCGTCCGCGACCTCGACAACGACGGCATCATCCCGGTCCTCGCCCGTGCGGTGCGTGAGGTCGAGGCAGCCGTCGAGCGCGGGTCCGTGATGCCTTCGGTACGCACGAAGTTCCAGGTCGTTGCCCTGCTGGTCCGTGACGAGCGGGTCAGCGTCAAGGCGGACGAGACCTGCAGCGACGCCCACCGGGCAGAGCAGCTCAAGCGCCTGGACGGGATCGCGACGATCCTCGCGAAGACTGCCGCCCGGGACACCTCGCTCTTCGCGCTCCTCGCCGAGGACGCGACCGTGTCCGACCAGGCGAGGTCGCTCAAGCGCGCCCTGCTCGAGGCCGCCGGTATCGAGACGGCCCCCGACGAGGTCGCCCCCGCGGAGTCTGAGACCGCTCCGCTCGCCAGCGAGCGTCGGGTCATTCCCCAGGCGGTCGTCTCGCGTCAGCTTGCCAACCCCTTCCTCGTCCCCGACTTCGCGCTCGCGGAGCAGAGCAAGGTCCGTTCGCACCGCCTGGCCGGCTGGGAGCTGCTCGGTCCGCTCTTCCGATCGTTCGAGTACGCCGGTAGCGGAGCCTCCGCATGCATGGCCCTGCCCAAGCCGTCCTCTCTGGGAGCAGCAGGTGGCCGGGAGCTGATGCCGCACCAGGGGCAGCTGGTCGCTGCTGCCGCGTCCGGTCATCGGACCTTCCTGCTCGCCGACGAGCCAGGTCTGGGCAAGACGGCTCAGGCACTCCTCGCTGCGCAGGCCGCGAACGCCTATCCGCTGCTCGCGGTCGTACCGAACGTCGTCAAGACGAACTGGGCGCGCGAGGCGGAACTCTGGACACCCAAACGCACGGCCACCGTGATCCACGGCGACGGTGACACGATGGACGGCTTCGCCGACATCGTCATCGTCAACTATGAGGTGCTCGACCGCCATGTCGGTTGGCTAGGCGACCTCGGCTTCCGCGGCATGGTCGTCGACGAGGCGCACTTCATCAAGAACAAGACGTCCCAGCGCTCCCAGCACGTGCTGGAGCTCTCCGAGCGCATCCGGTCCCGCATCGCGCGTCCCCTTCTGATGGCCCTCACCGGGACCCCGTTGATCAACGACATCGAGGACTTCCGGGCCATCTGGCAGTTCCTCGGCTGGATCGACGACAAGAAGCCTCTCGGCGCGCTGATGGACTCGCTCGAAGAGACCGGCCTGGAGCCGGGCGACCCAGGGTTCTATCCCGCCGCACGCAGCTGCGTGGTCGACCTCGGGATCGTCCGTCGCCGCAAGGCCGACGTGGCGGCCGACATACCCGCCCGCCGCGTCGCCGACCTTCCCGTCGAGCTCGACGACGAGGTCGGGCGCTCGATCCGGGATGCCGAGCGTCACCTCGCTCGCCGCCTGGTGTCGCGGTATGAGAGCGCACTCGCCGCGCGCACAACCGGTCCCGTCGTCGAGGGCATCGACCACGACCTCGTGCGCAGGGTCGCCACGTGGGAGCGGGAAGACACGACGACGAAGACCGACGAGAACGTGTTCAGCATGATGCGCCGCATCGGCCAGGCGAAGGCCGGCCTCGCCGCCGACTACGCGGCCCAGCTCGCGCGCAGCGTCGGGAAGGTCGTCTTCTTCGCCAAGCACGTCGACGTGATGGACGTGGCCGAGGAGACCTTCGCCAAGCGCGGGATCCGATTCTCCTCGATCCGCGGGGACCAGACACCGACGTCGAGGCAGAAGAACATCGACGCGTTCGTGAACGATCCCGACGTTTCCGTCGTGGTCTGCTCCCTGACCGCGGCCGGCGTGGGTCTCAACCTGCAGGTCGCCTCCAACCTGGTGCTCGCAGAGCTCTCCTGGACCGACGCTGAGCAGACGCAGGCCATCGACCGCGTCCACCGCATCGGTCAGACGGAGCCGGTCACTGCCTGGCGGGTCATCGCGGCGCAGACGATCGACACGAGGATCGCGGAGCTCATCGACAGCAAGGCCGGACTCGCAGCCAAGGCGCTCGACGGTTCGGACGAGGAGGTGTCCTCGTCGGCTGACGTGCAGCTCGAGGCACTCGTGACGTTGTTGACGGACGCGTTGTCGGCGTCGCAGTAGCTCCGCGAGTCACCCTGACGGGACGGCGTAGGCGCGTAGCCTGCTGTCATGAGCGTGAAGGTCGATCTCGCGGTGCTGGCGGACACGATGGCTGACTACGGTTTCGCCTACCTCTTGACCGTGTCCGACGACCAGCGGCCGCACGCGGTGGCGGTGCAGCCTGTCATGCGCGGGCAAGCACTCGCCTTGGGGAGCCTCGGCAACCGCACGCTCGCGAACCTCGCCGCACGGCCTCAGATGACGCTGCTCTTCCCACCCCGCCAGCAGGGCGGGTACTCCCTGATCGTGGACGGTCTGGCATCTACCGACAGTAGCGGTGGCGCCCGAGTCGTACCTGGCAGCGCGGTGCTGCACCGGCCGGCTGACCACGCCACGCGGCCGAGAGAGAGCTCCTGCGGCAACGACTGCCTGCCTGTGTCCTCGACCTGACCGGTATCCGCTTCAGAGGTAGGCGGCGTCGTCGACCTTTCGGTGGTAGCGACAGCCGACCTTGCCACCGGCCGTGGCGGCGAGCAGGGAGCTGATGAGCGCTGCGACTGCCGTGATCACGCCTCGAATGCCGGAGGCCCCGGCAGGGAGTGCAAGGGTGGGCAGGTTCATCCCCAGGAGACCGCTGAGATCGTGCCCGAGGAGAAGCGCTGCACCCACCCCGACACCGGTCAGCAGCAGGCCGGAGATCCAGACACCGACCCCCTGCTTGCCGCCGTCGAACCGTGACATACGTCCGGCCACATAGCCGCCGATGTAGTAGCCGAAGATCAGCAGACCGAACAGGATCCCGGCAGCCGTCAGGGTCACGGTCCTGGCGTCGCCCGAGGGGTGGACCGGGAGTACGTCGCCGGTCTTTCCAAGCGCAGCGACACCAGCAGCCACCACTGCGGACAGGAGGGCCACGACTGCGACCGAGACCAGCCAGCCGAAGAATGCGGCTCCCCAGTTGAGCCCCCCGAACTTCTGCCGCTGCCGGGCCTCACCGTCGCCGTCGTCCGGGTCGGGATCCCGGGCGTAGATCGGTGCGGCGGCTGGATCGGCGCCGGCGTCGATGACGGGCGCAACCCGATGAGTCTGGGTCGCGTCGGTTGGCTGCTCGTAGGTCTCGAAGCCGTCTTTCGGCCTGTACGTGGTCATGAACTCTCCCGAGCCGATCTAGGCCCCCGATTCCTCACAAATCGCTCTCCTACCCTGAGTCACCGCTGATGACACCGGAATCGTTACACCAGTCTCGAGACCGAGAAGCCAGAGGAGTGCGGCGAACTGGCGGAGTCCGGCGGGCCATCCACGGTCGCTGCCGACCCCGTCGCGTACGGACTGCCATCCCGGGCCGTGGGCGTCGAGCTGGTCGTGGCGGGTCCACCAGCGGTCCATCTCGGCGGTGCGAGGTTCTGGGTCCAGAACCGCTCGAAGTACTCCCGTACGGCGGCGAGTCCGGCCGGGGTGGATCGGCGAAAGCGTGCACGAGGCGACTCGATTGACGGCCGTGACAAGGGCATGCCAAGGTCACCGGGTGTCGGAATCCGAAGCGCGTACTGCGCTCATCACGGGGGCGGGCCGTGGCATCGGTCGGGCGATCGCCGTGCAGATGAGCCGGGCAGGGTTCCGTGTGGCGCTGACGGCGCGGGACAAGGCGCAGCTCGACGAGACCGCCGCCGTATGCGCCGGGGATGCGATGGTGGTCCCGGCCGACATCACGGCGACGGGTGCGGCCGACGAGATCTTCGACGCGGTCGAGCGGGCCTGGGGCGCCGTGGACGTCCTCGTGGCGAACGCCGGCGCGGGTACCTCCGCGTCGCTGGCGCGGACCACGGACGAGCAGTGGCAACAGATGCTCGACGTCAACCTGACCGCGCCGTTCCGCTGCCTGCGACGAGCCGTGCCGGTGATGGTCGAGCGGGGATACGGGCGCGTCGTCGTCATCGCCTCGGTGGCGGCGAAGATCGGTGAGCCGTACATCGCGGCGTACACCGCGAGCAAGCATGGGGTTCTCGGGCTCGTGCGCTCGGCGGCGGCAGAGCTCGCAACCACGGGGGTGACCGTGAATGCCGTCTGTCCCGGCTACGTCGACACGCCGATGACCGACGCCACGATCGCCGCCATCGCCGACAGGACCGGCCGCTCGCCCGAGGGTGCGCGCAGCATCCTCGAGCAGAAGCAGCCGATCGGGCGGTTGGTCAGGCCGGACGAGGTCGCCGAGGCCGTGTTGTTCTGCGTGCGGAACGGTGGCATGACGGGGCAGGGGATCAACGTGGACGGCGGTGCGCTCCAGTCATGAGCATCGAGCATGTGAACCCTGCTGAGCTGGCCGCGCCCAGCGGCTTCTCGCACGCCACCGTGGCCAGCGGCAGGGTCGTGTTCCTCGCCGGTCAGACCGCCATGGACCGCAGCGGAGCCATCGTCGGTGAGACCGTCGTCGAGCAGTTCGAGCTTGCCCTGACCAACGTGCTCTCCGCGCTGCGGGCGGCAGGGGGAGAGCCGTCCGACCTGACCTCGCTGACGATCTACATCGTCGACATGGACGACTACCGTGCCCGGGCCCATGACATCGGGAAGGTGTGGCGTCGGCTGGTGGGCTCGACCTACCCGGCGATGGCGGGCATCGGGGTGGCCAGGCTGTGGGACCGCGAGGCGCTCGTGGAGATCCAGGGTTTCGCCGTCCTGCCGGACACGCCCGGCGCTGGGGCGACGCCGTAGCAGCCTCAGTCCTTGCCGGCTTGCGCGCTCACTGCCGCGACGTGGTGCTGGGCATGGCCGCCCAGCCGGTCGCGCAGGGCGAAGAAGAGGTCGGCCGCGCGGGCACCGTGCCAGTTGGAAGGCAGTAGCTCGGGAGCAAGTCCCGGGTCGAGGAACGGCAGTCGTCGCCACGCGGTGAGTGCGCGCACGTAGTCGGCGAACGCGACCGCCTCGTCCACTCTGCGTCTGCGCGTCCAGCGGTCCAGGACCGGGGCGTAGGCGGTGATGAACTCGTCGTACAGCTTCTCGAGCTCCTCGAGCTGCCACCACGCGGACACTGCCCCGCCGAGCTGTGCGAACCCGCGGTAGTCGGCGTGGAAGAGGTTCACGTAGTCGGCGAGCCCGAGTCTCTGGAGGGCGTCCCTCGTCTCGTCCTCGAGGTGACCCGGGGCGATCCAGACTCCGGCGGCGACGGTGCCGAAACCCAGCCAGGTCAGCCTGGAGCGGAGCTGGTGCCGCTTCTGCCGTTCGGACTCGGGGACGCTGAAGACCGCCATCACCCAGCCGTCCTCCACGGTCGCCCGCCGCCGCTCGAAGATGCGCCGGTCACCCTCGTCGAGGATGGCGCGTGCCTGGTCCGACAGTGCGTAGCCGGCCACCCCGTCGACCCGCTCGGACAGGAGGATGTGCCGGCGCTTGAGCCTCGATATCGAGGACCTGACGGCGGGCTCGTCGATGCCGAGCTCAGCCAGAAGCCTGACCAGCGAGGCGACGCTCATCCATCCGCCGACCTCGCGGGCGTACATGCCGTAGATCGTGACGATCAGCGCGCGAGGTTGCAGGCCCCTTGCGACCTGCATCTCGTCAGCGAGCTCAGCGGCAGACACGGTGAGAACTCTAGCCTCGCCGTGGCGACCGTCAGAGAGCCTCACGTTTGTGCAGATATGCCGAAACGTTGACTGTCGTCAAATCGCGAGAATACCGTGAGGAGGCAGTTCACCGACCACTCCGCTGAGGGGACGCCATGCCGCTCTCGCCGTCCGCGCACGTCGACACGTTCTGTCGCGACAACCTGCCACCCGCGGAGCAGTGGCCGGAGCTGCTCTTCGACCTGCCGGACGTGCAGTACCCCGACCGGCTCAACTGCGCCGTCGAGCTGGTGGACTCCGTGGTGGCGAAGCGCGGAGGCGACCGCCCGTGCCTCTTGGCGCCGGACGGCACGAGCTGGACCTACGCCGACGTCCTTCGCAGGGCCAACCAGGTGGCGGGCTACCTCGTGGACGAGCACGGGCTGGTGCCGGGCAACCGAGTGCTGCTGCGCGGGCCCAACAACCCTTGGCTGGTCGCGTGCTGGCTCGGCGTGCTCAAGGCAGGATGCGTGGTCGTCACCACCATGCCGCTGCTGCGGGCACGGGAGCTGTCGACGATCTGCGAGATGTCAGCCGTGGACCTCGCACTCTGCGACCACCGGTTCCTCGACGAGCTACGGGCAGCGCACGCGCCAGGCCTGCGGATCGTGCCGTACGGCGGCGACAGCGCGGACGACCTCGTCGCCTGCAGCAGCCGACAGCCAGGGGAGTTCCAGAACGTCGAGACCGCCGCGGACGACGTCGCACTGCTCGCCTTCACGTCCGGCACCACCGGGCGTCCCAAGGCGACCATGCACTTCCACCGGGACGTGCTCGCCAACGCGGACACGTTCTCCAAGCACGTCCTCGGGCCGGAGCCGACGGACGTCTTCACCGGTACACCGCCCCTCGGCTTCACCTTCGGACTCGGCGGGCTGGTGGTCTTCCCCCTCCGTGCGGGCGCGTCGACGCTGCTGGTCGAGACCGCGACGCCGGACCGGCTCGCCGACCTGATCGCCGAGCATCGTGTGTCGGTCTGCTTCACCGCTCCGACGGCGTACCGGGCGATGGTCGCCTCGGGCCACGCGACGAAGCTGGGCACCCTCCGCCGTGCCGTCTCCGCGGGCGAGCACCTGCCGGCGGCTACCTGGCATGCCTTCCACGAGGCCACGGGGCTGAAGCTCATCGACGGCATCGGGGCGACCGAGATGCTGCACATCTTCATCGCCGCCGCGGACGACGACATCCGCCCGGGCTCCACCGGACGGCCCGTCCCAGGCTTCCGCGCCATCATCGTCGACGACGAGGGGCGGCCCGTCCCGGACGGTGAACCGGGCCGGCTCGCCGTCAAGGGGCCCACCGGCTGTCGTTACCTGGCCGATGCCCGGCAGCTGGTCTACGTGCAGAACGGCTGGAACCTCACCGGCGACACCGCGATCCGCGACGCCGACGGCTACTTCTGGTACCAGGCACGCAGCGACGACATGATCATCTCCTCCGGTTACAGCATCGCGGGGCCGGAGGTGGAGGAGGCGCTGCTGGCCCACCCGGACGTCGCCGAGTGCGCGGTGATCGGCGTCCCCGACGAGGCGCGGGGACATCTGGTCAAGGCGTACGTCGTCCTGACCGATGGCGCTGTTGGGGACGAGGCGATGGTCAAGCACCTCCAGGACTTCGCCAAGCAGCAGATCGCGCCGTACAAGTACCCGCGGGCGATCGAGTTCCTCGACGCTCTGCCCCGCACCGAGACCGGGAAGCTGCAGCGGTTCCGGCTGCGAGAGCTGGCCGACGCCCAGGCGCCGGTGCGCCCCACGGCAGATCAGGCCGGCGTCTCCGCACGGTGACCGGCGGGCTGCCAGCGCTCGTGTCGAGTGGTGGCCGCGCCGTCCCGGATCAGCTCCAGCCGAGGCTTCGGTCCGTCCGTACGGCCTGACTGAGGCCTGCGGCTCCCTGCCTTCCACGGGTCCGGCCAGACGGCCGCGGGACCGGCGTACCCCTGCTCGGCCGCCGCGTGCAGCGTCCAGCTCGGGTCGTACAGATGCGCGCGGCCAAGGGCGCAGAGGTCTGCGCGGCCGGCCAGGACGAGGGAGTTGACGTCGTCGTAGGACGAGATCACGCCCACGGCGATCGTCGGGATACCCACCCGGTTGCGGATCGCGTCGGCGAAGGGCGTCTGGTACGAGCGTCCGAAGGCCGGGCGCTCCTCTGGCGTCACCTGTCCCGTGGACACGTCGATCGCCGCAGCGCCTGCGTCGCGGAACGCCCGGGCCATCTCTACGGCGTCGTCCACGGTGATGCCGCCGTCGACCCAGTCCGTCGCCGAGATGCGCACCGTCATCGGCTTGTGTGGCGGCCATGCCTCCCGCATCGCACGGAACACCTCGAGCGGATAGCGCATCCGGTTCTCAAGCGAGCCGCCGTACTCGTCGACGCGCCGGTTGGTGAGCGGGGAGATGAACGAGGAGAGCAGGTAACCGTGGGCGCAGTGCAGCTCGAGTACGTCGAAGCCGGCCTCGGCTGCCCGGTGGGCGGCGTCGGCGAACTGCTCCCGGATCTCGGCCATCTCCTCCACGGTCAGGGGTCGCGGCACCTGGTTGACGCCCGGGCGGTAAGGCAGGGCTGAAGGGGCCACGACCTCCCAGTTGCCGTCGTCGAGGGGCTCGTCGACGCCCTCCCACATGAGTCTCGTCGATCCCTTGCGGCCGGAGTGGCCGATCTGCATGCCGATCCTCGCAGCGGACTGGCTGTGCACGAACTCGACGATCCGGCGCCAGGCGTCCGTCTGCTGCTGGTCCCAGATGCCCGTGCAGCCGGGCGTGATGCGACCGATCTCCGACACGCACACCATCTCGGTCATGACCAGCCCCGCACCGCCGAGGGCCTTTCCGCCGAGGTGGACCAGGTGGAAGTCGTTGGGGCGACCGTCGCCGGCCGCGCGGTACATGTCCATCGGGCTGACGATCACGCGGTTGGCCAGCTCGAGCTCGCCGAGCCTGAACGGCTGGAACATCGGCGGGCGGACCTGGGTCTCGTGGCCCACCTGCCGTCCCACGCTGCCGGCGAACGACTCGTCCACCCGGGCGACGAAATCGGGGTCGCGCACCCGGAGGTTGTCGTAGGTGACCCGCCGACTGCGCGTCATGATGTTGAACGCGAACTGCATCGGGTCCTGGTGCGTGTACTGGCCGACGTTCTCGAACCACTCGAGGCTGGCCTGTGCCGCGCGCTGCGTCGAGAGGACGACTGCCTTGCGCTCCTCCTCGTAGGCGTCGAGCGCCGTGACATGGTCGTCGTGCTCGTGCAGGCAGGCGGCAAGCGCCAGCGCGTCCTCCATCGCGAGCTTCGTGCCCGAGCCGATGGAGAAGTGCGCGGTGTGGGCGGCGTCGCCGAGCAGGACGACGTTCTCGTGGCGCCAGTGCTCGTTGCTGACGGTGGTGAAGCTGGTCCACCTCGAGTTGTTGGCGAGCACGGCGTGCCCGTCGAGGACGTCGGCGAACAGCTCGCTCACCAAGGCGACGGACTTCTCGTCCGACTCCCCGGGGGCCAGCTCCCGAGCGGCGATGCCGTCGAAGCCCGCAGCCTCCCAGACCCGCTCGTTCATCTCGATGATGAACGTGCTGCCCGTGGCGTCGAACGGGTAGCCGTGGATCTGCATCGCACCGTACGGCGTCTCGCGAACGTAGAACTTGAACGCGTCGAAGACCTTGTCGGTGCCCAGCCACATGTACTTGCAGGCCCGGACGTCGAGGCGGGGGCCGAAGGTGTCGGCGTACCGGTTGCGGACCACCGAGTTCAACCCGTCCGCCGCCACGACCAGGTCATGCGTCGCGGCCAGCATGTCGACGTCCGGCGCCGGGCGGCCGAAGTGCACGGCCACCCCGAGATCGGCACACCGGCGTTGCAGGATCTCCAGCAGTCGCTTGCGGCTCATCGCGGCGAAGCGGTGCCCGCCGCTGGTGATGACCTCGCCCCGGAAGTGCACGTCGATGTCGTCCCAACGGGCGAACTCGCGCTCCATCGCGGCGTAGGCGACCGGGTCGGCGTGCTCGATCCCCCCGAGGGTCTCGTCGGAGAACACCACGCCGAACCCGAAGGTGTCGTCGGCCGCGTTGCGCTCGTAGACCGTGATGGCGTGCTGCGGGCCGAGCTGCTTGGTCAGCGCGGCGAAGTAGAGGCCGCCGGGGCCGCCGCCGATGACAGCAATGCGCACGTCGTACTCCCGTTGTCGTCGCGAGAGCTCGACAGTATTTCGTCTTTCCGACGGTCGTCAATGCAACGTGACAAGGCAGGAGTACGTCGATCGAGTCCACGGCGCGGGAGCGTCTGGCTAGCCCATGACCCCGACCTGGAGTATCTCGAGGACATTCCGCTCCACGTCGGCGACGTCGTCGCCGGCCTCCACCCGCCGCATCGCCGCATGGAGCAGGCCGAGGAGCAGGTGGCTGCGCAGCGTGGCGGTCTCAGGGTCCAGCTCGGCCAAGGCATCGAGGAGGGGCTTGGCGTGCGCGGCATGCAGCTCGTACATACGCGATCGACACATCGCGGGCAGGTCTGCCCGGGCGAGGACGGCCAAGGCGCGGTGACGGCCGTCGGTGGCCAGGCTCAAGGTGGCGCGTACATAGGCCTCGACGCGGCCGGCGGGCGTACGTGCCTCGGCGAGGGCGTCGTCGATGACGGTCCGGGCCGGCGGGAACGACTCCTCCAGGAGGCTCGCCAGCAGCGCCGGTACCGAGTCGAAGTACTGGTAGACGCTCGATCGCGCCATGCCGGCTCGCGAGCCGACGCTCGCCGGGGTCAATGCGGACACGCCGCCCTCGGCGAGGAGGTCCACGGCGGCCGCCAGGACGGCGGCGCGCTGGTTGGAGCGGTGCTCGGCCACCGTGGCTGCGGCGATCTTCGGCATGGCGGTCAGCTCTTCACGGGGACCCGGTTCAGCCGATGACGTCCTCGATGACGTCGAACGTCTCGATGGCGGACGGGGCCTGCATGCCCGCGGCGTCGGTGTCGGCATGCGCGGCGCGGAAGGAGTCCGACTTCATCCAGGCGCGGAAGTCGTCCTTGGAGTCGAACTCCATCGTGGAGACGTAGGGCTGGTTCGGCGAGGCCGGACGCATCAACAGGCTGCGCCTGAGTCCCGGCACCCCTGCCAGCGTGGCCCGCATGCTCCCCACGAAGGCCCGTTCGAAAGCTTCGGCTTCGCCTGCGGCGACCTCGATACGGTTGTGGACGACGTACATCGGTGCTCCTCATCGTGTTTTGCTGACACTTCTGTCAGGATAACTTGCGCACAGCCCGCCTCGGCCGCCCGAACAGCACGACGGGACGCTGGGCTAGCCACCGATGCCGGTGTCGGTCAGCCCGCTGCACAGGAACTTGCCCGGCGACTCCTTCACCCAGGCTCCGTTGTGCACCCTCACGACGGACTGGCACTCACCGGTGCGCTTTCCTCCAGGATCCTGGGGCGCATGGATGCCGTTCCCGTCCCACCCGTGGACCTTCCGCACGGAGTCGACGAGCCCGCTCCGGCTGAGGCGGCCTCCGAGTGCGATCGACCGCTCGACGAACAACCTGGTCGCCGACCAGGCGTAGACCCCGAACGGGGTCGGCTTCGCCCCGGGCTTGACCTGCTGCAGCCACTGTTCGTAGAGCTGCATCTCGCGGTTCGATTCGGCCTCCTCGAACATGGCGGTGTTGATGAAGACCCTCGAGCCTTCGACCGCCTGGCCGCCCGTCTCGATGTACCGCGAGTCGTACATGGGCTGGTGCAGCTCGAACACCTCCGGCTTGAAGCCCTGCTGCTGCATCGCCTCCGCGAGCCGGACGGCCTGGGGGTAGGCGCCCAGGAAGTCCACGAAGCGCACGCCTCGTTCCTTCATCGTCTGGACGTAGGGCGCGTAGTTGAACTCGGAGACGTCGATTCCGGACTCGTAGACGACGTGGTAGCCACGCTTGCGCGCGGCTTCGGCCCGGCTCTTGCTCAAGGTGGGGGACCCGCCCGCGTTGAGATGCAGGAAAGCCGCCTTCTGGGTCGCTGCCTGGTGTGTTCTGTGGAAGTAGTCGAGAACGGCGTTCGGGACGAGGCCCGGGTTCACCGACTGGGTGCCGAAGCAGGTCGAGCAGGCACTGCGCTCGGGCGTGATCGCGATCGCGCGCAGGTCGGGGAGCCCGCACTTCTCGGCCGTGGCCGCCCCACCGGAGTCGAACGCCGAGGTGGAGCCGACGGCCGCGAAGGACTCCTCGCAGGCCTTCGCGTAGGCCTGCTGGTCTCCGCCCGCGTCGCTGCGAGTGTCCAGCGCGAGCAGCTTGAGCTTGCGGCCGCAGAGGTCGGAGGTGGCGTTGAAGTACGCGACGTACGCCTTCGCGCCTTGCTGTGCCGCCTCGAAGAGTCCTGGCACGGGACCACTGATGTCCGAGGCGTTCGCGAGCACGATCTCCTTGTCGGTGACCCCGGTCTGGTTCTTCAGCCCCGCACAGCTCGCGGCCTTGGTGGTTCCGGACGCAGCGTTCTGGCCCGTTCCCAGGGCGGCCTTGCCAGAGCCTCCGCCCGACCCGGCCGCGGCACCGTTCGCGCCGTCGGTGGCGCCGGACCCGGCACCCGAAGCGCCGCCTCCGGTCGATCCGCCGGCCATGCCACCGGAGCTCGCCGCTCCTGCCGCGTCGCCCGAGGGCGCCTCGCCGGCGGGCTGTGCCCCCGGGCCGGCGACCGAGGTGCCCGTGCCCATGTTCGCCGCGCGCACCTCTTCGGGGCTGACCTGCGACCCGCAGGCAGCCAGCATCAGCACGGACGCCGCCATGGCGGTGGCGATGGGCACGGGGAACGAGTGTGAACGCACGGCGACTCCAGTCGTCTGTTGCTTACCTGCTGCGGTGTCTTCGCACCATGCCTTCCGCCAGCGCGGCTTGATCCAGGTCGCCTGCTGCGATCCGCTGTTTCACGGCTCGGCTCACGAGCTTGTCCGCGAGCGCGGGGAAGTGCCGCGCGACGCCCATCTCGAGGGCGCCGCGTCGTGTCGTGGCCACGTCGCGCGGAGCCCGCCGGGCGGTGAGCGCCCTGACGACGGCGTCGACGACGCCCTCTACCGGCTCCGGCCTGGACACGGAGTCCAGGGACAGACCGGCTCGTGCGGTGCTGTCGTGGATCGGGCTTCGCACCATGCTCGGGTAGATGGTCGACACGCCGACGTGGCTGCCCACCTCGAGCCGGAGGGCGTCGGCGTACGCCGCGAGTGCTCGCTTGGACACCCCGTACGCAGCCGCGAGGGGGAGGGGGAGGACGGCCATCCGAGAGGCGATGAAGACGACGTTGCCGCGCTGCCGGATGAGATGAGGCAACGTCGCGGCCGTGACCCGCCACGCGCCGAGGAGGTTCAGCTGGAGCTGGGCCTCGACCTCCTCCTCCGGAACCTGCTCGGCGGGGGCGGGGCCTCCTCTGCCGGCGTTGTTGACCAGGACGTCGATCCCGCCCAGCAGGCCGACCGCCTCCTTGACCGCCAGGTCCACCGACTCCTGGGAGGTCACGTCACACGTCAGGATGGGTACGTCGGCGTCGTCGCTGCCCACGAGGTCCAGACCGACGACCGTGGCTCCGGCCGCCGAGAACCGGGAGGCCATCGCGGAGCCGAAAGTGCCTGCGGCACCCGTGATCAGGATCCGCTTCCCCGAGAGGCCACGAGAGGCCGTTCTCAGGTCCGCCTCGACGGTCCGGAGGTACTGGTCGACGTCGATGCGCATGTGCGGCCTGCGCTCTCCCCACCGCTGCCGGGCCTCCTCGAGCTCCCGGGTCGCGATGCGTCGCGCGACGTGCTCGTCGGGCAGGTCGTAGGTCCCGGTCAGCCGGGCGGCCAGCAGCCGCCCTTGCGCCTCGACCACGGGGAGCGCGGAGCCGGTCGACTGCATCAGGCCGACGTAGCTCAGTGACGGGTCGCCCGGCGGGAAGACGTGCCGGTAGAGCAGGAGGCTCGACGGGTCGTCCGTGCGGTCCAGGAAAGGCACCACCGCTCGGTATCCCGTGCACCAGATGATGTGGTCGACCTCGTCGCAGCGGCCGTCAGTGAAGGTCACGTGAGGACCGTCGAGGCCGGCGATGCCCGGGCGGGCCAGGATCCTGCCCTTCGCCACGAGAGTCGGCACGGAGTCGCTGAGCGTCGGGTGGTCCTGGAGCACTCCGGTCCTGGGCTTCGGCAGGGCCGGCCCGTCGAGGCGAGGGAGGGCGAACCTGAGAGTCGCCTGCGAGACTCGCTGCCGCAACCGCCAGGGCATGGCGGCCGCGAGCGCTCCGTTGACCTGGTCGGAGGGGCGCCCGAAGAGGGTCTTGGGCAGTACCCAGACACCACGGCGCGCCGAGAGCAGCACCTTGTCCGCGTGATCCACGAGCTCTGCCGCGATGTCCATGGCCGAGTTCCCGGTCCCCACCACGAGGACGCGCTTTCCCGCGAAGAGGTCGGGGCGAACATAGCTGTGCGCGTGCGACTGCTCACCCGAGAACGATCCGGAGTACTCCGCCTCGACCATGCGGGGCTCGTGGTTGTGACCGTTGGCGACGACCAGATGGTCCACGGTCTCCTCGCGTCGGCCGTCGGGGCCGTCGAGGACGAGGCGCCACCGGTCGTCTATGCGACGGGCGGACTCCACGGTCGTGTCACAGCGGTACCTCTCGGTCACCCCGAAGTGGTCGGCGTAGCCCTGGAGGTACTCCAGCATCTGCGCGCGGGTCGGGTAGTCGGGCCAGTCCGCGGGCATCGGGTAGTCGCGGAACTCCGTACGCGCCTTGCTGGTGTTGAGCCGCAGCCCCTCGTAGGCGGCGGTGCCGTCGTCCAGGCGCCACAGGCCACCCAGGGACGCTGCCCGCTCGACCCCGAAGACCGGGACACCGGCCTGGGCGAGTGCTTTCACTGCCGCGATGCCGGCGGGGCCGCCGCCGACCACGGCGGTCAGCGGTCTTCGAGGTCCGGTAGGTCCAGGCACGCGCTGCACTCCTCGAGAAGGGCGTTAATCCAACGAGTGACGGAATATACCTACAACGCGTCCGTAGCGCCAGGGTCGCCGTACATCCGCTCGATGAACCGGTGCGCGTAGCTGCGGAACTCGATCTTCTCCCGGGTGACGGCGAAGACGTCCGTCATGGCGGAGAGGGCGGCGATGTGTCCGTGGACCGCCCACACCAGACTGCGCACCGTCACGTGTGGCGTGGGCTCGACGATGAGCCCGCGCGAGGTCGCCTTGAGAAGGCTCGACTCGATCGCGGCGTAGATCGGCAGGGCGTACTCCTCGTCCAGGGGGACATGTCCGGCTGGGTCCAGCCACCGTCTCAACCACAAGAACGTGGTGTTCGGGTGACTGTCGAGGAAGTCCACGAACGCGTCCACCAAGCGATGCAGCGACGTGAGGAACTCTCCGCGCGACAGCGTGGCTCCCGCGTGTGCGACCTCGTCCACGGCCGGCGCGAGTGCCGCCTGCTCGTGCTCGTAGACCCGCGCGAAGCAGGCGTCGTACAGCGCACCCTTCGAGGCGAAGTGGTGGTGGACGCTGGAGACGTCGAGGCCCACGTGGGCAGCGATCTCGCGCATGGAGACCCCGTCGATGCCGCGGGAGGCGAAGAGGTCGGTCGCCTGGCGGACGATCCGGTCGCGCGTCGGCGTCGCCGACTGGTCGCGCGGCGGACGACCGCGCCGCCGAGCTCGCGATGCCGGAGGTTGGTCTGCCATCTTCCTAGCCCTCAACTTTCCCGATAGAGTCCACGACTCGTCAATCCAACAGTAGGGGGATTAATGGCTTCACCGTCTGGTGCCCGCGTCCTTCGTGAGGACAGCGAGCCCGTTCAGGCCACGGTAGGGGTCGTGAAGTATGCCGCAGGCTCGGTCGGCATGGGCATCTACGTCACGGTGCCCGGACTCCTGTTGCTGTACTTCCTCACCGACACCCTCGGGGTCAGCCCCTGGCTCGCCGGAGCGACGCTGTTCGTGCCGAAGCTCGTCGACATCGTGCTGCACCCTCTGATCGGCTCGTGGTCCGACCGCGACCGGCTCAAGCACGGTAGCCGTCTGCGGCTGCTCACCGCAGGGTGCCTGCTGGCCGTCGGTTTCGTGGCCACCTTCGCGGTGCCCGGGTTCGCACTCGAGACGCAGTACGCCGCGGCGCTGTGGGTCGGCCTCTGGTTCACGATCAGCAACACGTTGTTCGCGCTGTACCAGGTCCCCTACCTCGCCACACCCACCGACGTCGCCGTGGGCTACCACGAGCGGACGCGGATCATGACCTTCCGGATGGTCGTCCTCACGCTCGGGATCCTGGTCGGAGGCGCGCTGGCGCCGCTCCTCGCCGGGCGCGACGACGGGGGAGCCGGCTACGCCACCATGGCGATCAGCCTCGGGGTCGCAGTGCTGTTCTTCCAGGGCGTCGGTGTCCTCGGCGTCCGGCGGATGGCCCCTCCTGTTCCTCCGGAACGGATCGGGCACGGTACGACCGACGCCCACGTCGCGCCGTTCAGGGCGCCGTGGGCCGTGCTCCGTGCCAACGCGACCTTCCGGGTGCTCGTCGGCGCGTACCTGCTGATGTCGACGACGTCGCACCTGGTCCTCGCCGGCCTTCCATACTTCGCGAAGTACGAGCTCGACCGTCCTGGGCTCACGACGGTTCTCGTGGCTTCCTTCGTCGCGCCGGCGCTGCTGGCCACGCCCGTGTGGTTCGCGATCTCGAGGAGGCTCGGCAAACAGCGCTGCCTGCTGGTGGCGCAGGGCGGCTTCATAGCGGGGTCAGCGGTGATGCTCGTCGGCACGTGGGTCGACCTCAGTGTGGTGGTCATCGCCGCCCTCGTGCTGGGGGTCGCGTTCTCCGGGATGCAGCTCTTCCCGTTCGCGATGGTGCCCGACGTGGTCCGGGAGTCGGGTCCCGCAGAGCTGGACCGGGCCGGTGCGTACGCCGGGGTCTGGACGGCTACGGAAGCTGTGGGAGGGGCGGCCGGGCCGTACCTGTACTCCGCCGCGCTCGCCGTCGGAGGGTTCGTGGCCACACGCGCCGGTGAACAGGTGCGACAGTCGGCCGAGGCCCACGCGGCGGTGGCCTACGGGTTCACCCTGATCCCGATCCTCCTGATGACGGCATCCTTGCTGCTACAACGTCGGTATCGCCTCGACGCCCAGGCGCAGCGCTCGACCGTGGAAGGAGTCTTGTCGTGAGCGACTTCGCAGGCAAGGTGGCGGTGGTCACCGGCGCCGGCTCCGGGATCGGACGGCAGCTGGCCCTGGGGCTCGCCGACCGGGGCGCCGGCCTCGCCCTCTCCGACGTCGATCTCGACGGGTTGGCGGAGACGGTCCGGCAGGCGGAGGCCCGCGGAGCCTCGGTCAGGTCCGACCGGCTCGACGTCGTCGAGAGTGCGGACGTCGCCAGGTATGCCGAAGCCGTCGCCGGCCACTTCGGGAGGGTCGACCAGCTCTACAACAACGCGGGCATCAGCATGACCTCCGACATCGACGCCACGGAGATCGAAGCCACTCGCCGGGTGATGGACACCAACTTCTGGGGCATGGTCCACGGCACCGTTGCCTTCCTGCCCCACCTGCGTGCTTCCGGGACGGGGCACATCGTCAACATCTCCAGCCTCTACGGCCTGATGGCGGTGCCGAGCAAGAGCGCCTACGTGGCCGCCAAGTTCGCGGTCCGCGGGTACACCGAGACGTTGCGGACCGAGATGCTCCTGAGCAGCCAACCGGTCCGAGTCACGTGCGTGCACCCTGGCGGGGTGCGCACCAACGTCGCGAAGAACGCCATCGTCGGCGAGGGGTACGACGCGTCCAGGATCGTTGAGCTGTTCGAGACGAAGCTGGCCAGGACAACAGCTGAGAAGGCGGCGCGCGTGATCTTGGACGGCGTCGCGGCGAACCGGGCGCGAGTCCTCGTCGGCATCGACGCCAAGCTGATGGACGTCTTCGTCCGGCTCAGCGGCTCCTACTACCAACGGCCCCTTGCCGGGTTCTTCGGGAAGGACCTTCCGAGAACGACCTAGGCGAGCTGCCGCGGGCGGGCACCGTCGGCCCACGCGGGTCGGTGCAACCGCCTGAACGTGCCATGCCGAAACGCCGGCTTTCCTGCGCATTCTTGGACACAGGCGTCGCACGCGGACAGGGGGAGGTGGCCACATGCGTTGCCTGCTTGCCAGATCGGCCGCTGTCGGCGTTCTTCTGCTGGTCGGCTCCGCCTGCACCGGGGGGACGCCATCCGGGAGCCCCGTGCGGCCGTCCACGCCGACCGGCGCCGCGAGCACACCGACGTCCCCCGCCCCATCCTCGAAGGCCGCGCGGTCCGGCACGGTGACGAAGCTGCTGGTGTTCGTGGAGGAGAACCACTCCATGGAGCAGATGCGGGACGGCATGCCCTACACGTTCGGGCTCGCGAAGAGATACGGCTACGCCACCGACTACCACGCCCTGATGCACCCGTCCCTGCCGAACTACGTCGCGATCGCGGGCGGGGACACCTACGGGATCACCGACGACGACCCGCCGTCGGAGCACCAGCTGGGCGGCAGCTCGGTGTTCGGCCAGGCGATCGCGCAGGGAGGAACAGCCACCATCTACGCCGACGGGATGCCGGACAACTGCGCTGTGGAGGACGGTGGGGACGACTACGCGGTCAAGCACAACCCCTGGGCGTACTTCGTCGACGAGGCCGACATGTGCCGTGACCACGACGTCCCGGCGACCGAGCTCGACGCCGCGATCAAGGACGGAGAGCTGCCCAACGTGGGGATGGTGGTGCCCAACCGCTGCAACGACGCCCACGACTGTGACCTGTCGGTCGCCGACGACTGGTTCAAGGGCTACATGGAGGAGATCTTCGCCGGTCCGGACTGGAAGTCGGGGCACCTCGCCGTCGTGGTGACCGCTGACGAGGACGACGACAGCTCCGAGGACAACCGAGTGCTCACCGTGGTCATCCACCCCAGCCAGCACGCCAACGTCGTCACCGAGCGCCTGGACCACTACTCGCTGACCCGCCTGTACGACGACGTCATCCACGCCTCGTACCTCAAGCAGGCCGCGTCGGCGAGCTCCATGGCGGACGCCTTCGGCCTGCCGGTGAGCTGAGGAGCGTGCTCCTCTGAGGCGGGACGAGAATGACGACGTGTGCTTGTCGAAAGCCGCCCGGGTCGTTCGACGCAGTGGTGACAGCAACCGTGAGAGAAAGGCGAACGGAATGCGCTACATGGTGTTCGTGAAGATGGCCGAGGACGTCGGTGAGCCCCCCGCCGAGCTCCAGGAGGTGATGGGCAGGGAGATGGCTGAGGCGTTCGCGTCCGGGTCGATGGTCGACGCCGGCGGGTTGTACCCCACCGCCCAGAGCACCGAGATCCGGCTCACCGGAGGAACCATCACCACCACCGACGGTCCCTACGCCGAGGCGAAGGAGGTCGTCGGCGGCTACTCCGTCATCGAGGCCGGCTCGCAGGAGGAAGCCGTCCAGAGCGCCCGTCGGGTGGTCGAGGTGCACCAGGAGTACTGGCCCGGCTGGGAGGGCTCGGTCGAGGTACGCCGGATCTCCGGCCCGGACGATGGGCCGCCCACGCGGGAGTGAGCCGCAGGCCTGACCCCACGCGGCGTGGCTCCCCTACGATCGAGCCTGTGGGGAGTGACGCCGCGTCCGTCGTCAGCGCCGTCTGGCGCGTCGAGTCCGCGCGCCTGGTCGCCGGCCTGACCCGGGTGACGCACGATCTCGGCCTCGCCGAGGACCTCGCCCAGGACGCACTCGTCGCCGCCCTCGAGCAGTGGCCGTCCGACGGCGTACCGAAGAACCCCGGAGCCTGGCTCATGGCGGTCGCCAAGCGCCGCGCGGTCGACCATTTCCGGCGCGCGGAGACCCTGCGTCGCCGCACCGCCGAGCTCGGCCATGACCTCGAGGAGGCGCACGTGCCCGACCTCGACGGAGCCGTCGACCACATCGAGGACGACGTGCTGCGGCTGATCTTCCTGACCTGCCACCCGGCTCTGAGCCCCGAGTCCAGGGCGGCACTGACCCTGCGGCTCGTCGGCGGCCTCTCCACCGAGCAGATCGCCCGCGGGTTCCTGGTCAAGGACGCGACCGTGGGCCAGCGGATCTCGCGCGCCAAGAAGACGCTCGTCGGCGCGGACTTCGAGCTGCCAACCGGTTCCGACCGCCAGCAGCGGCTGGCCGACGTCATGTCGGTGATCTACCTGATCTTCAACGAGGGCTACTCCGCCACTGCGGGTGACGACTGGATGAGACCCGAGCTGTGCGGCGAGGCGCTGCGGCTTGCCCGGATGCTGGCCGACCTCGTCCCCGGGGAGCCCGAGGTGCACGGCCTTCAGGCACTCCTGGAGATCCAGGCCTCCCGGACGCCCGCGAGGACCGGGGCGGACGGCGACCCCGTCCTGCTGGAGGCCCAGGACCGACGGCTCTGGGACGAGCTCCTGATCAGGAGAGGGTTCGCCGCGCTCCAGCGCGCCGAGGACCTCGGAAAGCCGGTCGGCCCGTATGTCCTGCAGGCGGCGATCGCTGCCTGCCACGCGCGTGCCCACCGCCCCGAGGACACGGACTGGACCCGCATCGCGGAGCTGTACGACGTCCTAGGCGGCCTCGCCCCCAACCCCGTCGTCGAGGTCAACCGTGCCGTGGCGCACGGGCGCGCCTTCGGGCCCGCGGCAGGTCTCGCCGTGCTCGACGGCCTCGCCCCCGAGGCGCTTGCACACTCCCATCTGCTGCCCACCGTCCGCGGTGACCTGCTCGCCCGTTCGGGGCGGCGCTCCGAGGCGGCGATCGCCTTCCGGGAGGCCGCGGGCCGCACCCGCAACGAGAGCGAACGCAAGGTGCTGCTCCGCCGGGCCGATGAGTTCTCGTGACCGGAGCTGTCGAAATCCTGCAGCACCGTTCGACGTCCCGGTGAGAGTCGACACCTAGGAGGCAGGCATGAGCAGCACGACCCTTCGCACCACAGAGTTCGCAACGTCCGCCGACGGCACCCGGATCGCCTACGAGGTGACCGGCAGCGGGCCGGCGCTCGTCATCGTCGACGGCGCGCTGTGCCAGCGTGCCATGGGGCCCTCACGCGGCCTGGCAGAGGAGCTGGCGGGAAGCTTCACCGTCCACGCGTACGACCGGCGCGGACGGGGGGAGAGCGACACAGGGGCTTCGCCGTACGCCGTGGCGCGCGAGGTCGAGGACCTCGTCGCCGTGATCGAGGCCGCCGGCGGGCGGGCGCATGTGCTGGGCACCTCCTCCGGCGGGGCGCTCGCCCTCGAGGCGGCCCGCCAGGGCGCACCGATCGACCGGGTCGCGGTCTACGAGGCGCCGTTCATCGTCGACGACACCCGCCCGGGCAACGACCCGCGGCTTCCGCAACAACTGCAGGGGATGGTCGACGACGGCCGGCGGGGCGAGGCGGTGAGGACCTTCATGCGCACTGTCGGCGTGCCAGCGCCGTTCATCGTGCTGATGCGGTTCATGCCTGCGTGGAAGCAGATGACCGCGATCGCGCACACCCTGCCCTACGACCTTTCCATCGTGATCGACCACGAGCAGGGCAGGCCGCTGCCCGCGGGCTACTACGACGAGGTGCACTCCGAGACGCTCGTCATGGCAGGTGGGAAGAGCCCGGCGTACATGCGCAACGCCCAGGCCGCGATCGCGGACGCGGTCCCGCACGCACGGCTCGAGACACTTGCCGGCCAGACCCACATGGTGAAGCCGAAGGTCGTCGCGCCGGTGCTGACCAGGTTCCTCGCGGACTGACGGTGCGGGCCTGAGGCGAGCCGCGAGTGTAGGTGGCGGTCCGTTCCGTACCAAAAAGGTCTGGAGCATTAAGGTTCATCTCAGATAATTGCGGCACAGTGAACGGCGATTGTGTTGTGACGGCGGCCCAGCCGACTGTCGACCGGACCGAACATTGCGAGATCCCTATGACATCGACCGTTACCACCGAGAGTCGCACCACCCCCACCAGCACGACCCGGAACCCCGTCTACAGCGCGTTGATCGGCATCTCTGCGTTTGCCGTTCTCCTGCAGGGCCTGTGGGCCGGGATCTTCCTCGAGCACGACGGGCAGCGTGACGCTGCGGAGAGCTGGATCGACGTGCACGCGCGCGGTGCGGAGGTGGCGCTGTTCTTCGCCATCCTCGCCACCGCCTACGCGATCTGGAAGCGCCGCTCGCGCAAGGACCTGTGGGTAGGCGGCTTGGTCTTCACCGTGCTGCTCGTTCTCGAGTCCTACCTCGGGGGCCTGATCCGGGACGACAGCAAGGACACGCTGACCGCGGTTCACGTCCCGCTCGCGATGGCCGTCATGGCTCTTGCGGTGTGGCTGCCGCTGCGGGCCCGCAGGCCGAGCGCGGAGTCGCCGCAGAGCGACTGACCAGCTGCTTTCGCCAGAAGGCCCGGAACTGAGGTTCCGGGCCTTCTTCGCTTCTGCTGGGTCGTCGTCGGTCGATGAACACACAGCTCCTCAGCACCGCGCAGGTGAGCCAGTTCGTCCACCGTTCACCTGCTTTGTCACGTCGTGCAACGTTCCCGCAACCGTGGGATCCGTTCTCCATGGGTGGATGACGCCAGGTCGCGTTCTTGCGGCCGACTGAGATGGAGGACTTGAAGCATGAGGAAGCGCACCCTAGCCACAGCCGCGGTGTCCGGCCTGGCCTGCGTCACGATCACGGCAGGCATGGCGATGGCCGGAGACGACCTGCAGCTGTCCGACGTACCGTCGGCCAGCCAGAAGGCCGCGGGACTGACCACGCCCAACCGCCTGTCCCCTGAGATCATGGACGTCGCCCGCGCCCAGGGGTCGACGCCCGTGGAGAACCCGCGCGACGGCGTCGGCTACTACGGCTACGACTCGGTCGACAACGACCCGACGCTGATGCCCACGACTGCTGCGGGTGCGACCACACCCACCGAGGCCCACAAGACGGAGCCGGACAAGAACACCTACCTGGTGCTCAAGGGCCAGCGCGGCCCCGACGCTGGTTACGACTACGGCACGCACTTCCTGTTCCAGGGCCACGAGTCCGGCACGCCGGGCTACGTCAGCCGGGTCAACCTCGACGCCGACGCCGCCCACAGGGTCACGCTGATGTCCACCAAGGACAGCAGCGGCAAGGCGCTGCCGGACTTCGACGGCTCGACCTGGGACCCGTTCGCCAAGAAGCTCCTGTTCACTGCCGAGGCCGGCTGCAACGGCGGCGTGTGGCAGGGCGACGCGACGTACGCGCCCGACGCCGAGCTGGACGACATCTCGGGTGCCCTCGGCCGCGGCGGCTACGAAGGCGTGCAGACCGCCTCGGACGGCAGCGTCTGGCTGGTCGAGGACGTCGGGGGTGCGAAGGTCGGCGACAACGGCAAGGCCAAGGCAGCCAACAGCTACGTCTACCGGTTCGTGCCACAGGACAAGGGTGACCTCACCACGGGCAAGCTCCAGGCGCTGCAGGTGAAGCGCGCCGACGGCACACCGATGAACACCAAGGCCGAGCCGTTCGGTGAGGACCTCGCGCAGCTGCACACCTACGGCAAGTCGTTCGCCACCACGTGGGTCACCATCCACGACACCGCGACCGACGGCAACACCCCGTTCTGCGCCACGACGGCCGCGGCCGGCGCCAGCGCCACGGCGTTCAAGCGCCCGGAGAACGGGGTCTTCCGCCCCGGCACCGACTTCGGCGAGTTCTACTTCACCGAGACCGGCGACACGAACACCGACAGCCCCGCGAACCAGCAGTACGGCGGCTGGGGCGGCGTGTTCCGGCTCAGCCAGAGCAACCCGTCCGCCGACACCGGGAAGCTCACGCTGTCTCTCGCCGGCGACAAGGCGCACACCGGCCTGGACAACCTGTCGTTCGCCACGAGGGACCAGCTCATGGTGGTCGAGGACGCCGGAGACACGCTGCACGCTCAGCGCAACGCGCTCGACTCGGGTTTCATCTACGACGTCGACGACGAGCAGCCGACGCCGACCCGGTTCCTCGCCGAGGGCCGCGACCCCTCCGCGACGATGGACTCGGCGATGACGGACGCCGGCACCCCGGGCTTCAGCAACGACGGGGACAACGAGATCACCGGCATCCATGTCTCCGACGGCAACCCGACCGTCCGAGGTATCTTCGGCCGCACGGTGCCGACGCCGTTCGAGGACGGCTGGCGCGTCTTCTGGACACAGCAGCACGGTGACAACGTCACCTACGAGATCCTCCCGAACGAGTAGCCCGCCCGCGGGGAGAAGGGCCCGGTCGTGACGCGGCCGGGCCCTTGGCGTCGGAGTTCCCCAGGTCGGTTCGGGTCGGCGGATATCGTGGATCGCGATGAGTACGCCACGGGGGAGACTCCTGCTCAAGGGGCTGACTGCGGGTCTCGCCTGCCTGCTCTCGGTCGCTGGATGCAGCTCGGGCTCGGGCGACCCCCGTCAGCCGGCGGAGTCGCCGGTCGCCGGCAACGTCTCCAGCCCTCCGAGCGCCTCCACGTCCCCGTCCCGACAGGCGACCTCGACGCCCAGCGCGCCGATCGTCGCCCCGGCGTTCCGCAACCCGCTGCCCGGGATGCCGCCGGTGATCGACAACGACGTCTACGCAGGCACGCGCGCCGGGATGCTCTCGCCCAGGACCGCGGGAGAGCCCCAGTACGTCTACGTCCCCGACTCGAAGGGGTCGACGGTCACCGTCATCTCGCAGAAGACGCGCAAGGTCGTGCGCGTGATCAAGACCGGCTACCTCACCCAGCACGTCACGCCGTCCTACGACCTGCGGCACCTCTACGCCAACTCGAGCGCCGCCAACGAGTTCGTCGGGATCGACCCGCACACGGGGCGGAAGGCGCGCACGATCTCCGTGCCCCGGCCCTACAACCTGTACTTCACCCCCGACGGCAAGCAGGCGGTCGTGATGGTGGAGCAGCACGACGTCATCCGGTTCGCCGACCCCGTCACGTTCAAGAGGCGCCACGACGTGAGCCGTCGCGGCTGCGAGGGCCCCAACCACGCCGACTTCTCCGGCAACGGCCGCTTCTTCGTGGTCACCTGTGAGTTCTCCGGTGCGCTTCTGAAGGTGGACACGCTGTCCCACCGGGTGCTCGGGACGCTGCACCTCGGGGGCATGAGCATGCCGCAGGACGTCAGGATCTCGCCGGACGGCACCATCTTCTACGTCGCCGACATGGGCACCGACGTAGTGCGCATGGTCGACGCGGCGAGGTTCGAGCAGGTCGGTCAGATCCGGATGCCGGCCGACCCGCACGGTCTCTACCCGAGCCGCGACGGCAAGGTCATGTACGTGTCCAACCGTGGCGCCGGCAAGGTCAGCGTGGTGTCGTTCAAGACCCACAAGGTCGTCGACACCTGGGTCGTCCCGGGCGGCGGCAGCCCCGACATGGGCGGCGTGTCCGAGGACGGCAGGACCCTGTGGCTCTCAGGCCGCTACAACGGCGAGGTCTACGCCTTCGACACGCGCACCGGTCGGCTGGTCGCACGCGTCCCGGTCGGCATCAGCCCCCACGGCTCCGCGGTCTGGCCGCAGCCCGGGCGCTACTCCCTGGGTCACACCGGAAACATGCGGTGACCCGGCCCGCGGCAGCTCTGCTCGCGGTCGTCGCGCTGCTCGGTCTAGCGGGCTGCACCTCCGGTGAGGGGCCGAGCGGTGCGGCAGGTCAGCACGGGTCGCCGCAGTCGCGGGCATCGGCGAGCACGCGGCTCCCGGCTGCGCCCTCCGCCGTGCCGAAGCGGGTCCGCCCTCCGCGGGTGCGGGCCACCCGGACGTCCTGGCGCCTGCCCCAGCCGGTGAGCCGTGGCGTCGCCGTACCAGTCCCCGGCGGTGCCGTGCTGGCGGGCGGCCTGCTCTCCGGTGGCGTGACCACGAACCGGGCGTACCGGATCACGCTGCCTTCCGGCCACGCGACGCCACTCCCGGCACTCGGCACGGCTGCGCACGACGCCGCCGGCGCGCTGCTGCGCGGTCAGCCTGCAGTGTTCGGCGGCGGCAGCTCGAGCGAGCTCGCGGTCGTCCAACGCCTCGGCGCGGACGGTGCCTGGCACGTGGCAGGCAGGCTTCCCGGCGCCCGCTCGGACCTGGCGGCGGTGCCGTACGCGGGCGGTGCTGTCGTCCTCGGTGGGTACGACGGGACTCGGTCACCTCGCTCGATCCTCCGCACGGACGACGGCCGCCGGTTCACGCCCCTCGGCAGGCTGCCCCGGGGCGTCCGCTACGCCGCCGTGGCCGTGATGGGGCACCTGGCCTGGGTCATGGGGGGCGAGGAGGACCACCGGGAGCTCAGCGCGGTCTACGCGGTCGACCTCCGCTCCGGCCGCGTCCGCCCCGCCGGACGGCTTCCGCGCGGGTTGGGCCATGCCGCCGCCGCGGTGGCGGGGGACCGGATCCTGGTGATGGGTGGTCGCACGACGTCGGACCAGCCCACCGACGCGATGTGGTGGTTCCAGCCCTCCACCGGCTCGTGGCGGCGTGCGGGGCGTCTGCCGTACCCCGTTGCCGACTTCTCGACCGCGGTCACCGCCGACGGTGCCTACCTCCTGGGTGGGGAGACACCGGACTTCACCGACCGGGTGACCGAGGTGTCGTGGCACTGAGCCGAGGCCACGCGGGTGCGGCAACCCGGTGACCCGGGAACCGGCTCCTAGACGCCGGCGGCGGTCACGATCGCGTCGGTGAGGAACCCGGCGACGAGGCCGAGCAGGATGCCGTAGGCGAGCAGGTCAGAACGCCGAGCTCGTGCGGCGACGCTGATGAGCTGGGTGATGACGTACAGGAGCGAGCCGGCGGCCAGGGTGAGGAACGCGACGCTGAGCGGCTCGCTGGTGAAGCCGTAACCGATGAGGGTGCCGACGAAGGTCGGCCCGCCGCCGATCGCGCCGAGGGTCAGCAGGAACGGCCAGCTGGGGCGCCGCGCCTGGCCGTCGCCGTCGATGTCAGCAGCCAGAGGGGCCACGATGCCGAAGCCCTCGGTGGCGTTGTGCAGCCCGAAGCCGATCACGAGCATCAGGGCCAGCGCGATCTCACCGCTGGCGGCGGACTGCCCGATCGCCAGCCCCTCCGCGAAGTTGTGCAGGCCGATGCCGACCGCGATGAGCAGCGCGAGACGGCGCGCCGCCGACCACGAGGCGAGTCCCCGGGGCGGCTGCACCTCGCCGATCGTCATCGCGCCCGGGCCCTGCGGTCGGGGCGGCGCACCCGCCGGACGCGCGGCAACCTGACGCCCCATCCAGCGCTCGTAGTAGACGAGGGACAACAGGCCGATGGCGAGGCCGGCGACGAAGATCACGCCGTACCCGATCGCCGTACCCAGCCCGCCGGTGCCTTCGTGCACCGAACCCAGCGCGGTGTCGATCGGCTCCCAGGCGGCCGAGAGCACGTCCCAGACCAGGAAGAAGAGCACTCCCACCGCAGTGGCGTTCAGGAGCAGACGCAGCGAGGGGGCCGGGCGGCGGAGCCGGCCCATGGGCAGGCCGAGCAGGATGGTGACACCGGCGATGAACCCCAGCAGCAGGGTGGCGGGGAGGCTCACGGGCAAGCTCCGATCTGGGTGAAGCAGGGCGCGTACCCGAAAAGGTTAGGCATACCTAAGTCATGCGGGCAACTCGGGGTGGTGGCTACCCCGCCCGAGGGCGGTTGGCGCCGGACGACGACCGCCGCAACGGACTAGACGCTTGCGGCGATGACCACCTCCGCCTGAAGGGTCAGTAGCCGCCCATGCCGCCGCCGCCCGATGAGCCGCTGCCGCTGCCGCTGCCGCCGTAGAGCACCAGCAGCACGATGACGATCGCGGCGATGACCAGCGCCGCGACGACCAGCCAGATGTTGGCTGGCGTCCTGTTCCCGAAGTACGACATGCTCACTACACGCGCCCGGCACCCCGATGGTTCATCGAGCGGTGCGCGCATTGCGACAGGAGTCCACGCGTTGTACCCAGAGCAGGAGGCTCCCTCCTCGGGCGGACGCCGACGGAGCCTGCGAGCCGACTGTGCGAGCTGCTTCGGACTGTGCTGTGCCGCACTGCCTTTCACCGCCTCGGCCGACTTCGCATTCGACAAGGAGGCAGGGGAGCCCTGCGCGAACCTGCAGTCCGACTTCCATTGTGGGATCCACGCGCGGCTGCGCGAAGAGGGCTTCGCGGGGTGCACCGCCTTCGACTGCTTCGGCGCAGGGCAGAAGGTGTCCCGGACGACCTTCGGCGGCCAGGACTGGCGGCAGGCTCCCCACACGGCCCGGCAGATGTTCGACGCGTTCTCTGTCATGCGCCGCCTTCACGAGCTGCTCTGGTACCTGACCGAGGCTCTGTCCATGCCGCATACCGGGCCGATCCACCACGACCTCCGCGACGCTCTGAGCCGCATCGACGACCTGACCGACGGTACTGCCCGCGCGGTCGTCGCAGTGGACGTCGCGGCGCTCCGTGATGAGATCAGGCCGCTGCTGCGGCGGACCAGCGAGCTTGCCCGCGCCGGCGTCCCCGGCCCCAAGCGGGACCTCAGGGGAGCCGACCTCGTCGCTGCCGAGCTCGGTGGCGCGGACCTTCGAGGTGCGGATCTCGGCGGCGCCTACCTCATCGCGGCTCAGCTCACGAACGCCGACCTACGCGGGGCCGACCTGATCGGCGCCGACCTACGCGGGGCGGACCTGAGCGGCGCTGACCTCGGCGGGTGCTTCTTCCTCACCCAGCCCCAGCTCGACGCCGCCAAGGGCGACCTCGCCACCACACTGCCTGTCTCGCTCGACCGCCCGCCGCACTGGCAGCAGCGAGGCTCCGGCTAGCGGGCGGCCACCAGGTCGAGCCAGCCCTCCAGCTGTGCACGGTCGGCCTCCGCGCAACGGAACCCGACGTGGCCGTCCGGTCGTACGGCGACCAGCCCGCGACCCGGGCTGCTGCTGAGTCGATGGACCGACACCTGGCGACCGAGCCGGCCTGGGTCGAGCTCCGCCGCGTCGCGCTCCAGCAGGACGTGCACTCCCGGTCGGGCGGTCAGCTCGTGCAGGCGAGTGACCTGGCCGCCGTGCGTCACGTCCCGGTCAGGCAACCGGTCTCCAGGACGTGGCCGGCCACCGGCTGGAGGAGCGCCGTCCACCGAGAGGACGCTGTGCCGGTAGCGGACCCACCGCTGGGACAGCATGCGCACCACCCCGGCCATCAGCCGCGGCTGCCTCAGCAGGAGCGGCAGGACCGGTGCCGCCAGGGGCACCAGTGTCCCGCGCGCGAACGAAGGGAGCGGGTTCGTCGACGCCTCGGCGAAGAAGACCAGGTGCGTCAGGGCGAGCACCTGCCGGGCAACGGGGCGACGTTCCTGCTCGTAGGAGGCCAGTAGGTCGGTGTGGTCGCCGTCCTCGCTCGTGGCGGCGAAGGCGAGCTTCCAGCCCAGGTTCACCGCATCGAGGATCCCGGTGTTCATTCCCTGCGCCGCTGCGGGAGAGTGCGCGTGGGCGGCGTCGCCGGCGAGGAACACGTCACCGTGGCGGAACGAGTCGGCCAACCGGTGCTGCAACCGGACCCGCCCGGACCAGCTGAGGTCGCGAACGGTCGCGCCCAGCCCCGCCACGTCGAGAAGCTGTTGTACGTCGGACGCCGGGACCTCGCGGACGGGTCGTCCGAACGGCAGGTCGCCGTCTCGACACGGGCGGGTCGCGAGGATGCGCCAGGTCGCGCCCTCACCCAGGGCGAAGACGAAGACGAGCCCCTCGCGTCCCGCCGCGACGTGGAGCACGCCCGGTGACAACCCGTCGAGCTCGACGTCGGCGAGGACCACCTCCTCGCGGTACGCACCCCCGTGCCAGCCGATGCCCACGAGCCGTCGAACGGTGCTGTCCGGGCCGTCGCAGCCGGCGAGGAACCGGCAGGTCGTCTCCTCGACTCCGGCCTCTCCCGCCCGCAGCACCGCCCGGACCGTGTGGTCACCGGGAGCCAGGTCCACGAGGTCGGTGCCCCGCTCGATCGCGACCCCGCGCTTCTCCAGCGCCCGGGCCAGCACCTCCTCGAGGTCCATCTGCCGCAGCATGGTCAGGTGCGGGAACGCCGTCTCCGGCATGTCCAGGTCAGCCATCCGGGCGGCCACCCGACGGCGACCGAGGTGGAGCTCGGCCTCCGGCGAGAGGTCTCCTCTGTCGAGGAGGTCGTCGGTCACGCCCAACGGCCGCAGGCTCTCCAGCGTGCCTGGGTGCACGATCATCGCCCGCGACGGCCGGAACGGGTCGGGCCTGCGCTCCACGACGCGGACGGTCGCGCCATGGTCATGAGCCTGCAACGCGGTGGTCAGCCCCGTCGGCCCGGCGCCCACGACCAGCACGTCAGGTCGTGGGCTCACGCCGCCTCGACGACCCGCCACCACGCCTCCGGCTCCGACTCCGCGTCGCCGTCGATCCGGCTCGGGTCGGCCAGCACCTCGTCGCGTCGTACACCGGGCAGGACGCGGAAGTCGATCGAGCCCTTCTCGCAGACGAGCTCCAGCACACGCCAGAGAGCCCGGGCGTACTGATCGGCGGCGTGCGGGCCGTCCCACTCGTAGAGACCCCGGTACTTGTCGCTGTCGTCGTGGGTCATCCAGAGCTTGGAGACGAAACCCGGGAACCCGGCGAAGAGCGGCGTGTTGAGGATGCTCTCCGCCTCGAACACGGCGTGTCCCCACCCACGCACAGCCCGAAGCCGGAACGACACCACGAGGACACACGGATCGGCCGGTGCATGCCCGTCCACAGCCGTCTCCCGGTACACCCGGCCCGAGGTCCCGTCGGCGAAACGGATCACGCGGCCGAGGTTCTGCCGTGGCAGACGCAGATCGCCCCGTGCCAGCATCACCAGGGTCCTGGCGAAGCAGCGAGTCACAGCGCGCCATGCGGTGGGCTGGGGCAGCGGACCTTGCTGTGTCGTCATGTCTCCCCCGGATGTCGAAGCCTCCTGGCCAGCATGTGCTCGCGGTGACGTGGGGTCGTAGTGGCGAAGGTCCCGAGCACCTCTTCCGCTGTGGCCGGGCGTTCGTGGCGTCGATGGGGTAGCGGCTTCGAAAACCGGGACGTGCGGTTCCTCTTTCGGGCACGCTCGTTCTTGGGCCCGATTGAGAGGGTGTGCCGACACATGAGCAGCAACGCGTCCGCGACCGCCGTACCAGCCGCGGCCGCCTCCGGAACGATCCTCCTCACGCTGGCCTCGGGCCAGTTCCTGATGGCGCTCGACAGCTCGGTCATGAACGTGTCGATCGCGACAGTGGCCGAGGACCTGGGTACGACGGTCACGGGCATCCAGACCGCGATCACGTTGTACATGCTCGTCATGGCGTCGCTGATGATCACGGGCGGCAAGATCGGCCAGATCATGGGCCGCAAGCGCGCTTTCGCGCTGGGCTGCATCATCTACGGCGCAGGTTCCTTCACCACCGCGATCTCGCCGAACCTGACTGTGCTGCTGATCGGCTGGTCCCTCCTCGAGGGTGCCGGTGCCGCGCTGATCATGCCCGCGATCGTCGGCCTGGTGGCATCGAACTTCGGCCGGGCCGAACGTCCGCGTGCCTATGGCCTGGTCGCAGCGGCCGCGGCTGTCGCGGTCGCGCTCGGGCCCCTGATCGGCGGTCTCTTCACGACGTATGCGTCGTGGAGGTGGGTGTTCGCCGGCGAGGTGATCGTGGTGCTGGTCATCCTCTTCATGACGAGGCGGCTGGCGGATACGCCACCGGAGCCCGGCGTTCGTATGGACCTCGTCGGCACCGGCCTGTCCGCCCTCGGTCTGAGCCTGATCGTGTTCGGCGTTCTCCAGGCAGGTTCCTGGGGGTTCGCCATCCCCAAGCCCGAGGCTCCTGTCTGGCTCGGCCTGTCACCGGTGTTCTGGCTCGTCCTCGGCGGCGGCGTCGTACTGGTCGGCTTCCTCGGCTGGGAGCGCCGTCGCCAGGGCCGTGGCGACGCGGTTCTCATCGACCCGGCCATGCTCGGCAACAAGCTGCTGCGCGGGGGGCTGACGTCGTTCTTCTACCAGTACCTGCTGCAGTCAGGCTTGTTCTTCGCCGTGCCGCTGTTCCTCTCCGTGGCGCTCGGGCTGTCGGCGATCGAGACCGGCCTGCGGATCCTTCCGCTCTCGCTGGCCCTGCTCCTCGCGGCGGTTGGCATTCCGAAGTTCTTCCCCGACGCCTCACCCCGCCGGGTGGTGCGGCTGGGGTTCGTGTCGCTGTTCGTGGGCATCGTGTCGCTCACTGCTGCGCTCGAGGTGGGCGTCGGGCCAGAGGTGGTCACCTGGCCGATGCTGTTCGCCGGGCTCGGCGTCGGCGCGCTGGCATCGCAGCTCGGAAGCGTGACGGTGTCGGCGGTGCCGGACGACCAAGCTTCTGAGGTGGGCGGGCTGCAGAACACCGTCACCTTCCTCGGCGCGGCCATCGGGACCGCGCTCGCCGGGGCCGTGCTGATCTCGGGGCTCACCACGTCGTTCTTCACGGGCATCGAGGCAAACCCTGACATCCCGCAGGACATGTCCTCGTCGGCCCAGGTCGAGCTGGCCAGCGGCGTGCCGTTCGTCCCCGACGACCAGCTGAGCGCAGCCCTCGCGGACGCCGGGGTGACTGGCGCGACAGCGGCCGCGATCGTCCAGCAGAACGAGGCGGCCCGCCTCGACGGCATGCGGGCGTCACTCGCCGTTCTGGCCCTCATCTCGCTTCTCGCGCTGTTCATGTCGGGCGGCATCCCGACGCGCCAACCGAGTGCCGAGCCGTGACCGACTCTTTCGGCACGGAGCCGGAGACGTGCGAGCTGCGTCGGACCTGGCCGCCGGCGAGGGGCTCACCGGCGCGAGGGCGAGCATGCAGATCCGGCCGGCCAGGGGGTCCGGCATCGTCCTCGACTCCGACGGGCGGCCGTTCCACGACGCCTCGGTGAGGCCGGCGGAGATCGCGGCCGAAGGGCGCAAGTATCGCGTCTCCGAGGAGGGTGGCGCCGACGTCCCCGCCACCTGGGCCTCTCCAGCCGCCCCTGACCTGCCCTGACAGCGGCTTCGCCGTTCCACCGATCCGGGCGCTTGCGCGGTGTCATCATGGCCGCATGGGGCTACCGGCCGACCAGCTCTCGCCTGGCGAACACATCGTCTTGGAGATGCACGAACACTGGAAGCATCTCCTCGGGGCGATGCTGATCTGCCTCATCGCGCTCGCGGGGCTGATCGTCGTACTCGCGATCGGCCCCGACGAGGGGTTCTTCGCCTGGCTCGACACCATCGGGTGGATCGCGTTCGCCGGGGTGGTTCTGGTTTTCGGGGTCTGGCCGGCCCTCGCCTGGTGGAACCGCACCTACACGCTCACCACCGAGCGGCTGGCCACCCGCACCGGCGTGCTGCGTCGGTCGGGTCGTGACATCCCGCTCACCCGGATCAACGACGTCGCCTTCGACCAGGGGATCGTCGACCGCATCGTCGGCGCAGGGACGCTCAAGGTGTCGGCCGCGAGTGAGGAGGGCACGGTGGTCCTCAAGGACATCCCGCACATCCACCAGGTCTCCCTCCGGATGAACGAGCTGGTCCGCGACGTGCGCGACGGCGGCCAGTTCAGCAGCTAGTGGGAACGGCACAGCCGACGCCGCCGCCGGTGGTACGTGAGGTTCGGGACCAACGGTGACCCCCGGCCAGACCTTGCGCCTCTGGCCGCGCGACAGCCCCCGACGCAGGGTTGAAGGAGAACCCTGTGAGGAGGTGCGGCATGTTCACCCACGTCAACGCGCCCGCCAAACCAGCCGCGCGCGAGGCAGACGCCCGGACCGCCGGTGAAGACCGACCCGTGACCGAGCACGCCAGCGTCCGGCCCCACCTGTCATCCATCGTCTTCGGACTCGTCGACGCCCACGTCAGCGGCATCGACTTCTTCGACACGGTCGGGGGCGACGAGCTGGCCAGGGCCTTCCAGGCCCGCCGGGCCGCACATCGTGCTGCCCACCGGGCAACCGCTGCGTCGACGAGTCGTTAGCCCCGGGGTCAGTCCTGGCGCTCGAATGGGAGCAGCAGACCTTCGACACCGCCGGGCCCCGACTCGTCCCTTGACCTCCGTAAAACGTGATGGCCCGCGGCGGGCCGATCACCCCCGCCGGAGGATGCGGGCGGACCGACCACCCATGAACCTGGAGGTATGACGAGAACGCAGCGCCTGACGACAACCTTGTTGTGCCTCCTGCTGGTGGGCCCTGGGCTCGCCGCCTGTGGCGACGAGTCGAAGACATCGACGCCGACACCCGCGACGAGCTCGGCGACGCCCGCGGTCTGCGGAGACCTCGACTCGTTGAAGGCTTCGGTCGACAAGCTGAAGCAGGTGAAGATCGGCGAGAACGGCTTGTCCACCCTCTCCACGGAGCTGACCAACATCCAGTCGGAGGTGCAGCAGCTCAGGAAGGACGCTCCGGCGCAGTACTCGACCGAGACCGACGCCGTGAAGTCCGCCGCGGGCTCGCTCGAGTCGAGCATCCAGGCTGCCTCGGCCGCCCCTTCGGCCGCCTCCCTCGGCGCGGTGGCGGCCGACGTCAAGGCCGTCGGTTCCGCGGTCCAGGTGCTGAGCGACGCGGTGTCCGGCACCTGCTGACCGAGGGCACGGGTGCGTCGCCCGGGGCTGTCACCTGCTGACCCATTCCGGGGAGAAGAGTCATCCGCCGGAGATGAGGCGCTTGTGCCCCCGTGGGACCGACACTTCGAGTGAAGGACTCTTGTGGCAACGAGGAAAGGAACCTGGGATGTCGTTCTGGGACGTTGTGTGGTTCATCTTCATCAGCTTCGCCTTCGTGGCGTACCTGATGGTGATGTTCGCGATCATCACCGACCTCTTCCGTGACCGGGAGGCATCGGGCTGGGCCAAGGCAGTGTGGATCGTGTGCCTTATCTTCCTGCCGCTCATCACCTCGCTCGTGTACCTGATCGCCCGTGGCTCGGGCATGACGGAGCGGGCGACTCGCAGTGCGGAAGCCGCGAAGGTGCAGCAGGACGCGTACATCCGAGAGGTCGCCGCCAAGGCCACGCCGGCAGACCAGATCGCGCAGGCCAAGGCGATGCTGGACTCCGGAACCATCTCGCAGGCCGAGTACGAGCGCCTCAAGGAGAAGGCACTCGTCTGACCGACGACGCGTGCCTCGGTCGGCTTCGGCATCGCGCGAAAGCCCGCCGGTGCCGGGCCGATCACGCCTCCACGGCAACGCGCGCCCTCTTCGTTCAGTGGTGGAAGCTGCTGGGCTGCCCCTCGCGCGGCATGGGCGAGGAGAGGTTGTCGAGCCAGTCGACCGCGGCGCGCAGGTCGCGCAGGAAGAGCTCGGCCATGTCGTGGCTGAACCCGTTGCGTACGACGACGCGGAGAACAGCCAGGTCCTCCCGCTTCGGGGGCATGGTGTACGCCGGGACCAGCCAGCCGGCCTCGCGGAGCTTCCGGGACACGTCGTAGACGTCGTACTTCGTCACGTCCTTGTCGACGGTGAACGTCACGACGGGCAGCTCCCGGCCGTCGGAGACCAGGTCGAACTCCGGCATCGCCTCGAGCGTCCGGGCGATGTGGACCGCGACGTCCTGACAGGCCTGCTGGACGAGCCGGAACCCCTCCATTCCCAGCCGCAGGAACTGGAAGTACTGCAGCACCACCTGCGCCCCGGGTCGGGAGAAGTTCAGCGCGAAGGTCGGCATGTCGCCGCCGAGGTAGTTCACGTGGAAGACCAGGTCATCCGGCAGGTGGACCGCATCACGCCAGAGCACCCAACCGACTCCGGGGTAGACGAGGCCGAACTTGTGACCCGACGTCTGGATCGACACCACCCGAGGCAGGCGGAAGTCCCAGACGAGATCGGGTTGCACGAACGGCGCGATGAACCCGCCGGAGGCAGCGTCGACGTGCACCGGAACGGAGACGCCGCTGGTCGTCTCGAACTCGTCGAGCGCCGCGCAGATCTCCTGCACCGGCTCGTAGCTCCCGTCCATGGTGGAGCCGAGGACCGCCACCACGCCGATGGTGTTCTCGTCCACGTAGTCGAGCAACCGGTCTGCGGTCAGATGGAAGACGTCCCCCTGGAGAGGGACGTAGCGAGGCTCGACCTCCCAGTAGTTGGCGAACTTCTCCCACACCACCTGGACGTTCCCGCCCATGACGATGTTGGGACGGTCGACGGGCAGGCCGGCCCTGCGCCTCGCGTGCTGCCACCGGCGCTTGAGCGCGAGGCCGCTGAGCATGCACCCCTCGGAGCTGCCGGTCGTCGACGTACCCACACTCTCGGCCGCGTCCGGGGCGTGCCAGAGGTCGGCGAGCATCCGCACGCAGCGGTTCTCGATCTCGGCGGTCTGCGGGTACTCGTCCTTGTCGATCATGTTCTTGTCGAACGTGGCGGCATAGAGGCGGTCGGCCTCGTCGTCCATCCAGGTCGTGACGAACGTGGCCAGGTTGAACCGCGCGTTGCCGTCGAGCATCACCTCGTCCATGACGATCTGGTACGCCGTCTGCGGCAGCATCCCCTGCTCCGGGAGGTGGTGCTTGGGCACCTCGAGCATCCCCGCGCGGGTGAATCGGGGGACGACGGTCGTGTCCTCCGCTCTGGTGTCGCTCTTCTTCCACACGCCCATGACGTCCTCCGGGGTTCTCGGTTCGCACCCCCAGGCAATCCCGGCCCCGAGCGGCGTGCCTCACCCAGCGCGGATGATTCGTCCTGCCGTCGGCGCGGTGTGCAATGTGAAGATGCCGAGCCACTTCCCCGTGTCACTCCCGCAAGCGGTGGGGTGAGCGAGTATCCACAGGCCCCGACGGGGTGGACCGTCGTGGGGCGCCGGTCGACCGGTCCCTTCACCACGGCGGTCACCTATGCCCACCCCGACGGCCGCAGGGTCGAGTGGTCCTCACGGGCGCACCGCAAGCACGCGTCGCAGCTGTCGCGCGTGCGCCCAGGCGACGACAGCATCGTCTGGGCGCCGCACCGGGGGTCGTGGTGGATCGCGGTGCTCTTCGCCGCCGGCTCCACGTGCTTCCTCGTCGCGCCGCTGCAGGCGTTCCTCCAGGCGGTCGGTCCTCAAGCCGACGGCATCGTGTTCTTCGTGGGCTCGCTCCTCTTCACCTCGGCAGCCGCCTTGCAGTGGCTGGAGACTCTGAACGCCGACCGGGGTCCGGGCGCCAACCGCGAAGGGCCGATGCGTGTGCTCGCCTGGGAGCCACGCCGGGTCGACTGGTGGAGCAGCGGCGTGCAGCTGCTGGGCACGCTTTTCTTCAACGCCACGACGCTCCGGGCGCTCACCACGGCCGTCGGCTCGCCGTCGTACGACCAGGCGGTCTGGCGGCCGGACGCGTTCGGTTCGATCTGCTTCCTCGTGTCCGGCTACCTGGCGTACGTCGAGGTCGCCGGAGGCCTGGTGAGCAGACCGCCACGCAGCCTGGAGGGCGGGATCGTCACGGTGAACCTGCTCGGCTGCCTGGCCTTCGGGGTGGCGGCGCTGGCGTCGTACGTCCTCCCCGCCACGGGCAGCGAGGCCGACGTGGCCGTCGCCGACGCAGCCACCTCGCTCGGTGCGCTCGGCTTCCTGGTCGGGGCCCTGCTCCTGCTGCCTGAAGGCGCCCGGGTCACGGGCAGCCCTGCACTTTCGGGAACCTGAGGAGGCCAGGTGACCACGCAAACCTCTGCTCCGGACCCCATGACGCTGCTCAGGTCACGCAGCTACGTCGTGATCCTGGTGGTCGCGGGCTTCGTCGGGGCTCCCATCGCCCTCGTCTCCTACTGGTTCCTCCAGCTGACCGCGCATCTGCAGGGCTGGCTCTTCGACGACCTGCCGAAGGCGATGGGTCTCGGCTCGCCGACGTGGTGGCCGATCCCGGTGCTGGTCGTCGGGGGCCTGTTGGTCGCACTCACGATCCGGTATCTCCCCGGCAGCGGTGGAGAGTCACCGGCCGAGGGCTTCCACGCAGGAGCCGGTGCGCCGGAGCCGGTGGCCATTGTGGGTATCGCGCTCGCCGCGCTCGTCACGCTCGGCTGCGGTGCGGTCCTCGGACCCGAGGCGCCCCTGATCGCGATCGGGGGTGGGCTCGCCGCATGGGCGGTGCGCCTGCTCAAGCGCGACGCGCCGTCGCAGGCCGTTGCCCTGATCGGGGCGGCCGGGAGCTTCGCGGCGATCAGCACCCTGCTCGGGTCGCCGCTGCCGGCCGCCTTCCTGCTCATGGAGATCGCCGGCATCGGTGGCGCGATGACCTCCCTCGTGCTGGTCCCCGGGCTGCTCGCCGCCGGGATCGGGTCGCTCGTCTTCGTCGGCCTGGACTCGCTCACCGGGCTCGGCACGACCTCGCTGACGATTCCCGGGCTGCCGGCTGTCGGCAGCCCGACCGTGTCGGAGTTCGGATGGGCGCTGGTCATCGGCGTCGCGGCCGCGTTCTTCGGCACCGGCATCCGCCGGCTGGGCAAGACGCTACGGCCGCGGGTCGAGCGGCGGCTGTTGCTGGCCACACCGGCCGTGGGCCTGGTCGTCGCCGTCCTGGCGATCCTCTACGGCGAGGTGACCGGCAGGAGCACCGCCGACGTGCTCTTCTCCGGCCAGGACGCGCTGCCCTCGCTCATCACGCAGAGCTCCGAGTACACGGTGGGGGCGCTGCTTCTGCTCCTTCTCTGCAAGGGGCTGGCGTACGGCGCCTGCCTGGGCAGCTTCCGCGGGGGCCCGATCTTCCCGGCGATGTTCCTGGGCGCCGCAGGTGGCCTCGCGCTGTCGCACCTTCCCGGCCTGCAGACCGTCACCGGCGCTGCCATGGGCATCGGCGCCATGTGCGTCGTCATGCTGGGGTTCCCGCTGGTGTCCGTCCTCCTGCCGACCCTGCTGCTGCTCTCCGACGGGCTCGACGTGATGCCGCTGGTGATCGTGGCGGTCGTCGTGGCGTACGTCGGCCGTGCATGGCTCAGTGGCGCGAGCCTCACGACCCGAGGATCTTCGCCTTCTGTGCCGCGAACTCCTCCTCGGTGAGGATGCCCTGGGCCTTCAGGTCGGCGAGGTCCTTCAGCTGCTGGATCGGGTCGGCTGCCGGCTCCGGGGGCGCCTCGGGCGGCGGGGGAGCGTACTGCTGCTCGTAGGCCGCCTGTTGCTGCGCGGCGATCCCGGCATCCCGATCGGCGTACTTCTCTGCCTGGCGACGCTGGACACGGCCGCTCACGGCGGTCGCTGTGCCCGCCACCACGGCTGTCCGTGCGATTCCTCGTACCAGTCCTGGCATCGTCTTTCTCCTCAGGTGTTCGGGTCCAGGGCGTCGAGGGCGGCCATGACGTCCGGCGCCGGAATGCGCGCGCTGGCAATGAGCTCCCCTCCGCTGTTCCGGGCTGCGGCGACGAAGGGAATCGCCCAGGTGTTCTCGTAGACGATCAGCGCGGCCACCGTGTTGGACTCCATCACGCCGGCCGCCTCGTCCAGGTCGTCGTCCCCCAGCAGTCCGGAGCGTGCTCCCGCGAAGTACGAGAAGCCGCCCGTCTCAGAAGTGGGGTCCGTGAGTTCGAGCATCTCGACCGAGCCGTCCTCGTTCTTGGCGATGACCATCAGGTCATAGAGCCTGATGGTGCCGCGCTCCACCAGGTCCCTCAGCGCCTTGCTGGCCTCCCCGGTGAGCTTGTCACGCGGGAACTCGATGAGCGCGAAGTCGATCGGGCCGTGAACATCTGTCGCTGTCGTGGTCACTCTCACTCCTGGGTACGTGGGCCGGACGCGCTTAGACCCTGTCTCCCTGCGCGTTGGCGGCGCGGGTCGACGGGTTCTAGGACCACGATCACCCTTCCTGTGGGCAGCGCGCCTCACCCGCGACGGATGACCCGCGTCGACGGTCGGCTGTCGTCGCCGTTCAGCTTCTCAACAAGCCCGAGCATTCGCTCGTCGTGCAGAGCAAGCACTCGCGTCTGGGCGTCGAGACCACCGACGGGACGGTTCTCTGTCGGCTGGTACGGAACCCGGACACCCCGGTGCTGCACCGGCTCTCGATGATGCCCGGCTCGTGGCGTCAGCGCCGCTCCGCGACCTGCAAGGAGCCTGGCGGCAGGTGCCGGAGTCCACGTGCCTCGTCGTCCGGGGCGGTCACGAAGATGCGTCCCTTCGCGACCTCGGTTCCCCAGACCGTGGGCTGAGCCAGGACCCCTGTCGGTCGCCTCGGCTCACCCGCCAAGGACGATGCCACAGGCTCGCGCACCGGACACGATGGGAAACGTGAGCACATCAGCGCAGCAACCCGACGCACCGGGTGCGGTGTCCCAGGGCGCAGGTTCGGTCACACCCGTCGACGTTGCGGTCGGCGCATCATCATTTGCGCTCGCCGCAGCGGGCAAGGTCACGCGGAGGGCGGGAGCTGTCTTGGAACCGGTCGCTCGCTTGGCACTGCGTCCTCCGGGCCTGCCACAGGATCTCCAGCCGGCACGGCTGCTTGGCGCCTTGGGGCGACTGGGTGCAGGTCGGCGTGAGTCCGTCCGTGAAGAGCTCGGGCGGCGGCTCGACGTACTCGTCCCGATGCTCCTCGCCGAGGTACTCCGCCGCGCCCGGCTGACCGAGCTGGTCCTGCGGTACGTCGACCTCGACGCGGTCGTCGCCGCGGTCGACCTCGACACCGCCGCGGCCCGGCTCGATGTGGACGGCGTCGTACGCCGCGTGGACCTGGATGCGGTCGCGAGCCGGATCGACGTGGACGCCGTCGCCGCCCGCATCGACCTCGACCAGGTCGTCGGCCGGGTAGACGTGGACTCGGTGGTCAAGCGCGTGGACATCGACTCGATCCTCAACCGCGTCGACGTAGAGGCGGTGGTGAACCGGGTGGACCTCGACGCCGCAGCTCGGCGCCTGGACATCTATGCGGTGCTCGACCGGCTCGACCTCACCGACGTCGTTCTCAAGCGTGTGGACCTCGACGTGCTCGTGCAGGCGATCCTGGCGCGGATCGACCTGGTCGGCCTGGCCGAGGAGGTCATCGACGCGGTCGACCTGCCCGAGATCATCCGGGAGTCCACCGGCTCCATGGCCTCGGACACGGTGACAGGAGCGCGGATGCAGGGCATCGCCGCGGACGAGGCGGTCGGCCGTGCGGTGGACCGGCTGCTCCTCCGTCGGGGGCGCAGGAACACCGAGGCGCCAGGTGGTGGGGCCTCGACCGGCCGCCTGCCCGCGGACGCTGTGACCCGGACAGCCCCGACGGCCCCGACGGCCCCGACGGTCCCGACGCAGCCCGACCGGAGATCTTGAGGCAGCCATGACGGAGGGCGGGTTTTCGCCTGTCCCGCGTGAGGCGCGGCCCTACCAGGGTCAGCGGGCGGGCCTCGTGACTCGCATGGTCGCGGCGGTGATCGATGGCGTCGTCGTGGGGCTCGTGCTGCTCGTCGGGTACGCCGCGTTCGCGGTCCTGCTGTTCATGGTCGACCCGCGGAACTTCACCTTCCCGGAGGTGCAGCTCCTCTTCAGCCTGACCGCGGCCTTCTTGGTGCTCGTCGTCTACCTCACCATCGCGTGGTGGATCAGCGGGCGCAGCTACGGGTGTCTCGTCATGGGACTGCGGGTCGTCGGCTACCGCGGTGAGAACCTGCGGCTCTTCGGCGCGCTGGTGCGCGCACTGTTCTGCGCGGTGTTCCCCATCGGCCTGCTGTGGGTCGCCGCGAGCAGGCAGAACCGGTCTGTGCAGGACACGTTCCTGCGCACGTCGGTGATCTACGACTGGCAGCCGAGGAACGCACCCGCCGAGCACATCCACGAGGACGTCGACCGGCCCTGAGCCGACGCCTGCTCAGTCGCCCGCCCGCCCGGCCACAGGCCGCTCACTCGCCCGCCTTGATCTCCGAGCCGTGCACGGTGAGGGCCATGATCACCACTATGTCGAGGGCTATCACCATGAGGGACCACACGGGGTAGGCCGGCAGGAAGACCATGCTGCCGACCGCGCTGACCAGCGCCACGATCGTGCCCACCACCCTGGCCCAGACCTGGCCGGCGAAGACCATGAAGCCGGCGACCAGGATGACCGCACCGATCACGAGGTGCGCCCACCCCCACGTCGTGTAGCCGAGGTCGAGGAGCAGTCCGGAGCTCCGGGCGACGAGGTAGTCGTCCTTGAGCAGGGCGACCAGGCCCTGGACGATGTGGAACACCCCGAGGATCGTCATGGCCACGCCGGCGAACGCGATCCAGCCGACCCACCCGGAGGTGCCGCGAGCACCACCTGCGGGCGGGACGGTGGAGGAAGGTCCTACGGTCTGGGTCATCGTGCTTTCCCTCCGTTCAGGGCTGGGCGACGTCCCGCCCGTGTGCGACCAGGGCCCAGATCACGAACACGTCGAAGGCGATGACGGTCAGGCTCCAGATCGGGTAGTAGGGCAGCCACAGGAAGCTGGCGACGATGCTGAGCGCGGCGAGGATCACGGCGACGGTCCGGGCCCACACCCTGCCCGACAGGAGCGCACCTCCCGCGAGCGCCACGACGAGGCCGACGACCAGATGGATCCAGCCCCACGTCGTGAGGTCGAAACGGAAGATGTACTCCTGCCCCCTGACGTAGAAGTCGTCGTTGAAGAGTGCGACCAGTCCCTCGACGAGCTGGAAGGTTCCCGCGAGGATCATCAGCATCGCGGCGAAGACGATTCCGCCGTAGGCGGCTCCGCTGGCCTCGCGCTCACGGCGGCCTCTTTGAGTGGTCGTCATCGTGGTCACTTCCTCTCTGAGGATCTGCCGGCCCCGAGATCCCCCGGTCAGGCGGAGCTGACCGGAGAAGCGGCCATGGGTTGTGCTGCCTCGGCCTCGGTGGCGGCGCGCTGTGCCGGGATGGACGGCTGGCGCTTGGGCGCGGCGCCGGTCCTGAGGTCGAGCTGACGGTCCAGCATGATCGCCGCGTCGATCAGGGCGAGGTGGGTGAAGGCTTGCGGGAAGTTGCCGATCTGCTCACCGGTGAGCGCGATCTCCTCGGAGTACAGGCCCAGGTGGTTGGCGTAGGTGAGCATCTTCTCGAAGGTCACCCGGGCCTTGTCGAGCTGGCCGGCGCGGGCCAGCGACCGGACGTAGTCGAAGGTGCACAGCGAGAAGGTGCCCTCAGAGCCACGCAGGCCGTCCGGGGAGGCCTCGGGGTTGTAGCGGTAGACCAGGCTGTCGGTGACCAGCTCGTCGTCCATGGCTTTGAGGGTGGAGGCCCACATCGGGTCGTTGGGGGTGATGAACCCGACCGTGGACATCCGTAGCAGGGAGGCGTCCAGCACGTCGGTCTTGTAGTGCTGCACGAACGCCTGCCGCTTGGGGGACCAGCCGCGTTCCATGACCTGGTTGTAGATCGCGTCGCGTTCGGTGCGCCACCGGTCCACGGGAGCGGGGCGTCCGTGGCTGCTGGCCAGGCGGATCCCGCGGTCGAGGGCCACCCAGTTCATCAGCCGGCCGTAGGTGAAGTCCTGCCGCCCGCCGCGGGTCTCCCAGATGCCCTCCTCGGGCTGGTCCCAGTTCTCGGTGACCCAGTCCAGCATCTCGCAGATCCTGAGCCAGCCGTGGTGGCCGGCGGTGATCCCGCGTTGGTCCATGAAGTAGATGCTGTCCAGCGCCTCGCCGTAGATGTCGAGCTGGAGCTGGTCGGCGGCGCCGTTGCCGATCCGGACCGGGCTGGAGCCGCGGTAGCCCTCCCAGTGCTCGAGGACCTCCTCGGTCAGGTCGGAGGACCCGTCGATGCGGTACATGATCTTCAGCGGGCCGCCGCCCCCGCCGCGGGCCTGTTCGTCCAGACGGCTGCGCAGCCACTGTCCCCAGCGCCGCTGCCTCGTCCGTGAAGCCCAGGCCGAGCAGGGCGTAGACGGAGAAGGAGGCGTCGCGGACCCAGGTGTAGCGGTAGTCCCAGTTCCGTTCGCCGCCGATCTGTTCGGGCAGTCCCGCGGTCGGTGCCGCCACCAGCCCGCCGCTGGGCGCGTAGGTCATCAGCTTCAGCGTGATCGCCGAACGGTTCAGCGCCTCGCGCCAGCGTCCCTCGTAGGTCGACTGCGCCAGCCAGGACTCCCAGAACCGCACCGTGTCGTCGTGCAGCCGCCATGCCTCGGCGACTCGCACCTGACGGACCGGTCCCGCCGTGCCGGTCTCCAGCATCAGCCCTCGCGTCTGGCCGGCCCTCAAGGTGAGCTCGGCGTGGAAGTCGCCGTGCTCGTCAACCCCGACGCGTCCCAGGTACTCGTCCTCCGGCTCCTTTACCAGGTTGACCGTCATCGACGTCTGCTTGCCCTCGAAGACCAGGCCGTCGTCGGTCAGGTGTGTCTCGTGCGGCTCACGCCCGTAGTCGAACCTCGGCGCGATGTCGACCACGAAGTCCATCTGTCCCCGGACACAGCGCAGAAGGCGGACCAGCCGGTGCCTGGGGGAGGCCACGGTGCTGCTCGCGACCGGCATGAAGTCGACCAGCTCCCCCACGCCCGCCTCCGTCATGAACCGGGTCACCAGGACCGCGGTGTCCGGGAAGTACAGCTGCTTGCTGGTGAACACCTCAACGGTCGGCCGGATCCGGAAATGTCCGCCCTTCTCGTGGTCCAGCAACGCTCCGAAAACGCTCGGTGAGTCGAAGCGGGGGGCACAGAACCAGTCGACGGAACCGTCCGTGCTCACGAGCGCGCTCGTCTGGAGGTCACCGATGAGACCGTGGTCGGCGATGAGCGGGTAGTCAGACATGAGGATCGGGTCCCTTCTCGGCCCCGTGCAGTGCCTTGTCTGCGGCAGGCGGGGCGGCTGGTGTCTCGGTCTGTGTGCGCGGCATCTGCCGCGGGAACGTGGGGGCTTCTCCTTCGCCCGCCGGGGCGGCTGTCGGCGGCACAGGTGGACGACCCAGGAACTCGATCAGGGCCAGCAGGAGTACGACGACCACCGCGGTGCCCACGACCACCCAGCCCGTGGGCCTCGTCCAGAACACCAGGACCAGCCCAGCCAGGATGACCACGCTGATCCGAAGCGCTCGCTTGTGAGCGAAGGTCCAGGTGCCGACCCGACCGGTGTTCCATCCCGCGGACTCCGCGCCCTCGCGGGCCGACCCGATCCCGTGCTCGAGCGTGGAGCGGGTCCGTACGGCGGCGGTCGAGGGACCGGTCAGGAACGCGGCGAGTGCGACGACGAGGCCCAGGACGGCGAGGGCGCGAAGGCCGGTCCTGAGGAACCGGACCAACGTGTCGAAGACGCTGCCGGCCGCCTCCGGGGTCAAGATGTTCGCCGGCGTCGCGTCGACGTACCAGACTCGCGTCACGGCCAGGCCGACGCCGAGCACGAGCATGGCGGCGGTGACACCCAGCGCTCCCTTGAGAGTCGCGCGGCGGCGGTCCCTGGCGAGGAAGACGCCGCCCACGAAGAGGGCCAGTGCGATGAATGGCAGCCACACGCCGAGCGTGTTGAGCAGGCTGTAGAAGCTCTGCGCGCTCGTGATGGCGTCGGACTGGACGAGGACGAACGACTGGTCGACGGTCGGGATGTTGTTCGCCAGGCCGAATCCCTGAGCCACCAGGCGCTGCTTGACCTGCGCGATGATCGGGCCGAGGTTGAGGGTGATGGTGTTGCCCTGGGCACTGATCGCGCCACCCTGGGTGCCCTCGAGCAGCTTGTTCACCTGCTCGTGGGCGACCCGGTTCACCTGGTCCCAGAGCTGAGCGAACTGCGGACTGGCCACGAACTTGTCGACCTGGGTGCGGGTGAAGCTCTCGACTCCGTTGGTGATGGGTACGGCGAGCCCAGGAAGGGCTGCGGCGACTCTCGGTGGCACGTTCGGCTGCTGCGCCAGCGTGTTGAGCGCGTCGGTGGTGATCCCCTTGACGTCGAGGTTCTCGAAGATCACCGTCGTCACCTTGGTGGCGATCGCGCTCTGCACGGCAGGGTCGTCGGCGAGTGGCGCGACCGTCGCGACGTACTGGTCGGTGTCGGAGAGCTCCATGCTCGCCCACACCGACGTGACCGACAGCGGAGCGAGCACGCAGGCGAGCGTGAGCAGGACGGCCGACGACACCGCCCACCAGGCCGACCGTCTCGGGTTCTCCCTGAGGGGTGGCGAAACATCCGCCGTTGCCACCTGGGCCTCGAGCTCGGCGACCCGTGCGCGCAGACGCTCAACCTCGTTGGGGTCGCTCATGTCCGGCTCACTCCTTCAGCCACGGGGATCGGTCACGTTGCCCACGTTCCAACGCGAAGGTCATCCAGGCATCACCCAGCCCGGATGACCTCCAGCTCGCGGATCAGAGGCTCTCTGCCTTCATCTCCCTGCCGTGCGCGGCGATGGCGTAGATGACGAGCACGTCGAGGGTGATGACCGTGATCGACCACAACGGGTAGGCGCCCATGAACGCCAGGTTCACCACGGCGCTGACCAGCGCCATTGCGATACCGACGATGCGAGCCCACATCTGCCCGGCCAGCAGCCCGAACGCCGCAGCGATCGCGAGCGCGCCGAGCGCGATGTGCGTCCAGCCCCATGCTGTGAAGTTGACGTTGACCAACAGGTCCTGCGACGGGACGGCGTAGTACCCGCTGTTGAACAGGGCGGTGAGTCCCATGATGACCTGGAACGACCCGACCATGATCATGATCATCGCGGCGAACACGACCCATCCGACCCAGCCGGTGGGCTCGGGGGCGGCCTCGCCACGATGTGGAGTCGGGGCCTTCGCCGGTGCTGGGGTGGTCATCTCCTCCTGGCCACGTGTCTGGGGTGGCACCTGTGCAGCACCCGTCTGGGGGTTTCGGATGTCACTCATGTCAGATCTCCTTAGTAGCGACACGTCCGGTATCCACGCTGCGACGAAGGCCGGCGTGGCGCATCACCCCTGAGGGGTGAGTCCACGGGTCGGTCTCCTCCCGCGGGGGCGGTCTGCCGCACACATCCCGCCCAAGTCGGTCGGAAAGTGCCTCCTGCACTAGTCACTCTCGGGCCCCGAGCACCGGCTCACCCATTGCGGATGAGTGGTCCTGACTCAAGCCCTTGGTCCTGCCTTCTTTTCGCTACACCTAGCCATGTCCCGCCACGAACGCAGGACCTAGCGTGGAAGGGAACCGAACCTGATCACGCAGGGCCGGACACGTCCAGGGGGAGAAGGGCCGGAATCGGATGAAGCTGGCACAACCCGACCGGGCCTCCGCCTCCGGATCGACGGCAGGGCAGCTGCTGGCCGCGGCCAGGTTCGGGATCCCCGAGCTACCGACCTGTCACGTGCGGCGTCAGGAGCTGCTCGACCTCCTGGCGGGATCGGACCCTCTGTCACTGGTGCTCGTGAGCGCTCCGGCCGGCACGGGGAAGACGGCCCTGGTGGCCGAGTGGGTGAGGTCGGCCGGAGATGAGGCCGCCGGCACAGGCTGGGTCACCTTCGAGGACGGGGACACGACCTTCTGGGGAGACCTCCTCGAGTGCTTGAGGCGACAGGGCGTCGCCCTCCCCGACGGGTGTGCCGGACTCGAAACGGATCCCGTTCTGGGCAGGGAGCGACTGATGGCGCTGGCGGGGGTGATCGCCGAGGCACCACGCCGGCTGACGATCGTGCTGGACGGCTACGAGATGGTGTCGCCCGACGTTGCTCGCGAGGTCGACTTCCTGCTGAGACACACCTTCGGTCGGCTACGCCTGGTGTTCGTCGGCCGGGTGGACCCGGTGCTGCCGCTGTACCGCTACCGGCTCGGTGACGACCTGCTGGAGGTCCGGGTGGCCGACCTCGCCTTCACCGACGAGGAATCCGCGCAGCTGCTGGGTTCCCTGGGGGTGAAGCTGAGCTGGGAGTCCGTCCATGACCTGAACGAACGCGTCAAGGGCTGGGTCGCCGGGCTGCGGTTCGCGGCCAGAGCCCTGGCAGACCAGGTGGATCCCGAGGAGTCCGTCGCCACCGTGGTCGCCCAGACCGATGACATCAACGAGTACCTGCTCGGTGAGGTGCTCGACGCACAGACCCCCGAGATCCGGCAGTTCCTCCTCGACACCTGTGTCGTGGACCTCCTGTGCCCCGGGCTGGTCGAGGAGCTCGTCGGCGGCAAGGCCGCACGCACACTTGCCGAGTTGGCGAAGTCGAACGCCTTCATCGCGTCTGTGTCCGACGAACCCGGCTCCTACCGCTACTACCCCTTCTTCCGAGACCTGCTCCGTGCCGAGCTGGCCTACGAGTCGCCCGACAAGTCGGTGCAGCAGCACCGCAGGGCCGCAGGGTGGTTCCAGCACCAGGGACTCCCAGACAAGTCGATCGGCCACCTGGCCGCAGTCGCGGCCTGGGACGAGGTCGCCGTGCAGATCGTCAACGGCCTGATGATCGGGCGGCTGCTCCTGGAGGGCGCGGGCGGATCTCTCGGCATCGTGGGCAGCCGGCTCTCGGACGACCTCGAACATCGGGCAGCGTGCCTGGTGAGAGCGGCGACTGCACTCCGGGACCGTGACACGGCCGCCTGCGCGTTCGAGCTCTCCCGGGCCCGCCGTACCGCCACAGCCGACGGGCTGCGTGAGGACGCGGTGCATCTCTCGATAGCGGTGCTGGACGCCGTACGCGCCAGCGCTGCGGAGGATGTCGAGACCGCGGCGGCACTGGCGGAGGAAGCCGAGCGCGCCCTGGGTGGGCCGCAGGCACTCTTGCACCCTGTGCCCGACCTGGGGCTGTCCGCGCTCGTACAGCTCAGCAGGGGCGTTGTCGAGCTCCGCCGGGGCAACCTCAAGGCGGCAAGGCAGGCGCTGCTGAGGGCCGTGGGGTCCGACGCGGCTCGCTCCTTCGCGTCGCTCCGGGCCGACGCTCTCGGTCACCTCGCCGTGGTCGATGCCTTGGAAGGCCATCTGCTGCGCGCGAGCCGAACGGCAACCGAGTCGTTGGCCGCCGAGAGCCAAGCGGGCTCTCCGCTCGCTGACCGGCTCCCGGCGCCGCACGTCGCCCTGGCCTGCGTCGCTCTCGAGCAGTACGACCTCGAGGCTGCCCGGGAGCACGTCACCTCGGCGATGGCCTGCCTGTCCTTCGGCAGCGACCCCACCTCGCGCTGTATCGCCGAGGGCGTCATGGCCGGTCTGGATCGAGCGAGCGGTCACCTGCAGCCCGCATTGGCGAGACTGGACGCCGCATCCAGGCGGGTCGCCTCAACCGACCCGTGGCTGGCCGACTGCCTTCTGGTCGAAGCCGCCAAGCTCAGTGTGGCGAGCGGTCGGCCCGACCGGGCGCTTCGGAACCTGAAGGCCGTCAAGGAGTACGACGGCCCCGGGGTTGCGGTGGTCGCAGCGCAGGCCTACGCCGAGCAGGGGCAGGAGGGGGCCGTCCAGGAGTCGCTGGGGCGCGCCCGCGCTGCGGAACAACCCTTACAGGTGCAGGTCTCGCGACTTCTGGTCGAGGCGGCGCAGGAGTCCAGGCGCCGGTCGCCCGGCCGCGCTCGCGTCATCCTCGACCGGTCACTGCGCCTTGCGGCACAGGAGGAGCTGCGCCGGCCGTTCCGTGAAGCGGGCCCGTCGGTCCAGCGGTTGCTGTTCGCAGATCCGCAGCTCCTCGTGGAGCACCGCTGGCTGAGCCAGTCCACGGGGACAGCAGCGTCTCCCACGCCGATCGACCACAGAGCGCGCGCGCGAGCCGGACGACCGGAGCCCGCGGCTGCCCTCGTCGTCGAGGCGCTCACCGCCAGGGAGCTCGAGGTGCTGCACCATCTCGAAGAGCTGCTCACGACCGAAGAGATCGCCGAGAAGATGTTCGTCTCCGTCAACACCGTGAGGACACACGTCCGAGGCATTCTGCGGAAGATGGGAGTCAACCGGCGAAACGCCGCCGTGAGGAAGGGCCGTGACCTGGGGCTGCTCGACGCCTGAGCAGCGATCATCCGCCTTGGATGAGGCCCGATCGGCGCTGATGCGCTCTGCTGGAGAAGCCCCGTCATTGGCCCCGAGGAAAAGCCTCAGATGTCTGACCGCACCTATGAAGTACGTGTCACCGGACTCGTTCCGACGAAGGATCTGCTCGAGGAGCTCGGTGACGTCGAGATAGCCGCGCACGAGATGAGAACGGTGCTCAGCGGCCGTTTCCGCGACCAAGCGGATCTGTACGGGTTCCTCCACCGGCTCCGGGCCTACGGCCTCGAGGTCGTGGAGGTGAGACGAGTACCGAGCGCCGAACGACCGGCCATCCAGGAAGACGAGAAGGCATGAGCCGGCCCCTGCCCCCGGACCCGGCGACGTACGAGCTCACCGTCGTGGGGACCCTCGGCCCCTGCCTCAGGGCCGTGCTGCAACCTCGTGTGACGGCGTCGGCCGAGCCGCAGACGATCATGCGCAGCCGAGAGGGAGACCTCGTCGACCTCGTCCTCCTGCTCGAGTCCAAGGGGCTGGTGATCGCGAGCATCTCGGCGCTGACCTGATCCGACGGCTCATCCTTCGCGGGGGATGCACGGTGCGCCGCCGCCAGTGGCCGGCTCCTGAGCCGCCGGCCGCACCTTACGAGCTGTCCACCTACCGCCTTCGCCTCGGCGCGATCTTGACGGTGACCGGGGCGGCCGCGACCGCGAGGCCGGCACCCGCGCTCAGCGCAGCGAGCGCCGACGTGAGTGCCTCGCCCAGCAGCAGCGCCATGGGGGCGGTGACCGCCAGGACGCCGGCGGCGACCAGGGGCAGGGTCGAGGGACGCCGAGACGTCCGGAGCCGCTCCCGCCGTCGAGGGTCCCCGGCGGCGAGCATGTCGAGAAGCACCTGCGGCAGGAGTGCTGCGGCGATGGCGACGTACTGCCACTGCTGGTCGGTGTGACCGGCGCGGTGCACGATCGCCGCCGCGAGGACGACCAGCGCTCCGCCGGCGACGTGCCGCATCGCGTCGCCGTCGAGCTGGTCCCGCGTCGGGACGGTGTCGGCGTTCTTCCTGGACAGCATCTCGCCCTCCCGGCAAAGAAGTCTTCTTTGCTCAAGACTGCGGGTGCCCGGGGAGGAAGGGCACGGCAGAAGGTCCTCCCGGAGGCCGCCGAAGGTCAGCCGCCCTACGTCCGTCGCAGGCACGAAATGCCGAGTCGGCGCCCAGGAGTGACTCCTGGGCGCCGACCCGATGGTGGTGCTCTGTGGCTACCTTGACGGTGGTCGTCCTGGTTACCTCACGAGCTCCGGCGCCTGAGACTTCGGCCCCACGTCCTTGGGCGCGGCCTTGACGACCGTGATGGTGCCGGTCGTAGTGCCCGCCGAGACGTAGTCGTCGCCCAGGTAGCGGACCTCGTAGGACTTCTCGCCCGTCGTGTCGAACGGCCCGGCGGTGAGCGTCGCGCTCCCGTCCGTCAGGGCAGCCGCCTTCTGGAACGAGCCGTCCACGAACAGGCCGACGTAGCCGGTCGGGCTGACCCCCGTCGCGGTCACGGTGACCGCGATCGAGGTCGTGCCCTTCTTCACCTTGATCGTGGCCGGCGACGCGGTCGCCGTCACGGTCGAGGCTGCCTTGGCGACGTTCAGGCGCAGGGTGGTGCTGGAGGGCCTGTTCTGCTGGTCCCCGAGGTAGCGGACCGTCAGGGTGTGGCTCCCCGGCGTCAGAGCGGTGCCCGGGATCGTCACCGTGGCGTTGCCAGCCGAGAGCTCTCCCGAGCCCAGCGGCGTGTCACCGTCGAGCACCTGGACCGTCCCGGTGGTGGGCACGTCCGAGGTGACCGTGACCGACACCGAGCCGTCGGTGCCGTAGGTCATGCCCTCCGAGGTGGCCGACACGCTGGTGACCGAGGCGGTCAGCGGAAGACCGACCTGCGTCCTGCTCGGCCGGGCGACGGCCACGACCGTGGTGCTGCCCACCAGGTCCTCCGGAGCCGTGAAGGACACGTTCGCGGTGCCGTTGGCGACCGGGAAGTCGCCGACCTTGCGCGACTCGCGGGCCGACCGGAGGTACACCGCAACCGAGGTGTTCTCCGGGCTGCCGAGCGAGGTGAGGTTCAGCTTCGAGAGGCTGAACGACACCTTGTCACCGGCGACGACGCTCTTCGGCAGGCCGCTCTCGGCCACCTGCTGGCGGGCGAAGTCCGGTGCGATGTTGCTGTGGTCCTTGAGGTACTGGATCCACAGGTCGCGGTCCACCAGTCCGGTGTCCTTGCTCGTGCCCTGGGTGAACGCGGTGAAGTTGTCACCGCCGGTGCCCAGGAAGGAGAACGTCGACACCGTGTAGTGCTTGGCCAGGTCGATCGGCTCGCCGTTGATGACCACGGACGTGATCCGCGAACCCTCCGGCTTGCCGGCATCCTGCGTGACCTGCACGTTGTCCGAAAGGCCCAGAGCCAGGAACGGACGCTGTGCCCCGGCCGGCTGCCACTGCTGCTCGAGGACTGCCTTGAGCTGGGCGCCGGTGAGGTCGACGGTCCAGATGTTGTTGACGAACGGCAGGACCGTGTTGGCCTCCGCGTAGGTCACGACACCGTCGGTGTTGGCCGGGTTGCTGGTCGTGTCTCCGGCGAACTTCAGGTCCGCGCGGAGACCCCCCGGGTTGGTGATGCCGAGGTCGGCAGTGCCGATCTCCTTGGGCAGACCGTCGCGCAGCGAGTTCGCCACCAGGTCACCCAGGGTGGACTCCGACTGGCGGTCCTCAGTCGTGCCGCCGGTGTACTTGCCGTCGACGTAGGACCCGCCGCTCAGCGCCCGGGTGATGTTCCCGGTGATGGAGCCGACCGGCGTGTTGCCGATCTCTGCAGCGTGCGCCAGTGCGGCATCCACGATGGTCTTGACCTCCTTGACCCGCGGATACGCGTTGACGAGGTCGGTGTCGGAGACCGTCGTACGTGCCACGTTACGGACGGTGTACGCCTGCACATCGCCCGTGGTCGGGTCGACGGTCAGCTTGACCTGGCCGACGTTGTCGCCGTACTGACCGGTCTGGATGATCGGCCGGGTCTTGGTCGGGTCACCCGGTACGGGAGCGTCCCAGGCGTAGGCCTGGTGGGTGTGACCGTTGAAGATCACGTCCACCGCGGGGTCGAGGTTCGCCATCTGCGCGAACTCGCCGCCCCTGGCGACCTCGGCCGCGTAGTTGGAGTCCTTGCCCTGCGTCGCGCCGGCGTGGAAGCTCGCGACGAGGACGTCGGCCTCACCGTTCGAGGTGTTGCCGTCGCTCAGCTCCTTGGCGACGCGGTTGACCGCGTCGACCGGGTTGCCGAAGGTGAGGTCGCTGATGCCGGCGGGGCTGACCAGGGACCTGGTCTCCTCGGTGACGGCACCGATGACGCCGACGGTCACGCCGTCGACCTCGAACGTGGCGTACTCCGGCATGGCCGGCTCGCCGGTGGCCTTGTCGTAGACGTTGGCACCGAGGTAGTCCCACGTGGCGTTGCGTGAACCGCTGGACCCGATCACCCGGTCACGCAGGTCGGCCCAGCCCTTGTCGAACTCGTGGTTGCCCACGGCAGAGGCGTCGAGACCCAGCGCGTTGAACATGTCGATCGTCGGCTGGTCGTCGTCCACCGCGGAGGCGAACTCGGAGGCGCCGATGAGGTCACCCGCACCGACGAGGAGCGTGCTGTCCGCGCCACCATCCGCGGTCAGCTGCTCGACGGTGCCCGCCCACTTGACGGTGTTGCTGTTGATCCGACCGTGGAAGTCGTTGACCCCCAGGAGGTTCAGCGTCACCGGGCCGGTGGTCGCGGCGACGTCGAGACCCACGATCTCGGGGTCGTGGTCGGACGCGCGGAACATGTTCGGCTCGTAGAAGTCCGTCACGTTGTAGTTGTTGCGGCTGTACTCGAACGCGACCGACTCACCCGAGTTGATGTTCCAGATGTCCGCGCCGGCAACCATCTGCTGCGCGGCGGGGTTGGCCAGAACGTGGTCCAGCGAGCCCGAAAGGCCGCTGAAGCTGTACGTCGACTCGCCCGGCTTGTCCGACTCGATGGCCTTGTAGCCGGCGTCGTAGAGGACCTGCATCGGGTCCTCCTGGGTGTAGGAGTTGAAGTCACCCGTGAGGAGCACCTTGTCCGTTCCCCGCGAGGCCGCGAAGTCGTTCGCGAACGGCACCAGGGCCTGCGCCTGGGCGACGCGGTCGGGGTTGGCGTTGCCCTGCCCGGTCCCGTCGTCGACACCGGAGCCCTTGGACTTGAAGTGGTTGACGACCACCGCGAAGGCGTTCGTGTCGGCCGTGCCCTTGGGCTTGAACGCCTGGGCGAGGGGCTCGCGGGCGTTGCTGAACGCCGCGCTGCCGACGAGCACCTTGGAGGCGCCGACGAGGTCGACGGTGCTCGGGTTGTAGATGAACGCGGTGCGGATGACGTCCTGCTCCGCGAGGGGCGGCAGGTCACCGGCGGCGGGGGAGGGTGCGTAGGCCCAGCGCGTGGAACCCGCGGCGGTGTTGAGGGCGTCCACCAGCGTCGACAGCGCGTCGTCGCGGTTGGTCTCACCGAGCGCGACCGAGTTCTCGATCTCCTCGAGCGAGACGACGTCGGCCCCGAGCGCGTTGATCGCGGCGACGATCTTGGTCTGCTGGCGGGTGAGGTCGTCGTCCTCGGCCGCACCGCGGGGACCCGTCGCGCCGCAGTCGTTCACGGTGTTGTGGTTGCCCGCACGGTCGTCGTAGTACGTGCAGGTATGGCCCGCGGCTGCGTAGGCGACGCCCGTGGTGTTGAAGAAGTTCAGCACGTTGAACGTGGCGACGTGCAGGTTGCCGGGCACCGCCTCGGGTGCCTGGGTCCGGGTGTTCTCGAATGTCGCCGTCGAGGCGCCCTGGTCCGTGACCCGAGCGGTGGGCTGGAGCTTCCAGGTGTTGTTGCGGTACTCCAGGATCACCGGAGAGTGCAGGGTCGCCTTGGCGCCGACCCGGACCGGGTTGCCCTTCGAGAGCCACGGAAGGGCGATGCCCTGGTTGGCGGCGTTGAAGAAGTTGATGCTGGCGCCGTCGTCCAGCGTCACCGCGCGGGCCGCGTTGTCGTCGGTCACGGCCTTGATGGCGGCGGCGTCCTGCGCGTCCGCGACCTCCGTCGGTGCGATGAGCGGCTTGTTGCCGGTCGCCAGGCCGATCTCGGCGTACTGGTTGGTGGGGTAGGTGTTCGTCACCGTGAAGCTGTCGGTGGGAGCGACGAGCTCGCCTTCATGCGCCTCGCGGCCACCCTCGGTGGTGGGGTACGCCGCGGCGAGCGCGGTCACGCCCGTCGGGGTGTTTGTGAGCTTGGTGACGCCGCCGGCCGCCGGGGTGATCTCGGTGGTGCCGGAGAACTCGCTCACCGGGCCCGTGACCTCGACGAAGTCGCCGATGGCCGGGTTGGCGGCCATGCCGTTCGAGCCGAACACGAAGATGGCGTCGGAGGCGCCGGGGGTGGCATCGCTGCCGCCGCCCGTGCCGTCGGTCTGGATGTAGAAGCCGTTCAGGCCACCGGTCGGGTACGCCGCGGTCACGACGCCGCGGGTGGTCACGGTCTTGCCGGAGAGCGGGCTGGTCGCGCCGGTTCCCTGGATCTCGGCGATGGTCGCCGTGGTCGTTCCCGGCGGCGGCTCGACGACGCTGCCACCGTTCTGCGGAGCAGGTGCAGCCGTCGTGAAGTCCGCGCTGTTGTTGTCGCTGTCAGCACCGGAGGCGTTGCGCGTGGCGGCCGTCGTGTTGCTCGGCGAGGTGGTCATCTTCGCGGTCTCGAACGACGTGGCGGAGCTGCTGGCGCCCACGAAGTCGACGACTCCGGCAACCGCGACATTGCCCTGCGGCGGGGTCAGCGCGGTCGTGCCGTTCGACAGCCACACCTGACCACCGGTGCCGCCCATCGCGATCGTGCCGGTCGCGTCGGGAGTCGGCAGGTCGGTCGTCCCGCCCGTCCCTGCGGCCTCCTGCACCAGGTAGTGCCCCTGCGGGGGCACCGAACCGGTGAGGTTGGTGACCGCGCCAGGGCCGGTTCCGGTCGCGCTGCGGTACTGCACGGACCAGCCGTCGACGCTGATGGCGGCGGCGGTGGGGTTGTACAGCTCGATGAAGTCGTTCTTGTAGGTGGCGCCGCTGTTGCCACCACCGCCGTAGACCTCGCTGATGACGAGGCCGGTGCCGGCTGGGTTGGCAGACGCAGGCAGGGCGTAGGAGCCCGTCGCGGCAACAGCCAGCGCGAGGCCGGCCGCTGCGCGTTTGCGCATTCGTGACATCTGTTACTCCGGTTCTCGGAAGGGAACTGCATGGACTCCGCAGGCGGACTTCATGCAGGACCGAGTCAGAGAACCCCCCGAGCCGAGAACCCCCCGAGCCAGACCGCGGCTCAGAACCGTCGGCGGCGACGCCGTCAACCTAACCCCCGCATGGCACGAAAACGTGTTTTTGCAGGAAATGGCATAGCAGCGTCTGCGGTGCCGTGGCCGGGGGTTGTCCAGGCGGTCGCGGAGTGTCAAATCGATGACCGATTCGCCGCAAGTCCTTGCGCATCTTGCCGGATTCTTGCGGGCTGCATAGTGTGGCGGCTATCACGTTCGCCTGAGATGTCGCTTAAGCCCGATTCTGGAGATCCCGTGCACCGCTATCTGTCTCGTCGGCTCGCCGCTGCAGCCGCTGCCGCGCTCAGCATTCCGCTCGCCGTCTCGGGCCTCGCCACGCCCGCGTCGGCGAACCACACCGAGGAGCCCGTGCACGTGACCCTGGTGGGGTCGCTCCAGGACGAGATCGGCTGTGCCGGCGACTGGGCGCCCTCGTGCGAGGGCTCCCGCCTCGAGCGGGTGCCGGGCACCTCGACGTACGAGGCGGTGTTCTCGGTGCCCGCCGGCACGTACGAGTTCAAGGTCGCGCTGAACGACACCTGGGCCGAGAGCTACGGCGGTGGTGCGGACGGCACCGCGAACATCCCACTGCACCTCGAGCAGGACGCCGAGCTTCGCTTCAGCTACGACCACACCGGTCACGCGGTGGCTGTCGCACCGGCCGAGCTGCCCTCTGACAAGGTCACCGCCGCCGACCGGGCGATGGCGACGGACTCGCTACGCCAGCCGACGACGCGGGAGAACTTCTACTTCGCGATGGCGGACCGGTTCGCGAACGGCGACACGTCGAACGACACCGGGGGCGTCACGGGGAGCCGGATGGACCACGGCTTCGACCCCACGGACAAGGGCTTCTACCACGGCGGTGACATCGCCGGCCTGACCGGCAAGCTCGACTACATCCAAGGCCTCGGCACGACGGCGATCTGGTTGACCCCGTCGTTCAAGAACCGACCGGTGCAGGGGAGCGGCGCCAACGCCTCGGCCGGCTACCACGGGTACTGGATCACCGACTTCACCAGGATCGACCCGCACTTCGGCACCAACGCGGAGCTCAAGGCGTTCATCGACAAGGCCCACCAGCGCGGGATCAAGGTCTTCTTCGACATCATCACCAACCACACCGCAGACGTCATCGACTACGAGCAGCAGAAGTACTCCTACGTGAGCAAGGAGTCCCGGCCGTACAAGGACGCCCAGGGCAACACCTTCGACGATGCGGACTACGCCGGCAAGGACTCCTTCCCTGAGCTCGACCCGAAGACGTCCTTCCCCTACACGCCGACCTTCCGCAACGACGCGGACCGCAACGCCAAGACGCCGGCCTGGCTCAACGACGTGACGAACTACCACAACCGCGGTGACTCGACCTTCGCCGGTGAGTCCTCGACGTACGGCGACTTCGTCGGTCTCGACGACCTGTTCACCGAGAAGCCCGAGGTCGTCGACGGCATGGTCGACGTCTACAAGAGCTGGGTCGACTTCGGCATCGACGGCTTCCGCATCGACACCGTCAAGCACGTGAACATGGAGTTCTGGCAGAAGTTCGCGCCCGCCATCTCCGACGAGGCGGCCCGGATCGGCAACGACGACTTCTTCACCTTCGGCGAGGTCTACGACGCCGACCCGAGGCTGATGTCGACCTACACCACCAAGGGCCGGCTCGACGCCACCTTGGACTTCGGCTACCAGTCGGCCGCCGTCGGCTTCGCCCAGGGGAAGGCGACCGCCGGGCTGCGTGACTTCTTCGCGGGCGACGACTACTACACCGACACCGACTCGAACGCGTACTCCCTGCCGACGTTCCTCGGCAACCACGACATGGGCCGGGTCGGAAGCTTCCTGGCCGGCAGTGCCTCCGGCGACGAGCTGCTCCGGCGCGACGAGCTCGCGCACTCGCTGATGTATCTCACTCGCGGCCAGCCGGTCGTCTACTACGGCGACGAGCAGGGCTTCACCGGCGACGGCGGCGACAAGGACGCCCGCCAGGACATGTTCGCGAGCAAGGTGGCGTCGTACAACGACGACGACCTGATCGGCACCGACGCGACCACCGCGCAGGACAGCTACGACACGAGCCACCCGCTCTACCGGGAGATCGCCGGGCTCGCCAAGCTTCGTGAGCGCTACCCGGCGCTCGCCGACGGCGCTCAGCTGCACCGCTACGCCAGCAGCAAGCCGGGCATCTACGCGTTCAGCCGGATCTCCCCCAAGGAGAACCGCGAGTACGTCGTAGCGGTGAACAACGCGACGACCGAGCAGTCGGCGACCCTCGAAACCCTCATGAAGCAGGGCACCTTCAAGCAGGTGTGGCCGGCGACCGGAGCCTCGACGAAGTCCGACCGGGAGAGCCGCCTCGACGTCACCGTGCCGCCGCTGTCCGCGGTGGTGCTCCGGGCAGCCGGCACGGTCCCGGCGCGCGAGGACGCGCCCGCGGTCTACTTCCGCAACCCGAGCGCGGGTGGCACCGTCGGCGGCCGCCAGGAGGTTGCGGTCTCGGTGCCCGAGGGCGGGTTCAACCAGGTCAGCATCGGCTGGCGGACGGTTGGTGCCGAGAAGTGGACCAAGCTCGGCACGGACGACAACGCGCCCTACCGGGTCTTCCACACCCCGGACGAGCTCGACGCCCTGCCCAAGGGCACCCTGGTGGAGTACCGCGCGGTGCTGCGCGACTCGTCGGGCAACCTGTCGGTCTCCTCGACCTACGCCACCGTCGGCCAGCCTGCGTCGAGCGGCGGCGGGGACACCGGCGGCAACGGCCCGGTGACCCAGCCCGACGCGGTGGCCATGCCCGGGAACCACAACAGCGAGATCGGCTGCCCGGGCGACTGGATGCCGGGCTGTGACCAGGCCCAGCTCGCCCTCGACCCCAAGGACCGGGTCTGGAAGGGCACCGTCGACATCGCGCCGGGTGACTACGAGTACAAGGCCGCGATCGACAAGAGCTGGGACGAGAACTACGGATCCGGCGGCGCGCCGGGCGGCTCGAACATCCCGCTGAAGGCGCCGGGCGGAAACGTGTCGTTCTACTACGACCACGCCACCCACTACATGACCACGGACGCGCAGGGGCCGATCGTCACGGCGGCCGGCAGCTTCCAGAAAGCGCTCGGCTGCCCGGGTGACTGGGCCCCCGACTGCATGGCCGCCTGGCTCAAGGACATCGACGGCGACGGCACCTACACGTTCAGCACCACCGCGCTCCCGGCCGGCTCCTACCAGGTGAAGGCGACGCATGGTCTGTCGTGGACGGAGAACTACGGGGCAGGAGGTGCCCCAGGTGGAGCCAACATCGACTTCGACGTCCCCTCGGACGGGGTGCAGGTGCTGTTCAGCTACGACGTGGCCAGTCACGTGCTGACCGTCTCGTCCCGGGCGGCCGGCGCCAACCCCGACCTGACGAAGCAGAAGGCGCAGTGGGTCCGCGAGGGGCTCCTCGCCTGGAACGTGAAGAGCCCGGAGTCGAAGCACTACCGGCTGCACTGGTCCGAGAGCGGCGACCTCGCGGTCGACGACGAAGCGGTCACCGGTGGGGACTCGGTGCCGCTGACCTACGACCCGCAGGGCCTGCCCGCCGACGTGCTCGCGGACTTCCCCCAGCTGGCGGGCTACGAGGCGTTCCGCCTGGACAAGAAGGACCTCGGGCGGGTGCCGCAGATCCTGCGCGGACAGCTGGCCGTCGCGGCGTACGACGAGCTCGGCAAGGTCGTGGACGCGACCGGGGTCCAGGTCCCGGGAGTGCTCGACGACGTGTACGCCGCCGCACGGGACCGCGACCTCGGCGTCACGTGGACCAAGGACACGCCGTCGTTCGCGCTGTGGGCGCCCACCGCGCAGGACGTCGACCTGCTCGTGTGGCCCGCGGGCGCGAAGGACCCGGTGAGGACGCCGATGACCCGCCAGGACGACGGGTCGTGGACCGTTCGCGGTGAACGCGGGTGGAGTGGCGCGTCGTACCTCTACGACGTCACCGTCTACGCACCCTCGACGGGCACGGTGGAGCGCAACCGTGTCACCGACCCGTACTCGGTCGCACTCACCACCAACTCCGAGCGATCCGTCGTCGTGGACCTCCAGGACCCCGCCCTGAAGCCGGACGGCTGGTCCGCGCTGAAGCCGCCGGCTCTCGCGCAGGCCGAGGACCGCAACATCTACGAGCTGCACGTCCGCGACTTCTCGATCGGCGACGACACCGTCCCCGCACGGGAGCGCGGCACCTACCGCGCGTTCACCCATAGCGACTCCGCGGGGATGACCCACCTGCGCGGCCTCGCAGCAGCCGGCCTGAACACCGTGCACCTGCTGCCGGCCTTCGACATCGCCACGATCGAGGAGCGGCGCGACCAGCAGCGGACCCCCGCCTGCGACCTCGCGTCGTACCCCTCGGACTCGACCATGCAGCAGGGGTGCGTCGACCAGGTGCGCGGCAAGGACGGCTTCAACTGGGGCTACGACCCCTTCCACTACACCGCGCCCGAAGGGTCCTACGCGACCGACCCCGAGGGGCCCGGCCGCACCCGTGAGTTCCGCCAGATGGTGCAGGGCCTCAACAACGCCGGGCTGCAGGTCGTGATGGACGTCGTCTACAACCACACCGCGGCGTCCGGACAGGACGCCAAGTCGGTGCTCGACCAGGTGGTGCCCGGCTACTACCAGCGTCTGTCCGCAACGGGTGCGGTGGAGACCTCCACGTGCTGCGCGAACACCGCCACCGAGCACGCGATGATGGAGAAGCTGATGATCGACTCCGTGCTCACCTGGGCACGGGAGTACAAGGTCAACGGGTTCCGGTTCGACCTCATGGGCCACCACTCGAAGCAGAACATGCTGGACCTGCGCGCGGCCCTCGACCAGCTGACGGTCAAGCACGACGGCGTCGACGGCAAGAAGATCTACCTTTACGGCGAAGGATGGAACTTCGGCGAGGTCGCCGACAACGCACGCTTCGAGCAGGCCACGCAGCTCAACATGGGCGGCACCGGGATCGGCACGTTCAGCGACAGGCTGCGCGACGCGGTTCGCGGCGGCGGGCCGTTCGACGAGGACCCGCGGATCCAGGGCTTCGGGTCCGGGCTCTACACCGACCCGAACGACGCCGCCGTCAATGGCACCGCCGCGGAGCAGAAGAAGCGGCTCCTGCACCTCGAGGACCTGGTCAAGCTCGGCCTCGCGGGGAACCTCGCCGACTTCACGTTCACCGACTCCTCGGGCAAGGAGGTCGCCGGGCGCGACGTCGACTACAACGGCTCGCCCGCCGGCTACGCCGAGGACCCGAGCGAGACCGTCACCTACGTCGACGCGCACGACAACGAGACCCTCTTCGACGTGCTGACGATGAAGCTGCCAACGGACACCACCATGGCGGACCGGGTCCGGATGAACACCGTGGCGCTGTCGACCACCGCGCTCTCCCAGGGCGTGGTCTTCTGGCACGCCGGCGCGGACATCCTCCGCTCGAAGTCGCTGGACCGGAACTCCTACGACTCGGGTGACTGGTTCAACCGCGTCGACTGGACCCGGGAGCAGAACACCTTCGGGTCCGGACTCCCGCTCGAGGGCGACAACGGCGCCAAGTGGAAGTACATGCAGCCGCTGCTGGCCGACCCTGCGCTGCGTCCCGGGCCGGCCGACATGGACGCCGCCCATGCCGCTGCAGCAGACCTCCTGAAGATCCGGATGTCGACACCGCTGTTCCGTCTCGGGAGCGCTGCCGCGATTCAGGAGAAGGTGTCCTTCCCGGACGCCGACCCCGGTGTGGTCGCGATGCAGATCGACGACACCGCGGGCGCGGACAGCGACCCTCGGCTCGATGGCGTGCTCGTCGTCTTCAACGCCTCTCCGTCGCAGACCACGGTCACCGGCGTCGGCGACGGCTGGACCCTCCACCAGGTGCAGGCCACCGGAGCGGACCCGGTCGTGAAGCAGGCGGCGGGGACCGGGGGAGCGGTGACGGTGCCCGGTCGCACGACGGCGGTGTTCGTGCGTCGCTGACGACACCGGCGCTCACCGGCCGGTGGCCTCCGGAGGCGCCGCGTAGTAGAAGATCTGGAGGTCGTCCGCCTTGTCGCCCCATGGGTACATCGCGACCTGGCGCCAGCCGTGGGCCTCGTAGAGCTCGATCGCGTCCCTGCTCGCACTGACGACGTCGAGCACCGGGACGAGGCCACGCGCACGGATCTCGGCGACCGCGACGTCGAGGAGGGCCCCGCCGATGCCCTGGCCGCGAACCTGGGGACGGACGAACAGCCGGGAGACGCCGGCCAGCTCGGACGGGTCGCGGCCCGTGACCTCCCGCCACCGCAGCCCCGAGACCCGGTCGGTCCCTACCTTGGAGACCGCGACGTGGCCGAGGATCTCGCCTTGACGCTCGACGACCCAGGCGTCGATGACGTCCTGGTCCTCGAGCCAGGCGCGCGGCGAGTCCGGCCAGTGGACGGGGTACTGCCCTTCGGCGAAGACCACGCGCAGCAGGCGTGCGCATTGTCCGAGGTCCTTCGGCCTTCGCCGGCGGATGCCCCTGATTCTCGGAGGCACCCGGGGCGTCTCGGTCGCCGGTCTCCCACCCGGGACCTCGCCGCGGTGGTGGACGACCCAGCGGTAGACGGGCCAGGTGACGCGCCGTGACACCGGCGTCATGAGGCCACGACCCGCGCCGCGCTCGTCGCGTGGCGCTCCGGCCAGTGCGCCGACGTCGTAGAGAACCCGCAGTCTCCGTCGTACAGGAACACGCCGTTCATCGGCCCCGGCCCTCCCTCCCCGGTGGAACAGTTCGACTGTATTCCTCGGCAGAGGGCGCCGCTTCCTACTCTTGGAGGAAGCCGAGGCGCAGCCCCGGCCTGGCCATGAGGAGCGAGTCAGCGCCCGCGGCGAGCCCGAAGGTAGTCCGAGACGACGTACTCCCCGAGCCGCGCGACGTCCGGCGTGAAGACCCGGCCCCCGGCCCGGCGCGCCATGGCATCGACGAAGCGGGCCAGCCCCGGGTCGTCCCCGAGCATGAAGAAGTTGATCGCCGCACCGTAGCGGCTGAGCTCGTCGACCTGACGCACGGTCGCCCGGACGGTCTCGTGAGTCGCCGGCCAGTGGAAGTAGGGCGTGCCGTCGTCGAGCAGGTGCGCGGTCGGCTCGCCGTCGGTCACCACCAGCACCACCGGCTCGGCGTCGGGATGCCGGCGCAGGTGCCGTGCGGCGATCATGAGCGCGTGCTGGAGGTTCGTGCCCTGGACCCCCTCCGGCTCCGCGGCGGCGAGCTCGACGGGCGTGAGCCGGCGGGCTGCGCGGTCGAAGCCGATGATCTGGAGCACGTCGTGCCGGAACCGCGTCTCCATCAGCTGAGAGAGGGCCAGAGCCGTCTGTTTCATGGGACCCCAGCGACCCTCCATCATCATGGAGAAGGACAGGTCCACGCAGAGGGCGACCGCGGCGGCGGTACGTCGCTCCGTCTCGACCACCTCGAAGTCCTCCACGATGAGCCGTGGCGCGGTCGCCGACATGCCACCTCGCCGCAGCGCGTTGCCCACCGTCCGGGAGGCGTCGATCGCCAGCTCGTCGCCGAAGGCCCACGGACGGGTGGAGCCGACCGGCTCGTCGGCGGAGCCGGTGCGATGGTCGACGTGGTCGCCGGAGACCGTGGCCCGGTCGGCGAAGATGCGTCGAAGGGCCGTCTCGCCGAGACGCCGGAGCGCCCGCGGCGTCAGCCGCAGCCCCTCCTCGGAGCGGGAGACGTAGCCCTGCCGCTCCAGCTCTCGCTCCAGGTCTCGCAGCGCGCGCAGGTCGGCAGCCGCTTCGGAACCGAGGTGGCGCTCGAGCGCCTCGACGTCGACGTCGTCCAGCGTCGCGCCGGGGTAGCTCTGGCTGAACTGACGTTCGAGCGCCTCGAGGTCAGCGAGCTCTGCGACGGTCTCGACGGCGTCGCTGTACTCGAGCGGCTCCCCACCGGGGCGCATGTCGACCTGGCCGCCGCTGAGGCGTCCCGGGCGCAGGGCGCGCAGGTTGGCCGACAGCTGCGCCATCTCCGACGCCAGGTCCATGTCCGACATCGCCTGGCTCATCAGCTGACCCAGCTGCTCGCGCTGCTCCGGCGAGAGGGAGGCCATCAGCCGCTCCGCGGCCGCCTGGCGACGGGCCAGCACGTCGATCAGCTCGTCCACGTCCTTGGGGTTCTCCGGGAAGAACTCGCCGTGCTTCTCCATGAACTGGGCGAACCGGTCCGTGGTGTCCTCGCCGCGAGCGTGCGCCCCCAGGAGTGCGTTGAGATCGGCGAGCATCTCCTTGACCCGAGCGAGCACCTCGGGGTCCTCACCCGTCAGCGCCTGCTTGATCCCCTCGAACTGGGCCTCGAGCACCTCGTTGCGGAGCATCTCGAGGATCTGCTGGTACGTCGCAGCCGCCTCGTCGGAGGTCCACTGGTAGTTCTCGAGGGCGCGTACGGCGCCGGCCACGTCGTCCGGGAGGGTGTCGAGCTCCATCTCGGCCATCCGGGCGGCGTCGCCCGCCTCGGCCGCGAGGGCCTCACGCTCTGCTGCCAACGCCTGGTCGAGGGCGGCGCGCACCCGGTCGAGGGTGCCGCCGAGGTCCCCGCGCCGACGTGCTTCGTTCCTCGCGCGCCGCAACCGTTCCCTGAGGTCGTCGAGCCCGGTGCGGTCGCCGACGCCCCTTCGCAGGAGGTCGTGCAGCGCATCACGCAGCGACCCGCCGCCGAGCACGTCGCGGCCGACCTCGTCCAGGGCGGCCCGCACGTCGTACGGCGGCGCCAGCGGATCCGGTCCGCCGTGCCATGGTCCGTACCTGAACCGCCGACCGCTCATCTCAGGCTCCGTACACGACCCTGCCGTCGACCGACTCCTTGGCGATCCGGCGGGTGAGGTAGAGGCCCTCGAGCACCATCTCGATCGCCGCGGCGACCTGTCCCCGGTCGGCGTCGTCGCCGTGGCCGAGCCGGTCCAGCACCTTCGACAGTCCGGGGACCGTCCCGACCTGGTCCAGCAGGTCCTCCGCGGTGACGAGCTCGCCGGTCTCCACGACCTCCCCTTCGGCGAAGAGGTCGGTGAAGCCTGACAGGTCCAGGCCGGAGAGCCGTTCGCGGAAGGTCTCGGCAACCGTCACGCGCAACAGGTGCTGGACCACCTCGGCCTCGCGGCCCTCCTCACCCATCTCGAACTCGATCTTGCCGAGCAGGGTGGGGATGACCGTCGGCACGTCGCAGATCCGCGCCACGGCCTCCGCCTCGCCCGTCCTGGCGCTGCGGCGCAGGGCGGAGGCCGCGACGCCCTCGGCGGCCGCGATCGCGAAGCGGGCGCTCACGCCGGAGCGCTGGTCGACCGACGGGGAGTGCCGCAGCGCCCTGGTGAGCCGGGCGACCACCTCGAGCAGGTACTCCGGGACGTCCGCGACGAGGTGGGCCTCCTGCGCGACCAGCGCGGTCTCCTCAGGGACCTCTCGTGGGTAGTGGGTGCGGATCTCGGCGCCGAACCGGTCCTTGAGCGGGGTGATGATCCGGCCCCGGTTCGTGTAGTCCTCCGGGTTCGCGGTCGCCACGAGGAGGAGGTCGAGCGGCAGCCGCAGGGAGTAGCCGCGGACCTGGATGTCGCGCTCCTCGAGCACGTTGAACATGGCCACCTGGATCCGCTCCGCGAGGTCAGGCAGCTCGTTGAGCCCGAAGACTCCCCGGTTGGTGCGGGGGAGGAGCCCGTAGTGCACCGTCTCGGGGTCGCCGAGTGTGCGTCCCTCGGCCACCTTGATCGGGTCGACGTCGCCGACGAGGTCTCCCACGCTGGTGTCGGGCGTCGCCAGCTTCTCGGCGTACCTCTCGTCGCGGTGCCGCCAGGCCACCGGCACCTCGTCACCGAGCTCGTCGACGAGCCGACGGCATCGCAGGCACACGGGATGCAGCGGGTCGTCGTTGATCTCGCAGCCCTCGACCATCGGGCTCCACTCGTCCAGGAGGGCGCCGAGGGTCCGCATCAGACGGGTCTTGCCCTGGCCACGCTCACCGAGCAGCACCAGGTCGTGGCCCGCGAGCAGAGCGCTCTCGAGCTGAGGCACGACGGTCTCGTCGAAGCCGACGATGCCAGGGAACGCCGACCCTCCACGGCGAAGCGTCTCGAGGAGGTTGCCGCGGATCTCCTCCTTCACCGAGCGCGGCCGGTAACCGGTGGCGCGGAGGAGACCAAGAGTGCTCGGTCGAGTCATGCCCTCAAGCGTAGGTCGGACCTCGTCACGCGGGCTTCACGTTGTAGACGACCGTCTGCACCCGGATCATGCCGTCCCGGAAGATGAAGGTGTCGATGGCGCCCTCGATCTTGCGGCCGCCTCCGGTCGCGTTCCACTCCAGGTAGAGCACGTCGTCCACGAACACGGTGTCGAGCTGCCACTCCGCCTGAGGGACGTCGCTGAGCAGCTGGGTGAAGACCTTCCGGGCCCCGTCCTTCCCGCGGTACACCTGCTTCTGCACGATGAGGATCGCGTCGTCGGTGTAGTCGGCGACGATGCCTTCCAGGTCTTCGCCACCGAGTGCCTGGCCGTGGTGGGCGAAGACTTCCTCCGGGGTTCGTGTCGCCATGGTCTTCCCTTCCCTCGCGGGGGATCCGGCAGTCGGCCACCGGCATCCCCAGTCTCCGTCGCCGTCCGGTCGTTGTCACGCCAAGGATCGACCGGAGTCGTACAGTGCGAAGGGAGGAAGACCCGGAAGTCGTCAAGGTTGGGGAGGCGTGATGAAGGCGGTTCGGCTCCACGAGTACGAGAAGCGTCCCGTGGTCGAGGACGTCCCGGAGCCGGAGGCGACCGGGCCCTTCGACGTGGTGGTCAGGGTCGGCGGGGCCGGGCTGTGCCGCACCGACCTGCACATCGTCGAGGGGCAGTGGGCCGCCAAGAGCAACGTCGCCCTGCCCTACACGTTGGGGCACGAGAACGCCGGCTGGGTCCACGCCGTCGGTCCTGCGGTAGAGCACCTGCAGCCCGGCGAGGCCGTGATCCTGCACCCGCTGGTGACCTGCGGCTTCTGCCGGGCCTGCCGCGCGGGCGACGACGTGCACTGCGAGGCACAGGCGTTCCCCGGCATCGACACCGACGGCGGGATGGCGGACTTCATCAAGACGACCGCACGTTCGGTCGTCAAGCTCCCGGCCGGCGTCGAACCGGCCTCGGTCGCCGCCCTGGCGGACGCCGGCCTCACGGCTTACCACGCGGTGAAGAAGGCGGTGCCGCTGCTCTACCCCGGCAGCACGTGCGTGGTGATGGGGGCCGGCGGGCTCGGCCACATCGGGATCCAGTGCCTGCGCGCGATGAGCGCCACCCGGATGGTGGTCCTCGACCGCAACGAGGAGGCCTTGGCGCTCACCCGCGAATGGGGGGCTGACGAGACCGTGCTGGTCGACGGCTCGCACGTCGAGCGCGTGCTCGAGCTGACCGACGGCAAGGGCGCCGAGGTCGTGCTCGACTTCGTGGGGGAGCAGGGTGCGGAACGCGACAGCTGGACGATGACCAGGCGCGCCGGCAGCGACTTCGTGATCGGGTACGGCGGCACGGTCGACATCCCCGCCATCGACGTGATCTCGACCGAGCGCAACGTCGTCGGCAACCTCGTGGGCAGCTACAACGACCTCGTCGAGCTCATGGCTCTCGCGGCGGACGGTCGGGTGCGGATGCTCACGAAGACCTACCCGCTCGATGCCGTCAACGAGGCGATGGACGACCTCGACGCAGGGCGTCTGCGCGGGCGGGGGATCCTGGTGCCGGCCGGCTCCGGCGGCTGAGGCCCGATGTGACCGACCCGATCGCCGAGGGCGTCCGCACGATGCTGTGGCGCAAAGGTGGGGAGCTCGTCGAGGGCTTCCCGCTCGACGACCTCTCCGATCATCTGCACGAGGAGGGGTCCCTCGTCTGGGTGGACATCTGCAGGCCGAGCCACGAGGGCCTGAGCAAGCTCGCCGAGGAGCTCTCGCTCGACCGGCATGCGGTCGAGGACTCGATTGCGACGGCCGAGCGGCCGAAGGCGACGCGTCACGCGACACACGCGTTCGTGACGGTCTACTCCACACGCCTGGAGACCAACGGCGACGTCAGGCGCGACCTGCTCGAGTCGCGGCTCGAGACCAGCAGGGTCTCATCGTTCGTGCTGCCCGGTGGCATGGTGACGGTACGTCGCGACGACCGCTTCGACATGGACCAGGTGGTGCAGCGCTGGCAGGACCACGCCGACCTGCTCGAGCACGGTCCCGGGGCGTTGCTCCACGGCCTGCTCGACGTCATCGTGGACGGGCACTTCGACACCATCCAGCTCATGGACGACGCGATCGAGGAGCTCGAGGACCGGCTCTTCGACGAGAGCGGGGACGTACGTGAGCTCCAGAAACGCACCTACCGTCTCCGCAAGGAGCTGGTCGAGCTGCGCCGCGTGGTGCTGCCGATGCGCGAGGTCGTGAACACGGTCATGCGGCACCGCGCGGACAGCAACGGCCACAGCAACGAGCTCGACGGCTGGTACTCCGACCTCTACGACCACGTCCTCCGGGCGTCGGAGTGGACGGAGTCGCTGCGCGACATGGTGACCACCGTCTTCGAGACGAACATCGCGCTGCAGGACGCCCGGCTCAACATCGTCATGAAGAAGCTCACCGGTTGGGCGGCGATCATCGCGGTGCCGACAGCGGTGACGGGATGGTTCGGTATGAACGTGGCCTACCCGGGGATCGGCCGGCCGTCCAGCTTCATCGCCAGCACGGTCGTGATCTCCACGTTGGCGCTGACCCTCTACATCCTCTTCAAACGCCGTGGCTGGATCTAGCTAGCGCCCACGGCGGCTGCGGAAGACTGCCAGCAGCAGGATCAGCGAGAGGACCTGGAACACCGCGACCACCGCGACCAGGTCAGCCCTCCCACCGCCGTACAGCCAGCCGGCGAGGCCACCGCCCGCCAGCGCCGCACCTCCCTGGAACGCCGCGAAGACGCCGTAGGCGGTGGCCAGTCTCGGCGCCGGCACCAGGTCGGCGACCAGGGCCTTGACCGTCGAGTCGTGGACGCCGACCGCGCCACCCCAGACCAGCACGCCGACCACCGCGACCCACAGCTGGTTGGCAAGTGTGAGGAGGGGGACCGACGCCACGAGGAACGGGAGCGAGACGAGCACCCGGGCGTCCCAGCGGTCGTAGGCGAAGCCCGTGATCAGCGCGGACACCGCCTCGGCCGCCATCGCTGCGGCGTAGAGAAGCGGAACCGCCGCGACGACCAGCAGTCCGGTGTCGACGAGGTGGAAGGAGATGATCCCGAAGGTCATCAGGCCGAGGGTGCTGGCGGCGCTCGACAGCGCGAACAGGTAGAAGCGGCGAGGCAGCGCCACCGACGACGGCGTCGAGTGCGCCCGCTGACCCGCCGCCGGGTGGGGCGCGCTGTCCGGGTCGAAGACGGACGGGTCCGGCACGCGGGCCCGGATCCACAGCAGCAGCACCATGGAGACGGCAGCCGGGACGGCGAGGACGGCCAGTCCCGCCCACATCGCCGCGGTCAGGGCGACCAGCCCCGCGACCAGCAGTGGTCCGGCGAAGGCACCGACCTGGTCGAGCGCCTTGTGTACGGCGAACCCGCGGCCGCGGCCGACCGCCTTCGCCGCCGACGCCAGCAGCGCTGACTTGGAGGGGCTCCGGATCGCCTTGCCGGTGCGCTCGAGGATCACCAGCGTGGAGGCGAGGGCCAGCCCGGCTCCGCCCACGAACGGTGCGACGGCCATGAGCGGCACGCAGACGGCCGTCATCGCGTAGCCGACGATGGTGAGGGTCCAGTAGCGGCCGCTGCGGTCGGCCAGCGGGCCAGATGCGAGACGCAGCACGAGAGCCGCCGCCTCGCCGGCACCCGTCACGAGGCCCACCACGAGGGCCGTCGCGCCGAGCGATCCGAGGAAGGGCCCGGTGATGGACCGGGCCCCTTCGTAGACCATGTCGGCGGCGAGGCTGACCACGCCGAAGCCGACCACGGTCCGCCACGCAGACCACCCCGGGGCCGTCGCGGCGCTCAAGGTCTCGGAGTCGGCCACGGCCACGACTATAGGCAGCGTCAGTTCCGGTCCCAGCCGGATCCGCCGATCGGCGCGTCGTTGACGGCCGGCCATGGCCGCGGGGCGAGAAGCAGCGCGCGAACGCAGAGCGCAGGGGCGCTCAGCCGAGTGCGACGGGGTCCTTGGGAGCTGGTTCGACGGGGTCGGTCGGAGCCGACTGCCGGGCGTGGTGACGACGGCGGCGCCAGATCAGCACCCCGGCGACCGCGATGACCACGAGCAGGCCCGCGCTGGTCCGCCCGAGCGACTTGGCGACCAGGTCGTAGGAGCCACCGGCGAGATAACCGAGCAGGGTGACTCCGGTGCCCCAGATCAGGCCGCCGAGGACGTTGAACGTCAGGAAGCGGCGGTAGGACATGCTGCTGGCGCCGGCGAGAGCAGGCGTCACCGCACGCAGGAAAGCCGTGAACCGGCCGAGGACGACGGCGCGCCCGCCCCGCTCTCGGAGGTAGGTCCTCGCGCTGTCGAGCCGGGGGCGGTGCCTCCGGAGGATCCGCAGGTCCATGATCCGGGGCCCGAGCCGTCGGCCGACCTCGAACCCCACGCTGTCGCCGACCACGCCGGCCAGGACGACGATCGCGAGCAGGGTAGGCAACGACAGATGGCCGGTCGCAGCGAGCAGCCCCCCGAGCAGCACCGCGGTCTCCCCGGGCAGGACGAAACCGACGAAGAGCGCAGCCTCGGCGAAGACGAGCACCGCGATGGTCGTGTAGGCCCATGGGCTCGGCAGGGCGAGGAGATGCGCGATGAGAGCGTGCATGGCCCCTCCGTCCCGGCCGGTGCGCCTGAGCATGTCTCCGGCGCTCACCACGAACGCTACGGTCGCCACATGAAGGGCCGATGAAGCGCAGATGTGACGCGGATATGAGCCGCCCTGCCTTCGCCTGGGCGGCTACCGTCGTGGGCGTGATGTGGAGATCAGGCGCATGCGCATCCTGGTAGCCGAGGACGAACCCCGGCTGGCGGCGCTGCTGGAGCAGTCCCTCGCCGAGGCCGGGTGGGAGACCGACGTCAAGACCGACGGCCGCTCGGCGTACGAAGCCGCCCTCGCCGACGGGGGTACGGCGTACGACGTCCTGCTCCTGGACTGGATGCTCCCGCAGCTGGACGGCGTCTCGGTGTGCCGCCGGCTGCGCGAGCTCGGCGTCCGCACCCCGGTGCTGATGCTCACCGCGCGGACCACCGTCCCTGACCGCATCACCGGACTGGATGCCGGAGCCGACGACTACCTGGTCAAGCCCTTCGACCTCGAGGAGCTGTTCGCGCGGCTGCGAGCGCTGCACCGGCGCGCAACCGGCGACGAGGAGGAGAAGCCGCTCCAGGTCGACGACCTGGTCCTCGACCCGCTGTCGAGACGGACGACGCGCAACGGCGTGGAGATCGAGCTCTCCGCGCGGGAGTTCGACATCCTCGAGCTCCTCATGCGGCGGGTCGGGCGGCTCGTCACGAGGTACGCCATCCTCGACGAGGTCTGGGACGGCGACACCGACATCAAGAGCAACGTGATCGATGTCCACGTCGCCAGCCTCCGGGCCAAGATCGACCGCCCCTTCGGCACGAGCACGATCACGACCCTGCGGGGCGCCGGCTACCGCATCGACGCGCGATGACCCTCCGTGCCCGGCTCGCTCGGCTGCCGCTTCGCGTCCGTCTCGTCGCCGGCTTCTCGGCGACCATGTTCGTGGTGCTCACAGCTGCCGGCGCGTTCGTGTACTGGCGCGTCGACTTCGCCCTGGACCGGCAGGTGAACGCCGAGCTCGCCGATGTCTCGAGCGTGATCACGCCGCTGGTCACCCCCTCGGGACAGCTGGCCGCAGGGGCACCTCCGGTCGTGGGAAACCAGCTCTTCCAGGTGATGAGCCGCGACGGTCGCGTGCTCGCATACAGCCCCACCCTCGGCGCCAAGCCGATCGTGACCCCCGCGACCGTCGAGCAGGCGCTCGAGGAGCCGGTACGGCGGGACATCGGCCGGCTGCTCCCGATCAACAACCGGCCGTTGCGCGCCCTCGCGACGGCGCTTCCTCACGACAAGCCCCAGCAGGCGGCGGTCCTCGTCGTGGCCGTGCGCAGGGACCACCGGGACGAAGCCCTCCTGGAGCTGCTCGGCCAGCTGGCCGCCGCGGGCGTGGGCGCGATGCTCGTCACGGCGCTCGTCGGGGAGCGCCTGGCCAAGTTCGCGCTGCGCCCGGTCGAGCGCTACCGCTCCCAGGCCGAGGACATCATCGCCGGCGCCTCGGGTGTGCGGCTCGACGTCCCCGACGAGCGCGACGACGAGGTCACCCGCCTCGGGCACACCCTCAACGCCATGCTCGACGCCCTCGAGGACGCCCTCGAGCGGGAGCGTCGCTTCGTCAACGACGCCAGCCACGAGCTGCGTACCCCGCTCACGCTGCTCAAGACTCGGGTGCAGCTCGCGCGGAGGCGTACCCGGTCGCTCGAGGAGCACGAGGCCGTGCTCGCGGAGGTCGAGACCGACGTCGTACGCCTCACGAAGCTCGCGGAGCAGCTGCTCCACGTCGGCGCGCAGGGAGCGGGAGCCGCTGACGAGGGGGCGTCGGACCTGGCCGAGGTCGCCGAGCACGAGGTGTCGCGGCGCAACGCCCTGGCGCGGGCGCCCCGCGACGCGAGCGCCCCTGCACCGGTCCGGGTGGTGACCGCCCCGCCCGTGGACGTCGCCCTCGGGGCCATGCAGGTCTCCCAGATCGTCGGGAACCTCCTCGACAACGCGGCACGCCATGGAGCTCCACCGGTGACCGTCACGGTCGACAAGGTGTCCGGTTGCGCGCGCCTCGCCGTCTCGGACAGCGGCCCGGGCATGGACGCCGACATGCTGGCGACGGCGACCCACCGGTTCACCCGGTCCGCGGAGGCGCGTCCGCAGGAGGGTTTCGGGCTCGGCCTCTCGCTCGTCGAGAGCATCGTCGTACGCGCGGGCGGGGAGCTCCGCCTGTGCCACGCCGGCAGGCACGAGCGTTCCGGACTGCTCCACGCGGTTCCATGCACCCACGGCGAGGCCATGACCGTGACGGTCCTGCTGCCCCTGGCGACCGAGGCCCACGCCGCAGGAGAGGGCCCGAGCGCGAGCTGACGAGGACGCGGCGGGTGGAGACTTCATCCACTCTTCATGTTGTCTTCCTACTTTTGTCCTTGATATTCGGCGGAAGGACAAGGACGCATGCTGCAGCAACTCCTGACGGGTCTCGCCGGTGAGGCGGGCAGCCTCGGTCGGCTGGGCCTCGACGTCGTGTCGATGCTGGTGCTCGTCGGGTGGCTGTACCGCCGCCGTGTCGCGGCGCCGGAGATGACGCTGGTGTTCACGGCGTTGAACGTCGGTCTCTTCGCCGCGGTGAGCGCGATCGGCTCGGGCGACTTCCCGACCGGCATCGGGTTCGGCCTGTTCGGCCTGCTCAGCCTGGTGCGGCTCCGCAGCGCCGCGTTCACGTTGAAGGACGTCGCCTACACGTTCGTCGCCCTCGTGCTGGCCCTGGTCAACGGACTTCCCGAACGCAACCTCTTGGTGGTCGTCGCACTCAACGTGGTGCTGCTGGTCGCGATCTGGGTGACCGACGAGTCGAGGTCGACCTGGCCGAGCCGGGTCATGCGCCTCACCCTCGACCACGTCTTCACCGACGTGGAGTCGGCCACCGCGGAGCTGCGAAGCCGGCTCTCGCTGGAGCCGCTGAGCGTGACGATCGACGAGGTGGACTTCGTCCGTGAGACCACCCGGGTCTCGGTGAGGTACACCGTCCAGGACTCCTGGTGGCAGTGGGCGGACGCGAACGCGTCGGTGCAACGCGTCGACATGCTGGAGAGCGAGCGCACCGATGCACGGTGACGGCCCTTCCCCCCTCGACGTCTCGGGGTTCGGCACGGTCGGACTCGCCGAGGTCCTCGACCGCGCGGAACAGCTCGAGCGCGTCGACCGCAAGTACCTCGTGAGTCGCGACGTCGCCGCGACGTTCCTCCGCGACCTCCCGAGGGACTTCCGGGTCCTCGGCATCGACGGTCGCTCCTCCACCTCGTACACCAGCATCTACTTCGACACCCCACAGCTCGACGCCTGCCGTGACCACGTCCAGCGGCGGCGCAGACGCTGGAAGGTTCGCAGCCGCCTGTACGTCGAGGACGGGCTGTGCCGGATCGAGGTCAAGACCAAGGACGGACGAGGGGTGACCTTGAAGGCCGTCGCACCGAGCGACCCTGCCAGGCACGGCCGTCTGGACGGTGCGGAAGCGGAGTTCGTCGCCGGCGTCCTCGCCGGACGGGGTGTCGACGTGGACATCGAGGAGCTTCAGCCCTCCATGGAGGTCGACTACCGGCGAGTGACCCTGGCCGACACCGAGCACGGCATGCGGGTGACCCTCGACTGGGGCGTCGACTGCCGACTCGACGGCGGTCGGGTCTGGGTGGACGACAACTGGGTGCTGATCGAGACCAAGGGCGGCCTCCGGCCTTCGGCGGCAGACCGTGTGCTCACCTCCGCGGGTGCGAGGCCGCGCTCGTTCAGCAAGTACGTCTCCGCCGCCTCGCTGCTGCGTCACGACATCGCCGACAACGACGTACGGCGGCTGCGCGGCCGCGCGTTGCACGCCGTCACCAACGACCTGGGTCAGGAGAAGTCAGCATGAGCCGCTCCCGATGGAGCCTGAAGAACCGGTACGCCGTCGTGGGGGCACTCGCGGTGATCGCCATCCTCGTCGGAGCGGTGGGCCCCTGGGCCTACGGGGCCTTCGGGAACACCTCCGCCAAGGACCGGATCGAGGCCGACCCGCCGCCTGCGCTCTTCCCTGACCCGGCCGTGGCGCCGATCGGCGCAGAGATCGACCACCAGGAGACGACGGCCCGGACGATGATGGCCCAGTGGTGGGCGTCGCACGACACCCGGGCCCACGACGCGCAGTTCGTGACCTGGGTCGAGCGCAACCTGCCCGGACCGCCCTCGGCGACGGAGCGGAGGGCCGAGATCCGCCAGGTGCAGGCGCTCGCGCCGCATCGGACCGCAGCGGGCAAGGCGGCCGCCACCTGGCTCGAGGTGCACGGCAAGAAGGACGTCTGGAAGCTCGCAGTGCACGACCAGGCGGAGATGCTCAGCCAGTCCGCCGGTGACGGTCGTAAGCAGGCCGTGGACGACATGCTCAAGATGTCGAAGAACGTCGCCGACGCCCTCGGGACCAGGTACCAGCAGTCCGCGCCGTACGTCGTGGACCCGTCGCTCCGGCCCGACCACACCGTGAAGCCCGGGCAGGTGTGCCCGTGCTCCTACCCCTCGCGGCACGCCAGCGGTGGTGCGGCATCGAGGACCTACCTGTCCTACTTCGTGCCTCACCGGGCAGCCGACTACCGGTGGACCGAGGACGAGATCGCCTACTCCCGCGTCTACATGGCGGGCCACGTGCCGAGCGACATCACCGGCGGCGCGTTGCTCGGCGACATGATCGGCGAGTACTTCCTGGTCACGCGCGACCACGCGAAGCCGGCTTCGTTCGACGCGACCCGCGCCCCGGACTAGCAGGTATCGTCCCAGGCCAGGTGAAGACAACGGGGAGAACTCATGCACCTTGGCACCATCGTCCTCGACGGCACCGAGCATGCCGCCATCGTCCATCCCGAGCGAGGAGTCGCGCGCGCCACGGACCTGATGCCCGAGGCGCCGGACGACGTGATGGCGATCATCTCCGACGACCTCTACGGCGCGTTGGTGAAGGCGGCGGAGGCGTCACCGGGCGAGGTGTTCCGGCCACGTGGCGACGTCCGCTTCGGCGCGCCGTACCGGCATCCGCGCAAGATCTGGGGCATCGGGCTGAACTACGTCGACCACGCGGCCGACCTTGCCGAGTCGGTGCCCGAGGAGCCGGCGTCGTTCATCAAGGCCGACCACACCATCATCGGTCCGGACGACCCGATCCCGCTGCCGCACCAGAGCGAGCGCACGACCGCCGAGGGCGAGCTCGGCCTCGTCATCGGGCGCTACTGCCGCAACGTGTCGGAGGAGGACGCGCTCGACCACGTCTTCGGGGTCACCACAGTTCTCGACCAGACGGCTGAGGACATCCTCCAGCGCAACCCGCGCTTCCTGACCCGCGCCAAGAACTTCCCGGGGTTCTTCTCCTTCGGCCCGGAGATCGTGCCGCTCGAGGAGGTCCTCGAGTCTGCAGGCCGGCTCGACGACGTCGAGGTGTCGACGGTGGTCAACGACAGCGACACCCGGACCAACACCGTCGGGCTGATGCGGTACTCCCCGGCATTCCTGGTGAGCTTCCACAGCGCGGTGATGCCGCTGTTCCCTGGCGACATCATCTCCACCGGAACACCAGGGGCGATCCACGTGCGTCCCGGCGACGTCGCGGAATGCCGGATCCCCGGCGTGGGAGTCCTGCGCAACCCGGTGAGGCAGGCGCCACGCTCGCCGCGATGAGTGCGGCTGCGTCCAGCTCGAAAGTCAGCAGCCGCGGCGCTCGAACATCCGGGGTGTCGCGGCTGCGCCGCGTTCACAGGCCGAGGCGCTGGGCGTGGCGGCCCAGGAACGCCACCACGTCTTCCTCGGGCTTGTCGGGCAGGCCCCAGATGATCTCGGTGACGCCGGCCTGCTCCCACGCGGTGACGTCTTCGGGCGAGGGTCGCATGGCCGCGAGTACGGCGATCTCGGGTCGGCCCGACCTGCCCGCGTCGGCCCAGGCCTGGTGGAGCGACTGGGCCTTCGTGGGGATCTCCTGCTCGACGGGGGTGGTCATCCAGCCGTCGGCGTGAGCCGCGATCCACGCGAACGTCTTGGGACCGCCGCCGGCGCCGATCATGAGCGGGAGGTGGGGCTGGACGGGCTTGGGCCAGGCCCAGGAGGCGCCGAAGGAGACGAACTCTCCGGCGTACGACGCCTCGTCCTGGGTCCACAACGCCCGCATGGCCTCGACGTACTCGCGAAGCACCGTCCGCCGCCTGCCGGCGGGGACGTGGTGGTCGGTCAGCTCGTCGGTGTTCCAGCCGAAGCCGGCGCCGAGCGTGACCCGGCCGCCCGAGAGGTGGTCGAGGGTGGCGACGGTCTTGGCAAGGGTGATCGGGTCGGACTCGACGGGGAGGGCGACGGCCGTCGACAGCCGGATCCGCGAGGTGACCGCCGCCGCCGTCGCCAGCGACACCCAGGGGTCGAGGGTGCGCATGTAGCGGTCGTCGGGGAGGGTCGCGTCGCCCGTGCCGGGATGCGCGGCGTCGCGCTTGACCGGGATATGGGTGTGCTCCGGCACGTAGAACGTGTCGAAGCCGTTCTCCTCGGCGGCCCGGGCCGCGGCGGCGGGCGTGATGCCCCGGTCACTGGTGAAGAGCACGATGCCGTGTCGCATGCTGGGCATGCTAGAACGTGTTCTAGTGCGGTGGGAAGGGCTGTTCGCTGATGTGGGGCGGTGCGCTACCCCGTCACACGTGGGCCGGTGCCCGTCGCACTCGCCTGGCAGCAGCTGCCCTTCGCTGGATCTGTCGCCGCCGCATGAGCCGCGCACCGCTGACATGGACGACGTGAGGGAGCTGTCCCTCGTCTAGTAGCCGCTTCACCTGCTGGGGCGAGACCTGGAGGATCTGAGCCGCCTGGCTGACGGTGACCCAGTAGGAGTCGGAGTCACGGAGGTGACTGCGCCAGGAGTAGTGCGTCATGGCGACGCTCTCCACCTCTCCCGGTGTGACGCGCCTGCCGCGCAGCAGCGCGGCCGCCTCTGCAGGGGCGCAGCCCAGGACGTGGGCAGGGTCGAAGGTGGGTGGGGCCATCACGTCCTCCTGGGGAAGAGTCGCCGACTGGGCGGCTGAAACGGACCGAGACCGACGTTATCCCTGAAGATCTTCCGCGAGTACCCCAGTTTTCGAGGGCGTTTCGGTGAATGGGGGACCGCGGCAGGGTCAGGCCTCGGGGTGGCGGTGGCGGTGCTCCATCAGCGCGGCCCTGTCGTCGAAGTGCGGGTCGGCCACCATGTACTGAGCCAGCAGGCTGTCGTGACGGTGTGGGGTCGGCCGCACCGGCTCCGGCACCATCCGCCCCTGTGCGCTGTCCCAGAACCGGTCCGCCAGAGCCCACAACCGACGCGCCACGACGCCGAACCGGCCGGTGTGGGGGATGTGCGGGTGCGGCCTCGTCGGTGCTCTCAGCTCCCCACGGAAGACCCGTTGAGCGAGCTCGTCGAGCTCCTCGGACCGCCCGTGGGCGAGAAGCTGGTCGACGAGCTCGGTCTCCAGTGAGTCGTGGTGCGACAGGTTCGCCTGGGTCGTGTGCACCAGGTCGGACCACGAGAGGCGCACGGAGTGGGCCTCGCCGTACAGCCGGGCCTTGAGCAGGGACAGGTCGGACTCGAGCCGGCGGGCGGCGCGGAGGTACTCCCGGACCAGCTGGTCGCCGTGGGGCACCGTGCCTCTCACAGGAGGCAGCAACACCTCGTCGACCGCGCCCAGATGCCGGCTGGTCGCGGCCAGGAAGGCATCGGTGCACCGCTGGGTCTCGCGCGGCCCGTGCACATGGTCGGCGGCCCGCACCTCGTCCAGCCTCGCTGTGATCGACTGGTGCGTCGCCTGGGTCATCTGCGCCAGCGACTGTCCGTGCGTCATGCCACTCACCTCGTCCGAGAAGTGGTGGTCCGACGCCTCCGCGGTCGCGTCGGACCGCTGCCTTCCAGTGTGGACTCGGGTGCGGGCAACGACAAGCGGGCCGGTGAGGGGGACCTTCGCCTCGTGCGCGGCACGGGGTCGCCTTCTAGCGTGGAGACATCGCAGGAGGGAGGCGGCCGCGATGGTCGAGTCCATGCGCAACACGGACGCGTTCGCTTGGTCGATGGAGCACTACGCGAGCCTGAGGTCGACCGTGGTCACCATCATCATGCTCGACCGGTCCCCGGACTGGGAGGTCCTCGTCGACAGGTTCGAGCGGATCGGGCGGGAGATCCCGATGTTTCGCAAGCGCGTCGTGGAGGCTCTGCCTCCCGTGCCTCCGCGGTGGGAGACCGACCCGGACTTCGACATGGGCTACCACATGCGCCGCGTCACCGCCCCCGCCCCCGGCACGCTCGACACCGTGGTCGAGATGGCGCGGCGCGCGGAGATGGCGGAGTTCGACCGGGCCCGACCGCTGTGGGAGGTCACCGTGGTGGACGGGCTCGCCGACGGCGGTGCGGCGCTGGTGTGCAAGCTCCACCACTCGCTCACCGACGGCATCGGCGGCGTGCAGATCGCGATGATCCTCTTCGACCTCGCGGATCAGCCGCAGGACCGCGGCCCGCTCCCGCCCGAGCCGGAGCCGGAGCACCCGGTCCGGCTCGGAGGTCTCCGGTACGCGCTGGGCTATGACGCCAGGCTCGTGGGCAAGCTGGCCATGGGCGCCGCGAGGGCAGCGCCGTCGTTGGTCCTCAACGGTGTACGACGTCCGCGCTCGACTGCCCTCGGCGTGGTGGAGACCGCCGCCTCGGTGTACCGGACCGTGCGGCCGATCAACCAGACCGCCTCCCCGATCATGAAGGGCAGGCGACTCGTCCGGGAGCTCGGCGTCCACGAGGTCCCGCTGCCGGCGTTGCGAGAGGCCGCCCATCTCGCCGGTGGCACGCTCAACGACGCCTTCCTGGCCGGGGTCACCGGCGGCCTGCGTCGCTACCACAGCTTCCACGGCGCCGAGGTCGGCGACCTGCACGTCACCATGCCGGTGAGCATCCGTGGCGACGGCGACCCGGTCGGCGGCAACCGGATCACCCTCATGCGCTTCACCCTGCCGGTGGGCGTCGTGGACCCGGCGGAGCGGATCCGGCAGATCCACCAGCGCGCCGGAGCGGTGCGCACCGAACGGTCCCTGCCGTACACCCAGGCGATCGCCGGCGGGCTGAACCTCCTGCCCCGGTGGTACATCGCCGCGATCCTGCGGCACGTCGACTTCCTGGCCAGCGACGTGCCGGGCGTCCCCGTCCCCGTCTACTGCGCGGGCGCCTCCGTGCGGATGCAGTACGCCTTCGGTCCGACCATCGGCGCCGGCGTGAACGTGACCCTGATGACCTACGTCGACACCTGCGCGCTCGGGATCAACGTCGACACCGGCGCGATCCCGGACTTCGAGGTCTTCAAGGAGTGCCTTGTCGCCGGGTTCGACGAGGTGCTCGCGTTGGCCTCGCCCGCGGTGTCTGCCTTGCCGGAGCAGCGCAGGAAGACCGCCTCCTCGACCCGCTCAACGAAGCGGCCCCGGGCCAGGACCCGGTGACGCGGGCTCGGCGGTGCCGTCCTGGATCCGCGGCCACGGCCGGGCTTCCTCGAGCTCGTAGGCGAGCTCGAGCAGGGTGCGCTCGTCGCCGAGGTCCGCTGAGACGTGACACCCGATCGGCAGTCCGCGAGAGGTTCGGCCGAGCGGCAGTGAGATCGCGGGTCCTCCTGCCGCGTTGTTGAGCGGTGTGAACCCGACATAGGCCTGGAGGCGCGCGAAGAGCTCGTCGAACGGCAGCGTCGGTGAGAGGTGGCCGATCAGCGGAGTGGTGTGGCCGAGCACCGGCGAGAGAAGCACGTCGTGGCCGAGGAAGACCTTCCGGTACTCCTGCGTGCTCTTCCTCAGCCGGTAGAGCATCCCGGGCGTTCGAACCAGCTGCTGACGGCACATGCGGGCGAGGCCTTGGGTGAGGTTGTCGGTCAGCGCCACGTCGAAGTCGGGGTCGAAGACGCGTCTTCCGGTAGTCGAGAGCAGCAGGCCCAACAGGCCCCAGTACAGGCTGAAGTCCTCCTCGAACTGTCGGGAGACCGGCAGCGGCACCTCCTCGACGGCGTGTCCGAGGCTGCTCAGGAGCTCAGCCGTCGCGAAGACGCACGCCCGGGTCTCGTCGTCGGTCGCCACCCCGGTGACGGAGTCGAGCACGACCCCGACTCGCAGCCGCGTCCGGCTCGGCCCCTCGACCGACCGGATCGGCGGCAGCTTCGGGTTGCGCCAGTACGACTCGGCTCCCGCGTAGAAGCGGGCGGTGTCCCTCACCGAGCGGGTGAGCACGCCCTGGGTGACGATCCGCACGGGCAGCCGGTTGTCGGCCAGGTCCGCCACGAGGCGGCCCCGGGTGGGCTTGAGCCCGACCAGACCGCAGACGGCCGCCGGTATCCGGATCGAACCTCCGCCGTCGTTGGCGTGCGCGAGGGGAACCACACCCGCGGCCACCAGGGCGCCCGCGCCACCTGAGGACGCGCCCGACGAGTAGGCCGGGTCCCAGGGGTTCCGCACGGGCTCCCGCCGGAGGTACTCCGTCGACGCACTGAAGCCGAACTCCGGCAGCCTGCTCTTGCCCAGCACGTTCAGACCCAGCGCCCGGAGCTGGGTCACGACCGGGCTGTCCTTCGCCGCCGGTTTGGCGACGAAGGCGTCCGTACCGTAGCTGGTGGGGAGGCCGGCCACGTCGACGTTGTCCTTGACGAAGGTCGGCACGCCCGCGAACGGGCCGTCGGAGGAGGCACCCGCCGACGTCATGGCGCGCTCGTAGTCGGCGTACTCGACGGCGTTGACGACCGGCTGCATCAGCTCGGCACGACGCACCGCAGCCCCGCATGCCTCGGCGCTGGTGATCTGCTTCGTGTGGACCATCTCGGCGATCCGCGTGGCGTCGGCATCGCCGAGGACGTCGTCGCCGAACGCATGAACAGGGATGGATACCGTCATGGGTCGATCCTGCCCGATCTGCCAGGTCCTACCGCCGTGGGCCGGGACAACCGACAAGATGGCGACATGACCGGGCACTGGGTGCTTCACGTCGACCTCGACCAGTTCATCGCTGCGGTCGAGGTGCTCCGCCGTCCGGAGCTCGCGGGCCTGCCGGTCATCGTGGGCGGCCGTGGCGACCCCACGGAGCGCGGCGTGGTGTCGACTGCCTCCTACGAGGCGCGGAAGTTCGGCGTCGGGTCGGGCATGCCGCTGCGGCTTGCGGCGAGGAAGTGTCCGGAGGCGGTCTTCCTGCCGGTGGACGCACCGGCGTACGACGCCGTGTCGGCTCAGGTGATGGAGACGCTGCGGTCCCTGGACGCCGTGGTGGAGGTGCTCGGTTGGGACGAGGCGTTCCTCGGCGTCGAGACCGACGACCCCGAGGCGATGGCCGCGTCGGTGCAGCGGGCGGTCCTCGATGCCACCCGACTGCATTGCTCGGTCGGCATCGGCGACAACAAGCTCCGCGCGAAGATCGCCACCGAGTTCGGCAAGCCCCAGGGGATGTTCCGGCTGACCGAGGAGAACTGGCCTGCCGTGATGGCCGACCGGCCCACGGACGCCCTGTGGGGGATCGGCCGGAAGACCGCCAAGCGCCTGGCCGGTCTCGGGATCACCACCGTCGGCGAGCTGGCGAGGGCCGATGCCGGCTGGCTGGCGAGCCAGCTCGGGCCGACGATGGGGCCGTGGTACCGGCGCCTGGCTCGAGGCGTGGACCGCTCCCCGGTCGAGGCCACGCCGTGGGTCGCTCGGTCACACAGCCGGGAGGCCACCTACCAACAGGACCTCACGGACCGGGAGCGCGTCCGGGCGGAGGTCGAGCGGCTGGCGCGGCTCGTGGCACAGGACATCGCGCGAGAGCGGAGACCGGCCGCGCGCGTCGCGGTGAAGGTCAGGTTCGCACCGTTCGACACTCACACCAGGAGCATGACCCTCGAGGCGCCGACCGGTGACCCGGAGCGGATCGTGCGGGTCGCGACGACCCTTGTGGACGCCTTCGACTCCTCGCGAGCGATCCGGCTCCTCGGTGTGCGCGCCGAGATGGTGCCGCCGCCCGACGGGCGCTGACCAGGTTCTGCGTCCTTGCAACCGCGCGGCTCCACGGTTCGAGGGGTGCGCTGCTCTACCGTCGAGGCGACCCACGAACGACTTGGAGCAGAGGCCGACCCGTGCCCGCCGCCTTCCGTGCGCTCGACCGCACCCCCCGACGCAGTCTCGTTGCCCTGTTGGTGGCGCTCAGTGCCCTCCTCAGCCTCGGCGTCGTCCCGTCCGCGCCGGCGGACGAGCTCGGTTCCCGTGACCGGCGCGTCCATCGTGAGATCGAGCAGGCCAAGAAGGTCCTGCGGCACTCCAGCAACGCCCTGGTCCAGGCGACCGCCCGGGTCGCGGTGGCGCAGGACCGGGTCGACGACGCCGAGGCGGAGCTCGAAAGGCGTCGGGCGGAGCTGACAGCCGCCGCGATCGTCGACGCGCAGATGCAGGCCGAGCTGGACGCCGCGACTGCCCGCCTTGCCCGGGCCAGGGCCGCGCTGGCGCGGGGACGGCGCAGCCACCAGACGCAGGAGCAGGCGCTGCGGCAGGTCGCCGCTGAGAGCTACAAGTCAGGCTCACCGGGGCTCATGGGGCTCACCATGGTGCTCAACGCCCGTGACCCTTCGGAGCTGAGCGGCCAGCTGAACGTCGTGCACAACGTGCTGGACAAGGAGACTGCCACGCTGCGCCGGCTCGAGGCGTCCAGCGTGCTGCTCGAGCTGCAGCAGGACCGGGTCGCCAACGCCAGGGTCGAGGTCGCGGCCCGGCGCAGCGACGCCGCGGAGACCCTCGCCAGGAAGCAGGACCTCGAAGCCGGAGCCACCCGCGCCGCGGCCCGCGTGTCGAAGGCGCTCGACGAGCGCGAGGAAGCCCGCAAGGAGGCGGCTCGCACGAAGCAGGCGGACCAGCGCCGGCTGAAGCAGCTGCAGAAGGAGCGCGACCAGATCTCGAGGCTGATCCGTCAGCGCGAGGCCCGGCTGCGCAAGCAGCGCTCCAAGGCGGCCATCGCCCGCGCCAAGAAGGCATCGCGTTCGAGCGGGCCGATGATGTGGCCGATCGACAGCTACATCACCTCGCCCTACGGCATGCGGCTCCACCCCGTCTACCACCGCTGGACCCTGCACGACGGGACGGACTTCGGTGCCGCGTGCGGGACGCCGGTGCACGCCGCGGCAGCGGGCACGGTCATCGGCCGCTACTACAACGTCGGCTACGGCAACCGCGTGATCCTCGCGAACGGCTACCTGCGCGGGGTGTCGGTGACCACGACGTACAACCACCTGAGTCGCTACTCCACCTACGTCGGCCAGCGGGTACGACGGGGCGACGTCATCGGCTACGTGGGCAGCACCGGGTACTCCACCGGCTGCCACCTGCACTTCATGGTGTTCCGCGACGGGCAGACCGTCGACCCGATGAACTGGCTGCGCTGACGAGCCTGAGCGGACCCACCCGGCACGGTGACCTTGGGCCCTACCGACCCGACTTGGGTGGGAGTGTCATGGGTTCAGGAGGTGCGCCATGCCCCGCGTCCCGCAGACCCTTGATCCCGCCTCCCTGACGTTCCTCGGCGCCGCCCGGACGGTCACCGGCAGCAAGTTCCTCATCGACTGCGACGGCACCAGCGTGATGGTCGACTGCGGCCTGTTCCAGGGAGAGCGGGTGTGGCGACGCCGCAACTGGGAGCCGTTGTCGGTGGACCCGGCCAGGATCGACGCGGTCGTCCTGACCCATGCGCATCTCGACCACTGCGGCTACCTGCCACTGCTGGTCCGCAACGGTTTCAACGGCGCCGCCGTGTGCACGCCCGAGACGGCGCGGCTCGCCGCGATCGTGCTTCGGGACGCGGCGCACCTCGCCGAGGAGGACGCCGAGCACGCGAACCTAGCCGGCTACTCCAAGCACACGCCCGCGTTGCCGCTGTTCGACGCCGAGGACGCGGAGAAGGCGATCTCGCTGCTCACGCCGGTCGACCACGACGCTGCCACGGCGCTGCCCGGTGACATCGGCCTGACGCTCCGTTCGGCGGGCCACATCCTCGGCTCGGCCTTCGCGGAGCTCGACGTGGCCGGGGTGCGCCTGCTCGTCAGCGGAGACATGGGTCGGCCCGGACACCCGCTGCTGCTGCCGCCAGGGCCGCCTCGGGACTCCGACGTCGTGGTCGTGGAGTCGACGTACGGCGACCGGCTGCACGAGGAGCACGGGGACGAGGTGCTGGCCGACGCCATCACGCGCACGATCGGGCGCGGCGGGGTCGTGCTGATGCCGGCGTTCGCCGTGGACCGGACGTTCGTGCTGCTGATGACGCTGGCGCGGCTCGAGACCGAGGGGCGCATCCCGGAGGTGCCGGTGTACGTCGACAGCCCGATGGCGCTGCGCGCGCTCGACGTCTACAAGGAGGCCATCGCGGCCCACGACCCGCAGCTGCGGCCGGAGGTGACGATGGCCAGCACCGCCTACCGGCCGAGCCACCTGAAGCTGATGCCGAGCCGGCAGGAGTCGGAGAAGCTCAACCGGCCGGGCCGGCCGTGCATCATCGTCTCGGCGTCCGGCATGGCGACCGGAGGCCGTGTGCTGCACCATCTCGCGCGACAGCTGCCCAACGGCCGCAACACCGTCGTCCTCACCGGGTTCCAGGTTCCCGGGACCCGGGGTCGGGCACTGGCCGACGGGGAGCGGCAGATCAAGATCCACGGACGCTACGTCCCGGTGCGGGCTGAGGTCTGCGCCACGAACGCCTACTCCGCACACGCCGACGCGGCCCAGCTGGTGGCGTGGCTCTCCGGCATGGAGCCCCCGGAGACCGCCTACGTGGTCCACGGCGAGGCAGAGGCCGCGAGGGCCCTCGCGGACCGGCTGGCCGACGAGCTCGGCTGGAACGCGGTGGTGCCGCGCTACCTCGAGCGGGTGCGGCTGGCCTGAGCCGGCTCCAGACGGAGTGAGAGCGCCGAGACCTGGCTGGTCTCGGCGCTCTCACGGCATGCGGGAGCTAGTGGCGCGACCGCTCAGTCGTCGACGGAGCTCTCGTCGTCGCTGTCGTCGTCGTCCTCGTGGTCGTCGGCGATCGAGCAGTGGTCGCGGCCCTGGTCGTCCTCGTCCTCGTTGTCGACGTGGTCGCCGTTGCGGTCCTCGTTGCCGTCGGAGATGCCGTCGTCGTCGGAGTCGGCGTCGCGCACGCGGGTGCCGAAGTCGTTCTCGTCCTCGTTGTCGACGCCGTCGTGGTCGCTGTCGTCGTCGTCGGCGACACAGGTCTCGGTCGCGTCGTCCTCGTCCTCGTTGCGGATGCCGTCGTGGTCGGCATCCTCGTCGCCGTCGCGGACGCCGTCGTCATCGGTGTCCGCCTGCCGCACAGCCGTGGACCGGAAGCCGTCGCGGACCTCGTCACCGTCGTCGTCACCGTCGTTGTCGGTGTCCTCGTCGCGTGGCTGCGTGCGGTGCCGGTACTCCGCGAGGTTGCGCAGCCCGTCGTGGTCCGGGTCGCCCTTGGCGTTGGCGACGCGCGCGTTCAGCCCGTGTGCGACCTCCCACCGGTTCGGCATGCCGTCGCCGTCGCGATCGGCCCGGGTGGAAGCGAGGGCAGGGCTCGAGAGCAGCCCTGCGGATGCGATGGCCGCCACCACGGCGGCGAGGCGCATCGGTGTGCTGCGGTGGAAAGGAGTCATGGGGGGGTTCCTCCGGGGTGGTCGAGCAGGGCGGCTGGGGGGCGCCGAGCCAGGGCCCTCCCAGTATTCAGCGCAGATGGTGCGCACGTGGGCGTTCTGCGCAGATAGGTCGTATCGGTCCAAAGCACGAGGCCGGGGATCCTGCCCCCGCAGGACGGCTAGGCTCCCGACCACCCCCGTCGTCGCAGATCCGAGGAGCCCACATGCCCGTTGTCGCCGTCGCCACCATCAGCCCCGAGCCGGAGCACCGGGACGAGGTGCTCGCCGCCCTCGAGAAGGCCGTGCCCGCGGTGCACGCCGAGCCTGGCTGCCAGCTCTACGCGGTGCACCAGTCCAAGGACGCGTTCGTGCTGGTGGAGCAGTGGGCCGACGGTGACGCGATGAGGGCGCACGGCGCAGGGGAGGCGTTCCGCACCCTCAGCGCCGCCCTCGAGGGGAAGCTCGCCTCGCCGCTCGACCTGAAGCTGCTCCGCCCGGTGCCCCTCGGCACGCCGGAGCAGGGCAAGCTGGTCTGACATGACCCCGCACCTCCGTTTCCGCCCCTCCGTCGCGACCGCATGACCAGGTACGTCGCGATCGGGGACAGCACGGTCGAGGGCCTCGAGGATCCCGGCCCCGACGGGGTGTACGTCGGATGGGCCGACCGTCTCGCGAGCCACCTGGCCGCCGCCCGCCCCGAGGTGACCTACGCCAACCTCGCGGTCCGCGGCCTGACGGCGAGGGAGGTGCGCGAGACCCAGCTCGAGCGAGCCCTCGCCCTCCGGCCGGACATCGCGGTCGTGGTGGCGGGCGTCAACGACGTGCTGCGCCCGAGGTTCGACCGGGCGGCGCTGCGGGAGGACCTGCTCGCCATGCACGCCGCGCTCCACCACGCCGGTGCCCAGGTGGCGGCGTTCACGATGCCGGACATGGCGAAGGTCGCTCCGCTGGCCGTCGTACTCCGGGGTCGTCTCGAGGCGCTGAACGAGGTCGTCCGCGAGGCAGGGGAGCGGTACGGAACCGCGGTGGCGGACCTGGCGGCGGAACCTCTCGCCTCCGACCCAGCGGTGTGGCACGACGACCGCCTGCACGCCAACAGCGAGGGGCACCGCCGCATCGCCCTGGCCCTCGCGGAGAGTCTGGGCATCGACGCGGGCGACTGGCGCACACCGCTGCCCGAGGTCCCACGTAGCCCGGTCGCGGCCGTGGTCGTGCGCGAGATCGGCTGGGTCGCGTCGCACCTCGCGCCCTGGCTGTGGGCACGGCTCACCGGGCGCCCACCGGAGGAACCACCGACATGCAAGCGCCCCGAGCTGCTTCCGGTGACCCCGCCGACCCCCTGACCGGGCGAAGCGGACCGCCGATGTGCAGTCCTCCGGGTGTCGAAGGCGTCAGTCGGCCCGTGCGTCGACGACGATCGGCTCGGCCGTGACCGGTGGCTTGGGGAAGACGTCCTGAGGCAGCCCGGCGGCGTCGTACGCCTCCTGCTCGTTGAGCGTCTCCTTCTCGAGCAGCTTCCGCGCGATGCCCTCCAGGCTGGTTCGGTGGCTGCGCAACGTGCTCAGCGCCTCGTCATAGCAGGCGTCGACGATGCGACGCGCCTCCGCGTCGACGAGCTCTCTCGTGGCCTGGGACGGGCCGGTCGCGTCGAAGATGGACTGCTCCTGACCGGCCGGAGGCAGCACTGTGATCGGTCCGATCCGGTCCGACATGCCCCACCGGCCGACCATCTGGCGGGCGATCTGGCTCGCGACGTCGAGGTCGGTCTCCCCACCGGTGGTGAAGTCGCCGTAGACCAGCTCCTCCGCTGCACGTCCGCCGAGGGCCCCGGTGATGCGACCGCGGAGGTAGGTGGCGGAGTACCCGTGATGCTCGATCTGCGGGGCCTGGAAGGTCGCTCCGAGGGACCGTCCGCGGGGGATGATCGACACCTTGCGCACGCGGTCGGCGCCGGGAGTGACGATCCCGAGCAGCGCGTGCCCGGCCTCGTGGAAGGCGGTCCTCTCCTTCTCCTCCTGGGTGAGCATGATGTGCCGCGCCGTACCGAGGACGACCTTCTCGAGGGCGTCGGTGAAGTCGGCCATCGTCACCTGGGTGTGACGGCGCTTGGCCGCGAGCAGCGCCCCCTCGTTGACGAGCGTCTTGAGGTCGGCTCCGACCATGCCGGGGGTCGACGAGGCGAGCGCGTCGAGGTCCACGTCGGCGGCCAGGGGTATGCCGCGTGTGTGGACGCCGATGATCTGTGCTCGGCCCCTCTGGTCCGGGGCGTTGACCACCACGCGGCGGTCGAAGCGTCCTGCTCGCAGGAGTGCCGGGTCGAGGATCTCGGGACGGTTCGTCGCGGCGAGCACGACGACGCCCTCGTTGCCGGTGAACCCGTCCATCTCGGTGAGGATCTGGTTCAGGGTCTGCTCTCTCTCGTCGTGGCCACCGAGGTTCACTCCGGAGCCCCGCGTGCGGCCGATGGCGTCGAGCTCGTCGATGAAGATGATGGAGGGCGCGGCCTTCTTGGCCTGGTCGAAGAGGTCGCGCACCCGGCTCGCGCCCACGCCGACGATCATCTCGATGAACTCGGAGGCCGAGAGGTGGAAGAAGGGCACCGCCGCCTCTCCGGCGACGGCCCTGGCCAGCAGGGTCTTCCCGGTGCCCGGCGCGCCGGTCAGGAGGACGCCGCGCGGGATCGAGGCGCCGAGCCGTCGGTAGCGCTCCGGGTCCCTGAGGAAGTCCACGACCTCCATCACCTCCTCCTTCACCTCGTCGATGCCGGCGACGTCGGCGAAGGTGGTCCGGGGCCCGGACTCGGGGCGGTAGAGCTTGGCCTTGGAGCGGCCCAGCAGGCTGAGGCCCCCTCCACCTGCCATCTGGGCGCTGCGCCGGAGGAACCAGACGAGCAGCGCGATGAAGAGCAGCGTCGGTCCGAACCCGAGGATCACCTGCTGCCACAGCGGCGCAACCTGGGGCTCGGCCTGGACGGTGACCCCCTTGGCGATGAGCCTGCCGACGACATCGTCCTCGGCGAACACCGGCCGTTGCGTCTTGAAGTCGGTGACCTGGAGCTTGTCGCCCTGGTCGGGCGTGTAGGTCACCTGCCGCTTGAAGGAGCCGGTGATCTGCTGCTCGACGGCCGTGATCTCGGAGACGTTGTTCGTCTCCACCTGCTTCAGGAACAGGCTGTACGGGATCTCCGTCTGCTGGCGCGGGCTGAGCAGCGAGGTCATCGCTATCCAGTTCGCCACCAGGAGCACGACGAGGAGCCACCGGACCCAGCTGGGCGTGGACGCCCAGAAGCCTTCCTTCTTGCGGTCGTCGCCGGGGGCGTTGTCCGGGTGCAGCGGGTGGTCGTCGGGGATGCCCTCGACCCGCCAGGGGCGGCGGCGTGCTCCCGGCTGGTCCCGGTCCGCGGACGTATCCCGCTCCGGCTGTCCGCCCGTGCCCCCAGGCGACGGCCGGGCCGGTCTGCTCGCCATGAGCCCTCCGATCCCTGCTCGTGCTTCCAGGCTTGCGGCGGCCCCACATCATCGACAGGGCCGAAGGTCCTCGCGGCGTGGGGGCACGGTCAGGGCGGGTAGCCTCCAGGAGATGACGTCCCGCGCGACGACGAACGCGCTCACGGTTGCCTGGCTGGGTCACTCGACGGTGGTGATCGACCTCGACGGGGTCCGGATCCTGACCGACCCGCTGCTGCACGCGCATGCGGGCCTCTTGCGACGGATCGCGCCGAGGCCGGACGCGGCGCAGTGGCACGGGCCCGACGCCGTCCTGATCTCCCACCTGCACCACGACCACGCCGAGCTGAGGTCCCTGCGGATGCTGCGGGGCGTGCCACTCATGACCGCCCCGACGAACGCCGCGTGGTTGCGTCGTCGCCGGCTGAGATCGGCGGTCGCCCTGGACGAGGAGTGGTCGAGCGTGGGGAGCGGGCCCGTCGACGTACGCCTGGTGCCCGCGGTCCATCGCCACCGGCCGATGCCACACCGGCCCAACGACGCCCACGGCCACCTGGTGCGAGGTGCCTCGGCGAGGGTGTGGGTGGCCGGGGACACGAGTCTCTACCCCGAGATGTCGTCGCTCCCGGACCTGGCCGGCGGCGCTGTGGACCTGGCGGTCGTACCCATCGGCGGCTGGGGTCCGCGGCTCTCGGAGGGTCACATGAACCCGGAGCAGGCAGCATCGGCGTGCGCTCGCGTCGGAGCCCGCTGGGCGGTGCCGGTGCACTGGGGGACGCTCCACCCACCCCTGGTCGCCCGCTTCGGCACGGAGTGGCTCGAGCGCCCCGGAGAGCACTTCGCCGAGGCCCTTCGGCGAGAGGCGCCAGGTTGCGAGGCGGTCGTCCTCGAGCCCGGTGAGAGGCGGGTCATCCCCGTCTAGCCGCGACCGGGAAGCGTCCCCTGGTCCAGCGCCTCGAACGCCAGCTTCCGGCCGAGGGCGATCATCTCCGGGGCCTTGTGGAAGTCGATGGTCCTGCAGGCGCTCTTCGGGACCGTGATCAGCAGGTCGGGGGGATAGCCGGCGAGCCGGTACCTGGCCACGACGCTCTGCAACGTGTCCAGGGACAGCTCCATCACGTCGAGCGTGCGCAGCCCTGGTGGAAGGTCGCCGAAGACCTCCTCCACAACCTCCTCCGAGGCGCTTCCCGGTGTGGTGCTCCGCCCGGCGCCGAACTTGCTCGTCACCAGACGCACCACGTCCCGATCGAGGACCTGCGCTGCAGTACGGCGGAAGCGCTCGAGCCACTCCTCGACCGGACGAGCCTCGGAGGACTCCCGCACCGGGAGCCGCCCGGACTGGCCGGCTGGCTCACCGGCCAGGGAGACCGCCACCGTCGCGTCGGCGTCCGAGGAGGCCGTCGGTGCGATCGGGAGGGGGTTCATCAACCCGCCGTCGGCCAGCAGGCGCCCGTTGAGCACGACCGGGGTGATGATGCTGGGCAGCGCGATCGACGCGCGTATCGCCACGTCCACCGGGCCCTGCTGGAACCACACCTCCTTGTGGGCGAGGAGGTCGGTGGCCACGGCCGTGAACGGGATCGCGAGCTCCTCGATCCGGGCACCGCCGAGCAGCTCGCTCACCCGGGCGAGGATCTTGTCCGCACGGATCACGCCGGGGCCCTTGATCGAGGGGTCGAGGAGCCGCAGCACGTCGCGATGGTTCAGGTCGCTGACCCAGTCGGTGTACGCCGGGAGCCGGCCCGCCGCGTGCAGGCCACCGACCACGGCGCCCATCGACGTGCCGGCGATGCCGACGATGTCGTACCCCCGTTCCTCGAGGGCCTCGATCACGCCGATGTGGGCGTAGCCGCGGGCGCCACCGCTGCCGAGGGCGAGGGCTACGCGGGTCGGTCCGGGCACGACTTCGATGCTATCCGCGGGACCTCGCCGTCGTGGGCGGAGAACGGATACACACGATTGGTCCCGATGGTTCGGGTCCTAGGGCCCTTATTCCTGTGCCACCGCCGACCTAGCCTCCGAGTGAGGAGGCGCCATGTTCGCCGTACGCATTCACGGAAGGGGCGGCCAAGGGGCCGTCACCGCGGCAGAGATGCTCTCGGTCGCGGCGTTCGACGAGGGCCGACACGCGCAGGCCTTCCCGACCTTCGGCTCTGAACGCACGGGGGCGCCGGTGGTGTCCTTCTGTCGCATCGACGACCGCGCGATCCGCCTGCGGGAGCCGATCACCGAGCCAGACGCGTTGATCGTCCAGGACCCGACCCTGCTGCACCAGGTCAACCTGTTCGACGGACTGCGGCCCGACGGGTACGTCCTCGTCAACACCACCCGGAGTCTGAGCGAGCTCGGCATCGGTGACGTGATCGGCGCACTGAAGACCGAACGAGTGGTCGCCGTGCCTGCCACCGACCTCGCTCGTGAGCACCTCGGCCGCCCGCTGCCCAATGCGGCGCTGCTCGGGGGCTTCGCCGCGTTGACAGGGCAGGTCGGACTGGAGGCGGTGCTGCACGCCATCCGCGCACGTTTCCCCGGACCGGTCGGTGACGGGAACGCGGCGGCCGCGGAGGCGGCGTACGCCTCCGTCCGCAACCAGATCGGGAGACTCTCTGATGCTTGAGCAGATCGAAGGTTCACAGGCCGTTGCCAGGGCGGTCGCCCGATGCCGACCGGAGGTCGTGGCGGCGTACCCGATCTCGCCGCAGACCCACATCGTCGAAGGGCTGTCGGACCTGGTCCGCACCGGTGAGCTCTCGCCGTGCGAGTACCTGATGGTCGAGTCCGAGTTCGGCGCGATGTCCGCGTGCATCGGCGCCTCCGCGGCCGGGGCGCGGACCTACACCGCGACGTCGAGCCAGGGACTGCTGTTCATGGCGGAGGCGCTGTTCAACGCCTCAGGCCTCGGTCTGCCGATCGTGATGACGGTGGCCAACCGGGCGATCGGCTCGCCGATCAACATCTGGAACGACCACTCCGACGCAATGTCCATGCGGGACTCCGGCTGGCTCCAGCTCTACGCGGAGTCGAACCAGGAGGCGGTGGACATGCACCTGCAGGCCTACCGGCTCGCCGAGCGGCTGTCCCTGCCGGTGATGGTATGCATGGACGGCTTCGTCCTCACCCACGCCTTCGAGCAGGTGGACCTGCCGACACAGGATCAGGTCGACGCCTTCGTCCCCTCCTTCGAGCCCCAGCAGCTGCTCGACCCGGACGACCCGGTGACCATCGGCGCCATGGTGGGCCCCGAGGCGTTCACGGAGGTGAAGTACCTCATGCACGCCAAGCAGATGGAGGCCCTCGACGAGATCCCGTTGATCGCCGAGGACTTCAAGGCCGCCTTCGGCCGTGACTCGGGCGGGCTGGTCCGTCCCTACCGGCTCGAGGACGCGAAGACCGTCGTGGTGGCACTGGGCTCCGTGCTCGGCACGATCGAGGACGTCGTCGACGGGCTTCGCGACGAGGGCGTCTCGATCGGCGCGCTCGGCATCAAGTGCTTCCGGCCCTGGCCGATCTCAGAGGTCCGTGAGGCCCTGAGCCACGCCGAGCAGGTGGTCGTGGTCGAGAAGGCGTTCGCTGTCGGTGCCGGCGGCATCGTCGGCCAGAACACGAGGGACGCGACGCGCGGCCTGCCCGTCGAGGTGTACGACGTCGTGGCGGGCCTGGGTGGCAGACCGATCACACGTGCCTCCCTCCGCCGGCTGATCGACGACGTGATCGGCGGGCGTCTCGAGGCGCGGAAGCTGCACTTCCTCGACCTCGACACCGGGCTCGTCCAGCGCGAGCTCGAACGGTCCCGGCGTGGTACCAGGCCCGGACCGCACGCCGAGCACATGATCCGCGACATCGGCACCGTCGCATCCGGGGCCTACGAGTAGGAGGCGTGCCGTGGCATACCAGGAGATCAAGCTCTACCAGGCCGGGACGTTCGTCGCCGGAAACCGGCTTCTCGACCCCGAGCAGCGGTCGGTGCAGGCGCGGATGGGACGGTCCAACTCGCTGACCTCGGGTCACCGGGCCTGCCAGGGCTGCGGCGAGGCGCTCGGCGCCCGCTACGTGCTCGACGCCGCGATGCGCGCGACCGACGGGAAGCTCGTCGCCGCCAACTCGACGGGCTGTCTCGAGGTGTTCTCGACGCCGTACCCGGAGTCGTCGTGGCAGCTTCCGTGGATGCACTCCCTGTTCGGCAACGGCCCGGCGGTCGCCTCCGGCATCGCGGCAGCGCTCAAGGCCAAGGGCCGGGAGGACATCAGGGTTGTCGGCCAGGCCGGTGACGGCGGCACGGTCGACATCGGGTTCGGCTGCCTGTCCGGGATGTTCGAGCGCAACGACGACGTGCTCTTCGTCTGCTACGACAACGAGGGCTACATGAACACCGGCGTCCAGCGCTCCGGTGCCACCCCGCCGGCGGCCCGGACGGCCAACACCAAGCCACTCGGGAACGAGCCCGGAAACGTCTTCGGCCAGGGAAAGAACGTCCCGCTGATCGCGATGGCGCACGAGATCCCCTACGTGGCTACCGCGACCGTCGCCGAGCTCAGAGACCTTGAGTACAAGGTCGAGAAGGCGATGACCTTCCGCGGCGCCCGCTACCTGCACGTCTTCGTGCCCTGTCCGCTCGGCTGGGGGTCCGCCTCCAAGGACACGATCCGGCTCGCCCGGCTCGTCAAGGAGACCGGCCTCTTCCCGGTGTTCGAGGCAGAGCACGGCCAGATCACCGAGGTCTCCAAGATCCGGCACCAGATCCCGGTCGTGGAGTACCTCAGGCTGCAGAAGCGCTACGGACATCTGTTCGGGGAGCACCCGCGGCAGGACATCATCGACCGGATCCAGGCCGGCGCGGACCACAACATCGAACGGTTCGGACTTCTCGCCAAGAACGGCGAGGGCGCGGAACTCCCAGGAGCCTGACATGGACAAGCCCTTTGCCATCACCCTCGACGTCGGCTCGAGCCGGGCCAACAAGACCGGCTCCTGGCGCACCGAGCGTGCCGTCTACACGAACCGGATGCCGCCCTGCAACGATGCGTGCCCGGCCGGCGAGAACATTCAGGCCTGGCTCTACGAGGCCGAGGAGGGCGGCGCCGGCTACGAGGGCGCGTGGCGCAAGATCATGGAGGACAACCCGTTCCCGGCGATCATGGGACGGGTCTGCTACCACCCGTGCGAGACGGCCTGCAACCGCGGCCAGCTCGACGAGTCGGTGGGCATCAACTCGGTCGAGCGGTTCCTCGGTGACGAGGCGATCCGACAAGGGTGGACCGTCTCCGTCGACGTACCTTCGACCGGCAAGCGGGTCCTCGTCATCGGCGCCGGACCCTCGGGGCTCTCCGCGGCCTACCACCTCGCGCGCCGCGGCCACACGGTCACGATCAAGGAGGCCGGCCCGATGGCCGGCGGCATGATGCGCTTCGGCATCCCGAGGTACCGGCTCTCGCGGGACGTCCTCGACGCCGAGGTGCAGCGGATCCTCGACCTCGGTGTGACGCTCGAGCTCGACGCCAAGGTGACCGACCTGATGGCGGTCAAGGAGGAGTACGACGCGGTCTTCCTCGCCGTCGGGGCGCAGCTCGGCAAGCGTGCCTACATCCCCGCCGGCTCCGCCGCACACATGCTCGACGCGGTGACCATGCTCCGCGACGTCGAGACCGGCGAGAAGCCGCTGCTCGGCAGGAGGGTCGCGGTGTACGGCGGAGGCAACACCGCCATGGACGCCGCCCGCACCGCCAAGCGGCTCGGCGCGTCGGAGGCGATCGTGGTGTACCGCCGCAACAAGGACCGGATGCCCGCGCACGAGTCGGAGTTCGTCGAGGCCGAAGAAGAGGGCGTGCTCTTCAAGTGGCTGACCACGATCAAGCAGGTCGACCAGGGCAAGCTCGTGATCGAGAAGATGGAGCTCGACGACTCAGGCTTCCCGCAGCCGACCGGTGAGCTCGAGGAGCTCGACGCCGACTCGCTGGTGCTCGCGCTCGGCCAGGACACCGACCTGTCGCTGCTCGACGGCGTCCCAGGGCTGGTCGTCGACGACGGCGTGGTCATGGTGGGACGCGACATGATGACCGGCTGCCCGGGGGTCTTCGCCGGCGGCGACATGGTGCCGTTCGAACGGTCGGTGACCGTCGCGGTCGGACACGGGAAGAGGGCGGCGAAGAACATCGACGCGTACCTGTCGGGGGCCGCTCCCGAGCCCGCCGTACGCCCTGCGCTCGCGACCTTCGACACGCTCAACACCTGGTACTACGCCGATGCCCCGCGCACCCACCGGCCGGTGCTCGAGCGGGCGCGACGTGAGTCGACGTTCGACGAGGTCGTGCAGGGACTCGACGAGGACAACGCGCTGTACGAGGCCAGGCGTTGCATGTCCTGCGGCAACTGCTTCGGCTGCGACAACTGCTACGGCGTCTGCCCGGACAACGCGGTGATCAAGCTCGGGCAGCCGGGGGAGAAGTACCTGATCGACCTCGACTACTGCAAGGGCTGTGGCATCTGCGTCGCGGAGTGCCCGTCCGGCGCGATCCAGATGTTCCCCGAGGAGATCTAGCAGCGGCCCCGGAACCGGTCGTCGGCGGTCACGGCTCCGAACCCGGAGCCGACCTCGCCTTGGACACACGCGTCTCCAACCCCGTTCCCCAGCGGGTCAGCGACGGTGGGCCGCCGTCCCCCGCGGGTGTGTCCGAGACCAGCCAGCGGTAGGCGACGCCTCGTGCCACCAGGTCGACCGCGAAGGCTCTCTGGTGCCTGCTCCGCGTGCCGCCCTGGTCGGTGTCCCCGGGGGGAAGGAGCGGGCCGACCGTGCGTGCGCGGACAATTTCGCGTCCCTCCATCCGTCGCAGCGCCACGAACGGCGCGACCAGAGGGAAGACGAGCGCGAGGGCGACGCCGAGCACGATCGAGACCGCCAGGAGAGCCGCTCCCCAACGCGTCTCCTGCCACGACATCGGGTCCCACACGAGGAAGGCCGCCAACGCGAGGTACATCGCGCCGTACAGGACGGCCCATCCGGCCGAGGCGCCTGCGGGATGGGTGAGCGGGGAGTACTCCCACACGCCGCCGTCGCCGCCACCTGTCTGCCTCAGTACCTGCAGCAGCCTGCCCAACCGCCAGGCAGCCAGGACTCCGACGAGCACCAGCGCGACGGCCACTGCCGCCAGCCAGGCGGCGTTGTCGCGGAGGAACCCGAGCACACGTGGCCAGGGCTCGGCGACCAGCCACAGGGCGATCACGGCGACCACGGCGACCACGACGAGGACGGGCAGGAGCCGGACGAAGGACAGGAGCAGGCCCGAGGTCCGGCGCGCGGCGTTCTTCAGGCCGCGCCTCAACCCGCGCGCCGGCCCGGATGCCGGCGGCACGCCTCGGCGGGTGGCCAGCCTGTCGAGCGCGGACCACACGCTCCCGCTGGAGGCAGGAAGGCTTCCCAGGAGCATCAGCGCCAGGGAGAGGGCGACCACCACGACGAGGGTCGAGATGCCTTGGAGCGTGGAGACCCCTGCCGCCGACTCCTCCTGCGCGCGGACCGCTGCATACGCCACCAGCGGTACCACCGGGGTCAGCAGCACGAGGCCGTGAAGCAGGGTCCCCGTGCGGAGTGCACCGTAGGCGAGTGCGACGAGGACGGCGGACCCGCCTACCGCGGCAGCCGGTCCGGCGAGCCCGGATGGAAGCACGCCGAAGAGGGACAGGGTGAGCAGGACGCCGCCGAGGGAGAGCGCGAGCAGCGCGAGGGCTCGCGCCAGCGCCGCCCGGGAGGTCAGGGCGGTCACCACCCAGTACGGGAGCATCATCGCGCCACGCAGCGTGCGGGTCACGGGCCGCACGGCGCCGAGACCGGACCGGCTGGAGTCGAGCACGGTCGCGCCGACCGCGGCGGCCGTGGTGGCTGTACGCAAGGTCAGGTCGCTGCCGGCCTCCTCCTTGATCGGTTCGCGGCCCACACCGGCGCGGTCGAACGCGCTGAGGGCCTCCGCCCGGTCGCCCGCCGAGATCTGGCTTCCCGCGCGACCCTCGATCCGGCGCAGGAGCGGCGCCTGCTCCTCGAGGAAGACCTCGCCGCGGGAGCGGGCGTTCGCACCCTCCACGCCGTCGGCCCGCACGGCCGCGGCGAGCGCAGGCAGCTCGCCGGGGACCACCTCCAGCTGACGGGCCCACGCGAACAGGTCCGCCAGCGCCGGCATGGCCGACGGCAGGTCGCCCGCCGGCACGCTCGGGTCGAAGGCGTCGGTGAGCTCGTCGACCGCCTTCTCGGCGAGATCCGCGATGCGAGGGTCGCCGCCCGCCTCGTCGGGGAGGAAGTCCTTCAGGAGGTCTTCGACCACTTTCCTTGCCTGGGGCTCGGCCTGGTCGGCGGACCGGACGCGACCGCTGAGGATCGCTGCCCGTCGTACCCGCTGTGGCTCGAGCACGGTCCGGGACAGGATCGTGGCCGCGTCGATGCGCCCCCAGATCCAGTCGTTCACCCGCCACGACCTCTTCAAGAACCCGCCGAAGCGGTTGACGGACATGCCTCCGAGCTTGTCGTCGCCGGTGCGCGTGTAGCGGGTGAAGGCGTTCCGCGTCTGAGCGCTCAGCTGCACGATCTCGACCGGCAGCGTGGCTCCCGTGCTGACCTCGTCGCCGATCGTCGTGCTCGCGACCTCCAGCTGGAGCAGCCTGGTGAGCAGGACCTGCCGGTCCACGACAGGGAGGTTCACCGAGAGAGCCGCGTCCCAGGCCCGGAGCTCGGCGAGCGAGTCGTCGGTGACCAGGTCCGGGGGCGACCAGGTGCTCGAGTGCAGGATGGGGATCACGTCGGCCAGCCGGTCGACCACCGCGTCGACGTGGGCCCGGAGCGCCGTCCCCACGCCGCCGGCGGCGCCGGCCTCGTCGACGAGGACCCTGGTCAGCTCGGCCCGGACCTCCCCGCGTCGCCGCTCGCCGCGGGCGGGCGACCCGGTGCGTCGGCGTTCCCGCCGTCCCTCCGAGTCGGCCACGGCGTCGACGAGCCGCCCGAGCTCGCCGTCGTCGGTGCCGACCATCAGACGCTCGTAGGACGCCAGCCGGAGCGTCCAGTACGTCTCTCCGGGCTCGAGACCGATCAGGACCGGGTTCTCGTCCCAGCAGCCGTCGACCGGCTCACGTGTCTCGGCGATGAGGGCGGCGAGCTTCGACACGTCGGCGCGGGCCTGCTTCACCGCGTCGTACGCCGGGCCGCGTGGCAGCACCCAGATCAGCCGCCGGAGGAGGTCGGCCGCACCCTCGCTGACACCGAGTGCACCGTCCACACCCCAGCCCCATCCCTCGGCAGGCTGGGGCGTCGAGGTGGAGGGAGGCGCATCGGGCACATACGGGATCCCCGGTCCGCCGGCGCCCGGAGCCGTCCCCGCCCGTCGACGCTCCCAGTCGACCTGCGCCTTCTCCGCGGCCCGGCGAACTCGTTCGTAGCTCCAGCCTTGGGGCAGCCCCCCGTCGGTGGCGGGCTCGGCCGAGGGGTGGGACTCGGTGATCCTGCGCGCCAGGTCGCGGCCCGCGCGCCAGCGGCGGAGCCGCCGGAAGTGAGGGAAGAGGCACACGGTGAGCCGGTCCAGGTCCTCCGGCGAGTCGATCGAGCGCAGCACGTCGCCACGCGTCCCTCGCCTGCCGGCGGCGACGAGGTTGTGGTGCTCGAGCTCGTCGACGAAGGTGCGGCCACCCTGCGCCGTCAGGGCGCCGAGAAGACCCGAGACGGTAGCTGTCACGGACGGTGCGTCGGCCGCCGTGTCAGGAAGGTCCGCCCCTGGCTCCGGTGCGTGGGGGTAGACGAGGAGCATCACGCGTCGTACGGGGCCGGACGCGGGCATGGCCTGAACCGCCTCCAACGCGGCCCGGGTCGGGGTGTTGGCGAGAAGCCCCCCGTCGACCACGAACCGCGACCGGTCGCGCACGCCTTCGTGGTCACCCCAGTCGCGGACGCAGCAGGACATGTCGGGCCGGAGCCGCTGTTCCTCGCTCAGGAAGGCGCTGTCGCCCGGCTCGGCGTACGCCGGGGAGTGCACCGGAACGAAGACCGGCTCGAACGCGACCGGGAAGCTCGCCGTGCAACGTGACGCGAGGGCCAGGCGGTGTGCGGTGCGTTCGATGTGCCCGCCGGAGAAGGGGTCGTCCTCGCTGTCCACCTGGGGGAGTCGGCGCCAGTGGAACCGTGCCGCGTGAAGAGCCTGAGGCAGGCGCTGTCCCATCGAGTCGACCGTCACGGTCTGGTTGCCCCGCAGGACCGTGGTGGTGATCGTCAGGTCGACCGGGGCCTCGTCGGCGTCCCTGACGTCGTGGGGGACGGCGAGGCGGGTCAATGCCTCGTTCAGTCGCGGGAGGAAGAACTCGTCTCCCCGGAGCAGTGAGGTGGGAGCGCCCTGGAAGGGCTGGCGGAGCAGCGACTCGATGCGTCCCTGGTCGACCCAGATGTCACGGAGGTCTGCCAGGTGGGCGCGCTTGTTGACCTGCGACAGGGCGAGGGCGGCACCGTTGATGCCGCCGGCGGAGGTTCCGGCGATGACGTCGGCCCTCGCCGTGCAGCCGGCGAGGCGCAGCAACCTGGCGTAGACGGTGCCGCGTTCGCTCTCCGCCTTGGTCAACCGGTCGAGCTCCAGTACGGCGCCGCCCATCCACACCGCGAGGCTGACGCCGCCGTTCAGGATCACCCCGAACCGGATCTCCTCGCGTGGCAGCGCGCGCCTGACGGGCGTGCTCGACGGGTCGTCGGCGCCGTTGGAGCTGGACATGGCTTCCTCCGCCTCGGAACGGTCCTCACCCTGAGGGTCCGCCCGACCCGTCACCCGAGCGTCACCACGCCGTCACTGCAGCCGCACGAGCAGTCCGGCGGTGAGGCCGGAGGGCTCGACGCCGAGCTCTCGGGTGAACAGGGCGACGCACCGGTCGTAGGACCGCCTGGCCTCGGTGAGGTTGCCCTCGGCGAGGTGGATCCGGATCACCGCACGATGAGCGCTCTCCCGCAGCGGTTCGGCCCGTACCGCCGCGAGAGCCCATTCCAGTGCGAGTCCGTACGCGTCCTGGCTCATCAGTCGCTCGGCCTCTGCCTCGAGGACGTGGAGCTGCAATTGGCGGAGCCGCTCCCGGTCGGCGATGAGCCATTCGTCCTCCCAGTCGGGCAGCAGCTCGCCGTCCGGCGGCGCCATGCCCGGAGCACGCGGGGGAGCAAGGCCCGCGAGAACGGCCCGCGACGTGTCGATCAGACGTCGTACGTCGACGTCGGCATGTGCGTCCAGGTCCGCTGCGCCGGAGACGGACCTCACGAGTCCGGGTGCCACCTGGTTCGCCCGCCAGATGGCCGTGCGCAGACAGCTCATCGCCCTGGACTCGGTGGTCTCGGGCCAGAGCGCCCCGGCCAGCCGGCTGCGACCGCACCTACCTCGAAGCGCGAGGAGGGCGATCACCCGCTGCGTGCTCGTCGGGACAGGCACCTGGCCGCCCTCGACCCTCAGCTCGAAGGCGCCGAGCAGCCGAAGACTGACACTCGGCCTCCTGTTCTGCTCAGCGACCGCCGTGCCTTGTGACGGCAGGTCCGAGACGTACAGCTCGAGGTGCGCGGACATGAACCCCTCCCAAGGTCACTTCCGACAGATGTTGTGACTCGGCACAGGTCAGGTGCTCACCTCGACGTGCGCGAGGAGCTTCCTCAGGGCCGAGGCGGCTCCGCTCTCCGCAGCAGCCCGGACCTGCTCCCGGGTGAGCATCTCGTGGCCTGCAGGAAGCGCCGCTTCGGCAGCCGCCGCCACCTGCTCGGGCAGGTCCTGGAGAAGCCGCTTCAGGTCGTCGGCGCTCGAGGCCTGCCTCAGGGCGTCGGCGACGGTCATCCCCTTGGGGTTGAGATGGCGGTGCATGAGCTCGTTCACGATCACGGGCACGAGCTCGTCCTTGAGCTCCTTCATCGTCGGCATGTCGCCCTCCAGGTACTTGTCGTAGTCGAACGGTTGGATGACCGCGGGTCGCCAGTGGTAGTCCTTGCCACGCGTGGCCAGCCCGTCGAGCCCGGCGCGGTAGTCGGCTTCCTGCTGGCGAGCACCCGGAGCCATGCCGGGCTCGTCAAGCAGCACCCAGTGCATGTGCTCGGCCATGCCGCCGTGCGCCGAGTCGCGCTTCCAGACACCCCAGCCGACCGAGCGCGCGGCGTGGATCAGCTTCTTCTGCTGGGCCGCGGTCAGGTCGCGTGTCCGGGTGTCCAGGCATCCGGACAGGTCGTGGTAGCCCGCTGAGTCGGCGGCGGCGTTGCCGATGGACGCCATGAACGCGCCTTGCAGGATGGTCGGGGCGAACCCGCACTGCTCGGAGGCAGCGTCGAAGGCGGCCTTCATCCGGCGCGTGAGTCGCACCGTGCGTCCCATCGGGTCGAGACCGACGTCGACGGTTTCAGTGGCGGACATGGCTCTCCCTGGCAGGCTCTTTACTTCGAGTCTGTTCGCCGGGCCGACCCGGCGCCATAGCCCACCAGACCCAAGCAGGCCCACCCATTCGTGCCATTCCGGAGGATCGGCACAAGCAAGACACCTCGGGCAGCACTCGGGCGTCCCGGGCAGGACGACCGGGCAGGGACGAACCGGGCAGGGACGAACCGGGCACGACGGGTACGAGAGACTGAGCGCTGGTCCGAGACGAGAGGAAGTGCATGGTCACCGGTCTGATCACCCTGCTCGCGTGCCAGCTCGTCGGTGAGCTGGTCGTGCGCGCCCTGGACGTGTCGCTGCCGGGCCCGATCGTCGGGATGGTGCTGCTGCTGGTGGTGCTCCAGGTTCGCCGGCCCCGCCGAGAGTCAGGCCTGGTCCGCGCTCCGCAGGCGATGCTGCGCTACCTGCCTTTGCTTTACGTGCCCGCGGGGGTCGGGGTGGTCACGCACCTGTCACGTCTAGGTTCCGACGTGCTGCCGATCACCGGCGGACTCGTCATCTCGTGGCTGGCAGGCCTGCTCGCGACGGCCGGCGTGGCCGCGGTCGCGCTGCGGCTCACGGGCGCCCGGAAGGTGCTTCGGTGACGTTGCATCTCGACGAGGCCTGGTCGTGGTTGACCAGCTCGCCGTTGTTCGGCATCACCTTGACCCTGGTCGCCTACAAGGCGGCCCGGGTGGTGTGGGCGCGCACGGGCCGGCACGCCTTCCTCAACCCGGTGCTGGTGGCGATCGTCCTCGCCGCCGGTACGTTGCTGCTGCTCGGCGTGGACTACGCCGACTACATGGTCGGCGGCGGGTACATCACCTTCCTGCTCGGGCCGGCCACCGTGGCACTGGCACTGCCGCTGCACTACGAAGCGCGCCTGGTCCGTCAGGCGGCAACGCCGATCCTGGCAGGGATGGTGGTCGGGTCCGTGGTCTCGATCGGCGTCGCCTACTGGGTCACCGGGGCGCTCGGCGGTGACGACGCGCTGGCGCTCTCGATGGCCCCCAAGTCGGCCACCACTCCGGTGTCGATCGCGCTGTCGCAGTCCATCGGTGGCATCCCCGCCCTGACCGCGGTGTTCACGATCCTCGCGGGTGTGCTCGGGGCGGTCGCCGGGCCCGCCGTTCTCTCCCTGCTCCGCCTTCGCGACCTGCGCGTGCGCGGTCTCGCGATCGGCGCGGCCTCGCACGGCATCGGCACCTCGCGCGCTCTGGAGGAGCACCCGACCGAGGGGGCGTTCTCCGCCCTGGCCATGGGCCTCAACGCACTCGCCACAGCCCTGCTGCTACCGCTGGTCCTGCTCGTCCTGCGCTGACTGGACGTCCCGCAAAGTTCGTCCCTTTTGACCCACCCTGTCAGGACCTTGGCCCCTTAGGCGGACATGCTCCACCGGGAGATGGTTGACCTGTCAACGAGACACCACCGGGGTCCAGAAGGCCCCACCCGACGAAGGAGCAGAACCATCATGCGACGCAGGACTTTCGACGCACTTCTCACCGTCGGCGGCCTCATCGTGGCGACAGTCCTCGTCGCCGCGGGCGGCCTCCTCATGTGGGCCCACAACTTCGTGGCGGACCAGGTCACCACCCAGCTCTCCGCGCAGCAGATCTACTTCCCCAAGGCCGGTGACGAGGGGCTCAAGGACCCCAAGATCGGTCCCTACCTGAACCAGTACGCCGGCGAGCAGCTGACCACCGGGGCACAGGCCAAGGCCTACGCTGACCACTTCATCGCGGTCCACATCGATGAGATGACCGGCGGCAAGACCTACTCGCAGCTCAGCACCGAGTCGCGGGCGAACCCCGACAACGAAGAGCTCGCCGGACTCGTGTCGACCACCTTCAAGGGCGAGACGCTGCGCGGCCTGCTCCTCAACGCGTACGCCTTCGGGCAGATGGGCCAGATCGCTCTCTACGGCGCGATCGCGGCCTTCGTCGGGGCGGCTCTGATGGCCATCCTCAGCATCCTCGGCCTGATGCACCTCCGCCGTGTGCCGGTCGACCAGGAGGTCCGCCTCGGGACCGGAGCCCAGGTGGCCACCGCCTGACAACCCGCCACACCCAGAAGGGCCCGGACCACATGGTCCGGGCCCTTCTGCAGGTCAGCCGACCGAGGACCGGCCGAGGAAGGCCAGCAGCCGCTCACCGGGTGAGGCGCCTGGAGGCACGGGCAGCTCGGGTCCGAAGCGGACGGGGCGGTCCTCGGGGGTCACGAGGACCGGGGCGATCCGCAGCAGGTCACTGGCCAGGCCGTCGGGGAGAGGACGCCGCTCCCCGCAGGCCGCCGCGACGTCCCAGCCGTGCACGGCGATCTCCATGGCCCCGGCGCTGGTGAGGACCGGAGGCGTGATCGGCCGGCCGTCGACCAGCACGTCCGCTGGAGCGCCGGGCGGGGGGCCTGCGCTCCAGTCCCGAGTCCACTCCGCGAGGAGCTGGCAGGCCCGCACCCGGAGGCTGTCGACGAGGTCCGTCGGGCCGGAAGGGACAACGTCGATCCGCACCCGGCGTACCGACCCCGCTTCGTGCAGAGAGGCCAGTGAGTCCTCCATGTGTGCCAGCAGCCTGCGCACGTCCCAGCCGGCGCACGGCGTGGCGGCCGTCATCCGCTCGGGCGTGACCAGCGCAAGCGTGCCGCGGGTGTAGCCGATGGCGCGTTCGAGCAGCTCCACGCCACCCCACGCGGATGCCCGCGTGGTCACCCCGGGTGCACTTCCGGAAGGCCGAAGGCTTCGAAGAGCCCCGTGTCGAAGAAGCAGCCGACATGGGAGACGCCACCCTCGCCCACGGTGAGCACCTGGATCTGGAACGCCTTGTGAACCCCGTCGGTGTCCCGCATGTAGAGCGCGAACGCGGGCTGGCCGTTGGCGTCCGCGCGGAGCATCCGCATGTCGGCCGGACCGCTCGCCGGGCACTGGCTCGAGATGAGGTTCCCGATCGTGCGGGCGCCCTGGTACCAACCGGTGAACGGCGGCATCTCCCAGACGGCGTCCTCGGTGAAGAGGCTCACGATCGCCTCGACGTCGTAGTTCTCGAACGCGGCGACGTACCTGTCGAGCAGCTCCCGGTGCTCGGGGTCGGTCGGCTCGACGACGTCGTCACGGCTGAGTCCCGCCTGGCCGAGCTGCGCGCGTGCTCGCTGCAGCATGCTGTTGACCGCCGCGGTGCTCGTGCCGAGGGCCTCCGCCACCTCGGCGGCGCGCCACGCGAGCACCTCGCGCAGGACGAGAACCGCACGCTGTCGCGGCGGGAGGTTCTGCAGTGCCGCCACGAAAGCCAGCCGGATGCTCTCGCGCGAGGTGACCACGGAGGCCGGGTCGTCGGGCAGGTCCGAGACGAGTACGTCGGGCACGGGCTCGAGCCAGGGCACCTCCGGTTGCTGCACGAGGGTGCCGAAGGGGTCGGCCGACTCCTGCCCGAGGCCCGTCGGCAGCGGCCGGCGACCGCGGCTCTCGAGCGCGGTGAGGCAGGCGTTCGTGGCGATCCGGTAGAGCCAGGTCCGCATCGAGGAGCGGCCCTCGAAAGTGTCCTGGGACTTCCAGGCGCGAAGGTACGTCTCCTGAACCAGGTCCTCGGCGTCGTGGACCGAGCCGAGCATCCGGTAGCAGTGCGCGAGGAGCTCGGGGCGGTAACGGTCGAGGCTCGAGAGGTCCTCGGTCCCGGTCCCGGTCGGGGTCGTGGGTGTCGTGGGTGTCGTCGGAGTCGTCATGGTGGTCAGGCCTGCTGTTCCAGGGCGGCGGGGTCCATGTAGAGAACCTCCCACAGGTGGCCGTCGGGGTCCTGGAAGCTCCGCCCGTACATGAACCCCTCCTCCTGTGGGTCGAGCGAGACCGACCCGCCCGTGGACAGTGCCTTCTCGGCCAGCCGGTCGACCTCCTCGCGGCTCGCCGCGGACAGCGCCGTGATCGCCTCGGTGTGCTTGGCGGCGTCGGCGACCTCCTTCTTGGTGAAGGTCGAGAAGTACTTGTCGGTCAGGAGCATCACGCAGGCGTGGTCGCTGATCACCATGCAGGCAGCGTTGTCGTCGGTGAACAGCGGGTTGAAGCTGAACCCCAGGCCGCTCCAGAAGCCGACCGACCGCTGGAGGTCGCTGACGGGGAGGTTCAAGAAGATCATCCGGCTCATGGCAGTGCTCCTAAGCGGTGGGTGGAGGCCGTTCGAGAGATGGACCGGGTGGCCGGCGGAAACTCATCGGCAGCCCGAGCCCCACGGCCCGGCCGGTCGACTGACGGCAGCCACCTCACTGGTCTACACCCGCGCGGGCATACTCGGGAACACGTTTTACGAGAAGGAGGCACTCCCATGTCGGTTGCCGACGACCTGCTCGTCGACGCGTTCGGACGGGTCAAGGACGCCGTCCACGGCGCGGTCGAGGGGCTCACTCGTGAGGAGCTCACCCACAGGATCGACCCGCGTGCGAACACGATTGCGTGGCTGGTCTGGCACCTCACCCGGATCCAGGACGACCACGTGGCGGCGCTGGCCGGCCGTGAGCAGGTGTGGCACCGCGACGGGTGGGTCGACCGGTTCGGACTGCCCTTTCCCCGTGGCGACCACGGCTACGGCCACCGGTCCGAGGACGTCGCCGCCGTCGACGTACCCCCGGATCTCCTCCTCGGCTACCACGACGCCGTCCACGAGCAGTCGGTGGCGTACGTGAAGGGCCTCGACGACGATGCGTACGACGATGTGGTGGACACCAGATGGGACCCTCCGGTCACCCGGGCGGTGCGGCTCGTCAGCGTCGTCGAGGACGACATGCAGCACGCCGGCCAGGCCGCTTTCGTCCGGGGTGTCGTGAAGCGTCGCGCGGGCTAGCTCGCACCTCGGTGCACCGTCGACAACACGGAAGCGCCTCGCCCGCTGTCTGCGCGATGAGCAATGCCCGGGGGGCCGAAGAGTCCGCAGAGGCCATGAGGTCCTCCGTAACGCCCGGGCGGCGAGGCGTGTTCCGGCCCAGGTCAGGTTCTCCCCTGAGCTCGGCGGCCCGGGTCAGTTCCGGAAGCGGACCGACAGCACGCCGCGGACGGATCCGGCGATCACCTCCGCGACCCGCTGCTCGTGGGGGTCGGAGGTGCCCTCGAGCAGGGTGTGGCCGTCCTCGACGTCGACCTGGTAGTCCAGCCCGGCGCTGCGCAGGAGCTCGTCGATCTCGGCGCAGATCTGCTCGTCGGTGCGGGCCAGCAGGTGCACGATGTCGCTCCGGCTGACCACGCCCACCACGTGGCCCTTCTCGACGACCGGGAGGCTCTTCACCGCCGTGGTGGTCATCAGCTCGACCGCGTCGCTGAGGTCGCTGTCCGGGGAGACGGTCAGCGACAGCGTCGACATGACGTCCTCGACCACCCGTGGCTGGCTGCTCGTGTGCTCGTGCGGGATGAGGTGGGTCCGCTCGTCGTGTCGCACGGCGTCCCGGAGCAGGTCCGCCTCGCTGACGATGCCCAGCAGGTGGCCGTCGGAGGCCACGACCGGCATCGCCGTGACGTGGTGCCGGTCGAGCAGCTGCAGGCCGTCCTTGACCGACGCCCGTGCCGAGACGGTGATCGCGGGCCGGGTCATCACGTCGCGGACGAGCATCGGGCCACCTCCTGCTTCCGGGTCCATCCTGTGACGACATCGTGCAGCGCGACGTACATGTCCAGACAGGGCCGAACGGCCCCCACCCGGGGTGACGGCCGGCACTGCCGACGACGGTTCCTCGGGGCCAGGCTGAAGACGAAGGAACAGGAGGCCCCGAGATGGTCAAGGACACGAGCCTGCCCGTGGTGGTCGGCGTCGACGGCAGCGAGCAGAGCGACCGGGCGGTGCGTTACGCCGTGGTCGAGGCCCGGCGTCGTGGCTGTGGGATCACCCTCGTCCACGCGATCCACGAGACCGCGCCGATGGCGGCGATGCTGCCGCTGTACAGCGTCGAGGCGTTCACCGAGGTGGGCCGTCGGCTGGTCGAGGACGCCGAGAAGGTCGTCGGCGAGCTCGCTCCGGACCTCGACGTCGGTACGTCGGTCAGGGCGGGCAGCAGGGTCGGCGTCCTGGTCGAGGCGGGCGAGAGCGCTTCCTTGATCGTGCTGGGTCACCGGTCCCGTTCCTTCGCCGGCCGCGTGCTCACCAGCTCCACCACGACGGGCACCGCCGCTCGGGCGCACTGCCCCGTGGTGAGCGTCCCCGACAGCTGGCACCCCAACGACGAGCGCGGTCGCATCGTGGTCGGTGTCGACGAGTCCGCCGCGTCGCACGACGCCCTCGACCTCGCGTTCAACGAGGCCAGGCGGCGCGAGGCGAAGCTCAGGGTGCTGCACGCCTGGCGGCTCCCGACCGCCTACGACGACATCACCTACACCCAGGTGGCGGTCGAGGACTGGATGGCAGGTGCGAGCGACGAGATGGAGAAGACGCTGGCGCCGTTCCGGGAGGTCTACCCGGACGTCGAGGTCGAGATCGACCTCCGTCACGAGTTCGTCGGCCCGGCGCTCGTCGCAGCGACCGAGGACGCCGACCTGATGGTGGTGGGTCGCCGTGGTCACGGGGCGCCGATGGGCGTCTACCTCGGTTCCCTCGCACGCATGCTGATCCGCGAGGGGAAGTGCGCCGTCGAGGTGGCGCCGCAGCACGGACGTCACGAGCCGAAGGTGGAGGACCGGCTGTTCTCCGAGGAAGAGATCCTGCCGCAGCTCTGACGAGGCCCACGGGCTGACCCGGCGTGTCCACCGGCCCGCTGACCGGGCGACGCCTTTGAGCCCGGACAATGGGATGTCGTGCGCACCCTCGACACGCCCACCCTCCGGGCCCGAAACGCCGTCGCGGTGGTCTTCGCCCTCAACGGCTTCGCGTTCGCGACGTGGGTGTCGCGGATCCCGCAGGCCCGGGCGACCTTGGACCTGACCCCCGGACAGCTCGGGACCCTGCTCCTCGCGATGTCTCTCGGATCCGTGGTTGCGCTGCCGACGGCCGGGACGTGGGTCCACCGCCTTGGCGCGGGCACCGTCGTCGGTGCGGCCGCCGTGCTCGCCGCAGTCGGGCTCGCCACGGCGGGGCTGGGCGCGGGCCTGCTCGAGTCGGCCTGGGTCGCCGCGGTCGGTCTCCTCATGCTCGGGTTCGGCTCCGGCACCTGGGACGTCGCGATGAACGTCGAGGGCGCCGCTGTCGAGCATCGGAGCGGGCGCACCATCATGCCGCGCTTCCACGCCGCGTTCAGTCTCGGCACGGTGGCCGGGGCGGTGGTTGGTGCAGCGGCCGCCGCGGGCGACGTCCCCCTGTTGTGGCACCTCGGTCTCGCGGCGGCCCTCGTAGCCGCGGCGGCGCCGGTCGCCGTACGCCGGTTCCTCCCTCGCGCCGAGGAGCCGGAGGACATCGAGCGGCGCAGTGCCTGGCGGGCCTGGGCCGAGGCACGCACGGTCGCGATCGGCGTGATGGTGCTCGCGATGGCGCTCACCGAGGGGGTCGCCAACGACTGGTTGGCGGTCGCCCTCGTCGACGGGTACGACGTGCCCGCCTACGTCGGTGCGAGCGGGTTCGCGCTCTTCGTGACCGCGATGACGGTGGGACGTGTAGGCGGGGTGGCCCTGCTCGACCGGTTCGGGCGGCTGCCCGTGCTCTGGGCGAGCATGGCGGTGGCGGCCGCAGGGGTCCTGCTGGTCGTGTTCGGGCAGGTGGCGCCGCTCGTGGTGCTCGGCATCGTGCTGTGGGGCCTCGGCGCCTCCCTCGGGTTCCCGGTGGGGATGAGCGCGGCCGCCGACGACCCGGTCCACGCCGCCGCGCGGGTGAGCGTGGTGTCAACGATCGGCTACACCGCGTTCCTGGCCGGGCCGCCGGTGCTCGGCTTCCTCGGCGACAAGGTCGGAGTGCTCAACGCTCTTCTGCTCGTCGCGGTTCTTCTGGTTCCTTCAGCTCTCGTGGTCCCCGCGGCACGACCCGGGCGCCCTTCCGGGCAGGCTTCCCCGCAGCAGCGCCCGACATCAACGGGATGAGCCAGTGCGACCTCGGGTCCGCGTCGACGAGCAGGGCCTTGGCGAAGAGCGTGAGCGGCACCGCGAGGAGCGCTCCGACGGCACCGAACGTATAGGCCCAGAACACCAGCGAGACCATGGTGATGGTGCTCGACAGCCCCACGGCGTCCCCGACGATCTTGGGCTGGATCACGGTCTGGATGAGGACGTTCAGGAAGCTGTAGACCACCAGGACGTAGATCATCAGGCGTGGGCCGCCCTCGAGCAGGCCGATCACCGCGGGAGGTATCACGCCGATCACGAATCCGATGTTGGGGATGTAGTTCGTGATGAACGCCAGCAGACCCCACAAGATGGCGACCGGCACGCCCAGCCAGGCAAGGGCGATGGTGTCGAAGACGGCGACCACGAAGCCGAAGACCGTCGAGACCACGAGGTAGCGGCGGGTGGCGACGCCGAACGAGGTGACCGCCTCGACCCACGGCGCGTGCCCGGCCGGCAACCGGAGCAGCTTCGCCGAGAACCTCGACGCGTCGGCGACCATGAAGAGCACCAGCGTGATGACGAGGAACAGGCTGGACAGCAGGTTGAGCAGCCCGCTCGCCAGGCTGCCGGCAAGGGCCACCACACGCCCCAGGTCGAGGCGGCTCACGAGCCTCTGGATCTGGTCCTGGCCGACCCCCTGGCTCGCCAGCCAGGAGACGACGGAGTCCAGCAGCCGGTTCGCCTCCGACTGGTACGACGGCAGCAGCGTCGCGAAGCGCCCCACGGCCACCGTCATGGCGAAGGTCAGGCCGACGAGGGCGAGGTAGATCGTGATGATCGCGGCGGCGCTGCCGACCCACCCCGGTATCCCATGGCGTTCCGCGGCGATGCGCATCGGCTGGGTGGCGATCACGAGGACGAACGCGAGGAAGATCGGTCCCAGCGTCCCCGACAGGTTGCGAAGCCCTGCTACCACGAGGAAGCCCGCGGCCAGGGCGACCAGGATCACGACCACCCGGGGCAGCTCGGGCCGGGCCTCCGGGGCGGGCGTGGCTCTCATCGCGGCATCAGGCGCTTCGACGGACCAGGAAGTCGGCGCATCCCGCGGTCGTGGCGAGCTCGGGATAGTCGTCCTCGTCGATGCGGACGCCGCTGTCGGTGACCAGGAGCTCCACGAAGCTCAGGAAGTCCAGCGAGTCGAGCTCGAAGGTGCTGCGGAGGTCGGCGTCGGACGAGACGGCACCCAGGTCGGCGTCCGGGACGATCCGTCGTACCGCTCTGGCGACCATGTCACGGGCCTCGTCGTTGGTGATGCTCATAGCTCCTCCGGGTGCTGCAGGAGACGGTCGACGGAGTTGAGGAACCGTGCTCCGGTGGCCCCGTCGGTGGCTCGGTGGTCTCCCGAGAGGGTCAGCCGCACCACGGGCCGGACGCCGATCAGCCCGTCCACCGCCCAGGGGCGTTCGACGATGCGGCCGACGCCGAGCAGGGCCACCTGGGGCGCGTAGATCACCCCGATGACCTCCTCCACCCCTCGGTCGCCGAGGTCGGTCACTGTCAGCGTCGGGTCGGCGAGCTCGGCGCGGCGCAGCCGCCCGGCCCGGGCCCGCCGGACCAGGTCGCGCAGCGCTGCCATCAACGCGGGCAGGTCGAGGTCGGCGGTGTGGTGGACAGCCGGCGCGACCAGTGCGCCGTCACGGACAGCGACCGCGACGCCGAGGTGCACGTCGTCCCCGGGAACGAACCGGTCGTCCTGCCAGAACCCGTTCAGCTCAGGGTGCTCTCGCGCCGCAAGGGCGGTCGCCTTGAGCAGGGCGGCCGCGGGAACGATCCGCTCGCTGACCGGCCGCTCACGGTTCGTGCGCCGCAGCCACTCGGTGAGGTCGGCGAGGTCGACGGTGGTGGCCACGTAGTAGTGCGGGATCTCCCGCTTGGCGCGAGACATGAGGGCCGCGATGGTGGCCCGGGTCGAGGTCGGCCGGGGCTCGGCCCCGCGCTCGCGAGCCGCGGGTGGGATCGGCGCAGGAGTGGGTGCGGCGGCCGGCGCGGTGGGCTCTGCCGTGGTGGCTGCCTCGGACCGTGCCGATGCGGCGAGAACGTCCTCGGCGCGCACCGAGCCGTCTCTTCCCGAGCCGCTCAGCTCAGCGAGGTCGACCCCGAGCTCGCGGGCCAGCCGACGTGCGTAGGGGGAGACCCGCCGCTTCCTGCTGGCCGCCTCCCGGTCGACGTCCCGGCGGGTCACGGTGCCGCTGGGGCCGGACCCGGTCACCGCCGCCAGGTCGACGCCGAGCTCCGCGGCGTGGTGGCGCAACGGGGGAGTGCCGATCCGGAGCTTCGAGGTGGCGGCGCGCTGCTTCGCCACGCCTGGCGCGGAGACAGGTTGCCTCTCAGCGCGTGCGGGGACGCGCGGCAGCTCTCCCGCGGCCGCGACCTGAGGCCGCTCTGCCGGGGCCGGTGCCGGGATGGCGGTGGGCAGGGGGCGGAGCGAGGCGAGCGGCGTCCCCACCGGGACGCGCTCACCGGGCTGGACCAGGAAGGCTTCGACCACGCCGTCGTCGAAGGACTCCACCTCGATCGCGGACTTGTCGGTGTCCACGACCGCCATCGGGTCACCGTGGTGAACCGTGTCGCCCTCGTGGACCAGCCACTCGACCAGCGTGCCGGCGTCCATGTCGGCGCCCAGCGAGGGCATCTTGAAGTCGGGCACTCACCCCACCACCCTGTGTGCCGCGGCGACGATGTCCTCCGGCTGCGGCAGCGCGGCGTCCTCGAGGTGCTTGGCGTACGGCATCGGCACCTCGGCCGAGCAGACCCGCTCGACGGGACTGTCGAGGTCGTAGAAGCACTGTTCCGTGAGCCGGGCGCTGATCTCCGCGGACAGGCTGCCGCTGCGCCAGCCCTCGTCGACGATGACCGCGCGGTGCGTGCGGTGCACCGAGGCGGTGATCGTCTCGTCGTCGAGCGGGCGAAGGCTCCGGAGGTCGACCACCTCTGCCTCGACGCCGTCGGCGGCCAGCGAGTCAGCGGCCTGCAACGCCTTGGCCAGCGAGCCGCCGTAGCTGACCAGGGTCAGGTCGCGGCCTTGCCGTCGTACGACGGCCCGCTGAATGTCCACCGGGCCGGCGTCCTCGGCCAGCGTCCCGCGCATGTTGTAGAGGGACCCGTGCTCGAAGAGCAGCACCGGGTCGGGGTCCTGGAGCGCCGTCCACAGCATCCCCCTGGCGTCCTCGAGCGTGGCGGGCGCGATCACCTTGATCCCCGGGATGTGGGCGTACCACCCCTCGAGGCTGTGGGAGTGCTGCGCGGCGAGCTGCCGTCCGGCCCCGGTGGTCATCCGGATCACCAGAGGCACGTGCACCTGGCCGCCGGACATGTGCAGCAGGGTGGCGGCGTTGTCGAGGATCTGGTCGAGCGCGAGCAGGCTGAAGTTGACGGTCATGATCTCGACGATCGGTCGCATCCCGGCGATCGCGGCTCCTACGCCCGCACCCACGAACCCCGACTCCGACAGCGGCGTGTCACGGATCCGCTCGGGACCGAACTCCTCGAGCAGCCCGAGGCTGACGGCGAAGCAGCCGCCGTACATCCCGACGTCCTCGCCCATCAGGAAGACGCGCTCGTCCTTGCGCATCGCCTCCCGGATCGCCTCGCGCAGCGCCTCCCGGTACGTCGTCTCGATCGTGCCGACCGTTGCGGTGCTCATCGCGCTGCCTCCTCCTCGACGCCCTCGGAGTAGACGAAGCGGGTGAGGTCCTCGACCGGCTCGAGGGGCGCCGACTCGGCGGCCTGCACGGCGTTGTCGACCTCGGCGGCGACCTCGGCCGACATCGCCTCGCGATCGGCGGCAGTCAGCTCTCCGTCCTCGGTCATCCGCCGCGCCAGCAGCTCGAGCGGGTCACGCTCGCGCCAGCGCGCGACCTCCGCCTTGTCGCGGTAGCGGTCCGGGTCGTACATCGAGTGCGCGCGGAAGCGGTAGGTCCGCAGCTCGAGGAAGCAGGGGCCGCCTCCGTTGCGGATCCGGTCGACGGCGTGCTGCGACGCCTGTTCGACCGCGAGCACGTCCATCCCGTCCACCGGCCAGGAGGCGATGCCGTACGACGCAGCCCGGAGTGCCAGGTCGGTCTCGGCCTGTGCTCGCGCGATCGCGGTGCCCATCGCGTAGAGGTTGTTCTCGCAGGCGAAGAGCACCGGCAGCTCCCACAGCGCGGCGAGGTTGGCACACTCGTGGAACTCGCCCTCGGCGTACGCGCCGTCGCCGAAGAAGCACACGGTCACCCGGGGGCGTCCCTGCATCTTGTCGGCGAGGGCGAGCCCGATCGCAACAGGCAGGCCGCCGGCGACGATGGCGTTCCCGCCGTAGAACCGTCGCTCCACGTCGAAGAGGTGCATCGACCCGCCGCGTCCGCGACTGCAACCGGTGACCTTGCCGTACATCTCCGCCATCACCGCGTCCATCGGCACTCCGCGCGCCAGCGCGTGGCCGTGCTCCCGGTAGGTCGAGACGACGGCGTCGACGTCGGTGAGCGTCGCGGTCACCCCGACGGCGACGGCCTCCTCGCCGATCGCGACGTGGAGGAACCCGCGGATCTTCTCGGCGCTGTACAGCTCGACGCATCGCTCCTCGAACAGGCGAACCCGCGTCATCCCCCGGAGCAGGTCGAGCCGGTGGCTCTGTCCTGGGGTGGCCGGCGAGTCGACCGTTGTCGGGGGCGAGGCCGTCTTGGCTCCGGAGGTCGTCGCCGGTGCAGGTCGTCTGCTCATGCGTCACGCTCCAGGGTCGACAGGTCACCCTCGGGCAGGCCGAGCTCGCGCGCCTTGAGCAGGCGCCGCATGACCTTGCCGCTGCGGGTGTGGGGGAGGTGCTGGTCGAAGACGAGCTCGCGCGGTGCGACCGACCCGAGGCGGCGTCGGCCGAAGGCGACGAGCTCGAGTCGCAGGTCGTCGGTCGGCTCCACACCGTCGCGCAGGCTGACGAACGCCTTGACCACCTCGCCCGCCACAGGGTCCGGCTTGCCGATGACACCGGCCTCCGCGACCGCCGGGTGCTCCATGAGAGCGCTCTCGACCTCGAAGGGGCCGATCAGGTGTCCAGCCGACTTGATCACGTCGTCGCCGCGGCCGACGAACCAGAAGTACCCGTCCTCGTCGCGACGGGCGAGGTCGCCGGTCAGGTACCAGCCGCCCACGAAGCACCGCTGGTACCTCGCCTCCTCGCCCAGGTAGGTGCGGAACATCGAGGGCCAGCCGGGCCGGAGCGCGAGCTCGCCGGTGCCCCCGGGACCGAGCTCGCAGACCTCGCAGTCGTCCACCAGGACCCGGCCGTTCTCGTCGCGGGCGAGGACGGTCGCCTCGACGCCCGGGAGCGGGAGCCCCATCGAGCCGGGGCGGACCGGGACCTCGGGGCGGTTGCTGATCATGATCGCGCCGGTCTCGGTCTGCCACCAGTTGTCGAGGACCGGACGTTCGTAGGTGTCCTGGGCCCACACGACGACCTCGGGGTTCAGCGGCTCGCCGACGCTGGAGATGTGCCGCAGGGCGGACAGGTCGTAGTCGGCGACGAGGTCGCCGCCGGCGCGCATCAGCATGCGCAGGGCGGTGGGTGCGGTGTACCAGACGGTGACCCGCTGGTGCTCGAGGATGCGGTACCACCGGCGGGCTGCGAACTCACCGCTGTCGCAGACGACGGTCGCCCCGTGCGTGAGCGGGGCGATGATTCCGTACGACGTGCCGGTGACCCAGCCGGGGTCCGCGGTGCACCAGAACACGTCGTCGGAGCGCAGGCCCAACGCGTGGGCCGCCGTGGCGTGGTGTGCGACCACGGCGTCGTGCACGTGCAGAGCACCCTTCGGCGTGCCCGTCGTACCGCTGGTGAAGTGGAGCAGCGCCGGTGTCTCGGGGTCGGTGGCGGGGATGTCGTAGAAGCTGCTGGAAGCGTCGACGAGCTCGCGGAAGGACATCGCCCCCGGGACCTCACCGGACGCGGCGTCCACGAGGAGCACGTGCTCGAGCTCGGGCAGCTCGCCCCGCAGATCCGCGACCCGGCGCCGGTAGAGCTCGGAGGTGGTCACGAGGACCCGCCCGTGACCGAGCTGGAGCCGTTGCCTGATCGGCTCGGGGCCGAACGCTGTGAAGAGCGGGCAGAAGACGGACTTGTGCTTGAGGGTGCCGAGCGCGGTCACGAACGTGTCGAGGTCACGGCCAAGCAGCGAGAAGACCGTGTCACCGGCCGCGACGTCGAGACTGTCGAGGACGTTCGCGAACGCGCCACTGAGCCGGGCGAGGTCGGTGTACGTCGTCTCCGTGACCGTCTCGTCGCCCGCGACGACCCGCAGCGCCGTCCTGCCGCCGTCACCGTGAAGCACGTGCCGGTCCACCGCCTCGTGGGCAATGTTCAGCCCACGGCCGTCGGGAAGCCCGTCGAGCTGACGGCGTGCGGACTCCCACGCTCGGGTGGCCGGGGCCTCGGTGGCCGCGGTCATCACGGGCTCCGCCGGTCCTGGTCCCTCTTCTCGGACGCGGCCTTCTCGGACGCGGCCTTCTCGGACGCGGCCTTGTCGGACGCGGCCTTGTCGGACGCGGCTGACTTGCGTGCGTGGCGCGCCTCGGCGGCGAGGTACTTGGTCAGCCCCTCCCACATGCGCGCCCGTGTCGACTGGTCGACCCGTCCGGCCGTCTCGCGCTTGGCCTCCTGCTGTGCGTCGTAATTCTCGCGCTCGTTCATGGCGCTCTCCCTGGGTGTCCTTCCCCTCCTCTTACGGTGCTCCGCATGGAGACCACGGCCGTAGGGCCGTTTGACCCGAAAAGCTGTGACGCAGGCCTCGTCGCAGGGCGATCCGAGGCAGGTTAGGCTTACCTTAGAACCGATGTCGTCCCGAGCCTCGTGTGCTCGTGAGGAGAGGCCCGATGCGTCGACGCTCCCTGTCCGCCCTCGCCGGTGCGGCCGCGTTGCTTGCGGTCGCCGTTTCCGGGTGTGGGGTCCTCGGCGTCGGCGAGAAGCAGGCCGACATCCAGGTCTACTCGGCTCGCCACTACGACCTCGAGAACGCCTTCAAGGAGTTCACCGACCAGACCGGCATCACGGTCGACTTCCTCTACGGCGACGACGCCGAGCTGCTGCAGCGGCTGAAGGCCGAGGGCAGGAGCACACCGGCCGACGTGTACATGACCGTCGACGCCGGCAACCTGTGGAACGCCGCTCACGAGGACGTCCTCGCGCCACTGGAGTCACCCACGCTGGACGCCGCGGTTCCGGCCGACCTCCGTGACCCGCAGGACCGCTGGTTCGGGCTGGCGCTGCGGGCGCGCACCGTTGCCTACAACCCCGATGCCGTCGACCCCTCGGAGCTCGACCCGGAGAACACCTACGCCGGTCTGACCGACCCCAGGTGGAAGGGCCGGCTGTGCATGCGGGACGAGACGGAGGCCTACACCCAGTCTCTCGTCGCGAGCCTCATCGACCTCTACGGACGTGACAAGACGCTCGAGATCGTCAAGGGCTGGGTCGCCAACGACGTGCAGATCATGAGCAACGACATCCTGCTGCTCCAGGCGCTCGACTCGGGCGCCTGCGACGTCGCGCTGGTCAACCACTACTACTACGCACGCGAGCTGACCGACAATCCCGAGCTGAACGTCAAGCTCTACTGGGCCAGCCAGCAGGGTGCGGGCACGCACGTCAACATCTCCGGCGCCGGAGTGGTGAAGGCCTCCGACAACCCGAAGCAGGCTCAGCAGCTCGTCGAGTGGCTCGGCACGAAGGGGCAGAGCGACTTCGTCGACGGCAACCACGAGTACCCGGTCAACCTCGAGGTGAAGCCCGAGCCGCTGATCGCGAAGTTCGGCACCTTCAAGCGCATGGCTCTCGACCCGGAGGCGTACGGCAAGCTCAACGCCGAGGCCACGGACCTCCTCGCGGAGGCCGGCTACAAGTGACCCACCCCGCGGTCCTCCTGGACCGAGCCACCGCTCGCGGCGCGCGGCGACCACGCCGGAGGACCAGCACCGGTCGTCCCGCGTGGTCCTTGCTCGTGCTGGTGATCGCCGTGCTCGTGGCGACGCCGGTGGTGGCGGTCGTGGTCGACGCGGCATCCGCAGCCGGCTCGGTCGCGGTGCCCCGCGGTCTCGGGGCCATGGTGGTCACCACCCTTCTCCTGATGCTCGGGGTCGGGCTCGGCACGCTCGTCGTGGGCGGTGGGCTCGCCTGGCTGGTCACCGCCTACCGGTTCCCGTTCCGTGACGTCCTGGTGTGGCTGCTCGTGCTGCCGCTGGCCATGCCGGCGTACATCCTGGGCTTCGTCTTCCTCTCCACCTTCGACGTCTCCGGCCCGGTGCAGGGAGCGGTCCGGTCGTTGTTGGGGGCCGACGTGTGGACGCCCGACGTCCGCTCGCTGCCCGGCGCGGTCGTCGTCATGTCGCTCACGCTCTACCCCTACGTGTACCTGCTGGTCCGCGCCGCCCTCGCCGAGCAGTCCCGGGGGACCTACGACGCCGCCCGGACCCTCGGCGCGAGCCGCGCGCGGGCGTTCTGGAAGGTGCTGCTTCCGCTGGCCCGGCCCTCGCTCGCCGCCGGCCTGGCGCTGGTGATGATGGAGGTCCTCACCGACTTCGCGACCGTGCAGTACTTCGGCGTCAAGACCGTGTCGGTCGGGGTCTACCTGGTCTGGAAAGGCACCTTCGACTTCCACTCCGCGACCCAGCTCTCGGGCCTGGTGCTGCTCTTCGCGGTGGCCGTCCTCGCCGGCGAGCGCCTGATGCGTGGCCGGGCCCGGTACCACCAGAAGGGTGGCCGCGGTCAGGGGCTCGAAGCGCGCCGGCTCACCGGCTGGCGAGGCTGGGGCGCGACGGCCCTCGCCCTGCTCGCCCTGGGCACGGGCTTCGTGCTCCCGGTGCTGCGACTGCTCGCCTGGGCGGTCGTCGACGCTCTCGGTGACCCGGGCAGGTTCCTCGACCCGCGCTTCGTGCAGTACCTCGTCAACAGCCTGGTGGTCGCGGGCATCTCCGCCTCGTTGTGCGTGCTCCTCTCGCTCGCGATGGGCCACGGGCTCCGGCTCGGTGGCGGCCGGCTGGTGCGGTCGGCCGCCCAGCTGACCACGTTCGGCTACGCCGTCCCGGGTGCGGTCATCGGCATCGGCGTGCTCATCGCCTTCGCGGCACTGGACTCGGCCCTCGAGGCGGCCGGCATCCCCGGCGGCACCGGTCTCGTGGTCACCGGCTCGGTCGTCGGCATCCTCTACGCCTACGTCGTGCGCTTCCTCGCGCCCGCCTACCAGGCCGTGGACGCCAGCTTCACCAAGGTCTCCCCGAACATGACGCTCTCCGCGATGAGCCTCGGCGCCGGCCCGCGCCGGATCCTGGCCCGGGTTCACTTCCCTCTGGTGCGGTCGGGGGTCGCGGTCGCGCTCGTCCTCGTGATGATCGACGCGGTCAAGGAGCTGCCGATCGTGCTGCTGCTGCGCCCGTTCGGGTTCACTACGGTGTCCGTGTGGGTCTACGAGCTGGCTTCCGAGAACTTCTGGGAGAAGGCTGCGCTGCCGGCACTGGTGATCGTCGCGGTCGCCGTGGTGCCGGTCTTCCTCCTGTTCCGCCAGGTGCGGCTGACCGACGTGCACAGAAGGGTCGGCTGACATGGAGGTCGACCTGGTGAGCACGTCCCACAGCCCCGGCCACACCGAGGCGACCCCGGCTGTGGTGCTCGAAGGAGTCACGAAGCGCTACGGCGCGACGGCCGCCGCCGACTGCGTGAGCCTCGGCGCGGCGCCGGGGGAGCTGGTGACCCTGGTCGGCCCGTCGGGCTGCGGCAAGTCGACGACGCTGCGCCTCGTCGCCGGCCTCGAGCGGCCTGACGAGGGCACGATCCGGATCGCCGGCGAGGTGGTTGCCGACCGGCGCCACTTCGAGCAGCCGGAGCGGCGACGCGTCGGTCTGGTCTTCCAGGACCACTCGCTCTTCCCGCACCTGACCGTCGCGCAGAACGTCGCCTTCGGGCTCGACAAGCTGCCGCGCGCCGAGCGTCGGGCCCGCGTGGGAGAGGTGCTCGAGCTGGTCCGGCTCGGTCACCTCGCGGGTCGCTACCCCCACGAGCTCTCCGGGGGTGAGCAGCAGCGGGTCGCGCTGGCCCGTGCCCTCGCCCCGCGCCCGGCCGTGGTGCTCCTCGACGAGCCGTTCTCGAGCCTCGACGAGAGCCTGCGGGCCCAGGTGCGGGCAGACACGGTGACGGTGCTGCGCGAGACCGGTACGACGGGCATGCTCGTCACCCACGACCAGACCGAGGCCCTGTCCGTGGGGGACCGGGTCGTCGTGATGCGTGGTGGCCGCGTCGAGCAGGTGGACACACCGGAGCGGGTCTTCGAGCAGCCCGCAACACGCTTCGTCGCCTCGTTCATGGGCGACGCGGACTTCCTGCCGGCCCATGTGCGCGATGCGCTGCTCACCTGCGAGATCGGCGTGGTCTCCACCGTCCCCGGGTGGGCCGACTGCGACGTGGACGTCGAGGTGGTGCTCCGCCCTCACGAGGTGGCGCTGACTCTCGACCCGACCTCGGCTGCGCAGGTCGTCGCGGTGGAGTACCACGGCGCGTTCGTGCTCCACACCGTGCGGCTCGCCTCGGGCCTGACGCTCCGCTCCTGGCAGCCCCACGCCGTCCGGCACCCCGTGGGTACGGCGGTCGCGGTGACCGTCGTACCCGGCATCACGCCGACGCTGCTCGTGGGGGACCACGCCGTCACCGCCCCTCCGTCGAAGCGCCGCGACGCGTAGTACGTTCGGGCGCGTGACGACCACCACCACGTTCGACCTCGGGACCGACCCGGCAGGCGACGAGAACCGCCGGATCGGCCTACGGCGGATGCGCACGATCGCCGTGTCGCTGCTGCTGTTCGCGGCGGCGGTCTACCTCCTCACCCTGGGCCAGGACGGCTTCCTCGGTTTCGTGAACTCCGGTGCCGAGGCGTCGATGGTCGGAGCCATGGCGGACTGGTTCGCGGTGACGGCGCTGTTCAAGCACCCGCTTGGCCTGCCGGTTCCCCACACCGCACTGGTGCCCAACCGCAAGGACGAGCTCGGCCGCAGCCTTCAGGAGTTCGTCGGCGCCAACTTCCTCCAGGAGACGGTGATCCGCGACCGGATCGCCCTGGCGAGGATCAGCGAGCGGGTCGGGCACTGGCTGGTGGAGCCCGAGAACAGCAAGCGGGTCGTCGACGAGGTCGCCAGCATCCTGCAGGTCGGTTTGCGGCGGGTCCGCGACGAGGACATAACCGCGCTCGTCTCGGACGTGCTGCTGCCGCGGTTCAAGGAGGAGCCGATCAGCCCGATCGCCGGCAGCCTGCTGTCGGAGGTGGTCAGCGACGGTGCCCACCACGGCCTCGTCGACCTCGCGCTCGAGGAGGCGCACCGCTGGCTGGTCGAGAACGAGGAGACCTTCGCCGAGATCGTCGGTGAGCGGGCGCCCTGGTGGTCGCCCCAGGCAGTCAACGAGCGGGTGACCCACCGCCTCCACGTCGAGCTCGTCGCCTGGGTGGAGGACATCCGCAAGGACCCCTACCACCACGCGCGCACGGCCCTGGACAGCCTGCTCGCGCAGCTCGCGCACGACCTGCTGCACGACGAGGCGACGCAGGAGCGCGCCGAGCGGCTCAAGGAGAGGGTCCTCGACCACCCGCAGGTCGTGGTCACCGCGACGTCGCTGTGGAACGCCCTCCGTGTGGCGCTGCTCAAGGCGCTCGAGGACGACGACGGCGCGCTGCGTCATCGCGGCGTGCTCGAGCTCACCCGGTTCGGCGCCCGGCTGGTCACCGAGGAGCAGCTCCGGGAGCGGCTCGACGGCCACGCCGCGGACCTCGCGGTGTTCGTGGTCGGCCGCTACGGCGACGAGCTCACCGCGGTCATCACGCACACCATCGACCGCTGGGACGGAAAGGAGGCCGCGCGCCGCATCGAGCTGTACGTCGGCCGCGACCTGCAGTTCATCCGCATCAACGGGACCATCGTCGGCGGCCTGGTCGGTGTGCTGATCCACGCCGTGACCGTCATCGTCCACTGAGGAAGAATGTGACCGTGCCCCGACCCCGCGACGTGCAGATCCGTGACGAGTCGATCCGGCTCGGTCAGTTCCTCAAGCTCGCCGACCTGATCGACAACGGCGCCGACGCCAAGCCGCTGCTGATGCAGGGGCTGGTCAGCGTGAACGGCGAGGTCGAGACCCGCCGCGGGCGGCAGCTCGCCAAGGGTGACGTGGTGACCCTTGGCGACGCGGCCGTGCGAGTCGTCTCCCGCTGAGCAGGCGCCAGCGTCAGCGGACGTCGAGCAGGTCGACGACGAAGATCAGGGTCTCGCCGGGCTTGATCACGCCGCCCGCGCCCCGGTCGCCGTACCCGAGCTGCGGCGGGATGACCAGCTTGCGGCGGCCGCCGACCTTCATCCCGCTGACTCCCTGGTCCCAGCCGGCGATGACCTGGCCGACGCCGAGGCGGAACGAGAGCGGCTCGCCGCGGTTGTACGACGCGTCGAACTCCTCGCCGGTGGAGTGGGCGACGCCTACGTAGTGCACGACCACGGTGCTGCCAGACGTGGCCTCGGCGCCGTCGCCGGTGGTGACGTCGGTGACCTCGAGGTCAGCGGGCGGGGGAGTGTCTGGAAAGTCGATCTCGGGCTTCTCGGGCTGGTGCGAGCTCACGAGGGAGCCTCCTCAGGACTGGGAAGTGTGAACGTAGGAGTCTAGTTGGTCGCGCTCGAACTCCAGCTCCTGCATCCTGGTCTTCACCACGTCGCCGATGCTGATGATCCCGACCAGCTCGTCGTCCTTGATGACGGGGACGTGGCGGATCCGGCGCTCGGTCATGACGTGCATCAGGTCGTTGACCGGGTGCTCGCCGTTGCAGGTGTGCACGTCGGTGGTCATGATCGAGGAGACCGGGGCGTCGAGCAGGTTCTCCACCTCGGTCAGCCGCCGCACCACGTCGCGTTCGGAGACGATGCCGGCCAGCCTCTTGCCGTCGTTGCTGACCACGAGCGCACCCACGTTGTGCGTGGCCAGGATCCCGAGCATCTCACGGACGCTGGCGTCGGGACTGACGGTGACGACCTCCTGGATCGCCTTTGCTGCGAGTACTTGGTTGATCCGCATCGGTACCTCCGTGTTCGGCGTCTCGTGCACCTGCAGGCAGTGGCCCGCCCCTGCAGGCTAGTGGCCGGGGACCTGTGTCCGATAGGTCTTTCGGGGGACGTCCCGTCAGATGTCGTGACCGGCTGGTTGGATGGGCCGGGTGAGTACGACGATGGGAGCGACCCAGACGCGCCGGCGGCCTGCCGGCTCGGGGACGTTGGCCGCTGTCTCGATGATGGGCTGGCTGACCGTCGTGCTCTGGTTCGACCGAGCCTCCGGCGACGGCAGCCTCTGGCTTCAGCGCGGTCTCGGAGTTCTCACCTGGGGCGTCCTGGTCGTGGCACTCAGGCGCATGACGCCCATGGTTCGCGCCCAGACCCTGGTCGTGGTGGCCTTCGCGACCGTCGTGGAGTACATCTTCAGCCCGACGCTCGGGGTCTACGTCTACCGGTTCGAGAACGTGCCGATGTACGTGCCCCCGGGCCATGGCCTGGTCTACCTGTCGGCGTACGCGCTGGGGCACGCACGCCTGGTCCAACGCCACCTGCGCGCGGGAGTGGTGGCGGTCCTCCTGGTCGGCGGGGCCTGGGCGATGTACGGCGCGTTCGCGGCGGGCCGGCCGGACGGGCTCGGTGCGTTCTGGTTCGCCTGCCTCGTCGGGTTCCTGTTGTGGGGCCCCTCGCAGCCGGTGTACGTCGGGGCGTTCGTCGTCGTGAGCTACCTGGAGCTCGTGGGCACCGGGCTGCGCACGTGGGTCTGGCAACCTGCGGACCCGATCCTGGGCGTCTCGATCGGCAACCCGCCCTCGGGCGCCGCCGGAGGTTACGGCTGGTTCGACCTGGCGGGGCTGCTGCTCGCGCCGTACCTGCTCGGCGTCGTCAGTCGCGGTCGGCGCCGGGATCCTCTACCCGGCCGGTTGCCGTTGGAGGGCGCCGACGCGCGCTGAGGTCGTGCACCGATCCCGGTCCCCGGCGTGCGAGGTCGGGGTCGTCCTCGTCGTAGACCGACCCGAGGAAGGCGAGTGCCTGCTCGTGCAGGCTGCCGTTCGTGGCCAGCGCGTTGCCGCCGAACGGACCGGGCTTGCCGTCGAGCGAGGTGAAGGTGCCTCCTGCCTCGCGCACGATCACGTCGAGGGCGGCCATGTCGTAGAGCTCGAGCTCCGGCTCGGCGGCGAGGTCGACCGCGCCCTCGGCGACCAGCATGTAGGACCAGAAGTCGCCGTAGGCGCGGGTGCGCCAGCACCGCCGGGAGAGAGCCAGGAAGTCGTCGAGACGGTCGCGAGCGTCCCATCCGGACAGGGAGGAGTAGGACAGCGAGGCGTCGGCGAGGTCGGAGACGTCCGAGACGTGGCACTCCGTGGCCTTGAACAGCGACCGCCCGGTCCACGCGCCACCGCCCTTGTGCGCCCACCATCGACGGTTGAGCTGCGGTGCGGACACGCAGCCGACGACCACCTCGTCGTCGACCATCAACGCGATCAGGGTCGCCCAGACCGGAACCCCGCGCACGAAGTTCTTGGTGCCGTCGATCGGGTCGATCACCCACTGGCGCTGGCTGTGCCCTATGGTTCCCTGCTCCTCGCCGACCACGGCGTCGCGCGACCTGGCCCGGGAGAGCGTGCGGCGGATGCCCTCCTCGACCGACTTGTCGGCGTCGGTGACCGGGGTGAGATCGGGCTTGTTGACCACGTGCAGGTCGAGGGCCTTGAAGCGACTCATGGTCAGGGAGTCGGCGTCGTCGGCGAGTACGTGCGCGAGTCGCAGGTCGTCGGTGAACTCGGAGGGCATGGCCACAGGCTATGCCCAGGCTGAGTCGAGTCGAGGGACGGGACGGGTTGCCGCGCGCCGGTACATACCGCCCACAAGGGACGATCGGCGCCTTGGGTGCATACCTTCTCCGATCGAACACAGCATGAGAGAAAGCCGAGAGTTGTCCGTGGGCAGTCCAAGAAGACGCCCGGAATGTCGCCTGGCGAGTACGCCTCCGACTAGCCTCACGGTTCATGACGATCGCCGGACTACCCCTGCACCCCCTCGTGGTTCACGCCGCCGTGGTGTTCATCCCCCTGAGCGCGGTACTGGCGATCGTGTTCGCGGTGATGCCGCGGTGGCGGTGGCTGACCCGTTGGCCCTCGGCCGCACTGTCGGTCGCTGTGGTGGCGCTCGGATTCCTCGCTACCTCCTCGGGTGAGTCGCTGGAAGAGACCAAGCCGGGCGTCGCACAGGCAGTCCACGAGCATGCCGAGCGCGGCGACGCACTCGCCTGGATCCTCGTCGGCTTCGCGGTGCTGGCCGTCCTGGGCGCATGGGCGGTCTCGGGGACCACGGCGCTTGCCAGCGGACGGGGCGCCTGGGAGTCCAGGGTCCCGGCCCTGGAGAAGTCGATGCCTGCCCTGCTCGTGCTCGGTGCGCTCGCCGTGCTCGTCATGGTGGTGCTCGTCGGCGACTCCGGAGCCCGGGCGGTCTGGGCCGGGGCCTGACCACGGGGCTCGCCCCGCAAGCGGTTCACCCGCCGGTCTCGAGGGGAAGGCTTCGGTCAGCGCACCACTCCAGCAACCCTCCGTCGTAGACGGCGACATCGCGATGGCCGAGCCGCACGAGGACATTCGCCAGGCTGGACGCTGCCGCGCCGCCTCCGCAGTAGGTGATGACCCGTTCGGACTCGAGTACCGGTCCGACCTTGCGCCGGAGCTCGGGCAGAGGGCGGTAGCACTGGGTCTCGCGATCGAGGATCTCCCATGCCGTCACATTGCGTGAGCCCGGAATGTGTCCACGGCGGCCGTACTCGTTCACCTCACCCCGGTGCTGGCGTCGACCAAGTGCGTTGACCAGGCAGACCCGTGGGTCGGCGATTGCGGCGAGGACTTCGTCCTGGCCGGCGAACATGCCGGGCCGCCTGGCCACGTGGAAGGTTGCCGGCGGGTAGCCGCAGGGCGTGGAGCACACCGGCTCACCCGCCTGACGCCATGCGGTCCAGCCCCCGTCGAGGACGGCGGCGTTGTCGAAGCCGAACGAGCGCAGCAACCACCACAGCCGGGCTGCCCACATGTTCTCCCGCCGGTCGTAGACGACGACGTAGTTGTCGTCGGAGACCCCGAGCTCGCCGATCCTGGCGGCGAACCACTCCGCGGACGGCGCGGTCATGGACCGTCTCGGCCGGTCCGGGGCGGACAGCGTGAAGAGGTCCGCGAAGGCACTGCCCGGGATGTGCTCTCGACGCCACTCGCGCTTGCCTGTGCGCACGGTCGGTACGAAGAACCTCCGGCGCACCTGCACCGTCGCGTCGAGGATCCGTAGCCGCGGGTCCCCGAGATGCTCGGCGAGCCAGGTCACGGAAACCAGCGGGTCCATAGCGGACCACCCCCTCAAGCGGCGCCGTCTGACACCTCACGGTCTGACCGGCTGTCATTCCGGTCAAGGGCCGTTCGTCCCCCGGACCTAGGTCTGGTCCTCGGCGGCCTCTCGGCTGGCCAGCAGCCGGCGGAACGACTCGACGCGGGCCTGCTCCGTGTCCCCGCGCGCGACCGCCTCGTCGAGCGCGCACTCGGGCTCACCCTCGCCGTGGGTGCACCCGCGCGGGCAGTCGTGGGTCAGCTCGGCCAGGTCGGGGAACGCCTGGATCAGGTGCTGCGGCTCGACGTGCGCGAGGCCGAAGGAGCGGATGCCCGGAGTGTCGATGATCCAGCCGGAGTCGTCGGGCAGGCGAAGCATCACCGCCGAGGTGGAGGTGTGCCGACCGCGGCCGGTCACGACGTTGACGTGGCCGATCGCCCGGTCCGTGCCCGGCACGAGGCCGTTGACCAGCGTCGACTTGCCGACGCCGCTGTGCCCGATCAGCACGCTCGTGTGCCCCGCGAGCCGGGCCCGGATGTCGGAGAGCTCACGGCCGCGCTCGGTCACCACGTAGGGCACCCCGAGCGGCCGGTAGATCGACAGCAGCGTCTCGGGGTCGGCGAGGTCGGGCTTGGTGAGGCACAGGAGGGGTTCGAGGCCCGCGTCGTAGGCAGCGACGAGCGCCCGGTCGATCAGCCGAGGCCGAGGCTCCGGGTCCGCGAGCGCCGCGACCACGACGAGCTGGTCGGCGTTGGCCACGATCACCCTTTCCACGGGGTCGGTGTCGTCGGCGGTGCGGCGCAGGACGGTACGGCGTTCCTCGACCTCGACGATGCGGGCCAGACTGCCCTCGTCTCCGCTCGTGTCGCCGACGACCTTCACCTCGTCGCCGACCACCACGCCCTTGCGGCCCAGCGGCCGTGACTTCATCGCGGTGACCGTGCGAGGTTCACCGTCCTCCTCGACGAGCAACGTGAACCGGCCCCGGTCGACGGTCACGACGGTCGCGGTCGTGGCGTCGTCGTAGCTCGGACGGTCCTTCGTGCGCGGACGGGTGTGACGACGAGGGCGCTCGAAGCGTTCCTGGTCGTAGTCGTCGTACCTGCGTCTTCCGGGCACCTAGAGAAGCCTCGTCCACGCGTCGGCAAAACCGGGGAAGGTCTTCGAGGTCGTCGCGATGTTCTCGACCAGCACGCCGTCGACCGCGAGGGCGATGATCACGCCGGCGTGGGCCATCCGGTGGTCCGCGTAGGTGCCGAAGACGCCGCCGTGCAAGGCGGCGGGGCGGATGCTCAGGCCGTCCGCGGTCTCGGTGACGTCGCCGCCGAGCTTGGTGAACTCGCCGGCCAGTGCGCTGATCCGGTCCGTCTCGTGGCCCCGGATGTGCGCGACGCCCCGCAGGTGCGAGGGGGAGTCGGCGAGAAGGCACAGTGCCGCGACGGCGGGCGTGAGCTCCCCGATGTCGTGGAGGTCGAGGTCCACGCCGTGGATGGCGCCGGTTCCGCGCACGGTGAGCCCCTCGTCGGTCAGCACGACCTCGCCACCCATCAGGGTCAGGATCTCGCGGAGTGCGTCACCGGCCTGGGTGGTCCTGCGGGGCCAGTCGCGCACCGTGACCTCTCCACCGGTGACCAGGGCCGCCGCAAGGAACGGCGCCGCGTTGGACAGATCCGGCTCGATCGCGGCGTCGACGGCACGGATGGTGCCGGGAAAGACCCGCCAGCGGTTCGCCTCGGTGTCGTCGACCTCAACGCTGTGCAGCCGCAGCTGGTCCACGGTCATCTCGATGTGGGGGAGCGACGGGACCGGCTTGCCGTCGTGGCGTACGTCGACGCCGTGGTCATAGCGGGCCCCCGCAAGGAGCAGTGCGGAGATGAACTGGCTCGAGGCCGAGGCGTCGATCGTCACGGTGCCGCCGGGGACGCGGCCGGAGCCCATCACCGTGAAGGGCAGCGTGCCCCGTCCCTCGTCCTCGATCACCACGCCCAGACCCCGCAACGCTTCGAGGACCTCGCCCATGGGGCGGGTCCGGGCGTGCGCGTCCCCGTCGAAGGCCACCGCACCTCGCGCAAGTGCCGCCACCGGGGGGACGAAGCGCATCACCGTGCCGGCCAGGCCGCAGTCGACCTTGGCAGGTCCGGTGATCGGGCCGGGTGTGACCTCCCACTCGTCGCCGGAGGTGTCGACCGCCGCACCCAGCGAGGTGAGTGCGCGTGCCATGAGCTCGGTGTCGCGCGAGCGGAGCGCCCGTCGTACGACCGAAGGGCCGTCGGAGAGCGCGGCCAGGACCAGGGCGCGGTTCGTGAGGGACTTGGAGCCCGGCAGCGACACCGATGCGCGTACGGGGGCGGTGGCGCGCGGGGCGGGCCAGGGGTCGGCCAGGGCAGAGGGCGGCGTCTCGGTCATCGCAGACGAGGGTATCGGCCGCACCGCCCGTCGACGGAGCCGACGACGAGAACGGCCGGTCGGCCGAGGCGCGACCGGCCGCATCGTGTGCTCAGGTCAGATGCTCTTGCGGGCGAGCTTGGCCTCGCGCTTCGCGGCCTTGCGGACGTGCTTGGCCTCGCGGCGCACGTCAGAGGCGGCGTGCTTGGCGCGCCACGCCAGGCCCGGCTTCCCGTCGGTGTCCACGCCGGCGATCATCAGCCCGCCGAGCATCGACACGTTCTTGAAGAAGTGGACCCGCTGGTTGGCCCTCGTCTCGGGGCTGGTCTCCTCCCAGAAGCGGTGTCCCGCCGCCGTGGTCGGCACCAGGGTCGCCGCGAGGGTGAGCGCGGACAGCCTCGGGACGCGGCCCGTGGCAAGTGCGAGGCCGGCGGCGATCTGGGCTGCCGCGTTGATCCGGACCAGCGTCTTCGGGTCGGTGGGGATGGGGGCGTTGGGTGCGACCTTCTGCGCGAGAGGAACCACGGCGTCCGTCACGGGCTTGGCTCGGGTGGCGGCCAGCTCGGTGTTCCTGAGGGCGTTCACGCCGCCGACGACGAACATCGAGGCGAGCATGGGGCGGGCGAGCAGTCTCGTGACGGTCATGAATCCTTCTTACCCGATCGTCTCGAGATAACGCACCCGCCCCAACGGGTCCTCGTCGGCGCGGATGGACTAGGGCGAGAGGCGGTTGATGTCGCGCGGGAACAGCCTCGCTTCACGAATGTTCTCCGCCCCGGTCAGCCGCGCGACCCAGCGCTCCAGCCCGATCGCGAACCCCCCATGAGGGGGCATGCCGTGGCGGAAGGCCTGCAGGTACCCGTCGTACGGCGCCTCCGACTGGCCGCTGGCCGCCAGTGCGGCACGGTAGTCCGAGTACTGGTGCAACCGCTGGCCGCCGGTGGTGAGCTCCAGCCCTCGGAACAGCAGGTCGAAGGAGTTCGACCAGCGGGGGTCGTCAGGTTGCGGGTGCGTGTAGAACGGCCGCTTGCGCATCGGGTAGCCCTCGACGGCGAGGAAGTCGCTGCCGTACTCCTCGCGGGCCCAGGCGCTCAGGGCTCGCTCGTGGGCGGGGGCGAGGTCGGGCTCGTCCTCCGGCGCGCCGACGATCTTCAGCGCGTCGGTGAAGTGGACGACCGGGATCTCCTCGGGGAGCGTCGGTTGCTCGACGGCCAGGGTCTCGAGCGCGGTCGGTGCGAGCTCGCTGGTCGCCTCGAGCATCCCCGCCAGCGCGGACCGGAGTACGACGAGCACGTCCCTGTGGTCCTCGATGAAACCGAGCTCGGCGTCGAGCGAGACGTACTCCGCGATGTGGCGCACCGTGTCGTGCGGCTCGGCGCGGAACACCGGTCCGACCTCGAAGACCCGCTCGAAGACACCGACCAGGGTCTGCTTGTACAGCTGCGGCGACTGGGCGAGGAAGGCCTTCTCGCCGAAGTAGTCGACAGCGAAGACGTTCGCGCCCGACTCGGTGCTCGTGCCGACGATCTTCGGGGTGGCGATCTCGGTGAACCCTTCGCGGGTCAACGCTCGCCGGAAGCCCTGCATGCTCGCCGAAGCCAGCAGCCACATCGCCTTGCTGCGAGGGTGGCGCAAGGTCACCGGTGCGTTGTCGAGCAGCGTCGGCAGCCCTGCCGAGAGAGTCGGACGCCAGAGCTCCACCGGCGGCGTCTCGGCGGGCTCGGAGAGCGCCGAAAGAGTCGGCTCGACGACCTCGACACCCCCGGGAGCCGACTGGTTCGCGATGAGGATGCCCTCGACCGAGACCACCGTCTCCTCGCCGAGACCCGCCGCCTGCGCGACGGCTCCAGGTTCCTTGACGACCACCTGTGCCAGTCCGGTGCGGTCCCGAAGGACGAGGAACGTGACGGACGCCAGCGTGCGCCGGCGATGGACCCAGCCTTCGACGCGGACCCGGGTGCCCGGTGGCGTGGCTGGTAGCTGTGCTGTGAGCGTGCGATGCATCTCTTCACCTCCTGGGAGAGCCCCAGGAGGTGTGGGCGACGGGGGATTTCGCTGTGCCACCACACCTTCGCCGGCCCAGGACGGGCGCGGCCTCGTTCGTGAAGCATGCTCAGGAGTGTCTTCGACGCCGGGATGGACTCCGCCCTCTCAGCACTTCGGGCGGCTCTCTGTGCTCCATCGCTCGGCGGCTACTCGTCTCCGTCAACGCAGTGCCGAGAGTGTACGACGGCCGCGCTGCCGCGCGCGATGCGTTTAGCGGGGTGCGACCAGCGGGCAGCGGGTTTGTGGATGAGGAGTGGTCGGCGCGACAGCCGGCCGGGCTGCGAGAGGCCTCGCCCTACGGTTCGGAGATCTGGATGTTGCGCGGTGCGTGCGTCGTGCCGGGGAAGGTGACACGGACGTGGACCTTGTCGATCTGGCCTTGCGGCATCTTCACCTTGAGGACCAGCGTCTGAGTAGCGGCTGCCGGCAGGCCACAAGAGACGCTGCCGCGGCTCAGCGCGCAGCCAGTTGCCGCATCGGTGAACGTGACTGAGCGCGACTCCTTCTCGTCGCCTCCGACAAGATCGAGAACCATGTTGCCGGCGGGAGCGTCCGGGACGATCACGGTGAGAAGTCTTCCGATGTGGTCGCCGGCGGCGCCGAGGATTGCGGATGCAACGGGCGCGGGGTTCTCGACCGGGCCTGGACCTGGGGTGCCGGGATCGGGGTCCCCGCTGGGGCCGGGTTCGTTCGGATCGGGATCGGTGTTCCCGCTGCCCGGCTCCGTGCCGCCGCCGTTGCCGGTGTCGCTGCCCGGCTCCGTGCCGCCGCCGTTGCCGGTGTCGTTGCCCGTGCCGCCGCCGTTGCCTGCTGTGTCCCCGCCGTTGGTGCCCGAGCCGTCGGTGCTCCCGCTGTCGCCGGTGCTGCCGGTGCTGCCGGTGCTGCCGGTGTCGCCGGTGGTCGCGCCGTCGGAGCCGGTGTCGCCGGTGCTGTCGGTGTTGTCGCCGGTGCCGGAGTCGCTCGTGCCGTCGCCGGTGGTCGCGCCGTCGGAGCCGGGGTTGTCGGCGTCCGGGTTGTCTGCTGGGCCGTCCGCTGTGCCGTCGGTGCCACCGGAGCCCGATTCCGGGGCCGTTCCGGAGTCGGGTGACGTGCCGTCAGCGGGGTCGGCGCCCGGCGCGGCCGGCGGGAAGGCAGCCGGGATGTTCGCCCAGCTGTAGGGCGGCAGATCCATCTGCATGTGCCCGTAGGTGCCTGGCCCCGCGTCGCCGCCACTGTCGCCCATCGTCGGACCGGCGGCACCGATGTCCCTGGCAGGACCGGTCTCCTCTGTCTGTGTCCTGGTCGCAATGCCGGGGCCTGCCTCATTCGCAGGGCCTCGACCTGCCGGCGTCTGCACGATGCTGATCGGTCGGTCTGCCTGGGACACGACCTCCTTGGCGCCCCCACCACCGCCGAACACGAAGGCGGCCGTCGTCACGGCGGCGACACCTGCGGCGACAACGCTCCCGGCGCCGATAAGGCCGCCAGCGGCGGTGATCGCGCCCCCGGCGGCCGCCGCACCAACACCTGCGCTGACAGTTCCCGCACCGGCAGCCCCTGCGCTGGCACTCCCGATGCCTGCACCTCCGGCGCCGCTGGTACCGATGCTGCTGGTGCCGATGCCGCTGGTGCCGATGCCGCTGGTACCGATGCTGCTGCTGCCGATGCCGCTGCTGACGCTGCCGCTGCTGACGCTGCCGCTCCCGGCGCCGCCGCCTCCGGCGTTGACGGTGAAGACGTCGCGGACCCTGTCGAGGAGCGTGGTGACACCGGTGAGTCCTGCGCTGCCTGCGGCGGAGACGTAGCCGGTCGCGGCCGCCCCGAGCAGCAGCGGGCCGATGATGCCGGCGAGGTTCGAGTTGACCTCGTCGAGCTCGAGATACATCGCGGTGCAGCGGCGGCAACCGTCGAGGTGCTCCTCCACCTTCGCGGTGTCGCGGCGGGAGAGGCCCTTTCGGACGTACGCGCCGAGGTGCTCGTTGACCCAGCGGCACTCCTCGGTGGGGCTGTCCGCGAGGTGCATGGTCAAGAACGCCTGCCGCAGGCCCTCGCGGGCACGGTAGGCCAGCGCCGACACGGAGTTGGCGGTCATCCCGAGCAGGGGAGCGATGTCCGCGGGCTTCTGTCCTTCGACCTCGAGGTGCCAGAGCACGAGCTGCCAGCGCTCGGGGAGCGAGCTGAACGCCTTGGCCGCGGCGCCGTTCTCGAAGCTCGCGACCGCTGTGTCCTGGAACGGTACGCCGTCGTCGTACTGCGCCATGTCGTCCGACGGCTGGACCCTCTTCGAGGCCCGGATCCGATCCACGTGGAGGCGACGCACAGAGGTCAGGAGGTAGGCGCGGAACGCGACATCGGGCCCGCCGCCACCTTGGAGCACCTGGAGCGTCTTCGCGAAGGCGTCGGAGACCAGGTCGTCACAGTCCGCGCCGCGGACCAGCTGCCGTCCCAGACGCCTGGCCGCGTCGACGTGGCGGGAGAAGAGCTCGCCGTAGGCAGCCACGTCTCCCCCGCGGACGCGCGAGATCAGCTCGGCGTCGCTGGGAGCCTCGACCCCACTCAGCAGCTCTGTCATGTCTGATGAACGACTCTCCGCGTCCGAAGGTGACGTGGGTTCAAACCCCGCTTTCGCCTCACCATAGACCTCGTCGGCCGTCAGGGAGGCCTGTGTCCGATATCTACCTTTTGAGCTGGCCGCCGGAGACGCGCCGATCGTGTCGATCTGGTCATCGGCCTTCGGCCCCGGAAATCTGCCCCGAAAAAAGTTCCTCGCTTTCCGCGTCATGGACACCGACGCCGCTCGTCTCATCGGTGTACGCAAGCCGATCGAGGGAGTCGGCAGACGGTGCGAAGGGGAGGCGGCCGATGGCGATATTCACGTCGTTCGGTCGTCGCAGGCCGGTACCGGCGGGGGACGCTCCAGGGCATGAGATGTCTGAGGACGTACGGCGATCTCTGCCGGCGCGCTTCGAGGCAGTTGGGGAGGCCCTGGAGTCCGCCGCCGATACCCGGCCCGCCTGCGCCGTGGTTGGACGTGACGTAGCCCGTGACGGTGCCGCCCTGGGTGAGGCATTGGACGGGCTGCGCACGACTTTCGACATGGTGCTGGGCATCGATCCCGACTTCGCGTCGGTGGAGGCGCTCAGCATCGCCTGGAGCGAAGCCACCCTGGAGTTCCTGCACGACCTCTCCTGCGAGGACCCCCTGACGGGAATGGCGAGCTTCGCCCATCTGCGCACCCGGCTCGACGAGCTGTACCGAGAGGCGGCGCTCACCGGCCACGTGATCTCGACGAGCCACGCCCTCGTGGTCGTGGACATGGTCGTGGTCGACCATGGCAGGCGCGCGGAGCACCAGTTCACCCGTGCGCTGCACCTCGTGCAGGTTGCGGAGATGGTTCGTGCCGTGTTCGCGGGCGGTGAGACGATCGCCCGGCTGAGTGTCGACAGGGCCGCGATCGTCGTACCACGGCTGCCGCAGCTCGGCGCCTCGGTCGCGATGCTGCGTGAGCTCCTCAGGGACCTGGACCTCGGCGCGACCGAGCTGCGGGTCTGGATCGAGGGGCTTCCCACGACCCCGGAGTCGGCCACCCGGCTGCTCGACGAGCTCGCTCGCTGAACGCGGCGGATCCCCGCAGCTGCCGCACCCGTGCGCGGCATCACGAACTAGCCTGACCAGCATGTGTGGTCGTTACGCCTCCAGCCGCCGCCCCGAGGACCTTGTCGAGGAGTTCGAGATCGAGCAGTCCGAGGTGCGCGAGGGCCTCGTCGCCGACTACAACGTGGCGCCGACCAAGGAGGTGTACGTCGTCTTGTCGCGGCCTCCCTCGAAGGAGAAGGAACGGCCCGCGCAACGCCAGCTGCGGGTGCTCACGTGGGGGCTCGTTCCGTCGTGGGCCAAGGACCCGGCAATCGGCAACCGCCTGATCAACGCCCGCGTGGAGACCGTCGCGGAGAAGCCCGCCTTCCGCAAGGCGTTCGCCGCCCGCCGTTGCCTCCTCCCCGCCGACGGCTACTACGAGTGGTACGTCCTCGGCGACGAGGAGCTCGACGACACCCCTGGCGGCGAGGACAAGGGCGCCAAGAAGAAGGGACGACCGAAGAAGCAGCCGTTCTTCATCCACAACGCCGACGGGTCGGTCCTCGCGATGGCGGGGCTGTACGAGATCTGGCGGGACCCGACCAAGGCCGACGACGCCCCGGACCGGTTCCGGTGGACCTGCACCGTGCTGACCACCACCGCCGAGGACGAGCTCGGCCGGATCCACGACCGGATGCCGCTGCTGGTCGACCGGGACAAGTACGCCGCCTGGCTGGACCCGACCGTCTCCGACGCCGAGCTTCTCGAGGGTCTCCTCGTCCCCGCGGCCCCCGGACGCCTCGAGGCATACCCGGTCTCGACGCTCGTGAACAACGTCAAGAACAACGGCCCCGAGCTCGTGGCGCCTCTCCCCGTCGAACCGCCGCTCCCGGCATGATCGAGCGATGAACCAGACGCGGACCCTCTCCACGCCGCACGGTGACGCGCGCCTGGCGACCCACCGGGCCGCCAACCCGATGGCAACCCTGCTCCTCACGCACGGTGCCGGGGGTGGCATCGACGCGCCGGACCTCCAGGCGATCGCCGCCGAGCTCCCGCGCCAGGGTGTCAGCGTCGAGCTCCTGGAGATGCCGTGGCGCGTGGCGGGCAAGAAGCTCGCGCCGCGTCCGGCGGTCCTCGACGAGTGCCTGATGGCGGCGGCAGGCGCGCTGCGCCCTCGAACCCCGCGTGTGGTCGGAGGGCGGAGCGCTGGGGCCCGGGCCGCCGCCCGCTGTGCCCGTGCGCTTCGTGCCGACGGCTACCTCGCCCTGGCGTTCCCGCTGCACCCGCCCGGTCGTCCGGAGAAGTCCCGGCTCGACGAGCTCGAGGGCGCGGGGGTGCCGACCCTGGTGATCCAGGGGGAGCGGGACCCGTTCGGCAGGCCCGAGGAGTTCCCGCCGGACGTCGACCTGGCCGTCGTACCCATGGCGGACCATTCCTTCCACGTGCCTCGCAAGGCGGAGCTGAGCCAGGAGGACGCGCTCGGCATCGTCGTGGAGGCGACGCTCGAGTGGGTGGTCCGCGAGGTGATGGGGAATCGAAACGCGGGGTGAGGTGTTCTCCCCGTGAATCCAGTCCCCATCTCGACTCGTGAAGGGAGCCCGAGTGCTGGCAACGTGTCCCGCCGGTGGAGCTCGCGCCGCGGAGTGGTCTCACCCCTTGCCGGTAGGCTGGGACTCGATGACAGACTCAACCACCCAGCCTGACCCGGACGTGCCGGAGACCGACGAGCAGCGGTCCGCGCGCTTCGAGCGTGACGCGATGCCGTACCTCGACCAGCTGTACTCCGCCGCGATGCGCATGACGCGCAACCCGCAGGACGCCGAGGACCTGGTCCAGGAGACCTTCGCGAAGGCGTACGCCGCCTTCCACCAGTACAAGCACGGCACCAACCTCAAGGCGTGGTTGTACCGCATCCTCACGAACACGTTCATCAACACCTATCGCAAGAAGCAGCGTGAACCGCTGAAGTCGATGAGCGAGGACATCGAGGACTGGCAGCTCCACCGCGCGGAGTCGCACACGTCCTCAGGCCTGAAGTCGGCCGAGATGGAGGCGCTCGAGCACCTGCCCGACAGCGACGTGAAGAACGCGCTCCAGCAGCTGCCCGAGGACTTCCGCCTGGCCGTCTACCTTGCCGATGTCGAAGGGTTCCCCTACAAAGAGATCGCCGAGATCATGGAGACCCCCATCGGCACCGTGATGTCGCGGCTGCACCGCGGCCGCCGCCAGCTGCGCGAGCTGCTCGAGGACTACGTCAGGGAGCGTGGGCTGCTCCCCGCTGCAAGCGGCTCGGACACCAAGGGAGGTGTCGCGTGACGAACTGTGACGGCCCGCACGACCCCCACTGCGCCGAGGTCCTGCAGCGGATGTTCTTCTTCATCGACAACGAGCTCGAGAAGGCCGACTGCGACCAGATCCAGCAGCACCTCGACGACTGCGGGCCCTGCTTGGAGAAGTACGACCTCGAGCGCACCGTGAAGGCGCTCGTCCAGCGCTCCTGCGCCGAGCACGCCCCGCAGACCCTGCGTGACCGCGTGCTGCTGCGGATCCGTCAGGTCCACGTCGACATCTACACCGACGTGCACAGCGACCCGACCTGAGCACCGCACGACCCGTCCCCATGGGCCGTCCCAGAGACGACAAAGACCCCGCGCCGATCGCCGGCCGGGGTCTTTCTCGTATCTGCGCGTGACGCGCAAGAACGCCTGGGCTCAGGCGTTGGGGCGCTTACCGTGGTTGGCGCCCTTCTTCTTGCGGGCGCGGCGCTTGCGGCCGGTCTTACCCATGGTGTCCTCCTCAACGCGGGACCCGAGCCAGGTCGGCCACGGGTCGCCGTCCATTGTCGCAAAAGTCCGGGCAGGTCTGCCAATCGGGGCGGCGGCCGGTCACGACCCACCACACACCCCCGGCTGCAGCGGCGACGTGCCCTGTCGGCAGGATGGCCGACATGGAGACCGGACAGTCAGCGACGTTGCAGTTCGAGGTGACCGAGGCGGACACGGCCGCCGCCCTGGGCTCGGGGGACCTGTCAGTGCTCGCCACACCCCGGCTCCTGGCGTGGTGCGAGGCGGCCACCTGCGCCGCCATCGCGTCCACGCTCGACCCGTCGGCGACCAGCGTCGGCACCCGCGTCTCGCTGGAACACCTGGCCGCCACCCCCGTGGGCGAGCGGGTCGAGGTCCAGGCGAGCGTGGCGTACGTCGACGGGCGGCTGTTGCGTTTCAGGGTTGCCGCCAGCCAGGCCTCGGACGGCAAGGTCGTCGGCACCGGTGAGGTGACCCGCGTCGTCGTCGACCGGGAGCGGTTCCTGTCCCGGCTCAGCGGCTCCCGGCCGGGCTGAGGTCCAGCCGGAAGGCCAGCAGCTCCACCGAGGGCACCGGCTTCCAGTCGAGCTCAGGGGTACGGCGGAAGCCCGCTCGTGCATAGATCCGGTGGGCCTGTTCCTGGTGCGCCATGCTGCTCAGCACCACTGCGTCGTACCCGAGCTCCGTCGAGCGCTCCAGGCACATGCGGACCATCGCCTCGGCGACGCCACGCCGGCGGGCCCCCGGTGCGACCGCCAGCATCCGGAACTCTCCCTCGCCGGGCCCGGCGAGCTCGCGGTAGCCGGAGCCCTCGGCGCAGTAGGTGACCGTGCCGAGAAGCGAACCGTCCTCGTCGACGGCCACGTAGACCTCCGCCTCACGGGCCCGGGCCGCTGCGTCGCGAAGCTCACCGGCGTAGTCGTCCTCGGCGGTCACGAACCCGTCGGCTGCATAGGCGTCGAAGGTCATCGCCCCGACCGTCGCGAGCTCCCCGACGTGCGCCGGCCGGATGACCAGGGTCATCAGACCCCGAAGGTGTTGCGTGGGTAGGGCGCGTCGACGTCGGTGATCACGTTGACGAGGTAGGGCACGTTCGCGGCGAACGCCCGGTCGAGGGCCGCACCGATCTGCCGCGGATCGGTGACGGTCTCGCCTCCGCCGCCGAGCGCCTTCACGACCTCGTCGTACCGGGTCTGCGGTGCGAGGTCGGCGACCACGTCGTAGCCGTAGAGCATCTGCATCGGCTGCTTCTCCAGGCCCCAGGCGGAGTTGTTGCCGACGACCATCACGACGGGGAGGTTGTGGCGCACCAGCGTGTCGACGTCGATCAGCGACATGCCTGCCGCACCGTCCCCGAAGAGCAGCACGACCTGGGACGACGGGCGGGCGATCCGAGCGGCGATCGCGGCGCCGAGGCCCGCGCCGAGGCAGCCGTAGGGACCCGGGTCGAGCCAGCCGCCAGGCTGCTGGGGCTCGACGTACTTGCCGGCGAAGGAGACGAAGTCACCTCCGTCACCGATCACGACCGCGTCCTTTGCCAGCCGGGGGAGGAGCTCTCCGTAGATCCGGGCGGGATGGATCGGGTCGGCCTCCGCGCGCAGCAGCGCGTTGTCGCGTTCGACGGCTGCGGCGACCCCGGCCTGGAGCTCGCCGACCCACGACGACCAGTCCGGCTTGCGCAGCTGCTGCTCGAGCGCCGCCTGGATGCCTTCCAGGGCGAGAGTGAGGTCGCCGGCCGCCGAGGCGGCGAGGTCGGCGTGCTGGGACACCTGCCCTTCGGAGTCGGCGATGTGCACGACCTTGGCCTGTGGCGCACCGTCCTTGCCGCCGAAGACGCCGTAGCCGAGCCGGAAGTCCAGCGGCGTGCCGACCACGATCGCCAGGTCGCAGGTGCCGAGGGCCGCGCCGCGTGCCTTGGTCATCAGCATCGGGTGGCCCCCGGGGACCACGCCGCGGCCCATGCCGTTGGTGACTGCGGGGAGGCCGAGCTGTTCGACGATCCGGAGGGCGGCCTCCTCGGCGCCGTCGGCCCACACGTCAGTGCCCAGCACGACCACGGGGCGCTTCGCCTGACCGAGCAGGTTGCCGATCTCGGAGATCGACTCCGGGTCGGGCTCGACCCGGGTCCGCGGCGCCGGAGTAGGGCGCTCGACGGCCGCCCGGTTGAAGAACTCGTCCATGGGGATGTCGAGGAACGTCGGGCCGCGGTGTGACGACCCGGCCAGCGTGAACGCCTCGTCGACCGACGACGCGATGTCGCCGACCTGATGAACCGTGCGGGCCGACTTGGTGATGGGGCCCAGCACGGCTGGGTGGTCGAACTCCTGAAGGCTGCCCATGCCCCAGCGGTTGGCGGGGGCGCGTCCACCCACGACGACGAGTGGGGAGCCGCTGAACGATGCCTGGGTGATCGCACTGACGCCGTTGGTGACGCCCGGTCCCGCGGTGAGGACGGCCAGCCCCGGCACTCGGGTGAGCTTGCCGAGGGCCTCCGCCGCGAAGACGGCAGTCTGCTCGTGGCGCACGTCGAGGAGGCGCATCGGCGGCTCGGCGTGCACCGCGCCGTCGTACATCGGGAAGACGTGCGCACCCGAGAGCGTGAACATGGTGTCGACGCCGTGCGCGGCGGCCACCGCCACGGCGTGCTCTCCGCCATGCCCGTCCGTGAGCCCCTCGGGGACTCCCTGGTCGACGGCGGCGTGCTCGGCCTCGGCCGCTTGCGTGGTTCCTGTGACGTCGGTCATGGCGGGCATGTTACCCGGGGGTAGAGCCCGCGCCCAGGCGGTCCGCTGGCTAGTCCAACGCGCGGTGTGAGAGGTACTCCGGGTTGGACTCCCTCAGCCGCTCGATCAACGCGAGCAGCACGTCGGGCCGGTCCGCGGGCGGATGCGGTGCGAGGGCGAGCTGGAGGTGAAGGCTTCGCAGGAAGTTCTGGGTGTTTCCGGCGACGAGGAACGGGTCGGCCTCGCTGAGGCCATGGGCCCGGGCGCCCTGGCTGAGCCGGGCGAGCCAGGGTTCGAGGACGTCGACCCCGACGAGGTCCCTGCGGAGGACGCGCATCGTCGCGCGGGCGAGACGGTCGGTCTCTCCGTGCACGAGGTGGTGCTTCGTGGGGAGAAGCAGCCGGTCGGCGATCACGTCGAGCAGCACGGTCAGCTCGAGTCGGCCCATCGCCTCGGACCGGGCCAGCTCGCCCATCGCGTCCGCCCCGTGCGCGACCGCGTGGGCCCACCCCTTGCCGGGGACGAAGCCGCGGAGGTCGCGCTCGCGCACGAACCAGCTCGCGACCCGGTCACCCCACGTGACCATGGCTCGCGCCGGCACGAGGTGCTGCTGGTTGTCGCGCTTGATGCACCCCGCCAGGACGAGGACCGAGAAGCTGCGGCGGAAGACCGTGTCGGTGCCGTCCTCGCCGAGCCCCACGATGAGCCCGGTGGCCATTCCGTCGCCGAGGCCTTCGAGGAGGTCGTCGTACACACCTTCGCGGATCCAGGCTTCCAGCGTGGGGTAGGCGATGCCGTCGCGGACAGCCGGGTTCGGGTCGCCGAGCATCGCCGTGAGCTCGGTGGTGAGCTCGGTGAGGGGGCGGTCGTCGGGGACCTTGAGGCCGTTGGCCTTCACCCGCTCCCAGAACGTCAACGACATAGGCCCCATCCTGCCATTGCCACGAGGCGTACGCCGACCGGGTTCACCGGCTCCCCTAGGCTGAGCGCGTGCCCTCGTTGAACGACCTGGTCAAGGCCCACTCGGACCTCTCCGACGAGGATGTGGCCTGGCTCAACCTGCTGATGGCCGACTGGCAGATCATCGCCGACCTCTCCTTCGCGGACCTGGTGATGTGGCTCCCCGATCGCGAGGGGAAGGGGTTCTGGGCGGTCGCTCAGATGCGGCCGACGACCGGCCCCACGGCGTACGTCGACGACCTCGTCGGTGCCTTCATCCCACGCGGCAGGAGGCCGCTGCTCGACTCGGCCTACGACCGTCAGCGGGTCGCGCGCGAGGGCGACCCGGAGTGGCGCGACGACATCCCGGTCCGCGTGGAGGCGATCCCCGTGCGACGGGGGGACCGGATCATCGCGGTCGTGGCGCGCAACACCAACCTGCTCGGCGTACGCACCCCCAGCCGACTCGAGCTCGCCTACCTCCAGACCGCGACCGACCTGACCCAGATGATCAGCAACGGCTTCTTCCCGTTCCCGGGGCAGCGCTCGGACCACGCGGACTCGCCTCGCGTAGGAGACGGTTTCGTCCGGATCGACGCGGCGGGACGGGTGACGTACGCCAGCCCCAACGCCCTGTCGGTCTACCGCAAGCTCGGGCTGATCGGTGACCTCACCGGGCTCGAGCTCGCCGAGATCACTCGGGCGCTCGTCCCACCCCGGCACCGGCCGGACGAGGAGACCCTCAGTGCCGTGCTCGCGGGGAAGGTGCCGCTCGACACCGAGGTCGGCAACGACGACGCCACCCTCATCGTGCGGTCCATCCCGCTGCGGCCGACGGGGGAGCACCTCGGTGCGCTCGTGCTGCTGCGCGACGTCACCGAGCTGCGGCGGCGCGACCGCGAGCTCGTGACCAAGGACGCGACGATCCGCGAGATCCACCACCGGGTCAAGAACAACCTGCAGACCGTGGCAGCGCTTCTGCGGCTCCAGGCGCGGCGGATCAAGGTCCCGGAGGGCCGGGCCGCCCTCGAGGAGGCGGTACGACGAGTCGGGTCGATCGCGATCGTCCACGAGACGCTGAGCCAGGCCTTCGACGAGACCGTGGCGTTCGACGAGGTCGCGGACCGGCTTCGCCTGATGGTGGCCGAGGTGAGCTCCCGGGGGAGCGAGGTGGTCACCTCGCGTCAGGGCAGCTTCGGGATGCTCCCGGCCGACACCGCGACACCACTGGCCATGGTGCTGACCGAGCTGCTTCAGAACGCCCTCGAGCACGCCTTCGGCGACGGGCCGGGAGAGATCACGATGACCGTGCAGCGTCTCGTCGGAAGGTTGCACGTGACGGTCGAGGACAACGGGTGCGGCCTTCCGCAAGGGTTCGACCTCGACACCTCGACGAGCCTCGGGCTGTCGATCGTGCGCACGCTGGTCGAGTCCGAGCTCGAAGGGTTCCTCGAGGTGGGGCCGCGTCCGGGTGGAGGCACCCGCGTTGCGGTCGACCTTCCGGTCCACTGAGCCCGGCTGGGTCCGGCCGTGGTCCAGATGAGTCCCGCTGGGTCGTTCAGGCGGTGCGAACCTTCGCTCGAGCATTCCGGCGCTTCAGCGCGCGCCGCTCGTCCTCGCTCATACCGCCCCAGACGCCGTGGTCCTGGCCTGCTTCGAGCGCCCAGGCGAGGCACTGTTCGCGCACATCACATCGACGGCACACCTGCTTGGCCTCCTCGATCTGGAGGATGGCTGGACCGGTGTTGCCGATCGGGAAGAACAGCTCTGGGTCCTCATCGAGGCATGCAGAGCGGTGGCGCCAATCCACGGCGACGACTCCTTAGCTTGTGCGGTTGGCCGCTCGCGGGGTGTGCGAGCCGGTCCTTTTGGTGCATCGCGCACGTGCCTCACTGTTTGTGAACACATGCACGAAGTCCGACGAGGCCCACCAGTCGGTGAGTCTTGGTCGGGGTGGCCACCGGATCCCCAGTCGCGGGCAGGGAACTTCCCACCTCTTGCCGGTGACGTTGTCGATCGTTGCAAGAGAAACCAGTGCAAGCAACCCTTTCGCGAGGTCACTTTGGTCACAGCCGCCAAATTTACGCCGATAACGGGCCGATGGAGCGATGAACCGCCGGAGTGTGGCTGCGAGTAGGCTCGGGCCCCGTGACCGCGACCCCCCACGACGCCCATCCCCCGGACGGACGCCCCGCGCCGCTGACCGTGGCGGCCTCGCTCGTCGCCGTGGAGGCGCTGGTCTTCGTCGTCCTCGCGGTGATGGAGATCGCGTCCCTGCAGTCCGACAAGGCCGTGATGGGGGCCACCACGTCGATCTTCTTCGTCGTCTACGGGGTGGCGCTGGCGCTGTGCGCATGGGCGCTGTCGCGGCTCAGGTCGTGGGCGCGGGCGCCGATCGTGCTCGCCCAGCTGATCCAGCTGTTCGTGGCGTGGAGCTTCCGCGGTGGCCAGACCACCTGGGTCGCGGTCGGCCTGGCCGTCGTCGCGCTGATCGTGCTGGCCGGGATCTTCCACCCGCAGTCGATCGACGCGCTCGCCGACGACGACTAGGGCCGAAGCGGGCTCCCGCCGTCCAGGGACGGGTCCTCGGTGAGCCGCTCCCGGAGCTGAGCCAGCGTCTTGTTGAGCAGCCGCGACACGTGCATCTGCGAGACGCCGATCTCCGCGGCGATCTGCGACTGCGTCATGCCCCGGAAGAACCGCAGCGTGAGGATGTGCTTCTCGCGCGGGTCGAGCGCCTCGAGCAGCGGCTTGAGTGACTCGCGGTTCTCGACGTGCTCGAGCGCCTCGTCGTCCTCGCCGATCGTGTCGAGCATGCTCAGCGCGCTGTCCTCGGCGGAGTCGCTGGCATCGAGTGAGAGCGTCGTGTAGGCGTTCGCCGACTCGAGCCCCTCGATGACCTCCTCGTCCGTGACCCCGACCTTCGCCGCGATCTCCGCGACGGTGGGGGACCGGCCGAGGTCCTGGGTCAGCTCGGCGGTGACGCTCGAGATCGCCGCGCGGAGCTCCTGAAGCCGGCGGGGGACCCGGATTGCCCAGCTCTTGTCGCGGAAGTGGCGCTTGATCTCGCCCACGATCGTCGGGGTCGCGTAGGTCGAGAACTCGACACCGCGGTCGGAGTCGAAGCGGTCGATGGCCTTGATCAGCCCGATCGTGCCGACCTGGAGCAGGTCGTCGTAGTGCTCGCCGCGGTTGAGGAAGCGGCGGGTGAGGTGCTCGACGAGGGGCAGGTGCAGTCGCACCAGGTCCTCGCGTGCCTGTGTCTGCTCTGCCCCGCTGGACGCATCCGCGTGCAGGATCACGAACAGCTCCGCGCTCCGCGCTCGGATCGCGGTGATGTCCGTGGGGCCGGACTCCTCCAACATCGTCAACCCGTCTCCCCGCTCGTCCGAGACAGCTTGACGGTCAGCGTGTCGCCATCGACGTCGGCCTCGAGCGAGGAAGTGAGCGCCGAGAGGACGGTCCAGGCGAAGCCGTCGCGGTGAGGCGGACGGGGCGAGTCGCAGTGGGCGGACACCTCGACCTTGAGTGTCTCCGGGGCCAGGTAGAACGCGCACGTCAGGTCCGACTCCGGCCTTGCCTGCGGCAGGACGACCGCGCAGGCCTCGTCGACTGCGATCCGCAGGTCCTCGATGTCGTCGAGGGTGAAGTCGAGTCGTGCGGCGAGGCCCGCCGTGGCGGTGCGCAGAACGGAGAGGAACGCCCCGTCGGCGGGGATCCTCAGCTCGACATCGGGTCGGGTTTCTCCCACGGGTTACCTCTTCGGCTGGCTGTGGTCGGTGTTCGGGTGCTTCGACTGGTGCGCCGCCGCCGGGACGGCTGGTGAGCAGCGGCTCTCCCCCTGGAGCCTAGACGGGGTGGGACATTCGCATGCCCCACCCCGTCGTGTCGCGAGTCAGGTCGACCCGCCTCGCATCTCAGGCCTTCTTGGTCTCCGCGAAGATCTCGGCGATCTCGTCGATCTTGGCCAGCAGGTCGTCAGCGGCCTTGGCGTCCAGTGTGCCCTTCGTGCCACCTGCGCCCGCGAGCTTGGTGGCCTCGTTGAAGAGCGTGTGCAGCTGAGGGTACTTCTCGAAGTGCGGCGGCTTGAAGTAGTCGGTCCAGAGCACCCAAAGGTGGTGCTTGACCAGCTCGGCGCGCTGCTCCTTGATGATGATCGCGCGGGTGCGGAAGTCCGGGTCGTCGTTGTCAGCGACCTTCCCGATGATCGCCTTGATGGACTCGGCCTCGATCCGGGCCTGGGCGGGGTCGTACACGCCGCACGGCAGGTCGCAGTGAGCTCGGACTTCGAGGGTGGGTGCGAACAGTCGCGAGAGCATCCTGTTGTGTCCTTTCTGTCGACAGTCTCAACGGGGTGGGTCATGAACAGCACCTGCGACACTACTCCCGGTCCAGACGACGGCAACAGCAGGGCGGTGAGCGGTGGGAGGCGGTGCGCCGACGACGTCAGGCGGCGGATCGCGCGCGCCCCGGAGGCTTGGCTTCGCCGTGGTCCGTGGGCGCTCGATGCAGCCCACGCTGCACGACGGGGACCGGTTGCTCGTGATGCACGGTGCCCCACCTCGACCGGGGGACCTGGTCGTCGTACGCCTCCCGGACGGGGTGGTGGCAGTCAAACGCGCCACCCGCCGCGAGTCGGAGGGGTGGTGGGTCGAGCGCGACAACCCGCGTGAGGGGGTCGACTCGTGGCTCGTGGGGGCGATCCCCGATGCCGACGTGGTCGCACGCGTCCTTGTGCGGGTCTGGCCCCTTGTGCGACGAGTGTCACGTCGGCCACATTGACCGGGACGGTCCGCGCTGGTGTGACAGACTGTGGGCCAGGGAGACCCCCGCATGACCCGTCGTAGCTCCGCCGCGCCACCGCGCGCCGCCGTCGAACTACCTGCTCGTTTTCCCTGACACGAAGGTCCCTGATGGTTGCACCCGCAGCAATGCCCCAGCCGGAGAACCCACGTGCCGGTGACCCGGTCTTCGACCTGCACGTCGGCGGCAAGATGGAGGTGGCCTCGACGGTGTCCCTGTCGGGCCCCGACGACCTCTCCCTCGCCTACACTCCCGGAGTCGCCCGCGTGTGTCAGGCGATCGCCGAGGACCCCTCACTGGCCGACGACTACACCTGGGTCTCCAACACAGTCGCGATCGTGACCGACGGCACCGCAGTCCTGGGCCTCGGCGACATCGGCCCCCGCGCGGCGATGCCGGTGATGGAGGGCAAGGCCGTGCTGTTCAAGCAGTTCGGCGGCGTCGACGCGGTTCCGATCTGCCTCGACACGACCGACCCGGACGAGATCGTCGAGACCGTCGCCCACCTCGCCCCGAGCTTCGGCGGGATCAACCTCGAGGACATCTCCGCACCGCGGTGCTTCGAGATCGAGCAGCGACTCAAGGACCGGCTCGACATCCCGGTCTTCCATGACGACCAGCACGGGACCGCTGTCGTCGTGCTCGCAGCGCTGGAGAACGCTCTCAAGCTCACCGGCCGGGCCATCGAGGACGCGCGCGTGGTGATCTCCGGAGCCGGCGCCGCAGGTGTGGCCTGCGCCCGGATCCTGCTCGCAGCCGGTGTGCGCGACCTCGCCGTCGTCGACCGCCAGGGTGTGCTGAACTCCGCTCGCGGCGACCTCACCCCGGTCAAGCTGTCGCTGGCGCAGGACACCGCCGATACCACCGGGCGTGAGGGCCGCCTCGTCGATGCGCTTGTCGGAGCCGACGTGTTCATCGGCGTCAGCGGCGGAACCGTGCCCGAGGAGGCCGTCGCGAAGATGGCGCCCGACGCGATCATCTTCGGTCTGGCGAACCCGATCCCGGAGGTCCACCCCGACATCGCCACCCGCCACGCCCGCGTGGTCGCCACCGGTCGGTCGGACTACCCGAACCAGATCAACAACGTGCTGGCCTTCCCCGGTATCTTCCGCGGCGCCTTCGACGCGCACGCCACCTCGATCACCGAGGGCATGAAGCTCGCGGCGGCCGACGCCCTCGCTGCGCTGGTCGGGCCGGAGCTGAGCGAGGCGTACATCATCCCGTCGCCCTTCGACCCCCGGGTGGGACCGGCCGTCGCCGCGGCCGTCGCCGAGGCGGCTCGAAGGGACAAGGTCGCCCGTCGATAGGGTCGGGACCATGTTCGCTGTTTACGCCGAAGGCTTCTCCAAGGAAGACCCGCTGTCCGGACTTGTGCTCGGGGAGCGCCCCGACCCGGTAGCCCCTGACGGTTGGACCACGGTCACCGTCAAGGCATCCTCGCTCAACCACCACGACCTGTGGTCTCTGCGGGGAGTGGGGCTGCGCGAGGAGTCGCTGCCGATGATCCTCGGCTGCGACGCGGCCGGCTACGACGAGGACGGCAACGAGGTCGTCGTGCATGCCGTGATCAGCGACCCCTCGTGGACCGGCGACGAGACGCTCGACCCGAAGCGTTCGCTGCTCAGTGAGCGGCACCAGGGCACGTTCGCCGACCAGGTCGTCGTACCACGGTCGAACGTCGTCCCGAAACCCGCCTCACTCTCGTTCGAGGAGGCCGCGTGCCTCCCGACGGCGTGGCTGACCGCCTACCGCATGCTCTTCACGCAGGGCGACCTCAAGCCCGGTGACACCGTGCTCGTGCAGGGCGCCGGAGGCGGGGTGGCAACCGCCCTGATCGCGCTCGCCCACGCCGGAGGACTGCGCGTCTACGCGACCAGCCGCGACGAGTCCAAGCGGGCCCGCGCCCTCGAGCTCGGCGCCGACGAGGTGTTCGAGAGCAACGCCCGTCTGCCCGAGAAGGTCGACGCCGTCATGGAGACCGTCGGCCGCGCCACCTGGTCGCACTCGATCAAGGCGCTGCGCCCCGGAGGTTCGCTGGTCGTCTCGGGTACGACGAGCGGCCCGAACCTCGACAACGCCGAGCTGACCCGGATCTTCTTCCTCCAGCTGAAGGTGATCGGGTCCACCATGGGCACGCGCGCCGAGCTCGCGTCGCTGGTGAACCTGCTCGACGTGAGCGGAGTGCGTCCGGTCATCGACCGGGTCCTTCCGATGACCGACGCGAAGGACGGCTTCGCGGCGATGGCCTCGGGTGACGTCTTCGGAAAGATCGTCTTCACCCGCTAGGGTCCCCGCATGCCAACCCATCTGCTCACCGGAGCAGGCGCCGGGATCGGTGCTGCCGTGGCCAAGGCCCTGTCCGCCCGCGGCGACCAGCTGGTCCTGCTCGCACGGAACGAGGACCGCGCCGCCGACCTGCGTGACGCGTACGCCGGCTGCCGGACGGTCGTCGCGGACCTCGCCGACCCCTCGGGTCTGGCGGACGCGTTGTCCGAGCAGGACCTGCCGGACCCGCTCGACTCGCTGGTGCAGGTGGCCGGCGTCGTCGACCTCGGCCAGGTAGGGGAGCTGGCCGCAGACGTCTGGCGCCGCACGGTGGACGTGAACCTCCTTGCACCTGCGGAGCTCACCCGGCTGTGCCTCCCGGCACTGCGCGCGAGCCGCGGACACGTCGTACTCGTCAACTCCGGCGCGGGCCTGCACGCGAACCCGGGGTGGTCCGCCTATGCCGCGAGCAAGCACGGCCTTCGCGCGCTCGCCGACTCGCTGCGCGGCGAGGAGCGGAGGTCGGGGGTCCGGGTGACCTCGGTCTACCCCGGTCGTGTTGCCACCGCGATGCAGGCGAAGGTGCACGAGCAGGAGGGCAAGGAGTACGACCCCTCGGACTGGATCGCCGCCGAGTCCGTCGCGACGGCTGTGCTGACAGCTCTCGACCTGCCACGCGACGCCGAGATGACCGACGTCACGGTCAGCCCCGGACCCCGCTGACCGCGCCTGGTCTCGTAACCCGACAGGAACAGTTCCGTCCGGGGCCGCGCCACAGGCGTGAGCCGGTGCGTCCGCACTCATCTGTGCCTGTCCGTGTGCGACGGCGCCACGACAACCGGGTGCGCCGGCTCCGCGAGCCCGGATCCGCAACGGCCCGGCACTCCCGCCGGGGGAGACCGGGCCGCTTCACGATTCGGTTCGCAGTTCAGTCGTCAGGGTCGTCGAGCCGCGCAAGCCAGGTGGCGAAGCGCTCCACCGCGGTCTCGAACTCCGGGTGGATGTCGGTGAACTCCTGAAGCCGGTCGGCGAGCCACGCCAGAGTGACCTCCTCGTCACCCCGGCGTGTCTCGAGCTCCTCTATCCCGCGGTCGGTGAAGTACATGCCACGCGACCTGTCACGAGAACGCCTGCTGCAGCAGAGCCTTCTGCTGGTCGACGTGGCGGGACTGCTGACCCACCGACGGCGACGACGACTCCGGCCGGGAGACCCGGTAGAACGGCGTACCGTCGAGCTCCGACGAGAGGTACATGGCCATGTGCGGCCAGGGACCCATGTTGGCGGGCTCGTCCTGCACCCAGCGGACCTCCTTGAGGTTGCTGAAGCGTCCGAGCTCGGCCTTGATCTCGTCGACCGGACGTGGGTACAGCTGCTCGACGCGGACGATGGCGGTGCGCTCGTCCTGCCGCTTCTTCCGCTCGGCGATGAGGTCCCAGGTGATCCGGCCGCTGCACAGGAGCACCCGTTCCACCTTGTCCGGCTCGACGGTGTCGTCGCCGATGACCGGGCGGAAGGTGCCCTCGGTGAAGTCGCCGGGCGACGACATCGCGTCCTTGCGGCGCAGCATGGACTTCGGCGTGAAGACGATCAGGGGTCGGTGGTCCTCGCCCAGCGAGTGGCGACGCAGCATGTGGAAGTGGCTCGCCGCGCTCGAGGGCTGCGCCACGGTGAACGCCTCGTCCGCGGCCATCGCCAGGAAGCGCTCGATGCGCGCCGACGAGTGGTCGGGCCCCTGGCCTTCGTAGCCGTGGGGGAGCAGGAGCACGACACCGGACTGCTGACGCCACTTGGCCTCGGCCGAGGAGATGAACTCGTCGATCACCGTCTGCGCGCCGTTGACGAAGTCCCCGAACTGGGCCTCCCAGAGCACGAGGGCATCCGGACGGGCGACCGAGTAGCCGTACTCGAAGCCGAGCGCGGCGTACTCCGACAGCAGCGAGTCGTAGACGTAGAACTGCGCCTGGTCCTCCGAGAGGTTCGCCAGCGGCGTCCACTCGTCGGCGTTGCGGCGGTCGATGATGGTGGCGAACCGCTGTGCGAACGTGCCACGGCGGGAGTCCTGGCCCGCCAGCCGCACCGGCCGGCCGTCCATGAGCAGCGAGCCGAAGGCGAGGATCTCGCCGGTGGCCCAGTCGATCGGGCCGTCGGTGATCGCCGCGGCTCGGCGCTGGAGCTGGGGGAGCACCTTGGGGTGCACCACGAAGCCCTCGGGCGTGTTGACGTGCGCGTCGGCGATCCTCTTGAGCATCTCCGTGCTGATCGCCGTCGTCGCCTCGGTCACCCCGCTCTTCTCGGGGTAGTCGGGCACCGTGGTCCAGCTGGAGGGAACGCTGGTCGCCTCCCGCACCTCGGTGAAGACCCGCTCGAGCTGCTGCTGGTAGTCCCGCAGCACCTGCTCGGCCTCCTCGACCGTGATGTCCCCACGGCCGATGAGCGACTCGGTGTAGAGCTTGCGCACGGACCGCTTCTGCTCGATGAGGTCGTACATCAGGGGCTGGGTGTACGACGGGTCGTCGCCCTCGTTGTGTCCGCGACGGCGGTAGCAGACGAGGTCGATGACGACGTCCTTCTTGAACGCCTGGCGGTACTCGAAGGCGAGCCGTGCAACGCGGATGCAGGCCTCGGGGTCGTCGCCGTTCACGTGGAAGATCGGCGCCTGGACCATCCGCGCCACGTCGGTGCAGTACAGCGACGAGCGCGACGAGGCCGGCGAGGTCGTGAAGCCGACCTGGTTGTTCACGACCACGTGGATCGTGCCGCCGGTGCGGTAGCCGCGAAGCTGGGACAGGTTCAGCGTCTCCGCGACCACGCCCTGGCCCGCGAACGCCGCGTCGCCGTGCAGAAGCAGCGGCAGCACCGGGAACTCCGCGCCGCGGTTGAGCATGTCCTGCTTGGCCCGGGCGATGCCCTCGACGACCGGGTTGACCGCCTCGAGGTGAGAGGGGTTCGCCGCGACGGAGACCTTGATCTTCGCGCCGGTCCCCGCGGTGAACTCACCCTCAGCGCCGAGGTGGTACTTCACGTCGCCGGAGCCCTGCACCGTGCGGGGGTCGATGTTGCCCTCGAACTCACGGAAGATCTGGCTGTAGCTCTTGCCGACCACGTTCGCGAGGACGTTGAGACGGCCGCGGTGGGCCATGCCGACAGTGACCTCGTCGAGCTCGTCCTCGGCCGCCGCCTCGCAGATCTCGTCGATCAGCGGGATCGTGGTCTCGCCGCCCTCGAGGCTGAAGCGCTTCTGGCCGACGAACTTGGTCTGGAGGAAGGTCTCGAACGCCTCCGCCTGGTTGAGCTTGAGCAGGATCCGTAGCTGCTCCTCGCGGGGCGGCTTCACGTGGGGCTGCTCGACCCGCTGCTGGATCCAGCGGCGCTGCTCCGGGTCCTGGATGTGCATGTACTCGATGCCGACGGTGCGGCAGTAGGAGTCACGCAGGATGCCGAGGATGTCACGCAGCTTCATGAAGCGGCGACCGGTGCCGCCGAACGACCCGGTGGCGAACTCACGGTCGAGGTCCCACAGGGTCAGCCCGTGTGACTCGACCTCGAGGTCGGGGTGGCTGCGCTGCTGGTACTCCAGCGGGTCCGTGTCGGCCATGATGTGGCCGCGCACCCGGTAGGCGTGGATCAGCTCGAGGACCCGCGCCTGCTTGCTGATCTCGTCGTCGTGGGACGTCGAGATGTCCTTGGCCCAGCGGATCGGCTCGTAGGGGATGCGCAGGGCACGGAAGATCTCGTCGTAGAACCCCTCCTCGCCGAGCAGCAGCGCGTGGATCCGGCGCAGGAAGTCACCGGACTGCGCACCCTGGATCACCCGGTGGTCGTAGGTCGAGGTCAGCGTCATGACCCGGCTGACCGCGTTGCGCACCAGAGTCTCCTCCGAGGCGCCCTGGTACTCCGGCGGGAACTCCATGGCCCCGACGCCGATGATCGTGCCCTGGCCCTTCATCAGGCGCGGAACGGAGTGGTTCGTGCCGATGGTGCCGGGGTTGGTGAGGCTGATCGTGGTGCCCTGGAAGTCGGCGACGGTCAGCTTGTTGTTGCGCGCCTTGCGGACGATGTCCTCGTAGGCGGTCCAGAAGCCGGCGAAGTCCATGTTCTCGGCTGCCTTGATCGACGGCACGAGCAGCTGCCGCGTGCCGTCGGGCTTCTGCATGTCGATGGCGAGACCGAGGTTGATGTGTGCCGGCGTGATCAGGTTCGGCTTGCCGTCGATGACATCGAACCCGTTGTTCATCTCCGGCATCGTCTTCAGTGCCTTGACCAGCGCGTAGCCGATGAGGTGCGTGAAGGAGACCTTGCCGCCTCGGGCACGTGCGAGGTGGTTGTTGATGACGGTGCGGTTGTCCCAGAGGAGCTTGACCGGCACGGACCGCACGCTCGTGGCCGTGGGGACACTCAGCGACACGTCCATGTTCTGCGCGGTGCGCGCGGGCGCGCCACGCAGGACGGTGAGCTGCGGCTCGTCGGTGGCCTCGGCCTTCGCCGCCGGCTCGGGCTCCTTCGGGACGGGGGCGGTGGTCTTCGGGGTCGCCTTGGCCGGCGTCTCGTCGGCTCTCGGGTTGGCGGTGGCTGCGCTCTTCACCTGGGGAGCAGGCGTGGCGGTCTTCTTCTCCGACGTGGCAGCCGACTTCGTGGGGGCCTTCTCCGCAGCCTTCCGAGCAGGCCTCTCGGCGGCCTTCGGGGCGTCGGGGCGGCCGCCGTTCGGGCCGGCGTGCTTGTCCGTGACGTGCTCACCCGGGGTGTAGCTCTTGAAGAACTCCCACCAGGCCTTGTCCACGCTGTTGGGGTCCTGCTTGTACCTCTCGAACATCTCGTCGACGAGCCACTCGTTGGCTCCGAACGCCGAGGGTTCGACGGGGCTGCTCTGGGAAGACTCGGCCACGGCCTGAATCGCCTCTTCCGGTGCGTCTCTTATGGTGTGTTAACGGCTACAAGGCTAAACCGTGACGCCAACTTTGACGTACTCCGGACCGGCTCACGACCGGCCGGTGTATCCAGGCTCACGCGCAACCGACCCGCAGGGGAGTGACCAGACCCGTGAACAACCACCGAACGAGGCCCGGCCCAGCCATCGCCGGCGTTCTCGCAGCGGCGATGCTGCTCGTCGCGACGGCCGGCTGCACGGGCGACGGTCCGGGCAGGTCAGCACCCTCTCCGCTGCCGAGCAGGTCGGTGGACTCAGCGGCGACGCTCGCGGCGAAACCGGTGCCGATGAACGTGACGGTCGGCAAGGTGGCGGGAGGCAAGCTCAAGCGGCAGCAGGAGCAGCAGATCGAGACGCAGGTGTCGAAGGTCCTGTCCAGATACTTCGACGCCGCCTTCCTTGCGGGGGAGTACCCCCGCAAGGACTTCCCCGGTGCGTTCGCGGGGTTCTCGCCGGGCGCCGCGCAACGGGCCGCAGCTGATCGGGTTCTCCTCACCAACGCCGCCATCGGTACGACGACCGAGGCGATCGTGCCTCGCAGCAAGCAGGCCCGTCTCGACCTGCTGATCCCCAAGCGGACGGTGGCGGCGCTCACCGCGAGGGTCCGGCTCCTGTTCGTCCAGGAGCGCGCTGACGGAGCCGACCAGCTCGTGACCGTCGAGGGCCGGTTGATGATGGACCGCAAGAAGTCCGGGGCCTGGCAGATCTTCGGGTACGACGTCACCCGCTCGGCCGTTCCCGTCGCGAAGGGAGCAGACCGATGAGTCTCAACGTCCTGCGTCGGCTCGTGCCGCTCGGCCTGGTGCTCGCAGTCACCGCTCTCGTCGTACCGCCGGCAACGGTCCACGAGGCACCGACCGCGCTCGTCAGGATCGAGCGCGCCCACAACGTCGACGTCTCGCCGAACGTGGTCTGGATCCTGCTGCTCGGCTCCGACGCCCGACCGGGACAAGCGGTGTTGCGGAGCCGGGCCGACGCCATCCAGCTCGTCGGCATCAACACGCGAACCGGTGCCGCGACCGCGATCGGGATCCCGCGTGACTCCTACGTGAACATCCCCGGCCACGGCCGCAGCAAGATCAACGCGTCGATGATGTACGGCGGCCCGGGGCTCATGGCCAGGTCGGTGGGGGAGATGGTCGGGGTCCGTCCCGACTACGTCTTCGCGACGAGCTTCTGGGGGTTCTCCCGCATGGTCGACGCGATCGGTGGGATCACCGTGCAGTCGAAGTACGCCTTCTCCGACCCGCTGAGGCCCCGCGGCTTCCGGGTCGGGAAGAACAAGGTCAACGGAGTCCAGGCGCTGGTCTTCGCGCGGGTCCGCCATGCGTTCCCCCGAGGCGACTTCGACCGGTCGGCCAACCAGCAGAGGACGCTGATCGCGATCTTGAACCAGGTGAGGCGCAACGCCGACAAGCCCGGATTCATGGAGCGCGGGACGATGTCGGTGTTGAACAACCTGGACACGCCCAACATGGGGCCCGTCGAGGTCTACCGGCTCGCCCAGGCGGCCACCCGCCTGAACCCGAACAAGTTCCGCCACTGTGTCATCGGCGGCAGCACCGGCTATGTCGGCGCGGCGAGCGTGGTCTTCCCCAACGTCGGCCAGGCCCGGAGCATCGCCGGCCGGGCACGCAAGGACGCGACGCTCGAAGGCTCCTGCTGAGTCTCGAGCGCCGCGTCGCGGCGTGGTGCGCTGTTCAGCCGTGAGGGGTCACGGCAGGCTCAGCGCAGGATCTTGGCCGTCGCGGTGCCGATGTTGAGCACCAGTCCACTGCCGTCGAGCAGCTCGACCCGGAGAGCGTGCACACGCACACCGCGCTTGCCGAGGTTCTGCTGCAGCCCGGCCCTTATCGCCGCCACGCCCGGGATCTCCAGGGTCTGGCCGGGGGCCGGGATCTCCTGGGCCTGGCCGTTGGCGATGATCGCCCCGATCTTCGTGCCGCCGATCGTGCGACGCACGACCTTGCCGCGCCTGTTCTGGAACACGTTGACCTGACCGACCACGCCCCGGATCTCGAGCTGGCCGCCGCCGAGGACGATGTCGGCGACTGCTGCACGGGCGTGCGCGACGGCACGACCGTCGCGGAAGGGCTTGCCGAACGTCTCCGCCTTCAGCGCGGATGCGTCCAGCTGGTCGCTCTTGGGCCGCGCCAGCGTGTTGGTCCGCCACCTGCCTCCGGTCCCGGTGCAGGGAAGGCTCTGGTAAGGGGTGCGACCGATACCCAGGAGACCCTTGGCGACGACGGCCTCGACCGCGTAGGCGTTCCCGGCGAAGACCCCGGCGGGCTCGGCGAGCTCGATCTTGGCCCAGGCGCGACCGATGTCGACCCGGGACCCGTTGTCGAGGACCACCCGGATGCCATAGGCGCTGGCGGCCGCGCGTCGGGCGCCCGAGGCGGTCTTCTGCGCCCCGGCCGGGTAGACGGTCCCGAGGCCCGGGATGTCGATGCCGTCCTTGCCGGCGTTCTCGATCACTGCCTCGACGAGCTGGTCGTCACCCTTGTCGATCGCGCCCAGCAGCTGCTGGAGCTCCTTCGGTGGCGGGGTGTCCCCGGTCGGCACGGAACCAAGCAGGTCGACACCGAGCAGGTCGATGTCGGCCGTGGCCCGGAACTTGCCCTTGACGTTGTAGGCGTGCGCCACGGTCGTGACGCCCTTGATCCGGAGTCGGGGACCGTCCTTCTGCCCGAGGGTGATGTCTGCGACCTTGTTGACGCTGCGCGAGCCGTAGATCTTCCTCGCGGGCTTGCGGTAGTCGGACGTGAGGCTGTCGACCGCACCGATCCGGATCCCGTCGGCGACTCCGACCTTCGCGAGGTGGTTGGAGTTGGCGGTCGGGGCCATCGCGGTGCAGCCGAGGACCGACCAGGCCGTCCGCCCCGAGGTGAGGCCGCCCTGGTTGGCCTGACCGAGGCTGACCCGGGTGCCGAAGGCGGACCCCTGGTAGGCGAACGGGGTCTCGACCCGCTTGACGGCTGCCTGTGCCGGGGCAGCGCTCGTCAGGACGACGGCGCCGGTCAGCGCGACACCCGCGGCCGTGACGGTGGCGGCTGCTCTTCTGAGCAGGGTGCTTCGTGAGCTCAAGTGACTCCCCGTTCACTCGTGATGGATGGGCATAGGTCTCCCCCGGAAGGAACTGCCCGAGAACTTCCCCCACGCAAGAAGGCCGCGGCCGGCTGTGGTGCGGGCTTCTTACCCACAAGTAACGAGTGCCTAGCCAAAACGTGACGATTGGTTACGTAAAAGGTGGTTTCTTCGCCCGTCGCAGGCTCGTCACGCGCCGATGCGCTTCGGAGGGGGTCGGGAACCAGGATGAGAACGGCGCCCCCGGTAGGATTCGAACCTACGCACCCGCCTCCGGAGGGCGGTGCTCTATCCCCTGAGCTACGGGGGCTCATGGGCTGCGCGAAGAGCGTACATGACCTTGTACGACGACGTGATTGGGGGCGCTGGTGTTGCTGGACTCGGTTGGCTCGGTCGACCCGCCGGACCCTGGAAGCCAAGCGTTGCGAGCCCTCGTCGTCGACGACTCCGCCGTCATCCGCGAGCTGATCTCGGTGAACCTCGAGCTCGAGGGCTTCGAGGTGTTCACGGCGGGCGACGGCGAGACCGCGATCGAGCTCGCGACCGAGCTCCGGCCCGATGTGATCACGCTGGACGTGATGATGCCGCGGCTGAGCGGCTTCGACACCGTCGTACGCCTCCGGAAGGACGAGCGTACGGAGCACATCCCGGTCGTGATGGTCACCGGCCGCGCTCAGGCGGCCGATGTCGAGCGCGGGGACGAGGTGGGTGCCGAGGCGTACCTCACCAAGCCGTTCGAGCCCGCTGCGCTCGTGGAGGTCGTCACCCGGCTGGCGCGGGAAGGTCGCAGCGGCTCCGCCCACTGATATCGGCGGGCGGAGCTTGGTGGGGCGCGGATACCCTTGGCGGGTGACTCCCGAACAGCTCTCCGACACGATCGTCCACGTCCTCGACGCGCTCGCCGACGAGGGGTCCCTGACCCTGCCCGAGGGAGTGCCCGCGAGGGTGGTCGTGGAGCGACCCAAGGTCCGGGAGCACGGCGACTACGCCACGAACGTCGCCCTGCAGCTGGCCAAGAAGGCCGGCATGCCGCCGAGGGACCTCGCGAACCTGCTGGCACAGCGCCTCGGCGAGGCCGAGGGGGTGGCCTCGGTGGAGGTCGCCGGCCCGGGGTTCCTGAACATCCGCGTCGACGCCGGGGCGCAGGGCGTCGTTGCCGCCCAGATCGTCGCGGCCGGCTCGTCGTACGGCTCTTCCGAGACGCTGACGGGGAGCCGGTTCAATGTCGAGTTCATCTCCGCCAACCCCACGGGGCCCCTTCACCTTGGGCACACCCGATGGGCTGTGGTCGGTGACGCCATCGCGCGCGTCCTGGGGGCTGCGGGGGCCGAGGTCACCCGCGAGTTCTACGTCAACGACCGTGGCAGCCAGATGGACAAGTTCGGCGCGTCCATCGAGGCGCTCGCCCTGGGCAAGCCGGTCCCTGAGGACGGGTACCACGGGGACTACGTGGCCGACCTGGCCGAGCGGGTCGTGGAGGAGAACCCCGGCATCCTCGACCTGCCCGAGGACGAGCGGCTGGTCGCCTTCCGGGAGGCCGGCTACGCCATACAGCTCGCCGACCAACGTGAACAGCTCGACGCTTTTCGCACCCACTTCGACGTGTGGTACTCCGAGCGCAGCCTCCACGACGAGGGCAGGGTCAAGCACGGCCTCGAGAAGCTAAGAGGAGAGGGCCACCTGTTCGAGGCCGACGGTGCGCTCTGGATGCGCACGACGGACTTCGGTGACGACAAGGACCGCGTCCTTGTGCGCAGCAACGGTGAGTACACCTACTTCGCCTCGGACACCGCGTACTACGTCGACAAGCGCGAACGCGGCTTCGACGTGTGCATCTACCTCCTCGGCGCCGACCACCACGGCTACGTCGGACGTCTGAAGGCCATGGCGGCATGCGCCGGTGACGACCCCGAGCGCAACATCGAGGTGCTCATCGGCCAGCTGGTGAAGATCATGCGCGGCGGCGAGGAGGTCCGGCTGAGCAAGCGCGCGGGCACGATCGTCACGCTGCAGGAGCTCGTGGAGATGATCGGCGTGGATGCGCTGCGTTACACGCTGTCGCGCTACCCGTCCGACTCGCCGCTCACCCTGGACGTCGAGCAGATCACCCGTCAGAGCAGCGACAACCCCGTCTTCTACGTGCAGTACGCCCACGCGCGGCTCGCCTCGATCCTGCGCAACGCCGCAGACCTCGGTGTCGCTCCCGCCGGGGAGGGCGACTTCGACCCCTCGCTGCTCTCTCACGAGAAGGAGGGGGAGCTGCTCCGGGCGCTCGCGGAGTTCCCGCGTGTCGTCGCGGCTGCCGCGCAGCTGCGTGAGCCGCACCGGGTCGCGCGCTACCTGGAGGAGACCGCGTCGGCGTTCCACAAGTTCTACGACGTCTGCCGGGTGCTGCCGCAGGGTGACGAGGAGACCACCGACCTCCACCGCGCGCGCCTGCTCCTGGTCGCGGCGACGAAGACGGTGTTCGCCAACGGTCTCGCGCTGCTCGGCGTCTCCGCGCCCGAGCGGATGTGAGCCGCTGATGCGCGCACACGAGGCGGGGTGGGCCCATGCCGAGGGCCACCGCGGGCCGTCATGGCTGCGCGAGCCGACCGACGTCAACGCCCTGGTGACGCCGCTGTGGTCGTCGACGGCCCGCAAGAACGAACTCGGCGCCCTCGAGGTCGGCGGGGTCGACCTGCGTGACCTCGTCGCCGAGCACGGCTCCCCGGCGTACGTCCTCGACGAGGCGGACTTCCGCGCCCGTGCCCGCGCCTTCAAGGAGGCGTTCGCCGACTACGACGTGTACTACGCGGGCAAGGCATTCCTCTGCACGACCGTGGCTCGCTGGGCCGCCGACGAAGGGCTGAGCCTCGACGTCTCGTCCAACGGCGAGCTGAGCGTCGCACTGCGAGCCGGGTTCGACCCGTCGCGGATCGGCTACCACGGCAACAACAAGACCCGCTCCGAGCTCGCCCGGGCCGTCAGCGAGGGAGTCGGCCGGATCATCGTCGACTCGTTCCAGGAGATCGAGCGTCTGACGGAGGTGACCGGCGAGCTCGGCAGGCGGGCGCAGGTCATGGTCCGGGTGACGGCCGGCGTCGAGGCACACACCCACGAGTACATCGCCACCGCCCACGAGGACCAGAAGTTCGGGTTCTCGATCACCTCGGGCGACGCCTTCGAGGCGGTCCGCCGGGTGCAGGAGGCCCCGGGGCTCGAGCTCCGCGGCCTGCACTCTCACATCGGCTCCCAGATCTTCGACACCTCCGGCTTCGAGGTGGCCGCTCGGAGGGTGCTGACCCTGCACGCCCGCGTGTCGACCGAGCTCGGCGTCGAGATGCCGGAGATGGATCTCGGCGGCGGCTTCGGTATCGCCTACACCACCCAGGACGACCCCGCCGACCCGGCGCAGCTCGCCACGGAGATCACGAAGATCGTCGAGCACGAGTGCCGGGCGTTCGACATCAGCGTGCCCGAGCTGTCGATCGAGCCGGGGCGCGCGATCGTCGGCCCGGCGATGTGCACCGTCTACGAGGTGGGCACGGTCAAGCAGGTCGAGCTCGACGCGGGCGCGGTGCGGACCTACGTCTCCGTCGATGGCGGGATGAGCGACAACATCCGGACCGCGCTGTACGACGCGGACTACTCCTGCACGATCGCCTCCCGGCGCAGCGACGCCCGCCCGGTTCTCGGACGTATCGTCGGCAAGCACTGCGAGGCGGGGGACATCGTGGTGAAGGACGAGTTCGTGCCCGGGGACCTCGTGCCCGGCGACCTGATGGCCGTGCCCGGCACGGGCGCCTACTGCCGCTCGATGGCGAGCAACTACAACCACGCGCTGCGGCCTCCCGTCATCGCCGTCCGAGAGGGGGCTGCCACGGTCGTCGTACGCCGTGAGACCGAGGACGACCTGCTGGCCACGGACGTGGGCGCGTGATGGACAGTCGTCTCATGCTGCGGACGAGCCCTGCTCCGCAGGCCGAAGACCGAGGACATGACCCAAGATGAACGCCATGGACGGCCAGAGAAACGAGGAGCCTGTGCGCCCGCCGCTGAAGCTCGCCCTGCTCGGGTGCGGATCGGTCGGCAGCCAGGTGGTCCGGCTGCTCCGGGAGCAGGCCGACGACCTGACCGCCCGGGTCGGCGCCCCGATCGAGCTGGTGGGTGTCGCGGTACGACGCCCCGACCTCCAGCGTGACGCCGAGGTGCCCGCCGACCTCCTGACGACCGACGCCGCGGGTCTCGTCACGCGTTCGGACGTCGACCTCGTCGTCGAGGTGATCGGCGGGATCGAGCCCGCCCGGTCGCTGATCCTGGCGGCTCTCGAGAACGGCGCGTCGGTGGTGACCGCCAACAAGGCGCTTCTCGCCGAGGACGGCAGCACCCTCTTCGCCGCGGCGGAGAAGGCCGGTCGTGACCTCTACTACGAGGCCGCGGTGGCCGGCGCGATCCCGATCCTTCGGCCGCTGCGCGAGTCGCTGGCCGGCGACAAGGTCCGCCGGGTCCTGGGCATCGTCAACGGCACCACGAACTTCATCCTCGACAAGATGGACTCCGCCGGCAGCGGGTTCGCCGAGGCCCTCGAGGAGGCGCAGGAGCTCGGGTACGCCGAGGCCGACCCCACCGCCGACGTCGAGGGGTTCGACGCCGCGGCGAAGGCGGCGATCCTGGCGAGCCTGGCGTTCCACACCCGCGTCACGGCCGCGGACGTGTACCGCGAGGGCATCTCCGACGTGACCGCGGCCGACGTCGCCTCGGCCCGCGAGATGGGCAGCGTCGTCAAGCTGCTCGCGATCTGCGAGCTCACCGAGGGGGCCGACGGCACAGCGGTGTCCGCGCGGGTGCATCCCGCCATGATCCCGAGGAGCCACCCGCTCGCGAGCGTCCGGGAGGCCTACAACGCGGTGTTCGTGGAGAGCGACGCGGCCGGACAGCTGATGTTCTACGGCCCTGGCGCGGGGGGCGCTCCCACGGCGAGCGCCGTGCTGGGTGACCTGGTGACGGTCGCCCGCAACCGGCTCAACGACGTGCGCGGGGTCGGCGAGTCCTCCTACGCACAGTGCGAGGTGCTGCCGATGGGCAGCACCCAGACCCGGTACCACGTCGCCATCGACGTGGACGACAAGACCGGTGTCCTCGCCCAGGTGGCACAGGTGTTCGCCGAGCACGGGGTGTCCCTGCAGACCGTCCGGCAGGAGGGTCGTGGCGCCGACGCGCAGCTCGTGGTCGTCTCGCACCGCGCCACCGACGCGGCGCTCTCGGCAACGGTGGAGGCGCTCGGCAGCAAGGAGTTCGTCCACGAGGTGTCGTCGATCATGCGAGTCGAGGGAGAGAGCGAATGAGCACGCCGACCGCCCACCAGTGGCGCGGGGTCATGGAGGAGTACGGCGCCTGGCTCAACGTCCCCGACGGCACTCCCATCGTGACGCTCCGCGAAGGCGGCACGCCGCTCGTAGACAGCCGGTGGCTCTCCGAGCTGACGGGTGCGGACGTCTGGCTCAAGGTCGAGGGCAACAACCCGACGGGCTCGTTCAAGGACCGGGGCATGACCGTCGCGCTCTCGGTGGCCGTCGGCCAGGGCGCGGAGGCCGTCGTCTGCGCGTCCACCGGCAACACGTCCGCGTCCATGGCGGCCTACGCCGCCCGGGCCCGGGTGAAGCCCCTCGTGCTGATCCCTCAGGGGAAGATCGCAGCCGGCAAGCTCGCGCAGGCGATCGTCCACGGTGCCCAGGTGATCATGGTCAAGGGCAACTTCGACGACTGCCTCCGGATCTCCCGCGAGCTGGCGGAGACCTACCCGGTGGCCCTGGTGAACTCCGTGAACCCGATGCGGCTCGAGGGACAGAAGACCGCCGCCTTCGAGATCGTCGACTTCCTCGGTGAGGCCCCCGACGTGCACGTGCTGCCCGTCGGCAACGCCGGCAACATCTCGGCGTACTGGAAGGGGTACGTGGAGTACGAGAAGGCCGGGATCAGCTCCCGCAAGCCGCAGATGCTCGGCTGGCAGGCCGCGGGCGCGGCCCCGTTCGTCCACGGCGGTCCGGTCAGCGACCCGGAGACGGTCGCCTCGGCGATCCGGATCGGCAACCCCGCCTCGTGGCAGCTTGCCGTCGACGCGGCGACGCAGTCCGGGGGCCGCTTCCGGGCCGTGACCGACGACGAGATCCTGTCCGCCCAGCGGCAGCTCGCCCAGGAGGACGGCGTCTTCGTCGAGCCGGCTTCGGCCGCCGGCGTCGCAGGCATCCTGCAGGACCTGGGGGCGGGAGAGAGCTTCTCCGGCAAGACCGTGGTCGTCACCGTCACCGGACACGGGCTCAAGGACACCGACACCGCGCTGTCGACCTTCACCGACCTCGTCGACACCGTCGTCGAGCCGGATGTCGACGCCGCTGCAGAGGCAGCCGGGCTGCACTGACCATGCCGACCTTCGTGAGCGGTCCCGTCGAGGTGTCGGTGCCCGCGACGAGTGCCAACCTCGGACCGGGCTTCGACTCGCTCGGCATCGCTCTCGCGCTGCGTGACGTGCTCACCGGTGAGGTGACCGACGAGCCGGGTGTCAGGCTCACGGTCGCCGGCATGGGGGAGGGCCAGGTGCCCCTCGACGCGTCCCACCTCGTCTACCGCGCGATGTGTGCCGCGTTCGCCGAGATGGGCTGCGACGTCCCCGGCGTCAGGCTGCACTGCGAGAACAGGATCCCGCACAGCCGTGGGCTCGGGTCGTCGTCGGCCGCCATCGTCGGCGGGATCTGCCTTGCTCGTGGTCTGGTGGCCGGTGGGTCGCTGCTCATGGACGACGACGCGGTGTTCACGCTCGCGGCTCGCCTGGAGGGCCATCCCGACAACGTCGCTCCGGCCTTCTTCGGGGGGTTCACGATCGCGCTGTCGGAGGGGGACAGGTTCCAGGCCACCGTGGTCGCCGTCGACCCGCGGGTGCGGGTGGTGGCCTTCGTGCCCCCGGAGTCGCTGGCGACGTCGGTCGCCCGTGGCCTGCTGCCCGAGACGGTGCCTCACGACGCCGCGGCGGCCAACGCAGCGCGGGCCGCTCTGCTCGTGGTCGCGTTGAGCGGCCGGCCGGAGCTGCTCCTGCCCGCGACGGAGGACTTCCTGCACCAGTGCTACCGCGAGCACGCCATGCCGGAGAGTCTGCGCCTCATGCACGACCTTCGGGCGGACGGCGTTGCGGCGGTGGTCTCGGGGGCCGGGCCGACGGTGCTGGCGTTCGTCGACGCATCCACCCGGTCCGACGTACGCCGGAGAGTGCCGGCGGGATGGGATGCCGTCGACCTCGCGGTCGACCCCACCGGCGCGAAGGTCACCGGCGGCTCCTGACCTGTCGCGACGGAATATCTGAACACGCGACCGGGTTGTGGCCATCCGACACCAGGTGCCAGTGATGGTGCTAGGCTGCAAGTGCGCCACATGACCAGCTCGGTGGCATTCGATGAGTTGGTCCGTAGGTGACGCAATCTCTTCCTCGCTATCTCTGTCCCGGAAGCATGCCGGTCCCTTGCGACCCATGCCCTCGGACACGAACGCAGGAACATCCACAACAACATCGGCCACCGGTTTCACCGGGTTGGCCGCAAAACGTGGGAAGGACCTCACGTGACGGAAACAACCGAAGCCACCCCCAAGCGCCGTTCTGGCACCGGGCTGAGTGGCATGCTGCTTCCCGAGCTCAAGCAGGTAGCGGCCGGTCTGGGGATCAAGGGCGTCGGCGCCATGCGCAAGAGCCAGCTGATCGACGCGATCAAGGCGGCCCAGTCCGGTGGGCAGCTGAGCATTCCGACGGGTGACCAGGGCGAGTCCCCCGCAGCCCGCAAGGAGAAGACTGCCGCCCGTGAGGCGCAGACGACGGAGCAGGCCCCTCAGCAGGACCGTTCGCGTGGTGAGCAGGACTCCAGTCAGCAGAGCGAGCACGGCGGTGACCGCGGAGCGAGCCGTGACGAGGCCGGTCGCGACAGGAGCGGCGACAACCAGGGCGGCAACCGCGGGAACCGCAACGAACGCAACGACCACCGTGGCGACAACCAGGCTGGTGGCGGCAACCGCAACGACAACCGTGGCGACCGCGACAACCGCAACGACAACCGTGGCGACCGCGACAACCGCAACGACAACCGTGGCGACCGCGACAACCAGGGCGGCGGCGGTAACCGCAACGACAACCGTGGCGACCGCGACAACCGGGCGACCGCGACAACCGCAACGACAACCGTGGCGACCGCGACAACCGCGCCGCGGCAACCGCAACGACAGCCGTGGCGACCGCGACAACCGCAACGACAGCCGTGGCGACCGCGACGACCAGGGTGGCGGCGGTAACCGCAACGACGACGGTCGTCGCAACCGTCGTCGTCGGGGGCGTGACCGGGACCGCGACCGTAGCCGCGACGGAGGCGGTCGTGGACCGCGCCGGGATGAGGCGGAGCCGCAGATCAGCGAGGATGACGTCCTCGTTCCCGCCGCCGGCATCCTGGACGTGCTCGACAACTACGCGTTCGTCCGGACCAGCGGCTACCTGCCCGGGCCCAACGACGTCTACGTGTCGCTGTCGATGGTCCGGAAGTACGGCTTGCGCAAGGGTGACGCGATCACCGGCCTGGTGCGCCAGCCCCAGGAGGGCGACCGCAAGGAGAAGTTCAACCCGCTCGTCCGTCTCGACACCATCAACGGTGGCGACGTGGAGTCGGCGAAGAAGCGGGTCGAGTTCTCCAAGCTGACCCCGCTCTACGCCGCGGACCGGCTCCGGCTCGAGACCGAGTCGAACGTCCTGATCACGCGTGTGATCGACATCGTCGCTCCGATCGGCAAGGGGCAGCGCGGCCTGATCGTCTCTCCGCCGAAGGCCGGAAAGACGATGGTGCTTCAGGCGATCGCCAACGCGATCACCACGAACAACCCGGAGACCCACCTCATGGTCGTCCTCGTGGACGAGCGTCCCGAGGAGGTCACCGACATGCAGCGCACGGTGAAGGGCGAGGTGATCGCCTCGACCTTCGACCGGCCCGCAACCGACCACACCACGGTCGCCGAGCTCGCGATCGAGCGCGCCAAGCGTCTCGTCGAGCTCGGTCACGACGTCGTGGTGCTCCTCGACTCGATCACCCGCCTGGGCCGCGCCTACAACCTCGCCGCCCCGGCGAGTGGGCGCATCCTGTCCGGTGGTGTCGACTCGTCCGCGTTGTACCCGCCGAAGCGCTTCTTCGGTGCGGCTCGCAACATCGAGGACGGCGGCTCGCTCACGATCCTGGCCACGGCCCTGATCGAGACCGGCTCCAAGATGGACGAGGTCATCTTCGAGGAGTTCAAGGGCACCGGAAACATGGAGCTCCGCCTGCGCCGCGAGTTCGCGGACAAGCGGATCTTCCCGGCCATCGACGTGGACCAGTCGGGCACACGTCGTGAGGAGCTCCTGATGAGCAAGGAGGAGCTCGCGATCGTCTGGAAGCTGCGCCGGGTGCTCTCCGGGCTCGACGGTCAGCAGGCCCTCGAGCTGCTCCTCGAGCGTCTGAAGAAGACCCACAGCAACGTCGAGTTCCTGATGCAGGTGCAGAAGACGACGCCGATGGCCGGCAACGGCCGCGACGGCGACTGAGCTCCCTCGCAGGACAGCCGCCGCGGGCGGGACCCGACAGGTCCCGCCCGCGGCGTTTTCCCACGGGGACGCGTCCCCCATCGCTATCCTTAATGGGACAAAACAGACGTTCTCTCTCTCGGGGTTGCCATGGCCAAGATCGTCGTCGCCGATGACGATGCAGACATTCGGGACCTCGTCGTCTTCAAGCTCGAGCAGTCCGGGCACGAGGTCGTCCCGGTAGCCGATGGCGCTGCCGCGGTCGAGGCGTGCCGGGACCAGCTCCCAGACCTCGCCGTCCTCGACGTGATGATGCCGGGCATGAGCGGGTTCGACGCCTGCCGCGAGCTCCGGGCCGACCCGGCGCTCGCCGGCATCCCGGTGATCCTGCTGACGGCGCGTGCGCAGGAGACCGACATCGAACAGGGCTTCAACGTCGGTGCCGACGACTACGTGGTGAAGCCGTTCAGCCCCCGCGAGCTCGCGTCGCGGGTTGCCGCTGTGCTGCAGCGGAGTGGTGTGTGAATGAGCCCTTGCGCGGCCCACTCCTGACGCTCCTCGTCGGGGTCCTGCTCGCGGGGTCGCTGCTCTGTACCGTCATGCTCTCGCTGACGGCGCTTCTGGTCGAGCAGCTGTCGTTCCGTCGGTACAGCGGCATGCGGAACCTGCTGATCTCCATCTGGGCCGCGTTGCTGGAGAACATCGGCTACCGGCAGCTCAACGCCGGGTGGCGGATGGCGGGATCGGTGGAGGCCTGGCGCGACAAGCCGGCTGACTTGGTCAACCTGCAGCGGAGAGGGTTCACCCAACGATGAGGGTCGTAGCCAGTGTCCGCGACCAGGTGATCATGCTGCTGCTCGGTATGGTCCTGCTGGTCACGGTGGTCGCCGGGGCCGGTGCGATCGGGGCCACCTCGTTGACCGACGACGTCGACGTACTCGTGGACGACCTCCGCCCCTCGGCGTACAGCAACATGGCGCTGCGCAACGACATGAGCCGGGCCCAGGCCGGCGCGTGGGGCTGGGCGCTCACCCGCGACGGGCGGTTCCGGGTCAGGTACCGCAAGGCCGTCGTGGAGACCCGGGCCGACCTGCGGCATCTCGACTCCCTGGTCCGCGAGCACGCGGCCCTGAAGGAGTCGGTCGCCGAGCAGCGTGGGGCCGCGGAGGCCTGGCTGGAGTTCGCGAGCGGGCTGGTACGGCGGGAGCCGGGGCCGGTCTCGTCGAGCTACCTGCTCGACGGCCAGATCACCTTCGACAGGTTCGTCAAGCTCAACGACCAGCTGTCGTTCATGGTCAACTCCGAGATCGACGACCAGGGAGCCGACGCGCGTTCGCGGGCCCGCCACGTGATCCTCTTCGTGGCGCTGACGTCACTTCTCGGCCTCGGGGCGACGGCGCTCCTGGGCCGGGCCATCGTCCGACGGGTCAGCGGCCCGCTGCACGACATGGAGACCGCGGTGGAGCGCCTCGCCGCCGGCGACCTGGGTGCCCGTGTCTCGACCGAGGGGCCGCGTGAGATCGGCAGGGTCGCGGCTGCCCTGAACGCGCTGGCGGAGGAGAACCAGCACTCCAGGGAGATGGAGGAGCAGGTCGTCAACCAGCTCAAGCAGCTCGACCGTGCGAAGGACGAGTTCGTCTCGACGGTGTCGCACGAGCTCCGTACCCCGCTGACCAGCATCTCCGGCTACATGGAGCTGCTCGAGGACGGGTTCGCCGCGGAGCTGAGCCCGCAGCAGAAGGGCATGCTCGGGGTCGTCAAGCGCAACGTCGACCGGTTGCGGAACCTCATCGAGGACCTCCTCACACTCTCGCGGGTGGAGTCCGACGCGTTCCGGACGTCCTTCGACCTCCTCGACCTCGGCCACCTGACCTCCGACGTGGCCCACGACGTGGCTGAGATCGCCGCCCGGGCGAAAGTCCGGGTCGCCGAGGCCAACCCGGATCACCGAGTTCTCGTCTTCGGCGACCCCGGCCAGCTGTCGCGAGCGGTGCTCAACCTGGTGACGAACGCGGTCAAGTTCAGCGAGCCCGGGAGCCACGTGCTGATCAGGCTCACGGAGTCCGACGGCAGGGCCGTGATCTCCGTCGTCGACCACGGCATCGGCATTCCCGCCGAGGAGCTGGCCACCCTCGGCACCCGGTTCTTCCGCGGCTCCAACGCCGTCGAGGCCGAGATCACCGGCACCGGTCTCGGTCTGCGCATCGTGCAGACGATCGCCGACAACCACGCGGGACGGCTGGAGATCGAGTCGACCGAGGGAGAGGGCACCACCGCGCGACTCGTGATCCCGCTCGCTCCGGAACAAAACCGGAATATCCGCGACGCGGCGGAGATTACTCAGGGGTGAAGCCAGAACCTGTCGAGACGCGAAGCCTGCCCGCAGCCGGGGTGGACACCCCGAGCACCTCGACGGCGGCTCCTTCGCCCACGGGCAGGCGCTACCTGCAGCTCGTCGTGGTGCTCGGGGCGCTGATCGCGCTCGGGCCGCTGACCATCGACATGTACCTCCCGGCGTTCCCGTCGCTGTCCGCCGAGCTTCACGCCTCCGACTCGGCCACCCAGCTGACCCTCACCGGGATGCTCGGAGGTCTCGCGTTCGGGCAGCTCGTCATCGGCCCGCTCTCCGACGCCTTCGGCCGCAAGCGCCCGCTCGTCGTCGGGCTGGTGGGGCACGCGGTGGCCTCGGTGCTCGCCGCCCTGGCCCCGAGCATCTACCTCCTCGCCACGGTCCGCGTGCTCCAGGGGTTCGCCGGCGCCGCGATCTCGGTGGTCGCGATGGCGATCGTGCGTGACCTCTTCTCCGGGTACGCCGTGGCCAGGCTCATGTCACGCCTGATGCTCGTGATCGGTCTCGCCCCCATCCTGGCTCCGTCCCTGGGCGGGGTCCTCCTTTCCTGGACGTCCTGGCGCGGGATCTTCGCCGTGCTCGCGGGGATCGCACTCGTGCTCACGGTCGTCGCGGTGCTCGGCCTGCGCGAGACCCTTCCCGCCGAGCGTCGCCGCCCGGCGAACATCACGGCCACGCTGGGCACCTACCGCATGCTCGTCAGGGACACCTCGTTCGTGGCCCTGGTCTTCATCGGCGGCCTGATGATGTCGGCGATGTTCGCCTATGTCTCCGGCTCCTCGTTCGTCCTGCAGGACGGGTACGGCCTCGACGAGGTCACGTTCGGCCTGGTGTTCGGTCTCAACGCGGCCGGCCTGACCCTGGCCTCGCAGCTCAACCCACTCATGATCCGCCGGTTCGGGGTGGTCAACGTCCTCTCGGCGGCGATGGTGACCGGCATGCTCGCGGCCTCCGTGCTCGCGGTGGTGGGCCTCACCGGCGTCGGGGGACTGGCCGCCGTACTCGTGCCTCTCGGGGTGGTCGTGGCATCGGTGGGGCTGTCGCTGCCCAACACGCCGGCGCTGGCCCTCACGCGCCACGGCGAGGCTGCAGGCACGGCCGCGGCGATGCTCGGCGCGGTCCAGTTCGGGATCGGCGCGCTCGTGGCTCCGCTGGTGGGACTGTTCGGATCCACCTCGCCGGCGCCGATGGCCCTCGTGATGGTCGCCGTCACCGCGCTGGCGTCCCTGCTCATGTTCGGCGTGGTGCGCCGCGACCCGTCGGTCCGCCTGGACTGAGGCAGGGCCGGGAATTACCACCCGCGGGTCGTTGTTTGGCACAATTGAGCGCTGGTTCCGGTTCACGTGCCCCATACGCGGCGGCACGACCCGGCGACCGACAACCTCGAGAGGACATCATGAAGAAGGACATCCACCCGGAGTACACCGAGACCCAGGTGACCTGCACGTGCGGCAACACGTTCACCACGCGTAGCACCGCCACCGGCGGCACGATGCACGCCGACGTGTGCTCGCAGTGCCACCCGTTCTACACCGGCAAGCAGAAGATCCTCGACACCGGCGGCCGCGTCGCTCGCTTCGAGGCCCGCTACGCCAAGAAGGACGCCGCCAAGAAGTAGCAGGCGTCGAGCGCCGGTCCCCGCATCACGCGTGGGCCGGCGCTTTGCTTGTCCCGAGACGCCACCCCGCCCCACCGCACCGAGAGATCCGAGGGTCAGCATGTTCGAAGCCGTCGACGGCCTGGTCGAGGAGCACGCTGAGCTCGAGCACCGTCTGGCCGACCCCAGCATCCACGCGGACCAGGGACTCGCCAAGAAGCTCAACCAGCGGTACGCCGAGCTCAGCGCGATCGTGCGTGCCTACCGGGAGTGGCAAGGTCTCGGCGACGACATCGAGGCCGCGCGTGAGCTGGTCGCCGAGGACCCCTCCTTCGCCGAGGAGGCCGAAGCGCTCGGCGCCCGGCGCGAGGTCGCCGAGGAGCGCCTGCGCCACCTGCTCGTGCCGCGCGACCCGAGTGACTCCAAGGACGCCCTCCTCGAGATCAAGTCCGGCGAGGGCGGCGAGGAGTCGGCGCTGTTCGCCGGCGACCTGCTGCGGATGTACACCCGCTACGCCGAACGCCGTGGCTGGAAGGTCGAGCCGATCGACGCCACGGAGTCCGACCTGGGTGGCTACAAGTCCGTGACCGTCGCGGTGAAGGCCAAGGGCACGCCTGAGCCCGGCGAGGCTCCCTACGCCCTGCTGAAGTTCGAGGGCGGAGTGCACCGTGTCCAGCGGGTGCCGGTCACCGAGAGCCAGGGGCGGGTCCATACCTCCGCCGCCGGCGTCCTCGTCATGCCGGAGGCCGAGCAGGTCGACGTCACGATCGAGGACAAGGACCTCCGCATCGACGTCTACCGCTCCTCGGGCCCGGGCGGGCAGAGCGTCAACACCACCGACTCCGCGGTCCGCATCACGCATCTGCCGACCGGCATCGTGGCCTCCTGCCAGAACGAGAAGAGCCAGCTCCAGAACAAGGAGCAGGCCATGCGCATCCTCCGTGCCCGGCTGCTCGCCGCGGCCGAGGAGGCGGCGAACGCCGAGGCCTCGGACGCCCGCCGGTCACAGGTCCGCACCGTCGACCGGTCGGAGCGGATCCGCACCTACAACTTCCCGGAGAACCGGATCTCCGACCACCGCACCGGCTACAAGTCCTACAACCTCGACGCGGTCCTCGACGGGGACCTCGGCCCTGTGATCGACTCGTGCGTCCAGGCCGACCTCGCCGGCCGCCTCGAGGCTCTCGAGTCGTGACGGACGCCTCGTGCTGACTCGCCAGCTCCTGAGCCAGGCGACCGAGCGGCTGCGCGAGACGGGCGTGGCCTCCCCGGAGTACGACGCCCGCGAGCTTCTCGCTCACGTGCTCGGCACCTCCCGGGCCCGGCTGACGCTCGTCGCCGAGGTCGACGAGCGCGACGCCCGCGCCTTCGACGAGCTCGTCGCTCGCCGGGCGGCACGCGAGCCGCTCCAGCACCTCATCGGGACCGCAGCGTTCCGCTACGTCGAGCTCGAGGTCGGTCCGGGGGTGTTCGTGCCGCGCCCCGAGACGGAGGTGCTGGCCGGCTGGGGGATCGACCGGGCCCGCGAGGCCGCCGCGTCCGGCCGCCCGGCCGTCGTCGTCGACCTGTGCACGGGCTCCGGCGCGATGGCGCTCGCCATCGCCACCGAGGTGCCCGAGGCGCAGGTGCACGCCGTCGAGCTCGACGAGCCCGCCTGTGCCTGGGCCACCCGCAACCTCCGGGGCAGCGGTATCGACCTGCGTCAGGGCGACATGGCCGAAGCCTTCCGCGACCTCGACGGCACCGTCGACGTGGTGGTGTGCAACCCGCCCTACATCCCCCTGGAGGCCTACGAGTCGGTCGCGGCCGAGGCCCGGGACCACGACCCGGCCCTGGCACTCTGGTCCGGTCAGGACGGCCTCGACGCGATGCGTGTCCTCGAGCGCGTCGCCTCCCGGCTTCTGCGACCCGGGGGAGTGGTGGGGGCCGAGCACGCCGAGGTGCAGGCCGAGTCGGCCCCTGCCGTGTTCGCCAAGGCAGGGCGCTGGTCCGACGTACGCGACAACCTCGACCTGGCAGGTCGCCCGCGCTACGTGACGGCACGGCTGGCACGATGAGCCGGGTGAGCACCCGGTTCCAGACGCACGACGAGACCCAGCGCGAGGAAGGCGTCGCCGCCGCGGCCCTCGCCGTACAACGCGGCGGGCTCGTCGTTTTCCCGACCGACACCGTCTACGGCATCGGCGCGGATGCCTTCGACCCGGAGGCGGTACGTCGCCTCCTCGCCGCCAAGGGCAGGGGCCGCGACATGCCGCCACCGGTGCTGGTGTCGGCGGCGACCACGCTCGACGCGCTCGCGGTCGGCGTGCCGTCGTACGCCCGGGCGCTGATCGAGGAGCTGTGGCCCGGACAGCTCACCATCGTGTGCCGACAGCAGCCGTCGCTGCAGTGGGACCTCGGCGACACCCGCGGCACGGTCGCGGTGCGGATGCCCGACCACCCCGTCGCGCTCGAGCTGCTGGCACGCACGGGACCGCTCGCGGTCAGCAGCGCGAACCTCACCGGGAAGGACGCTGCCACCGACGCGGACGAGGCGGAGGAGATGCTCGGGGAGGCCGTGGAGGTACTGCTCGACGGCGGCCCGACCCCTGGGTCGGTTCCCTCGACCATCGTGGACGCCACGGGCGACGCCGCCAGGATCCTCCGGCTGGGGGCGATCCCGGTCGAGCGGCTCAACGAGGTTCTCTCCCCGCTCGGGGTGCACATCGAGCAGGCGGCAGAGCCTCGAGCGGAGGACCGGCCTGCGGACAGCGCCCAGGACCGCTCCGGGGACCAGGGGTAGCGTCCGCCTGTGCGTGAGTATCTGACCGTCTTCCTGGTCGCCGCGGTGATCACCTACCTGTTGGGTGTGGTGGCGCGCGAGATAGCGCTCCGCACCGGGGCTGTGGCGAAGGTCCGCGACCGCGACGTCCACGCGATCCCGATCCCGTACTTCGGAGGGGTGGCGATGCTGGGGGGTCTCGGCGCCGGGTACGCCGTGGCTCGGCAACTGCCGTTCCTCTCGCTCAGCGACGAGAAGATCTTCCGGGACGCGGGCGTGGTGCTCGTGGCCGGCGCGCTGATCTGCGCCGTGGGCGTGCTCGACGACCTGCTCGAGCTCGACGCCCTCACCAAGCTCGGCGGGCAGCTGCTCGCAGCGGGGTTCCTCGTCTTCTTCGAGGTGCAGTACTACTCGTTCCAGCTCCCCGGCGGCGACCAGTTCGCGCTGGACACCACCCAGGCGGCGCTGGCGAGCGTCGTGATGGTCGTGGCCACGGTGAACGCGGTGAACTTCGTGGACGGCCTCGACGGTCTGGCGGCGGGGGTGGTCGGGATCGGCGCGGTGGCGTTCTTCGCCTTCTCCTACAAGCTCGCCGACGCCAACGGCGAGACGCTGGCGATCTCCGCGGCCCTGCTCACCGCGGCGCTCGGAGGTGCGTGCGCGGGCTTCCTGCCGCACAACTTCTTCCCGGCTCGGATCTTCATGGGCGACTCCGGCTCCATGCTCATCGGGCTGGTGCTCGCCGGGTCGGCCCTCACGCTCACCGGCCAGTTCGCCTCTGTCGACCTGCGACAGGGTGCAGGAGGGGGCGAGGCCAGCCTGCTCCCGACGCTGCTCCCGATCATCCTGCCGATCTCGATCCTGATCGTCCCGTTCGTCGACCTGGTGCTGGCCGTCGTACGTCGCACGCGCGCCGGTCGGTCGCCGTTCGCGCCGGACAAGCAGCACCTGCACCATCGGCTTCTCGAGATCGGCCACTCGCACCGTCGCGCGGTACTGATCATGTGGCTCTGGGCAGGCCTCATCGCCTTCGGCGGCGTGCTCGCCAGCCTCTACTCCGGCCGGGTCACCACTGTCGTGCTCATCGCGTGGGTGCTGCTCACCGTTGCGCTGACGTTCTTCGTGCCGCGGGTGCACCGCCGGGGGAGCAGCGCGCCGGCGCCCTAGACAGCGGATTTCCAACCGCTCGGGACTTTGTGCTAGTTTTCACAAGCGTTCCTGAGAGGATCCTGAATGCCTCTCGGAACGCCGAATTCGAGCCCCGTACAGGACGACAGAACGGCCGCCTCATGACGACCGCCCAGCCGACACCGCGCCGAGGACGCCTCGTGCTCGGTCCGCTGTCGGTGGCCGGAGCGGTCGGCCTGGTCCTCGTCGCCGCGGCAGCCGTGGTCAGCGGGTCCTCCGGCGCTGCGGGCGCCATGATCGGCACCCTCATGATCTGCGCGGTCTTCGCCTTCGGAGCGGTGGTCCTCGGCATCGTCGCGACCGTCTCCCCGAGTGCCTCGCTTTACGTGGCGTTGCTCACCTACCTGCTTCAGGTTGTGGCCGTCGGGCTCGTCTATGCAGCACTCAAACGCGGGGGACAGCTCGACGGTCAAGTCGACGCCCGGTGGCTCTCCGCAGCCGTGATCGCGTGCACTTTGGCGTGGACGGCGGCCATGGTCGTGGGCTTCACGAGGGCGCGTCGGCCGATCTACGACCTGCCCTCTCACGGGACGGAGGCGAATGTCCGATGACCCGCCTTGACTGCTATTGTCCGGGGCGCGATGACTCCGCAGAATCCCAGCTCTGCTCCCGATCACGACTCCCCCAAAGGCGATCCGTGGCATGCCTTCGGATACCTCGTCTCGGGTGTGGCGGTGTACGGATTTCTCGGGTGGCTCGCGGACCGGTGGCTCGGGACCTCGTTCCTGGTCGCAGTCGGGATCCTCGTCGGTGCCGGGCTCGGGCTCTACATGACCTTCGCCCGGTTCAACGGCGGTCAGGATCAGCAGTCGAAGCAGCAGAAGAACTAGTGCAGGAGAACACGTGAGTCTCGCTCTCAGCAGCCTGGGTGCTGTCGCTCCGACCGAGGAGTTCACCCCTCCTGGTCCCGGTGACTTCAACCTCCCGCCGATCGGTCCGCACTCGTCGTTCGACTTCCTCGGCCAGAGCATGTACCTCGGCGTCACGAAGCCGATGCTCCAGCTGGTGCTCGCAGGCGTGCTGGTCTTCTGGTTCTTCTACGCCGCGGCCAAGAAGCGGTCCATGGTGCCCGGCAAGCTGCAGTACGTCGGAGAGGCCGGCTACGGCTTCGTGCGCAACACCATCGGCCGCGACATCATCGGCAGCCAGGACTTCATGCGCTTCGTGCCCTACCTGGTGGCGCTGTTCTTCTTCATCCTGCTGAACAACTTCTTCGGCTCCATCCCGTTCATCCAGTTCCCGACGTTCTCCCGCTCGGGCATGGTCTACAGCCTCGCCCTGCTGAGCTGGGTCATCTACAACGCGGCGGGTATCAAGAAGCACGGCTTCGCCGGCTACCTGAAGCTGCAGACGGTGCCGGCCGGCATCAAGGGCCCGATGCTGCTCCTGCTGGTGCCGCTCGAGTTCATGTCGAACATCCTGGTCCGGCCGGTCACGCTGGCCCTCCGTCTGTTCGCCAACATGCTCGCCGGCCACCTGCTGATCATCCTGTTCGCCGTCGGCGGTGAGTACCTCCTGCTCCACGGCGCGACCCTGGTGAAGCCGGTCGGCATCCTGGCCTGGCTGCTCTTCATCGCGATCAGCTTCCTGGAGCTCCTGATCCAGTTCCTGCAGGCCTATGTCTTCGTCCTGCTCAACGCCATGTACATCTCGGGTGCTCTCGCAGACGAGCACTGAGAGTCGTTTCCAGCCCGCACAACAGTAGAAACAACCGAAAGGAAATCGCCGTGACTGGTGATCTCAATGGCAACCTCAACATGATCGGCTACGGCCTGGCAGCCGTCGGCCCCGGTGTGGGTATCGGCCTGATCTTCGCCGCCTACATCAACGGCGTCGCTCGTCAGCCCGAGGCGCAGAGCCGCCTCCAGTCGATCGCGATCCTGGGCTTCGCGCTCGCCGAGGCGCTCGCCATCATCGGTATCGCCCTCGCGTTCGTGCTCTGACCCCAAACCATCAGCACTGACGAAGGACCACGTCCATGAACTCGATCACCCTCGCGGCGGAGCCGAAGCTCAACCCGCTCCTGCCGCACCCGGTGGAGATCGTCCTCTCGCTGGTCGTCTTCGCGCTGCTCTACTTCGCCGTCAAGAAGTGGGTCGTCCCCAACTTCGAGCAGACGTTCGCAGAGCGCACCGAGGCGATCGAGGGTGGTCTGGCCGCCGCCGAGACCAAGCAGGCTGAAGCGGACGCCAAGCTGGCAGAGCTCAACCAGCAGCTCAGCGAGGCGCGTCACGAGGCAGCCCGGATCCGCGAGGAAGCGCGCGAGCACGGCGCGGCGATCGTGGCCGAGATGCGCCAGCAGGCGCAGACCGAGGCCGCGCGCATCGTCGAGCACGCTCACACGCAGATCGAGGCCGAGCGCCAGCAGGCGGTCACCTCGCTGCGTACCGAGGTCGGCGCACTTGCGACCTCGCTCGCCGGGCGCATCGTCGGTGAGGCACTCGATGACGAGGCTCGCCAGAGCCGCGTGGTCGAGCGGTTCCTCGCCGACCTCGAGACCGAGCAGATCTCTGCGAACGGGGCCGGCTGATGCGAGGAGCTTCAGCCGGCTCGCGGGAGAGGCTCACCGAGCAGCTCGGCTCAGCCGTCGAGAGCGGCTCCGACACCGGGAGGATCGCCGACGACCTGTTCGCCGTCTCGGCGCTGCTGCGTCGTGAGCCGAGCCTGCGGCGGGTGGCGACCGACCTGTCGCTCCAGCCGGCCGCCAAGTCCGACTTCGTCCGCAACCTGCTCGGTGAGCAGCTCGACGCGGCGTCGATGGACCTCGTGTCCAGTGCGGTTGCCCAGCGCTGGGCGGCCACCCGGGACCTCGCCGACGCCCTCGAGGAGCTCGGCGTCATCGCGGTGGTCAAGGGGGCCGACCGGGCCGGTCAGGCCGACGCCCTCGAGGACGAGCTCTTCGGCGTCGAGCAGCTCGTCTCGGAGAACCCCGGGCTGCGTGACGCGCTCTCGGACCCGTCTCGTTCCGCCGACGACAAGCACGCGCTGCTCAGGAGCCTGCTCGAGGGCCGCGCGACCGCTGCCACGGTCCGGCTGGCACAGCAGGCCGTCGTGAGCAGCCACCGCACCGTGCCCCTGGCGATCGAGGCGTACCAGAAGGTCGCGGCCGACAACCGCCACCGCCTGGTGGCCACGGTCCGCGTCGCCCGTGAGCTCGGGGACGCTGACCGCCAGCGGCTGCAGGGGGCGCTGGCCCGGCAGTACGACCGGCCCGTGCACCTCAACGTCGTCGTCGACCCCGATGTGGTCGGTGGCGTCAAGGTCGAGATCGGTGATGATGTCATCGACGGCACCGTGGCAAGCCGCCTCGACGAAGCCCGCCGCCGCCTCGCCGGCTGACCCGGCCGACCCGCAGACCTAGACCTGAAGAAGACGAGAGAGCAGGGACAACAAATGACGGAGCTTTCGATCCGTCCGGAGGAGATCCGGGACGCGCTGCAGCGCTTCGTGTCGGACTACAAGCCCGAGACGGCAAGCCGCGAAGAGGTCGGCACAGTCGCCGAGACCGGTGACGGCATCGCCCGTGTCACGGGGCTGCCTTCGGCGATGGCCAACGAGCTGCTCGAGTTCGAGGACGGCACGCTCGGAATCGCGCTGAACCTCGACACCCGCGAGATCGGTGTCGTGATCCTCGGTGACTTCGAGAAGATCGAGGAGGGCCAGAGCGTCCGCCGCACCGGAGAGATCCTCTCGGTCCCGGTCGGCGAGGGCTACCTCGGCCGCGTGGTCGACCCGCTCGGCACCCCGATCGACGGCCTCGGCGAGATCGAGACCGAAGGCCGTCGCGCCCTAGAGCTCCAGGCTCCCGGCGTGATGATGCGCAAGTCGGTCCACGAGCCCCTGGCCACCGGCATCAAGGCCATCGACGCGATGACCCCGATCGGCCGCGGCCAGCGCCAGCTGATCATCGGCGACCGCGCCACCGGCAAGACCGCGATCGCGATCGACACGATCATCAACCAGAAGCAGTACTGGGACTCCGGCGACCCGTCGAAGCAGGTCCGCTGCATCTACGTCGCGATCGGCCAGAAAGGCTCGACGATCGCCGCCGTGCGTGGCGCGCTCGAGGAGGCCGGCGCGCTGGAGTACACCACGATCGTGGCCGCTCCCGCCTCCGACTCCGCCGGCTTCAAGTACCTCGCCCCCTACACCGGCTCGGCCATCGGCCAGCACTGGATGTACGACGGCAAGCACGTCCTGATCGTCTTCGACGACCTGACCAAGCAGGCCGAGGCCTACCGCGCCGTTTCGCTGCTCCTGCGCCGCCCGCCGGGTCGCGAGGCCTACCCGGGTGACGTCTTCTACCTGCACAGCCGGCTGCTCGAGCGCTGCGCGAAGCTGTCGGACGAGATGGGTGCCGGCTCGATGACCGGCCTGCCGATCATCGAGACCAAGGCCAACGACGTGTCGGCCTACATCCCGACGAACGTCATCTCGATCACCGACGGACAGATCTTCCTGCAGTCCGACCTGTTCGCGGCGAACCAGCGTCCCGCGATCGACGTCGGCATCTCGGTCTCTCGCGTCGGTGGTGCCGCGATGACCAAGGCCGTCAAGAAGGTCACGGGCTCGCTGAAGGTCGACCTCGCGCAGTTCCGCGCGATGGAGGCCTTCGCGATGTTCGCCTCCGACCTCGACGCCGCGTCCCGCCAGCAGCTCGACCGTGGCCAGCGCCTGATGGCGCTGCTCCGGCAGCCGCAGTACTCCCCGTACCCGGTCCCGGAGATGACCGTCTCGCTGTGGACCGGCACCACCGGTCGCCTCGACAAGGTCCCGACCGAGGACGTGCTGCGCTTCGAGAGCGAGTTCCTCGACTACCTGCGCCGCGAACACGGCGGGATCCTCGACGCGATCCGTGAGTCGAACAACTTCTCCGACGACACCGAGCACGTGCTCGAGGGTGCCTACAACTCCTTCCTCGACCAGTTCGAGACCTCCGAAGGCGGCTCGATCAAGGCCGGCAAGGAGTCGCACGAGGCCCTCGAGGACGAGGACGTCGAGCAGGAGCAGATCGTCAAGCAGAAGCGGGGCTGACGATGGCCGTTTCGCTGCGTGAGTACCGCGCCCGGATCAAGTCGGTCGAGTCGACCAAGAAGATCACGCGCGCCATGGAGCTCATCGCTGCGTCCCGCATCATCAAGGCGCAGCAGCGGGCCCAGGCGGCCGCGCCGTACGCCCGCGAGCTGACCCGGGCGGTCTCCGCGGTGGCGACGTACTCCAACGTCGAGCACCCGCTCACCACGGAGCCGGAGAACCCCCGCCGGGCCGCGATCCTGATCGTGACCAGCGACCGCGGTCTTGCCGGTGCCTACTCCTCCAGCGTTCTCAAGGAGGCCGAGCGCCTCGCCGAGAAGCTGCGGGGGGAGGACAAGGAGGTCGACACCTACATCACCGGCCGCAAGGGAGTTGCCTACTTCAACTTCCGGCGTCGCCCGATCGTGGAGCAGTGGACCGGGTTCTCCGACCAGCCGACCTACGACATCGCGCGGCAGATCGGTGACCGTCTGATCGAGGCGTTCCTCGTCGAGACCGAAGGGTCGGACGGTTCTGTGGAGGGCGCCGTGGCCGGCGTCGACGAGGTCCACGTGGTCTACACGCGGTTCAAGTCGATGCTGGTGCAGGAGCCCACCGCGGTCCGGCTGCTTCCGCTCGAGGTCGTCGAGGGCGAGGAGAAGCCGCCTGCGGAGGAGGTTCTCCCGCTCTACGAGTTCGAGCCGTCGGCGGCCGAGGTCCTCGACGGGTTGCTTCCTCGCTATGTCCAGAGCCGGATCTTCTTCGCGCTGCTTCAGGCCGCTGCCTCCGAGCTCGCGGCCCGCCAGCGGGCGATGAAGTCCGCGACGGACAACGCCGAAGAGCTCATCAAGAAGTACAAGCGAATTGCCAACCAGGCCCGCCAGGCCGGGATTACCCAGGAAATCAGCGAGATCGTCGGTGGCGTCAACGCGCTGGCCGATGCGACTGCCGGGAGTGAGTGAAAGAAATGACTGCCACGATTGAAGAGCGCGGCACCGAGCACGGTGCTGGGGGCGTCGGTCGCATCGCGCGAGTTATCGGCCCCGTGGTCGACATCGAGTTCCCGTCGGACTCGATGCCGGAGATCTACAACATGCTCAAGACCGAGCTCGAGCTCGGTGGCGAGAAGAAGACGCTGACCCTCGAGGTCGCCCAGCACATCGGTGACGGCATGGTGCGCGCCATCTCCATGCAGCCCACCGACGGGCTCGTGCGTGGTGCTCGGGTGCAGGACACCGGCGGGCCGATCTCGGTGCCCGTGGGCGACGCGACACTCGGTCACGTCTTCAACGCCACCGGTGACTGCCTCAACCTCGAGGAGGGCGAGCGCCTCGAGGTCAACGAGCGGTGGGGCATCCACCGCAAGGCGCCGGCGTTCGACCAGCTCGAGTCGAAGACCCAGATGTTCCAGACCGGCATCAAGGTCATCGACCTGCTCACGCCGTACGTCCAGGGCGGCAAGATCGGCCTCTTCGGCGGTGCGGGCGTCGGCAAGACGGTGCTCATCCAGGAGATGATCGCCCGTGTCGCGAAGGACCACGGTGGTGTGTCGGTGTTCGCCGGTGTCGGCGAGCGCACCCGTGAGGGCAACGACCTGATCGTGGAGATGGAGGAGGCCGGCGTCATCGGGCAGACCGCCCTGGTGTTCGGCCAGATGGACGAGCCGCCGGGCACGCGACTGCGTGTGGCGCTGTCCGCGCTGACGATGGCGGAGTACTTCCGCGACGTCCAGAAGCAGGACGTGCTGCTGTTCATCGACAACATCTTCCGCTTCACCCAGGCCGGCTCCGAGGTGTCCACGCTGCTCGGCCGGATGCCCTCCGCGGTGGGCTACCAGCCGAACCTCGCCGACGAGATGGGTCAGCTCCAGGAGCGGATCACCTCGACCCGCGGTCACTCGATCACCTCGATGCAGGCGATCTACGTGCCGGCGGACGACTACACCGACCCGGCGCCGGCCACGACGTTCGCGCACCTCGACGCGACGACCGAGCTCTCGCGTGAGATCGCCTCGCTCGGCATCTACCCCGCCGTGGACCCGCTCACCTCGACCTCGCGGATCCTCGACCCGCGGTTCATCGGTGAGGACCACTACAACACCGCGATCCGGATCAAGCAGATCCTGCAGCGCAACAAGGAGCTGCAGGACATCATCGCGATCCTCGGTGTCGACGAGCTCTCCGAAGAGGACAAGATCATCGTGTCCCGGGCCCGTCGTATCCAGCGGTTCCTGTCGCAGAACACCTACGTCGCCAAGCAGTTCACCGGCATCGAGGGTTCGACGGTTCCGATCGAGGACACGATCGAGGCCTTCACGAAGATCGCCGATGGGGAGTACGATCACGTCGCAGAGCAGGCCTTCTTCATGTGCGGTGGCCTCGACGACGTCGAGCGCAAGTGGTCCGAGATCCAGAAGAACCTCTGAGTTCTTCTCCAAAGCGACCCCGTCCCGCGGGGTACCGGTGGGGTACACCGGGCCTCGCGGGACGGGATCACCAAGGACCAGAGCTACTACCGAAATCGAACACATGAGGAGTGCGCGTGAGTGACGACCTGCTTCAGGTTGAGCTGGTCGCAGCCGACCGGCTCGTGTGGTCGGGCGAGGCGAAGATGGTGATCGCCCGCACGACCGAGGGTGACGTCGGCATCCTGCCGCACCACGCCCCGATGCTCTCGCTGATGGTGGACGGCGTCGTGGACGTGCAGACCGCTGAGGGCGAGACCTGGGTGGCGGCGGTGGACGCAGGCTTCCTGTCGGTGGCGAACAACCGGATCTCGATCCTGTCCGAGCACGCCGAGATGTCCCACGAGATCGACCTCGAGAAGGCTCGTGCCGAAGTCGAACGCGCTCGCACCGCCGGTGAGTACGACAGTGAGGCCGAGGCCGAGGAGGCGGTTCGCCGCGCAGAGGCTCGTATCCGGGCCGTCGAACGGGCATCCTGAGATTCACCCGGGGAACCGGGGAGCCAGCCGGCGGGCCGAGTCGACGATGCGGAGGGGCAGATGGCGTGGTGGGCGTGGCTGCTCGACGTAGCCGGGGTCCTGTTGCTGCTTGCCCTGCTCTACGGCCTCGCCCTGGTCGTCCGCCGTCGCTGGATCTCCCGCGACGGCGGGACCTTCGAGTTCAGCGTCCGCGTCCGGTCCGCCAGGGCCGGACGCGGCTGGGTTCTCGGGGTCGGCCGCTACAACGGTGATGTTCTGGAGTGGTTCCGGATCTTCTCCATCGCTCCGACCCCCAAGCTCCGCTTCTCCCGCAGCGACCTGGAGTACGTCGGACGCCGGGAGCCCGAGGGCGCGGAGTCCTACTCCCTCTACTCGGGTCACACCATCGTGCTCTGCGAGACGGCCGCCGGCCCGCTCGAGGTGGCGATGAGCCCCTCGGCGCTCACGGGCTTCCTCGCCTGGCTCGAAGCCGCTCCGCCGGGCCAGCGCCTCCGCCGCCGCTGATCCCCCCTGCTGTAACGCGGGGTTACGGACGGTTCCCAAGCGGCATACCCCTTGGGAAGCGTCCAAAAGACTCGACTAGACGGTCGACGCGCTCGCGCCGATCGCTCTCAGCGTTCGCCGCGGCGCGGACGGGCGGCTCACGCTGACCCGCTCGCGCCGCTCGCTCTCAGCGCTCGCCGCCGGGCTTCCAGAGCACGTCGCCCATTTCCCTGTTCGCGTGCCGGGCCAGGATGAACAGCAGGTCGCTGAGGCGGTTGAGGTACTTGATCGCCAGCATGTTCATCGACTCCCCGTGCTGCTCGAACGCCGCCCACGCCGCTCGCTCGGCGCGACGGGTCACCGTGCGGGCGACGTGGAGCAGGGCCGCGCCGGGCGTACCTCCGTTGAGGATGAAGGACCGGAGGTTCTCGAGGTCCTCGTTGTACTGGTCGCACCAAGCCTCGAGCCGGTCGACGTACTCCTGCTCGATCCTCAGCGGCGGGAACTCCGGGTTCTCGACGATCGGGGTGCAGAAGTCCGCACCGACGTCGAACAGGTCGTTCTGGATCGTGGTCAGGACCTTAACCACGTCTTCATCGAGGCCGCCGAGCGCGATGGCGGCGCCGATGTGGGCGTTGGCCTCGTCGACGTCTGCGTAGGCGTGGAGCCGGAGGTCGTTCTTCGACGTCTCGCTCATGTCGCCGAGCCGGGTCCGGCCCGAGTCGCCGGTGCGGGTGTAGATACGGGTGAGGTTGACCATGGACTCACCCTAGGGCCGGGCGGGGTGACAACGGCAGATGCAGCCAGGTGGGATAAGTCGCAGTATCGTCTTCGGGTGCACGATCTAGACAAGGCCGATCCCCCCGCCCGCTTCCTCGGAACGGCGAGACGCGTCCTGGTGTACGGCGTCACCGGCTCGGGCAAGACGACCGCAGCGGCGCGGATCAGCGAGGCCACCGGCATCCCGTGGACGTCGGTCGACGACCTGACCTGGGAACCGGACTGGACGGCCGTGTCGCCGGAGGAGCAGCGCCGGCGGATCGCCGAGGTCTGCGCCAGGGACACGTGGCTGCTCGACTCCGCCTACGGCCAGTGGATCGACCTCCCGCTCAACAGCGTGGAGCTCGTCGTCGGCCTGGACTACCCGCGGTGGTTCTCCCTGCAGCGACTCGTCCGACGTACCATCTCGCGGGTCGTCGCCAAGCAGACGATCTGCAACGGGAACACGGAGACCTGGGCACAGACCTTCGGCGACGACTCGATCGTCCGATGGCACTTCCGTTCCTTCCGACGCAAGCACGAGCGCCTCGTCGCCTGGGAGGCCGATCCCGAGGGCCCGCGCGTGCTGCGGTTCACCCGGGCGCGCGACCTCGACTGCTGGATCGCGTCGCTGGAGCCGGTGATCTCCGACTCGGAGGCTCTCGGCGCCTCGTCCAGCGTCGAGGAGAAGGCGGGCTGATGGACGGCTTCCGGGTCTGCTCGGACGGCCCGCTGTCCCACCCGCTTCGTGGGACCGCGCGGGTCGTCGGGGCCAAGAACAGCGCGCTGAAGCTCATGGCCGCGGCGCTCCTCGCGCCGGGACGAACGGTGCTGACCAACGTCCCCGACATCCTCGACGTCGCCGTGATGGCGCAGCTGCTCGAGCGGCTCGGGTGCAGGGTCGCCGTGGAGCACGACCTCGCGGGCCGAGTCACCATCGACGTCCCTCAGGAGCTCGCCCACGAGGCGCCCTACGACCTCGTCCGGCGGCTGCGTGCGTCGATCAGCGTGCTCGGCCCGCTCGTGGCGCGCTGCGGCCGCGCCAAGGTGGCCTTGCCGGGCGGCGACAACATCGGCTCGCGGGGCCTCGACATGCACATGACGGGCCTCGAGGAGCTCGGTGCCACGGTGCACATCGAGCACGGGTACGTCGTGGCGGAGGCGCCGGCCGGGCTGACCGGAGCGAACCTGTGGCTCGACTTCCCGAGCGTCGGGGCGACCGAGAACCTGCTGATGGCCGCCGTGCTGACACCCGGCCGAACCGTCATCGACAACGTCGCCCGGGAGCCCGAGATCGCGGACCTGTGCCAGATGCTGGTCGAGATGGGCGCGCACGTCGACGGGATCTCGACCTCCACGCTGACGGTCGAAGGTGTCGACCGGTTGCACCCGGTCGAGCACGCGACCGTGCCGGACAGGATCGTCGCGGGCACGTGGGCGTTCGCGGCCGCCATCGCGGGTGGTGACCTCGTCGTCGAAGGCGGTCGCGCCCACCACCTCGACATCGTGCTCGACAAGATGGCATCGGCCGGGGCCGGCATCGACGCCTCGCCGGACGGCTTCCGGGTGTACGTCGACCGGCGGCTCGACGCCTTCGACGTCGTGACGCTGCCCTACCCCGGCTTCCCGACCGACCTGCAACCGTTCGCGATGGCCCTCGCGGCGGTGAGCGACGGCACCGCGATGATCACCGAGAACGTCTTCGAAGCGCGGTTCATGTTCGCCCAGGAGCTCGCGCGCCTCGGGGCCGACCTGCGCACAGACGGGCACCACGCCGTGGTGCGGGGGAGGCCGGCCCTCTCCGGAGCGCCGGTGGTCGCGCACGACATCCGTGCAGGGGCTGCGCTCGTGCTGGCGGGTCTCGCCGCCGAGGGCACCACAGAGGTGGCCGAGTCCCACCACATCGACCGTGGCTACCCGCGCTTCGCCGAGACCCTCGCCGGCCTCGGTGCAGACGTCTCCCGGGCCGACCTCGGCGACCTGCCGGACTGAGCGGCGGACACGGCACGACGGCCCGGCGGGAGTGAGCTGAAGGGCGGTCTGACGCGACCTCCTGACAGGTCGACCCGGCCGACCGTTCGGCCGGGAAAGTCCATCCGCACGGCCGCACCTGGTCTGGCCTTGTCTGAACAAACGACACTCCGGCTCTCAATACAGGCAACCAAATTGCCGTGGCCTGCGTCATAGTGTCTGTACGGGTGGCTCTGGAGGTTCCAGGTAGCCACCTCCAGTGGGCACTGGGAGCGGGATGGAACTCACCGTCAACGATCGGGCCTTGGTCCTGAACGGTTACTTCGACGTGCGGTCGACCGGCATCGTCCGCGAGGCGTTGTACGAGCAGATCGAGCGCACAACGGGGAACGTCGTGGTCGACCTCGCGGGCGTCGAGGCCATGGACGCGACCGCGTTGCGTGTCCTCGCAGCCGCAGGCAAGGTGATGGAGCGTGAAGGCCGCGCGCTGGTCCTCCGGGGCTGCAGCCCTGCGCTTCGCCGGGTCATCGCGTTCACCCGTCTTCGCCGCCTGGTCACCGTCGAGCGCGCCGTCACCGCGTAGGGCTGTGACCTACTCGGCACGTGAGACAGTTCATAAGGTAGTTACCGACGGGTTCGGTTGGTCGTAGTCTCCTGCCTTATGAGCGAGAAGCCGCAGGACGCCATGCCGGAGACAGACCGGCCCCAGCCCAAGGACAAGCCCTGGGTGATGCGGACCTACGCGGGGCACAGTTCCGCGACAGAGTCCAACGCCTTGTATCGCAAGAACCTCGCCAAGGGCCAGACCGGCCTCTCGGTGGCGTTCGACCTTCCCACGCAGACCGGGTACGACCCGGACTCCCCGCTCGCGCGCGGCGAGGTCGGCAAGGTCGGGGTCCCGGTCCCGCACCTCGGCGAGATGCGCCGGCTGTTCCAGGACATCCCCCTCACCGGGATGAACACCTCGATGACGATCAACGCGACCGCGATGTGGCTGCTCGCGCTCTACCAGGTGGTCGCCGAGGAGCAGGCGGGGTCGGACGCCGACTTCGAGCAGGTGCACGCCCAGCTCGCGGGCACCACCCAGAACGACATCATCAAGGAGTACCTCTCCCGCGGCACCTACGTCTTCCCGCCTGAGCACTCCCTGCGGCTGACCAGCGACCTGATCGCCTACACGGTCAACCACATCCCGAAGTGGAACCCGATCAACATCTGCAGCTACCACCTGCAGGAGGCCGGTGCCACGCCGACCCAGGAGCTCGCCTACGCCCTGTGCACCGCGATCGCGGTCCTCGACACCGTTCGCGACTCCGGACAGGTCGCGCCCGAGGACTTCGACAAGGTCGTCGGCCGGATCTCCTTCTTCGTCAACGCCGGGGTGCGGTTCGTCGAGGAGACCTGCAAGATGCGGGCCTTCGTCCGGCTGTGGGACGAGATCACGCGCGAGCGCTACGGCGTCCAGGACCCGAAGATGCGCCGTTTCCGGTACGGCGTCCAGGTCAACTCACTCGGGTTGACCGAGGCGCAGCCGGAGAACAACGTCCAGCGGATCGTCCTCGAGATGCTCGGCGTCACGCTCTCCAAGAACGCCCGCGCCCGCGCCGTACAGCTGCCGGCCTGGAACGAGGCCCTCGGCCTGCCCCGGCCCTGGGACCAGCAGTGGTCGCTGCGCCTCCAGCAGGTGCTCGCCTTCGAGTCCGACCTGCTGGAGTACGACGACATCTTCGAGGGCTCCACGGTGATCGAGGCCAAGGTCGCCGACCTGGTCCAGGGCGCGCGCGAGGAGATGGACCGGGTGCAGGCGCACGGAGGCGCGATCGCCGCCGTCGAGTCCGGCTACATGAAGCAGGCGCTGGTCTCCTCACACGCCGCCCGCCGCGGGCGGATCGAGGCGGGCGAGGACAAGGTCGTCGGCGTGAACTGCTTCGAGACGACCGAGCCGTCTCCGCTCACCGCCGACCTCGACGCCGCGATCCAGACCGCCGACCCCGAGGCGGAGCGTTCCGCGCTGCGCAGCGTGGAGGAGTGGAAGGCCCAGCGCGACGAGTCCCAGGTGCAGCGCGCGCTCGAGCGGCTCGCCGCGGACGCGAAGTCCGGCGTGAACCTGATGGACGCGACGCTGGCTGCCGCGCGAGCGGGTGCCACCACCGGTGAGTGGGCAGGGACGCTGCGAGAGGTCTTCGGCGAGTTCCGCGCGCCGACCGGCGTCTCCGGCGCGGTAGGGGTCGCGGAGGCCGCTGCCGAGCTGACCGACGTGCGGGAGCGGGTCCGGCAGACGGGGGAGGAGGTCGGCGGCCGGCTGCGGCTGCTGGTCGGCAAGCCCGGCCTCGACGGGCACTCCAACGGCGCCGAGCAGGTCGCCGTGCGGGCCCGCGACGCGGGGTTCGAGGTTGTCTACCAGGGCATCCGGCTCACCCCTGAGCAGATCGTCGCCGCGGCCGTGGCCGAGGACGTGCACTGTGTCGGGCTCTCGATCCTGTCCGGCTCGCACATGGAGCTCGTCCCGGCGGTCCTCGAGGGCATGCGTGAGCACGGGCTCGCGGACGTGCCGGTGATCGTCGGCGGCATCATCCCCTCGGGCGACGCCGCCCGGCTCAAGGAGATGGGCGTCGCGGCGGTGTTCACGCCGAAGGACTTCGGGCTCACCGAGATCATGGGCGGCATCGTCGACGCGATCCGCGAGGCGCACCAGCTCGGGTGACGACGGTGGCGACGGGCCGTGAGGGGCATTGTCGCCTGCTGGCGCCTGGACTAGGTTGCGACCATGTCGGACCTCCAGTGCGCCGCACGTTTCGTGATGGTCTGCGCGCCTGACGCCGCCACCGCGGAGTCGCTGCGCCACGCGCGCATCGCCGCGGTGTACGACGGTCCGCCCGGGTCGGGCGCCGTCGCGCTGGGTCAGGCGCTGGGCCTGCCCGTGCAGGCCATGGCGCGTCCGATGGCCGCGGCGGATGTCCTGGCGCGGGCCGAGGAGGCGGTGGCCGACCTGCGTGACCTCGCCGACCTCCATCGGGGGGAGACGGTGGTCGTGGCGGTGCTCGGCCAGCCGGGACAACGGGTGGACGTGGCTCTCGACGGTGACGGCCTCACCGTCGAGGAGGTCAGCCCGGGGGGCGCGACGTAGCCGTCGCGTTGGGGCAGAACGCCTCACGCGGCGATCCGGTGTGGACCTCCTCGGGGAAGGTCACCGTGACGACGTCGTCGAGCACCCCGGCCCGTTCGGTATGGAGCCCGACCTCGGTCGCGAAGCTGCCGGCACGGGCCGAGAGGGTCTCACACGCATGCATCAGCATGCTCACCTCGACGGTCGTGCGTCGGCCGGGCGAGATCGTGAACGTCTTCCGCCCATCGGCGTCGCGGAGTCCGACGTACCGGAAGAGCCTCGGGGTGTGCTCCAGCGGGGCAAGGCCCGTGACCGTGACGGGTAGCCGCCCCTCGTTCGCGAGCGCGAAGGAGTAGACCAAGGTCTTGTGGTCGGCGTAGCGCACCTGTCGGACAGTCCGGTCGCCGATGCGGAAGACCTCGGTCTTCTCGGTGCCGCGGACGCCGGTCGGCCCGTGTGCCGCGAGGGCGGGGTCGGTGCTCGCTACCGCCACGCCGGCGCCGCCGAAGAGCAGCACCACCAGCAGGGCCGTGGTCACCAAGCGGCGCACGGCTCAGTCCCCTGCGAGGCTGCGGCGGCGCACCGCGCCGAGGCCGAGCAGCGTGACCAGTCCTACGCCGGTCAGCGACAGGGCGAGTGCGCTCGCAGCGCCCGGCCCGCCCAGCCCATCGGCGGTGCCCGAGGAGCCGGCCGCAAGGCCCAGAGGGGTCGTCGGCTGCTCGTCGGTCGGCTTGTCCGGGGACGTGAACCACTCGCACGCGGGCGGGTGCCGCCAGGTCGGGTCGTCGCGGTCGTACTGGCTGCAGCTGAGGAATCCCGCATCCTTGACCGGGGCGCCGGGCACGAACTGCGACCCGCCGTCGGCACAGGGACCCGGGTCGACGGTGAAGTTCGTGGTCGGCACACCGCCCTGCCGCGATGACTTGTTGTTCTCCCAGCAGTTCCCGACACCCTGGTCGTCCCACCAGTGGTCGAGGCCGTTGTGGGCGGTGCTGCCGTTCGGCCGGATCCCCATGTGGTTGGCGAAGGTGTGGTTGCCGTTGGAGGTGTCGTAGAGCTTGCTCGGGTCGTACTCGTCCCGCAGCGGCGACGGCACCCAGAACTGCATCGTGCCGTTGCGCCAGTTGTCGTAGATCCAGTTGTGGTCGGTGGAGTTGAAGTTGCCACCGGCGATCAGCACGCCTGTGCCGACCGGCGCCGGAATCACGGGGCAGACCGTGCCGGTCATGTAGCCGCGGTCCTTCATCGGCTTGGCGCAGACGCCCGTGTCGACGTACTTCTCGTAGTAGTTCGAGTTGTTGCTGAAGATCCGGTTGTTGTTCCACCGCGCGTGGTCCTGCGGCAGGCCGGGGTGACCCGGGAAGAGCGAGTCCGTCGCGATGCCGGTCGCATTGTGGAAGAAGTCGTTGTCGTGGGCCCACACCGAGTTGCCGGCCGTGCCGGAGTAGCCGAGCGAGTTGTCGTGGCTCTTGTTGTGCCTGATCTCGATGGAGTACCGGGTCGGCTTGAAGTTCGGGTTGTCGCCGTTGACGTCCGAGGCCGAGCCGGGGTAGAGCCCCGAGTCGCCGTTCCAGTAGGCGTTCACGTGCTGGATCAGCCCGTGGTCGCTGGCGAAGGCGAGGATGCCGTACTCGTCGTTGCCTCGCGCCACCACCTTGTCGACGACGAAGCCGTCGGTCTCGAGGACGTAGAGCGAGTTGAACTCCGCCTGCTGGATGGTGAAGTTGCGGAAGTACACCCCGCCCACCCGGTCGGCGCGGATGCCGTTGAGCTTGGAGAACCTGTTGTCGATCACGACGTCGGTCCGGCGACGACCGGTGCCCACGACCTGCGTGCCGCAGAAGCGGCTGTCGCACTTGATCGAGCTGTTGTGGGGCGTGGCGTCACCGAAGATCGCGATCAGGTTCAGGTTGTGGGCGCAGCGCCGCTGGTCCGGGTAGGACAGCGCGATCGGGCCGGTGTCGTCGGAACCGCTGTCGGGGGAGGAGAGGCTGCCGATGTAGGAGGAGACCGGCAGCGGGTCGTTGGACTTGGTCTTGAGGTTGGAGCAGTACTCCGACTTCTTGGCGTTGGCCCACCGACGCTCGGTGTAGCGGCCGGGCAGGACGTACACCGAGGTCCGCCGCTTCTTGATGCTGTTCACGGCGGTCTGGATCGACCCGAAGTCACACTCACGCAGCAGAGCCCGGTTGCGACGCTTCAGCGCCCCTGCCGGCATCTTCGCGATGCGCTTGCCGCTGTCGGGCCTGCACACCACCCGGTGACGGGGGTTGTCGAGCCCCAGGAACACCGGGCGCTTTCCGGACCCGTCGGGGAAGCTGGCCTCCCGCTCCTCGTGGGCGCTTGCAGGAGCGGCCGCGCCGGCCCCGCCGATGAGCAGCCCCGCGAGCAGAGCGACCAGAACCGAGACCAGGCGTGTCTTCGTTGTGTGCATCACGTACCTCCAGGCAACTGCAACGAGTTCTAGCGCGCAGGGTTACGCCGGCCGCTTCGGCGTCCTACGGCGTGGATGCCCTGGCTAGGCTGGTTCGGGGTTGCGGAGGAGGGATGTCCATTGCGGTGCTGGCGCTGGGCCGCCTCGCTTCTCGTCCTCGGCGTACTCGCCCTGGTCACGGCGTGCGCCGACGACCAAACCGACCCGGCGGGCGTCAGGACGCCGCGCCTGGGTGCGCCTGCTCCGACGCCGTCGAAGCCGCCGGACGAGCCGATGGACGACCTCGAGCAGCCGGTCGCCGAGCGCCTCAGGTCGCGGCTCGAGGGCGACGGACTCACGCTGGAGTACGTCGACTGCCCACGCTGGACCGGTGACGCACCCTCGACGCTGACGTGCAAGGGGTACGTCGACGGGGTCGTGGGCGAGGTGGACGTCGAGCTGGCGAGAGCCACCGACGGGCGCACCGAGTTCGAGGCCTGGCTCGGCGAGGGGGTGCTGGCGACCCAGCGCCTCGTCGCCCGGCTGGAGCGCGAGGGCTACACGGCCGTGGACTGTGGCGCGACCCCGGCCTACCCGGCCCGGCTCGGCATGATGATGGTCTGCCGGGTCGAGGAGAACGGCTCGACCGGCTACCTCGTCGCCACCGTCACCGATCGACGGGGAGCGGTCCGGATCCGGCACCGCTGAGCCGCAGTTCAGGCAGACTCTCCCCCATGAGCAGGGTCATCGTGGTCGGAGCAGGCGTGGTCGGGATGTCGTGCGCCGTCCGGCTGCAACAAGCCGGTCACCAGGTCGACGTGGTGGCCCGCGACCTTCCTCTCGAGACCACCTCGGCCGTGGCGGCCGCGATCTGGTACCCCTACCGCGCCTTCCCGTTCGAGCGGGTGACGGCGTGGTCGGCGGCGTCCTTCGCCGAGTTCGAGCGGCTCGCGACGCTCCCGGACACGGGAGTGCGGATGGTCGAGGGGACCGAGCTCCACCGCCGGAGGACCTCCGACCCCTGGTGGCGCACCGCGGTGCCGGCCCTGACCCGGGTGACCGCGATGCCGCCGCCGTACGTCGACGGCTGGACCTTCCGCACCCCGGTGGTGGAGATGCCGGTGTACCTCCGCTGGCTGACCCGGCTCTTCACCGAGAGCGGCGGCACGCTGACCCGCATGGCGCTCAACGCGCTCCCGGACCAGGGCGAGGTGGTGGTCAACGCAACCGGCCTCGGTGCGCGACTCATGGCGGGCGACGCGAGCGTCATGCCGGTGCGGGGGCAGGTGCTCTACGTCGAGCAGTTCGGCCTGGACCGGTGGTGGCTCGACGAGGACGGGCCGACGTACGTCGTGCCGCGCTCGAAGGACGTGGTGGTCGGTGGAACCGACGAGGAGGGGGAGTGGAGCCGTACCCCCGACCCGGCCGTCGCCTCACGGATCCTCGAGCGCGCGGCGGTGCTGGTGCCCGCGCTGGCCCGAGCGCGGGTGCTGAGACACAAGGTCGGCCTTCGCCCCGCCCGTCCCCAGGTGCGGCTCGAGGAGGAGAAGGTCCCGACCGGCAGCTCGCGGGTCGAGCGCCTGGTCCACTGCTACGGGCACGGGGGAGCCGGGGTCACCCTTTCGTGGGGCTGCGCCGACGAGGTGGCCTCGCTCGTCGGCCCTGCCTGACCGCCGTTCCCGTCGGGGAACGCAGTCCCCACTGGGAAGAATCGTGCTCGTGCGAAGTTCTGACGGCTCTGCCGCGGTTTCAGCCGTAAAGACCGGGCAGGTGCACGATCCTTGTCGGTCGCGATCGCCGGGGCTGCGACCTCAGGACCCGCATCTCAGAAGAGGCGGGCGGTGGGGTCGTCCATGCCGCGCAGGGCGTCGTAGTCCACGACCGCGCAGGTGATCCCGCGGTCCTGCGCGAGCACGCGGGCCTGCGGCTTGATCTCCTGGGCGGCGAAGATGCCCCGCACCGGGCGGAGCTTCGGGTCGCGGTTGAGGAGCTCGAGGTAGCGGGTCAGCTGCTCCACACCGTCGATCTCGCCACGGCGCTTGATCTCCACCGCGACCGACCGGCCCTCAGCGTCGCGGCACATGAGGTCCACCGGACCGATGGCGGTCGGGTACTCCCGTCGTACCAGCGTCAGCCCCTCGGCCAGGGTCGCCGGGTGCTCGGCGAGCAGCTCCTGCAGGTGCTTCTCGACGCCGTCCTTCTGGAGACCCGGGTCGATGCCGAGGTCGTGGCTGGTGTCGTGGCTGATCTCGGTCAGCAGGATGCGCAGGGTGTCGTCGTCCTTGCCGGTCACCGTCCACTCGACGTGGCCGTCTCCGTTGGTGTCCTCCATGACCTTGCACGGCGGCGACATCCAGTTCAGCGGCTTGTACGAGCCACCGTCCGAGTGGATGAGCACCGAGCCGTCGTTCTTGACCAGGATCAGCCGGGTCGCCATGGGGAGGTGGGCCGTGAGCCGACCCGCGTAGTCCACCTGGCACTTGGCAATGACGAGTCTCAACAGCACACCTAAGAGGACGGATCGAACGAAGCAGGGACAACGGCAGCAATCTACCTGCGGCCGATTACCGAGTCCCGCAGACCCGAGGTCGACCGCCTGCTACCTGGACGGCTGGGGTGCCCTGCAGTCAATTTTCGGGTTGACACCGACATAGTTGAGCGGCCCGGCCACCACGGTGATCGCGATGGTGCCGACCTTCGAGCAGTTGGCGTCGTTGCCGGAGAAGTAGCCCCGCTGTGCCGCCGCGAGGACGCCGATGACGAGCCAGATCGCGACGATGACAGAGATCGTGTGCGATCGACCGCGTGGTCGGGTGCGTGTCCGACCGCGTGGGCGCGTGAGTGATCGGGTGCGTGATGCAATGGTCAAGATCCACCTCCAGGTCGGCTTGCAGGTACCCGGTGCCAGCGCGTGCAAACCGGCCCAAAGGCTGCTCTGACCGCCGTGGTGTCCTGCTCACCACTGGTCCTGACGGGTGAACTACCTCACGGCACGAGGCGGTGCCCGCATGCCATGATTCGCCCCATGACATCTGGACGTGACTTCCGCAGTATTGGCGTGATCGGCCTGGGCACCATGGGTGCCGGCATCGCTGAGATCTTTGCTCGCAACGGCTACCAGGTCGTCGGCGTGGAGCTGAACGACGAGTCCCTCGAGCGTGGACGGCAGCACATCCAGCACTCCACCGACCGGGCGGTCAAGCGTGGCAAGCTCTCGGCGGAGGTGCAGCAGGAGCTGATCGGACGCGTCACGTTCACCACCGACATCGCCGACGTCAAGGACGCCGACCTCGTGGTCGAGGCGGTCGTCGAGCAGCTCGACGTCAAGCAGTCCCTCTTCCGCCAGCTCGACGAGATCGTCCGTCCGGAGGCGATCCTCGCGACGAACACCTCATCGCTCTCGGTCACCGAGATCTCCACCGCGACTGCCCACCCCGGCCGGGTCGTGGGGATCCACTTCTTCAACCCCGCACCGGTGCAGAAGCTCGTGGAGATCGTCCGGACCGTCGTCACCGAGCCCGACGTTCTCGAGGACGTCGCAGAGGTCGTGCAGAAGCTCGACAAGACTCCCGTGGTCTGCGGCGACAAGGCCGGCTTCATCGCCAACACCCTGCTGTTCGGCTACCTCAACCACGCGGTCGCGATGTACGAAGGCCGCTACGCCAGCCGCGAGGACATCGATGCGGCGATGCGGTTCGGCTGCGGCTACCCGATGGGTCCGCTCGCGCTGCTCGACCTGATCGGCCTCGACACCGCCTACGAGATCCTCGACACGATGTACAAGCAGGGCCGCGACCGGCTGCACGCCCCCGCCCCGATCCTCAAGCAGATGGTCACCGCCGGCATGCTCGGCCGCAAGACGGGCCGCGGCTTCTACACCTACGAGGCTCCTGACAGCCCGGTCGTCGTCCCCGATGCACTCACCCCGTCGGCCGACGACAAGCCGCAGCTCAAGCACGAGATCTCGACGGTCGGCGTCGTCGGCACCGGCACCATGGCCACCGGCATCGTCGAGGTGTTCGCCAAGGCTGGCTTCGACGTGGTCTACGTCGGCCGCAGCGATGCCAAGGTCGACGGCGTCCGCGCCACCATCGAGAAGTCGCTCGACAAGGCGATCCAGCGCGGCAAGCTCGAGGAGTCCGCGAAGGACGAGGTGCTCGGCCGCCTCACCGGCTCCACGAAGCTCGACGATCTCGCAGGGGTGGACATCGTCGTCGAGGCGATCGCCGAGGACCTGAAGGTCAAGACGGTCCTGTTCGAGAACCTCGACGAGATCTGCAAGCCCGGCGCGATCCTGGCGACCACGACGTCGTCGCTGCCGGTGATCTCGCTCGCGAGGGTCACCAAGCGTCCGCAGGACGTCATCGGGATGCACTTCTTCAACCCCGCTCCGATCATGAAGCTGGTCGAGGTGGTCAGCACGGTGAGCACCTCCGACGTCGTCGCCGAGAGCGTTCGCGCGCTGTGCGACCGGGTCGGCAAGGTCGCGGTGTCGTGTGGCGACCGTGCGGGCTTCATCGTGAACGCGCTGCTCTTCCCCTACCTCAACGACGCGGTGAAGATGCTCGAGGCGCACTACGCCAGCGCGGACGACATCGACACGGCCATGAAGTACGGCTGTGCGCTGCCGATGGGCCCGTTCGAGCTGCTCGACGTCGTCGGCAACGACGTCTCGCTCGCGATCGAGCGGGAGCTCTACCTCGAGTTCCGTGAGCCCGGTTTCGCGCCCGCCCCGCTGCTCGAGCACCTCGTGACCGCGGGGTACCTCGGCCGGAAGACCAAGCGCGGGTTCCGCGACTACACCACGCGGTGACCGTCCTCGTCTGAGGGAGCTCCGGGGACGCCACGGCACGGCCACGGCGTAGGAAGGCGGCGAGGGCGGTGCGCTCGTCGGGCACCGGGGGAGCGAGTGCGGGCATGAGCGGCCCTCTTGTCGGTCGCGGGCGGTTTCAGGGCGTGCGGTGGGCGTACAGGTCGCGGAGCAGGGCGATCTCGGCGCCGTGATGGATCAGCTCACGGTTGATGTGCAGGACGAGTGCGGACATGGGCTCCGCGGCATAGGGCCCTTCGGCCGGCCCACAGGGCTCGAGCAGCCCCTCGGAGCCGAGGCCGCGCACGCCCGCGGTCCAGCGGGCGTACTCCTCGTCGAGCTGGGCCAAGGCCTCGGTGGCCGTGCCGGCGTACTCGAAGGTCATGTAGTCGGTCGCAGCCCGTCCGAAGTGGCCGGCGTTGCGCATGGCGAGCACACCCACGACGAGGTGGGCGATGCGCCAGGCGATCGTGGTCACCGGGGCGGGTTGTGGCTCCGGGAAGGCGAAGTCGACCGTGTAACCGCCCCTGCCTCCCAGGACAGGGGCGCTGCTCGTGCCGCGTGGACGGACGCTCCAGCTGCCGGGCGCGGGCTCCCAGAGGTACTCGTCGTCGGTGAGGCCGTCCAGCCGCGGGCGTAGCTGGTTGTGCCAGTGCCGCTCGATCTGGTCGAGCAACAGGTGGTTGAGGTCCACGGTTTCCGTCATGGGAACCACTGTGCCTGGTCATGCGGACAGGAACGGTCCGCTATCCATGCCAGGATGCGAGGCATGACGAACTCCGCTGGCACGGGCCAGGGGACGACGCAGCGGGTGCTGCGGTTGCTGTCCCTGCTCCAGTCCCGTCCCGTGTGGACCGGACCGGAGCTCGCTGAGAGGCTCGGGGTCGCCACTCGAAGCGTCCGGCGCGACGTGGAGCGACTCCGGGACCTCGGCTATCCGGTCAACGCAGCCAGGGGCGTCGGCGGCGGCTACCAGCTCGGAGCCGGTCGAGCCCTGCCCCCGCTGCTGCTCGAGGACGAGGAGGCCGTCGCCGTCGCGGTCTCGCTGCGCCTCGCCGCCGGTGGGACCGTGGCAGGTGCCAGTGAGGCGGCGCTGCGGACGCTGGCCAAGCTCGACCAGGTGATGCCGGCGCGACTGCGAGCCGAGGTCCGGGCGATCCAGAACGCCACCGAGATCCTGACCGGGGCCGCGGTCGAGGTCGACGGTGAGGCCCTCCTGACGCTGGCGCGCGCCTGCCGGGACCTGGTCCGGGTGCGGTTCGGGTACGCCGACCGCGACGGTGTCACGAGTGAGCGCAGGGTGGAGCCGGTGCGGCTCGTGGCAACCGGGCGACGGTGGTACCTCATGGGCTGGGACGTCGACCGCGAGGACTGGCGGACCTTTCGCCTGGACCGGATGCAGTCCGTCACGGCCACGACGTGGCGCTACCGCCCTCGCGAGCACCCGGACCCGGTGAAGTACGTGCAACGGTCGGTGGTGTCCTCGCCGTACAGGTACCGGGCCAGTGTCCTCGTGCACGCGCCCGTGGAGGTGGTCCGCGAGAAGGTCACCGCGACCAGTGCTGTCGTCTCGGCCTACGACGAGCGCACGACCCTGCTCGAGACCGGAGGCGACTCCCTCTACGCGCTCGCCTTCCACCTGGTGTGGCTCGGCCACGACTTCGAGGTACTCGAGCCCGCGGAGCTGCAGGTGGCCCTCGGCGAGCTCGGAGCGAGGCTGACCGCGGCGGCCGGCCGAGGGACGATGCCGGACAATGGGAGTCATGACGACGAGGATCGAGGCCTGGCGCGGTGAGGAGTACGAGGTTCGCAACGTGACGGGCTCGGCCGCCACGAAGTCCTACCGCTGCCCCGGCTGCGACCACCTGATCCGGCCGGCCACCCCGCACGTGGTGGCATGGCCCGTCGTGGCGTCCATGTTCAGCAGCTCGGGCCTCGACGAGCGGCGGCACTGGCACACCCCGTGCTGGACGGCCCGCGACCGCCGGCGCTGACCGTCCGGCTACTCCCTGCCAGTCGCTACGGGAGGCGGCCGCGTTCCGGTCCGAGCCGGGCGGTGCGGGATACTGGGGCCATGGCTGTGATCCGAGCGAACTCCGTCCTGCCCGCACGCCGGGAGCCGATCACCCTGCACACCGCGGACGGACTCGAGCTGGTGGGTGAGCTGGCCCTGCCGCCTGACTCGGACCCGGTCGCGACGGTCATCTGCCTCCACCCGCTGCCGACGCACGGCGGGATGATGGACAGCCACGTGTTCCGCAAGGCGGCCTTCAGGCTCCCTGCGCTCGCCGGCGTCGCCGTCCTGCGGTTCAACACCCGCGGCACTGCGAGCGAGCAGGGCCGCAGCGAGGGGGAGTTCGACCACGCGCAGGGGGAGCGGTACGACGTAGCGGCCGCGATCGAGTACGCCGAGTTCCACGACCTACCGAACATCTGGGTCGTCGGCTGGTCCTTCGGCACCGACCTCACGCTCATGCACGGCAACGACCCGGCAGTCAAGGGCGCGATCCTGCTCTCGCCGCCGCTGCGGTTCTCCGACGTCGAGCACCTCGAGGCGTGGGCCGAGTCGGGCAAGCCGCTGACCGCGCTGGTGCCTGAGCACGACGACTACCTGCAGCCCCCGGAGGCGGAGGAGCGCTTCGCGGTCGTGCCGCAGGCCGAGGTGGTCGGCGTCGAAGGGGCCAAGCATCTGTGGGTGGGCGACGCCGAGACGGTCCTCGACGAGGTCGTCCGGCGCGTCGCCCCCGCGGTCGACGTACCCCTGCCCCGGGAGTGGGACGGCGACATGGAGACCGCCGACACGAGCGCCTACAACAACAAGAACCTCGGCACGTTCAAGGACGTGCCCGTGCCCAAGCCGCTGCGCGACTGAGCTAGCGGGCGTCCTGCCGTCGCAGCAGGACCTCCTTGAGGATCAGCTGCACCGCGGCCGCCGTCGGGATGGCGAGCAGGGCACCGATCACGCCGAGGAGCGCCGCGCCGACCAGGGCCGCGATCACGATCAGCGATCCCGGGATGTCGACCGAGCGGGCCATCACCTTCGGGTAGACGACGTAGTTCTCGAACTGCTGGTACACCACGTAGAAGATCAGGCAGGCGATGCCGATCTTCGGGTCGGTGGCGAAGCCGATCGCGGTGACCACGATGGCGCCCAACGTCGCCCCGATCATGGGGATCACGTCGAGGAGCATGACGACGACCGAAAGGGCGACGGCGTACTCGCTGAGCCCGATGATCATCAGGAAGACCAGCGAGCTGATGCCGGCGGCCAGTGCCACCAGGAACGCGCCGGAGACGTAGCCACCGACATTCGCCAGGATCTGGTCGCCCAAGAAGGTCACGCGCTCACGCCGGCTGGCCGGGGCGAACCGATAGGCGAAGCGCTTGATGCTGGGCAGTGAGGCGAGGAAGTACAGCGTCAGCACGATCACGATGAAGGTGTTCGCGATCGCGGAGAGCACCGCGAGCCCGACACCGACGACGCCGCCGAACACCTTGTTCGCCCACTTGCCGTCGCTGAGCGTCTGCTGTGCCTTGTCGATGAGGCCGTAGCGCTGGTCGAGGTCCTGGATGGTGCGGTTCTTCTGGAACTGGGCGAACCAGTCGGGGGCCCGCTCGGTCAGCGTGGTGACCTGGTCGGTGATCACCGGGACGATCGCGAGGATGAAGAGTGCCAGGGCGAGGACCACACCGAGGGTCACGAGCAGCACCGCCCACGAGCGCTTGAGGCCGTGGCGCAGGAAGAACTCGACCGAGGGGTTCAGGCCCACCGCGAGGAACATCGCGACCAGGATGAGGACCAGCACCGAGCTGATCGAGAGGATCTGCTGGCCCAGCCAGATCGCGAGCAGCGCCCCGACGGCCCCCATGAAGCCCATGAAGAACGGCGAGTGCCGCTTCATGGGCTCGCCGGGCTCGCCGAAGGCGTTCTCGGCGTCCCCGCCGGGCAGTCGGTCGCGGAGGAAGTCCTCCGACTGCTCCTCCACGCTCAGCTCGTGATGCGTCGCCTGCGCGGACCGCTCCGCCTTCTCGGCCGACTGCGCGGCGTCGCCCCGGGCGGCCTCTGCCTCGGCGCGAGCCTGCTCGGCGGCCTCAGCGGACTCCTCAGCCGACTCCTCCGCCTCCTCGGCTCTCGCCTCAGCCTCCTCGACCTCGTTGCGCAGGCGACCGACCTCCCCCTCGGTCGGGCTCACTTCTGCTCGTTGCCAGACGCCGCGTCAGCCGTTCCCTCCGCGGGACGACCGCTCTTCGAGCCGTCGGCAGGGGCCGGGTCCGGCTCCGGGTCGGCGAAGCCGGCGACCACGTCGCGCAGCGCACCGAGCTGGGCGACGATCGCGTCGCGTCGCTTCTGGACCCGGTCGACCTCGGCCTTGAGCGAAGCGAGCTCGCGCTCGGCGTCGGACTGGCCGGAGGCGATCAGGCTGGCGGCCTGCGTCTGGGCCGCGCTGACGATCTGCTCGGCCTCGCGACGGGCGCGGGTGAGGAGACGCTCCGCCTCGGTGTTGGCCTGGTCGCGGTGGACGTTCGCCTGGGCCATGGCCTCGCGGGCACGGTGCTCGGCGGCGTTGGCGCGCTCCTCGGCCTCCTGGACGAGGCGAGCGGTCTCGGCCGTCGCGGTGTCGTGGTGCTCGGCCGCCTCGCGGGTCAGCCGCTCCTTCTCCACGGCAAGGGTGCGGCGAGCCTCCTGCACCTCGCGGTCGGCGGCGGCGCGAGCCTGCTCGGCCTCGCGACGGGCGCTGGTGCGAAGCGTGTTGCTCTCCTGCTCCGCTGCCAGCCGAAGCTGCTCAGCCTCGCGCCGGGCACTGGCGAGCAGGTCCTCGGCCTCGGCGCGGGCCAGCTCGCGGTCCTGTTCGGCGTCAGCGACCATGCGAGCCCGAGCCTCCTCGAGCTCCTTCAGCTGCACGATGCGCATGTCCTCGGCATCACGGCTGGCTGCGGCTCTGAGAGCGTCCGCGTCCTTCGTCGCCCGCTTGCGGATCTCGTCGGCCTGCGACCGTGCGTGGTCCACGACCTCGTCGGCCTGCTCCTCGGCGAGCCGGAGCATCTCGCTCGCACGGCCGCCGAGCCCGGCGTACGACGGTGCGTCGTTCTCGGAGAGCCTGTTGCGCAGCTCGCTGACCTGCTTCTCGAGCTTCTCGGCCCGAGCACGAGCCTCCTTGAGGTTGGCGGTCAGCCCGGCCTTCTCACCGGCCAGCGTGTGCATCTGGCGGTCCACCGCCGCCGGGTCGTAGCCACCGCGCCGCACGACCGGGAAGCTGTTCCCGCCCGTGGACGTAGCGCCTGTGCCCGCCGGTTCACCGCCGCCCACGGCCGGGAAGACCTGGGTGGCGTCGTCTGCGCCGCTGTTGGAGGGTTCGTCGTCGAAGATGGACAGCCCGGATCGGTCATTCATGGCGTTTCCCCTACCTCGTTTGCGTGTTCAGAGCCTAAGTCTGTCCGACGGCCCACCGTAAACCGGGAAGGCGCGGTGGACATATGACAAAGCACCTGACCGTCGTACCCAGGACTAGCCCGGGTACGACGGTCAGGTGCTGCCGTGCGTTGATGACGGCGGCCGATTCAGACGCCGCGGAACCTGTTGATCGCGTCGATGTGAGTGCTGCGCATGGCCTCGTCACGCACACCCAGCCCTTCTTCGGGAGCCAGACAGAGCACACCGACCTTGCCCTGGTGCAGGTTCTTGTGCACGTCGAGCGCGGCCTGGCCGACCTCCTCGAGCGGGTAGGTGCCCGAGAGCGTCGGGTGGATCATGCCCTTGGCGATCAGCCGGTTGGCCTCCCACGACTCGCGGTAGTTCGCGAAGTGCGAGCCGATGATGCGCTTGAGGTTCATCCACAGGTAGCGGTTGTCGTACTGGTGCATGTAGCCGCTGGTCGAGGCGCAGGTGACGATCGTGCCGCCCTTGCGGGCCGCGAACACCGAGGCGCCGAAGGTCTCCCTGCCGGGGTGCTCGAAGACGATGTCGACGTCCTCGCCGCCGGTCAGGTCGCGGATGTCCTTGCCGAAGCGACGCCACTCCTTCGGGTCCTGGGTGTCCTCGTCCTTCCAGAACTTGTAGTCGGCCTCGGCGCGGTTGATGATCAGCTCGGCGCCCATCTTGCGCGCGATCTCGGCCTTCTCCTCGCTGGAGACGACGCAGACCGGGGTGGCGCCGCCGTTGAGGGCGTACTGCGTGGCGAAGCCGCCGAGGCCGCCGCTGGCGCCCCAGATCAGCACGTTGTCGCCCTGCTTCATGCCGGCGCCGTTGCGGGAGACGAGCTGCCGGTAGGCGGTGGAGTTCACCAGCCCGGGGCTGGCCGCCTCCTCCCAGGTCAGGTGGTCGGGCTTGGGCATCAGCTGGTTGGACTTGACCAGCGCGATGTGGGCCAAGCCACCGAAGTTGGTCTCGAAGCCCCAGATCCGCTGCTCGGGGTCGAGCATCGTGTCGTTGTGGCCGTCGGGGCTCTCGAGCTCGACCGACAGGCAGTGCGCGACGACCTCGTCGCCGGGCTTCCACGAGTGCACACCGACGCCCGTCTTGAGCACGACGCCGGCCAGGTCGGAGCCGACCACGTGGTAGGGCAGGTCGTGCCGCTTCGACAGCGGCGACATCCGGCCGTAGCGCTCCAGGAAGCCGAACGTCGACACCGGCTCGAAGATCGAGGTCCACACGGTGTTGTAGTTGATGGCGCTCGCCATCACCGCGACGTACGCCTCGCCGGGGCCGAGCTCAGGGAGCGCGACGTCCTCGACGTGGAGTGACTTGCGGGGGTCCTTGTCGCGGGACTCCATGCCCTCGAACATGTCGACCTCGTCCTTGTGCACGGTCACCGCGCGGTAGGACTCCGGGAGCTCGAGGGCGGCGTACTCCTCCGGGGAGGTGTCGCCGGCGAGGATGGCGTCGAGGATCTGCTTCACGGGATCTCCTGTGGGTTCCGGGCGAGCATGGGGATTGAGTTGGGAATCTACCGACGGGTAACCAACAGTGTCAGCACCCTGTGACCTAGTTCTCTAGACCGGCCGGGCGACCTCCCCAAGGCTGGGGTCAGTGTGAGGCGTCCGCGGCGGGCTCCACGAGCTCCACGAGCACGCCGCCGGCGTCCTTGGGGTGGATGAAGTTGACCCGGGAGTTCGAGGTTCCCCGCCGCGGCTCGTCGTACAACAGGCGCAGGCCGCGCTCGCGCAGGGTCGTGGAGACCTGCTCGATGTCGGCGACCCGGTAGGCGAGCTGCTGCAGCCCGGGGCCGGAGCGGTCGAGGAACTTCGCGATCGTGGACTGGTCGTTGAGCGGGGCGAGCAGCTGGATGCAGGAGCCCGAATCGCCCACGGCGACCATGGCCTCACGGACGCCCTGCTCCTCGTTGGTCTCCTCGTGGGCGACCTCCATGCCGAAGGCGTCGCGATAGAACGCGATCGCCTCGTCCAGGTCGGGGACGGCGACACCGACGTGGTCGATGCAGATGAACAGGTGCTCGGGCAGGCCAGGGTTCGTCATGACCCACATGGTCGTACGACGAGCGCCGTGGCGGCGAGGGACTGTGACCATCCCGACACCGGGATCCTGGCGCTACCCCCTCCCTGTGGCTGGGCCTTCGTAGGTATCGTCCAGGAAAACAGGACTTGTTCGTTCCCAGGAGGCCACCCATGTCCGGATCCGTCATCGTCGCAGGTGCTCGCACCCCGATCGGTCGCCTGTTGGGGGGCCTCAAGAGCCAGTCCGCCGCGGACCTCGGTGGTGTCGCGATCAAGGGCGCGCTCGAGAAGGCCGGCGTCGCCGGCGACCAGGTCGAGTACGTCATCATGGGCCACGTCATCCAGGCCGGTGCCGGCCAGATCACCGCGCGCCAGGCAGCGGCCAAGGGCGGCATCCCGATGAACATCCCCGCGATCACCATCAACAAGGTCTGCCTCTCGGGGATCAACGCGATCGCGCTCGCCGACCAGCTGATCCGCGCCGGTGAGCACGACATCGTCGTGGCCGGCGGCATGGAGTCGATGACCCAGGCCCCGCACCTGCTTCCCAAGTCCCGTGAGGGCTTCAAGTACGGCGACACCACGCTCGTCGACTCGATGGCCTACGACGCGCTCTACGACCAGTTCACCGACCAGGCCATGGGCGGCCTCACCGAGAGCTGCAACGCCTCGGCTGCACAGCTGACCCGCGAAGAGCAGGACGAGTTCTCCGCCCGCTCACACCAGCGCGCCGCCGAGGCGTGGAAGAACGGCGTCTTCGACGACGAGGTCGTCCCCGTCGAGATCCCGCAGCGCCGCGGCGAGCCCGTCGTCGTGTCCCAGGACGAGGGCGTTCGGGGAGACACCACCGCCGAGTCGCTGAGCAAGCTTCGCCCGGCGTTCTCCAAGGACGGGACCATCACCGCCGGCTCGTCCTCCCAGATCTCCGACGGCGCCTGCGCGGTCGTGGTGATGAGCAAGGCGAAGGCCGAGGAGCTCGGTCTCGAGTGGCTCGCCGAGATCGGCGCCTCCGGCCAGGTTGCGGGCCCTGACTCCACGCTCCAGATGCAGCCCGCCAACGCGATCGCGAAGGCGTGCGAGAAGGAGGGGATCAAGCCCTCCGAGCTCGACCTGGTCGAGATCAACGAGGCGTTCGCCGCGGTCGGGATCGTCTCGGCACGCGAGCTCGGGCTGTCCGACGACAAGGTGAACGTCAACGGTGGCGCGATCGCAGTGGGACACCCGGTCGGCATGTCCGGTGCCCGCATCGCGCTGCACCTGGCCCTCGAGCTCAAGCGCCGCGGTGGTGGTGTCGGTGCTGCCGCGCTGTGCGGTGGCGGTGGCCAGGGCGACGCCCTGATCGTCCGAGTTCCCTCTGCATGAGGCGCTCGGCCGCATCCGTTCCCGAGCTGGTCGAAAGGGCACGGTCCGGTGACGCCCGGGCCGTGGCCCGGCTGATCTCGCTCGTCGAGGACGCCTCGCCGCTGCTGCGCGAGGTGATGGCCGGGCTCGCGCCGTACACCGGGAACGCACAGATCGTCGGCATCACCGGCTCGCCCGGGGTGGGCAAGTCCACGTCCACCTCGGCGCTGGTGACCGCGCTTCGCAAGAGCGGCAAGCGCGTCGGCGTGCTGGCCGTGGACCCGTCGTCGCCGTTCTCCGGCGGGGCACTCCTCGGCGACCGGATCCGGATGCAGGACCACGCCCTCGACAAGGACGTCTACATCCGCTCGATGGCGTCGAGGGGGCATCTCGGTGGCCTGTCGTGGACGACGCCGCAGGCGCTGCGGGTGCTCGACGCCGCCGGCTGTGACGTGGTGCTCGTCGAGACCGTCGGTGTGGGCCAGAGCGAGGTCGAGATCGCGGGTCTCGCCGACACCACGCTGGTCCTGCTCGCGCCGGGCATGGGCGACGGCGTCCAGGCGGCCAAGGCGGGCATCCTCGAGATCGGCGACGTGTACGTCGTCAACAAGGCGGACCGGGACGGTGCCGAGCAGGTTCGCCGCGAGCTGCGCACCATGATCTCGCTCGCCGAGCGCCCCGAGGGCAGCTGGAAGCCGCCGATCGTGCTGACCGTGGCCCAGTCCGGGCAGGGCGTCGACGAGCTCGTCGCCGCCATCGACGACCACCGGTCCTGGATGGAGGCCTCCGGAGAGCTGGAGCGACGCCGCGTCCGGCGCGCACGCGACGAGATCGAGGCGATCGCCGTGACCGCGCTGCGCGCGAAGTGGGGCGACGTGCACGGTCGCACCGAGCTCGACGACCTTGCGGACCAGGTCGTGGCCGGCAAGACCGACGTGTACCGCGCGGCCGATGTGCTCCTCGACTCCTTCACGGAGCTCGACTCGGCGACCTCCTGACCGCGCGCCTCCCACACCCCCGGATGCCGCGCTGGTTCAATGCCACACGAGCAGGTGCGCTTTTGCCTGCCTGCACATCACTCGGGGATGAAAGAGAGCGCGATGAAGAAGCCGTTGATCATCATTGTCGTCCTGTTCCTGGGGTTCTACCTCATGCGAGACCCGGCCGCGCTCGCGGCGTTCGCGCAGAACGCCGGTGTCGCCCTCTGGAAGATGGTCAGCACCCTCTTCGAGGCGATCATCGAGTTCCTCAACGCGCTGTTGGGCTAGGCCGGCATGGCTGGCTGGGCGCGGCGCACCTTCGCCGACCCGAAGATCGGCAGGCACCTGCTGCGTGACGAGGGCGAGGTCATCGTCGACGAGGTCCTCCACCACTGGGTCGTCTACGTCAAGCCGTTCCTGGAGTTCCTCCTCGCCCTCGCCCTGGTCGTGCTCGGGCTTTTCGCCCCGTTGAACATCGCGTGGATCCCGTGGGTGGTCGCTGTCGTCCTGGTGCTGCATGCCGGCTGGAGGGCGCTCACCTCGCACATGGACCGGTTCGTGATCACCAACATGCGGGTCTTCCGGGTTCGAGGTGTCCTCGCCCAGCGCATGGCGACCATGCCGCTTGGCCGGATCCTCGACATCACGGTCGACAAGCCGATCCTCGGCCGCGTCTTCGGCTACGGGCACTTCGTGTTCGAGTCCGCCGCCCAGGAGCAGGGGCTGCGAGACATCCGGTACGTCGGACGCCCGGACGCGCGAGACCTCGCCATCCAGCGGGTGGTAGCCCGCGCCGGCCTCCGCGGGGGCGGCGGCATGCGCGCCGGTGACCGGCCCAGCGGCCGGTGATCGCGGCAGGCCGTCCGACGCGGATCGGCTAGGGTCGCGCCGTGACCGGCAAGCAGGGGCGCGTGGCGAAGAAGCTGCCGTTCGACCCGATCGACGAAGCCGCCCGGCAGTGGGCGCTGCGATGGGGCGCGGTGGAACAGATGCACGCCGTGACCTCGCTGATGCGCGTCCAGCAGCTCGTGCTCGGCCAGCTCGACGACCTGCTGCGACCACACGGGCTGACCTTCGCGAGGTACGAAGCGCTCGTGCTCCTGGTGTTCTCGAGGGCGGGCTCACTGCCTCTCGGGAAGATGGGCGAGCGGCTCCAGGTGCATCCCACGTCGGTCACGTCGATCGTCGACCGGCTCGAGTCCGCCGGCCTCGTCGTACGCCGCAAGCATCCGGACGACGGCCGCGCCGTCCTGGCAGAGATCACCGCGCTCGGTCGTTCGGTCGTGGAACAGGCGACCGCGGACCTGGTCGACGCCGACTTCGGGCTCGACGCCCTCACCGGGGACCAGCTGCGGCAGATCTCCGAGGTGCTTCGGCCGGTGCGTCAGGCGGCCGGAGACTTCTGACCCCCTCGTAGACGGGTTGACGGCTCGGGGTGGTCTGGCGCCGGGACAGGCCGGTCGACAGAGTTAGTTGGACGTCCTACTATTTTCTCATGACCCAGGACACGTCGTCGACCTCGCCCACGCCCGACCAGCCGAGGCAGGGTCAGTCCGCGCGAGCCCGGTGGCAGTCGCGCTACGAGAGGTCCCGGGTCCGCGACGCCGACTTCACGACGTTGTCCGGCATGGAGGTCGAGCCTGCCTACGGGCCGGCCGACGACGACGCCTACCCGAACTTCGAGAGCATCGGCTGGCCGGGCGAGTTCCCCTACACGCGCGGGCTGTACCCGACCGGCTACCGCGGCCGCACCTGGACGATCCGGCAGTTCGCCGGCTTCGGCAACGCGAAGCAGACCAACGAGCGCTACAAGATGATCCTCGGCCGCGGCGGTGGCGGCCTGTCGGTCGCCTTCGACATGCCGACCCTGATGGGCCGTGACTCCGACGACCCCAAGAGCCTCGGTGAGGTCGGGCACTGCGGCGTCGCCATCGACACGGCAGCCGACATGGACGTGCTGTTCGGCGACATCCCGCTCGCTGACGTCACCACCTCGATGACGATCTCGGGCCCGGCGGTGCCGGTCTTCTGCATGATGCTCGTCTCCGCCGAGCGCCAGGGGATCGACACCGGGAAGCTCAACGGCACGCTGCAGACCGACATCTTCAAGGAGTACATCGCCCAGAAGGAGTGGCTCTTCGCACCCGAGCCGCACCTGCGCCTGATCGGCGACCTGATGGAGTACTGCGCAGAGAAGATCCCCGACTACAAGCCGCTCTCCGTCTCGGGCTACCACATCCGCGAGGCCGGCTCCACCGCCGCGCAGGAGCTCGCCTACACGCTCGCCGACGGGTTCGGGTACGTCGAGCTGGGCCTCTCGCGTGGGCTCGACGTGGACGTCTTCGCGCCCGGGCTGTCGTTCTTCTTCGACAGCCACGTCGACTTCTTCGAGGAGATCGCGAAGTTCCGTGCCGCGCGCCGGATCTGGGCCCGCTGGCTGCGCGACGTCTACGGCGCCAAGACCGAGAAGGCGCAGTGGCTGCGCTTCCACACCCAGACGGCCGGAGTGTCGCTGACCGCGCAGCAGCCCTACAACAACGTGGTCCGCACGGGGATCGAGGCGCTCGCCGCGGTGCTCGGTGGCACCAACTCCCTGCACACCAACGCCCTCGACGAGACCCTCGCGCTGCCGAGTGAGCAGGCGGCCGAGATCGCGCTGCGCACCCAGCAGGTGATCATGGAGGAGACCGGCGTGGTCAACGTCGCCGACCCGCTCGGCGGCTCGTGGTACGTCGAGGCGCTCACCGACAAGCTCGAGGCGGAGGCCGAGGCGATCTTCGACAAGATCCTGGCGTTCGGCGGCTCGACGCTGACCAGCAGGGACACCGAGGCCCTTGCCGAGACCATGCGTGCGAGCACCGGCGACACGAACGGCCTCTGGCCGATGACGCGTGGCATCCTCCGTGGCATCGAGGAGGGCTGGTTCATGTCCGAGATCGCCGAGGCCGCGTTCCAGTACCAGACCGCGCTCGAGAAGGGCGACAAGAAGATCGTCGGCGTCAACTGCCACGAGGAGTCGGTGACCCACGAGCTCGAGATCCTCCGGGTCTCCCACGAGGTCGAGGTCGACCAGGTCCGTGAGCTCGCCGACCGCAAGGCAGCTCGCGACAACGCAGTCGTCGAGGCCGCGCTCGCCAGGCTCGTCGAGGTCTCCCGCACGGACGAGAACATGATCCCCGCGATGCTCGAGGCCTGCCGCGCCGAGGCGACGCTCGGGGAGATCTGTGACGCGCTCCGCGACGAGTGGGGGGAGTACCGCGAGCCCGCCCGGTTCTGAGCCACCGGCCGCGACCGAGGGGGACCGACTTTGAGCAGCCTGATGCCGAGGCTGGACCGGCTGACACGGCTGTTCTGGCGGACCACGGGTCGCGCCGTCGACCTGCACGGGCAGCACTCCTGGCTCGAGGCGCCCATGCACTCGGGCCCACACATCGGTGACGCCTGGCTGGCCGAGGCCGCGGAGCGATGGGGTGGCACGGCCGTCGAAGGCGACGCCGGCGCGGGCCTGCTTCCCGACATGGCCGACCTCGACGGTCCGACCTTCCGCGCCGCGGACCTGCAGCCGGAGATCCGCGACTTCTACGAGCACACCTCGCGTTGGCGGATGGAGGTGTGGACCCAGTGGGCCACAGCGTTCCAGCCGGGCGGGGAGCTGGTCTCCCGGCTCTTCGGCCGCCGCGTCCAGCAGCTCGCGCTCCCCACCCGGCCTCTCGACGTCGCCCATGGCATGGACAGCAGGGTGGTGAGCATCCGCGACGGCGACGGCGGCCAACGCGCTGCAGGCTGGATCCGGACGCTGCGTTCGACGGGGGAGTACGTCTACTCCGGCTGCTACGCGACACGCACCCTGCCCGGGTCGCAGCAGCCCAGCGTGCACGTGACGTTCCCGCTCGAGAACGGCAACGTCCAGGTATTCCTGCAGCCGACCGTGCTCCCCGACGGCTCGCTCGAGCTCAGCTCCCCGCCGGGTGCGTTCGGCCGGGAGGGCGCCTACGTCGTCGTGCGGGACTCACGGCATCCGCACGGTCGGACCCACGCGGCGCGTGCGCCCATCCACGAGACGTTCAGGGTGTTCGTCGACGGTGACGGGGTCCTGCGGACCGACCACGAGCTCCGGATGTGGCGTGCGCGGGCGGTCCGGCTGCACTACAGGCTCGAACCGTTGACCTGACGGCAGGTATTGACAGCATGGAGGCATGGAGAGCCTCCGTCAGGCACTGTCCGGACTTCCGGAGCAGCCACGGATCGTGACTTCCGGGAGCTTCGCCACCCCGCGGCTGCTCCTCGGGGAGGTCGACCGGCTGCTTCCGACGTACCGCCTGTGGGCCATCAACGCCCAGCACGGTGTCCCCGACCGCGAAGGGGTCGAGCTCGAGACGCCCTTCGTCGGTCCAGGGATGCGCTCGAGCCCACGGCTGCACTACATGCCGTCACGGCTCTCGCTCGTGCCGACGCTGTTCGAGCGAGCCAGCCCGCCGGACGTCGTACTCGTGCACACGTCCCTTCCGCGTGACGGCTCGGTGTCCCTCGGCACGGATGTGAGCGTGCTGCCGGCGGCGATGGAGGCGGTACGACGCAGGGGAGGAGTCGTGCTCGCGCAGGCGAACCGGTGCATGCCCTACACGTACGGCGACGGTGAGCTGGGTCTCGACGAGATCGACGTGATGGTGGAGGCCGACGAGCCGCTGCCCTCCCCACCTCCTCCGGGAGTCGACGAGGCCGCGGCGGCGATCGGCGAGCTCGTCGCGGGGCGCGTGCCGGACGACGCCACACTCCAGGCGGGCATCGGTGCGGTGCCGGACGCGACGCTGAAGAGCCTGCGCGACCGACGTGGCCTGCGTGTGTGGACCGAGATGTTCACCGACAGCGTCCTGGAGCTGGAGAAGGCCGGCGCGCTCGACCGGAACCGGCCGGTCACGAGCTCGTTCCTCTTCGGCTCGCAGGAGCTCTACGAGTGGGTGGACTGCAACCCGCGGGTGCGGATGGCGAGGACCGAGGTCACGAACGACCCCGCCGCCATCGCCCGCAACCACGCGATGACCAGCGTCAACACCGCCCTGCAGGTGGACCTTCTCGGCCAGGCCAACGCCTCGCGAATCCGGGCCAGGATCTACTCCGGGTTCGGCGGGCAGACGGACTTCATCGTGGGTGCCCTGCACAGCTGGCACGGTCAGGCGCTGATCGCGCTGCGCTCCTGGCACCCGCGCGCACAGCGTTCGACCATCGTGCCGCTCCTCGACGAGCCGGTGACGTCGTTCCAGATGTCCGCCGTGGTGACCGAACAGGGGGTGGCAGAGGTCTTCGGCCACGACCAGCAGGCGCAGGCGCGCAACCTCATCGAGCACGCCGCCCACCCCGACGCCCGCGAGGAGCTCTGGGAGGAGGCCCACGCCCTCGGCCTCGTGTGACAACAGGGACCTGGCCACGGCGTCGAAGGGGCAGGAGATCGGGATCGACGAGTCCCCGCGAGCCCCCGCGGCTCTGAGGCCTCGGGTCTGAAAGCATCCGAGGCATGGAGAGTCTCCGTCGCGCCCTGTCCGGTCTCCCAGAACAGCCACGGGTCGTTGTGTCGGGCAACTTCGCCACCCCGTGGCAGCTGCTCGCCGAGGTCGACCGGCTGCTCCCGACGTACCGCCTCTGGGTGCTCAACGCCCAGCCAGGCATGCCGGACCGGGAGGGCGTCGAGCTCGAGACGTCGTTCGTCGGCGCCGGGATGCGCTCGAGCCCGCGGCTGCACTACATCCCGTCCCGGCTGTCGCTGGTGCCCCGGCTCTTCGAGATTGCGAACCCGCCCGACGTCGTGGTCCTGCACACCTCGACCCCTCGGGATGGCGCGGTGTCGCTGGGTACCGAGGTCAACGTGCTCCCCGCGGCGATCGAGGCGGTACGGCGGAGGGGCGGAGTGGTCCTGGCCCAGGCAAACCGCCACATGCCGTTCACCTACGGCGACGCCGTGGTCGGCCTCGACGACATCGACCTCGTCGTCGAGACCGACGCTCCGCTCGCATCGCCCCTGCCGATCCCGCTCGACGACGCCTCCAAGCGGATCGGCGAGATCGTCGCGGGGCAGGTCAAGGACGGTTCGACCCTCCAGGCCGGGATCGGGGCGGTGCCGGACGCCACGCTCGGCGGTCTCGGGGGCCGCCGGGGACTGCGCGTGTGGACGGAGATGTTCTCCGACAGCGTCCTCGACCTCGAGCGAGCCGGGGCGCTCGACCCGGACCATCCGATCACGACCTCGTTCCTCTTCGGGTCGCCCGAGCTCTACGCCTGGGTGGACGGCAACCCGCGGGTCCGGATGGCCCGCACCGAGACGACCAACGACCCCGGAGCGATCGCCGGCAACCACGCGATGACGAGCGTGAACACCGCGCTCCAGGTCGACCTCTTCGGGCAGGCGAACGCCTCACGCATCGGAGCGAAGATCTACTCCGGCTTCGGCGGGCAGACCGACTTCGTCGTCGGCGCGCTGCACAGTCGCGGCGGCCAGGCCCTGATCGCGCTGCGGTCCTGGCACCCACGGGCCGACCGCTCGACGATCGTGCCGCTCGTGGACGAGCCGGTGACCTCGTTCCAGATGAGCGCGGTGGTGACCGAGCAGGGCTTTGCCGGGGTGTTCGGGCACGACCAGAAGGCGCAGGCGCGCAACCTGATCGAGAACGCCGCGCACCCGGACGTCCGCGAGGAGCTGTGGGAGGAGGCCCACGCGCTGAGCCTCGCCTGAGCTTGCCGAGGGGGTGTGGAGGTCGTTACCGGCGATCGGCAAAGATAGGGGCCATGAGTACGCCTTCGTTCTCGCGCCCCGGCGCTATCGACCTGTCCGCCCTCAAGCGTCCCGCCGCGCCCTCCGGCGGCCCCGCCGGTGCCGCGAGCACCGCCGGTCGCGCAGGCGGCACGGGCGGGGGAGGGTCGTACTCCGTCGAGCTCGACGAGCAGAACTTCCAGGCCGAGCTGCAGGGCGTGGGCAACGCCCCGGTCGTCCTGGTGTTCTACTCCGCACAGATGCCGGCCAGCGTGACCCTCGCCGACGACCTCGACACCCTCGCGGACGAGCTGGAGGGACGCTTCCTCCTCGGGCGGGTGGACGTGGACGCCGCGCCGGGCATCGCGCAGGCCCTGCAGATCCCGTCGGTGCCGTTGGTGGCGCTCGCGATGGGCGGGCAGCTCGCCCCGCTGCTGCAGGACGCCCCTCCGCTGGCCGAGCTGCGGTCGCTGATGACCCAGGTGCTCCAGGCGGCTGCCGCCCAGGGCATGACCGGACGGGTGCAGCCGCGCGGCGGCGCCGTCGAGACCGAGGAGGGCGAGCCGCAGGTCGACCCGCGTTACGCGCCCGCGCAGGACGCCCTCGCGGCGGGCGACGTGGACCGTGCCGTCGCCGAGTACCAGAAGCTCGTCGACGCCAACCCTGCTGACACCGAGGCCGCCGGCGGCCTGGCCATGGCGAAGGTGCTCCAGCGGACCGCCCACCTCGACGCGAACGCCGCTCAGGCGGCGCGCACGGCAGGGGCCGAACGTCCCGACGACATCGAGGCGCAGACCCTCGTCGCCGACCTCGACCTGCTCGGTGGGCACGTCGACGATGCGTTCGGCCGGCTCATCGACCTCGTCCGTCGTACGTCCGGGGACGAGCGGGAGAAGGCACGCACGCACCTGCTGGGGCTCTTCGCAGCCGTCGGCAACGACGACGCCCGGGTGCTCAAGGCGCGTCAGCAGCTTGCTTCGGCGCTGTTCTGAGCCAGAGGGTGGGGCGTCACAGCACTCGTGAGACCCCTGGCAGGCGGGTGACTCCGTAGCCCACGGCGAAGCAGAGCGGGATGCCCGCGGCCGCGACGAGCACGAACTTCACCTCGACCGGAACCGCTACTGCCACCAGCAGCCATGACAGCAGCACGAGCAGCGGTGGGTGCAGGACGTAGGTGGCGTAGGACCCGCGCGCGGCGGCGGACGTCATCGAGCGTGGCGCGCCGCTCCACCTGCGCTCGAACCAGGCGATGACCCACACGCACAGGGCGACGGCCACGCACCCGGTGACGGCCGCGAACACCGCGGTCTGCCAGTGGAAGCCGACGGTCATGACATCCGTCTCGGAGTAGGCGAGCACGTAGCCCGCGAGGGCGATGACGGCGGCGAGCCCGGCCAGGGTGACCCACGCGGCCTGACGCTCCAGCGGGCGGGGTACCTGGCGGAGCCAGCCACGCTCGCCGGCGAGCACACCGAGGACGAAGAGTGCGCAGGCCTGCGGCCAGTGCGACCAGTTGAGGTCCCACCACGTGTCGGTCAGGTAGCCCCAGCGCTGCCACGTCAAGAAGGCGAGAACCGCGATCGCCGCGGCGATCGCGGCGAGGTGTCGCAGGTGCATCTCCCCGCCTGGGTCAGGGCTCTCGGGCCGGACGGCCCGGTAGCCCGTGTAGAGGACGGAGAGGACCAGGATCGCCGCGACGAACCACATCGGACCCACGTCGCGGTCGCCGCCGAGGTCCGTCAGGTAGCTGAGCAGGGACCTGCTCTCGCCCTGGGCCGTGCCACCCATCCAGTCGGTCACCGGGTCGACCACCAGCAGGAAGAGGACGAGCGGGACGCCGAGCCGGACCAGGCGGGCTCGGATGAACCCTCCCGCGCCGCGTCGCCGAAGGGACCCGACGGATAGCCAGCCGGCCATCACGAACAGAGGGCCGAGACCGAAGATCCCGCCGAGGAACACCGGGAAGGACAGCGCGGTCGAGACGGCGGTCGAACCGGTCCGCTCCTCGTAGTACCAGCCCACGTCGACGACATAGGCCGTAGCGGCGTGCGCGACGATCACTCCGCTGATCAGCGTGATCCGCAGGTTGTCCATCCACACCTGCCGCAGGCCATCACCCGTCACGACGGCTCTCTCCGGCACAGCGCCCCGCGTCATCGGCCCTCACCTACGTCGGGTGATCCCTGTCCCGACGATCACCGGGCAGCGAGGCCGCCGCCAGAGGAGAAGGTCCCGCGCCGACGTCTTCCCAAGCGCTGTGGACGCATCCCTAGCGTCGTGCCGCTTGCGAAGCGTCGGTAACCCCGCGTTACAGCGAGTGAAAGGGGGAGGTCAGAGGGGGGCGGAGCGGCCGGACTCGGTGTACGACGGGCCGTCCCCGCGTGCGTTGGCCAAGGCCGACTCGACCCGTCGTGCCGTGAAGTCGGCGCAGCGCTCGTGCACCTGCTCGATCGTGCAGAACTCCGCGGACCGGATCTCCCGGGGCTGCACGACCACCCGGTCGAGGAGCGAGGGGTCGTGCACGCCGCCGTCGAAGACCAGGCAGAGGGCGTCGTCCCACCCGCTCCAGGAGGGCAGCCAGTCGGTCAGCAGGAGGTTGTCGGCCGTGATGTCGAGGGCGAGCTCCTCGGCGACCTCGCGGCTGACCGCGAGCTGGGGCGACTCGTGGACCTCCACGACCCCGCCGGGAAGGTCCCAGTCGTCCTTGTAGGTCAGGCGGCACAGCAGCACCCGGTCGTCGGGGTCGCGCACGAGCATCTGTGCGATCGCCCGCTTGCGCGGCAGGAAGGAGTTCAGCAGCTCCCGGAAGCCGCCGGGCTCGGTGATCGGCGGGTCGGTCGCGAGGCGGGCGAACAGCACCCGGTCGAGCCGGCCGTCCTCGACCACCCCGTGGCCCCGCACGACACCCTCGCGGCGGAGCCCCGAGCGGGTGGCGACCCGCATCGCGGGCTCGTTGGCCGGGTCGACGTACGCCTCGACGCGCGCAAGGCGCAGACCGCGGAAGCAGTAGTCGACCAGCAGGTTCACCGCACGGGTCGCCAGGCCCCGGCCGGTGAAGCCGGGGGTGAGCTCCCAGGTGAGCCGACCGATCGCGTCGGTGCCGACCATGACGCAGACCGCGCCGACCCCCCGTCCCTCGTGAACCACGTCGAAGAGGTAGGTGTCCTGGTCGGTGCCTGCCTGCTCCCGTCGAGGCTCGAGGAGAACCGTGCCGTCGGTCAGCTCACTGCCCACCTTCAAACCTTAGCCAGAGTGCGCCGAGCGGAGGCACGCTGATCGTCGCGGATGCGGCCTGTCCATGCCAAGGGGTCTCCTCCGCGATGACCTGGCCCAGGTTGCCCACGCCGGAGCCGGAGTAGGTGTCGGCGTCGGTGTTGAGCAGCTCCGACCAGCCACCCGCCTCGGGCAGGCCGACACGGTAGCCGTGATGCGGCACGGCCGAGAAGTTCACGACGCACGCAAGCTGCGACCCGTCGGCACCGCGGCGCAGGAAGCTGAACACGTTGTTGCTCGCGTCGTTGGCGTCGATCCACGCGAAGCCCGACTCGTCCTGGTCCAGGGACCACAACGCGGGAGTCTCGGCGTAGATCCGGTTCATGTCGCGCACCAGCGACTGCACGCCTCGGTGCTCCACGTGGTCGAGCAGCCACCAGTCGAGCTCCCGGCTCTCGGCCCACTCGGCCTCTTGTGCGAACTCCGAGCCCATGAACAGCAGCTGCTTGCCCGGGTGCGCCCACATGAAGGCGAGGTAGGCGCGCATGTTCGCCAGCTGTTGCCACCGGTCGCCGGGCATCTTGCGCAGCAGCGACCCCTTGCCGTGCACGACCTCGTCGTGGCTGATCGGCAGGATGTAGTTCTCGGAGTAGGCGTAGACCATCGAGAACGTCATCTGGTGGTGGTGGTACTGCCGGTGCACCGGGTCGTTCTGCATGTAGCCGAGGCTGTCGTGCATCCAGCCCATGTTCCACTTGAAGCCGAACCCGAGACCGCCGAGGTGGGTCGCCCGGGTCACGCCCGGCCAGGACGTCGACTCCTCGGCGATGGTCATCGCCCCGGGGGAGCGCCGGTAGCAGCTGGCGTTCATCTCCTGGAGGAACTGCACCGCCTCGAGGTTCTCCCGGCCGCCGTAGACGTTGGGAGTCCACTGGCCGTCCTCGCGGGAGTAGTCCAGGTAGAGCATCGAGGCGACCGCGTCGACGCGGAGGCCGTCGATGTGGAACTCCTCGAGCCAGTAGAGCGCGTTGGCGACCAGGAAGTTGCGGACCTCCTTGCGCCCGAAGTTGAAGACGTAGGTGCCCCAGTCGGGGTGCTCACCGCGGGTCGGGTTGGGGTCTTCGTACAGCGGTGTCCCGTCGAAGCGGGCGAGCGCGAACTCGTCCTTGGGGAAGTGGGCGGGGACCCAGTCCACGATCACCCCGATGCCGGCCTGGTGCAGCCGGTCGACGAGGTGGCGGAAGCCGTCGGGGTCACCGAACCGCGCGGTGGGGGCGTAGTACGACGTCACCTGGTAGCCCCAGGAGCCACCGAACGGGTGCTCCATCACGGGGAGGAACTCCACGTGCGTGAAGCCGAGGTCCTGGAGGTAGGGCACGAGCTCGTCGGCGAGCTCGGCGTAGCTGTAGGGCGTCTCGCCGCCGTGCTTCTTCCAGGAGCCGAGGTGTATCTCGTACACCGACATGGGCTGCTTCTGCCGGTCGGTGGCGTGAGCCCGCTCGGTCATCCAGCTGTCGTCGTTCCAGGTGTAGCCGGTGTCGAACACCACCGAGGAGGTCAACGGCGGCACCTCGGTGTGGAAGGCCATCGGGTCGGCCTTCTCGCGCCAGTGGCCGTCGGCACCGAGGATGACGTACTTGTAGCGGGTGCCGGAGCCGACGTCGGGGACGAACAGCTCCCAGATCCCGGAGGTCCCCATCTGCCGCATCGGGTGCTCGCGGCCGTCCCAGTCGTTGAAGTCGCCCTTCACGCGAACCCCGCGGGCGTGCGGCGCCCACACCGCGAAGGAGGTGCCGGTGATCGGCCCGGTGGCGCTGTCGTAACGCCGCACGTGCGCGCCCAGCACCTGCCACAGCTCCTCGTGGCGGCCCTCGTTGATGAGGTGCAGGTCGACCTCGCCCAAAGTCGGCAGGTAGCGGTAGGCGTCGTCCACCCGTTTCGCGGTTCCCCCGGCGTACGCCACCTCGAGGCGGTAGTCCGGGACCTCGGCGACGTCGAGGACGCCGCACCAGATCCCGCCGTGCTCGTGCTCGAGCGGCACCGGGCCGCCCTCGTGCACCACGGTGACGGAGTCGGCGAGGGGCCTGAGCACGCGCACGGTCACCGCGCCGCCGTGCTCGTGGGCGCCGAGCACGGAGTGCGGGTCCCCGTGCTCGCCGGCAACGATCTGCTCGAGGATGCGCTTGTCGAGGGGCAGGGCTGTGGCTGTGCTCATCGGTCGCTCGCCTCCTGCTGGTGATGCTCGGACTCCGAGGTGCTGGCCAGTCGCTGGATCCCGGCGAGCGGGATGCCCACCCAGGTCGGCCGGTTGCGCGCCTCGTAGACGGTCTCGTACACGGCCTTGTCGGCCTCATAGGCGCGGAGCAGAACGCGCTCCGCGTGGCCCATCTCCGGTGCCGTGTCCGACGTACCCTCACCGACCTCCGTGTAACCGGTCAGGAACGCCGAACGGTTGCGCTCGGACCACTCCCGCGCGCGGTAGGCGATCTGCGAGCCGGCCTCCTCGACGTCGGCCTCCACGACGTGGGCGGCGTAGTCGAAGGAACGAAGCATGCCTGCCACGTCGCGCCACCGGGAGTCGGGGCGGACCCTCTCGGAGAGCGGCTTGGCCGGCTCCCCTTCGAAGTCGACGATCTTCCAGCCCCGGGAGGTTCGCAGGGTCTGCCCCAGGTGGTAGTCGGCGTGGATCCGCTGCACCGGCACGGGCTCCTCGATCTCCGCGACGGCGGCGAACAGGGAGTCGAGTGCGTCGCGATGCGGCGCCAGCTCGGCCACCACGTCGGCGGCCGCCGCGAGCCTGCGACGCATGGCGCCCGCCAGCTCGGCGAGCTCGTCGGCTCCCCAGGTCTCCGTGGCGAACTCGTGCGCGAGCACCTCGTGGACCTCCGCGGTGGCAACGCCGAGACGGTGTGCCTCGGCTGCGAAGTCCCCACCGACCTCGTCGGCGTGCAGGTCCGCCTCGGCGAAGAGGTCGCGGACGCTGGCGAGGGCCAGGTCCCACCCGTCGCTGGCGGTCCGGAGCAGCTGCTGCAGCATCGCGAGCTGCAGTGGCTCCTCGGAGTACCGGGCGGGCGCCTCCAGCCAGCCGTAGAGAGCGGCGATGTGCTGGCTCTCCGCACGCGTCAGCGCTTCGTGGATCTCGATGTCGGGGTTGCGGCCAGGGGTGATCTTGCGGAACACCTTCATCAGGCTGTCCTCGCCGAAGCGCACCGAGGAGTTGCTCTGCTCGCCGGAGAACAGCGACGAGTGGACGTCGAGGTCGAGCTCGTGCCCCTCGAGACGGTGGAACACCATGTCGTCGGTGCGGCGCTCCTCGGCGAACGCCGTGAGCCACTGGTGCGTGGCGTAGCGGTCGTGCACGGCGTCGTACACGTGCACGTCGCCGAGCTCGCCGTCCTGCCAGTTGCCGACGAAGGCATGCGCCAGACGCTCCTGCGGAGCCGGATAGTAGGCGAGGGGCAGCTGGTAGAACTCCGTCTCGCCGGCGCTGGTCGCCGTCTCGGGGTAGTCCACCGTGGCGAGCTCGATGCGGGTGTGCGGGAGGTCCGGGCCGGGCTCGGGGTCGAGCCAGCCGAGACGACGTACGTCGGACACGCGCATGTCACGGCCCTTGCCCCCGAACCACCGCGCCTCGCCGATGTAGGCAGCCAGCTCCTGGAGGATCTTCTCGTCGATGTTCGAGGTCACGGGGCGATGGCCTCCTCAGCCGGGGTCGGGCTGGGCAGGCGGAACCAGTAGAAGCCGTAGGCACCGAGCGTGAGGAGGTACGGAAGCTCGCCGACCTTCGGGAACCGCACCCCGCCGAGCAGCTCGACGGGCTCCACGCCCTCCCAGCGTCGCAGGTCGAGCTCGACGGGCTGGGGGAACCGGGAGAGGTTGTTCACGCAGAGTACGGAGTCGACCGAGCCGTCGGCGCTGACGTACTCGCGGACGTAGCTGAGCACGCTCGGGTTGGACCCGCCGAGGTCGGTGAAGTCGCCGAGGCCGAACGCCTCGTGCTTCTTGCGGGCGTGGACCATCCGCCGGGTCCAGTGCAGCAGCGAGGAGGCGTTCTGCAGCTCGGCCTCGACGTTGACGGCCTGGTAGCCGAACACCGGGTCCTGGATCACCGGCAGGTGAAGCCTGCCCGGGGTCGCCACGGAGAAGCCGGCGTTGCGGTCGGGGGTCCACTGCATCGGGGTGCGGACGCCGTCGCGGTCACCGAGCCAGATGTTGTCGCCCATGCCGATCTCGTCGCCGTAGTAGAGCACCGGCGAGCCGGGCAGTGAGAGCAGCAGCGCGGTGAACAGCTCCATCTGGTTGACGTCGTTGTCCAGCAGCGGCGCGAGGCGGCGGCGGATGCCGATGTTCGCCTTCATACGGGGGTCCTTGGCGTACTCCCCCCACATGTAGTCGCGGTCCTCGTCGGTGACCATCTCGAGCGTCAGCTCGTCGTGGTTGCGCAGGAAGATGCCCCACTGGCAGTTCGAGGGGATCTCCGGGGTCTGCTCCAGGATCTCGGAGATCGGGAAGCGCGACTCCCGGCGCACCGCCATGAAGATGCGCGGCATCACCGGGAAGTGGAAGCACATGTGGCACTCGTCGCCACCCTTGTCGAAGTCCCCGTAGTAGTCGACGACGTCGGACGGCCACTGGTTGGCCTCGGCGAGCAGGATCCGGTCGGGGTAGTGCTCGTCGACGTACGTGCGGACCTTCTTGAGGAACTCGTGGGTCTCCTTGAGGTTCTCGCCGTTGGTGCCGGGACGCTCGTAGAGGTAGGGGACCGCGTCGAGGCGGAAGCCGTCGATGCCCATGTCGAGCCAGAACTTCAGGGCCTCGAGCATGGCGTCGTGGACCTTGGGGTTGTCGAAGTTGAGGTCGGGCTGGTGGGAGTAGAAGCGGTGCCAGAAGTACTGCTGCCGGACCGGGTCCCAGGTCCAGTTCGACGGCTCGGTGTCGACGAAGATGATCCGGGCTTCCTCGTAGAGCTCGTCGCTGTCGGACCAGACGTAGAAGTCGCCGTAGGGGCCGTCGGGGTCGTTGCGGCTGGCCTGGAACCACGGGTGCTGGTCCGAGGTGTGGTTCATGACGAAGTCGATGATCACCCGGATGCCGCGCTGGTGGGCGGCGTCGAGGAAGTCGTGGAAGTCGTCGACGGTCCCGCACTCGGGGAGGATGTCGGTGTAGTCGGCCACGTCGTACCCGCCGTCACGCAGCGGTGAGCTGAAGAACGGCGGCACCCACAGACAGTCGACGCCCAGCCACTCGAGGTAGTCGAGCTTCTCGGTCAGGCCCTTGAAGTCGCCGACGCCGTCGCCGTTGGAGTCCTTGAAGGACCGCACCAGGACCTCGTAGAAGACCGCCTTCTTGAACCAGTCCGGCTCATGTGCGGGGAGCCCTTCCGCCGTCTCCGGCATCTGCTGGGACTGACTCGCCGTGTCTGTCACAGGCTGGGTCACAGGGTGGGCCTCCGAACGGTGAAGATGTGAGCGGGCTGCTGGTGCGGGTCGAGGCGCACGTAGTTGTGCTCGCCCCAGGTCCAGGAGTCGCCGGTGAGCTCGTCGTGCACGGTGAACAGGTCAGTCCAGTCCATACCCAACGCGGGCAGGTTCAAGTGCACGGTCGTCTCACGGGTGGCGTGCGGGTCGACGTTGACGACGATGATCATCAGGTCGTCCTCGTGCCGGTCGTCGCCCGGACCCTTCGCGAACTTGCTGAAGACCAGCACCGACTCGTCGTCGCTGTGGTGCACGGTCAGGTTGCGGAGCTGCTGAAGCGCCGGGTGGCGGCGACGGATGTCGTTGAGCTGCGTGATGTACGGCGCGAGGGTGCGGCCCGAGCGCTCGGCACCCTCCCAGTCGCGGATCCGGATCTGGTACTTCTCCGAGTCGAGGTACTCCTCGCTGCCCGGCTTGACGGCGACGTGCTCGAACAGCTCGAAGCCGGCGTAGACGCCCCAGGACGGGGAGGCCGTCGCCGCGATGGTCGCCCGGATCCTGAACGCCGCGGGTCCGCCGTACTGCAGGTAGCCGTGGAGGATGTCGGGCGTGTTCACGAACAGGTTCGGGCGCAGCACGTGGCTGGTCTCGTGCGAGAGCTCGGTGAGGTACTCCTCCAGCTCCCACTTCGCGGTGCGCCAGGTGAAGTACGTGTAGGACTGGTGGAAACCGACCGTGGCGAGGGTGCGCATCATCGCGGGCTTGGTGAAAGCCTCGGACAGGAAGATCACGTCGGGGTCGGTCTTCTGCACCTCGGTGAGGAGCCAGTCCCAGAACTCCACCGGCTTCGTGTGGGGGTTGTCGACGCGGAAGATCCGAACCCCGTGGGACATCCAGTGGCGTACGACGCGCAGCACCTCGTGATAGATGCCGTCGGGGTCGTTGTCGAAGTTGACCGGGTAGATGTCCTGGTACTTCTTAGGGGGGTTCTCGGCATAGGCGATCGTGCCGTCCGCGCGGGTGGTGAACCACTCGGGGTTCGTCTTCACCCACGGGTGGTCGGGCGCGGCCTGCAGCGCGAGGTCGAGCGCGACCTCGATCCCGAGCTCCCTTGCGCGTGCGACGAAGTCGTCGAAGTCCTCGAACGTGCCGAGGTCGGGGTGGATCGCGTCGTGGCCGCCCTCGTCGGATCCGATCGCCCACGGCGAGCCCGGGTCGCCCTCCTCGGTCACGAGCGAGTTGTTGGGACCCTTGCGGTTGACCTTGCCGATCGGGTGGATCGGCGGCAGGTAGAGGACGTCGAAGCCCATCGCCGCCACGGCGTCGAGCCGCTTCGCCGCGGTGCGGAAACTGCCTGAGACGACCTTGCCGGACCTCTTGTCGACGTAGGCGCCCTCGCTGCGCGGGAAGAACTCGTACCAGGAGCCGAAGAGGGCCCGGGGTCGGTCGACGTACAGCTTGTAGGGGCCCTCGGTGGTGACGAGGTCGCGCAGCGGGTAGCGGTCGAGGACGTCGTCGATCGCGGGGGAGACCGCTGCGGCGTACCGTGCGTCCGCCGGGCGTGAGGTGTCCTTCATGGCCGTGATCGCGTCCTCGACGGTGCGCTGGTCGTCGCCACGGTCCACCGACCTGCGCGCGATCCTGGCTCCCGGCTTGGCCGCGGGCTTGGTGGCAGGCCGGCCCACCGGCTCGTGGGCAGGCTCGCCGCCACGCGCTCGAGGAGGAGCACCCCCTCGGCGAACATGAGCTCCACGTCGATCTCGGCGGGGATCTTGATCTCCGCGGCGTGGCGCCACGTCGCGACGGGATCGGACCAACCCTCGATGGAGAAGGTCCAGGCGCCCTCGCGGTCGGCGGAGATCTCCGCACGCCACAGGTCGGGCTCCTCGGGGTCCTTGGTCATCCGGACCCACGGGCGGCGTTCGCCGTCGGGATCGGTGAGGACCACGTCGGCGCTCAAGGCGTCGTGGCCCTCTCGGAAGACGAGCGCGGTGACCTCGAACGGCTCGCCTACGACGGCCTTCGCCGGGTAGCGGCCGAGGTCGACCACGGGTGCGACGTCCATGATGGGGATTCGTCCGACCATGTGCCCAATCTTGCCGATCCCGAGCACCTCTGCAAGTGAGGGTTGGATCGTTCCATCACTGGGTACGGTGCCCGGTTCGACGCCGCCTGACGTCGATCCGGGCACCGTACTCGCTGGTCCTGCCAGCGGCTTCGCGTCGCTCTCAGTTGCGGTCGAACACCTCGAGCTCGGCGGCACGGACCGAGAGGCCCGCGTCGGAGGCCGCCTTGCAGTCGGTGTCGTTGAGCGGGTCGTTGTCCTGCTCCCCGGCGTACCCGCCGAAGCCCGTGCACTGGTTCTCGAGCGCCACGAAGCGCACATGCGTCGCTGGGGTGTCCGCGACGTCGAAGGACCGCAACGTGAGGTTCGGAGCCACCGGCCGCGGGCGCACTGCCGGGAAGGCGTTGTCGCGGCTGGTGAAGATGCGCTTCCACCTCGCGCCCGGGCCGGCGCAGCGGGTCGTGCAGACCTCGATGGCGAACTTGCGAAGGGCGGTGAACCTGCGGCCCGAGTCCGGGTCGCTCGCGTCGTTGCCGGCCGGGCGGAGCATGGCGCTCACCTGGACTCGGCGCACGGTGTGGCGGCCGCCGGCGAGGTCGACCACGACGAAGGGGTGCTTGCCCTTCGCGTCGACGCTGTCGCTCTCGTTGATCCCGGCCCAGTTCGTCGCCTCCGTGTCGTCGATGAGGCTCGCCGCGTTGACCGAGCCGGCGCTCGACCCGGTCACCTTGGCGCCGATGCTCTTCGACGCGAGGTTCCTGCTGACCTTGACCAGCTTCGTCGTGCGAGCCCCGGGCCTGACCGTGAAGCGGGAGCGGGTCAGGCCGGCACCCTTGCCCTGGAAGAGCAGGTCGTAGGTGCCGGGGACGAGCTTCACGACGGCGCCGCGGGCGGTCGACCTGATGGTGTCGGCGACCGGGGTGACGCGGGCTTCGTAACGACCGACGAAGAACTTGCCGGGCACGGACGCCCTGCCGGACCTCGCGGCGAACTTCACCGTCCCGAGCCGCACGCCGGGGGCACGGTAGCCGGGCTTCGGGTCGGAGGAGTCCGAGTTGGGGGTCCGGGCGTCCACGCCCATGCCGTTGCCGGCGAAGGCGGTCCACATGGCGCGCTGGTTCGCGCCGCCGAACCGCATCTGGTCGGCCGCGAGCATCGCATCGCGGGCGTCGAGCATGTTGGTCGCGCCCTGCTGCAGCAGGAAGGCGTCGAACATCAGCTGGACCCAGCGCCGGTTGCCCGGGCACTTGTCGACGGCCAGCGGCGACCTGGTCGCGCCGCCGTCGGCGCAGCGCAGCTGGAGCGCTCTGTCGCTCGCGGGGAAGCGCTTGTCGTACTTGTTCACGAGCGCCTGGCGGACGTCGTACTGCACGGCGTTCCAGATCTCGCCGTCGGCGTGGACCTCCGGTCCGGTGCTGTCGAAGCCGTAGTCGCCGTACTGCAGCGGGTTGTGGTTGATCGCGTAGTCGCGGATGCCGGCCGACTTGTTGCCCGTGGCGTACGGCCCGACGGCCCACGGGTTGGCGCCCGTCGAGTAGCCGTGGGACAGCAGGTACTCCGCGGCGACCAGGTCGCCCCACGACTCGCCCATGGCACCGCCCTGCTCCGAGGTGATGCCCTCGTCCGGGCCGCCGATCATGCGGTTGCTGATCGCGTGGGTGTACTCGTGGCCGACGATGCTCATGTCGAAGCCGCCGTCGGCGCAGGGGGAGTAGAAGGCCCCCGCGATCGGCTGGAAGAGGTACTGGTTGGTGATCCCGGGGATGCCGTCCTGCAGCGCGATCTGGTTGGCGTTGTCACGGCCCAGGTAGCTCGGCGTGCCTCCGGTGAGGGCCCCGGCCTGCGCGTCACCGAGCTCAGGGTCGTTCTCCCGCGTGGGGTCGGGGTTGTTTCCGAGGTTCCGGGCCTGCAGGTTGTAGTTCCCCTCGGTGAAGCCGAGGAAGTACGAGAAGTCGTGCATGCGGTTGTGCGAGACGAACAGGTTGGTCACCGAGGCGTCGATGTCGTTGCCGCCGGGGTGCAGGTTCGTCGGGTCGCACTTGCTGTTCTGCCACGCGTCGGTGAAGTCGTGGGTGTAGTTGCGGTCGGGCGCGACGGGGGACTGCGCTCCGCCCGGTGTGAGCGGCGAGGCCCACGCCTCGCGGGTGAGTGCGTTGTTGCCCGCGGTCGTCAGGGTCGGCAGACCGGTGGCGAAGTCGAAGTCCCACGGCGCGCGGGAGGCCAGGTTGCGGAGGGACCCGGGGGGTGTGTCGCAGCCTGCGACTCGGTCGCCCTGGTGCCGGGTCTCCCAGCAGCCGGTGACCCGGTTGCCCGGGACGTGGGTCGTCGAGTAGCTCAGCGTGGGGTTGGCTGCGAAGTAGGTCCACTTCGGCGGGTACGGCGCGCCGGCCGCCGGGGCCTCGCTGTCCGAGGTCGTGATCACCCCGACGTAGTCGCCGGGACCGGTGAACGGCGCGGTCGGGTCGTCGAAGGGACAGACCTGCGCGCTGTAGGTGCCGGCCGGAATCCTGTCCGCGGTGTACGTCGCGGTCTCGGGACTGGTGGCGAGGTCGCCGGTGGTCAGCACCTCACCCCCTGGGCCGAAGATCTTGATCACGATGTCGTTGGCGGGGTTCACCTCGGTCGCGGCCACCACGATCTGCTTGGTGTTGCCGTCGGTGAGCTCGAAGGTGTGCTTGGGGCCGCACTCCTTGGCGGTGACCGCTCCCTGCATCTGGGTGCCACCCTGGCTCGCTGTGGCGAACGCGTGCTCGACCTTGTTCTCGCGGTGCAGCACCTTCCCGGTCACGGCGTCGACCATGAAGGTGTAGGCCATGGCCTTGCCGCCCTGGGAGTCCACGACATTGGTCTCGTACACGGGCCGGACGGTGCCGTCGGCGAGGGCGAGGGCACGCAGGCGGACCTGCTGCTCCTGGGCGAAGCCGTCGACGTCGAGCCGTGTCCAGCCGGCCTTCACCGTGTCGTCGATCGCCTTGAGCGCGGTCTCCCGTCCCACGCTTGACGCTGCGATCTGCCACGCCTGGACCGCCGTGAGCTTCGAGGGCTGCGGAGCACTCGTCGTGCGGGTCAGCGAGGACGAGACATAGACGATCTTTCCGTGGGCGACACCGACGGTCACCATGCTTCCGAGCGCCGGTGAGAGGTCCCCGAAGGTCTGGCGGAAGAGCACCGCCCGTGCGGGGCTGTCGGCGAGCTCCTGGTTGGAGACCAGCTCGAGGCCCGCGACCTGGTCGCTGCTCAGGCCGAGGGCCGCTCGGTGGCTCTGGAGCCAGGACCGGGCGGCGGTGACCGGGTCGCTGCTGGCGGCCGTGCCCAGGTCCCCGTCGGTGGCGTAGACGGAGGAGGGGGTGCCGAACCGGTTCCACCGCACGGTGGCGCCGAGTGCGGCCACGGCGCTGCGCTGTGCCTGGGTCGGCAGGGCGGAGCCGCGCAGGTCCAGGTCGGGCAGGGCCAGGGGAGAGTCTCCCCACGTGACCACGGTCCGGCCCGCGGTCTCCTTCTGTGGAGCGGTGGCGGTGCCGGTGGCGGGGAGCTGGGTCAGGCTGAGGATGACGCCTGCTGCTGCCAGCGCACTGCCGGCGCGTGCAGCTCGTGGGCTCAGGGGCATGGTGTGCCTCTCGCGGTGCGGACGGATGTGGTCACGGGGACCTGGGATGCACCGCTTAACGTCGGACAGAGTCGGCGGGTTACGTGGAGCCTGGTCCATAACCCACCACCCGCGGGTAGTTGGAACGATCCATTCTCGGTAAGGTCACCGTCCGTGAGAGCTATCCGTCGATTCACCGTCCGACCTGTTCTGCCCCAGCGACTGGCTTCGCTCGAGGGTCTCGTCCAGAACCTCAGGTGGTCCTGGCACCCCGAGACGCAGGACATCTTCGCCGCCATCGACCCCGCTGCCTGGGACGCCTCCGGCCACGACCCGGTGCGACTCCTGGGCAACGTCTCGGTGGAGCGGCTCGACGAGCTGGCCAAGGACGAGGAGTTCCTCGCCCGTCTCGACGCCGCCGAGGCCGACCTCGACCGCTACCTCACCGGCGACCACTGGTACCAGACGCTGGGTCCCGAGGCGCCTCGCTCGATCGCCTACTTCTCACCCGAGTTCGGGATCACCGCCGTGCTGCCGCAGTACTCCGGCGGCCTCGGCATCCTCGCCGGTGACCACCTCAAGACGGCGAGCGACCTCGGCGTCCCCATCGTCGGTGTCGGCCTCCTCTACAGGCACGGCTACTTCCAGCAGTCGCTGTCGAGGGAGGCGTGGCAGGAGGACACCTACCCGGTCGTGGACCCCGACGGCCTGCCCCTGTCCATGCTGCGCGAGCAGGACGGCACCCCCGCCCAGGTGGCCATCGGCCTGCCAGGCGGAGACGAGCTGGTCGCCAGGATCTGGATCGCCCAGGTGGGCCGTGTTCCGCTGCTCCTCCTCGACTCCGACGTGGAGGAGAACACCGAGTTCCTCCGGCTGGTCACCGACCGGCTGTACGGCGGCAACAACGAGCACCGGCTTCGCCAGGAGATGCTGCTCGGCATCGGCGGGGTCCGGGCGCTGCGTGCCTACTCCCGGCTCACCGGGGCGCCGGCGCCCGAGGTGTTCCACACCAACGAGGGTCACGCCGGCTTCCTCGGCCTGGAGCGGATCCGCGAGCTCACCGGGGGCCCCGCCGGCCTCGACTTCGCGACCGCCCTCGAGGTCTGCCGGGCCGGGACCGTGTTCACGACGCACACCCCCGTGCCGGCAGGTATCGACCGCTTCCCCCGCGACCTCGTGGAGCAGTACTTCGGCGGGGAGAACGCCAGCCCCGGCCTGGAGGTCGCGCAGATCCTCGCGCTCGGCTGCGAGGACTACGAGGGCGGCGACCCGTCGGTGTTCAACATGGCCGTGATGGGCCTGCGCCTGGCCCAGCGGGCCAACGGTGTCTCTCAGCTCCACGGAAACGTCAGTCGCGGCATGTTCGGCGGGCTCTGGCCCCAGTTCGACGCCGACGAGCGCCCGATCGCCTCGATCACCAACGGGGTGCACGCGCCGACCTGGGTCGCCCGCGAGGTCTTCCAGCTGGCCGCGGAGGCAGGGGCCGACGTCACGTCCGGGCAGCCCGACCAGGTCTTCCAGGCCGTCGACAACGCGTCGGAGAAGCGCATCTGGGAGACCAAGCGCAAGCTGCGGGAGCGACTGGTCCTCGACGCCCGGCGGAGGCTGACCGACTCGTACCTCCACCGCGGCCTCGCGCCGGCGGAGCTGAAGTGGACCCGCTCCGCCCTCGACCCCGACGTGCTGACCATCGGCTTCGCGCGGCGCGTCCCGTCGTACAAGCGGCTGACCCTCATGCTGCGCGACCCCGAGCGGCTCAAGCGGATCCTGCTGAACCCCGAGCGGCCCGTGCAGCTCGTGATCGCAGGCAAGGCCCACCCTGCGGACGAGGGCGGCAAGAAGCTGATCCAGGAGATCGTGCGGTTCTCGGACGACCCCGAGGTGCGCCATCGCATCGTGTTCCTGCCGAACTACGACATCGCGATGGCCCAGCCGCTCTACCCGGGCTGTGACGTGTGGCTGAACAACCCGTTGCGACCGTACGAGGCCTGCGGGACCTCCGGCATGAAGGCCGCGCTCAACGGCGGTCTCAACCTGTCGATCCTCGACGGTTGGTGGGACGAGTGGTACGACGGCCACAACGGCTGGGCGATCCCCTCCGCGGACGGGGTCGATGACCCCGACCGTCGCGACGACATCGAGGCAGCGGCGCTCTACGACCTCATCGAGAACGAGGTCGCGCCACGCTTCTACGACCACGACGCGGACGGCGTGCCGGTCCGCTGGATCGAGATGGTGCGCCACACGTTGAAGTCGCTCGGGCCCAAGGTGCTCGCCAGCCGGATGGTGCGCGACTACGTCGAGCAGCTCTACGCCCCGTCGGCGGCGACATCGAGGGCGCTCAACGACGACTGGTCCGCCGCACGCGGGCTCGCGCAATGGAAGCAGCGGGTCGCGGCCGGTTGGTCGGGCGTCTCGATCGACCACGTCGACTCCAGCGGCGTGGGGGACACCCCCGAGATCGGCCAGACACTCGAGGTGAGCGTCTACGTCTCGCTCGGCGACCTCGAGCCGGAGGACGTGGACGTGCAGGTCGTGCACGGCCGCATCCGCCACGACGACGAGCTGGTCGACACACGGATCGAGTCGCTCCACCTGGCCGAGACCTACGAGGCAGGCAGGTACCGGTACGCCGGGTCGCTGGCGCTCAAGAAGAGCGGCCCCTTCGGGTACACGACGAGGATCGTTCCCAGGCATGAGCTGCTGGCCTCGCCGGCGGAGCTGGGTTTCGTCGTCCAGCCCTGATCACCGTCGAGGAAGCGCCCCGGTCGTCATGACGACCGGGGCGCTTGTCGTCTGAGGGGATCGGGTCCGGGGTCAGACCTGGCGCAGGACGAGCATCGACCGCGGCGCGATCGTCAGGACGTCGCCGGCCTCGACCCGCTCGCCATGGTGGTGGTGCTCGTCGGTGCTCAGCACGACCTCGCCGTACTTGACCCAGTCCTGGTCGGGGAGGGCGACCTTGCCCGGTTCGGGGTGAGCGTTGAACCAGATCAGGAAGGACGCGTCCTGGAGCTTCTCGCCGTGCGGACCGGGTGCACGCAACGGGTTGCCGGACAGGAACATGCCGAACTGGTGCAGGCCGTCGTCCGACCAGTCCGCGGGGGTCATCTCCCGGCCGTCGGGGTGGACCCACGCCAGGTCCTTCGGGCCGCCGTCGACCGTGGGGCGTCCCTCGAGGTAGTGCCTCTGGCGCAGGGCTGGGTGCTCACGACGTAGTCGCAGCACGGTCTTGGTGATCTCGTAGATGTCGAGCCAGGCGTCGTCGGCACGCCAGTCCATCCAGGAGATCTCGTTGTCCTGTGTGTACGCGTTGTTGTTGCCGCGCTGCGTGCGGCCGCGCTCGTCGCCGGCCGTGATCATCGGCACGCCGTTGCTCAGGCACAGCGTCGAGATCAGGTTGGCGGCCTGGCGGTGCCTGAGCGCGAGCACCTCCGGGTCGTCGGTCTCACCCTCGACGCCGCAGTTCCAGGACCGGTTGTTGTCGGTGCCGTCGCGGTTGTCCTCGCCGTTGGCCTCGTTGTGCTTGTCGTTGTAGGAGACCAGGTCGCGCAGCGTGAAGCCGTCGTGCGCGGTGATGAAGTTGACCGAGGCGTACGGCGAACGGCCGTCGTCGGCGTAGAGGTCGCTGGAGCCCGAGATGCGGGAGGCGACCTCCGCGATCCCGCCTGACCTGAGGCGCCAGAAGTCACGGATCGTGTCGCGGTACCGGTCGTTCCACTCGCACCACGGCGGCGGGAAGTTGCCGACCTGGTAGCCGTCCATGCTCGCGTCCCACGGCTCCGCGATCAGCTTCACGTGGCGGAGCACCGGGTCCTGGCCGATCGCGGTGAGGAAGTGCGCCCCCATGTCGACGGTGAGGCGGGTCCGCGTGAGCGCCGGGGTCAGGTCGAACCGGAACCCGTCGACGTGCATCTCGGTCACCCAGTAGCGCAGGGAGTCCAGGATCATCCGCAGCGCGTGGGGCGCCGAGGCGTCCACGGTGTTGCCGCAGCCGGTGACGTCCCAGTACGTGCCCGGGTCGACCGTCGGGTCGACGTGCTTGTAGTAGCCGCGGTCGTCGAGTCCGCGGAAGCTCAGCGTGGGTCCGAGCGGGCTGCCCTCGGCGGTGTGGTTGTAGACGACGTCGAGGATCACCTCGAGCCCGGCGGCGTGAAGGGCCTTGACCATCTGCTTGAACTCGGTGACCTGCTGTCCGCGGTCGCCGCTGGAGCTGTAGGTGTTGTGGGGTGCGAAGAACCCGATGGAGTTGTAGCCCCAGTAGTTCACCAGGTCCCGGGAGGCCAGGGCGGGCTCCGAGACGAACTGGTGCACGGGGAGCAGCTCGACGGTCGTGATCCCGAGGTCTCTGAGGTAGTCGACGACCGCAGGGGTGGCCAGGCCCGCATAAGTGCCGCGGAGCTCCTCGGGCACGCGGTCGTGGAGCTTCGTGAAGCCCTTGACATGGAGCTCGTAGACCACGGTGTCGGTCAGCTTCACCCGGGGCCGGACCAGGTCGTCGTCGCCCCAGTCGAAGTCGTCGTGGACGACGACGCTCTTGGACATGCACGCAGCGGAGTCCTGCTCGTTGAGGGTCGCCTCCTTGCCTGCCCGCTGCTGACTGTCGTCAGCGGGCTCCGGGAGGACGTAGCCGAAGATCTCCGAGCCGGGGACGACAGTGCCGCTGACCGCGAGCCCGTAGGGGTCGAGCAGCAGCTTGTGCGGGTTGAACCGGTGACCGTTCGACGGGTCCCAGGGGCCGTCGGCTCGGAAGCCGTAACGCTGTCCGCGCGGGACGCCGGGGATGGCGCCGTGCCAGATGCCGAGGGTGTACTCCGACAGCAGGTGGCGCCGCTCGACCTCGCCGCCCTGGCCGTCGTCGTCGAAGAGGCAGACCTCGACCTTCGTGGCCTCGGGTGCGTAGACGGCGAAGTTCGTCGCCTCGTCGCTCCAGGTCGCTCCGAGCGGCTGATGCTGTCCTGGCCAGACGGCTTCATGGTCCTGGTCGTCTGGCCACACTCCCGGGTTCACGACAGCATTGTCTCCGACGACTCCGGCCGACAAACCGACTATCCGGCCCTCTTCACCCTTCTGTGACCCGCCAACCCTGAGGGTGGCTCGCCGGTTTAGGCTCCCAGCAGGTTTCCGGCGATCAGAGGAGTGCAACGTGGGCGAGTTCGTGCGGGTCGAGGTCGAGGACGGCGTCGCGACGATCCGGCTGGACCGGCCGAAGATGAACGCGCTCAACGTGCAGGTCCAGGAGGAGATCCGTTCCGCGGCGGCGGAGTGCGTCGACCGCGAGGACGTGAAGGCTGTCGTGGTCTACGGCGGCGAGAAGGTGTTCGCCGCCGGCGCGGACGTCAAGGAGATGGCCGACATGTCCTACACCGACATGGTCCGTCGATCCGGCGCGCTGCAGTCCTCCTTCACGGCCGTGGCGCGTATCCCGAAGCCGGTGGTCGCTGCGGTGACGGGCTACGCGCTCGGCGGTGGGTGCGAGCTCGCCCTCTGCGCGGACATCCGCATCGCCGCTGACAGCGCGGTGCTCGGTCAGCCCGAGATCCTCCTCGGCATCATCCCGGGTGCGGGTGGTACCCAGCGCCTGACTCGTCTGGTCGGCCCGTCGAAGGCCAAGGACCTGATCTTCACCGGCCGCTTCGTGAAGGCCGAGGAGGCCCTCGCCATCGGGCTGGTCGACCGGGTGGTTCCCGCGGACCAGGTGTACGCCGAGGCGGTGGCCTGGGCCAAGCAGTTCACCGCGGGCGCGTCGTACGCCATCCGGGCGGCCAAGGAGTCGATCGACCGGGGTGTCGAGGTGGACCTGGAGACGGGTCTCGAGATCGAGCGCCAGCAGTTCGCCGCCCTGTTCGCCACCGAGGACCGCGGCATCGGCATGCGGTCGTTCGTCGAGGAGGGACCGGGCAAGGCGAAGTTCGTGGGGCGCTGACCAGACCGGGTGTCCGTCTCCCTCGGTCACGCGTCGGAACCGTTTCTCGGGGCCAACCACGGTCGGTTATCGTGCGGGTACCTCGGACCAAGGAGACACATTGACTGACGCCAGCAAGGGCACTGAGGACAGAGGGTCGGAGGCTGCCCCCGACAAGCGGGGTCGGCGTACTTCCGCAGGGGGCGCGTCGAAGGTCAAGGCCGGGACCAACGCCGTGCGGAGCAAGGTCGCCACGGTGGTCTGGCTCGTCGCGGTGGTCTGCGCGCTGTTCCTCGCTGTCGGAGCGCTGCTCATCGCGCTCAAGGCGAACGAGGAGAACAGCATCGTGCACTTCATCATCTCCGGCGCCGAGAAGCTCGACGGGCCGTTCAGCCTCAAGGACGGCATCTTCACCTTCCCCGACGACCAGGACGGCCGGGTGAAGAGCGCCCTGACGAACTGGGGGATCGCCGCCGTCGTCTACCTCGTGATCGGCAAGATTCTTGACCGGGTCATCCGTCCGTAAGTCCCCCGCACGCCTCTCGGGGAAACGCCGTGAGCGTGTGATCGAACCCACCCGTCCGCATGTTCCTCTGCTAGCTACGCGCTAGTAGCCTCAGGGGACATCGTGGGCGGGAGACCGTCAGACCGAGTGCACAGGAGGGGCCCTCAGGGCCGAGACTGCCATGAACATTGTCGTGTGTGTGAAATACGTGCCGGATGCGAGTGCAGACCGGCACTTCGAGGGTGACAACACCGTCGACCGCGTCGGAGTCGACGGTCTGCTGTCGGAGCTCGACGAGTACGCCGTCGAGCAGGCGCTGCAGCTCAAGGAGAAGTCGGGCGACGACAGCGCCGAGATCACCGTGCTGACGGTCGGCCCCGAGCAGGCTGTGGACGCGATCCGGAAGGGCCTCCAGATGGGGGCCGACAAGGGTGTCCACGTGACAGACGACGCGATCGCCGGCTCCGACGCCCTCGCCACCTCCCTGGTCCTGGCCGAGGCCATCAAGAAGCTCGACTACGACCTCGTGCTGTGTGGCATGGCGTCGACCGACGGTGTCATGAGCGTCGTCCCCGCCATGCTGGCCGAGCGCCTCGGTCTGCCCCAGGTGACCTTCGGATCGCAGGTCGAGATGCAGGGCAAGGAGGTCCGGATCCGTCGCGACGGCGACACCGCGACCGAGATCGTCGGCGGCACCGCCCCGCTCGTCCTGTCGGTGACCGACCAGTCGGGTGAGGCTCGGTACCCGTCCTTCAAGGGGATCATGGCCGCCAAGAAGAAGCCGGTCGAGACCTGGTCGCTGTCCGACCTGGGCCTCGACGGCTCGCAGGTCGGCCTCTCCGCGGCGTGGTCGCAGGTGGAGGACACCACCGCCCGGCCGCCGCGGACGCAGGGCGAGATCGTCACCGACGAGGACGGCTCGGGCGCCACAGCGCTGGCCGAGTTCCTCGCTTCGAAGAAGTTCATCTGAGGAAGGTCCGGTAGCTGACATGAGCGAGATCCTGGTTCTCGTCGACCACGTCGACGGTGCGGTACGCAAGACCACCAACGAGCTTCTGACGATCGCTCGCCGTCTCGGTGAGCCGTCGGCGGTGTTCATCGGCAACCCGTCCGACGACGCCACCGCCGTTCTGAAGAGCTACGGCGCTGAGAAGATCTACGTTGTCGACGACGCGGAGATCAAGGGCTACCTGGTCGCCCCCAAGGCTGAGGTGCTTCAGCAGCTGGTGGAGAAGGCCGGCCCGGCCGCCGTACTCATCTCCTCCAACGCCGAGGGCAAGGAGATCGCGGCTCGCCTCGCCGTCAAGACCGACTCCGGTCTGATCACCGATGCCGTCGACGTCCAGGAGGGGCCGGTCACCACGCAGTCGGTGTTCGCCGGCAGCTACACGGTGCAGGCGAAGGTCACCAAGGGCACCCCGATCATCACGGTCAAGCCGAACGCCGCCACCCCCGAGCAGGCTGAGGGCGCGGGTGCGGTCGAGCAGGTGGCCGCGAACATCTCCGACACCGCGAAGGCCGCGAAGATCTTCGCGTCCGAGCCCCGCAAGTCGACTGGTCGCCCCGAGCTCACCGAGGCAGCGATCGTCGTCGCCGGCGGTCGAGGCACCGGCGGCAACTTCGAGCCGGTCGAGAAGTTCGCGGACGCGCTCGGTGCCGCTGTCGGTGCTTCGCGCGCCGTGGTCGACTCGGGCTGGTACCCGCACTCCTTCCAGATCGGCCAGACCGGCAAGGTCGTCTCCCCGCAGCTCTATGTCGCGGCGGGCATCTCCGGTGCCATCCAGCACCGGGCCGGCATGCAGACCTCGAAGACCATCGTCGCGATCAACAAGGACGAGGAGGCCCCGCTGTTCGAGCTCGTCGACTTCGGCGTGGTCGGAGACCTCCACACGGTCCTTCCCGCCGCGACCGAAGAGGTCAACAAGCGCAAGGGCTGAGCCTCTGACGCCTGGGGTTCCCCAGGTCCCTTGAGACAACGTCACTCCCCTCGGTGAGCTCATCGAGGGGAGTGGCGCTTTTCATGGGGATGTGCGGGTACGGCGGGCTGCTGCACGACCTAGAGCGCGAGCGTCGGGCCGCTCCAACGGCGGCGCAGCCAACGGTCGTGGCTGGCCACGACGACGGTCCCGGCAGACCGTTGCAGGGCCTCCTCGAGCTCGTCTGCGAGCGCCAGCGAGATGTGGTTCGTCGGCTCGTCGAGCAGCAGCAGGTCGGGCCGGCGCGCGACGAGGATCGCGAGCGCGAGCCGCCGCTGCTGCCCGACGCTCATCACTGCCACGGGGCGGTTGAGATCCCGTGGGTGGACCAGCCCGAGGTCCGACAAGGCAGTCGGCGACCCGGTCGCACCGTCGTACACCTCCAGTGCCGAGCGGTCGGGGCGGCTGAAGACGACCTCCTGCGGCAGGTGTCCGATCCGGCGGGCCGAGACCTGGAGGTACCCCTCGCAGGCCAGCTCTCCGGCCAGCGCCTTGAGCAGCGTGGACTTGCCCGAGCCGTTCGCGCCGGTCACCAGCAGGTGCTCGCCGGCGGAGACGTCGAGCCGGTGGACGCTCACCCGCCCAGCGACCGCGAGGCCCCGGGCGAAGACCGTGCCAGGGCGGCGTCCGTCGGTCAGCGTGCCCCGGAAACCCAGGGGCCGGGGCGGCTTCGGCACCTGGTCGCGCTGGAGCACCTCGATCCGCTTCTCGGCATCCTTGACGCGGCGACTGACGGTCCGGGCGACGTTCTGACCCTTCTTGTAGTGGATGAACTTGTCGTTGTCCTTCGGCGGTCGGTTGTGGCCCACCGAGCGGGCGGTCGTCGCCGCGGCACGGCGCAGGTCGTTGAGCTCCTCCTGCTGGGCGAGGAAGGCCTCCTCCCACCGCTCACGCGATGCCCGCTTCGCCAGCAGGTAGTCGGAGTAGCCCCCTGAGAACCGGTTGCCGCCGTCTCCGTCGACGCCGAGGTGCATCGGGTCGAGGTCGACGATCGTGGCGCAGACGTTCTCCAGGAACGTGCGGTCGTGGCTCGCGACGACGACGACCCCCGGCAGGGCGACGAGGAACTCCTCGAGGAAGTCCACCGCCGCGTCGTCGAGGTGGTTGGTCGGCTCGTCGAGCAGGACGCACTCCGGCTGTCGGGTGACCAGCGCGGCGAGGGCGAGCCGCATCCGCTGCCCGCCGGACATCGAGGCCACGAGACGGTCGCGGTCGACCTCGCCGAGACCGAGGTGAGCGGCAGCAGCCTCGGCACGATGGTCGGCGTTCCACGCGTCGTGCAGGCCGGCCCAGTCCAGCAGGGCGGAGTACTCGTCCTGGGCCGACACGTCGTCGAGCCCTGGCGCCAGCTGCTCCATGCGCGTCACGGCGTCGTGCAGAGGTGCAAGAGCCTCGTCGAGCACGTCGCCGACGGTGGCGCCGTCGGGGAAGGTCGGCTCCTGGTCGAGGTACGCCAGGTCACTGGGCATCGCGATGGAACCACTGTCCGGATGCTCGCTGCCGGAGAGCAGCCGCAGCAGCGTGGACTTCCCGGCGCCGTTCTCCCCGACGAGACCGAGCGGTCGGCCGGGGTTGGCGCGGAGGTCGACGCCGTCGAGGACGACCCGGCCGCCGTACGAGCGAACCAGGTCCCGCGCGACGAGGGACGACACGGATGAGTGCAGGTGGGTAGACATCAGCGACACCGTTCGTCGGGTGGTGGGTGCACTCGCCGGGCATGCGCGCTCCCAAGCGGAGGCGGCCGCGGACGCGAGCGAGGTTGATGTCAGTTCTTCATGTCGCGACGAGTCTGACCCGCCGGCGTTGGCGTGGGCAAGGCAATTTCCGCGCACCCCGGTGCGAGGGCCCGCAGATAGGGTCGGCAACGTGGCAGGGGCACGGGTGCGCGGTCGAGTCGTGACCTCGGCGGGGATCGTCGAGGACGGGCTGGTCACGGTCTGCGACGGCGTCATCGAGGACGTCGGGCCGGCCGCACACGCGGCTGAGGGAGGCAACGACCTCGCGCGTGAGGATGCGCCACTCGTCGAGGTCCCCGAAGGGGGTTACGTGCTCCCCGGCCTCGTCGACGCCCACAACCACGGCGGTGGTGGAGGGTCGTTCGCGACGACTGACCGCGACACCCTCGTCCGTGCTGCCGGTCACCACCTCGGACACGGGACGACCTCGGTCGTCGCGAGCCTCGTCACGGACGCCGCCGGCACGATGCTCGCGGAGGTCGCAGCAACGGCCGACGCCGTGGCCGCGGGCACGGTCGCCGCCGTCCATGTCGAGGGGCCGTTCCTGTCGTCGGCGCGCTGTGGGGCGCAGGACCCGCGGTACCTGCGAGCCCCGGACGTCGGCTTCGCGCGCGATCTGGTGGATGCCGGGCGGGGGGCGGTGCGCGTGATGACGATCGCGCCCGAGCTGCCCCGGGTCGCGGAGGTCGTCCGCATGCTGCTCGAGCACGGGGTGGTTCCGGCCGTCGGGCACACCGAGGCGGACGCCGGCCTGGTCCGACGTACGCTCGCCGACACGCGGGCAGCACTCGGCCGCCCGGGTCTTGTCACGCACCTGTTCAACGGCATGCCGCCGCTGCACCACCGGCGGCCCGGTCCCGTGGCCGGGGCACTTGCCGCTGCGGCGGCAGGCGACGCCCGCGTCGAGCTCATCGCCGACGAGGTCCATCTCGACGGGGAGACCGTGCGCATGGTCTTCGACCTGCTCGGCCCGGAGCGGATCGTGCTCGTGACCGATGCGTCGGCGGCGGCAGGCATGCCCAACGGCTCCTACGACCTGGGCCCGCAGCGCGTGCACCTCGTCGACGGGACCGCCCGGCTCGGCGAGGGAGCCGACGCCCCCCTGGCCGGAGGTACGTCGCACCTGCTCGACGTCGTGCGCCGTTGTGTCGACGCCGGGATCGACCTCACCGCGGCGGTCACCGCGGCCACGTCGTCTCCGGCTGCCGCCTTGGGGCTCGACGGGTCCTACGGCGAGCTGGAACGGGGCAGACGGGCCGACCTCGTCGTCACCGACGCGCAGCTGCGGCCGGTCCGTGTCATGCGCTCGGGCGCCTGGATCTGACCTGAGCGTGGTCGTGGGCCTCGGAGGTCGCCCACAGGGCGAGAACCCGGTTCCGACGGCCGGGGGCGAGGCGGGGCCGAGGAGGTGGCTCGGCACGTTTCCCACACGCGTACCCTTGTAGACGCGATGACCCACCCCCGAACGACTGCCGGCGCGGTCTACCTTGACCACGCCGCCTCGACGCCGATGTACCCCGAGGCCGTGGCTGCGATGACCGAGCAGCTCGCCCGCCCCGGCAACCCCTCCTCCCTCCACGCCTCCGGCCGCGCCGCCCGACGGGTCGTGGAGGAGTCGCGCGAGACCATCGCCCGCGCCATCAACGCCCGCCCTGGTGAGGTCGTCTTCACCTCCGGCGGGACCGAGGCCGACAACCTCGCGGTGAAGGGTCTGTACTGGTCGCGACGCCAGGCCGACCCACGACGCACCCGGGTGCTGTCCACGTCGGTGGAGCACCACGCGGTGCTCGACAGCCTTCACTGGCTCGAGGAGCAGGGCGCCGACGTCGAGCTGCTCCCGGTCAACCGCTGCGGCCGGCTCGAGCTCGCCGCCCTGCGCGAGTCGATCGAGCGCGACCCCGGCTCGGTCGCTCTCGTCTCGGTGATGTGGGCGAACAACGAGGTGGGCACGGTGCAGCCCGTCGCCGACGTCGTCGAGATCGCCCACGCCCACGGCATCCCGGTTCACACCGACGCGGTGCAGGCGGTGGGGCAGGTCGAGGTCGACTTCGCAGCGAGCGGCGTGGACGCGTTGACGATCACCGCGCACAAGATCGGTGGCCCCGTCGGCGTCGGCGCGCTCGTCGTACGCCGTGAGATCGAGCTGACCCCCCTGCTGCACGGCGGCGGCCAGGAGCGCGACGTCCGATCGGGCACCATCGACGCTCCCGCGATCCGTGGCTTCGCGGTCGCCGTCGAGCTCTCCGTGGCGCGTCAGCCCGAGCACGCCGCCCGGGTCGCCGCCCTGCGCGACGACCTCCTGCGCCGGGTGTCCGAGCAGGTGCCGGACGCCGTGCTCAACGGTGACAAGAACTGCTCGCTCACGAACCGACTCCCGGGCAACGCTCACATCCAGTTCCCTGGATGTGAGGGCGACTCGCTGCTGATGCTGCTCGATGCGCGCGGGATCGAGTGCTCGACCGGATCCGCCTGCTCGGCGGGCGTGCCGCAGCCCTCCCACGTGCTCCTCGCGATGGGTGCCGACGCGGTGGCCGCCAGGAGCGCGTTGCGGTTCTCCCTCGGACACACCACGACCCAGGCCGACGTCGACGCGCTCGTCGACGCGATCGGGCCTGTCGTCGAGCGAGCGCGTGCCGCCGGCGTCCTCTCGGGTCTCGGCGGCCCCGCGTCGGTCAGTGCTGCGAAGGCGGGCTGACCGTGCGCGTTATTGCTGCCATGTCCGGCGGCGTCGACTCCGCTGTGGCGGCCGCCCGAGCCGCGGAGCTCGGCCACGACGTCACAGGCATCCACCTGGCGCTCTCCCGGAACCCCAGCTCCTACCGGACCGGCGCACGCGGCTGCTGCACCATCGAGGACTCCAACGACGCCCGCCGCGCTGCCGACGTCATCGGAATCCCCTTCTACGTCTGGGACATGAGCGACCGCTTCCACGAGGACGTCGTGGAGGACTTCATGACCGAGTACGCCGAAGGGCGTACCCCGAACCCCTGCCTGCGCTGTAACGAGAAGATCAAGTTCGCCGCCGTCCTCGAGCGGGCGATGGCTCTCGGCTTCGACGCGGTGGCCACCGGTCACTACGCACAGCTCGCCACCGGCGAGGACGGGCTGATCGAGATGCACCGGGCCGTCGACATGGCCAAGGACCAGTCGTACGTGCTCGGTGTGCTGACCCAGGAGCAGCTCGCGCACTCGATGTTCCCGCTCGGCGACTCCCGCAAGGAGGACGTCCGGGCCGAGGCCGAGCGGCGTGGGCTGTCGGTGGCCAACAAGCCGGACAGCCACGACATCTGCTTCATCTCCGACGGCGACACAGGCGGCTGGTTGCACGAGAAGCTGGGGGAGCGGGTCCCGGTCGCCTCCGGCGAGATCCGCGACCACGCGACCGGCGAGGTGCTCGGGAGGCACGAGGGGAGCTATCGGTTCACGATCGGCCAGCGCAAGGGACTGCGTATCGGCCGACCGGCTCCCGACGGTCGGCCCCGCTACGTGCTCGACATCGAGCCGGTGAGCGGCACGGTGACGGTGGGGCCCCGCGAGGAGCTGACCGTGGACCAGATCACCGCGTTCCGCCCGCGCTGGTGCGGCACCGTGCCGACCGGGCCTCTGCAGGGCACGGTGCAGCTGCGGGCGCACGGCGAGGAGCACCGCGCGACGGTGACCGTATCGACGAGGTCGACCGCCGACGAGGTCGTGATCGACCTGCACGAGCCGGCGCAGGGCGTCGCACCGGGCCAGGCCGCTGTGGTGTACGACGGCACCCGGGTGGTGGGGTCCGCCACGATCACCGGTGCCGTGCGCCACGAGCGCCGGCACGTATGAGGATCACTGCCACCGGCATCGGCTCCTTCCCCGGCGACGACGCCGCCGCGTTCGACGAGGCACTGCGTCTGGTCCTGGGAACCCTGCCGGACTTCCCGCATCTTCCGGAGCTGCCCGGCCGCGGGGCACCTGCGGACATGGTCGGCCGAGCCCTCGCGATCGTGCCGGAGCTCGGTGCGGACCTCCAGCCCGCGGGGTGGCGGCTCACCGGTGGCGCACCCGGCATCGACCAACGACGTGCGCGGTCCCTGCTGGCGCAGGACCTCGACGCGCTGGAGGAGCAGACCCAGGGGTACGACGGGCGCCTGAAGGTACAGGTGGCCGGCCCGTGGACCCTGGCGGCAACGGTCGAGCGCCCCAAGGGGGATCGGCTCCTGGCCGACCGCGGTGCTCGTCGTGAGCTGGCCCAGGCGCTCGCCGAGGGGCTGCGCGACCATGTCGCCGACGTCCGTCGTCGTGTGCCGGGTGCCTCCCTCGTCGTACAGCTGGACGAGCCCGCACTGCCTGCCGTGCTCGCCGGCAAGGTGCCGACCGCCTCGGGCTTCCACCGGCACCGCTCGGTCGACGCCCCCGAGGCGTCCCCTGCCCTGGAGTGGGCAACGGCCGCCGTCGTGGGGGGCGGAGCCACGCCGGTGGTGCACTGCTGCGCGGGCGACGTGCCGTTCGGTCTGGTCGCCGGGGCGGGGGCAGAGGGAATCTCGATAGACCTCTCCGCGCTCGCCCCGGCGTCCTACGACGCCGTCGCGGAGGTGCTGGAGAGCGGCCGGACGTTGATGCTCGGTGTGGTGCCTGCCCGCCCCACGACGACGGAGCCCGGCGAGCCCGCAGCCTGGCCCGACGACGCGGGTGTGACGCAGCGGGTGCTCCGCCTGCTCGACATGCTGGGCTTGGACCCGGCCGACGAGGAGCTCGGCGACCTCGTCATCACGCCGTCGTGCGGACTGGCAGGCTCCTCTGCCGCCTGGGCGAGACGAGCGTGCGAGCTCAGCGAGCGAGTGGCACGGAACCTCGCGTCCGGCTGAGGCTGCTGTCGAGCGCGTGCAGCAGGTCGACGGTGAGGTCGTCCACGTGCTCCAGGCCGACGGAGACACGGACCACTCCCGCGCCGGGACGGGCTTCCGGAGCAACCGGACGGTGCGTCAACGACGCCGGGTGCTGCACGAGCGTGTCGACCCCGCCGAGCGAGACGGCATGGGTGGCCAGCTCACAGCTCTCCACGAAAGCGGCGGCGGCCTCGAAGCCACCGGTGAGCTCGAGCGCGAGGATCGACCCGGTGCCGTGCATCTGGCGCCCCAGCACACCATGGGGGTCGGTGTGCGGACCCGGGTAGCGCACGTCCCTGACCGCCTCGTGCGCCGCGAGCCGGTTCGCCAGCTCGGCGGCGGTGGCCTGCTGGGCGCGAACCCGCAGCGGCAGCGTGCGCAGGCCACGGTGCAGGAGGTAGGCGCCGAGCGGGTGCAGGATCCCACCCGTCAAGGCGCGGACCTGGCGCAGCGAGGCGGCCCACGCCTCGTCGCACGCGACGACGCCGCCGACCACGTCACCGTGGCCGCCGAGGAACTTCGTCGCGCTGTGGAGCACGAGCCGCGCGCCGTGCCGGGCAGGCTGCTGCAGCACCGGCGTCGCGAAGGTGTTGTCCACCAGCACCGGCACGTCACCGGCGGCGGAGACGACCGCCTCGATGTCGACGAGCTCGCACGTCGGGTTGGCCGGTGTCTCGAGGACGACCAGCCCGGTGTCCGGCCGGATCGCGGCGGGCACGTCGTCGGTCCTCTCGCACCAGGTCACGCTGGTGCCGAGGAGACCGGTGGCGAGCACGTGGTCGGTTCCGCCGTACAACGGGCGCAGAGCGACGACGTGGGGCCGCCCCCGCGTGACCGAGGCGACCAGGCAGGCGCTCAGCGCTGCCATGCCGGAGGCGAACGCGACCGAGTGCGTGGTGTCCTCCAGAGCCGCGAGCGCGTCCTCGAACCGGGCGACACCCGGCTGCCACAGTCGCTGGTACACCGCGGTCTGGCCGTCAGCGAGGCTGTGCCCGGTGGCGAGCGACTCGTAGGCGTCTCCGCCCGCGTCCACCGAAGGCAGCGGGTTGGTCGTCGACAGGTCGATCGGTGGGACGTGCGAACCGGTCTCCGTCAGACCGTCCATCCCCGCGTGGACAGCCAGCGTCTCGAGGTGGCGGAAGTGGGTGCTCATGGTGTCAGAGCAGCACCATCGACTGAATGCGGCAACCTCAGCGCAAGATTCTGCGGCGGATAGGATCTGTGACGAAGATACTTCGTGCCGACAGGTGAGGTGGCAGCCGATGACGAAGAAACCGGTGCTCGACCGGATCGACCGCGCGCTGCTGAGGGCGCTGTCCTCAGACGCGAGAGCGTCTGGGGCGGCGCTCGCGTCGGCCGTCGGGGTCGCGGAATCCACCGTCTCCACCCGGTTGCGCAACCTGCGGGCCAGCGGCCTCATCCGCGGCTACCGTGCCGACATCGACCTCTCGGTGCTCGGTCTCTCGCTGCAGGCGCTGATCGCGGTGCGTCTGGGGCAGCACAACCGGGCGGCCGTGGACAGCTTCCGCTCTGCGGCGCCGGGTTGGCGGGGTGTGCTGTCGATGTTCCACACCGCCGGCGCCGACGACTACCTGCTCCACGTCGTGGCCGAGGACGCCGAGGACCTGCGCGACTTCGTGCTGACCCACCTGGCCACACATCCGGCGGTCTCCCACTCGGAGACCAACCTGATCTTCGAGCACGTCGAGGGCAGCGGCTGGCAGACGCTCGTCGACGGTGACGGCTGAGCGGGTCCGCGGACGCAGCACAGGGGAGCACAAGGGGCAGCCGAGAGGTATGAACGCGACGCCCACCGCTCCCGGAGATAGGCAACGCGAGACAGACGGCGCAGCCCCGATCCCGGCGCAGTCGACTACCCCGGCTGAACGGAGGGGCGGGTCAGCGGTCGGCGTGCTCCTGCACGAACCGCAGTGACCGCGAGACGGCGAAGTCGTTCCACGCCCGGAGCCTGCGGAACATGTAGTGCCCGGCTCCGCCCATCTCGACGAGCTCTGTGCTCGCGGCGACGGACGCCGCCCGTCGTACGAACGCCTCGGTCGCCCGGAACGAGGTGATCTTGTCCGTCCGCCCCTGAGCTGCCGCGAAGCGCCTGCCCGCGAGGGCATGCACGGGCTCGTCGGCGGGCAGCCACGGGGCCAACGCGACCACCCCGGTGACCAGCGGGTCGTCGGCGACGGCCACGGCGGTCCGCGCCCCCATCGAGTGCCCCAGGAGTACGACGGGCAGCAGTGCGAGCCGGCGCCGCACCTCGTCGAGGGCCCAGCGTGCGTCGGGGACAGGGGACGGCTGCGGCCCCGACTCGGCGTTCCAACCACGATGCTCGTAGCGGAGCAGCCAGAGGCTCACCCCGGCTGCGTGCGCGCGGGCCGTGATCTGGCGCTGCATCCACCGGGACCGGCGCCACGACGCGTTGCGCTCGCCGACAGGCGCATCGCTGTTGGCCTGACCGCCGTGGAGCATCAGGACCAGGCCGATCGGCCGGCCCGGCGCGTCGAGCCGGAGCAGGTCGGGAGCGGGCATGTGACCATCCTTCCAAAGCGTTGGTCACGGGATTCGCTTTGCGCACGCCGGCGGACTGCCCTCGACAGGTGGCGGCGTCCTGTCCCGCCCGCCACATCCTGTCGGTGTCATTGGGCAAGATAGGCGTCATGACCGAGACCCCCGACACCGCTGTCACCCCCGGCGATGAAGAAGCCGAGCTGCCGGAGTCGGCCGGCGCCACGGCCGCTGAGGCGACACCGGAGGCCCGCGAGGAGCACCAGGAGATCGCGGAGCAGGTCGAGGAGGCGCGCTGGCGCTACTACGTCAAGGACTCGCCGACGATCTCCGACGCGGAGTTCGACCGGCTGATGCGGCGGCTCGAGGAGCTCGAGGAGCAGTTCCCCGACCTCCGCACGCCAGACTCCCCGACCCAGAAGGTCGGCGGCGCGGTCTCGACGGAGTTCACCCCGGTGGACCACGTCGAGCCGATGATGAGCCTCGACAACGCGTTCTCGGCCGAGGAGCTCGAGTCCTGGGCCGCTCGGCTGCGACGCGAGGGCGTGGCGGGCGCCGAGTTCCTGTGCGAGCTCAAGGTCGACGGCCTTGCGGTGAACCTCCTCTACGAGGACGGCCGCCTGGTCCGCGGGGCCACCCGAGGCGACGGCCGCACGGGGGAGGACGTCACTCCCAACGTGAAGACGATCGACAACGTCCCGCACCGGCTGACCGGCACCGACGACTACCCCGTGCCGGCTCGGGTCGAGGTGCGCGGAGAGGTGTTCTTGCCGGTCGCGGCGTTCGAGAGGCTCAACGAGACCATGCTCGACACGGGCCGCGGCCCCTTCGCCAACCCCCGCAACGCCGCAGCCGGGTCCCTGCGGCAGAAGGACCCGCGTGTCACGGCCACACGCCCCCTGTCGCTGGTGTGCCACGGGCTCGGGGCGCGTGACGGTTTCGAGCCGTCTCGGCAGTCCGAGTCCTACACCGCGCTGCGGGCCTGGGGCCTGCCGGTGAGCGAGCTGGCCAAGGTTCTCCCGGACCTGGAGGCGGTGGGGGAGTTCATCGCCTACTACGGCGAGCACCGGCACGACGTCGAGCACGAGATCGACGGCGTGGTCGTGAAGGTCGACCAGGTCGCACTACAGCGCCGGCTCGGCTCCACCTCGCGCGCGCCCCGGTGGGCGATCGCGTACAAGTACCCTCCCGAGGAGGTCAACACCAAGCTCCTCGACATCCGGGTCAACGTCGGGCGCACCGGGCGGGTGACGCCGTACGGCGTGATGTCGCCGGTGAAGGTCTCCGGCTCGACGGTCGAGATGGCCACACTGCACAACGCCCATGAGGTGAAGCGCAAGGACGTCCGCCCGGGCGACACCGTGATCCTGCGCAAGGCGGGCGACGTGATCCCCGAGATCGTCGGGCCGGTGGTCGACCTGCGGCCCGACGGGCTGGCGGAGTGGGTGATGCCCACGGTCTGTCCTTCGTGCGGCACGGAGCTTGCCCAGGAGAAGGAGGGCGACGCCGACCTCCGTTGCCCCAACCACAGGTCCTGCCCGGCGCAGCTGCGCGAGCGGGTCTTCCATGTCGCCGGCCGCGGCGCCTTCGACATCGAGGTGCTCGGCTACGAGGCCGCCGACGCGCTCCTGACCGCTGGGGTGCTCGAGGACGAGGGCGACGTCTTCACCCTCACCGAGGACAAGCTGCTGCGCGTCCCGATGTTCACCCGGGCGCCGAAGAAGGGCGAGGGCGACGCGCCAGTTCTCTCCGCCAACGGAGGACGCCTTCTCGCGAACCTGGAGGAGGCCAAGCGCCGGCCGCTGTGGCGGGTGCTCGTAGCTCTCTCGATCCGTCACGTCGGGCCGACCGCCGCCCGTGCACTGGCGACCGAGTTCGGCTCGATGGAGGCGATCAAGGCGGCCCCCCTGGAGGATCTTGCCGAGGCAGAGGGCGTCGGCATGACCATCGCCGCGTCGATCCGTCGCTGGTTCGACGGCGACGAAGCCGACTGGCACAACCAGATCGTCGACAAGTGGCGCGACGCGGGCGTGACGATGGAGGAAGCCGTCGACGAGTCCACCCCACGCCACCTCGAGGGCCTCAGCATCGTCGTGACGGGGTCGCTGACCAGCTTCAGCCGCGACCAGGCGAAGGAGGCGATCATCGCCCGGGGCGGCAAGGCCGCCTCGTCGGTGTCGAAGAAGACCGACTTCGTGGCCGTCGGCGACGCCCCCGGGTCGAAGTACGACAAGGCGGTGTCGCTCGGAGTGCCGATCCTCGACGAGGACGGATTCCGGGTACTGATCGAGCAAGGGCCTGAGGAAGCGCGCAAGGTGGCACAGGTCGGGGAGAACTAGACCATCGTTTAGCGAGACGGCGAAGTGCGCAAAATGACACCCGTGCTTGGCTCCCTGCTCTCGCTCCTCACCGTGTCCGCGGTGGTCCTGCTCGTCCCCGTCCTCGCCGGGTTGCTCGGCACCCACAGGCGCACGCACCTCGCGCTCGAGGACTCCACTCGACGGGTCCGTCTGGTCATCGCGGCGAGCGTCGTCGGTCTTGCCGCGCTCGGTGTCGCTGCGCTTCTCGGCGCCGGTCCCGCGGCCGCCTTGTCGGTCGCGGGCATCCTGGCTGGAGCGGTCCTGGCCTGGTCGCCGATGGCAGGCTCCTGGGCCGTGCGAGGCGTGGTGGCGTGGGCACTCCTGTTCGCCGGTGCCCTCGCCGTCCTGGGCTGGCTCGTGGAACAGATGCTCGCCTCGTCGATGTCCCCGACCGAGCTCGTCATCAGCGGTGTCGCCTGGGGCTTCCTGCTCCTCTCCCTCAGCCGCGTGCAGCGGTATGCCCGGGACCTGATCGGCGCCCACGCCGGCCTCGGTCGGCAGACGTGGGGGCGGCGGCGACGGATCTCCCTGCTGCGGCCGGCGCTCTCCCTTGTCGTGCTGTTCGCGGCGGGTGGGGCGGTCGGCCTCGCCGCCAACCACACCGGGCCCGCCCGAGGGCGGGTGCCGCAGGCAGGGCTGCCCGGCTCGGGAACGTCCGAGGTCGCGGCTGCCGTGCCCGTGTCCGCACCGACCGTGACGCGCGGTGGAACGTCGCGGCCGATGACCGCCGAGGCCGAACGCGCCGCCCTTGCGGCCTTGAGTGGTGGCGACCCTGTTCTCGACACCCCCAGGTTGAGAGCCCCCACGCCCGTGGCCACGCTGAGTGCGCTGGGTGCCGTCACCGGCACCGGGGCGTCGCCTTCCACGTCTGTTCGAGCCGAAGGTCCTTCGGCAGCTGCCTCGGCCGGCACCGGGAGCGCATCGACAGATGCCGGGACGCGCGACGGTGCCGCAGCCGTGGCTCCCACGCCTACCCGGCTGGTGACCCGCAGCCCCGCCACGAACGCCGGGACACCGACTGCCCATCGTGCTTCTCGGAAGACGTCCATCGCCTCGGCCACGGGCGGCCCTGGGCCTGACACGTCCGCCGGTGCGGCATCGGTGCCGGTCAGCGGCGTTCCGGCCTCACCCGGCCCGGTCATCCCCGACGCGTCGACGACGCCGCGCCCCCGACACAACACCGGCGCCTGCGACGCAACCGCCGGTGCAGCCCACTAGCACTCCGTCGCCCGACGGCGCGCCGTCACCCGACCAGGGCAGCCAACCGCCCACGAGCCCGCCCTCGCCGGAACCGGCTGTCGACCAGCCGACGAGCCCGCCCGCGCCAGATACGGGCGGCGTGGATCCCGCCCTACCGCCACAGCCCTCGGCCACCCCCGAGCCGCTGCTGGTCGAGCCCGGCAGGACGCCCGGATCCGTGAAGCCGAAGCCGGAGCGTCTCTCGGGCGTCCGCGCGCCCGGCCAGGGGCGCCGCTGAACGCCCTGACCGTCCGGTTTTGTCCGAGCTCGGCGAGCAGGTAAACAGTTACCCGTGCCCGGCTCGCTGCTCTCCCTCCTGGTGACGACCGCGGCCGTCCTGCTGGTCCCCGCGTACGCCGGAGTTCTCCGGCTGCAGCGGCATGCGCACAGAGCCGGCGCTGACCGGAGCAGCCAGCGGCAACGACTGGCGATCGCGGCGTCCCTCGTAGCCCTCGCTGCGCTCGGAGTCTCGGCGGTGCTCGGCGCCGGAGCCATCGATGCCGCCATGACCTCGGCCGTCCTGGCAGGCTCCGTGCTGGCGTGGGGATCGCTGCTCGGGAGCTGGGCGATCCGCGGTGTCGTCGTTTGGGGACTCACCGTGGCCGCGGCGCTCTCGTCCCTTGCCTGGGTTCTGCACCGCCTTGTGGTCGCCTCGCTGTCCCCGACGGAGACCGCCCTGGGTGCGGCCGCCTGGCTGGCTCTGGTCGGCGTGCTGACACGCGAGCGTGCAACGGTGCAGGGCTGGGTCGGCGCCCGCTCAGCGCTGGCCGGTGTCGTGGCGCCGCGCGAACCTGCCCGCCGGCCGCCGCATGCCGTCCTCGCAGTCGCGGCGGTTGCTGCGGCCGGGTGCCTGGCGACTGTGACGCTGGTCGGGAGCGAGCCGGCGAGCCAGGGAGTGCCGGGTCCGGCAGGACGGACGACGTCTCCGGGCGGCGCGGACACCGCCACGTCGTCGCCGGCAAGACCGTCCTCAGCGATGGTGAGGAGAAGCCCCGGCGGCTCGATGACGGGCCGAGCCGGGTCGGAAGGCGCCGGGACACCGGACACGCTCGACCCGTCCTCGCTCCGGGGCCTGCCGCTTCCGTCCTCAGACGTGCTGGCGAGCGCCGGGGCAGTGACACCGACGGGCCGCGTGACCCCGGGTGTCTCGTCCTCACCCACGGCCACCAAGACACCGGGGTACCTGAAGGACAAGCTGCACCGTCCCTCGGATGGGCCGTCGCGGGGGCCGGGCGACCCGATCTCGCCCTGAGAGTGGGATTGCAGGCCGGTGGCCGTGTGCCCGGGCCGATGGCCGGACCATAGGATGGGGACTTCCGAGCCCTGAGGGGCTTGCAGCGCAGAGCATCCACCAGCAGCGACCTAGGGGAGCGAGCACTTCCATGCCCGACATCACCCGTGAAGAGGTGGCGCATCTCGCCGACCTCGCGCGGATCGACCTGAGTGACGCAGAGCTCGACCACCTCGCGCCGCAGCTCGCGGTGATCCTCGACTCGATCAAGTCGATCAGTGAGGTCGCCGCGGAGGACATCCCGCCGACCTCGCACCCGATGCCGCTGACCAACGTCTTCCGCGAGGACGTCCGTCGCCCTGGCCTCACCGCAGAAGAGGCGCTCGCCGGCGCACCTCAGGTCGAGGAGCAGCGCTTCGCGGTCCCGCGCATCCTGGGAGAAGAGGCATGAGCAGCTCACCCGAGAACACCGACCTCCTCCGCCGTACCGCAGTGGAGCTCGCCGAGGCGCTCGCAGCGGGCGAGACGAGCTCTGTCGAGCTCACCCAGGCGCACCTCGACCGCATCGCCGCGGTCGACGGAGCCGTCCACGCGTTCCTGCACGTCGACGCCGAGGGCGCGCTGGCCCAGGCCCGTGCCTCAGACGAGCGGCGTGCGGCCGACAGCCTCGCCGGGCCCCTCGACGGCGTGCCGATCGCGGTCAAGGACGTGCTCACCACCAAGGGCCTCCCCACGACCTGTGGGTCGAAGATCCTCGAGGGCTGGGTCCCGCCGTACGACTCGACGGTCGTCGCACGCCTGAAGGCCGCGGGCCTGCCGATCCTGGGCAAGACCAACATGGACGAGTTCGCGATGGGCTCATCCACGGAGCACTCCGCGTACGGCCCCACCCGCAACCCCTGGGACCTCGACCGGATCCCGGGGGGCTCCGGTGGCGGCTCCGCCGCGGCGGTCGCGGCCTTCGAGGCGCCGCTCGCGATCGGGACCGACACCGGCGGCTCGATCCGCCAGCCCGGAGCAGTCACAGGAACCGTCGGGGTGAAGCCGACGTACGGCGGGGTGTCGCGCTACGGGCTCGTCGCCCTGGCGAACTCCCTCGACCAGGCCGGCCCGGTCACGCGCACCGTCCTCGACTCAGCGCTCCTGCACGAGCTGATCGGCGGGCACGACCCGCTCGACTCCACCTCCATCGACCAGCCGGTCCCGGCTCTGGCCGACGCTGCCCGGCGAGGTGCGGGCGGCGACATGAAGGGCGTGCGGATCGGTGTCGTCAGGGAGCTGACCGGCGAGGGCTACCAGGCCGGTGTCCAGGCGCGGTTCGACGAGTCGGTCCAGCTGCTCGTCGACGCCGGCGCCGAGGTCGTCGAGGTGTCCTGCCCGAGCTTCGTGCACGCCCTCGCGGCGTACTACCTGATCCTGCCGAGCGAGGCGTCGTCGAACCTCGCCAAGTTCGACGCCATGCGCTATGGCCTCCGCGTCTACCCCGACGGCATCGAGGACCCGAACGCCGAGGAGGTCATGCGGGCCACCCGTGACGCCGGGTTCGGTGACGAGGTCAAGCGGCGCATCATCCTCGGCACCTACGCGCTGTCGAGCGGCTACTACGACGCCTACTACGGCCAGGCGCAGAAGGTCCGCACGCTGATCAGCCGTGACTTCGCAGCAGCCTTCGACTCCGCCGACGTGCTGGTCTCGCCGACCGCGCCCACCACGGCCTTCCGGCTGGGGGAGAAGCTCGACGACCCGGTGGCGATGTACCTCAACGACATCGCGACGATCCCGGCAAACCTCGCTGGTGTCCCCGGTCTGTCGCTGCCCAGCGGGCTTGCCGACGAGGACGGGCTCCCGACCGGCTTCCAGATCCTGGCCCCTGCCATGGCCGACGACCGCCTCTACCGGGTCGGTGCCGCTCTCGAGGCGGCGCTGCTCGACCGCTGGGGTGCTCCGCTGCTCGACAAGGCCCCCGACCTCGCCGCCGGGGCGACCCAGAAGGAGACCGTGGGATGACCACCGCACCTGCCCTGATGTCCTTCGAGGAGGCCCTCGAGAGGTTCGACCCGGTGCTCGGTCTCGAGGTCCACGTCGAGCTGAACACCGAGAGCAAGATGTTCTGCGGCTGCCCGACGGAGTTCGGTGCCGACCCCAACACCCAGGTCTGCCCCACCTGTCTCGGTCTCCCCGGGGCGATGCCGGTCGTCAACGCCAAGGCGGTCGAGTCGGCGATCCGGATCGGCCTCGCGCTGAACTGCAAGATCGCCTCGTGGTGCCGCTTCGCCCGTAAGAACTACTTCTACCCGGACATGCCGAAGAACTTCCAGACCTCCCAGTACGACGAGCCGATCGCGTACGACGGCTGGACCGAGGTCGAGGTCGACGGCGAGGTCTTCCGGGTCGACATCGAGCGCGCCCACATGGAGGAGGACACCGGCAAGTCGTTGCACGTCGGCACCTCCGGGCGCATCCACGGGGCGGACTACTCGCTCGTGGACTACAACCGGGCCGGCATCCCCCTGATCGAGATCGTCACCAAGCCCGTTGCGGGCACCGGCGACAAGGCTCCGCTCGTCGCCAAGGCGTACGTCGCCCATCTGCGTGAGCTCCTCCTCGGCCTCGGGGTGTCCGACGTACGCATGGAGCAGGGCTCGCTGCGCTGTGACGTCAACCTGTCCCTGAAGCCGTCCGGCACGGAGAAGCTCGGGACCCGCACCGAGACGAAGAACGTCAACTCCCTGCGCTCGGTGGAGCGCGCCGTGCGCTACGAGATCGGCCGCCAGGCCGCCCGCCTGGCCGAGGGCGAGGCGATCGTCCAGGAGACCCGTCACTGGCACGAGGACACCGGGGTCACGACCTCGGGCCGCGAGAAGTCCGACGCCGAGGACTACCGCTACTTCCCCGAGCCGGACCTGGTCCCGATCGCCCCCGGTTCCGCCTGGGTCGAGGAGCTGCGAGGCACGTTGCCCGAGCCGCCGCGCGAGCACCGGGCGCGTCTGCAGAAGGAGTGGGGCTTCAGCGACCTCGAGATGCGCGACACCGTCGGTGCCGGTGCGCTCGGTCTGGTCGAGGAGACCATCGCCGCGGGTGCGACTCCTGTCGCCGCGCGCAAGTGGTGGCTCTCCGACATGGCACGTCGCGCCAACGAGCGGGGCGTCGACCTCGCGGACCTCGGGGTCTCGCCGTCCGACGTGGCGCGGGTCCAGGCGCTGGTCGACGAGGGCAAGATCAACGACAAGCTGGCGCGCCAGGTCTTCGATGGTGTGATCGCGGGGGAGGGCGCGCCGGACGAGGTGGTCGCCTCGCGTGGTCTTGCGGTCGTCTCCGACGAGGGCGCGCTGTCCGAGGCGGTCGACCGTGCCATCGCGGCGAACCCCGACGTGGCCGACAAGATCCGTGACGGCAAGGTGGCCGCGGCCGGTGCGCTCATCGGCGCGGTCATGAAGGACATGCGCGGCCAGGCCGACGCAGGACGCGTGCGAGAGCTGATCCTCGAGAAGCTCAGCTAGGACCCACCACGCGAGACGTCATACCTCCCGGTTGCGACAGCGGCCGGGACGCAGGACGTCCGGGTGCGTCAGCGGAGGGCGACCCGCAGGATCCGGTCGTCCTGCGGGGCAGGGTCGCCGCGGCCGTCCCGGTTGCTCGTCGACAGCCACAGGCTGCCGTCCGGCGCGGCCACGACCGTGCGCAACCGCCCGTAGCCGCCGACGAAGAAGTCCTGCGGCTGCCCGATGCTGCCGTCGTCGTGCACCGGCACCCGCCATAGCCGCTCTCCACGTAACGAGGCCATCCACAGCGCGCCGTCCGCGTAGGCGAGACCCGAGGGAGAAGCCTCCGAGGTGCGCCACTGCGCGAAGGGGTTGCGGTACTCCGGCAGGTCGCCCTTGCCCTCGACGAGGGGCCAGCCGTAGTTGCGGCCCTTCTCGATCCTGTTGAGCTCGTCCCAGGTGCTGTCCCCGAACTCGCTGGCCCACAGCCGGTCGTGGTCGTCGAAGGCGAGTCCCTGGACGTTGCGGTGGCCCATGGTCCACACGGGCGATCCCTTGACCGGGTTCCCGGGTGCGGGTGCCCCGTCAGGCGTGATCCGCAGGATCTTCCCTGCGAGAGAGGCGCGGTCCTGGGCGAGCTGTCCCTGTCCGGTCTCGCCGGTGGAGACGTACAGGTAGCCGTCCGGACCGAACAGCAGCCGCCCGCCGTCGTGGACGAACCCGTTCGGGATGCCGTCGAGAACGACCTCCGGCTCGCTCAGCGAGCGACCGTCGTACCTCATCCGCACGACGCGGTTGTCGCTGTCGGTGGAGAGATAGGCGTAGACGAACGAGTCCTCGTCGTACGTCGGTGACACCGCGAGCCCGAGCAGCCCGGCCTCGCCTTGGGGACGGGCGGCCGCGAGCCGGCCGACCGTCCGGACCCGGCCGCCATGAGCCGGAACCAGGAGCACCTTGGTCGTGTCGCGCTCGCTGACCAGCGCACTGCCGTCGGGGAGGAACGCGATGCCCCACGGTGCCTCCAGCCCGGACGCGACCGTCCCGACGACGCGGGGACGTGGCGGACCAGCGGTGTCATCCGGTGAGGCACTCACGCCCGCGGCGGGGCCGGGCTCACCGGTGCGGGTGCTCGGCTGAGGAGCCGGCACGGGTGTGCCCAGGCCGTTCGGGTCACCCTCGGCCGAGCAGGCGGTGAGCGCGAGCAGGACGAGCACGATGCACGCGACGAGCCTCATGCCTACTCAGGCTAGGCGCCCCGGCAAGGCCGCCCGAGCCACTGTCAGGAGTCGTGGACCCGGCCGAGCAGGCTCAACAGCTCCTTGTGCACGGGCTCGGGGTGCTCGAGCTGGAGGAAGTGGCTTCCGGGGAGCTCGACGTACGTCGCACCCGGGATCCGCTCGGCGGCGGTCAGCATGTCCTTGGAGCTGGCGAGGAGGTCGTACCTGCCGGCGACGAAGGCCGTGGGGACGCGAATGCTCCGAAGCGACACCCGGGGGTGCTCGGCCGCCGCGAGAGCGAGGTGCATGTACCAGTCGACCGGCGTGGTCAGGAACTCCTTGACCGCACGACGCACCGCGGGGATCTCCTTGGTGGGCAGCATGAAGCCGCTGTGGCTCAGCACGTGGGCGAAGAGGTCGCCCACCGGCAGCCGCGACGCGATCGGTGTCAACGCCTTGCCCGCCCGCCGAAGGATGCGCGTGACACCGACGGAGATGGGGCGGCGGGCGATCCGCGGGATCATCAGTGGCGCACCCATGGACGCGAAGGTTCCGCCCGGGACCCCGGCCACCGCGAAGATGGCGGTCACCCGCGAGGGGTGGAGGACTGCGAGCTCGAAGGCGGTGTTCACGCCGATCGACCAGCCCGCCACCGCGCAGGCATCGATGCCCGCGTCGTCCATGACGGCGAGCGCGTCCTCGAGGAAGGCGTCGATCCCGACCCGCGCGGAGTCGTCCGGGCGGTCCGAGCCGCCGACACCACGGTGGTTCCAGGAGATCACCCGGACAGCGCAGTCGGGCTCCAGAAACGCCGGCCAGGCGTAGGGGTTGGTGCCGAGCCCGTTGCACAGCAGCAGCGTCGGTCCCTCGGCATCGTTGGTCCAGGCCTTGATGCGGGTGCCGTCGGCACTGGTGACGTCGTAGAAGCGGAGCGCGAGCGGCTCGGCGGAGACTGCGGACATGGCGCAGAGTGTGCCAAACCGGACACCCGCAGCGGCGACATGGTGCGCGAGATCACCAGTGGTTGTTCGTCACCCGGCAGACCGCGCGGTGCGCACACCCACCTCGAGCGTGGTCGGTCCGGCCGCGCGCAGCGCAGCGTGGTGAGCCAGGAACTCCTCGACCTCGACCCGCTCACGGCTCTTCTCGGCGAGCGCCGTACAGGCGACCAGCGCGTTGCGGCGCGCGCCCTCCTGGCTGCGGAAGGGCCACTGGGTCAACGCCTGGGCGAGGTGTGCTGGAGTGGCGAACATCGGACCTCCCGCTGGTGCGGCTCGTGACGGCTGTCTCCGACGCTAGGACCCAGGTGCTTCTTCACCGTCAACGGTGTGTGACGACTCTGTGAACAACGGCGCAGTGCGCGCGCCAAGAGGTGGTCGCCGCTGGTTATCGTCGTGGCATGACTGACCCGCGCCCCCTCGTCTGGATGCCCTTCGACGCCGAGGAGCTCGGCTCGCCGCCGGCCTCTCTGCGCTACGAGCGGTTCCTCCCCGAGGAGCATGACGGGGTGCCGGCGTCGGTGGCCGAGGTCGAGTTCTACGTCCCGCCGTACCGCTTCTCGCCGTCCGACAGCGAGGTGATGGCGAAGATGCCACGGCTCAAGGTCGTGCAGACCGTGACCGCCGGTGTCGACCACATCCGGCCGTTCGTCCCCGAGGGCGTCCAGCTCTGCAACGGCCGCGGCATCCACAACGCCTCGACGGCCGAGCTCGCGGTCGGCCTCGTCCTCGCCTCGCTCCGCGGGATCCCCGGCTTCGTGCGCGCCCAGGAACGCGGCGAGTGGAAGCCGATCCGGGCCCGGTCACTGGCCGACCGGACGGTCCTCGTCGTCGGGTACGGCGACATCGGCGAGGCCATCGAGGCGCGTCTCGACGGGTTCGAGGTGGACGTCCTGCGGGTCGCCCGTCGCGCACGCGAAGGTGTCCACGGGTACGACGAGCTCGGCAGCCTGCTTGCCCGGGCCGACGTCGTGATCCTGATCGTGCCGATCACCGACGAGACCCGTGGCATGGTCGACCGTGACTTCCTCGCGCGCATGAAGGACGACGCGCTGCTGGTCAACGTGGCCCGGGGGCCGGTGGTCGACACCGACGCGTTGGTGGAGGCGCTGCACACGCGCCGGATCCACGCCGCGCTGGACGTGACCGATCCCGAGCCGCTGCCCGCGGGACATCCGTTGTGGAGTGCCCCTAACCTGCTCATCTCCCCCCACGTCGGCGGCGCCTCCAGCGCGATGAAGCCGCGTGCCTACCGGCTGGTCAGACAGCAGCTCGAGCGCTTCGCGGCGGGGGAGCCCCTGGCCAACGTCATGCGGGGGGCTTACTAGGGCTCGTCCGGTCGTCGCGACGACTCCCCGGTCGGGTCGATGACTTTTCGGCCACGGCGGAGTCAAATGGACGACGGGCCGTTCCGAGGAGCCGGCGAGCGAGGAGTGAACCGATGGCGCAGCAGGGTCAGATCGTGGTGATGGTCGGCACCCGCAAGGGACTTTGGATCGGCAGGTCCGACGACCAGCTCACCTGGACGTGGGACCGACCGCGCTTCCTCATGGAGGAGATCTACTCGTGCCTGGTCGATACGCGCGGAGGGTCGACGCGGCTGCTCGTCGGCTCGGGCTCGCCGCACTGGGGCCCGCACGTCTACCGCTCCGACGACCTCGGTGAGAGCTGGCAGGAGACGCCGAACGTGATGGTGCTCCCCGAGGACGCCGGGACGGGGGTCCAGCAGGTCTGGCAGCTGTGGCCGGGCGGAGCCGCAGAGCCTGACGTCGTGTACGCCGGCACGCAGCCGTCGGCGTTGTACCGCTCGGAGGACCGAGGCGAGACGTTCGAGCTGGTCCGGTCGCTGTGGGACCACCCGCACCGCCCGCAGTGGGGGGCGGGCTTCGGCGGTCAGGCGATCCACACGATCCTCCCTCATCCGACGGACCCGGCCAGCATGGTCGTGGCGATGTCCACCGGTGGCGTCTACCGCACCGACGACGCGCGGGAGACCTGGACGGCGGCGAACCACGGAATCGCGGCCGGGTTCATGCCCGAGGGGCAGCAGTACCCGGAGTTCGGCCAGTGCGTGCACAAGGTGACCCGTCACCCCAGCCGGCCCGACCGGCTCTACGCCCAGAACCACGGCGGTGTCTACCGGTCGGACGACGGCGCCGACACCTGGGCCTCGATCGGTGACAGCCTGCCCTCGGACTTCGGGTTCCCCGTCGTGGTGCACCCACACGACCCCGAGACGATCTTCGTGTTCCCGAACGGAGCGGGGGAGTCGCGGTTCCCGCCTGAGGGGAGGGCGCGTGTCTGGCGCTCCCGCGACGCAGGTGACTCCTGGGACGAGCTCGCTGTGGGGCTGCCGGACGACTTCTACTCCGCCGTCGTACGTGACGCGATGTGCGCGGACGATGCCGCCCCGGCCGGCCTCTACATGGGGACCCGCTGCGGCAACGTCTACGCCAGCACCGACTCGGGCGACAGCTGGCGGGAGATCGTCAGGCATCTCCCCGACGTGATGGTGGTCCGGGCGGCCGTGGTCTGAGTGGTGTGAGCGTCGCCTGGGAGTCGGTGGCGAGGATCAGTTGGGGGCGGGCTCGGACGCCGCCTCGGCGGTGCGCGTCGCTCCCACGCTGGCCGTGACCACGCAGGCGACCGCCGCCCACTGCGTCGGGCTGAGGAACTCCGCGAGCAGGACCATCGCGGCGAAGGCTGCCGCCGCAGGCTCGAGACTCATCAGCACGCCGAACACCCGCGGCGGGATCCGGCGCAGCGCCGTGAGCTCGAGGCTGTAGGGGATCACCGACGAGAGCAGCCCGATCGCGATGCCGAGCCCGAGCACCTTCGGGTCGAGGAGGTCCGATCCCGCCTCCAGCATCGCGGGCGGGGCCAGAGCCACCGCCCCCACGACGCTCGCCACAGCCAGCCCCGAGATGCCCGGCCAACGGCGGCCGGTGCTCGCGCTGAGCAAGATGTACGTCGCCCAGGCCGCACCGGCGAGCAGCGCGAACAGGACACCGGCGACCGTGAGCTCACCAGGCGCGATGCCGAGCAGGGCCACCCCCAGGCCCGCGAGCACCACCCACAGGACGTCTCGCGCCCGACGTGAGCCGAGGACCGCGAGGGCGAGCGGGCCGAGGAACTCGATCGTGACCGCGATGCCGAGGGGGATCCGGGCGAACGACTGGTAGATCGCCCAGTTCATCGTCATCAGGGTCGCGCCGAACGCCAGCGCCACCCGCCACTCAGCCGCTGTCCTGCCGCGCAGGCGTGGCCTCGCGATCGCGACGAGGATCAGCGACGAGGTGACCAGCCGGAGCCACACCATCGCGGTCGGCGGCACGAGGCTGAAGAGGTCCTTCGCGATCGCGGCGCCCACCTGGACGGAGACGATCCCGCCGACGACGAGCCACACGGCCGACGCCTGGCTCGAGGGCCCCCGCACGAGGCCGCGGTCGTTCGCGGTCACCCGGCCACCCTAGACAGAGGACCGTCCGGCCTTGCACGGCAGGATCCTGAGACGCCACCTCAGGCGACGAAATCCCCGGCGTACGCTCACCCCATGCCTGAAAGTACGTCCACCAGCCAGGACCAGCCGGACATCAAGCCCCGCAGCCGCGACGTCACTGACGGCCTCGAGCGCGCCGCCGCCCGTGGCATGCTCCGCGCGGTCGGCATGGGCGACGAGGACTTCGTCAAGTCGCAGATCGGTGTCGCCTCGTCGTGGAACGAGATCACCCCGTGCAACCTCTCGCTCGACCGCCTTGCGAAGGCCGTGAAGAACGGTGTCCACGCAGGCGGCGGCTACCCGCTGGAGTTCGGCACGATCTCGGTCTCCGACGGCATCTCGATGGGCCACGAGGGCATGCACTTCTCCCTGGTCTCCCGCGAGGTCATCGCCGACAGCGTCGAGACCGTGATGATGGCCGAGCGTCTCGACGGCTCGGTGCTCCTCGCCGGCTGTGACAAGTCGCTGCCGGGGATGCTCATGGCGGCGGCCCGGCTCGACCTCGCGTCGGTGTTCCTCTACGCCGGCTCCACGATGCCCGGTCAGGTCGACGGCAAGGACGTCACGATCATCGACGCCTTCGAGGCGGTCGGTGCCTGCCTCGCCGGCCGGATCAGCCGCGACGAGGTCGACCGCATCGAGCGTGCGATCTGTCCGGGTGAGGGCGCCTGCGGCGGCATGTACACCGCGAACACCATGGCCTCCATCGCCGAGGCGCTGGGCATGTCTCTGCCCGGCTCGGCTGCACCCCCGGCGGTCGACCGCCGCCGTGACGGGTTCGCGCACCGCTCCGGGGAGGCCGTGGTCGAGCTGCTGCGTCGCGGCATCACCGCGCGGCAGATCATGACCAAGGAGGCGTTCGAGAACGCGATCGCGCTCACCATGGCGCTCGGCGGGTCGACCAACGCCGTCCTGCACCTGCTCGCGATCGCCCGCGAAGCCGAGGTGGACCTGACCCTCGACGACTTCAACCGCATCGGCGACAAGGTCCCGCACCTCGGCGACCTCAAGCCCTTCGGCCGGTTCGTGATGAACGACGTCGACAAGGTCGGCGGCATCCCGGTCGTCATGAAGGCGCTCCTCGACGCCGGCCTGCTCAACGGCGACTGCCTCACGGTCACCGGCAAGACGATGGCCGAGAACCTCGCCGACATCGCGCCGCCGAGCGTCGACGGAGAGATCATCCGCAAGCTGTCGGAGCCGATCCACAAGACAGGCGGGCTCAGCATCCTCAAGGGCTCGCTCGCGCCCGAGGGCGCGGTCGTCAAGACCGCCGGCTTCGACGACGAGGTCTTCGAGGGCACCGCCCGGGTCTTCGACGGCGAGCGCGCGGCGATGGACGCTCTCGAGGCGGGGCAGATCGTGGCGGGCGACGTCGTGGTGATCCGCTACGAGGGGCCCAAGGGCGGTCCCGGCATGCGCGAGATGCTTGCGATCACCGGAGCGATCAAGGGCGCGGGCCTCGGCAAGGACGTGCTGCTGCTCACCGACGGCCGCTTCTCCGGCGGTACGACGGGTCTGTGCGTCGGCCACGTCGCACCCGAGGCCGTGGACGGTGGCCCGATCGCGTTCGTCCGTGACGGCGACCCGATCCGGCTCGACGTCGGCAACCGCCTGCTCGAGGTGACCATCGACGAGGCCGAGCTCGCTGCCCGCAAGGACGGCTGGACGCCGCACGAGCCGAAGTACACCAGGGGCGTGCTCGGCAAGTACGCCAAGGTCGTCCAGTCGGCCGCACACGGCGCGATTTGCAGCTGACGACACCTCGCATCTCGGACGACCCCTCTGGGCTATGGAGCCGCGTGGGGTCGTGGCGTTGCATGGAGGGAACCCCCCCCGGACGCCCCTCGTCCCGGGCCGTCCGGACACCCTTCCTTCTCGGAGGTGCACCATGGGACAGGCACGCGAGCTGATGGACCGGGCCACCGAAGCCTACTTCTCCAAGGACTTCGAGACGCTTCGGACGCTGTACGCGCCCGACGTCGTCGCCACCACCCCCGACGCCGGCACCTTGAACGGCATCGACGCGCTCCTCGAGTGGAACAACTCGCTCGACGCGGCGTTCCCGGACATGCGCTACGAGCTCACCGCGGCGCATGAGGCGGGAGACTGCGCGATCGACCAGGGTGACGTCATAGGAACTCACACGGGTCCGCTCCGGCTCCCTGACGGAGGAAGCATCGAGCCCACCGGGAGGCAGATCCGGATGCGCTCCGCTGACATGGCGACCGTCCGCGACGGGAAGATCGTGCGGCACGACTTCTACTACGACCAGCTCGAGATGCTCACCCAGCTCGGGCTGCTCGAGGCGCCGGCCAAGACGACGACCTGAGCGGGTAATGAGCGCCGGGCCCATCATGTGGGACCGGCGTTCCATATTTTGGGACCCGTGTCACACTCGATTGACGAGGGGATGCGCGGCCAGGGAAGGTTGTCCCATGCGTTTTGAGATTCTTGTACGCACGCGACGCGTCAGCTGACCGGCTCATCCAGCCAGCAGCACACGCGTCACCCCTCGCTTGCCCACCGGGCCGAGGGGTTTTTTGTTGGGCGAGGCACGACAGCAGAGGGAAGGCGAACATGAGCGAGCAGGCCACCGGCGCGCGTGTGACAGGGGCTCAGGCCCTCATCAAGGCGTTGGAGTGCGCTGGAGCCGAGAACGTATTCGGCATCCCTGGTGGTGCCATCCTTCCGGCGTACGACCCGCTCTTCGACTCGGTCAAGCTCCGCCACATCCTGGTTCGCCACGAGCAGGGCGCGGGTCACGCCGCCCAGGGCTACGCCGCCGCGACCGGCAAGGTCGGTGTCTGCATGGCGACCAGCGGCCCGGGTGCGACCAACCTCGTGACGCCTATCGCCGACGCCTACATGGACTCCGTGCCGATCGTCGCGATCACCGGGCAGGTCGCCAGCGGGTCGATCGGCACCGACGCCTTCCAGGAGGCGGACATCCGCGGCATCACGATGCCGATCACCAAGCACAACTTCCTGGTCACCGACGCGGCCGAGATCCCGCGCACCATCGCGGAGGCGTTCTACATCGCCTCGACCGGCCGGCCGGGACCTGTGCTGGTCGACGTCTCCAAGGACGCCCTGCAGGCGACGACCACGTTCGAGTGGCCGACCGAGCTGAACCTCCCCGGCTACCGCCCGGTGACCCGGCCGCACGCCAAGCAGGTGCGTGAGGCGGCCAAGCTGATCCTCGAGTCGCACCGACCCGTGCTGTACGTCGGAGGTGGCGTGATCCGGGCCCGCGCGGCCAAGGAGCTGCGGGTGCTCGCGGAGATGACCGGGATCCCGGTGGTCACGACACTGATGGCGCGGGGCGCCTTCCCCGACAGCCACCCCCAGCACCTCGGGATGCCCGGCATGCACGGCACCGTGGCCGCGGTCGCGGGCCTTCAGCGCAGTGACCTGATCGTCAGCCTCGGCGCCCGCTTCGACGACCGGGTCACCGGCAACCTCGACTCGTTCGCTCCCAACGCGAGGATCGTCCACGCCGACATCGACCCCGCCGAGATCGGCAAGAACCGGGCCGTCGACGTGCCCATCGTCGGCGACGCGCGCGAGGTGATCGCCGACCTGATCGTGGCGCTGCAGGCGGAGGCCGACACCGGCCGCCGCGGCGACTACCAGGTCTGGTCGGACTTCCTCGGCGGCGTCAAGCAGAAGTACCCGCTCGGCTACGACGCCCCCGAGGACGGCTCGCTCGCGCCGCAGTACGTCCTCGAACGGCTCGGCCAGATCGCGGGACCCGACGCGGTGTACGTCGCCGGCGTGGGTCAGCACCAGATGTGGGCCACCCACTTCATCGGCTACGAGAACCCCAACACCTGGATCAACTCCGGCGGCCTCGGCACGATGGGCTTCTCGGTCCCGGCTGCGATGGGTGCCAAGGTGGCCCGCCCCGAGGCCACGGTCTGGGCGATCGACGGCGACGGGTGCTTCCAGATGACCAACCAGGAGCTGGCGACCTGCGCCATCGAGGGCATCCCGATCAAGGTCGCGGTGATCAACAACTCCTCGCTCGGCATGGTGCGGCAGTGGCAGACGCTCTTCTACAACGAGCGGTACTCCAACACCGACCTGCAGCGGCGCGAGGAGGTGCGCATCCCCGACTTCGTCAAGCTCGCCGAGGCCTACGGCTGCGTCGGACTGGCCTGCGACTCGCCCGACGACGTCGATGCCACGATCCAGAAGGCGATGGAGATCAACGACGTGCCGGTGGTGATCGACTTCCGGGTGCACCGCGACGCGATGGTGTGGCCGATGGTCGCGGCCGGCACGAGCAACGACGACATCAAGTTCGCCCGGGACATGGCTCCCGAGTTCGAAGAAGACGACCTGTGAGGGGCAACCGCCGATGAGCAAGCACACACTGTCCGTCCTGGTCGAGAACAAGCCCGGTGTCCTCGCCCGGATCGCCGGCCTGTTCAGCCGCCGGGGCTTCAACATCGACTCGCTCGCCGTGGGGCCGACGGAGCACCCTGAGGTGTCCCGCATGACGATCGTGGTCAACGTCGAGGAGTCGCCTCTCGAGCAGGTCACCAAGCAGCTGAACAAGCTGGTCGAGGTGATCAAGATCGTGGAGCTCGACCATCCCGCGTCGGTGACCCGCGAGCTGCTGCTCGTCAAGGTCAAGGCCGATGTCGAGACCCGCGGCCAGGTCCTCGAGACCGTCCAGCTGTTCCGGGCCAAGGTGGTCGACGTCGCCACCGACGCGGTGACCATCGAGGTCACGGGCAACGCCGAGAAGCTCGACGCCTTCCTCAAGGTCCTCGAGCCCTTCGGCGTCCGGGAGCTCGTCCAGTCCGGGATGGTTGCGATCGGCCGCGGTGGTCGCTCGATCACCGACCGGACCCTGCGCCCCGTCCCCGTCCCGGCACCACCCGCGGCGGTCTGACCCCCGCCGTACCCAGTCCCGTTGTAACGCGGGGTTATGGACGCTCCACCAGCCTTACAACGCTTGGGAACCGTCCAGAGCACCGCACCAGATGAAGCGATACCTACGAAGGAGAGCCCACCGTGGCTGAGATGTTCTACGACGATGACGCCGACCTGTCCGTGATCCAGGGCCGCAACGTTGCGGTGCTCGGGTACGGCAGCCAGGGCCACGCCCACGCGCTGTCCTTGCGTGACTCCGGCGTCGACGTGCGCGTCGGCCTGCCGGAGGGCTCGAAGAGCCGCGCCAAGGCCGAGGCCGAGGGGCTGCGGGTCCTCACGCCGTACGAGGCCTGCGAGGAGGCCGACCTGATCATGATCCTCGCGCCCGACCACGTGCAGCGGAACCTCTACAAGGAGGCCGTCGAGCCGAACCTCGTCGAGGGCGACGCGCTCTTCTTCGGCCACGGCTTCAACATCCGTTTCGGCTACATCACCCCGCCCGAGGGCGTCGACGTCGCCATGGTGGCGCCCAAGGGGCCCGGTCACCTGGTGCGTCGCGAGTACTCCGAGGGCCGCGGTGTCCCGGTCCTCGTCGCGGTCGAGAAGGACGCGACCGGCAAGGCCTGGGACCTCGCGCTGTCCTACGCCAAGGGGATCGGCGGCCTCCGCGCCGGCGGCATCAAGACCACCTTCACCGAGGAGACCGAGACCGACCTGTTCGGTGAGCAGGCCGTTCTCTGTGGCGGCGTCTCCGAGCTGGTGATGAAGGGCTTCGAGGTCCTCACCGAGGCGGGTTACCAGCCCGAGGTGGCCTACTTCGAGTGCCTGCACGAGCTCAAGCTGATCGTCGACCTGATGTACGAGGGCGGCATCGCCAAGCAGCGCTGGTCGGTCTCCGACACGGCGGAGTACGGCGACTACGTCTCGGGTCCGCGAGTCATCGACGACTCGGTCAAGGAGCGCATGAAGGACGTCCTCGGGGACATCCAGAACGGCGCCTTCGCCAAGCGCTTCATCGACGACCAGGACGCCGGTGCGCCGGAGTTCAAGGAGCTGCGCGCCAAGGGCGAGCAGCACCCGATCGAGAAGACCGGCCGCGAGCTGCGCAAGCTGATGAGCTGGGTGAAGTCGCACGACGCCGACTACACCGAGGGCACCGCCACCCGCTGACCGGGGGGTTCCCAAGGTCCCGCAGAGATCGCGTCACTTCCCTCGGTGAGCTCATCGGGGGAAGCGACGCTTTCCATCGGGAGGGCCCCAGCCTGACCGACCGGCCACGGGCTCCTCGGCGTCGTCGAGAGCATCCCGTACGCCGAGGCGGCCGAGCTCGTGGCCTCTCATCCCACTGGTAGCATCGCCGCCCATGGCTCAACTCCTATCGAACTGGCGTGAACGGGGCTGGGTCTGGATCCTCGCCGCCCTGGCCGCTGCCGGTTGTCTGGCCACCAGCATCGTGTTCTCTCCCGGCTACATCAGCGCGGACGCGATGTTCCAGCTGGAGCAGGCGATGGGCCGGAGACCGATGAGCGACTGGCACCCCCCGGTCATGAGCCTGCTGTGGCGGGTGCTCATCGAGGTGACCGGCACCCAGGCGACCATGGCGATCCTTCAGGTCGTCATCCTCTGGGCCTCGCTGTTCGTCATTGCCTGGTGTGTCTGGGACCTGACCAGGAACCGCGCGGGGTCCCTGGCCGTCCTCGCCGTCGGGCTCGCTCCCCACGTCCTCACCTTCGTCGGCGTGGTCTGGAAGGACGTCCAGATGGCGTTCGCCTTCCTCGCCGCAAGTGCCGTCGCGATCGTCGCGATGCGCTTCCGACCTCGCCGCCCGGCCGCGCGTTGGGCTCTCTTCGGGCTGGGCGTCCTCTTCCTGGTCTACGCGATCCTGGTGCGCAAGAACGCGATCTTCGCCGCCATCCCGGTGTTCGTGATGCTCGTGCTCGCGCTCTGGCCCCGTCCGGGGCGGAAGACGTGGTTGTTCGCGTCGGCCACACTCGTCGTCGGCCTTGTCGTGCCCAGCGTCGCCATCAGCTCTGTCGCGCACCCGATCCACACGAGCCAGGTCTCGCAGGTGATGCTCGACGACCTGCTCCACGTGCTCAACGTCGACGAGCTGCGGTCGGCGGACGTGTCACCCGCTCTCCGGGAGCATCTGGTGAGTGCGGCCAAGAAGTGCGAGCGGATGAACTCTCTCTCGAACGCCTACTGGACCTGTTACGGAGGCGGGGCGAAGGGGCCGTACACCGCGGTTGCCCATACGGACGAGATCAAGTCCTTGTGGGTCAGCGAGATGCCCGGGCACCTCTCCGGTTACCTTCAGTACCGCTTGCAGGTCTTCTCGCGGCTGATGTTCAACAACAAGTACGAGTACGCCGGCAGGGTCGTGCGCAACGACCTGGGTCTCCAGATCGCGCACCCCAGGCTCGAGGACTCGCTTCGCACCTACGTCCTGGCAGCGGTCAAGGACGTGCCGTGGCTGTTCACCGGCGGGCTCTGGCTCGTCGTCGGGCTCGTGATGTCCTTCCGCCCCGGCAAGGGGGTCTTCTCCATGCCGATCCGGGCGATGGGTGTCAGCTCGGTCGTGTACGTGCTCGGCTACCTGCCCATCTTGCCGGTGGGGATCTACCGCTACGTGTACTGGCCGGCGATCGCCGGCTCGCTCGGCCTGCTTCTCCTCTGGGTCGGTCGCGGAACGAGACAGGTCGCGACGCCGGAGTCCGATGCGCTGCCGGAGTCGGTCCCGGTGGACAGGGACAAGCCCGAGCCACGTTCTGAAGCGACGGTCGCAACGGATGGCGGGAGCCGTATCGGGTAGAGTCTGAGATCGGGCACAGCGTCGTGCGCGGCCGCTCTCGCCGAGGCGAGAAGCAGAGCCATCACATGCCGACTCACAACACTCTGAGGGGTATCTCGTGAGCAAGCCCGTCGTACTCATCGCAGAAGAGCTCAGCCCCGCCACGGTCGAGGCGCTTGGCCCCGACTTCGAGATCCGCAGCTGCAACGGCGCCGACCGTGCCGAGCTGCTGCCGGCCATCGCGGACGTCGACGCGATCCTGGTCCGCAGCGCCACGAAGGTCGACGCCGAGGCGCTCGAGGCGGCCAAGCGGCTCAAGGTCATCGCCCGTGCAGGGGTCGGGCTGGACAACGTCGACGTGAGGGCGGCGACGCAGAGCGGCGTCATGGTCGTCAACGCACCGACCTCGAACATCGTCTCCGCAGCCGAGCTCGCCGTCGCGCTGATGCTCGCGGCAGCCCGCCACATCGCGCCGGCCAACGCCGCCTTGAAGAACGGCGAGTGGAAGCGCAGCAAGTACACCGGCGTCGAGCTCTACGAGAAGACCGTCGGCATCGTCGGCCTCGGCCGGATCGGCGTGCTCGTCGCGCAGCGACTGTCTGCCTTCGGGATGAAGGTGATCGCCTACGACCCCTACGTGCAGGCGGGTCGTGCCGCCCAGATGGGTGTGCGGCTGGTGAGCCTCGAGGAGCTGCTCGCCGAGGCGGACTTCATGTCCGTGCACCTGCCCAAGACCCCCGAGACCGTCGGGCTGATCGGGGAGGAGGAGCTGGCGAAGGTCAAGCCGAGCCTGGTCCTCGTCAACGCCGCCCGCGGAGGGATCGTCGACGAGCACGCGCTGTACGTCGCCGTCAAGGAGGGCAGGGTCGCCGCGGCCGGACTCGACGTGTTCGCGAGCGAGCCCTGCACCGACAGTCCGCTGTTCGAGTTCGAGAACGTCATCGCGACACCCCACCTCGGCGCCTCGACCGACGAGGCCCAGGAGAAGGCCGGCGTCGCGGTGGCGAAGTCGGTCCGCCTGGCCCTTGGCGGCGAGCTCGTCCCCGACGCCGTGAACGTGCAGGGCGGCGTCATCGCCGAGGATGTCCGCCCGGGCATCCCGCTGGTCGAGAAGCTCGGTCGGGTATTCACCGGCCTCGCCGGCGAGGTCGCCCAGCAGCTCGACGTCGAGGTGCGCGGCGAGATCACGCAGTACGACGTCAAGGTCCTCGAGCTCGCCGCCCTCAAGGGGGTCTTCAGCGACATCATCGAGGAGCAGGTCTCCTACGTGAACGCGCCCCTGCTCGCGGCGGAGCGCGGCGTCGAGGTCCGCCTCGTCACCGACGCCGACAGCCCCGACCACCGCAACCTGATCACGCTGCGCGGCACGCTCAAGGACGGTTCACAGGTCTCCGTCTCCGGCACGCTGGTGGGCATCGCCCAGCGGGAGCGGCTCGTCGAGGTCAACGGCTACGACGTCGACATCGAGCCCACCGAGCACCTCGCCTTCTTCCGCTACTCCGACCGCCCCGGCATGGTCGGTACCGTCGGTCAGATCCTCGGGCAGGCGGAAGTCAACATCGCCGGCATGCAGGTGGCGCGCGACGCCAAGGGCGGCCACGCGCTCGTCGCGCTGTCGGTGGACTCCGTGATCCCGCCGGAGGTGCTCGAGGAGATCAAGGCTGCGATGGACGCCGAGTCGGTCTGCGCGGTCGACCTCACCGAGTAGGCCGGCACGACGTCGCCCTGCCCGTCGTACTCCGAGCTCTCAGCGGTACGTCGGGCAGGCTCAGCGCTTCACGGCGATGAGCACCGCGGCGTCAGAGGCCACCATCACCTCGACGGTCGTGAACCGCTCGTCGGTCAGCCACTGCTCGCGGACCACGTCCACGCGGCCGTCGAAGACGGGGGGCCATGACGCGCAGGGCGTGAAGTCGTCGAGTACGACCACGCCACCGGGTTCGACCAGGTCGATGATCGTGTCAGCACCGCTGCCCTTGGGCTCCTTGGCGTCGAGGAACAGCAGGGAGAACGGGCCGCGGTCGCGGAGAGTCGACCAGTCGGCGGAGACCACCTCCACCTGGGGGTCGTCGACGAAGATCTCGGCGGCCGCCTCGGCGAGCGCCGGGTTGAGCTCTGCGGTGAGGATCTTCGCGTCCCCTCGGACCCCGCTGCGCAGCCATGCCGTTCCGACGCCGCAGCCAGTGCCGAACTCCGCCAGCGTCCCGGTCCTCGTCGCGGCCAGGGTCGCGAGCAGGCGGCCGGTCTCGTTGCGGCAGAAAGACACGTAGCCGCTACGCCGCGAGACGTCGAAGGCACGCGAGACCGGTGTGGGGAGCTCGAGGGGGGCGCTCATGCGTTGCAGTCTGCCAAACCCGGCGAAAGTGTCCATCTTTCGGTACGCCGTCTCGCATTATGAGAAGGGTGTAAGAAGAACCCGTTCGGCGAGAGCCGACTGGCTACCCTTGACTCACCATGCGGAGCTTCTTCGTACTTATCGGCTGCCGCGGCGAGGCCTGTTAAGTAAGGCCACCTCGCCGCGGAGTTCGGCGTTGCCTGGCCCTACGAAGAACCTCCGCAGCGAGTGGCGCGAAGCACGCATCACCTGCACCCAACGTCAGAGATCCCCTCGCAGACGCGAAACCCGCACTCGAGGATCGAGTCTCTTCAGCTTGCAGCGGAGCCGGCCGTCGAGAGTCCGACTGGCCAGACGCATCAGATCACGCCACGGGCACCCCGTGCGATCCGCTGCAGCAACCACCGAAGACATCCAGCGCCGCCAGGCGCGTTCGATCCTTGGAGCAGACCCATGTATGACATGTATCCCGAGTGGGGCCCGGCCCGACACGAGTTCGCGAACGCAGCGAACGAGGCAGCCCTGCAGGCGGCTCTCGACCTGCGGGACAACGGCGGCCAGCGCCCCGACGACAACTAGAGTCGCCGATCGTGCAGACAGCCATGACGCAGTCCTTCAAGCTCGCCGTGATCCCCGGCGACGGCATCGGTCCGGAGGTCACCGCAGAGGCACTCAAGGTGCTGGAGGCGGTGACCCCTTCCGGTGTGAAGTTCGAGCCCACCCGGTACGACCTCGGGGCCGAGCGCTACCTCGCGACGGGGGAGGTGCTTCCCGACTCGGTTCTCGCCGAGGTCAAGGAGCACGACGCGATCCTCCTCGGGGCGGTGGGCGGCAAGCCGGGTGACCCGAACCTTCCGCCGGGGATCCTCGAGCGGGGACTGCTTCTGCGGCTGCGCTTCGAGCTCGACCACTACGTCAACCTGCGCCCCTCACGGATCTTCCCGGGGGCGATCTCCCCGCTCGCGGACCCGGGCGAGGTCGACTTCGTGGTCGTCCGCGAGGGCACGGAGGGTCCGTACGTCGGGAACGGCGGCGCGCTGCGCGTCGGCACCCCTGCCGAGATCGCCACCGAGGTCAGCGTGAACACCGCGTTCGGCGTGGAGCGGGTCGTGCGCGACGCCTTCGCAAGGGCTGCCAAGCGTCCCCGCAAGAAGCTCACGCTGGTCCACAAGACCAACGTGCTCGTCCACGCAGGTGCAGTCTGGTCGCGGCTCGTCGGCGAGGTCTCCCGCGAGTTCCCCGACGTGAGCGTGGACTACCTGCACGTCGACGCGGCCACGATCTTCATGACCACCGACCCGTCCCGCTTCGACGTGATCGTCACCGACAACCTGTTCGGCGACATCCTCACCGACCTCGCCGCAGCGGTCACCGGCGGCATCGGCCTCGCGGCGAGCGGCAACGTGAACCCCGACCGCACCTTCCCGAGCATGTTCGAGCCGGTGCACGGGTCCGCCCCGGACATCGCGGGCCGGCAGAAGGCCGACCCGACCGCCGCGATCCTGTCGGTGGCGCTGCTCCTCGAGCACCTCGGGCTCGACGAGGCCGCCGCCAAGGTGGAGCAGGCCGTGGTGGCCGATCTCGCCGCGCGAGGAGAGGCCCCTGCTCGTCGTACCTCCGAGGTGGGCGACGCGATCGCGGCGCGAGTAGCCGGCTGACCGGTCCCGGGCGGCTGTCGACAGCTCGTCGAAGCCCTCGAAGGACCGGCTGGTCGTCCCTCTCACGTCCGCAACTCGAGTTAGGTACCGTTCACCTCATGGACAGCGCATCCCGACAGGGCTCACTGGAGATCGAGTTCTCGCCCGCGGCCCGGCGGGTCGACAGCAGCAGGTTGGCCGAGATCCACGCGAACCCCGGCTTCGGCTTGCACTTCACCGACCACATGTTCGTGGCGGAGTGGACTCCCGAGCAGGGCTGGCACAACGCGCGAGTGACCGAGTACGCCCCGATCTCGCTGGACCCCGCCACCGCTGTCCTGCACTACGCGCAAGAGATCTTCGAGGGCATGAAGGCCTACCGTCACGACGACGGCTCGGTGTGGACCTTCCGGCCCGAGGAGAACGCCGCTCGCATGGTGCGCTCCGCGCGCCGGCTGGCGCTGCCGGAGCTGCCCGTCGAGGACTTCGTCGCGTCGGTCGACGCACTCGTGCGAGCCGATGAGCACTGGGTCCCGAACCCGCAGGGGGAGAAGAGCCTCTACATCCGGCCGTTCATGTTCGCCTCCGAGAAGTTCCTGGGCGTGCGGCCGTCCCGCCACGTGACGTACATGGTCATCGCCTCGCCCGCCGGCGCCTACTTCGCCAAGGGCGTCCACCCGGTGAGCATCTGGCTCAGCGAGGAGTACACCCGCGCAGGCGTCGGAGGTATGGGGGCCGCCAAGACCGGCGGCAACTACGCCAGCTCGCTGGTGGCGCAGCAGGAGGCCTCCGCGAACGGCTGCGACCAGGTCGTCTTCCTCGACACGGTCGAGCGCCATTGGGTCGAGGAGCTCGGCGGGATGAACCTCTACTTCGTCCACGACGACGGCACCATCGTCACCCCGGAGCTCTCCGGCACGATCCTCGAGGGGATCACTCGTTCCTCGATCATCGAGCTGTGCCGCCAGCAGGGCTGGAAGGTCGAGGAGCGCAAGGTCTCCGTCGACGAGTGGCGCGAAGGCGTCGCGTCAGGACGGATCACCGAGGTGTTCGCCTGCGGTACGGCGGCCGTGATCACGCCTGTGGGCACCCTCAAGTGGCGCGGTGGCGAGGTCACCAGCGGCGACGAGACGGGCCCCGTCACGCAGCAGGTGCGACGAGCCCTCGTGGACATCCAGTACGGCCGCGCAGAAGACACGTTCGGCTGGATGCACCGAGTTCTCTGAGCGGTCAGGTCACCGCTTCAGGTCCTCCACCACCCGTGCCGCCTCGGCGATCGAGGTCGGCAGCAGCACGACGTCCGGCGCCAGGTCGTCGGCGTGAGCTCCACCGGCGGCGACGACTATCCCGGGATTGGCCTTGTGGAGCGCCTGCGCGGTCTTGGCGGCCATGGGACGGTCCTCGGCGGTCGGGACGGCCAGCACGGCGACGCTCGTGGGGAAGGCGACGACGGCGCGCTGCCAGCTTCCCACGGGAAGGTCGGCGCCCACGTAGACGACCGCGAGGCCTCGTCGCCGCGCCGCCGTGGCGAAGGCGAGAGCTCCGAGCTCGTGGTGCGACCCGCTCGGCAGACCGACGAGGACCCGGTGGCCGTCGGTGAGGCTCGAGGCCGCCGCAAACCACTGCCCGAGCCTCCGCATGACCGCGTAGCTCGCCGCGTGCTCACCCGCAACATCCACGCGTCCCTCGGCCCAAGCATCGCCGAGCACGCGCATTGTCGGCATCAGCCAGCCGTCCGTCACGGCTTCGAACGTGCCGAGCGCGAAGCCGCGGTCAAGAACGACTTCCATCGCGGCCACGTCGACGGCGGCCGCTGCCTGGACGAACGCTTCCGTGAGCCCCTGCCCCTCTGGATGGGAGACCGCCTGCGCGGCGTTCTCGAGGGTGGCCTCGCGAAGGCGGCCCGCCGCCAGCCGCATCCCTGACCCGAGAGGCTGTGCCGGAACCGCTTGTGCTGTCACCTGGGTGCCCCGAGCGGCGAGACCGACAACGGACTCTGGCCCGTCTTTCGTGATCGTGGCCGCAGCCGTGGCGGGGGACCAGCCATCCTCCACGAGCTGTCGCATGGCCGAGAGGGCGGCGATCGCCCGGTCGTCGTACAACCGATAGCCGCTCTCCGTCCGACGTGGCTCCACTACCCCGTAGCGCCGCTCCCAGGCGCGCAACGAGGCGATCGGGACACCGGTCCGGCTCGAGGCTTCCTTGATGGTGTACATGGTTTGTTCAGGATAGCCCCACGGCAAACCTGAGGCAAACCTTTGACAAGCGCGCCTCCCTTGCCTAAGGTCTATGTCGCTTGGTCGGGCGCTGGGGACCCGGCCGGGCTATGCACCCACAAGTCGCTTCCGCTCCGCCGGGCCTCCCAACCGGCGGAGCGGCTGCGTCATCGAGCCGCGCAGGCCGGCTCGCAGGAGCCACTGCGACAGCGAGTCCCCGGTGCGCTCCCGTGTCAGCAGTCGATGCTCGGTTACCGTTGTTCGGTGACAACCATGCGCCCACAACCCACCACACCCCCGCCGGGGATGCGGGTGGGTGAGTACCGGCTGCTCGCCAAGATCGGCGAGGGCGGCATGGGCGTGGTCCACCTCGCTCAGGCGCCCGACGGTAAGCGGGTCGCGCTCAAGGTCGTGCGGCCGCACATCGTCGGCGACGACGAGGCGCGAGAGCGACTCGCCCGGGAGGTCGCCTCGCTCCGCCGGGTTCGCAGCCCCCGCATCGCGGAGGTCATCGACGCAGACCCGTGGGGTGCGACGCCGTTCGTGGCCACCCGGTACGTCCCCGGTCTCTCGCTCCACGACCACGTGCGACAAGAGGGGCCGATCGCCGGCGACGACCTCCGTCACTTCGCCGCGGGGCTCGCCGAAGCGGTCATCGCCGTCCACTCCGTCGGGGTGCTCCACCGCGACATCAAGCCCTCCAACGTCCTGCTCGAGGGCAGGTCGCCCGTACTCATCGACTTCGGGCTGGCCCGGCTCGCCGACGACCCCAAGCTCACGGTGACCGGCTGGCTGCTCGGGACACCGGGCTACCTCGCCCCGGAGATCCTGTACGGCGAGGAGGCGACGACAGCCTCCGACGTGCACTCCTGGGCAGCGACCCTCGTGTTCGCCGCCACCGGGAGACCGCCCTTCGGCCGCGGCCCGGCCATGGCGATCATGGACCGCGTCCGCCGCGGGGAGCACGACCTGGCCGGTGTGCCCGCTGAGCTGATGTCCCTGGTCCGCAGCGCCCTGGCCCCCGACGCGGCCGCTCGACCGACGCTGCCTGCCGCGCTCGCCGACCTCCGGCCACGCACGTCAGGGCCTCGTCAGCCGATCGACGAGGCAACCATGCCCTTCGTGCTCGCCGCCCGGCGGGACGACGACCCGACCGACGTGATCGCCGCGGACCCCACGGACGCCACGGACCGGCACATCGCGCAGCTCGACGAGGCCCAGACCGTGGCCGAGACCCTCGTCGACGGTCGCCCGACGCCGCAGCCGCCGACCACACCACCCACCACGCCGCTCACCGCGATGCAACAGCCGGCTCGCGCGCCGTACATGCAGCCCGCGCCGCCCGCCCAGCAACCACCCCAGGAGGCCCCCTGGCAACAGCCGGCGTCGGGCCTGGCTCGTGCGCAGCGGGGAATGCTGCTCGGTGCGCTGTTCGCCCTCGTCACGGTCGGCTTCGCGCTGGCGCCGTACCTGTGCCTGGCCGCCCTCGGTGTCGCGGCCTTGGCGGTTCGCACGTACTCCTGGACCGCCGAGGCGGCCCGCGACCGCACCCTGCGCCGAGGCCGCCCGCGGTGGTACGACGGCCCGCTCGCCGCGGCATCGACTCCGTGGTACCTCCTCGTGGCCGCCGGAGGCACCCTCATGCTGCTGCTGTGGTCGGCGGCGCTCGCGTTCGTCGGGGGCATGGGCGGGCTGCTGTTCCGGATCCCCATCGAGGCGGGTCTGCTCCTGATGGGCGGTGTTCTCGCGTTCTCGTTGTGGTGGGGCCCGGGGGCCCGACGGGTCCGTCTGCCCACCAGGGCACTCGTGCTCAACGCGACGCGGTGGCCGTGGCTCGGCTGGGTCGGCATCGGTGCAGTCGCCCTGGCGACGGCGCTGGCTGCCTACTTCCTCGTCACCTCGGGCGTCACCTGGGACCCCCAGCCAGGCGCGCCCTGGCGGCACGGCACGCTCCTCGGCAAGGTGGTCCACTACCTCTGAGCGGCGCTCTCAGATCGCGAGACCGGGTTCCGGGGTTCGGACACGTCTGGCAGACTCGAGACGTGACCAGGCAGCAGATCATTATCAGCTAGCGCATCGAGCCCCCCGCTCGGTGCGCTGACCTCTCGTTCTGACGGGAGGTTTTTTTGTTGCCGGACGGAGCAGCTCCGGCACGCGCACCGGCGTAGCCCAGCGCCCCACGCCGGACCGGCACGACAGGCAACCCCCGAGGATGAACACGATGACCACCACCAGGACCAGCCCCGGTGACTTCCACGTCTACGACACGACGTTGCGCGACGGCGCCCAGCAGGAGGGCTTGAACCTCTCCGTCGCCGACAAGCTGACGATCGCGCGGCAGCTCGACGGTCTCGGGGTCGGGTACATCGAGGGCGGGTGGCCCGGTGCGAACCCCAAGGACACCGAGTTCTTCCGTCGCGCGCAGCAGGAGCTGAACCTCCGGAACGCCGAGCTGACCGCCTTCGGAGCCACCCGGCGGGCTGGGATGAAGGCGGCCGACGACCCTCTGGTCGCGGCGCTGCGCGACAGCGGGGCCGGCGTCGTCACGCTGGTCGCGAAGTCGCACGACCGGCACGTGGAGCTCGCGCTGCGCACCACGCTGGAGGAGAACCTCGCGATGGTCCGCGACACCGTCGCGCACCTCCGCGCTGAGGGGCAGCAGGTCTTCCTGGACGCGGAGCACTTCTTCGACGGCTACCGCGACAACCGCGACTACGCCCTCGAGGTGCTGAGGGTCGCCGCCGAGGCCGGAGCCGAGGTGGCCGCGCTGTGCGACACCAACGGCGGGATGCTGCCGCCCTGGGTCGCCGACGTGGTCCACGACGTCATCGAGACCACCGGGGTCCGGGTCGGGATCCACTGCCACAACGACACAGGCTGCGCGGTGGCGAACACGCTGGCGGCGGTGGAGGCCGGAGCAACGCACGTCCAGGGCACCCTCAACGGGTACGGCGAGCGCACCGGCAACGCCGACCTGGTCTCGGTGGTGGCCAACCTCGAGCTCAAGCTCGGGCGCCGGGTCCTGCCTGAGGGGCACCTGCGCGAGGCGACTCGCATCGCCCACGCGGTCGCGGAGGTGACGAACTTCCCGCCCGCGTCGCGCCAGCCGTACGTGGGGTTCAGCGCGTTCGCCCACAAGGCGGGCCTGCACGCGAGCGCGATCAAGGTCGACCCGAACCTGTACCAGCACATGGACCCGATGCTGGTGGGCAACGACATGCGGCTGCTCGTGTCCGACATGGCAGGCCGCGCGAGCATCGAGCTGAAGGGGCGCGAGCTCGGCTTCGACCTGAGCCAGGACAAGGAGCTCGTCACCCGGATCACGAACCGGGTCAAGGAGCTCGAGTCGCGCGGGTACACCTTCGAGGCAGCCGACGCCTCCTTCGAGCTGCTCCTCGTGGAGGAGGTCGAGGGTGCGCGGCCGTCGTACGTCGACGTCGAGTCCTGGCGGGTGATCACCGACTCGACCCCAGGCGACGAGGCCGTCTCGGAGGCGACCATCAAGCTGAGGGCCGGCGGGGCCCGGATCATCACCACCGCCGAGGGCAACGGACCGGTCAACGCCCTCGACCAGGCGCTCCGCGACGCGATCGGGCAGGCGTACCCGGAGGTCGCGAAGTTCGAGCTGATCGACTACAAGGTGCGCATCCTCGACCAGGGCCACGGCACCGACGCCGTCACCAGGGTGCTCATCGAGACCAGCGACGGCCAGAGCTCATGGGTCACGGTCGGTGTGGGGCACAACGTGATCGAGGCGTCCTGGGGGGCGCTCCTCGACGCGGTCACCTTCGGCCTGCGCCGACACGGGGAGAAGCCGCAGTAGTCAGGAGGTTCCGGGCAAGGGGTCGAGCATCTCGGTGACCTGTGCAACAGTCGGCGACACGGGGAGCCGTCCAGCCGCGAGTCCGGAGGTTATGTCGATGACCGAGATCAAGCAGCACAAGATCCTGCTGGCCGAGGACGAGATGCCGACGCGTTGGTACAACGTCCTGCACGACCTGCCGACCCCACCGCCACCGGTCCTGCACCCGGGAACCGGGCAGCCCGTCGGTCCGGACGACTTGTCGGCCTTGTTCCCGATGGACCTGATCATGCAGGAGGTCTCCACCGACCAGTACGTCGACATCCCCGACGAGGTGCTCGATGTCTACCGGCTCTGGCGGCCCAGCCCGCTCTACCGGGCGCATCGCCTGGAGAAGGCGCTGGGGACACCGGCCCGTATCTACTACAAGTACGAAGGCGTCTCGCCCGCGGGCTCGCACAAGCCGAACACCGCTGTGCCGCAGGCGTTCTACAACGCCAAGGCGGGCATCCGGAAGCTCACCACGGAGACGGGTGCGGGCCAGTGGGGAACCGCTCTCGCCTTCGCCTGCGCGCAGTTCGACCTCGAGTGCGAGGTCTGGCAGGTGCGGGCGTCCTACGACCAGAAGCCCTACCGGCGGATGATGATCGAGACGTTCGGAGGCAAGGTCCACCCGAGCCCGTCGGACCTCACCGAAGCAGGACGCAAGATCCTCGCCGAGCACCCCGACTCCACCGGCTCGCTGGGCATCGCGATCAGTGAGGCCGTCGAGGTGGCCGCGCAGGACCCGGCCGTCAACTACGCGCTCGGGAGCGTGCTCAACCACGTGCTCCTGCACCAGACGGTGATCGGCGAGGAGGCGCTCCTGCAGCTCGCCAAGGCAGGGGAGACCGCCGACCTCCTGATCGGCTGCACCGGCGGCGGCTCGAACTTCGGTGGGCTGATGTTCCCCTTCCTGAGGGAGAGGTGGGCCGGCCGGATGGCTCCGAAGGTCCGGGCCGTGGAGCCGGCCGCGTGCCCGTCGCTGACCCAGGGCACCTACGCCTACGACTTCGGCGACACGGCCGGCATGACGCCGCTCATGAAGATGCACACGCTCGGGCACGACTTCGTGCCCGACCCGATCCACGCGGGCGGTCTGCGCTACCACGGCATGAGCCCGCTGATCAGCCATCTCTACGAGGAGAAGGAGATCGAGGCCGTCGCCAAGCCGCAGACCGAGTGCTTCGCCGCAGGCGTCCTCTTCGCCCGCACCGAGGGAATCGTGCCGGCCCCCGAACCCACCCATGCGCTGGCCGCCACGGTGGAGGAGGCCGTCCGCTGCCGGGAGACGGGGGAGGAGAAGGTCATCCTCACCGCCTTGTGCGGGCACGGCCACCTCGACCTGCCCGCCTACGACGCCTACCTCTCCGGACAGGTCGAGGACCACGGCTGGGAGGACGCCGACCTCCAGGCGGCGGTCGGCGAGGCGCTGGCGAAGCTGCCTGTGGTGTCCTGAACCGGTGTGGCCCGGGGTCTGCTCCGGCCGTCCTGCGTTGCGGCGAGGGACGTCCCCACCACGGCCCCGGGCGCGCTAGGTTCACCACATGGCCGACCTCCATGACCTGACCGCCCTCGAGCAGGCCGCAGCGATCAGGGCACGGGAGGTATCGCCGGTCGAGCTCGTCGACCACTACCTCACACGCATCGAGCTGCTCTCCGACGAGGTGGGTGCGTTCGTGACCGTGACCGACGAGCTGGCGCGGCACCAGGCACGCATCGCGGAGTCCCGGTTGGACGCCGACGGCCTTCCGCCGCTGTTCGGCGTGCCGACCGCGATCAAGGACCTCAACCAGACAGCGGGCATCCGGACGACCTTCGGCTCAGCGGCCATGGCCGACTTCGTGCCCGAGGTCTCCGACGAGGTGGTGCTGCGCATCGAGGCTGCAGGCATGGTCAGCCTCGGCAAGACCAGCGCCCCGGAGTTCGGCTCGCCCTGCTACACCGAACCCGACGTAGCGCCTCCGTCCCGCACGCCCTACGACCTCGAGCGGATGGCGGGCGGGTCCAGCGGAGGGGCCGGAGCCGCGGTCGCCGCGGGGCTGGTCCCGGTGGCCCAGGGCTCCGACGGTGGCGGCTCGATCCGGATCCCGGCCAGCTGCTGCGGCCTCTTCGGGCTCAAGCCGAGCCGCGGCCGGATCAGCAGCGGACCGGTGTACGGCGACCCGGTCGGACTCAGCACGAACGGCGCGCTGGGCCGGACGGTCCGTGACGCCGCGGCGCTGCTCGACGTGATGGCCGGTCCCGCGGTGGGCGACCCGTTCTGGGCGCCGCCCCTCCCGGAGGGACGGACCTTCCTCGACGCCTGCTCCCGCGATCCGGGCAGGCTGCGGATCGCCCGGTTCTGCGCCCCCGTGATCGCGTCCGCTGACGTGCACCCCGAGTGTCTCCGGGCCTACGAGGACGCCACCGGCCTGCTCGAGGGGCTCGGTCACGACATCGAGGAGATCGACGTACCCATGCCGCCGGAGGCGCTGCCGGTGTTCGAGACCTGCTGGGCGGTGCTGACGACGCTGTCTCCGGCGCCCGACGGCACCGAGCACCTCCTGCGCCCGCTCACGCGATGGCTGCAGGACCGGGGGCGCGCGGTGAGTGGCCCGCAGTTCGGGTTCGCGGTGGGGGAGCTGCGTCGGGTCGCGGCCGTGGCGCTGCAGAGGCTGTCGCCGTACGACGCCGTCCTGACGCCGACGCTCGCGCAGCCACCGCTACGGGTCGGAGAGATCCGCGACGACGCCGACCCGGCCCGTGACTTCGAGAACCAGAAGGCGTTCACTCCGTACACCTCTGCCTGGAACGTCACCGGGATGCCTGCCGCGTCGTTGCCGCTGCACATGACGGCGGACGGGCTCCCGGTCGGCGTGATGCTGGCCGGCCGTCCCGCCGAGGAGCAGCTGCTCCTGTCGCTGTGCGCGCAGGTGGAGGCCGCCGCGCCGTGGCACGACCGACACCCTCGATGCTGGTGAGGAGAGAGCGATGGAGCTGACGCCGTACCTCGCCGTCCGAGACGCACGGGCGGCCATCGCCTGGTACGTCGAGCACATGGCCGCTCAGGTGACCTACGAACCGATAGTGATGCCGGACGGACGGATCGGCCACGTCGAGCTGGAGCGCGACGGTGCGCGGTGGATGATGGCCGACGAGCATCCCGAGCTCCAGGTCGAGGCTCCCGAACCCGGTCGCGGCGCTGCGGTCACACTGCACCTGACGGTCGAGGACGTGGACAGCGCTGTCGACCGGATGGTCGCAGGGGGCGCGACCCTCGACCGGGGACCCGAGGACAACCCGGTGGGACGGGTCGCGGTGCTTCGGGACCCCTTCGGGCACCGCTGGTTCCTCAACCGGCCCACGTGACGCGCCGATGTCGGGGGACCGGGCACACGAGAAAGCCAGCGGAGCTCCGGTGTCGGCCGCGACAATCACCAGATGATCGATCACATGTCCATCCAGTGCTCCGACCCCGCTCGCAGCGCCGAGTTCTACGACGCCGTGCTGGCCACCGTCGGGGGCGGTCGGGTGATGAGCTTCGGCGACGTCATCGGCTACGGGGTCGAGGGGATGCCGAGCTTCTGGATCGGTCCGCTGACCACCGGTGAGCCGAACCGCGAGGTCCACGTCGCCTTCCAGGCGCCCGACCGCGACGCGGTGCGTGCGTTCCACGCGGCCGCGGTGGGGCAGGGCGCCGAGGTGCTGAACGAGCCGCGAGTGTGGGAGGAGTACCACGCGGGGTACTTCGGCGTCTTCGTACGCGACCCCGACGGCAACAACGTGGAAGCGGTCTGCCACCGCCCCGAGTAGGGCGGCGCCGTGCTCCCTCTTGCTCTGCCTCGACACCGACGGCTAGCAGGGCTGGTCAGACGTCGAGCAGGCGCTCGCACTGCTCGACGAGCCGTTGACGCAGCGGTGCGCCGCGCTCGGCGAACGCCCGTTGAGCAGCGACGTACTCCTGCTTGCCCTCCGCAGTCTCCACACGGACGGGGGCGTAGCCCAGGTCGGAGAGGTCGTACGGGGACGCCCGCATGTCGAGGACGCGGATGTCGTGGGCGAGCTCGAAGCAGTCCGCGACCAGGTCGGAGGAGACCATCGGCGACAGCCGGAAGGCATGTTTGTAGAGGTCCATACCGGCGTGGAGGCAGCCGGGCTGCTCGAACGCCGCGCGGTCGTCGCGGCCCGGTGACAGCGTGTTGAGCGGGCGGGCCCGGTCGGTGAAGAACCGGAAGGCGTCGAAGTGCGAGCAGGCGATCCGGTTCCGTTGCACCACCTCGTCGGTGCCCTCGGCGCCCAGACGCAGCGGCCAGGAGGCGTGTCGTACGTCGGACGGGTCGAGCCGGTAGACCATGGCCCACTCGTGCATGCCGAAACAGCCGAGCTGCGGCGGGCGGGACGCCGTGGCGGTGAGCAGGTCGTGCAGGGACCGGAGCAGCGGCACCTGCGACCAGACATGTTCTCGCGAGACCGTCACGGCCATCGCCTCGGTCGAGCCGGTGGAGACCTCGACGTACCCCTTGAGCCCGGCGTACTCCTCGGCATCCTCGAGCACCACGCCGAACCCTGGATGCCACCGACGCAGCGCGGCAGGGCGCTGGGAGTAGTAGGTGAACAGGAAGTCCTCGACGGGATGCGCCTTCCGCTCCCTCCGGCGCTGGAGGTGCGGCTGGACCCACCTGTCGACCCGCTCCTCGTGGGCGTCACGACGGGCAGACCACGAGGGCGCGTCGAGCACGTCGCGGGTCAGCGTCAGGTGGTCGTCCACAGCCTCGAGGGTAGTCAGGGGATGCTTGCCGCCCCGCAGGTAGGCTCGGCGCGTGCGTATCGCAAGGTTCACCACCGGAGAAGAGCCCATGTACGGCGTGGTCACCGGGGAGGTCGACGAGCTCGGCATCCCCGCCGACGACGCGATGGTCGTCGCCCTGGCAGGGGACCCCCTCTACGTCGGGATCCACCTCACCGAGGAGCAGCACAAGCTCGCCGACGTCCGGCTGCTCGCCCCAGTGATCCCACGGAGCAAGGTCGTCGGGATCGGCCGCAACTACGCCGCGCACGCCGCTGAGCTGGGCCACGACCTCCCCGCCGAGCCGCTGATGTTCATCAAGCCGAACACCTCTGTGGTCGGCCCCGGGGACCCGGTCTTCTACCCGGCGCAGACCAAGGACCTGCACTACGAGGGCGAGCTGGCCGTGGTGATCGGCCGCATCTGCCGCGACGTCGCGCCCGACCGCGTCGCCGACGTGATCTACGGCTACACGATCGGCAACGACGTGACCGCCCGCGACCTGCAGAAGAGTGACGTCCAGTTCACCCGGGCGAAGGGGTTCGACTCGTTCTGCCCGCTGGGGCCGTGGATCGAGACCGAGCTCGACACCTCCGACCTGCGGGTCCAGACCCATCTCAACGGAGACGTGAAGCAGGACGGCTCCACCAAGGACATGATCTTCGACGTCGCGACGCTGGTCGCGCACGTCTCCTCCGTGATGACGCTGCTGCCCGGCGACGTCATCCTCACCGGCACTCCCGAGGGTGTCGGTCCGATGAACCCCGGCGACGAGGTCGACGTGACGATCTCCGGCATCGGGACCCTGACCAACAAGGTGGTAGTTCGTGACTGAAGCGCCCGTCGACGTTCTGGGCGGAATCGCGCCCGAGAAGGTGAGGGTCAGGTTCCCACCCTCGCCCACCGGGTCCCTCCACGTCGGAAACGTCCGCAGCGCCCTGTTCAACTGGGCGTTCGCACGGCACTTCGGCGGCACGTTGGTGCTCCGCATCGAGGACACCGACCTCGCACGGAACACGAAGGAGGGCTACGACTCCGTCATCGACTCGCTTCGGTGGCTCGGCATCGACTGGGACGAGGGGCCCGAGGTCGGTGGCCCGTACGCTCCCTATCTCCAGTCCCAGCGCTTCGAGGTCTACCGTGACGTGGCGCACAGGCTTCACGAGGCGGGCAAGGCCTACGACTGCTACTGCTCTCAGGAGGAGGTCGAGAAGCGGCGTGAGGCGGCCCGCGCGGAGAACAAGACCAGCGGGTACGACGGCCACTGCCGCGACCTGAGCGCCGACGAGACAGCCGCGTTCATCGCGAAGGGCCGGCTGCCCGTCCTGAGGTTCCGCATGCCGGACCGCCCGATCGTCTTCCAGGACCTGGTCCGCGGCGAGATCACCTTCCTCCCCGAGAACGTTCCTGACTTCGTTCTGGTGCGTGCCAACGGGCACCCGCTGTACACGCTGGTGAACCCCGTCGACGACGCGCTCATGGAGATCACCCACGTGCTGCGGGGCGAGGACCTGCTCTCGTCGACGCCGCGTCAGATCGCCCTCTACGAGGCGCTGGCCGAGCTCGGCGTGGGCCGTGGCTCGCCGCGGTTCGGCCACCTGCCCATCGTGATGGGCGAGGGCAACAAGCGGCTGTCGAAGCGCGACAAGGGATCGGGTCTGAGCGAGTACATCGAGCGGGGCTTCCTGCCCGAGGGGATCTTGAACTACCTCGCCCTGCTCGGCTGGGGCATCGCCGAGGACCGCGACGTCTTCACGATGGACGAGATGGCCGAGGCCTTCGACATCCGTCGCGTCAACCCGAACCCAGCCCGCTTCGACATGAAGAAGTGCGAGGCGATCAACGCGGCACACCTGCGCGCGCTGTCGGTCGACGACCTCACCGGGCGGATGGTGCCGTACCTCCAGAAGGCCGGGGTGCTCGGCGAGGAGCCGAGCCCCGAACAGCGCGCGCTGCTCCGTGAGGCGGCCCCTCTGGTGCACGAGCGCATGGTCACCCTGGGTGAGTCGGTCGAGATGCTCGGCTTCCTGTTCGTCGAGGAGTCCAGCTTCGAGCGGGACCCGGCCGACGCGGAGAAGCTGCTCGACGACGACGGCCGGGCCGTGGTGAAGGCGGCTCACGACGCTCTCGACGCACTCGAGACCTGGGACACCGAGTCGATCGACGCGGGACTCCGCAAGGCGCTCGTCGAGGACCTGGGGCTCAAGCCCCGCAACGCGTTCGGCCCGGTGCGGGTCGCGGTCACGGGGCGGCGGATCTCGCCCCCGCTGTTCGAGTCGCTCGAGCTGCTGGGCCGCGAACGCTCGCTGGCCCGGCTGCACAGCGCGCAGGAAGCCTGACAGGTCCGATGGGGGCACGACAGTGAGCGAGAACCAACCGCACGAGGAGCGTCCGCCGACCGGGTGGGGTGTGCCGGAGCCGCAGCACCAGGCACCGTCGCAGCCGCCCCCGCAGGCTCAGCCGCAGGGGGCGCCTTCGGGCTACCCGCCGGCCAACGGAGGTCCTGGAGCGCAAGGCCCCTACCCGCAGTGGGGCCCGACACCGCAGTGGGGCCCGCAGCCCGGGGGGATGCAGCCGGCGCCGTACGCCGGTCCGCCACCCGTTGCGCCGAGGCCGGCCCTGCCTCCCTTCCCGCACCCGGAGCCGCGGGAGTACCACCAGATGCTCCGCACCTGGAACTACGCCTGGTGGAAGCCGGTGCTGGGCGTCGTCCTGGTGCTCCTGGGCCTGGTCGTCGTCGCGCCGCTGGTCCTGATGCCGATCCTGATCGTGGGGGTGATGTTCGAGCCGGGGTCCTTCTGGGACAACTTCCAGAAGGCCGCGAACCTCGAGACCGTCGGCCCCGCCGCCCTGCTCTACCTGAACCTCTCGCTGGGCTCGAGCATCCTGGTGTGCTGGCTGGTCATCCGCTACGTCCACCGGATGCGACCACGATGGCTGACGTCGGTCGTGCCGAAGATGCGCTGGAGGCTCCTGTTCATCTTCGTCGGGGTCTCGGTGGTCGCGCTCGTCGCACAGTTCGTCGCACAGTTCGTCGTGAATGCCCTCACCGGCGACCAGGGCGGCGACCTTTCCGGCCATGCCAACAACATCACCGCCACCACGGTCCTGCTCGGACTCATCGTCCTGATCACGACCCCGTTGCAAGCAGCCGGTGAGGAGTACGTCTTCCGCGGCTACCTGATGCAGGCGCTCGGGTCGTTCTGGTCCTTCTCCGGGGTGCCACCCTGGGTGGCCCGGTGGGTGGCCATCCTCGGCACCGCGACGCTGTTCGCGCTCGCCCACGGCGTGCAGAACTTCCCGCTGTTCTTCGACCGCTTCATGTTCGGCCTGATCGCAGGCTGGCTGGTCATCCGAACCGGAGGGCTCGAGGTGGGCATCGCGATGCACATCCTCAACAACTTCTTCGCCTTCGGCTACGCACTGGCCTTCTCGGACATCAGCGCGAGCCTCAACGTCTCCGAGGTTGGTTGGGAGAACATCCCCGTGACCCTTGCCCAGGCGGGCACGTACGCCGCGCTCGCCCTCTTGGTCGCGAGAAAGCTGGACGTCCAGCGGCGCACCAGGCCGCCGGTCGAGACTCCGCCCGAGGGTGCCGTCGTGCCGGACGAGCAGGTGCCGTCCGGGGCGTGATGTGAAGGTTCTCACGCCTGTGCGAGGAGTGACTTGCCCGTTTTGGTGAGCGACCAGGGAGCCGTGTATTGTCATGCCTCGGCTTCGCAAGAAGTCTCAGCGAGATCCCATGGGGTATGGGGTAATTGGCAGCCCGACTGGTTCTGGTCCAGTTAGTCTAGGTTCGAGTCCTAGTACCCCAGCGATTGGCCGAAATCTTCAGCCTAGGCTAGAGTTTCGGTCGCTCAGGCCCCCGTTGTGTAGTGGCCTAGCACGCCGCCCTCTCAAGGCGGTAGCGCCGGTTCGAATCCGGTCGGGGGTACCACCCGAGAAGGCCAGCAGCTCCTCCGAGCCGCTGGCCTTCTCGCCTTTTTCGAAGGCGTCTCCCCAAGTCGGAGCACGGGCCCACGGCCGTGTCCGATTTCCGCTAGCGAAGCACGTCTCGGGCGGCGAGGATGGACGCGTGCTGATCAACGACCCGGAGTCCTGCTACCGAGCGGTGAAGAGCCGCGACCGCAGGTTCGACGGCGTCTTCTACACCGCGGTGCGCTCCACCGGGATCTACTGCCGGCCCTCGTGCCCGGCCATCACCCCTCAGCGGCGCAACGTGACGTTCTTCCGGACTGCCGCGGCCGCGCAGCAGGCGGGCTTCCGGGCATGCAAGCGCTGCCGCCCCGACGCCACCCCCGGTTCGCCGGAGTGGGACGTCGCCGCGGACACCGCGGGCCGAGCGATGCGGCTCATCGCGGACGGCCTCGTCGAGCGTGACGGAGTCGAAGGGCTCGCCTCGAGAGTCGGCTACACCTCGCGCCACCTCACCAGGCTGCTCACCAAGGAGCTCGGAGCAGGCCCTCTCGCACTCGCGAGAGCTCGCCGCGCCCAGACGGCGAGGATCCTCATCGAGACGACGGCGATGCCGTTCGCGGACGTCGCCTTCGCGTCCGGCTTCTCCAGCATCCGACAGTTCAACGACACCGTCCGCGCGGTGTACGCGACCACGCCCTCGAGACTGCGGGCAGACGCGGGCCCGCAGCCGGGCCACTCCGGAGTGCTCGAGCTACGCCTGGCGGTGCGCAAGCCGTTCGCCGCTGCCGACCTGCTGGCCTTCCTCGCGGCGCGCGCGGTGCCGGGCGTGGAGGAGGCCGGCGCAGGCTGGTACGCCCGGACCTTGCGGCTCCCGCACGGCACCGGCGACGTGCACCTGTCGCTGGACCTCAGCGACTCCGACACCACCGTGCGGTGTGCGCTCCGCCTCACCGACCTGCGTGACCTCAGCTCCGCTGTCGAGCGGTGCCGACGCCTCCTCGACGCCGACTGCGACCCCGAGGCCGTCGACGAGCAGCTCGGTGGGGTGGCCGCTCTCGCCCCTCTGGTGCGGCGGCGCCCCGGGTTGCGGGTGCCCGGCCACGTCGAGGGGGATGAGCTTGCGGTGCGCGCGGTGCTCGGCCAGCAGGTGTCGGTCGCCCGTGCTCGCGCGCTCGCCGGCCTGCTCGTGGAGAGGTACGGCGAGGCCCTCCCGGTGGGGCAGGGCCGGTTGTTCCCGACGGCTGCGACGCTCGCCACGGTCGACGTCGCGGACCTCCCCATGCCACGTGCCCGAGGACGCGCCCTCACGCTGTTGTGCGCGGCGCTGGCGTCCGGGGAGATCCCGCTCGACCGCAGCGCCGAGCGGTCCGACGTACGACGGGCGCTGCTGGAGGTTCCGGGAATCGGTCCGTGGACCGCCGACTACATCGCCCTGCGCGCACTCGGTGACCCCGACGTCTTCATGCCCGGCGACGTCGGGGTGCGCAACGGGATGCGAGCCCTGGGGCTCGATGCCGCGGGGGCTGACCAGACCAGCCAGGCATGGCGGCCGTGGCGCAGCTACGCCCAGATGCACGTGTGGAGCCAGGCCGTAGAGGCGGAACGCACCCGGACGGGCCGGAAGGCCGCCGCCGGGACCGAGAGGATGTGACAACCGATGTGGACGACGATGGACTCCCCGGTGGGAGAGCTCCGGATCATCGCCGGGCGGACAGCGATCACGGCGATCGAGTTCTCCGGTGGCGCACCTGCTGACGCGTCGAGGTACTCGTCGGCCAGCAGGGCGGCAGCCCTGTCCGCCGGGCGACCTGTGGGGGAGCGGGACGACGCGAATCCGCTACTTCGTGAGGCAGTCCGCCAGCTTCGGGCCTACTTCGCGGGAGAGCTCAAGGAGTTCGACCTGCCCCTCGACCCGCAGGGCACCGTCTTCCAGCGTTCGGTCTGGGAGCAGCTGCAACGCGTGGGCTACGGCGAGACCGCGTCGTACGGCGAGATCGCCCGCCGGCTCGGGATGACGGCCGCGGCGTCGCGGGCGGTGGGCCTCGCCAACGGCCGGAACCCGATCCCGATCGTGATCCCGTGTCACCGCGTGGTGGGTGCCAACGGCACGCTCACCGGCTATGCCGGCGGGCTCGAGCGCAAGCAGGTGCTGCTCGACCTCGAGCAAGGCGCGCTGTTCTGATTCGTCACTCCGAGGCGCGGCGAAGCGACTCCGAGAGCCGCTCGGCTGCCGCGAGCACAGCAGGGGCGTGCATCCGGCCGGGCTGACGCGACAGTCGCTCCAGCGGACCCGATACCGAGACCGCCGCGATGACCTTGCCGGATGGGGAGCGGACCGGGGCGGAGACCGACGCCACCCCTTGCTCACGTTCACCCACCGACTGAGCCCAGCCGCGGCGCCGGATGCCGGACAGCGCCGTTGCGCTGAACGCTGCGTTCTGGAGCCCGCGGTGCATCCGCTCGGGGTCCTCCCAGGCGAGAAGCACCTGGGCGGCCGACCCGGCCCTCATGGTGAGCTGGGAACCCACCGGGATCGTGTCGCGCAGTCCCGAGGGGCGCTCGGCGGCGGCGACGCACACGCGGTACTCACCCTGGCGTCGCCACAGCTGGGCGGACTCGCCGGTGATGTCGCGCAGCCTGGCCAGCACCGGTCCGGCGGCCGCGAGCAGCCGGTCCTCGCCGGCGGCGGCCGACAGCTCCGCCAGCCGAGGGCCGAGGACGAACCTGCCCTGCATGTCGCGCGCGACCAGGCGATGGTGTTCGAGGGCCACGGCGAGCCGGTGCGCGGTGGGGCGCGCCAGCCCGGTGCCCGCCACGAGTCCGGCCAGAGTCGCCGGCCCTGACTCCAGGGCAGCGAGCACAAGCGCGGCTTTGTCAAGAACGCCGACTCCGCTAGAGTTGTCCATATCCTGATAATGCCGTCTCGCATCCTGGGATGCAAGTCAGACTAGAGCGATCGCGGTCGGGTCGCTGACACAGACAACTTTGGTGAGAGGAGCAGGCAATGGGCAAGACCCTTGCTGAGAAGGTGTGGGACGAGCATGTCGTCCGCAGTGCGGAGGGGGAGCCCGACCTGCTCTTCATCGACCTTCACCTGCTCCATGAGGTCACCTCGCCCCAGGCGTTCGAGGGGCTCCGCCTGGCGGGGCGCACGGTGCGCCGGCCCGACCTGACCCTGGCGACCGAGGACCACAACGTCCCCACCCTCGACATCGACCAGCCGATCGCCGACCCGGTCTCCCGCACGCAGGTCGAGACACTGCGGAAGAACGCCAAGGAGTTCGGCGTCCGCCTGCACCCGCTCGGCGACGTCGAGCAGGGCATCGTGCACGTCGTCGGGCCCCAGCTCGGTCTGACCCAGCCCGGGATGACGATCGTCTGCGGCGACTCGCACACCTCGACGCACGGCGCCTTCGGCTCGATCGCCTTCGGCATCGGGACCAGCGAGGTCGAGCACGTGCTGGCGACGCAGACCCTGATGCAGGCGAAGCCGAAGACCATGGCGGTGACCGTCAACGGTTCCCTTCCCGACGGCGTCACAGCCAAGGACCTCGTCCTGACGCTGATCGCGCACACCGGCACCGGAGGCGGTCAGGGCTACATCGTCGAGTACCGCGGGCCGGCGATCGAGGAGCTCTCGATGGAGGCGCGGATGACGATCTGCAACATGTCGATCGAGTGGGGCGCCAAAGCGGGCCTGATCGCGCCCGACCAGATCACCTTCGACTACATCGAGGGCCGGCCGGAGGCACCCAAGGGTGCCGACTGGGACGCTGCGCTCGAGCACTGGAAGGCCCTCGTCACCGACGACGACGCCACCTTCGACAAGGAGATCGTGCTCGACGCGTCAGAGATGACGCCGTTCGTCACCTGGGGCACCAACCCCGGACAGGGCGTGCCGCTCGGTGCAGCGGTGCCGGCGCCCGCCGACTTCGCCAGCGAGGGCGACCGGGTCGCCGCCGAGAAGGCTCTGGAGTACATGGGCCTCGAGGCAGGGACGCCGATGCGCGACATCAAGGTCGACACGGTCTTCGTCGGCTCGTGCACCAACGGCCGCATCGAGGACCTGCGAGCCGCGGCCGAGGTGGTCAGGGGACGCAAGGTCGCCGACGACACACGCCTGCTCGTCGTGCCCGGCTCCGTGCGGGTCCGCCTCCAGGCCGAGGAGGAGGGCCTCGACGCCGTCTTCAAGGATGCGGGTGGCGAGTGGCGCGGGGCGGGATGCTCCATGTGTCTGGGCATGAACCCCGACCAGCTGCAGCCGGGGGAGCGCAGCGCCTCGACGTCCAACCGCAACTTCGAGGGGCGGCAGGGCAAGGGCGGCCGCACCCACCTGGTCTCGCCGCTCGTGGCGGCCGCGACCGCCGTCACGGGTCACCTCGCCTCGCCCGCTGACCTGCCCCCCGCAGCTCGGGCCGCCCAGGTCTGAAGCCGGAAGGAAGAAGCACATGGACAAGATCACCACCCACACCGGCACTGCCCTGCCGCTGCGACGCAGCAACGTCGACACCGACCAGATCATCCCCGCGGTGTATCTCAAGCGGGTCACCCGCACTGGCTTCGAGGACGGGCTCTTCGGGGCCTGGCGCAACGACCCGGACTTCATCTTGAACAAGCCGGAGTACGACGGGGTCTCGATCCTCGTCGCCGGTCCCGACTTCGGCACCGGCTCGTCGCGGGAGCATGCTGTCTGGGCGCTGACGGACTACGGGTTCAAGGTCGTCCTGTCGTCCCGCTTCGCCGACATCTTCCGCGGCAACTCCGGGAAGGCCGGGCTGCTCGCCGCGCAGGTCGACCAGGAGGTCGTCGAGAAGCTGTGGGCGATGGTGGAGGCCGACCCGAGCACCCCGGTCACCGTCGACCTGGAGGCTCGTGAGGTACGCGCAGGAGATCTGGTCGCGCCCTTCGACATCGACGACTACACGCGGTGGCGTCTGCTCGAGGGGCTCGACGACATCGGCATCACGCTCTCCCGCGAGGACGACATCGCGGCCTACGAGGCCTCACGGCCTTCGTGGAAGCCCGCGACTCTCTGAAGTCCGGCGTACGGATCTCCTCGCGGAGGTTGATGGGAGCTTTCCCGGCATCAGGTGCCGGGAAAGCTCCCATCATTCGTCTCGGCGGGCCGATTCGCCTTTGAAACAAGGGGATTCGACTACCTGGAGCCCATCTTTCGTGGGTGGATCGGTGGCCCGTCATGCCCGAGATCGTCCACCGGCACTGAAAAAGAAGGCGGAATTAGTGTCGATGTGATTGTGACGAGGCTTACTTTTCCCTAGCGTGCAAAGGGAAAAGTCGAGCACGGGCTCGGCCTCTAAGGTTCACGAAAGGGAAGACAGTGAACAAGAGTCAGCTGATTGACGCTCTCGCGGCCCGCTACGAGGGCAACCGTAAGGCCGCGCAGCAGGCGCTGGAGTCGGTGCTGGACACCATCATGCGCGAGGTTGCGAAGGGCGAGAAGGTGGCCATCACCGGTTTCGGTTCCTTCGAGAAGCGGATCCGACCCGCACGGATGGTCCGCAACCCGCGCACCGGTGAGAGCATCAAGGCGAAGAAGACCGCGGTGCCGAAGTTCAACGCCGGTGCCGAGCTGAAGGCAGTCGTCTCCGGCGCGAAGAAGCTTCCGAGGCTCACCCTCACCACTGCCACCGGGACGGCGAAGAAGGCTGCGGGTGCGGTGCCCACGAAGAAGTCGGCCACCAAGGCGGCGCCGGCCAAGAAGACGGCCGCGAAGTCCACCACTGCGAAGAAGGCGACGCCGGCCAAGAAGACGGCCACCAAGTCGGCCGCCGCGAAGTCGGCCCCGGCCAAGAAGACGGCCACCAAGTCGACCGCGGCCAAGAAGACGAGCGCGGCCAAGGCGACGCCGGCGAAGAAGGCTCCTGCCAAGAAGGCCAGCACCGCCAAGAAGTCCACGGCGAAGAAGTCGACCGCCAAGAAGTCCTGACCCGGGCGGATATCCCAAGGTACCCAGGTAAAACGCCACTCCCCTCGAGAAACATCTCGAGGGGAGTGGCGTTTTGTCATGGGAAGTCGTTTACGTGCAAAGCATTTGTGTCACTCATCCGCATTGTGCGCGGCATTTGCGGTGCCGCATCAGGGGCGCGGCGCAACCGTGGTCAGGCAAGTGTGACGATCTGCAGCCGTAACACCTGGAGGTCCGCCCCGTCTCCGGCGGTCTCGAGCCGGACCCGCTGACCCGTGCGCAGCAGTCGCAGGCCGCTGCCGGCAAGGGCGTCGGGGCCGAACGGCACCTCGACCCCGTCGTCGAGCAGCACCGCCCCGGTGGAGGTCGCGGCGTCGTAGGACGAGACGGTGGCCTGCATGCTCAGAGCCTAAGCCCGGATGCCACCAGGGCGGTGCGACCGCCGACCCCGAGGTCGAGCGCCTCTCTCAGGTCGTCGGGTGTGTCGACGTCGCGACGCAGCGTGGGTACGTCGACCTCGACGATCTCGTGGGCACCGTCGGCACCATGCGCCGCCCGCGACCCCGGGCCGAACCGGGGCGTGAAGTCCGCGGGGGAGAGGGCGGCCACCATCGTCGTACCTTCCCCGGCCGCGTCCGCCACGAATGCGGCCGGATGCGCCGACGCCACGGCGAGCGTCCTGGTGAGCTCGTCGGCGTCGAGCGAGGGCAGGTCGGCGCACAGTGCGGCGACCCCGAGCTCCGGCCACCTGCGGTGCAGCTCGGCCGCCGCCTGCACCAGCGACGCGTTGAGGTCCTCCGAAGCGCCGTCGGGGACGACGTAGGCCCCGAGCCGGCCGAGACTCTCGGCCAGGACGTGGTCGTCAGTGACCACCATCACGGCCGCCACGAGCGGGCAGCCGAGGACAGCCGTCACGGTGTCGGCGGCCAGCGCGGCAACGAGCGCGCGCCGTGCCTCGTCGCCCAGCGGGGCGAGCCGGGACTTCGCGCGGGCGGCGGGCTTGACCGGCACGAGCACGCCGAACCGGGTCAACGAATCGCTGGACATCGACTCGATCTTGCCAGCCGCACGGGCGGAGTCGCGCATGCACCATGCCCTGTCGGGCAGTACGCTCGGTCGAGCATCGGAGCCGGAACGAGGGAAGAGGTGACCGTGGCGAAGCCGCGTCAGCTGAGACAGAAGCGCGGTTGGGCGTTCGCCATCGCGGTCGCCATCGTCAAGCCCCTCCTCCTGCTCCTCACCAGGCACCGCTGGATCGACGGCGAGAAGCTGCCCGCCGAAGGCGGCTGCGTCCTGGTCGCCAACCACATCTCGCATCTGGACCCGCTGACGTTCGCGCACTACGTCTACGACTACGGCCGGCTCCCGCGCTTCCTCGCCAAGGCCGGCGTCTTCGACGTGCCGCTCGTCGGCGCGATCGTCCGCGGCGCCAAGCAGATCCCTGTCTACCGGCTCACGGCCGACGCGCAACAGGCTTTCCGCGCCGCCGTCGAGGCGGTCGACCAGGGTGAGTGCGTGGTGGTGTACCCCGAGGGCACCATCACGAGGGACCCGGGACTGTGGCCCATGACCGGCAAGACCGGCGCAGCGCGGATCGCGCTCAGCACCGGCGCCCCGGTGATCCCCGTCGCCCAGTGGGGCGCGAACGACATCCTGGCGCCCTACTCCAAGAACCCGAAGCTGTTCCCCCGCAAGACCATCTCGATGAAGACCGGTGACCCGGTCATGCTCGACGACCTACGAGGCGCTCCGACGACCCCGGACGTGCTCCGCGAGGCGACCAACAGGATCATGGACTCGTTGACCGTTCTGGTCGCCGAGCTCCGCCAGGAGCAGCCGCCGGCGACCAGGTTCGACCCACGCGCGGCCGGCGTCAGGGAGATCGGCAACCCGCGACGGCACCAGAAGCGGCGGCACGACCGGCAGACAGAACAGCACGACGGGAAGCAGGCATGAGCAAGGTCGCAGTGATGGGCGCTGGGTCATGGGGCACGGCGTTCTCCATCGTCCTCGCCGACGCGGGGAACGACGTCACGATCTGGGCGCGGCGCGAGGAGGTGTGCGACGCGATCAACGAGCGCCGGGAGAACACCGACTACCTCCCGGGCATCGAGCTGCCACCGGCCATCTCGGCCACCCACGACCCGGCGAAGGCGCTGGCGGGGGCGGAGTTCGTGGTGCTGGCAGTGCCGTCGCAGAACCTGCGGGAGAACCTGGCCGAGTGGGTGCCCTACATCCCCGACGACTCGATCCTCGTCTCCCTCATGAAGGGCGTCGAGCTCGGCACGCTCAAGCGGATGAGCGAGGTGATCAGCGAGGTCACCGGCGCCGGCCCGGAGCGCATCGGCGTGGTGAGCGGACCCAACCTGGCCATGGAGATCGCGCGGCGTGAGCCGGCGGCGGCCGTAGTGGCCTGCCAGGACGAAGAGGTCGCCAAGCGGCTGCGCGACCTGTGCCACTCGCCGGCCTTCCGCCCCTACTCCAGCGTCGACGTGATCGGCTGTGAGCTCGGCGGCGCCTACAAGAACATCATCGGCCTGAGCGTCGGGATGGCGGTCGGCCTCGGCTTCGGGGACAACACGACCGCCTCGGTGATCACCCGGGGGCTCGCCGAGACCGCACGGCTGGCCACGGCATTGGGCGCCGACCCGATGACCCTGATGGGGCTCGCCGGGCTCGGTGACCTGGTCGCGACCTGCTCCTCACCGCTGTCACGGAACCGGACCTTCGGCGAGAAGCTCGGCCAGGGGATGACCACGGAGGAGATCCTCGCATCCTCGCGCCAGGTCGCGGAGGGAGTGAAGTCCGCCTCCTCGCTGCTCGACCTCGCCAACCGCACCGGCGTCTACGCGCCGATCGTCGAGCACGTGCACGCGGTCGTCGTGGGGGAGATGACCGCCGGCGACATGCTCAAGAGCCTGGTCAACCGGGACACGAAGCACGAGCGCGACTAACTCTCGGCGGCAGGACCTTCGGTTGCCGGTGCCTTCCCGGTGACCTGGTCCAAGGCCACGGCGAGGTCGTCCCAGAGGTCCTCGACGTCCTCGATTCCCACGGACATGCGCACCAGCCCCTCCGGGATCGTGGCCGGCTCGACCTTCCAGCGGCGGCGGCGTTCGAAGGTCGACTCCACGCCACCGAGGCTCGTCGCGTGCACCCACAGCGTGGTCTTGTGCGTGAGCAGGTCTGCGGCCAAGGCGCCCTCCGCAAGGACGATGGAGATGATCGCCCCGAAGCCGGGGTACCTCACCTCGGCCACCGCGGGGTGCTCCTCGAGGCGCCGCACGAGCTCCTGAGCGTTCGCCTGCGCCCGCTCCAGCCGGACGTGCAGCGTGCGGAGGCCCCGCAGCGCCAGCCAGGCCTCCAGCGTGCCGGGCACGGCGCCGGTCATGTCACGCCGCTTCTTGAGTACGTCGAAGAGCTCGGCGTCGCGGGTGACCAGCGCGCCGAGCAGCACGTCGCTGTGTCCGGCGAGGAACTTCGTCGCGGAGTGAAGGACGATGTCGGCGCCCATGCCGAGCGGCTGCTGCAGCAGCGGAGTGGCGAAGGTGTTGTCCACGACGACGTACGCCCCCGCTTCGTGGGCGGCCTCCGTGATCGCGGCGATGTCGGCCAGCTCGAGGGCCGGGTTGGTCGGCGACTCGATCCACACGAGCGAGGCGTCCTCGCAGGCCCGGCGGACCGCGTCGGTGTCGGAGATGTCGACGAGCGCAGCGGTGATCCGTCCGCGGGCCTCGAGGTCGGCCATCTGCAGGATGCTTCCGTTGTAGGCGTGGCGCGGCGCCACGACCTTCTGTTGGTGCCCGACGAGGTCGAGCACTGTCGCGACTGCAGCGAGACCTGTGGAGAACGCCAGAGCGCGACCGCCCTCCAGGTCACCGAGCGCCTCCTCGAACGCCGACCAGGTCGGGTTGCCGTAGCGGCCGTACTCCAGGTCGCCGCCGGCCACGTAGGTCGAGGCCATGGTCAGGGGCTGGTTGAGCGGGTTGTCCGGCTGGTGCGGCGGGCGTCCCGAGGCGACCACGGTGGTTGCCGGCCGGAGGGTTCTGACGTCGTAGGGCTCGGATGGCATGCGCCAACACTATGCGGCTGCCGTGTCGGTGACCGTGCCTGGTCGCGGTAGGGTCGGGGCGCTATGGACACCTCCTCACGCCGCCCCAGAGTCGCCGTTGTGTTCGGTGGCCGCTCCAGCGAGCACGCCATCTCCTGCGTCACGGCCGGAAGCGTGCTCAAGGCGATCGACCCTGACCGCTACGACGTGGTGCCGATCGGGATCACCCCCGAGGGCCGGTGGGTCCTCGAGTCGGGGGACCCCGAGCGTCTCGCGATCACCGGCAGCGACAAGCTGCCCGAGGTCGACGGCTCGCGCGCCACCGTCGCGCTGTCCAACGGCGACGGCCGCAGCCGCCTGGTCGTCCACGAGGCCACGTCCGTGCCCGAGACCCTGGGTGAGGTCGACGTGGTCTTCCCGCTCCTGCACGGGCCGTGGGGTGAGGACGGCACCATCCAGGGGCTGTTGGAGATGGCTGGGGTGCGGTACGTCGGCGCCGGGGTCCTCGCCTCCGCCGTCGGCATGGACAAGCACTACATGAAGCTGGTGTTCCAGGCCCAGGGCCTGCCCGTCCTGCCGTACACCGTGATCACCGCGCGCCAGTGGGAGACCGATCCCGCGGCCGCCCGAGAGGCGGTGGACGCTCTGGGCTACCCGGTGTTCGTGAAGCCCTGCCGCGGCGGCTCCAGCATCGGGATCAGCAAGGTGCACGACGCCTCGCAGCTCGACGACGCTGTCGAGGAGGCCCGCCTGCACGACCCGAAGGTGCTCGTCGAGGCGGCGGCCGAACGTGGCCGTGAGGTCGAGTGCGGCGTCATCGAGGGACTCGGCAACGAGGCCCCGCAGGCGAGCGTCGTCGCGGAGATCAACATCGACGGCAGCCACGAGTTCTACGACTTCGCCGCCAAGTACCTTCCCGAGGAGCACACCGAGCTCAACGTCCCGGCCGACCTTCCCGATCACGTGGCGGAGCGCATCCGGGAGCTGTCGGTGCAGGCGTTCGAAGCGCTGTCGTGCGAGGGGCTTGCCCGGGTGGACTTCTTCGTCCTTCCCGGCGACCGCGTCGTGATCAACGAGATCAACACGATGCCGGGGTTCACGCCCTCATCGATGTTCCCGCGCATGTGGGCGGCGAGCGGGCTGGACTACCCGGCGCTCGTGGACCGTCTCCTCGAGCTCGCCATGCGACGAGGCACGGGACTGCGCTAGACGCAGGGTGCGGTCTCGGTGGTCGTCTTCTTGATCGCCCGGGCGAGATCGACCATCGCGTTGGCCGGTGGCCAGTGCTCGGCCGGCAAGGTGACCTCGACGTTGACGTCACGCCCGATCGTGGTCATCGTGACGGAGGCCGGCGCACCGGTCATCTGCTCCTCGGGGATGAACCAGCCGATGCCGTTGGTCTCCTGGCAGGCGGAGAACTTGTCGAACGCCTTGGGCATCGCCACACCGCACCGCAGCACGATCGCGGGGTCTCCCCAGGCGGCCGCAGGGGCGTCGGATGGCTCGACGGCACGTCGGTCGGCCCCGTCGACGGTCGCGGGCAGCTCCTTCTTCAGGTCCGCACAGGCCTGCTCGGTCGCGCCGGTGAGCTCAGGGGTGTCGACCTCGACCGGACCGCCGCCGCACGAGGCGACGAACAGGGAGGTCAGGGCCAGACATGCCACGACGCCCGCCCTCATGCGAAGGGCCGGGCGTCGTGGGTGCGAACCGAGGTGCAGGACTCAGGCCTAGATGTGGACGACGGGGCAGGTGAGGGTCCGGGTGATCCCCGAGATGTTCTGTACCCGGGCGACGACCAGCTTGCCGAGCTCGTCGACGTTGCGGGCCTCCGCGCGCACGATGACGTCGTAGGGGCCGGTCACGTCCTCGGCGAGGGTGACGCCCTTGACCTCCGCGATCGCGGCGGCCACCTCGGCGGCCTTGCCGACGTCGGTCTGGATCAAGATGTAGGCCTGAACCACCATGTGCACTCCTGGGGTCTCGTGGGGCACCGGCCCCTGTGTGGCTGGTGGGCCGGTGCTCGTTCCGGCTCAACCTACCGCGTGGCGTGCCCCGGCCGGAACACGGCTCGGTGATCGGATTGAATAGCGCCCATGACTCACCACCCCCCTGCCGACGCCACCGTCTCCGACCTCGGCGAGTTCGGGCTCATCGCCGCTCTGGCCGAGAAGTTCCCCCAGGGCGACGACGTCATCCTCGGTCCCGGCGACGACGCGGCGGTGCTCTCGGTCCCCGACGGCCGCGTCGTGGTCTCCACGGACCTTCTCGTCGAGGGGCGGCACTTCAGGCGGGACTGGGCCTCGGCGCTCGACATCGGGCACCGGGCGGCGGCGCAGAACCTCTCCGACATCAACGCGATGGGCGGTCGTGCCACGGCGCTGACCATCGGCCTCGCGGCACCCCCGGACCTGCCCGCGGCGTGGGCGCTCGAGCTCGCCGAGGGCATCGCAGCCGAGGCCGGCCTGCTGGGTGCGTCCGTGGTGGGTGGTGACATCACGCGCGCCGACGAGGTGATGATCGCCGTCACCGTGCTGGGTGTCGTCGAAGGCGAGCCGGTACGACGGTCCGGTGCACGTCCCGGGGACGTGGTCGCGATCGCCGGACGTCAGGGGTGGGCGGCCGCAGGTCTCGCCGTCCTGGCTCGGGGGTTCCGGTCGCCGCGCGTGCTGGTGGAGGCGCATCGACGCCCCGACCCGCCGTACGCCGCGGGTGCCCAGGCAGCGAAGGCGGGGGCGACCGCGATGATCGACGTGTCCGACGGGTTGCTCGCAGACGTCGGCCACATCGCCGAGGCGAGTGGCGTCGCGGTCGACATCGAGCAGGGCGCCTTCGAGATCCCCGAGCCGTTGCAGGCCGTGGGGGCTGCCCTGGGGGCGGATCCGATGCGGTTCATCCTCGCCGGTGGTGACGACCACGCACTGGTCGCCACGTTCCCGTCGGACGTGGGGTTGCCGGAGGGCTGGAGCCGGATCGGCCGGGTCAGCGCCGGGAGCGGTGTGACCGTCGACGGGGCGGAGTACGAGGGCCCACGCGGCCACGTGCACTTCTAGCTGGGTCTTGTGCCAGTTCCGTCGCTGGTCGCGAACGGAACCTGGGCGATCGCGCCGCGGACCCTTTCCCCGGTCAACTCGCAGGACGGCAGTCGATGGCAGCTACCAATCGGGTGCTCCCGACGCCGTCCACGTCTACGTCCGCGGTCGCGAACCGGGTGACGCGTCGCTCGCCGTACTCCGGATGGGTCAGCGGAAGCGACTTCAGGCATCCGGGCAGTCGATCACCGGTGTGCAGCGTCCCGTGGACATCGATCCAGTCCACCAATCCAGCCGTTGCGTAGTCCCGCCCGGCATCGTCCGTGATGACTACCTCGGGGCTTGATGGCTCTCCCATCACACGCGCTGTTCCGGTGCGCCAATCGGCCTCCTCATGTACGGCGGCGCCCCCAAGGAATGCAACGGTTCCCACGGCAACGGTCACCAAACAGACCATCGCGGCGGTGACTGCTGACTGCCCACTCACGGTGTCTCCCCCTTCTCGCGTTCGGCCGCCGAAAGACCTTGTTGGCATAGTTTCCGCTACGGGAGCGCCGACAAGCGCGCGAACGTGCACTTCGGTACTCGCACTGGCGTAAGTGCCTCACCGGGCATGCCACTCATCGGGCATGCCACTCACCGGGCATGCCACTCATGGTGACAACGAACGCCCGAGCAAGGGGGACACCCAGTAAGACGCACGAAGGGCCGCCCCCGACGGGGAGCGGCCCTTCGTGTCGGACGAGGGTCAGGTCAGCGGGTGACCTTGCCGGCCTTGAGGCATCCGGTGCAGACGTTGAGCCGCTTCGGGGTGCCGTTGACCTTCGCGCGGACACGCTGGATGTTGGGGTCGAAGCGACGCTTCGTAATCTTGCGCGACCACGGCCGGTTGTGACCGAAGCCCGGCTTCTTGGCGCAGATGTCACAGACGGCAGCCACCGTGAACTCCTGAGAAGACTAGATTGCTCTTACGACTGGTCGGGTGCCTCGGTGATGACGCTGGGTCCACCCGCGGAAGCGCAGGGTCACAGCGTCGAGGCAACCGCACAAGAGTATCCGATGCCCCCGCTCGGACGCGAATCGATGCCCACGCACTAGCCTGACAGCCACCCGAGTGACGGCGGTCACCGGACGAACAGCGAAGGGGGCTGGCCTCGATCATGCAGGACGACGCGGTCGCGACGTTCGACCTGCCGACCGTCGTGCGCTTCGCGGAGGCCGCCCTCGCAGCCATCGGCGTGGCGCGCGAGGAGATCGACGCACTCAACGTCTACCCGGTCCCGGACGGCGATACCGGCACGAACCTCTTCCTGACGCTCGAGTCGGCGCGCGACATGATGCGCGAGCGTGTCGAGGCCGACCCCGGTTGCGACCTCAGGGCGGCTCTGTCGGCGTACTCACGGGGAGCGCTGCTCGGCGCTCGGGGGAACTCCGGCGTGATCATGTCGCAGCTCATCGGCGCGCTGTTGAAGCGGATCGCGGAGGCAGGGCCGGGGGACAGGTCCGCGGTGGTCTTCGCCGAGGGCATGGACCGGGCGACCGACGCGGCGTACGCAGCGGTCGGAGACCCGGTCGAGGGGACGATCCTCACCGTCGCCCGGGCGGCGAGCGAGGCCGCGCTCCGCGCTGCGGAGGAGCCGAAGCACAGGCTGGCCCACGTGATCCGGGCAGCTGCTGGGGCGGCGCGCGAGGCGCTTGGCCACACACCCGAGCAGCTCAAGACGCTGCATGACGCCGGCGTCGTCGACGCGGGTGGGCGCGGGCTGTGCGTGGTGCTCGACGCTGCCGAGACCGCCGTGACAGGCAAGCGGCCCGTGGCGGTCGTGCCGGCGCTGGGGGTGCACGCGATCCCGGTGCCGCTGCCCACCGACGACCTGCGACCGGACGGCCCGGCGTACGAGGTGATGTACCTGCTCGACGCCGACGACACCGCCGTTCCCGAGCTCCGGCGGCGGCTGGCGCCACTCGGCGACTCCCTTGTCGTGGTCGGCGGCGACGGGCTGTGGAACGTGCACGTGCACGTCGACGACGTCGGTGCCGCCGTGGAGGCAGGCATCGAGGCGGGGCGCCCCTACCGCATCCGCGTCACGCACTTCGCCGAGCAGATCGAGCGCCTTGCGGGGAAGGGCGCCGAGCAGCGGCACGTGGGGGGACGGACAGGTCGCAAGGTGGTCGTCGTCGCCGCCGGGGAGGGTCTCGAGCGGTTGTTCACGGAGGCCGGTGCGATCGCCGTCTCTGGTGCCGGGCGGCGTCCTTCGACCGGCCAGGTGCTCGACGCGATCGCCGCATCGGGTGCGGCCGAGGTCGTGGTGCTGCCCAACGACCGGGACTCCGTCGCCGTCGCCGAGGCCGCCGCCCAGGCCACTCGGGAACAGGGAGAGGTGCGGGTCGCGGTGATCCCGACGAGCGCCCAGGTCCAGGGCCTGGCCGCCCTCGCCGTGCACGAGCCCGGCCGGTCCTTCGAGGAGGACCTTCTGCACATGACCTCTGCCGCGCGGCACGCGCGGTCGGGGGCGGTGACCGTCGCGTCGCGTCAGGCGATGACCACCGCGGGCCCCTGTGAGCCCGGTGACGTCCTCGGAGCGGTGGAGGGTGACTTCGTCGTCGTCGGCGAGGACCTGTTCACGGTGGCGACCGACGTCCTCGAGCGCCTGCTCGGTGGCGGTGGTGAGCTCGTCACCGTGGTCGCCGGCGCCGGCGCCGAGGGCGAGGAGCTTGCCGAGCGGTGCGCGTCGTACCTCGCCGCGGAGCACCCGACTGTCGACGTGGTGGTGTATGACGGAGGCCAGGAGCGCTACCCGGTGCTCCTGGGAGTGGAGTAGGAACCGTCCGTGCCGACCATCAGGTGGGACTCGAAGCTCGCGAGCGTCGCGGGCAAGCACGCGCCGAAGATCGAGAAGGCCTTCGGCTACACCACCGTCGGCGACCTGCTGCGCCACTACCCGCGCAGGTACGTCCCCAAGGGCAGCCTGAGCGACCTGGGCGCCTTGACCGCCGACGAGCACGTGACCGTGATCGCCCAGGTGCTGTCGGTCGAGCAGCGGTCCTACCAGGATCGTCGCCGGGGCGGTATGGCCTACCGGCTCGAGGTCGTGGTGGCCACCGACGACCACGAGCTCATGCTGACCTTCTTCGACAAGAAGAAGCACATCGCCGACTGGCGCGAGAGGAACATCTCCCCGGGCATGCACGGGGTCTTCTCCGGCAAGGTCGGCAGGTTCCGCAACAAATGGCAGCTGACCAACCCCCAGACCCAGCTCTTCGCCGACGAGGGGGAGGACCAGGCACGCGAGACCTGGGAGCAACAGCCGAACCTCATCACGCTCTACCCGGCGACGGCTGCCGTGCAGAGCTGGCAGCTGCTGCGGGCGATCCACCTCGCCCTCGACCTGGTCGAGGATGTCCCGGAGCCGGTGCCGGCAGCCGTCCGCCTCGCCCACGGCCTGCTGGGCTCCCGCCAGGCGCTGGAGTGGATCCACCGACCTGACTCCTCGGAGGACCGGGACGCGGCCGAGCGCACCCTGCGCTTCGAAGAGGCCTTCGTCACCCAGACCGTGCTCGCCCGCAGGCGTGCAGAGCTGGCGTTGCTGCCGGCGCAGGCCAGGACCGGGGTCGACGGTGGCCTGCTGGACCGCTTCGACTCGAAGCTTCCGTTCGAGCTCACGGAGGGGCAGGTGCAGGTCAGCGAGCAGATCCTCGGTGACCTCGCCGGCGGACACCCGATGCACAGGCTGCTCCAGGGCGAGGTCGGCTCGGGCAAGACCGTGGTGGCGCTCCGGGCGATGCTCCGCGTCGTCGACTCCGGTGGCCAGGCCGCGCTGCTCGCCCCGACCGAGGTGCTCGCGCAACAGCACCACCGGTCGATCACCGCGATGCTGGGTGACCTCGCGGCCGCCGGGATGCTCGGCGGTGCAGAAGGCAGCACCGAGGTCGCCCTGCTGACCGGCTCGCTCGGCGCGGCCGCCCGCCGGAGTGCACTCCTCGACGCGGCCTCGGGCGCCGCGGGCATCGTCATCGGCACCCACGCCCTCCTCGAGGAGCACGTCCAGTTCGCCGACCTCGGCCTGGTGGTGGTCGACGAGCAGCATCGCTTCGGCGTGGAGCAGCGCGCCGCCCTCGCCGCGAAAGCGGGTGACTCGCGGCCGCACGTTCTCGTCATGACAGCGACGCCTATCCCGCGCACGGTGGCCATGACCGTCTTCGGCGACCTGGAGACCTCCACCTTGACCGAGCTGCCGGCCGGACGCGCCGCGATCCAGAGCAGCGTCGTGCCGGTCCGATACCAGCCGTCGTGGGTGGACCGGGCGTGGCAGCGGGTCCGTGAGGAGGTCCAGAAGGGCCACCAGGCGTACGTCGTCTGTCCTCGCGTCGACCCCGACGAGAAGTCCGCCGCGGGAGAGGTCACCTTGGCGGCGGTGGAGCAGGTCCTCCCGGCACTTGTGAGTGGTCCTCTACACGGCCTTCGCGTGGAGTCCTTGCACGGCCGGATGGCACCCGACCGCAAGGAGACCGTGATGCGGGCCTTCGCCGCCGGCGAGGTCGACGTACTGGTCGCCACGACCGTGATCGAGGTCGGCGTCGACGTCGGCAACGCCACGGTGATGGTGGTGCTCGACGCCGACAGGTTCGGTGTCTCGCAGCTGCACCAGCTGAGAGGCCGGGTCGGCCGCGGCGGGCACCCGGGACTGTGTTTGCTGGTCACCCAGGCTGAGCGCGACACGCCGGCGTTGGAGCGGCTCCTCGCGGTCGCCTCGACCACCGACGGGTTCGAGCTCTCCCGGGTGGACCTCGAGCAACGCCGTGAAGGCGACGTGCTCGGCGCGGCCCAGTCGGGCAGCAAGTCGGGGCTGAAGCTGCTCTCGGTCCTCGAGCACGAGGACGAGATCGTCGCTGCGCGCGAGGCCGCGGTCGAGCTGGTGCGCGCCGACCCGGACCTGCGGCAGCACGCCGCGCTCGCCGAAGCGGTGCGCCACCTCGACGAGTCGCAGCAGGCCGACTACCTGGAGAAGGCTTGAACACGTCGTCGCCTCCACCCGGGGCGGCCGGCGCTTCCGGGCGAGGGCAGGGACGGCCGCGATGACGAGGATCATCGGCGGTTCCGCCAAGGGGCGTCGGCTCAAGGCGCCGAGTGGCGAGCAGACCCGTCCCACGTCGGACCGGGTCCGGGAGGCGCTGTTCTCCAGCCTGGACTCCGACCTCGGCTCCCTCACCGGCAGACGGGTCCTCGACCTGTACGCCGGGTCGGGGGCCGTCGGCCTCGAGGCGAGGTCGCGTGGAGCCGTCGGTGTCACCCTCGTGGAGCAGGACCGCCGCACCGCCTCCCTGATCCGCGACAACGCCCGCACCCTGGGATTCTCCGAGGTCGAGGTGGTGGTCGGCGCAGTCGCGCGGATCCTCGCGAACCGTCCCGGCATGTCGTACGACGTGGTCTTCCTCGACCCGCCGTACGCCCTTCCGGACGAGGCCGTGCACAGCGACCTCGCCGCCCTCGTCTCGCGGCGGTGGCTGGCTGAGGACGGCCTGGTGGTGGTCGAGAGGTCCACGCGGAGCGGGGAGGTGCACTGGCCCGACGGGCTCACGCCCGCGCGGTCGAAGAGGTACGGCGAGACCACGCTTTGGTACGGTCACGCATCACCGGGTGACGAGACCGTCGACGTCCCGATGCCGCCGTGAACCGAGGAGCAGCAGTGCGCAAAGCCGTGTGTCCGGGGTCGTTCGACCCCGTCACCAACGGACACATCGACATCGTCTCCCGAGCCTCGGCGCTGTTCGACGAGGTGACGGTGGCCGTCTTGATCAACAAGTCGAAGAAGAGCATGTTCACCGTCGAGGAGCGGATCGACATGCTCACCGAGGTCTGCTCGACCTTCGGCAACGTCAAGATCGACGCCTTCCACGGTCTGCTCGTGGACTTCTGCCAGGCGCGTGGCATCCACGCCATCGTCAAGGGCCTCCGCGCGGTCAGCGACTTCGACTACGAGCTGCAGATGGCGCAGATGAACTCCAGCCTCGCCCCGGTCGAGACGGTGTTCGTGCCGACCAGCCCGGAGTACTCCTTCCTGGCTTCGAGCCTGGTCAAGGAGGTGGCGACGTTCGGAGGCGACGTCTCCACGTTGGTGCCCCCCCTGGTGCTCGAGCGGCTGACGTCCCGGTTGGCGGAGCGGGCCCGCGAGTAACGCCTTCTTGCTGTGACGAAGGTCCCACCCGTCGTATCGTCTTGTCACCGGGGGTGGGGAGTCGTCTTCCTGGGTAGAAGTCCAGGGCTCCCCTGATGTGTCGAGAAAGGTCAAAGTGGACGTGCGCACCAAGCTTGCCGAGATCCGGCAGGTGGTCGAACAGGCTCGGTCGATGCCGATGTCTGCCTCCGCGGTCCTCAACCGCGGCGAGCTGCTCGAGATGCTCGACGAGCTCGAGACCGAGATGGACCAGGCCTTCGAGGAGGCCCTCAAGATCAAACGTGACCGTGACGACGTGGTGGCCGAGGGGCGGCGTGAGGCCGACCGGATCATCGCCGACGCGCACAACGAACGCGACCGGCTGGTCTCCGACACCGAGGTGTTCCGGCTCGCCCAGCGGCGTGTCGACGAGGTGCTCGCCGAGGCTCGCGCGGACGCCGACGGGCTGCGCAAGGAGACCGACGACTATGTGGACAGCAAGCTCGCCACCTTCGAGATCACGCTCGAGCGCACCATCGAGGAGGTCAAGCGCGGCCGTGAGCGGCTCGCCGGCCGCTCGGCGCTCGACTCTCTGACCGAGGACGAGGTCGACCGGATCAAGCTGCCCGAGCACCTCGAGGGCTGAGTCGCGCACCCAGCCGTGCCGAACTGGGCGGCGGGTCGGCCGGGTGCCGCCTCGTTTTGGTCGCGGATGCACCCAGACGCTAGGCTTGTCGACGGTTCGCCATGCGCGTTCCGGCTGCGCCGAAGCCCGGTCACGTCTCCCTCGAGTGTCAGGATCTCTGCGCAGCCGTGGACGAACGTGAAGAATCGTGATCTGTTGTGCCCGATGACGGAAGTGACTGACCTGTGTCTCTCGACCCGAGAGCGCCGCTCGTGCTCGACACCCGCGAGCTCGGCCGCCGCCCGGGGTCGCAGCGCAAGGTGTCATTCACGGCACCGGCGCCTGCAGATCTCGGCATCGAAGTTCTCAGCGTCCCCGAAGGGTCGCCGGTCGAGTTCGACCTGCGGCTCGAGGCAGTCATGGAGGGCGTGCTCGTCACCGGCACCGCAAGTGCCGAGCTGACGGGGGAGTGCGCCCGGTGCCTGGAACCCCTCACCGACGAGGTCGAGGTGGACCTCCAGGAGCTCTTCGCCTACGAGGAGAGCGACACCGCGACGGACGCCGGCGACGACGATGTCAGCCGGTTGGAGGGCGACTTGCTCGACCTCGAACCTCTGCTGCGGGACGCGGTGGTGCTCTCACTGCCGTTCCAGCCGCTGTGCCGGGACGACTGCCCGGGGCTGTGCACCGAGTGTGGTGCCAGGCTCGCAGACGACCCGGACCACCAGCACCGCGACGCGATCGACCCCAGGTGGGCGGCGCTGCAAGGGCTGGCTGAAGAGACCGACGAACAGCTCGGCCGGAACACCGGCCCGACCAAGGAGTGAACAAGTGGCAGTCCCCAAGCGGAAGATGTCGCGCAGCAACACGCGTCACCGTCGCTCGCAGTGGAAGGCTGTTGCACCGTCGCTGGTGACCTGCAGCAACCCCGCTTGCGGCTCCAAGCACCTGCCGCACCGCGCGTGCCCCGACTGCGGTCAGTACGGCGCTCGTGCCGACCGTCGCCAGGTCCTCTGACGGATTCGGTCGTGAGCGCGCCGTCGTACGACGACTTGCGTGCCGCGCTCGGCAGCCCTGAGCTGGATGCCGAGCTGCTCGACCGCGCCCTGACGCACCGCTCCTACGCCTACGAGAACGGCGGGCTGCCGACCAACGAGCGGCTCGAGTTCCTCGGGGACTCGGTGCTCGGCGTCGTGGTGACGGACACGCTCTACCGGTCCCACCCGGACCTGTCCGAGGGGCGGCTGGCGAAGCTTCGTGCCGCGGTCGTGAACGCCCGTGCGCTCGCCGAGGTGGCCCGCAACATCGGTCTCGGCGAGCACATCAAGCTCGGCCGTGGGGAGGAGTCGACCGGGGGACGTGACAAGTCCTCGATCCTCTCCGACACCGTGGAGGCCGTGATCGGCGCGGTCTACCTCAGCGGCGGCTTCGCCACGGCCAGCGACGTCGTGCACCTGCTGTTCGACCCGTTGATGGTGGCTGCGGCGGGTCTCGGCGCGGGCCTCGACTGGAAGACCAGCCTGCAGGAGCTCTCCGCGGAGCACTCCCTTGGGGTCCCCGAGTACGTCATCGAGGACGCGGGACCCGATCACGAGAAGACCTTCACCGCGCAGGTGCAGGTGGGCGACGCGCTGTACGGCCGTGGCACCGGCCGCTCCAAGAAGGAGGCGGAGCAGCAGGCCGCCGAGACCGCCTACCGCGCCATCGCGGCCGAGCGCGGCTCCGTCGGTCGCACGCTCGTGTCCGAACCGGATCCGGAGCCTGCCGCCGAGGCGACCGCCGGCGCCGACGACTGAGCCGTTGCCCGAGCTGCCTGAGGTCGAGGTCGTCCGCGCAGGCCTGGAGGCCCACGTCGTGGGCTGCACGATCATCGCGGCCGAGGTGCTGCACCCCCGGCCTCTCCGCCGGCACCTGGCCGGCCCGGACGACTTCGTCGCGTCCGTCGTCGGACGTACCGTGCTGGCGGCTCGTCGGCGGGGCAAGTACCTCTGGCTACCGCTCGACAACGGCGACGCCATCCTCGGCCACCTCGGCATGAGCGGCCAGATGCTCGTCCAGCCGGCCTCCGCGCCGCCTGAGCGGCATCTGCGGGTCCGGTTGTCCCTGTCGGGTGGCCCTGTCGGGGCACAGGACTCCGGTCCGGGCACGGTCGAGCTGAGGTTCGTCGACCAACGGATGTTCGGGGGTCTTGCTCTCTCGCCGGGAGGCGCCGAGCTGCCACCGGAGATCGCCCACATCGCACGCGACCCGATGGACCCCGAGTTCGACGACGACCTGTTCGTGTCGCGGGTGCGGCGCCGGACCTCAGGCATCAAGCGGCTCCTGCTCGACCAGACGCTGATCTCCGGTGTCGGCAACATCTACGCCGACGAGTCCCTGTGGCTGGCGAAGCTGCATGGGGAGCGTCCCGGCGACAAGCTGCGGCGGGCCGACGTGGTCGCCCTGCTCGCCGGCGTCCGCACGGTGATGGCCTCCGCGCTCGCCCAGGGCGGCACCTCGTTCGACGCTCTCTACGTCAACGTGAACGGTGACAGCGGGTACTTCGACCGGTCGCTCGAGGTGTACGGCCAGGAGGGGGAGCCCTGCTCACGGTGCGGCACGCCGGTGGTGCGCGTGCCGTTCATGAACCGGTCCTCCTACTTCTGTCCTCGGTGCCAGCCGCGGCCTCGCCGGCGCCCCTCCTGAACCTGTCGCCTGCCTCCCCTCGGGCGTGGCCGAGAGGCGTCACCGGCTGCGGAGACGCAGGTCACCTGTAACGGGCAGACCCCGGGATTGACCCTGAGCCAGGGGAGTGCGATTCTGGAACCACACCTTCTCCACCCCAATCCGGCCACAGCCGGTCCAGCGGTGTGACCTGACTCTTCCTCCGGAGGACACACATGGCCAAGGCGCTCCTCGGTTACATGAGCAGCACCGACCCCCGCGCACTCGCCCAGCTCATGGCGGAGAATCGTCGTCTGCGACGCCAGGTCGCCGACCTCGAGGCTCACCTGCTGCGGCTCTCGGCGGAGAACGACTCGCTCGCCGCTGCGGCGGCCGAAGCGCATTTGCTCACCCTCGACGAGAGCATGCAGCCCGCCTGATTCCCCGGGGCTTGACCGACGACGCGTAGTCGTCGGCTCCCTCGACCGCTTTTCCCGGGCCTCCTACGCTGCATACATGACACTGAGCGCCTTCGGGCGTGGCCTCGACCGGATCCTCGACAGGTCGGTCGTGCTCGGCTACACCCGCATCGGTCCTGCCCTCCGACGTACCTGGTGGCCCGCCGACCCGGCTCCCGACTCCTTGGCAGGGAGCGTCGTCGCCATCACCGGCGCGAACTCCGGCCTCGGCAAGGCGACCGCTCTCGGGGCGGCGCGCCTGGGCGCCGAGGTCCGCATGCTCTGCCGCAGCGTCGAGCGGGGCAACGCCGCACGCGAGGAGATCCTCGCGGCGGTGCCGGACGCCGTCCTGCACGTCGACCGGTGCGACGTGAGCGACCTGGCGTCCCTGCCGGACGTAGCCCGGGCGCTGGCGCGGGAGGTGCCCCGCCTCCGCGCGCTCGTGCACAACGCGGGCGTCCTGCCACCGGAACGGACCGAGACGGCCGAGGGGCACGAGCTCAGCTTCGCCACGCATGTCCTGGGGCCGCATGTCCTCACCGACGCCCTTCGCGGTCCACTGGCCGCGGACGGAGGCGGCAGAGTCGTGTTCGTCGTCTCCGGCGGCATGTACACCCAGCGGCTCGACGTCGTGGACCCGGAGTACACCCGCGGCGTCTACTCCGGGACGACCGCCTACGCGCGCACCAAGCGGATGGAGGTCCACCTGGCGGAGAGCTGGGCGCGGGAGCTGGCTCCCGAAGGGGTCACCGTGCACAGCATGCATCCGGGATGGGCCGACACCCCGGGCGTGCAGATGTCGCTCCCCGCCTTCCGAAAGGTCACCGGACCGTTCCTGCGCTCTGACCAGCAGGGGGCCGACACCACGGTCTGGCTGCTCGCCGCTCCGGATGCCCGCAAGAGCACCGGCCTGTTCTGGCACGACCGACGACCCCGCGCGACGTCGTACCTCTCCCGCACCAAGCCGACGCCCGACCAGGTCCGCCGCTTGTGGGAGCTGGTGGTCACCGCGACCGGCGTGCCTGCCGAGCGGGCCTGAGCCGGACAACACGCCGTGGCGTGACCCCGTGCGAGGTGTGTCGTTGGTCAAGCCACGCGCCGTCCGCCCGGGGACGGTGACCCGAAGAGGGGGAGAACCCATGCGCGTGAAGCGACCCGTGTCCGTGCTCGCCGCGGGAGCGGCCATGTTGCTGGGCCCCGTGGGTGTGGCCTCACCGGCGTCGGCCCACGGGGACGCCGACCGGATCGAGCACCTGCGCCGTGAGATGACCACCGGTGGCAACACGCCCCTGATCGCGAGCTCCAACGTGGACCACCTCGCGTCGGTGCCCGGGTCTGCCGGGATCTCCGGCTGCTTCGCCAAGACCGCGCCGCTGTTCGTGACGTCGAACCTCGACTCGGTCCGGGTGTACGACGTGAGCAAGCCCGCAGCACCGAAGCTCACCGGGGTCCTGCCGAGCGTGCAGTTCGAGAACGAGGCGATGAACTGCGGGGAGCGGCGCACCCGGAAGGGCACCCAACGGTTCTCGCTGATCGGGGTGGACCTCTACCAGGCCTCGCCCGGTGACATCGAGCACGCCAACGTCCGCCCGGCCGGCGGGAGCTACGAGCTCGTGCTCGTCGACGTGACCGACCCCGCCAACCCGCAGATCAGGTCGCGGGTGCGAGGCACGACGAGCACCCACACCGTCACCTGCGTCGAGGCGACCGACTGTCGCTACGCCTACTCGGCGGGCTCGGGGACGGACCACACCTTCTCGATCTTCGACCTGCGCAACCTCGACCGGCCGCGCGAGCTCGACAGCAACCGCGCCAAGGCCGGCATCCAGCCGTTCCGCTCGCCGACCGCGGGGCACAAGTGGAACTTCGACAACGCCGGTTATGGAACGCACACCGGCTTCGACGGCTCGGCGATCTTCGACGTCAGCCGCCCGCGCAGGCCCAGGCTCGTGACGACGACGGGGCGCGCCGGACGTGGCGACGACCCCCGCCACCCTGGCTGGAACGACTTCATCCACCACAACTCGTTCCGGCCCAACGCGAAGGCGTTCCGGCCAAACGCCAAGCCGTCCTTCGCCAACGGCAACGTGCTCCTCGTGACCGAGGAGGACTACATGCAGACCGACTGCGCCAAGGCGGGGTCCTTCCAGACCTGGTACGTCAAGCGCCTCAACGGCCGCCCGGGGCAGATCGTGCCTCTCGACAAGGTCGAGCTGGCCGACCTCGGCAGCTTCCCGGTGCCCCAGGACGCCTTCTGCTCCGCGCACTGGTTCGACTACCACCCGTCGGGCATCGTGGCGGTGGGGTTCTACGGCGGTGGCACCCAGTTCGTCGACGTACGGAACCCCCGCGACATCAAGCCCTACGGCCACGCGACCTGGGGCGCGTCCGAGGTGTGGGACACGTACTGGGTCCCCCGCTACACCAAGGCAGGCGTGGCTCGAGGCAGGACCAACCTCGCCTACTCCGTCGACGCGGTGCGCGGTCTCGACGTCTACCGGGTCCGCCTGCCCGGCAGCGCGTCGGCTGCCGGTTCTCCGGTGCTGGGTTCCACCAACCCGTTCGGGTTGTTCTCGTGGCCCGAGGACGCGCTGCCCATCACCCTCGTGGGGCTCGGCCTGTCCGGGTCGTTCCTCCTGCGTCGCCGGGCGGCTGTCAAGCAGCGCGCGGCGTAGTCCGGCGACGGCGACGGCCAGGGCGGGGCGACCCGCCCTGGCCGCCTGCTCCCGCGGTGCAGATGCGAAGGATCGGACGCCACAACGGGTAGACTGCTGCCTGCTGACTTCCCCACGGCATGATTTGCTCGATCCGTAAGTTCGGCGCACCCCCGTGAGGAGTCCCAAGCACGTGTACCTCAAGAGCCTGACGCTCCGAGGGTTCAAGTCGTTCGCCTCGGCGACGACTCTCCAGCTCGAGCCAGGGATCACCTGCATCGTCGGCCCCAACGGTTCCGGCAAGTCAAACGTGGTCGACGCTCTCGCCTGGGTCATGGGCGAGCAGGGCGCCAAGTCGCTGCGTGGCGGCAAGATGGAGGACGTCATCTTCGCCGGCACCTCCGGCCGACCGCCCCTCGGCCGGGCCGAGGTGGCCCTCACCATCGACAACACCGACGGCGCGCTGCCGATCGAGTACGCCGAGGTGACGATCAGCCGGACCATGTTCCGCAACGGCGGGTCGGAGTACGCCATCAACGGCCAGTCGTGCCGCCTTCTCGACGTCCAGGAGCTGTTGTCGGACTCCGGCATCGGTCGCGAGATGCACGTGATCGTCGGTCAGGGCCAGCTCGACACGATCCTGCACGCCACCCCCGAGGACCGGCGCGGGTTCATCGAGGAGGCCGCGGGCGTCCTGAAGCACCGCAAGCGCAAGGAGAAGGCGCTTCGCAAGCTCGACTCCACCGAGGGCAACCTCACCCGGCTCAACGACCTGCTGAGCGAGATCCGCCGCCAGCTCAAGCCCCTCGGGCGACAGGCGGAGGTCGCCAGGAAGGCCGCGGTCGTCCAGGCCGACGTGCGTGACGCCCGCGCCCGCCTGCTCGCCGACGACCTCGTCACCGCGCGCACCTCGCTCGAGCAAGAGCTCGCCGACGAGACCGTGCTGATGGAGCGCCGCGCCGAGCTCGAGGCCGCGATCGAGCGGGCTCGGCAGACCGAGGCTCAGCTGGAGGCCGCGCTGCGCGAGGACCTCCCGGCGCTTTCGCGGGCCCAGGAGACCTGGTTCGCCCTCTCCGGACTTCGCGAGCGCCTCAAGGGCACCGCCGGCCTCGCTGCGGAGCGGCTGCGCAACGCGCAGGAGACCGCCGACGAGCCCGGTGGAGGCTCCGGTCGCGACCCCGAACAGATGCTGGCCGAGGCGGAGCGGGTGAGGGCGCAGGAGAACGAGATCAGCCGAGAGGTCGAGCAGAACCGCTCCAGCCTCGAGCAGGCCGTGGCTGCACGTCAGGAGGCGGAGGCTCGCCACACCGACGAGGACCGGCGGGTCGCCGGTCTCATCCGGGCCGCGGCGGACCGTCGTGAGGGGCTGGCACGCCTGCACGGCCAGGTGAATGCGCTCAAGAGCCGATCGGCCGCCGCCTCGGACGAGCTCGGCCGGCTCAGCTCCGCACGCGAAGAGGCCCTGGCACGGGCCGAGCGAGCGCAGCGAGACTTCACTGCACTCGAGACCAAGGTCGCCGGGCTCGACGCGGGAGAGGAGGGGCTCGACGCGGAGCACGAAGGAGCGGCCTCAGCCCTCGCCGACCTCGAGGATCGGCTCGCCAAGACGCGTGAGGAGGCCCAGACAGCCGAGCGCGAGCGGGGCGCCCTCGCCGCGCGCAAGGAGGCCCTCGAGATCGGGCTCAACCGCAAGGACGGCGCCGGCGCCCTCCTGGCCGCCAGCGACTCGGTGTCGGGTCTGCTCGGTTCGGTCGCGGCGCTGCTCTCGGTTCGCCCCGGCTACGAAGCGGCCATCGCCAGCGCGCTCGGCAACGCGGCCGACGCCGTGGCCGTGGAGCACGTCGACGCGGCCCTCGGGGCGATCGCCCACCTGAAGTCAGGCGACCTCGGCCGGGCCGGGCTCCTGCTGTCCGGCGCCGCCGTCGACGAGGGCGACTGGCCTGGGCTTCCCGGGGGCACCGCCTACGCCACCGACGTGGTCGAGGCTCCCGAGAAGCTTCGACCCGCGCTGAGCCGCCTGCTGTTCAAGGTCGCGGTCGTGGACGACCTCGACGACGCCCGGTCCCTCGTGAGCGAGCTGCCGGACGTCACCGCCGTGACCCGCGAGGGCGACCTCCTCGGCGCGCACTTCGCCTCTGGAGGCTCGTCGTCGCAGCCGAGCCTGATCGAGGTGCAGGCCGCCTTCGACGAGGCGGCCGAGAAGCTGACGGAGGCCACTCACGCCTGCGAGCGGCTGACCTTCGACCTCTCCCGGCTCGAGGAGGAGCGCACCCACGCCAAGCACCGCGTCGACGTCGCGCTCGCGAAGCTGCACGAGTCCGACGCGACGCTTGCGGCGGTGGCCGAGGAGCTCGGGCAGTTCGGCTCGCAGGTGCGGTCGGCGAAGGGGGAGGCCGAACGCCTCGCCCAGGCGATCTCGGCAGCAGAGGCGGCGCGTGACAAGGACCTCGCCGGTCTCGCCGAGCTCGAGCAGCGCCTGGCCGCGGCCGAGGACTCTCCGGAGGAGGAGCCGGACACCACCGAGCGCGAGCGGCTCGCCGAAGCCGCTCGAGCAGCCCGCCAGAAGGAGATGGACGCCCGTCTCGCGCTGCGCACCGCGGAGGAGCGCGCCCGCGCCCTGTCCGGCCGCGCCGACTCGCTCACGCGTGCCGCCCAGGCCGAGCGCGAGGCCCGGGCCAAGGCGGCCGCCCGCCGCGAGAGGGTGATCCGTGAGGGCAGGGTCGCCGACGCCGTCGGGCGGGCCGTGACCGTCGTACTCCAACGCCTCGAGGTCTCCATCGCTCAGGCCGCGGCGGAGCGTACGGCGGTGGAGCAGGCGCGGCGTGGGCGCGAAGAGGAGCTGATGGCGGTCCGCGCCGGATCGCGCGACCTCCTCAAGGAGCACGACGAGCTGGTGAACGCCGTACATCGTGACGAGATGGCGCGCACCCAGCAGAGGATGCGCATCGAGCAGCTCGAGCAGCGCGCCGTGGAGGAGCTCGGCCTCGACCCTGAGGTCCTCGTCGCCGAGTACGGCCCGCAGAACCCCGTCCCTCCGTCGGGCCCGGCCGACGCCTCCGCCGACGGCGCGACCGGTCAGGAGGGCGACGAGGCGCCGGAGCCGGTGCCGTACGTGCGCGAGGAGCAGCAGAAGCGACTGCGGGCGGCCGAGCGTGCCCTGTCGATGCTCGGGAGGGTGAACCCCCTGGCGCTCGAGGAGTTCTCCGCGTTGGAGGAGCGGCACAAGTTCCTCACCGAGCAGCTCGAGGATCTCAGACGCACCCGCCGTGACCTGCTCGACATCGTCCGGGAGGTCGACGAGCGCGTGGAGCAGGTGTTCACCGAGGCGTGGAACGACGTGCAGAACGCCTTCGACCACGTCTTCAAGCGGCTCTTCCCCGGCGGTGAGGGCAAGCTCGTGCTCACCAACCCCTCGGACATGCTGACCACCGGCATCGAGGTGGAGGCCCGCCCCGCCGGCAAGAAGGTGAAGAGGCTCTCGCTGCTCTCCGGTGGTGAGCGTTCGCTGGTCGCGGTCGCCTTCCTGGTCTCGCTGTTCAAGGCACGGCCGTCGCCGTTCTACATCCTCGACGAGGTCGAGGCCGCCCTCGACGACACGAACCTCGGGCGCCTGCTCGAGATCTACGAGGAGCTGCGCGAGAACAGCCAGCTTCTCGTGATCACCCACCAGAAGCGGACGATGGAGGTCGGTGACGCGTTGTACGGCGTCACGATGCGTGGCGACGGCGTCTCCGCGGTCATCTCCCAGCGCCTTCGCGAGACGGCGGCGTCGTAGGCGATGGCGCAGCGACCGGGCCCGCCGGGCCGGACGGACTACGCCGTGTGGCGTCGGGCCACGACGCGGTGGGCCGACGACGACGCCTACGGGCACATGAACAACGCTCGCTACTACGAGCTCTTCGACACCGCGGTGAACGCGTACCTGTTCGAGGCGACGGGCACCAACGTCCGGCTTCTGCCCGCGATCGGCGTGGTCGCGGAGACCTCGTGCCGTTACTTCCGCGAGATCGGCTTCCCCGAGCCGGTCGACATGGGCCTCGGCGTGGAGCGCCTGGGCACCTCGTCGGTGATCTACCGCATCGGGCTGTTCCAGGGCGACTCCGACCTCGCGGCGGCCGAGGGGCGGTTCGTTCACGTGTACGTCGACAACGCCAACGGTCCGGGCGACCGGCCGGTCCGCCCGGTCCCGGAGGAGATCCGGGCGGTGGTGGCCCCGCTGATGGGATCCCCGGCTGCGGAAGGCTGAACCCGACCCGAGATGATGGGCACGTCGGCGTTTGGAGCCGCCCGCGAGGGCTACTCCCTTGCCGACACCAACTGAAAACACTCGGGAAAGCGGTGCCCCTTGATCTCCATCATGCTCACGATGCTCGTCATCCTGATCCTGGCGGGAATCGTCGTCCTCTACGTCGCCTTCCCTCACAGGGGAGAGGACATGCCGCACACCCCCTGGGTCGGTGAGGCGCTCCGCAAGGGCGTCGAGAAGCTCCCCACGCTCGACAACCAGCGCGAGTGGGAGCGGGAGCGCGAGATGTCCGACCACTGACCGGTCGACCTCCACGACTGCAACGGGGCCTTGAGGGGGTCTGGTTGGATGGTGCCTGTGGGTGAGTATCTCTATCTGATCATCGGCATCGCCGTCGTCTTCCTGGCCCTCGTGGTCGGCCTCGTCGTGACCCGCACGCGCGGTCGTGGGCGGCTCGAGACGAAGGAGCAGCGGCGTCCCGGTATCGGCGTGCCGGCGCCTCCTGAGCCTGGTGTAGGCGAGGACGCGGAGACCCCCCGCGACACGCCTACCCGCACGATCGAGGACACCACCCTTCCTCAGGCGCCGTTCGAGGCTCCGGAGGGGACCGCTCCGACGTTGGAGCGCCCTGAGTCCGCGAGCAGCCGGCTGGTGCGGCTGCGCGAGCGGCTGTCGCGCTCGCAGAGCCCCCTCGGCCGCGGCCTGCTGGCCCTGCTGTCCCGCGACGTCATCGACGAGGACACGTGGGAGGAGATCGAGGACACCCTCATCACCGCGGACGTCGGGGTCGGGCCGAGCCAGGAGCTCGTGGCGAGGCTGCGGACCCGGATGCGGGTCGAGGGCAAGACCTCGGCGACCGTCGAGGAGATCCTCCGCGAGGAGCTCGTCACCCTGGTCGACCCGTCGATGGACCGTGAGCTCCACGTGGCCCGCCACGACGGCCTGCCCGGCGTCGCCCTCGTGGTCGGCGTCAACGGCACCGGCAAGACGACCACCGTCGGGAAGCTCGCCCGGGTGCTGGTCGCCGAGGACAAGCAGGTCGTTCTCGGCGCGGCGGACACGTTCCGCGCCGCGGCGGCCGAGCAGCTGACGACCTGGGGGGAGCGGGTCGGCGTGCCGGCCGTGCGCGGCCCGGAGGGCGGCGACCCCGCCAGCGTGGCGTTCGAGGCCGTGAAGGCCGGCGTCGAGCAGGAGGCCGACGTGGTGATCATCGACACCGCCGGGCGCCTGCAGAACAAGGCCGGGCTGATGGACGAGCTCGGCAAGGTCCGCCGGGTGATCGAGAAGCAGGCCCCGGTGACCGAGGTGCTCCTCGTGCTCGACGCGACGACGGGTCAGAACGGCATGGTGCAGGCCCGGGTCTTCGGCGAGGTGGTGAAGGTGACGGGCATCGTGCTGACGAAGCTCGACGGGTCCGCGAAGGGCGGCATCGTCGTCGCCGTCCAGCGGGAGCTCGGTGTCCCGGTCAAGCTGGTCGGCATAGGTGAGGGCGCCGACGACCTGGCCCCCTTCGAGCCGGAGGCCTTCGCCGACGCGTTGCTTGGCCGGACGGTCTGACCGAGGTGCTGGGCCGGACGGCCTAGTCGACCAGGATCCCGCGGATCGTCATGTCGACGAGGTGGGGCACCTCGTCGATCGCAGGCAGCGGGCGGTTGGTGATCGAGCGCACCGCGATCACGCCGCCGAGCCACTGGACACAGCAGTCGAGGTCGACATCCGCGCGCACTTCGCCGCGCTCGATGGCGCGGAGGTACATCGCGCGTGCCTGGCTCTCGGCGCGCTCGGTGGCGGTTCGGTACAACGCCGCGATCCGCTCGTCGCGCACCGACTCGGCGATGGACATCCTGAGGTAGGCGGAGCCTTCAGCCGAGCCGACGAAGGTCAGCACGGCCCGGTAGCTCTCCTCGAGATCCGTCCGGATCGACCCGGTGTCGGGCGAGGGGATCTCGATGGAGTACAGCCGCTCCATGGCAGCGACGGCCAGGTCGTCCTTGCTCGGCCAGCGTCGGTAGACCGTGGCCTTGCCGACGCCCGCCTTCGCCGCGACGTCGTCGACGGTCATGCGCTCGAATCCGCGCTTCCGGAGAAGCTCCGCGGCCGCTTCGATGATGCGCTCGTCGGTCTTCGGGTCGCGCGGCCTCCCTCGACCTCGGCGGACCGGCTGCTCGTCGTACGTCGCGTCGGCGTGGGACTGCATGGCACGGAACGATACCCAGGTATCCGAAACTTAGTCCCGCCTGCCGGTGAAGTAACTCGCGTCACGCGTTCGTAACACAAGGGCCGAAGTCGTCACCGGCTCGCAACATCGGCCGTCGCCCACCGAAACCTCTACCGATCAGGGTATTCCGCACCGGGTGGAACGGCTCGACAGTGCGGTCGCGGCTGCTCCACTCCTTCATGTCAGCGCAACTCCTGGAGGTTCCATGGACACCGGCCACGCAGCCTGGGTTCTCACCTCCGCGTCCCTGGTCCTGCTGATGACGCCTGGTCTGGCGTTCTTCTACGGCGGTATGACGCGGTCCAAGTCGGTCCTCAACATGATGATGATGTCCTTCGGCGCGATGGGCATCGTGACCGTGGTCTACATCCTGTGGGGATGGTCGATGTCGTACGGCTCCGACGCGTTCGGAGCCGGCAAGGCCGGCCTCTTCGGCAACCCGTTCGAGCTCTTCGGCCTCGAGGGCATCGACGCGGGCGCCTACATCAGCGTCGCCTTCCAGCTCACGTTCGCGATCATCACCGCAGCGCTGGTGAGCGGTGCGATCGCCGATCGTGTGAAGTTCTCGACCTGGATGGTCTTCGTGCCGATCTGGGTCACGCTCTCCTACTTCCCCCTTTCCCACATGGTCTGGGGAGGTGGCTTCCTCAGCGGCACCAAGGGGGGTCTGGTCACCTGGTTCTTCGACAACGTCGCCCCGGTCGACTACGCCGGCGGCACCGTCGTCCACATCAACGCCGGTATGGCCGGCCTTGTCCTGGTGCTGGTGATCGGCGCCCGGCGCGGCTTCGGCAAGGAGGTCATGCGGCCCCACAACATCCCGTTCACGATGCTGGGCGCGGGCCTGCTGTGGTTCGGCTGGTACGGCTTCAACGTCGGCTCGTTCGTGCCGACCGCCACGCCGGGGGTCGCCGGTAAGAGCGGCGCCTTCGTCGACAACTCGGTGCAGTTCGCGACGAACTTCGTCGGCGAGACGGGCCTCGTGTGGGTGAACACCACCGCCGCGACCGCTGCCGCGATGCTCGGCTGGCTTCTGGTGGAGAAGATCCGCGACGGCAAGGGCACGAGCCTCGGCGCAGCCTCGGGCGTCGTGGCCGGCCTGGTCGCGATCACGCCCGCCTGTGGGGCGCTGAGCCCGGTGGGCTCCATGGGCCTCGGCGTGGTCGCCGGTGCGGTCGCGGCCGTCGCGGTCGGCCTGAAGTACAAGTTCGGGTACGACGACTCGCTCGACGTCGTCGGGGTGCACCTCGTCGCGGGCCTGGTCGGGACCATCGGAATCGGCTTCCTCGCCACCTCCGACGGCCTCTTCTACGGCGGCGGCTTCAGCCAGCTGGTCGTGCAGACCATGATCGCGGTCTTCGCGATGCTGTGGTCCGGCGTCTTCACCCTGGTCATCGCCCTGGCCCTCAAGTACACGATGGGCTGGCGGATCACCGACGAGGAAGAGGTCGAGGGCATCGACTTCGTGGAGCACAGCGAGACGGCCTACGACTTCGCGTCCAGGTCAGCATCTGCACGCGGGCCGGCCAGCACCCTGGTCACCTCCGCGAAGACCGAAGGAGTCAACGCATGAAGCTCGTGACCGCGGTGATCAAGCCGCACAAGTGGGAAGAGGTCCGGGAGGCCCTCGAGACCTTCGGGGTGACCGGGATGACGGTGACCGAGGTCAGCGGCTACGGCCGGCAGAAGGGGCACACCGAGGTGTACCGGGGCGCGGAGTACGACATCGCGCTGGTGCCGAAGATCCGGATCGAGATCGTGGTCGAGGACGCTGACGCCGACGACGTCGTGGGGATCGTCGTCAAGAGCGCCCAGACCGGGCGGATCGGTGACGGGAAGGTGTGGGTGGTCCCGGTCGAGAGCGTGGTCCGGGTGCGCACCGGAGACCGCGACGAGGCAGCCCTGTAGTCGGCTCCGGGGACCAGGCGGGCGCCGGCCCGTGGCAGTTGTCACAGGGCCGGTCCCGCCTGGTTCACATGTCTGTAACAAACCGTCGACCACTGTCACACAAGCGAAACAGATCGGGCGTCGAGAGGAAACGTCGGACATCGACAGTGTTGCGGCCGACCTCGCGGACCAGCCGTGAGGCACGACCCGAGGTGACCGACTCGCGATGATCGACACCGGCGACACCGCCTGGCTCCTGGCCTCTTCCGCCCTCGTCCTCCTCATGGCACCAGGGCTCGCGCTCTTCTACGGCGGGATGGTCCGGTCCAAGAGCGTGCTGAACATGATGATGATGACGTTCGGAGCGCTGGCGGCGGTGTTCGTGGTCTGGGCGCTGCTGGGCTACTCCCTTGCGTTCGGTGACGACCTGGGTCTGGGTCTCATCGGTGATCCGACGCAGTACCTCGGCCTCTCGTCCCTGATGGAGGGGGGTGCCAACGGCGACAGCACGGTGCCGCTGATCCTCTTCGCCGCGTTCCAGGGGTTGTTCGCCGTCATCACCGGCGCGCTGATCTCAGGTGCGATCGCCGACCGGGCCCGGTTCGGCACCTGGATGGTCTTCGTGTCCGTGTGGACGCTGGTCGTCTACGCCCCGGTCGCGCACTGGGTCTTCGACTACGACCGCGGGGGCCACCACGGTGGCTGGATGGCCAACGCACTCGGCCTCGTCGACTTCGCCGGCGGCACCGCGGTCGAGATCTGCTCCGGCGGCTCGGCGCTGGCGGTGGCACTCGTGGTCGGCCGCCGGGTGGGCTTCGGCAAGGACCCGATGCGTCCGCACAACCTGACCCTGGTGATGCTCGGTGCGGGCCTGCTCTGGTTCGGCTGGTTCGGCTTCAACGCCGGTTCCGCGCTCGGCGCCAACCAGACCGCGGCGGTCGTCTTCGTGAACACCCTGCTGGCCGGATGCACCGGTGCGCTGGCATGGATCTCGGTCGAGCGGCTACGCGACGGGCACGCCACCTCGCTCGGCGCCGCGTCCGGTCTCGTGGCGGGCCTCGTCGCGATCACACCCAGCTGCGCCTCGCTGTCGCCCGGCGGGGCCATGGTGATGGGGGTGCTGGCCGGTGTCGTCTGTGCTCTCGCCGTCGGGTTGAAGTACACGTTCGGGTACGACGACTCGCTGGACGTCGTGGGGGTCCACCTCGTCGGCGGCCTGGTCGGTACCTTCGGGATCGGGCTGCTCGCGACGGCGGTCGCACCCGCAGGGGTGGACGGCCTGTTGTACGGCGGCGGCGCAGCGCAGCTGGGCAAGCAGTTGCTCGGTGGCTCGGTCGTGCTGGTGTTCGCGTTCGTGGTCTCCTACGCACTGGCCAGGACGCTGGAGGCGACGATGGGGTTCCGGGTGGACGAGGAGCACGAAGTCTCCGGGATCGACCTGGTGGTGCACGCGGAGACGGCGTACGACCTGCACGCCACCGCGGGCGCCCGCAGCAGTGGGACAGTTCTCGGCAACACCACAACCAAGAACACGGAGAGGAACCTCGAGGGATGAAGCTCGTGACCGCGGTGATCAAGCCGCACAAGTGGGAAGAGGTCCGGGAGGCCCTCGAGACCTTCGGGGTGACCGGGATGACGGTGACCGAGGTCAGCGGCTACGGCCGGCAGAAGGGGCACACCGAGGTGTACCGGGGCGCGGAGTACGACATCGCGCTGGTGCCGAAGATCCGGATCGAGATCGTGGTCGAGGACGCTGACGCCGACGACGTCGTGGGGATCGTCGTCAAGAGCGCCCAGACCGGGCGGATCGGTGACGGGAAGGTGTGGGTGGTCCCGGTCGAGAGCGTGGTCCGGGTGCGCACGGGACAGCGCGACGAGGCAGCCCTGTAAGGCCGTCATGACCGCAGGCGAGCGACAGCAACGCGCGGACGCGGCCGATGCCCTGTGCTCGGCGGCGTTCGCGGGTGCGCTGGGAAGCCGCTCCTCGGCGGACGGCGAGGACGACACCGGCATCGCGCTGGTGGCTGTGGGCGGCTACGGCCGCCGGGAGCTGGCTCCCCACTCCGACCTCGACGTGGTCCTCGTGCACACCGAGGACGCCGAGGTCGGCGAGGTCGCGACCGAGGTGTGGTACCCGCTGTGGGACGCGGGACCAACGATCGACCACTCGGTGCGAGCGCTGCCGGACGTCACGGCAGCCGCCAAGCACGACGTGCGCGTGGCCCTCGGCCTCCTCGACGCCCGACACCTGGCCGGGGACCCGTCGGTCACGCTTCGGCTGAGGTCCGGCCTGCTCGCCGAGTGGCGCAGGGAGGCTCGCGAACAGCTGCCTGAGCTCCGGCAGCTGGTGGAGCGGCGGGTCGAGCGGCTCGGCGAGCTGGCGCACGCGACCGTGCCGGACCTGAAGGAGTCCGGCGGCGGGCTGCGCGACGCCACGACCCTCAACGCGCTGGTCGCCACCTGGCTGGTCGACGTGCCCCACAGCGACCTCGAACGCAGCAGGCAGGCGCTTCTCGACGTGCGCGACGCCCTCCACACGGTCGCGGGGCGCGCCTCGGACCGGATCGGCCCGGACATGTGGGGGGAGCTCGCCGGAGCCCTCGGCTACGACTCAGGAGAGGACGCCCAGCGCGTCGTGCGGGAGATCGGCCGCCGGATCACCCACATCTCCAGGCTCACCTGGCGGCGGGTCGAGGGCGTGCTCGCGCCGGCCCCCGCGGTCGCCCGGCGGGCCACCCCCGGCCCCGCCATGGTGCCGCTCGGGCGCGGCCTGGCAATCGCGGGCGGAGAGGTGGTGGTCCAGCGACGGGACGCGGTGAGGTCGGACCCGACGATGCTGCTGCGGGCGGCAGCCGAGGCCGCGGAACGCGACCTGATCCTCTCGCCGTACACCGCCGCCCGGCTGGTGCGGGAAAGCCCCGACCTCCCCGAGCCGTGGCCGGCGGAGGCTCGCGACCTGCTGGTGCGGCTGCTCGCAGCCGGACCCGGGCTGCTCGCGGTCTGGGAGACCCTCGACGAGACAGGTGCCCTGAGCCGGCTGCTGCCCGAGTGGGAGCGCGTGCGGCTGCTTCCACACGCGTCTGTCGTACACCGGTTCACCGTCGACCGTCATCTGGTCGAGACCTGCATCGAGGCCTCGGCACTGATCCGGCGCGTGAGCCGCCCCGACCTGCTGCTCGTCGCCGCGCTGGTGCACGACATCGGCAAGGGAGGACTGCAGGAGCACAGCGTTGCGGGGGAGCCGATCGCCACCGAGCTGGCCCGCCGGCTCGGTCTCGGTGAGCCCGACGTCGCGGTGGTGGGAGCGCTGGTGCGCTGGCACCTGCTGCTGGCCGACGTCGCCACCACCCGTGACCTCGAGGACCCCGCCACGGTCGAGCACGTCCTCGCACGGGTGGCCGACCCCTTGACGTTCGAGCTGCTCGAAGTCCTCACCGAGGCCGACGCGAAGGCGACTTCGGCGAAGGCGTGGACCCCCTGGCGGGCGAGTCTGGTCCGGGACCTCTGCGCTCGGGTGCGTGCCGCGCTGGGCAAGGACGGGGGCCCGACCGCGCCCCTCGACCGGTCCGAGGGGCGGGTCGAGGTCCCGGCTGCGGTCCGCAAGGACAGCTCCCTGGTCGACGTACGCGTCGAGGCGAACGAGCACGGCAGCGGGGTCATCGTGGTCACCGGCGACCGGGTCGGTGTGCTCGCGGCCGTCTCCGGAGCGTTCGGGACGATGCGCGTGCCCATCCGCACCGCCCGCGCGTGGACCGAGGACGAGTACGCCGTCTCGCAGTGGCACGTCGACGAGCGCAACGTCGACCCGGCGGTGCTGCGCAACCGGATCGAGGCGACGCTCGAGGGACGCCTCGACCCGGGGGAGCGGCTGCGCCGCACCGGGGCTCGCAACCTGACCCCCTCGGTGGCCGTCCGGCCCGAGGCGTCCCACCAGGCCACCGTCCTCGAGATCCGCGTGGAGGACCGCCCCGGCGTCGTGCACCTCGTCTGCCGAGCGCTGGCCGCGATCGGTGTCGCGGTGCGCTCCGCGCACGTCAGCACCATCGGCCCCCAGGCGGTGGACGTCTTCTACCTCCAGGAGGAGAGCGCGGGCGCGTTGGGGGACCGGAGATCAGCCGAGGCCGCCCACGCTGTACGCGAGGCGCTCACCGACCCGGTTACCCTTGAGCACTGACCCATCGGATACGACGACCGGCGGGTCCGCATGCCTGCGACGTCGACACGAGGACTGACCACCATTGTTTGCGACTCTTTCTGACCGCCTTGCCGAGACCTTCAAGAACCTTCGCGGCAAGGGCCGGCTCTCGGACGCCGACATCGACGCGACCGCCCGCGAGATCCGGATCGCGCTGCTGGAGGCGGACGTTGCGCTGCCGGTGGTCAAGGAGTTCGTCGCCGCGGTCAAGGAACGGGCCCGGGGCGAGGAGGTCAGCCAGGCGCTGAACCCCGCCCAGCAGGTGATCAAGATCGTCAACGACGAGCTGGTCACCATCCTCGGCGGTGAGACCCGCCGCCTGCGCTTCGCGAAGACGCCGCCGACCGTGATCATGCTGGCCGGTCTCCAGGGCTCCGGAAAGACGACCCTGGCCGCGAAGCTCGCCCTGTGGCTGAAGAACGAGGGCAACAGCCCGCTGCTGGTCGCGGCGGACCTCCAGCGCCCGAACGCGGTCAACCAGCTCCAGGTCAACGGCGAGCGCGCCGGGGTGAAGGTCTTCGCGCCCGAGCCGGGCAACGGGGTCGGCGACCCGGTCTCGGTGGCCCGTGACGGCGTCGCTGAGGCAAGGCGCACACTCCACGACGTCGTGATCGTCGACACCGCGGGCCGTCTCGGCCTCGACGCGGAGATGATGAAGCAGGCGGCGGACATCCGCGACGCCGTCAACCCCGACGAGGTCCTCTTCGTCGTCGACGCGATGATCGGTCAGGACGCCGTCAACACCGCGCAGGCATTCCTCGAGGGGGTCGGGTACGACGGCGTCGTACTCACCAAGCTCGACGGCGACGCGCGCGGTGGAGCGGCACTCTCGGTCGCGTCGATCACCGGCAAGCCGGTCATGTTCGCCTCCGCCGGCGAGAAGCTGACTGACTTCGACCTCTTCCACCCGGACCGGATGGCCTCGCGCATCCTCGACATGGGCGACATGCTCACGCTCATCGAGCAGGCCGAGAAGACGTTCGACCAGGAGCAGGCCGCCAAGGCCGCCGCGAAGCTGACCGGTCAGGGCGGGGACTTCACGCTCACCGACTTTCTCGAGCAGATGCAGCAGATCCGCAAGATGGGGTCCCTGACCAAGATCATGGGGATGCTGCCCGGGATGGGGCAGTTCCGCGAGCAGCTCGAGAACTTCGACGAGCGCGAGATCGACCGGGTCCAGGCCATCATCCAGTCGATGACCCCGGCCGAGCGTGAGAACCCGAAGATCATCGACGGTTCAAGGCGCGCGCGCATCTCCCGCGGGTCAGGGACCCAGGTCTCCGACGTCAACCAGCTGGTGGACCGCTTCTTCGAGGCACGCAAGATGATGATGTCGATGGCCCGGGGCGGTGGGATGCCGGGCATGCCCGGGATGCCGGGCATGGGCATGGGGAAGCGCAGCAAGGCCAAGCAGGCGCCGAAGAAGGGTAAGGCCAAGCGTGGCTCGGGCAACCCGGCGAAGCGTGCCCAGCAGGAGAAGGCGGGTGCGCAGAAGGCGCCCGCGGCCGGTCAGGGCGCCAACCCCTTCGGGCTTCCCGCCGGTGACGACGGCGCGAACCCCGAGGACTTCCAGCTCCCCGCCGAGTTCTCGAAGTTCCTGCCCAAGCAGTAGCAAACCCGCCGGGCCCCTACGAGCGGCGTGCCGGCACCGGGGGCGGTAGCGTCGGGCGCCATGAGCGCACTGAAGTTCCGCGGCATCGTCCTGCCCGATGGTGAACCCCGAGACCTGTACGTCGTCGACGGCAAGGTCACCTACGAGCCCGTCGCCTCGGCCGAGCTGGTCGCCGAGGGCTGGATCGTGCCCGGCCTCGTCGACGCGCACTGCCACATCGGTCTGGATGCCGACGGCGCGGTGCCGGAGGACGTCCAGGAGGAGCAGGCGCTCACCGACAGGGACGCCGGGACCTTGCTCATCCGGGACTGCGGCTCCGCGGCAGACACCTCCTGGATCCACGAGCGCGACGACCTCCCGCGACTGATCAGGGCCGGCAGGCACCTGGCGCGGACCCGTCGCTACATCCGCAACTTCGCCCACGAGATCGAGCCGGAACAGCTCCCCGACTACGTGGCTCGAGAGGCCGAGCGCGGGGACGGCTGGGTGAAGCTGGTGGGCGACTGGATCGAGCGCGAGGCCGGTGACCTCACGCCTTCGTGGACCCGCGAGGCGCTCGACCAGGCGATGAAGGTGGCGCACGACCGCGGCGCCCGGGTCACCGCCCACGTCTTCGGCGAGGCGGCGCTCCCCGACCTCATCGACGCCGGTATCGACTGCATCGAGCACGGCACCGGCCTCGACACCCACCTGATCGACACGATGGTCGCCAACGGCGTGGCCCTGGTCCCCACGGTCCGTCAGCTGCAGAACTTCCCCGGGTACGCCTCGGCGGGGGAGGCCAAGTTCCCGAAGTACGCCGAGCACATGCGAGCCCTGTTCGCACGCCGGCGCGAGACGATCGGGGCGGCGCACGAGGCGGGAGTCGCCATCTATGCAGGCACCGACGCCGGAGGGGTCCTGCCGCACGGCCTGATCGGTGACGAGGTGCTCGAGCTGGCGACCTACGGCCTCTCGCCGACCGAGGCGCTCGGTGCGGCGTCCTGGCGGGCCCGCGAGTGGCTCGGCATGGACGCCGGGCTGGCGGAGGGGTCGGCGGCCGATTTTGTCGTCTTCGAGCGCGATCCGCTTCAAGATCTCGGTGTTCTGAAGCAGCCGAAGCGGATCGTGTTGCGCGGAGCGGTCGTCGGCTGAGTCTCTTCGACTGCACCTTCCTCGCAATGTGAGCCACATCTCACTTCGGTAACAATGCGGCTCTAACTTGTTTACGGAGCATTCCAGACGCCTCCCACCCCGGTTAGTCTCCGCCGAGAGACGCGGGGGATTCGATGTCCGTGTCGAACCTGTTGTTCGAGTTCTCGGTGCCGTGGGCATCGTCTGGAGGAAACGTGAAGATCAGAAGGTTCACGGCGGCCGCTGCTGCGGTTGCGGTAGGTCTTGCGCTTGCGGCGTGTGCGCCGCCAGAGGACCAGAAGAAGGAGCAAGGCCCCCAGGGCGACACGTCGGTCAACGTCGGCTGGAACCAGCCGTTCTACTCGTACAACAACGACACGACCACCGGCAACGCCACCGCGAACGCCAACATCCTGTACCTGATGAACGGGTCGTTCAACTACTACAACCCCGACCTCGAGCTGGTCCAGGACAAGTCCTTCGGCACCTACGAGAAGGTCTCCGACGACCCGCTGACGATCAAGTACACGATCGACGACCAGACCAAGTGGTCGGACGGCACCCCCGTGGACGCGTCGGACATGCTGCTCCAGTGGGCGGCGCTCAGCGGCGCGCTCAACACGGTCGACGGCGACAAGGTCAAGCGCGACCCCGACACCGGCGCGCCCTCGAAGACCGCGGCCGGCCAGGTGTTCTTCGACGGCCAGACGCCCGGCATGTCGCTGGTCACCAAGACCCCCGAGATCGGCGACAACAACAAGTCGATCACCATGGTCTACGACAAGCCGTTCGCTGACTGGGAGGTCAACTTCGACGTCGGCGTCCCGGCACACGCCACCGCCGAGAAGGCCCTGGGCCTCAGCGACCCGCAGCAGGCCAAGGACGCGCTCGTGAAGGCGATCCAGGACAAGGACAACCAGGCGCTGTCGAAGATCGCCAACTTCTGGAACAGCGGCTACGACTACACCGCGTACCCGAAGGACGAGCTCCTGCGGCTCTCCAGCGGCGCCTACGTCATGAAGGCGTTCGAGAAGAACCAGTTCATGACGCTTGAGGCGAACCCGGACTACAAGGGCGACCACAAGGCGCAGATCAAGAAGGTCACGATCCGCTGGAACGAGGACCCGCTCGCATCGGTGCAGGCCCTTCAGAACGGCGAGCTCGACCTGATCTCCCCGCAGTCCAGCCCTGACGTCCTCCAGGCGGTCAAGGCCATCGACGGAGTCAAGGTCGACACCGACGTGGAGGCGACGTACGAGCACGTCGACCTGACCTACAACAACGGTGGCCCGTTCGACCCGAAGACCTACGGCGGTGACGCGGCGAAGGCCAAGGCCGTGCGTCTGGCGTTCCTCAAGACGATCCCGCGCCAGGAGATCCTCGACAAGCTGATCAAGCCGCTCCAGCCCGACGCCGAGCTCCGCGAGTCGCAGACCATCACCCCGGGTGCCCCGGGCTACGACGAGATGGCTGCTCAGAACGGGTCGAAGGACTTCGACCAGGTCGACATCGCGGGTGCCAAGCAGCTGCTCAAGCAGGCAGGTGTGAAGACGCCGGTCGACGTCCGATTCCTGTTCGCCGCCGACAACGTGCGTCGTGAGCAGTCCTTCGAGCTGATCCGTCAGTCGGCCAAGCAGGCCGGCTTCAACGTGATCGACAAGAGCAACGCTGACTGGGGTTCGCTGCTCGGCAGCGGCACCTACGACGCCACGGAGTTCGGCTGGCAGTCGACCTCCACGGCGGTCAGCGAGTCCGACGCCAACTACAGCAGCGACGGCGGCAACAACTTCGGTGGCTTCAAGAGCGACAAGGTCGACAAGCTCTACGACGAGCTCCAGACCACGACCGACCCGGACCGCCAGCTCCAGATCCAGATCGACGTGGAGAAGGAGCTGTGGGCCGACGGTTTCGGCGTCACCATCTTCCAGTTCCCGAGCATCACCGCCTACAACAAGAACATCTCGAACGTGCAGCCGATCAAGCTCTCGCCGACGATCTTCTACGGCTTCTGGGAGTGGAAGGCAGGCGGGGGGAGCTGACGCTCGTCACCCACCTGTACGAATAACCTCGTGGGGGTGTTGTCGCCGAACCGGTGGCAACGCCCCCATGGGGTGCACAGCGGCTCCTACGGTGTACATGTCACCATGCGGAGCCACGTGTCGGATCACGCAGAAACCGTGAGGCACAACATCTGATGTTCACCTTCATCCTGAGGCGCTTCGTCACCTCGGCCCTGGTCGTCCTGGCCTCGACCTTCGTGATGTACGTACTGGTCGACATCGCGATCGACCCGCTCAGCGACCTCCGCACAAGCACGGCTCCCAACAAGCAACAGCTGATCGACGGACGGATCGCGATGCTCCATCTCGACGATCCGGTTGTCACGCGGTACGTCGACTGGCTCTCCGGGGCCAGCAAGTGTGTCGTAGGACAATGCGACCTCGGCACTGCTTGGCGCTCGGGACAAGAGGTCACCGACATGCTCGGTGGCGCGATCGCCACGACCATCCAGCTGGTGACGGCAGCGACTCTGATGGCGATCCTCGTCGGTATCGCCGTGGGTATCGTGAGTGCGCTGCGGCAGTACAGCGGCTTCGACTACAGCGTCACCTTCATGTCGTTCCTGCTCTACTCGCTGCCGGTCTTCTGGGTCGCCGTGTTGCTGAAGCAGTACGGCGCCATCTCGTTCAACACCTTCCTCGCGAACCCGGATCTGGGCTGGCCCACGATGATCGTGGCATCCCTGGTCTCAGGCATGATCTGGACCGGCATGGCAGGTGGGTCCCGCGCGCGCCGAGCACGTGTCTTCGGCATCGCCGCCGCCGCAACGCTGGCCGTCCTGGTGTACATCGACGTGACCCGCTGGCTGAAGGACCCCAGCCTGGGCATTGTGTTCATCGCGGTCTCCGGGGTCGGGATCGCCTTCCTGGCCACGCTGCTGTCCACCGGCCTGCGCAACAAGCGTGCCCGGAACGCAGCGTTGACGACCGTGGCCATCGGCGTCGCGCTGTACTACCCGCTCCAGTACTTCTACTACTACGTCGGCGCGAGCTGGCTGATCATGTTCGCGCTCCTGGCGGTGACCATCCTCGTCGCCGTCCTCGTCGGATGGGCCTGGGGCGGGCCGGACTGGAAGCAGTCGGCTCGCACGGCGGTGGTCGCCGCGATCCCGGTGGCGGCCATGCTGTTCATCGACCGGGTCATGGCCGTGTGGCAGGTCTACTCCGAGTCGAACCTCATCAAGGGCAGGCCGATCGCGACGATCGGGCCGAAGACTCCCGGCATGACCGGCAGCTTCTGGATCGAGACCCTGGACTCCTTCACCCACCTGCTGCTGCCCACCATCGCGCTGGTGCTCATCTCGTTCGCCGGCTACACGAGGTACTCCCGCGCGAGCATGCTCGAGGTGATGAACCAGGACTACATCCGCACCGCCCGGGCCAAGGGGCTCACCGAGCGCACGGTGGTCATGCGGCATGCCTTCCGCAACTCGCTGATCCCACTCGCGTCGATCGTCCCGGTGGACATCATCACGCTGGTCGGCGGCGCCGTGATCACCGAGACGATCTTCAACTGGTTCGGCATGGGCCGGCTCTTCGTCGTCTCGCTGCGCGGCGACGAGATCGACCCGATCATGGCCTACCTGCTGATCGTCGGAGTCCTGGCGGTCCTGGCCAACTTCGTCGCCGACCTGCTGTACGCCGTCCTCGACCCACGGATCCGGGTGAACGCATGAGCATCGAAGCACCCCCGCCCGCAGTGCCGGGCAGCCCCGAGCGGCTCGAGAACGCCATCGAGCTCAAGGAGGTCGAGGGGCTCTCCCAGGGACAGATCGTCAGGAGGCGGTTCTTTCGCCACAAGGGCGCCATCGTCGGCCTGATCAGCATCGCACTGGTGGCGCTGCTCGCCTTCACCTCGATCGGGATCGGCCCGATCCCTGGCTGGTGGAAGTGGGACCACAACGGTCTCCACAACGTCGCCAACCCTGGTGGTGCGCCGACGATGCACCTGCCGACCTGGCTCGGGGGCACCGGTTTCGCGATCGGCGACTTCCCGTTCGGTCAGGACACGATCGGACGCGACATCTTCGCCCGCACCATGAAGGGCGTGCAGACCTCGCTCACTGTCATGTTCATCATCGGGATCATCGCGACGATGGTGGGTATTGCCGTGGGCGCGACAGCCGGCTTCTTCCGTGGCCGTACCGACCAGACGCTCATGCGGTTCACCGACCTGATCATCACCTTCCCGGTGGTCGTGATCGGCGCCGTTCTCGGCCGGCTCGCCGGGTCCGGTGGTGCGCTCTGGCTCGCCATCGCTCTCGGGTTGATCACCTGGACCGGAATGGCGCGTCTGGTGCGCGGCGACTTCCTGAGCCTGCGCGAGCGAGAGTTCGTCGACGCAGCTCGCGTTGCGGGGGCGAGCAACTTCCGGATCATCCGCAAGCACATGCTGCCCAACGCCATAGGCGTGATCATCGTCAACGCCACGCTGCTCATGTCGGCCGCGGTGCTGCTCGAGACGGCGCTCAGCTACCTCGGCTTCGGCATCAAGTCGCCCGACGTGTCGCTCGGGACGATGATCTCGGAGTACCAGTCGGCGTTCGCCACCCGCCCGTGGCTGTTCTGGTGGCCAGGTCTGTTCATCATCGTCATCGCGCTCTCGGTCAACTTCATCGGCGACGGTCTTCGTGACGCGTTCGACCCACGCCAGAAGCGGATTCCGTCAGCCAGGCGGATGCAGCGCGCCCTTGCCGCCGACGAGGTCGCCGAGCCTTCGAAGGAGGCCCGCCCATGAGGTCCGCAGGGGCAGGGTCACGCGCTCACGAATGCGACGACGCTGAGCACGAGGAGCACCAGGGCCGCGGTGAGGGGGAACGCATGCACCTCGGTGCGGGCTCGAGGGCTCTCGAGACGAGGGGCCTCGAGGTGGCCTGCGCGACGCAGCTCATCCCAGCGTGTGCGCACCATCGTCGCCGCCTCGGTCGTCGCGACCTCCCGGCTTCCGCGCGTACGCCGGGGGGCCGGCACCGCCCATGCCTGGTAGGTGCCGTAGGCCGTGACCAGGCGCAGGCCCAGCCGACCGTCCACCTCCTGCAGGGCCGGCCACGCAACCTGCACGGTGCGCCACACGTTGCGGAGCTCGATGCCGCCGTCGCTCACCTCGACCAGGGGACGCCAGTAGGCCATCCAGGCCAGCAGGGCCACGAGCAGAGCCGGTGCGGCGTACCTCAGTGTCGTCCCCACCCCGGCGGTGAGGGCCAACGACACCAGCAGCACCGCGCACAGCGCGATCGTCACGACTGCCAGCGCACGCGAGAAGGACGAGCGGTAGGTCATGGTCTCTCCCATGGCGTCACTCTGGCAGAACGCATCACGACCCAGGAAGGTGAACGGTGACCAGCAGCACGGAGCCCACCACGGGCACGCATGGTCGGATCCTGGAGGTCGAGGACCTCAACGTCGCCTTCTGGGTCGACGACACGTGGTACCCCGCCGCCGTCGACGTGAGCTATCACGTGGCCGCGGGGGAGGTGCTCGCCATCGTCGGTGAGTCCGGCTCCGGCAAGACGCAGTCGTCCATGGCGCTGGTGGGGCTCCTGCCTCCCAACGGCCGTGCCAGCGGAAGCGCGAAGCTGAGGGGCAAGGAGCTGCTCGGGCTCTCCGAGGCCGGCAAGCGCGCTGTCCGGGGCAACGAGATCGCGGTGATCTTCCAGGAGCCGATGACCGCGCTGAACCCCGTGTACACGATCGGTTTCCAGATCGTGGAGACCCTGCGCTCGCACTTCACGATGAGTCCGCGAGACGCGAAGGAGCGAGCGCTCGAGCTGCTGCGGCTCGTGGAGATTCCCGAGCCCGAGCGACGTTTCGACAGCTTCCCGCACCAGCTGTCGGGTGGTCAGAGGCAGCGCGCCATGATCGCCCAGGCGCTCGCGTGCGAGCCGACCCTGCTCGTGGCCGACGAGCCGACGACGGCACTCGACGTGACCGTGCAGGCCGAGATCCTCAAGCTGATGCACGACCTGCGCACGCGGATCGACGCCGGCATCGTCCTGATCACCCACGACATGGGCGTGGTGGCGGACATGGCTGACCGGATCATCGTGATGAAGGACGGCCGGATCGTCGAGACCGGCACGGCGGACCAGATCTTCCACAGCCCCCAGCACGAGTACACCCAGCAGCTGCTCGCCGCCGTACCCCACTTCGGGCAGCACGCCGCCCGGACCGCAGGGGAGTGGGAGGGCGACCACGGAGACGAGGCGTTCCGCCGCGGGGCAGCGACCCATGTGACAGCGACGGCGGCCGGCGAGCCGGCGGAGGCGCCGCTGGTCGAGATGCGTGATCTGGTCCTGGAGTACCCCAAGCGGGGTTCCCAGCCGGTGTTCCGGGCCGTCGACGGGGTCTCTCTCACGATCGCGCAGGGTGAGGTGGTAGGACTCGTCGGTGAGTCGGGATCGGGCAAGACCACGATCGGGCGTGCCGTCGTCGGGCTGCTGCCCATCGCCGGCGGTTCGCTGGAGGTGGCCGGGGTCGACATGGTCGGCGCCAAGCCACGCGAGCTGCGGCCGCTGCGCCGGCAGGTGGGCATCGTCTTCCAGGACCCGGGATCCTCCTTGAACCCCCGGCTGCCGATCGGCGAGTCGATCGGTGAGCCGCTCTTCCTCCACGAGAAGCTGCGCGGCAAGCAGCTCAACGAACGGGTCGAGAGGTTGCTCGACGACGTCCAGCTTCCCCGGTCGATGCGGAACCGCTACCCGCACGAGCTCTCCGGGGGGCAGCGTCAACGTGTCGGTATCGCCCGTGCGCTCGCCCTCGAGCCGAAGCTGCTGGTCGCGGACGAGCCCACGTCGGCGCTCGACGTGTCCGTCCAGGCCAGGGTGCTCGACCTCTTCCAGGAGCTGCAGGAGCACCACGGCTTCGGGTGCCTGTTCGTCAGCCACGACCTCGCCGTCGTCGAGATGCTGGCCAGCCGGATCGCCGTGATGCAGTACGGCCGGCTCGTCGAGGTGGGCCCGCGGGAGCAGATCGTGTTCGACCCCCAGGACCCGTACACCCGTCGACTGGTCGCCGCCGTGCCGGTGCCCGACCCCCACGAGCAGCGCGAGCGGCGCCGCCAGCGCGACGCCCTGCTGGCGGCGGGGGACATCGCCTAGGGCACACACCGCTCGATTGGAGCCGGGAGGGGGCGGTCTGGCAGAATGTGTGACCGAGTCGTGCGCACCCGGACCCTCTCACCCGGTTGTGCCTGACACAGCGCAGCGCTCTCGCACCTGGCCCCACCTGGTTCGAGGCGCTCACCCACTCACAAGTTCTCAAGGAGACACCACACCCGTGGCAGTCAAGATCCGTCTCAAGCGCATGGGCAAGATCCGTGCGCCGCACTACCGTGTCGTCGTCGTCGACTCCCGCAAGCGCCGGGACGGCAAGGTCATCGAGGAGATCGGCAAGTACCACCCCAAGGAGGAGCCCTCGCTGATCGAGGTCAAGTCCGAGCGGGCGCAGTACTGGCTCGGAGTCGGCGCTCAGCCGAGCGAGGCCGTTGCTGCGATCCTCAAGGTCACCGGCGACTGGCAGAAGTTCAAGGGTGAGCCCGGTGCCGAGGGCACCCTGAAGACGGCTGCTCCCAAGCGGGACAAGGCCGAGATCTTCAACGAGGCGCTGAAGGAGGCCGCCAGCGAGCCGAAGGCCGAGGCGGTGACCAAGAAGGCGAAGAAGGCAGAGGCGCCCAAGGAGGAGGCTCCGAAGGAGGAGGCTCCGAAGGCAGAGGCCGCAGAGTCGCCGGCCGCCACCGAGACGCCTGCGGTCGAGACCCCCGAGGGTGCTACCGAGCAGGCCGAGGCCGACGAGGTCAAGGCAGCCGACGCCGAGGGCAAGGCCTGATCAGGATGCTGGCCGACGCGCTCGAGCACCTGGTCCGCGGCATCGTGGACAACCCTGACGACGTCACCGTGCGCGACAAGCAGCTGCGCCGGGGTTCGCTTCTCGAGGTGCGCGTTCACCCCGAGGACCTCGGCAAGGTGATCGGCCGCAGTGGCCGCACCGCCACGGCGATCCGCACCGTCCTGGGTGCGCTCGCCGGGCGCGGCGGTGTCCGGGTCGACTTCGTCGATGTGGACCGCCGGCGCTGAGCGCTCAGCAGACAGGCAGCATGTGAGTGGGGAGGCCGGACCGGCCTCCCCACTCGTCTGTCAGGAGGGCCTGGAGGACGGCTGCGGCAAGCGGCCGTGTGCTAGGACCCGGTAGAGACAGTTGCGGCCGGCGGCGGGGACGACGTGGCCAGGCAGCCGGAAGGAGAGCGTTCATGGCGGGCACGGAGGTCGTGGTAGGCCGCATCGGCAAGCCCCACGGCATCAAGGGCGAGCTCTCGGTCGAGCTGCGCACCGACGAGCCGGAGCGACGCTTCGCGGACGGAGCGGTGCTCCGCACCCAGACACCCCAGGGCGAGAGCGTCCGCGGCGCGGAACGTCCCGGCACGCTCACCGTCCGGGCGACGCGCTGGCACCAGTCCCGGTTGCTGGTGTCGTTCGAGGAAGTGAGCGACCGCAACCTCGCCGAAGCAGTCAGGGGCCTGCTGCTCGCCGTGGAGGTCGATCCCGGTGAGTCGCCCGAGGACCCCGAGGAGTTCTACGACCACCAGCTCGTGGGCCTCCGCGTGCTGACCACCACCGGTGGCGACGTGGGCGAGCTCGTCGAGGTGGTCCACGGGCCCGCCCAGGACCTGCTTTCGATCCGTGCCGAGGACGGTCGCGAGATCCTCGTGCCGTTCGTGGCCCGGTTCGTGCCCGAGGTGGACCTCGACGGCGCTCGGATCCTGGTCGAGGACGTGCCCGGACTGCTGACCCCGGCGGTCGACGACGAGGAAGGCGGTGCCTGAGCGATGCGCATCGACGTCGTGTCCATCTTTCCCGACTACCTCTCGCCGCTGGACCTCTCCCTTGCGGGGAAGGCTCGGGCCTCGGGCCTGCTGGAGGTGCGCGTGCACGACCTGCGTCAATGGACGCACGACCGTCACCACACCGTGGACGACACCCCGTACGGCGGTGGAGCCGGGATGGTGATGAAGCCCGAGCCGTGGGGGGAGGCGCTCGACGAGATCTCGGCAGCAGGCGCGGGGGACCCGCTGCTGCTCGTGCCGACGCCCTCGGGTGAGCCGCTTACCCAGTCGATGGCCGAGGAGCTCAGCCGGGAGGAGTGGCTGGTCTTCGCGTGCGGCCGCTACGAAGGCATCGACCAGCGCGTGATGGACCACGCCCGCACCCGGATGCGGGTTCGCGAGGTGTCGATCGGCGACTACGTCCTCAACGGCGGCGAGGTCGCCGCCCTAGTCGTGGTGGAGGCCGTCGTACGCCTTCTGCCGGGCTTCATGGGGAACCCCGAGTCGCTGGCCGAGGAGTCGCACGGCGGTGAGGGCCTGCTCGAGTACCCCGTCTACACCAAGCCGCCGAGCTGGCGCGGTCTCGATGTGCCCGAGGTGCTGTTCAGCGGCCACCATGCTCAGATTGCCCGGTGGCGGCGCGACCAGGCCCTGCGGCGTACGGCGGAGCGACGGCCCGACCTGGTCGCCCGGATGCCCGAGGCGGCACTGAGCGAGCGGGACCGGGAGGTCCTCGCCGATTTCACCACCGAATGAGCGCTGTGGCAGACTTGACCCTCGGCCCAGCACATCACGGCTGCTCGTGCGTCCTCGTGGCGACGTGAGCCGGCGGTCCACCTGCCACAGGGGGCGCTCCGTGTGATGTCACAGCGGCCGACACCGATCCCGCAAGACAAGCACCGTGGGTGACCTGTGGCGCCGACGAGGAGACATCATGACCAACGCCATCGACACGCTCGCAGCTTCGGCGAAGCGCGACGACATCCCGGCCTTCCGCGCCGGTGACACCCTCAAGGTCCACGTCAAGGTCGTCGAGGGCAACCGCTCGCGTATCCAGGTGTTCCAGGGCGTCTGCATCCGCGTGCAGGGCTCCGGCATCGGCCGGACCTTCACGGTTCGCAAGGTCTCCTTCGGCGTCGGCGTCGAGCGCACCTTCCCGCTGCACTCCCCGATCTTCGACAAGGTCGAGGTCGTGACGCGTGGCGACGTCCGCCGCGCCAAGCTGTACTACCTGCGCAACCTGCGCGGCAAGGCTGCCAAGATCAAGGAGAAGCGCGAGGCGACGCCCGCCAGCTGACCAGCGTTGGCTAGGCTCACTGCGTGACCGACAACGCGCCGCAGAACGTGGACCGCGATCCCGAGAACGGGTCGCGGTCTTCTGCTTCCCAGGTGGCTCCGGAGCCCGAGTCGTCCTGGGCGGAAGGCGGTCGCGCAGGCGGGGGGCGCAAGGCCGGAGAGCGCCGACAGCTGCCGATCTGGCAGGAGATGCTCCTGCTGCTCGCCATGGCGCTGGTGCTCGCGATCGTGATCAAGGCGCTCTTGCTGCAGGCCTTCTACATCCCGTCCGGGTCCATGAACGACACGCTCGTACTCGATGACCGGATTCTCGTGCAGAAGGTGTCCTACTGGGCCGGCGAGCCGGAGCGGGGTGACATCGTCGTGTTCTCCGACCCTGGTGGGTGGCTCGGGCCCGACGAGGTCCGCACCCCGCACAGCCCGGTCGCGAGGGGCCTGGAGATGTTCGGCCTCTACCCGACCGGCGGTCACCTCGTGAAGCGCGTGATCGGAGTCGGGGGCGACCGCGTGGTGTGCTGCGACGACAACAGCCGGATCACGGTCAACGGCGTGCCGCTTCACGAGGAGTCCTACCTCGCCGCGCAGGAGAAGCCCTCCCTCATCCGGTTCGACGTGAAGGTCCCCGACGGCTACCTGTGGGTCCAGGGGGACAACCGCTCGAACTCCGCCGACTCGCGGGTCCACCTCGGTGATCCCGGAGGCGGGTTCATCCCCGTCGACGACGTGGTCGGCAAGGTGTTCATGGTCGTGTGGCCCTGGGACCACGCCACGATGATGAAGCGGCCGGCGACCTTCGACACGGTGAGCGCCGGGCCATGACCATCCTGCCTCGTGGCCTGACCATCCGCCGCGATGCAGGCCTCTACGGCTACGAGCGGGCGCTGCGGCGTGCCGGTCTCGCGCCGATCGCGGGCGTGGACGAAGCGGGTCGCGGCGCTTGCGCCGGCCCTCTCGTCGCAGCGGCGGTGATCCTGCCGGAGGGGCACAAGGGGGAGGTCCCAGGTCTCGCGGACTCCAAGCTGCTGACCCCCCTTGCTCGTGAGCGGTGCTACGAGCAGGTGCTTCGGCGGGCGAGCGCGTGGTCCGTGGTGGTGATCGAGCCGGAGGAGTGCGACCGGATCGGCATGCACGTCGCCAACGTCGAGGCGCTGCGCAGGGCGCTGGCACGGCTCGAGGTGCGCCCGTCGTACGTCCTGACCGACGGATTCCCCGTCGACGGCCTGGAGGTCCCGGGGCTGGCGGTGTGGAAGGGCGACCGCGTGGCTGCCTGCATCGCCGCGGCGTCCGTGATCGCCAAGGTGACGCGCGACCGGATCATGACGGGGCTTCACGAGGTCTACCCGAAGTACGACTTCGCCACGCACAAGGGGTACATAACGGCCGGCCACACAGCCGCGCTCGAGGAGTACGGCCCCTGCCCGGTGCACCGGCGTCGGTTCGTCAACGTGCGCCGGGTCGAGGGCGTCGGTGACAATGAGCACGAGCAAGGCCCTATGCCGGTTCTGGAAGCGGAGGACGCACGATGAGCGCCGAGGATCTCGAGAAGTACGAGACCGAGATGGAGCTCCAGCTCTACCGCGAGTACCGCGACGTGGTGGGGATCTTCAAGTACGTCGTGGAGACCGACCGGCGGTTCTACCTGTGCAACCAGGTGGAGGTGAAGGCACGCACCGAGGCAGGTGATGTCTTCTTCGAGGTCTCGATGACCGACGCGTGGGTGTGGGACATGTACCGCCCGGCACGGTTCGCCAAGAACGTCAAGGTCCTGACGTTCAAGGACGTCAACGTCGAAGAGCTCAGCGAGTCCGACCTCGAGCCACCAAAGGGCTGATTTCTTTACCTTTCCGCTGTTTCCGCGCAGTGTGGCCTGGGTAACTTCTCGGGTGCTTGTCCGGCGGCTCCATGAGCCGGACTGCAGACGCGGGACTGATCCTCTGAATTCCTGCGCCATCGTCAGCAGTGAGTCGGGGGCTTCTGCTGGCCGGTCCTTGGGGGGGACCGGTTCTGAGTCTGTCTTTGGGAGGGGACGACTTGAGCAGCAACCCCCTGCGCGGACGTATGTCGCGCCGTCCAGACCAGCGCGGCGCGGCCGTCGTAGAGGCAGCGCTGGTCATCTCGTTCTTCCTGGTCCCGCTGCTGGTCGGCGTACTTCTGTTCGGCGAGCGCCTCTGGGCCGCCCAGAAGACGCCACCGTACGACGCACACCTCGCGCCGTCGGAGATCACCGGCAACCTGACCTGCGCCGAGCTCGTCGACCGGGTCAAGACCACGCTGGTCAACAACGCCGCGGGACTGCCCACCCCGCTCCAGTCGAGCTGGATCACGGTGAACGTCATCGAGGCGCTGCCAACGGTCGGGGTTCTGGTCGACGTGAAGGTCAGCGTGCCACCGGCTGACGGCACGGGGGACCCTCTCGTCACCGAGGCCGCCAGCAGGCTGGACAACGTCACGCTCACCACGTCGACATGCATGTGATGCGACCGGCCGACCCCCGCCACACGAGCCGTTCCCGGGACGAGCGCGGCGCGATCGCCCTGATCTCCGGCCTGGTCGCCGTCGTCCTCCTGGTGATGGCTGCTTTCGTGATCGACCTCGGCAGCGCCTGGGCACGCCGGGGACAGCTCCAGGTCCAGGTCGACAAGGCGACGCTGCTCGCCGCGGAAAGCCTGCCTGCCGTGGACAACGCCTCGGAGCTGGGCGTGGCGAAGTACGTCGCCTACTACGTCGCCTGCCACGTCCTGCCGGGACAGAAGCAGCTCAACCCTGAGATTCCCGCGTGTCCTTCGGGGACCACGCCTGACTCCCCGTCTGTCCTCACCTATGCGCAGCAGCTCCTCGACAACGGCTCGGTCACCTTCCCGAAGAGCACGCAGGTGAGGGTGCTCGGTCCTGCGGCTCGCGTCGAGTACGGGTTCGGCGGGGTCACCGGCGTGAACGGCAGCACCCAGCGCAAGATGGCCGTAGCGGAGGCCCGCTCACCGGGTGACCTGGAGCCGATCGGCCTGTCAGTGCCGTGCGTGCTCAGCGCGCTCGGCAGCGTCCCCGCTGCCGGGGACCCGCTGTCCGCGATCCTGCCGATCAACTACGTCACCCCAGGGCCGCTCTCCCCGGACGGTCCCGTGGCCCCGACCGTGTGGCCGAGCGGCTACATCACCGCGACGGCGGCGGACCGGCCGCCCCTCTCGTCGGTCAACACCGTCCCGGACCCGGTGGTGTCCGGCTCGGTGCCGGCGAGCTTCACGCTCACAGGGTCGAGCTGGGGGGCGTTGGCCAGCGTCGAGGTGTACTTCCACAAGGGCCCGGACACGGGCACGCCGGTGGCGGCCGCCTCGCTCAACCTCCCCGTGCTCGACCTGCTCACGGGCACGGCCACGGTTACCGGCGTGCTTCCCAGCGCCGTGATGCAGAACCCCGGGACCTGGGAGGTCAAGGTCGGTGTGCTCTCACCTCTCGGCACGCGAGTGTGGTCGGACGCCATGCCCTTCGACGTCACCATGCCGGCGGGGGCCACCGAGGCGATCGGCTGCGGGCGACTCCTCGACAGCCCGCGTGCCGACACGACGGATCCGGCGGTCGCGCTCGAACGGAACCTTCAGGGGGGTCTCGACCACCACCTCGCGAACCACCCGAACCTGGTCTCCGTCACCGCACCCAACCTGACCCCGGATGACGCGGTGGCCGCGGCCTCCGACCCGGCCAACCTCTTCTCCTGCCCCAACACGTCGCCGAGCGTGCTGGACGTGCCCACCCCTCCAGGCACCCCGAACTGCGTGCGGCTGCAGGGCAACGGCGCCTTCGTGGGCACCTCCTTCACCGAAGGCATGCTGAGGGCCGACAGCGCCGGCGTCGCGGGCCGGCTGGTGTGCTCGACAGCTCGGCCCTGCACCGGCCCGACCGCCACCGTCCGAGGCGTACAGATCAACGACGACAAGTTCGACGACTTCGTCCTCGACGCCAACCTGCTGCGGAGCAAGCTGTTCTTCGGCCTGAGTACCTACATCACCAACGGTCTGCCCCTGATCACTCCCCAGAACGCGCTCAGCCCTGACCTGTACAGCTCCCAGAGGTTCATGTGGGTGCCAGTGATGAGCGCTCCTCTCACTCCCACCTCGGGCGGCGACTACCCCGTTCTGACGTTCCGACCGATCTTCATCACCCAGGACGCACCCACAGGATGGACGCCGTACGACATGCTCTGGGACCAGATGAACGCTCTGCTGACCTCACTGGGGCTGGCTCAGAGCGACGTCCAGCACGGGCTGCTGATGAGCGCCGACGGCCAGACCTTGAAAGCGATGCGCTTCATGACGATCGAGCCGGCCGCGCTGCCGCCTGTCCCGACGGACTACAACGGCCCCACCACGGAGTACCTCGGCGTGGGACCAAAGATCGTGAAGCTGGCGAAGTGATGGACATGCCAGCCTCAGGTCGTGACGGTGAACGGGGCGCGGCCGCCCTCGAGTTCGGTCTCGTCTTCCCCATCGTCGTACTCGTGATCTTCGGGATCATCCAGTACGGCTACCACTTCTGGTCGCTTCACACAGCGGCCGCGACAGCCCGCGAGGCCGCCCGGATGCTGATCGTGGGCAGCGACTGGGGCTGTACCCAGACCTACGCGCAGGACTTCGCGAGCAGCCCTGCCGTGGGCACGACACCACCCGAAGTGACCCGGGCCTACCACGCTGAGGACGGCACGCCGCAGCCTGCGCCCAGGGTCGGGTCCATGGTCACGGTCACCGTCTCGTTCCAGTCCCTGGACCTGGGGATGCCGTTCCTGCCCCTGCCGAACGGCGGCAAGGTGACCCAGACCGCCACGGCGCGGATCGAGAGCGTGCCCCCCCAGCGTTTGAAGTGCGACAGCAGCCAGGACTTCGTCGCGGGCACCGGGACCTACTGACCCCAGACGTGCGCCAGCTTTCGTGCACAAGATCGGAAGCGGTGTCGGCCATCCACACGGCGGCACTCGTCGCCTGAGCAGTCACCCTCGGTTCGGCGAGTCTTCCCCCAGGAGGTTCGCGATGACAACGACTGCACGACAGCGCTCCGCGCTCGGGGCGTACGGCGAGGCGCTCGCCGCAAGGCATCTCATCCAGCAGGGGATGGTGTTGCTGGACCGCAACTGGCGCTGCGACCTGGGCGAGGTCGACCTGGTGCTCCGGGACGGCCGCATCCTGGTCGTCTGCGAGGTGAAGACCCGCTCGTCCTTGGCCTACGGCTCGCCGCTCGAGGGAGTCACGGAGCAGAAGGCCTCTCGGTTGCGGCGGCTCGCCGCGCGCTGGCTGGCCGACCACGAGGTGCACCCGGACGAGGTCCGCATCGACCTCGTCGGCGTGCTCGTGCCGCCGAGCGGTGCGGTCGAGGTGGACCACGTCCGTGGGGTGGCGTGATGGGCGTCGCGACGGCGAGGACCATCACCTTGCAGGGCGCCAACGGTCACCTCATCGACGTCCAGGTGGACGTCTCCCAGGGTGTCGTCAAGACCGCGATGGTCGGCAGGCCGGACGCCTCGATCAGCGAGGCCCGAGACCGCTGCAGGGCCGCGGTGACCAACAGCAAGTTCGAGTGGCCGGCGACCCGACGGGTGACGATCCTGCTCTCACCCGCGGACCTGCCGAAGCGTGGTCCGCACTTCGACCTCGCGATTGCGGTGGCCACCCTCGCGGCCTCGGGCAAGGTGCCCGTGGCCTCGCTGAACGGCGTCGTGTTCATCGGCGAGCTCACGCTGGACGGGCGGTTGAGGGCGGTGCCAGGCGTCCTCCCCATGGCCATGGCCGCCTCAGCCCGTGACATCTCGTGTGTCGTGGTGCCCGAGTCCCAGGCCGAGGAGGCCGGGATGATCCCGGGGATGAGCGTCCTCGGCGCACGATCGCTCGCCCAGGTCGTGGCGCTGCTGCGGGACGAGTCGGTGCCCGACGCGCCGCCCGTGGAACCACTGGCGCCAGGCCCTCTGCTCTCCTGGCGCGGTGAGGACCGCCTCGAGCAGGTCGACCTGTCTGACGTTCTCGGCATGGCCGACGCGAAGTACGCGCTGGAGGTCGCGGCCGCCGGCGGCCACCACGTGATGCTGACCGGCCCCAAGGGCGCGGGCAAGACAACCCTGGCCGAGCGGCTCCCCGGGCTGTTGCCGGACCTCACCCTCGACGAGGCGCTCGAGCTCAGCGCGATCTACTCGCTCGCCGGGTGCCTGCCGCCCGGGCAGACCGTGATGACCCGGCCACCGTTCCGCGCGCCACACCATTCGGCCACCCGAACCGGGATGCTCGGAGGCGGTAGTGGCCGGGTGCACCCCGGTGAGGTCAGTCGCGCCCACACCGGCGCGCTGTTCCTCGACGAGTTCCCGCTCTTCCAGGCTGACATCATCGACGGCCTGCGCGAGCCGCTCGAGAGCGGCGAGGTGACCATCGCCCGCGGGGAGGAGATCGCGACGTTTCCTGCTCGCACGATGTTCGTCCTCGCCTGCAACCCATGCCCGTGCGGGGAGTACCACCCCACGAACCGCGACAACCGGTGCGAGTGTCTCGAGGTCCGGCGCCGGGAGTACCGCCGGAAGATCAGCGGGCCGATCGCCGACCGGATCGACATCACCCGCCACGTGGCGCCGCTGACCCGTCACGAGCAGCGCGACCCGCTGACGGTGAACGAGACCTCGGCGACGGTCCGTGCCCGCGTCTGCGCGGCGCGGGAGCGACAGGCGCGAAGGTACGCCGGCACGGGGTGGCGGCTCAACAGCGCCGTCCCGGGGCCCGTCCTCCGTGAACGATGGGGCCTCCCGGTCGAGGCGGAGCGGTCCATCGACGACCGGATGTACGCCGGTGTGCTCACGCGGCGGGGAGCGACCCGGGTGCACCGGCTCGCCTGGACGGTGGCCGACCTCCGGGGAACCGACCGTCCCGGTCCCGACGAGGTCGACACCGCGCTCCGGCTGCGCTCCGGCGAGCCGCTGCCCCTGACCTCGATCCAGGTGGCGGCCGGATGAGCGAGCGTCTTGCCAGGGCCGCCCTGAGCCGGCTCAGCGAGCCCGGTGACGTCCGGCTCACCGACCTGGTCGCCCGCCTCGGTGCCAACCAGGTCTACGAGGCGCTGCGTGAGGAGCAGGATATTGCGGGTGTCTACAGCGATGTCGCGGCGCGGCTTCGAGGGCTCGACCCGAAGAGGGAGATCGAGAACGCCGCTGCCCAGGGCATCCGCTTCGTATGTCCCGAGGACGATGAGTGGCCCGACGCACTCGATGACCTCGACAGGGCCGAGCCGCTGCAGAACCGGGGCGGCGCGCCCCTCGGGCTCTGGGCGAAAGGGCCGCTGCGCCTCGACGAAGCCTGCCGGCGTGCCACGGCCGTCGTGGGCTCCCGGTCCGCCACCACGTACGGCGCCGCGGTGGCGTCCGACATCGCGGCACACCTCGCCCAGCACGGCATGACTGTCATCTCCGGTGCCGCTTTCGGCATCGACCAGGCCGCCCACCGGGGCGCTTTGGCGCTGAAGGGACCCACCGTCGCGGTCCTGGCCTGCGGTGTCGACCGTGCGTACCCGTCGGCGCATCGGAACCTCCTCGACTACATCGCCGACACCGGCCTCGTGGCGTCCGAGCTGCCACCCGGCTGCGCTCCCACACGGGTGCGCTTCCTCTCCCGGAACCGCCTGATCGCCGCTCTGGCCCGCGGCACCGTGGTCGTCGAGGCCGCCATCCGTAGCGGTGCACTCAACACCGCGAACTGGGCCGTCCGGCTGAACCGCGTCCTCATGGGCGTGCCCGGCCCCGTGACGAGCGCCCCGTCCCAGGGTGTGCACGAGCTGATCCGAAGTAGAGGCGCAACGCTGGTGACGCGCGGGGAGGACGTACTCGAGCTCGTGTCGCCCAGTGGCTCCTTCCTGAGCGAGGCAGTCCGCGCCCCGGTCCTGGTGGAGGACCGGTTGAGCGACCGCGAGCGACAGGTCCTCGACGCGGTCCCGGTGACGCAGCCTGCGTGCTTCGACTCGGTGGCCCGGACCGCCGGAATCGCCCTGCGCGACGTACCCGTTGCGATGGAGCGACTGCATGTCCTGGGGCTCGTCGAGCGGACGTCGCGGGGCTGGTGCCGCTCCGGGCGGCAGGCGTGATCACGGCCCAGCCGCGTCGCAACTGATCAGAGGGCCGCGCGGCGCGTAACCTCGCGGTGTGACGCAGGATCGTGACGCGGTGGCCCCCGTTGCTGGCGCGGAAGCGGGGGATGAGCCGGACACCGACACGCACGCCGACGCGGGAAGCGACGTCGGCGGTGACGGCGGCGATGCCGGGGAGACTGCAGAGGCCGTGCTTCCCGAGTCGATGGCGTTGGCGCTCGCGGCATACGAGCGCCATCTCGTGTCCGAACGAGATCTCACCGAGCACACCGTGCGCGCGTACGTGGGCGACATCGCCGGAATGCTCGAGCATGCCGCGCTGCTCGGGCACACGGACGTCGGCACCCTGGACGTGCGCAGCCTGCGAAGCTGGCTTGCGAAGCAGCAGACGCGTGGGCTCGCGCGAACCACGCTGGCGCGGCGTGCCACGGCTGTCCGAGTGTTCACAGCCTGGGCCCAGCGCACCGGACGTGCCGAGCTGGACGCGGGTGCCTTGCTCGGCTCGCCGAAGGCGCATCGCACCCTGCCGGCGGCCCTGCGACGAGACGAGGCGCGAGAGCTGCTGGAGGCTGCTGCCGTGCGCGCTGACGACGGGAGCGCGGTCGGCTTGCGGGATGTGGCGATCCTCGAGCTGCTCTACGCCACGGGAATCCGCGTAGGCGAGCTGTGCGGGCTCGACGTCGACGACGTGGACGGTGAGCGGCGTGTCGTACGCGTGCTCGGCAAGGGACGCAAGGAGCGCACGGTGCCGTACGGGCGCCCGGCGGAGCTGGCCGTAGCCACATGGCTCTCAGCAGGCAGACCGCAGCTGGCGGTGAGCGGCTCCGGGCCGGCGCTGTTCCTCGGCGTCCGCGGCCGCCGGGTCGACCAGCGCGCGGTGCGCACGATGGTTCACGCTCGGCTGGCAGATGTCCCTGGCGCGCCTGACCTAGGTCCTCACGGGCTGCGTCACACCGCAGCCACCCATCTGCTCGAGGGCGGGGCCGACCTCCGCAGTGTCCAGGAGCTGCTCGGACACGCCTCCTTGGCCACCACCCAGATCTACACGCACGTCACCACGGACCGTCTCCGGCAGGCGTACCGCCAGGCACACCCACGTGCCTAGGCACGGTGAAGGGCTCCGGGCGCGTGCTCAGACCGCCTCCTGCCGGATCTGAGCTGCTGACCGCTCGGGAGCCGATGAGCCCGCTGGGAGTCCCTCCTGGCGAGGACACGACCGTGCCGAACAGCGGGAGGAGTCGAACAGGTCCGTCACCCACCAGCGTCAGAGGGTCGAGGTAGGTGTCCCCCTCGATGAGGCCCCAGTGGAGGCAGGCGTCGGGTGAGCAGTGGCTGCCGAACGTCTGCAGCGTGCCTATGTGCTCGCCTGCCGCGACCTCGGTCCCGACCTTCACCGACGCCTCGACCGGCTGATACGTGGTCCGGGTCGACCCGTGGTTCACGACGACCACCCCGCGTCCCGCGAGCGATCCGGCGAAGGTCACCCGCCCTGCCGCGGCGGCGCGGACGGCCTGGCCGGGAGAACCAGCCAGGTCGACGCCGCGATGCCCGGCCCCATAGCGGCTCAGCGGCGGGTCGAACCCGGCCACCAGGGCCGGCTGAGGATCCAGCGGCCACACGCCGACGGCAGAGGCCACCGACCCGGGCGAGATCGCTGAGCTGGTCGGGCCGGCTGACCCGGCCACTCCAGGCGAGATCGCGATCAGCAGGCTGAGCAGGTGCACGACGGTGGGGGTCATGACTCGAGCATCCGGGGGAGCCACCGTCGTACCAACCACGGCGCCGAAGGCTCGGGACAGCCGGGTCCCAGCGGGTGCTGTGGACGCTAGGTGGCCCGGCTGATTCGCCGAGTCGGGCCGGACTCGTCTAGACTCGACGGTGGCAACCCGTGCACACAGCACAGGTTGTACTTCGCACGCTCGTCTCCGTGACCGAACCGGCTCGCCGGCTCATCCACGGGCGTCGTCCCCCGTCAGTCCCCGGTCGGCCCGGCCGTCAGGGGTGGGGAACGCGCCGGGCGTCAGGGCAGGGGACACCCGTCTCCCTGCGACAACTGAGAGCGACCCGTTCGCGCGAGTCGACGCACCCCGTGACCGTGAGGTCGTGCGTGCGCGCGCCCGTGCGTGGGGGTCACACGACCAGGAGGAACGATCGGCATGGCCGTCGTCACCATGCGCCAGCTCCTCGAGAGCGGCGTCCACTTCGGGCACCAGACCCGTCGCTGGAACCCCAAGATGAAGCGCTTCATCATGACCGAGCGCAACGGCATCTACATCATCGACCTGCAGCAGTCGCTGGCCTACATCGACCGCGGCTACGCGTTCATCAAGGACACCGTCGCCAAGGGCGGCACCGTGATGTTCGTCGGCACCAAGAAGCAGGCCCAGGAGGCGATCGCCGAGCAGGCGACCCGCGTCGGTATGCCGTATGTCAACCAGCGCTGGCTCGGTGGCATGCTCACCAACTTCCAGACGGTGCACCAGCGCATCAACCGCCTCAAGGAGCTCGACGAGATCGACTTCGACAACGTCGCGGGCAGCGGTCGCACCAAGAAGGAGCTGCTGCACATGAAGCGCGAGCAGATCAAGCTCGACAAGACGCTTGGTGGCATCCGCGACATGACCCGCACCCCCTCCGCGGTGTGGATCGTCGACACGAAGAAGGAGCACCTCGCCGTCGAGGAGGCTCGCAAGCTCCGGATCCCGATCATCGGCATCCTGGACACCAACTGCGACCCCGACGAGGTCGACTTCCCGATCCCGGGCAACGACGACGCGATCCGCGCCGTCTCGCTGCTGACCCGCGTGGTTGCCGACGCCGTCGCCGACGGCCTCATGGCCCGCTCCGGCGCGAAGTCAGGCGAGGCCGCCACCGGCGCCGAGCTCGGCTCCGAGGAGCCGCTCGCCGAGTGGGAGCGTGAGCTCCTCCAGGGCGACGCCGACAAGGCCGCCGTCGAGGCGACCGGCGGCGACGCCGCGGCGACCGAGACCCCGGCCGCCGAGTCGACCGGTGCCTCCACCGAGGCCACCGAGGCTGCCGCCCCCAGCGACGCCCCTGTCAGCGGCGGCGCCGAGGCCGAGCAGGCCTGACGAAGCGCAGGTGAGGGTGGGTACGACGCTCGGCTGACCGTCGTACCCACCTCGCACCGGCCAGCGGCCACGGCCGCAACTCCCACTCCATCCACGAACCCGAGGGACGAAAAGACTCATGGCGAACATTTCCGCCGCAGACGTCAAGCGGCTCCGCGACCTCACCAGCGCGGGCATGATGGACAGCAAGAAGGCCCTCGAGGAGGCCGACGGCGACTTCGACAAGGCCGTCGAGATCCTCCGCGTCAAGGGCACCGCCAAGGCTGCCAAGCGTGGCGCCGAGCGCACCGCCAGCGCCGGCCTGGTCGCGACCTCCGGCCACGCCCTGGTCGAGCTCAACTCTGAGACCGACTTCGTGGCCAAGAGCGACGAGTTCGTCGCGGTGGCCCAGCAGATCGCCGCGGCCGCCGACGAGGCGAAGGCCGGCGACGCGGAGACGCTGAAGGCCGTCAAGCTCGGTGACTCCACCGTCGGCGAGACCGTCGAGACTCTCGCGGTCAAGATCGGCGAGAAGATCGAGCTCGGCCGCGTCGCCGTGTTCGAGGGCCCGGTCGCCACCTACATGCACCGTCGTGCCGCGGACCTCCCGCCGGCCGTCGGCGTGCTCGTCGAGTACGAAGGTGACAACGACGAGGTCGCTCGCGGCGCCGCGATGCAGATCGCCGCGATGCGTCCGCAGTACGTCTCCCGCGACGAGGTCCCCGCGGACATCGTGGCCAAGGAGCGCGAGATCGCCGAGGCGACCGCTCGCGAGGAGGGCAAGCCGGAGCAGGCTCTGCCGAAGATCGTCGAGGGTCGCGTCAACGGCTTCTTCAAGGAGGTCGCCCTGCTCGACCAGCCGTCGGTGCAGGAGAGCAAGAAGACGGTGAAGGCCGTCCTCGACGAGGCCGGTGTCACCGTCAAGCGGTTCGCTCGCTTCGAGGTCGGGGCCTGATCAACTAGGGTTCACCCGAAGACGTACGACGTAGGAGGCCGGTCCTTGGAGCGCAGCACAGCGTCCGACGGACCGGCCTTCTCGTCTGTGACCACCCAGCCACGCGCGAAGGGAAACACTGTGACGGCCTACAAGCGGGTCCTGCTCAAGCTCTCCGGTGAGGTCTTCGGCGGCGGCAAGATCGGCGTCGACCCCGACGTCGTGAACCAGATCGCCCGCGAGATCGCCGATGTCGTCCGCCAGGGTGTGCAGGTCGCGGTCGTGGTCGGTGGTGGCAACTTCTTCCGGGGAGCCGAGCTGCAGCAGCGCGGCATGGACCGGTCCCGCGCCGACTACATGGGCATGCTCGGCACGGTGATGAACTGCCTGGCGCTGCAGGACTTCCTCGAGAAGCAGGGCGTCGAGACCCGTGTCCAGACCGCGATCACGATGGGCCAGGTCGCCGAGCCGTACATCCCTCGCCGCGCGATCCGCCACCTCGAGAAGGGTCGCGTCGTGATCTTCGGCGCCGGCGCGGGAATGCCGTACTTCTCCACCGACACCGTCGCCGCCCAGCGTGCGCTCGAGATCGGCGCCGAGGTGATCCTGATGGGCAAGCAGGGCGTGGACGGGGTGTACGACGCCGACCCGAACGTCCACAGCGACGCGGTGAAGTTCGACGCGCTGAGCTACGACGAGTTCCTCGCGCGCGGCCTGAAGGTGGCCGACGCGACGTCGGTGAGCCTCGCCCGGGACAACGACATCAGCATGATCGTGTTCAACCTGTCCGATGAGGGCAACATCGCCCGGGTCGTCCAGGGTGAGAAGATCGGTACGACGGTGTCGCGGACCGTCTGACCTGCGCCGAAGCAGCCACCCGGCGACGGCTCAGACCCGACGAGCCGCGTCGCCATCCCGACGTGAACCTGACCAGCATCAAGGAGCAGCCGTGATCAGCCAGACCCTCAACGAGGCCGACCAGAAGATGGACAAGGCCGTGGAGGTCACCCGTGAGGACTTCGCGGCGATCCGCACCGGGCGTGCGCACCCGTCGATGTTCCAGAAGATCACCGCTGACTACTACGGCAACCCCACGCCGCTCCAGCAGCTGGCCTCCTTCACCGTCCCCGAGGCCCGGGTCGTGATCGTGGCGCCCTACGACATGGGCGCGATGACCGCCATCGAGCGGGCGATCCGCGACTCCGACCTCGGCGTCAACCCGACCAACGACGGCAAGACCCTGCGCGTCGTGCTCCCCGAGCTCACGGAGGAGCGTCGCAAGGAGTACATCAAGGTCGCCAAGACCAAGGCCGAGGACGGCAAGATCGCGATCCGCAACATCCGGCGTCACGCCAAGCAGGCCCTCGACAAGATGGAGAAGGACGGCGAGGTCGGCAAGGACGACGTCACCGGGGCCGAGAAGCGCCTCGACGGCCTCACCAAGAAGCACACCGACACCATCGACGAGATGCTCAAGCACAAGGAAGCCGAGCTGCTCGAGGTCTGAGCGCCGACCACTCCATGACCACATCCGAGACGCCGTCGGGCGCTCCGGCCCCGACCGGACGCGCTGGACGCAACCTCCCCGCCGCCATCGCCTCAGCCGTCGTGCTGCTGGCGTTGATCGGTGGATCGCTGTTCTTCTGGAAGCCCGCCTTCGTCATCGTCGTCACCGCGGCGATCCTGCTCGGGGTCTGGGAGCTCAAGCAGGCCCTTGCCGAGAAGGACATCGTGCTGCCCTTCGAGCCACTGGTCGTCGGCGCGGTGGTGATGCTCGTCGGCGCCTACCTCGGAGGCGCCCCCGCGCTGGTCACGGCCCTGGCCGTGACCGCCCTCGGTTCGATGCTGTGGCGGCTGCGCGGGGGAGTGGACGGCTTCGTGCGCGACGCCACCGCGGGGGTGTTCACCGCGGTCTACGTCCCGTTCCTCGCCGGGTTCGTGACCCTCCTCCTCAGGCCGGACGACGGACCACTGCGGGTCCTCACGTTCATCCTCGTCACGATCGCCTCCGACATCGGCGGCTACTTCGTCGGGGTCCTGGCCGGCAAGCACCCCATGGCCCCGGTCATCTCGCCCAAGAAGTCATGGGAAGGTTTCGCCGGGTCGGCGGTCTTCTGCGTCGCCGTCGGCTGGGCGAGCGTGGTGTACCTGCTCGACGGTGACTGGTGGGTGGGAGTCCTCCTCGGCCTGGTCGCGGTCGTCATGGCCACCCTCGGCGACCTGTGCGAGTCCGTGATCAAGCGCGACCTCGGGATCAAGGACATGTCCGCGATCATCCCGGGCCATGGCGGCCTCATGGACCGCCTCGACTCGCTGCTCGCGACAGTCGCACCGACCTGGCTGATCCTGCTCTACTTCGTTCCCGTCTCCTGAGGAGAAGGCGCTCGAGACGGCGAGACGGCTCACCGACAGCAGGGTGACGGTCGTCGCTGCTGCCCGCCGTACGCCGGATCCTCGTCGGGCGTCCCGACGACGAGACCGTCCGGTCCGGGCATGGCACCGCCTGGATGCTGCTCGTCGCCGAGCTGACCGGGCTGCCTCCCGACGTCGACGCCTGGACCCGGCTACGGATGCCCGACCTCTGGGTGGTCGAGACCAGGCGAAATTGACATTCGCCGACCTCTTGTCAGCCTGCTTGACACTCGCTACGTTTCTGTAAACCCGCTGGCGCGGCGCCCGCGGAGTGAGGAGCGACGACATGGCAGTGCAGTCCGTGCCGGCCACGCAGGTCGAGTGGCGTGACGGCAAGCGTTACCTGTGGATCATGGGCGCGGTCATGCCGCTGGTGCCCTTCGCCGCCTGGGCGCTGGTCGCGACCACAGGCCTCGACCTGTTCTGGTGGTTCGGGCCGGTGTTCGTGTTCGGCATCATCCCGCTGGTCGACCTCCTGACGGGCCTGGACCCGAACAACCCGCCCGACGAGGTCATCGAGAGCCTCGAGAACGACAAGTACTACCGCTGGGTGACCTACGCCTTCATCCCGGTGCAGTACCTCTCCCTCGTCTGGGGCGCCTGGATGCTCGGCAACGGCGGCCTCGGCGTGGCCGACAAGATCGGCCTCTCACTCGGCATCGGCATGGTGGCGGGGATCGCGATCAACACCGCACACGAGCTAGGGCACAAGAAGGAGCAGCACGAGCGCTGGTTCGCCCGGGTCGCTCTGGCCCAGCCGTTCTACGGCCACTTCTTCATCGAGCACAACCGCGGCCACCACGTCCGCGTGGCCACGCCGGAGGACCCGGCCAGCTCACGGGTCGGCGAGACCGTGTGGGGTTTCTTGCCGCGCACTGTCTGGGGAAGCCTGACGAGCTCCTGGGGTCTGGAGAAGCGTCGCCTCGAGCGCCGTAAGCAGTCGCCGTGGACCCTGCACAACGACGTCCTCAGCAGTTGGGCGATGTCGGTCGTCCTCTGGGGCGGCCTGATGCTCGCCTTCGGTTGGGAGATCTTCCCCTACCTCGTCATCCAGGCGGTGGTCGGCATCTGGCTCCTGGAGTCGGTGAACTACCTCGAGCACTACGGCATGCTGCGCCAGAGGACCGAGTCGGGCCGCTACGAGCGGGTCAACCCGAGCCACAGCTGGAACTCCAACAACATCGGCACGAACGTGCTGCTCTACCACCTGCAGCGGCACAGCGACCACCACGCCAACCCGACCCGTCGCTACCAGGCGCTGCGTGACTTCAAGGAGTCCCCGGTCCTGCCCACCGGGTACGCCGGGATGATCGTGCTGACCTGGGTGCCGGCGATCTGGCGCCACGTCATGGACAAGAGGGTGCTCGCCCACTTCGACGGCGACATCACCCGCGCCAACCTTCACCCGCGCAAGCGCGACAAGATCATCGCGAAGTACGGCGCAGCCCCCACGGAGGGAGCACCCGCCGCATGAGCAGGTTCATCTGCCCCAGCTGCGAGTACGTCTATGACGAAGAGGTGGGCGACCCGCACGAGGGTTGGCCCCCCGGGACACCCTTCGACCAGATCGACCCCGACTGGTGCTGCCCCGACTGCGGGGTCCGCGAGCAGCAGGACTTCGAGCCGTTGGACAGCAGGCCCGGCGGCGACGACAGCCGAGAAGGAGCGAGCGGATGATTTCGTGGAGCCTCGTCCGCGAATCCGTCCGGGTGAGGCTTGACGCGCTGGCGGAGAAGGCCGTTCCGGTGCCGGATAGCGTGGCGCCATGACCGTCCAGGCCTCCTCGCCCTTCCGCGACTCGGTGCGCACCCTGATGCGAGACCGCCTGCTCGACGCCGCCGCCTCGATCACCGCCGCCGAGGGATGGGGCGCGGTGACGATGGCCAAGCTCGCCGACGAGGTCGGCGTCAGCCGGCAGACGGTCTACAACGAGCTCGGCTCCAAGCCCCGCATCGCCGAGGAGCTCGTGATGCGGGAGCTCGAGCGGTTCCTCGACGTGGTCCGCACCCGGATGGCGGCGGAGACTGAGCTGGCCGAGGCGTTGCGGAGCGCCTGCGAGGGGACGCTGGAGGCGGCAGCGGCCAACCCTCTCCTGAAGGCGGTCCTCGAGTCGGCGCACACCGGCGGCAGTGACCTCCTGCCGCTGCTGACCACCCAGGCCCAGGGCCTGATCGAGGGCGCCTCGGCGGTGGTGATCGAGTCGCTCGACGAGCAGGGGTTCGAGACCGGGCTGACCGAGAGCGAGCTGCGCGTCCCGGTGGACGCGATCATCCGGCTCGTGCTCAGCCACGTCATGCAGCCGGCCAAGACCCCCGCCGAGGCGGCAGCCGACATCGCTTGGCTCATGGGTCACGTACTCCACGATGTGACGCAGTCCGGGTCCTGAGGATTCGGTCCCCGACCAGGGGGGTGGGACACTGGGAGGGCTATGTCTGAAGAGCCCCGAACCCTTCCCCTCGTCTTCGACGAACCGCGCGGCCGCAAGAAGCCCCCGCGCCACCTCGCGGACCTCTCCGCCGCCGACCGCAAGGAGCTGGTGGCCTCGCTCGGGCTCCCCGGTTTCCGCGCGAAGCAGCTGTCCACGCACTACTTCTCCCGGCTCGTCGACGACCCGGAGCAGATGACCGACCTGCCCGCAGGCGACCGGTCGACCATGGTCGAGTCGCTGCTGCCGGAGCTGATGACGCCCCTTCGCACGATGCAGGCCGACAAGGGCACCACCCAGAAGACGCTGTGGAAGCTCTTCGACGGTGCACTCGTGGAGTCGGTCCTGATGCGCTACCCGGACCGGGTCACCATGTGCGTGTCGTCCCAGGCCGGCTGCGGCATGGCGTGCCCGTTCTGCGCCACCGGCCAGGGCGGCCTCCAGCGGAACATGTCGACCGCGGAGATCGTCGAACAGGTTGTCGCCGGGGCCCGGGCCCTCGCGCGTGGTGAGGTGCCGGGTGGTCCTGCGCGGGTCTCCAACGTCGTGTTCATGGGCATGGGCGAGCCGATGGCCAACTACAAGGCAGTGATCGGTGCCGTGCGTCGACTCACCGACCCGGCTCCTGACGGTCTCGGCATGTCCGCCCGCGGGGTCACGGTGTCCACGGTGGGGCTCGTACCGCGGATGCGTCAGCTCGCCGAGGAGGGCATCCCGGTCACCCTGGCACTCTCGCTGCACGCGCCCGACGACGAGCTTCGCAACGAGCTGGTGCCGATCAACACCCGCTGGTCCGTGCACGAGACCGTCGAGGCGGCGTGGAACTATGCGCGCACGACGAAGCGCCGGGTCTCGATCGAGTACGCCATGATGCGCGACATCAACGACCAGGCGTGGCGAGCGGACCTGCTCGCCGACGTGCTGAACTCCTACGGCGACTGGGGCTGGGTCCACGTGAACCTGATCCCGCTCAACCCGACCCCCGGCTCGAAGTGGACCGCCTCCCGTCGCGAGGACGAGCGAGAGTTCGTCCGCCGGCTCGAGGCCAAGGGGATCCCCACGACAGTGCGGGACACCCGCGGCCAGGAGATCGACGGCGCCTGCGGACAGCTCGCCGCGACCGAGGCCTGACCTAGCCGGCGAGGGCAGGGGGAGCGGCGACGAGCAGCTCCACGTTGCGGGTCTCGACGGTGCCGCGCCCGGTCGACTCGCGCTGTTGCCAGTCGTTGGCCGCGAGCTCACGGGCGAGCCCCGCGAGGACAAGGGGGTTGCCGGTGCGCCCGCCGTACGCCGCGGGGCCGTCGTGGTCGAGCATCGTCGCGAAGAGCGACAGCGTGCCGTCGCGGTTGTCGACGACCTCGATCAGCCGAGACTGCTGCGGCCAGTCGATGTGCGCGGCCGTGTTGATCTCCCAGAACCCGCCGGGCGTGCCGTCCTCGCGTCGGTGCGCCCAGACGTCGTTGCGGTGCGTGTGCCCGTCGACCATCGCCACCACCTGCGGGTGGCGCAGCAACAGCGACCGCACCTCGTCACCGAGCACCCGGGACTCGCCGTCGCCGCCGGTGGCCACCAGTGGGTTGTCCATCGTGCTGAGCGTATGGTGCGCTGCCACCACCACCACCCGGTCGGCCGACGCGGCCAGAAGGTCGGAGAGCCAGGCGAACTGGGTGGCGTCGAGCGAGCCGTTGGCCTCCCCGTTGGGGTTGACGGTGTCGAGCACGATGAACCGGACGGGTCCTCGGTCGAACGTGTAGTACGCCGTGCCCTCGGCGCGGTTGCGCTCGGTGAACCCGTGGCCGTACGGCGCGCCGGCGGAGGCGAAGTGCTCTTCGACGACCTCGGCGCGGGTGAGTACCCTTCGCCGCGGATCCGGGGTCACGGGGCGCACATGCGGCGTGAGCGCAAGCGCGGCCAGGAAGCCCGCGTAGTCGCCCTGGATCGCGCGCAGCAGGTCGTCCTGAGTCATCCCGGCCGGAGGCGAGACCAGCTTCAGGCCGCCCTGGGCGACCTGGCTCATCTGGAGGGTGGCGGGGAAGTTGCCCTGGACCAGCGAGTCGTGGTTCCCGAACGCGGTGTACCAGGGCATCGCGAGGCCGGACGCGTCGAACGGTCGGCGCGCGGCGTCGAGAAGGCCGGGGACGACGGGGAAGCCGTACCTGCTCCGCGCGAAGTCGTCCGTCGCGCCGGGCGGGGTGCCGTCGGGGTGCCAGTAGTGCGTGTCGTACCACGGGGCGGCCGAGTCGGCGACGCCCTCGAACCGGGTCAGGTCGCCGGAGTCGGGGCGGACGGTGGCGCCGTCGAGCAGGTCGATGTTCCACCGGACCTCGTTGAGGTGGGCGTTGTCGGAGTTGTCGCCGGTCTGCAGGGCGAAGGCCAACGGCGCTCCCGTGACCGGGCCCACGCCGACACGGTTGACCGCCTGCACCATGGCCTCAGCGATCTGGGCGGTGAGCATCTCCTGCGGGCGGTACGCCGAGGAGAGGAGCCCGGTGCTGACGTCGTTGTCGTCGTAACGGTCGAGGTACTCGACCCGCATGGGCGACTGCACGTCCACGACATGTACGTCGGTCAGATGGGCGAAGGCCAGCACTGCCCGTCGCCGGGAAGTGCGCCCACGGCCGGCCGGGACGCCGAGGTCGGTGCGCACGACGTGCGGCTCGCCGGGTCCTCGCACGACAGGTGCGTAGCCGCCCGCTCCGGGCGCCCCGCGGAGCAGCGTCCGGTCGAGTGTCGTGCCGGCGGGGGCCGCGAGACCAGGTGCCGCCCACCCCGGGGAGGGACGGAGCAGGCCTGTGCCACTGACCGCGCAGAGTCCGGCCAGGGTCCCCCCTGCGCGTAGCAGGTCCCTTCGGGTCAGAGTCATGGCACTTCAACGAAGAGCCCTCCGCCGGGGTCACGCGGACCTCGTAGGCTCGTGGTCGTGAACCGAGAGCGCACCGCCTACTACGACGCGGAGGCAGGGGTGTACGACGAGACGCGCGGCGGTCCGGCGCGGGCGCGCGCCGCGGCGGAGGTGGTCGCCTCTCTGGTGCCTGCGCCGGGTCTCCTGGTCGATGTCGCGGGCGGCACCGGCATCGTGTCGGCCGAGCTGGCCGAGCGCGGGTTCGACGTCGTGGTCACCGACCTGTCGCGGGGCATGCTCGCGGTCGCGGCGAGACGGGTCCCCGGCAGGGTGGTCGTCGCCCCGGCGGACCGGCTCCCGCTTCGGGAGTCTTCGGTCGACGTCGTGACCATGGTGTGGCTGCTCCATCTCCTGTCGATTCCCGTGGCCGACGTCGTGCTCGCGGAGGCGGTCCGGGTGCTGCGGCCGGGCGGCCACCTGGTGACGACGGTCGACAAGGACCTGGCGCACGGGCGGGTCCGACGTACCGGGGCTGACGCCGCGGACCGGGTGGCGGCGGTCATGAACCGGCACGGCCTGAACCAGGTGGGGCAGGAGTCGTTCAGCGGCCGGAGTGCTTGGGGATCGGTGACCGGAGGCGACCCGGTGTTCCCCGTCGCGGCCTACCGGAAGCGCTAACGCGCCAGCAGTGTGGGGACCTCGGAGACCCCGTCGACGAGGTGGACCAGCGGCTCCATGCCGCGGCCACGCGCCAGTGCCTCGAGCAGCGGCCAGACAGGCAGCTCCTCGGTCCAGTAGTGGCGTCCGACCAGGACCATGGGGGCCACCGAGGACGGGTCGGCGTAGTAGTTCTCGCAGGCGTCCTGGAACACCTCCTGGATCGTTCCGGCTGCTCCGGGCAGGTACACGACGCCGGCCGAGGCGAGGTGGAGCAGGGTGTCCTCGCGGATCGCGTTCTTGAAGTACTTCGCGATGTCGGCCGCGAACGCGTTGGGTGGCTCGTGGCCGTAGTGCCAGGTGGGGATGCCCAGCGAGCGATCTCCGTCGGGCCACCGGTCGAGCACGTCGAAGGCGCTCCGAGCCCAGTCCTCGATGGACGGCTTGAAGGTTGGTACCTCGGCGAGGATGCCGACGGCCTCATCCAGCTCGTCACGAGTGCGGCCTGCGAACCAGGCGCCGAGGTTGGCGGCCTCCATCGCGCCCGGCCCACCGCCCGTTGCGACGGTGAACCCGCTTCCGGCGAGCTCGTGCGACAGGTGGGCGGCTGCGACGTACTCCCTGCTGCCGCGGCCGAGGGAGTGCCCACCCATCACCCCCACCAGCGCGCGCCCGCGAACCAGATCGCCGAGCGCGTCGTCGATGGCGTGGTCGTGGAGCGCCTGCGCGAGGCTGAGGCGGAGGGACGGTTCCTGGCGCGACCACGCGTAGACCTGGGCGTCGAGGGTCTCTCCGTAGGACTTGTCCAGCCCGTCGTACAGCTCGCGCGGGGTGTAGAGCGCCGAACGGTAGGCGTCGAAGGGCACGTCGGGGACGGCAGGAAAGACCAGGGCGCCGCGTGCTCTCAGGCTCTCCTCGTCGGCGGGTCCGAGGACGCAGCCGAGGAAGAGCGCACCGCTGGGGTCGAGGGACCGAAGCACCGAGCCACGTGCGCGGAGGTCGACCGACTGCAGGTGCCATCCGTTCATCGAGGTGGCGCCGGCTCCCACTCGCGAGTCGAACTCCTCGAGGGTCTCCACCTCGACCGTGCGACGGCGATGCTCTCTCATCCGGCCGAACCTAGCCCACGGGCAGAGGCTCCCGCCGCTCGACTGAGCCGGCCTCCATCCGCGAGGCGGACACCGCTGAGCAGGCCTGGTCAGAAGGCCGCCGCGAGCAGCTCGCCGAACAGCGCGTGCTCGTCGACCTCGAGACCACGGGCCACGAACCACGTACAGACGTTGTGGCAGTCCCGCATGAGGAAGTCCATGCCGGCCGGGTTGCCCACGATGTCCACCGCCTGTGGCAGGTCGATGATCACGACGCGATCTCCGGCGGCGAGGATGTTGTACGGCGACAGGTCACCGTGCGCGATGCCGTGAGCGGCGAGCACGGCCATCGCGTCACGCAGCTGGTCGAAGTAGGAGACGAGCAGGTCGTGGTCGGGCCGGGCCTGCGCGAGGCGCGGCGCCACCTCGTCGCCGACGGTGACCAGCTCCATGAGGATCTCGGTGCCGTCGACCTGCACGGGGTAGGGGACCGGGACACCGGCCGACCAGAACCGCTTCATCGACTCCCACTCCGCCCACGCCCACTGTCCTGCGGCCACGGCGCGCCCGTGTGCGGTGCGCTTCGCCAGGGCGCGGGCGTCCCGGCTGTTGCGGGTGCGCCTGCCCTCGGTGTAGGTGCTGCTGCGGTGGAACGACCGGTGCTCCTCGGAGCGGTACCGCTTGGCCGCCATCACCGTCGAGGCGCCGGTCCCGTCGGTCGACGGCACCGCGCGCTCGAGCAGGAAGACGTCGGCCTCCTTGCCGGTCTTGAGGATCCCGAGGTCGGTGTCGACGGCGGCGCGATCGGTGACCACCCAGTCGGGCACCGGCTCGGGACCACGGCAGAGGCGTTCGACGTCCCAGTAGGTGCTCCAGCGTCGGCCTTCGCTGCCACCGCCGTCGCCGGCATCGGGACCGTCAGGGTCGTCGAGTGCCTGGAAGTCGAAGACGAAGAACGGGTCGATCTCAGGACCGGCCACTGGGGCGGGCGCTGGGACGGCCGCTGGGTGGGGTGCGCTGCGGGTTGTGGGGCTGGTCGAGGAAGCCGGGACGGGCCGGCCGAGGTCAGCGGACTCCTGGTCCGCGAAGTTGACGTCGTGTGACATCGGTGGGGGTGCTCCATGAGTGAGAGGGAAGGTTGGCTGAGATCACGCCAAGGACAGTCGTGCGCATGTCACGCCCCTCTCTGCTCAGGAGGCGACCCGGCGTCGCCCCACCGGACGAGGGTGTCCGACGTACGACGTGGTGCGCAACCGAATTTCGAGCCGGCCGCAGCCGGGCTGCTCAGCGGACCGGCCGAGGCGGCGCTCGTCGCGACCGCTCGACGCGGCGGCCCCCCGTTTGGTCGCGGCGCCGGCGCAACCACTGGCCGGACCGAGCCGGAGCACCCAAGATGGGGCCATGGGATATCGCGAGGAGTACGACCGCAGCATCAAGGACCCGGAGGCGTACTGGGGTGAGCAGGCCGGGCTCGTGGACTGGATCCGGAAGCCGCAGCGAGTCCTGGACGACTCGCGCAAGCCGTTCTTCCGGTGGTTCCCCGACGCCACGCTGAACACCTGTTACAACGCCCTCGACAGACACGTCGTCGCCGGCCACGCCGACCGCACCGCCCTGATCTACGACAGCCCCGTGACCGACACGCGGCAGCGGTTCAGCTACGCCGAGCTGCTCGAGAAGGTCGCCGCCTTCGCCGGGGCCCTGCGCGGCTTCGGCGTCGAGAAGGGCGACCGCGTGGTCATCTACATGCCGATGATCCCCGAGGCCGTCGTCGCGATGCTCGCCTGCGCGCGGATCGGGGCCGTGCACTCGGTGGTGTTCGGCGGCTTCGCCCCCCACGAGCTGGCGATCCGCATCGACGACGCCCAGCCGAAGGTCGTCATCTCGGCCTCGTGCGGCATCGAGCCGAGTCGGGTCGTGGAGTACAAGCCGATGCTCGACCGGGCCCTCGAGCTGGCCGCTCACAAGCCAGGCGCCTGTGTCATCAAGCAGCGGCCCCAAGCACGTGCCGAGATGTCGGACCCTCGCGACGTCGACTGGGACGTCGCGATGAAGGCAGGAGCAAGCCACCCGGCGCCGTGCCTGGAAGTGGCCGCGACCGACCCGCTCTACGTGCTCTACACCTCAGGAACCACAGGGAAGCCGAAGGGGATCGTCCGTGACAACGGCGGACACGCCGTCGCCATGGCCTGGTCGCTGCCGAACATCTACGACGCACGTGCCGGCCAGGTCTGGTGGGCCGCCTCCGACGTGGGGTGGGTGGTCGGGCACAGCTACATCGTCTACGCGCCGCTGGTCAACGGCGCCACGACGGTGCTCTACGAGGGGAAGCCGGTGGGCACCCCTGACGCCGGAGCGTTCTGGCGGGTGATCGCGGAGTACGGCGTCGAGGCGTTGTTCACCGCGCCCACGGCGATCCGCGCGATCAAGAAGGAGGACCCGAACGGCGAGCTCCTTGCCCAGCACGACATCTCGTCGTTGCGCACGTTGTTCCTCGCCGGAGAGCGCCTCGACCCCGACACCTACACCTGGGCGACCGAGCGCCTCGGCGTGCCCGTGGTCGACAACTGGTGGCAGACCGAGACGGGCTGGCCCATCGCGGCGAACCTGCGGGGGCTCGATCCGATGCCGATCAAGGCCGGCTCACCCAGCGTCCCGGTCCCGGGGTACGACGTACGCGTCCTCGACGAGAAGGGCGAGCCGCTTCCAGCGGGCGAGGAGGGCGCGATCTGCCTCCGCCTCCCGCTGCCACCCGGCACTCTGCCGACGTTGTGGGGCGACGACCAGAGGTACGTCTCGTCCTACCTTGCGGCGTACGACGGCTACTACCTGTCCGGCGACGGCGGGTACATCGACGAGGACGGCTACCTCTATGTGATGGGTCGCACCGACGACGTCATCAACGTGGCGGGCCACCGGCTGTCGACCGGGTCGATGGAGGCCGTGATCGCACAGCATCCGGCCGTGGCCGAATGCGCCGTGATCGGTGCTGCCGACGCGATGAAGGGGCAGCTGCCGCGAGGTTTCGTGGTGCTCAAGGCCGGCGTGACCGACGACCCCGACGACATCGCCCGCGAGCTCATCGCGATGGTGCGCGACGAGATCGGGGCGGTCGCGGCGTTCAAGGACGTCACGGTCGTCGGAGGCCTCCCCAAGACACGGTCCGGGAAGATCCTGCGGAAGACGATGCGGGAGATCGCCGACGGCAAGGAAGCGGCCGTGCCCTCGACCATCGAGGACGAAGGCGTGCTCGAGACGCTCCGCCCCGCCCTGCGACGCGAGTAGCGGCGAGGGCGGGGGGCGCTCGACGGGTTCGGCGTCCCTGCCTGACTTCCCAAGCGAAATGGACGGTCCCCAAGCGGTATGTCGCTTGCGGACCGTCCATAACCCCGCGTTACAAAGGGAGAGTCAGCAGCAGCGGGACTGCGGGTTGCGCTCCTTGTGGTCGGCGCGGTGACGCTCGAACTCGCGGCGCGACATAGGTGCGGTGCCCTCGCGAACGCAGCGGTCGACGTACTCGTCCCACTTCGACTCGCCCGTGGCCTGCTTGAGGTACCACACGACCCCGCGCTGGGCGCGGGTGAGCGCCGACCTCATCGCGGACCGCCGACCATGTCCCCTCGCCGGGAGGCCTCCCACTCGCGGACGGCCTGCTTCTCCTCCTGGGTGGCGAAGAAGTCCGAGGGCGCTACCAGGTGCGAGGGCTGCTTGGGCACCTCCGTGGTCGGGACGCCCCCCGCGCGGAAGGCCTTCAGGCACATGATCAGCGCATCGATCACCACGATGATCACCAGTAGTGCGAAGAGCGCCTGAAGCGTGCCGTTGACCGTGGAGTTCGTGACGATCTGATGCATCTGGCTCATGTCCGTCGCCGGAGTGAGAACCTCGCCCTTGTCGATCGAGGCCTGGTAGACAGAGCGCTGCTCGAAGTAGCCGATCTTCGGGTTGGACGAGAACACCTTCTGGTAGCTCGCCGTCAACGTGACGACGAGGTCCCACACCAGCCCGATGCCCGGTACCCAGGCCCACTTGGCCTTGCCGTGCTTGATCAACAGCGTTGTGGCGAGGGTCAGTGCGATGGCCGCCAGCAGCTGGTTCGAGATGCCGAACAACGGGAACAGCTGGTTGATGCCGCCGAGGGGGTCGGTCACGCCGACGTAGAGCATGTAGCCCCAGAGCCCCACCACGATCGCGCTCGCCGACCACGAGGCCGGCTTCCAGGAGATCTGGGCGTACTTGGGCCAGACGTTGCCGATCGTGTCCTGCAGCATGAACCGGCCGACCCGGGTGCCCGCGTCGACCGCGGTGAGGATGAACAGCGCCTCGAACATGATCGCGAAGTGGTACCAGAACGCGGCGAGGCCGCCGAAGAAGGCGCTGCTGAAGATCGACGACATGCCGAATGCCAGCGTGGGGGCCCCACCGGTGCGGGAGATGAGCGTCTGCTCCTGCACCGACTGCGCGGCCGCGTTGAGGTCGGCGGGGCTGATCGTGAACCCGAGGGTCCGGATGAACTCGGCGGCCGAGGCGGCGGTGCCGCCAGTGGCTCCGGCAGGGGCGTTCATCGCGAAGTACAGGCCCTGGTCGATCACGGAGGCCGCGATCAACGCGCTGATCGCCACGAACGACTCCATCAGCATGCCGCCGTAGCCGATCATCCGGACCTGGCTCTCCTTGGCCACCATCTTCGGGGTGGTCCCGGAGGAGATGAGCGCGTGGAAGCCGGACAGCGCGCCACACGCGATGGTGATGAAGACGAAGGGGAAGAGCTTGCCGGCGAACACCGGGCCGGTGCCCTTGAGGGCGAAGCCGGTGACCGCCTGGTTCTGCAGCTCGGGCGCCGCGAAGATCAGGCCGACGGCGAGGAGCACGATCACGCCGATCTTCATGAACGTCGACAGGTAGTCACGCGGGGTCAGCAGCATCCACACGGGGAGGATCGAGGCGACGAACCCGTAGACGATCAGCGCGAAGGTCAGCTGCTCCTTCGACAGGGTCAGCGCGTTGGCGATGCCCATCTCGTCGACGTACCCGCCGCCGATGATCGCGAGCAGCAGCAGGCCGACGCCGATCGCGGTCACCTCCATCACCCGCCCGGGGCGGATGTGGCGCAGGTAGAAGCCCATGAACAGCGCGATCGGGATGGTCAGGCCGATCGAGAAGACGCCCCACGGAGACTCGGCGAGCGCGTTGACCACGACCAGCGCCAGCACGGCCAGGATGATGATCATGATCGCGAACACCGCGATCAGCGCCGCGATGCCTCCGATGACGCCGATCTCCTCGCGCACCATCTGGCCCAGGCTCTTGCCGTCGCGGCGCATCGAGAAGAACAGGATGACCATGTCCTGCACCGCCCCGGCGAAGATGACGCCGACGATGATCCAGATCGTGCCGGGCAGGTAGCCCATCTGCGCGGCGAGGACCGGGCCCACGAGCGGGCCGGCGCCGGCGATCGCGGCGAAGTGGTGCCCGAAGAGGACCCGCCGGTCGGTCACGTCGTAGTCGATGCCGTTCTCGAGCCGCTCGGCCGGGGTGGCACGACTGTCGTCCACGCCGAGCACCCGGTAGGCGATGAAGCGCGCGTAGAAGCGGTAGGCGATGGCGTACGACGAGAGGGCGGCGAACAGGATCCACAGCGCCGAGACGTGCTCACCCCGAGAGAGGGCGAGAACGCTCCAGCAGACCGCGCCGACCACGGCGACCAGCCCCCAGACCACCATGGACTTGGGGGTCATGCCCCGCTGTCTCTGTTCCACGTCTGTCGTCGTCGACACGGGAGCTCCTCACGCACGTCGGATGACAGGCCGGGCGGCCTGCGGCCTTGTTCCTACCTCTCATTCGGGGCGAATGCCACGCTCGAGGCCTTGCGCGGCGTCGAGCGGTCGAAACGGCGCGCCCAGTGGAGGGTGGCGTTCAGTGCCCGCCGACGAGGGGCGACATGACACGAGCGAGACGGCTCGGGCGGCCGGTCAGGCGCTCCTCCCGGTCGGCGAGCGCCATCGTCCGGAGGCCCGCGTTGACCCCGAGCCAGCGCAGCGGCTCCGGCTCCCACCGCGGGGACCGGTGGCCGACCCAGGGCAGCGCGGTCAGCTCGGTCTCCCGACCCAGGATCAGGTCACGCAGGGTCCGACCGGCCAGGTTCGTCGTACTCACGCCGTCACCGACGTAGCCGCCCGCCCATCCCAGGCCGGTCGCGCGGTCCAGGCCCACGGACGCGGTCCAGTCGCGGGGCACGCCGAGGACGCCACCCCACGCATGCGTTACCCGGGTGGTCGTCGGCAGCGCGGGGAGCATCCCGCGGAGGGCCGACCAGATCCCGGCGAACACCCGCGGTTCGCGGTCGAAGTCCGGCGACACCTTGGAGCCGAAGTGGTACGGCGCGCCGCGACCGCCGAACACGAGCCTGCCGTCAGCGGTGCGCTGGCCGTAGACGAGCAGGTTGCGGTAGTCGGTGAACGTCTCGCGGTCGCGAAGGCCGATGCGCTCCCAGGTGCGGGGCAGGAGCGGCTCGGTGGCGATCACGAGGGAGTACACCGGGGCGATGGACCGGCGGTGGCGGGGGAGGGTCGAGGTGTAGCCCTCCGTGGCGCGTACGACCACCTCGGCACTGACCGTTCCACCAGGGGTTCGCACGCGGTGCGGCTCGATCGCGGTGACCGGCGTCTGTTCGTAGATCAGGCCGCCTGCGTTGGACTCGACGACCTCGGCCAGGCCCCTCACGAGCCGGGCGGGATGGATCGCCGCGCAGTCCGGTGTGTACGTCGCACCCAGGAGGTGCGTGGCGTCTAGACGTTCGCGCGCCTCCGACGCCGACAGCAGGCGGAGGTCGTCCGGCCCTCGGCCCCAGGTGCGGGCGTGGTCCACGTCGGCACGGGCCGACCTCAGTTGCGCACGTGACCGGGCGAGCGAGATGGTGCCGCCCTTGTGGAAGTGCGCGTCGATCCCCTCGGCAGCGGCCGCACGGCCCACCTCGTCGACCGACCCGCGCATCGCCGAGTGCAGGGCCAGGGCAGCCTCGCGGCTCGAGCCGGCCATGGCGGCGATCTTGTCCAGGGAGGCAGGGAAGAGCGCCGAGGCCCAGCCGCCGTTGCGGCCCGAGGCGCCGAACCCCGCTGTCTCCTTCTCGAGCAGCACGACTCTCAGCGTCGGGTCGGCCCGCAGCAGGTAGTAGGCGGTCCACAACCCCGTGAACCCCGCGCCGACGATCGCCACGTCCGCGCGGATGTCATGGCGCAGAGCATCCCGAGGGACCCAGTCGTCACCGGCGGTGTCGTGCCACAGGGAGAGCGACCGGTAGTCGCTCCGCTGCTGGGTCAGCGCACACCCCAGGAGTAGGTCTGCTTGCGCAGCTTGAGGTACATGAACGTCTCGGTGGAGACGACGTTCTCGATCTGGCGGATCCTGTGGGAGAGCACCTCGAGCAGGTGTTCGTCGCTCTCGCAGACGACCTCGGCCAGGAGGTCGAAGGAGCCCGCGGTGATGACCACGTAGTCGACCTCGTCCATCTCGGCGAGCTCGTCCGCGATCGGCTCGAGCGCGCCGTGGGCGCGGATGCCGATCATCGCCTGGCGGGCGAACCCGAGCTCCAGGGGGTCGGTGACCGCCACGACCTGCATGACGTTGCTGTCGACGAGGCGCTGCACCCGCTGGCGCACCGCGGCCTCTGAGAGGCCGACGACCTTCCCGATCGCGGCGTACGACCTCCGGCCGTCTTGCTGGAGCTCCTCGATGATGGCCTTGGAGACGTCGTCGAGCGACACCCCGTTCGCTCCGGGCCTGACTGCTTTGCTCACAGCACGCATAGTGACAGCCGCGAGTAAAGAGCGTCAAAGGAATGCGGAACTTGTTCGAGGGAATCCGTTGCATTCGTGTTTCGAATCTACGAAATCCCTTGTCGTGCGGCGTGGCGTTTGACAAAATCCTCACGTATTCCCGCCAGCGAAAACGCGTGTGGCCGGCCTGCAGGAGGAAGCACATGGATCGTCGCTCCCCGAACGCCAACAACCGCTCGATGATGAGCGCCATCGGAGCCAGGGGAGTCAGTCGGCGCAGCTTCCTGCGTGGCGCCTCACTCTCGGCACTGGCCCTCGGCAGCCCGTCGCTGCTTGCCGCCTGCGGCACCCAAGGCGCGAAGCAGACCGCGGAGTCGTGCGTCAGCAAGGACCTCTCGTCCAGTCAGAAGACGCTGAACTGGTCCAACTGGCCGGAGTACATCGATGTCGAGACGAAGAAGGTCAGCGGCAAGAAGGTGACGCTCATCCCGACGCTCGAGGACTTCCAGAAGCAGGCCGGCATCCAGGTCACCTACAACACCGACATCAACGACAACGCAGAGTTCTTCGCCAAGGTGCGGAACCAGCTCGCCGCCTGCGAGCCGATCGGCCGGGACATCATCGTCATGACCGACTGGATGGCCGGGCGCATGATCCGGCTCGGGTGGATGCAGAAGCTCGACCACGCGAACATGCCGAACGTCGACAAGAACCTGAACGCCAGCCTCAAGTCACCGGCGTGGGACCCGAACCGCGAGCACAGCGTGCCCTGGCAGAGCGGCCTGACCGGCATCGCCTACAACGCCAAGTACACCGGCGAGGTGAAGAGCATGGAGGAGCTGCTCACCCGTGCCGACCTCAAGGGCAAGGTCAGCATGCTCTTCGAGATGAACGACACCATGGGGTTCATGCTGCGGATGATCGGCGCGGACTCGGAGAAGTTCACCGACGACGAGTGGGGCCAGGCGCTCGACAAGCTCAAGCAGTACGTCGACTCCGGACAGATCCGCCGCTTCACGGGCAACGACTACATCCGCGACCTGAACAACGGGAACCTCGCGGCCTGTGAGGCCTGGTCCGGCGACGTGATCGCGATGCAGTACGACAACCCCGACATCAAGTGGGTCGTCCCTGAGGAGGGGCTCAACCTCTGGTCCGACAACATGATGGTGCCGAACAAGGCCACCCACAAAGCCAATGCCGAGAAGCTGATGGACTACTACTACGACCCGACGGTGGCCGCTCGGGTCGCCGCGTGGGTGAACTACATCTGTCCCGTCGACGGAGCCCGCGAGGCGATGGCGAAGATCGATCCCACGCTGGTCGACAACCCGCTGATCTTCCCCGACGAGCAGATGCTCTCGAAGACGTCGAGCTTCATGGACCTCGAGGAGAAGAAGCGTCAGAGGTACGAGACCGAGTACACCCAGGTGACCGGGTCGTGACAGTCACACCATGACTTCCACCGACCTGGTCCTGACCTCCGTCACCAAGCGCTTCGGCGGCTTCACCGCAGTCGACGACCTCGACCTGACCGTCCCGCAGGGCTCGTTCTTCGCCCTGCTCGGACCCTCCGGTTGCGGCAAGACCACGACCCTGCGCATGATCGCGGGCCTCGAGGAGCCGACATCCGGCTCCATCCGACTCGGCGACGAGGACATCACACGGCTCCGCCCGTACCGCCGTCCCGTCAACACGGTCTTCCAGAGCTACGCCCTCTTCCCCCACCTCTCGATCTTCGAGAACGTCGCGTTCGGCCTGCGCCGGCGCGGCGACAAGAAGGTCAAGCAACAGGTCCAGGAGATGCTCGAGCTCGTCGAGCTGGAGGAGTACGCCGGGCGCAAGCCGGCCCAGCTCTCGGGAGGCCAGCAGCAACGGGTCGCCCTGGCGAGGGCTCTGATCAACCGACCCCAGGTGCTCCTGCTCGACGAACCGCTCGGAGCGCTGGACCTCAAGCTGCGGCGCCAGATGCAGATCGAGCTCAAGCGGATCCAGACCGAGGTCGGCATCACGTTCGTCCACGTGACCCACGACCAGGAGGAGGCCATGACCATGGCCGACACGATCGCGGTCATGAACGCCGGGGTGATCGAGCAGATGGGCCACCCTCTCGACCTGTACGAGAACCCGGCCACCACCTTTGCCTCGAACTTCCTCGGCCAGTCCAACCTCGTCGCCGGGCGGGTCCTCGAGCGCAGCCGTGACACGCTGGTGCTCGACGTGCAGGGGACCAAGCTGTTCGCGCCGGAGTCCCGCGCTCGTTCCGCAGAGGGCGAGGTGTGGGTCGGCGTACGACCGGAGAAGGTCTTCCTCGCCTCGGCGGACTCCGAGACCGACGACGGGTCGAACGCCCTCCGCGGCGCCGTCGTCACCGACGTGAGCTTCGTGGGGGTGAGCACGCAGTACCTCGCGCGGACGCCGTGGGGCCAGGAGCTGATGGTCTTCGAGCAGAACACCGGGGCGCGTGAGTCGTTCCGGGCCGGCGACCGGGTGGACCTGCACTGGATGCCCGGGCACACCTTCCTCCTCGACGCCGCTCAGGACGCCGCGGCAGGGGTGGAGAAGGAGGACGAGCTGTGAGCGTCGCCGCCGCCCGAGTCGGGCCGAGCGAGCAGCAGCTCCCCGCCGAGCCGGCCCCCCAGAAGCGCGGGCTGGTCGGCTACCTGCTGCTCCTGCCCGGTGCGCTGTGGCTGCTCGTCTTCTTCGTGATCCCCACCGTGACGCTGGTGAGCACGAGCCTCTACGACCCGTCGGGGTCGGTCCTCAACGGCTACCAGATGACCTTCCACTGGCAGAACTACGTCACAGCCGTGCAGGACTACGCAACCCAGCTGTGGCGCTCGTTCCTCTACGCCGGGACCGCGACGGTCGCCTGCATCCTGCTGGGGTTCCCGCTCTCCTACGCGATCGCCTTCAAGGCCGGCCGCTGGAAGAACTTCCTGCTGGTGCTGGTGATCGCGCCGTTCTTCACCAGCTTCCTGGTCCGCACCCTGTCGTGGCAGCTGCTGCTCGGCGACAACGGCTTCGCGGTCCAGGTTCTCCGCACCCTGAACATCCTCGGGCCTGACGGCCATCTCCTGGCCACGCCGTTCGCGGTGGTCACCGGGCTGACCTACAACTTCCTGCCGTTCATGGTGCTGCCGCTCTACGCCAGCCTGGAGAAGATCGACCCGCGCCTGCTGGAGGCCGGCAGCGACCTGTACGCCACGCCGCTCACGACCTTCCGCAAGGTCACCCTTCCGCTGGCGATGCCGGGACTCGTGGCCGGGACACTGCTGACCTTCATCCCAGCGGCGGGCGACTTCATCAACGCGCAGCTGCTCGGCACGCCCACGACGCGGATGGTGGGCAACGAGATCCAGGACCTCTTCTCGGCCGGTGCCTACCCGGTGGCCTCGGCCCTGTCGGTCACCCTGATGATCGTGATCGTGTCGATGGTGTTCGTCTACGTACGACGGTCGGGCACGGAGGACCTGGTATGACCGCCACCGGCTTCCGGAGCAGGCGCTGGCTCGCGGACCACCTCGTCCTCTTCTACGCCATGCTCGTGCTGCTCTACATGGTGCTGCCAGTGTTCGTGGTCATCCTGATGTCCTTCAACGACCCCGCCAGCCGGCAGAGCTACGAGTTCGACGGGTTCACGTGGGACAACTGGACGAACATCTGCGGGCCCTACCAGCTGTGCTCATCGGTCGCCACCAGCCTGAAGATCGGGCTGCTCGCGACGCTGCTGGCCACTGTGCTCGGCACCTTGATGGCCTTCGGCATGGTGCGCCACAAGTTCCGGGGCCGCGCCGTCGCGAACATCGGGATCTTCCTGCCGATGGCCTCGCCCGAGATCGTCCTGGGCTCCTCGTTGCTGGCGCTTTTCGTGAGCGCGGGGCTGTCTGGCGTGTTGGGCTTCGGGACGATCTTCGTCGCCCACGTGATGTTCTGCCTCTCCTTCGTCGTGGTCACGGTCAAGGCCCGGTTGAGCGGGCTGGACCCTCGTCTGGAACAGGCCGCCATGGATCTCTACGCGAACGAGTGGCAGACGTTCTGGCGGGTCACCTTCCCGCTGGTGTTCCCGGGCATCCTGTCGGCGGCGCTGCTGAGCTTCTCGTTGTCCTTCGACGACTTCATCATCACGAACCTGAACGCCGGCCAGACGGTCACCTTCCCGATGTTCGTGTGGGGTGCTGCTCAGCGCGGGATCCCGCCGCAGATCAACGTGATCGGCACGATCATGTTCGTCACCGCACTGACGCTCGTGCTCGCCGGCGAGTTCGGCCGCCGGCGACGCCTCGGCCGGTAAGGGGGTGGCTCGCCCGCAACCCGCGCTGGTCGACGCCCGGCCCCGCGTGCTGTGGCTCGACGACCCAGCACGGCCCGAGCCGCTGCCACCGCTTCGGGGAGGTACGACAGCCGACCTCGTCGTGGTGGGCGGCGGCTACGCGGGACTGTGGACAGCCCTGCGGGCGAAGGAACGAGACCCCTCCAGCGACGTCGTGCTGCTCGAGGCGGGTCGGTGCGGCGAGCAGGCCAGCGGCCGCAACGGCGGCTTCGCATCGTCCAGCCTGACTCACGGCTTCGCCCACGGCATGGCTCGCTGGCCCGACGAGATGGACGTGCTGGACCGGCTCGGAGCGCGCAACCTGGCGGAGATCGGCGACACGATCCGCCGCTATGGCATCGACTGCCACTGGGAGGAGACCGGCGAGCTCGCCGTCGCGACAACACGCCACCAGGTCGAGGAGCTCGGCGAGCTCGCCGGCGCGATGCGTACCGCGGGTCATGACGTGGAGATGCTCGACGGACCGGCCGTGCAGGAGCTCGTCCGCTCCCCGTCGTACCTGGCGGGTCTCCACCAGCGAACAGGGACGGCGCTCGTCGAGCCTGCCGGCCTGGCGTGGGGGCTTCGTGAGACGTGCCTCTCGCTCGGGGTGCGGATCTACGAGCAGACGCCCGTCCTCGGGCTCGCCCAGGCGGGAGCGGGTGTAGCCGTGGGTACGCCGACCGGCGGCCTTCACGGGCGGCGGGTGGTGCTCGCGACCAACGCCTTCCCGCCTCTGCTGGCCCGGCTTCGGCTGATGACGGTGCCCGTGTATGACTATGTGCTCGCGACCGAGCCGCTGTCGTCCTCGCAGCTGGCGGCGGTCGGCTGGTCGGGGCGCCAGGGCGTCGGAGACGCGGCGAATCTCTTCCACTACTACCGGCTCACGCGGGACAACCGGATCGTGTGGGGCGGCTACGACGCGGTCTACCACTACGCGAGCCGGATCCGCAGTGGCCTCGAGCAGCGCGACGCGACGCACGGGCTCCTCGCTGAGCACTTCTTCGCGACGTTCCCGCAGCTCGCCGGCGTGCGCTTCACCCACAGGTGGGGCGGCGTGATCGACACGTGCACGCAGTTCGCGGCCTTCTACGGCACGGCGTACGCCGGGCGGGTGGCCTACGCGCTCGGCTATACCGGCCTCGGCGTGGCGGCCACCCGGTTCGCCGCCGACGTGCTGCTCGACCTGCTGGCGGGGGAGGAGACCGAGCGGACGTCGCTACGCATGACGCGGGAGAAACCGCTGCCGTTCCCTCCCGAGCCGCTGCGCTACGCGGGCGTGCAGCTCACCCGCTGGTCGCTCGCGCAAGCCGATGCCCGTGGCGGCCGCCGAAACCTCTGGCTCCGCGTCCTCGATCGTGCGGGCCTCGGCTTCGACTCCTGACGCTTCTGACGCCTCGACCGGCGTGGCTGTTGGGCCCCGTTGATATCCCAAGGTCCCTTGAGAAACCGGCGCTTCCCTCGACGAATTCATCGAGGGAAGCACCGGTTTCCATGGGGAAGTCACGTGCCGACCGCATCCCCGTCGGGTGGCGGCGCGGTTCCATCCACAGACGGCGATGTGCTGACGATGTCCCCAGTCGACGGACGACGGTTGCCGGCCTGTCGCGGGCATACGGATGCTGTGCTGATGGACGAACGATTGCGCACGGTCGAACGAACCCAGGGGGTCTTCCTCCGGTCGGAGGTGCGCGATCTCGGCTACGACGACAAGGCCCTGCGGCAGGCGCTGAGGCACCAGATGTGGAAACGGGTGCGCCACGGTGCGTACTGCTTCCACGACACATGGGCCGCGGCGGATCCAGCCGGCCGGCATCTGATCCGTGCTCGCGCGGTGATGAGGTCGCTCGGAGGCAGAGTCGCATTGAGCCACACGAGCGCCCTCGTCGCTCAGAAGATCGCCGTTTGGGGCGCCGACCTGTCGAGGGTCCACGTCACTCGCATCGATGGTGGAGTCGGCCGGATCGACGGGGACGTCGTGCACCACGAAGGCACGCTGAGCGACGGTGATCTGGTCCTCGACCGTGGGATGCTCATGACCGGCCCCGCTCGTTCCGTGCTGGAGGCCGGCACGGTGCTCTCGGTCGAGTCGGGTCTGGTGAGCATGGACTCCGCGCTCCATCAAGAGCTCATCACGCCCGGGCAGCTGCATGAGCGGTACCCCTTCTTCGCACGCTGGCCCGGTGCCCAGCGACTCCAGCTCGTGGTGCGCCTGGCTGACCCCGGCGCCGCGTCTGTGGGGGAGTCGCGGTCGAGGTACCTCTTCTGGACGCAGAACCTGCCCGCGCCGAAGCTTCAGTTCCATGTCTACGACGAGTACGGCGTCCTGGTCGGGATCACCGACTTCGCCTGGCCGGAACATCGGATGCTGGGGGAGTTCGACGGCAAGGTGAAGTACGGTCGACTCCTCAAGCCCGAGCAGGAGCCAGGAGACGTGGTCTTCGAGGAGAAGCGGCGGGAGGACCTTCTGCGTGAGGTCACCGGATGGGGCATGGGCAGGCTGGTCTGGGGCGACCTGAGCCGTCCGGCCAAGACCGGAGCGCGGTTCGCAAAGCTCCTCGGCATCGCCGCCTGATGCACGACCACCCCGTGCGGGCTCCCCGCCCAACCGCATGCGCTGGTCGCCGTACCGGCTCCTGCCTCACGTCATGCGCTGGCCGGCGTACCGGCTCCTGCCTCACTTCCCAATGCAAAGCGTCACTTCCCGTCGTGAATACCCAACGGGAAGTGACGCTTTTCCAAGGGACCTTGGGAAAGCTCCCCCCAGCAACCAAGCCGCACGCTGCGGGTCAGGTGCCCCAGCGCTCGGTGCTCTGGAAGGGCCGCATCGGGGTCGCCTCCGCAACCTCCTTCGGCTCCTCGGGCAGGAGGCTCCAGGCCTTCTCGAGGACCACGCGGACCTTCTGCTCGATCTCGTCGAAGTGCTCCTGCTCGCAGATCAGCGGCGGTGCGAACTGGATCACCGGGTCGCCGCGGTCGTCGGCGCGGCAGTAGAGACCCTCGTCGAACAACGCCTTGGACAGGAAGCCACGTAGCAGCTTCTCTGCCTCGGCGTCGTTGAAGGTCTCCTTGGTGGCCTTGTCCTTGACGAGCTCGATGCCGTAGAAGTACCCGTCGCCACGGATATCGCCGACGATCGGCAGGTCGGTGAGCTTCTCGAGCGTCGCGCGGAAGGCGTCCTCGTTCTCCCGCACGTGCTTGTTGATCCCCTCGTTCTCGAAGATGTCGAGGTTGGCCATCGCCACTGCCGTGGACACAGGGTGGCCACCGAACGTGTAGCCGTGGGCGAACATGTTCGTGCCCTGGAGGAACGGCTCCATCAAGCGGTCCGTGGCGATCATCGCGCCGAGCGGGGAGTAGCCCGAGGTGAGCCCCTTGGCGACCGTGATCATGTCCGGCTGGTAGTCGTAGCGCTCGGCGCCGAACATGTGGCCCAGCCGGCCGAAGGCGCAGATCACCTCGTCGCTGACGAGCAGCACGTCGTACTCGTCGCAGATCTCTCGCACCCGCTGGAAGTAGCCGGGCGGGGGAGGGAAACAGCCGCCGGCGTTCTGCACCGGCTCGAGGAAGACCGCCGCCACCGTCTCGGGGCCCTCGTTCTCGATCGCCACCGCGATCTGGTCCGCAGCCCAACGGCCGAACGACTCGACGTCGTCGCCGTGCTCCGGGGCCCGGTAGAAGTTGGTGTTCGGCACCCGGAACGTCGAGGGGACCAGCGGCTCGAAGACCGCCTTGAGCGCGGGAAGGCCGGTGATCGACAGCGCGCCCTGGGTCGTGCCGTGGTAGGCGATGGCCCGGCTGATCACCTTGTGCTTCATCGGCTTGCCGGTGACCTTGAAGTAGTTCTTCGCAAGCTTCCACGCGGTCTCCACGGACTCGCCGCCGCCCGTGGAGAAGAAGACCCGGTTGAGGTCGCCGGGCGCCATGTCGGCGATGCGCTCGGCGAGCTGGATGGCCGTCGGGTGGGCGTAGGACCACAGCGGGAAGTAGGCGAGGTCGGCGGCCTGCCGGGCCGCTGCCTCGGCGAGCTCGGTGCGTCCGTGCCCGAGCTGGTTGACGAACAGGCCGGCCAGGGCGTCGAGGTACCGGCGACCCTTGGCGTCGTAGACGTAGGGTCCCTCACCCTTGACGATCACGGGGACGTCGGCGTTCGTGTAGCTCGAGTGCCGGGTGAAGTGCATCCAGAGGTGGTCGCGCGCGGACTTCTGGAGCGCGGCGTAGGCATCGCCGTCCATGGCGGCTACGTCAGCGGGTGCTCCGTTGGGCTGGTCCATCGCGTCTGATGACATGTGATGCTTCCCCTTGAACGTGAGGTTGGACGTGCCCATCTTCCTCCTCTCGGCGAGGCTAGGCAAATGATTTCGTTGCCACAATGAGCCGCTGATGGTCATGTCATGGTTCGAAGACGAGTTGTGCTACGGATTCCGAAGGTGATGGGGGCTCGGTCGGTGACAGGTCGGTCGGTGGTGTTCCGCAGTGGCAGCCTCTTGGACGGGGTCAGGGTCTTCGGCTGAACTGGTTGACCCGGCAGGCTGGCTGACCCGGCAGGTCCGGCGTTGTGGGGGTGCGGCTGGCTAAGGTCGGCCGCATGGGCATCTCGGACACCTCGAAACCTCAGCAGGCCGACCTCGTGCTCGAGGGCGGGGGAGTGAAGGGCATCGCGCTGGCCGGCGCCGTCCTTGGCCTGGCAGAGGCGGGCTACACGTTCCCTCGAATCGCCGGCACCTCGGCTGGGGCGATCGTCGGTGCCCTCCTGGCGGCACTCCAGCGAAGTGGCGAGCCGCTCACGAGGCTGAGCGAGATCGCCCGCTCGCTGGACTACACCAAGTTCCGCGACCGCGGGTTCCCCAGGACCCTCCTCGGCCCGTTCGGGGTCCTCACCGACGGGCTTTCGGTCCTCCTCGAAGGAGGCGCCTACGAAGGTGACTACCTCGCGGGCTGGCTCGCCGGTGTGCTGAAGGACCTCGGCGTGGAGAGGTTCGGCGACCTGCACACCGCGGACCCCGGCGACGACGGCGCAGTGCACCATCGCTACGGGCTGGTGGTCATGGTGAGCGACATCTCGCGACGCCGACTGGCCCAGCTCCCGTGGGACTACGGGGAGTACGGCCTCGACCCCGACGAGCAGAAGGTGGCCGATGCTGTGCGGGCGTCGGCGTCCATCCCGTACTTCTTCGAGCCCGTCGAGCTGGCCGGTGCTCGTGGCACCTCGACTCTGGTCGACGGTGGGCTGCTCTCGAACTATCCGATCGGCACCTTCGACCGGCTCGACGAGCTGTCTCCGCGCTGGCCGACGATCGGCGTCCGCCTCGACGCCCTCGGCATCGGCAAGGTGGCCGCGCCGCGACCCGTGCGTGGACCCGTCCACACCGGGGTGGCCATCGTCGAGACCGCGATCGAGGCGAACCAGGCCGAGCACGTCCTCGAGCCCTGCAACATCGCGCGCTCGGTCTACGTCGACACAGCGGGCGTCAGCGCGATCGACTTCGGCCTCGACGACCAGGAGCAGGAGCAGCTCCTCCGGGCGGGCGCGGATGGTGCCCGGCGGTTCCTCGACGAGTGGGACTTCCAGGAGTGGCTGGCGACCTGCCGCTGAGACGTGGGAGTCGAAGTCGCCGGTCATCGGTCCATTGGGCTGATGATTTCGTGGCTGATCGCCTCGTTGCTATACCGAATCCGTAGCGTCATGACTACGCTCTGAATCGGCGGGGCGAGAGGCAGCGCCCGTCGCACTCAGGCACGGCCGTGACCCAGGAGGCGGACAGGGATGGCGCAGCAGTTCCGCAACATCATCGGTGGGGAGGCGGTCGACTCCGCCTCAGGAGAGACCTACGACGTCGTGAACCCCGCGACGGGGCAGGTGTACGCCACCGCACCGGGATCCGCGGCGGAGGACGTCGACCGCGCCATGCGAGCGGCGGACAAGGCGTTCGAGTCGTGGGGAGAGACCACGCCGGCTGAGCGGCAGACCGCGCTGCTCAAGATGGCCGACGCCCTGGAGGCGCGCGCGGCAGACTTCGTGAAGGCCGAGTGCGAGAACACCGGGAAGCCGATCCACCTGACCGAGGAGGAGGAGCTTCCGCCGTCGGTCGACGAGCTCCGCTTCTTCGCCGGCGCCGCACGGATGCTCGAGGGCCGCTCCGCCGGCGAGTACATGAAGGACCACACCTCGATGATCCGGCGGGAGCCGATCGGCGTGGTCGGCCAGGTCACGCCCTGGAACTACCCGTTGATGATGGCGATCTGGAAGATCGCACCGGCGCTCGCGGCCGGCAACACCGTCGTGCTCAAGCCGTCGGACACGACGCCGGCCACGACCACGATGCTCGCCGAGCTCGCGCAGGAGTTCTTCCCGCCGGGCGTGTTCAACGTGGTCTGCGGTGACCGTGACACCGGTCGCGCGATCGTGGAGCACCCTACGCCGCAGATGGTCTCGATCACCGGGTCGGTCCGAGCCGGCATGGAGGTCGCCGGGTCGGCAGCGCTCCAGCTCAAGCGCACCCACCTCGAGCTCGGCGGCAAGGCGCCGGTCATCGTCTTCGACGACGCCGACGTGGAGGCGGCAGCCGAGGCGATCGCGATGGCGGGTTACTTCAACGGCGGCCAGGACTGCACGGCGGCCACCCGCGTGCTCGCAGCCCCCGGCGTCCACGACGACTTCGTAGCGGCGATCACCGAGCAGGCGCGGAACACCAAGACAGGCGCGCCCGATGACAAGGACGTGCTCTACGGGGCGCTCAACAACGAGAACCAGCTCGCGCGGGTCAGCGGGATGGTCGAGCGGCTCCCCGGTCACGCACACGTCGAGATCGGTGGCTCGAGGCAGGGCGACCAGGGCTTCTTCTACAGCCCCACCGTCGTGTCCGGCCTGCACCAGGACGACGAGGCGATCCAGGAGGAGATCTTCGGTCCCGTGATCACGGTGCAGCGGTTCGGCGACGAGGGGGAGGCGTTGCGTTGGGCCAACGGCGTGAAGTACGGCCTCTCGTCCTCGGTATGGACCAAGGACCACGGCCGCGCGATGCGGATGGCCAAGCGGCTCGACTTCGGCGTGGTGTGGATCAACACGCACATCCCGTTCGTCTCGGAGATGCCGCACGGCGGCTTCAAGCACTCGGGTCACGGCAAGGACCTGTCGGCCTACAGTCTCGAGGACTACACGCGCATCAAGCACGTGATGTCCTACATCGGCGAGTGACCGGGTGAGCACCCCGCTGTACGGCTCCCCTCGTGCTCGTCTCCTCGGAGGCCTCACGTGAGGATCCTTCTCGTCGGCGCCGGCGGCGTCGGTGCTGCGTTCGCTGCGATCGCCTCCCGGCGCGACTTCTTCGAGGTCGTCGTCGTGGCCGACTACGAACTCTCCCGTGCGGAGCGCGCGGCCGCGGCCGACGACCGCTTCGTCGCGGCCCGGGTCGACGCCTCCGACGCCGGCTCGGTGACGGAGCTCGCCCGCGAGCACCGCATCACGCACGTCATGAACGCGGTCGACCCTCGCTTCGTGATGCCGATCTTCGACGGGGCGTTCACGGCGGGCGCGGACTACCTCGACATGGCGATGAGCCTCTCCCGACCGCACCCCGAGGAGCCGTACTCGAAGCCTGGCGTGAAGCTCGGCGACGAGCAGTTCGCCAAGGCGCCGGAGTGGGAGGCTGCCGGGCGACTGGCGCTGTGCGGGATCGGCGTCGAGCCCGGCCTCTCAGACGTCTTCGCGAGGTACGCCGCCGACCACCTGTTCTCCGAGATCGACGAGCTCGGCACGCGCGACGGGGCGAACCTCACCGTCGACGGCTACGACTTCGCTCCGTCGTTCTCCATCTGGACCACGATCGAGGAGTGCCTGAACCCGCCGGTGGTCTGGGAGCGGGGCCGCGGCTGGTTCACGACGGCGCCGTTCAGCGAGCCGGAGGTTTTCGTCTTCCCTGACGGCATCGGACCCGTGGAGTGCGTGAACGTGGAGCACGAGGAGGTGCTCCTCATGCCGCGCTGGGTCGACGCGAGGCGGGTCACTTTCAAGTACGGCCTGGGCAACGAGTTCATCGAGGTGCTCAAGACGCTGCACAAGCTCGGCCTCGACCGGACCGACAAGGTCCGGGTCGGCGGCGCGGACGTCTCGCCGCGCGACGTGGTCGCCGCGTGCCTGCCCGACCCCGCCACGCTCGGTGAGCTCATGCACGGCAAGACCTGTGCGGGGCTTTACGTCACGGGCAGAGGCATCGACGGGCAGCCGCGTTCGACGTACCTCTACCACGTCGTCGACAACGACTGGTCGATGAAGGAGTACGGCCACCAGTGCGTGGTGTGGCAGACCGCGGTGAACCCGGTCGTGGCGCTCGAGCTCCTGTCGCGAGGGACATGGCAGGGGAGCGGCGTCCTCGGGCCGGAGGCGTTCGACGCGGTGCCGTTCCTCGACCTGCTGGTGGAGTACGGCTCCCCTTGGGGACAGCGCGACGAGTAACGAGCCGGCCCGGACTGTCACTGGCCATGCGTTCGGCTAAGAATGCCGAGTTGCGAACGTCCGGATCCGATGTTCGTGCGTTGGTTCTATCGCGTCCGCAGGGCCAGAGCCCGAGCGCGGACAGCCGGGACCGACACCCCGCAGCAGCCGCGCAGGTCGTTCGGCTCTGACACGGACGAGCGGACGGTGGTGCCATGGAGGTGGAGCGGGGGGCCAACGGAACGAGTCCCCGGAGGTGACGGTTATGACTGAGCTGGTGTGGAATGGGCTGCATCAGTCACCCACGAAGGCCCTGCTGTCAGGCGCTAGGCCAACCCTCTCCGACGCGCAAACCACACGCACCAGCTGCACCGCACAAGCGAAACGGCTACAAGGGGCCGCGCAGTTGGGGAGGCAGATGTGGACGTCACCGTGGTAGACGCCGACAGGCCTGACTTCCTCATCCAATGCCGCAGACAGTGAAAACGCGATCAGCCGATGAGCGGTAAACCCTTCAGCCGCCGCTGCAGTGGACCGGGACGGCGACCTGACAGTCCACGGCCTCAGGGGACGAGTCCGAGCTCCAAGTGGGGTAGATCTCCCGCGGGGGGCCGGTGGCCTCGCGGCCCGCGCGCCTTACCTCGGCGTAGAGGGCTTCGTAGGCTGAGAGCACGGCTGGGAACGGCAGCTGGTCGGGGCGAAGCTCGACGTAAGCCTGCTCGTGGGCCGCGTCCTGCCAGTCCCCGGCCCTTCCTCGCGTCGCCGGGACGCAGATCTTCACGCGTCCTGCCGAGTCCCATCCGACCTCGTCGTGGAAGATCACGAACGGCTGCCCCGGCTCGTCACTGTCGGCGGTGATTCGCTTCACGGCCTGGCGGATTCCCCGGGCGATCGCGTCCGGCAGTTCCCGGGCGGTCACGACGCTCGTGGACGTAGCGCACTGCTGAGTCTCGACGTGCCGCCACCGGACCACGTGTCCCATGGTGGCGCCGTACCCGTCCAATCGCTCCAGGGGCAGCACTTCGGTCAGCCAGTCCGCGAGGGTCTGTCGCCGTGCGTATGCCTCGGCGCGTGCGGTGCTGAACGCCTGCACCAGTTCCGCGCGTGCAGACGGTGGCGTCTCGAGGACGTCTGTGATCTGTTCAAGGGGCATGTCGATGCGCCGTAGCAGGGCGACGAGGCGAGCGTCTACCAGCTGTTCCTCGCCGTACAGCCGGTAGCCCGAAGACGGTTCTACGTGCGTGGGCACGAGCAGCCCGCGTTCGTCGTAGAGCCTGAGCGCCTTGGGGGTCAGCCAGGCTCGCCGGGCGAACTCACCGATCCGCAGTCCCGACATGGTGCGCAGCCTAGCCTCAGGGCAGGAGCGCGACGAGATCCTCGTGCAACTCAGCGACCCGACGAAGAGCGGACGCGAGCTGCGCGCCGTCGCCCCTGACGACAGCCAGCTGAGCACCGCCCAGAACCCGGGCCTGCGCCTCCAGCGCCTCCGAGACGGCCGGATACCGGGCCAGAAGGTCGGCGGCGTCCGCCCGCCGCCTCGCGCCCAGGCGCAACGAGAAGTCGCGCAGCAGCGTGGCCGCCGGTTCCTCGAGCCCAGCCTCGGCCTCGGCGGCCAGCGCTCCCAGTCCGGCGACGTTTCCTGACATGCCGCCTGCGCGCGCTCCTCGCGCCCACGCACCGGCCAGCGGGAGAAGTCGTGTCGCCCACGCATCCTGATCCCCGTGCGGCGCGGTGAAACCGGTACGGAGCGGAAAGCGACCCATCCCGTACCCCAAGGTCTCCGCACCCCAGGCAGCAGCGAAGTCTTCCGCCGGTAGGCAGGCGTAGGGGTAGCCCTGGGGATCATGCATCGTGACCGTCTCGTCCTCGACCGCGACAACAACAACGAAGTGGTCCGCGCCGAACGGTTGACCGCTCCTTGGTTGATGCAGCAGCAGACCCATCTCAAGGGGCCCCACGAACACCGGACCTCGCTCGGCCAGCTCCTCCAGGCGGGCCAGCGCTTCGCTCGCTGACTCAAAGGTCTCGCGCCGCCCACCTGCCCCCAGGATCCGCAACGCCTGATCGACCCCCAGGTCTGGGTCCCAACCGACGGGGTCGAAGAGCGGAAGCGGCCCCACTCGTTGATAGCCGAAGGCCGAGCCCGTGAGTGCCTCGATGACCGGAGGAGTCGGCGCTGCCGGAACCGTCATCGCCAAGGAGTTCGCATAGCAGTATGGCGAGGAGCCGAGATACGTCGTCATGCACCGAGCCTGCTGCCTCCCCTTGGGTCAAGGTCAACCACTGGCAGCCGGTGTGGGAGATGTAGAGCATCACCCAGTCAGAAGTGCGGGGTGACCCACCAGCCCAGGTCGACCGGCCGGTTCCCCGGCTCCCGGCGGTCACCGCACAGCCAGTGTGGCTGCGTCTCGACCACCCACTCGAGGCGGTAGCTGCGGTAGTTGCCGCCCGTGAGCCGGTTGCACTCGGTGGTGGCCGCGCCGTGAAGCGCCGGCGTCACCGCAGGACCGTAGAGGTAGAAGCCGGCCGCGCCGAGCACCCCCACGACGGAGAAGAGGGTGGTCAGGCGCCCGACAGAGCCCCCGCGCACGCCCGTCAACGAAACGCCCATGGACCCTTCCCCTCTCTCCGGCGGCTTTGCCCCGGAGCATCCCCTCCAGTCATCCTAGGAACCGCGACGCCGTGCGTCCGGCAGATGCGAAGACTCACGCGGTGGCGTCGAACGCCTCGCTCACCACGTCGAAGGCCTCCTCGAGGAGGTGGTCGGGCATCACCAGCGGCGGAAGGAATCTCAGCACGTTGCCGTAGGTGCCGGCGGTCAGGGTCACCACGCCTCGTGCGTGACAGTAGGCAGAGATCGAGCCGGCACGGACGGGGTCAGGGGTTAGCCCGTCCGTGCCGACAATCTCGACCGCCATCATCGCCCCCCGGCCTCTGACGTCGGCAGCCTCTGGGTGGCGGGCCGCGATCTCTGTGAGCCGCTTGTGCATCGCGGCGCCGAGCTCCCGCGCACGCGCCGGGAGGTCCTGTTTGCGCATCGTCTCGATCGCGCCGAGAGCCGCCGCGCAGGCCACCGGGTTCCCGCCGTAGGTCCCGCCGAGCCCACCCACGTGCACCGAGTCCATGATCTCGGCCCGCCCGGTCACCGCAGCGAGCGGCAGCCCGCCCGCGATCCCCTTCGCGCTGGTGACCAGGTCGGGGACCACGTGCTCGTGGTCGCAGGCGAACCATGCGCCCGTGCGGCAGAAGCCCGACTGGATCTCGTCGGCGACGAAGACGATCCCGTGCTCCTCGGTCCACGCGCGCAGACGCGGGAGGAAGCCCTCGGCGGGTACGACGAAGCCGCCCTCGCCGAGCACCGGCTCGATCACGACACAGGCGAGGTTCGTCACGCCGACCTGCTTGTCGAGCACGTCGATCGCACGGTCGGCGGCTGCCTCGCCGGAGATCGGGACCGGTTCGCGGAACGGGTAGGACACCGGAGCGCGGTAGACCTCGTTGGCGAACGGGCCGAACCCGTGCTTGTACGGCATGTTCTTGGCCGTCATCGCCATGGTCAGGTTGGTCCGGCCGTGGTACGCGTGGTCGAAGACACCGACGGCGTTGCGTCCCGTGAAGGAGCGCGCGATCTTCACGGCGTTCTCCACGGCCTCGGCTCCGGAGTTGAACAGCGCCGACTTCTTCGGGTGGTCGCCGGGAGTCAGCTGTGCCAGCTCGTCGCAGACGTCGACGTACCCGTCGTAGGGCGTGACCATGAAGCAGGTGTGCGTGAAGGCCCGCACCTGCTCGACAACCCGCTCGGTCACCTCGGTCGCCGCGTTGCCGACGCTGGTCACGGCGATCCCCGACGCGAGGTCGATCAGAAAGTTGCCGTCGGCGTCGACGATCACGCCACCGCCGGCAGCCTCGACGAAGACGGGGAGTGTGGTGCCGACCCCGGCGGCCACGAGCTGCTGGCGGCGGGCGAGCTTCGCCAACGACGCCGGTCCCGGGATCTCGGTCACCAGGCGGCGCTCTTGCGGGAGCCCGGGCCCGCCGGCGCGCGGAGTAGCTGATGCATCGGCCATGGGACTACGTTAGGCGGCGCCGACGCGGAATGGCTACGGATCAGACATGAGAAATCGACGTTGACCATCGAATTCGTTGTCTGATGGTGCATCGGCACCAGGAATCAGTTGTCAAGCCCTGTCTTCTGAGGAGGAGTCCCGGCAGAAGTGGCCGCCGATGAAAGGATGGCGGGCATGAGCTCGCGTCGTGACGTCGTCATCCTGGGGTCCACCGGCTCGATCGGCACCCAGGCGCTCGAGGTGGTCCGTGCCAACCCCGACGCGTTCCGGGTGGTCGCCCTCACCGCCGGCGGGTCGAACCCCGAGCTCTTCCGCGCCCAGTGCGAGGAGTTCACGCCGGCCTACTCCGGCCTCGGTGAGGAGGCCTCGGTCGAGGCTGCCAGCACGTACTGCGACGTCGTGCTCAACGGCATCACCGGCGCCGTAGGGCTCCGACCCACGCTCGCCGCGCTCGACGCAGGCAACACGCTGGCGCTCGCGAACAAGGAGTCGCTGATCATCGGTGGCCCGGTGGTCACCTCCCGGGCAGCCCCCGGGCAGATCGTGCCCGTGGACAGCGAGCACAGCGCGCTCGCCCAGTGCCTGCGCGGAGGTCGCGCCGACGAGGTACGACGGCTCGTCCTTACCGCCAGCGGAGGGCCGTTCCGTGGCCGCACCCGCGAGGAGCTGCACGACGTGACCCCGGAGCAAGCACTCGCGCACCCGACCTGGTCGATGGGCCCGGTCGTGACCATCAACTCCGCGACGCTGGTCAACAAGGGCCTCGAGGTGATCGAGGCCCATCTGCTCTTCGGCATCCCGTTCGAGTCGATCGAGGTCGTCGTACACCCCACGTCGGTCGTGCACTCGATGGTGGAGTTCTACGACGGGTCGACGCTCGCCCAGGCCTCGCCGCCGTCGATGATGATCCCGATCGCACTCGGCTTGGCCTGGCCGGACCGGGTCCGTGACGCAGCACCTGCCGTCGACTGGAGCAAGCCGGAGACCTGGGAGTTCTTCCCGCTCGACGACGATGCGTTCCCCGCCTTGGGCCTCGCCCGAGAGGCCGGCACGCGCGGAGGCACGGCGCCCGCGGTCTACAACGCCGCGAACGAGGTCTGCGTGGAGTCGTTCATGTCCGGTGAGATGAGGTTCACCGACATCGTGCCCACGATCGAGGCGGTTCTGGCGCGACACCACGTACCCTCGTCTGTGGAGGACCTCACCGTCGAGGACGTGCTCGCCGCCGATGCGTGGGCGCGTGCCGAGACCCGCAACGACCTGGAGCGCCGTCGATGACCACCGTGCTGATGTACGCCCTTGGCGTGGTGCTGTTCGTCGTCGGGGTCGCGGCCTCGATCGGGCTGCACGAGGTGGGGCACCTCGTCCCGGCCAAGAAGTTCGGCGTCAAGGTCACGCAGTACTTCGTCGGCTTCGGCAGCACCGTGTGGTCACGCCGCAGGGGAGAGACGGAGTACGGCCTCAAGGCGATCCCCCTGGGCGGCTACGTGAAGCTCGTCGGGATGCTTCCGCCGGGACGCAACGACGAGCCCGGCCAGATCCGCAAGAGCAACACGGGGCTGTTCACCCAGCTGATCTCCGACGCCCGCGCCGCCGAGTACGAGCACGTCGAGCCCGGCGATGAGGAGCGGCTGTTCTACCGCCTGCCGTGGTGGAAGAAGGTCATCGTGATGTCCGGCGGCCCCATGGTGAACCTGGTGCTCGCCTTCCTGCTCTTCGGCGGCGTCTTCATGCTGCACGGCGTGCTGAACCCGACCACGACCGTCGACAAGGTCTCCGACTGTGTGATCTCCGCGACCGAGAAGAACCTCGACCGCGCCTGCACGAGCTCGGACCCCGTAGCGCCCGCGAAGCAAGCAGGCCTGCAGCCGGGCGACCGGATCATTGCCATGAACGGCACGAAGGTTGCCTCCTGGCCCGAGCTGACCCGGCTGATCCGCGCGAACGAGAACGGCACCGCGACGATCGTCTACGAGCGCGACGGTGAGCGTCGTACGACCACCACGAACACGCTGGTCTCCACCCGCCCGGACCTCGAGCACACCGACAAGTTCGTCAAGGTCGGCTTCCTGGGCGTCCAGCCGGAGCTGGTCCGCGAGAAGCAGGGCCCGGTCTTCGTCGTCAACACGATGGGCACCTACACCTGGGAGACCGTCAAGGCCGTCGGCAGCCTCCCCGTCAAGCTCTGGGAGGTCGGCAAGGCGGCTGTGGGCATCACCCCCCGGGCCGCCGACAGCCCGATGAGCGTCGTAGGGGCGAGCCGGGTCGCCGGCGAGATGGCCTCCACACCGGATATCCCGGTCGGTGACAGGTTCTTCAGCCTGCTGATGCTGCTCGGCGGCATCAACCTGTTCGTCGGGATGTTCAACTTCATCCCCCTGCTGCCGCTCGACGGCGGTCACATCGCCGGCGCGCTCTACGAGGCGGTACGCCGGAGGCTGGCGCGGCTCTTCGGACGCCCCGACCCGGGTTACTTCGACGTCGCGAAGCTGCTGCCCGTGGCTTACGTGATGGCCGGGGTGATCCTCGTGATGAGCGTCGTCCTGATCTACGCCGACATCGTCGCGCCCGTCCGACTCGGGTAACGTCGGAGAGCGGTGGTCGAGCCCGTCGTGAGCCCTTGAGACCCCGTCGAAGAACTCAGAGAGAAGGAACCGCCCCATGACCTCGGTCGACCTCGGAATGCCCGCCGCCCCGCCGCCGGTGCTCGCCGAACGACGCAAGACCCGCCAGATCAAGGTGGGGAAGGTCCTCGTCGGCGGTGACGCCCCGATCTCGGTGCAGTCCATGACGACCACGCTGACGTCCGACGTGAACACCACGCTCCAGCAGATCGCGGAGCTCACCGCGAGCGGCTGTGACATCGTCCGGGTGGCCTGCCCGTCGCAGGACGACGCCGACGCCCTCCCCGAGATCGCGAAGCACTCGCAGATCCCGGTCATCGCCGACATCCACTTCCAGCCCAAGTACGTCTTCGCCGCGATCGAGGCCGGTTGCGCCGCCGTACGCGTGAACCCGGGCAACATCCGCAAGTTCGACGACCAGGTCAAGCAGATCGCACAGGCGGCCAAGGAGCACGGGACGTCGATCCGGATCGGCGTGAACGCCGGGTCCCTCGACCCCCGCCTGCTCCAGAAGTACGGCAAGGCGACGCCCGAGGCGCTCGTCGAGTCGGCGGTGTGGGAGGCCTCGTTGTTCGAGGAGCACGACTTCCACGACTTCAAGATCTCGGTCAAGCACAACGACCCGGTCGTCATGGTTCGCGCCTACGAGCTGCTCGCCGAGCGTGGCGACTGGCCGCTTCACCTCGGTGTCACCGAGGCCGGGCCGGCGTTCCAGGGCACGATCAAGTCGAGCGTCGCCTTCGGGGCACTGCTCTCTCGAGGTATCGGTGACACGATCCGGGTCTCGCTCTCCGCGCCGCCGGTCGAGGAGGTCAAGGTCGGACTCCAGATCCTCGAGTCGCTGAACCTCCGCCCGCGAAGGCTCGAGATCGTCTCCTGTCCTTCGTGCGGTCGCGCCCAGGTCGATGTCTACAAGCTGGCCGAGGAGGTCACCGCGGGCCTGGAGGGTCTCGAGGTCCCGCTGCGCGTCGCCGTCATGGGCTGCGTCGTGAACGGGCCGGGCGAGGCTCGTGAGGCCGACCTCGGAGTTGCGTCCGGCAACGGCAAGGGCCAGATCTTCGTCAAGGGCGAGGTGATCAAGACCGTGCCCGAGTCCAAGATCGTGGAGACGCTGATCGAGGAGGCCATGCGCATCGCCGAGGAGATGGGCGAGCCGGCAGACGGAGAAGGGGCGGCGCCCTCGGTCACCGTCGGCTGACCAGTCGTGTTCTAGGCTGCCGTCTGCTGCAGGCGACAGGAGACGCGATGCCCGAGCTGACCGACGACTACGTGTACCGCCTCGTCCGCTGGGCCATGGACAAGATCGCCGGGCTGGCCATCATCCTTGGGATCCTGACGCTGGCGGGCACCCTGCTGATCTGGATGGCCGCCGACGTGGTCCCGCTGGGACTGATCGTCCTCGGAGGCCTCTTGCTCTGCGGCGGCTTGATCGTGAACAGCGCGGACGTGCCGGCGCCCCCAGCGCCCACGGCATCCTCACCGGGAAGGCCGGACGGGCCGACGGCGACCTGGCTGCGCGACCGAGCGGGCAGCGACGCCGACGATCGCTGAGGCTCGACCGAACCGTCGACGAGGCGCCGCCTTGGTGACGTAGGCTCCGGTACGTGCTCCGGACCCAGCAGGGACTCCGTCTCCTCGGCCCCTCCGACCTCCCCGCGATGTCGGAGCTCGTGGCACGCGACCCGGTGGTCAACGTGTTCGTCGACTACCGGAGCCGGATCACCCAGCTCGACCCCCGCTGGATGGGCGGCGAGATGTGGGGGTACGTCGAGGACGGTGAGCTCGTCTCTGCCTGCCACGCGGCCGCGAACCTCGTGCCGGTGAACGCAACACCCGACGCGATCGCGGCCTTCGCCGCGCGCGGTGTCCGGCAGCGGCGCCGGTGCTCGACGATCGTCGGACCCGCCGACGCGGTCGTGGGGCTCTGGGAGCACCTGGCACCGCACTGGTCACCGGCGCGCGAGCTCCGGTGGAACCAGCCGCACCTGGAGATCAGTGGCCCGCCACGGGTGTCACCCGACCCGGAGGTACGTCGCACCACAGCGGCCGACCTGGAGACGCTCTACCCGGCCTGCGTGGCGATGTACACCGAGGAGGTCGGGATCTCTCCCGAGCTCGGTGGCGGCTCCGACATGTACCGTGCCCGCGTCGCGCAGCTGATCAGCAAGGGTTGGTCCTTCGCGAGGATCGAGGACGGCCGCGTGCTGTTCAAGGCTGAGATCGCCGCGGTCACTCCGTACGCGTGCCAGGTGCAGGGGGTCTACGTCGCCCCGGACCGCCGCGGCGAGGGGCTCGCGACCGCCGGCATGGCGGCGGTGGTCGACTTCGCGCTTCGCGACATCGCCCCGGTCGTCTCGCTGTACGTCAACGACCACAACACTCCCGCCCGGCGTGCCTACGCCGCCGCGGGGTTCGAGCAGACCGCGGTCTTCTCCACGATCATGTTCTGAGGTCAGGCGTGTCCGGGGCGCTGTGACTGCCAGCTCTGCCAGCTGACAGGGGTTGCGCTTCGCTCGACCTGACCGACGATCTGGGCCGACATCCAGGCTCGCAGCGCCTGTATCTCGGCGGTGGAGGGCAGGGTCAGCAGCCTGCGCCCGGCCGAGAGCGCATCGGCCTCCCGGAGGGCGTCGTCGACGAGTCGGATGTCGCGGCTGAACTCAGTCGGCACGGCAACGTCGACGTCCACGATCGAGTCACCTCGGGCCAGTGCCGCGTCGGCGTCGCGTCGTACCGTCAACCGGACGTACTCCGAGGCGTCGATGACCGGCCGGAGACGCCTCGCCGTCTCCACGTTGGTGGTGTTGTCGGTGGCGTAGAGCATGAGCTTGAGCTCACGGACCAGGTCCTCGAGGTGCCGGTCGTGGCGGCGGACGAGGGAGGCCGGGCAACCGACCAGCCGGACCGTGGCCCAGCCGGCGGGAAGTGCAGCGGAGCGCCGCACTGTCGCTGCCCGCTCGTCGGTGCGACGGGCAGCAGTCGCCGGGGCAAGCGTCAGCTCGGCCCACACGCGCTTGCCCTCGGACAGCTCCTCGACGCCCCAGTCGCTGGCGAGGACGGACACGATCGCCAGGCCGCGCCCTGTGGCGGGCTGGTCGGCGACCAGCAGGTCGAGCTCGTCGAGCTCGTCGTCGAACGAGTCGTCGAGGCCGGGCAGTGTCGTGCGCGGCGCCACCGACGTCATCGACACGGGGCCGTCGTCCTCGATGACGAGGCGTACCCCCTCGCCGACCGGCTCGACCGAGACCTCGATGTAGGTGCACTCGCTGTGCAGGGCCGCGTTGCCTGCGAGCTCGCTGACACACAGCGTCGCGTCGTCGACGAGGGCCGGGTGGCCCAGGGCCGCCAGGCTGCTCGCGACGAACCGTCGAGCATCGCGCACGCTTGCCGGGTTGGCTGGGTAGCGAACGCGCTGCACGGTGTCTGGATCGGTCAGCTGCTCCTCCTGCACGGGGACATCATGCCAAATGCGGGCCAGACATAGCAGGGCATATCCCCCAGCGGAGCGACGGAGTCAATCGGTGTGCGTTGCCTCCGAGCCGGTGGGTAGCCTTGCGCGCATGATCATGCGGATGTCGACCCTGTTCGTGCGCACCCTCCGGGAGGACCCCGCGGACGCCGAGGTCCCGAGCCACCGGCTCCTCGTCCGGGCGGGCTACATCCGGCGGGCAGCTCCGGGGATCTACTCCTGGCTGCCGCTCGGTCTCCGCGTGCTGCGCAACATCGAGGGCATCGTCCGCGAGGAGATGAACGCGATCGGCGCACAGGAGCTGCAGTTCCCCGCGCTCCTCCCGCGCGAGCCCTATGAGGCCACGAACCGCTGGACGGAGTACGGCGACGGCATCTTCCGGCTCAAGGACCGCAAGGACGCCGACTACCTCCTCGGGCCCACTCACGAGGAGCTGTTCACGCTCGTGGTCAAGGACCTGTACTCCTCCTACAAGGACCTTCCGGTCTGGCTCTACCAGATCCAGACGAAGTACCGCGACGAGGCGCGCCCCCGCGCCGGTCTGCTGCGCGGCCGCGAGTTCGTGATGAAGGACTCCTACTCCTTCGACACCACCGACGAGGGCCTCGAGCGGTCCTACGCCGCGCACCGTGAGGCGTACGTCAAGACCTTCGACCGGCTCGGCTTCGAGTACGTCGTCGTCAAGGCGACCTCCGGAGCGATGGGCGGCTCCAAGTCGGAGGAGTTCCTCGCCAAGGCAGACGTCGGCGAGGACACCTACGTCCGTTGCACCTCCTGCGACTACGCGGCGAACGTCGAGGCGGTCGAGGTCCCGGCACCTGCGCCCCGGCCGTGGGACGGGGTGCCGGCCGCACACGCGGAGGACACGCCCGACACGCCCACGATCGAGACCCTCGTGGACCACCTCAACGAGCGCTTCCCCCGTGACGACCGTCCCTGGCGGGCCGGGGACACGCTCAAGAACGTCCTCGTCGTGCTCAAGCACCCGGACGGCACCCGCGAGCCCCTGGCCATCGGCATCCCCGGTGACCGTGAGGTCGACGCCAAGCGCCTCGAGGGCCAGCTCGAGCCGACCGAGGTCGAGCCCTTCGACGAGGCCGAGTTCGCCAAGCACCCCACCCTGGTCAAGGGGTACATCGGCCCTGGTGTCCTCGGCGAGAGCAACGAGTCCAAGATCCGCTACGTCGTCGACCCCCGGGTCGTCGAGGGCACTCGCTGGGTCACCGGCGCGAACGTCGCGGGGCAGCACGTCATCGACCTCGTCGCCGGCCGCGACTTCACGCCCGACGGCACGATCGAGGCCGCCGACGTGCGAGACGGCGACCCGTGCCCCAACTGTGACGGGACGCTCGAGACGGCCCGGGGCATCGAGATGGGCCACATCTTCCAGCTCGGCCGGAAGTACGCCGAGGCGCTCGACCTCAAGGTGCTCGACGAGAACGGCAAGCTCGTTACGGTCACCATGGGCTCCTACGGCATCGGGGTCTCGCGCGCGGTCGCGGCCATCGCGGAGAACACCCACGACGAGCTCGGCCTGGTCTGGCCCCGCGAGGTCGCGCCGGCCGACGTACACCTCGTCGCCACCGGCAAGGACGCTGCCGTGTTCGACGCCGCGGCCAAGCTCGCGGGGGACCTCGAGACGCAGGGGCTCACGGTGCTGTACGACGACCGCCCGAAGGTCTCGCCCGGTGTGAAGTTCAAGGACGCCGAGCTGATCGGCGTGCCCACGATCGTCGTGGTGGGCAAGGGCCTCGCCGACGGGGTGATCGAGGTGAAGGACCGCGCCACCGGCGACCGCGAGGAGGTTGCCGTCGACGACGTCGTCGCGCATGTCGTGGGGGTCGTCCGTGGCTGACGCGCTCGATGCTGTGCCGCCCGTCGAGGCGGTGATCTTCGACTGGGGCGGCACGCTCACGCCGTGGCACACCATCGACTTCCGCGCCGAGGCAGAGGCGCTGGCGCAGGCGGCCGTCGACGGCGACCACACCGCCCCCGACCTGCTGCTGGCGGCCGCTGACGCGGTCTGGGGGCGGGCACGCGACGAGCAGACGAGCGCGACGATCGCCGACCTCTTCGCCCACGCCGGCCTGTCCCACGACGAGGACCTGTTGTCGTCGTACCGCGAGTTCTGGGAGCCGCACACCGCAACAGACCCCGACGTGCCCCCGCTGTTCGAGCGCCTGCACGCCGACGGACTGCGCGTGGGCGTGCTCTCCAACACGATCTGGCCGCGGGTCTGGCACGAGGACTTCTTCCGGCGGGACGGCGTGCTCGACCTGATCCACGGCGCGGTCTACACGAGCGAGGTGCCCTGGACCAAGCCGTCCCCGGAGGCCTTCCGGGCCGCCGCGGCGGCGGTCGGAGTCGAGGACCCGCGCGCCTGCGTCTTCGTGGGTGACCGGCTCTTCGACGACATCTGGGGCGCTTCGAACGTAGGCATGCGGACGATCCTGGTGCCGCACAGCGAGATCCCGGAGGGGCAGATCGGCCACACCGTCGGGGAGCCGGACGCCGTTGCGCACCGGCTGCGCGAGGTGCACGACATCGTCTCCGCCTGGCGCTGACCTCAGGAGCCGGGGCTCAGAGCTCTCCCACGCCTGGGAACGGCTCGGCCCTGCCGCCGAAGCCGAGGAGTCGCACCGCCGCGTCCTCGAGCGCCTCGAGCGCCCACTGCCGGTTGGCCCCCGAGGTGCTGCCGACCATGTCGGCGTAGACCGCCGCGCACCGCTGCTCGGTCTCCAGCGCCACACCCTCGAGCTGTGCCGGGGTGCGGGCCTCGTTCGGGAGCGCGTAGCTCACCGCGGCGGCAACCGGCTCGGCGCCCGCAGCCTTGACCATCGCCAGCAGGTGGTCGCGCCGGTCGCGGTGCAAGGTGTACGCGTAGCGGGCCCGCTGCCAAAGGTCAGGCTGCTCCGAGGCCGAGACCCGGGCGCCGACCACGCCGTAGACGTAGACCGCCGCATGCTCGCCCGCGAGCGTGCGCTGAAGTGCCTCGACCGGCTTCACGACGAGCTCCTTCTCGCAGCAGCCGAGGCGTGAAGCAGCACCGCCTGCTGCTCCGCCGCAGCAGCCATGCTGCCGAGTACTCGCGCGAACGCGCCGCTCTCGGCCTTGAACGCGTGCTGCTTGGTCGCCGTGCGCAGCTCCTGCTCCCGGGTCGCCACCTGCTCGAGCGCCTGTGCCTCGTCACGCGGGACGGGGGTACGACGGACGGCGGACCCGCTCGGGGACGGCGACGGCGAGGGGCGCTTCCTGCCCTTGTCCGGGACTGCCTTGACGAGCATCGCGGCGTGGGCCTGGTGCGTCGCGAGCACCGGGGCGAGAACCTCGGCGAGCCTCCTGTGGCGCTTCTGCGTGGCACTGACGAGCCCGACCATCTCCTCCTGGTCGGCCAGCGCCTCGGCGGCGACCCCGACGTCGGGGTCGACCTCCGGCTCCAGGGGTCGGGGCCGGGGCGCCTGCTGCGTCTGACGCTCAGGGGTGCACCCGGCGACCGCTCCACCCACCAAGGCCGCGATGGCACCGAGGGCGGCGCGACGGCTCAGCCGGGCCCGGGTCAGGGCGCCGGACGCTGTCCAGGACTGGTCGCCGGGATCGGCAGGGGAGGTGGGCGGCACGGGAGCCGACTCTAGCGCCGACTGTCGGATCCGCTCAGTAGAGGCTGAACGACTCGAGGCGGAAACCGCTGCCTTTGCGGGTCATCTCGACCGCGAAGCGGCTGCGCGGGTGAGCCGGGTTGGTGCTCCGGAACGTCCCGTCCTCGTTGTAGCTGGCGCTCTCAGGGATCTGAACCGCCATCACCACACGGGCGGTGCGTGCCGACGTGGTCACCTCCGTCGAGGAGACGCGCACGCCCTGCAGCGCGACGTACCAACCCTGCTTCTCGCGGCTCTTCAGCTCGCGGGCCAGCTGCGCGCAGCCGGTGCACGGCTTGGGTCCGCTCACCTCGAGAAGCGGCGCCGGGTCGTTCGTGTTGAGGGCGTAGATCCAGGCCTGCAGGACGTACTCGGCGAAGGCGGTGCGCCCTCGACGGTCGTCGGCGGCGCGGGGTGGCTCGGGCACCGTCGCCGTCGGCGGAGTCGCCGAGCCGACGGGACTGCCGGAGACCGCCCCGCCCGGCGTCGACGACGCCTCGGGGGAGCGGCTGGCAGGACCGGCAGCCTGCTCCGGCTCGGTGGATCCGCTGCAGGCGGACAGCAGGAGGCCGAGGGCCAGGCAACCGGCGGCGATCGCTCTCATGGTCTCCCCAGGTCGATGGTGGGACGAGGCTAGCAACCGCAGTGCCACCGGTCCGCTAAGGTTGCAGCCACAGGCGGCGCGGATCCCCGCGACGGGGTCGTCGTCTGCGTGGGACCGACAACAGCAAAGCGAGGAGGATGCCCGTGAGCACCGATCAGACGACCCGGGACCGACTTGCAGAGGTACTCACCGCCCCCCTTGCCGCGACCGGCCTCGACGTCGAGGGGATCGACGTCACCCCGGCCGGCCGCCGTCGGCTCCTGCGTGTCGCCGTCGACAAGGACGGCGGCGTGACGATGGACGACATCGCCGACGCGACCAAAGAGGTCTCCCGCCTGCTCGACGAGTCCGACGTCATGGGCGAGCAGCCGTACACCCTCGAGGTGACCTCACCCGGCACCGACCGCCCCCTCACCCTGCCCCGTCACTGGCGGCGCAACGAGTCGCGTCTCGTGAAGGTCACCACCCGCGACGGCGGCACCGTGACCGGACGTATCCGAGGCAGCGACGAGCAGAGCGCGACCCTCGACGTCGACGGCACCGAACGAGTGCTCGCCTACGACGACGTCGCCAAGGCACGCATCCAGATCGAGTTCAACCGGAAGGAGAGCTGAGCCATGGACATCGACATGATGGTTCTGCGCTCGCTCGAGCGCGAGAAGGAGATCTCCTTCGAAGTCCTCGTGGAGGCCATCGAGCAGGCCCTGCTCATCGCCTACCACAAGACGCCCGGCGCCCAGCCCAAGGCGCGGGTCGAGCTCGACCGCAAGAGCGGGCACGTCACCGTCCTCGCTGCCGAGACCGACGAGGAGGGCAACGTCGTCGGGGAGTACGACGACACGCCCGCCGGCTTCGGCCGGATCGCGGCCACCACCGCGAAGCAGATCATCCTGCAGCGCCTCCGCGACGCCGAGGACGAGGCCAAGTTCGGCGAGTTCTCCGGCAAGGAGGGCGACGTGATCTCGGGCGTGATCCAGCAGGGCCGCGACCCGCAGGACGTGCTGGTCGACCTCGGCCGGCTCGAGGCGCACCTCCCGCAGGTCGAGCGTGTCCCGGGGGAGCGCTACGACCACGGCACTCGCATCAAGTGCCTGGTGGTGAGCGTCCGCAAGGGGCTCCGCGGCCCGCAGGTCACGCTCTCGCGCTCCCACCCCAACCTCGTGAAGAAGCTCTTCGCCCTCGAGGTCCCGGAGATCGCCGACGGCACGGTCGAGATCTGCGCCATCGCCCGCGAGGCAGGTCACCGGACCAAGATCGCCGTGCGCTCGACGGTCTCCGGTGTCAACGCCAAGGGCGCGTGCATCGGCCCCATGGGCCAGCGGGTGCGCAACGTCATGCACGAGCTGCACGGCGAGAAGATCGACATCGTCGACTGGGCCGAGGACCCGGCCGCGATGGTTGCCCATGCGCTCTCCCCGGCCCGGGTCTCCAGCGTGGAGATCGTGGACCGCGAGGCACGGTCGGCCAGGGTCGTCGTACCCGACTTCCAGCTCTCGCTCGCGATCGGCAAGGAAGGGCAGAACGCCCGGCTCGCCGCCCGGCTCACCGGATGGCGCATCGACATCCGTTCCGACGAGGCCCCGAGCCCGGAGGCGGCTGCCGGTGGTGGGGAACGGCGCTGAGGCCGATTCTGACTACGACCACCGAACCGCTAGACTTGTCTACGGTGGTTCGTGAACACGGCTCTCAGTCATGCGCGCACACTCCTGTGCGCACCTGTGTCGGGTGTCGGGTCCGGGCTCCCAAGCAAGAACTGCTACGCGTGGTCGCCGGTGGTTCGGACGACGGTCTCATCGTGGTCCCGGACCCCGGAGCAAGAGCGCAGGGCAGGGGTGCCTACATCCACCCCACACCCGCGTGTCTCGAGCTCGCCACACGCCGCCGGGCTTTCGTCCGGGCCCTCCGGGTCCAGGGGCGGCTCGGTGAGTCCCTCCTCAGGGACTACCTGCAGCACTCAGCAGATCCGTCCGTGTTGACCGACAGAAAATGGAGCAGCAGCTCATGAGCACTCGATGAGTACTTCGCGATGAGCATGCACACCAGCTAACGGTCCGGCCAGAGAAGGGCTCGGACCAGAAGGAGAAGCGTGGCTAAGGTCCGAGTCCACGAGCTCGCAAAAGAGTTCGGAGTCGAGAGCAAGGTCGTTCTGGCCAAGCTCGGAGAAATGGGAGAGTTCGTCAAGTCGGCGTCGTCGACGGTCGAGCCTCCTGTCGTCAAGCGTTTCACCGACAAGTTCGGTGACGAGCTGAAGACAGCCGGCGAGAAGAAGGCTGCCAAGAAGGCACCCGCCAAGAAGGCGGCACCCGCCAAGCCCGCGGAGACCGAGGCGGCGGCGCCCGTCGTCGAGGCTCCCGCCCCGGCCCCCGTCGAGGCGGCTTCGCCTGCCGAGACGCGGGCCCCCGCCCCCGCGCAGGCCGAGGCGCCGTTCAGCGAGCCCGCTGCGCGCACGGCCCCGACACCGGGTCCGCGACCGGGTCCCAAGCCCGGCCCGAAGAAGGCTCCCGAGCCCGAGCCCGCTCCCGAGGCACCGGCTGCCTCGGCGGCGCCCGCCGCGCCTGCTCCGGCAGCGCCCAAGGCACCGGCCGCTCGCGCCGAGGCCCCGTCACCGGCTGCTCCGCGCCCGGCTGCTCCACGTCCCGGCGGCGCCGGCCGTCCTGGCGCTCCCCGCCCGGGCAACAACCCGTTCTCGTCGACCCAGGGCATGGGACGTCGTCCCGCGGCCCCGCCGCGCGGTGACCAGGGAACCGGCGACAACCGGCCGCCTCGTCCGCCGGCCAGCCGTGAGGGTGGCGCTCCCGGGCGTCCCGGCATGCCGCGCCCGAACCCCGCGATGATGCCCAAGTCTCCTGCTGCCTTCGGCGGCGGACCCGGCGGCCGTCAGGCCGGCCCAGGTCGTGGTGGCCCCGGCGGGGCTCCCGGCCGCGGAGGTCCGGGTGGTGCTCCCGGTCGCGGCGGCGCTCCGGCCCGTGGTGGTCAGGGTGCTCCCGGCCGTCCGGGCGGAGGCTTCGCTCCCGGTGGCGGTCGCCCCGGTGGTGGCGGTCGTCCCGGCCAGCGTGGCCAGACCCAGGGTGCGTTCGGTCGTCCCGGAGGTCCGTCGCGTCGTGGTCGCAAGTCGAAGCGTGCGCGCCGTCAAGAGTACGAACAGATGCAGGCCCCGACGATCGGCGGCGTGCGCGTCCGCAAGGGCGACGGCGAGACCGTTCGCCTCCCCCGTGGCGCCTCTCTGACCGACTTCGCGGAGAGGATCGGCGTCGACGCGGCAGCTCTGGTGCAGATGCTCTTCTCGCTCGGCGAGATGGTCACAGCCACCGAGTCGGTCAACGACGAGACGTTCGAGCTGCTCGGTGAGGAGCTCAACTACGTCGTGCAGGTCATCTCGCCCGAGGACGAGGACCGTGAGCTGCTCGAGTCCTTCGACCTCGAGTTCGGTGAGGACGAGGGTGACGAGGAGGACCTCGCGGCCCGTCCGCCGGTCGTGACCGTCATGGGTCACGTCGACCACGGAAAGACGAAGCTCCTCGACGCGCTCCGCAAGGCGAACGTCGTCGACAAGGAGGCCGGTGGCATCACCCAGCACATCGGCGCCTACCAGGTCGCGACCGAGGTCGACGGCGACGAGCGTCGGATCACCTTCATCGACACCCCGGGTCACGAGGCGTTCACCGCCATGCGTGCCCGTGGTGCGCAGGCCACCGACATCGCAGTGCTCGTGGTCGCGGCCGACGACGGCGTCATGCCGCAGACGGTCGAGGCGTTGAACCACGCCAAGGCCGCAGGTGTGCCGGTCGTGGTCGCGGTCAACAAGATCGACAAGCCCGAGGCCGACCCGTCCAAGGTGCGCGGTCAGCTCACCGAGTACGGCCTGGTTCCCGAGGAGTACGGCGGCGACACCATGTTCGTCGACGTCTCCGCGAAGTCGGAGCTCAACCTGGACGGGCTGCTCGAGGCGATCGTGCTCACCGCGGACGCCTCTCTCGACCTGCGGGCCAACCCCGACCAGGACGCCCAGGGTCTCGTCGTCGAGGCACACCTCGACCGCGGCCGCGGCCCGGTCGCGACGATCCTCGTCCAGCGCGGAACGCTCCGGGTCGGCGAGTCGATCGTGGCCGGCCCTGCCTACGGGCGAGTGCGGGCGATGCTCGACGAGCACGGCAACAACGTGGAGGAGGCAGACCCGTCACGTCCGGTGATGGTCCTCGGCCTGACCGCCGTCCCGGGCGCGGGCCAGAACTTCATCGTCGTGCCCGACGACCGGATGGCTCGTCAGATCGCCGAGAAGCGTGAGTCCCGCGAGCGTGCGGCCATGCAGGCCAAGCGTCGCGTCCGCCGTACGCTCGAGGACTTCATGGCCTCCATGGAGAAGGGCGAGAGCCAGGAGCTCAACCTGATCCTCAAGGGCGACGTGTCCGGTTCGGTCGAGGCCCTCGAGGACTCGCTGGCCAAGATCGACGTCGGCGACGAGGTCAGCATCCGAGTCATCGACCGCGGTGTCGGTGCGATCACCGAGACCAACGTCGACCTGGCTGCCGCCTCCGACGCCATCATCATCGGCTTCAACGTCCGGCCGCAGGGCAAGGCGACGGAGATGGCCGACAAGGAAGGCGTCGAGATCCGGTACTACTCGGTCATCTACCAGGCGATCGAGGAGATCGAGGCAGCGCTCAAGGGCATGCTCAAGCCGGAGTACGAAGAGGTCTCGCTCGGCCAGGCCGAGATCCGGGAGATCTTCCGCTCCAGCAAGATCGGCAACATCGCAGGCTGCATGGTCACCAAGGGCCTCATCCGCCGCAACGCCAAGGCACGCCTCCTGCGTGATGGCAACGTGGTGGCCGACAACCTCGACCTGGCGTCGCTGCGCCGCGAGAAGGACGACGCGTCCGAGGTCCGCGAGGGCTTCGAGTGCGGTCTGGTCCTGCGTGGCTACAACGACATCAAGCAGGGCGACGTCGTCGAGTCCTTCGAGATGCGGGAGATCCCGCGGAGCTGATCCAGTCAGGTCGCGGCCGGGCACCCGGAGTGCCCGGCCTGCGGCCGCCGCGGCACGCGGCCTGCAGCACCTAGCTCTACGACAGAACCCAGGAGACAGACTCATGACCTCGCCGCGCGTCCGTAAGGTCGCAGACCGCATCCAGGTGATCGTGGCCGAGATGCTCGAGCGACGGGTCAAGGACCCGAGGCTCGGGTTCGTCACGGTGACAGACGTCCGGGTCACCGGTGACACCCAGAACGCGACGATCTTCTACACCGTGCTCGGTGAAGGTGAGGACCTCGCGAGCACCGCGGTGGCGCTGGAGTCGGCCAAGGGGATCCTCCGGTCCGAGGTCGGCAAACAGCTCGGGATGCGGCACGTGCCGACCCTGGAGTTCATCCACGACGCCCTCCCCGACACTGCGCGCCACCTCGACGAGCTGCTCGCAAAGGCGCGCGAGTCCGACGCGCGCGTGGCGCAGGCCGCGGCCGGTGCGACCTACGCCGGTGAGGCGGACCCGTACCGCAAGCCCAACGAGGCCGACGAGCTCGAGGACGAGCTCGACGCCGAGGAGTGAGCAGCGCACCGACGCCACCCGGGCTGGTCGTCGTCGACAAGCCCGCCGGGATGACGTCCCACGACGTCGTCGCCCGCATCCGTCGGCTCGCCGGCACGCGGAAGGTGGGGCACGCGGGAACGCTCGACCCGATGGCCACAGGCGTGCTGCTCGTCGGGGTGAACCGGGCGACCAGGCTGCTGGGTCACCTGATGCTGACCGAGAAGGCGTACGACGCGGTCGTCCGACTCGGCGTGGCGACCACCACCGACGACGCCGAGGGGGAGACGACGGCTGAGGCGCCGGCGGCGCACATCACCGACGACCAGGTCCGGGCGGCTTTCGCAGGGTTCGTGGGCGCCATCGAGCAGGTCCCCTCATCGGTCTCCGCGATCAAGGTCGACGGGCAGCGCGCGTACGCGCGGGTCCGGGCGGGGGAGCAGGTGGAGCTCAAAGCACGGCCCGTGACGGTGCACGCCGTCGACGTCGGCCAGGTCACGCGTCACGGAGACGTGGTGGACGTGGCCATCTCCGTGCGGTGCTCGAGCGGCACCTACATCCGAGCGCTGGCCCGAGACGTGGGCGCCGCGCTCGGCGTGGGAGGTCACCTCACCTTCCTTCGTCGTACCGCGGTCGGGCCCTTCGCCCTCGACGAGGCACGGGGTCTCGAGCAGCTGGCCGAGCACCTGGACATCGTGCCGATCGCCGACGTGGCGCGGCGGTGCTTCCCCTCGCGCACCGTGAGCGCGGAGGACTCGGCCGCCGTCGCGGTGGGCCGCAAGCTCGCCCTCGACCTCGACGAGGCGGGCCCGGTCGCGGTGTTCGACGAGGCCGGCGGGTTCCTCGCCCTGTACGAGCAGCGCGGTGAGACGGCCGCTCCCGTTGCGGTGTTCACCTCCTGACCTCGGAGCCCGGACGACGTGTGTGGCAGCATTTCGACGTACCTCTCGACACCTTCTGACAACCGTCCGCGAACAGGAGTGAAGCCCGTGCGTGTCTGGCGCTCGCTCGACGACGTCCCCGCCGACCTCGGCAGGACCGTGGTCACCATCGGCAACTTCGACGGCGTGCACCTCGGCCACCAGCACGTGCTCCGCCGAGCCCGCGAGGTCGCCGACGAGCTCGGCATCGCCGACGTCGTCGCGGTGACCTTCGACCCGCACCCGATCGCGGTGCTGCGTCCCGAGCACGCCCCACCGACGCTGACGTCCGTAGAGACCCGCGTCGGTCTGCTGGACGCAGCGGGCGCGAACGACGTGCTGGTGATCCCGTTCAGCCGGGAGCTGGCCGACTGGTCACCCGACCGGTTCATCGACGAGATCATCGTCGGGGCCCTGCACGCGAAGGCCGTCGTCGTGGGCGCCAACTTCCGCTTCGGCAGCCGGGCGGCGGGTGACGTCGCCACTTTGCGGGGGGCGGGAGACGGGCATGACTTCGTCACGGTCGGCATCGCACTGGACGGCGGTCCCCAGGTGTGGTCCTCGACCTACGTGCGCAACTGCCTGGCCGCCGGCGACGTCGAGGGTGCGGCAGAGGCGCTCGGACGCGCGTTCACGGTGCGCGGCGAGGTGGTGCCCGGCGACCAGAGGGGCCGCGAGCTCGGCTTCCCCACGGCGAACGTCCCCACGACGGGGATGGTCGCCGCACCCGCCGACGGCGTGTACGCCGGGTGGCTGCGCCGCCTCGACGACGGCACGCACGAGCCGCTGCCCGCGGCGATCAGCGTCGGCACGAACCCGACCTTCGAGGGCGACAGGGAGCGCCGCGTGGAGTCCTACGTCCTCGACCGTGACGACCTGGAGCTCTACGGGGTCCCGGTGGAGGTCTCCTTCGTCTCGCGGCTGCGCGGCATGAAGCGCTTCGACTCGGTGGAGCAGCTCGTGGAGACCATGGCCGACGACGTACGACGCGCGCGGCAGGTGCTGGGCACTCCGGAGCCGGTGTGACCGCCGACCAGACCAGCGCTGAGCCGACGATCGCCGCGGCCGAGGCCTGGTTCATCAGGCACGGGCTGCCCTACTTCGTCGACGACGAGCGAGCGGCGGTTCGACAGGGTCTGCGCCCGGCGCGCCTGCTCCCGGCCATGACGGCGTCGGCGGTGCTCGGGGTGGTGCTCGGCGTCCTGCTCGGATGGCTCACCGAGGACGTCTCCCTGGGCCTCGGCACCGCCCTCACCTTCGCCGGCATCGGAGCCACGCTCTACGGGCTCACCGCTCTGCGCGTGTGGCCCATCGCCCGCTGGGCTGCGGCACGGACGCTGCGGAGCCTCGGCCTCATCTTCCCGCTGGCGACCCGGGCCCTCCCGCTGCTCCTGCTGTTCGTGACGTTCCTGTTCATCAACACCGAGGTCTGGCAGGTCGCGGCCACCCTGGACGGCGGCGTGATGTGGGTGACGGTGATGACGTTCACCCTGATGGCTGCGGGCTTCCTGCTTGCCCGGCTGCCGGAGGAGCTCGACCGGGTCGACGACGAGGTCGAGGCCGGACGGCTCATCGCCGCCTGCAGGCGCACGCCGCTCGAGTCGGCGGCCCGTTCGCTGGCGGAGTCGGGCGATCACGTCCACCAGGACGCCGAGGTCCGGGGGTTCCAGAAGGCCAACCTCGTGCTCGTGCTCCTCGTCGCGCAGTTCGTGCAGGTGCTGCTGCTGTCGGCGTCGGTGTTCGTCTTCTTCATCGTCTTCGGCATGGTCGCCATGAAGCCCGACGTGATCGAGCTCTGGATCGGGCACGCTCCGTCGTACCCCTTCGGTCTCCAGCTCGTCAGCGCAGAGCTGATGCAGGTCTCGGTGTTCCTCGCGGCGTTCTCGGGGCTCTACTTCACGGTGTACGCCGTGACCGACGAGGTGTACCGGACCCAGTTCTTCACCTCGATCACCAACGAGCTCGAGCGGGCCGTGGGGGCGCGGACGGTGTACCACTACCTGAAGTCCCGGGCCTGACACGCGGCACGGGCACTGTCCGGGGCCGTCCGGCGCTTGGCCGGGACACGCAGAAGGCGGCCCCGGTGATCCGGAGCCGCCTCCTGCGACCGGGGTGCTGCTAGGCGTCGAGGTCCTGCTCGACCAGCGCCGCGATCTTGTCGAGCGCCTCCTGGCTCTCGCTCGTGACCTCCACCGTGGCCCCCTTGCCCGCGCCGAGAGTCATGATCAGCAGCGCGGAGCTGGCGTCGACCGGTTCGTCCCCGGGGTTGCCGATGGTGACCTCGGCGTCGAGCTCGCCGGCTGCCTCCGAGATGACCGCGGCGGGGCGGGCGTGCAGGCCGACGGCCGAGCCGACGATGACGGACTTCGTGGGCATGTACTTCTCCTTAGGTAGGTTTTTCGTCTCTTCTTCGGTGATCCGGCGGTCAGATGGCTGCCTCTTCGAGCTCGTCGAGCTCCTCGATCTCAGCCTTGCTCTCGGTGAACGCCTTGAGCAGCACGACACTCGTGGTTGCCACGAGGACGCCCACGGCGAGGGCGATCAGGAACCACAGGACGTGGCCGACGGCGAAGAGGACGAAGATGCCGCCGTGCGGAGCGCGCAGCGTCACATGGGCCGCCATCGAGAGCGCTCCTGTCACAGCGCTGCCGAGCATGATCGAGGGGATCACGCGCAGCGGGTCCGCGGCCGCGAACGGGATCGCGCCCTCGGTGATGAACGACGCGCCGAGCAGCCAGGCCGCCTTGCCGTTCTCGCGCTCGGTCTCGGTGAAGAGCTGTGGCCGTACGACGGTCGCCAGCGCGAGCGCCAGTGGGGGCACCATGCCGGCGAGCATGACGGCCGCCATGATCTGCAGCTGTGGGGCGTCGCCGGTGGCGGTGGCGGCAGCGGCGAGACCCGTCGTGGCGAACAGGTAGGCGGTCTTGTTGAGCGGTCCGCCCATGTCGAAGGCCATCATCAGGCCGAGCACGACCCCGAGCAGGATCCCGGCGCCGCTCTCCGCCATGCTGGTCAGGCCGCTGTTGAGCGCGTCCATGAGGGCGCCGAGGGGCTTGCCCAGCACGACGATCATGATCAGACCGCTGACGAGCGTGGTGAGCAGCGGGATGACCAGCACCGGCATCAGGCCGCGCAGCCAGGTCGGGACCCGCCGTTGGGCGATCCAGTGTGCGATGACACCGGCGAGGACACCGCCGATGATGCCGCCGAGGAAGCCGGTCTGCGCGAGGCCGAACCCGCCGAGGTCGATGGCGATCGCGCCCATGACGAAGCCGGGGGCGATACCAGGCCGGTCGGCGATGGCGTAGGCGATGTAGCCGGCCAGTGCCGGGACCAGAAACTTGAAGGCGGTGGCGCCGAGCACGAAGCACAGCGAGCCGAGGTAGGCGAAGAACGACGAGCCGAACAATGCGTGGTCGAGCCCGTTCGCGCTGACGCTGGGCAGGTTGAACACGGTGTTCTTGACGACGATCTCGCCGGCCGGACCCACGATCTCGTAGCCGCCGAAGAGGAACGACAGGGCGATGAGGAGACCACCCGCGGCGACGAACGGGATCATGTACGAGACACCGGTCATCAGGATCCGGCGGATACGCAGACCCCACGGCTCGTCGCCGGTGGCGATCCGGTGCTCGGTCGAGCCAGGGCCCGCGCCGGCGCCCTCGACGCGCGGGGCCTCCGGGTCGTCGGCGTAGCGCAGCGCCTCGGCGATCATGCCGTCGGCGTCGTCGATCGCGCGCTTCACTCCCGATGCGACGACCGGCTTGCCGGCGAACCTGCCCCGCTCCTTCACCCCGACGTCCGCGGCGAAGATCGCGGCGGCGGCCCCGGCGATGGTGTCCGCGCCCAGCGGTGTGGAACCGGCCGAGCCCTGCGTCTCCACGTGGATGTCCACGCCGGCGCGGGCAGCGGCCGCCTCCAGGGCCTCGGCGGCCATGTAGGTGTGTGCGATGCCGGTGGGGCAGGAGGTCACCGCGACGATGCGGCGGCGGCTCGCGGAGGCGGGTGCCTCCGGGGTAGCCGGGGTGGCCGGGGTGGCCGTGCCCTCCGCAGGCGCGGACGGGGACGGAGCCTCCGATGCGGCCGCGCGAGGAGCCGGGGCCTGGACCACCTTGCTGACCAGCGCCACGACCTCCTCAGGGGTCTCGGCGCCGCGCAGCGAGTCCGTGAACTCCTTCTTCACCAACGACCTGGCCAGCTGTGTGAGCAGCTGGAGGTGCGTGGCGTCCCCACCGGCCGGTGCGGCGATCAGGAACGCGAGGTCGGCCGGGCCGTCCTTGGCTCCGAAGTCGACGGCGGGGGAGAGCCGCGCGAACGCCAGCGTGGGTACGTCGACGTGCTCGGTGCGGCAGTGCGGGATCGCGATGCCGCCCGGCAGACCCGTCGCGGACGTGGACTCGCGGGCCAGGGCGTCCCCGGTGAGGCCGCCGGCGTTGGTGCTTCGTCCGGCCCCGGCGACGACGTCGGCCAGGGCACGGATGACCTCGTGCTTGTCGCTGCCCAGCGCGGCGTCGAGCCGCACCAGGGCAGGGGTGATGAGTTCCGACATGTTCTCCTCAATCTCCTTCACGGACGAGCTCGCGGAGGTCCACGCGCTCGGGGGTGATGTGTTCTGGTGCGGGAATCGTGGTGCCGGGCAGGCCGGCTGCGGCGCTGCCGTAGGCGACGGCGAGGCGCAGGCGCTCGGCCGGAGGGGCGCCGCGGAGGTCGCCGAGCAGGTAACCGAAGAGGCTCGAGTCACCGGCGCCGACGGTGCTCACGACCGTGGTCGGCGGCGGCGTCGCGTGCCAGGCGCCCTCGGAGGTCACGAGGACGGCGCCGTTGCCGCCCAACGTGGCCAGGACGGCGCCGACACCCTGCTCCACCAGCACGCTTGCGGCGTGGGCCGCGGCGAAGGGATCGGCCTCGATCTTCTCGGCGTCGCCACCGGTCAGGGAGGCCAGCTCCTCACCGTTGGGCTTCATCAGGTCGGGCGCCGTCCCACCTGAGGTGACCCGTTCGGCGAGTCGCCGCAGAGGCTCGTCGGAGGTGTCGACGGCGACCCTGGCCGTCGTACCGGCGAGGTCGGCCACGAGGTCGGCGTACCAGTCGGCAGGGGCGCCGGGCGGCAGGGAGCCGGCGAGCACGACCCATTGCGCACTGCGGGCGCGGTGGTGCAGCGCCTGCTCGAGCCGGTCGAGCGCTGCCTTGTCGACCTCGGTGCCGGGGGTGTTGATCTTGGTCGTGGTGCCGTCGGGCTCGGTGATCGTGAGGTTCACCCGCACTGGTCCGACCGGACGCTCGGGGCGGCAGTCGATGCCGTCCCGCAGGAGCTCGAGGACGTAGGGATCGTCGTTCTCCGCGGGGAGAACCGCGATGGTCGGGATGCCGGCGGCGACGGCGGCGCGCGAGATGTTGACTCCCTTGCCGCCGGACTGGGACGTCACGGACTCGGCCCGGAGCACGGCCCCTCGCTCGAGTCTCGAGGTCAGGGCGACGGTGCGGTCCACGCTCGGGTTGGGCGTCAGCGTGACGATCATGCGATCACCACCTCTACGCCGCGGTCCTCGAACGCCTTCACGTCGACCTCGTCGATCCCCTCGTCGGTGACGAGAACGTCGATGTCGCCGAGATCGGCGAAGCGGACGGTGTGCTCCCGGCCCACCTTCGAGGAGTCGGCGAGCACGACCACCCGGCGCCCGGCGCGGACCATGGCTCTCTTGGCCGCCGCCTCGGAGTGGTCAGGCGTGGTCAGCCCGTGCTCGAGGTCGATGCCGTTGGTGCCGACGAAGGCGACGTCGGTGCGCAGGACGCCCAAGGCCGCGACGGTCTCCTCGCCGACTGCCGCCTGGGTGGTCCGTCGGACGCGCCCTGGCAACAGGTGCAGCTCCACGGAGGGGACAGCCGCCAGCCGGGCTGCGATCGGAACCGCGTTGGTGACCACGGTCAGCTTGAGGTCCCGGGGGAGGTGGGTGGCGAGTCGTGAGGTGGTCGTGCCCGCGTCGAGAAGGACGCTGCCGCCGGACGCGGGCAGCATCTCGAGCGCCGCCTTCGCGATGTCGTCCTTCTGCTCCGCCTGCGCGAGGTCGCGGTCGACCACCGCGGTCTCCATGACACTCAGGGCCTCGAAAGGCACCGCACCGCCGTGGACACGGCGGATGATCCCGGCGCGCTCGAGCACGGACAGATCGCGGCGGACCGTCTCAGTGGTGACCGCATAGGCGTCGGCCAGCTCTGCGACCGAGAGTCGCCCACGCTGGGCGATCAGGTCGGCCATGGCCTGGCGACGTTCTTCGGCGTACAAACCCGCCTCCTGCGTTTGTGTTGGATTCGATCTGTGTATCTATTGTTTTACGCCCGGTCATGTTGACTGTCAAGAGGGTTGGAGGGTTATCGTCTTCCTATGCCCTCGATCGACATCCCGAGCCAGACCGCCTCCTCCTTGCGGGGCACTCCTGTCGTCCCCGGCGTCGCCTACGGCCCGGTCGTGGTCGCCACCGCGCGGATCTCGCAGCGCGCCATCGACGAGTTCCAAGGCCTCTCGCTCGACGAGCAGTCGGCCATCGACGCCTATGAAGGTGCGGTGACCCTGGTCGCCGACCGCCTTTCCGGGAGGGCGGAGAGAGCCAGCGGGTCAGCCGCGGAGGTCCTCACGGCCACGGCGGGGCTGACCCGTGACAAGGGCCTGCGAGCCGCCGTGGTGAAGCGGGTGAAGGCCGGTGACACGCTTCTCGACGCCTTGCACGCGGGGGTGGACCAGTTCGCGGACCTGTTCACCCAGATGGGGGGCCTGATGGCCGAGCGCGTCACCGACCTGCGCGACATCGAGAACCGCCTCACGGCCTCGCTCGTCGGCGAGGCCGAGCCGGGCGTGCCCGTCCCCGACGAGCCCTCGGTCCTGATCGCCGAGGACCTCGCCCCGGCTGACACGGCCGGACTCGACGCGTCCCAGGTGACGGCCCTCGTCACGGAGAAGGGCGGTCCGACGAGCCACACCGCGATCATCGCCCGGCAGCTCGGCATCCCGTGTGTGGTGGCGGTGCCGGGGCTGATGGGGCTCGCCCCCGGCACTCCGGTCCTGGTCGACGGGACCACTGGCGAGATCGCCCTCTCGCCCGATCCTGTCGAGGCGACCGCCCGCGTCGACGCTGACGCCAAGGCGCGTGCGGCGCTCCAGACCTGGTCCGGTCCCGCCCGCACCAGCGACGGCACCCGGGTGAAGATCCTGGCCAACGTCGCGGACGGGGCCTCTGCGCGAGGGGCCGCCGCCGGACCCGTCGAGGGCGTTGGCCTGTTCCGCACCGAGCTGTGCTTCCTCAACCGCAAGGACGAACCCAGCGTCGCGGAGCAGACCGAGGTGTACGCCGAGGTGCTCGCGGCCTTCGGGCAGGACCGCAGCGTCGTGGTGCGCACCCTCGACGCCGGGTCGGACAAGCCGATCGCCTTCGCGACACTCGAGGGGGAGGAGAACCCCGCCCTCGGTGTGCGCGGTCTCCGGCTGTCCTTCGGCAACCCCGGACTGCTCGAGCGCCAGCTCTACGCCATCGCTGCGGCCGCACGCCAGACGTCGACCACCCCATGGGTGATGGCGCCGATGGTGGCCACTGTCCAAGAGGCAGCGGACTTCGCCGAGCAGGTGCGCGCCCACGGCCTCCAGGCCGGGGTGATGATCGAGATCCCGAGCGCGGCGCTCCAGGCGCACAAGATGCTCGAGCACGTCGACTTCCTCTCGATCGGCACGAACGACCTGACGCAGTACACGATGGCCGCCGACCGCATGGCGAGCGGGCTCGCACATCTCACCGACGCCTGGCAGCCCGCCGTGCTGGCGCTGATCGCGATCAGCGCTGAGGCCGGCAAGCAGGCCGGAAAGCCCGTGGGGGTCTGTGGCGAGGCCGCGGCCGACCCCGCCCTGGCTGCCGCCCTCGTCGGGATGGGCGTGACCTCGCTGTCGATGGCCTCGGCCGCGGTGCGCACGGTCGGAGCCCAGCTGGCGACGGTGTCGATGGACATGTGCGAGCACGCTGCCGAGGCGGCCCTCGCCGCCACGGACCCGATGGCGGCTCGTGAGGCCGTCCGGAAGGTTCTCTCGGGGGGCTGATCCCGCCCCGCGGGCGGCTGATCCCGCCCCGCGGGCGTCAAGTGGTCGGTGGTGACCTCTCGCGGGGCCTCTCGCGGTGCCCGAAGCCGGTCACCATCGACCACCTCCCGCCGCGCCGTGGCGGAGGTGCCGAGCGTCTCGGGTCAGGTGGGTGCGGGCGCCGTGGACGTCTCGGTGCGAACGGTGTCGGTACCTGAGGGACCGGCCTCCGCGGCGGCGACCGTGACCGGAACGCCGTTCAGCACGGCGTTGCCGCTGGCCTCGTCGAGGGTCCCCGGGTCGGTCAGGTCGTTGATCGACGGCCCGGGCACGCGCGCGGCGTTGCCGAGGCGGGCGCCCTCGCGCTGATGGCCGTAGCCGTGCGGGAGGCTCACCACGCCGCGCATCACGTCGTCGGTCGCCTGCACCTCGGCGTGCACCGTGCCCACACGCGACGTGACCGCGACCGTCGTACCGTCCGTGATGCCGCGTGCGGCGAGGTCGTCAGGGTGCATCAGGAGGTGGTGACGCGGGCGGCCCTTCGTGAGCCGCTCGGTGTTGTGCATCCAGGAGTTGCAGTCGCGCTGGTGGCGCCGGCCGATGAGGAGCAGCTCGCCCTCGCCGGGCTGCTCGCTCGTCGAGCGCTGGAGCCGGTCGAGGTCGTCGAGGACGACCTGGGGAGCTGCGTGGACACGACGGTCCTTGGTGAGCAGCCGACCCGGGAGGACCGGGCGAAGCGGGCCCAGATCCACTCCCTGCGGGCTGCGGCGGAGCTTGCGCAGCGACAACCTGGTCCGGTCGGTGCGCAGCAGCAGGTCGATCGTGCGGGTCGGGGAGAGACGCATCCGGGACTGCTGGGCCAGGCGCTTCTTCAGCGGGGGCTTGTCCGCGAGACGCTTGGCGGTCCGGAGCGCGATCTCGCGGTAGATCTCCCAGTCGTGCCGGGCGTCCTCGGGCTTCGGGAAGACGGCGGGCGTGAAGCGCGCTGTGTTGCGGACCGCCAGCACGTGGAAGACCAGGTCGTAGTGGTCGCGCTCGAGTGCCGAGGTGGGCGGCAGGATCACGTCGGCGTGCCGGGTCGTCTCGTTCACGTAGATGTCCACGGCGGCCATGAAGTCGACCCCCGCGAGCGCTTCGGAGAGGCGGGCGCCGTCGGGTGTCGAGAGCGCCGGGTTGCCCGCGACGGTGAGGACCGCGCGCACCTGTCCCTCTCCGGGTGTGAGGATCTCGTCGGCGAGGGTCGACACCGGCAGCTCCCCGCCGACCTCTGGCAGTCCGCGGACCCTGCTGCGCCACAGGTCGCGGTGGCCCTTGCCGATGAGCCCTCGTCCCACCACGTCGATGGCCGGCGAGGTGAACATCGTGCCGCCGATGTGGTCGAGGTTCCCGGCCACGATGTTCAGGCACTGGATGGCCCACTGGCACACGGTCCCGAACCCTTGTGTCGAGACCCCCATCCGTCCGTAGAGCGCGGCGGCCTCGGTCGTCACGAGCTCCCGGGCGAGGCCACGGACGACCTCTGCCGGAACCCCACTTGCAGTCTCGGCCCGCTCGGGCGTGAAGTCGCGCACCGCGGCCTCCACGACGTCGAGCCCGTCGACGTACTCGGGCGCCCTGGCCAGCCCCTCGGCGAAGACCGTGTGCAGCATCGCGAGGAGCACGAAAGCGTCCGTTCCGGGGCGCACGAAGTGGTGCTTGTCGGCCGCCTTCGCGGTCTCGGTGCGCCGGGGGTCGATGACGACCATCCGGCCACCACGGGCCCGCAGCTCGCGGAGCCGGCCCGGGAAGTCAGGCACGGTCATCAGGCTGCCGTTGGAGGCCATCGGGTTGCCGCCCACCACGACGAACAGCTGCGTCCGGTCGATGTCGGGCACCGGGATGAGCAGCTGGTGGCCGTACATCAGGTGGGCCACGAGCTGATGAGGCAGTTGGTCCACCGAGGTCGCGCTGTAGGTGTTCTTGGTGCGGAGCGCCTTCACCATCGCGGTCGCGTGGGTCATCGAGCCGAGGCTGTGCACGTTGGGGTTGCCCAGGTACACCGCGACGGCATCGCGTCCGTGCTCGGTGATCGTTCGCGCGAGGCGGTCCGCGACGAGGTCGAGCGCCTCGTCCCAGCCGATCTCCTGCCAGCCCGTGGAGGTACGCCGGACGGGGCGGCGCAGCCGGTCAGGGTCCTCGTGGACGTCCTGGAGCGCCAACGCCTTGGGGCAGATGTGGCCTCGGGAGAGCGGGTCGTCGGGGTTGCCGCGCACCGAGGTGATCCGGCCGTCCTCGAGGGTCAGGCGCAGCCCACAGATGGCCTCGCACAGGTTGCACACGCCGAGCCGAGTCCCTTGCTTCTGCACGGGGGCAATCCTTCCACGTAACCGCGTGTTGCTGTGCACACTACTGCGCCTGACGGACGGGTCCGGGGCCGTCGCGGGAAGCGATTCGGAGAATCCAGCGGGCCGCTGATAGCCTTGAGCGGTTGTCCCGGCCGAGTAGCCGGAGACGGCATCGCCGTCAGAACGGCCGCGGATCCAGAGTGCCCGGGTGAACAGGCCCCGGCGCGCCGCGCAACGAGAAACCCGAAGGGAAGTCGCGTGTCCAAAGGTACCGACGCGGAGACCAAGAAGCAGATCATCGCCGAGTACGCCACCAACGAGGGCGACACCGGCTCTCCGGAGGTGCAGGTTGCGCTCCTGAGCCACCGCATCTCTCACCTCACCGAGCACCTCAAGATGCACAAGCACGACCACCACAGCCGTCGTGGTCTGCTCCTGCTCGTGGGTCAGCGCCGTCGCCTTCTGAACTACATGCAGAAGGAAGACATCAACCGTTACCGCTCGATCGTGGAGCGGCTCGGTCTGCGTCGTTGATCAGAGCATCGATGAAGCAAGAGTCTTGAGCAGGAGCGACCCCCGCCGGCGCAGCACGCCGGGCCGGGTGGTCGCTCCTGCTGCATGAACGGGGCATGGTCGGGCTAGGCTCGGACATGTTCTGGAACAACTGAACACACACCATTCACTGGAGCGACCGCGGACGTCCGGCCCGGTCCTCGGTAGTGGCCTTCGGGAGATTGCCGGTTCACGCCGGCCGCCCGCGGGCCTCGATCGAAGACCGGCCCCCTGTGCCAGCGGAGCCACGCGCATCACTGGTCATCAGATGGCTTGAGGCGCCCCCGCGTGATCGCTCCGCGAACAGAGAAAGGGGTATCCCATGGAGGAACCCACCATCTCGGCGGTCGAGACCGTCATCGACAACGGCAAGTTCGGCAGCCGCACCGTCAAGTTCGAGACCGGCTACCTGGCCCGTCAAGCGGCCGGCTCGGTCACCGCCTACCTCGACGACGAGACCATGCTGCTCTCGGCCACCACGGCCGGGAAGCACCCGAAGGAGCACTTCGACTTCTTCCCCCTCACGATCGACGTCGAGGAGCGGATGTACGCCGCGGGCCGGATCCCCGGCTCGTTCTTCCGCCGCGAGGGCCGGCCGTCCGAGGACGCCATCCTCACCTGCCGCCTCATCGACCGTCCGCTGCGCCCGACCTTCAAGAAGGGACTGCGCAACGAGGTCCAGGTGGTCATCACGGTGATGGCGCTCGACCCCGACACCCCGTACGACGTCCTCGCGATCAACGCCGCGTCGATGTCCACGCAGCTCTCCGGCCTGCCGTTCTCCGGCCCGGTCGGCGGCGTGCGCGTCGCCCTCATCGAGGGCCAGTGGGTCGCCTTCCCCAGCCACAGCCAGCTCGAGGACGCCGTCTTCGACATGGTCGTCGCCGGTCGGGTCACCGAGTCCGGTGACGTCGCGATCATGATGGTCGAGGCGGAGTCCACCGAGTCCACGTGGGACCTGGTCCGTTCCGGCACGCAGGCTCCGACCGAGGAGGTCGTCGCCGGCGGTCTCGACGCCGCCAAGCCCTTCATCAAGCAGCTCTGCGACGCGCAGTCCGAGCTCGCCAAGCAGGCCGCCAAGCCGGTCGCGGAGTTCCCGATCTTCCTCGACTACGAGGACGACGTGTACGCCGCGGTGGAGAACGCCGCCACCACCGAGCTGGCACAGGCGCTGACCATCGCCGGCAAGCAGGAGCGCGAGAGCAAGATGGACGAGGTCAAGGCCTCGGTCATCGAGAAGGTCGGCGCGGACTTCGAGGGGCGTGAGAAGGAGCTCGGCGCTGCCTTCCGCTCGCTCACCAAGAAGCTCGTCCGTGACCGCGTGCTGCGCGACAAGGTCCGCATCGACGGCCGCGGCCTCACCGACATCCGGACCCTGTCCGCCGAGGTCGGCGTGATCCCGCGGGTGCACGGCTCGGCGCTGTTCGAGCGCGGCGAGACCCAGATCCTGGGTGTCACCACGCTCAACATGCTGACGCTGGAGCAGAAGCTCGACACGCTCTCCCCGGAGACCACGCGTCGCTACATGCACAACTACAACTTCCCGCCGTACTCCACCGGTGAGACCGGCCGGGTGGGTTCGCCCAAGCGTCGCGAGATCGGCCACGGTGCTCTCGCCGGCCGTGCCCTCGTGCCGGTGCTGCCCACCCGCGAGGAGTTCCCGTACGCCATCCGTCAGGTGTCCGAGGCCCTCGGCTCCAACGGCTCGACGTCCATGGGCTCGGTCTGCGCCTCGACGCTGTCGCTGCTCCAGGCAGGTGTGCCGCTGCGTGCACCCGTCGCCGGCATCGCGATGGGCCTGATCTCCGGTGAGGTCGACGGCAAGACCCAGTACGTCGCGCTGACCGACATCCTCGGCGCCGAGGACGCGTTCGGCGACATGGACTTCAAGGTCGCCGGCACGCGTGACTTCGTCACGGCCCTGCAGCTCGACACCAAGCTCGACGGCATCCCCGCCGAGGTGCTCGCCGGTGCGCTGACCCAGGCCAAGGACGCCCGTCTGGCGATCCTCGACGTGATGGCCGAGGCGATCTCCGCTCCTGAGGAGATGTCGCTGCACGCTCCGCGGATCATCACGGTCAAGGTCCCCGTCGACAAGATCGGTGAGGTGATCGGTCCCAAGGGCAAGGTCATCAACCAGATCCAGGACGACACCGGCGCCCAGATCAGCATCGAGGACGACGGCACGATCTACATCGGTGCCACCAACGGCGAGTCGGCTGAGGCCGCCCGCTCGATCATCAACGGCATCGCGAACCCGACGATGCCCGAGGTCGGCGAGCGCTACCTCGGCACCGTCGTGAAGACGACGAACTTCGGTGCGTTCGTCTCGCTGCTCCCCGGCAAGGACGGCCTGCTTCACATCAGCAAGCTCCGCGCCCTTGCGGGTGGCAAGCGCGTCGACGCCGTCGAGGACGTCGTCTCGGTGGGCCAGAAGGTGCAGGTCGAGATCGCCGAGATCGACGACCGCGGCAAGCTCTCGCTGATCCCCGTCGTCGAGGAGGCGGGGGAGTCGGCTGAGTCGGGCTCCGACGCCACCTCCGAGGCCGCCGGCTCCGCCGACGGCGAGCAGTGACGACTCCGTTCACCGCAGCTCAGCAGAAGCCAGGTACGACGCGCACCCTCCTGGTCGAGAAGGACCCCGGCGGATCTGTGATCTCACAGGTCCGCCGGACCGTCCTTCCGGGAGGACTGCGCGTCGTCACCGAGGTGATGCCAGGCGTCCGGTCCGCCACCGTCGGTGCGTGGATCGGCGTCGGCTCGCGTGACGAGGCGCCCACCCTGTCTGGGGCGTCGCACTTCCTCGAGCACCTGCTCTTCAAGGGCACACCGACCCGGTCGGCGATGGACATATCGATCGCCCTGGACACGGTGGGCGGCGAGTTCAACGCGTTCACCGCCAAGGAGTACACCTGCTTTCACGCGCGGGTCCTCGACGAGGACCTGCCCCTCGCCGTCGACGTGCTCGGCGACATGGTCACCTCGTCGCTGATCACCTCCGACGACGTCGAGGCGGAGCGCGAGGTGATCCTCGACGAGATCGCCATGCACGACGACGACCCCGACGACGTGGTCCACAACCTCTACGCCGAGAAGGCATGGAGCGGCACGCCGCTCGGCCGGCCGATCGCGGGCACCGTGTCATCCATCGAGGCGCTGACCCGCGCCCAGATCATGCGCTACTACCGAAGCCGCTACCGCCCCGAGAACATCGTGGTCGCGGCCGCGGGCAACGTCGACCACGCGGCCGTCGTACGCCTGGTCCGCAAAGCCTTCGGGCGTGCGGACTTCCTCGCCGACGCCACCGCCAGGCCGCAGCCGCCGCGGCGGTCCGACCGTGTCAAGCGGACCTCAGCGGGCGAGATCTCGCTCAGCCGGCCGTTCGAGCAGGTCAACCTGGTCCTCGGTGTGAACGGGCTCGTGCGCACCGACGACCGGAGGTACGCCCTCGGCGTGCTCAACGCCGTTCTCGGCGGTGGCACGTCCTCGCGGCTGTTCCAGGAGGTCCGTGAGCGGCGTGGTCTGGCCTACTCGGTCTACTCCTTCGCCTCGCACTACACCGACAGCGGCATGTTCGGCGTCGGCGTCGGCTGCCTTCCGGCGCGGATGGACGACGTGCTGGACGTCGTGCGCACCGAGATGCAGCTGCTCGCGGACCACGGGATCACCGACGAGGAGCTCGAGCGCGGCAAGGGCCAGCTTCGTGGCGGCCTGGTGCTGAGCATGGAGGAGTCCGGCACGCGCATGTCGCGGATCGCCAAGGCCGAGCTGCTGTACGACGAGCTGCCGGGCATCGACGAGGTGATCGGACGGATCAACGCCGTCACGGTCGAGGAGGTCCAGCTGCTCGCGAAAGAGCTCTTCGTCCAGCCCGAGACACTCGCGGTCGTCGGCCCCGTCGCGACGAGCTAGCCGCCCTGCCTGTCCCGATTTGTGCGTGTCGGGACGATCGGGTCGTCACCAGAGGCCGCTCGGCCCTAGGGCCCCGAATGTCTCGGATGTTTCATGGAAGCAGGACGAGGAGAACCGAGTCGGTTGATGGACCACGAGACCGGGAAACCGGTACTCCAGCCAAGATTCCGGACCGTGTCAAACGGTGACGAGGCTCTCCTCGTTCCGCTGTCCGTTGTAGCCTCTCCGGGTGAGGCATGCGGCCTTTCGGAGGCCGTGCCCAGGCTGCCCTGAGGGATCTCGAGCACTCAGCGCACGGAGTCCCGGAGGGAAACGTGATGTGCGAGGTCACGGCAGATGCCAGTGTGACACTCTCGAAGTCGCTCCAGTCGCCTGCGCTCGCTCGCGACTTCGTGGAGCAGAACACCTGTCCTTCGCACGGCGGCCGCGGGGCTGTCGCGCTGCAGCTCCTGGCCAGTGAGCTCGTGACCAACGCGGTCCTCTACGGGGATGCTCCCATCCAGCTGGAGATGAGCTGCTCGACGTACGAGATGCGGCTCGAGGTCCACGACAGGAAGAGGACCGACGAGGCTCCACCCGACGTGCTGGGGTTCCTCCTCGTCGACAAGGTCGCCCACGAATGGGGAACGGCCTTCACGCCCACCGGCAAGACCGTCTGGTGCAGCGTCCGCACGGGCGTCGTGCCCGAGTCGAGGCCGCTCTCGTGGCAGAGGACCCTGTCGAGCCGGGCGACCAGGCCGACCGCCAAGGAGGCCGGATCCACGGTGGGTCCGCCTCCCCACTAGGTTTGGTCCGTGACGTCGAAGATGAAGGTGGGCGTGCTCGGCGCCCGCGGCAAGGTCGGTGCTGAGGTCTGCAAAGCGGTCGAGGCCGCCGACGACATGGAGCTGGTGGCGGCGATCGACGCCGACGAGTCCATCGACGAGCTGGTCACCTCCGGGGCCGAGGCGGTGGTGGACTTCACCCACCCCGACGTGGTCATGGACAACCTCGAGTTCTGCGTCGACCACGGCATCCACGCGGTCGTGGGGACCACCGGGTTCGACGACGAACGCCTCGACCAGCTGCGTTCCTGGCTCTCGGACGCTCCGGCCACGGGCGTGCTGGTCGCCCCCAACTTCTCCATCGGCGCGATCTTGATGATGCGCTTCGCCGCGGAGGCCGCGCCGTTCTACGAGTCGGTCGAGATCGTCGAGCTGCATCATCCCGAGAAGGCCGACGCACCGTCGGGGACCGCCCGTCGCACGGCGTCCCTGATCGCCGAAGCCCGTCGCAAGGCCGGCTCCGGACCCATCCCCGACGCGACCTCTACCTCTCTCGAGGGCGCCCGGGGTGCGGACGTCGACGGCATCCGCGTGCACGGACTGCGGCTCAGGGGACTCGTGGCACACCAGGAGGTCATCCTCGGGGGGCCGGGGGAGACCTTGACCATCCGTCACGACTCGATGGACCGCGTCTCGTTCATGCCCGGCGTCCTGCTGGGGCTGCGTCGCATCGGGTCCGCTCCGGGCCTCACCGTCGGCCTCGAAGAGTTCATGGGCCTCGACTGATGCGGACCAAGGCGGTCATCGCCGTCATGGTCGTCATCCTCGCGTTCTACGCGGTGCTCCTCGGCGCGAAGGGTGTCGCCTTCATCGCCAGCGGCGAGCCGGCTGCGGTGCTGCTCGGCATCGGCGTGCTGGTGCTCCCCGTGCTGGGCCTTGGGCTGGTCTGGCGCGAGATCGCATTCGGACGTCGGTCCGCGGAGCTCGCGGCCGCACTCGAGGCCGAGGGCGGGCTCCCCGTCGACGACCTCCCGCGTCGTCCGTCCGGCCGGGTCGACCGCGCCGCCGCGGACGAGGCGTTCGGCGTGCGCCAGGCTGAGGTGGAGGCGCAGCCGGAGAGCTGGCAGGCGTGGTACCGCCTCGCGCTGGCGTACGACGACGCGAGCGACCGCACCCGGGCGCGCTCGGCGGTGCGCCGCGCGATCGAGCTGTACGACGCGCGGGGCGACCGGTCCTGACCCGCGGGTGCGGCAGGATGTCCCCATGCCTACCGACATACCCCCCAACTTCTCCATCGTGACCCTCGGCGTCACCGATCTCGAACGCTCCCTGCGGTTCTACAGCGACCTCGGCTGGGAGCAGCGCGGGAACGTGGCGGACGGCATCGTCTGGATCAAGACCTCTGGGAGCTGGATCGGCCTGTTCGGCTACGAGGCGCTCGCCGACGACGCGCACCTCGACGCACTCCCACCCGACGAGCAGCCGAGGTACCGCGGCATCACGCTCGCGATCAACCTCCCGTCGGAGGACGCGGTCGACCTCGCGTTCGTCCGGGTCCGCGAGGTGGGCGGGACCATCGTCAAGCCGGCCACCCGTGCGGAGTGGGGCGGCTACTCCGGTTACTTCGCCGACCCCGACGGGATCCTGTGGGAGATCGCCTACGCGCCCGGGTTCCCCATCGACGAGAACGGGCGGATCGAGATCGGCTGAGCCTCCCGCCGTACCGGCTCACTTCCCACCCGCTGTGGACGGTTCGCAAGCCGAACGCCGCTTGCGCACCGTCGCCAACCCCGCGTTACAGCGGTCAGATGAGGCGGAGCAGGGCGGCGGTGACGGCGGCGACGAGCACCACCACGATGAAGGGCGCGCGCAGGAGCAGCGCCACGACCGCGGCAGCGAGACCGGCGGCTCGAGCGTCGATGGTGAGCGAAGAGCCGTCGGCGAAGACCTGCACGGCGACCAGCGCAGCGAGCAGAGCCACCGGCATGAGGTCCGCGACCCGGTGCACCAACGGGTGCTCGAGCACGGAGGCGGGGATGCAGAGCCCCGTCAGCTTGAGCAGGTAAGCGCCGACCCCCGTCACCACGATCGCTGCCCACATCATGTGTGCTCGCCTCCGCTCGGCAGGTCGTCCCGGTCCGGGATCTCGGTCGCGTCCTCGCGCTGCTGGGTCGCGATGCCGACGCCGAGAGCGACGAGAGCCGCGGCGAGCACGGGGACGCCGGCCGGGGCGACGGGGACCACGCTCAGCGCCAGCGCCACGGCGAGTACGGCGGTGACCTGGTTGCGTCGGTCCCGCAGGCGTGGCCACAGCAACGCGAGGAAGGCCCCGCCCACCGCGGCGTCGAGGCCGTAGGTCCGGGGGTCGCCCAGCGCCGCGCCCGCGAGCGCTCCGCCGAAGGTGGCCAGGTTCCACAGCACGAACACCGCCAGGCCGGTGCTCAGGAACCCGACCCGGGCCTCCTCGGTGGTCTCCCTGGTCACCGACATGGCTGTGGACTCGTCGATGAGCAGGTGTGCCGCCCCGGCTCGTCGCCAGCCCGTCCAGCCGAGCAGCGGCGCCAGCCGGAGCCCGTAGAGGGTGTTGCGCGTGCCGAGAAGCAGTCCGGTCACCGAGCCGGAGAGCGGAGCCCCACCGGCTGCGACCACCCCGACCAGGGCGAACTGCGAGGCACCGGTGAACACCAGCAGGGACAGCGCACAGGTTTGGAGCACCGAGAAGCCCGCTGCGACGGCGATCGCGCCGAACGAGATGCCGTAGGCGCCCGTGGCGATGCCGACCGCTATCCCGTCACGGATGATCGCGCGGTGTGAGGAAGCGGGGGTCACCCGCCGAACCTAGTCGAGTCGCCGGCGCCGGATGCGATGGGGCTGTGTCGCCGAGTTCGACTGGTGGAGCAGGAGGTACGCACACACCGCGCCGAGGGCCAGCCCGAAGCTCGCTCCCGCGCTGATCAGGATGGGGTAGGGCAACATGAACGCCGCCCAGGCGCCGCCGGCGACGAACAACAGCAGGGCGGCGACAGACACCACGACGCGATACAGCTTCGGCAACGGTCCCAGCACAGTGCACTCTCCCCATGTATCCGGGTCCCACGAGGCCGTCGTCGGCCTCACAACTGGTTAGACGATCCAGACGCCCTCTAGGTTGCCTCGTCGGCGAAGTCGAAACCTCTGGGTTTCGGGTCGGCCTCACCGGGGCGGTCCGGGGTCACTCCGTGAGGTCGGTGTGGAGTCGCACCTGCTTGACGAGGACCTCGCCGTCCCCGCGCAGGTCGAGCTCCCGATGCGCGCCGTCGGGTGCCCACCCGGCCGTGGTGAGGAACTCCCGCAGCGTGTCGTCGGTGCTGTTCAGCCAGGTCACAGCCCGGCGGAACCGGTCCGCCCGGAGCGTGTCGGCGCAGGCCTGCAGCAGCCGGGACCCGTGGCCGTGCCGCACGTGGTCGGGGTCCACGGTCAGCTCCGAGACCTCGCCATCGGCGACCGGGTCGGCGTCGGGGTCCTCGGACGGGGAGGTGATCGCGAAGCCACGGACGGTGTTGCGCTCCAGTGCGACCAGGACCCGGTTGCGGGCGTCCTTCGGCTTGGAGAGGGACTCCTGCCAGGCGGCGGCGAACTGAGCCGGCTCCAGGCCCCCGAGTACGTCGGAGGGGAGCAGCCCGTCGTACACGCGGCGCCACGCCTTGACCTGAACCTCGGCGATCGCGGCCGCATCGTCGGCCCAGGCCACCCGCACGGAGACGTCAGCGGTCGGAGTGCCAGCCGAGTTGTCGGAGGGAGTGCTCATGACGCCATCCTTACAGGGGTTGAAGTGTTACATCGGAGCGGCCATCGTGCGTAAAAGGTGTAACAGATCTTTGTTAGGGTGGTCACATGTACGGCAACGACTTCAGCGCACCCGAGCGCGGCTCCGCTCCGCCCCCCGCGGCCGACGGTCCCGCCGACCCGCCGGGCTTCCGGGAGCTCATCGACGCGGACGGGCGGGTCGAGCCACGCGACGCCATGCCTGACGCGTACCGCAAGACGCTGATCCGGCAGATCGCCCAGCACGCACACTCCGAGATCATCGGGATGCAGCCGGAGGGCAACTGGATCAGCCGCGCCCCGAGCCTGCGTCGAAAGGCGATCCTGATGGCCAAGGTGCAGGACGAGGCGGGTCACGGCCTGTACCTCTACGCTGCTGCCGAGACGCTCGGAGTCGACCGTTCCGACCTCCTCGACGCACTTCACACCGGTCGGCAGAAGTACTCCTCGATCTTCAACTACCCGACCCTGACCTGGGCCGACGTCGGGGCGATCGGCTGGCTGGTCGACGGGGCGGCGATCGTGAACCAGGTGCCGCTGTGTCGCTGCTCCTACGGCCCCTACGCCCGCGCGATGGTGCGCGTGTGCAAGGAGGAGTCGTTCCACCAGCGCCAAGGGTTCGAGCTGCTGTACACGCTGTCGCACGGCACCGAGGGGCAGAAGGCGATGGCGCAGGACGCCGTCAACCGCTGGTGGTGGCCGAGCCTGATGATGTTCGGTCCCTCCGACAGCGGCGCCGCGGCGGGCGTCGGTCACACGCAGCAGTCGATGCGGTGGGGCATCAAGCGGTTCTCCAACGACGACCTGCGGCAGCGGTTCGTCGACATGACGATCCCGCAGGCCGAGGCGCTCGGGCTCACCGTGCCCGACCCGGACCTGAGCTGGAACGAGGAGCGCGGCCACTACGACTTCGGCGAGATCGACTTCACCGAGCTCTTCGAGGTGATCAAGGGCAACGGGCCCTGCAACAAGCAGCGCCTCGCCCACCGGGTGCGAGCGCACGAGGAAGGTGCCTGGGTCCGGGAGGCCGCCACGGCGTACGCCCGCAAGCAGCAGGACCGGCAGGACCGTGCGACGGGAGCAGTGGCATGAGCAGGGACTGGCCCCTCTGGGAGGTTTTCGTGCGGTCTCGCCGCGGCCTCTCGCACGTCCACGTCGGATCGCTGCACGCCCCCGATGCCGAGATGGCGCTGCGCAACGCCCGTGACCTCTACACCCGCCGGCAGGAGGGGGTCTCCCTATGGGTGGTGCCGGCCACGGCGATCACGGCCTCGAGCCCTGACGAGAAGGACTCCTTCTTCGAGCCGGCCGCGGACAAGATCTACCGCCACCCGACGTTCTACGAGGTCCCTGAGGGCGTGGAGCACCTGTGAGCGACACAGCAGGCACCGCGCACGTCCGCTACGTCCTCTCGCTGGCAGACGACGCGCTGGTCTCCGCACAGCGGCTGGGGGAGTGGATCGCCTCGGCGCCCGAGCTCGAGGAGGACGTCGCGCTCGCCAACATCGGCCTGGACCTGCTCGGACAGGCTCGCGCGCTCCTGACCCACGCCGGCGCGCTGGAGGCGAACGGCCGTGACGAGGACGACCTGGCCTACCTCCGCGACGAGCGGCAGTTCCTGAACGTCCAGCTCGTCGAGCGGGAGAACGGCGACTTCGCCGTGACCATGGCGCGGTTGCTGCTGCTCTCGACCTACCTCCACGAGCTCTGGACCGCCCTGCGGAAGAGCAGCGACGAGACGCTCGCCGCGATCGCGGCCAAGGCGGTCAAGGAGGTCGACTACCACGTCGACCACGCCCGGATGTGGGTGCTGCGGCTCGGCGACGGCACCGAGGAGTCGCACCGGCGGATGCAGGCCGGCCTGGACGCGGAGTGGCCCTTCGCCGAGGAGCTGTTCGACGACAGCCACATCGACGCCGCCCTGGTCCGTGCGGGCGTCGCGGTCGAGCCCGCGTTGCTCCGCGACGCCTGGCGCATGCGGGTCGCCGCCGTGGTCGCCGAGGCCACGCTGACCCTGCCCGACGTACCTCCTGCCGTCACCGGTGGACGCCGCGGGATCCACACCGAGCAGATGGGCTACCTCCTCGCGGAGATGCAGCACCTGGCCCGCTCGCACCCGGGGGCGACATGGTGAGCGCGCGCTCCGCCGCGGCCGAGGTGCCGGATCCGGAGATTCCGGTCCTCACGATCGAGGACCTCGGGATCCTGCGAGACGTCGAGGTCGCGGACGACGGGCAGGTGAGGGTGACGATCACGCCGACGTACTCCGGTTGCCCCGCGATGGAGGCGATCCGGGCCGATGTCCTCGCGGCGCTGGCCGAGGCCGGGTACGACGACGCTCGCGTGGACCTCGTCCTCTCGCCGGCGTGGACGACCGACTGGATGAGCGAGGAGGGTCGTCGCAAGCTCGAGGAGTACGGCGTCGCACCGCCGGTGCCCCATGACACAGGCGGACCGGTCCCGCTCACGCTCTCCCTGCGCTGCCCGCAGTGTGGCTCGCCCGACACCCGGGAGCTGAGCCGCTTCGGGTCGACCGCGTGCAAGTCGCTGTGGGTGTGCAACGCCTGCCGAGAGCCCTTCGACCACTTCAAGAACATCTAGGAGCTGTCGTCGTGAGCAGCAGCCACGCGGTCTTCCACCCGCTCAGGATCGGCGCGATCGAGCCCTTGACCCAGGACTCGGTCGCGATCACCTTCGACGTGCCCGAAGAGCTCCGAGGGGACTACGCGTTCACCCAGGGCCAGCACGTCACGGTGCGCACGGAGCTCGCCGGCGACGACGTCCGGCGCAACTACTCGATCTGCTCCCCGGTCTCGTCCGGGGTGCTCCGCATCGCCGTGAAGCGGCTCCCCGGCGGCGCGTTCTCCGAGCACGCCCTCGACAGGCTGCGGGTCGGCGACATGATCGACGTGATGACGCCGAGCGGCCGGTTCTTCGCCGAGCTCGACCCCGAGCACGACAAGACCTACGTCTGCATCGCGGCGGGATCGGGGATCACTCCGATCCTGTCGATCGTCGCCACGACCCTCGAGACCGAGCCGCGCTCGCGCGTGACGTTGATCTACGGAAACCGGACCCACTCCACGGTGATGTTCCTCGAGGAGGTCGAGGACCTCAAGGACCGCTACCCCGACCGTTTCCAGCTGATCCACATGCTGTCCCGGGAGCCGCAGGAGGTCGAGCTGTTCTCGGGCCGCCTCGACGTCCCGCGGATGCAGCGGCTCCTCGACACCCTGATCCCGCCGGTCGACGTCGACGAGTGGTTCCTCTGCGGGCCTTACGACCTGGTCGCCACCCTGCGTAAGCAGCTGATCGCCGAGGGGGTCTCCAAGCGGTCGATCCATGCCGAGGTGTTCCACGTCGAGAGCACACCCCCCGCCCGCCGCACTCCGGTGGTCTCCACAGAGGCGGCCGCCGGCGCCGAGGTCACCATCACCCTCGACGGCCGCCGGTCGAGCTTCGCGCTCCTACCCGACGGGCCGTCGGTGCTCGAAGCAGCGCTGACCGTGCGGGCCGACGCACCCTTCGCGTGCAAGGGCGGGGTGTGTGGCACGTGCCGCGCCAAGCTCGTCGAGGGCACGGTCGAGATGGACACCAACTGGGCGCTCGAGCCGGACGAGGTCGAGCGTGGCTACGTGCTCACCTGCCAGTCCCATCCGACCTCCGGACGGGTGGTCCTGGACTACGACGCCTGATTTTCGATACTCGGCTGTCAACGGCGAGATGCCGTTCGTCCAGGATCCGCGTGGCATGTCTCACCGGGCTCTGTCCCCGTCGAATGGCGAGCGTCACTCGAACGGCGTCGGGTCGCCGGCCCCTCTTCGCACGACCTCAGGGGCACCGGAGGAGAAGTCCACGACGGTGGTCGGTTCGGTCCCGGCGTCGCCCGAGTCGATCACCGCTTCGACCTGGTGGTCGAGCCGCTCCTTGATCTCCCAGCCCTCCGTCATCGGCTCCTCCTCGCCGGGGAGCAGCAGGGTCGTGGTGACGATCGGTTCTCCGATCTCGGTGAGCATCGCCTGGGCCACCTTGTGGGCGGGGATCCGCACCCCGACGGTCCGCTTCTTCGGGTGGAGGAGCTTGCGTGGCACCTCGCTCGTCGCAGGCAGGATGAAGGTGTAGCAGCCTGGCGTCGCTGCCTTGATCGCCCGGAAGACCGCGTTGTCGATGTGCACGAGCTGGCCGAGCTGCGCGAAGTCCTTGCAGAGCAACGTGAAGTGGTGCTTGTCGTCGAGCCCGCGGATCTGGCGCATCCGGGCCAGGCCGTCCTGGTTCCCCATCTGGCAGCCGAGTGCGAAGCCCGAGTCGGTGGGGTAGGCGACCACCCCGCCGTCCTGCATGATCCTCACAACCTGGGCGATGGAGCGCGGCTGCGGGTTGGCCGGGTGAACGTCGAAGTACGTCGCCATGGCCTGAGCCTGTCACAGGGGCAGGTCGCAGGGGCAGCGGTCCTACCCGTCAACCCGCTCGCCCGGGCCCGGCCTTGTGGCTGGTCCGGCCCCGAGTGCGGCCCAGGGTCCGGGCCAGGGCAGCGAGCGCTCCGAGCCCCGAGACGAGGCCCTCGCGCATGAACGACGCCCACTCGCTGCTGTCGATGAACTGGCGGTAGAACCCGGCGCCCTGCACCTTCTCGTAAGGCACCGGCTCGATCAGCTCGACCGGGCACGCTCGCCTCAGCTGCTCCAGGTTCTCACGGGCCAGGGCGATCTGCTGGCTCGTCCGCACCTGGGAGGCCGCGTAGAGGATCGACATCGAGCGGTCGTGCCAACCGGTCTCGTCCTCGCCGACGAACCCGGGTGGGTAGAAGCCGTTGACGGCCACCACCGCGTCGGGCGCGACCCGCTCCAGGATCGGCCTCACCGGGAAGATGTCGACCACGCCGCCGTCGCACCACCAGCCGCCGTCGAACTGCACTGCCTGGATGAACAGTGGTAGCGCTATGGACATCCGCACCGCGCGTGCCAGGGGGAGGTCGGGATGCGTCTCCGGGCCGAGGTGCACGACCCGGTTGTGGTCGACCTCCCACACCGGTGCGTACACCGGGATCGTCAGGTCACCGAGGCGTACGTCGCCGAACCGGTCCCGGTACGCCGCCTCGACGGCCTCGCCCTTCAGCAGCCCCGAGAACCCCTTCGCGGCACGCAGCGGCAGCGTGGTGAGGCCCCGGACGTCGAGGTCGAGGTAGTCCCGGGGCCGCAGGCCGAGCACGAAGGACGCCACCTCGCCGGCGGGCATGCCGGTTCCGAGCGGGTAGGCGAACAGCGCCGCACCAGAGCACGCGGAGATCGCCGCGGGAGTGACGCCTCGCTCCTCGAAGGCGCGAGCGACTCCGACGAGCGATGCCAGGGCACCGCTCCCGCCGGTCGTCGCGATCGCAACCCGACGCCCCGCCAGGCGGTCCAGGCGTCGGACCTGTGCCGGAGGGAAGGGGGAGACCGGCGTGGGCGCCGGCCCGCGTCCCTCGAACGGCAGCGGGAGAAGGGCACGCCGGATGTCGAACAGGAAGCCCGCGTCGTCGAACACCCCGGCTGCGAAGTCGCGCGTCACGGTGACCGCGTTGAAGTACTGCCGCAGCCGGAAGACGTCGACGAGCGAGCCGATCATCGGTCTCCCTGCCGTCCGACGAAGTGGTCCATGCCGGAGCTTGCACCGAGGACACGCAGCACGGCGTCGGCGACGGGGGCAGGTAGAGCGCGTAGGGCAGCGGCGGGGTAGGTGAGCCACGGGACGTAGAGCCGCTCGCGGTTCCGCTCGACGGCGCGCACCACGGCAGTGGCCACGTCTTCGGCGTGCAGCACCGGGATCAGGCGGCGAAGCCGCATCTCGGCACCCGCGAACAACGGCGTGTCCATGATGTTCGGGCACACCAGCGTCGTTCGGACTCCTGGGGCCAGGTCGGCGAGCTCCAGGCGAAGGCTCTCCGTGAGCCCGACAGCAGCCGCCTTGCTCGCGGCGTAGTCGGTGACCCGAGCGCCAGCCGCAAGCCCAACGGAGGACGCGATCGTGACGATGTGCCCCGAGCCGCGCTCGACCATCTGAGGCAGGAGGGCCTGGATGGTCCAGAAGTGGGCGAGGGTGTTGACCCTGAAGGTCCGCTCGATGTCCTCCTCGCTGAGGTCGAGGAAGTACTTGCCGCTGACAACCCCCGCGTTGTTGACCAGGACGTCGACAGGCCCGACCTCGCGGTGCACGCGGTCAGCAGTCGACAGGACCGCGGCGCGGTCGCCCACATCGCAGACATACGCATAGGCGATGCCGCCATCGTTGTGCAGCTCCTTGACGAGGACGTCAAGTGGCTCGCGCTCGAGATCCCAGCCGACCACGGTCGCGCCGCGGTGGGCGAACCCGAATGCCATGAGTCGGCCGATGCCGCTGGCCGCGCCGGTGATCAGGACAGTCTTGCCGCCGAGGTCCGTCACGTTCCCTCCCCGAAGCGTGCCCCCCGTTGCGTACTGCCTTGATTGTCGGCGCTGCCCCGGCGCGTGGAGTAGGGGCGATGGTCCCCAACCGGCGGCGCCCGTGGGAAGAGCCGCCCATCGTCGTACGGCCGGTGTAGTTTGACCGGGTGCAGCAGTACCTCGACCTCCTCCAGCGCATCCTCGACGAGGGCGTGGAGAAGGGTGACCGCACGGGCACCGGTACCCGGTCCGTGTTCGGCCACCAGATGCGGTTCGACCTTCGCGCAGGCTTCCCGCTGGTCACCACCAAGAAGGTCCACACCCGGTCGGTCTTCGCCGAGCTGCTGTGGTTCCTTCGTGGCGACACGAACGTGAAGTGGCTCCAGGACCGCGGTGTGACGATCTGGGACGAGTGGGCCGACGAGAACGGTGACCTCGGGCCGGTCTACGGCTACCAGTGGCGCTCCTGGCCCGCCCCTGACGGGCGGCACGTCGACCAGATCGCCCAGGTCGTCGGGGACCTCCGGCGTGACCCGAACTCGAGGCGGCACATCGTCTCGGCCTGGAACGTCGCTGACATCCCGCAGATGGCACTCGCGCCCTGCCACGCGCTCTTCCAGTTCTACGTCGCGCCGTCGCCCGACGGGCCGGGGCGGCTGAGCTGCCAGCTCTACCAGCGATCGGCTGACGTCTTCCTCGGCGTGCCGTTCAACATCGCCTCCTACGCGCTGCTGACGCACATGGTCGCCCAGGTCACCGGGCTGGAGGTGGGCGACTTCGTGCACACCCTCGGCGACGCGCACCTCTACCTCAACCACCTCGAGCAGGCCCAGCTCCAGCTGACCCGCGAGCCACGTCCGCTGCCGACACTGCGGCTCGACCCGTCTGTCACCGAGATCGACGCTTTCGAGCTCGAGCACATCTCCGTGGACGGCTACGACCCCCACCCGGGGATCAAGGCCCCGATCGCGGTATGACGACCGCCCAGGACCGTGAGGAAGGTACGTCGAGGCAGCGGATCGTGATGGTCGCTGCCGTGGCCGACAACGGGGTGATCGGCCGCGACGGTGACATCCCCTGGCGGATCCCGGAGGACATGAGGCACTTCCGGGCCGTCACGACCGGGCATCCCGTCGTGATGGGCCGGGTCACCTTCGAGAGCATCGGACGGCCCCTCCCGAACCGGACGAACATCGTCGTCACCGGCACGCCCGGGTGGTCCGCGGACGGCGTGACGGTGGTGGGCAGCGTGGAGCAGGCGCTCGACGTGGCGCGGTCGGCGGACGCGGGTGACGTGATGGTGATCGGCGGTGCGCGGGTCTACGAGGCCGTGATGGGCGCGGCCGACGTACAGGTCGTCACCGAGGTGCACCAGAGCCCGGACGGGGACACTTTCTACCCGGCCTTCGACCGGTCGGACTGGTCGGAGACGCGTCGTGAGCCCCACGACGGGTACGACTTCGTGTGGCTCGAGCGCCGCTGACCGGACACGTCCAGACCCGGCGCGCCCTGTCCAGGGTCCGCGCGGGCGCCACCCGTCTCGGTACCGATAACCTGAGCCCATGACTCCCGGCTCTCTTGCGCCCGCACCGTTCGGGCGGGTCCTCACCGCGATGGTCACCCCCTTCGCCGACGACGGCTCCGTGGACCTCGAGGCAACCGCCCGGGTGGCGACCCACCTCGCCGACAACGGGCACGACGGCATCGTGGTCTCCGGCACCACCGGTGAGGCACCCACGACCAGCACCGAGGAGGACGCCCAGATCCTCCGCGCCGTGGTCGACGCGGTGGGGGACCGGGTCAAGGTCGTGGCCGGTGTGGGTACCAACAACACCGCGCACTCCGTCGAGCTGGCCGAGCAGGCGTTCAAGGTCGGCGCGGACGGGCTGCTGGTCGTGACGCCGTACTACAACAAGCCGACCCAGGAAGGCATCGCCGCTCACTTCGACGTCGTCGCCCGGGCGACCGAGCTGCCGGTGATGCTCTACGACATCCCGGGGCGCGCCGGCGTGCAGATCGCCGAGGACACCTACAAGCGCGTCGCCGAGAACTCCCGCATCGTGGCCGTCAAGGACGCCGTCGGGGACCTCTTCCGGGGCGTGCGGATCATGGACGCCACCGGCCTCGCCTTCTACTCCGGTGACGACGTCTTGAACCTCGGTTGGTTGACCCACGGCGGGTCCGGAGTCGTGTCGGTCGTCGGACACGTGGCCGGCAACGAGTACGCCGCGATGGTCCGGTCGGTCGAGGCCGGAGACCTGGCCGAAGCGCTGGCGATCTACCGCCGCCTCGTCCCGGTCGTCGGCGCCGTCATGACCCGCGCCCCCGGCGCCATGATGGCCAAGGCCGCCATGCAGCTGCTCGGCGTACTCGACAACCGCAACATGAGACTTCCGCTCGTGCCCGCCGGTGAGGACCTCGTCGCTCATCTCCGCACTGAGCTCGTGAACGCTGGACTACTGGAGAACGAATGACTTTGAAGGGCACCGTATGAGCCACCCCCATCCCGAACTGTCCGCCCCTGGACCGCTCCCCGAGAACGGCCTGCGGGTCATCCCACTGGGAGGGCTGGGTGAGATCGGCCGGAACATGACCGTCTTCGAGTACGACGGCCGCCTGCTGATCGTGGACTGCGGGGTGCTGTTCCCCGAGGAGAACCACCCCGGGGTCGACCTGATCCTTCCCGACTTCGAGCCGATCCGCGACCGTCTCGACGAGGTCGAGGCGGTCGTCCTCACGCACGGTCACGAGGACCACGTCGGCGCGGTCCCGTACCTGCTCCGCGAGCGCGGCGACATTCCGCTCGTCGGGTCGCAGCTGACCCTCGGCTTCGTCTCGGGCAAGCTCCGTGAGCACCGCCTGAAGGAGACCGTGCAGCACGTCGTCAAGGAAGGTGACACCCTCACGCTGGGGCCCTTCGAGCTCGAGTTCGTCGCCGTCAACCACTCCATCCCCGACGGCCTGGCGATCGCCATCCGCACCGGGGCGGGCCTCGTCCTGCACACCGGCGACTTCAAGATGGACCAGGTGCCGCTCGACGGTCGGATCACCGACCTTCGTGCCTTCGCCCGGCTCGGCGAGCAGGGCGTCGATCTGTTCATGGTGGACTCCACCAATGCCGAGGTCCCGGGGTTCACGACCTCCGAGCGCGACATCGCGCCGGTGCTCGACCGGGTCTTCCACCAGAGCAAGCAGCGGATCATCGTCGCCTGCTTCGCCTCCCACGTGCACCGTGTCCAGCAGGTGATGGACGCCGCGGTGGCGCACGGCCGCAAGGTGGCGTACGTCGGACGCTCGATGGTGCGCAACATGGGCGTCGCCCGTGAGCTCGGGTACCTCCACGTGCCACCGGACACCCTCGTCGACTCCAAGGAGCTCGCCGACTACCCGCCCGAGAAGGTCGTGCTCATCTCGACCGGGTCGCAGGGGGAGCCGCTGTCGGCTCTCTCGCGCATCGCCCAGCGCAACCACAACTTCGTGCACATCGAGGAGGGGGACACGGTCGTCCTGGCCTCCTCGCTGATCCCGGGCAACGAGAACGCCATCTACCGGGTGATCAACGGCCTGTCACGGTGGGGAGCGAACGTCGTACACAAGGGCAACGCGCTCGTCCACGTCTCCGGCCACGCTTCCGCCGGTGAGCTGCTCTACTGCTACAACATCGTCAAGCCGAGCAACGTGCTTCCCGTCCACGGGGAGATCCGGCACATGCGCGCCAACGCCGACCTGGCCCGTCAGACGGGAGTGCCGAACGTCGTTCTCGCCGAGGACGGCGTGGTGGTCGACCTCGTCGACGGCAAGGCCAGCGTCGCCGGCAAGGTCAACGTCGGCTACGTCTTCGTCGACGGCTCCTCGGTCGGTGACCTCACCGAGTCCGAGCTGAAGGACCGCAGGATCCTCGGGGAAGAGGGCTTCATCTCCGTGATCGTGGTGATCGACTCCGTGACAGGGAAGGTCTCGGGTGGTCCGGAGATCCACGCCCGCGGGTTCATCGAGGCCGACTCGAACTTCGACGCCGTGGTTCCGGCCGTCCGTGACGCGCTGGACAAGGCAATGGCCGAGGGTGTGGACGACAACTACCAGCTCCAGCAGGCGATCCGCCGGGTCGTGGGCCGGTGGGTGAGCAACACGCACCGGCGCCGGCCGATGATCGTCCCGGTGGTCCTGGAGGCCTGAGCCTCCTGCGCTTCCTGGCCGGCGGCCGTTCCCTTCGGGGGAGGCCGCCGGCGGGTGTTCGTTGCGGGCGACACTGCCTTCCGTCGAAGGCGGCTGCAGCCACTTTTCGTCCACAGGTGGAGCGGCATCTGGCTCGTCCACCGTACTCGAACTGGTGTTCGATTGAGGGGCCCGGTTCTCATAGCTTGATGATGTGACGACGACGGACCACCGCACTGCGGACACCGAGGCCAGGTCGGCCGACGGTGCCGGGTGGGCTGTCCCCGGCGTCAGCCGCAGCGGTCCTGGACCGAGTGCCCCTTGCGGTGATGTCAGGAGTGAGGATCTGGCAAGTGAGCTCGGCGACGTCGCCGGACTGTCGGCGCATCCGATCGTCACCGCGATGCTGACCTGCCTGGAGGCGATGCAGTCGATCCGCGGTGTGTCCGCTGGGACGCTGACTGCCAAAGAGATCCGGGTGATGATCCTCGCGGTCATGCAGGTTGCAGCGGCGGTGTTCGCGCTGAAGCTGCGGCTGCTCGTCGCCGGGGAGGTGCAGCGGGTCGCCGACCTGACCGGCGCCACCACGACCGCGGCGTTCTTCGCGCACCTGACCCAGACCAGGCGGGCCGACGCCAACGCCCAGGTCCGGCTCGCCCAGGACCTGGACCGGCGCTACCCACTCCTCGCCGACGCCCTGGGCGCCGGGCTGATGTCTCCCGAGCACGTCAAGGTCGCGGTCGCCGCTTTGCGGAAGCTGCCCAGGACCCTCACCACCGAGCAGGTCGAGGACTGTCAGCGGTTCCTGGTCGACGCCGCCCGGCAATGGAGCCCAGACCAGCTCAAGGTGCTGGGCCGGAAGCTGTGGGAGGTGATCGACCCGGACGGTGCCGAACGCAAGGAGGGCGAGGCGCTCGAGGACGAGGAGGAGCTCGCGAAGGCGAGGGCCTACTTCAAGTCGTGGCGCAACGGCGACGGCACGACCGGCTTCCGCGGCAGGCTCCCCGACCTGCACGCCGACATCATCCTCAAGGCGATCCGGGCGCTCGCATCACCCCGGCGCCGGAAGAACCCGAACATCCCCACCGGCCAACCCGACAACGTCTCCCGCCCCGAGCCGAAGCACCCCGCCACCGGGGGACCCGCGACCGCGAACCCAGCCGGAGGCGCCCCGATCAGCGGCGCCTCGACCAGCGGTGATCCGGGCTCTGACCCGGACCCCGGCTCAGGGCCGCCGCCCGACCCCGGCAGCCCGCAGGGCCACCCGGAAGGCGACCGTGAGGGCCGGCTACCGCCGGAGGAGCCGGACGTCCCGTACCCGGTGCGACTGGGGCACGGACTGATGGACCTGATCGAACGCCTGCCCAAGGACGTGCTGCCCAAGTCCGGCGGCACCTCGGCCAGGATCATGGTCACCATGCGCCTCGACCAGCTCCTCGATGGGCTCGGGGTCGCCACCCTGGACACCGGCACCACCATCTCCGCCGGCCAGGCCCGGCGGCTGGCCTGCCAGGCCGGGATCATCCCGGTCGTGCTCGACGGCAAGTCCCGCCCGCTCGACGTCGGCAGGGAACAACGCTTCCACACCGAGGCCCAGCGCGAGGTGATGACCGTCCGCGACGGCGGCTGCGTCATCGACGGGTGTGGTCGACCGGCCTCCGAGTGCGAGGCGCACCACGGCATCTCCTGGGAAGACGGCGGCCTCACCAACGTGGACGATGGTTTCCTCGTCTGCCCGCACCACCATCACCTGCTCCACGGCGGCTGGACCGTGATCCGGCTACCCAACGACAAAGCCCGGCTCAGCCGAGTGAACCGCCGCTGAAAGCGCGCCGGCCGAGCACGGAACGCCGCCAACCTCGCAGCCAAGACTCAACCGGTGCTGGACAGAAGCTCATGCCGTCGCTATGACCGGCTCCTTGGCTGACCACCGACCCAGATCGAGCACCCGGTCGACCCTGTCGAGGCCAACTGTCCCGTGGGTGATCCACACGATGCTCCGACCGGACGATGCGTCGAGGAGATCGTGCGCCACAGCCTCGGCGGTAGCCGCGTCCAAGTGCGCGGTCGGTTCGTCCAGCACCAGGACCGGCAGGTCGGCGAGGACAGCGCGAGCCATACCGATGCGGGCTCGCTCACCGCCCGAGACGTGGGTGTAGCCGTCGCCGAGGATTGTCCGGAGGCCGTTGGGAAGTCCGTCGAGCCACCCGCCGAGGTGCACCGCGCGAAGCGCCTGCACCACCTCGGCGGCCGAGGCGTCGGGGCGGGCCAGGCGTATGTTCTCGAACACCGTCGAGGCGAACACATGAGGGTCGTCGTCGACGAGCCCGACGCACGCTCGTACGTCGTCCAGCATCATCGACCTCGTCGGTACCCCGCCGATCGTCACCCGCCCTGAAGCCGGGTCGAGGAAGCGCATCAGTACAGCGGCCAGCGTGGACTTCCCGGAGCCCGAGGGGCCGACCACGCCGACCCGTGACCCGCCGGGAAGGTCCAGGTCGAGACCGCGGAACGCGGCAGCGTTACCCCAGCCCGCCGAAACTCGGTCGAGGTGTACCCGCGGCGTGGGGGTGGTAGCGGGCGCCGGCGCAGGCTCGGCGGGGTCGGTCACGGCAGGTGTCGAGGCGGCGAGGTCTGCGAGCCGGCGGTCGGCGGCGGCGACCCGCACCCGCAGCGCGCCGACATCGGCCAGTGGGCTGATGACCTCGAGCAGGGCCAGCGGCAGCAGAACGAGCAGTGCGAGCATCGGTTCGGACACCCGCCCGTCGGCGAGTGCCGGGGCGCCGACCCGGGCGATCCCCAGCACGCCCAGTCCGGTCGCGAGAAGTGCCAGTGCCCGCCCGGTGGCAACGGCGGCCGCAGAACGGAAGGCCGCCGAGGACAGGGCTTGCCCGGCCTCGTCAACCCGCTCGACCGCGTGCTTGTCCGCCTGCCACATGATCAGGTCGGACGCGCCCTGGAGGGTCTGTACGACGGAAGCGGCGAGCGTCGCACGCCGGGCCACGAACCTGTCCTCGGTACGGGCCACGCCGAGGCGGCTGACCGAGTGCGCGAGCCCGCCGCCGAGGAGCAACGTGACACCGGTGACCACGCCCGCGTCCGGCAGGATCCAGGCCGCGAACAGGGTCGCCAGAACGGCTACTGCGCTGTAGGTGACCAGCGGTGCACGGACGCGCAGGTACCGGTCAACCAGCGAGTCGACGTCGTCCACGACCGAGGACAGGACGTCGCCACGCTGACGGCCGAGTCGGCCCGGGACGAGGGGGACGAGCGCGTCGTACACCTCGGCGCGGCGCTCCGCGAGCAGCCGGAGCGCGACGTCATGCGATACCAGACGCTCGGCGTAGCGGAGTGCGGGTCGCGCGAGGCCGAACGTGCGCACGGCGATGATCGCGACCATCAGCATGAGCACCGGCGGCTGCTCCGCCGCACGGGCGATCAGCCAACCTGCGGTGGCGGTGAGGGCGACGCCCGAGGCTGCGGCCAGGGCGCCGAGGATCGACCCGGCAGTGAGCCGGATGCCCGCGTGGTTCGGCAGCGGCGCATCGGGGGGTGTCGCGCGCTCCTTCGCAGAGGAATCGCCGCGTTCCGAGACCGCGCCGCCCGCCGCCCTGGCGACCACAGGGCTGCCTTCTGATGCCGCAGCCGGGATCTCCGCGTCGGCGGTGACGTCGGTGGCTGCGTCGCGGGAGCCCGTCGCCGGCCCGACCTCCTGGCGGGGGGCGGGAATGTGTAGCGAAGGACGGCGTAGGGGTACCTCCACCACGTGGTCGGCAAGCGCAACCAGGGCCGGCCGGTGCGCGACCACGACGACGCAGCTCCGTTCGCCCAGGCTCGTGACCGTCTCGGCGATGACCGACTCGGTGAGCGGATCCAGGTGGGCGGTCGGCTCGTCGAGGAGGACCAGAGGCCGTTCGGCCAGGACCGCCCGGGCAAGGGCCAGGCGGGCTCGCTCGCCGGCAGACAGACCGACGCCGTCCTCAGCTAGCTGCTCGTGCAGCCCGTCGGGAAGGCTTGCGACGACCTCGCCGAGCGAGACCTGTTCGAGGGCCCTCCAGACCTCCAGGTCGGTGGCATCGGGCCGGCCGAAGCGGACGTTGTCGGCAACGCTTGCCGTTGCGATCCAGGGGCGCTGCGGCACCCACGCCACGTCACGTCGCCAGGCGGACGTCGTCGGGTCGACCTCCTGGCCGTTGAGCAGGACGTGACCGTTCTGCAGGGGCAGGTGGCCCATGAGTGCCGCGAGGAGCGTGGACTTGCCCGAGCCAGAGGGCCCGACGACCGCTGTCACGCCACGAGCAGGCAGGGTTGCGGTGAAGTCGGTGAGCACCGGCTCAGGACGTCCCGGGTACGTGACGCACAGGCGCTCGAGCCGGATCTCGCCCGGCAGCGCCGCTGCGGTGCCTCGCGACACGGCACCCTCAGCCCTGGCGTGCTCCGCCCGGGTGCCCTCCGGGCCACCGGCATCCCAGCCGGCATCCCAGCTGGCAGCCTCCGAGGCGCCTGCCCGCAGGATCTCGTCGGCCGCCTCGAACGTTGCCGTGCCCTCCGCCGCGGCGTGGAACTCGGCGCCTACGCGGCGCAGCGGCCAGTACGCCTCCGGCGCGAGCAGCAGCACGACCAGCGCCGTACCCAGGTCCACGGAACCGGTGGACAACCGAAGGCCCACGGTCACCGCGACCAGGGCGACCGAGATAGTGGCGACCAGCTCGAGGACGGCCGAGGAGGCGAAGGCGAGCTTCAGGGTCTCGTTGGTGGCCCGCCGGTATCGGTCGGTCACGGAGCGGATCGACGCCGACTGAGCCTTCGCTCGCCGGTAGGCGACGAGGGTCGGCAGCCCGCGCATGACGTCGACGAAGTGGCCGGAGAGCATGGCCAGCGACCGCCACTGCCGGTCGGCGCGGTCGCGCGTGGCAACCCCGACGAGGATCGCGAAGACCGGCACGAGTGGCAGCGTCGCCACCACGATGCCGGCGCTGAGCAGGTCCTGCGTCGCGATCGCGACGACGGTCAGCGCGGGAAGGACCGCGGCCACGACAAGTGCGGGCAGGTAGCGCGTCAGGTAGGGGTCGATCGCGGCGACACCCCGGGTCGCGAGGAGCGCCACCTCGCCGCTGCGCCGCTGCGAGAGGCCGAACGGACCGAGCCCCAGCGCCGCGGTGAGCAGCCGGTGCCGGAGAGTCGTGGTGACCTTCGCGGAGGCCCGGGCGGAGAGTACGTCGACCAGCCAGGACGTGAGCGCGCGGCCGAGCGTCACGAGCCCGAGGAACATCGCTGCGGCGACCGCCGAGTCCCACGACCCGTCCTTCGCGCCGGCGAAGAGCGAGGTGACCAGCTGCGCGAGCGCGAACGCCTGCGCGACGAGCAGCAGTCCCGAGAAGGTGCTCGCTGCGACGACACCGGCCAGGGGGAGCCTGGCCGGTGTCAGGTGTGGCAGGAGCCGGGGGTCGAGCGGCTTCATGAGCCCTGCTCGACCGCCCCTGCCGCCGGCGCCTGCGTCGGGATGTGGTGCACGGAGATCCGCTTGCTGAAGACCCAGTACGTCCAGCCCTGGTACAGCAGCACGATCGGCGTGAAGATCACCGCGACCCAGGTCATGATCTTCAGGGTGTAGGCGGTCGCCGACGCGTTCGTCGTGGTGAGCGAGTAGGCCGCATCGACGGTGGAGGGCATCACGTTCGGGAACAGCGCGACGAACAGGCCCGCAACGGCGAGTCCGATCGTGGCGAAGGTACCGATGAAGGCCCATCCCTCGCGGCCCTTCCAGGCGGCGAACAGCCCGCCGAGCAGTGCCAACGCGGCTGCGACGAAGATCGCCGAGGACCACAGGTCACCGGTGATGATCTGGGTCCAGGTCAGGAAGACGACCGCGACGCCGGCGGTGGGCATGCCCAGCACGAGCGCCAGATCGCGGGCGCGATGACGGATGTCGCCGTCGGTCTTGAGGGCGAGGAACAGCGCGCCGTGGGTGAGGAACAGCCCGAGCGTGGTCAGCCCGCCGACCAGGGCGTAGGGGTTGAGCAGGGTCAGCGTGCTTCCGACGTACTCCTTGTCGGCGTTGATCGGCACGCCGTGCACGATGTTCGCGAACGCGACACCCCACAGCACCGCGGGGATCAGCGAGCCGAAGAAGATCGCCTTGTCCCACCGCGCCTTCCACTCCGCCTCGTCACGTTTGGCGCGGTACTCGAAGGCGAGGCCGCGGACGATCAGGGCGACCAGGATCAGCAGCAAGGGAAGGTAGAAGCCGCTGAACAAGGTGGCGTACCACTCCGGGAAGGCGGCGAAGGTCGCGCCACCGGCGACGAGAACCCACACCTCGTTGCCGTCCCAGACCGGCCCGATCGTGTTGATCACGACGCGTCGCTCGGTCTCGTTCCTCGACAGCACCGGCAGCAGCATGCCGACGCCGAAGTCGAAGCCCTCGAGCACGAAGTAGCCGATCCACAGCACCGCGATGAGGCTGAACCAGACGGTGGTCAGTTCCATGGGATCAATGTCTTTCTGTCAGATGTCTCGTCGGTGTTCTGGGACGGTGAGCCGTCGTCGGCTCAGTAGGCGAAGGTGAGCGGCTCGTCGCTCTGCTCGCCCAGCTTCGGGCTCGGCGGCTCCTCGAACGGGTCGGCGCCCGCCCGGACGTACTTCAGCATCAGGCCCACCTCGATCACCATCAGCACGGCGTAGACGAGCGTCAGCGTGATCACCGACGTCCAGGCCTCGCCGACGCTGACGCCGGGTGAGACGGCGGTCGCGGTCGTCATGAGCCCGAAGACCGCCCAGGGCTGCCGGCCCATCTCGGTGAAGATCCAGCCGAACGAGTTCGCCACCACAGGCAGCAGGGGCAGGGAGAGGGCGAGCCAGACCCAGGCCCGGCCCTGCGGGATCCGCCCGCGCCGGGTGGCCCACATCAGCATCGCGGCACCTGCGGCGGCTACCACGCCGAGCCCGATCATCAGCCGGAAGGCCCAGTAGGTCACCGGGATGACCGGCGTGTAGTCGCCGGGGGAGTAGTACTTCTTGCCCGGGTCCTGGCCGTAGGTCTGCTTGTACTCCTCGCGGAGCTGGTTGATCCCGACCACCTGCGCGTCGAGGTTGTTCTCGGCGAGGAAGGAGAGCAGCCGCGGCACCTTGACCGAGAAGACCTCCTGGCTGCCGTCGAGCGAGCCGATCGTGAAGATCGAGAAGCTGGCCGGCTCCTCGGTGTTGTAGAGCGCTTCGGCCGCGGCCATCTTCATGGGCTGTACGTCGGTCATCACCTTGCCCTGGAAGTCACCGCTGATCGCCACTCCGAGGCCGGCGACGAGGGCCACCACCGACCCGATCCGCACTGCCTTGCGGTACATCGGGCGGTCCGCGTCGGGGGTGCGGTTGCGCATGGCCAGCCAGAGCGCGACACCGGCGATGAACGCGCCGCCGGTCATGTAGGCGGCGGTGACGGTGTGCGGGAAGGTCACCATCTGGACCTTGTTCGTCATGACGGCCCAGAAGTCGGTGAGCTCGGCGCGGCCGGTGGTGGGGTTGAACTTGTAGCCGACCGGGTGCTGCATCCAGGAGTTCGCCGCGAGGATGAAGTACGCCGAGAGCAGCGTTCCGATGTGGACCAGCCACATGGTGGCGGCGTGCAGGCCGCGCGGCAGCTTGTCCCAGCCGAAGATCCACAGGCCCAGGAACGTCGACTCCAGGAAGAACGCGAGAAGCCCCTCGATGGCGAGCGGCGCACCGAAGATGTCGCCGACGAAGCGCGAGTAGTCGCTCCAGTTCATGCCGAACTGGAACTCCTGGACGATGCCGGTGACCACGCCGATCGCGAAGTTGATCAGGAAGAGCTTGCCGAAGAACTTCGTCAGCCGGAGGTACTGCTCGTTGTGCGTCCGCACCCACATGGTCTCGAAACCGGCGATGATCGCCGACATCCCGATCGTGATCGGGACGAACAAGAAGTGGTAGACGGTGATGATCCCGAACTGCCACCGGGCGATGTCGACGACGTCCACAAGAGGTCCTCTCGGAGTTCCGGGCGCGCGAGCAGCGCCGAGTCGTTCCGACCGTATGTCTGGATTTCCCTGTGTGTGCAGGGACTTTGGACCCGTCAGGCAGGCGCGGAGGTCCCGAGCGCGAGCCGGTGGCGATGTGGCGGGCAGGCGTTGGCGTCAACGGGCCACGGATGACCCAGTCGGGCCATGCACAAAACCCGGTCTTCCCGGACAAACGTCCCGCAGGGTCTACCGAGGACTAGTCCGTTGGACCTATGCTGCGGCAAAACATCCCGGGTGAGCTGCGCCACACCACGCTCCGACGCGGCCCACTTGGGGCGATCGCTGAAACGGGAGTGGTCATCGTGTCGACTGTCTCGAGCAAGTCCGAAGAGCGGCAACCGCCGGAACGGGTCGAGAACCCCGACCGCAGTCCGTGGGTGCTGCTGCTGATCGTGCCGGTCGTGATCCCGCTGGTCACCGGCATCTACAACACCGTGGACCCGACGCTCTTCGGGATGCCGGCCTTCTACTGGGTGCAGCTGGCCTTCGTGCCGCTGAGCGCGCTGTGCACGGCCGTCGTATACCTCAAGACCAGGAAGAGGTGAGCCGGCATGAGTGACCACGTCGTGGAGCTTGTCATCTTCGTCTTCCTCTTCCTCGTCATCGCGGTCATGGGCTTCATGGCCTCGCGGTGGAAGGCCGGCGAGACCATGCACCACCTCGACGAGTGGGGCCTGGGCGGCCGTAAGTTCGGCACCTGGGTCTCGTGGTTCCTGATCGGTGGGGACCTCTACACCGCCTACACGTTCGTGGCCGTCCCGGCCCTGATGTTCGGCGCCGGCGCGATGGGCTTCTTCGCGGTGCCGTACACGGTGGTGCTCTACCCCCTCGTGTTCCTCTTCCTCGCCCGGCTCTGGTCGGTGTCGCACCGGCACGGCTTCGTGACGTCGGCGGACTTCGTCCGGGCGCGGTTCGACTCGCGCACCCTGGCGCTCGCTGTCGCCCTGACCGGTCTCATCGCGACCATGCCCTACGTGGCTCTCCAGCTGGTCGGTGTGCAGGCAGTACTGGCGACGATGGGGATCGGCGGCAAGTGGCCGCTCACCATCGCGTTCCTGGTGCTGGCGCTGTTCACCTACACCTCCGGCCTGCGGGCGCCTGCGCTGATCGCGTTCGTGAAGGACACGCTCATCTACCTGGTGGTCATCGTCGCGGTGATCTACATCCCCATCAAGGTCGGCGGCACCTCCGACATCTTCGCGGCCGCGTCGGAGAAGCTGGCCGGCTCACCCGACGCCGGACCGATCCTTGCCGGGTCCTCCCAGATGTTGTACATCACCCTGGCGCTGGGCTCCGCGATGGCGCTGATGCTCTACCCCCACTCCACGACGGCGATCCTGGCAGCCAGGAGCAGGGACGTGGTGAAGCGCAACATGGCGCTCCTGCCGTTGTACTCCCTGATGCTGGGCTTCCTGTCCCTTCTCGGTTTCATCGCGATCGCGACCGACGTGAAGCCGGTGGCGGGCGACACGAGCGGCAACACCATCGTCCCGGTGCTGTTCGACCAGCAGTTCCCGTCGTGGTTCGCGGGGATCGCGTTCGCCGCGATCGGGATCGGCGCGCTGGTGCCGGCAGCGATCATGTCGATCGCGGCCGCGAACACCTTCACCCGCAACATCTACAAGGAGTTCTTCCGACCGGACGCCACGCCGAAGGAGGAGACGACGGTCGCCAAGATCGTGTCGCTGGTGGTCAAGTTCGGTGCCCTGGGATTCGTCATCTTCCTGAACCCGTCGTTCGCCATCGACCTGCAGCTGATCGGCGGCGTGATCATCCTGCAGACGCTGCCGGCCGTGGGCCTCGGGCTCTACACGCGGTGGTTCCATCGCGCAGGGCTGATCTGGGGCTGGGCGGTCGGCATGGTCACAGCCGTCGTCCTGCTCTACCAGATCCCCAAGGTGGACCCGGCGACCGGAGACGTCATCAAGGCGCACTTCGGGGGAGCCGGCTACGCCCTCTCGCACTTCGGCTTCGACACGGACATGGCGATCTGGGCAGGGTTCCCGGCCCTCGCCGCGAACCTGCTGGTGGCGGTCGTGCTCACCCTCGTGCTTCGGGGCATGAAGGTCTCCGAGGGGGCCGACGCCACCCGTGTGGGCGACTACGTGGCCGAGGCGGGCGAGCCTGGCGTCGGGGAGCTCGAGCCGGTGATCGGCTAGCTCTCTGTCGAAAGGCGACATGCGCTCCGGTCGGCCTCGTCGCCGGGGCGCATGACGTCGGCAGGTCGCCCTCGGCGTGTAACACCAGAGACTGGTGGTGCAGTCGCTTACCCTCATCACCATGGCGACCCGTACGTCTTCCCCACCGGCGTCGCGGAGCAAGACCAGCTCCAAGACCCGGTCGTCCGGCAGCCAGACCCGACGGAAACCCTCGTCGTCGACCCGTTCGTCGTCCAAGACGAAAAGGCCGGCGCCCCGGGCGGTCCGCAACGGGCCTGGCCCTATTGCCTTGCTCTTCGCCGCCCTGGGCCGAGGGGTCGCGGCCGTGTGGCTGGGCCTTGCCCACGCCATCGGCGGGACGGTTCGCCACATCGGACGCACCGCCCGTGAGCTCGAGCCCGAGCACCGCCGCGACGGTGCCGGGCTGTTCCTGATCGGCGTGGCCGTCGTGGTCGCCGCCGCCGTGTGGTGGCAGCTGCCCGGTGGCTTCGGCGACTTCACCCGCACGGTCGTCAACGGCTCGGTCGGCCTGCTGGGCTGGTTCGTCCCGCTGCTGCTGGTCTTCATCGCGCTGCGCAACCTGCGCAACCCGGAGAGCAACGGTCCCGTCGGTCGCCAGGTCATCGGCTGGTCCGCGCTGCTGTTCGGCGTGCTGGGCCTCGTACACATCGGCAACGGCATGCCCGAGCCCAGGCTCGGCGACACCGCCGACCTCCAGCAGGCCGGGGGCGCGCTCGGCTTCGTGATCGCCTCGCTGTTCATGGACCTGCTGCGCAGCACGTTCGTCGTCGTACCCCTGCTCGTCCTCCTCGCGACCTTCGGGGTCCTCGTCATCACCGGCACGCCGGTCTACCAGATCCCCACCCGCCTCGCGGCCGCGCGCGACCGGCTGTTGGGGCGTACGCCGAAGGTCGCCGACGACCAGGCAGGCGACGACGAGCTCACCCAGCCGCTGAAGCGGAGCCGTCCGCGTCGCCGGGTGGGCTCCATGACCGAGGACGACATCGACCCCGACCTGGGCGACCAGCCGTACGACACCCCGGTGCTCGAGGACCGGGCGTTCAAGAGGCGCGGCAGGAAGGAGGCTGCCGAGGCAGGCACCGAGGCCGCCTCCGAGGCAACCCCGACGGGGGAGAAGGGCGATCTCGAGCCGCCCCCGCACGCCCCGCTGCCTGCTCGCGTCGAGCAGCTCGCGCTGTCCGGCGACGTGACCTACTCGCTTCCCGGCAACCAGGTGCTCAAGCCCGGAAGCCCGCACAAGCCACGCTCCAAGGCATCCGACGACGTCGTGTCGCGGCTCACCGAGGTCCTCGAGCAGTTCGACATCGACGCTCAGGTCACCGGCTACACCCGTGGCCCGACGGTCACGCGCTACGAGGTCGAGCTCGGCCCCGCAGTGAAGGTCGAGAAGGTCACCGCGCTCGGCAAGAACATCGCCTACGCGGTGGCGTCGGCCGACGTGCGGATCCTGTCGCCGATCCCCGGCAAGTCCGCGATCGGCATCGAGATCCCGAACACCGACAAGGAGATCGTCTCCCTCGGCGACGTGTTGCGGTCGGGCAACGCCCGCAACGACCACCACCCGATGATCGTCGGCCTCGGCAAGGACGTCGAGGGTGGCTTCGTGGTCGCCAACATGGCGAAGATGCCGCACCTCCTCGTCGCAGGTGCCACCGGCTCCGGTAAGTCGAGCTTCGTGAACTCGATGATCACCTCGATCCTGATGCGCTCCACGCCCGACGAGGTCCGGATGATCCTCGTCGACCCCAAGCGCGTGGAGCTCAACGTCTACGAGGGCGTCCCGCACCTGATCACGCCCATCATCACCTCGCCGAAGAAGGCCGCCGAGGCCCTCCAGTGGGTGGTCCGTGAGATGGACATGAGGTACGACGACCTCGCGGCGTTCGGCTTCCGCCACGTCGACGACTTCAACAAGGCGGTCCGTGCCGGCAAGGTGCAGGTGCCGCCGGGCAGCGAGCGCGTTCTCGCGCCGTACCCGTACCTCCTCGTGGTCGTCGACGAGCTCGCCGACCTGATGATGGTCGCCCCGCGTGACGTCGAGGACGCCGTCGTCCGGATCACCCAGCTCGCGCGAGCGGCCGGAATCCACCTCGTGCTGGCGACCCAGCGCCCCTCGGTCGACGTGGTCACGGGTCTGATCAAGGCCAACGTGCCCTCGCGACTCGCCTTCGCCACCTCCAGCCTCGCCGACAGCCGGGTGATCCTGGACCAGCCCGGGGCGGAGAAGCTGGTCGGCCAGGGTGACGGGCTCTTCCTACCGATGGGCGCCGGCAAGCCCGTGCGTGTCCAGGGCTCCTGGGTGACCGAGGCCGAGATCCACCAGGTCGTGAACCACTGCAAGGGCCAGCTCGAGCCGAGCTACCGCGAGGACGTCACCGCGCCGCAGCAGAGCAAGCGCGAGCTCGACGACGACATCGGCGACGACATGGACCTCGTGGTGCAGGCGATCGAGCTCGTGGTCTCGACGCAGTTCGGCTCCACGTCGATGCTGCAGCGCAAGCTCCGGGTCGGCTTCGCCAAGGCGGGGCGGCTCATGGACATCCTGGAGAGCCGTGGCGTGGTCGGCCCGAGCGAGGGCTCGAAGGCGCGCGACGTCCTGATCAAGCCCGACGACCTCGAAGAAGTCCTCGCAACCTTGCAGGGGGAGCAGTGAGCGCCATGCCGAACGACGACATCGACTCCACCGAGGCCCGTCCCGACGTGGACGTCCCCGACCGTGACGTCCCCGACCGTGACAACGCCGACGAGGCGGTCGTCGCGGGCACGCCCGTCGTCGTGCGCCGTCATGCCGGCATCGCGGCCCTGATCGGGGCGGCTGCGTCCGCGGTCGCGATCGCCTACCTGTGGCGGGCGTCGCAGACCACGACGTTCCTCGACTGGACCCTGTGCGGCGTGATGGCCGTGATCGCGGCGTACTACCTCGTCTCCCTCGTCGATGCCCGCACCCCGCTGCTCGTCGCCGACGACCTCGGCGTGCGGATCCGCCTGGGCGACGAGTGGCGTGGCCTGCCGTGGGACGCGATCGGCCAGGTCGTCGTACACCCGCGCAAGGGCCTGCTGCGCGACGGGCGGCTCGTGTTCCAGCCGCGCAGCCTCGCCCGCGCGCTCGAGGGACTCGACGCGAAGGGGCGCCGTCACGCTGCCCTCAACCAGAAGATGTACGGCGCCGCGCTCGCCGTGCCCGTCGGGACCACGACCCGTGTCTCGACCGCTGGTGAGCGTACCGTCGCCGAGGAGATCGAAGCGCTTGCGCTCGGGCGTGCCGAGGTCGTCGAGCTCGACGCGACGCCGCTGGAGGTGACCGAGCCCAAGACCCGAGGCGGGGCCGAGCCGGAGAGGGGCGAGACGCCAGCTGAAGGGGTCCCGGCTGACGAGACGACGGCCGGGGCGACCAGGGAGACGCCGGCAGCGCACGACCTCACAGAGCAGGCGGCGCCCCGTCGTCGCGAAGTCTTCCCGAGGATCCACGCCGGTGAGCCTGCTGCGGCCACCGAGTGGCAGGCGGAGGACGCCGCGACCGCCGACGGCACCGCCTCCGGAGTCGCGACAGCGCCGGCTCTCGGCGAGGCCACGGAGTCCATGGTCGTCGCGGACGACGAGCCGGAGCGGACCGTGGCTCGCGCGCCACGGCGGAACATCCTCGGCGGCATCGGCACGATCGTGTCGCGCGTGGCGAAGGGCCGCTCGCACGACCTCGACGCCGGCGCCGCTGAGCAGAATGAGCCGCACGCCGATGGGGCTGAGCCCGCGCAGACGCCCACGGCCGCGCCGAAGCCGCTCGCCCCCACTGCTGCACTGCGCGAGACGCGTCCGGGCCTGCGCGCCGAAGCGACGTTGAACCTCCCTCCGACCGCGGGAAGTGCCGCGCTCGACCCGTCCGTCGCTGGGGAGGAGACACGGACCGGCCTCCCCGAAGGACGGGAGCTGCGCCGCCCGGGCAGTGTCGACCTGGTGTTCGAGAAGGTCCAGGCCGGTGAACGGGTCCGGCCTATCTCCACCCTGGGTGACCCGGTCGAGCCGCTGGTCATCGACGACTTCGTCACCGAGCCGGCCTATGACCCCGTCATCGGTCCCGAGCTCGCGGCAGCTCGCACACGGCTGGGCCTCTCGGTCGACGACCTGGCCGAGCGCACCCGGATCCGGCCCCACGTCATCGAGTCGATCGAGGTCGACGACTTCGCGCCCTGCGGTGGCGACTTCTACGCCCGCGGCCACCTGCGCACGCTCGCCCGGATCCTCGGCAAGGACGCAGGCCCGCTGCTGGAGAAGTTCGAGGAGCGGTACGCCACAGCGCCGATCAACGCCCGGCGCGTCTTCGAGGCAGAGCTCGCGACCGGGATGACCGGGAGCATGCGCTCCACCCTCGGCGGCCCGAGCTGGGGCCTCATGGTCGGCGTCGTGCTCTGCCTCGTGCTGGTCTGGGGTGTGCTGCGACTCTTCGTGAGCGATCCGGCCGAGATGCAGGCCCCGGTCATCCATGGCTCGGCTTCCGTCGACAGCGGTGCTCACGGGCAGCTGCGGCCACTCGCCGGAGTGTGACCTTGACCTGGCGCTGAGCGCGAGTTCGCCCTCTCGGGTGCGCGCCCGTCATACTTGTAGTCGCTTATGACTACTTCTCCTGGCACCGCTGTGCCGACCACGACGGACCTGACGACGGTTGCCATGCTCACCCTCGGGTGCGCACGCAACGAGGTCGACTCCGAGGAGCTGGCCGGCCGCCTCGAAGCAGGCGGCTTCCAGCTCGTCGACGACCCTTCCGAGGCGGAGACCGTGGTGGTCAACACCTGCGGCTTCGTCGAGGCGGCCAAGAAGGACTCCGTCGACACGCTGCTGGAGGCCTCCGACCTCAAGAGCGGGGGTACGACGAAGGCGGTCGTGGCCGTGGGCTGCCTCGCCGAGCGCTACGGGAAGGACCTCGCGGAGTCGCTGCCCGAGGCCGACGCCGTGCTCGGCTTCGACGACTACCCCGACATCGCGGGTCGGCTCAGGTCGATCCTGGCCGGCGAGCAGCACCACCCCCACACCCCTCAGGACCGCCGCAAGCTGCTCCCGATCTCCCCGAGCGAGCGTGGCGCCGGCGGAGCGAACGTCGTGGTTCCCGGCCACACCATCGCTGCTCCTGACCTTCCCGCCGGCGCGGCCCCTGCCGCAGGTCCCCGCGCGGTGCGCCGCCGCCTCGACGGTGGCCCCATGGCGCCGCTCAAGCTCGCGAGCGGCTGCGACCGGCGCTGTTCGTTCTGCGCGATCCCGAGCTTCCGGGGCTCCTTCGTCTCCCGACGTCCGTCCGACGTGCTGGGGGAGGCGCGCTGGCTGGGGGAGCAGGGCGTCAAGGAGCTGTTCCTCGTCAGCGAGAACTCCACCTCCTACGGCAAGGACCTCGGGGACCTCCGCCTGCTCGAGACGCTGCTGCCCGAGCTCGCGGGGGTCGACGGCGTCGAGCGGGTCCGGGTGTCGTACCTCCAGCCGGCCGAGACCCGCACTGGTCTGGTCCGGGCGATCACCGGCACGCCCGGCGTGGCCGACTACTTCGACCTGTCGTTCCAGCACGCGTCGAACGCCGTGCTCCGCCGGATGCGCCGCTTCGGCGACCCGGAGAGCTTCCTCGCGTTGCTCGACCAGATCCGCTCGCAGGCGCCCTTGGCTGGTGTGCGCTCCAACGTGATCGTCGGCTTCCCGGGCGAGACCGAGGAGGACCTCGAGATCCTCTGTGACTTCCTCGAAGCAGCTCGCATGGACGCCGTTGGCGTCTTCGGCTACTCCGACGAGGACGGCACCGAGGCGGCGACGTACGACGGCAAGCTCGACGAGGACGAGATCCGCGCCCGGGCCGAGCACGTGACGCGTCTCGCCGAGGAGCTCACCGCCCAGCGGGCCGAGGAGCGGATCGGCGAGCGCGTCGAGGTGCTGGTCGAGTCGTTGGCCGACGACGGCACCGCGGAGGGCCGCGCCGCCCACCAGGGTCCCGAGGTGGACGGCTCCACGACGGTTACGGACCTGCCGGCCGGGGCATATGTGGGGCACATAGTCCCTGCCGTCGTGACCGCCTCGGACGGTGTCGACCTCGTGGCGAGTGCCGCGACCAACGGAAGTTAGGGGCCGCCTGTGTCCGCGGACGCGACGACCAGCAACTGGAACGTCCCCAACGCGCTGACGACGCTACGCATCGTGATGGTGCCGTTCTTCGCTTGGGCGCTGCTCATCGACGGCGGCGAGTCCGTGTTGTGGCGCACCGTCGCCTTCGCGCTCTTCGCCGTCGCCATGATCACCGACAAGATCGACGGCGACCTCGCCCGCAAGCACAACCTCGTGACGAACTTCGGCAAGATCGCCGACCCGATCGCGGACAAGGCGCTCACCGGGATGGCCTTCATCGGGCTGTCCATCATCGGCGAGATCTGGTGGTGGGTCACGATCCTGGTTCTCGTCCGTGAGTGGAGCGTGACGTTGATGCGCCTCTCGGTCGCCAAGCACGTGGTCCTCGCCGCAAACGCCTCAGGCAAGCTCAAGACCATGCTTCAGGCCCTCGCGCTGGGCCTGCTCATCCTGCCTCTGCGCGAGCTCGAGGGTGCCCTCGAGGTGCCGGCCCTGGTGGTGTGGTGGATCGCGGTGGTGCTGCTCGCGGCCGCCGTCGTGATGACGATGTACTCCGGCTACGAGTTCTTCCGCGACGCCTTCAAGCAGCGCCGCGACCACAAGACCGCCGCGTCCGTCTGAAGGGTCGCCCCGACGCCGGTGTCGGGCTGACCGGTCAACCCGCCGCCGGGCCGGCCGGGCTGGCCGCGGGGTCGGGATGCCTCGGGTCGGCCTCGGCGAGGTGTACGGCGGCGCCGACCAGCGCCAGGTGCGAGAAGGCCTGGGGGAAGTTCCCGACCATCCGCCCCGCCACGGGGTCGTACTCCTCGGACAGCAGGCCCACGTCGTTGAGCAGCCCGAGCAGCCGATCCATGAGCGCGTGCGCGTCGTCCAGCCGTCCCGCCTTGGCGTAGGCCGAGACCAGCCAGAACGAGCACGCCACGAACGGATGCTCCTCACCCGGGAGCCCGTCGACGCCGGTCTCGGTGCGGTAGCGGTGGAGCAGGCCGTTCTTCATGAGGTCCTTCTCGATCGCCTCGATCGTGCCGAGCATCCTCGGGTCGTCGCCGTCGATGAACCCCACCAGCGGAAGCACCAGCAGGGAGGCGTCCACCTCCGTGGTGTCGTAGTGCTGGGTGAAGGTGTTCCGCTGCTTGTCGTACCCGCGGGTCAGGATCTCCTCTCGCACCTCGTCGCGGAGCTTGCGCCACTGCGTGACCGGGCCGTCGAACCCGTGCCTCTCCATCGCCCGAACCGCGCGGTCGAACGCCACCCACACCATGACGCGTGAGTGGGTGAAGTGGCGCAACGGCCCCCGGATCTCCCACAGCCCGTTGTCCGGCTGGTCCCAGTGCTCGGCGAGCTCCTCGATCAGCGCCCGCTGGAGGTCCCACGAGTCCTCGGTCTCGGACACCGACAGCTCGCGCGCCATCTCCAGCGCGATCATCACCTCGCCCAGCACATCGGTCTGGGTCTGCTCGACCGCGCCGTTCCCGATCCGGACCGGTTGCGAGCCCGCATAGCCCGCCAGGTGGCCGAGCTCCCGCTCGGGCAGGTCTCGCGCACCGTCGACGGCGTACATGATCTGGAGGTCCGCGGGGTCGCCGGCGACGGCACGCAGGAGCCAGTCCCGCCACAGCCGGGCCTCGACGCTGTACCCACAGGCAAGGAGCGCCTCGAGGGTCAGCGAGGCGTCACGCAGCCAGCAGAACCGGTAGTCCCAGTTGCGCACCCCGCCGAAGTCCTCGGGAAGGGAGGTCGTCGGCGCCGCCACGATGCCACCGGTTCCGCCGTGCGTCATCAGGCGCAGGGTGATCAGCGACCGCACCACGGCCTCCCGGTAGGGCCCGTTGTACCGGCAGGTGGCCGCCCAGCGCTCGGAGCGGGCGATGGTCGCATCGACCCGGGCGTCGAACTCGAGCAGCTTCGGGACATGCCGGTGCGAGGGGACCCAGGTCGTGGCGAAGTTCAGCTCCTCGCCCGCGCTGACCTCGAACGAGTCCCGGTGATGACCGTCCACCGCCCGGGGCAGATGAGTGCCACGTAGCACGAGCTTGTCCGGCCCGGCTACCGCCATGATCACCTCGGCGCCGTCGACCTGCTCGCGGGTCACCCAGGGCATGATCTTCCCGTAGCCGGATCGCACCACCCACTCGTGCCGCATGCGAACCGTGCCGCTCACCCCGATGACCTGACGGACGATGTCGGCGCGCTGGTCGCCGATCGGCATGACGTCGACGACCCGCACCGTTCCCGTGTCGGTCGTGTACGTCGTCTCGAGGACTGCGGTGTTCCCGACGTACCTGCGGGTGCTGGTGTGCTCGCCCTCGGGACCGATCAGCCAGCGCCCGTTCTCGGCGTCGCCGAGCAGGGCGGCGAAGCAGGCAGGGGAGTCGAAGCGAGGCAGGCACAGCCAGTCGACCGAGCCGTCACGCCCCACGAGTGCGGCGGTCGCGGTGTCCCCGATGACCGCGTAGTCCTCGATGGGGAGTGCCATGTAGGTCACGGTAGCGGGCCGCCCCAGAGGCGCAGTCCCGCGGGAGCTCAGCCGAAGGTTTCGGAATCGACGTGCTGGCTACCATGGCCGCCGTGAGCACCGAGCAGGGCACGTCCGACAGCACCGGGACGACCGACAGCGCCGGGACGACCGACAGCGCACCCGCGAGCGACCAGATGAGCATCGCGAGCACGCTGCAGGCCGAGCTCTTCCGTCGCTCGGCGATGCTTGCCACGGCGGAGTCGTTGACCGGAGGTCGCCTCGGCGACGTGCTGAGCGCCGCACCGGGGGCCAGCGACACCTATCTCGGTGGTGTGGTCAGCTACGCCACGTCGGTCAAGCAGAAGGTCCTGCACGTCTCGGACGACACCGTCGAGGCACACGGTGTGGTCTCGGCCGAGTGCGCGCAGGAGATGGCGACCGGAGTGCGCGATCTCGTCGGTGCCGACTTCGCGGTGAGTACGACGGGCGTGGCCGGTCCGACGACCCAGGAGGACAAGCCGGTCGGACTGGTCTTCATCGGTGTTGCCGGCCCGGAGGGCGTTCGTAGCGAGCGCTACCTGTTCGACGGCGACCGCGCGGAGATCCGGGAGAAGGCAGTCAAGGCAGCGGTCGACCTCGTGCTCGCGACGGTCACCGGTGTCGGGTAGTGTCCGGCCACCGGTTGCCCGGCGGGAAGTTTCGGCCTACCGGTAGCGTTGGACCCATAACGTCGTCCTGAAAGGAGCAGCGGCATGGTCCTGTTTCGTCGCCTGCTCGGCGAGGTCCTCCGCAGCCGGCGGATCCGCCAGGGCCGGACGCTGCGCCAGGTGTCGGCCGAGGCCCGCGTGAGCCTGGGCTACATCTCCGAGGTCGAGCGTGGCCAGAAGGAAGCCTCCTCAGAGCTGCTCGCGTCGATCTGCGCGGCCCTCGACGTGCCGCTCTCCGAGATCCTGGCCGAGGTCAGCGACGCCGTAGCCATGGAAGAGGCCGCGCTCGCCATCGCCGTGGACGAGGTTGCCAGCCCTGCCCCGGGCTCCGGCGACGTGGTGGCCTCCGCCGCCTGAGTCACAGCGGCGGGCCCCTTCGCTCGATCGCAGTCTGCGTGTCCGCACCTGCCTGCCGGGCCGACAGCGTCGGCACGAGCAGAGCAGCCGGTCGCGACGTACCCGGGTTCCTCGAACCCGTCCCACACGTCCTACGTCGCCCGGAGGTGCCTGGCACCGGCGACCCGTGAACCGTCGGCGAACGCGGCCGCGGTGCCGCCCCACGCGCGGTGCCACTGAGACTGGCGCCGATGGCAGCTGGCCGCTCGCAGACGGTGCTCGTTGCTTCGGTCTGACGAGGCGCTGTAACGCTTTCGAGGCTCGAAACGATTTCTTCTCGGAGGGAGCTTCGCCGCCCGACCGTGTGACCGCTTTCCCCCGGGCGGTCCAGGTCGGGCGGCGGGCCTTCGTGGGAAGCGAAGCCAGCAGCCGGGGCTGTCCTTCCTGAGCGCGACCTCGACGGGTGCCACCCTGAACGCCCGTCGGGGCCGCTCATAACCGGTGTCGGCGAGCCCCGCGGATGTCGACCTCGCGCAGGCTCAGTGCCCGCTCGCGCTCGCCGGCGGCTGACACGACGGGCACCAGTAGGTCACCCGCTCACGCGGCGGCTCGCCCTGCATGGCGGACATGACGCGGGTCGCGCATCGGCGGCACGGCTTCCCCGCGCGCTGGTAGACCCAGTGCTGCTCACCACGTCGGGCGACCCCGGTGGTGACCTGCATCGAACTGTCCCGGTTGGCCAGCATGAGTCTTCGCGCCAGGTTGACGACCTTGGCGAGATCGGGCACCTCGGCAACGCTGAGGAAGGGGGAGATCCCCGCGAGGAACAGGGCTTCGGCCTTGTACAGGTTTCCGATTCCGGCCACGCATCGCTGGTCGAGGAGGGCTTCGCCGACGGCACGGTCAGGGTCGGCCTCGATGCGGCGGACCGCCTCGTCGAGGTCCCAGTCGGGGCCGAGCAGATCGGGCCCGAGGTGGCCGACAACCGAGTCCTCGTCGGCGCGGGGGAGGACCTCCACGACGCCGAGGGAGAAGCCGACCGCGGTCCAGTCGCCCGTCCGGAGGATCACCCGCGCGGAGTGCGCGGGACGCCGCCACGGCGTGCCCTGCCGGTAGAGGTGCCACGAGCCCTCCATCTTCAGGTGCGTGTGCAGGGTGACTGCCTCGTCACCGTCGCCGATCCGGGTGAGCAGGTGCTTGCCTCGCGCGACGGTCTCCACGACGCGCCGGCCCGAGAGGTCGAGGGTGGCGTAGGACGGCACCCGGAAGTCCGACGCGACGAGCACCTGCCCCGAGAGCGCCTTGTCCAGGTGCGTCGCGGTGCGCCAGACGGTGTCGCCCTCAGGCACGGAGCCGCAGCCCTCTCGGCGTGGCGACGAACCCGGCCGACTCCAGCGCGTGACGCAGCCCAGTGGGGCGTTCGCCGAGACCGAGGATGTGCTCTCCGTCGGCGCGTTCGACCGTCAGCCGGCCCAGAGCACCCTGGCGCACCGCTGTCGCGAGGGCCTGGGTCGCCGGCTCGAGCAGGTGCAGGTCGTCGGTGAAGGTCAGCAGGGTGCGGCCGCCACGTTCGACGTACACGATCAGCTCGCCGTCGACGAGCACGACCAGGGCTCCGGCCTTCCGACCGGGGCGGTGCGAGATGCGGCTCGCCGCTCCATCGGCGCCGGCCTCCGCCTCGCCGACGACGCGATCCGGCCAGGGCAGCGCGGCGCCGTACGGGTTGGCCGGGTCGGTCGCCGCCAGAGTCATCGCAGTGGGCTTGCCTCCGGAGTCATCGCCTGGCTCGACGCCCGGGTCGTGGGAGTAGGACCGCAGCCGGTCGACCGCACCCGGGACGCCGAACTGTGCGGCGCCGAGGGAGGCGATGAAGTACCCACGGCGGCAGCGTCCGGAGTCCTCGAACGCCGAGAGCACCTTGTAGACGCCGGCGAACCCGCCTGGCACCCGCTCGCTGGTCACCGCACCCCGCGTCACGACGCCGTGCCGCTCGAGAAGTGCCTCGGCGCTTGCGTGGGCACGGCGGGTGACGTCCGGCTCGAGCGCCGGCAGGAGCGCCCAGCGTCCTGCCACGGTCGGCGGACCGGTGCGGCTCGGGCCCCGGCCTGGACGAGGCGCCCTGCGTGACGCCGTGCGGGCTCGGGGAGGGGTACGGCGGGCGCCCGTCGAGCGATGGGCCGTCCGGCCGGTGCTCGTGAGCGCTCGCAGCGGAGCCAACGTGTCACCGGCCACCCGGCCTGCCCAGACGAGGTCCCACAGCGCGGACTGCATCTCGGCGTCGTCGGAGAGCCCGGCCTGTGCCTGGGCGAGGTCGGCGAGCTGCCGGAAGAAGAACGCCCCGCCGCCCGCGAGTGCGTCGAGGATCGCGTCGTGCAGCGGGGTCGCCTCGAGCTCGCCGTGGTCGGGCAGCGTGAGGTGGGCCGAGTCCGCCAGGTGCAGCGACACCCATCCGTCGGTGCCCGGCAACGTGCCGTGGCCCGCCCACAGAACCTCGCCGCCGGCGGTCAGCTCGTCGAGCATCGCCGGGGCGTAGTCGACGACCCGGCTGCCGAGGACGAGTGGCTCGAGCGCCGAGGCCGGGACCGCGCAACCGGCAAGCTGGTCGACCACGGCGAGCACGCCGTCGACGCCGCGAAGTCGCCCTCCGACGTTCTGCCAGGCAGGCAGGAACCGACCGAGCGTGGCCGGGTCGACCGGCTCGACCTCCTTGCGCAGCGCGGCCAGGGAGCGTCGGCGCAGGCGGCGGAGCACCTCGGCGTCGCACCACTCCGACCCACTGCCCGCCGGCCGGAACTCGCCCTCGAGCACCCGTGCCTGCGCGGCCAGCCGGGTCAGCGTCTGGTGGGCGACCGCGACTCCGACACCGAGCCGGGCTGCGACGTCTGCCGTCGTGAAGGGACCGTGGGTGCGCGCGTAGCGCGAGACGAGGTCCGCCAACGGGTCCGCGACCGGCTCGGTGAACGTCACAGGTGTTCCTGCGGGGACCGGCACGCCGAGCCCGTCGCGCAGCCGGGCGACGTCCTCCACCACGGCCCAGCGCGGCTCGCCGGCGAGCCGGACCTCCACGAGGCGACGGGAGTCGCGGAGCAGCTCCAGCCACGTCGGCACCTCCGCGCGCAGGCCGTCGAGCGTCCGCGCCTGCACCTCGTCGACACCTAGTGGGCCGAGGAGGCGGAGCATGTCGGCGACGCCCTCGGCGTCACGGGCCTGCCGGTCGGAGGTGAGCCGCTGCAGCTCGGCCTCCACCTGCGCGAGCACGTCGGGGTCGAGGAGCTCTCGGAGCTCGGCTCGTCCCAGTAGCTCGGCGAGCAGGCCCTGGTCGAGAGACAGCGCGGCCGCTCGGCGCTCGGCGATGGGGGAGTCCCCTTCGTACATGAACGCGGCGACGTACCCGAAGAGCAGTGACCGTGCGAACGGCGACGGCTGCTGCGTCGAGACATCGACCAGCCGGACGCGGCGTGAGCCGATCTGCTTCATCAGCCCGACGAGCGCCGGGACGTCGTACACGTCCTGGAGGACCTCGCGAACAGCCTCGAGGACGATCGGGAAGGACGGGTACTTCACCGCGACCTCGAGCAGCTGCGCGGACTTCTGCCGCTGCTGCCACAGCGGGGAGCGCCGACCCGGGTCTCGGCGTGGCAGCAGCAGCGCCCGTGCGGCGCACTCGCGGAAGCGCGAGGCGAACAGCGCCGAGCCACCCACCTCGGCGGTGACGATCTCCTCGATCTCCTCGGGTTCGAACATCACGACCTCGGCGCCAGGTGGCTCCTGGTCCGTCTCCGGCACTCGCAGCACGATGCCGTCGTCGCCCGGGAGGGCCTGGGCGTCGATGCCGTAGCGCTCACGCAGCCGCACACCGATCGCGAGGGCCCAGGGAGCGTGCACCTGGGCGCCGTACGGCGAGTGCACCACGATCCGCCAGTCCCCGAGCTCGTCGCGGAACCTCTCGACGAGGATCGTCCGGTCGCTCGGCAGCGTTGTGGTGGCCTCGCGCTGCTCGTCGAGGAACGTCACGAGGTTGTTCGCGGCCCAGTCGTCGAGCCCGGCGTCGCGGCTGCGTGAGACGGCCTCGTCGCGGGGAAGTGCGGACAGCTCGCGCGTGAACGCCCCGATCGCGGCACCGAGCTCTGCGGGTCGACCGAGCTGGTCGCCCTTCCAGAACGGGAGCCGCCCCGGCTGCCCGGGGGCGGGCGAGACGAGCACCCGGTCGTGCGTGATGTCCTCGATCCGCCAGCTGGTGGCGCCCAGCGCGAAGACGTCGCCGACCCGGGACTCGTAGACCATCTCCTCGTCGAGCTCCCCGACCCGGGAGGCCTTCTCGCCGACGAGGAACACCCCGAACAGGCCGCGGTCGGGAATCGTGCCGCCGCTCGTGACGGCCAGCCGCTGTGCGCCGGGGCGTGCACTCAGTGATCCGGTGACCCGGTCCCAGACGATGCGCGGCCGGAGCTCGGCGAACTCGTCGGAGGGGTACCGGCCCGAGAGCAGGTCCAAGGTGGCGTCGTACGCCGAGCGGGGCAGTCCAGCGAAGGACGCACTTCGCCGCACGAGGTCGTAGAGCTCTTCGGCGTCCCAGTCGTCGACGGAGGTGGCGGCGACGACCTGCTGCGCGAGCACGTCGAGCGGGTTGGCGGGGACGTGAAGGGACTCGATCTGGCCGGAGCGCATCCTCTCGACCGCGACCGCGGTGTGCACGAGGTCGCTGCGATGCTTGGGGAAGAGCACGCCACGCGACACCTCGCCCACCTGGTGGCCCGCGCGACCGACCCGCTGCAGGGCGCTCGCCACCGAGGGCGGCGACTCGATCTGGATGACCAGGTCGACCGCGCCCATGTCGATGCCCAGCTCGAGGCTGCTGGTGGCGACGACGCAGGGGAGGACCCCACGCTTGAGGTCGTCCTCGATCACCCCGCGCTGTTCCTTGGAGACCGAGCCGTGGTGTGCGCGGGCGATCACCGTCGGGGCGCCGTACGACTGGCCGGACTGGGCCATCAGCTGGGCGGGCGGACCCGGGCCGAGGCCCTGCGCGGGCGACGTCTCGGCTCGGTCGGTGGCGATCTCGTTGAAGCGGGCGGTGAGACGCTCCGCGAGTCGACGGGAGTTCACGAACACGATCGTCGAGCGGTGCTGCTCGATCAGGTCGACCACGCGCTCCTCGACGTGGGGCCAGATCGAGGCGCGGCGCTCGGCGTCGCCTGCGGCTGAACCCTCGGGAACCTCGTCGACCTGGGCCAGGGCGAGCTCGGTCATGTCCTCGACGGGCACCACGACCTTCAGGTCCCACTCCTTCGACGACCCGGGTGCGACCACCTCGACCGGTCGCGTGCCGCCGAGGAACCGTGCCACCTCCTCGACGGGGCGCACCGTGGCTGAGAGTCCGATCCGCTGGGCCGGCCTGTCCAGCAGCGCGTCGAGGCGCTCGAGGCTCAGCGCGAGGTGCGCCCCGCGCTTCGTCCCGGCCACCGCGTGCACCTCGTCGACGATCACCGTCTCGACGCCGCGGAGTGCTTCGCGCGCCCGCGAGGTCAGCATCAGGAACAGCGACTCGGGCGTGGTGATCAGGATGTCCGGAGGCGTGGTGGCCAGGCGGCGTCGCTCCGGCGCGGGAGTGTCCCCTGAGCGGACGCCGACGCTGATGTCCGGGACCGGAGCACCGAGACGGTCGGCGGTCTGCCGGATGCCGGTGAGCGGTGCCCGCAGGTTGCGCTCGACGTCGACCGCGAGCGCCTTGAGCGGCGAGACGTAGAGCACCCGGCACCGCCGGAGCTTCTCGGCGGGCCTCGGCTCGGAGGCCAGCCGATCGAGGGACCAGAGGAACGCCGACAGAGTCTTGCCGGACCCGGTGGGGGCGACGACGAGCGCGCTGCGGCCGGCGGAGACCGTCTGCCATGCCCCCACCTGGGCGGGTGTGGGCGCGGCAAAGGCCGCCTCGAACCAGGTGCGGGTCGCTGCGCTGAAGCTGCTCAGGGCGCCGGATCCCTCCGGCGTGTCCTCTCCCCTCGTCACCCCACCATCCTTACCCATGCCACCGACAGGTTCGGTGGACAGGCGACGAGGGAACGGCCGACGGAAAAGACGATGAAAACTGTCGGAGGACGCGTCTAGGGTCTCTGTTGTGTCTCATCCCGACTCCGATACCGGCACCATGACGAGCCAAGACGCCCCGGCGGCGCCGACGGCGATGGTGCGTGCCCACGGCCTTCGCAAGTCCTACGGCGACTTCGAGGCGGTGCGGGGGATCGACGTCGAGGTCAGGCCGGGCGAGGCCTTCGGCTTCCTCGGTCCCAACGGCGCGGGCAAGTCCTCGACCATGCGGATGATCGCCGCGGTGTCCCCGCCGAGCGGCGGCGAGCTGCAGATCCTCGGGATGGACCCGGCTACGCACGGGCCGGAGATCCGCTCGCGCATCGGGGTCTGCCCGCAGGACGACACCCTCGACAACGAGCTGAACGTCCGCGACAACCTCGTGGTCTACGGCCGCTACTTCGGCATTCCGCGCAAGGAGGTCGCCGAGCGCGCCGACGAGCTGCTGGCGTTCGTGCAGCTCAGCGACAAGGCCAAGGCCAAGGTCGAGGACCTGTCGGGCGGCATGAAGCGCCGGCTCACCATCGCCCGGTCGCTGGTCAACAGGCCCGACCTGCTCCTGCTCGACGAGCCGACCACCGGTTTGGACCCACAGGCGCGGCACCTGCTCTGGGACCGGCTCTTCCGGCTCAAGGCCCAGGGCGTGACGCTCGTGCTGACCACCCACTACATGGACGAGGCCGAGCAGCTGTGCGACCGCCTGGTCGTCATGGACGGCGGTCGTATCGTCGCGGAAGGATCGCCGCTCGAGCTGATCCGCGAGCACTCCACCCGCGAGGTCGCCGAGCTCCGGTTCGGCGTCGGCGAGCACGACGGCCTGGCCGACGAGGTCGCCGACCTGGCCGACCGGGTCGAGGTGCTGCCGGACCGGCTGCTGCTCTACACCACCGACGGCGAGGAGGCGCTTGCGCGGGTGCACGAGCGGGGCCTGCGGCCGACCACCTTCCTGGTGCGCCGGTCGACGCTCGAAGACGTCTTCCTGCGCCTGACCGGACGGACGCTGGTCGAATGACGACCGACCTCGCGAAGGCTCCGGTCCGGATCGGCCGGTGGGACCTGATCGTCCGGCAGCTGGACTACTGGATCACCGTCTACAAGCGCACCTGGCGGGGCTCGGTGATCACCTCCTTCGTGATGCCGTTCCTCTACGTCACCGCGATGGGCGTGCTGCTCGGTGGGTTCATCCAGCAGGACCCGGCAACCCTCGAAGGTGCCACCACCTACCTCGCCTTCGTGGCGCCCGGGCTGGTCGCAGCCCATGCGATGCAGACGGCCACCGGTGAGGTCATGTGGCCGGTCATGGGCATGATCAAGTGGAGCCGCACCTACTTCGCGATGACAGCCACCCCGCTGCGGCCGACCGACATCGTCGCGGCCCAGCTGCTGTTCGTCAGCTTCCGGGTGGCGTCCTCATGCGGTGTGTTCCTGATAGTTCTCGCGTTGTTCGGGGTGTTCGACTCGGCGACCGGCCTGCTGCTGGCGTGGCTGGCACAGATCCTGATCGGGCTCGCGTTCGCCACGGTCATGTTCGCGTTCTCGGCCTCGCTCAAGAGCGAGGCAGGCTTCTCGCTCGTCTACCGACTGGTGATCATGCCGCTGTTCCTCTTCTCCGGCGCGTTCTTCCCGATCTCGAACCTGTCCGCCCCCCTGGAGTGGGTCGCAAGGCTGACCCCGCTGTGGCATGGGGTGGACCTGACCCGGATGCTCCTGCTCGACCGGGTCGACGGGTCGATGGCCCTGGTGCACGTGGTCTACCTGACCGTCATGGCCGTCCTCGGCTGGTGGTTCGCGGCGTCCCGACTGACGAAGAGGCTGGCTCTCTGATGGCGATCGTGAACGCCGCACTGGCCGAGCAGACCCGTCGAGCGGTGAAACCGACCGGCCGCACGCTCGTCGTGCGCAACTTCATCACCTACCGGTCGGCCTGGTTGATCTTCGCCAGCGGCTTCCTGGAGCCGGTCTTCTACCTGTTCTCGATCGGCATCGGCGTCGGGAAGCTCATCGAGGGGTTCGAGCTCAACGGCCAGATGGTGACCTATGCCGCCTTCGTCGCGCCCGGGATGCTGGCCGCGTCGGCGATGAACGGCGCGATCCTCGACTCGACCTTCGGCATCTTCTTCAAGCTGCGCTACGACAAGGTGTACGACGGTGTGCTCGCCACGCCGATGCGCCCGATCAACATCGCCACCGGCGAGATGATGTGGTGCCTGTTGCGGTCCGGGGTGTACTCCCTGGGGTTCCTCCTCGTCATGGTGGCGATGGGCCTCGTCGACTCGTGGTGGGCGGTCCTGGCCTGGCCCGCGACGTGGCTGATCGGGTTCGCGTTCGCTGGGGCCGGCATGGCGCTCACGACGTTCATGAAGTCCTGGCAGGACTTCGAGTACATCCAGCTCGCGATCATCCCGATGTTCCTCTTCTCGGCGACCTTCTTCCCGATCACCGCCTTCGACGGCATCCTGCGATGGGTCGTCGAGGTGACGCCGCTCTACCGCGGCGTGGTCCTGTGCCGCGAGCTCACGACCGGCGCGCTGTCGTGGGACTCCGCCATCTCCGTCGTGTATCTCGCCGTGATGGGCGCGATCGGCCTGAGCGTGGTCTCCCGCAGGCTGCACAAGGTGTTGCTGTCCTGATTTCCGAGGCCGGCCCGACGTCCGGCGGACCGGGACTGGGCCAAGGGGTGGGTCAGGCGGCGGGCCGGGTGTCGGCGCCAGTGATCCGGTCGCCCCAACGCAGCCCCTGCTCGTAGGCCAGCGGGTAGACGCCCCGGGCACGGTTGCCGTCGAACAGACCCAGGGGGTTCACGCCGGCCAACCGCGCGATCTCCTTGTTGGGGCGGATCAGGTACACCTCGCTGTCGGGATGCCGGGTCCGCCAACGGCCGAGCTCGCGCTCCAGCAGCAGCCCGGCGGTGCGGCCCATCGGTCCGAGCACGCTCCCGGCCAGCGGGGCGACCACGATCACCTGGTCCGCCTCCGCGGCTGCGTCCACGGAGGTCGCCGACCACATCCCCCCGTCGACGTACAGCCGTCCGTCGATGCGGTGCGGAGGCAGCAGCCCGGGCACCGCGGAGGAGGCTGCCGCCAGATCGGCCAGGGGGTAGACCCCGCCGTCGAGGATGTGTCGCCGGCGGGTGCGCACGCACACCGCGGACACCGACACGAGCTCGTGGGTGTCCTCCCCGAAGATGCTGCGTGCGATCTCGACGAGCACACCCGGTCGGAGGTTGGGGACACCAGGAGTCGGCACGTCGGCGAAGTCGTCGTAGGTGAGTCCCAGAGCGATCGCCGAGGCCGTCCAGGCGCCGGCGGACGTCCCCAGCGAGGGCGCCTCGGCCACCGGGATGCCGAAGTCCTGCAGGCCGGCCGCGACGCCGGCGGTGTAGGCGATCCCGAAGACACCGCCACCGCCGTACACCATCGCGAGCGGATGCCGCCGGCGCACCAGTTCGGGCCGGCCGTCGATGTCGACGTTGCCGGCGCCGCTGTGCTCGTGCGCCATGGGCCCTCCTCGCCTGCCTCCAGAGTGGGTCCGAGGAGGGGGTCGGGCGAGGGACTATCGGCCCTAGGTACCGGACCTTTGGTACGCCATTTGGGTGACGACGTCCGGGCGGATCACACTGCCGAGACGATGTGGGCGGCCGGTGTGGCGTGTTTTGCCGGGTAGAGCAGCTTTTGGAACCACGCCACGTCGATCCACTGGTCGAACTTGTAGCCGACCTCCCGCATGTGGCCGACCTCCTCGAACCCGCAGTGCTTGTGCAGACTGATGCTCCCCGGGTTCGGGAGCGCGACCAGTGCCACGGCGGTGTGCACACCAGACTCCGCCATCGTGTCGAGCAGCGCCGGGTAGAGCAGCTTGCCGATGCCCTTGCCACGCACTGACGGGTCGAGGTAGATCGACGTCTCTCGCGTGAGGCTGTACGCCGGACGGGGGCGGAAGCTCCAGGAGTAGGCATAGCCCACGACGTCGCCGTCCTCGTCGACCGCGACGAGCAGGTGGTCGCCGGGGTGGTTGCCCGCGAGCTTCTCGTGCCAGTACGACGAGTCGGGTGGCTCGAGGTCGAAGGTCGCGATGCTGTTCGCGATCTCGTGCTCGTAGATCGCTGCGATGTCGGAGAGGTCTTCCTCGACGGCCGGACGGATGAGGAACTCGGCGGACATGGAACACATTCTCGCAGGCACACTTGGACACATGACCATCGAGCCGGACGCCAAGGACTGGACCTGGGTCCTCGACCGCCCCTGTCCTGAATGCGGATTCGACTCCACGGTGGTTCGTGGCAACGACCTCCCGGAGCTGATCCACGACAACACGCGTCGCTGGTCCGTGGCACTCGCCGCCCACGACGTCACGATCCGACCCTCGCCCTCGGTCTGGTCGCCGCTCGAGTACGCCTGCCACGTGCGCGACGTACACCGGCTGTTCGACCAACGCGTCGCCCTCATGCTGGCCGAGGACGGGCCCGCCTTCGAGAACTGGGACCAGGACGCGACGGCGGTCGCCGCGAACTACCCGTCGCAGGACCCCCAGATCGTGGAGGTGGAGCTCATCGAGGCAGCCGCGTCGGTGGCCGGCCGCTACGCCCTCGTGACAGGCCCGTCGTGGCGCCGGACCGGCAGGCGGAGTGACGGAACGGTGTTCTCCGTCGAGAGCCTCGGCCGCTACCACCTGCACGACGTCGCCCATCACCTGTACGACGTAGGCTCGTGAGCCCGTCCACCGAGAAGGAGCTGTCGTTGCGGCACACCGAGTTCTGGGCACGCATGGAGCAGGTCCTCGGGTCCTCCTACGCCCGGACCTGGTCGCGCGAGCACGTGCTTCGCGAGCTCGACGGGCGCACGGTCGCCCAGGCCCTCGACGCGGGGGAGAGCCCCAAGACGGTGTGGCAGGCGGTGTGGCGCACCCTGGGCCTACCTCCCTCGGAGCGCTGACCTTCTCCACGGACGGCCCGCCGCGGTGAGATGATTCCGAACGTGAACCGCCACCAGCACTCGACCCGAGCCGGTCGCGGTGTCGCGGGATGGGTCGGTGGCACCGCCGCGGGATTCGCCCGGGGAGTGGCTGGCGGAGTCCGCTGGCCCGACCACCGCATCGAGCAGGTCCAGCACCGGACGCTGTGGACCCTTGTCGCCGCCCAGGGCCTCGGTGGACTCGGGATCACGATCGGGATCGCGGTGACGGCCCTCTTGGCCGAGCAGATCTCCGGTTCCGCGCAGTTCGCCGGCCTGGCCCAGACCATGCAGGTCCTCGGTGCCGCGATCGCGTCCTTCCTACTTGCCCACCTGATGGGCAAGCGGGGTCGCCGCCCCGGGCTGATGCTCGGCTACCTGCTCGGCGCAGCGGGTGGGGTGCTCTGTGTGGTCGCCGGGGTGGTCGACTCCTTCGCCACCCTGCTGCTCGGTGCCGCCCTGCTCGGGTCCACCACAGCGGCGAACAACCAGTCCCGATACGCGGCCACGGACCTCGCGAAGCCGCAACGGCGTGCACGTGCGCTGTCGCTGGTGGTATGGGCCACCACGATCGGCGCGGTCGCCGGCCCGAACCTCACAGGCATCGCAGGGGGAGTCGCCGAGGACATCGGGCTGCCCAGTCTCACCGGGCCCTACCTGTTCGGGCTGGTCGGCATGCTCGCCTCCGCCGTCGTGATCGGTGTCTTCCTGCGCCCGGACCCGCTCTTGGTCGCGCGAGAGGCCGCTGTGGACACGGGGGCGCGGACCGCCGTACTCACGGGCACGAAGTGGTCGCGGGTCCGTGAGGTGATCCGGAGCCGCACGCAGGTCGCTGCCGGGATCGCCACGCTGGCACTCGCCCACGCCGTGATGATCGCGGTGATGGTGATGACGCCGCTGCACATGCACGAAGGGGGTGCCCAGCTCGAGATCATCGGCGTGGTCGTGAGTGCGCACGTCCTGGGCATGTTCGCCTTCGCGCCGCTGGTCGGCTGGGCCGCCGACCGGTTCGGCCGGGTGCCTGTGATGATGACCGGCGCCCTCACCCTCTTCGCGTCGCTGGCGCTGTCCGGGACGTCGCCGGCCGGCGCGTCCTGGCAGATCGGCTGGGGACTCTTCCTGCTGGGACTCGGCTGGTCGCTGTGCACGGTGTCGGCCTCGACCCTGCTGTCGGAGTCGGCGCCTCTGGATGCGCGGACCGACGTCCAGGGCGCCGCCGACCTGATCATGGGTGTCGTCGCCGCGGCGGCGGGCGCCGTCGCCGGTCTCGTGGTGGGCTCGCTCGGCTTCGCCGCGCTCAACGTGTTCGCGGCCATGCTGGTGACCGGTGTGGTCACCGCGACCGAGTTCGCCAGGCGGTCGGGGAGAGGTACGACGGGCACCGGGTCGAGCGACGACGGGGAACCACTCGCACTCTGACAAGTCGAGGGCGTGTCGAGGCCCAGTCGAACACGTGTTCGGGTTAGGGTGGATCCACAACCACGATGCAGAGGCTGGACATCCACAGACGAGCTCGTGCGATCTCGAACTGTCGGAGGTGCCCTCTAGTGTCAACCGCGATGAAGAAGAGCTCAGGTTCCGCAAGCAGGCGGACAGACGGACGGATTACTTCAATGGCTGGTGGAGACCGCGACAAGGCGCTTGACGCCGCACTCGCAAACATCGAACGGCAGTTCGGCAAGGGCTCGGTGATGCGCCTCGGCGACGAGACCCGCGCCCCGCTCGAGGTCATCCCGACCGGGGCGATCGCGCTCGACGTCGCCTTGGGTATCGGCGGTCTTCCGCGCGGTCGTGTCGTGGAGATCTACGGTCCTGAGTCGTCCGGTAAGACGACGGTCGCCCTGCACGCCGTGGCCAACGCCCAGCGCGCCGGAGGCATCGTCGCCTTCATCGACGCCGAGCACGCGCTCGACCCGGAGTACGCCAAGGCACTCGGTGTCGACACCGACGCCCTCCTCGTCTCCCAGCCCGACTCCGGTGAGCAGGCGCTCGAGATCGCGGACATGCTGATCCGCTCCGGCGCGCTCGACCTGATCGTGGTCGACTCGGTGGCCGCACTCGTGCCGCGCGCGGAGATCGAGGGCGAGATGGGTGACAGCCACGTCGGCCTCCAGGCCCGGCTGATGAGCCAGGCGCTGCGGAAGATGACCGGTGCTCTCAACGGCGCCGGCACGACGATGATCTTCATCAACCAGCTGCGCGAGAAGATCGGCGTGATGTTCGGAAGCCCTGAGACCACGACCGGTGGTCGGGCGCTGAAGTTCTACTCCTCGGTCCGCCTCGACGTCCGCCGCATCGAGACGCTCAAGGACGGCCAGGAGATGGTCGGCAACCGGACCCGCATCAAGGTCGTCAAGAACAAGGTCGCCCCGCCGTTCAAGCAGGCGGAGTTCGACATCATGTACGGCCAGGGCATCAGCCGCGAGGGCGGCCTGATCGACGTAGGCGTGGAGGCGGGCCTCGTCCGCAAGGCCGGCGCTTGGTACACCTACGAGGGCGACCAGCTCGGCCAGGGCAAGGAGAACGCGCGGAACTTCCTGCGCGACAACCCCGACCTCGCCAACGAGCTGGAGAAGCGCATCCTCGAGAAGCTCGGCGTCGGTCCTCACGTCGACGCCCCGGAGTCAGCTGGTCCGGCTGGTCCGGCTGGTCCGGCTGGCCCGGCTGAGCCGACCGGGGTCGACTTCTGACCTCTCCCGTGCCGCACCCAGCACAAGACCGTCCGTCTGGTTCCGAGTTCTCAGAGCCCCAGGCGGACGGTTCTGCGTCCCGTCCCGACGACCCCGTCCTCCTCGGCCCCGATGCCGATGCCGAGGAGGTCGCGCGCAAGATCCTGCTCGACCAGCTGACCGGTCAGGCGCGCAGCCGCGCGGAGCTCGCCACCAAGCTCGCCAAACGACGCGTCCCCGAAGAGGTGGCCGAGCGCCTGCTCACCCGGTTCGAGGAGGTCGGCCTGATCGACGACGTCGCGTTCGCGCGGTCATGGGTCGAGTCGCGGCAGCCCGGCAAGGGGCTCGGACGCCGCGCCCTCGCCCAGGAGCTGCGCCGCAAGGGCATCGACGAAGAGGTCGCTCGAGAGGCGCTCGATGAGGTCGACCCCGACGACGAGGAGGAGGCGGCACGCGCGCTTGTCCGGCGCAAGCTGCGCACCCTTCGCGGCGTCGACCGCGCCACCGCCACCAGACGACTCAGCGGCATGCTCGCGCGCAAGGGTCACAGCGGTGACGTCGTCTGGCGGGTGGTCCGTGAGGAGCTCGACGCAAGCGGGTTGGGAGACGATCGCGATGGAGGCGCGGATGACTTCGGGCCCGAGCTCGGCTCTCCTTGACCGGCCCCCCTCCGCGACCTAGCCTCGAAAGAGCAGCACCTCGTCCGAGCGATCGGACCCGAAACAGACATTGACCCGGCTAAGCCGGACATGCGCGACACGTACGTTCGTCTCAGCGGCAGCAACAGCTGTCGCTCGGTGACGCGTACCCTGCCGCGCCCATAGCGACAGGAGCCTGGGATGAGTCACCTTGCCGTCACGGCGAACCAGGCCGGTGAGAGCTACCCCCTCCTCCTTGGTCTAGACATGGTGGAGTGGCTGCTCGCGATCATCGCCCTTCTCGTCGTCGCGGGAGTCGCCACGCTCGGGGTCGTCCTCCTCAACCGGCACCGGGCCTCCAAGCACCAGCACGAGCTGCACCAGGACCTCCAGGAGCAGCGGCACGACATCGAACGACGAGAGCACCGGCTCAGTGAGCGCGAGGTCAGGCTCGACGAGCATGCCCGCGTGCTCCAGTCCCGCGCGCAGGAGCTGGCCGCGGCCGAGGCGGAGGTCGAGGCCCGGCGCGCCGAGCTCCTCGACATCGAGGACGAACGACGCCGCACCCTCGAACGGGTTGCCTGCCTGACCGCGGAGGACGCCCACGACCAGCTCGTCGAGACCATCGAGGCCGAGGCCAAGCGGACCGCGGCGATCACCGCGCGCGACATCGAGCGGGCTGCCCAGGAGGATGCCGAAGCGCGCGCCAAGCGAGTGCTCGCCACGGTCATCCAGCGCCTCGCCTCGGAGCAGACCAGCGAGTCGGTGGTCTCCACGGTGCAGCTGTCCGGCGACGACATGAAGGGCCGCATCATCGGCCGTGAGGGCCGCAACATCCGCTCGTTCGAGCAGATCACCGGCGTGAACCTGGTCGTCGACGACACCCCCGGCGCCGTACTCCTCAGCTGCTTCGACCCGGTGCGACGCGAGATGGCCCGCCTGACCCTGGAGGAGCTCGTCGCCGACGGCCGGATCCACCCGACCCGGATCGAGGAGGTGCACGAGCGCTCCTGCCTCGAGGTGGACCGACTCTGCGTCCGGGCGGGCGAGGACGCCGCGCTCGAGATGGGCATCACCGACCTCCATCCCGAGCTCATCTCCACCCTGGGCCGGTTGAAGTACCGCACCTCCTACGGCCAGAACGTGCTGCGCCACCTCGTCGAGTCGGGCCACGCGGCCGGCCTGCTGGCCGACGAGCTCGGTCTGGACCGGTCGCTGTGCATGCGGGGCGCCTTCCTGCATGACATCGGCAAGGCGCTGACCCACGAGGCCGAGGGGTCCCACGCGATCGTCGGGGCGGAGCTTGCCCGCAAGTACGGCGAGTCCGACGACGTCGTACACGCGATCGAGGCGCACCACAACGAGGTCGAGCCGCGCACGGTGGAGGCTGTGGTCACGCAGGCAGCGGACGCGATCAGTGGCGGCCGGCCTGGTGCCCGGCGTGAGTCGCTCGAGTCGTACGTCGAGAGGCTTCACCGGCTCGAGGACATCGCGATGGCCAAGCCCGGAGTCGACCGGGTCTTCGCGATGCAGGCCGGCCGCGACGTCCGCGTCATGGTGCTCCCCGACGAGGTGGACGACATCGGCGCGCAGGTGCTCGCCCGCGACATCGCCAAGCAGTTCGAGGAGGAGCTGACCTACCCGGGGCAGATCAAGGTCACCGTGATCCGTGAGTCACGTGCCACCGAGGTAGCCCGCTAGGTTACTTGCGGGTAATATTGCGGTCCATGGCGAACGTGATGGACCTCTACACCCAGGTCACCCGGCTGCCGGCCGGCAAGAAGATCTTCTCGTTGCTCTTCTCCCAGAAAGCGCCGTACTTCGCGACGGTGCGGCCGACGTTCGTGGAGCTGCGACCCAACTACGCCGAGCTGCGGATCAGGAAGCGGCGGGGGGTGCAGAACCACATCGGGACCGTGCACGTCATCGCCATCTGCAACGGGCTCGAGGCCGCCATGGGTGCGCTCGCCGAGGCGACCGTCCCCTCGGACAAGCGCTGGATCCCCAAGGGCATGGACGTCTCCTACACCGCGAAGGCCACCAGCGACATCACCTGCATCGCGGAGACCGACCCCGATGGGTGGACCGGCGACGACCCGGACCTACCGGTGAGGGTCCGGGGAGTACGCGACGACGGCACGGTCGTCGTGGAGGGCGTCATCCGGCTCTGGGTCACCGAGAAGCCCGCGCGCGACTAGCCCTGACGGGTCGGCCCGACGCGCGTCGGGGTGACTCTGATCAGCACCCGGCGGTCGCGCCGCATGGCCTCGCGGTACTCGTCCCAGTCCTGGTGCTCACCGGAGAGGGTGCGGTAGTAGTCCACGAGCGGCTCCATCGCCTCGGGCAGCGAGACCACCTCTGCCTCACCCTCGACGAAGACCCACTGCCCGAAGAAGCGGTCGGTCACCACCACCAGCTGGGCCCAGGGGTCGGCTCGCAGGTTTCGGGTCTTGAATGCGGCCTCCCGGCTGCTCACGACGAAGCGTCCAGCGCCGTCGAGGCCGACGAGCACCGGACTCTGCTGGACTCCTCCGTCAGGAGTACGCGTCGCCAGGACCGCGTGGTGGTGCTGCCGTACGAACTGCCGCGCTTGTTCGACGTCCATGCGTCCAGTCTGCCTCCTGGCATGACGCCACGGTCTTGACCGGTGGGCATCCGCCCAGGAGCTACGTGCACCTAGGGCAGGCCACCCAGGCCGCCCACGTCACCCGGCACCGCTCGCGGCATCCTCGGAGACGAGCATCGGCTTCTTCTCGCCGACGAGCTTCCGCTGGACCCACGTCGCAACCCAGGTGAGGATCAGGTTGACGGAGATGTACAGCGCCGCGAGGACGATGGCCGTCTGGAACTGGTTGAAGAACTGTCCGTAGATCTGCTTGCCGATGGCGGTGAGTCCGGGGGCGATGATGTAGTAGCCCAGGCTGGTGTCCTTCAGGGCCACCACCATCTGGCTGATGATCGCCGGCAGCATGATCTTCACCGCCTGCGGGAGCAGCACGACGTTCATCACCTGGGTCTTGCGCATGCCGATGGCATACGCAGCCTCAGCCTGTCCGTGCGGCACGGCGTTGATGCCGGCTCTGAACACCTCGGCGAGCACCGACCCGTTGTACAGGGTCAGCGCGACCACCACGGACCAGTACGACCCGAAGCCGTCCCCCACGCCGTAGGCGTAGAAGATGAAGACCATCAGCAGCAGCACCGGCACGGCGCGGAAGAACTCGACGACCAGCCAGCACGGCCAGCTGATCCAGCGATGGTCCGACAGCTTGCCGGCGCCGAAGACCAGGCCGAAGACGACCGCGAAGATGATCGACACGAACGCCATCTGCAGGGTCTTGAGCAACCCGTCGACCAGCAGCGCCTTGATGTACACAGGAGTGACGAAGGGCTCCCACTTGGCGTAGCCGAGCTGCCCGGCGTCGTACATCCGCCACACGAAGAACCCGGCCACCGCGAGAAGTGCGAGGACGCCGATGACGGTGTAGAGCCGGTGCCGAGCGACCGTCCTGGGACCAGGGTTGTCGAACAGGATGCTGCTCATCGGGCCACCTTCCAGCGCCGCTCGAGACCGATGGCTCCAGCCGACATGATCTCGACGATGATGATGTAGCCGATCGCGAACGTCAGGAAGATCAGGGTCCTGTCCTCCGGATGGTTGTTCGTGAAGTACCGCATCCTCGCGGTCGCCTCCATGAGCCCGAACGCAGCGGCGACGGAGGTGTTCTTGGCGAGAGCGATCAGCACGCTCGCGAGCGGGGGTACGACGGCGCGGAAGGCCTGGGGGAGCACCACGGTCTGCATGGACTGACCGAAGGTCAGGCCGATAGCACGCGAGGCCTCAGCCTGACCGAGCGACACGGAGTTCACGCCGGACCGGATCGCCTCGCAGACGAACGCCGAGGTGTAGACGGTCAGCGCGATCACGCCTTTGACGACGAACGGAACGCCCACGAGCATGTTGATCTGCGGCAGGCCGTTGAAGACGAAGATGAACACCACCAGCAGCGGCGTGTTACGCACGATCGTCACGTAGACCGAGGCCGCTTTCGCGAGGACCGACACGGGTCCGACACGAAAGGCGCCCAGCATGGTGCCGAAGACGAGTGACGCCAGGCCTGAGAAGACCAGGAGCTGAATGGTGACCCAGAACGCCTTCAGCACGAGGTCGAAGTTCGAGAGAACGTCGTCCACCGTGGTTCACCGCCTTTCTGTGTGCTGCTGGTGGTTCGCGGCCATGCGGGGGGCGACCCGTACTTGCGGACCGCCCCCCGATGACTCACGCGGGACCTGGAGGATCAGGCCTGGCAGGCGTCAAGAGCGGGCGGCTCGGGGGTGTCCACCCCGGACTTGCCCAGCGTCGACTCGAAGGCCTTCGCCCAGGTGCCGTCGTCCTCAGCCTTCTTGATCGTGTCGCTGATCCACTGGCACATCTCCGGGTGGTCCTTGCTGTACCCGATGCCGTAGCGCTCCTCGGAGAACGGGTCGCCGACGACCTCGAGCTCGTCGGGGTGCTGCGCGGCGTACCCGAGGAGGATCGCGCCGTCGGTGGTCATCGAGTCGACCGTGCCGCTGAGGACCTGGTCGACGCACTCGGAGTAGGTGTCGAAGCCGCGCGGCTTGGCGCCCTTGGCCTCGACGTTGTCGAGCGACGTGGAGCCGGTGACCGAGCAGACTTCCTTGCCCTTGATGTCGGCGACGCTCTTGATGTCGGAGCCCTTCTTCACCAGGAGCTGCTGTCCGGTGACGTAGTAGGGCCCGGCCTGGCCGACGACCTGACGGCGCTCGTCGGTGATGGAGTACGACGCGATGACGAGGTCGACCTCACCGGTCTGGAGGAACGGCTCGCGGTTGTCGGAGATCGTCTCCTTCCAGGTGATCTTGTCCGGGGCGATCCCGAGCGAGGCGGCGAGGATCTTGCCCATCTCCGGGTCGATGCCGGTCGGCATCTTGTCGGCAGCGCCCTTGAAGCCGATGCCGGGCTGGTCGTACTTCACGCCGATCGTGACCTTGCCGCTCTCGGCGAGCTCCTTCATCCGCGTGCCGGCGTCGAAGTTGTCAGCCGCGTTCTCGGCGACCTTGACGTCGACCTTGTCGCTGCTGGTGCTCTCTCCAGCGTTGCCGCAGGCAGCGAGCGTGAGGGACAGTCCGGCGGCCGCGATGATCGCCTTGGTTCTCGTGAAGCGCATTTCTTCCCCTTTTCTTTTCTTCGGTTCAATCTCAGACCGGTCGCCGGGAGCGTCCGGCCGGCTCGGTGGCGCCTCAGTGCTTGATGATCTTGCCGAGGAAGTCCTTGGCGCGGTTGGACGACGGGTTGGTGAAGAACTCGTCGGGGGTGTTCTCCTCGACGATCTGGCCGTCTGACATGAACACGACGCGGTTGGCTGCGGTGCGCGCGAACCCCATCTCGTGGGTGACCACGACCATGGTCATCCCGCGCTGAGCGAGGTCGACCATCACGTCGAGGACCTCCTTGATCATCTCCGGGTCGAGCGCCGACGTCGGCTCGTCGAACAGCATCACCTTCGGATCCATGGCGAGAGCTCGAGCGATGGCGACCCGCTGCTGCTGTCCGCCGGAGAGCTGCGCAGGGTACTTCTCCGCCTGGTGCGCGACGCCCACCCGGTCGAGAAGCTCCTTGGCGCGCCTCTCGGCATCTTCCTTCTTCTGCTTGCGCACCTTGATCGGCCCGAGGGTGACGTTCTCGAGGATCGTCTTGTGGGCGAAGAGGTTGAAGGACTGGAAGACCATGCCCACCTCTGCGCGGAGGTTCGCGAGCGCCTTGCCCTCCTCCGGCAGCGGCTGCCCGTCCAGCGTGATCGTGCCCTTGTCGATCGTCTCGAGGCGGTTGATCGCGCGGCAGAGGGTGGACTTGCCGGACCCGGACGGTCCGATGACCACGACGACCTCGCCGCGGTTGATCGACAGGTTGATGTCCTGGAGTACGTGGAGCTGTCCGAACCACTTGTCGACGTGGTCGAGCACGACGAGCGGTTGGCCCGCAGAGGCAGTCATGCCCGACACCGTAGCGAGTCCGGCATGTGAGTGCCTACACGCAGGAGCGTGACCACCGTTTCAATACGGTTAAGAAGGGGACTCAACCAGGGTCATCGACGAAAGGGATAGACGTGGCTCGCAAGAACCCGGTGGGCAAGCTCGCCGAGACAGCGCTCAGCACCTTGAAGCACCCCGTCGACGCCGCCGGGAAGGTGGTGGACCAGGCCAAGGGCACGGCCGCCGTGGGCAGGCTCGTGGCCGACACTGCGAGCTCCGTGGCCGGCTCCGTGTTCGCCAGGGCGACCAGCCGCAGGGCCAGGCAGGAGAAGGCTGCGCCGGGGACGCAGGCGCCCGGCAGCACGCCGTCGAAGACTGCCGCGCCGACCTCGACCTCCGGGCTCCGGGCTGTGCCGGATGTCAACGAGCCCGCCCACACGCAGCCCGCAACGCCCGCGCCCGCCGCGAAGAAGGCTCCGGCCAAGAAGGTTGCGGACTCGCCCAAGCCGCACGGTGACGCCTTGGTGGAGCAGGCACCTGCAGCGGCCGAGGCGCCCGCCGCCGAGAAGGCGCCGGCTGCCAAGGCACCCGCCGCGAAGAAGGCACCTGCCGCGAAGAAGGCACCTGCCGCGAAGAAGGCACCTGCCGCGAAGAAGGCTCCGGCCAGAAGGCACCCGCTCCCAAGCCGCCGACCGCGAAGAAGTCGCCGGCGAAGAAGGCTCCCGCCAAGAAGGTTTCCGCCAGCCCGGCCGACGTAGCCGAGGTGGTCGAGGCCGCCGTGGCAGACGACCCAAGCAAGACCGCGGCGCAGCCGGCGAAGAAGGCCGCCAAGAGCACCCCGGCGAAGAAGGCTGCCGAGAAGGCGCCAGTGAAGGAGGCCGGCCCTGGCGGAAAGCTCCCGCCGAGGAAGGCGGCAGCGAAGAAGACCGCGCCGAAGACGGCCGCTGCGAAGACGGCCGCGAGCGAGTCGGACGCGCTGCGCAAGGCAGCCGAGACGAACCCGGATTGAGCTCGCACAGGTAAGGCGATCAGCCCCCGGGACGACGGTCCCAGGGGCTGATTGCCTGTAACGCGTTCTACCTGCTGTGGCTATCCTGCCGCCCATGGACATCACAGGTGCAAGTGCAGTCGTCACAGGTGGGGCATCGGGGATCGGCGCGGCCGTCGTACGCCTTCTCGCGGAGCGCGGGGCCAGGGTCGTGGTCGCGGACCTCCAGGCCGACAAGGGTGAGCAGATCGCGGCGGAGGTCGGCGGCCGCTTCGTCAAGGTCGACGTCACCAGGACCGAGGACGTCGTCGGCGCTGTGGACGCAGCGCAGGAGATGGGACCGCTGCGCGTGCTCGTGAACTCCGCGGGCATCGGCTGGGCCCAGCGGACGATCGGCAAGGACGGCAGCTACGAGTCCGCGGCCGATCTCGACGCCTTCAAGAAGGTCGTCGCGATCAACCTGTTCGGCACCTTCGACTGCATCCGCATCGCAGCCACAGCCATGAGCCGCAACGAGCCACTCGACGAGTCGGGGGAGCGCGGTGCGATCGTGAACCTGGCCTCGGTCGCGGCGTTCGACGGCCAGATCGGGCAGGCCAGCTACTCCGCGTCCAAGGGCGGCGTCGTCGGGATGACGCTGCCGATCGCACGCGACCTCTCGGCGGTCGGAATCCGGGTGAACACGGTCGCACCGGGCCTGATCGACACGCCGATCTACGGCGAGGGTGAGGCCAGCGAGCAGTTCAAGGCCAACCTCGAGCGGGGCGTGCTCTTCCCCAAGCGGCTCGGAGACCCCGCGGAGCTCGCGTCGATGGTGGTCGAGGCGGTCACCAACAGCTACCTCAACGCCGAGACGATCCGCGTGGACGGCGGCATCCGCATGCAGCCGAAGTAGGTCACCGCCAGCTCACCCACCGGCGGCTCAACCCGCGGCTTCGACGAAGACCGGGTTGGTCAGCGCGACCATCGTGGTGGCGACCGAGTCGCTGGTGGGGCTGGTCGGTACGTCGTCGGCGGAGCTCGCGGGCCGTCGTACCTCTGCCCGGACGAAGCGCACGGATGCCGCGGGCAGCTGCCGCTCCAGCAGCAGGGCGCCCTCGGCGTCCGCGACGCCCGTGGCGATGGGGCCGGAGGGACCTACCAGCGTCGCGACGCAGCCGGGCACGCCGATGGCGTCGAGTCGCACCTCGACGGTCGCGGTGGGGGCGGCGCTGAGGGTCTCCCCGCACGTCGCGTCTCCGGAGGCGCCGGTCACGCGCAGGTCCAGGTGTACGTCGGAGGACTCGGCGACCCAGGCGCGTCCGGCCTCGAGCGCCTTCACCAACGCGCCGCTGCTCAGCGTGTCCGCGAGCACGACCGTCTGAGGGAGCCCGACAGGCTGGTCGGGCCGGTGCGAGTCGGAGCTGCCGACGACGGGCAGGAACCGCCCCGCCACGAGCATCTCGTGCCAGCGGGCGAGGGTGCCCTCGTCGTCCGTCGTCCAGGGGCCGTTCCACACCTCGACGGCGTCAGCGTTCTCGAAGGTGCCGAACGTCCACCCCGTCGTGGGTATCGGCACCGAGGGGTGCGCGACGATCGTCAGGCCGCCGAGGTCGCGGACCAGGTCGGTGAACCTGGGCAGCTGCGCGTCGGCCACTCGGTACCGCCAGTCGATCCACGCGCCTGCGGGCAGGCCGACCGCGAGCCAGTGGCCGTCGCGGGTGGTGACCTCCTCGCCGTTCACCACGAGGAAGTCCGAGGGGGTGTGGTTGCCCCAGACCATGCTGGCTGAGCTGGTGTTGTGCTCGGTCGAGGCGAAGAAGTCCAGCCCCGCTTCGCGGGCCGCAGCGACCATCTCGGCCGGTGTGCGGGTGCCGTCGGAGTGCACGGTGTGCAGGTGCATGTCGCCGCGGTACCAACGCCGGCCGGTCCCCGCGACCGCACGAGGCGCCGGTGATGGCTCGAAGGCCGGCCCTGGACGGCCGAAGTGCAGGGTCACCGTGAGCGTCCAGTCCACGCCCGGTGGGACGATCGCAACGGGCCCGAGGATCACGTGCCACCGGCCAGGGGTCGTCGGGCCCGGGAGGTAACCCGGTGTCGCTGCCGTCCGTGAGATCCGGAACGACCTCCGCGCGCCGCCCGACCATCCGCGGAAGCCGGCGGTGTTGCCCAGCTCGGTGCCGGAGGGGTCGAACATGCCGATGTCGATCACGTTGGCGCTCGCCCCCACAGGGGTGGGCGTCGACTCGTAGTCGTAGGACACCTCGATCTCGCGCACTCCGCGGGGCACGTCGAACGGGACGTAGTGCCAGTCAGGCGTGCCGACGCCGGTGAACCTGCCTGACCAGGTGCGGGTGCGGCTGCGTCCGGCAGCGGCGGGCTCGAACAGCATCGGCGTGGACGTCGTCGCCACGCCGGCCGCCAGGCCCGTCACCGCGCCGGTCGTGCGGAGAGCCGTGCGGAGGAAGGAGCGGCGGTCGAGGCCGCTCACGGCAGCGGAGTCGGGGTCGCACATGCCCTGACCAACGCCCACCGGGCGGCGGTGTTACGTCGGACCTCGTGACGTTCATGGCCGGTTCGCCGGTTTTTCCAGGTGGCCCGCGCCGCCGTACCCTTGACGGGTTATGGCTGCTCCCACTTCCCAGGCCCCGGCGGGTCCGCGCACCTACGAGGTCCGCACGTACGGCTGCCAGATGAACGTTCACGACTCCGAGCGGCTCACCGGCCTGCTCGAGGACGCCGGATACGTGCCCTTCGCCGGCGCAGGTGACGGCGCGGGCGAGGGGGCCGGGGGCAGCGCCGACGTGGTCGTGTTCAACACGTGTGCGGTGCGCGAGAACGCCGACAACAAGCTCTACGGCAACCTCGGCCACCTGGCCCCGGTCAAGGCGGCCAACCCGGGCATGCAGATCGCCGTCGGCGGCTGCCTCGCGCAGAAGGACCGCGGCGAGATCACCAGGAAGGCGCCCTGGGTCGACGTCGTGTTCGGCACCCACAACCTCGGCTCTCTGCCGGTGCTGCTGGAGCGGGCGAGGGTGCAGCAGGAGGCTCAGGTCGAGATCCTCGAGTCGCTCGAGGTCTTCCCCTCGACGCTGCCGACCAAGCGCGAGTCCGCCTACGCAGCCTGGGTGTCGATCTCGGTGGGCTGCAACAACACCTGCACGTTCTGCATCGTCCCGAGCCTGCGCGGCAAGGAGAAGGACCGACGCCCTGGCGAGATCCTGGCCGAGATCGAGGCGCTGGTGGCCGAAGGCGTCACAGAGGTGACCCTGCTCGGGCAGAACGTGAACTCCTACGGCGTGGAGTTCGGCGACCGGTTCGCCTTCGGCAAGCTGCTCCGGGCCTGCGGTGAGATCGACGGGCTCGAGCGGGTGCGCTTCACGAGCCCGCACCCGAAGGACTTCACCGACGACGTGATCGCGGCCATGGCGGAGACGCCCAACGTGATGCCGCAGCTGCACATGCCACTGCAGTCCGGCTCGGACAAGGTGCTCAAGGACATGCGCCGGTCCTACCGGCAGGCGAAGTTCCTCGGCATCATCGACCGGGTCCGCGCCGCCATGCCCGAGGCCGCGATCACCACCGACATCATCGTCGGCTTCCCCGGCGAGACCGAGGAGGACTTCCTCGAGACGATGAAGGTCGTCGAGTCCGCCCGCTTCTCGGGTGCGTTCACGTTCCAGTACTCCAAGCGGCCCGGCACGCCGGCCGCGGTGCTCGAGGACCAGGTGCCCCGCGAGGTCGTCCAGGACCGCTACGAGCGCCTCGTGGCGCTGGTCAACGACATCGCCTGGGAGGAGAACAAGAGTCTCGTCGGCAGCACCGTCGAGCTCCTCGTCGCCGAGGGGGAGGGGCGCAAGGACGCCGAGACGCACCGCCTCACCGGCCGTGCCCGCGACAACCGCCTCGTGCACTTCACGGCCGTGGACGGCGACGGTCGCCCGGTCGACGTACGCCCGGGCGACATGGTCGAGGTGAGCGTCACGAAGGCGGCGCCGCACCACCTGGTCTCCGACGCGGCGGTCGTGTCGGTACGCCGGACGCGGGCCGGTGACGCCTGGGAGGCGCGGAACGCCACTGCCGAGCAGGGCCCTGGCGTCCTGCTCGGGCTCCCCACGGTCGGTGTCCCGGAGCCGCTGCCGGCCTCGACCGGTGGCTGCGCTCTCTAGGACGATCTAGCCGGCGGCGACCCAGCACTCGGTCAGCGGGCGCGGACGTCCTCGGCACGCTCGAAGCGGAAGTCGCAGGCCGGCGCGCCGGTGGCGAGGGTGCCGGTGCGGAGCCATCGCAGCTGCGGACACAGGTCGCCGTAGAGCTGGTCGTCGACCGCGCAGTAGGCCCGTGTCATCTCGGGGACGCCCAGTTGCGTGAACGTGTCGAGGAGGAAGCAACGCGTCATGTCGAAGGCGACGACAGTGGCCGAGCGCTCCCGCCAGCGAGTCTCCCAGCCCGGTGGCGGGAACCCCACCCTGGTGGCCAGCCGAGCGGCGGGCAGGAAGGCAGCCCGCAGCACTCTGACGCGGGTCAGGCGCTCGAGCCGGACCCGGTGCCGGGCTGCCCGGTTCGCGAGGACCTCGGCAACGGCGTCGATGGCCCGATCCTGCTCCCACCCGCGCTCGCGCAGCGTGCCGTACAACGCGGCGCCCGGAAGAGCCGAGAACACCAGGTGCAGCTGCAGCGCACGCCGCCGCGGCCAGGCCACCTCTGCGACGGACAGCCAGTAACGGGCTCGCACCTCCACCAGGAGAGCCTCCCTGTCGGGCACCAGGTCGCCGACCCATGCCTGCAAGGCCGCTGCGCCGCGTCGGGCCAGCGCACTCTTGGCCAGGTGCTCCTGCCTCATACATCCAGCATGGGCGTCGACGTCGCGCCGGCAGCAGGGCCGCATGGCCCGCCCGGCAGGGACGGTCGTCAGAAACCGTGGGCTCAGAAACCGTGGGTGAGGATCGGCTGAAGCCTGTCGTCGCGCAGCGCCTCGATGACCTGCAGCTCATGGGGTACGACGGGCGTCGGGAGCTCGTCGAGGCCGAACCAGCGGAGGTCGGCGCACTTGTCGGGCTCGATGATCCGAGGCTCGCCGGACCAGGCCGAGGCGAGGAGGAAGTAGTCGACGCGCTGGTCGATCGGCTCGTCGGTGTCGGTGCGGTGCATCGCGCAGAGCGGCCTCAGCTCGAGGTCGGTGACGCCGAGCTCCTCGGTGGCCTCTCGTGCCGCCGCCTCGAAGACGGACTCGCCCTTCTCGATGTGCCCGGCGGCGGCGGCCGCCCAGTGGCCGTCCATGTAGCCGGTTCCCCGGCGGAGCTGGAGCAGCACCTCACGACGCCCCGGCTCGACCTCGCGGAGGAAGAGGACGTAGGAAGCGGGCACGACGACGAACCTGTCGGTCATGCCCGCACCCTACTGATGTGCTCGTTGCTCAGCCGCCGGAGTGTCCGGGGTTCTTGTGCTGCAGCTCGTGTGAAGGGACCTCGGCGGTGTGGCTCTCGGTGTCGTCCGTCCCCGGACCGTGGGCCTCGGTCGGGACGCTCCCGTGGGTCCTCGAACGCGCCGAGCCCACCGTCCCGGTGCCCTCGAAGTCGTTCAGGTCTCCGAGGCCGTCGGTGCTGTTCTCGTCCGCGGGACCTGTGCGTTCGCTGCTGATCCCCATGTCTCCCGCGAGGCCGGCCGAGGTCCCGGCGTTGGGGTTGCCTGCCTCCGCGTCCTCCTCGACGAGCGCGCGGTCGTGCGGGGTCGTCTCGGGCTCACCCGTGGCGAGGTTGTAGTCGGTGCCTGTGTCAGGGGACTCGATCTCTCCGCTGGCCTGGTACTCCTCAGGGCTGCTGCTCATCGTGCTCCTCCTAGGTGGGTCACGGGCTGGTTCGGGGGCAGGTCACTCGCTGCCGGAGTTGTCGGACGGCTCCGACTGTGAGCTCGGCGCGTCGTCCTCACCTCCGAGCGCCTCCGCCGGGTCGGCGGCTGTGCGGGGCTCGGCCACTGGGTGTTCGGGGCGCTTCACCTCCTGCGGCTCACCGGGCTGGGCCGGTGTGCCAGGGCCTCCGGGCGGCACCGCACCCGATGGAGCGTCGCTGCGCAGCGGCCCACCGGGCGGGCTGGGCGCGTCGAGGTCGCCCGAGCCCTGAGGGTTCGGCGGTCCCGGCTTCGTCGTCTTGTTGTCCTCGGACGCGTTGCCACCTGCGGTCTCATCTGATGCTGCCATGGCGGTGGCGTACCCGACAGACCCCGCGGCAAACAGAGGGCGCGACCGGTTTGGGACACTCTGCGTCATGAGCAGCGCCGCCGACGATCCGACCCGTACCCCTCCGGTCGTGGCGGTCGTGGGGCCGACGGCAGCGGGGAAGTCGGAGCTGTCGCTCGACCTCGCGGACGCGCTCGGCGGGGAGGTGGTGAACACCGACTCGATGCAGGTCTACCGCGGCATGGACATCGGGACGGCGAAGCTGCCGGTCGAGGAACGACGGGGGATACCGCACCATCTGCTCGACCGGCTCGAGGTCACCGAGCCCGCGACGGTAGCGGAGTTCCAGGGCTGGGCCCGCGAGGTCGTCGCCGACTGTCGCAGCCGTGGGGTGACGCCCGTCCTGGTCGGGGGCTCCGCGCTCTACACGAGGGCGATCCTCGACCGCTTCGAGTTCCCCGGAACCGACCCGGCGGTTCGTCACCAGCTCGAGCACGACCTCGCCGAGGTGGGTCCTGAGGCGATGCATCGCCGGCTCACCGCCGTCGACGCCGACGCTGCCGCCAAGATCATCCCCACCAACGGCCGTCGTGTCGTGCGGGCGCTCGAGGTCATCGCGATCACCGGGCGACCCTTCAGCGCGAGCCTGCCCGAGCTCCGCTACGAGATCTCCGACGCTCATCAGATCGGTATCGACATCCCGCGACCTGTGCTCGACGAGCGGATCGCGCTGCGCGTGGAGCGCATGTGGGAGGCGGGGTTCGTCGAGGAGGTTCGACGGCTCGCCGAGCGCGGGCTGCGCGAGGGCCGGACCGCCAACCGCGCGCTCGGCTACCAGCAGGTGCTGGCCTTCCTCGACGGACGGATCACCGAGGCGGAGGCCAAGGAACAGACGATCACGGGCACCAGGAGGTTCGCCCGGCGACAGGACAGCTGGTTCCGCAAGGACCCGCGCATCACCTGGGTGGCATGGGACGACCCGGACCGGGCTGCGAAGGCAGCCGCCGCCGTGCGCTCGGGTTGAGGGGGCCGCGGCGTCGAGGCGTGCTCCAGCTCACACGGGGTACGACGCTGGTTGCCATCTCAAAACGGGAGGAACCATGCCGTATCGACCTCGTCCCGCTGTCCGGCTCGCGGCCGCCGTCGCCACCGGTGCCACGGTTCTCGCGAGCACGACGCTGACCACCGGAGTCGGCGCCGCGCACGCGGACCAGCGGTATCCCACGAAGACACCGACGAGTGTCGGCTACGGGGGAGCCGTCACGTCGGTCGACCCGGAGGCCTCGAAGGTGGGCCTGCAGGTCCTCGAGCGCGGGGGCAACGCTGTGGACGCCGCCGTGGCGACTGCCGCGGCCCTCGGTGTCACCGAGCCCTACAGCGCCGGCCTCGGCGGCGGTGGCTACTTCGTCTTCTACGACGCCCACTCGGGCAAGGTGCGGACCATCGACGGCCGGGAGACCGCTCCGCAGGACATGCCCCACGACGCGTTCATCGACCCGGAGACCCAGCAGCCCTACCGCTTCACGCCCGAGCTCGTCACCAGCGGGGTGTCCGTCGGGGTGCCTGGGACGCCGGCGACGTGGAGCAAGGCGCTGAGCAGGTGGGGCACCTACTCGCTTCGCCAGGCTCTGAGCCCCGCCGCCCGGCTGGCCGGTCGCGGCTTCGTCGTCGACGACACGTTCCGGCAGCAGACGCTGGACAACAAGAAGCGGTTCGAGGCCTACACGACGACCCCGAAGCTCTTCCTCCCCGGTGGTGACGCCCCGAAGGTGGGGTCGGTCTTCAAGAACCAAGCCCTCGCCAAGACCTACCGGATGCTCTCCCGTCGCGGCATGGACGCCTTCTACGAAGGCCCGCTGGCGAACCAGATCGCGCGAGTGGTCCAGCACCCCCCGAAGAGCACGAAGACCGACCTCCCCGTGATGCCGGGATACATGAAGCCCGCCGACCTGGCCGGCTACCAGGCGAAGCTGCAGGCGCCGACGCACGTGTCCTACCGCGGCAGCGACGTCTACGGCATGGCGCCCTCGTCCTCAGGCGGCTCGACGGTCGGGGAGGCGTTGAACATCATGGAGCGGTTCGCGCTCGACAAGCAGGCGATGCCCGATGACGCCCGGGCCCTGCACCACTACCTCGAGGCGACCGCGCTCGCCTTCGCCGACCGCGGCGCCTACCTCGGTGACAGCGCCTTCGTCGACGTACCCCTCGCGGACCTGCTGTCCGACGACTACGCCGCCGAGCGCGCCTGCCTGATCGACCCCGACGGTGCGATGAAGAAGCCCACCACCGCGGGTGACGTCGACAGCTACGACGGCAAGTGCGACTCGGGAACGGCGCAGAGCACCTCACCTGAGGACCACGAGAACGTCGAGACCACCAACCTCACGGTGACCGACCGGTGGGGCAACGTCGTGGAGTACACGCTGACCATCGAGCAGACCGGAGGGTCCGGGATGCTGGTGCCCGGCCGTGGCTTCCTGCTGAACAACGAGCTCACCGACTTCTCGACGAAGTACGACCCGGAGGACCCCAACCGGATCGAGGGTGGCAAGCGGCCGCGGTCGTCGATGTCGCCGACGATCGTGCTGCGCGACGGCAAGCCCTACCTCGCTCTGGGGTCACCGGGCGGCTCGACGATCATCACGACCGTGACCCAGATGCTGTTCGACCGGCTCGACCGGGGGATGAGCATCGAGGAGGCCATCGCGGCCCCACGCGGCTCGCAGCGGAACACCCCCGCGGTCGTCGCCGAGCCCGAGTTCATCGACCGCTACGGGACCGAGCTCCAGGACATCTACGGCCACAAGATCGTGCCTTCGGGCGACTCCTTCACGAGCGCGGCGGAGATCGGCGCGGCCACGGCCATCGAGTTCGGGAAGGACGGCAGGCTGACCGCGGTCGCCGAGCCGAAGAGGCGCGGTGGCGGATCTGCACTGGTGGTGAGGCCCGCTCCCTGACCTCAGGCGACGCTGCGGTGTGACCGGCCGGTGTTCTCGAGCACCTCGAGCAGGTACACCGCGGCGTCGCAGCGGGTGCAGCAGTACTCACACCCGTCGACCTGACAGCCGTCGTCGACCGCGACGAACAGGCCCTCGTCGCCACACTCGGCGCAGAAGGCGATGACGCCGGTGAGCATCAGCTTCTCCGATGTGTTCTCCATGGCTAGAACGGTATGTCCGGTCACCGACAGTTTGCGAAATGACGCGCCCGATACCCTGGACGCGTGCCACACACCAGCCCCGACACCTTCCCCTTCCTGAAGGGCCACGGCACCGAGAACGACTTCGTCCTCCTGCCTGACCCTGACGGCAGCGTGCACGGCGACCTGGCCCCGGGGCTGGTCGCCGCGCTCTGCGACCGGCGGGCGGGCATCGGCGGCGACGGCGTGATGCGGGTGGTCCGCAGCGAGGCGTACGACGACCCGGCGGCTGTCGCGGTGCGCGGAGCCGCCGAGTGGTTCATGGACTACCGCAACTCCGACGGGTCGGTCTCGGAGATGTGCGGCAACGGGGTGCGGGTCTTCGCGCGCTACCTCGCCGATCACGAGGGCGTGGACACGACCCGCCCCCTGCCGATCGGCACGCGCGCGGGCATCAAGACGGTCACCTTCGAGCCCGACGGGCAGGTCACCGTCGACATGGGGGAGCCGACGGTCCTGGGGGAGACCAAGGTCGGGGTCGGTGAGCGGAGCTGGCCCGCGACGAACATCGGCATGGGGAACCCCCACGCCGTGGCCTTCGTGGACTCCCTCGACGAGGCCGGCCCCTTGCTCGAGAGCCCCGCCTACGACCCGGCTGCCTACCCCGACGGCGTCAACGTCGAGTTCGTCGCCCGACGAGGCGAGCGGCATGTCGCGATGCGCGTGCACGAGCGCGGCTCGGGGGAGACCCGCTCCTGCGGCACGGGGGCGTGTGCGGTCACGGTGGCGAGCGCCCTCGCCGACGGTTCAGGCCGCGGTACGACGTACGTGGTGGACGTGCCGGGTGGCCGCCTGCGCGTGACCTGGGCCGACGACAACCACGTCCTGCTGACCGGACCGGCGGTCCTGGTGGCCCGCGGGGAAGTGTCTAATTCGTTCGCGACGGGTACCTAGCCCGTGCGAGCATCGAGGTCTCGGTCGGAAGATTTCCGCCACCCTCGCTGTTCTTACTGGTGAATATGACTGAATCTCAGAAGGCCTACGCGGCCGCCTACGAAGCAGACCACGTCCGCCCGGTCGACGAGCCGGCCGAGTTCGACCTCGACGCCGAGCTCGAGGAGACCGCCGACTGGGGGGACGACCCCGAAGAGAGCACGGGCGACCTCGACCTCGCCGAGCGCCACGCGCTCCGTCGCGTCGTCGGCCTCTCCACCGAGCTCGAGGACATCAGCGAGGTCGAGTACCGCCAGCTCCGCCTGGAGCGGGTCGTGCTCGTGGGCGTGTGGACCGAGGGGTCGGTCGAGGACGCCGAGAACTCCATGGCCGAGCTCGCCCTCCTCGCCGAGACCGCCGGGTCGCAGGTCCTCGACGCGATCTACCAGCGCCGTCAGAAGCCCGACCCGGCCACGTTCATCGGCCGCGGCAAGGTCGACGGCCTGCGCGAGATCGTCCAGGCGAGCGGCGCCGACACCGTCATCTGCGACGGCGAGCTGGCCCCCTCGCAGCTGAGGAACCTCGAGGACCGGGTCAAGGTGAAGGTGGTCGACCGGACCGCCCTGATCCTCGACATCTTCGCCCAGCACGCGAAGTCGCGTGAGGGCCAGGCACAGGTCGAGCTCGCCCAGCTGAGCTACATGAAGCAGCGTCTGCGTGGTTGGGGTGGCAACCTCTCCCGCCAGGCCGGTGGCCGTGTCGGCTCGCAGGGTGGAGGTATCGGTGGTCGTGGTCCAGGTGAGACCAAGATCGAGACCGACCGCCGCCGGATCAACACCAAGATCGCCAAGCTCCGCCGCGACCTCGCGCACATGCGCACGACCCGCGACACCAAGCGCTCCGAGCGCAGGCGTCACGAGATCCCCTCGGTGGCCATCGCGGGCTACACCAACGCGGGCAAGTCCTCGCTGCTGAACCGGCTCACCGACGCCGGGGTGCTCGTCGAGAACGCGCTGTTCGCGACGCTGGACCCGACGACTCGTCGTACGACGACCTCCGACGGTCGCATCTACACGATGTCCGACACGGTCGGGTTCGTGCGGCACCTGCCGCACCAGCTCGTCGAGGCCTTCCGCTCCACGCTGGAGGAGGTCGCCGACTCAGACCTCATCCTCCACGTCGTCGACGGGTCGCACCCCGACCCGGAAGGGCAGATCGCCGCGGTGCGCGAGGTGTTCGCGGAGATCGGCGCGGACAAGGTGCCCGAGCTGATCGTGATCAACAAGGCCGACGTCGCCGACCCGATGGTGATCGCCCGGCTCCGCCAGCGCGAGCCACACTCCGTCGTGGTGTCGGCCAAGACCGGGGAAGGCGTCTCCGATGCGCTGATGGCGGTCGAGGCCGACCTTCCGCGACCCGGGATCGCGTTCGAGGCGCTGCTGCCCTACGACCGCGGTGACCTGCTCAACCGGATCCACGAGCACGGTGAGGTGGAACGTCTCGAGCACACGGGCGACGGCACCGTCGTCCACGGGCGGGTCCACGCCGACCTCGCCGGCGACCTGACCCCGTACCTGACGTCGTCGGCGACCGCCTGACACAGCCGGGTTCGGAGAGAGTGGCCGATGGCGGCACGTCTTCTGCCCGATTCCGTGCCGCCGTCGGCCACGTCTGTCTGGGGCCTGTCGACCTGGGTCAGGCGGGATCGACGACTCTGAGGGGCGGCACCGGGGTGTCGCCGGTGGTGGTGCGCTGGGCGGGGATCTCTGCCGCGGGGCGGAGCTGCCGGGCGAGCTCCTCCTGCGCCTGGGCGGCGCGCACGGCGCGGCCCGCGAACAGGCGAGCTTGAAGTGCGGTCATCGGCGAGAACCCCCTAGCCAGGGAAGTCGATCCCTCCTGCTGACAAAGTAGAGGCGCGAGCGGCCGGTTGGGAACTCGCGAGGACCGTGCTGTCATGGAATTACCCAAACTTTTCCGAACTGGTCCAGGGGCGACATGCGGCGGGGCGCCGTCAAAGGGCGACTGGGCATAGGGGACGATAGGACTTATGTCACGTGCCGCACTCGTGCGCCTTGTTCTGGCGCTCCTCATCCTCGGCGGATCCATCGCCGTCGCCGTCTCCTCCCAGCCTCGCCTCGGGCTCGACCTGAAGGGCGGCACGCAGATCGTCCTGCAGACCAGTGACTCCCCGACGGTCAAGGCCGACGCTGCTTCGACGGACCGGACGCTCGAGGTTCTGCGTGGCCGCGTCGACGCGCTGGGTGTGTCCGAGCCGACCCTGGCCCGCGCCGGCTCCAACCGGATCATCGTGGAGCTCCCGGGTCTCCAGGACCCGCGCAAGGCCGAGAGCGTCATCGGCAAGACCGCCCAGCTCAGCTTCCACCCCGTCATCGGCGTGGCCGGCCCGAAGGACAAGCCGAAGAAGGGCGAGGTCATCCTCCCCGACGAGTCGGGGCAGCGGCTGCGGCTGGGCCCCACTGCGGTCCCCGGGGACCTGATCGCCGGCTCGGACCCGGGGAACGACCCGTCCCAGGGCACCGGCTGGTTCGTGACCGTGAAGTTCAAGGGAAGCGAGGGCCGCAAGGCCTGGGTCGCGCTCACCTCCAAGGCGGCCTGTGCGCCCATGGGCGACCCCGCCCGGCGCGTGGCGATCGTGCTCGACAAGGACGTCATCTCCTCTCCCGAGCTGGTCCAGAGCATCCAGTGCAACGTGGGCATGGTCCCCGGCGACTCCACCCAGATCACGGGTAACTTCACGCCTGAGGAGGCCAAGAACCTCTCGATCCTGATCGAGGGCGGCGCGCTGCCCGTGCCGGTGCACATCATCGAGAAGCGGACCGTCGGCCCCACGCTCGGCGAGGAGGCCATCCAGGCCTCCGCCCAGGCAGCGGTGATCGGCCTGATCATCACCGGCATCTTCATCGTGTGGATCTACCGCCTGATGGGCCTGATGGCGACGATCGCGCTCGCGACGTACGCCGTGATCTCCTACGCGGCACTCATCGTGCTCGGCTCCACGCTGACCCTTCCAGGCCTCGCCGGCTTCGTGCTGGCGATCGGTATGGCGATCGACGCGAACGTGCTGATCTTCGAGAGAGCCAAGGAGGAGTACACAGCCTCCGAGAAGACCGGGCTGGTGAGGTCGCTGACGATCGGCTACAACAAGGCCTGGTCGGCGATCATCGACAGCAACATGACGACGCTTCTCGCCGCGGCGCTGCTGTTCTTCCTCGCGTCCGGGACCGTGAAGGGCTTCGGGGTCACGCTGTCGATCGGTGTGCTGGCCTCGATGATCTCCTCGCTGGTGATCGCCCGAGTGCTCACCGAGCAGACTGCTGGGCTGAAGTGGGTCCAGCGTCGGCCGAAGATCACGGGCATCGACCACACCGGCCGGGTGCGCGACTGGCTCCGCCGCAAGAACCCCGACCTCATGGGGCGCCGCAAGATCTGGCTCAGCATCTCCGGCGTCGCGCTCATCGTCGCTCTCGTGGGGATCTTCGGGCACGGGCTCAACCTCGGGGTCGAGTTCACCGGTGGCCGCCTCATGGAGTACTCCACCGCGCAGCCGATCACCGCCGACGAGGCCCGCTCCGCGGTCTCGGACGCCGGCTTCCCCGCGGCGGAGGTGCAGTCGTCGAACAAGACCAACATCTCGGTGCGCACGGGCCAGATCACGAACCAGCAGCAGATCGAGATCCAGGACGCCCTGAGCCAGGTGGCCGGAAAGACGGTCAAGCAGAGCGACGAGCTGATCGGCCCGAGTCTCGGCAGCGAGCTTCGCAGCAAGGCGCTGATCGCCTTCGGGATCGCGCTGATCGTGCAGATGATCTACCTGGCGATCCGGTTCAAGTGGACGATCGGGTTGTCCGCCGTCCTGGCGATGTTCCACGACGTCATCATCGTGACCGGCCTCTTCGCCTGGCTGAACAAGCCGATCGACGGCATCTTCCTCGCCGCCGCGCTGACCATCATCGGTCTCTCGGTCAACGACTCGGTGGTGGTGTTCGACCGGATCCGGGAGGAGTGGACGACGAGCAAGGAGCGCGACCTCGCCAAGGTCGCGAACCAGGCCGCGATCGACACGGTGCCGCGCACCGTGAACACGGGTATGGGTGCGATGTTCATCCTCGCCGCGCTCGCGGTGTTCGGTGGCGAGTCCCTGCGCGACTTCTCGATCGCGCTGCTGGTCGGCCTGATCATCGGTACCTACTCCTCGGTCTTCACCGCCACGCCGCTCTCCTTGCTGTTCCACAAGAGGTGGCCGCTGCCCAAGGCGGAGGCGAAGAAGGCGAAGAAGCCGGTTCGCAGCCCCCAGGACTCCGGTGCGGTGGTCTGACCTGCGGCTGTGGAGGGCGAGCACCTGCTGTCGGTGGGAGCGGTTAGGGTTCTTCGGTGCCTGAGACCTCCCCGACCGTGAAGCGGGTGCTCGCCGGCGCAGTAGAGGCGCTCGGAGGGCAGGAGCGTCCGGGGCAGATCCAGATGGCCGAGGCCGTCGGGCGGGCGATGGCGACGGGCGAGCACCTGCTCGTCCAGGCCGGCACCGGCACCGGCAAGTCGCTGGGCTACCTCGTGCCCGCGCTGCTGCACGACCGGCGGGTCGTGGTCGCCACGGCCACCCTCGCCCTGCAGCACCAGCTCGTCGAGCGCGACATCCCCGCCCTGCTCGAGGCCACGGGTGGCGAGGAGGGGGACCTCGGCGACAAGGCGACGTACGCCGTCCTCAAGGGCCGCTCCAACTACGCCTGCCTGCACCGGATCCGCGAGGGGGTCCCCGACGACCAGGGCGTGCTCGTAGACCTGCCCGAGGGGTCGACGGGTGCCGAGGTGCTCGCGATGCGGTCCTGGGCCGAGGAGGAGTCCGAGCGCGGCGGGGCGGGTGACCGGGACTCGGCGCCCAAGCACACCGACAAGGTGTGGCGGCAGGTGTCGGTGAACCACCGCGAGTGCCTGGGGGCGACCAAGTGCCCCTACGCGCTCGAGTGCTTCGCGGAGCGCGCGAAGGAGCGGGCTGCCCACTCCCAGCTGATCGTCACCAACCACTCGCTGCTTGCGATCGACGCGATCGAGGGAGTGCCGATGATCCCGGAGTACGACGCCGTGGTCATCGACGAGGCCCACGAGCTGTCCGCCCGCGTGACCCAGGCCGCCACCGACGAGCTGTCCGTGCCCGACATCGAGCGGGCCGCGCGGCGTTCGCAGAAGCATGTCGACAGCCAGGAGGCCGACGAGCTCGCGGACGCCGCCGACGCGCTGCGTGACGCCCTCGACGAGACCGACCCCGGCCGGATCGACTCGCTCCCGGTAGCCCTCGCCGACGCGCTGGCCCTGGTGCGCGACTCCGCACGGGCGCTGATCTCGGCCTTCCCGAAGGAGTCCGGGGGCTCCGACGGGGGAGACGCCGACGCCGGGCGGACCCAGGCCCGTGGGTGGGTCCAGGAGATCTTCAAGACTGCTGAGCGGATGGCGGCGAACCTCGAGGCCGACGTGCTGTGGCTCAGCGAGCGTGACCCTTCGCGCGGCGGCAACCGGCTCCACGTCGCCCCGCTGCAGGTCTGGGGGCCGTTGCGCGACAAGCTCCTGCACGACAAGACCGTCGTGTTCACCTCGGCGACGCTGATGCTCGGCGGTGACTTCAACTCGGTGGCGACGAGCATCGGGCTCAAGCCGAGCGAGCGGGTCGACCACTCGATCGAGTCAGCAGAGCCGTCCGCGGCGACGCCCGTCGAGGCCGCGCCGGACGACGACTCCCTGCCCTGGCGAGGCATCGACGTGGGGTCGCCCTTCGACTACCGCCGCCAGGGCATCCTCTACGTCGCCAAGCACCTCCCGCCGCCGGGACGTGACGGGCTCGGCCAAGCCCAGGTCGACGAGATCGCGGACCTCGTCGATGCCGCCGACGGTCGGACGCTGGGGCTCTTCTCGAGCCGCCGGGCGGCCGACGCCGCGGCGGAGGCGCTGCGGGCCCGGCTGCCTCACCTGACGATCATGGCGCAGGGCGAGGCGCAGCTGCCCGAGCTCGCGCGACTCTTCGTCGAGGACCCGCACGCCTGCCTGTTCGGCACCCTGAGCCTCTGGCAGGGCCTCGACGTCCCCGGCGACACCTGCCAGCTCGTGCTCATCGACCGGATCCCGTTCCCGCGGCCCGACGACCCGCTGATGTCAGCCCGGCAACGTGCCGCCGACCGCGCCGGCGGCAACGGGTTCATGTCGGTGGCGGCGACCCACGCCGCCCTGCTGCTCGCGCAGGGGGCCGGCCGGCTGATCCGGACGACCGACGACCGTGGCGTCGTGGCGATCCTCGACCCCCGGCTCGTCACGGCCCGCTACGGCGGCTTCCTTCGGGCGTCGCTGCCGCCGATGTGGCCCACGACAGACCGCTCGGTCGTGCTCGATGCCCTCAAGAGGTTGGCGGGTGCTCCGACACAGGCGACCGGCTAGCGCTACAGGCGGGAGCGGCCGTCGTACCCACCTCGCGGCTCGCCCAGCCCGAACAGCCGGCCGACGGTGGGGGCCACGTCCACGGTCGCCGCTGCTGCGCTGGAGCGGCCCTTCCCGACCAGCCGGTGTCCGCCGCTGACGAAGAACGGGATCGGGCTGGTGGCCGGATGCCCGTGGTTCCCGGGGATCGGGTTGCTGTACTGCGCCGGGTCGCTGAACCGCCAGCCCGAGCGGCAGTAGGCGACCAGGTCACCGGCGTTCGGGCCGAGGCGCAGCCGCTTGGGTGACTGCACCGAGAGCACCCCAGGCGTCGCGGTCGCAATCTCGCGGATCCGCTGCACGGCGGCGGTACGACGGGCAGCGGCACCGGTCCAGTAGAGGAGGTCGGCGCCACCGTTCTGGGCGGTCACGACATGCCCCGCGAGCAGCGGGTCGGCGTCGAACCTCGGCTCGAGGGAGATGATCCGGTCCGGCCGTGACCAGTCCATGGAGTGGTCGGCGAGCACGATCACGACAGAGGTGGACCACCGGCCGGTCGACTTGAGCATGTCGACGAACCGGCCGACCTGGGTGTCGACGTCGGCCAGCGCCGCCTGACGGGCGGCCTTGAGCGTCGTGCCGGTCAGGTCCGAGTGGCCGAGACGGTCGCAGTCTCCGAGGTTGACGAAGACCAGGTTCGGGTCGAACTCCTTCACCATGCTGATCGCCGCGTCCATCGTGAAGACGTCGGGGGCGTGGCCGCTGACCGGCACGACCGGTTGCGGCTCCCACCGGTAGGTCGCGCGCCTGCCGAAGATCCCGAAGAGGTACTCCTTGCTCAGCACGGTGCCGGTGGTGAACCCGTGGTGGTTCAGCCGTTGGATCACGGTCGGGAACTTCAGGTCCGAGGGGCGGTCGAGGTCGCGGACCACCCGCTCGCGGCGGTCGTAGACCGAGTTCGCCGGGACCCCGCTGCGGTCGGGACGGACCCCGGTCATCATCATCACGTGGTTGGGGATGGTCTCCATGACCGGCAGGGACCGTGCTCGCGGGAAGTTCATCCCGCCGTCGCGCAGAGCCTGGAGGTTGGGCATCAGGCCGCTGCCGATCTCTCCGGGACGGCAGCCGTCGACGACGAGGACATAGGCACGGCGCTTGCGCGCGATCGCCGCGTCGGCTGCGGGCGTCGCGGAGGCACCCAGAGCCGCGGAGAACAGCAGCGACGCCCCTGCGGCGGAGCCGACCTTCAGGAACGAGCGGCGGTCGAGCTCGCCGGTCGACGAGGCGTCCACCTCACCGGGGGTGGCGCTCGTCATCGCCTCTCCTTCACGGGAGCGTCGACCGCGTGCACCGACTGGCTGTTGGCCTTGGTCGCCCACGACGCCGTCCAGCTCGCCGTGGCGTGGGGGTCGGTGCGCTCGCTGATGACGTAGTAGTCCATCTGCGTGCGCTGCGGCGTGACGTCGAGGACCGAGAAGCCGTGGTCGTCGAAGTTGAGGTACTTCACGTGACGGTTGCTGGCCTGGATCGCCGCCTCGACCGGGATGCTCGAACGGGCCGGGGCCGTGCCGGTGATGTCGTTGAGGTTGTCGCTCGTGACCGACGTACACACGAACTCCGTCGCCACCGAACGACCACCCTCCGTGGGGTAGGTGCCGGCGTCGAGGGGCACGTCGCAGGCCCAGCCGGAGTGGATGTCGCCGGTGAGGAAGACGGTGTTCTGCACGCCGTGGTCGACGAGGTGGTTGAGCACCTCGTGCCGGTCGGCCGTGTAGCCGTCCCACTGGTCGACGTTGTAGGGCGCGCCGTCCTCGGGCAGCAGGCCGGTGAAGTCGTTGATCTGGCGGGTCAGGTCGTTGGGCAGCGGCGGGAACACGACCGGCGCGATCATCACGGAGTTGCCGATCAGCTTCCACTGGGCACGGTCCTGGCTCAGCGACTGCTTGAACCAGCGCATCTGCGGGTCGCCGGTGATCGTGCGGTCGGGGTCGCTGACGGAGCCGTCGGCGAGTGGGGCGGCCGCCTGCTTGGAGCGGTAGCTGCGCAGGTCGAGCATCGACAGCTCGGCGAGCGTCCCGAACCTCAGCCGCCGGAACAGGCGGGTACCGTCGCCGACGTCGGTCGTCCGCCCCAGGCGCACCGGCATCCACTCGTCGTAGGCGCGGTAGGCGTGCTTGCGGCGCGCGAGGTACCTGCCCTCCGTTGCCGGGTCATGGTTCTCGGCGCCGCCGGCCCAACGGTCGTTGGCGACCTCGTGGTCGTCCCAGGTCACGATGAACGGGTTCTTCGCGTGGAGTGCCTGGAGGTCTCGGTCCTGCTTGTACTGCGCGTGCCGGCGGCGGTAGTCCGTGAGTGAGATGGTCTCGTGGGCGGGCACGGGCTTGCGGACCTCGCCGTACTCGCCGGCGCCGTACTCGTAGATGTAGTCGCCCAGGTGCAGCACCGCGTCCAGGTCGTCGCGGCCGGCCAGGTGGCGGTAGGCCGAGAAGTACCCACCGGGGAGGTTCGAGCAGGAGACCACACCGAAGCGCAGGTTGCGGGGGCTTGCGTTGGTGGCGGGGGCGGTCTTGGTGCGCCCGACGCGGCTGGCGACGCCCTTGTACAGGAAGCGGTAGTAGTAGGTGGTCCGCGGACGCAGGCCCGTCGCCTCGAGCTTGACCGTGTGGTCGCGGCGAGCGCTCGTGGTGAACGTGCCCTTGGCGACGACGTGGGTGAACCGTCGGTCCTTCGCGACCTGCCACCGCACGGTTGCTCTCGGGCCCCGGCCCGATCCCGGAACGGCGTCGGGACTCGGGGTGATGCGCGTCCACAGGATCACGCTGGTCGGGTGCGGGTCTCCGGAGGCGACACCATGCCTGAAGTAGCGGTTCGTGGCCGCCTCGGCCTCGCCTGGTAGCGAGACGCCGAGGGCGACGGCTCCGGTCGCCGCGGCGCCGGCGACGAGGACAGAACGACGGTCGAGGTCCATGTTGGTCACGAGCAGAGCAACGACCCACGCAGGGATTCGTGACGGGGGCGTACCTGGTGTTCACCCGTCGTTCAGCGAAGATAGGGGGCATGGGGTCTCTCTACGTGCTGAGCGACGTGCACGGCTACAGCGCCGACCTCGTGCAAGGCCTCGACCGCGCCGGGTTCGGCGACGACGACCAGCTGTGGATCCTGGGTGACCTGCTCGACCGCGGCCCCGACGGCATCGGCGTCATCAACCTCGTGATGAGCCTCCAGCAGCGATGGCCCGACCAGGTGCACACGTTGATGGGCAACCACGAGATCCTCGCGCTCGGCCGGAACCGCTTCCCGGACTCGAGGTTTGCTGACTCCTGGCGGATCAACGGCGGGAAGCGACGGGACCAGGACGCCCTCACCCGCGAGCACGTCGACTGGCTCGCGTCGCTTCCGCTGATGGCGCGGGTCGGTGAGTTCCTCTTCGTGCACTCCGACACGACGCAGTACCTCTCCTGGGGCGACACCGTCGACGTGGTCAACGACACGGTGCGCTCAGCGCTGTCGGACCCGGATGACTTCCAGGCGCACTGGGACGTGTGGGCCAAGCTCACCAGCCGCTACCACTTCGCGGGCTCCGACGGCGGCGAGGTCGCGCGGCAGGTGCTGTCGACGTACGGCGGGGAGCTGATCGTGCATGGGCACAGCATCATCGGCACGCTGGTCGACGTACCCTCCGCCGAGGTGACCGAGCCGATCCTCTACGCGGACGGGCTCGTGCTCGCGATCGACGGCGGCAGGTACGACGGTGGTCCGCTGCTGATCATCGAGCTCGACTGAGCCGGCTCATCTGCGGTAGGGGTCCGTGATCTCGCGGAGGCGTGTCAGCGCCCGGCGGAGCCGTTCGTAGTCACGGGCGCCGAGGTGCTCGGCCCACTCGGCCTCGACCCGGGCTTCCACGGCCGCTGCCGCCTCCACCGCCCTGGCCCCTCGCTCGGCGACGCACACCAGTCGGGCGCGTGCGTCGGTCGGGTCAGGACGGCGTTCGACGTATCCGGCTCGCTCGAGCTGGTCCACCAGGAAACCCGCGGTCTGCTTGGTGACCTGGGCCTGCTCTGCGAGGTCGGTGAGCCGGGTGCCACGTGGGCCGACCCGCTCGAAGACCCGGGCCTGGGCGAGGGTGATGTCGTCGAAGCCGGCCGCGGCCAGCGTGGCCAGAATCCGTGACTCCATGGCGCGGAAGGAGACGAACATGAGCAGTCCCAGGTTGAGCTCATCGTCCTCTGGACGGTTCATCGGCACCCCTTGACAGGCTCCGGACTCCGGGTCACATTAGTCAGAGAATCTTACCATCATGGGTGGGGTGGGGTATGGACGAGGAAGCTGCCTGGGAGACCATCCGACGAGAGCGAGCTGCCCTCGGGGACCTGCTCGAGACGCTGACGCCGGAGGAGTGGGAGCACCCCAGTCTCTGTGAGGGCTGGTCCGTGCGCGATGTCGCCGCCCATGTCATCGCCTGGCCGGACACGACCTTGGCCCACGCCGCAGCCGCGGCGGTTCGTGCCCGGGGCAACTACAACCGGATGATCCACGACGAGGCGCAGCGGCTCGCCAGGCGGCCGACCGGCCAGATCGTCGCCGACTTCATGAGGCTCGCCGGTTCGCGGCGCCGTCCACCCGTCGTCACCTACCGCGAGGGCCTCCTGGACGTTCTCGTGCACACGCAGGACATCGCGATCCCGCTCGGCCGCCACCCTGAGATGCCGGTCGAGGCCGCTCGTGAGTCGGCGGACCGGTCCTGGCGGATCGGCTTCCCCTTCTACGCAAGGAAGAGACTGGCCGGCTACCGGATCGAGGCCATCGACGCCGACTGGGCGGTCGGCGAGGGAGTCGTGCTCCGCGGCCCCGTGGCCGCGCTGCTGCTGCTCGTCACCGGCCGTGCAGCCCTTCTGTCCCAGCTGAGCGGCGACGGCGTCCCCCGGCTCAGACAACAGCTCGCGCTGACGCCCTGAACGTCGTCGCGCAGATCGCTATCACCTCAGATGCGCCGAAGCGGCCGGGCTCCTGTGAGGCCGGCCGCTCCTGGGTGGCGGGTGAGGTCAGACGCGGCGCAGGACCGCCGTGACCTTGCCGAGGATGGTGGCGTCGGTGCCGTCGATCGGGTCGTAGGCCTCGTTGTGGGGGAGCAGCCAGACCTTGCCGTCCTTGCGCTGGAAGGTCTTGACCGTGGCCTCGCCGTCGAGCATCGCGGCGACGATCTCGCCGTTCTCGGCGGTCGGCTGCTGGCGCACCACGACGTAGTCGCCGCTGCAGATCGCGGCGTCGACCATCGAGTCACCGACGACCTCGAGCAGGAACAGAGTGCCCTCGCCGACGAGGGTCTTGGGTAGCGGGAAGACGTCCTCGACGCGCTCCTCGGCCAGGATCGGCCCGCCAGCGGCGATCCGTCCGACCATCGGCACGTAGGCGGCTGCCGGCATCGGGTTGACCGCAGCTTCGCCGGTGCCGGACTCGACGACCTCGCCGGGGGAGAAGACCTGCATCGCCCGGGGACGGTTCGGGTCGCGCTTGACGAACCCCTTCTCCTCGAGCGTGCGCAGCTGGTGCGCGACTGAGGAAGAGCTGGTCAGGCCGACCCGTTCGCCGATCTCGCGCATGCTCGGCGGGTAGCCCCGACCCTCGATCGACTCGCGAATGACCTCGAGCACTCGCTGCTGACGCGGGGTGAGGCCGGAGGCGTCGGGGGGACCGTCAGGGAGCTCGGAGACTTTTCTGCTCTTGCCTGCTGCCATCGTGGCCGCCCTTCCGGTGTTCCGCGTCGCCCTGCCGTGCCCGTTGGTCAAAAGGTAGCCCGATAAGCCGCAGGCTTCAAACACCTGTTCGAATGGGCGTGTCTGCTTAGGTTCCTCCATGGAGCCTGGATTCGTGAACGGCGTGAGCGCCGTGGTCACCGGGGGAGCGCGCGGGATCGGGCGGGGCATTGCCGAGCTGTTGGTGTCGCGCGGTTACAAGGTCGTGCTCACCGACATCGACGGTGATGGTGCTCGTCGTACCGCTGAGGAGATCGGCGCGGTCGCCGGTCTTCAGCAAGACGTCCGCGACGAGGCGTCGCACAGGGCGGTCGCCGAGGAGGCCCAACGTCATGGTCGGCTGGCTGCCTGGTTCAACAACGCCGGCGTCGGCAACGACGGCACCCTGGCAGAGCTCTCGTCCGCCGAGGTCGAGCAGCTCGTCCAGGTCAACCTGATGGGGGTGATCTGGGGGATGCGGACGGCGATGGCCACCTTCGGGCCCGAAGGTGGCGATGTCGTGAACACCGCCTCGCTGTCAGGGCACGGACCCGTGCCGGGCTTGTCGGTGTACGCCGCAACCAAGGCGGCGGTCGTCTCGCTCACCATGTCGGTGCACGTCGAGGCTCCCGGGAAGGTGCGGGTCCACGCCCTGTGTCCCGACGGCGTCGCCACGGCGATGGTCGAAGGCATGAAGCACCACGGCAGGGCGAAGGCGCTGGTGCACTCCGGGGGGCGGCTGCTGCTGATCGAGGAGACTGCGGCTGCTGCCGTCGAGCTGCTCGGGTCCCGGCGGGTGATCCGGTCCGTCCCCGCGTGGCGCGCCGGCCTGATGCGGTTCACCTCGATCACTCCCTCGGTCTCGATGAAGGCCGAGAAGCTCTTCCTGTGGGAGGGCCGGCGCAGGATGCGCCGACAGGGCTGACCCCTCGGTCTGGCTGCCCCGGGGAGCGCGCGGCATTCGAACACTTGTTCGGCGTGTCTCTTGCGTTGTCCAAGTCGTGCGCTTATGTTCGTACACATGTTCGATCGAACAGGCTTTCGAGCACTTGCCGGCGAAAACTGTCGGTGGGCCTCGATAGACATCTGTTCAGAGACGTACGGCACGTCAGCTCCCAGGAGGTTCCAGCGCATGACCACCATCGCAGCAGCCCACGACTTCAGCTTCCGTTCGACGCGTCGAGTCCCCTCCTCGCGTACGCCGGAGGTGCGGCTGACCCGCCGTGGTCGGCTGGCCGTGCTCGCGCTGTTCCTGGGCCTTGCCTTCGTCGTGCTGACCGTCGTCAGCGGCCATTCGGCCGCGACCGGGGAAGCGGGCCGGCCGGTGGAGACCCGCACGATCGTGGTGGGCGAAGGCGACACCCTCTGGGGGATCGCCTCGAAGATCGCCGAGCCGGGCAAGGTGCGGGAGACGATCCACTACATCGAGGAGCTCAACGCACTGCCGAGCGCGAGCCTGATGCGCGGTCAGGAGCTCGCCGTCCCGGTGAAGTGAGAAGCACTTGTTGCCGGCTTCCTTCGACCCGTAGCCGGCTTCGAGGGGAAGAACGAGGGTGGGGCCGCCAAGCGCTGGCCCCGCCCTCGTCTTGTCCTCCCCGCTAGGAGGTCGGCGAGGTGGCCGCTGCCGCGCCGTCCGCGATCAGCAGCTGACCTGCCGTGTACGTCGCCATCACTGCTGACTCGAGCACCGGCGAAGGCTCCTTGCGAAGGAACTTCTGGATCCCGAGCAGGCTGTCGGAGAGCAGGAACAGCGACGTCCCGGCGATGATGCTGCGTCGCGCCCGCGTCGGCATCGTTGTGTCCAGCACCGTCGAGGTCGCGAACATGGTCGTCAGGATGCTGGCGTAGGCGGCTACCGGTACGCGGAGACTCGCGTCCTTGCGTCCGGCCGCGAAGGCCATCGCGGGCGCGGCCGTTGCCCAGGTCACGGCTGCGGCCTTGGGGCCCGGAGCGGTTGCCTTTGCCTGGGGGTCGCGAGCGCTGGCGAAGGCGCCGATGTAGCAGGCATGGGCGACGAAGAAGGAGCCGACGCCGGTGAGGAAGCTCCGCTTGCCCGTCCCGAGCAGAGCGAGGTCACCACCCCATGAGAAGAGCTGTGCGGCCTGCACACCCCGCACCAGAGCGCCGCCTCGACCCTCGGTCTCGGCCTGTGTCGCCGCCGCGAGCGCCGGCATCAGCAGAGGCTTCGTGACGAGTCGCGCTCGTCTTGCCTTGCCCTTCCTGCTGGCGAGGTAGCTGTCGGCGGCGGAGAGGCCTATGTACCCGAGCTGTGAGGCGAGGCGTGCGTTGCGCATGCCTCATACTCGCGTACCGGCGACGTCGGCTTGCCCACGGTGCCGCAGCACGAGATGGGCCTGCTCGGAGAGAACTGATGCGAGGTCTCGCTGACGCGCGGCTTCTCGCACGGGGAACAGGGACTCAGCCGTAGTTGCCGGACAGGACCGGCGCTGCCTCGCTGACCCTCAGGGCAGTCTCCGGGCCCGTGATCGTGACCGTCTCGTCGATGTCCTGCCAGGCACCGCCATTGACCCGGAACCGGGCGGAGTACGTCACGTCGACCCGCGGCCTCACCGTCGCGTCGGCGTCGGAGTATCGGTAGGTGATCTCCTTCGAGGGGTACGGCGCACCGGGGCCGGCGGTCGTGGTGCTGGTGCCGTCGCCGTGGTGCCAGGTGTACCCGGTCGGTTCGGCCACGATGTCGACCTGCTGGCCCAGGAGCATGACGGTCGCCGTGAAGGGCTGTGTCTCGGTGTAGAAGATCGTGTCGAAGTTGACCAGCGTCTTGCCCTCGGGCTGGGTCCTCGCCTGGAGCTTGGGGAGGCCGATGCGCCGGATCTCGTTGAGCACGAGCGCCGGTGTCACCCTCGGTCGCGGAGTGTCCGCCTGAGTTGGTGGAGCGCCGAAGCACCGAGTCGACAGCGGCAACCACGCAGGCGGATTCACGGTGCGGCCCCACAGCCGGTACAGCCGTTCACGATGGGTTGGCGCAGACGCGCGCTGCCTGCACAGTCGGTCTGGCGGGACGGAGCCGGATTCAGACAGGGTTCGTGCAGGCGACTCACCCATCGATATCTGAGACGAAGCAGTGTTGCCACCGGCGGCTGTCGAGTCTGGAGCCGTCAGGTTGCGAGAGGAGTCGCCGTCGTCGCTCGCTGGCCTACGAGCATTGCGTCACCGCGTCTGAAGTCGCCATCGGCCCACCGACTCGTCCGCTGGAGCTCGCAACGCCGCATTGCGAGCGGGTACACACGAGCCAGCTGGCGAGCGGTAGAGATAACGGCCGCAACACGATCGGGCCTTCATGCTGACGCTGCTCCAATCGCGTCACCATGCCAGGCGCCGTTCGGTCGTGCGAGGCAGAATAGTCATGGGCTGCTTGCCGCCCCTGAAGATCTCTGATCCTGCTCCCTGCGTGCTGCTTGACGACGCTGCTTCGGACTGATCAGCTTGACGCCGATCGCAACATCGGCGCTCTCTCGGCTGGTCGCTGACGGCAACGGGATTGCAGCGACCGACCACCCCTTGCCCACGGATGTACCCGCCTGCCTGATAGACGCTCTCGATGTGCCAGCTGATGGCCGCACAGACTGCGCAGTCATTGGAGCGCTCAGTCGCCTTAAGTGCTCGGTGTCCCCGGTCGTGACCGGCGTAATTCAGCACGTGCGATGTAGTGGCGGACGAAGGCCTTGGCCGCGGCCTCGCTGGTGCCCTTCGCCTCGGGCGGAAGAGTCGGGGCGGCTTCGGTCGGGCTGGGACTTGGCGACGAGCGACTTCGACGGAATCGCGAGTGGCGGTGGCTTGGGATTCGACTGGCAGCCAGCCACCGCGACAGCGCAGAGAGTGAGCGCCGCCGCGAACAGGGAAGTGCAGCGACGAGTTGACGCACCGGCCCGAGACACGAGCATTCGACCCCCACAATCAACCAGCGGGATGCCGCAGTCCGGACAGAAGGGTCAGCGGCGACCAGAAACCTACTGAGACGACCGGGATTCGGCTAGCCCCTCCAGCCGCCCTGTGGACACGCCAAAACTCAGTTGCCACACCAGACCCACGAGGTGACGCCCGTCGCGCGAATGCGTCCCGGGCCTGGAGCCGGAGTCGTCCCACGCGGGGTTCGACAGGACGGCGCCTGGCAACCCGCACGCGGCGGACGACGGCGACGTAACAGTTGCCGAGCCCCGATAGGGTCACAGCAACATGAGCCCGAGTCACGTCGCCGCGAACCCGCGTTGGTCCCTGCTCATCCCGCCCGTGGCGCTGGTGCTCCTCATCGCGACCTGGGGACGCGAGCTCGGGTGGCTTCCCGTCGTACTGGTCTCCATCGGACTCGCTGCGGCTGTCCTCACCGCCGTGCACCACGCGGAGATCGTGGCGCTGCGCGTGGGTGAACCGTTCGGCACGCTGATCCTCGCGGTCGCCGTGACGGTGATCGAGGTCGCGCTGATCGTCACGCTGATGATCTCCGGAGGGGACAAGGCGGCCTCACTCGCGAGGGACACGGTGTTCGCCGCGATCATGATCACGACCGGCGGTGTGGTGGGGCTGAGCCTGGTCGTGGGGTCGTACCACCACGGCGTCCAGCGGTTCCGAACCGAGGGATCCACCGGGGCTCTGGCCGCGCTGGTCGCGCTGACGGTGGGGAGCCTGGTGCTTCCGACGTTCACCTCGTCGACGCCCGGGCCGACGTTCTCCGGCCTCCAGCTGGCGTACGCCGGAGTGACGTCGCTGATCTTGTACGGCGTCTTCGTGTTCGTGCAGACCGTCCGCCACCGCGACTACTTCCTCCCGCTCGACTCGGACACTGAGCAAGGCAGCGTGGAGGCGCACGCCGCCGCGCCCAGCAACCGCACCACGCTCATCAGTCTCGGGCTGCTGCTGGTCTGCCTCGTCGCCGTGGTCGGGCTCGCGAAGGTCGCGTCGCCGACCATCGAGGCAGGAGTCCTCGCGTTCGGGGCGCCGGTGTCGTCGGTAGGTGTGGTGATCGCACTTCTCGTGCTCGCGCCGGAGACGCTGGCCGCCGTACGCGCCGCCCGCCGCAACCGGATCCAGACCAGCTTCAACCTGGCCTTTGGATCAGCGCTGGCGAGCATCGGACTGACCATTCCGGCGATCGGCCTCGCCTCGATCTGGCTGGAGGGTCCACTCGTCCTGGGGCTCGAGGCGAAGGAGATGGCGTTGCTGGCGCTGACTGTGGTGATCAGCATCCTGACGCTGAACACCGGGCGGGCCACGGTGCTCCAGGGGACCGTGCATCTCGTGGTGCTGTTCGGCTTCCTGTTCCTCGCCGTCTCGCCGTGAGGTAACCCGCCCCTCAGGTCGCCGCCCTCGGCCAAGGGATGTGCCATTGCCGGGAATGTGTAGATCGTCCCCTGCCGCCTAGACTGCCGAGACCATGATCGATTTTCAGAACGGTTCCGTGTTCAAGCTCAGCCCGGCCAGGGAGCAGGAGCTCGCTCCTGAGGTGTCGCAGCTGCTGATCCCGGGGGAGCAGATCGTGTCCTGCTTCAAGGCCGTGCGCGACTTCGTCGTGTTCACCGACAAGCGCTTGATCGCGGTGAACGTGCAAGGCATCACTGGCAAGAAGCGGGACTTCACCTCACTGCCGTACAGCAAGATCCAGGCGTTCTCGGTGGAGACCGCCGGATCGTTCGATCTCGACGCAGAGCTCGACCTGTGGTTCAGCGGGCTGGGCAAGGTGCGCCTGGAGTTCAAGGGGCACACCGACATCCGCAACCTGGGCCAGATGATCGCGTCGTACGTGCTCTGAGGTATGCCGCCCAACGGGGCCAGGCCTCTTCGTTCAAGCCGGTGGACGTCGTGCTCGGGGCGTAGCGCGGGAGCGGTGAGCCGAGCCTGCAGTCGACGCCTCTACCGTCGGCGGCGGGCGCCGGCGCGGCGCGGCCGGTAGTCGGTGATGAACCCGAGCGCGCGAAGACCTCTTCCGATGAGCGTCAGCATGAGCAGGAAGCACATCACGGCGCCCAATGCAGCGCCGATCGTGAACAGCCAGGCAGCGCTCTGCCCGTGAAGTGCGACGAACCCGAAGTCGGTCGCCGCGCGCACGAGGTAGAACCACGCGACACCAGTCAGGATCGCCCCGATCCCCAGCCCGACGAGGTCCGCGATCGGAGCAGAGCTCGTGCGGGTCTCGGTGTGCTTGTGGGCGCGCCGGCCCGCAGCCTGATGCCGATCGACCCCGCCTGCCTCGGCATCGCGGCCGTTCGCGGGCCCGGGTTCGACGCGCCGCCGCTCGTCGTCCCAGCGACTCTCGTCCCGGCGGCCTTCGTCCCGTCGGGCTTCAGCCGGGCGGCCATGTGCGGGCCGCCCGTCCGTACGCCGGCCCTCCACGCGGCGCCGTCCCTCTGCAGGTCTGCGATCGACGCGGCGCCGTCCATCGGCGGGTCGCCCCTCGACACGACGGCCTTCTACGCGCCGGCCCTCGACGCGGCGTCCCTCGTGGCGGTGCTCCTCAGCCACGGCGCCTGAACAGAGCCCTGGCCTGGCTGACGATGACGGCGACCGGGCCGCCGATGAAGAGGACGCCGAGCACGAGAGCGCCGAGGCCGAGCAGCGTGCTGCCCTTGTCGAACGCGTAGACCGCGAAGAGGACGAGGCTGACGCCGAGGTAGACGAACGCGGCCCCGATCACGACGAGCATGATCACCGACGCGGTCGTGCTGATCTGCCGCTTTCCGCCGGTGCCCTCGCCGCTGTCCTCTCCCACACGGCAGACCTTATCCCGGGGTTCGGCTCAGGTCAGGGCACGCCCGGGGTCGGCTAGCAGGCGGTCTACTCGGTGCTGATCGCCCTCAGTACGTCGAGCCGGGCCGCACGTCGCGCGGGGATGACGGCGGCGAGCACGCCGACGAGCGCCGCGACGACGACGAAGGCCATCAGCCGCAGCCACGGGATCTCGAGGACGTCGACTCCCTGGTCGGCGATCGCCCGCTGGAGCGCCACCCCGAACGCGATCCCCATGACCACGCCGAGCACTGCTCCGAGGACGGCCACGATGACCGACTCGAGCCGCACCATCCGGCGCAGCTGCGGCCGCGACAGGCCGACTGCCCGCAGCAGCCCGATCTCCCGGGTGCGCTCGATGACCGAGAGCGCGAGTGTGTTGACGATGCCGAGCACCGCGATGATCACGGCGAGTCCGAGCAGCGCGTAGATCACGTTGAGGAAGAAGGTGATCTGCTGCTTCTGCTCCTCGGCGAACTGCGACGGGTCCTTCAGCGTGACCGTCGGGAGGTCGTCGAGGATCTTCTCCACGTCCGCACGGACGGCCGCCGAGTCGGCTGACTTCGCCTTGTTCACGAACAGGAGCGCGTCGAGCGGCTTCAGGCCACCCTTCTCGAGCGTGTCGGGCGTGGTCAGGAAGTTCGCGGGGATCGCGCCACCGGTCTCGAAGACGCCCACCACCTTCAGGTTCACGGTGCCGCCCTGGAGCTTCAGCGGCAGTGTGTCACCGAGCTTGTACCCCCGCTGCTCGGCGACGCGCGAGTCCACGATCACCGTGCCGGGCTCGAGCGAGGAGAGCACCCCCGCCAGCATCGGGATCCGCAGTGCTGCACCGAGCTCCTCCGGGTCGGCCGCGCCGACGAAAGCGCCTTTCCCGTGGATCTGCCCGAACCCCTGCCGGAACTCGGCGACGGTCTGGACCCCGTCGACCTTGCGGATCTCGCCCGCGATCGAGGTGGAGAACGGCGTGCCGATCACGTTGGAGACGATGAACTGCGAGGTCACCGCCTTGTCCAGGGCCTTGTCGGTGCTCGCCGACGCGGACGCCCCGAGGACGGACATGAGCGAGACCAGTGCCAGGCCGAGCATCAGTGCCGAGGCCGTGGCCGCGGTGCGTCGCGGGTTGCGCTTGGAGTTCTGGGCGGCGAGCTGTCCCACGGTGCCGAACAACCGTCGGTACGTCGCACCGAGCACCTCGACGAGGGGCCGGCCGATGACCGGGCTCATCAACGAGACGCCGATCAGGATCGACAACATCCCGCCGCCGATCATGGTCAGCCCGCTGCTGCCGTCGCCGGCGAACCCGAGCACCATCAGGCCGATGCCCGCCAGCACCATGAGCGTGCCCACGATGACCCGTCGGTGCAGCGAGGCCTCGGGCAGTGCGACGTCGTCGCGCATCGCCGCGACCGGTGGGATCCGCGACGCCCGGCGCGCGGGGAGGTAGGCGGCCAGCATGGTCACCGCGATCCCCACGCCGTAGGACACGAGCACCGTGCGCAGGTTGACCGGGAACTGTGCCGAGGACAGGTCCAGGCCGATCAGCCCGAACAGGGCGCGCAGGCCCAGAGCGAGGAGGTACCCCGCGGCGAGGCCGACCGTGGACCCGATCAGCCCGACGGCGAAGGCCTCGGACAGTACCGAGCGGTTGACCTGCCGCCGTGAGGCACCCATCGCCCGCAGCAGTGCGAGCTCCCGGCTGCGCTGGGCGACCAGGATCGAGAACGTGTTGATGATCAGGAACGTGCCGACGATCATCGCCACGGTCGCGAAGACGAGCAGGAACGTGTTGAGGAACCCGAGGACCTTCTGCAGGCCCTTCTCGTTCTCCTTGACCAGGGAGTCGCCGGTGCGGGCCGTGATGCCCTGGGGCAGCACCTTTGCCGCGGCGTCACGCAGCTGGGTCTGGCTCACGCCGTCGGCCGCGGTCAGGGAGACGCCGGACCACACGGTGCGCCCGTCGAAGAAGAGGTCCTGCATGGCCTTCGCGTCCCACAGCGTCAGCGTGGCGCCGGCCAGCGAGCCCTCGCCGAAGTCGACGAGCCCGACGAGCGTGGCCTCCATCGTCGGTGGGTCACCAGGGGTGACGAGCCTGACCGTGTCGCCGACCTTGTAGCCGGCCTTGTCGGCCGTGGCCACGTCCATCGCGATCTCGCCGGTGCCCCGGGGGTGGTCACCCTCGACGTAGGTGGTGATCTTCTTGCCGGTCAGCGAGGTGGTGTCGTTGTCGGTGACCGCCAGGCCCGGAGGCCCGTTGCCGCCGACGACCTTGCCGTTCTTGCCGATGACGTAGAGCGACTGGAGCTGGTTGAAGGGGTGGACGGCCGCGGCCTCGTCGAGCCCCTCGAGTCGCTTGACGGTCGAGTCGGGGACGGTGCGGATGTCCTGGGCCGAGTCGAACTCGTTGGCCCCGGACGGAGCAACCTCCACGTCCGACGTACTCCCGCTGATGATGCCGCTGAAGGCGCCGCCCATCGCGTCGGTGAAGATGAACGAGCCGGAGACGAAGGCGACGCCGAGCACGATCGCGAACGCGCTGAGAAGGAGGCGCACCTTGCGAGCGAACAGGTTGCGCCAGGTGACTCTCCACATCAGTGCATCGTCCTCGCGGTGAGCTTGCCCATCTCCTCGAGCACGCGCTCGCGTGTCGGTTCGCGCATCTCGTCGACGACCTTGCCGTCGGCGAGGAAGACCACGCGGTCGGTGTACGCCGCCGCGACGGGGTCGTGGGTGACCATCACGATCGTCTGGTTGTGCTCGTCGACGCTGCGGCGCAGCAGGGAGAGCACCTCGGCGCCGGAGGTGGAGTCGAGGTTGCCGGTGGGCTCGTCGGCGAAGACGATCTCGGGCCGGCTCATCAGCGCCCGCGCACAGGCGACGCGCTGTTGCTGGCCGCCGGAGAGCTCGTTGGGGCGGTGGCTGAGCCGGTCACGCAGACCCACGGTGTCGATGACGGTGTCGAACCAGCCGGGCTCCGGCTTGCGGCCGGCGATCGACAGGGGAAGCTCGATGTTCTCCCGCGCGGTCAGCGTCGGCACGAGGTTGAACGACTGGAAGACGAAGCCGACCTTGTCACGGCGCAGCTCGGTCAATGCCTTGTCCTTGAGCGAGGAGAGGTCGGTGTCACCGAGGAAGACCTGCCCGGCGGTGGGCGAGTCGAGCGCCGCCATGCAGTGCATGAGCGTGGACTTGCCGGACCCGCTCGCACCCATCACCGCGGTGAACTCGGCGGCGTAGAAGTCGATGCTCACCCCGGCGAGTGCGTCGACGGCGGCCTCGCCCTCGCCGTACACCTTGCGGAGGTCGAGGGTGCGCGCGGCGACGGCGCGTCCGGTGGTGCGGTCGTTCAGGGTCTCGCTTCGTTGGCTGGTCACCGGTCCAACCTAGTTCTCACCACCGACGGCTCGCATGACCTTTAGGAAGAGTCCGGGGAACCGTCAGGGTCATCCCGGGGACAGGTCAGGGCTAACCCGGCCAGACGTACTGCATGACCTCGCCGACGGGCTGGAAGCCCAGCCGGGCGTAGACCGGAAGCCCCATCGCCGTGGCATGCAGGATCGACTCGGTGCACCCCTGCTCCACCCCGAGGCGCATCAGGCCGCAGGTGATCGCACGCCCCACGCCACGGCTACGAGCCTGCTCGCGGACCGCGATGTTGTAGAGCCCGGCCGTGGCGCCGGTGACCACCACCGAGCCCCCGCCGACCGGCTCGCCGTCGACCCTGGCGATGACGTTCGTGACCTTCACGTTGCCCCCGCCCTCGACCTCCGGGGTCCGGGTGCTCGGCGTCAGCCACCACAGGAACGGGTTCCCGTGCGCCATGAGCCGGTCCAGGACCTCGTGAGTGCGACGGTTTCCGGAGCCCTGCGCGAAGCCGGCGGTCGGCTCCTAGAAGGAGCGGACCATACCGCCGTCGCAGCGCAGCTGCACGCCCGTGACGTAGGCCGCCGCCTCGCTGGCGAGGTAGACCACCGCGGACGCGAACTCCTCGGGCTTGCCGTAGCGACCCGCGGGGATGCCTGCCTCCGAAGCGGCCCGGGTCTCCTCGGGGGTGCGCCCGGTCACCTCGGCGTTGGAGCGGTCGAGCGCGGCCACCCGGTCGGTGTCGATCCGGCCGGGCAGCACCATGTTGACGGTCACCCCGTCCGGGGCGACCTCGCCGGCGAGTGTCTTCAGGTAGCCGGCAAGTGCGGCGCGGCCCGTGTTGGACAGCGCGAGCCGCTCGATCGGCTGCTGCACGCCGCTCGACCCGATCGCGACGATCCGGCCCCAGCCGCGCTCGCGCATCGGCGGGAGGGCCGCCTGCACGAGCTTGTGGTGCTGCAGGAGGAGGGTGCGCATGGCGGTCTCCATCTGCTCGCCCGTGACCTCGGAGGCTCTGCCGGGCGGCGGGCCACCACCGTTGAGCACGAGTACGTCGACGCTGCCGAACGCGCCGACGGCCTGCTGGTAGAGGCGCTCGGGTGCGTCGGGGTCGGTGAGGTCGAGGGCCAGGCCCACCGCCGAGGGCAGCGCTGCGGCCTCCCGCTCGGCGATCTCCCCGCGGCGGCCGGCGAGGACCACGTTGGCCCCCTCGGCGGCGAAGGCGCGGGCGGTGGCCAGGCCCAGGCCCGAGGTCGAGCCCGGCACCAGGACGGTGCGGCCCTTGAGTCCCGTGTCCATGTCAGATCGCTCCTTGTTCGTGGTTGGCGGCTGTGACGAGGTCCTGCACAGCAGCGAGGTGGTCCGGCATCAGCCGCAGGATCTCAGACGGGGCAGTGCGGCTGGGAGGCCTGACGGAGGAGTCGGTGAAGACACCGCGCTGCTTGAGGATCTCCTTGCGCAGCGACAGCCCGACACCTGGCTGGGCCTCGTAGTTCACCAGGGGGAGCCAGGGGGCGAAAGCCGCGCGCGCGGCGGTGTAACCACCCTCGGCCCAGGCGTCGAGCGCCGCGCGCAGACCCTCGGGGTGCGAGAAGCCGGTCATCGCTCCCGCGGCGCCGGCCGCCAGCTCGTCGAGCAGTCCCACGCCGCCGAGGCCGCCGAAGACCGGGACGTCGGTGGCTGCGGTGAGGCGGCCGATCGCGGCGCTCGTCGGTGGCGCCTCGGACTTCACCGCCACCACGAACGGCGACTCGGCGAGGACCGCGAGGATCTGGTCGGCGCTGATCCGGACGCCCGAGGCCTCCGGGTAGTCCTGGAGCACGATCCCCGCGCCCGTGGCCTCGTGCACCGCCGCGAGGTGCCTCGCGAGGACACCCGGGTCGGTCGTGTTGGCCTGGACCATCACGCCCGCGAGGCCCGGGCCGGCGGCCCCCGCCGCCGTACGAGCCTGCTCGACCGCCATGGCCGTCGTACGCGCGGAGACGCCCACGACCAGCGGTGTGCCAGGCGCCTGCTTGGCCACCTCGGCGACGACGGCGGCCTGCTCGTCGGAGGCGAGCGCGACGCCCTCACCGAACACACCGAGGACCACGAGACCGTCGGCCGGGACGCCGAGGTAGAGGTCCACCTCGCGCCGTAGCGAGTCCAGGTCGACGTCGAGCGAGGGGCCGTGGAAGGGGGTGGCGAGCACTCCCCACAGCCCACGCGGGAGCGGTGACGGGGTCATGAGTCAAAGGTCCTTTCCGATGGGGAGCCGACGTCTCGTCGCTGGAGAGCCTCGGTGACGATGTGCTCGGCGATCGCGAGGGCGGAGGTCGCGCCGGGCGAGGGGGCGTTGCGGACGTTGACGACGCGGTCGGTGCCGGTGATGACGAAGTCGTCCACGAGGCCGCCCCTGGCGTCCATCGCCTGGGCCCGGACGCCGCGTGCTGCCGCGCTTGACCTGCGTGGGGTCGATGGCGGGTAGGTACCTCTGGGCCTCGGCGACGAACCGCTTCGAGCTGACCGCCGTCTTCGACTCGCGCACGGCCGCGGCGACGTTGCCCGCTGCGAAGCGCCAGAAGCCGGGGAAGCCGACCGCGTCGCGAACGTCGCGGGCGACGAACCGGTGGGGGGTGTAGGCCTCGCGGCCGAGGGAGAGGAAGGCGTTGGGCCCGAGCATGACCGCGCCGTCGATGCGCTTCGTGACGTGCACGCCGAGGAACGGGTAGCGCGGGTCCGGCACCGGGTAGATCAGCCCGTTGACCAGATGCTCCTGCGCCGGGGACAACAGGAAGTAGTCGCCGTAGAACGGGACGATCCGCGGTTCCCTTGCCTCACCGGCCAGCCGTGCGAGGCGATCGGCCTGGAGGCCGCCACAGATGATGACGAGGTCGAACTCGTCGGTCCGGCCCCCCGCCTCGAGGCGGACCGCTCCGCCGCGGTCCTCCAGCCCGGTGACCTCGTGGCGAAGCCGGACCGTCCCGCCCGCGTCGCGCAGCTCGTCGCCCAGCGTCGTGGTGACGGCGACGTAGTCGACGATGGCGGTGCGCGGCGAGTGGAGGGCTCGTAGGCCGGTGGCGTTCGGCTCGAGCTCGCGGAGCTCGTCACCGTCGACGAGACGGACGTCCGGCACGCCGTTGGCGACCGAGCGTTCGTAGATGGCCTCGAGTCGCGAGAACTCCTCCTCCTCGAGCGCGACGACCACCTTGCCGCACTCGTCGTACGGAAGGTCGTGCTTCGTGGTGAACTCCTGGAGCAGCTGCACGCCCCGCCGGCAGAGTGCCGCCTTCAGGCTCCCGGGCGGGTAGTAGAGGCCGGCATGCACCACACCGCTGTTGTGGCCGGTCTGATGTCCGGCCAGCTGGCTCTCCTTCTCGAAGAGCGTCACGTCGGCCTCGTCGAGGCGCTGGGCCAGGTGGCGGGCGACGGCGGTACCGATGATGCCGCCGCCGACGACTGCTGCGCGGAGTCTGCTCATGTGCTGGCCACCCTCGGGGCCTTCGGTTCCACGAACAGTGGTGGAGCTTGACGGTACGACGCCGGAGTCGCCGACAGCGAGATCGGATGCGACACCGTCGCGACCGGGCCGCGGCCGGGGGAGTCGACCTGCGCCACCGGGTGCAGGCCGAGACGCTCGGCGAGCTCGAAGGCCTGCGCGACGTCGTTGATCGGCCCGCACGGGACCCCGAGGCCGGAGAGCAGCGCGAACCAGTGGTCGGCCGACTGCTCTCGGAGGGTGGCCTCGAGCTCGCTCACCAGCTCGTCGCGGTGAGCGACCCGCTGTGTGTTCGTGCGGAAACGAGGGTCGTCCCGGAGCTCGGCCCGGCCGAGGCCGTCGGCGAGGAGACCGAAGAGCTTGTCGTTGGCGGCTGCGACGGCGAGGGGGCGGTCCGCGGTCTCGAGCACCTCGTAGGGGGCGATGCTCGGGTGGCGGTTGCCCATCGGCGCCGGGACCAGCCCGGTCGTGACGTACGTCGAGGCCTGGTTGGTCAACGCCGACAGCAGCGACGACAGCAGGTTGACCTCGACGCGCTGGCCCTCCCCGGTCGAGTCGCGGTGTCGCAAGGCGGCGAGGATGCCGATGGCGGCGTGCAGGCCGGTGATGACGTCGACCAGGGCGACGCCGGCCTTCATCGGGCCGGACTCCTCCGAGCCGGTCACCGACATCAGGCCACCGACGGCCTGCACGATCAGGTCGTAGCCGGGAAGGTCCGCGCCGGCCTGTGACCCGAACCCGGTCACCGAGCAGTACACGAGCCTGGGGTTGCGCGCCAGGAGCTGCTCGTGGCCGAGCCCGAGCTTCTCCATGGTGCCCGGCCGGAAGTTCTCGGTGACCACGTCGCACGAGTCGACGAGCTCCAGCGCCTCACGCCGTCCCACCTCGCTGCGCAGGTCGATGACGCGTGAGGTCTTGTTGCGGTTCACCGACAGGAAGTACGTCGACTCGCCCTCATGCCATGGGGGTCCCCAGTGGCGGGTCTCGTCGCCACCGTCCGGGCGCTCCACCTTGACCACCTCGGCGCCGAGGTCGGCGAGCAGCATCGTCGCGTAGGGCGCGGCGAGGACCCGGCCGAAGTCGGCGATCCGGACGCCCTCGAGGGCACCGGTCACCGGAAGGCTCCGTGGCCGGTGAGGGCCTGGCCGATGACGAGCTGGTGGACCTCGCTGGTGCCTTCGTAGGTGAGCACGGACTCGAGGTTGTTGGCGTGCCGCATGATCGGGTACTCCAGGGTGATCCCGGCCGCGCCGAGCAGGGTGCGGCACTCCCGGGCGATCGTGATCGCCTCGCGCACGTTGTTCAGCTTGCCCAGCGACACCTGCTCGGGCCGCAGCACACCCTTGTCCTTGAGGGCGCCGAGGTGCAGGGCCAGCAGCATGCCCTTGCCGAGCTCGAGGGTCATGTCGGCGAGCTTGGCCTGGGTCAGCTGGTAGCCCGCGAGCGGCTTGTCGAAGATCTCCCGCTCCCCGACGTAGCCGATCGTGGTCTCCAGGCAGTCCCGGGCCGCGCCGAGGGCGCCGAACACGATCCCGTACCGGGCCTCGTTCAGGCACGACAACGGCCCGGACAGACCCGCGGCCTCGGGCAGCACCGCCGAGGCGGGGAGCCGGACCTGGTCGAGGACCAGCTCGGAGGTCACGCTCGCGCGCAGCGACATCTTCCTCTTGATCTCCGGCGCGGAGAACCCCGGCGTGTCGGTCGGGACGACGAACCCGCGGATCCTCCCGTCCCCGTGATCGGCAGGGTCCTCGACCCGGGCCCAGACCACCGCGACGTCGGCGATCGACCCGTTGGTGATCCACATCTTGTTCCCGGCCAGCACCCAGTCCGCGTCGGGTCCGGTGCCGTCGCGGCGAGCGCGGGTGCGCATCCCGGCCGGGTTCGAGCCGAAGTCCGGCTCGGTCAACCCGAAACACCCGATCGCCTCACCCGCAGCCATCGCAGGCAGCCACTCGGTCTTCTGCTCCTCCGAGCCCCACCGCCAGATCGCGAACATCGCCAACGACCCCTGCACAGTCACCAGCGACCGCAGCCCGGAGTCACCGGCCTCCAGCTCCATGCACGCCAACCCGTAGGCGGTCGCCGAGGTCCCCGCACACCCGTAGCCGTCCAGATGCATCCCCAGCACCCCCAGCGACCCGAGCTCCTTGGCCAGCTCCCGCGCCGGCAACGACCCCGACTCGTACCAGTCCGCCACCTCCGGCTTGATCTTGTCCTCCACGAACCGGCGCACGGTGTCCCGGATCGACCGGTCCTCCTCACCGACCAACCCATCGGTACCGAACAAACCAAGCGGGGACTGGGCGGGCTTGCTGCTCAAGGGTGTTCTCCTCGGTGGATGAGTTCTCTGCGTGGTGGACCGCGCGGCTCGGGGCGAGGGGCGGGGGCCGGAGGCGCGGGTGTGCGGACCGCCCCGCTGTCGAGTGTCGCAGCGGAGCGGCCCACACGGGGCTGCTACTTGTTCAGGGACTCCAGGGCCCGCTTCGAGCCGGGGTGCAGCGGGACCGGGTCGGTCTTTCGCAGCGTTCTCCGGGCTGATCTCGTTGGCGGCCGGGTGCACCTGAACGAGCTCGTCCTTGTTGTCGAGCATCGTGGTGGTCAGCGCGCACGCGAGGTTGTCGGGCATGTCGTTGCGCACCATGAGCAGGTTCGGCACCGAGAAGGTCGGCACGTCGGCGGGGAGGCCGTAGGTCTTCCCGGGGATGGTCGCCGCTTCGTAGACCGGGTTGACCTGCTTCATCTTCGGCAGCAGCGGGGTCACGTCGATGAACTTGACCTTGTTGCCCTTGGAGGTGAACAGGTCGGTCAGCGCCGGGGTCGGGAGACCGCCGGACCACACCAGGCCGTCGAGCGAGCCGTCCTTCATGCCGTCGATGGTCTTGGTGAGGTCGAGGCGCTGCGCCTTGACGTCAGTGGCCTTGAGACCGGCCGCCTCGATCATGCGGTTCGCGATCACCTCGGTGCCGGACTGCGGCGAGCCGGTGGAGATCCGCTTGCCCTTGAAGTCCGCCACCGAGTCGATGCCGGAGTTCGCCTGCACCACGACCTGCGTGTAGTTGGAGTAGATCCGGCCGAGCGTGGAGACTTCCTGCGGACCGTCGAAGTCGCCGTTGCCCTTGATCGCGTCCGTCGCGGTGTCCGCGAGCGAGAAGGCGACGTCGTAGTCACCGGCGACGAGCTGCTGGATGTTCTGCACCGAGGCACCGGTCTCCGCCGAGGTGGCCTGCAGGTCGGTCTTCTCGTTGATGACCTTCGCCAGGCCACCACCGACGACGAAGTAGACGCCGGTCGAGTTGCCCGTGGCGATGTTGATCCGGCCCTTGCCGGCGTCACAGCTGCTCTCGTCGGCACCCGAGCCGGCTGCGGAGCGGGCCTGCTGGCCGCCGCAGGCGCTGACCGCGAGTGCGGTGGCGAGGGCGATGCCGGCGAGCGAGGTGATTCGTTTCATCAGTACTTCCTCTTCGGTTGGTGATGGTTCCGCTGGGGTTGTTGCGAGGGAACGTTCAGGCAGGTCGGTCCTCAGACCGTGGGGACCTTCTCGACGGTCGATGCGGTCGCCGTCGCCCGCTTCCGCCTGGCCAGGTGGATGCCCAGCGCGACGGCGAGCAGGACGGCACCGGCGGCCATCGCGACCGGCTCGAGGTAGAGCAGCAGCAGAGCAGCAGGCACGCAGAGCACCCGCTCCAGGAGGCCGGTGGGGCCGAACATCCACCCGGTGGTCACCACGGCGAGGGCGCCGACCGCTGCCCCGCAGACCAGGGTCGCCCACACGATGTCGATGAGCGGTCCCCGCGAGAGCAGCAGCTCGCCGTTGTCGGAGACGATGAACGCCATCGGCGCGAGGAACGCGGGAAGCGTGTACTTGCAGGCCTGCATCATCGTCGGGATCACCTTGCCGCCGGTGATCGCCGCCGAGGCCACTGCCGCCAGCGCGGTCGGCGGCGACACCTCCGAGAGCACGGCGTAGTAGAAGATGAACATCGCGACCGCGGGAGCGCCGGCGCCCAGCGAGATCAGCGCGGGGCCGATGATCACCCAGCTGAGGATGAACGACGCCGTCACCGGGACCGCCAGGCCCAGGATCAGGATCGCGATCGCCGAGAACAGCGCGGAGAGGATGAGCAGGATCGTGTCGTTGGGCGCGATCGCCGCTGCTGCGGACACCAGCAGCTCGGAGAGGATCTGGCCGAGGCCGGTCTTGGCGATGATCGACGTGATCACACCGGCCGCGGCACACACCGCGATCACCGGCAGCCCGGACCGGATGCCCGCGGCGAGCGCGTGGTACAGCCGGTGGAAGTACTCGCCGATCGACTCCTTGAGCTCCATCTTCTCGAGCTCGTAGTCGGGGTCGTCGAAGCCGCTGACGACAGGGCGCCTGGAGAAGATCGCCTCCAGGAGGCCGAAGAGCGCCGCGACGAGGGTGGCGTAGACGACCGCCCGGAACGGCGGCACGTCGATGGCGAGGAAGAAGACGATCACGCCGAGGCTGATGAAGTGGTAGCCGGAGCGCAGCAGCAGGTTGAGCGGGCTGCCGATCGCGAGCTCGACCCGGTGCGCCCCGAAGCGGCGGGCGTCGATCTCGACGGCCAGGAAGATGCCGAGGTAGTACAGCAGCGTCGGCACGATCGCCCACGCCAGCACGGAGATGTAGGAGACACCGAGGTACTCCGCGATGATGAACGCCGCCGCGCCGAGGGTCGGCGGGGACAGGATCGCGCCGATGCCGGAGGCCGCGAGCATGCCGCCGGCGGCCTCCTTCGGGTAGCCGGCCCGCTTGAGGATCGGCCACGCGAACGACCCGAGAGTCACCGCGGTCGCCGTACCGGAGCCGGAGACCGTGCCGAGCAGGAAGCCTGAAGTCGCCACGGTGCGGCCCGGCGCGGTCCCGGACTTGCGGAACAGCGAGAAGCTGAACTCCACGAAGAACCGGCCCGCGCCCATGCGGTCGAGCACGGCGCCGTAGATGGTGAACAGCACGATGTAGGTCGCTGCCACGTCGAGCGGCACACCGAAGAACCCGCTGGCCTCGTTGTAGAGCGCGTTGATGATCTGCTCGAGGTTGAGGCCCATGTGGGCGATGGACCAGTCGATGGGCAGGTACCCGCCGTAGTAGCCGTAGGCGAAGAACACGAGGCAGACAGCGGGCAGGACCAGGCCCGTCGTACGCCGGGCGGCCTCGAGCACGAGGGCCAGCAGCACCGTCCCGGCGACGACGTCGAGGACCAGCAGCGACCCCTGCCGGTCGAGGAACCCCGTGAAGCCACCGAACCCCTGCGCGGTCTCCGGGATCGGCAGCACCGGATAGAGCCCGACGACGAGGGCGACGGCGGCGAGGGCCCAGTCGAGGATCCCCGGGTTGTCCTTGCGGGCCGGAGGTGCCGCGGCCTCCGCCTCCTCGGTCGCCGAAGAGGGGTCGTCCACGTCGCTGCCCTGGTGGTGGTGGCCGCGGGTGGCCCGGGCGCGGTAGCAGACGAAGACCAGCGGCAGCGTGAGGCCGAGGAAGAGGATCAGGTAGTACTGGCTGCCGAGCTCGAGCGGCTCGAACACCTGCCGGAGCACGAAGAGAGCCACCGCGAAGCACCACAGGGTGACGAACCTGTCGATGCCACGGGAGAGGTGCCGCGACGGGCGCTCCTCGTCGTACTCGGCGGCGAGCTCTTCGACGTCGATCTGTGAGGGCTCGCGGGTGGCAGTCGGCGTAGGCATGCCGGGTAACGTAGGCGTGTTGTCGGTCACATCGGCTCCCTGGCCACCGAGGCTTTACACACTCTTAACGTCCCGTACCCAAGGCATAGAGGCGGCATGCGAGTACTTCTGGTCGAGGACGACGACCGAGTCGTGGCCGCACTTCTCCCCGCCCTCCAGCGAGCCCATCTGCAGGTGAGGCGGGTCGCGACGGCAGCCGAGGCGATGGTCAAGCACCGCGACGCCGACCTCGTGCTGCTCGACATGGGCCTGCCCGACCAGGACGGCCTCTCGCTGTGCCGGCGGATCCGTGACGAGAGCGAGGTGCCGATCATCGCGGTGACCGCTCGCCGCGAGGAGGCCTCGGTCGTCTCGGCGCTTCGTGCCGGCGTCGACGACTACGTCACGAAGCCCTACAGCACGGCCGAGCTGATGGCGCGCATCGACGCCGTCATGCGGCGCTTCGGGCAGAAGCCGATCGAGCTCGTGGCCGAGCACGGGGAGATCCGCCTCGACCACGGGTCGCGCGAGGCGTACGTCGCGGAGCAGCTGGTTGCCCTTGCCCGCAAGGAGTTCGAGCTGCTCAGCATGCTCGTGCAGGCCAGGGGAGACGCCGTCACACGCGAGGCGCTGATGGAGGGCATCTGGGACACCTCGTGGGTCGGCGCGTCCCGCACGCTCGACGTCCACGTCTCGTCGTTGCGCTCCAAGCTCGGTCGCCCCGAGCTGATCGAGACCGTGCGGGGCGTCGGCTACCGGATCGCGGTCGACGGCTCGAGGGGCTGACCGGTGCGACGCCGGCTGCTCGTGCTGTCCATGACGCTGGTGGGCGTCGTGCTCGTCGCGTTGATGGCGCCGCTCATCACCACCTTCGCCGAGGACCGGACCCAGGACCTGTTCGTCAGCCGCCTCGGCGACGTGACCCGGTTCGCCGTACTCGCCCAGGACGCCCTCGAGGGCGGCGACACCGCGGGGCTGTCCACCGACCTCCAGCGCTACGCGGAGGTGTACGGCGGGTCGGTGCTCGTCACGAACGCCAACCGGCAGGTCGTGGCCCGTTCGGGTATCGAGTCCGACCCCTCGGACCCACGGGTGCCGCAGGTCGTCGAGGACGCCCTCTCGGGCAGGTCCTCGACACCGCCCGCCACCGCGTGGCCGTGGTCGGACGAGCAGATCGTGATCGGCAGTCCCGTGGGGCGCGATGCCCAGGTGCTCGGCGCGGTGGTCATGGTGACCCCTACCGGCACTGTGCAGCACAGCGTCTCCACGTGGCTGTCGTGGCTGGTGATCGCGGGGCTGGCAACGCTGCTGCTGACGGTGTTCGGCGTGGTCGCGCCGTTCGTCGGCTGGGTGATGCGGCCGGTGCACGACCTCGACGTCGCGGCCAAGCGGCTCGCGGCCGGTGACCTCGGCTCTCGGGCGCACGAGCTCGGTCCGCCCGAGCTTCGCGAGCTGGCGAACACCTTCAACGTGATGGCCGACAACGTCGAGACCTCACAGCGGCAGCAGCGTGACCTCGTCGCCGACGCGGCCCACCAGCTCGGTAACCCGCTGACCTCACTGCGGCTGCACGTGGAGAACCTCGGCTCGTCCGGCGCCGACCAGCACCAGGTCGAGACCGTGCTGGAGGAGACCGACCGGCTCAACAACATCGTCGAGTCGCTGCTGGACCTGAGCCAGGTCGGGGCACAGGCGGTGCTCCCGGTCCGGGTCGACGTGGCCGCGCAGGTGCGGCATCGCTGCGAGATGTGGGCGCCGGTGTTCTCGGGCCTCTCCGTGCAGGCACCGGAGACGGCGGCCGCCCTCGCCACGGAGGACCTCGTCGACGTGGTGCTCGACGCGCTGCTCGACAACGCCGGCAAGTTCGCGGCCGAGGCACCGGTGGAGGTCACGGTCACCGAGTCGGCCGACCGGGTGCTGCTCCGGGTGCGCGACCACGGGCCCGGCCTCCACGCCGAGGACGTGGCGAAGGTCGGGGCGAGGTTCTTCCGCGGCCGGCAGCACCAGAACGTGGCAGGCACGGGGCTGGGCCTCGCGATCGTGCGGGCCCGCGTGCACGACGTGGGCGGCTCGGTGGACGTGCGGCTCGCCGACGGGGGAGGGCTTCAGGTGGACGTCGGGTTCCCGCTCGTCACGGCTTCCGCTCCCGGTAGTAGCGCACCGCCCCCGGATGAAGGTCGAGCGGCGAGGTGAAGATCGCCGCTCCGAGGGTCGGCTGTCGTACGCCGGGCGCCACCTTGTCGATCTCGTCCTGCGCCTCGAACATCACCCGCGTCACGGCGTAGGCCAGGTCGCTGGGCATGTCCCTGTGGGCGACGACGTAGTTCTTGACGCTCACGGTGTCGACGCCGTCGGGCAGTGCGTACGTCGACGCCGGGATCGGCCCTCCGACGTACTCCGGGCCGTAGGTGTCCACCATGCCGCTGACCAGGCCGTCGAGGGGGACCAGCCGGATCCCGGTGTCCTGGCTCAGCGTGAGCACCGCCTGGTTCGGGATGCCGCTGACGAAGAAGAACGCCGCAAGGCTTCCCGCCCTGAGCGCGTCGGCGGACGCCTCGAGCGACTCCGAGGTCGCCTTGATGTCGGTGGGGTTCAGGCCGGCCTGCTGGAGGATCCGGCGGGCGACGATCTGCGTGCCCGAGCCGGGGGCACCGATCCCCACGCTCCTGCCGCGGAGGTCCGCGACGTCGGTGATCCGGCCGTCGGCTCGCACGACGAGCTGGACGAAGCTGTCGTAGGTCCGGGCCAGCGCCACCAGGTCGAGGGCCCGGTCGAATCCGCCGCTGCCGCGCACGGCGTCCGACGCGGTGTCGCCGAGGGACAAGCCGATGTCACAGGTCCCCTTGGCGACCAGGTGGACGTTCTCCACCGAGGCGTTGGTGGCTCGCGTCTCGGCGGTGACTCCGCTCAGCTCGCGGTTCAGCACGGTGGTCAGCGCGTCGCCGTACCTGCTGAAGACGCCTCCCCGGTTGCCCGTCGCGATCGTGAGCGTCGACTTCGGAAGGCTCTCCCACGAGTCGCTGCAGCCGGTGGCCAGGGCTGCGAGGGGGAGGGCTGCGGGGAGCGCGAGCGCCTTGAGCGCTGTGCGCCGGTTGAGCTGGATCACCGCGAGGTCACCCCTGCATCAGCCGAGGGGCGCCGCTGGTGAGCATCGGGTCAGCATGGCATAAGCGACATCGTGACTTCGGTGACGGTCCTTGGGGCGGCCCGAGATACTTAGGAGGCATGAGTGAGGGCAAGCGCCGAATCGAGGTGAACTGGGTCCAGTCGATGGCTGGCGCCCTGGCGGCGGTGACCTCCGCCGTGCTCCTCTCGAGCGTCGGCGTCGCGGGCACCCTCGTCGGCGCGGCCATCGGCAGCATCGCCGCAACGGTCGGAAGCGCGGTGTACTCCTACTACATCGCCGCCACGAAGGACCGCGTCGCCGCGGCGCACGCGGTCGCCGCCTCGCGGGTCAGCCGGGCGCAGACGCGGCTGCAGGACGCGACGGAGGGGACGGCGGCGGGCACACCGGCCGCCGACGCCAAGATCGCCGGCGCGGGCGAGGACCTCGAGCAGGCCCGGGAAGTGCTGGAGGAGGCCGAGGAGGCCCCCGCTCGCGTGGACTGGAGGACCGTCCTCGTCGGGCTGCCGTGGAAGCGGATCATGTTGGCCGCGGGGGCGATCTTCGTCGTGGCGATGCTGGCGATCGTGTCCTTCGAGCTCATCACCGGCCGGGCGGTCTCGTCGTACACCGGTGGCTCCGACAGCCACCAGCGCACGCTCCATCCCGGGGCTCGACGGGGGAGGGAGGAAGCCGGCTGAGCCGGTGCCGACGACGTCCCCGAGCCAGTCGCCGAGCGAGGACGCCACCTCGCCGTCCGAGGGAGCAACGCCCACGCCGTCGGAGTCGCCGACGTCGATCCCGTCGCCGACCTACACGGAGTCGCCGCAGCTGCCCGAGGAGGTCCCGGGCGGAGAGCCCACGACGCCTACCCCGACGCCCACGGGCACGTCCGGGCCCGCGACGACGCCCTCTCCGTAGACGTGCCGTGAGAGACGCCTGTGCCCGCCGGCGACAACGCCGGCGGGCACAAGTGATGGACGTGCGGTAGCAGGATCAGTCGACGACGAGCCGCGCCACGACCCCTGCGTGGTCCGAAGGCCACAGCCCGGAGGCGGTGCGGTCCCCGGGCTCCTCACCGACGATCGTCGCGCGAGTCGCCGTGACGCGAGAGTCGGTGACGACGAGGTCGATCCGCTCGTCGAGCGTGGGGGTCGGCTGGCTGACGGTGGCGTCGAAGCAGCAGGTGTACCCCGGGTCGTCGAGGTTCGTCACCAGCCAGGCGTCGGAGCCGACCGAGCCGACCAGGCGCTGGTAGGCGATGGCGGACGTTGCGACGGAGTTGTAGTCGCCGACGTACACCATCGGGAGCGCTCCGGAGTCCGAGGTGATCTGGGCCTGGGCGGCCAGCAGCTCGCCGACCTGCAGGTAGCGGAGCCCCTCGGCGTTGACGCCCGGGATGCCGAAGGCCTCGAGGTGCGAGTTGACGAAGCGGAACGTCGCGAGCTTGGTCCGTACGTCCACCGACCCCCAGCCGCGCTTGACCGGGAGGACGGAGCCGTCCGCCAGGGGGAACTTGACGATGTTGGTGTACGTGCCGTTGTGGGCGTTCCAGGTCTTGACGTCGTCGCGTCGCAGCACGACATCGCGGTCGGCCATGGAGACGGCAGCGGCTCCGCTACCGGGCAGCAGCGGGATCGGCGGGGACCCGAAGTTGCTCGCCGTCGCACCTTCGACCTCGTGGTAGACGACCCCGCGGTCGGCGAGCGCCTTGAGCAGCAGGTCGAGGAAGTCGTACTTCACCGTGCCCTGGTCGGTGGCCGGGTAGCTCGTGTACGTCGTCCAGCGGGTCACCTCCTGGAGACCGACGACGGCGGGGCGAGCGGCGACGATCTCGTCGGCGATCGCGGCCATCCGCTCGTCGGGCTTCGTCGCCTGGACGGCGGCCCAGGTGGCCGAAGCAGCCGCCGGCACGAGAGCCGGCTGGGTTGCGAGTGCTCCGATGACCGGCATCAGGTCCGCGCCCGAGGTAGAGGTTGCGGGTCATGACGTCGACGGTGCGGGCCTGGTCCGCTGCCTGGGAGGCGCCGGGCGGGTTCTGGGATCCCGCGGTTGCGGGCGCGGCGGGAGCGAGGGTGACGCTCATCGCGAGCGCCGCTGCGGCGGCGCCGATACCGGACAGACGGCGGTGCGTCCGCCTTGGTCGTGAGATGTCAGTCATGACCGGCACGGTCTCACCGTCCGGGTGCGCCGGACCAGAGCCGAACGACCCCCTTCAGGTGGGGTCGGTATGACTAGGGAGGAATGGCACGAACGGGTCTTCCGTGAGGTCTGGAACCCTGCTTCGGGCGCCTGGTGGGACGGCCTCGCGACACGCCGAAACGCAGCTCGACACGCCCGAGTTGGGAGGGTCACAGGGCCTCTGACCTGCGGTTTTGTCCGGGGCCGAAAGTTTCTGTGTCCAGAATCGGCGTTCCGGTTGCGAGCCCTAGGGGCCCCGCGTACGGTTACCACTACATCTAGTAGTCACACCGATGTAATTTTCCACAGATAGTGCTGGGAAGTGCACAGGCAACTGCTATTTGTCCCCAAGTTACCCACAGTTCTCCCCACAGGCAGTCCGGCCCCAGACCCCGGCCGGACCTCACCTGGAGAGGGCAGAAACTGTCGGCGCCGGCTGTTGAACTAGACGAGTGGAAGGAGCGGTGAGATGCACTGTCCGTACTGCCGCAACACCGACACTCGGGTCCTCGACAGCAGGGTCGCCGAGGACGGCGGAGCGATCCGGCGGCGACGCACCTGCCAGGAGTGCGGCAAGCGGTTCAGCACCGTCGAGCAGATGCAGCTCGTGGTGCTCAAGCGCTCCGGCGCGACCGAGCCGTTCACCCGGGAGAAGGCGATCGCCGGAGTGCGCAAGGCGTGCAAGGGCCGCCCGGTCTCCGAGGACGCGCTCGCGTGCCTGGGCCAAGAGGTCGAGGCCGCGCTTCGCGCCGAGGGTTGGGCAGAGGTCCCGGCCAACGAGGTCGGTCTCGCGATCCTCGGACCGCTGCGCGAGCTCGACGAGGTGGCCTACCTCCGGTTCGCGAGCGTCTACAAGGCCTTCGAGAGCGCCGACGCGTTCGAGGAGGAGATCGCACTGCTCCGGGCCGAGCGTTCGGTCCGTGAGGCGGCGGCCTCCTCCGACCCGGTCGAGGATCCGGCAGTGCCGGCAGTGCCGGCCCAGCCGTCGGACTCGTCCGACGTACCTCAGCCCGTCTCGACGGGCTGACCACAGACTGCCCGGCGCGTCGTGGGGAAGCGACGCGTCGGGCAAACCACCACAGCGACACCAGCACCGAACCGGTGCGTCAAAGCATCAGCAAAGCCAGACGACAACGAAGTCACAATCAGGGGAACAGGAGCACACATGACGGAGACGGTCAGCGGGTCAGCACGTACGCGCAAGAGCAAGGGGTTGAAGATCGACAGGGTCTTCAGCACCGAGGGCGTGCACCCCTACGACGAGCTCACCTGGGAGCGTCGCGACGTCGTCCAGACGAACTGGAAGACCGGCGAGGCCGTCTTCGAGCAGCGCGGCGTGGAGTTCCCCGACTTCTGGTCGGTCAACGCCTCGACGATCGTCACCACGAAGTACTTCCGCGGCGCGGTCGGCACCGACGCGCGTGAGTGGAGCCTCAAGCAGCTCGTCGACCGCGTGGTGAAGACCTACCGCAAGGCCGGCGAGGACCACGGCTACTTCGCGACCGCCGCGGACGCCGAGATCTTCGAGCACGAGATCACCTGGCTGCTCGTGCACCAGTACTTCTCCTTCAACTCCCCGGTCTGGTTCAACGTCGGCACGCCCTCCCCGCAGCAGGTCTCCGCGTGCTTCATCCTGTCCGTCGACGACTCGATGGACTCGATCCTGAACTGGTACAAGGAAGAGGGCTTCATCTTCAAGGGCGGCTCGGGCGCGGGCCTCAACCTCTCGCGCATCCGCTCCTCGAAGGAGCTCCTCTCGCTCCGGTGGTACGGCGAGCGGCCCGGTGTCGTTCATGCGCGGCGCCGACGCCTCCGCGGGCACCATCAAGTCCGGGGGAGCGACCCGTCGTGCGGCCAAGATGGTCGTGCTCGACGTCGACCACCCCGACATCGAGGAGTTCGTCGAGACCAAGGCGCGCGAGGAGGACAAGATCCGCGCGCTGCGTGACGCCGGCTTCGACATGGACCTCGGCGGCAAGGACATCACGTCCGTGCAGTACCAGAACGCCAACAACTCCGTCCGCGTGAGCGACGAGTTCATGCGTGCGGTCGAGGACGGCACCTCCTTCGGTCTGCGTGCGAGGCAGACCGGCGAGGTGATCGAAGAGGTCGACGCCCGCGAGCTGTTCACCAAGATCGCCAAGGCGGCGTGGGAGTGCGCCGACCCGGGCCTGCAGTACGACGACACGATCAACGACTGGCACACGAACCCGGAGACGGGCCGGATCACCGCGTCCAACCCGTGCTCGGAGTACATGTCGCTGGACAACTCGTCCTGCAACCTGGCGTCGCTGAACCTGCTGAAGTTCCTCAAGGACGACGACACCTTCGACGCTCCGCTGTTCGCGAAGGCCGTCGAGCTGATCATCACCGCGATGGACATCTCGATCTGCTTCGCCGACTTCCCGACCGAGTCGATCGGTGAGACCACGCGCAACTACCGCCAGCTCGGCATCGGCTACGCCAACCTCGGCGCGCTGCTGATGGCGATGGGTCTCGGCTACGACTCCGACGGCGGCCGCGCGATGGCTGCCGCGATCACGTCGCTGATGACCGGCCAGTCCTACAAGCGCTCCGCCGAGCTCGCCGCTGTGGTCGGCCCGTACAACGGCTACGCCCGCAACGCGGACGCCCACAAGCGGGTCATGCGCAAGCACCAGGCCGCCAACGACGCCGCGCGCACCTTGCACACCGCCGACCGTGACGTGCACGCCCTTGCCACCAAGGCCTGGGCCGAGGTCGTGAAGCTGGGCGAGAAGAGCGGCTACCGCAACGCGCAGGCCAGTGTGCTCGCGCCCACCGGCACCATCTCCTTCATGATGGACGCCGACACCACCGGCATCGAGCCCGACTTCTCGCTCGTGAAGTTCAAGAAGCTCGTCGGTGGCGGCTCGATGCAGATCGTCAACCAGACCGTGCCGCGTGCGCTCCGCAAGCTGGGCTACCAGGAGGAGCAGGTCGAGGCGATCGTCGAGTACATCGCCGAGCACGGCCACGTCATCGACGCGCCCGGCCTGAAGACCGAGCACTACGAGGTCTTCGACTGCGCGATGGGTGCCCGGGCGCTCACCCCGATGGGCCACGTCCGAATGATGGCGGCCTGCCAGCCGTTCATTTCCGGCGCGATCTCCAAGACCGTCAACCTTCCGGAGACGGCCACGATCGAGGAGATCGAGGACGTCCACATGCAGGCGTGGAAGCTCGGCCTCAAAGCTTTGGCCGTGTCTACCGCGACAACTGCAAGGTGGGCCAGCCGCTCTCGTCCGGCAAGGGCGACAACAAGGGTGAGTCGGCGGAGAAGGAGATCGTCAAGGAGACGGTCGTCGAGTACCGCGCGACCCGCAAGCGCCTGCCGAAGTCGCGTCCGTCGCGCACCACGTCGTTCACCGTGGGTGGCGCCGAGGGCTACATGACCTCCGGCTCCTACCCGGACGACGGCCTCGGCGAGGTCTTCCTCAAGCTCGGCAAGCAGGGCTCGACCCTGGCCGGCGTGATGGACGCCTTCTCGATCGCGGTCTCGATCGGCCTGCAGTACGGCGTCCCGCTGGAGACCTACGTCTCGAAGTTCACCAACCTGCGCTTCGAGCCGGCCGGCCTCACCGACGACCCGGACGTGCGGATGTCGCAGTCGATCATGGACTACATCTTCCGTCGCCTGGCGCTGGACTACCTGCCGTTCGAGTCGCGGGCAGCCATGGGCATCTACACCGCCGAGGAGCGTCAGCGCCAGCTGGAGACCGGCTCCTACCAGGCGCCGGTCGAGGAGGAGTACGTCTCCGAGTCCGACGCTCTGAAGACGGAGGAGCCGGCGGCTGAGACGCCGGTCGTCGAGCCTGTCGAGACCAAGGCCGTCAAGGAGGCACCGAAGGCGGCGCACACCTCGGCGGAGCTGATGGAGGCGATCACGGGCTCGGCAGTCGACAGCCCGCTGTGCTTCACCTGCGGCACCAAGATGCGCCCGGCCGGTAGCTGCTACGTCTGCGAAGGCTGCGGCAGCACCAGCGGCTGCAGCTGAGCTTCACGCGCAGAAGGGTCCGACGGGATTCCGTCGGGCCCTTTTGTCGGTGCGCGCCGGTAGATCTATGGGTATCAACCCAGGGGGGTGCGAGATTTCGAATAGTGCCGTGTCGTTCCTTGGGGAGTAGCGGGCGGGTCTTCCGCGCCCTGCCTGAACCTCAATGAGGTAAACGCGTTCACCGCAGTCCATTCGAATGTGAGCTCGGCTGGTCGAGGCGCGCGGCGTTGAGAACGCATATCAAGCCTCGCGTTGTTGTGCTGCGCTGGTCGTGCGACCAGACCTCGCTTACCCCACCGTCGCGTTCTACAGGCGGGTCACGTTGCAACTGCCCGAATAATTGCCACGTGGCGCCCTGACGACTTCGCTGGACATCAGCCAGCGGCGACGCTCGCTGACGCGAAGAAGTCCGTGGGCATCGCGTGCTCCAGCTGCCAGGTGATGGCGATGGGTCGCTCGCCTTCGTGCGACACGTAGCTAGCAGGTCCGAGGAACAGGTACGGCGCAGTGCCGAACTCGTCGGTCTTCTTCTCGCGGACGAAAAGCAGAACGCTGCTCGATCCGGTGAGGTATCTCCGTCCCGTCGCGGACGCGACTGAGGTCGTCGACTGGGACTCCCAATGAAAGAGCGTCGGGCTGATTGGGTAGTCGCGGTAGAGCGTGGTGGGGGAGTAGTCCGCCTCGGACTTGGTCAGTGTGACGAAGAACGCGTCCACGTTCAGGTCCGGGAAATAGAGCACGCCCTCGCGGAACGAATTGGGCTTGCGCTGAAAACTGGCATAGCCGAGGGCGGCCAGCACCTCTTCCCGCTGATAGCGGGCGTGCACCCGTAGTGGGACCTCGGCAAGATCGCCCGTCAGCTCGAAGGCATGGTGTCGTGCCGAGTCAAACGACAGGTCAACGACGCTCTTGAGCTCCACTCGAGTTGCATGCTCGCGGCGGAGAGCGGCCAGTCCGTCGTCGTACGACGTGTGCCCGCCGGTGTCGGGCCATAGCGAGAAGAACAGCATCTGCGCGAAGCGTTGCTCGATCGGGGAGAGGTCGCCGTAGGTCCGGTCATCCGACAGCAGTTGTGCGTAGGCGGTGGCCCGATCGCGGTCATCGACGTGGGCAAACGCGCGGATCCGCTTGAGCAGTCGGTCCTCCAACACCGAGCCGGGCGGGGTTGGCAGGCCGGCGTCTCGGCGGAGGCGGGTCCATGAGTGGCTGCCGCGGCGCAGGATGTCGGACAGCTCGAGACCGGACTCATCGAGGAAGGTCGCCAGGTCTTGGTCGCCATAGGAGCGCAGCTCGGCAACCATCTGCTGCCAGCGGTTGGCGATCTGCGACCTGATGTTCTCCAACACCAACGCCTGTGCCTGCCGATCCATGACGATCTGGCAGCCAGACGGCAGGAAGGGAAAGCCTTTCTCGAGGTCGCGTTCCAGACCTCGCCGCGTGCTCCCGGTGAGAGCGCGAAGCTTCTGGTCGAAGCGAAACTCTTTGCGGTGGTAGCCGACAAAGTCGAGCACAGTAAGGACGGGCTTGGTCTTCGTCCGCCGTAGACCGCGACCGAGCTGCTGGAGGAAGACCGTTGCGCTCTCGGTCGGACGGAGGAACAGAACGGTGTCCACGTCGGGCAGGTCAAGGCCCTCGTTGAACAGGTCGGCGGCAAAGAGCGCGTTCACCCGCCGGTCGCGAAGGGCAGCGAGGGCATCGGCGCGGTCGGACGGCGAGGTCATCCCGCTCACAGCTCGGGCAGAGATACCGGCCTCGTTGAATCGGTTCGCCATGAACTCTGCGTGCGCAACACTTACGCAGAAGCCGAGCGCCCGCATCGCTCCCGGGTCGAGCACCTTGTCGCCAAGCTCCTTGAGCACGATCGCGGCGCGTGCGTCGTTGCCGGTGTAGACGTTGGACAGCTCTTCCTCGACGTACCGTCCGCGGGTCCATGTGACTCCGCGGAGATCGGTGCCGTCAGCAACGCCGAAGTAGTGGAACGGGCAGAGGAGATCCGCGCCGAGCGCGTCCCATAGCCGGAGCTCGGCCGCCGTGCGGCCGCCGAAGAAGCTGCGCACGTCGGCACCGTCAGCGCGCTCAGGGGTGGCAGTGAGACCGAGGAGCTCCTTCGGCACCAGGTGATCGAGGATGCGCCGGTAAGTCACTGCTTGAGCGTGGTGGAACTCGTCGATGACGACGATGTCGTAAGCGTCCGGCGCGATATTGGTGACGCCGTATGCGGTCAGTGACTGCACACTGGCGAACACGTGACGCCACTGGGTCGGAACAGTGCCTCCGACGTAGAGCTCGCCGAAGTTCGGGTCGGCGATAACCTCCCGGTAGGTGCGCAGTGACTGCTCGAGGATTTCCTTGCGATGGGCGACGAACAGCAGCGAGGGTCGGTCACCCGTCTCCGCGTTACAGAGTCCCCGGTAGTCCAACGCCGCAAGCACGGTCTTGCCGGTGCCGGTCGCCGCAACCACGAGGTTGCGGTGGCGGTCGTGGACCGTGCGCTCGACATCGAGCGCCTCCAGCATCTCCTGCTGATACGGATACGGCCGAACCTCAAGGCCGGACAGGCTGACAGTGACTCTGTTGTGTTGGGTATTCCCGCCGGCCTCAGCGAGGGCGTCGTCAAGCCGGTCTCGATCGGTGTCAGGGTCGTAGCCCTCGAACGATCGGTCGTTCCAGTAGGTGTCGAAAGTCGCTCGGAACTTCTCCAGCAGCGAAGGGGTGCCGACCCGAGAGAGGCGGACATTCCATTCGACGCCGTCGAGCAAGGCTGCGCGGGACAGGTTGGACGACCCCACGTAGGCAGTGTCGAAGCCGGTGTTGCGCCTGAACATCCATGCCTTCGCGTGGAGCCGAGTCCGCTGTGCGTCGTACTGGATCTTCACCTCCGCGCCGAACTCACGCACGAGGCGGTCGAGGGCCCTACGCTCGGTTGCGCCCATGTAGGTGGTGGTGACGACCCGAAGCGGAACGTCGCGCAGCCGGAGCCGGCTGAGCTGCTCCTCGAGCAGGCGGAGCCCGTGCCACTTGACGAAGGCGCAGAGCAGGTCGACCTCGTTAGATGTGTCGATCTCAGCGCGGAGCTCTGCTCCGAGTGACGGTTCACCGTGGGCGTTGGTGAGAAGTGCGGCCTCGGAAAGGGGAGTGCCCGGACGGGCAGCCGAGGTGCCTACCGAGCCGGGCAGCGCAGGTCGAGCCAGACGGGTTAGCTGCCGCACCTGGCCGTCCAGGCTCCGGTCAGCTTGGGCGAGCCGTTCAAGAAGCTCGTTCACCAGGACGATGCGGGTCTCGACATCCTTGGTGTTGCTCAGGACACGTTCGGTGGCTTGGGCGATGTGGCGTGCGAGCACGTGCGGCTGGTCGGCCTCGGCGACGGCCGCCAGATGCGGCTCGAGTTCTTCCAGAGTGGTGAGCTCCTGGGCGAGCGCTCGCGTGACCAGCGTTTCGTAGATGCCCTCGTGCACGACTCTCCCGAGGTTGACTTATCGAACCCGTGGCAGCTTGTCACCCTCTCTCTGGTGAGGTCACGGGGACGCGCCGAGTGATGTGCGACTGTTGGGCGGCGAAGGCGGCTCGACGCAGGGTGCGATCAGCACTCGGTGCAAAGACAGTCGCCACGCATTGCTTCGGTCAAGAGTCAGCGCCGACTTCGGTGGGAGTGCATGGCCGAGTAGTCAGGCGGACAGCGCCTCACCCTTGAACACCTGGCTCCCATGCCAGGCGACGTGGTCAGGTGCCGGGAGTGAGGTTCCTCGCCGCGGGTTGAGCGGCTTGTCATGAAGGTCGTAGATCGTCTTGGCTGCATCAGTCCGTGCGCTGAACAACCCAGAGACCTGGATCCGATGATCCTGGTCGAGCCCGATCGCTCCGCGGTCGAAGAGCTTGTGGTGCAACGAACACAGAGCCATCCCGTTGTCCTTGCTGTCGGGACCGCCGAGATTGAACCAGCGGACATGCGCGGCCTCGATCCCCACTGCGGCCCCACCGAGCTGCCCGTCGTACCCGCAGAAAGCGCACTGGCGGTCCCAGGCCGCAAGGATCATCTGGGGCCAGCTGGAGCTGCGCTTCCGTCGGTCGGAGAGTTCGTCGACCAGCACGCTTGTTGACAGCACTGCGTCAGGGTCGAGTCCCACCGCCGTCAGCACGTCTGGTGCCACGGTCATGGGGAAGTGGCTCTCGACCAGTCGTCGCGCAGCCTGTCGAAGAAGTCCCGGCTTCGCGCGCAGGGCAGCCTCAAGGCGCTCGTCCAGACGACCCGTCACCCGGTGTTCGCGCAACGGGGTCAGGTTGTCGTCAGGCACGTTGGCGTCGATGAGCCAGATGTCGTCTCGACGCAGTCGGGTGAAGGGGTATGCCGCGCTCTGAGCACGGGCAGTCTTCGAAGGGGGACCGAACTCGGCAATGAGATCGGCGAGCTGGGTCTCCGCGGTGGACCATGGCAGCGCACTGCTTCCCGTGTCCTGCAACCGGCCAAGCGACAGCAACACCAACAGCGGCTTGTGTGGGACACGCTTGCCGTCCTGCTGGTACTGGCGGAAGGTTGCCAGCCGCGTCAGGACTTCCTCATCGCTCAGCTCCGACATGCGGGTCACCTTGCCAGAGGTCATCATCCGAACCACGGCCTTGCACTGCACGGCGTGGCGCCCGCTTTGTCCGATCCTCTGACAGCGGACAGAGCCCCTGTTTACGTTGGTCACTGCAACCAAGGGAGGAGTATTCGATGGCGGGGGAGTCGGCGCGCGAGGAGGCGCGACGGGCACGGGAGAAGGCCGAGAGGCTCGCGCGCCGAGCCGACATGTTCGAGAAGGGCGCCGAGGGCGAGAGCTGCAACTGCTGCAGTTCTCGCAGCACTCCCGCCGGGTTGGACTGCCATTCACGACGTCCGGTGGCCCTCGCGGCGCCTGGCGAACATCGACCACGTCCTGGTGGGACCTGGTGGCATCTTCGTCATCGACTCGAAGAACTGGAGCGGCCGGATCACCCTCGAGGGCGGCCACCTGAGGCAGAACGGACGCTCGCGGGAGAAGGCGGTCGCCGGCTGTGCCGATGCGGGGCTGGCCGTCGCAGAGCTCGCCGGACCCCACGCGGACAAGGTCTTCCCGGTCCTCTGCTTCCTTACCGATGAGCCACTGTCTGGGTGGTGCCGTGACGTCATGGTGTGCTCGACCGCAACCCTTGCGCAGATGCTGGTGACAAGACCAACGGTGCTCGACCCAGGCGTCTCGACTGATGCGTGGTTCAGATTGGATGTGCAGCTTCGGGCAGCCGTCGACGCACCTGCGGGGAAACGGGCGGAAGTCGCGACGTCTGGTGGCCGAAGGAGTACGCCGAAGGCACAGCCGCGTCGGGTCGCGCGCTCACGCCGTGCAGCTGCTCGCCGACAGAAGGCGCTGAGGCAGTTCGTGGTGTCGATGGTCCTCCTGGTCGGTTTCCTGTCCTTCGGACCTCAGATCTCAAGTGCCGTCGGTGGGCTCCTGAGTAAGCAGTTCACCAAGGATCTGACGCCCTCGACCGCGTGTGGCGATACGTCGGCGCAACAGTCGCCGCAGGCTGCCGGACAGGAAGAGAAGGACGGGAAAGCACGTAAGAAGTCGACCGACAAGCCCCAGAAGCAAGCGGCTGGTGAGCGAGCTGTGGCCGAAACCGAGACGACCAAAAGCAATGCGGCCACGCCAGGTTGCTGATCCACCCGCCGGCTGGTGAATTGACACCTGCTGCCTTGCGAGCGGCGCTGCGTCAGCCGCAGAAGTCGCACACTCCGGAGGCGGGAAGAGCCATGTGACACGTGGGGCAGACCTTTGGGGTCATGTTCCGGGCAGCCACAGGCTTCGTCTTGGCCGGCTTTGCTCGCCGCGGCTTCTCGGCGACCAAGGCCTCTTCGTCCACCACGATGTCGAAGCCCAGCTCGGTGAGGACCTTGGCAGCTCCGTCCTTGCCCCCGGAGAACTCGTCGGACCGGGCGGCGGTTCCGGTGGCATGAAGGAGTGCGACCCCGAGGATCGCCTTGGAGTCGTACTCCTGGCCCTGGTGCCACACGGTGTAGGCCGTGGCACGTCCGAAGCCGTATCGCTGGAGGAATTCCTTCGACCCCAGGTTGTCGTACTCCTTCATGGCCGCAAGCACGTGCGACCGGGACACCACATTCCAGTGAGGCATGGTCAAACCCTAAGGAAGGCTCGTGCCTAGGCTCCAGTGGCCCTGATCGTCGCCCGATCGGCGACCATCGGTTGCCGCGATCTTTGGATGGCGCAGCGGCCTTGCCTCGACGGAGAACTGCCCATCTTCGAGCGCGGGGGCTCCCCATGTTCGGGTTCGTGGCCCCACGCGTTGCGCCACCTTTCGTCCACACCTGGGGGAGGGATGAAACCTTCCACCTAGGTCGAACACCTGTTCGAATCGGGAGTTGATTCTTCCTAATGTGGAGCCATGACGACGTACGCAGGTCCGGAGGTGGCAGTTGGTTCTGCCTCCTTCGGCGACGGGAGCGGTGGAGGCGCCGGCCTTCCGCCGCACCGGCTGCTCGCCGTCGCGCGAGCGGTCGACGCAGCCCTGGCGCAGGTGGGCGAGGCCGCCGCATGGTCGATGAGCAAGGAGGAGCAGCGCGAGACGCTCCTCATGGTCGACCGCATCCAGTCGCGTGTGAGCGAGCTCGGTCTGCGTGTCCTCAACGCTGCCCGGCTCAACGACGTCGGGGCGGAGTCCGGGGCGACCTCGACGGCCGCTTGGTTGGCTCACAGGACTCGCCAGACTCGAGCCCGGTGCCAAGCGGCAGCGCGTCTCGCGGAGGCACTGGACGAGAGGTACGACGCCACGCGGGAGGCCCTGGCCGCAGGGAGGATCAACACCGACCAGGCGGACGTCATCGTCAAGGCCGTGGACGCGTTGACCCGTGAGCACGACGATCTGCCGCCGGACATCCATGCGCGCGCCGAGGCGCATCTGATGGATCTGGCCGAGCGCTTCGACGCGGCGCAACTGCGTCGGCTGGGCAAGCGACTCTTCGAGGTGGTGTGTCCGGAGGCTGCCGACAAAGCAGAGGGGGAGGCGCTTGCCAAGGAGGAGGAGCGCGCCCGACGGTCGGCGTCACTGACCATGCGGGACAACGGCGACGGCACCGTCGAGGGACGGTTCAAGCTGCCCATGCTGCACGCTGCCCTCCTGAAGAAGGCGTTGGAGGCACTTACCTCACCCCGTCGGCTCGGTGAGGGTCGGTTGGACCCCAAGACGGGCAAGAAGATCCCGTACGACGTCCTGCTCGGGCAGGGCTTCATGGAGCTGCTCGAGAACCACCTCAACCCGGCCGGGCTGCCGTCCCAAGGCGGGAGCCCGTTCACCCTGGTGATCACGATGGGCATCGACGCTTTGATGACGGGCATCGGCGTGGCGACGCTGGAGACCGGCGAGCGCGCCAGCGCTGGGGAGGCCCGCCGGCTCGCCTGTCGCGCGGGAATCATCCCGATGGTTCTGGACGGTGAGTCCGTCGTGCTCGACATGGGCCGCGAGCAGCGGTTGTTCGACCGCTACCAGCGGATCGCGATGGCGCAGCAGTTCGGAGGATGTGCCGCCGAGAGCTGTGATCGTCCTCCGTCCTGGACAGAGGCACATCACAAACGGCCTTGGCACCAAGGAGGGCGCACCGACCTCGACGACGGCCTGCCGCTCTGCCCGCCCCACCACCACATGGCCGACCACCCCGAGCGCTGGGACATGCGGACGATGCGGTCGGGCCGGGTCCGGTTCAGCAGACGCCAATAGGGCGGCAGCCGGTTTGAAGCGACCGGTCACACCGCCAGGTGGCCCCTTCGGCTCACCGAGTCGACGCCGTGGCGCCCGCGGCTCTGCCTGACCTTCGCCATGACGGCTTCTCAGCCCAGGATGCGCTCGAGACCGGCGACCTGCCACACGCCGCGGGCGTGCCGGTAGGTCACGTCGAATCCGCGTGACCGGGCCACGTCCAGCATCGCCTGAGGCGGATGCGCGAAGGTTCGGAAGCTGTTGCCGGTGAGGCGGAACCACGCGTTCTGGGAGGCGAGTACCGCCCGACTGAGCGCGTTGCGGGGAGGATGGCTGAAGACCAGGACCCGCCGGGCGTGGTCCGCGGCGGCGGTCAGCAGTCGCTGGTAGTCGGGGTAGCAGCACACCACCCGGTGCAGGACCACGATGTCGGCCATCGCCACCTCGTCGGGGCTGACCGCGATGTCCAGCCGCCGCCGGTGCACCCGGTCGGCCACGCCCGCCGAGGCTGCGAGCTCGTTCGCCTCCTCGTCGTACGAGTCGACGAGCTCCAGGTTGGTCGTCTCGGCCGCTCCGCGGCGTAGCAGCTCAAGCTGCAGCTCCCCGATCCCGCCGCCGATCTCGAGCACCGTGGCGCCCTCGAGGCCCTGATCAGCACAGAAGTCGACGATTCGCTGCTCGGTGCGGCCCAGGCCCCGACGCCGGTACCGCCGGGCAAGGGAGCGCGCGAACCGGTTCCCGAAGATGCGCTCGTATCCGCTCGGGTCGCAACAGGAGGCCACGGTCCGAGTATGGCCCGCCGCGCGCGCCAGGCGACGAGATCTCGTGGCTTGATCGTCAGGAGGTAGGGAAGCGAGACCTCGATCTCGTCGCTGCCCGCGGCGGGGGCTCGTAACGCACCCGCTTGAGGTGGAGGTCGACCTGCCGTGTGCTGGGGGAGAGGATCTCGACGACCAGGACAGGTGTGGGACGCCGCCCACCCACGGGCAAGCGGTGCTGTCCCGCCGACGAGCCGTGCTCGATAGTCGGCCGACCGGCGCGGTGAGTCCGCGGACTGTCGGCGTGGTGGCCTAGGGTCGGATCCCATGAGGCACGCTGACTCGGGGGAGGGCACGTGGGTTTGAGGATCCACCGCTCGGAGCGGGCGGACGCGCTGGTCCGCGGTCTCGGCGATCTTCTCGCGGACCAGCCGGCCGATCCGTTCGCTCCGGACCTGGTCGCGGTGCCCTCGCGGGGCGTGGAACGCTGGATCTCCCAGTCCCTCTCCACCGTGCTCGGGACCCAGACCGGTCTGTCGGACGGCATCTGCGCCAACGTCGTGTTCCCCTCACCAGGTCGACTGGTCCGCGAAGCCCTCACCGCGGGGTCGGACATTCCCGCGGATGAGGACCCATGGGGCGAGCACCGACTGTCCTGGTCTCTGCTCGAGGTCATCGACGACTGTGCTTCCGAGGACTGGTGCATCACGCTCGGTCGCCACCTTGGCCTCATAGACGGCGGCGTCGATCTGGGGCGGCGCATGGCGGTGGCGCAGAAGCTAGCCGGATTGTTCACCTCGTACGGCGCCCAGCGGCCTGCCATGCTGCGCGACTGGGTCCACGGGCGTGACACCGACGGCCACGGCCACCCCCTCGACCCCGACCACGCCTGGCAGGCGGAGCTCTGGCGACGGGTCCGGGCGCACATCGGCGCGACGAGCCTCGCCGAGCGGCTTGGGCCGGCCTGCGACAGGCTCCGCGACGAACCAGATCTGGTGGACCTGCCCGAGCGCTTCTCGCTGTTCGGGCCCACGCGGCTCACCACCGACCAGCTCCAGGTCGTCGACGCGCTCGGCGCCCATCGCGATGTTCACCTCTGGCTGCCGCATCCCTCGCACGGGCTCTGGCAACGCCTTGCCGACGGCGCGGATCCGGCGAAGGGGCAGGCCGTCACGCGGCGCGAGGACCCGACGGCCGACCTGCCCGAGCACCCGCTGGTCCGCTCACTGGCCCGTGATGCACGCGAGCTCGAGCTGCGACTCCAGGCACACACGACGATCAGGGACGACGAGCACCTGTCTTGTGACGTAGGCCCGGACAACCTGCTGAGTGTTCTGCAGCGCGACATCCATGCAGACCAAAGCCCGGCCGCAAAGCACGTGCTGCACGAGGACGACCGGTCGATCGAGGTGCATGCCTGCCACGGCCGGCAACGACAGGTCGAGGTGCTGCGCGAGGTCGTGCTCGGCATGCTCGCCGACGACCCCACCCTGGAGCTGCGCGACATCATCGTGATGTGCCCCGACATCGAGGCGTACGCACCGCTCATCAACGCGACCTTCGGCCTGTCCACGGGTCACGACGACGATGTCGACGAAGGCATCCACCCCGGCCACCGGTTGACCGTTCGCCTCGCCGACCGTTCATTGCGTCAGACGAACCCGGTCCTCGCTGTCGCTGCCCGACTGCTCGACCTCGCGGACGCCCGCCTCACCGCATCGGAGGTTCTGGATCTCGCGGCCATGCCACCGGTGCGGCGGCGGTTCCACCTCGACGACGACGCGCTGGAACGCATCGGGGACTGGGTCCGTCGCGCCGGTGTCCGCTGGGGCCTCGACGCGGAAGGCCGCCGGCCCTTCGGCCTGCAGCAGATCCGGCAGAACACCTGGCAGACCGGGCTCGACCGGCTCCTCGTGGGCGTCACCATGGACGAGGACGACCTGCGCACCATCGACACCGCCCTTCCGCTCGACGACGTCGACAGCACGGAGATCGACCTGGCCGGCAGACTGGCCGAGCTTCTCGATCGACTGGCCGCCGCGGTCTCGTCGCTGAGCCGTGCGCAGCCCCTCGAGGCCTGGGTCACCGCGCTCGCCGAAGCCGTCGAGAGCCTGGTCGACGTGTCGCCCCGGGACGCCTGGCAGCTGTCCCAGGCGCGATGGGTGCTCACCGAAGCGCTCACCTCGGCTGAGGAGCACGCAGCCGGAACGACGCTGGGCCTGTCCGACGTACGCGCGCTCCTCTCGGACCGACTCAAGGGACGTCCCACGCGTGCCAACTTCCGCACCGGTCACCTGACGATGTGCACGATGGTCCCGATGCGCTCGGTGCCTCACCGCGTGGTCTGCCTGCTCGGGCTGGACGACGGCGTGTTCCCCCGCGGCGCCCGCATCGACGGCGACGACATCCTGGCCCGCAACCCGCTCGTGGGGGAGCGGGACCCGAAGGCCGAGGACAGGCAGCTGTTCCTCGACGCCGTCCTGGCCGCCAAGGAGCGCCTGGTGATCCTCTACACCGGCGCCGACGAGCGCACCGGCGTCGTACGACCACCCGCCGTGCCGCTCGGTGAGCTCCTCGACGTCCTCGACCACACAGCGGTGGTCTCGTCAGGCTCGACCCAGAGGGTGCGCGACAGGGTGCTGGTCCGCCACCCCCTGCAGCCGTTCGACGCCCGCAACTTCGTGCCCGGCGAGCTGGTCGGTGCCACTGCGTTCAGCTTCGACCGGGCGTCGTACGACGGCAGCCGGGCACTCACCGAGGCGCGGCCCCCGCGCCCGCCGTTCCTGAGCGAACCCCTGCCCGACGCCGAAGCACTCGACGTCATCGACCTCGACTCACTGGTGCGGTTCCTCGAGCACCCGGCCCGAGGGTTCCTGCGAGAGCGGCTCGGGCTCAGCTCCGCCGACGAGGAGGACGAGCCCAGTGACGCAGTCCCGGTCGCGCCCGACCCGCTCGAGAAGTGGGCCGTGGGCAACCGCCTGCTCGAAGCCGGGCTGGCCGGAATCCCGGCGGACAAGGCTGTGCGTGCCGAGTGGCTCCGCGGGCACCTGCCGCCAGGGCGCCTCGGGAACGCGCTCGTGCAGCCGATCGTCGAGGAGGTCGGGCGGCTGATCGACGGCAGCGCCGGCCTGCGCAGCGGCGAGGCGGAGCACGTCGATGTCTCGGTGGCACTTCCTTCAGGGGCAACCCTCGTCGGAACCGTGCCTGGTGCGTACGGCGACAGGATCGTCCGCATCGTCTACTCCAAGCTCGCGCCGAAGCACAGGTTGCGCGCGTGGGTCCAGCTGTTGGCGCTGACCGCACAGGCGCCGGACCGGTCGTTCGAGGCCGTCACCGCCGGGCGGGGGAGCAGGGGAGGAGTCGCCCTCTCGCACATGGCGGGGGTCAGCGCTGATGACGCGCGGACGCACCTCGACTCGCTCGTGGACGTGTATCGCGCCGGGCTGACCGCGCCGCTGCCGTTGCCGCCGAAGACCTCGTGCACCTACGCGGAGAAGAGACGCGCCGGACTTTCGGTCGAGAACGCCGTGTCGTTCGCCGGCAAGGCGTGGCGGAGCGGCTCGGGCCAGAACGAGCAAGGGGACTTCGACGACGCGGACCACCACAGGATCTGGGGCGACGTATGGCTCGACGACCTGCTCGAGCAAGGACCTGAGGTCGCCGACACCGTGTGGCCCGACGAGCCTCACCGGTTCGGCCGCCTCGCCCGACGTGTCTGGACGCCGCTGCTCGAGGCCGAGATGGTGACGGGGTCATGAGTCGCATCCCACCGACCTTCGACCTGTGCGGTCCGCTTCCACAGGGCACCACTGTCCTCGAGGCGAGCGCCGGGACGGGCAAGACGTACACGATCGCGGGGCTCGCGGCTCGCTACCTTGCCGAGGGGATCGCCCGGATCGACGAGCTCATGCTGGTCACCTTCGGGCGTGCCGCGACGGTCGAGCTCCGCGAACGGGTCCGCGAACGTCTTGTGACAGCTGCGGCCGCGCTCGCCGACCCGACGGCGGCCCGCGCGTCGAGGGACGACCTGCTCAGACACCTTGCGCTGGGGAGTGATGCGGAGGTCGACGTACGACGCCGGCGGCTGGCCACGGCCGTGGCGAACTTCGACGCCGCGACCATCACCACCACCCACGGCTTCTGCCACCAGATGCTCGCCGGCTTGGGCATCGCCGCCGACGTCGACCAGGACGTGACCTTCGCGGAGGCGACCGACGACCTGGTCACGGATGTGGCGACGGACCTGTACCTCGCCGACTATGGCCGACCGGACAGTCCTGAGCCGACGGTCTCGTTCCTGACCGCCGCCAAGGTCGCGAGCCAGGCGGTGGGGGACCCGGCCGCCCGGTTGGAGCCGACTGAGGCCGAGGACGACTCGGAGGCCGGCACGCGTTACTGGTTCGCCGAGCGGGCGCGGAAGGTGGTGGCGGAGCGCAAGCGCTCGACGCGGGTCATGGACTACGACGACCTGCTCGTGCACCTGCGCGACGCGCTGACCGACCCGCAGACCGGCGACGACGCGTGCGCGCGGATCCGCGCCCGCTACAAGATCGTGCTCGTCGACGAGTTCCAGGACACCGACCCGGTGCAGTGGGCGATCCTCGAGCAGACCTTCCACGGCCACCGCACCTTGGTGCTGATCGGGGACCCCAAGCAGGCGATCTATGCCTTCCGGGGCGCAGATGTGGTGACCTACCTGCTCGCCACCGAGACCTCCGACACCAAGGCGACGCTCGGCACCAACTGGCGCAGTGACAGGCCGCTGGTCGACGCCGTGCGTCACGTCATCGGTGACGTGGCCCTCGGCGACCCGCGGATCCTGGTCCACGAGGTGAACGCCGCTCAGCCCGGTCGCACGCTCGAGGGCACGCCGCTCGACGTGCCGATGCGGATCCGGGTCGTGCCACGCAGCGAGTTCGGCATCGACGCGAAGAAGCAGATCCCTGTGGGCGACGTGCGCACCTTCATCGCCGAGGACGTCGCCGCGGACATCGTTCGTCTGCTGTCCTCCGGAGCGAAGGTGGTCCAGGACGACGAACGCCGTCCGCTCGAGCCCGCGGACATCGCCGTCCTCGTGCACCGCAACGAGGACGGTCGGACCGTTCGTGACGCACTGGCCGCGGTCGACGTACCGGTCGTCCTGATGGCAACAGCAAGCGTCTTCCTCTCACGGGCCGCCCGGGACTGGCTGACCCTGCTCAGCGCTCTGGAGCAGCCGCAGAGACCGGGTCTGGCTCGTAGCGCTGCGCTGACCGACTTCGTCGGCTGGAGCGCGGAGCGACTCGCCACTGCTCCCGACGAGGAGCTCGACGAGCTCAGCGGGACGTTCCGCGAGTGGGCGGAGGTGCTGACCGGACGCGGAGTCGCGGCGCTGCTGGAGACCATCGTCGCCACCTGCGGCCTGACGCAGCGGGTGCTCTCGCGAGAGGACGGGGAGCGCGACCTCACCGACCTTCGCCACATCGGCCAGGCCCTGCACGAGGCGGCGACCGAGGCGCACGGCGGTGTCGCCTCGCTGGTCGAATGGCTGCAGCACCGCATCGCCGACGCCAAGGGCGACGTGGACGAGGAACGCAGCCGGCGGCTCGACTCCGACGCCAAGGCGGTCCAGATCCTGACCATCCACCGCAGCAAGGGCCTGGAGTACCCGGTCGTCTACGCGCCGTTCATGTGGGACAAGTACGTCCCGAGCAGTCCCGACCCGCTGCTGCTCCACGACGCCTCGAACGTTCGGGTCCTCGACGTCGGCGGGCCCGGAGGGCCGGGGTACGACGACCGCAAGGCGATCCACCTGAAGGAGGACGCCGGGGAGTCGCTGCGGCTGGCCTACGTCGCACTGACCCGGGCCCGTTGCCAGGTCATCGCGCACTGGGCGCCGACCCGCAACACCGCCTGCGCGCCGCTGCACCGGATGCTCTTCGGTGAGCGCACAGTGGAGGCGGAGCTGCCCGAGACGGTGACGGTTCCCACGGATGCCGAGGCGCGGACCCGGCTGACCGCGCTCGCCGACGGGTCGGGTGGGTCGATCTGCGTCGAGCCTGCCCGTCGCGAGGCTCTCTCTCCATTGCGCCATGAATGGCCGAAGCTCCCGGAGCTGTCGGTCCGGACCTTCGACCGGGTGCTCGATCGGACATGGGCGCGCACGTCGTACTCCGGTCTCACCGCCGGCCTGCACGAGCAGCTGCACCCGGCCAATGTCGCCACCGAGCCGGAGTCGCCGACTGTCGAGGATGAGCCGGAGGTGCCGCCCGGTGACGGCCTGGTGTCAGAACCCGTCGACGCGGTCGACGACCGGTGGCCGGTATCACCGATGTCCGACCTGCCGAGCGGGGCCGCCTTCGGCACCCTGGTGCACGGAGTGTTGGAGGAGGTCGACTTCACGACCCCTGATGTTCGAGAAGCGTTGGTGGCGGCGAGCGAGGCAGGCGGGTCCGAACGGTTCCTCGGCGTTCCCGCCGCCGAGCTCGCCGATGCACTCCTGCCCGCTCTTCAGACCCCGCTCGGACCGCTTGCTGACGACCTTCGACTCGCTGACATCTCGACGGCCGACCGGCTGAACGAGCTCGACTTCGAGCTGCCGCTCGTCGGTGGTGACGTACCGACCGGCGAGGCCACCGTCGCGCAGGTCGCCGATCTGCTTCGTCGGCACCTGCCGGCGCAGGACCCGCTGGCTGGGTACGCCGACGACCTGGGGGCACCGATCCTGGCGTCGCGGAGGATGCGTGGCTTCCTCGCCGGCAGCATCGATGTCGTGCTGAGGGTCCGGCAGCCGGACGGGACGCCGCGCTATCTGGTGGTCGACTACAAGACGAACCGGCTGGGCGCGGGCGAGCGGCTCACCGCGTGGGACTACCGGGCCGAGGCGATGACCCGCGCCATGCGGGAGGCGCAGTACCCGTTGCAGGCCCTCTTGTACTCCGTCGCCCTCCATCGCTTCCTGCGCTGGCGCCAGCCAGGCTACGACCCGAGCACTCACCTGGGTGGCGTGCTGTACCTCTTCCTCCGCGGGATGTGCGGCCCGGACACCCCTGCCGTGGACGGTATGCCGTGCGGTGTCTTCTCGTGGTCCCCGCCGCCTGCGCTGGTCGAGGATCTCTCCGATCTGCTGCACGGAGGTGTCTCGTGACCGTGGTCGACCTCGACCTGAACGACGTGCAGCAGGTACGCCGGGCCGATGGACTGCTCGCTGCGTTCAACCGGGCCGGCGTTCTGGGTGCCGCCGATGTTCACGTGGCGCGGCGGTTGGAGCGGCTCGGCGGAGAGACCGACGAGAAGGTCCTTCTCGCGTTGGCCCTGGTCGTGCGAGCGGTCCGGCAGGGATCGGTGTGCCTCGACCTCGCGCGAGCGGCGGAGACCACCGCGGTCGACGGCGTCCCAGCCGAGGACGTGGCCGCCCTGCCGTGGCCCGACGTCGAGAGCTGGCTCGCGGCGGTGGGCGCCAGCCGGTCGGTGGGTCTTGGAGCGGATGGTCCGGCGGACCGACCGCTTCGGTTCGTCGACGGCCTGCTGTACCTCGACCGCTACTGGCGTCAGGAGCAGGTGATCGCGAGCTACGTCGACGGGGCCATGCTCCGGTCCGACACGGCTCCTGACCCGGATGTCCTGGCAGGAGCGCTCGCGCGGTTGTTCCCAGGAGACGAGCCGGACCGTCAGCGTCTGGCAGCGGTTGTGGCCGCGCATCGTCGGTTCAGCATCCTCGCCGGCGGTCCCGGCACGGGCAAGACCACCACGGTCGCGAAGCTCCTTGCGTTGTTGCAGGACCAGGCCGATGGTCGGTTGCGGATCGCTCTGGCTGCGCCCACCGGCAGGGCGGCCGCCCGCCTCCAAGAGGCAGCCGCCGACGCCGCGGGCCGACTCGAGCCCGAGGACCGGGAGCGCCTGGGAGCGGTCAAGGCCTCGACGCTGCATCGGCTGTTGGGTTGGAAGCCAGGCGCACGCACCCGGTTCCGCCACGACCGTGACAACCGACTGCCCTATGACGTGGTCGTCGTGGACGAGGCCTCGATGGTGTCGTTGACGATGATGTCCCGACTCGTCGAGGCGCTGCGACCCGAGTGCCGCCTCGTCCTCGTGGGCGACCCTGACCAGCTGGCCTCCGTCGAGGTCGGTGCGGTGCTCGGCGACCTTGCCGAGCGAGCAGCGCCGGTGGGCGTCGTACCCGCGGCGGAGGTCGAGACGCTCGTCGCGTCGGACCTCGCCGATCTGGATGCAGAGGAGCGTGAGCGCGCCCTGACGAACGGCGTGGTGCGTCTGTCGCACGTCTACCGGTTCTCCACCGAGATCCAGGAGCTCGCCGACGCCATCCGCGGCGGTGACTCCGAGTCGGTCGTCGAGGTGCTCGCCAAGGGGCACGCGTGCCTCGAGTTCGTCGACGTCGACCCAGCCGGCGCGGCGACGTCTCTGGCCACGTTGCGCGGGGATGTCGTCACCTCGGGCGTCGAGCTTGTGGACGCGGCCCGCGGTGGTTTCGCTGAGAGGGCGCTGATCTCACTCGACCGACACCGACTGCTCTGCGCTCACCGGGAAGGGCCGCACGGCGTCGCGCGATGGGGGAGCCTTGTCGAGGAGTGGCTTGGCGAAGCGATCGAAGGCTACGCGCGCGACGGGCTCTGGTACGTCGGGCGCCCGCTGCTCGTCACGTCGAACGACTACCAGCTGCGGCTGTTCAACGGAGACACCGGCGTCGTGGTGGACGTCGACGGACATCCCCGCGCTGCCTTCAGGAGAGACGGCGACGTGGTGACCCTCCCGACGAGCCGGCTGTCCGACGTGCAGACGGTGCATGCGCTGTCGGTGCACCGCAGCCAGGGGAGCCAGTTCGACAAGGTGACGGTGATCCTGCCCCCTGCGGAGTCGCCGCTGATGACGCGCGAGCTCCTCTACACGGCCGTGACGCGCGCGAAGGAGCACGTGCGGATCGTCGGCACTGCGGAGGCGCTCGCGGCGGCCGTCGAGCGACCCATCGTCCGTGCGAGCGGACTTCGCAGCCGTCACTAAGGCCCACGCCTTTCGCCGGTTTTGTCCGGTTTGTTGATTCGACTGCGCCGCCCTTGCGATGCGGCTAACGTCTGCTCGGCTATCGACTACCGACCAAGAGGAAGAGTGTGCAATGAACACCGGGGAGACTGAACAACCTACGGTTCCGGAGAACTCATGGGCCGGGGCGCAGTTGCCTTCGCCCGTTCAGCCAGGAACGGCGCCCGGGCAGATCGCCTGGCCCCAGGACAACGGCCTGCCGACGGCCCCGCTGGGCAAGATTCGGGGAACCGGCGCATGCATTGCGCTGGCCTTCGTGACGTTCGGCATCTACCCGATCGTCTGGTACTACATGATCCACGACGAGATGAAGCGTCACTCGGGTGACGGGGTCGGGGGTGGCCTGGCTCTCGTCCTCGCCATCTTCGTGGGTTTCGTCATGCCCTTCATCAGTTCCAGCGAAGTTGGCGCCCTTTACGAGAAGCGCGGCATGACGCGCCCGGTGTCCGGCGCGACCGGCCTCTGGTACCTCCCGGGATTCATGCTCCTGGTGGGGCCCCTCGTCTGGTTCGTCAAGACGAACTCCGCGCTCAACAACTACTGGCGGGGGCTCGGCGCTCGTTGATCGGCCGTGCCGCCGGCCGACTGGATGACCCGGCCGGCGGTCCATGGCTCGATAGCCACAGGCCTCGATCCGCAGCCGCGGGTCGAGGCCTGTGGCGTTCCTGGTCGGTGCGGCCCGGGGCCGCGAGGCAGCGGTGTCCGAAGGCCACCTAGGCACGGGGGAGCTGCCATCGACGCGAAGCTGAGGCATCACCCCGTGACCGAACACGAAACAGCTGGGCTGGGCGGCCCGATCCTCGCCGGGTAGCGGGCGTGCCGTCCTCGTCGTGCAGCCCCGCGAGCTGGTCGGACATCCGGCGGTTGAAGGTGTCCTTGCGCAGCCGTTCGCCCAGCACCGCCTCGTGCAGTCGCCGTAGCTCGGAGAGAGTGAACGGACCGTCCAGCAGCCCGTCCGGGTCCGGCGACGTCTCGTAGCGGTCCCGCATGACGGCGACCGCCTCACGGACGATCTCGTTGTGGTCGTACCCGAGCTTCTCCCCGGTCGCCAGGTCACAGTCGAGGCCTATCGGGACGAGATCCGCGGCACAGCCGCTCACACGTTCAAGCGGCAACGTGACCGCGTGAGCGATGGAAAGCGCCCAGGCGCGTTCGTCGCGGTGCGGATCGTCGAAGACCCGCAGCAGGGTGGGGGAGATGTCGCCGGGATCGAGCTCCAGCTTGACCTCGAGGACCTCGCGCACCGTCTGCTCGATCGTCCGGCGCTCCCGGATGAACCGGCCTGGCAGCACGCCGTGGGGCTCCTCCTCGCGACGGAGCACCAGCACGCTGAGCTGCCCGACCTCTGCGATCGTCGACACCGCAGGCGCGACCGTCAGCACGGCGATGTCGACCGCGACGTTGGGGCGGGGGTAAGAGCTCAGCGACTTTGCCGAAGACATGAGGACACCTTAGCGCAGATGTGCTCTAATAGTGATTAGCGCAAGAACGCGCAAAGTAGCGAGGGGGTTCTATGGATCTTCATGTGGGACGAGGAGTCACCGCCGGGGCGCTGACCGTGTTCCCGGTCTGGAACGGCCACGGCGGTCGTCGTGAGTACACCACCCACGTCCGCGACATCGAGGTCAGCGAGGTCGAGGGCGGCCCGGCGGTTCCGGGGCTCAGTGCCACGAACCGCGGCGCAGCGCCCGTGCTCGTGCTCGAGGGGCATCTGTTCGAGGGCGGCTGGCAGCATCGCATGGCCACCAAGTCGATGATCCTGGCGCCGGCGCGGCCGACGGTCGTCGAGGTCGCCTGTGTGGAGGCGCGTCGGTGGGGCGGCGACATCCGTCAGGCCACCCGGGGTCGCCGGGCAACTCCGTTCGTCCGATCGGGGGCCACGGCTCCGCCGCCCGGCCGCGGCGTGCAGGAGGAGGTGTGGCGTCGCGTCGACACCTACCGCGGTAGCGCGGACTCTGCCGGCGCGTCTCTCGTCGGCCACCTCGACCGCTCTGGTCACGACGTCAGAAAGCTCGTCCACCATCTTCGTCCGCTGCCCGGTCAGGCCGGCCTCGTCGTTGCCATCGCCGGCCAGCCGCTGGTGATGGAGGTCTTCGACGACCCCAAGACGCTTCGCGAGCAGTTCGACTCGATCATCGCCGCAGCCGGTCTCGACGCGCTGGGCCAGCCACCGGTCGTCACCCCGTCGCGGCGTGCTCGCAGGATGGTCGAGCGGCTGGAGCAGCTGCGCCTCCAGCCGAGCGAGACCCTGGAGGCAGGCACCCGGCTGTCGGCTCGTGACCAGTACCTCGATGTCTCGGCATTGTCGTGGCGCCGGCGTACGGTCCACCTGCGGGTGACGAACCTGCGCCACCCGAGCTTCGTGGGGGTCTGATGACGATGAGGTTGAGCAGTGCCCAGACCGACCGGGCTTGCGGCGTACTGCTGGGATCCGCCTGCGGCGACGCGCTAGGTGCCGGCTACGAGTTCGGCGCCGCGCCGTTGCCGCCTGACGGTGAAGCGCCGTCGATGATCGGCGGCGGTCTCGGGGGGTTCGCGCCGGGGGAGTGGACCGACGACACGGCTCAGGCGTACGCGATCGCCGAGGTCGCCGCCACCGGCGCTGACCTCCGCTCCGACGAGGCGCTCACCGTGATCGCGCGCCGTTTCGCGGACTGGTACGCCGACGGGCCTGCCGATGTGGGGATCCAGACGCGGGCCGTTCTCGCGGCGGCGGGGCGACACCCCACTGCAACGGCGATGAGCGAGGCGGGCCAAGCGGTGCACGAACGCACGGGCAGGAGCGCCGGCAACGGCTCCTTGATGCGTACGGCGGCCGTCGCGCTGGCTCACCTGGACGACCCCGCGGAGCTGGTCGAGGCAGCGATGCAGGTCAGCGCGCTGACCCACTACGACCCGCAGGCCGGCGAGGCCTGTGCGTTGTGGTGTCTGATGATCCGCCAGGCCGTGCTCACGGGATCGCTCGACGACGTACGACCCAACCTCGAGCACCTTCCCGAGGGAAGCAGGGCGTTCTGGAGCGAGCGACTGGACGAGGCAGAACACCAGGAACCCGCGACGTTCCGGCCCAACGGCTGGGCGGTGCGCGCGCTCCAGGCGGCGTGGTCGGCGATCGTGCACACGCCGATGCCGGAGGAGCGACCGGCTGAGGGCAGCTTCGCGTGCCTGCACCTGCAGCATGCGCTGGAGACCGCGATCCGGATCGGTGACGACACCGACACGGTGGCCGCCATCGCCGGTGCGCTGCTCGGCGCACGCTGGGGCGTCAGTGCCATCCCCGCGCAGTGGCGGGAGGTCGTGCACGGCTGGCCGGGTGCACGGGGGAAGGACCTCGTCGATCTTGCGCTGCTGACCGTTCGTGGAGGGCGCCCCGACGGACAAGGCTGGCCGGGAGTCGACCGACTCGACTACTCCGACTGGCCCGGCTACGACTCCTACTCGGTCCACCCGCATGACGCCGGAGTCCACCTGTCCGGTGTCGGTCGGCTGGAGAAGCCACCCGAGGGCGTCGACGCCGTCGTCACCCTCTGCCGTCTGGGGGCGACTCAGGTCCCTGAGGCGCTGCGTGGCCGGCAGCTGGACTTCCGGCTGCTCGACACGGTTGCCGACGACAACCCGAATCTCGCGTTCGTCCTCGACGACGCGGCTCGGACAGTGGCTCGGCTGCGGGAACAGGGGCGGACGGTCCTGCTCCATTGCGTGGCCGCCCAGAGCCGGACTCCGTCGGTGGCCGTGCGCTACAGCATGCTGCGTGGCGTCCCCTTCGACGACGCGATGTCCGACGTACGGCGGGCGCTCCCGGACTGCTCGCCCAGACCGCACTTCGTCCACGCGCTCAGGGCGCTCCAGCCAGATGTCGGAAGCGACGTGAAGGCGACCAGCGGGAGGGCCGGATGAACGAGAAGCTGACCGAGCTCGGCCTCCTTCCCGTTCGGTGGCGCGGCGACAGGAGCGTCTTCCCTATGCCAGTCGCCTCGCCGACGATGCGGGAGCGCTACCGCGGATGCCTGGTCGGCGGTGCCATCGGAGACGCCCTGGGAAGGCCGGTGGAGGGCAGGTCGGCGGCGCGTGTTCGGAGCCGGTATCCGGACGGGCTGCGGGACTTCGAGCCGTGGCATGGCTGGCGCTCCGGACCCGCGGGCACGTTCACCGACGACACGCAGCTCACCATCGTGATCGCCGAGTGGCTTCTCGACGCGAAGGACCAACCGCCGTCACCAGAGGACCTGTCGTCGCGGATCGTCGACTGGGGACGCTTCGGCCGTGGGATCGGTGCGGCGACGTCCGAGGCGCTGTGGAACTACGAACGCGGTCTGCCGTGGTGGCAGGCCGGCGTTGCTTCCGCGGGCAACGGGGGCGCGATGCGTGCGGCTCCGTACGGCCTTCGGTTCGCGGGGATGCCCGAACAGCTCCGGGGGACCGCCGCACTCGGTACCGCACCGACCCATGCGGACATCACGGCGGTGGCCTCGGCCATCGTGCAGGCGACGACGGTCAACCTCTGCCTCGTCGCGGAGCCGGGATCTGTGGAGCCAGGTGACCTCCTCGCGGCGGTGCTGGAGTCCATCGCAGACCTCGACCTTCCGCGACTCGCTCTTCGCTCAGGCGGCGGCCGCTTCTCGCTCGCCCAGCGCATCGAGGAGGTCGGGGACTGGCTGGGGCGGCCGGCGTACGAGATGTTCGACCACTTCCACAACGGCGCCTTCGTGCTGGAGACGACGCCGGTGGTGCTCTGGTGCCTCCTGACCATGCAAGCAGATCCCGAAGAGGCGCTCGTGACCGCGGTGATGGGCGGACGTGACTCCGACACCATCGCGGCGATGCTCGGGAACCTGCTCGGTGCCTTGCACGGCGAGGACGCCTTCCCCGCGCGATGGCGTGGGTCGAACCTCGAGGACCATGACCGGCTGCGCGCGCTGGCAGACGGTCTGTACGACGCCAGGTGGCCGGCGGACCCGAGGTGAAGCATGTGGCACAGGTACTGGGTCGCCAGCTTCCGCGTGGACGACCCTCCGTCGGCAGTCACCCGAGTCGCGGCGGCCGGCGGCGGCTACGTGAGCGTGCGGCTCCGTAACCATGTGGACGAGCTCCGTACGGGGGACACCGTGTTCTTCTGGGTGCAAGGGAACGACGGTGGCGACGGGCTGTATGCCGTCGGGAGCGTCTACGCGCCGCCGGAGTGGACTGTCGTGCACGGCGACCCCGGCGAGGACGAGTACCTCTGCGCGCAGGTGGTCTGGCTGAGGTACTCCAAGATCGCCGACCACCTGGTGGCCGGACGCGTTGAGCTCGAGAGCGATCCGGTGTTCGACGAGTTCGAGCTCTTCACCTCCCCGCACGCCGGGAACCTGTACGCCGTGTCCGAGGAGCAGTGGCGCGTCCTCATCGAGTCTCTGAAGCCTCTCGTATGACTACCGGACGTCGCAGGGTGCAGGCGTGACAGCTTCGCGGGGCGGTGCGGACAGGTCGACGACGAACCGGGGCAGCATCACCTGGACCAGGGGTCCGATGGCGAGCGCGTAGGCGATCGTGCCGATGCCCACCACGCCGCCGAGCAGCCATCCCGTGATCACGACGCCGAGCTCGATCGACGTGCGGACCACCCGCACGGACCACCCCGTCCGACGTACCAGCCCTGTCATCAGCCCGTCACGGGGGCCCGGCCCGAGCTGGGCTCCGATGTAGAGGGCGGTGGCCAGACCGTTGAGCACGATGCCGCCGGCGAGCATCGCCGTCCTCGCAGCCAGCCCGTCGGACGCCACGATCAGCGCGAGCGCCACATCCGTGGCGATGCCGATGACCAGGGCGTTGGCCACGGTGCCGAGACCCGGCATCTGCCTCAGTGGGATCCACAGCAGTAGCACCGCCACACCCGTCGCGATGACCACCCCGCCGAAGGAGAGCGGCAGCCACGTCGCCACCCCGTAGTGCAGCACGTCCCACGGGTCGAGTCCCAGGCCGCTGCGCACCATCATCGCCATCGAGACGCCGTACAGGATCAGTCCGGCGAGGAGCTGCGGCAGCCGCCGGCCGAGTCGCCCAGCGCGCAGCTGCTGCGCGGGAGTCAGGTGGACGAGCTGGGCCGCTGGCTTGGGAGTGGTCTGCGTCGTGACGGTCATGCATCCAACCGTTCCATCAAATGGTCTGTTCTCAGATAGCCAATTCTGGGACAGTGGTCTGCATGGCTCGTTCGATCTCCGCTGCCCGGGTGCAGAAGCTGCTCGGCTCGTCCTGGGAACGCTCGCCGGTGTACGCCGCCCTCGCCGACGGCTTGCGCCTGCTCATCTCCGACGGGCGGATCCCAGCCGGCACCCGACTGCCGAGCGAACGCGAGCTCACCTCCGTGCTCGGGGTCAGCCGCACCACGGTGACCCGGGCCTACGACCAGCTTCGCGAGCGTGGCTACCTCCGGTCCCGCCAGGGCTCGGGCAGCATCGCGTCGGTGCCGCAGGTCGCGGGCGGCCGCAACGACTCCGTGCTCTCTCCCGGACACGGGGACGCGAACCTGCTCGACCTGACCTGCGCCGCACCGGTCTCCCCGCCGGGAGTCGCAGCAGCGTTCGAGGCGGCCGTGCACGAGCTGCCGGCCTTCCTGGGCGGCACCGGGTACTTCCCGTCCGGCCTGCCCGCGCTGAAGGAGAGCATCGCCCAGCGCTACACCGAGCGGGGCGTTCCGACCACGCCCGAGCAGATCCTTGTGACGAACGGGGCCCTGTCCGCGACCGCTGTGGTCGCCCGAAGCCTCCTCTCGGTGGGCGACCGGGTGGTCGTGGAGACGCCGGGCTACCCGAACACCTTGGCCAGCCTGCAGCGGACCGGCGCCAGGCTGGCCGGTACGACGGTGGACCCGGACGGCTGGGACACCGACGCGGTCCGGGCGACGATCCGCCAGGTCGCCCCCACGACCGCCTTCCTCGTGCCGGACTTCCACAACCCCACAGGGGCGCTGATGCCGGACGAGCAACGCGCCGAGATCGCAGAGTCGCTCAGTGCGTCCCGCGTGGTCACCGTCGTGGACGAGACGCTCGTGGAGATGGCGCTCGACGAGGTCACGATGCCCGCGCCGATGGCCGCTCACGTGGCCGACTGCATCTCCATCGGCAGCGCCAGCAAGGCCTTCTGGGGTGGTCTGCGCATCGGCTGGATCCGTGCCCCTCTCACGCGCACAGGCGACCTGATCTCGGCACGGCTCGCCCTCGACCTGGGCGCGCCGCTCGTCGAGCAGCTCGCGCTCGCGCATCTGATGTCCCTGCGCGAGGAGGTCCTGCGGCACCACCAGGAGCAGCTCCGGGCGTCCAGGCGGGCCTTGGCCGAGTCGCTCGCGAGGCTGCTGCCGGACTGGCGCTACGTGATGCCCCGCGGCGGCCTCTCGCTGTGGTGCGAGCTGCCCGAGCCGCTGTCCACTGCGCTTGCCGCCTCGGCGGAGCGTCAGGGCGTGCTGCTTGCCCCGGGCACCAGCTTCACCAGCGACGGAAGCCACGAGCGCTTCGTGCGGCTGCCCTACAGCCGCTCCGCCGAGGAGCTCGAGGTCGTGGTGGAGCGCCTGGCCCTGGCCTGGGAGGACGCGCAGCGGCACCGTCGTACCTCGCGCACCGGGGTGCCGCTCGTCGCCTGACCCACACAGCCGGAGTCCTGGGGCTGTGTGCGGCTGGCTACCGTGAAGGGGTGACTTCGGCGCGACCAGAGACAGCGAGGACGTCTTCGCGGGTGCGGGTGCTGGTCGCTGTCCAGGTGATCCTTGTCTTCGTCGGCATGCTGTACGTGGTCGAGCTGGCCGACACGCTCCTCGGGAACCGCCTCGACGGCGCCGGCGTGAGGCCTCGAGAGGTCGACGGGCTCGACGGCATCTTCTTCGCCCCCTTGCTGCACGGAGGCTGGGGCCACCTCGCGGCCAACACCGTGCCGCTGCTCGTGTTCGGGTTCTTGATCCTGCTGTCGGGCGTGGGTCGATGGGTTGCGGTCACCGCGGTGGTGTGGCTGGTCGGCGGTGCCGGCACCTGGCTCACCGGCGGTGACCACACCGTGCACCTCGGGGCGTCCGTTCTCGCGTTCGGGTGGCTGGTGTACCTGCTCGTGCGTGGGTTCTTCTCCCGCTCGGCAGTCCAGGTCCTGGTGGGGATCGTGCTGCTGCTCCTCTACGGCGGGGTGCTCTGGGGCGTCCTTCCAGGGCAGCCGGGGGTCTCGTGGCAGGGTCACTTCTTCGGTGCGGTGGGTGGCGTCTGTGCCGCGTGGTGGTTCGGCCGTCGCGATCGAGAACGTGTCCGGGGACAGGCTTTGCCTTACCGGTAGCCGCCTCCGGCGCCGCCGCGCTGTCCGGACAGTCTGCCCGGGACGTGCTCGAGCCTCACAGGCGCCAGGGACGCTGCGACCAGTGCCGCCGCGATCAGCACGGCCGCGACCACGAGGGCCCAGTCGCCCGCGACGTCGTACGGTGTGCGCCCTTCGGTCAGGGTCAGGGCGACGACGTGACTGTCCGCCTGGCCGGCGGCGATCCACAGGTGACGGTGACCCGTCGCGTCGTACGCGGCGGTCGTTCCGGTCAACGCGACGTGGACGACGGGACGGCCGGTCTCGACCGCCCTCACGGCGGCGACGCTGGCGTGCTGAGGCTGTGCCCAGGTGCCCTGGAAGGTGCTGCTGGAGGTCTGGTACACGATCAGCCCGGCGCCGAGAGCGACGTCGCGACGGGCCAGGTCGGGGAACGTGGACTCGAAGCAGATCAACGGGCCGAACGTGACCGGTCCGGACTGCAGCGCCACCGGGCCGTCACCGCGGCCGCGGTCCTGGTCGGCCGCCTTGCTGATCACCGTCACCCATCCCAGGAGCGCGCGCATCGGGACGTACTCGCCGAACGGGACCAGGCGGGTCTTCTCGTAGCTGCCGTCCAGTCCCTCGGGCGTGACGAGCACCGACGTCTTGTAGATCCTGCCGTCGGCGCTGCGGGCATCGACGTTGGTGAGCAGGTCGGCGCCGGTACGACGGGTGAGCGCGACGAGCTCGCCGGCGAGACCCGGAGTGCTCTGCAGGTCGTAGCCGACGCTGCTCTCGCCCCACACGATCAGGTCCGGACGCTGGGACGCGAGCGCCTCGCTGAGCCGGATCTCCCGCGCGAGCCTGACCTCGGGGTCGCCCAGGACGCCCGGCTGCACGACGCCGACCCGCACGACCCCGGCGGGCGACAGCGCGGGCTGCACCACCGCCCATACCGGCCCGACGGCCAGTGCGGCCGCAGCAACAGCGGCCAGCGTGATCCGCACGTCGAGGCGGGAAGCAGCCAACGCCGCCACCACCGCGACGTTCACGGCGACGATCAGGAAGCCGGTCAGCCAGACGCCGCCCAGCGCGGCAGAGGCCAGGAGGGCCGGCTGGTTCCACTGCGACGTGCCCAGCAGAGCCCAGGGTCCGCCGAGGCTCTGCCACGATCGCACCGCCTCGATCGCGACCCACCCCGCGGGCAGCACAAGAGTCGCGCCGAGCAGGGTCGTGGCGGGCGGACGTCCGCCCAGCATGCGCCGCACCGCCCATCCCCACGGCAGCCACAACAGGCCGAGGCCGAAGGCGATCAGCGCCAGTGCCGGACCGGCCACGGGCGCCAACCAGTACCCGGTCGCGGCGATGTACCCGGCTCCGGCCCACCAGCCACGGACGGCGGCCTCCCGCGGCGTCGGTGCGGCTCGGAGAGCCAGGAGCAGGGGTACCAGGCAGACCCAGGCGAACCACCACCAGGCGGGCTCCGGGAACGCGAGGACCGGCAGGGTCCCGCAGACGAGCGCGACCGCCCGGTCCCGCCAGCGGTGAGCCGGTCGCGCGACAGGCGGTCGCGTCACGAACGGCCAGACCTGGAAGAGCCGTGCACAGACGAGCCAGCCGACGAGGAACGCGGCGGCGATCCACCAGAGCAGTGCCGTGACCCGGGTGGGGTCCCACAGGGGAACCATCAGCAGCCCCGCGAGCACGAAGGCGACGTTGTAGAGCACGTCGTAGACGGAGAACACACGGCCCCGGACCACGTCCGACGACGCTCCTCCGACAAGCGCGTCGACGAGCACCTTCAGCAGCTGGAAGGAGAGCGCGGTGACGCCGAGGCCGGCGACCAGCACGAGGAGCCCGGGAGCGATCCCCCCGGCGTACAGGGCTGCCGCGGGCGGGAGGAATGCCACCGGCAGCAACGCGGTCGGTGCCCACCGGCGGGCGCACGCCGGTGCGGCCAGGGACCCGGCGAACGCCGCGACGCCCGTCACCGCCAGCGCCAGTCCGTAGCCGGCGATCCGCAGGTGGAAGCCGGAGTCCGCGACCAGCACGAGCAGGACGAACCCGGCGCCGAGCAGGAACCGGTGCAACGCGACCGTGGCCAGCGGCCGTCCGATGTCGGGGTCGGCGATGGTGCGCAGGCCGTCTCTGACGTCTGCGAGCGCCAGGCGCAGGCGGCGCAGCACCATGCGGCCGGCCCCACCGCCGACATCGGGAAGCCGAGAGAACGCGGCTCCCGCGGCGACGTAGAACAAGATCGCCACGACGAACCCAGCCAAGGCGGACCGACCGACGAACCCCGCCCCGGCGACCGCCCCTGCGAACACGGCGACCATGCCCGCCACGGACGAGATCGAGTTGGCCGACACCAGGTCCTGACGGCGAACCGTCCGCGGCAGCGAGGCACCCTTCGCCGCGAGGACGAACCGGGACGTCGACAGCAACAGGAGCACGCCGACGAAGGCGCCGGGTTCCGAGCCGGCGGCCACCGTCGCCAGAGCCACCAGCGTGATGACGGCCCGCAGCAGCGACATCGTGACCAGGACGCGGCGACGAGGCCACCTGTCGATCACCACTCCCGCGAACGGGCCGACCAGGCTGAACGGCAGCAACGTGACCGCAAGCAGCAGGGCGATCCGTGCCGGCGTCGCACCGCGGCCGGCCTCGAAGACGACGAACTGCGCGAACGCGATCTGCGCGAAACCGTCGCCGGCCTGCCCGAGGCACTGACCCGCCACCAGCGTCCGGAAGGCCCCGTGGAGCAGGCGGCGCCACGCGCGCCACCCCTGCTCGGGCCCGGAGTCCGACGGCCGCCCGATGACGTCGACGGCCGCGGTGTCCGACCCGGTGTCCGCCCCGGTGTCCGACCCGGCGTCCGCCCCGGCGTCCGCCCCGGCGTCCGACCCGCTGTCCGCCCCGGTGGCTCCGGCCTCCGCCTGGGCAGCGCCGCCGCCAGGAGACCTCGACCGTCGGGACCGAACCATCTGTACACCCGCCAAATCGCTCTCGGGCGAGCCACCTTCTCCCGACTCAGCGTAGGCAAGCCGGCACCCCGCGCCAGAGGCAAAGGTCACCGTCCCGCGGCCCGGTCCCCGCAGCGGTTGCGGCGCGCGGAGGCTGGTTCCGGATCGACTTGCGGCCCCAGGACCGGTCAGAGGTCCCTAGTCAGGCACGCCTGACCTGTCCAGACTGGCCGGAGGAAGCCACTGACAGGAGCCGGGTATGGCCGACACGCGATCCGCCGTCACCCTCGACCTGCACGGTCTGCAGGCCCTGGTGGACGTGCTCGGAGGCATGGGGTTCACCGTCCTCGGACCGACGGTCCGCGACGGCGCCGTGGTGCCCGGACGTGTCGCCTCGATCGACGACCTGCCACGAGGCTGGGGCGACCGCCAGGAGCCGGGCAGCTACCGGCTCGCGCGACGGGCCGACGAGGCGCTGTTCGGGTTCGCCGCCGACGCGGTCAGCTGGAAGTCGGTGCTGTTCCCGTCCCGCGAGCTCATCTGGGAGGGCCGCCGCACCGAAGAAGGGTTCGAGGTCGAGGCGGGGGAGAGCCCCGGTCGGCTGGGCGACCCGCCGTACGCCGTCCTCGGGATCCGGTCGTGTGACCTGCACGCTGTCGCCATCCACGACCGGGTGTTGCGGGACCGCGCCTACCCCGACACGCGCTATGCGGCCCGCAGGGAGGGCGCCTTCCTCGTCACCGTCGTCTGCTCGGACCCGAGCGGGACCTGCTTCTGTGTGTCCATGGGCACCGGGCCCCGGGCCGACGCGGGCTACGACCTGGCCCTCACCGAGCTGCTCGGCGGGCAGCACACCTTCATCGCCCACGCCGGCAGCGAGCGCGGAGCCGCCGTGCTGGACCGGCTCCCGTCACGGCCCGTCGAGGACCGGGACGTCCAGGCGGCCGACGACGTGGTCGACCGCTCGGTGCAGCACATGGGCCGCTCGATGGACACCACGGACATCCGCACCCTGCTCTACGACAACGCCGACCACGCCCGGTGGGACGACGTGGCGAGCCGCTGCCTCTCGTGCGGCAACTGCACGATGGTGTGTCCCACCTGCTTCTGCACCTCGGTGGAGGACCACACCTCGTTGTCGGGCGAGGAGACCGAGCGCTGGCGCATCTGGGACTCGTGCTTCACCTCCGACTTCTCCTACATGCACGGAGGAAGTGTCCGCAGCAGTGCGAAGTCCCGCTACCGGCAGTGGATGACCCACAAGCTGGCGTCGTGGATCGACCAGTTCGGGACGTCCGGCTGCGTCGGGTGCGGCCGGTGCCTCACCTGGTGCCCGGTCGGCATCGACATCACCGAGGAGGTGGCCGCCATCCGGGCCGACCCGAAGTCGCCGCCGCCGCCTGAGAACGACGGGAGGAGCTGACATGCAGTCGCTTCAGGAGCTCCTGATGGGACACCCCTTCTTCGCGGGCCTCGACGACTCGACGGTGAGCATGCTCGTCGGTTGCGCCAGGAACGTGCACTACCGGACGGGGGAGTACCTCTTCCGCGAGGGCGAGGCGGCGGACTACTTCTTCGTCGTCCGGCGGGGGCGCGTGGCGCTCGACGTGCACGTGCCAGGACAGGCCGAGCAGGTGATCGACACCGTCGACGAGGGCGACGTGGTCGGGTGGTCGTGGCTGGTCCCGCCGTACCGCTGGTTCTTCGACGCCCGGGCGGTGCAGGACGTCTCCGCCGTCGCGGTGGACGCCTCCTGTCTCCGCGCCAAGTGCGACGAGGACCCGGCTCTGGGCTACGCCATGATGCAGCGGGTCGCGCAGGTGATGTACCACCGGCTGCAGTCGGCTCGGGTGCGGATGCTCGACCTCTACGGAGCAGGCCGTGTCGGCTGAGATCAGCACCCGTCCCGCGGACGTCCGACCGCCGGCGGACGCCATGCTGCCGAGGCCGTTCCGCGTCGCCGACACCCGCCGCGACACGCACGACACAGTGACCATCGAGCTCGACTCGCTCGACGGCGAGGGCCTCGCGTTCGCCCCCGGACAGTTCACGATGCTGCAGGCCTTCGGCGTCGGCGAGGTGCCGATCTCGGTCAGCGGCCACCCCGGCCGGCCCGACCGGCTCGTGCACACCATCCGTGACGTGGGGGGTGTCACGAAGGCATTGTGCGAGGTGCGGTCGGGTGACGTGCTCGGGGTCCGCGGCCCGTACGGCGAGGGCTGGCGGGTGTCCGACGCCGAGGGCGGCGACGTCGTGATCGTCGCCGGTGGCATCGGGCTCGCGCCCTTGCGGTCAGCCGTGCTCGAGGTGATCTCAGCGCGGGAGAGGTACGGACGGGTCAACGTCCTCTACGGCGCCAGGACCGCGGACGACGTGCTCTTCGGGGTCGACCTGGCCACCTGGGCATCCGAGGCGGACGTGCAGGTGGCGGTCACCGTCGACAGGGCTCCCACCTCGTGGGCCGGACGGGTCGGGCTGGTCACCGAGCTGATCCCGCCCGCGTCGTTCGACCCCGCCCGGACGCTGGCGCTCATGTGCGGCCCCGAGGTGATGATGCGCTACGTCGCGACGGCGCTCACCGCGCGTGGGGTGCCTCCTGAGCGGATCCGGCTCTCCCTGGAGCGCAACATGCGGTGCGGCGTGGGCCTGTGCGGCCACTGCCAGCTGCGTGAGTACCTGATCTGCGTCGACGGCCCGGTGTTCTCCCTCGACGCGGTCCAGCCGCTGCTCGGCGTGCGGGAGCTGTGATGAGCCAGCCCTCCATGAGCACCGCCACGACCCGCAAGCCCAAGCTGGCCGTGTGGAAGTTCGCCAGCTGCGACGGCTGTCAGCTCACCCTGCTCAACTGCGAGGACGAGCTGCTCGAGCTCGCCGGGAAGGTCGAGATCGCGTACTTCCTGGAAGCCACGCGGGCGGTCGTGGAGGGTCCCTACGACCTGTCGCTGGTCGAGGGTTCGGTGACCACTGCCGCGGACGCGGAGCGCATCCGACAGGTGCGGCAGAGCTCGCGCTCGCTCGTCACGATCGGTGCCTGCGCCACCGCCGGCGGCATCCAGGCGCTGCGGAACTTCGCGGACGTGGCCGAGTTCCGCTCCGCCGTCTACGCGCACCCGGAGTACGTCGAGACGCTCGCCACGTCCACGGCTATCGCGGCCCACGTCCCGGTGGACTTCGAGCTGCACGGCTGCCCGATCGACAAGGCCCAGCTGCTCGAGGTCGTCGCGGCGTTCCTGCAACGTCGCAAGCCGCGCATCTCCGCCGAGAGCGTCTGCGTGGAGTGCAAGCGACGAGGCAACATCTGCGTCACCGTGGCTCACGGCACTCCCTGCCTCGGACCGGTCACCCATGCTGGCTGCGGCGCCCTCTGCCCGTCCTACGACCGCGGGTGCTACGGCTGCTTCGGCCCCGCGGACACGGCCAACACGGTGTCGCTGAGCGGGAGGCTTCGGGAGCTCGGGATGACCGAGCGCGACGTGCACCGGGTGTTCCGCACCTTCAACGCCGCGGCACCCGCCTTCGCCGAGGAGAGCTCACGCCACGCCGACGAGGGGGGAGCAGCGTCGTGACGCACAAGGGCACCGACCAGAGGCGGGAGCTGGCCGTGAACACCCTTGCCCGCGTCGAGGGAGAGGGCGCCATGCGCGTGGTGGTGCGTGACGGGCAGGTCGCCGACGTACAGCTCCAGATCTACGAGCCGCCGCGGTTCTTCGAGGCGTTGCTCCGCGGCCGCAGCTACACCGAGCCCCCGGACATCACCTCGCGGATCTGCGGCATCTGCCCGGTCGCCTACGAGATGAGCGCCTGCAACGCGATCGAGGACGCCTGTGGGGTCGCGGTGCCGGAGCAGGTCCGCCTGATGCGCAGGCTGCTGTACTGCGGGGAGTGGATCGAGAGCCACACCCTCCACATCTACCTGCTGCACGCGCCGGACTTCCTCGGCTACCCGGGCGCCATCGAGATGGCCAAGGACCACCGGGACGTCGTGGAGCGCGGACTGAGGCTGAAGAAGGCGGGCAACGCGCTGATGACTCTGGTGGGCGGCCGCGCCGTACACCCGGTCAACGTCAGGGTCGGCGGCTTCTACCGCTTCCCCTCACGCGCCGAGCTCCTCGCCCTGCGCCCACAGCTCGAACGCGCGCTCGACGACGCGCTCGCCACCGTCACCATGGCAGCGGGCTTCGAGTTCCCCGACTTCGAGCAGAGGTACGAGTACGTCTCCTTGCGCACCGATCACGACTACCCGATCGAGGCGGGCTCCTTCGTCACGAGCAGCGGCCGTGGGTTCCCGGTCGCCGCGTTCGGAGCCTGGGTGACCGAGGAGCACGTGCCGCACTCCAACGCCCTGCACGCACGTCTGCGCGACACCGGCCCGTACGTCGTCGGCCCGCTCGCCCGCTACTCGCTCAACCATGACCACCTCCCTCCGAAGGCCCGCCAGGCAGCGGACGCAGCCGGTCTGGGTCCGACCTGTCGCAACCCGTTCCGGTCCATCGTCGTCCGCGCCGTGGAGATCGTGGTGGCGTGCGAGGAGGCCCTGCGCATCATCGACGCGTGGTACGACGGCGGAGCCTCGTCGGTCGAGGTGCCGCCACGCGCTGGTGTGGGCCACGGGGCCACGGAGGCGCCGCGCGGCGTGCTCTACCACCGCTACGAGCTGGACCCGGACGGCACCGTTCTGGGCGCGCAGATCGTGCCGCCGACGTCGCAGAACCAGGCCAGCATCGAGAACGACCTCCGTGACTTCGTGCAGGCCAGGCTCGCCCTCGACACCGAGGAGCTGACTCGCCAGTCCGAGCAGGCGATCCGCAACTACGACCCGTGCATCTCCTGCGCCACCCACTTCCTCGACCTCACGGTGGAGGGGGAGTGAGAGCGTGAGCGCCCTCGTGGTCGGCATCGGCAACCGTTCGCGGGGTGACGACGGGGTCGGACCGGAGGTGGCGTCCCGTGTCGCGGAGCTCGGCCTGCCCGGTGTCGAGGTGGTCGTGTACGACGAGCCGCTCGGACTTGTCGAGCACCTCGCCGTCCATGACGACGTGGTCGTCGTGGACGCGACGGCCCCGCGCGACGACCCTGGGAGTGTCCACGTCTTGCGGGTCGGCTCCGATCCTCTGCGCCGTGAGTCGCCGGCGTTCGGGTCACACGGGCTCGGCGTCGCCGAGGCTGTCGAGCTGGCCAGGGCGCTGCGGCGTCTGCCCCGGCGGCTGACTCTCGTGGGTGTGGAGGCGCTCTCCTTCGGCGTCGGCGCCCCGATCTCCGCTCAGGTCGGGGACCGTATCGACGAGGCCGTCCGGGCGGTGCGCGACGCGCTACCGGCCACGACGCGGTGAAGCCCCTGCCCGCGTCTCTTCCGAGCCGCGGCAGGTTCGTGTTGGCAGGCGTGGCAGCACCAGGCATCCCTGCCCCGGCGGGAACCGACGGGGCAGGGACGGCGGATTACATCACTTGCAACCAGGCTCGTTGACCGTCTGACCCGGCGGGTGGCACTTTGCCCCGCCGTCATTGGGGCCCTTGCTCGAATTGCCGGGCCCGAAATCCGGGTCCGCAAAGGCCGGGACAGTTCCGCCGACGATCACCGCCGACAGTGCAACTGCGCTGAGAAGCGCGCCGATTCTGCGTCGCATAGAGCTATCTCCCTAGAAAGGAGTTGCGGGACTTCTTCGGTCTCACCGCCGGTGATGGCTTCAGGAGACGCCCGCATCGCAACGGGGTCAAGGGTCTGTACGGATACGGGATCCTTGACCTCGCCGGGCGACGGAGCACCCAGTTCATCCGATTGATGCACTCTCCCGTCGCGTCTCAGAAAAATGAATTCGTCCGTCTTCAGAGACAAAGCCCTCCGCTACGCCCACGAGGAACGGCCGAGATGTGCCATTGGTCGCACGGCCTTCGTTCCGGAACCGTCAGTTCCGCAGATTTGCTCTGAGTGGGCCGTTGCGGGGGCGAACCTGGTGCTGTCCCCCGGCCGCGGCGGGCCATCCACAACTGTCGGCAGTACAAGGCTCGGTACCCACCTCGGCGGTCCGGCTCTGGCCGATCAGCAGCGACGTCACGCCGCACACCCGTACCCACCCAGCGGCCGCTGCGGGATCGCCCCGACACGCCAACCGAATACACAGTCTGAGCCTTGCCGCGGGCCGGACCGGCGCGGTTAAGTGCTCGTATCTCGCTGAGGCAGCCGGAGGTCGCCATGATCGGTCAGTCGCATGGTTCGAGGAGAGGTCGGCGTCAGCTTGCCGCCGTGGCCGGAGCGGCCGCACTGGCACTGCTGGCCGCCTGTGGAGGCACGACCGGAAACGAGCCGTCCGGAGGCGGAAGCGGGGGCGGCGGCGGACAAGCGAAGCCGCTGATCTACGGCGTCTACGCCACCCCGCTCGAAGAGCCGTGGGACGGCGCGATCCACTCCGCGCTCCAGAGCGCGGTCGAGGACGGCACGATCGAGTACAAGCACATCGACAACCTGGGCACCTCCGACGCGATGGAGCGTGCCCTCCGCGACATCGCCACCAACGAGAAGCCGGCCGCGATCATGGGCGACGCCTTCGCCGCCGAGGAGGCCGTGCGCAAGGTCGCCAAGGACTTCCCCGACATCCCGTTCGCCTTCGGCTCGGGGGAGAAGCCGGCCACCCCCAACATGAGCGTGTTCGACAACTGGCTCCAAGACCCGGCCTACCTCGCCGGGATGCTCTCCGGTGGCCTCACCAAGAGCAACACGATCGGTGTGGTGGGTGCGATGCCGATCCCGGAGGTCAACCGGATCATCAACGCCTTCGTGCTCGGCGTGAAGGAGACCAACCCCGAGGCGACGGTGAAGGTGTCGTTCATCAACACGTTCTTCGACCCGGCCGCGGCGAAGCAGGCCGCGCAGGCACAGATCTCCGCCGGGGCGGACGTGCTCTTCGCCGAGCGCGACGGTGTCATCTCCGCCGCGAAGGAGGCGAACCTCCCCGTCGTCGGCATGATGGTCGACCAGAAGGACGAGGCTCCGAAGAACGTGGTCACCTCGCTGATCTGGCACGTGCGGCCCACCGTCGACGCGGTCACCCTGCAGGCCAAGGGCAACCCGGAAGCCGTCGACCTCGGGAAGTACTCCTTCATGAAGGCGGGCGGCAGCGAGCTCGCGCCGATCAACACCGACATCGTCGGGGGCGTCCCGCCGGACCTGGTGCAGAAGGTCGAGGCGAAGCAGCAGGCCATCAAGGACGGCTCGTTCACCACACCGATTGACGAGTCGGCTCCCAAGGGCTCGATCGACGTATCGAAGCAGTGACCTCCACCCGGCCGCTCCTGGAGCTGGACGGCATCACGAAGCGGTTCGGCGACCTCACCGCCAACGACGCCGTGAGCCTCGCGGTGGCGGCCGGCGAGGTGGTCGCGATGCTCGGCGAGAACGGCGCCGGCAAGTCGACGCTGATGAAGGTCGTCTACGGCCTGGTGCACCCTGACGCGGGCACGATCAGCATGGACGGCCGGGTCCTGGACATCGGTTCCCCGCGCGACGCCATGGCGGCCGGCATCGGCATGGTCACGCAGGAGTTCTCCCTCGTGGAGACCATGACGGTCACCGAGAACGTCGCGCTCTCCTCGGTGGGACTGGGCCGGGTCGACGTACGCGCCGCCCGCCGGCGCGTCCTGGAGGCCATGGACCGAGTCGGTGTGCACCTCGAGCCGGAGCGCCTGGTGTCGAGCCTCTCCATCGGCGAGCGGCAGCGGGTGGAGATCGTGAAGGCGCTGTTCCACGAGTGTCGGGTGCTGATCCTCGACGAGCCCACCGCGGTGCTCACGCCCCAGGACGTGCGTGCCCTGTTCGCCACCATCCAGCGGCTGCGCGGCACAGGCCTCGGGGTTCTCTTCGTCTCTCACAAGCTCCGCGAGGTCGCGGAGATCTCCGACCGGGTCGTCGTGCTGCGGCGTGGCCGGCTGGTGGGGGAGCGGGTCACCGCCGATGCGACGACGAAGGAGCTCGCCGGCCTGATGATGGGCACCCCGTCCGTTCCCGACCAGGAGACCGCGGCCGCGGTCGGTCTGCCGATCGGGGAAGCGCCGGTCGCGGCCGGCTCCGAGCCCGACGGAACGGCGGAGCGGGTGCCCGTCCTGAGGCTGGCCGAGGTAGCTCTCGAACGGCATGGCCGTCCGGCGCTCGACCGGGTGACCCTGGAGGTCATGCCCGGTGAGATCGTCGGCCTGGCCGGAATCAGCGGCAACGGCCAGACCGAGCTGATGAACGTCCTGGCCGGCACGGAGTCGCCCACGAGCGGACGCATCGAGGTCGACGGCACCGACGTCACGGGCTTGGACATCGCGGGACGCCTCGAGGCCGGTCTGGGCCGGCTCACCGAGGACCGGCGAGGCAGCGTCATCCCGCAGCAGAGCGTCGAGCACAACCTCGTCGTCGAGGACCTGCGCTCGTTCACCCGCCGCGGGATGCTCGACAAGGCCGCGATCCGGAGCCACGCCGAGGGGCTGATCGAGCGATTCGACATCCGCGCAGCGCCGACCGACCCGGTCGCGACACTCTCGGGCGGCAACATGCAGAAGGTCCTGCTCGCCCGGGCTCTCGCGCGCCGGCCCCGCGTCCTCGTCGCCGCGCAACCCACCCGTGGGCTCGACATCGGCGCCTACCAGTACGTCCACGCCCAGCTCCATGAGCTCCGCGACGCCGGAGCCGGCGTCCTGGTGATCTCGGAGGATCTCGACGAGCTGCGAAGCCTCTGTGACCGGATCCTGGTCCTGTTCCGCGGGGCCGTGACCGGCGGACTCGCGGTGAAGGATGCAACGAGCGAGCGGCTCGGCGCGATGATGACCGGCGAGGCGGTCGCGGTATGAGGCTGGTGCTTCGCGGCCACGAGCCTCGCTGGCTCGCTCCGGTCCTGTTCGTCGTCGCCGTCCTCGTCACCGTCGCGCTGAGCGCCATCCCGATCCGGCTGGCCGGCGCCAACCCGCCCGCGGCGTTCGAGCGGTACCTGGTCACCCCGCTGAGCTCGTCCCAAGGCATCTACGAGGTGATGCTGACCGCGACACCGCTGCTGTTCACGGGCATCGCGGTGGCGATCGCCTTCCGGGCGGGTTACTGGAACATCGGCGCCGAGGGGCAGTTCCTCATCGGTGCCGTGGCCACGACCGCCCTCGCGCTCAACTTCCCGGACCTCCCGGCGGGGCTCGCGCTGCCCCTCGGGTTCGTCGCCGGGGGGCTCGGCGGGCTGGCGTGGGCGTGGCTGCCTGCGTGGCTGAAGCGGCAGGGCGACATCGACGAGGTGGTCACCACACTGCTGCTCAACCCGGTCGCCCTGCTCGTCGTACAGGGCCTTCTCAACGGACCCTGGCGCAACACGCAGACCGGCTTCACGGACTCCGACCGGTTCGGTCACGGCTACGACCTGCCCGCGCTGGTTCCCGGCACCCGCGTCCACTGGGGGTTCGGCGTCGCCGTGGTCGTCATCGCGGTCACGTGGTTCGTGTTCAGCAAGACCGCGGTCGGCATGCAGGTGCGGGCTGCCGGGCAGGCGCCGGAGGCAGCGAGGTTCAGCGGAGTCCCCGTCGACCGGCTGCGGTTCCGGAGCGCGCTGGTGTCCGGGGCGATCGCCGGGCTCGGCGGCGCGTCCCAGGTCATGGGGGTGCAGCACCAGCTCACCCAGGGCATCTCCAACAACTACGGCTACACCGGCGTCATCGTCGCCACCCTGGGCGGGCTCACCGCGCTGGGCGTCGTGCTCGTCGCCGGCCTGCTGGCGGACATCGCGGTCGGTGCGGAGAACGTGTCGCTCGTCCTTCAGGTGCCCACGCAGCTCGGCGCGATCTTCGGTGCGCTGCTGCTGCTGACCGTCCTGTCGGCGATGAGCTTTCGGCGCTACCGGATCCAGTGGTCCGGATCGCGGAGACGCCGAAAGCCTGCCGCGACAGCGGAAGAGTCGTCATGAGCATCAACGTCCTGGCGCTTCTCAGCGCGACGCTGACCATAGCCACGCCGCTGGTCTGGGCCGGCATCGGCGAGCTCGTCGTGGAGAAGACCGGTGTGCTCAACCTGGGCATCGAAGGCACGATGTACCTCGGTGCGTTCACCGGGTTCCTGGTCGCCCTGCGTACCGGCTCCCCATGGCTCGGTCTCCTCGCTGCCATCGTCTCGGGGGTGGTCGCCGGCCTGCTCATGGCGCTGCTCACTGTCACCCTCGGGTTGAACCAGCACGTCTCGGGGCTCGGCCTGACGTTGCTGCTGATCGCGGTCTGCGAGTTCACCTTCCGCCTGCTCTACACGGGCAAGCGGCCGACGCTGGGCAACAAGTTCCACGTCTGGCTGTCCGACGTACCCGTGGTCGACCAGCACTGGCTCACCTACGTGGCCTTCCTGGTGCTCGCGCCGGGGGCCTGGTGGGTGCTGCGCTCCACCGGGATGGGCTACCGGTTGCACGCGGTGGGGGAGAACTTCGAGGCCGCGGACGTCGCCGGCATCTCGGTGACGGCGACGCGCTACGTCGCGCTGATGGTGGGCGGCGCGCTGATGGCGATCGGCGGCGCGTTCCTCACGCTGTCGGTGCTGGGCAACTTCACCCTCGACATCATCAACGGACGCGGCTGGGTCTGCATCGCCCTGGTCATCTTCGCCAAGTGGCGGGTCTGGCCGGTCGTGCTGGGCGCGCTCATCTTCGCCGGGACCGACGCGCTGCAGCTGCAGCTGGCGATCACCACGGCGTTCAGCTCCATCCCTCGTGAGCTCATGCTCGCCTTGCCCTACCTCGCGGTCATCGCGGCACTGGCCGTGTGGGGTCGCAAGGTGCACTACCCGGCGTCGTACCTCAAGGCCTACCGGCGCGGCTGACCCCGACCCGAAGGAGACTCGCATGACTGACGAAGAGCTGCTCGCACTTGCCGTGGCCGAGGCGCAGGTGGGTCTCGCCGAGGGTGGGATCCCGATCGGGGCCGCGCTCGCGCATGGTGACCGGGTTCTCGGCCTCGGTCGCAACCAGAGGGTGCAGCTGGGCAGTGCCATCCGGCACGGCGAGACCGACTGCCTCGAGAACGTCGGCCGCCTCCCGGCGACGGTGTACGCCGAGTCCACGATGGCGACCACGCTCTCGCCGTGCGACATGTGCACCGGCGCGATCCTGCTCTACGGCATCCCGCGGGTCGTCGTGGGCGAGAACAAGACCTTCTACGGCGGCGAGGACTACCTCCGGTCCCGTGGCGTCGAGGTGGTCGTCCTCGACGACCAGCAGTGCGTCGCGATGATGGAGCGGTTCATCGCCCGAAACCCGGAGCTGTGGAGCGAGGACATCGGCGAGCCCGGCTGACCGGAGCGAGCGGCCGTCACCGGTCAGGCGCGGGCGAGCAGCGTCGCGACGGCGATGACGGGGACCGCCCAGGACAGCGCACCCAGCGCCCGTTCGAGCGGTGCGAGCAGGACGGCGCGGTCGAGTGGTTCGACACCGCCGTCGAGCCGCGTGATGGTGCCGGTGACGTGGACGGTACGCCGGCGCAGCTCGCGGGCCGGCGTACTGAGGTGACGCTGTGCGTACGACGTGCCCACCCCGGCGAGGGTCGCCGCCACGGCGGCAGCCAGCAACGCCCAGGTCACGTGAGGAGACTGGGCCACGAACCCGACGGCGACAGGGAAGCCGCCCCAGCCCCAGGCGAAGGCCCAGTCGGTGTGGAGCCGGCCGCCGAACATCTCGAGGTTGTAGCCCACGACGAGTACTGCGCCGACCGGCACGGCGATGGCCAGAGGCCAGTTGACCGGTCCCCGGAAGAACACTCCGACGATCCCGAGGGCGCAGGCACCGGTCAGGCCGAATGCGGCCACCCCCCACAGGGTCCGGTCTGCGATGTGGGTGCGAAGCGGTCGGCCCTGCAGCTCATCGAGCGCGTGCGCGGCGAGCCCGACGGCCAGGAAGAAGGCCAGCACGCTCGCCGCCAGCGCAGCGAGGTCGACGCTCGGGACGATGGCTGCCCCGAGCACGACGTAGCTCAGATGCCACACGGTGTACGGCGGATGCAGCAGCGTCCACCAGTCGGCGGCGCGACCCCCGCGTCGTGCGTAGAAGGCCGCCGGGGCGGCACGGGGCTCAGCCATCGCGCCGTCGTCCCCACATCACGAGACCTCCGCCGACGCTCATCGGCCGCGTGTGCACGTCGACGAGCCCGGCAGCGTGCCACATCTCCACATGCGCCTCGAGGGGATACGTCCGGTAGTGCTTCTCGATGGAGGGGCCGAGGAAGCGGCCGACGCCGGCCCACTCGCGTCCGCCGCCGATGAAGCCTGCGGTCGGGAGGACGACGCGGGTGTACAAGCGCCAAGCAGGGAGCCAGACCGGGGGCGACGGCACGAAGAACTCGAGGCTCGAGACCACGCCGCCCGGCCGGACCACGCGCACGAGCTCACGCAGAGTGGACGCAGGGTCGGCGACGTAGCGGAGGAGGTAGGTGAAGGTGAGCGCGTCGACGGTGGCGTCGGGGAAGGGGAGCTGCTCGGCGCGGCCGCAGACCAGTCCGATCCGGTTGCCCAGGTCGCGACGCCGGACCCGGTCGCGTCCGATCGTGAGCATCTCCTCGGTCAGGTCGATGCCGGTGATCTCGGCGTCGGTCCGGTCGGCCAGCATCATCGCCACGCCGGCGGTCCCCGTGGCGACGTCGAGGATCCGCTTCGGGGCAGGTCGCATGGACGTGACCGCGTCGACCATGGCGGTGCGCCATCGGTGGTTCTGCCGGAAGGAGAGGACCTCCTCGAGCACGTCGTACCGCTGAGGGAGGCCGTCGAAGAGCTCCTGTGCGAAGGCGTTGTCCCGGGATCGCTCGACCGCGCGCATCGGCGGACCTCAGACTCCGCTGCCGTAGGGGCGAGTGATGATCTCGAGGAAGTGCCCGCCCGGCTCGTCCCAGTACACGCCGCGACCGCCGTCGTTCGTGTTGAACTCACCGGGCCGCCGTCGCCCCGGGTCGGCCCAGTAGGTCAGCCCGCGCTCCTTGATCCGCCCGAAGATCTTGTCGAACTCGGCTTCGCTGACCAGGAATGCATAGTGCTGGGAACTCGGAGCGCCCTGGTCGTCGGCGAAGTCGAGCGACACCCCGTTGCCGAGCTCGACCACGAGGAAGGGTCCGAAAGAAAAAGGTGCGGGGAGGCCGAGTATCTCGGCCACGAACTTCGCCGACTCACGCTTGTTCGGCACGTTGACGATGGTGTGGTTCAGGTGGACTGACATACCGCCGCCTCCCCTCGGCTTCACGGTAGCCCTTTTCTCGCTCACCGCCAGGGCGCCGACAGGTCGGACAGCTCCCTGAGAAGCGACATTTCTGTCATAAGCAAGTCATGGCCTCATCAATTGTGAGGTTCTCACATCCTTCACCTTCTGATCCGTTCCGCGCCGCGTGCGGGAAGGTCTAAATTCCCGTTTCACGGCTGCCGCCGGGTAGCTGTGAAAGGGGAGTGAAATGAACGTTCGCAATCTCCGACCGCCTGCCGCGCTCGCGGTGATGGCCGTCCTGGTCGCCGCAGCAGGCGCGACGACCTCCACCGCCTCCGCCGCACCGCCGCAGTCGTGCGCGGGAGGGGTCAACAACACCCTCAGCAGGCTGCTCGAGTGCGTCACCGTCGACGGTGTTCGAGAGCATCAGGCGGCGCTGCAAGACATCGCCGACGCCAACAGCGGGATCCGGACCTCGGGGACCGCGGGCTTCGACGCGTCGGCCGACTACGTGGTCGAGAAGATGAAGGCGGCGGGCTGGAAGGTGACGACCCAGGACTTCGAGTTCCAGACCTTCATCTCGCTCTCACCCGCGGTGCTCGAGCAGGTGTCGCCGCCACCAGCCGGTCCGGTCGCGAACAACATCATGGAGTACTCCGGCAGCGGGGACGTCACGGCTGCGGTGTCCACGCTGCCGGTCGCGACGGGCTGTGACGCCGCCGACTTCGCCGGCTTCCCGTCCGGCAACATCGCGCTGATCCAGAGGGGCGGTTGTACGTTCGCGACCAAGGCGACCAACGCCTACAACGCCGGAGCCTCCGCGGTCGTCATCTACAACAACATCGACGGTGAGCTCAACGGCACCCTGGGGAACGGCTTCACGCTGGACATCCCCGTGACCTCGGTGACGCAGGCCGTCGGGCAGCAGCTGGCGGCGACTCCGGCGCTGGTCGTGCGCGTCAAGACCGACACCTTCCGAGGCATCGCGACGACGTCGAACGTGCTGGCCGAGCTCCCCGGCAAGAACACCAACAACGTCGTGATGGCCGGCGCCCACCTGGACTCCGTCAACGAGGGCCCGGGCATCAACGACAACGGCAGTGGCTCTGCAGCGCTCCTCGAGCTCGGCGAGAACCTTGCGAAGGTCAAGCCCCAGAACACGATCCGCCTCGCCTGGTGGGGAGCCGAGGAAGCCGGTCTCGTGGGGTCCACGTACTACGTGAACAACCTGCCCCAGGCCGAGCTGAACCGGATCGCCCTGTACCTGAACTTCGACATGATCGGCTCACCGAACCACGTCCTGTTCATCTACGACGGCGACGACTCCGACGGGGAAGGGGCCGGTCCCGGCCCGGCGGGTTCCGCGCAGATCGAGAAGACCTTCGAGGCGTACTTCAAGTCGCAGGGGCTCCCGTACAAGGGAACCGACTTCTCGGGGCGGTCGGACTACGGTCCGTTCATCGCGGCAGGGGTCCCTTCCGGCGGACTCTTCACCGGCGCTGAGGGGATCAAGACGGCGGAGGAGGCGACGCTGTGGGGCGGTACTGCGGGCCAGCCGTACGACCCGTGCTACCACCAGGCGTGTGACACGTTCGCCAACAACAACAACGCGGCGCTCGATGCCAACTCGGACGCCGTCGCGTACGCAACGCTCTCCTACGCGATGAGCACGAACCTGATCAACGGAACGAAGAGCAAGGGCAACTACCGGCCTCCGGTCGCCCCGGACGCGCCGTTGACCAAGTGACCTGTGCTGGTCGGAGGGGTGAGTGGTCCTCGGCGGCCCCTCCGACCAGCGAGGAACTGGCGTCGCGCGGCCGCATCGGGCTACACGTCGATGACCTCTTCTTGTCACACGAGTCGGGGCGACTGACTCTGGCGGGTGGCCTGCTGCCTGCGATCTTGTGGAGGCTGAGGTGGCCCAGAACCTGGCTCGACCTCCACGGGGGGCCAGTCCACGCAAGGGAGGATGGCCATGCCCCGGAGACGAGCCGTGAACCCGGTGACGAACCGGCCGGGCCCGCCAGACACGCTGTCGGTGCGAGAAGGCAGGCTCTTCGTCGAGGGTCGCGCGGCCGCTGACCTGGTGGAGGAGTTCGGCTCGCCGATCTTCGTCTTCTCCGAGGCGCAGCTGCGGGCGAACCTCCGGCGCTTCAAGGCCGCCTTCCAGCGCGAGTGGCCGGAGGGGCCGGTCGACGTACTCCCGGCGTTCAAGGCCAACACGCTCCTGGCGCTTCGACGGATCGCCAGCGAGGAGGGCGCCGGAGCCGACATCTACTCCCCGGAGGAGCTCGCCGGGGTGCTCACCACCGGGGTCGACCCCGAGCGGGTCTCGGTCAACGGCGGAGGCAAGAGCCGCGAGCACCTGCGGCACTGCGTCGAGGCCGGGGTGCGGATCACCGTGGAGGACGTCGACGAGATCGACCTGGTCCAGGACGTGGCGGCCGAGCTCGGTGCCGTGGCGAAGGTCAGGCTCAGGTGCAAGCCCGCCGTGCCCAACCTGTGGCGCCGCACGGACTTCAGCCAGCTGAGCGTGCCGATCGACCTCGGGGTGCAGGTCTACAAGTCAGGCATCCCCCGGGAGTACCTCGCCGACATGGGGCGCCGCCTCTTCGCGATGCCCAACGTCGAGCTGGTCGGACTCCACTTCCACGTCGGCCGCCACCATCCGAGCCTGTGGTTCTGGGAGGGCCTGATGACGAGGTACGCCCGCCTCGTCGGTGAGCTGTCCCGTGCCTGGGGCGGGTGGCAGCCGTCCGAGCTCGACGTCGGTGGCGGCATGCCGAGCCCACGTGACCCGCACAACCAGGAGTTCCCGCGCTCGGAGTTCATCCTCACCGCGGCGGGCTACCCGTTCATGGTCGGCGCCCGACGGTTCGGTGAGAACGCCTACCACTCGCTGATGGGCCGGCTGGTGCCGGCGATGACCGGACACCATGAGCGGAAGAGTCCACCCACCGTCGAGGAGTTCGCCGCCACCATCACGTCCAGCCTCCGCACGGGGCTCCTCATGGAGGGCGTCGAGACCGAAGGCGTGAGGCTGCAGGTCGAGCCCGGGCGGAGCATGTACGGCGACACCGGCATCCACCTGACCCGGGTCAAGAAGGTCAAGCGGCAGCACGAGCCGATCCCGTACAGCTGGGTCCTCACCGACACGACGTACTTCTTCCTCGCCGGAGGGGTCCTCGAGCACAACCGGCACCCGTTCGTCGTCGCCGACAAGGTGAACGCCCCTGCGACGCTGAGCGCCGACATCGTCGGTCACTCCTGCTTCGCCGACCAGATCGTGCTGGGCGCCCACCTGCCCGAGGTGGAGACCGGCGACGTGATCGCCCTGCTCGAGACAGGGGCCTATCAGGAGAGCTCGGCCTCGAACTTCAACGCGCTGCCCCGACCCGCGAGCGTGCTGGTCTCCGGCATGAACGCGGAGGTGATCAAGCGGGCCGAGACCCTCGACGACGTCTATGCCCGCGACGTCATTCCCGTGAAGCTCCGGCGACCTGGCGAGGTCGCCGCGCCCGACGTACCCGCCGTCCCATGACCGGTGACGCCCTGATCTGGGTCGCGGCCGTCGTCCAGCTGGCGACGGCCGCGGGGATCGTGGTGTTCTGGCGGAGCTGGTTCCGCCAGTCCCACAGCGAGCCGTGGCTGCCGTTGGGGTACGTCGAGCACGAGCGCGTGTTCGTCTACTCCGACAGCGTCCTCGCGGGCCTCCTCGTCGTCTCCGCGGGGCTGGCGGTCTTCGACGTCCCGCTCGGCCGGACGCTGGGCCTGCTCTGCGCGGGGATGCTGCTGTTCCTCGGCGTGATCGACGCCGCCTACTTCTGGGAGCACGGCCTGTTCGCGCGGATCCGCGGCGGCCTGGTCAACGGCGGAGTCGTCGCCGGTGTGCTGGCGGTCTCCCTCTTCCTCGTCATCGCCTACCACTGAACCCCAGGACCGAGAGGAGCGACGGAATGCATGACTTCTTCGCAGGCAAGCACGCGATCGTGACGGGAGGCTCCAGCGGGATCGGTCTGGCGCTGGTGCGCCTGCTCTCCGCCTCGGGCGCCTCGGTCTCGGTGCTCGCCCTCGACGACGACGATCTGGCGCGGCTGGCGGGGGAGCCGCTGAAGGGCGTCCAGACCTGCCCCGTGGACGTCACCGACCGCAAGCAGGTCTTCGACGCCGTCGCCCACGCCGAAGCGACCAACGGGCTCGCCGACCTGCTGGTGACCTGTGCCGGCGTCGTGCACCCGGGCTACTTCACCGAGCTCGACTTCGAGGAGTTCGAGCGCGAGATGCAGGTCAACTACTTCGGCACGCTGTGGGCGATCCGGGCAACGGTGCCGTCCATGGTCGCGAGAGGACACGGGGCGATCATGGCCATCTCGTCGTTCGCCGGGCTGGTCGGTGTCTTCGGCTACACGGCGTACTGCCCCTCCAAGTTCGCGATCCGAGGCCTGTGCGAGTCCCTGCATGCTGAGCTCAAGCCGCGCGGCGTCCACGTCGGCTGCGTGTTCCCGCCCGACACGGACACCCCGATGCTGGCGGCCGAGGTGCCGCTCAAGCCGCCCGAGGCCCACGCGTCCAGCATGCTTCCGGTGCTCCCCGCGGAAGACGTCGCCCATGCGATTCTCCGGGGTGCCGAGCGTCGGGAGGCGCGTGTGTACCCGGGCCGCAAGACGTCGGTGCTCGCTCGCGTGGCGATGGCGATGCCCGGACTCACCGCGGCCGTCAACGACCGTGACGTGGCACGCGCGGCACCTCACACCGGTTAGACCGACCGCGGCACCACCCGCGACCCGCCTGTTCGCCGTCGACCTTCGGGTTAGGTCAAGAACCTGCCGTTCCGCGGACACGAAGGAGGCTCTTGCTTCACGATGTGACTCTCGGATTTGGGTCGAATGCGGCACTTGTGTCGTGCTCAAGGGGGATTCGATGAACGGGCAAGAGCTTCCTGCCGGCATGTACGCCGGCCCGCAACCATCGCAGCAAGAGGTTGCCGCGATCGCCACCGCACTGCGCCAGAAGGCTCTGCGCATGGCTCTCGTCGGCTTCCTCTGGCTCGCCGGCGGCCTGGCCGTCAGCATCGGGTCGTACCTCGCGGCAGACCCGGGTGGGACCTACCACGTCTTCTGGGGGGCGGCGCTGTTCGGCGCCTACAAGTTCCTCCGCGGCTTGGTCTACATGGCCGATCCGGCGAAGCTGCTGCCCTGACCGTCGATTCGCTGATCGGCGCACGCTGGGGCGGACTGGAAGGTCCAGCTTCCGTGACCGCACGGAGATCCTCGAACGAGTGCAGGATGGCCGACGTCGGCGCGGCAATCGGCAGGGCCCCTCATCCCGGGCAGGGGGCGAGACTTCGACCGCGGCTGCACGCCGTGATCGCCCGGCTGTCGCAGGTGCGGGCCGGCGGCATGACCGACCTGTCGGGTGGCTACCTGCGCGGTCTGCAAGAGGTGAAGCGGGTTGCCGGCGACGCCGGCGGCACGCTGCTGATCATCTCCGACGGCCACGTGAACGGTGGGATCACCGACCCGACGCAGCTCGGCCAGCTCGCGCGGGACGCCCAGGCCAAGGGGATCGTGACCTCGACACTCGGCTACGGCCTCGGCTATGACGAGACGCTGCTGTCCGCGATCACCCGAGGCGGCTCGGGTAACCACCACTTCGCGGAGAACCCGGATGCGGCGGGCGCGGCGATCGCGTCGGAGGTGACCGACCTGCTGGCGAAGTCGGTGCAGGCGGCGTCGCTGACGGTGCACTTCTCGAGCGACGTGCAGATGCTGCGGCTCTACAACGACCTTCCCGCCACGCAGATCGGCGACGGCGCGGTGATGGTGGAGCTCGGCGACTTCTACTTCTCGGAGCAGCGCAAGCTGCTGATGCGGTTCAAGGTCCCGGCCATGGCATCGCTCGGGCTGGCGCAGATCGCAACGCTCGAGCTGCGGTACGTCGAGCTTCCGACGGTGATCGAGCACGTGGTCACGTTGCCGGTGCACGTCAACGTGGTGCCCGGTGACGAGGCCGCGGGTCGCGTGCCTGACGCCACGGTCGTGACCGAGGTGCTGTTCCAGGAGGCGCAGGAGTCCAAGCGACTGGCCTCCGAGGCACTCGAGCGCGGTGACCGTCGCGCGGCACAGAAGCTGCTGGAGGACGCGGTGAAGACGCTCGACTCCGCTGGTGATGTTGCCCCCGCGCCGTTGCGCGACGAGCTCAGCCGAGAGGTCGAGGAGATGAGGTTCATGGGGGAGCAGACCCTGGTCGGTGACGCGAACTACATGTCGAAGGTGACGCGGGAGTCCTACCACCGGCAGAACCGCAAGCGCGGGCGTCGGCCATCGTCACCCGACGAGGAGTGAGCTGGTGACTGGGGCCGGGAGCACCCTTCGTGAGGCGTCTCCCGGCTCAGCCATTCCACCCGTTCGGCCCTGCCCGAGTGGCAGCATGGCGGTATGACGGAGCGGACCATGACCACGGCAGCGGCGCTCGGCTCTGCGGAGCACGTGGAGCTGACCGAGCAGTGGGCGGCGCACAACTACCAGCCGATCCCCGTCGTGATCAGCTCCGCCGCGGGAGCGTGGGTCACCGACGTCGAGGGCAGGCGTTACCTCGACTGTCTTGCCGGCTACTCGGCGCTGAGCTTCGGGCACGGCCACCCACGTCTGCTCGCGGTCGCGCACGAACAGCTCGACCGGCTCACGCTGACCAGCCGGGCGTTCTACAACGACCAGCTCGGGCTGTTCGCCCGCGACCTCGCCGCGCTCACCGGCAAGGAGATGATCCTGCCGATGAACACCGGCGCGGAGGGCGTGGAGACCGCGATCAAGGTGAGCCGACGCTGGGGCTACGAGGTCAAGGGCGTCCCCGAGGACACCGCGTCGATCGTGGTGATGGCGGGGAACTTCCACGGCAGGACGACGACCATCGTCAGCTTCTCTACCGACGAGCTGGCGCGGCGGCACTACGCGCCGTACACACCAGGTTTCCGGGTCGTGCCGTACGGCGACGTCGCCGCCATCAGCGAGGCCATCGACGAGACGACCGTCGCCGTGCTCCTCGAGCCGATCCAGGGCGAGGCCGGGGTCGTCATCCCGCCGGACGGCTTCCTCCGTGAGGTGCGCCAGCTCTGCGACCGGGAGAACGTCCTGATGGTGGCCGACGAGATCCAGTCGGGGCTCGCCCGCACCGGGAAGACGTTCGCGTGCGACCACGAGGACGTGGTGCCGGACATCTACATCCTCGGGAAGGCGCTCGGCGGCGGTCTCTACCCGGTCTCCGCGATCACGGCCGACCGAGCGGTCCTCGACGTGATCACCCCCGGCTCCCACGGCTCGACGTTCGGTGGCAACCCGCTCGCGGCGGCGATCGGCCGGGAGGTCGTGGCCATGCTCCGCACAGGGGATTTCCAGCAGCGAGCCACCGAGCTCGGCGCGCACATGCGGGAGGGCCTGGAGTCGCTCGCGGGCCACGGTGTGCGGGGGGTGCGCTGCCGTGGGTTGTGGGCGGGTGTCGACGTCGACCCGACGATGCTGACCGGGCGGCAGCTGTGCGAGGCACTGCTCACCAAAGGTGTGCTCGCCAAGGACACCCACGGGTCGACGATCCGACTCGCGCCGCCGCTCGTGTCCACCGAGGACGACATCGGCTTCATGGTCGACGCGATCCGCGCTGCGCTCACGGATGCGACGGCCTAGGAGCGAGCCCTCCAGGCCTCGGCGATCTCCTGGTAGCTGTCGATCCTGCGCTTGCGGTCAAGGCTCGGGGTGACGATCACGAGCTCGTCGACCATCGCCTGGTCCTTCATCTCCGCAAGGCGTGCCACCACGTCGCCCGCCTGCCCGGTGACCATGCGCGGGTCGCGGTCGCGGCGACGGCTCCGGAACGCGTCGGAGCGGGCGTACTCGACGACCTCCTCCGGTCGTAGCGGCTCCCGCTTGTTGCGGGCCAGGTTCTGCATGGTCATAGCCCAGGCGGCCTCGAACTCGAAGACCGCCTCCTCGTCCTCGCTGGCGAAGGAGAGCACCGACATCGCCGACCAGGGCTGGTCACCCTCACGGCGTGGCCGGAAGTCGCGGCGGTAGTCCCGGAGTACGTCGAACGCGATCTCGGGGCTCTGGTGGTGCGCGAAGACCGCGCTCATCCCGTTGACCGCGGCGAAGCGTGGTCCGTACTGGCTGGAGCCGAGCATGAAGACCTGCGGCTGCTCGTCGACGACCGGCGCCGCGACGAGCTGCCGGTACGGGTGGTCCTCGGGGAACTCCTCGCCGTCGCCGAGGAAGGCCAGGAGCTCGGCCACCTGGCCGGGGAACTCGGTGGCGACGTCGCTGCCGATGCCGCGGCGCAGCACGTGCGCGGTGAGCGGGTCGGTGCCCGGTGCCCGCCCGAGCCCCAGGTCGATCCGCCCGGGGTACATCGCGAGCAAGGTACGGAACGTCTCCGCCACCTTGAAGGGCGCGTGGTTCGGCAGCATGATCCCCGCGGCTCCGACCCGGATCCTCGAGGTCTTGGCGCCCAGGTGCGCGATGAGGATCTCGGGCGCGCTGCAGGCGAGGCTCCGCATGTTGTGGTGCTCGGAGACCCAGTAGCGCCGGTATCCCGCCGCCTCGACCGCCTGGGCGATGTCCACGGCGCCGGCGATGGCCGAATGCGCCGGCTCGCCGTACTCGATGCCGACGAAGTCCAGGACTGCCAGCGGGAGGGATCCATCGGTCGACATGTGCGGGTTCGTCATGTCCAGTCCAAGCGCCGCCGGTCGCTCGGTATTCCGGGGTCGTAATCCGAGGCGGCGTCTCATGTCCGGGTAGTCGGTGACGAACGACCCTGCCGCTGCCCGAGCCCCACGACGAGACTCGAGACATGACCAAGACCAAGAAGATGGCCGCAGCCGCCGCGGTCGTCGGCGGTGCGACGTACGCGATCTCCAAGTGGCCGAGGATGACGAGCTGGGGCGCGACGTACCAGGAGACCGAGGAGGTTCTGCCCGGCGACGAGATCGTCGGCAAGCCGAGGTATCGCACCACGCACGCGGTGACCATCGACGCCCCGGTCGAGCAGGTCTGGCCGTGGCTCGTGCAGATCGGGCAGGGGCGTGGCGGCCTGTACAGCTACGACTGGCTGGAGAACCTGGTCGGCCTCCACATGCACAGCGCGGACCGGATCGTCCCGGAGCTTCAGGACGTGTTCGTCGGCGACATCATCCGGATGGTGCCCGAGGGTTCGTACCCGGATCTGCGGTTCGTCGTGAAGCGTCTGGAGCCGCCGCACGTGCTCGTGCTCGGAGCCGAAGAGTCTCCGGAGCAGGCGATCGAGTCGGGTATGGCCTACCCCTGCTGGGCGTTCGTCCTTCGCTCCGTGGCAGAGGACAGGACGCGGCTGGTCGTCAGGTTCCAGAGCGACTTCAAGCCGACGCCGAAGGGTTGGCTGATGAACAAGTACGGCCTCGAGCCGGTGCACTTCCTCATGGAGCGCAAGATGCTGCTCGGGATCAAGGAGCGTGCCGAGCGGGCCGCCGCCTGAGTCAGTGGAAGCAGCGGCCCGAGCCGAGGGCGGCAAGGCCCTGTCGGTCGCCCGGCCCGAGGCTCACCCGGCCCACGTTGTCCGGGTACATCAGCTCTCCGGCGTCATCTACGTGAGCGAGCCCCACGAGGTGACCGAGCTCGTGGACCATGATGGCTCGTACCTGCTCCGGACCACCCGGTCCGCCCAGGACCTGGGTCAGCTGCGGCGCGTCGAGAGCGACCATGCCCGTGACGTATCTCAGCTCGCCGGCGTACTCGTCCAGCCCCGCCGTGCTGCCGCCCAAACCGGCGACGTCGCCTGACAGGCCCGGGACCACGTCGGGAGTGGTCCACGCGATGAGGACCGGCTCCCTCTGCGGGCTGAGAGCCGAGGGTTTGGACTTCGGCAGGTCGTCGGTCTCGCCCCCAGCCCGGAACACCAGGCCGGTCGCTCCGGAGATCTCGTCGATCGCGCTGCGGAGGAGCCCTTCGGTGCCGGCGGGAGCGAGCGAGTCGTTCACCAGGTACTCGATCCGCCGACAGGGGTCGTAGGCGACCGGTCTGTCCGATCCCCGCTGGGTGAGCATGTACGCGTAGGAACCGGGCCCCTCCGCGACCTCGGGCGGAGAGCCGAGGGGGGTCTCGAGCTGCAAGCCGTCATGCGTGAGGGTCAGGCCGAACTGCTTGTGGGCGAACGTTCCGCCGATGGCGATGAGCAGGACGACGGCCATCGCGGTTGCCGTCAGCCTGCGTCGCCAGTCCCTCGGGCGACTCCTCCTGGGAAGTGACTTCCCGGCATCGAGGCGATCGAGCTCGCGGAGCAGACGGGCGTACCGCCTGCGGCGGCGCCACCGTCCGAGCGACAGAGCATCCCTGGACTTGGCGCTGAACACCGCAGGAGCCTTTCACGTGAGAGCGGCTCTCGCAGGCGTTTCGCTCGGGTATGCCCGATCGTCGAGGCTCCAGACCGTAGCGTGAACGCATGCCCGACCTCGTGGAGCGCGCCGACGACTTCCAGCGTCGCCGTCGCGTCGCCGGCTTTCCGCTCGCGGTCGTCTACAAGTTCTTCGACGACCAGGGCGGCTACCTCGCGGCGATCCTCACGTACTACTCGTTCATCGCCATCTTCCCGCTGCTCCTGATCGCCTCGTCCGTCCTGGGCTTCCTGCTGCAGGGGAACGTGCAGCTGAAGCAGGAGGTCTTGTCCTCGGCGCTGAGCCAGTTCCCCGTCGTGGGAACGCAGCTCGGCACCCCCGAAGGCCTGCAAGGCAGTGCTTCGGCCGTCGTGGTCGGCTCGCTCGCTGCGCTGTACGGCGTCCTCGGCCTCGGCCAGGCGGCGCAGAACGCACTCAACGCCGCCTGGGCGATCCCGCGGAACAGCCGACTCAACCCCGTGCGCGGCCGGCTGCTCAGCTTCGGGCTGTTGGTCATCGGCGGGATCGCGGTCCTCGGCGTCGCGGTGCTCGCCATCCTGGCCAACCACCTCGAGGTGTTCGGGTCGAACATCAACGTGGGTGTGAGGCTGGCGGCTACCGCCGGTTCGATCGCGCTGACTGCCCTCGTGCTCGCCGTGATGATGGGCATAGCGACGTCCGAGCGCCACAGACTACGGACGGTCCTTCCCGGGGCGATCGCCATCTCGGTGATGTGGCACGTGCTCCAGGCGCTCGGTGGATGGTACGTCGCCCACGTGATCAGCCGGGTCAGCGAGATGAACGCCGTCTTCGCGTTGGTCCTCGGACTCGTCGCACTTCTCTACATCGCTGCCGTGATGGCGGTGCTGGGCATCGAGATCAACGTCGTTCTGCGCAAACACCTCTACCCACGCGCGCTCCTCACGCCGTTCACCGACGACGTCGAGCTCACCGACGCGGACCGGCGGGTCTACGTCGAGAGAGCGCAGGCCCAGAGGCACAAAGGATTCGAACGGGTCGACGTCACCTTCGAGCCTCAGGCCGACGAGGGAGCCAAGGACGGCTGAGGCTCGAGGTGACGGGCACCTGGGTCATCGCTCCAGGAGCGAACCGCGGGTCAGCGGGTCAACGGGTCAGGGGGCGGGGGATGCCGTGGTGTCGTCGTGCTGCCCATCGCTGTCGGCGACGAGGTGCGTTGACGTCGCGGCCGAAGGCTGCGCGCCACCTGCCCTCGGTCCACACGCGTGGCTCGGGGAACTCAGGGCCGGGTCGGCGACGCGGCGGGGGACTGCCGAGGGAGTGAGGCTCGTCGAGTCCGGCCCAGATCGCGAGGAAGGCTGCTGCACTCATCGGGTCATCTCCGAGAGGTCGATCGTTGCGGGGTGGATGTACTGGTCCTGAGTGGTCTCCGGCCAGCTGAACGGTGCATGAGACGACGTTAGGAATAAGCGGTACGCCACACATCGGGCATGTTCCCTAGGGCTAGCTAGGTGGACCACCTCAGATCGCACGTCAACGCCTGGCCCCTTCGCCGATGGTCCTCCTCAGGTGTCGGCCACCGCTGCCGCGCTTGCGGGGTGCGGGTCGGCGAGCGCCGTCACCCTGGAGAGCATGCGACCCAGGATGACGGGTCCTACTCGGAGGGGAGCTGCAGCGCGCCGCAGCACGTCGTGTACGTCTGCCCGGAGCCACACCAGCAGGGCTCTTCGCGACCGGGCGGCCAGGCGACGGCTCGGCCCAGGTGTCCGAGGTGTGCGGCGTACGTCGCTCGGGTCGAGGCGGCAGCGGCTTGGTCCCCACGCCCCTCCACGAACTGCAGGTACTCCGCGAAGTCCGCTCTGCTGACGGTGACACCTCCCGGATGATCGGCGAGCTCACGCAGGTGGTGTTCGACGACGCACCGGTGCTCGGCGGGGTCGGAGCCGTAGTCATCGGCAAGCTCCGGCCAGCGGTCCAGGAGGAGCGTGAACTCGGCCGGCGGCCAGTAGAGGACGGTCACCAGAGCCGGCTCACCATCGCGCGCCTCGCCAGGCGCGACCTCGGGGGCCTCGAGGTCCGCGGCGTAGTCGCGTCGACGTCTCTCGCACAGGGCGTCGTAGCGGTCGGGAGGCAGTCCTAACGCGCGTCGGACTCGGTAGCGACCGTTCAGGCAGACGACGTCTACCTCGTCCGTGTCCTCTCGATCGCGATAGGTGAGGCCGGCGCTGAACCAGTGCAGCGCCTCGTCGAGCCGGCCGTGCGACTCGAGGGTCTCGCCGACCAACGCGTGGACGAACTCGGCAGCGCTGCCGGCCTCGACGTCGCGGTGCAGCGCGGCGAGCAGGTCGTCGGCCGCTGCGGTGTCGCCGAGGTCGAGCAGTACGCCGACGAGCTCGGCTCGCGGGTCGACGTACGCGTCGCCTCCGTCCTGGACCGCCTCCTCGAACGCAGCCCTCGCGCGACCGAGGTCGCCCGTCATCTCCCATCGTTCACCCGCAAGGCACAGCCACGACGAGCGCCCCGGAGCGCCAGCCGCCAGGGCATGTCCCCGCTCTTCGAGCAGCTGTGCCAGCTCGGTGCTCGACATCGACCTCGCGAGCTCTTCGGCCTCGTCGAGGATCTCGTCGTACATGGAGCCAGGCTAGGCCGGCCGACCATCCGGCGCACCGCAACAGGGAGCCGGGGGCGCAATGACCCGGATGTCCGGGTCTGCGTGAGGGGCTGCAAACGCCGGCGCTTTCTGTGGCTAGAAGTGGCTACCAGTCAATGGGACATCCGCCTCTGGCAGTGGCCTCGACCCCTACATACGTTCGCCGGAGGAACGTGCTTTGGAGGCCCGTATGACGACAGAAGCATCATCCACGTCGATTCCCCAGCAGAGCCGCCGAGTGGTCAGGCCTGAGGTCGACGTACGACTCAAGCTCTACGAGACCATGGTCCTCAGCCGCATCTACGAGGAGGCGATCCTCCGGGAGTACCACGCGGACAAGGGTCCCGGGTTCGACATCGGCAAGGGGCTCGTTCCCGGTGAGATGCATCTGTCCGCGGGACAGGAGCCGGTCGCGGCGGGTGTATGCGCCCACCTGACGACGGACGACGCGGTCACCGCGACTCACCGGCCGCACCACCTCGCGATCGCACACGGCGTCGACATGGAGAAGATGACCGCGGAGATCTTCGGGCGTGAGACCGGCCTCGGCAGAGGCCGTGGCGGGCATATGCACCTGTTCGACCCGGCAACGCACTTCTCGTGCTCGGGCATCATCGCCGAGGGCTACCCGCCGGCTCTCGGCCAGGCGTTCGCCTTCAAGCGCCGTGGGACGGACCGGATCGCTGTCGCCGTCACCGGTGAGGGCGCGGCGAACCAGGGCGCCTTCCACGAGTCGCTGAACCTCGCGGCGCGGTGGGTGCTCCCGGTCGTGTTCGTCGTCGAGGACAACGACTGGGGCATCTCCGTCCCCCGGTCCATCTCCACCGCGGTCGGCTCGAACGCCGACCGGGCAGCGGCGTACGGCATTCCCGGTGAGCGGGTCGAGAACGACGTCGAGGCGGTGTACGACGCAGCCGGGCGCGCGGTCGCACGGGCCCGCGCAGGGGAGGGGCCCTCGCTGATCGAGGTGCACACGCTGAGGATGTGGGGCCACTTCGAGGGCGATGCCCAGGGCTACCGGCCTGACTTGTCCGAGGTGTCGGAGCACGACCCGATCCCGCGCTACGAGCAGCTTCTGCGCAAGGACGGGCTGCTCGACGACGAGAAGGTCGGCGAGATCAAGGCCCTCGCGGTCAATGCCGTCGAGGAGGCGATCACCTTCGCCAAGGAGAGCCCGATCCCCGACCCCGCGTCCGCCACCGACTACGTCTTCGCCTGAAGGAGCACTCGATGACCATCACAGAAGCGCCCCAAGCCACACGGCGACTCACCACCTCGAAGGCGATGGTCGAGGCCATCACGCAGGAGATGGAGCGAGACCCGTCGGTGTTCTACATGGGCGAGGACGTCGGTGCCTATGGCGGCATCTTCAGCTCGACCACCGGCCTGCTCGAGAAGTTCGGCCCCGAGCGGATCATCGACACACCCATCTCGGAGACCGCGTTCATCGGTCTCGGCATCGGGGCAGCGGTCGAGGGCATGCGGCCGATCGTCGAGGTCATGTTCACCGACTTCATGGGTGTCTGCCTCGACCAGATCTACAACCACATGGCCAAGATCCACTTCGAGTCCGGCGGCAACGTGAAGGTGCCGATGGTCCTGACCATGGCGGCCGGCGGCGGCTACTCCGACGGCGCACAGCACTCCCAGTGCCTGTGGGGAACGCTCGCCCACCTGCCCGGGATGAAGGTGGTCGTACCCAGCACGCCCGCGGACGCCAAGGGGCTGATGACGTCGGCGATCCGCGACGACGGCCCGGTCGTCTACATCTTCCACAAGGGCATCATGGGGCTGCCATGGATGGCGAAGAACGCCCGCAGCATCGACGAGGTTCCCGAGGGCGACTACACGGTGCCCATCGGCAAGGCCAGGGTGGCACGTGAGGGCAGCGACGTCTCGGTCGTCACGCTGTCGCTGTCAGTCCACCACGCCCTCGACGTGGCCGAGAAGCTCGCGCCCCAGGGGATCGACGTGGAGGTGCTCGACCTGCGGAGCCTGGTACCGCTCGACCGCGAGGCAATCCTCACCTCGGTCGGCAAGACCGGACGGCTGGTCGTCGTCGACGAGGACTACCGGTCGTTCGGAGTGTCGGGTGAGGTCGTCGCCACGGTCACCGACCACGACCCGGGGATGCTGCGTGTGCCGGTCCAGCGCGTCGCCGTGCCGGACGTCCCGATCCCGTACGCCCACGACCTCGAGTACGCCGTCCTGCCGCGCCAGGACCGGATCGAGCAGGCGATCCGGGCAGCCGTATGACCGACGTCCTCTTTCCGGCGCTCTCGAAGGAGACACCCGACGCCGAGGGGGTCCTCGCCACGTGGTTCGTGAGCGAGGGCTCCACGGTGGCCGCCGACCAGCTGCTGGCCGAGGTGCAGGTCGACAAGGTCTCGGCCGAGGTCACCGCGCCCGCCGGGGGAGTCGTGCACCTGCTCGCGAAGGAGGAGGAGGCGGTGCGGCAGGGCGTGCCCATCGCCAGGATCGACTGAGCCAGGATCGACTGGACCGCCACCTGGGTGAGTGCGTCCTGGAGGGGAGCGCGCTCACTCAGCTCGTCTCACAGCGCCGGCCAGTGCTCACCCAGCGCATCGCTCAGACCGGCTGCGGGACCCGGGCGGGGACGGTACGCACGGACAGCGCCGCGACCGCCGCGTCGTAGAGCAGCTCGGAGTGCTCGGGTGACGTGCCGATCGCGGTGAGTCCGAGGCGGCCGTCGATGTCGAGACCGCAGAACATGTGCAGCACGACGCCGGTCCGGGAGCGCCGGTCGAACTCCAGGCCCGCACTGCGGATCGCGGCGATCACCTCGCCGGCGGGCCGACCTTGCCAGCCCGGGTCGACCAGGTTGTCGGTGGAGCGGTAGCACCGCTCCGACCCGTCCTCGGTGAGCCACCTTCCGGACAGGCTGTCGTAGCCGCCCGGCGCCAGGTGGCGCAGTGCGGAGTAGGGGTGTGTCGTACCGCTCTTGCGCAGGTTGATCTCGAGGCCGTGCACCTCCCACCGCCCCGAAGGCCGCTGCACTGCAGCGAAGTCCACGCAGAAACGGCCAAGGGCGCCGCGCCGCGCGAGAACCTCACCGACAGCCTGGCCGTACGCCGCGAGCCGGTTGCCGTACGCCGGGTTCGCGGGGAACCGGCAGCCGACGTACACCTGGTCGTCCTCGCCACCGAGCACCTGCTCGTGGGTGGAGAGCACCGCGACCTCCCCTTGTGGGCCGATGTCGACCTGCACGCTGGGGCTGGCGAAGCCCTCGCCCACGACGAGCTCTTCGACGATGCCGCCGCGTGAGAGGTCCTCGAGGTACCACGGCTCGAGTGACTCGACCGCGGACCGCAGGCATTCAGGGCTGATCGAGGGGTAGAACCGGATGACGCGGTTGCCGTCACCGGTGCCGCTGTTGTCGGTCTTGATGACCACTCCGGCAGAGCCCGGGTGCTGTTGCCTGACCCCGAGCGCGGCTTTGACCACGTCGTCCACCGAGCGCACGTCCTCGTGGCCCAGGGGCAGGGGCACACCGGCGGCCCGCATGATCTTCCTGCCGGCACTCTTGAAGCCCAGGGGCCAGAGCTCCGGAGCGGTGCCGTTGAGCGGTAGCCCGAGCCTGCGGGAGAGCTCCATCTCGAAGTCCGTCACGTTCCACGGGTCGATGTACGCCAGGCGGCGGCGCACCATGCGGCGCACCTCGGCGATCAGGTTCGGGTGGTCCAGGAGCTTGGCGCTCACCGACCGCGGGCTGGGGTCGGGCACCTCCAGTATCCGGATCCGGGCTGCCATCGAGCGGCGGTGCTTCGGGGGGACCAGCGAGAGGTAGTACTCCAGGACCTCGGGTGGCGGTGCCAGCGAGGTCACGAAGAGGATCTCGCACGCCGGCACGCGCGGCAGAAGCAGCAGCGACAGCAGGTGCCGATGCTCCAGCGCGGGGATCCGGTGGCCGTAGTGCGCCAGCAGGGAGTCGCCGACGCTGTACGACGGCAGGATCACCATCGTGTGGGGTATGCGCGAACCCGGCTGGTTCGCCGACAGCGCGCGGGCCAACGCGGCCCGTGAGTCGTCCAAGGTGTCCATCTCGCTCCCAGCCCCCGACATAACCGGCTAGATGTCACCGGATCGGCTGACCCGAGAACACCTTTCGGCGACTGTCTTCAGTGTGCCTCGGAGGGTGTGGCCGCGCCACGGCCGGAGGGCCCGGGTCGTTCGGCCCTGTGGCTGGGCGCGGGGGCGCTGTCTGGACAGCAAAGAGGCTTTCGCGAGGTCACTACGCGAGGTCGACGACCGACTCCTCGTCGGTGTCCCACTCGTCGACGAGCTCGATCAGGTCGGCGACGGAGTCCCGGACGTAGCTGGGTCGGTAGGGAAACCGCTCGACCGCCTCCGGCCGGGTCGAACCGGTCAGCACGAGGATCGTCCGGAGCCCGGCCTCGAGCCCCGCCACGATGTCGGTGTCCATCCGGTCGCCGACCATGACCGTCGACTCCGAGTGCGCGTCGATCCGGTTCAGCGCCGAGCGCATCATCAACGGGTTCGGCTTGCCGACGAAGTACGGCTCGACGCCGGTCGCCCGGGTGATCAGCGCCGCGACGGATCCCGTCGCCGGGATCGGCCCGGACGTCGAGGGCCCCGTGGGGTCAGGGTTGGTGGCGATGAACCGGGCGCCGCGCTCGATCAGCCGGATCGCGGTCGTGATCGCCTCGAAGGAGTACGTGCGGGTCTCCCCGAGGACGACGTACTCCGGATCTCGCTCGGACAGGACGTAGCCGATCGAGTGCATCGCGGTGGTGAGGCCGGCCTCGCCGACGACGTACGCCGTGCCGCCGGGTCGCTGCTCGTCGAGGAACTGTGCGGTGGCCAGCGCACTGGTCCAGATCGACTCCTCGGGTACGTCGATCCCGCTGCGTGCGAGCCGGGCCTGGAGGTCGCGCGCGGTGAAGATCGAGTTGTTCGTCAGCAGCAGGAACGGGCGGCCGCGGTCGCGCAGGCGACGTACGAACTCGGCCGCTCCAGGGATCACCTCCTCCTCGTGGACGAGGACTCCGTCCATGTCCGAGAGCCAGGTTCGGACGGGCCTTGGCGTGGACTCCATGCGCCGATGTTCGCAGATCTCAGGTAGTCCGGGCATGAAAGCCGTCTCTGGCCCCGTGCGCCCCATGTCGGACATCCATGGCCCGTTCTTGGCACGGGCCCGCCATTGAGACGGCCATCTCGACCCCGTGTCACTGGCTCTGGCACGTCATTGAGGCGCCCGGCGATCCGAGGTGAAGTGGAGGCGGCGCGCATCCGCGTGACCACACCGCTACAAGGAGGTTCCCCTGTGTCCAGGTCAGTTTGGGCAAGGAGCAGCATCGTTGCCGGCGCCGTAGCCGCGCTCGTCATGGGTGTCCCGTCGATCGCGTCCGCACACGACGACGGCCACGACGGCCACTCCCGAGACCACAACAGCCGCTCCGACGACCATTTCCGCGACTGCAAGGACGACCACGGCCGTAATCACGAGGACTGGCGCAACAACTGGCGCGACAAGCGCGACGACTGCGAGCACCACCACGGTGACTGGTGGCGCCACGATGGCGACAACAAGCGCCATGACGACAAGCGGGACTGCGACCACCGTGACCACCACGCAACTGGACAACGACTGGGATGGCAACGCAGGGACTGAGCAGGCTATCGGTGAACGGCCAGCCCGACGGGGCTGGCCGTTCGTCATGTCGAGCAGACCGCGGTCGGCGGCCGCCCGCCGGCCGCGCTTTGTCTCTCCGCGCCGTCTCCGCGGTTGTGCAGCCTCACTGGGTACGGTGACGGCGAGGTCCACGGAGCGGAGGCACCATGAGCTGGATGAGGCCGGCTGCCAAGAAGGCGGCCACCTACGGCGCGAAGTACGGGCCGCATGCGGTCGTGATCTGGAACGTCGCGGGCGAGCACGTCCAGGCTGCCGCACGCGCCAAGGCGGCCGCGATCGCCGAACGCCGCAGGGCCTTCCAGGAGGCCGACTCCGTCGTCGACGGGTCGGTGCTGCGCGTGGTGGACCACGGGACGACGACGTTCGTCGTCTTCTCCGGTGAGGCACCCGTGGCGTCGTACCCCGAAGCCGCGAAGCCGCTGGGCGACCTGATCGCGCACGCTGACCTGACCAAGCGCGTGACGCCCGAGCAGGCGCGGGAACGCGGTGCGCTCAACCGGGCACGACGCAGGTTCAGCTGGACTCGGCCGGGTGGAAGGCGATGACCTCCTCGGCGATGTTGGGGGTCGTGGCCGGGTGCTCCACGAGCGCCAGAATGCGGCTGGCCATGAAGCGCGCCGTGCGCACAGGCGTCCCGCCGCGGGTCACCTCGGTGACCTCGACGACCCCACGCGCGGTGTTGATCTCGACCCGGCGGCCGTTGCGAGTGGCCACGACCTCGTAGGTGCGGACATCCCTGCCCGCATCGATCACGATCTCTACCCGGTCACCGCGCAACGATCTCACCCGTGGCGTTCTGCTCCAGTGGGCTCGACCTCGTCGTGCAGGTGGCGTCTGACGGTCCGGTCGGGACGACGTACGAAGAAGAACACCGCACCGACGATTGCGACGACAACCATGACCAGCAGCGTGATCCAGTCGTAGTTGAAGGCACCACGGGGACTCGTCAGCCCTGTCGGTAGCACCACGTTCAGCAGCATGAGGCCGAGGTAGACCGCCGCGATGATGCAGACCGTCCAACCCCATCGGCCGAGGCGGAAGCGTCCTTCGGGGATCCAGCCCCGCGCCCGGGCGACCATCGCCCCGATGACGGTGAGCAGGAACGACAGGTAGATGCCGCTGACGCCGAAGGAGATGAGCGCGAAGAGAGCGTTGACGTTGGCAGGGTAGGTGATGAAGCCGATCTTCAGGTCCTTGGCCGGGGAGTAGAAGACCAGGAGCACGAACAAGGTGCTCACCACCGCGCCCGCGACGAGGGCGTTGGTCGGCGTCTTGAACCGGTCGTGGACCTTCGACAGCCACGTCGAGGCGGGGAGAGCGCCGTCGCGGGCGTACGAGAACGCCAGCCGGCTGCCCGCACCCTGCACCGAGGTACCGCAGGAGAAGAAGGCGAAGATGATGAGCAACAGCAGCGCGTCCTGCAGCCATCCCGGCAGCTCGCCGAGGATGAACGGCACACCGCCGCCGTTGACGGTCTGTCCGACCGGGTCGTTGCCCGCGGGCATTGCCAACAGCAGCGCCGCGATCAGGACGAACGACGCGACGCCGCCCCAGATCAGAGCCTGCCGCATCGCGCGGGGCACCTTCACTCCCGCGTCCTTGGTCTCCTCGGAGATGTCTCCGGCGGACTCGAAGCCGTAGAAGATGTAGACCGGCGCGAGGACGGCGATCAGCGCTGCGCCGGTGAGCCAGTTGCCGCCGAAGTCGAAGCCGAACGGGTTGCTGCCGACGTGCTCGACGTTCTGCGTGGAGAACAGGAAGCCGAGCCCGTGGTGGAACCCGTTGATGGCGAGGATGATCGCGATCCCGAGCGTCCCGAGGATCTCGACGTACACCCCGAACTGCGCGACGCGCCCCATCACCCTGGCTCCGGTGATGTTGAGGAGGGTCTGGATCCCGAGCAGGACGATCGTGATGACCAGGACCGTGACGTGGTTCGTCGCGTCGAAGTTCCAGCCGAACCAGCTCTTCATCAGCGAGGTCGTGTAGAGCACCACGCCGGTGTCGACCGACGCCACCGTGATCAGCAGGGCGACGCCGTAGAACCAACCGACGAACCAGCCGTACGCCGGGCCGACGGAGAACTTGCTGTACTGGTACAGCGCACCGGCCACGGGGTAGTGGCTGGCCAGCTCCCCGAACACGAGGGCCACGAAGAGCATCCCGACCACGGGGACCCAGGTGAGCCACACGTACAGCGGACCGCCCGCCGCGAGGCCGAGGGCGAAGAGCGAGTAGATGCCGACCATCGGTGACAGGTACGTGAAGGCCACGGAGAAGTTGGCGAACGGGCCGAGGACCCGACTCAGCTGCGGCTTGTAGCCGAGGCTCTCCAGCCGAGCGTCGTCGCTGAGGTGATCAGGTGTCGGTTGCTTCGCCATCGAGGCCTCCTCGGAACCCCCTGCCAATGTGCGACTGCTGTCAGTGTGCGACCGCACGAGGGCGCGGTCCATGGCCCAGCCAAGCTACGAGGCGAGGACATTCACCGGCGAACCGCCCACTCGCCGCGTCGCACTCCTGGGTCCGCGTCGCTCACCCGCCGGCCTGGGCCGGGTAGAGCTGCGCCCGGTCGCCGTCGTTGAGGACCGTGCCGCGAGGCACCGCGACGCCGTTGACGACGACGATGCAGGTCCGGGGGTCGATGCCGCAGGCGGTGAGCAGGTCCGTCGTCGCGGCGCCATCGGGGAGGCTGACCGGGGCGTCGTACCCGGTGTGCCGGTCCGCCAGGCGCCCCTTCAGCGTGACGTCGACCTTCATCGAAGCTCCAGGTTCACCAGCCGGCGGGCTCGCCGTACTGCCCCTCCACGAGGTGCACGATGCCGAGCCGCTCGAGCGTGTCGCGCGGCACCAGCAGGCTCAGCTGGACGAAGCCGGGCAGCCGGCCGATGTCCACCGCACCGGAGATCGTGGAGCGGTTCTTCACCTGGTCGACGGTCATCTCGAACAGCTTCGCCGCGCGCTCCACCGCGTTGTCGACGGCCGCGTTGATGAACGGCCCGGAGCCGAGCACCTGGACCGGCAGCATCGGTCCTTCCAGCACCGTTGCGTTGGCCTCGGCGAGGGCCTTGCCGCGGGCGACCTCGTCGGCGCTGAACGGCCGGGCCAGGAACGGCAGGTCCTCCGCCGGTGGCAGCAGGACCGGGCCGTCGAGCTCGAGCCCCTTGATCACGTCGACGCGTACGACGAGCCGGGCGCCGATGTCGGTGGTGTGGACCGCTATCTCGCCGTCGCCGATCATGGCGTGCACGTCACCGGCGTAGATTCCCGCGCCGTCGACCTTGACCGGGACGATCACGACGCTGCCCTGCCTCACCGAGTCGACGTCCATGTGAACGTCGGTGCGCAGCTCGAGCTGCTCCTCCGTCACGGCGAACTCGTGCTCGGCTCCGACCAGGAAGGCGCCGAAGTCACCGCAGTTGTGCGAGCTGGGCAGGTCGATGGCGGGGATGGAGCCCAGGTTGCCGGCGGAGATCCGGCAGCGGGTCATCGTCCCCACCAGGTCGGCCCTGCCGAGCGCGACGATGGGGTGCTGGGTCGAGTGCTCGGTCAGGGCCACCCACTCGCGAGCATCACGGGCCAGCTCCTCGGCCCGGGGCGGGGCCACCGTCACGCCGATCTCCTTGGGGTCGTCGAAGACCATCGTGTAGCCCTCCACCATGTGGAAGGGGATCACCTCGCTGTGGCACGCCGCGCACTTCACGGCGGACTCGCCGATGCCGTCGAGGTAGGTGTCGGGATAGAGGAAGTGGCGTCCCGCGTCGCGGCAGGTCGGGCAGATGTTGGCCACGAACGGGTCGCTGATGAACCGGCCCTCGACGCCGACGTGGGTGCCCGACGTGGTGGCCCGGGAGGTCTGCTCGAGGGTCTCGATGTAGAGCGCGACGGCGTCGCCGACCTTCGCTCCCTCGACACGGACCGGCAGGGTCACCTCGTGGCCGCTGCGGATCGACGGGGTGATCATCGGGCCCCAGCAGCCGGGCACGGTGATGTACTCGATGCGGCCGCCGTCCTTGACGGGCCCGAGCATCTCGTTGCTGGGCCCGACGATGTCGGTGTACCGGTCGACCAGGACGAAGTCCTGAGCCAGGTCGGAAGTGACTTCTACGGTCATGAGCGTGCCTCCTCAGGCAGCGACGATGTCGGCGGACACGTGCCGTTGCCGCGAAGGAGGCGTCGAGGCAGCCGCCGACGCCGGCGGTGCCCGTGGATCGAACGTACGGCGGGGCACCGGGCCGTCGACAGGGCCGAAGGTCCCAGGACCCTGCTGCCGCCCGGCTAGGCCTTGGCGTCCGCCGGCCGAGCGACGCCCAACGCCCGCCGGGCCGCGGACACGCCGGAGGCCATCGCGGGGTTCATCCCGCCGCTGTTGGTCCACGCGCCGGCGAGGAAGAGGTTCGGCACGGGAGTCTCAGGGAGCAGCCACCCCAGGCCGGAGTTGACGGACGTGTTCTCGTAGCCCTCGATCGCGCCGTGCGGGTTGCGCGTGTAGTAGAAGTTCGTCAGCGGTGTGGAGGCCTCGCGGAAACGGATGGCCTCGACGAGGCCGGGCACCTCGTCAGCGGCACGGGCGACCAGCGCGTCGGCCACCCTCTCCTTCAGCTCGAGGTAGCGAGGGTTCTGGTGGTAGTCGACGAGATCGCCCCCGGTGCCCCACACGTCCTCGTAGTCCCACGGGGCCGTCGTCGTCAGCACCACCACGCCGAAGCCCTGAGGGGCGCAGCCGGGATCCACCTGTGTGTAGTCGCTGACCAGGAGCGGCGCGTGCGCCCAGTCTCCGCGTTGCGCGGCCTGCCACGCTCCGTCGAGGTCGAGCGCCGGGTCCAGGAAGAGCTCGTGCGCGAGCCCCTGCTCGGCGAAGAGGTCGCGGCTGATGCCGAGGTAGACCGCGAACGTCGTGTATCCCGGCGTGGGCGTCTCGACCTTGCCGACGTAGTCGGCCGGCAGGCGGTCGCGACCGACCAGGTCGAGGACCGTCGTGGGGGCGCTCGCGTTGGAGATGAAGACCTCCGCCTCCAGTCGCAGCCCCTCGTGGGTGGTCACCGCCACCGCGCGGTCGCCGGCGAAGTCGAAGCCGTTCACCAGATGCCCGTAGCGGATCTCGCCACCGCGTTCGCGGAGCACCTGCACGAGCGCCCCGCTGATGGCCTGCGCGCCGCCTTCGGGGTACCACCCGCCGTGCTCGTGGTACGACGCCGTCGCGATCGCGCCGACCGTGGCAGCGCACTTGGACGGGGGCAGCCCGACGTAGCCGGAGAGCGCCCCGAGGGCCGCGCGTGCCTGCTTGTCGGACACGTGGCGGGTCATCATCTGGTCCCACGTCTCGCTGCTCAGGCGGACGATGGTCGGGATGCGCCTCATCAGGTCGTCGAGCGTCGGTCTGCCGCCGCTCGCCTGGTCGACCTCGAGACGCCGGCCCTCGCGGTAGGCGGCATGCGCCTCGTCCAGGTAGGCCCGGATCCCGTCGGCCTCGTCCGGGAAGCTGCGGATCAGCTCGGCCTCGTAACGGAACGGGTCGGCGTGGGCCACGACCTCACGGCCCGCTCCGCGCAGGATGTAGAGAGGGTCCAGCCGGTGCAGCCGCAGCCGGTCCCAGATCCCGAGCTCCCGGTACACCTCGTCGACCCCGCCGCCCGGTGCGAGCCCGTTCAGCGCGTGCAGAGCGGTGTCGAAGCGGTAGGGCCCGCGCTGGAAGCCGGAGGCGTAGCCGCCGGGCACCGAGTGCTGCTCCAGCACCACCGTCCTCCGGCCCTGGCCGGCCAGCGTCACGGCAGCTGCCAACCCTCCCAGGCCCCCTCCGATGACCACGGCATCCACGCGCTCGCCCATGACAGATCCCTCCTCCGGTGTCCTTCGATGGCAACACCGGCGGCTGCGAGGTGGCAGGGCCGAAGGTCCCCGGCCCGCCACCGGCGCGGTCCCCGGGTCGGGGCCAGGCCACCGGGGCGGGGACCAGGTCACCTGCGCGGCGGCACGGCGAGGCGGTCGAGGTCGCGCGCGGCGTGCACGTCGGGGAAGTACGCGCCGGCCTCGGCCGCGAAGAGCGTCTCGTCGCTGTGCCGCTGCGAGAAGTGCGTGAGGACCAGCCGGCGTGCTCCTGCCTCGGACGCGATCTGACCTGCCTGGGCGGCGGTCAGATGGGCGTACGACGCCGCGAGCTCCGCTTCGCTGCTGAGGTACGTCGACTCGGACACGAGCAGGTCGACCCCACGTGCCAGCTCCACCGCGGCGCTACAGCGCCGGGTGTCCATCACGAACGCGAACGACTGACCGCGTCGCGGCTCGCTCACCTCGTGCAGGTCGACCCGTCGCCCTTCGATCTCGAGGCCGCCGTCGCGCTGGAGCCGGCCGACGTCCGGGCCGCTGATGCCCAGGGCGCTGAGCCGCTCGGCCAGCATGCGGCGGCCGTCGGGCTCCGCGAGCCGCCACCCGTAGGTCTCGATGCGGTGGTCCAGGGCTTGGGCCTGGAGCTCGAGGTGCGGCCAGGTGTCGACGACGCCGTCGACGGAGACGGGATGCTCGCGGAGGTCGACGGAGTCGTGGGCGGCGCTGGCCCGGCGCAGGCGTTCGACGTACTCCTGCCCGCTCGCGGGGAAGTACAGGTCGACCGGGCGTTCCACGCGGTCGAGCGCCATCCGCTGGAGCACCCCGGGCAACCCGAGACAGTGGTCGCCGTGGAGATGGGTGATGCAGATCCGGGTGATGCTCGCGGCTGACACGCCGGCCAGGGTGAGCTGCCGCTGCGTGCCCTCACCCGGGTCGAAGAGCACCAGCTCGTCGTCCCACCTCAGGAGCGCGCCGTGATGCGCTCGTTGCCTCGTCGGGACCTGGGAGGCGGTGCCGAGCACGATCAGCTCGCGAGCGGTCATCGCCAGTCCTCCCGGTGTCCGGCTACGTCGACGACTCAGGCCTGTCCGTCGTACCCCGAAGGTACGTGTCGAAGAAGGCGACGACGCGGCGGCGCGCATCGCGGGTGGCCCGCTCGTCGTACTCCGTGCCGGAGACGCGGGACAGGAACCGCAGCAGCAAGGTGGCGTCCGCGGGGTCGTGGTCGTTCATGAAGCCAGGCGGCTGCCCCAGTAGTACAGGTCGGGGGCCACGGCGAGGAAGCCCTCGGCGGACCCCGGTCGCAGTCGCCGGCCTCAGCTGAGCGGTGCCTGGAGGCTCTGGCGGGTCAGGCGCTCCGTCGTACGTCGCGGGCGGCCAGCCAGACCTCGAACCTGCCCTCGTTGCCGGAGAGGTACTCGCGGAAGCGCGTGTCGAACGCGGCGAGCACCGGGCGCATGACGATCATCTGGTACTCGACCCGTCGTGCAGGGTCGCACCTGTGGGAGTCGGCAGCCGCCCGGTCTACGGACTCACCGCACTCTGCACAGGGCATGTGACTGGACAAGAACATCGCCAGAACCTCCCGAGTCGCGCCTGGAGACATCGGAAGTTTTCCCGGCAGTGGAGCCGCCGAAACGACTCCGGTATGGACCTGTCCAGTCCCACCAGCCGTATAGACCCGAGGTCGCAATGCGCTCGAATCGACCACGGTTCGTTGACTTCCCCTGTGGGCCTCACGAGCGTTTGGTGGAGCACCGGTGTCATCGCAACGATCAGGACGTGCGCGCCACGCTCTCCCGCGGTTCCAGCGGGCGCCCACGTCGCAGCCTCCGGTTCTCGGGCGACGAGGTCGTCAGCATCGCCAATCCCGCACCGCCGCTGTGCCCGTCGGGACAGCGTCACGCGGACCTCTGGAGTCTTCATGCAGATCCACCGCCTCAACTCCGACGTCACCGTCCTGAACGACCACATGCCGGTGCCCGCCATCGGTTTCCTGCCCGTCAACGCCTTCGTGCTCCACTCCGCCCAGCCGGTCGTGGTGGACACGGGGTTGAGCCTGCCCGAGCGCGGGTTCATGGATGCTCTCGGCTCGGTCATCGACCCCAAGGACGTGCGCTGGATCTGGCTGACCCACCCGGACCGCGACCACACCGGAGCGCTGTTCGAGCTGCTCGAGGCAGCGCCGAAGGCTCGCGTGGTGACCACCTTCCTGAGCGTCGGCATCATGTCGACCGAGCGGCCGCTGCCGATGGACCGCCTGTACCTGATCAACCCCGGCCAGAGGCTCGACGTCGGTGACCGGACGCTCACAGCCTTCAGGCCACCATTGTTCGACAGCCCGGCGACGGTCGGCTTCTTCGACCCTCGCTCCAGGACCTGCGTCGCGTCCGACTGCTTCGGTGCCCCGATGGCGAGCTCGGACCTCGCGGCGGGGAGCGACGTGCGCGACGTCCCGGCCGACGACCTTCGCTCGGCACAGCTGCTGTGGGCCACCGTCGACAGCCCGTGGGTGCACGTGGCCGACCGGGAGGCCTACATGAAGACCGTGGATCCACTGCGCGCGATGGACCCCGAGGTGATCCTCAGCTCGCACCTGCCGTCGGTGGTGGAAGACACCTCGGCCTGTCTCGACATGCTCGCCGTCGCGCCGCTCGCCGACCCGTGGGTCGGCCCCGACCAGCGCGCGCTGGAGGAGATGCTCGCGAGCTTCGAGCCCGCCTCTCCCGCCACCTGACCGAGGGGTCTGCGCACTCCTGGTCGGTACGGCGGTTGCTTGCGAGACTCGTGGGTACCTGCCCGCCAGCCGGCGCAGCCCCGCGCCGGGTCCTGAGAGGAGTGTCATGACCACCACGCCCAACGAGCCCGTGGCCGACGAGGACATCGAGACGATCGGCGCCCCCGCCACCGCGGGCGAGATGATCGGCGACCAGGACGCCGACGGCACCGACACCGCGGACGCCGACGGCACCGACGGTGACAGCACCGACGCGAACGACGGTGACAGCGGCGACGGCGACTCGACCGACGTCACCGACGGCGACAGCACCGATGGTGGGGACGCCGACGCGACCGACGGTGGGGACGCCGACGGCACCGACGCCTGAGCCTTGGACGCACTCCAGCTGCTCAGCGGTGACGCCCAGGCCTTCCGAGACAAGGTCTGGGCGTCACACGTCCATCTCCACCACGCCGACCCCGCGGACCTCGTCGGACTGCTGTCGCTCGACGACGTCGACCAGCTGTTGACCAGCGTCGCGCTGCGGACGCCGGCGTTGCGGGTCGTCAGGGACGGCACGGTGCTTCCGGCGTCGCAGTTCACCCGGGCCGCGACCATGGCCGGATCCCCGGTCACCGGGCTGGTGGACGCGCGCAAGGTGCTCTCCCACTTCGACGGCGGCGCGACCGTCGTACTCCAGGGCCTGCATCGCTACTGGCCGCCGCTCACCCGGCTGGTCCGCGAGCTCGAGGTGGCGCTCGGCCACCCGTGCCAGGCCAACGCGTACCTGACCCCGCCCGGGTCCCAGGGCTTCGCCCGCCACAGCGACAGCCACGACGTCTTCGTCTTCCAGACCCATGGCCGGAAGCAGTGGGAGATCGTCGAGGGCGGGGAGGAGCGCGAGGTGCTGCTCGAGCCCGGCCTCTCGATGTACCTCCCCACCGGAACGCCGCACTCAGCGCGCAGCCAGGAGGAGACCTCCCTGCACGTGACCGTCGGGATCAACCGGCTCACCTGGCGGCAGGTCCTGCGCCAGGTCAGCGAGCGGGTGCTGGCCGACGAGAGGTACGACGGGCCGCTGCCCGTCGGCTACCTCGACGAGCCCGACCGGCTGGCGAGGGTGCTCGCCGACGAGCTGTCGTCCTTCGCCCGGACCGTCTCCGACCTCGACCCGGCGACGGTGGCCGCCGATCGCGTCACGGCCTTCCTCAGCGAGCGCACGCCCGCGCTGCGAGGTGGCCTCAACGACCTGGTCGCGCTCGGCGGGCTGAGCGACGACACCGTGGTGGAGCGCCGGCCAACGACAGCCTGCGTGCTACGAACCGAGGGCGATCGCCTCGTCGTGCTGCTCGGCGACCGGCGGCTGCGGATGCCGGTGCGGCTGACCGACCCGATGGAGTTCGTACGCGACCAGAGCGCCTTCCGGGTCGCGGACCTGGGGCGGTGGCTCGATGAGGAGAGCAGGCTCGTCGTCGTCCGGCGACTCGTGCGCGAAGGCCTGCTCCGGATCGTCCGGTGACCGCTGCGTTCAGGTGCTCGGCAGCGAGCGAGGAGCTGACCGAGCCGCTGGCGGGGACCGCCTCCACGGTGCGGGCGTTCCTGCTCGTCGAGGCGCCCGGGCCCTGGGGGGTCAACGCCGTGCGCGACAGCCGGCTCCCCGACGAGGTGAGGCAGCGGCTCGGCGAGCTCGAGTCACGTCATCGGGTCCGGTCGCTGCTGATCCGCCGGCACGGCAGGGGAGAGGTGAGCGCGACGCGGGTGTTCGCGGCCTACGTGCACACCGACCGACCCTGGCTCGAGACCGCGGTGCTGGGCGACGTGCGGGAGCTGGTCGACCTCGACCTGACCGGCCTGGGCGAAGGCCGCCGCCCGGGGTTCACGCCGCATGAGGAGCCGCTGTTCCTCGTGTGTACGCACGGCAGGCACGACGCCTGCTGCGCAGAGCGCGGCCGTCCGTTGTGCGCGGCGATGACCAAGGTCGCTCCCGAGCACACCTGGGAGGTCTCGCACATCGGGGGCGACCGGTTCGCGGCGAACCTGCTGGTGCTGCCGCACGGGCTCTACTACGGCCGGCTCTCGCCCGAGGACGCCGCCGGGTTCGCCGAGGCCCATCTCGCCGGGCGGCTCGACCTGGAGCATCTGCGGGGGCGGTCGTCGTACCCGTTCTCGGTGCAGGCGGCCGAGGTCTACCTGCGCCGGCACACCGGCTGCGACGGAGTCCTGCCGCCGCCGTTGGTGGACCACACCCGCCACGGGTCGCAGACCCGCGCCGTCTTCGACGTCGAGGGTCGGCGTTGGGAGGTGCGCGTGCACACCGAGCTCGACGAGCCGCGGCAGCTGACCTGTCGGGCCGTGTCGCCCTCGGCCGGCTTCTCCCACCGCCTCGAGAGCATCGTCGAGGTCTGACTAGGCGTTCTTCCCCCGCGCGGCCACCCGCCAGCGGTCCACGACCTCTCCTGCTCGGGTCACGACGTACTCGTCGAAGAGGTTCACGACGTTGCACACGTGGTTCGGCGTCACGAGGACGATGTCTCCGACCGCTGGTGGTGTGGTGGCGCCTTCGACGATCCCGTGGTGCTCGGACAGGGTCATCACCTGCGCTTCGCCCAGCGACGGGATCCAGCCGTGTCCGGGGAGCCACTCCGGGCGGTCCATCGCCAATGCCTTCGACCCTGCGTCGATCACGAAACGGCCGTGGCCAGTGCTCACGACCGTCGCGGCGACGGAGACCGCGAGCTCGTCGGGAGCACACACGCCGAGGGCGAGCTGCTGGCGGTCGTAGAAGACGTAGGACCCCGGCCGTTCCTCGGTGACCTGTGCCGGGCGCGCCGTCCCCGAGGTGGGGGTCGATCCGGCACTGACGACGGTGATGTCGAAGCCGGCCGCCCGCAGCTGGTCGTGTGCCTGAGCCAGGGCTGTTCCCTCGTCCATCGCTGCCTGGGGCGGGGCGGCCGGGTCCCGGTAGGAGTGGCCGCCATGGGTGAACACGCCGGTCACCCGGAGACCGAGCGAGTCACACTGCTCGGCGAGTCGCACGATGTCCGAGGCGGCGACCCCGGTGCGGTGCTGACCGCTGTCCACCTCGAGGACGACCTGGACGGTCCGGCCGGCGGCGGCACGTGCGATCGCCGCGGCTCCCGCCACGTTGTCCACGCCGACGTACAGGTTCGCCTCGTCGACGAGCCGTCGCAGGCGCTCAGCCTTCGTTCCGTTCGGAAAGACCGGGTAGGCGATCAGCAGGTCGGCGAAGCCGGCACCGGCGAACACCTCGGCCTCCGAGAGGGTGGCGACGGTCAGGCCCGCTGCTCCCGCCTGCCTCTGCATCTCGGCTATCTCGATGCACTTGTGGGTCTTCGCGTGTGGTCGGAGCCCGAGTCCTCGTGACCTCACCACCTCGCTCGTCCTGTCCACGTTCGCCTGAAGGCGGTCGATGTCGACCACGAGCGCCGGGGTCTCGATGTCCAAGCCGAACCACTCCCTCGATGACTCGCGCCCTGTCCTCCGCTGGACACAGAAGGCCCATCCTTCCGTCCCGAGGGCTTCAGCGCACGGTCAGCCTGGCCCGCCGACCAGCTCGCCGACCGCCTCGGCGAAGAGCTTCGTGTGCAGGGCGACGTCCTCGGCAGTCGTCGAGGGGCACATCAGTGCCATGTTGTGGAACGGCGTGATCAGCACGCCGCGGTTGGCGAGGTAGAGGTGGAGGTACTCGTCGAGCTCCTCGTCAGCGGCCGCGGCGGACGAGCTGCCGTCGCGTGGGGCGGGGGAGGCGAAGCGGTACTCCGACCGGGCGCCGAGCTGGCTCACCGACCACGGCAGACCCGCCCGGTCGATGGTCTCCTGGACGCCTCGGGTGAACTCCGTGGCCAGGGCGACCGTGTGCGCGAACGCCTCGTCGGTGAGCACGTGCTCCAGGGTCGCCCGCATCGCGGCGACCGACAGGGCGTTCCCGGCAAGCGTGCCGCCGACGCCACCGACGTCGACGAGGTCCGCCTCGGGATGGGCGTTCACTGCTGCGGCGACTTCCTGGCTGATCCCGTAGGCGCCGCTGGGGATTCCGCCGCCGATGCTCTTGCCGATCACGAAGATGTCGGGCTCCAGCCCCCAGAGCCGGGTCGCCCCTCCTGGCCCGGCGGAGAACGTGTGCGTCTCGTCGATCATCAGCAGCGCGTCGTACCTGATCGCCAGCTCCCGTAGCCCTTCCAGGAACCCGGGCTCGGGAAGCACGATGCCGATGTTGGTCAGTGCCGGCTCGGTCAGGATCGCCGCCACGTCGCCATGGGCGAGCTGGGCCTCGACCCCGGCCAGGTCGTTGAACTCCGCGACCCGGGTCGTCTCGGACAGGGGCACAGGTGCGCCGACGAGGCCCGGCCGGGCGATCGCCGTACCTCCGGGGCCGGGCAGGGCGAAGGTCTCGTCCACCGAGCCGTGGTAGCAGTAGGCGAAGGTCAGGATCTTCGGCTTGCCGGTGGCGAGGCGTGCGAGGCGGACCGCCCAGCGGTTCGCGTCGGTCGCGGTGAGGGTGAACGACCACAACGGCAGTCCGAAGCGACGGGTCAGCTCGGCGCCGACCCACTCCGCGTCGGCGGTGGGGAGCATCGTGGTGATCCCGCCGAGGGTTCCGGCCCGCTCGATCACGGCGTCCACCGTTGCCTGGGGACTGTGCCCGGCCATGGCTCCGGTGTCGCCGAGTGCGAAGTCGACGTACTCCCGACCGTCGACGTCGTCGATCCGGTTCCCGCGAGCCCGCTCGAGGTAGAGCGGGAAGCCACCGCTCCACATCCTCATCCAGGTCATCGGCACGCGCCCGAAGAGGTGGTCGGCCTCGGCGAACAGCTGCGCGGAGGTCGGGTGTGCGGCGACGTACCTCGTGCGCTCCCTGTCGATCAGCCGGGCCAGACGCGATCTGTCGATGGGGGACATGGAAGGGACTCTCGACCTCCGCCCGGCGCCGGTCAAGGATGTGACGTACGACTCGTTACAGGCTTTACCATTCGCCGGAAATGCGCTGCTCGGCTTCTTAGACTCAGGCCCGCGATCAGTCACGTGTCACGGCAGACAAGCAGGACGGCGGACCGACGCTCCACCCGTTCACCCTCGCTCGAATGTGCTCGCCCGTGTCTGTCGTCGTGCTGGTCGGCTCTGCCGCATCGGTCCTGTCCCTCTACGCCACCGTCCCCCAGGTCGTCCGCGCCGCCCGCACCCGCTCGGCGGAGGGCGTCTCGTGGAGCTCGATCCTGCTGAGCATGGCGACGTTCACCCTGTGGTGCGTCTACGCCGTCGCGGTCGCCGACGCGATCCAGGTCGTGAACAACGTGCTCGCGCTGGTGCTGCTGGTCGCTCTCGCTGTCGTGGTGCTGCGCGCAGGTGTGCCGCGCCGGGCCTGGACACCGGTGGCGGTCGTCTTCGCCAGCGGGCTTGCCTCGCTGTGGCTGGTCGACGTCGCGAACTCGTTCACCCTGGCGATGGTGGGTACGACGGCCAGCTCACTGCGCATGCTCCCGCAGGCGCGGCTCGCCCTCTCCCGGGCACCGCTGTGGGGACTGTGCCCGTGGTCGACGCTGCTCAGCTGCTGGGGCACCGCGCTGTGGGTGTTCTACGGCTTCCTCGCGACCGACGTGCCGCTGACGATCTGCTGCTCGATGCTGCTCGCGATGCAGTCCTTGGTGCTCGCGTACCGTCTGCCGCCACGACGTACTCTCGCCTCGCTCGCGGCAGGTCGCCTCGGCCGGCCGGTCGCGCAGCTCGTCACACCCCTCTCCGCGCGGCTGCCCCAGCGCCAGGACGGCTACAAGCTCGCAGCCTGACCTCGTGGTCAGGCCTCGCCGGTGGTCACAGCGCGCAGGCTCCAGTCGGCGGAGTGCTCCGCCCCTGAGTGCCGACGGCGTGAACGTCGGTGGCGCCGCTTAGGCTCGTCGGGTGGTGGACCTGACCCTGCTGCTCGACGAGCCTCAGCTGCGCCTGCGGTTCGGCTCGGCGACCTACGAGCGAGCGGTCGACTACGTCCGTCGCCGCAAGGTGCTCTCGTGCAGCCACCAGGTCGACGACGACGGCGACCTCGACATCCGGGGCAACGTCGAGGGCGCCACCGGGGAGGTCTACGCCTGCAACGTCAGCGTCGGCCGGAGCGGCCGCGAGGTGTGGACCTACGGCCGTTGCAGCTGTCCGGTGGGCGAGGGCTGCAAGCACACCGTCGCACTGCTGCTGACCGTCCGTCAGAAGCAGGCGGAGGAGCACGGCGAGGGCGCCGCGAGCCGGCGATGGCAACGCCAGCTCAGCTCGGTGCTCGACGAGCTCGACGCGGTGCCCGAGACGGTCGACCAGCTGAAGCCGCTGGCGCTGCAGGTCGAGGTCAACCAACGGTCCTCGAGCACCGGCTACCGCGGATGGAGCGAGGACGCCGGTCCGCGTCGGGGCACGCTCCGGATCCGGCCGCTCCAGCGGGGCGCGCGCGACAACTGGGTCCGCTCCGGGATCTCCTGGCAGGACGTGCAGTACCTCGACCCCAGGCGGCGTCGCTTCCCGCCCGCGCAGGCCGCCCTCCTCGGTGAGCTGCTCGCGGCGCACCGGGCCGCCCAGCGCAACCTGTACTTCGGGGGCGGTGACTCCCATCTGGTGCTCAGCTCGTTCGGCGGCTCGTTGTGGAGCCTGCTCGCGCGTTGTGAGGAGGTCGGTCTCGAGCTCGTGCCGGGTGCCGGTCTCGAGAGCGTCGCGGTCCATCCCGAGCCGGTGAGGATCCAGCTCGACGTGAACGCCGCCCCGAAGCGTGAAGCGCACCTGCGACTCGGCGTGACGGTCGGTGACGCGTGGTACGCCGCAGACGCGGTCGACGTACTCGGGGAGACCGGGCACGGGGTCGCGCTGTGGCTTCCCGGTGAGCGCTCGCAGACCTGGGCCGTCACGCTTGCGCCACTCGCGAAACCGGCCGGACCCGAGGTGCGGCGCCTGCTCAGCATGGCCGACGAGCTCGTCGTGCCGGCCGCAGATCGCGCCGACCTCGTGGCGGAGTACCTTCCACGTCTCCAACGTCACGTCCCGGTCATCTCCTCCGACGGGTCCGTGGCCGTGCCCGAGCCCGCGACGCCACGGCTGTGCCTCACCGTGGAGTGGAAGGCGGTCGACGAGGTGGCGGTCGCATGGACCTGGCGCTACCGCGTCGGTGACGACGACCGGATCTACGGGATCGGTGAGACGCGCGGGATGCGCGGCGTGCGTCGGCTCGAGCTCGAGCGGCAGCTCCTGGACGAACTCGAGCCGACGCTGGACGACGATCAGGTGCACCGGCTCTACGACAGCCACCGGACTGCGGGTGGGCTGGTGCCTGAGCAGACGTTCCGGGACACCATGGCCATCGCGTTCGCCCAGGACGTGCTGCCCGGGCTCGAGGCCGGCGGGCTCGTGGAGATCGAGGAGATCGGGGCCCGGCCGGACTATCGGGAGGCGCGGGACGCACCGGTGATCCGGTTCGCCGCGGCCGACCACGGCGAGGGCGCCGAGGAGGCGCGCACGGACTGGCTCGACCTGGAGGTCGTGATCAGCGTCGACGGCCAGTTCATCGCGCTGGCACAGCTGCTCGAGGCGCTGACCCGCGGCGTCGAGCGGATCATCATGAAGAACGGCGTGCACATCCGCGTCGACCGGCCCGAGTTCCAGCAGCTCGCCGAGCTGGTCAACGCCGCCGGCGAGCTCCACGAGCAGCCGCGTGACGGCGTGCGCGTCAACCACCACGACCTGGGGCTGTGGGACGAGCTCGCCGAGGTCGGCATCGTCGACGCGCAGGCCGACCAGTGGGTGCGCGCGGCCCAGGCCCTCCGCGGGCTCGAGGCGCTCCCCGAGGTTGAGCCGACGGGTCTCAAGGCGGAGCTCCGGCACTACCAGCGTGACGGCTTCCGGTGGCTGGCGTTCCTGTGGGAGTCCGGACTCGGCGGGATCCTTGCCGACGACATGGGGCTGGGCAAGACCCTGCAGACCCTGGCGCTCATCGCACATGCACGTGAGCGCGGCGCCGGGCCGTTCCTGGTCGTCGCGCCCACCAGCGTGGTGTCCACCTGGGCCCACGAGGCGGCGACCTTCACGCCCGGCCTCTCGGTGCGGACGGTGACCGAGTCGCACTCCCGGAGGGGTACGTCGATCGCGTCCCTGTTCGACGGTGCCGACGTGGTGATCACGTCCTACACGTTGTACCGCCTCGAGGTCGACTCCTACGCCGCTCTCCGCTGGGGCGGGCTCGTGCTCGACGAGGCGCAGACGGTGAAGAACCACAACGGGAAGACCTACCAGTGCGTTCGGCGGCTCGACGTACCCTTCCGGCTCGCGCTGACCGGCACGCCGCTGGAGAACCGGCTGATGGAGCTGTGGTCGCTGCTGTCGATCGTGGCGCCGGGGCTGTACCCCTATCCGCAGCGGTTCGTCGAGCTGGTGGCGAACCCCGTCGAGCGGCTGGGGGACAAGCAGGTGCTCGAACGGTTCCGCCGGCGGGTGCGGCCGTTCCTGCTGCGGCGCACCAAGGAGGTCGTCGCCTCCGACCTCCCACCGAAGCAGGAGCAGGTGCTCGAGGTGCGGCTGACCCCGCGCCATCGGCGGGTCTACGAGACCCATCTCCAGCGCGAGCGGCAGACCGTGCTCGGACTGGTCGAGGACTTCGACAAGCACCGGATCGCCATCTTCCGCTCGCTCACCAAGCTCCGGCAGCTGAGCCTCGACGCCGGTCTCGTGGACGAGGAGTACGACGGGATCGGGTCGGCGAAGATCGACGTACTGGTCGACCATCTGCAGGAGCTCATGGCCGAGGGGCACCGGGCGCTGGTCTTCAGCCAGTTCACCTCGTTCCTGCGCCGGGTGCGTGCCCGGCTCGACCGTGAGGGCATCGACTCGACCTACCTGGACGGGAGCACCCGTCGGCGCGGCGAGGTGATCGAGGAGTTCAAGGGCGGCGACTCCACGGTGTTCCTGATCAGCCTCAAGGCCGGGGGAGTGGGGCTCACGCTGACCGAGGCCGACTACGTCTTCGTGCTCGACCCCTGGTGGAACCCCGCCGTCGAGGCCCAGGCCGTCGACCGTGCCCACAGGATCGGCCAGGAGAGCCCGGTCATGGTCTACCGGCTGGTCGCGGCGAACACGATCGAGGAGAAGGTGATGGAGCTCAAGGCCCGCAAGGCTGCGCTCTTCGCGCAGGTCATCGACGGCGACGGCTCGATGGGGACGCCGATCGGCGCCGAGGACGTCCGGGCGCTGTTCGACGACTGAGTGAGCTGCCTGCTGCCTCTGGACTCGTGGGCGGTCGTCCCGCGTGGGTCCGCGAGGGTCGCCGGAGGCCGCTCGGACTAGTCGGGACGGAACGAAAGCGGGGCCTTACGTCCCGTCATGGCCCGATCCACTCCACGTACCCGGGAGGGGCTCCATCCTGGGAAGTGGGGGGGTCTGAGGGGGCATCACGATGAGACGCGCCCGGCTGCCGGCGACACTGTGCGTCGGCGTGCTCGTCGCCGCGATGACCACGGCCGCGTCCCTTGACGCCACGGCCGCCGCGGCCGCCGCGGCCGCCACGGCCACCGCGTCGAACGCTGTGACCCCGTGCTCTGCCGGGCTGGTCGCCCTGACCTTCGACGACGGCCCCAGCCCCGCCCTGACAGACGACTTCGTGACGCTCCTCCATCGGCAGCGCGTGCCGGCGACCTTCTTCGTCCTGGGGGAGCGGGTACGGGCAAACCCGCGGCTGGCTCGCCTGGCCAGTGCGCTCGGATTCACCATCGGCAACCACTCCTACGACCACGAGAACCTCGTCAGGCTCAGGGACAAGGCCGTCACATCGAGCCTGCGGCGAACCCGCCGGGCCATCACCAGCGCCGGCGCCCGGACCTCGAACCTGATGCGGCCGCCCTACGGCAGGATCGACGATCGGGTCCGCGCCGTGGTGCGTGGCATGGGCCTGGTCCCGGTCCTGTGGACCGCTGACCCGACGGACTGGAAGAACCGTTCCGCGCGCACCATCGCCAACAGCGCGTTGGCCCAGCTCCGCCCACACGAGACGAACGTCGTCCTGCTTCACGACGGGGTGACGAACTCGGGGCAGACCCTGCGGGCGCTGCCACGGATCATCCGCGGTGCCCACGACGGCGGCTACTGCTTCGCCGGGCTCGACGTCCGCGGCCGCCCCAGCCCCCCGGTCCCGCTGGTCCGGGTCTTGGACGCGTCGGTGCAGGAGAGGCCGGGAGGGTCGGTCATGACGGCGACCGTCATGCTCGACCGGCCAACCTCTCGGGAGACGGGCGTGCGGATCCGGACGGCCGCGGTGAGTGCAGCCCCCGGTCGGGACTACGTCGGGATCGACCGGCGAGTCCGGTTCCGGGTCGGTGCGAGGAAGGCCACGGTGCAGGTCAGGGTGCCCGACGACCTGCGTGACGAGGGCACCGAGTGGTTCAGCTTCCGTCTGTCGGAGGCCCGCGGTCTGCGCATCAAGGACGGCACGGGACTTGCCGGGATCCGCGACGACGATCCGACCCCGCGGCTGACCGTGCTCGACGCCGAGGTCACCGAGCCTGCCACGGGGAGAGTCGAGGTCCCGGTCACCCTGCGCCTGAGCCGGGCGAGCGGGAAGCGGATCGTCGTGAAGACGTCCACCCAGACCGGTTCGGCCGACGCCACCGACTTCGTCCCCAAGACGCTGCGCGTGACGTTCGTCCCGGGGCAGGTCACGGCTCGGTTCACCGTCACCGTCCTTGCCGATCCGGGGGTCGAGACCCCGGAGACCTTCATGGTTCGGGTGACCGATGGCAGCAACGTCGACGTGGCCGGTGCCACTGGCGTGGTGACGGTCCTCCCGCCGCCGGTGCCGCCGGCGCCGTAGCCGGCGCCCGCGGCTGAGCCTCTCGCGGGATCGCCGCAACTGTTGACCTGTCGAAGTATTGAAAGAAGTCTTTCGAAAGACTACTTTCGATTCATGACGAAGAGCCGCCGGACCATCAGCGACGCCGCCTCGCTCAAGGCACTCGCGCACCCGCTGCGCATGGACCTGCTCGAGATCCTCGTGCTCGACGGCCCCCGCACTGCGACGGAGCTCGCCGCTGAGCTCGGCAGCTCGCCTTCCAACTGCTCGTGGCACCTGCGCAAGCTCGCAGAGCACGGCTTCGTGACCGAGGTGCCCGACGCAGTCGGACGCAGGCGGCCCTGGCAGGCGGCCAGCGAGGGGCTGGTCTGGGGGGAGGGCGAAGAGGAGCCCGAGACGAGCGCTGCCGGGCATGCGCTCACCGACCTGATGCTGAACAGGGAGCTCCAACGACTCCGTGCGGCACGCGAGGTCGAGCAGTCCGAGTCCCCTGAATGGCGCGCGGCCTCCACGGTTGCCCAGGCGTCCCTCTGGCTGACCGCTGAGGAGGCGAAGGAGGTCTCCGAGCGGATGCAGGAGCTTTTCCTGACCCACTTCGACCGGCTACACGCCCCGGAGCGCCGGCCCGAGGGCGCACGGCTGGTGTCGCTTGTCGGCTGGCTCGTCCCGCGGCCCGAGCCAGGCGCATCACGACCGGCCACCACCCACGACCACGAGCAGGGCGAGGAGTCCCGATGAAGGCAGCCTTCCGCACCACCGGGTTCAAGCGGCTCTACGCGGGCCTCACCGCCAGCATGTTCGGTGACTCGCTGATGCTGATCGTGCTCAGCATGTGGGTCAAGAAGCTCACCGACTCCAACGGTGCGGCAGGGCTCACCTTCCTCTGGATGACGATCCCGGCGCTGATCGCACCGCTGTTGGGGTACGTCGTCGACCGGGTGCCTCGCAGGGCGTTCCTGATCTGGGCGAACCTCGGAACGGCACTCGTCATGGCGCCGCTGTTTCTCGTACGGGACGCCGGCGACGTCTGGATCATCTACGTCGTCGCGTTCTTCTACGGGGTCTCCTTCGTGGTGACGCCGGCCGCGCTCAACGGCCTGCTCAAGGACCTGCTTCCCGAGCACGCCCTCGTCGAGGCGAACGCCTCCCTGTCGGTGACCCGCGAAGCGCTCCGCCTCGTGGGCCCTTTGTCGGGCGCCACGATCTTTGCCTTCGCCGGTGGTCCGTGGGTCGCCGCGGTCGACGGCGTGACCTTCCTTGTGGCTGCGATCGCCGTCGCCAGCCTGACCGTGGTGGAGGCCCACGAGGAGCACGTGCCGATGCACTGGCGGGCGGAGGTCGCTGCCGGAGTGATGCACGTCCGTCGTACCCCTCTCCTCCTGCACAGCACGCTGAGCCTGAGCATCTGCCTGCTCGTCCTCGGGTTCGCGGAGTCGGCTGTGTACGCCGTGGTCGACGCGTTCGACAAGCCGGTCGAGTTCGTCGGCCCGGTGCTCACTGTCCAGGGGGTCGGCGCACTGACCGCAGGGCTGCTCTCGAGCCGTATCGTCCGCGCGCTCGGTGAGCCGCGCTCGATCATCTCGGGACTGGTCCTGCTCAGCGGGGGGATAGGCGGCATCGCCGCGGCCGTCGAGCTCTGGCAGCTGCTGGTCGCCACCGCGGTCATGGGTGCGGGGATCCCGGTCGTCATCGTCGCTTACAACACCTTGCTCCAGAAGCAGACTCCCGGCCGGCTGATGGGCCGCGTCTCGACGGCCACCGAGGTCCTGGTCACCACTCCGCAGGCCCTCTCCATCGCCGTGGGGGCTCTGCTGGTGACGCTCCTGGACTACCGGCTGATCTTCGCGGTGATGTGCGCAGGTACGGCGCTCGCCGCGGTGTACCTGTTCGGGATGCTCCGCGGTCATCTCGGTTCGGCCGCGGGGTCGCCCGAGGCAGCGGGCCTGCACAAGGTCGCGATGACGGCCGCCGCACACCCGGTTGTCGCACCGCCGGTCGTCGCACCGCCGGTCGTCGCACCGCCGGTGACCACCGAGCCCGCCTGAACGCCTCTCGGGGGTCGGGCATGATGAACCGATGAGCTCAGACCAGCAGCACGGGATCGTCTTTCCGCGGTCCGCCGACGGCCGTCGCAGCACGGCGTCGGCGGGCCGCGCGGTCGTTTCGGACGCGTTGCGCGAGGTCGACTCGGCCGGCGCGTTGAACGCGGCACAGGAGACCAACTGGCGCAGCGGATACCTCGTCCACTTCCGGCGACTTCTGGAGGCGGGGCTGTCCTCCCGCGAAGCCGCGCTCACCATCGCGGGTGACGGGCTCGGCTCCTTGCACAGGCTGATGCGGGTGGTCGGGGCCGATGGTTCCGACGTCCCGCTCTCGACGTGGACCACGTCGGAGGCCGACCGCTTGTTGAACACGATCGAGGTCCTGGGGGAGGAGCACGCGGAGACCGAGCTGTCGCTGCCCTACCACGGCCGCCGGCTCCGTAATGACGACCTGCACCGGCGACTGGACGCGTGGCTGGCTGCCGGCGTCATGGAGCCGTCAGCCGCCGACGCCGTTCGCATGGTGATGGCCAACCCCGAATGGCTCAGGCTCGAGGGACACACCGTCGCCGTGCTCGGTGCCGGCGCGGAGATGGGGCCGCTGCGAGCGCTGCTGCACTGGGGCGCCACGGTGGCCGCGGTCGACCTGCCGCGGCCCGACATCTGGCAGCGGGTGCTGGAGACGGCGCGGCACGGGGCAGGGAAGGCGCTGCTGCCGGTCGAGCCGGGTGGCGAGGGCGGTCTACACCAGCACACCGGTGCCGACCTCATCGCCGAGGTACCGGCCGTCGGCGAGTGGCTCGCCGGGCTGCCCGGGAAGCTGGTGCTGGGCAACTACGTCTACGCCGACGGTGCGACCAACGTGCGCGTCTCGATGGCGGTCGACGCGCTCACCACCCGGCTGACGTCCTTGCGAGACGACCTGGCGCTGGCCTTCCTCGCCACACCGACCGATGTCTTCGCCGTGCCGGGAGAGGCGGTGGAGCAGTCCACCCGGGCTTACGAGGGCAGGCCGTACGCCGCGAAGCTCCTCGGCCGACCGCTGCGTGCGGTCAGCGGTGGCCGGCTGCTGCGCCGGGGGTACGTCGCCGGCTCCGACCCGGGCATCAACGACAGCCTGGTGCCCCAGCAGGGGCCGAACTACGCGCTCGCCAAGCGGCTGCAGCGGTGGCGTGCCGCGGTGGCCCGAGATGCCGGTACGACGGTGTCGATGAACGTCGCGCCGCCGACCCGGACCCGATCGGTCGTCAAGAACCGGGCGCTTGCAGCCGCCTACGCCGGGGCGCACCGGTTCGGGGTCGAGGTGTTCGAGCCCTCGACCTCCAACGTGCTGATGGCGGCCCTGCTCGTGCACGACCTGCACACCGGCGGCGGACCGCGACACGACCACCCCTGGGAGGACGAGGCCTACGGCGCGGTCCACGGCGGGCTGTGGCGCAGCGGCTACGCACCCCGGAGCGCGCTGGGCCTGGCTGCCCTGCTCGGGTACGGCGCCGCCCGGGCCTGACCAGACCGCTGACCCGGCTGGCCGGCCCTCCTCGGAGAGGCAGCGGAGGGCATGAATTTGTCGGTGCTCGCCGGTACGTTGAGAGCGTGGGGTCGAGGCAGGGGGGATGCAGTTGAGCGAGTTCGCAGGGTTCGATCTGGACCGCAACACGGCACGTGCGTGGAGCAGGTTCCAGGCGCGGTTGGCCGACCATCTGGCCGAGATGGGTGACGACGAGATGCTCGTCATCGACGCCGAGGTGGCCGAGGACGCTGTCGACGGTGCCGCGCCCTATGTGCAGTTCGCGGGCTTCGGCGACGGCAGCATGGTGCGGGGCGAGGTGTCGAGCAACAACTACCTCGCCGAGCCCTACGCCCTCGACGAGGACCGCATCTCGACGCTGACCGCCCTCGGCTGGAGCATGCCGACAGTCGGCCCGGGGCAGCCCGAGGGCGAGGGGTCGGGCAACTTCTACGCCGACCTGCCGCTGACCGAGGCAGACCGGCTCGCGGTGATGGCGGTCAAGGCGCTGCGCGAGGTCTTCGGGGTCGCGCATCCGGCCTTTCTCGTCGCCGACGGCCTGGGAGAGGATCCCGAGGCCCCTGAGCCCTCAGTCGCCGTAGCCGCGGTCGAGGCTGAGGAGCCGCTCGCGGTCATGCCCGAGAGCGCGGAGCACCTGCGTGACCTGGTCGACCAGGCGCTCACCCCGCTGTTCGGGTCGGCTCCCCAGCACGACGACGACGGCGACATCCCGGTGCCGTGGGGCAGCTCGCTGGTCTTCGTGCGGGTCGACGAGGACGTGCCGGTCGTCCAGCTGTTCAGCTTCGTGGTCGAGGACGTCGAGGACCTCGAGCGAGCGGCGTTCGAGGTGAGCGTCCTCAATCGTGACTTCCGGTTCATCAAGTTCCTCCTGGTCGAGGACCGCGTCATGGCACGCGTCCACCTTCCGGCCTGGCCGTTCGTCCCCGAACACCTCCGGTCGATGCTGACCGGCATGTCCGCCAAGCTCGACGAGATCGACGAGGACCTGGTCGCCCGCGTCGGAGGCACGCGTGCCTTCGAGGCGTCTGAGGACGAGGAGGAGGAGACGGCACCAGTCTCGGTCACGCAGGCGGCCGGTGTGACCTCCGACGAGACCGCGCTGAAGACGTTGCTCCAGCTCGACGTCGACGCCGCGGGGACGATCGACCCGGAGCTCGCCGCAGGGGTCTGCCGGTTCGACCAGGGGGTGATCGTGCGCCTGCTCGGCGAGACCGAGCGGCAGGAGATCTCCTGGCGCCACGCCCGGGACAACGCTCTGCTCGACGGTGACGGCGACGAGGCCAGCGCGTGCGACCACGAGATGGCGGCCTGGGAGCGCACCACCGCGCTGCTGCGTCGCGCGCTGCGCTTTGTCGTCGAGCGATCGCTGGGGCGCGAGTCGTCTGCCGGGGCGTCGTACTCACCGCCCTCCGACGTACCCCCCGCGGCACCGGCGCGACGGGCTGCCCAGCGGCGGCGTCCGCCCCGCCCGCCGAGCGCTCGGGTCATCGGCGACGTCGACGACCTGGTGCGGATCTTCCATGTCGACGACCTCGCCGGGCTCGACGGCCGGCTGACTCAGCACTCGCCGTTCTCGGTGGAGGTGCTCGATCTCGACGACTCCGTGGAGGTGACGGTGGCGGGATACTCGGCGCAGCTTGACTACCCGTTCACGCTGGCCGACTTCCATGCGATCCTCGAGGAGCTCGAGGAGTCCGCAGGGTCGGACTCGGAGGACGCGTGAGCAGCCCTGGGCCGTCGACGGAGTACGCCTGCGACTACTGCGGATACCAGGGGCGTGACCCGCGGCCGGTCGACGAGATCCAGTGCCCCATGTGCGGAGAGCCCGTGACGCCACTGCGTTGAGGCGTTGAGGCAGCGAGCCTGACGATGCGGGGGACTAGATGTAGTGGTTGTCGTGCTCCTCGCAGAAGGCCTGGAACTCCTCCGACGTCATCTGACGTCGGCCCAGTGCGAGGTCCGCGAGACCCTCGAAGTACGCCTCCCTGGGCGCACCCGGCGTGAACAGGATGAGCATCGACGCAGGCACACCGGACTCGTTGCGGAAGCCGTGGATGCCGCCCGGTGGCACGTAGAGGAAGTCCCCGGCCGTCGCGTCACGCCAGCCTTGGCCGTCGTGCAGGCTCACGGTCCCGGCGAGAACGAAGAAGGACTCGGACATGGTCCGGTGGAAGTGCGGCGCCGGCCCGGACGGGTCGGCGCCCATGTTCCAGCGGTAGAGCCCGAAGTCGCCGGCGGTCTGCGCACCCGTTGCGAGGTAGTGCGCGGAGTGTCCGGTGGCCGGGTTGCCGAGCTCAGGAGGATGGCCGGCCGGACGCAGTACGGCGGACACCTCACCGCCGTCATCGAGGTACCGAGGCTCTGGGTACGACATGGCGTTCACTGTGCCGCACGGTGACCGCCCGTGCCGTGGCTTTGGACGATCACCTCGGGGAGCGGGTCACTCGACGCCGGCGGACTTCTCCAGGGCAGCGAGCTCGTCGTCGAGGTGGACCAGCAGACGCTGGAGGTGTGGCACGGTGCGTCGGCAGCCGGTGAGCCCGAAGCCCATCTCGCGGTCGTAGCTCGTGCAGGTGATGTTCAGCGCCATGCCGTGGATCGGGATCGAGAGCGGCCACATGCCGTCGAGACGCGCGCCGTTGAAGAAGTGCGTCTCCGTCGGGCCGGGAACGTTGGAGATGATCAGGTTGAACGGCGGGCGGCTGATGCCGTGGAGCCGAAGCATGGCCGGGAGCACCGCCGGCGCCATGCCGATGGCGCTCATCGCCATGATCTGCGCCGGGGTCATCGTGGCCAGGGCCTCCTTGCCCGACTGCATCGAGCGGTGGATCGCCCAGAGCCGCTCGGCGGGATCCTCGATGTTCGTCCCCAGCTTCACCATCACGCAGCCGACGGCGTTGCCACCCGTGGCGGAGGCTGACCCGGCCTCCTTCGCCTTGAGCCCCACCGGCACCATCGCCACGAGGGTCGAGTCGGGGAGCGCGCCGAGCTCGAGGAGGTACCTGCGCATGGCGCCGCTGCACATGGCGAGCACGACGTCGTTGATCGTCGTACTCGTCGCGGCACCCACCGACCTCATCCGCTCGATCGCCCAGCTCTGGGCGGCGAACCGACGCGAGCCCGTGATCGGCTTGTTGATGATCGTGCGGGGGGCGTACAGGGACACGGCCGAGGTGTCGTTGCGGACGCCGCGGGCCAGCGTGCGCAACAACGCCGCGGGCATCCCCGCGGCCTCTGCCGTCAGCGCGAAGGCGGACCGGAAGGCACTCAGCGGCAGGTCGGTCAACGACTGGTCGTGCCGGCGTCCGGGACGGGCCTTCTCGACCTGTTGCCTGCCCCACGGCGGAGGCATCTCGCGCCGGTCCGGGTCGGTTGACAGCACGCTTTGCAGCAGCCGCATCGAGGAGACGCCGTCGACGAGCGCATGGTGGATCTTGGTGTAGACCGCGACCCGGCCGTCCTCGAGACCCTCGATGACATGGGTCTCCCACAGCGGCCGCTCCAGGGCGAGCCGGGTGCCGTGGAGCCGCCCGCACAGGTCGAGCAGCTCGCGGATCCTGCCGGGCGCAGCGAGGGCGCTCTGCCGGACGTGGTAGTCGCAGTCGAACTGGTCGTCCTCGATCCAGACCCACTGCCCGCCCGTGGCGAGCGATCGGTGCGGCCGCCGCAGGAACAGCGGTGAGATCTGGTCAGGTGACAGCGACTGGGCGAACATCTCGCGCACGTAGTCCGGCCCGGCGTCCTCGGGAGGCTCGAACAGCTGGAGGCCGCCGACGTGCATCGGCTGCTGACGGTTCTCGGCGAGCAGGAACGCTGCGGCCGTCGGATCGAGCGGTGTGACCATCGTTCCCCCATGATGACTTGGCCGGGCCCGGCCGTCGGTGACTGTCTAGGAGATGACCTTGCCCAGCCTGGCTCGGTTCACTCCCCGAAGACGGGCAGGTCGACGACGGCGTCCTGGATGAGAATCGCACCCGGCGTACGGCTGCCCATGGCCGCGAACGTGTCACTCACCGGCGTCGCCATCACGAACAGCGACTGACCCTTCGGTACGTCGACCGCGACCGACGGGAGCTCGATGCGCCGCTTCTCACCGAGGACGGGCTGGAGCGCGAAGAAGGGGAGCACGTTGTTCTGCACGAGCTTTGCGTCGAACGCACTGGTGCCGACGGCGAGGCCGTAGAACGCCCGGTTGTTCACCCCCGCCGCGGTGACCAGGCCGGAGAGGTACGGCGTGCCGGCCACCCGGATCGGGCCGTCCGCGATCTTGAAGGAGACGGGTACTCCGGCGGCCTCGCTGGTCGCGACGGTGCCGACGGCGAAGCGCTTGTCCGCCTTGACGGAGCTGACCGTCGTGCACCGCGCTCCGGCTGTGGCGAGGTGGTAGCGACCGTAGCCGCGGAGTCCGGTCCTCTTGCCCATCAGCTTCTCCTCGAAGAAGCGCAGGGCGAGGTCGCTGAAGTCGCCGCCGGCCAGCTTCTTGCTGCACGGGTCGCTCGCGACGCCTACTGCCTGTGGGAACACCGCCGGGAGCACGTGGCCGCCGTTGTAGCCGACGAAGATGCTGTGCCTTCGGGCACGCGGAGTCAGGGCGCGCTGGAAGTTCTCCAAGCCCTGGTGGAGCGGGAAGAGGGTGTCGGTCGCGCCCTGGCCCATCAGCACCGGGATGTCGAGACGGCGGCCCTGTCTGACGTGCCACGCGGGCCCGTTCTTCTCGAAGAACTTCTCCATGTCGGCGCTTCCGGGCACCTCGCCCCGGGGCCAGAAGCCGGTGGCCGCACCCTGGCCGAGCGCCACCAGCACCTCGGGCGGCAAGGCTTCCGAGCCGGCAGCCGAGAGGGCAAGCGCCCACGCGGTGCGGACGACCTTCTGTGGAGCCAGGCTCTGGTTGAGGTCGTACCAGGTGATCTCGGGCGCGAGAGCGTCGAAGACCGGCTTGCCCTTGACCATCAGCTCGCGGAAGGCGCCGACGTACTGGTATCCGCCGCCGTAGCTGCCGCCGATCGCACCGAGTCGCGGGTCGCCCTTGCCGTCCTTGCGCACCCAGGGGAGCCGCGCGGCGCGGGCGACCAGCGCCTGCACGTCGCGGCCCTCGATCGCAGGGTTCTCGACGTGTGCCTTGCCGCCGCTCTCACCGAAGCCACGCTGGTCGAAGGAGAGCACGCCGAAGCCGGCGTCGAGCCACTTGCGGAAGGCAGCAGGGTCGGTGGTGCGTGAGCCGGCCCAGCCATGGCTGTGGAAGATCATCGGCACCTTGTGGCGGCGCGTGGCACCCTTCGGCTGGAAGAGCGTGTAGCAGATCTGCACCGACTCGGTGGTCCCTGGCTCCGGCACGCTCTTGAGGCAGTCGTTGGTGACCCTCGGCCCGACCTGGGCGGTCGCGGGGGAGGAGAGTGCCGGAAGCGCGGCTGCGAGCAGGGCGGCCAGAGCAGATGCGACGGCGACGCGGCGGGCGGTCATGTTCACCTCGTTGAGTGTGTTCGGACACACACTCAACGAGGTCGCGAGACGTCGGTTACGCGTCGGTAACCCGCGGACCTGCGGTCTGTGGGGGCGTACGCCGAGGGGCCCCGCCCAACGGACGCGGCCCCTCGGGTCGAGCTGTTGTTCCCCGGGTTCAGGCCTTGGTCGGGGTGGCGTAGCGCAGGTACGGCTTGACCACCTCGAGGTCCGGGAAGCGTTCCTTGGCCTCGTCGGTCGGTACGTCGGTGGCGATGATCGCCCGCTCGCCGGGACGCCAGTCGACCGGTGTGGAGTAAGGACCGGACGCGGTCAGCTGGAGCGCGTCGAGCACCCGCAGGATCTCGTCGAAGTTGCGACCGGCGCTCTTGGGGTAGGTGAGGGTCAGCTTGATCTTGTCGTCGGGACCGATGATGAACACCGACCGCACCGAGCTCGAGTCGCCCTCACCGGGGTGGATCATGTCGTAGAGCAGGGCGACCTTCTTCTCGGGGTCCGCGATGATCGGGTAGCCCACCGTGGTGTTCTTGACCTGCTCGATGTCTGGCTTCCACTTGTTGTGGTCGGCGACCGAGTCCACCGACAGCGCGATCACCTTGGTGTTGCGCTTGGCCCACTCGTCGCTGAGCTGGCCGACGCGGCCGAGCTCGGTGGTGCACACGGGGGTGAAGTCAGCCGGGTGGCTGAACAGGACCGCCCAGCTGTCGCCCTTCCAGTCCAGGAAGGAGATCTTGCCCTCGGTCGTGTCGGCGGTGAAGTCGGGGGCGGTGTCGCCCAAGTGCAGAGAAGCCATGGAACTACCTCGTTCTCTCTCTTCGTGGTTGCCGTCGGATGTACGTCGTGCTGCGCCCTGTGGGAGCCGTACCGACGGCATCGGCTGCGCATCCACTCTCTCTCAGGTACAAAGCCTGACGCGACTCTCCGGGCGCCACGAACGTGAGGTTTCTGTCACGTCCTTGGGGAGTGGGTCTTGACCCCGTGGTGCCGTCGGCGTACTCGGCGACCTCCGCGTCACTCGAAGACCGAGCCCTGGGGAATCTCGATGACCGTCATCCCGGCCCTCACCGACGGGCCTTCCATCGCGGCCAGCGCGGCACCGGCGCGGTCGAGGCCGATCACCTCACCGACGAGCCTGTCGGGGCGAAGCGTGCCGTCGGCGAGGAGGTCGAGCATCGCCGGATAGTCCGCCGCGGCCATCCCGTGTGAGCCGTAGATCGCCAGCTCCTTGGCGACCACCTGGTCCATCGGCAGCCGGGGAGTCGAGTCCGGCCCGAGAAGCAGGCCCACCTGGACATGGCGCCCTCGCGGCCGAAGGCAGCACACCGACGCAGCAGCCGTCGCAGGGGACCCGAGCGCATCGATCGAGACATTCGCCCCGCCACCGGTGATCGCGCGCACCTGCTCGGTGACGTCATCGACCTCCCGCGCATCGACGACGGCGTCGGCTCCAAGGTCGATGGCGCGCTCGAGAGCTGCCGGGTTCACGTCGACCGCGACCACATGTGCCCCTAGAGCGGCTCCCACCATGACCGCGGAGAGTCCCACGCCGCCGCAGCCGTGTACGGCGAGCCAGTCCCCACGCGTCACTCGTCCGTGCGCCGTCAGCGCGCGGAACGCCGTGGCGAAGCGGCATCCGAGCGAGGCCGCGGTGACGAAGTCGACCTCGTCGGGCAGCCGAACCAGGTTGGTGTCGGCGGCGTGGATCGCGACCAGCTCGGCGAACGACCCGGGGCCGGTGAAGCCGGGCTGGGTCTGGTTCGGGCAGACCTGGGCCTCGCCGGCGAGGCAGTACTCACAGCTGCCGCAGCCGCACACGAACGGGGAGGTGACCCGCTCGCCAGGAGTCCATCTCGTCGCGTCAGGACCCACGGTGTCGACGACACCCGCGAACTCGTGGCCCGGCACATGGGGGAGCGCGACGGGATCGTGCCCCTTCCACGCGTGCCAGTCCGAGCGGCACACACCTGTGGCACGGACCCGGATCAGGACACCGTCATCAGGACAGTCCGGCTCTGCCACCATCCGCAGCTCCGGCGTGGCGCCGTACGCGTCGAAGACGACCGCTCGCATCACCATGGCTCCCAAGTCTGCACGGTCGAACGGAAGTACTCGCCGTGCCGACGCCCGGCGTCGCGATCGTGTGCTTGTCGTCACACGATCCGCGACATAGGTTCTGGCTCAGCCGGCGCAACACCGGCCCATCGCTCCCGCTGCTGCTCTGACCCCAGGAGGCACGTGTGCACGACACCCACGACTACGTCATCGTCGGAGCAGGCAGCGCGGGTGGGGTCGTCGCCGCGCGGCTCACCGAGGACCCGAACATCTCGGTGCTGTTGCTGGAGGCCGGTGGCGAGGCCGACGCGGACGAGATCGAGATCCCCGCGGCGTTCTCGTCGCTGTTCAAGACCAAGTGGGACTGGCACTACAACACCGTCGAGCAGAAGCAGCTGGACTCGCGACGGGCCTACTGGCCGCGGATGCGGGCCCTCGGCGGCTGCTCGTCGATGAACGCGATGATCTACATCCGCGGCAACCGCCTCGACTACGACACGTGGCGTGACGACTTCGGCGCCGACGGCTGGGGTTACGACGAGGTACTGCCGTACTTCATCCGGTCAGAGCGCAACACCACCCACGGCGCGCCGTACCACGGGCAGGACGGACCGCAGCACGTCGAGGACCGTCGCTACACGCACCCGCTCACCTACGCGTGGCTCGACTCCGCCGCCTCGAGCGGGATGAAGCCCAACGACGACTTCAACGGCGCTGAGCAGGAGGGTGTCGGGCTCTACCAGGTGACCTGTCACAAGGGGCGCCGCTGGTCGGTGGCGAAGGGCTACCTGGGACCCGCCATGGAGCGTCCCAACCTCACCGTGCGCACCGGCGCGCTCGTCACCCGGGTCGTCGTGGAGAACGGCCGCGCGGTCGGTGTCGCCTACCAGCACGGCCCGGAGCAGCACGTCGCGTACGCCGACGCCGAGGTGATCCTCTCCGGCGGCGCGATCAACTCGCCCCAGCTGCTCATGCTGTCGGGGATCGGTCCCGCCGCCCACCTGCGCGAGGTCGGCGTCGACGTCGTCGTGGACCTGCCCGGTGTGGGGGAGAACCTCCACGACCACCCGGCCGCACCGCTGGTGTGGCACACCCGGGACAGCAGCGACCTGGCCGACTTCAACAACCTGCTGAACTTCGCCAGGGCCAAGACGTTGGGCAAGGGCCCTCTGGTTTCCAACATCGGCGAGGCCGGCGGGTTCTTCCACAGCCGGGACGGGCTCGCGGCCCCTGACATCCAGATCCACATGGCGCCGTCGGGTTTCTGGGACAACGGCATGCACGAGCCCACGACGCGCAAGGTGACCGTCGGGCCGACCCTGGTCGACGTCGCGAGCCGCGGTCAGATCAAGCTGCGCTCGACCGACCCGCGCTGGCACCCCGCCATCGACCCGGCCTACTACGAGGACCCACGCGACCTGGACGCCATGGTCCATGGCGTGCAGCGGTTGCTCGAGACCGTGCTCACCGGCCGGCTGGCCCGCCTCATCGCCGGGCCGTTCCTGCCGCGCTCCGGCTCACCTACGGAGAGCGAGATCGCCGAGCACCTGCGGCTGAACACCCAGACGCTCTACCACCCGGTGGGCACCTGCGCGATGGGCCAGGGGGAGCAGGCCGTGGTCGACCCGCAGCTGCGGGTGTACGGCGTGGAGGGGCTGCGTGTCGCGGACGCATCCGTGATGCCCGTCGTACCTCGAGGGAACACCAACGCACCCACGATCATGATCGGCGAGAAGGCAGCGGACCTGCTGCGGGGCCGCAACGACGCAGGAGGAGCACAGTGATGAGCCAGAAGCTGGAGTCGCTCAACCCCGCAACCGGTGACCTGGTCGGCGTACACGTCGTCGACGAGCCCCAGGACGTGGAGGCCGCGGTCGCCCGCGCTCGCACGGCGTCGGCGTGGTGGTCGGAGCTGACGTTCGATGAGCGCAAGCGAATCCTCAACCAGTGGAAGGGCGTGCTCGCGCGGCGGATGGCACAGCTCGCCGACGTCGTGCACCAGGAGACCGGCAAGCCGCACGCCGACGCCCAGCTCGAGATCGGCCTGGCCATCGACCACCTCGGCTGGGCGGCGAGCCACGCCGAGAAGATCCTCGGGGCGCACAAGGTGTCCGCCGGCCTGCTCATGGCGAACCACGCGGCGTCCGTCGAGTACCGGCCGCTCGGCGTGATCGGCGTGATCGGCCCCTGGAACTACCCGGTGTTCACGCCGATGGGCTCGATCGTCTACGCACTGGCGGCGGGCAACGCCGTCGTGTTCAAGCCCAGCGAGTACACCCCCGGCGTGGGTGTGTGGCTCGCCGAGAGCCTCGCGGAGGTGGTCCCGCAGCACCCGTTGCTGCAGGTCGTGATCGGGTACGGCGAGACCGGCACCGCGCTGTGCCGGGCCGACATCGACAAGCTCGCGTTCACCGGCTCGACCGCGACGGGCAAGAAGGTGATGGCCACCTGCGCCGAGAATCTCACCCCCGTGCTGATCGAGGCCGGCGGCAAGGACGCACTGCTCGTCGACGAGGACGCCGACCTCGCTGCGGCGGCCGACGCCGCGGTCTGGGGCGCCTTCTCCAACGCCGGGCAGACCTGCGCAGGGGTGGAGCGGGTCTACGTCCACGAGCGGGTGTACGACGAGTTCCTCGACGAGATCACCAAGCAGGCGAGGGACATCCACGCCGGGGTGCACACCGGCGCTCACTACGGGCCGATGAGCATGCCCGCGCAGGTCGAGGTGGTCCGCCGGCACGTCGATGACGCCCTGGCCAGGGGCGCGCGAGCGTTGCTCGGAGGGGCCGACTCGGTCGGCGACCGCTTCATCCAGCCGGTGATCCTCACCGACGTGTCCCAGGACTCGTGTGCGATCACCGAGGAGACCTTCGGGCCCACGATGACCGTTAACAGAGTGCGTGACATGGACGAGGCGGTGGAGCTCGCGAACGGCACGAACTTCGGGCTCGGATCCACGGTGTTCTCCAAGTCACGGGGGCCCGAGCTGGCGAGGCGGATCCGGTCCGGCATGACCGCGATCAACTCGGTGATCTCCTTCGCCGGCATCCCTGCGCTGCCGTTCGGAGGCGTCGGTGACTCCGGCTTCGGGCGGATCCACGGGGCCGACGGGCTGAAGGAGTTCACCTACGCCAAGGCCGTTGCTCGCCAGCGGATGAAGGCACCGATGCTGCTCACCTCGTTCGGGCGCACCGCGAAGCACGACGCCGCCTTCGCGCAGCTGATCACGGTGCTCCACGGCCGGACGTCCCAGCTCCCCAAGCTGACGCGGAGAGTGCGGTAACCGGTCTGGACCGGAACGTTTTGTCGGTTTTGGTAGGGCCCACAGGGGGCATCTGGTCCGGACAACCCCAACGAGGAGGCCCGGAGATGCGCGAGATGCTCGGCTGGATGGTGGAGCAGCTGTGCCGCCCGATTGACACCAAGGTTTGTGCGATCGCGAACATGACCGACGACCACGACCCGGCGGACTCCTTCCCGGGGTACTACCGCAGCGCCTGAGCGGTGGTTCTCAGCGGTTCATGACCAGCCGGACGGTGAACCCCTCGGGCGTTCGCGAGGTCACCAGGTCGTCGCACAGCCGGCGCGCGAGCCAGAGCCCGAACTGCCCCTCCGGCAGCGTGTCCTCACCGCCGGGCAGGTAGCCGAGGAACGGGTCGTCGAAGCCGGGGCCACGGTCGCTGACCGTGCAGACGATGCGGCTCACGGAAAGCCACACCCGCACCGTGACAGGCGGCAGGCCGTGGCGGATGCCGTTGGTCACGACCTCGTTGACCGAGAGCACGAGGTCGTCCACCTTCTCGCTCTTGACCCGCTCGGACTGGAGCAGTTCGCGAAGGCGGTGGTGGAGGCCCCGTAGGTCGTAGGCGTCCGAGATCGTGATGGCGGGCTCGATGTCCGGCACGGGATCCAGGTCGTGCCCCGGGAGGCCCAGCAGTTCGGCCGGGTCGACGTACGCCGGGTTCGATCCGCGCGTCCCGCCACGCCGGATGTAGGGATGGCCGAGCTCTCCGGTGGCGATCACCGTGTCCGGCAGGGCCTCGGTGTCGTAGGCGCACAGGCTCCACAGCGGGAACGGCGACAAGGCGTGGTTGCACAGGGCCTCGAAACGGCGCCACTCGTCCCAGGACCGGCTGTCCGTGCCGAAGTCTGCCTGACCGACCAGACGCACCTGCCTGCTGCCGCTCCGGAGCCGACCGCGCACGAAGTCGCGGTAGTACATCACCGCGGTGAGTGCCTCCTGGTACACCTCCGGCCTCGGGAGGTAGATGATCCGGTCGTCGTCGCCGAGCGCCTCTGCCACCGCGCGGTTGTTGTCGTCGGTGCAGATGAGTACGACGTCATCGCCGACAGCGAAGCCGTCGCGCAGGAACGGCGCAGCGGCATCCACGAGACCCTGTGCCGAGCTGTAGAACAGCGCCTCGTGCACGTACCGGTGCGCCTCGTCAGCCGCCATCGGTGGGCCTACACCAGGAAGACACGGTCCTGCCTTTCCACGCCTAGAAGGGTCATCGTCCGCCGCACGTGCGGTTGGGCGTCCTCGAGGAACAGCGTTCCTCCCGCGCTGCGAAACGCGTTGGTACCCAACAGGAGCGCCCGGCAACCCTCCACATCGACAAAGGTCAGTCCCGACAGGTCGATCGACACGGCCGGCGACTGCTCGAGGCCGCATGCCCGCCGCAGCGCCAGGTCGAGCAACCGGGCGGAGCCCACGTCGATCTCGCCGGTGAGATAGAGCTGGCCGGCGCTTCGGTACAGCCGCATGTTGTCGTCGCGGGCAGCCCCGGGGTGGCTGTCCACGGCCGAGCTGAGGCGCGGACCGACAGTACGGCGCGCGTCGTACTGGCACATCGCCGAGACGGGCATGCTCGCGCAGAGACCGTTCATCGCCTGCTCGAACGCATGATGACGGTCCTCGCTCAGGTAGGAGCGCGCCGCGCCTGCCGCCGACGAGAGTCTGACCCCGGGGAAGCCCTCGTCGAGCGCCTGTCCGACGAGCTCGGCGTGGCCGGTGTCAGGGTAGAACTCCTCGAGTGGCAAGACGCTGAGGCGCTCCTCCTCGGTCGCCCTCTCGACGTCCACGCCGAGTCGCGAGAGGGAGCTCAGCAGCGACGTGTCGTCGGACAGGCTCGTGTAGAACACCTTCTCGCCCAAGTCGAGACCTCGCTGGACCCACGAGGCGACGCTGGCTTCGCGATGACGCTCGTCGCGGTAGAGCAGCAGCAGATGGTGGTCCCACTCGTATCCCGGGTCTCTCCCGTGTCTCACACCGTCACGGTAGCGAGACCCTTGTGCCCGCAGTGGCCGTGTTCAGCCTGCGAACGCCTGCTCCCGTTGGGAGTCCGGTGCTGTTCGCCGACCATGTCGATCAGGATCCAGCGAGGCGACACGTGTTCTTGCCACTTCGGCCGGTGGCCGGTGGTCTCCAGGGAGGGCGTGGCCGACTCGATACGGCGGGCATGCTCGGTCTCGGCCCGCCGGCCTCAGAGGCCGTGCACGACCGCGCCGTGGGCCTCCGCCAGGGCAACCGCGCCTGCGAGGTCGAGCTGCGTGTCGCGAAGCCGTGCCAGGTGGAGGTCCACCCCGACGAGGGTCGCCCCGCGCAGATCCGTGCCGTGCAAGGTGGCATTGCGCACGGTCGCGTTCGACAGGTCGCACCCGCGAAGGGAGGCGTCAGTCAGGTTCGCATCGGACAGATCCGCATCCTGGAGTGCGACGCCGTCCAACCCGAGCCTCGAGAGCCGGGCGCCACGCAAGGCCACGCCGCGCCACAGACCGCCGACCACCGTCAGCGGTCGCAGCGTGCAGTTGACGAAGCTGCTGCCGAGCACCTTGCAGCCCCCGAGCGTCGCGCTGAAGAAGGAGGTTCCCTGGAAGTCGCATCCGATGAACGCGGAGCTCGTGTGCGTGGATGCGTTGAGCCTGCAGTTCACGAAGGTGCACGACTCGAAGGTCGCCCCCTGGCTGACCGTCTCGGTCATGTCCACGTCGAGGAAGGTGCAGCCTCGATAGGTCTGACCGGACATGTCCTTGCCGTACCAGTCCTGGTCTGTGTACGTCTGGTCGACGTACTGCCTCGCCTCTGTGTCCACGCGGAAACTGTCGCACAGGGCGCCCACCGAAGAGCTCGGGCGCCTGCTTCGGGTGGCTGCAACACTGAGCGGCATGAAGGTGCAGACCACGACGATCGAGATCCCGACCGCCGACGGCGTGGCCGACGCCATCCTGGCCGCCCCGGTCGAGGGTGGGCCCCACCCCGGGGTACTGCTCTACATGGACGCGTTCGGGCTGCGTCCGCGGTTGGAGGAGATGGCCGCCCGGTTGGCCGCGGAGGGGTACGTCGTAGTGGTGCCCAACGTCTTCTACCGCAACGGACCCGCGCCCGTCGTCGACCTGGGGGATCTCAGCCGGCCCGAGAACCGCGCGGGGGCGTTCGAGAGGCTCGGACCGGTCATGCAGGCCCTGACACCCGAGCTCGCGATGCGCGACGCGGATGCGTACCTCTCCTTCCTCGCTGACGACGGCCGGGTCGCCGAGGGACCCGTCGGAACGGTCGGCTACTGCATGGGCGGGGGGCTCGCCCTTCGCACCGCCGCGCACGCCCCCGACCGCGTGGCAGCGGTGGCCAGCTTCCATGGGGGCCGGCTCGCAACCGACCAGCCCGACAGCCCGCACCTCCTCCTCGACCGGCTCCGGAGCGAGGTGTACGTCGGCCACGCCGACAACGACGGTTCGATGCCGCCGGAGCAGCAGCAGCGGCTGGCCGTCGCGCTCGCCGCGGCCGGCGTGAGCCACCGCGCCGAGCTGTACGACGGGGCAGCGCACGGGTTCACCATGGCCGACACGGCCGCTTATGACGCGGCGGCGACCGAGCGTCACTGGGAGCGCCTGCTCGACCTCCTGGGCCGCACCCTCACCCGGCACCGCTGAGCGACGGCCGTCGTGTGGGTGACGCCTCCGTATAGGGAGGCCTCACCCACACGACCGGAAGGGGCGGCGTGGCGGTCGATGCCGACGGCGGCCTGAGGCACCGCCACGCCTGAGGCCCGGCTAGTCCAGATCGGTTGCGGCCTCGACGTGCTTGAAGACCTCTGCGGCGACGGTTTCGGGATCGGCGGTCGCCGTGTCGACCACCAGGTCCGCAGACTCGAGGAGCCACGGCCGCGAACCTCTCGACGTGCTCGTGCCGCCACTTCCGGATGTCCTGGCCGTCGTCGTCTTGCCGACTCCGAAAGTCCCGTTCGCCCAGATGATCACCGGGAGAAGGAACCGAGACCGACTCCAGCGCTGCCCTGAGCGTGCCGTAGGTCTGGGCCGCCTTTACCGCTCGGCCCCGTCGAACCGATGATGGCCTAAGAGTCCGACGCGCCTGCGTCCTCGGCGGAAGGGGTTGAGATGGGCACGCTCCTCGGCTTGCTGCTCGTGGTGGGTCTGCTCGGTCTGATGCTCTACCTCTTCGGGATGGGCGCGGCTTCGAGGACGCTCAGCCAGCGTGAACGCGACGAGCTGGTCGGACTCCGGGCGCTGGTCGACGACCTCAAGGAGACCGCCTGGGACCACCGAGAGCTCGACTCCGCGCTGTCCACGATCATCATCGACAAGATCCGTGAGTACGAGCGGCGTGGACGCACAGGCAACGGCTGAACCGAGTCGTGCCACGAGGACTCCAGCCGGCGGGTGACGCTCACCCGTCGTAGGCGACCTCGGCGCGCCAGTCCTCGTCCGGGGTCAGGGTCGCCGCGTAGATCGCGTCGGCGACCCGGTCAGGGGAGAACGCGGTCTCGGGTGCGAGAGTGCCGTTCACCGTCAAGGACATGGCACGGATGCCGTCCGGGGCCAGGGTCCGGTCGAGGCTGAGCACGAGGTTGCGTAGCGCTGCCTTCTGTACGCCGAGTGAGCAGGCTTCGTGCCAGGGGCGGTCGGCCGCCATGCTCCCGGTCACGGTCACCCGTGCCCCCGACGGCATCGCGGGCCTCGCCGCTTGGACGGCCGTGAGCAGCGCTCCGACTCCGACGTGAAGGTCCGCGAGCAGCTCGTCCGCGCTGAGGTGCAGAGGGTCCCGGTGGCGGAAGGCGCTCGGGTTGAAGTGGAGTACGTCGATGTGGCCAAGGTGCTGGCCGAAGCGGGTGATGGCACCGGTCAGGGCCTCGGCGTCGGTGATGTCGACGGGGGTCCACCCTGTGGTGACGCCGGCCGCCTGCAGCTCGGAGCCGAGTCGCTCGAGTGGCTCGGGGGAGCGGGCGACCAGGGCGACGTCGTACCCCTCCCGACCGAACCTCCTCGCGACCGACGCCCCGAGCCCCGGGCCTGCACCCACCACGACGAGCACCTTGTTCTCCATGGTTGCGGACCCTAACCGAGGTCGTCGGGGCAATTCGGCAGTTTCCCCACGTAGGCACCCCAGAGCGGACATACTGCTTGGGTCAAAGTAAAGAGTTCGCCCGCTGGGATGGCGAACCCCTCATGAGTGACTGGGAGGCCACTGATGAACCGCATGACTCGCAACGCCGTGGCGGCTGCACTGACCGCCGCCGTTGCCCTGGGCGTAACCGCGCCGGTTGCTTCTGCAGCGCCGAAGGCGGCGCACGCCAGGACCGAGCACAAGGCCGTCAAGGCTCACAAGACTCACAAGGCCGCAAAGGCGGACCGTGCGCTCACCGCGGCGCAGCGCAGGCTCAGCAGGGAAGTGGCTCGCAAGGACGCCTACCTCGGCCGCCTGGCCCGAGCCCACAAGGTCGTGCGCCTCGCGGACGACATGGAGACCGCCGTGGTGCTGAACATCACCGGCGACCGCACCGACCTGACGGCGCTCAAGAGCTCCTTCGCCGTTGCGTCAGGCGATGACCTGAGGGCGCTCGCCCGCGAGGTCCACAAGGTCCGGCCCGAGGTGTACAACACGATCGTCAACCAGCTCCGGGTTGCCGGCTCGCTCGAGCCGCGAGCCGCTGCGCTGCCCGAGGCGGGTGACCTCGCAGCGCTGATCGAGAAGCTGGAGGGCTACGACGCCACGACGTCGCGCGCCGACCTGCGCGCAGCGCAGCGAGTGCTGGCCAAGGTCCAGACGGCGGTCGAGGAGGCGGGCTCCGACCCGTCCACCGACACGCCTGAGGCTCCCGAGGCACCGGCACCGGCACCGGCACCGGCCCCCGCGCCTGACGCCGGTACGACCAACTGATCTGAGAAGTCATCTTGATGTGGGCCGCCCTTGCTACCTGGGGGCGGCCCACTCCTGGTTTGCGCCAGGAACAGGGGTCACCTGCCTGCTACCGCCGCACGACTGTGTCCGACGAACGTCTCGACCTGCAGACCGGGGTCGGGTCTTCCGGGACCAGAGCGTTCCGGTTCTGGGAGGATGACCGAAACGCAACAGATGGGGGATATGCGGCATGGAGGCTGAAAGCGACCAGCTCGACCAGCTGCTGCGCGAGGTCGTCGAGACCCGCACGGAGCTGAAGCACTCGAACGACCACCTCACGCTCTTCGCCGGGCAGGTGAGCCACGACCTGCGTACGCCCCTGACCGCCATCCTTGCCAACGCCGAGATGCTCGCGGGTGAGACTGTCGTCTCCGACGACGCGGACCTTCGCTGGATGGTCGACGGCATCTCGCGAGCGGCACACCGGATGAACACCATGATCGAGGCGATGGTCACCTACGCACGCGAGGGTGGCGCGCCCGCGTTGAGCGTGACGGACCTCGGCAGGGTCTTCGAAGCGGCGCTGACCGACCTCGCGCCGGTCATCGAGGAGTCGAAGGCAGAGATCAGCGTCGGGCCGTTGCCGGTGCTCCCGGCCGACCGGAGCCAGCTGTACGCCGTCGCGCTCAACCTGCTCTCCAACGCACTGAAGTTCGCCCGCCCCGACACGCCGCCCGGTGTCGAGGTGACCGCCCAACGCCACGACGGTCACTGGCGCGTGTGCGTGACCGACAACGGCATCGGCGTCGCCCCCGAGCGGCGCGAGTCGATGTTCGTGCTCTTCGCCCGGGCGGACAAGAGGGTCGAGGGCGGCGGCATCGGTCTCGCTACCGCAAGGCGTGTGATCGAGGCCCACGGCGGCCGGATCGGCATGGAGGACGCGGCCGGCGGGGGCACGACCGTGTGGTTCGAGCTCCCCGCCTGACCGGGTCGTCGTCAGGCCGCCTACCAGCGTGGCGCGATGCCGTTGGTCAGACGGACGGCGTAGAAGCCGGTGTTGCCGTCGGTGTACCAGATCTGCTTGCGCTTCATGTCCCACGCCGGCGCCGACATCGCGTGCGCACCCTCACGAGGTGGCTTGACTCCCGGAGCGAGCGGCTTGTTGAAGTAGCCGACCTCCTTGGGAGCGCGCGGGTTGCGGATGTCGAAGATGCGCAGGCCCGAGGCGATGAAGCTGCACGCGACGAGCTCGGGGTCCTTGGCCCGCGGCACCGAGCAGTAGTGCGCGGCGTACCCCTGGACCTGCAGCTGCGCGCCGGGGTCGTTCTGCGAGGGTCCCTTGCGGGCCCACGGCTGGTTGACCTGGAGGCGGATGTTGGACACCACGCGCGGGTGCTTCTCGTCGTCGATGTTGATCAGCCGCGCGGCACCGACCTTGGCGCCGGCGTCGTAGACGGTGGGCTGGTTGGTGCGGTAGTTCGCGAACTCGTCGACCTCGAGGAGGTACTTGTGGCGGCGGATGGTGATCGGGATCGGGACCTGGGGGATCGAGCCGCTGCGCCAGGCGAGCTTGCTGACCACCGGGACCTGTGGGTCGGCCTTGCGGGCCTGGATCTGGCTGACGTCGAGGATCGCCAGGCCGCCGTTGGACATCACGCCGTTGCCGGGCTTGCCGATCTCGGCGACGTAGAGGCGGTTGCCGTCGGCGCTGACCCGCATCCCGTGGTAGACGACCCCGGTCCGGGTCCAGATCGGCCGAGGCGCCCGCGGGTCGGTCAGGTCGACCGCGACGAGGGTCTGCCCTCCGGTCGACGACACGTAGAACGTCTTGCCGTCGGGGGCGAACCCGCTCTCGTGGCCCAGCACTCCTGTCGGTGTGCTCGACAGCAGCCGGGGGGTGCGGCAGTCGCCCTTGACGTCGTACACGTCGATCATCCCGACGTTGGTGGCCGGGTTTCCGAGCACCGCGACGAGCAGGCCGCGCCTCTGGTTGAGCAGCAGCGACTCGTGGGGGCTCTGCATCGCGGCGGTGACCAGGTTGGCCGTCTGCTTCGGGTGCCGCGGGTCGGACATGTCGAGCGTCACGACCCCGGTGCCTTCACGGCCGACGTTGAACGGCACGTCGCTGGGGGCGAGCAACGTCGAGTCGTAGTAGGCGCAAGCGCGACCGCTGCGGTCGGCGTACCGGAGCACCTTGAAGCCGCCGCTGCCGCCGTGGTGGCTGACCTGGCGCGTGTTGCAGGTGTACCCCTTCTGCGCCCGCCCGGTGTCGTAGTCGTGCGCGGGCACCCGGCCCTGGATCGACGTCTCCGGCCGTGACCCGGGGCCGCAGTCCGCACGAGGCACGGCGGCCAGGGACACGTCGCCCTTCGCGTTGGACGTCGAGGCCATCAAGGTCGCGCCGAGGGCGACCACTGCGAGGACGGCGAGCAGGCGTACGACGTGGGGGCGTCGGTCGGACCGGGTGGTGCGGCTGGTCATGGGGCATCCTGAGGCTAGTCAGAGCGTGTTGCAGGACAAGGCGGTCACCTGTCCAACGCGCACCGCTGCCGAAGGTCACGGCACGCGGCTCAACGGGCGCCGCAGGCCCCCGGCCGAGCGGTGAGCCTCAGGGAGAGCTCGCCGCGGTCGGAGAGGGCGCGGCTCCAGAGGGCTGCGCTGTGGGGGTCGTGGTGCTCTCCTGCGGAGGGCTGCTCGCGGTGGGAGCGGTGGTGCCGGTGTCCGCTGTGGCGTCCTGGGTGGAGGTGGCGCCTGTTGCCGGTGTCGACGTCGGCTCGGGATAGGGATCCGGTTCGCTCGTCGTCGAGTCGATCCCTGTCGTGCTGGTTGCGGTCGGGCTCGCCGTGGGTGGTGCGGTGGGTATCGGCGACGGTGTCGTCCCGACCGTGCCCGTGGACGAGTCCTTCGCCTGGACGCCGAGGACGGCGAGGATCTCCCTCTCGAACTCGGTCAGCTGCGCTCGGATCTCGTTCAGCGAACGGCCCTCGAGAGTCGTCCCGTACTGCGCGATCCGCGCCCACAGAGCGGCCAGCTCCTCGCGACGGGCGTCGCTCAAGGGGCCATCCAGCGTGACGACGAGCTGCTGGGCGAGCGCACCCGTGACGCACTCGATACAGCTGTAGTTCACCGCAGCGGCGAGGTTCTGGGGCACGACGTCGCTCTGGCCGAGCACCAGGACGACCTGGAACGCGACCGCGACCGTCGTACAGTCGGCGCAGCTGGCAAGTGCGTAGGCAGAGTTGACGTTGTCGGTCGTCTCGTCCTCTGCCCAGACCAAGGCGAAGGCGACGTCGTAGACGGTGGAGCCGTCCTCGGTGTTGACCGCGAGCGCCTGGTTGTCGCCCTCGCCGGGTGCCGGTGGGCGGTTGAACGGGAAGACCCAGGTGCCCGGGGCGGCGGTCTCGACGTCCCCGGCCCTGGAGTCGGAGCTCTGGTCAGCGCCCACCGTGTCGTCTGCCACACCTCCGTCGCGGTCGTGCGGCACGAGGACCACGGAGAGCGCCGGCTGGTTCCTGGTGGGCAGCGGCTCGGCGCTCGGCCAAGCCGTGCTCGCGCGCGCCACCACGCCGGGCGCGAGACCCGACGGTGCCGCAACGGGGAGCGCGTCGATCAGCGTGCCACGCTCGTAGGACTCGATCGGCCGGTAGCGGTCCCCCTCCGGCCACCACGCCCATGCCACGCCGGCGAGGAGCGCCAGGCCGGCGACCACGGCAGTGGCCCGACGGCCGGGGTGCCCCTCCGTCCTGCGCCATGTGTTGGTGCCGACGCGCCGCACGAGCCGTGTGATGACGTAGGCCATGCCGAAGATCGGGAGCGCGATCGCCACGATCGAGACCAGCCGCACAGCCATGTCCAGCACGTCGCCCTCGGCGAAGGAGGTGCGGAAGGTCGACCACTGCCGGCCCAGGCTGTCCCACGCGGTCGCAGCCACGCGGGGGAAGTGCAGGACCATGAGCAGCAGCGTGCCGGCGAGGACGGGTACGACGAGCAGCACCCAGGTCGTGACGACCGCACGCGCCCACGGCTTGAGCACCCGGTGCTCGGGCTTGGCCCAGTTGTGGGGGAGCAGCCCGAGCAGAGTGGGCTTGATGTGGTGGTAGAGGTCGGGCACTCCGGTGACATCTGCCAGCACGTGATAGCCGTCGAACCGCACGAGCGGAGCTAGCTGACGGAGCATCTCGAGCACCTGCGCGACGATCACGAGCAGGATCGCGTCCCAGCGCGAGAGCCACCACACGCCGAACATCGCGACGGCGACGATCGCGTTGAAGTACAGGCCGCCGAGGTCGGTGCGGACTCTTCCGGCCCGGCCGAGGCGGTAGCTGTCGGTGACGTCGGTGTAGAAGGCCGGCCAGACCAGGTACAGGCCCGTGCCCATGGCGCCAGGGGTTGCTCCGCCGTACCTCGCGGCGGCAGCGTGCCCGAACTCGTGGAACCCGGCAGAGACGATGGTGACCGCCAGGACGGTCAGCAGCATCCCCGGCTCGTAGAGAGCCTGATGAGTCGCGGACGCGACGCCTTTCTCGAAGAGCACCCACGCGCACACCGCGGTGAACGCGCCCAGCAGGGCGACCACGACGAGCGGGTGGAACAGCCGCGCGAACGGCGCGGTGATCTTGCGTGTGACCCCCGGATCGCTGACGACGTACCTGAACTTCAGGCCGAGCAAGGGTGCCGCGCGCTTCACCGCCGGTGGGGAGCCGTCTGCGAGACGCAGCAGCCCGAGCGGCAGCAGCTTCCCCTCGATGAGAGCCGCGACGTCTCCGGCCGAGACCAGCCGGTCGGTCTCGTCGCTGACCAGCTCGGCGATCTCTGCGTGCGTTCTCCGCCCGTCGATCGCGGCGAGCACGCGGTAGAGGAGCGGGGTCAGCTGGATCGTCTGCCCGTCCGCGCGCCTGACCAGCGCTGGGGGGGTCCGGTAGCCGGAGCCGGCCATCTCCCCGATCAGGACCATCCCGTCGGCCGGCGTGGGGACACCGGCCGACGGAGGTGCTGTGCTCACCGCCGGTTACTGCTGGATGTCGGAGGTCTGGTCGGCGTTCGCCGTGGCGGCGCCCTCGATGTTCTGGTTGATCACCGCGTCCTGCTGGGCGATCGCGGTGGCCTCCGAGCCGTCGGAGCCGACGTTCGCCGAGACGGCGGCGTCGATCGGGGCCGCGACGTTGGCGTTGGCGGCAACGGCACCGTCGATCGGCGCGGCGATGTCGGCATCGGCGTCGAGGTTCACGTCCACGTGGAGCAGATCACCGTTGAGGGCACCATCGACAGTGGTCGGCGACGGCTGGTCCACGGTGGTCGCGCCGTCGAGTGCGCCGCCGTCGCCGCTCGTCCCGTCAGCCGTGCCGTCGTCGATGACGTCGTTGGCCTGGTCGATGGTGCTGTCCTGGCCGGCGTTCGCGGTGGCGTCCGCGGTGACGTCCTGGTTGACCAGCACGTTCTGGTCGGCGAGCGACTGGGCGGTGGAGTCATGGGACAGGATGTTCGCGCCGACGGCGGCGTCGATGGGTGCGGCGATGTTCGCGTTGGCCGCGACTGCGAGGTCGATCGGCGCTGCGGCGTCGATCGCGAGGTCGAGGTCCGCGTTGAGGTCGAGCAGCGAGACGACCTCCTTGTCGGGAAGCGCTGTCGCTCCCTCGGCGGCCAGCTCGTCTGCGCTCAGCGGCCTCTTCTCGGTGTCGCTCATCGAATGCCCCCTGGTCCGGTAGTGGTCGAAATGTCTCCGCGGAGTTACCCGCTCCTTCTCGTGACAAACGCTGGTTACATGGGGGAGTGGTCCGCGACGTGCTTGTTGTCTCCCCGTCCGGCGACGAGCTCGCCGACCTGCTGCCTCCGCCCGGTGCCTCTCGCCGGGTGGTGATCGGGATCAGCGGTGCGCCGGGGGCCGGGAAGTCCTCCCTCGCGGCGTTCGTCGTGCGGCTGCTCGGCGGGCGCGGGGCCCAGGTGCCCATGGACGGCTTCCACCTCGCCGACGTCGAGCTGACGCGGCAGGGCCTTCTCGACCGCAAGGGTGCGCCGGAGACCTTCGACGCACCCGGTTACGCCGCGCTGCTCGAACGCCTTCACGTTCGTCCGCGCGACACGGTCTACGCCCCGGGCTTCGACCGGGACCTCGAGCAGCCGATCGCCGGGTCCATCGCCGTGCTGCCGGAGGCGCAGGTGGTGGTCACGGAGGGCAACTACCTGCTGCTCGACCGACCGGAGTGGCGCGAGGTCCGTGCCCGGCTCGACGAGGTCTGGCACGTGTCCTGCGACGAGCGGCAGCGTCTCGACCGGCTCGTCGCAAGGCACGTCGAGTTCGGGAAGGATCCGGCCGTCGCCAGGGCCTGGGTCGAGCGCGTGGACGAGCCGAACGCACGACTCGTCGAGGCCTCAGCCGACCGCGCCGACCGGGTGCTCGACCTCTCCCTGTGGCGGGGCGGTCGGCGGCCCGTCGTACTCCCGGACGCCGACCCGGCGCCAGAGTCGCTCGAGCGGCGCGGGTAGCCACCCGCTCCACGCGCCCACCAAGCGCGTCGTCGAGGGCACGAGCAGGGCGCGTACGACGGTCGCGTCGATGACGTCCCACATCTGATCTACGGCTCGGCGTGCCGCCTGTGAGGCGCCACGACACAGCGGTGGCTCCCGGTCCACCGGAAGCCACCGCTGACGCCGTGACGGACTACAGCCGCGAGCCGATGGCGGCGAAGGCGGTGCACATCACGAGGAGGCCGACGATGAGCGGCCAGGTGAAGCGAAGCCACTGGTCGTAGCGGACCTTGGCGAGGGCGAGACCACCCATGACGACCGCGGAGGTCGGGGTGATCAGGTTCACCACACCGGACGCCGACTGGTACGCGGTGACCACCATGGCCCGCGAGACGTTGGCGAAGTCACCGAGCGGCGCAAGGATCGGCATGGCGAGCGCGGCGTGGCCCGAGGTGGACGGGACGAGGAACGCAAGTGGCAGGTTGATCAGGAACATCAGGCCACCGAACACAGCCGTGGAGGTGTTGCTCACCGCGTTCTCCATCGAGTGCAGGACCGTGTCGGTGATCTGCGAGTTGTTCATGATCACGGTGACGCCGCGCGCCAGGACGATGATCAGTCCGACTCCGATGAAGTCGCCCGCGCCTCGCACCAGGGTGTCGGTCAACCCCCGCTCACCCAGGCCGCCGATCAGCCCCACGACGATCGACATCACGATGAACAGCGCCGCGAGCTCGGGGAAGTACCAGTCCAGCTGCCATCCGTAGCTCTCGGCGTTCGGACCGTTGATCACCTGCGCCCAGGGGACGATGGAGAAGATCATGAAGGCGAACGTGAACGCGACGACGGCCAGCACGCTCTTCTGCTTCCCGGTCAGGGCCGTCGGCGTGACGACGAGGTCGGGGTTCTTCCTCGCGAACTCACCCGTCTCATCTGCGCCGCGAGCCGCGAGGAGCCTGTCGGTCTCGCTGAGCCCGACCATGGACTTCGAGGGGTCGGCCTTCACCTTCTTGGCGTAGCGCAGCACGAACAAGATGCTGAGCGGCACCAGCACGACGTACATCACGAACCGGAAGAGGATTCCGTCGCCGATGGAGATGTCGGCGGCGTCCGAGGCGACGCCCGTGGCGAAGGGGTTGACCGTGGAGGCGAGCACGCCGACACCGGCGCCGATCATGATCGTGGCCGCGGCGACCATCCGGTCATAGCCCAGGCTCAGCATGAGCGGGACGACGAGTGCGTAGAAGCCCAGCGTCTCCTCGGCCATGCCCTCGGTGGTCCCGCCGATGGAGAACAGCACCATCAGCATCACGATGACGAGTGCGCCGCGGTTGCCGTACCGCTTCGCGATGTGGGCGACGCCGTTGTCGATGGCGCCGGTCTGCATCGACATGGTGATGAAGATGCCGATGGCGATGACGAACAGGAAGACGCCGGCGGCGCCGAAGAGCTCGCCGGTCTCGTAGGGCCCGATGAAGCCGGTGTCGCCGCTCTTGACTCCGTAGAGACCGTTGATCGGGCTCATGAACAGCTGCATCAGGCGGTCGAGGAACGACAGCCCGGCGTCGACATGGTGGTAGGTCCCCGGGATCGGGCGCCCGTCCTGGGTCGTCTTGTAGGCGCCGGTGGGGATGATGAACGCCAGCAGCCACACGAACACCGTCACCGCGAAGAGCACGGTGAAGGCGCTCGGGAAGGTGAACTTCCTCTTCTTCTCGCTGGCCGGTCGCTCGCCGGCCGGTCGCACATCTGCGGTGGCCATGGTTCGTCCTTCGCTCGACGGGTCGCCTGTCGTCTCTCAGCACAGCAGTCACACAGCTTGTCCCGCCGCTGCCCAAGGACCTCCCGCTTCGGGCCGTTCGGCCCTGATCCTCACGCCCACGCGGACGCACCCTTGCCCCAAGGCATCCCCAGGAGCGAGAGGTCGTCATGAACATGCACGTGGACTCCGAGGTAGGCCGTCTCAAGCAGGTCATCCTGCACAGGCCGGACCTAGAGCTCAAAAGGCTCACACCGACCAACAAGGACGCCTACCTGTTCGACGACGTCCTGTGGGTGAAGCGGGCGAAGCAGGAGCACGACGCCTTCGCGGAGGCGTTGCGCGACCTCGGCGTCAGGGTCCATCTGCTCGAGGACCTGCTCCTCCAGACCGTGTCCATCCCCGAGGCGAAGAAGTACATCCTCGAGGCGTCCCTGGACGAGCTGGTCTACGGGCCGATGGCGCTCGATGCGCTCCACGCCTTCTTCACCGGGCTCGACGACGAGACGCTCGTGGAGTACCTCGTCGGAGGCATCACGAAGCGCGAGCTGCTCGAACGTGTCGAGGAGCCCAAGTCGCTCGTGGTCCAGGCGCTCGACCTCGAGGACATGCTGCTGCCTCCGCTGCCGAACCACATGTTCACCCGCGACACCTCGGCGTGGATCTACGACGGCGTCTCGATCAACTCGATGCGCAAGCGTGCGCGCGAGCGGGAGACCATCCACTACGAGGCGATCTACCGCTGGCACCCGCTGTTCGCGGGATCGGGCTTCAACGTCTGGTCCGACGGCAGGGTCAACGGCATGGCCACCACCGAGGGCGGCGACATCCACGTGCTCGGCCGTGGCGCCGTCTTCATCGGGATGAGCGAGCGCACCACGCCCCAGGGCATCGAGCGGCTCGCGAAGCGCCTGTTCGCCAAGGGGTCGGCGCAGCGCATCGTCGCCCTGGCCATGCCGCAGAAGCGGGCGTTCATGCACCTGGACACGGTGATGAGCATGGTCAGCGAGGACACGTTCACCAAGTACGTCGGACTCGGGATGCTGCCGGCGTACACGATCGAGCCGGGCGACACCGAGAAGGAGCTGAAGATCACCGCTCACCCCGCAGACGACATGCACAAGGCCATCGCCTCGGCGCTCGGGCTCGACGACATCAAGGTGCTCACCCCGACCCAGGACGTGCACGCTGCCGAGCGCGAGCAGTGGGACGACGGCTGCAACGTGCTCGCCGTCAGCCCGGGCGTGGTCATGGCCTACGAGCGCAACGTCACCACGAACACCTTCCTCCGGAAGGAGGGCATCGAGGTGGTCACCATCCAGGGCAGTGAGCTCGGCCGGGGCCGTGGGGGGCCGCGCTGCATGAGCTGCCCCATCGAGCGGGAAGGGATCTGACATGGCCTTCAACCTGCGGCACCGCAGCTTCCTCAAGGAGATCGACTTCACTCCCAAGGAGTGGAAGTTCCTGCTCGATCTCGCCGCGGAGCTGAAGGTCGCCAAGTACGCCGGATCGGAGCAGCCCCGGCTGACCGGCAAGAACATCGCCCTGATCTTCGAGAAGACCTCGACGCGGACCCGCTGCGCTTTCGAGGTCGCTGCCTTCGACCAGGGCGCCCGGGTCACCTACCTCGACCCGTCCGGATCGCAGATCGGGCACAAGGAGTCGATGGAGGACACGGCGCGGGTGCTCGGCCGGATGTACGACGGGATCGAGTACCGCGGCTCGGCGCAGGAGAACGTCGAGACGCTCGCCAGGTACGCCGGTGTCCCGGTCTGGAACGGACTGACCGACGAGTGGCACCCCACCCAGACGCTGTGCGACATGCTGACCATGCGGGAGCACTCCTACAAGCACGACGAGGAGATCTCGTTCGCCTACCTCGGCGACGCCCGCAACAACGTGGGCAACTCCCTCCTCGTCGCCGGCGCGATGATGGGCATGGACGTGCGGATCGTCGCTCCGCGTGAGCAGTGGAACCACGAGACGGTCGTCAAGCAGGCCCACGACATCGCGCTCGAGACGGGTGCCCGGATCACCCAGACCGACGACGTCCAGGGCGTGGACGGCGTCGACTACGTCTACACCGACGTGTGGGTCTCGATGGGTGAGCCCGTGGAGGTGTGGGAGGAGCGGATCCACCTGCTCCGGCCGTACCAGGTCAACCAGCGCCTGCTGAACATGACCGGGAACCCGAGGGTGAAGTTCATGCACTGCCTGCCCGGCTTCCACGACCGGCACACGAAGGTCGGCGAGGAGCTGTTCCAGAAGACCGGCATGACCGCGCTCGAGGTGACCGACGAGGTCTTCGAGTCCAAGCACTCCATCGTCTTCGACCAGGCAGAGAACCGCATGCACACGATCAAGGCCGTTCTGGTCGCGACGCTGGGAGGCTGAGGTGCGCATCGTCGTCGCACTCGGCGGGAACGCGCTTCTGCAGCGGGGCCAGAAGCCCGACTGCGACGTCCAGGAGGCCAACGTCGCCCGCGCGGTCGAAGCCCTGGCCCCGCTCGCGGCCGAGCACGAGCTCGTCATCACGCACGGCAACGGCCCGCAGGTCGGTGTGCTCGCGCTTCAGAGCGCGTCCGACCCGAACCTGACCACGCCGTACCCCTTCGACGTCCTCGGGGCGCAGACCCAGGGGATGATCGGCTACTGGCTGCTCCAGGCGATGCAGAACGCCCTGCCGGGGCGACAGGTGGCCGCGATCATCAACCAGACCCTCGTCGAGGCGGCCGACCCCGCGTTCGAGAACCCGACCAAGTTCGTGGGGGAGGTGTACGACGAGGCGGAGGCCAGGCGGTTGGCGGAGCAGCGGGGCTGGACCGTGAAGCCCGACGGGGACAAGTGGCGTCGGGTGGTCGGCTCGCCGAAGCCGCAGCGTGTCGTGGAGACCCGCCTGATCCGGCTGCTGCTGCTCAGTGGCGCCGTCGTGGTGTGTGCCGGCGGCGGCGGAGTGCCGGTGATCCGCAACGAGAAGGGCCACCTCGAAGGGGTGGAGGCGGTCGTCGACAAGGACCTGACCAGCTCGGTCCTCGCCGAGGCCCTCGAGGCCGATGCGTTGCTGGTGCTGACCGACGTTCCGCACGTCATGCACGGCTTCGGAACTCCCGAAGCGGAGCCGATCCTGCGCGCCACACCTGCTGCCCTGCAGCGGGAGTCGTTCCCTGCCGGGTCGATGGGCCCGAAGGTGGATGCGGTGTGCCGGTTCGTCGAGGTGACCGGCGACATGGCCGCGATCGGCCGGCTGGAGGACGCCGAGGCGATCGTCGCCGGTAAGGCCGGCACCATCGTCACGCCCGCGGGTCACTACGGCGGCCCGGACGACCTGCAGCCGTCGAGATGGGGAGGGCGGTCCGCGAACGGGGCGGGTGCCGCCTAGCCCAAGGCCCCCAGCACTGCAGACAGCGCCAGGTAGGTCCCGGCGCCCACGCCGAGCACGACCAGCATCCCTCGCCCGCGCACGGCGGCGGCCAGGCCGAGACCCACCGAGACGACCGCGACCGGGAGCGCCCACGGGATGGAGTCGTCCTGGTGGTTCAGGACGCCTCGGACCGCGACGGCGGCGAGGACCGAGAGACCCGCCCAACCTGCGGCGGTGGAGACGGGCTCCGGCACCCGCGCGGCACCCAGCAGCGGCAGCAGCCGGTAGGCGAGGCTGCCGGCGCCCACGAGCAGCAGAGCGAGAACGGTGGTCATGACATCCTCCGGTGCACCAGGCCCGCGACGGTCGCGCCCACGGCAGCACACATCGCCAGGGAGAGGCCGCCGTCCATCCGGGACGTCGCGACCGCGACACATGCTGCCGCCGCTGCGGCCGCGAGCCCCGGGCGCGTGCGAAGCTGCGGCACCACCAGGGCGCCGAGCGTGAGTGAGGGCAGCAAGGTTGCGGCCGGGACGTCGTTGACCCAGCCGCCGACGAGCACCCCGAGGGTGACCATCACCGGCCAGCCGAACCACAACGTGAGGCCGGCGCCGAAGTAGAAACGGCGTCGCGCCGCGGCGGATTCGACCGGGTGGTTGTTCGCCAGTGCCCACGTGGCGTCGGTGAGCATCGCGGCCGCAGCCAGCTTCGACCCGGTCGAGGCATCTCGCCAGTGCGGGGAGAGGGAGACCGCGTAGGCCACCATGCGGGCGTTGATGAGCAGACCCACCACTGCCGCGCCGAGCACACCCGTGCCGTGCTCGAGCACGTCGAGCACCGCCAGGTGCGCGGCTCCTCCGTAGATCGTCCAGGTCGACAGGAACGCGGCGGTGGGGCTCTCGCTCGCCGCGACCGCCGCGCCGACCAGCAGGGCGAACGGTGCGAAGGCCACGAGCATCGGCGCCATGACCCGCACGCCCGCCCGCACGTCGTCGCGGCTCCGCGGGACGACGGCGGCATCTGTGACGACTGCGGGCCGGTTGAGCAATGTCGTCCGGTTCATCTCGAGCTCCCTCATCGGTGTGACTGCTGGAGACTCTCCCTGCGTCGTCTTCCCACTTCCTTCTCGCGGCGGCCGCGCCGGACGAGCTGGAGGAAGGTGTGGGGAAGGTGCCGCGTCGAGAGTCGCCGGTATGTCCACGAACCACTCACGACCACCCCGCACCGGCACGCTGCTCGGGGTCTGGGCTCACCCGGACGACGAGGCCTTCCTCTCGTCGGCCCTGATGGCCCAGGCCCGAGCCGCAGGAGACCGGGTCGTCGTGGCCACCGCGACGCGAGGAGAGCGGGGTACGCCGGACCCGCTCACGTGGCCGCCCGACCGCCTGGGCCGACTACGCGAGCGGGAGCTGGCGCGCAGCCTCGAGATCCTCGACGTGACCGATCATCGATGGCTCGGCCACCACGACGGAGACCTTCCGGAGGTACGTCGATCCACCGCCGTCGCCCAGGTCGCCGACCTCATCGACGAGGTGCGGCCCGACACCATCGTCACCTTCGGCCCGGACGGCATGACCGGACACGAAGACCACCGCACGGTCTCGGCCTGGGCCACCGCCGCCTGGCGCGAGACAGGCAGGAGAAGCCGGCTCTGGTACGCGACACTCACCCCGGCCTTCCACCGCACCTGGGGGAGGCTCAACGACGAGGTCGGCCTGTGGTTCGAAGGAGCCCGTCCGCCGGAGACGAGGCAGTCGGACCTTGCGGCACAGATCGTGTGCGACGACGCGCTGGCCCGGCAGAAGTACGCAGCCCTCCGGGCGCATGCCTCGCAGACCGGTGGGCTCGTCGCCATGGTCGGGGAGGATCGGTTCCGCCACTGGTGGGCGGTCGAGTCGTTCGCCGCAGCCCAGGAGACGGTCCAGGAGATGCCCTTGGAGACGGCCCGGGAGATCGCCTGGACGGAGGCGTCCCATGAAGGTCGGTGACGTCGCGCGTCGTACCCGTGAGGTCACGGCCCGCGACATCGAGCTGTTCACCGCGCTGACCGGCGACCGCAACCCGGTGCACTACGACGCCGAGCTCGCTGCTCGTAGCAGGTTCGGCGGCATCGTCGTCCAGGGCGGGGTCACGAGCGGCCTGATGAACGCACTGGTGGCCGAGCAGCTTCCTGGCCCGGGCAGCGTCTTCCTGCAGGTCGACTGGAGCTTCAAGGCGCCCGTGCGCCCTGGCGATGTGATCACTGCGGAGGCGCGCGTGGTGAGCGCACGTGAGGACAAGCCGGTGAGCACCCTGGCCACCACCATCACCAACCAGGACGGGGTCGTCGTGCTCGACGGGTCGGTCGTGGTCTGGAGAGACCCGGCCGTTGCCGCGGCGACGTACCAGAGCGGGTCGGGGACGACCTGAGACGAACGCGTGCCCGCGGGTCAGCCGTGCCGGTGGACGTGCTCGACTATGGCCTTCTGGATCTGGTCGAGGTCGGCGGCATCAGGTAGGTGCACCCTCCCGTCGAGCGGCACGAGCGTCGAGTTGGGCAGCCCGGTGACGAAGTCCTGGGCGCCGCGGAACTGGATCAGCCGGTCACCCCGGTAGTGCAGGACCAGCGCGGGCGCGTCGACGGACGGCAGGAGGTCCACGACGTCGTGGTCGTACATCGACTCGAGATAGTCCGCCGCGACATCGGGTGCCGCCGACTCGCGGAACACATGGGAAAGGTGCCAGGCGGCCTCGTCACTGGCGCCCGGCCGGTACAGGTCGGCCAGGATCTTCGAGCCCAGGCGCCAGTGGGTTCGTGTGATCTGCACGATCATGTCGCGCAGCGACTTGTCGGTGAAGGTGTTCGGGCCGTCCGCGAACGTGCCGAACAGCACGAGCGAGCTCACCCATTGAGGCTTCCGCGCCGCCAGTGAGACGGCGATCGGACCCGCGGCCGACATGGCGAGCAGTGAGACCGGGGGCCCGATGGTTCGCACGACGTCGGCGAGCTCCTCGACACTCGCCTCCAGTCCGTAGTCCGTGACGGGCCCGGGGGAGAGGCCCGTGCCGACCCGGTCGTACAGGGTCAGGGAGACGTCCGCGTCGGTGAGACGCTCCAGCAGCGACGAGCGTGGGTCCCGCCCGGACGCGATGACGTCCAGGCTGGAGATCCAGCCGAGCAGCACGACCAGCGGCGGTCCTGTCCCGGTGGTGCCGTAGGCCACGACGTTGCCGGCACCGGTACGCAGGTACCGGACCTGGAGACCCGGAAGACCTCGGGGTCGCGCGGCGACTGCGGTCTCCCGGGCCGGCGTCGGGGCGGTCTCCTCGGAGGGCGCCTGCAGCAGCTCCACCTGGATCGCCTGCATGAGGCGGGACGGCTCCAGGCCCAGCTCCTCGCGGAGGTGGCGACGGTAGCTCTGGTACTGCTCAAGCGCCTCCGCCGTACGGCCCGACTCGTGGAGTGCGCGCATCAACGTCGCCCTGGCGCCCTCCCGGAGCGGGTGCTCGGCGACGAAGGGTTCGAGCAACGGCACGACCTCCGCCGCCCGGCCGGAGGCGAGCAGCGCCTCGGCACGGCGTTCTACGGCCGTCCAGCGCCCCTCCTCCAGCCGCATCGCCTCGAAGTGGGCGATCTCGGTGTCGGCGAAACCGCCGTACGCCGGCCCCCGCCAGAGGCGGAGGGCTCTGCCGAGGGTGGCAGCCGCCTCTCCGGGTGGCTGGTCGGTCGCCTGGGTCAGGAGGTCGTCGAAGACGTCCGCGTCAAGGTCGCCGGGCGACAGGGTCAGCTGGTAGCCGCGTTCCCGGGTGAGAAGAACGTCGCGGCCGCACGCAGAACGGAGGCTGTTGCGCAGCTTGAACACCGTGCTGTGCAGAGATGCCTCAGGGTTCTCGGGGAGCTCATCACCCCACAGCAGCGTGATCAGCCGGTCGGTGCTCATCACCTCGCCGACGCGGGCAGCGAGTGCCGCCAGGAGGGCAGGTTGACGTGTGCCCGGAAGCGAGACGGCGGTGCCTCCGTTCGCGACGAGCTCGACTGCCCCGAGTACGCGCACCAACACGGGTGGTCCTCCCCGCACCAGTGTGCCCCCGTCTCAGCCGATGTCGAGCGCGGCGTCCCAGGAACCGGAGCAAACCAGGCCGAGCACGGCGGACCGGTCTACCGCCGGAGGGTCGATCAGCCGGAGCGGTCCGTCCGCCTCCAAGAGCCCGTCGACGAGCCGGGTGCCGGCGCCGACCCTGGCCAGCAGCCGCCTCGACGCGGTGTTCGAGGGTGCCAGGGTGCCCTGGATCCGGCGCACGCCGCGGGCTGCGGCGACCGTGGTGATCGTGTCGAGCAGCACCGTCGCGAGACCGCGCCCGTGGTGGCGGTCAACGACCTCGAACGCGACCTCAGCGGTCGTCGCGCACCCGGGCAGACGCACGTAGCGCGCGATCCCGGCCGGCTCCCCCGCGATGGAGGCGAGCCACGCGACGTGCCGGTCGTCGTCGACGTCGGTCAGCATCGAGAGCATCGGCTGCGGCATGCGGGGGAGCCCGGTGAGGTAACGCAGGGCTCTCGAGTCGCCGGACATGCCGTCGAAGACGTCGAGCAAGGCTGCGGCCTCGCCGCGTCCGAGTGGCCTGAGGGTGACGGCGGTGCCGTCGCGAAGCCTGGCGTCGAGGAGGGCTTCCTCGTGGACCTCGTGGAGGTCGCTGCTCTGGAGCTGGGACATGGGGCGTCTCCGGGAGGAGTGGTCGGGACTGACCACGTCACGGTGAGCGCCGCACCTTTCCCCGGGCTGCCTTCTTGCTTCCTTGCTCCGGCGCAGCGGGAAAGGGCTTCCCCGGACCTTCCCCGGACTCGTCGTCGGGGGAAGGCCCGCGGAAGGGGGCCTTCATAGCTTCCTCATATCGACAACGCAGTGCCGCTGAGACGGCGGCACAGAACCGATGGAGGAACCCATGAGCACCACCGCACAGCCCGGCCTCAACGGAGTGGACACCCCGACGCTGTTCGCCACCCTCGACGCCGTCAAGGGCCAGAACGAGATCGCGAAGTTCCAGTTCCGCGCCGAGAACACGTGGGTGTCCGGCACGCACAGCCGGTCCCGGATCTCCGGCTTCTACGGAGCCATGCAGGAGATGGCCCACAAGCACGAGACGGTCGTGGAAGCCGACCACCCCGCCGTGCTGGTGGGACAGGACAACGCGCCCACGCCGGTCGAGTACCTGCTGCCCGCGCTGGCGTCGTGCCTGACCTCAGGAGTTGCCAACATCGCGGCCGCACGCGGCGTGACCCTGACCAAGGTGACCTCGACGGTCGAGGGAGACATCGACCTGCTCGGCATCCTCGGCCTCTCCGACGGCGCGGCCCGCAACGGCTACGAAGGCATCAAGGTGACCTTCCACATCGAGGGCGACGCCGACGACGACACGCTCCGGGGGATCGTCGAGCAGTCCCGTCGGCGCTCCGCCGTCTACGACGCGCTCACCAACCCCACTCCCGTGTCCGTCGAGGTCGTGACGGGCTGACCGCCCACGCGCCTCGCCGCTCCGGGGCGGACGGCAACACCCCCGCAGCCCGGCCCCCGGAGCTCTCCGCTCCCCGTCGCACCCACAAACCAAGCCAAAGCCACGACAAGGAAGAACACTCATGCCCAGCACAGACACCGTCGTCATCGGGGCCGGCCACGCCGGCCTGGCGGTCAGCCACCGGCTCACCGAGGCCGGCCGTGACCACGTGGTGCTCGACCGCGGCCGGGTCGCCGAACGCTGGCGCTCGGAGCGGTGGGACTCCCTGCACCTGCTGACCCCGAACTGGATGACCCGCCTACCCGGCTGGGACTACTCCGGTTACGACCTCGAGGGCTACATGGCCGTCGGCGAGCTCGTCAGCCACCTCGAGCGGTACGCCGAGGCGTTCTCGGCGCCCGTCCGGACCGGGACGACCGTCCTCTCGGTCAGCGCCACCGACCGCGGCTACCGGGTCGTCACCGACCAGGGCACCTGGACCACACGCCACGTCGTGGTCGCCACCGGGCCGTGGGGGACGCCCCAGATCCCCGCGGGCGTCGACACTGCGGCCTCGGACCTGCACCTGACAACCGCCTCGCGGTACCGGAACCCCGGTGCCCTGCCGGACGGGGGAGTGCTCGTGGTCGGGGCGTCGTCGTCGGGCGTCCAGATCGCCGACGAGCTGGCCCGCTCCGGTCGGCGGGTCGTGCTGGCCGTCGGCCGTCACACGAGGATGCCACGCCGCTACAGAGGGATGGAGATCTTCTGGTGGCTCGAGCGCACGGGGCGCCTCGCCCGCACCATCGACGAGGTCAGCAACCCGGCCGCGGCGCGCACCGAGCCGTCGATCCAGCTGGTCGGTCACAACGAGCCCGACCGCTTCGTCGAGGACCTCGACCTCGCCGCGCTCGCAAACCGAGGTGTGCGGCTCACCGGGAGACTGCGCACCCTGCACAAGGGCAAAGCGTCGTTCGAGGACAACCTGCCGGCCTCGGTCGTGGAGTCCGACGCGCGGATGCACCGGTTCCTGGACGCGGTCGACGAGCACATCGACCGGACCGGCCTCGGTCGCGAGGTCTGGGCCCCGGTGCGGCCACGCCAGTTCGTGCCCACAGCTGTCCCGGCGAGGCTCGACCTGAGGGCCGAGCAGATCAGCACCGTGGTCCTCGCCACGGGTTACCGGCCCCACCACCCGTGGCTCCAGGTGCCCGTCACCGCCTCCGACGGCTCGATCCACCAGCACCGCGGGATCACGCCGGCCCCCGGCCTGTACGTCGTGGGGCAGCGGTTCCAGCACCGCCGTGACTCCGGCTTCATCCACGGTGCCCGGTACGACGCCGAGTCCGTCGTCGACCACCTGACCTCCAGCCGTCTGCTCGACCCCAACCTGAGGTGAGCCTCATGTCCAGCCCCTACGACGTCGTCGTCGTCGGCGCCCGCGTGGCCGGCGCATCCACTGCGCTCCTCCTGGCCCGAGCCGGGCTGAGGGTCGCGCTGGTCGACCGCGCCCCCTACGGCAGTGACACCCTGTCCACGCACGGACTGATGCGCGCCGGTGTCATCCAGCTCTCCCGATGGGGTCTCCTGACGGAGGTCGTCGCAGCCGGCACGCCACCGGTCGAGAAGACCCTGTTCCACTACGCCGACGGCGACACCGTGCAGGTCTCGATCCGGCCGACCCCCGGAGTGGACGCGTTGTACGCACCCCGACGGCACCTGCTCGACAAGGCTCTCGTCGACGCTGCGGCGGCCGCCGGGGTCGACGTACACCACGGCGTCACGGTCACCGGTCTGCTGGAGTCGGCGGACGGAAGGGTCGGCGGAGTCCGGGCAACCGCCCCAAGCGGCGGGCCCTTCGAGCTGCGCGCCCGGCTCACCGTCGGCGCGGACGGTGTCCGGTCGACGGTGGCCGCCGAGGTCGGCGCCCCGCTGCAGCGACGATCCTCCGCGGCTGCGGCCACGCTCTACCGGTACCACGCCGACTTCCCCGTCGCCGGCTACGAGTGGGCCTACGGACCCGGCGGCTCGGCGGGCATGATCCCGACCAACAACGGGCTCACCTGCACGTTCGTCTCCACCACCCCGGACCGGATGCGCGCAGTGCGTCGCGGCGGGACCGAACCGGCGTTCGAGGCTTTGTTCGAGGCGGCTGCTCCGGACCAGCTGGACCGGCTGCGCGCCTCCTCGCCCGCTGGCCGCATGCACGGCTGGGGCGGTGTTCCCGGCTTCGTACGACGCCCGTGGGGACCCGGCTGGGCCCTCGTCGGCGACGCGGGCTACTTCAAGGACCCGATCACCGCGCACGGGATGACCGACGCCCTCCGCGACGCCGAGCTCCTCGCCGACGCGATCGTGGAGTCTGCCGCGGGGATCCGACCGGAGGAACAGGCCATGGCCGCCTACCAGACGCAGCGCGACGCGCTGTCGGCCAGGCTGTTGGAGGCCACCGACGAGATCGCGGCCTACGACTGGGACATGCTGCGGATCCGCCGGCTGCTGCGTGAGGTGAGCTCGGCCATGGTCGACGAGGTCGAGGCCCTGGAGGGGTTACCCCTTCGCTACGAAAGCGCCGGGATCGGGCAGAAGATCCCATCTGACAGGAGCCTCGCCCGGGAGTAGCGTGGCAGAGTTCCATCGAGATCGGGCCTTCCGCATGCACGTGCGCATCGACATGCTCGGGGGATTCTCGGTGACGGTTGACGGCGTCGCCGTGCTTGACGATGCCTGGACCCGGCGCCACGCAGCCGGCCTGGTCAAGCTCCTCTCCCTGGCACGCGGTCGACGCATGCACCGGGAGCAGGTGATCGACGCCTTGTGGCCGGGGATCACGCTGGATGCCGCGGGGCCGCGGCTCCACAAGGCTGCTCATTACGCGCGCCGCGCCCTGGGTGACCGGCCTCGGACCCTCGTCCTCCGCAACGACGTCGTCATGCTGCTGCCCGACGCGGACGTCGTCGTCGACGCGCTCGCGTTCAGGTCGGAGGCGGAGGCAGCCCTTGCCGAGGCGTCGGCGGACCGTGCGGAAAAGGTGCTGGAGATGTACTGCGGTCCGCTCCTGCCCGAGGACGTCTACGAGCCGTGGGTCGAGGAGCCCCGGGACTCCCTGGCCGTCCTGCGCGTGGAGCTGCTCCGCCTCGCCGGTCGCTGGGAGGACCTGCTCCGGGAGGACCCGGCCGACGAACAGGCCCACCTCGCCGTCGTACAGGCATCGGCCGACCGGGGAGATGTGCGCACTGCGCTCCGGCAGCTCGAGCGGATGGACCAGGCCCTGCGTCGCGAGCTCGGCACGGCCCCGAGTCCCGCTGCCGAGGCACTGCGGCGGTCACTGCTCGCGACGGTGAAGGAGCAGCGAGGCGATCCCGTCGCCGAGCCGGCCGCTGCGGCCGCATCCGGGCCCGCCGGGAACCGGCTCGTCGGACGCCGCGACGTCGGCGACGTGTTCCGTGAGCGCCTCGCCAAGGCCGACGCCGGGCACGGCAGCACGCTGCTCGTCACCGGACCGCCCGGGGTGGGCAAGTCGTCGGTGCTCGACCTGGTCGCGTCGCTTGCCACCCAACGGGGTTGGCGCACCGGGCGTGGCACCGCCTCCGCGGTCGAGGGGCCCTGGCCTTACGCACCGGTGCTCGAGGCGCTCGGCGACCTCTGCCGCAAGCACCCGTCCCTTCTCGACGGGCTCGACGACAACTTCCGCCACGAGCTCGACCGTGCGCTGTCGGCGCGCGAGGTCACCTGGGGCGGTGAGTCGGCGCACCAGCGGCTCTTCGTCGCCGCGGCTGAGCTGCTTCGGCTGGCCGCCGCCGGCCATGGCCTGCTCCTCGTCATCGACGACATCCACGAGGCGGACCAGGCGTCCCTACGACTGCTGCACTACCTGGCCCGCTGCGCCGCGGGGGAGAAGGCCGTCCTGGCGCTGGCCCACCGGTCTGGCGGCGACGAGGCACTCGAGGAGATGCAAGGCAGCCTCATCACGCGGGGCATCGGCAGCCGCGTAGAGCTGGGGCCGCTGGGGGAGCCGGCCACCCGGCGACTCCTGGCGCAGCACTTCCCCGAGCTCGACGACGAGGCGGCCGGCAGGATCTGGGCGGTGAGCGGCGGCCTGCCGTTCGCGGCGCTGGAGCTGGCTCGTGCGGCGGCAGAAGGGCGACCAGGGAGCGTCGGCGCGGCCCTGCCCCGAGGGGTGCGGCGCACCTTCGAGCGCGTGGCCATGCTCGGGTCGTCGTTCACGACCGACGAGCTCCTCGCCGTCGCCGGCGTCGACGAGGACGAGGCCTACAGACATCTCGAGGTGGCCATCGCGGGGCTCGTGGTGGAACCGGCCGACACCGGCTACCGGTTCCGGCACTCCCTCCTACGAGAGGGGCTGCTCAGCTCCATGCCCGCGCACACCCAGGCGGCTGCCCGTCACGAGGTCGCCGAACGACTAGCTCGTCTGGGCGCGGCACCCGCACGGGTGGCCCACCAGTTCCTCCTCGCGGGCCAGCCGCAGAAGGCGATTCCCTACGTGCTCCCGGCTGTGGAGGCAGCCGGCGCGCTCGGGGCGTACCGCGACGCGCTGGCCCTGGTGGACGCCGTGCGCGGCTACGCCTCCGGCGAGGACCTCGCGCGTCTGCTGGCCCGTCGCGGAGATCTCCTCATGGCCATGGGGGACCCCGGCTCGCTGACCGCCTACCGTGAGGCGATCCCGGCGACCTCGGGAACCCGACAGCGGCTGGTCCGCGCCAGGCTCGCGCGGGCGGCATCCTTCGGTGGCGACATCGAGACGGCCCGTATGGCGCTCGACGGGCTCGAGCTCGAGGGCGACGCCGCCGACGGGCCGATCCTCCTCGCTCGGGGCAACCTGTCGTACTTCACCGGTGACATCGACGCCGCCTGGGACGCAGCGTCCGCGGCGCGCAACATGCTCATGACCCCCGAGGACCCCTGGCAGTACGTGGACCTCGTCGCCCTGCAAGGACTTATCGCGCACCAGCGAGGGGAGTGGTTCGAGCGGTTCCGGCTCGAGCTGCGCCACACGCAGGGCCGCGAAGGGCTCGCAACCACCGTGTTCGACGCGCACCTGTGCGTGGCGGAGTACGTCCTCTACGGGCCCGTGCCGTACGACGAGGTGATCGAGCAGGCCGAGGGCCTGAGGCGTCGTGCCTCGCACTTCGGCGCCCTGCGCGGAGTCGCCTTCGCCACCGCGCTCATCGGGGAGGCGGCGCTGCTCAAGGGCGACCTGGACCTCGCCGAGCGGGAGCTCAACGAGGCACTGGAGCTGCACCGGGACGCCGACGCGCCGGCGGGAGAGGCACACAGCCTCCAACGTCTGGCCGAGGTGGCCCTGGCCCGCGGGGACAGGGACGAGGCCCAGCGGCTTCTGCAGCGCGCGCTGCCCCTGGCGCGCTGGTCGATCATGAGCATGCACGTGCTCCAGCGGATCTACGGGACGATGATCTCCGCCGCGCCCGACCCGTGGGCGGCCCGCGCGGCCGTGGACAAGGCCGAGGCCACGATGGGCGAGACGGACCGGTGTCCGTTCTGCGCGGTGATGCTGGCCGTCCCGGCGAGCATCGCCTGCGCCGACGCAAGCGACGTCGAAGGCGCGCGACGTCATCTGGCCGTGGCAGAGGAGTCGGCCGCACGCTGGGAGAGCAGCGCCTGGGACGCGGCGGTCCTCGAGACCCGAGCCCACCTGGCCCGGGCGGAGGGCAGGTACGACGACTTCGACGCGATGATCCGCGAGGCGGGTCGGCGGTTCACCGCGTGTGGGCATCCGCTCGACGCGGAGCGCTGTTCCACGGCCTGCTGCACTCTCGGCCCCATCGCCGTGCCCGTCTGACCGCGCCCGGTGCGACCTTCCGGGCCGTCGCGGGCTCGAGCTGCGGAACGGATGTCGGGTACGCACGGCCGTCGCGCACAGCGTTGAGAGGCATATGTCTGTTCTCGAGTGCCGTTCCCGTTGAATCAGGGCGTCCGAACCATGGAATCCGTTGTCTGGACGATGCGATACTGCGGCTATGTCGTCTCGCTCCGCCGGTGAGGAGGCCGGAGCACCAGCGGTCTCGCTCCAGGGCCTGCGCAAGTCTTTCGGCCCGGTGACCGCGGTCGACGGAATCGACCTCGACATCGCCGACGGGGAGTTCTTCTCCATGCTCGGTCCGTCCGGGTCCGGGAAGACCACCGTGTTGAGGATGGTCGCCGGCTTCGAGAGCCCCACGGCAGGGTCGGTCCTCCTCGGCGGAAGGGATGTCACCGGTGAGCCGCCCTTCGCGCGCGACGTCAACACGGTGTTCCAGGACTACGCCCTCTTCCCTCACATGAGCGTCCTCGAGAACGTCGAGTACGGCCTTCGCGTCAAGCGCGTGAAGCGTGACGGTCGCAGGGAGCGAGTCCAGGCGGCACTCGACACCGTCCGGCTGAGCGGGTACGGCGACCGCCGCCCGCACGAGCTCTCCGGCGGGCAACGTCAGCGCGTAGCCCTCGCCCGGGCGCTCGTGAACCGCCCGAGGGTCCTGCTTCTCGACGAGCCGCTCGGGGCGCTCGACCTCAAGCTGCGGCGCGAGATGCAGATCGAGCTCAAGGCGCTCCAGCGCGAGGTCGGCATCACGTTCGTGTTCGTCACGCACGACCAGGAGGAGGCGCTGACGATGAGCGACCGCATCGCCGTATTCAACAACGGCACGATCGAGCAGGTCGCCACGCCCATCGAGCTCTACGAGCGGCCCGCGACGACCTTCGTGGCGGGTTTCGTCGGCACCTCGAACCTGCTCGAGGGCGAGGTGGCGGAGCGGCTCATCGGTGAGCGCGGGACCTTCAGCATCAGGCCCGAGAAGATCAGGCTGCGGCACGCCGGCGACTCCGCCCCGCCCCCGGCACCCGAGGCCGACGAGTGTGCCGCGAAGGGGAGCGTGCGCGAGGTCGTGTACCTCGGGTCGGCCACGCACTCCGTCGTCGACCTCGACGTAGGCGGACATCTGACCGTGCTCCAGCAGAACCTGGAGAGCTCCATCGATCATGCGCTGGCCCAACGAGGTGAGGACGTCGTCCTCACCTGGCAGCGCACCCACGTCGTGACCCTCGGGGGTCCGGAACCGGCAGCAGAACAGGCACCGGGGGACACGTCGACTGAGGAGAACGCATGAGCAAGATGACAGCACTGGCGGCCGGCGTCTGCGCGCTGGGCCTGGTCCTCGCCGCGTGCGGCACGTCCGACGGCGGGGGCGGCGGTGGCGCGACTCCGAAGGCCGGAGGACAGTTCACGCCGCCCGACGTACCCATGCAGAAGTCGCTCGGCAACGGCGAGGGGAAGGTCAACATCCTGGCGTGGCCCGGCTACGCGGAGGACGGGAGCACCGACCCCAAGGTCGACTGGGTCAGCCCCTTCGAGAAGCAGACCGGCTGCCAGGCGAACGTGAAGTACTTCGGCACCTCCGACGAGTCCGTGACCCTGATGAAGACAGGGGAGTACGACGTGGTCTCCGCCTCCGGCGACGCCTCGCTGCGCATGGTCGCGGGCGGTGAGGTCGCTCCGGTCAACACCGACCTGGTGCCCAGCTACAAGGACATCCAGAGCTTCCTCAAGGACCGCGACTGGAACTCCGTGAACGGCCAGATGTACGGCATTCCCCACGGTTGGGGCGCGAACCTGCTGATGTGGCGCAGCGACCAGGTGAAGCCGGCCCCCACCAGCTGGAGCTCGGTGTTCGAGAAGAGCCCGTCCTACGCCGGCAAGGTGACGGCGTACGACTCGCCCATCTACATCGCCGACGCGGCGCTGTACCTCATGAACACCCAGCCGAACCTCGGCATCAAGAACCCCTACTCCCTCGACGACAAGCAGCTCCAGGCGGCGGTCGACGTCCTCAAGACTCAGCGGGCGAACATCTCGGAGTACTGGTCGGACTACCTCAAGCAGGTGCAGGCCTTCACCAGTGGCGACACGGTGATCGGGACGACCTGGCAGTTCATGTTCAACCTCGCCCAGGCCGACAAGGTGCCGGTGCAGGCGATCCTGCCCGACGAGGGGTCGACCGGCTGGTCCGACACCTGGATGATCAGCTCCAAGGCCAAGAACCCGAACTGTGCCTACATGTGGATGGACTACATCACCAGCCCCAAGCCCAATGCACAGGTAGCGGAGTACTTCGGTGAGGCCCCGGCCAACGCCAAGTCCTGCGAGTTCACCTCAGACCCGAAGTTCTGCGACACCTACCACGCCGCGGACAAGGCCTACTCCGACAAGATCTGGTACTGGACCACGCCGATCGAGCAATGCCTCGACGGTCGCACGGACGTGAAGTGCACCGACTACGGCCGCTGGACCCAGGCCTGGACCGAGGTCAAGGGCTAGACCTTGTCCGGGTTCCTGCACCGCCGTCCGGGGCTCCGGCTCGGTCTGCTGCTCACCGCGCCGATGCTGTGGCTGGGAGTGGCCTACCTCGGAGCCCTGGCGGCGCTGTTCGTGACCTCGCTGTGGGGCCAGAACAGCTTCACCGGTGAGATCGAGCGGACCTGGACCCTGGACAACTTCCGCGACCTGTTCACCCTCGAGGTGTACCGCACCATCACGGTGCGCACGCTGGCGATCGCGGCCCTGGTCACCGTGGTGGACGCGATCATCGCGTTCCCGATCGCCTTCTACATGGCAAAGGTGGCCTCTCCCCGGGTGCAACGGCTGCTCGTGATCGCGGTGCTGATGCCGCTGTGGGCGTCGTACCTCGTCAAGGCCTACGCCTGGCGGGGGATGCTCTCGGACGGCGGCGTCATCGACTGGGTGCTGGCGCCGTTCGGGCTTTCCTCGCCGGGCTACGGGATGACCGCCACGATCATCACGCTGGCCTACCTGTGGCTGCCCTACATGATCCTGCCCGTCTTCGCCGGGCTCGAGCGGCTGCCCGACTCCCTTCTCGAGGCATCGGCCGACCTCGGTGCCCCGGCGCAACACACGCTGCGTCGGGTGGTGCTGCCCATGGCGTTCCCCGCGCTTGTCGCCGGGTCGATCTTCACCTTCTCGCTGTCCTTGGGTGACTTCATCGCGGTGAAGATCGTCGGCGGGGCCAACCAGCTGCTGGGCAACGTGGTCTACGACAACGTCGGCGCGGCCAACAACCTCCCGTTCGCCGCCGCGGTCGCCACCATCCCGGTGGTCGTGATGCTGGTCTACCTGGCCGCCGTACGCCGGACCGGCGCACTGGAGAACCTATGACGCTCACTCGTGGCATGCGGGTCGTGCTGCTCGCCTTCACGTTGCTGGCGCTGGCCCTGGTCTACGCGCCGCTCGCCCTCGTGGTGCTCAACTCGTTCAACGCCAACCGCACCTTCAAGTGGCCGCCGACGGAGCTGACCCTGCACTGGTGGAGCGTGGCCGCCGGTGCCAGGGGAGCACGTGACGCGCTCTGGGTCAGCGTCGAGGTGGCGGCGCTGGCGACGCTCGTGGCTCTCGCGCTCGGGACGATGGCCGCTATGGCGCTCTCGAGGAGCCGCTTCTTCGGACGCGACGCCGTGTCGCTGCTGATCATCCTGCCGATCGCCCTGCCTGGCATCGTCACAGGTATCGCCCTCAACAACGCCTTCCGCACGATCTTCGGGTGGGAGCTCGGCTTCATCACCATCGTGATCGCGCACGCGACGTTCTGCATAGTCACGGTCTTCAACAACGTGCAGGCTCGCCTGCGCCGCCTGGGGGGCAACCTCGAGGAGGCGTCGATGGACCTCGGCGCGGGCACGTTCACGACGTTCCGGCTGGTGACCTTCCCGATGCTTCGTTCAGCGCTGCTCGCGGGCAGCCTGCTCGCGTTCGGCCTGTCCTTCGACGAGATCGTGGTCACGACCTTCACGGCGGGCGCTGAGCAACAGACGCTGCCGCTGTGGATCTTCAACAACCTCTTCCGGCCCAACCAGTCGCCGGTGGTCAACGTCGTCGCCGCCGTCCTCGTGGTCGCCTCGATCATCCCGATCTGGCTCGCCCAGCGGCTGGCCGGCACGACCAACGAGGGGTTCACCGGCGCACGGTGAGATCGACGGGGCTACCGGTTGGGTGGAGGCTCGTCGGAACCCGAGGCTGTGACGGCGTCCACGAGGGCGGCGACGAGTCGACTCGCGTGCGCATCCACCACTTCTCGTGGGAGCCCCCGCAGCGGGCCACGGGCAGTGAGTGTGGCGAAGCCGTGCACTCCTGACCAGCAGGTGATGGCCGCGTCACCGGCTCTGTCGGGGGCCAGGACTCCCTCGCCGACAAGGCGGTCCAGAGCATCCTCGAGCTGCTGGTACGGCGACCGTCCGGCGTCGCCGGCCGACTCGGCTGCGGTGGTGTTGAGCATGTCGCCCATGGCGAAGAAGGCAACGTCGAACCAACCGGGCTCATCGAGGGCGAACTGGATGTAGCCCTCGCCGACGCCGCGCAACAGCGCCCGGCCGTCATCCACGCGTGTCTGCCTCTGCTCGATGGTGCGGGCCATCTCCGCCAGGGCCGCCTGGGCCACGGCGCGCACCAGCGCGTCCCGGTCCGCGAAGTGGCGGTAGGCCGCCCGTGCGGTCACGCCGGCTCTGCGCGTGGCTTCGCGGAGCACGATCGCCTCTGCGCCTCGGGTCCGGGACATCCCCAGGCCGGCCTGCACCAGCGCGACCCGAAGTCCACCGTGGTGGTATGTGCTCCTTGCGACCTGCACAGACGCCAGTCTACGGTGTGTACATCCAAGTACACATCGTGGACAAAAGTGATTGCGCAGCAGCTGCGGCGCGGGGGAAAGAGGTGCGGCGGTGAGTGGTTCGCTGAGCAAGATCAGCGCGATGAGCCTGTTCGTGGAGGACCTGCAGGAGGCGAAGTCGTTCTACCAGGACGTCTTCGGCGTCCAGGTGGTCTACGAGGACAAGGTCTCCGCGGCCGTGAAGTTCGAGAACGTGATCATCAACCTGCTTCACGTCTCTGAAGCGGGCGGACTCGTCGGGCCGGGGACCGTCGCCGGTCGCGACACCGGCTCGCGCTTCCAGGTCAGCATCTGGGTCGAGGACGTGGATGCGGTGTGCGCCGACCTTGAGAAGCGCGGGGTAACCCTTCTCAGCGGTCCGGTGGACAAGGAGTGGGGCATGCGGGTCGCCACCTTCACCGACCCGGCGGGCCACAGCTGGGAAGTCGCGCAGGGGCTGGACGGCTAGCGGACCGCGGCCGGCCACAACCAGGGAAGGACCCATGTCGCAGTCACAGGTAGGTACGGAGAGCGAGCTGCTTCTTGCGTACCTGAACGCCCAGCGCAAGCACGTACTCGGAATCTTGGAGGGTCTCGACGAGGAAGCACTACGGCGACCGGTGCTTCCCTCGGCGTGGAGCTGCCTGGGACTGGTACGCCATCTCGCCCTCGACGTCGAGCGGTTCTGGTTCCGCGGCACCGTCGCCGGCGAGCAAGCCGTCATCGACCAGCTGGCCGAGGCACCCGACGACGCCTGGCAGGTCGGCCCTGATGTGCCGGTGAAGGCGGTCCTCGACCTGTACCGGCAGCAGACAGACCTCGCGAACGCCGTCATCACCGCCACACATCTCGACGCTGCCCCCGCATGGTGGCCCGAAGAGCTCTTCGGCGGCTGGCGGCTCGACAACCTTCGGGAGGTCATCCTGCACGTGCTCACCGAGACCGCGGTCCATGCGGGGCACCTCGACGCGGCACGCGAGCTCATCGACGGCAGGACCTGGCTCGTCCTGACGTGAGGAAGACGCGCGTCCTGGCGGAGTCGTCTCGACGAGCGCTCGAGCGAGGGTCGCTCAGTAGCCGCGCGGCTTCTCGGGGACGTACAGCCAGGCGCGGAACAGCGGGCCCAGGTTCTTGTGCGACACCCGCTCCGAGAGCGCGATGAACTCCTTGGTGTTCACCGACCCGTACGCGTTGTCCTGGGCCCACCGGCGCAGGATCGTGAAGAACGCCCTGTCCCCGACTCGTTCGCGCAGCGCCTGAAGGGTCATCGCGCCGCGGTCGTACACCGGGCTCGAGAAGAGCTTCCCCTCCGACCCCGGGTTCGCGGGCGGTGTCCGCCAGAAGCTGTCCTTGGGACCGTAGATGTCGTACAGGAAGCGGAACTGGCGGTGCGGGGTCCGCGGCGTCTTGTAACGCCAGGCGTCGTAGAGCCACTCGGCGTAGGTGGCGAACCCCTCGTTGAGCCAGATGTCGTTCCAGTCCCTGGGCGTGACGGAGTCGCCGAACCACTGGTGGGCGATCTCGTGGGCGATGATGTAGCCAGGTGACATTCCCGGCAGCACCGGGCGCCCCTGCGTCTCGAGCGCGTACCCGATGTTGAGCCGGTCGACGATCATGCCCGAGGTCGCGAACGGGTAGCGGCCGAAGCGACGCTGGAAGAGGTCGACGATGCCCCTCAGGTCGCGCCGGCCGCGCGCCTGCTTCGACAGCGACGCGTCGACGAACGTGATCAGCGGGATACCGGCGGCCGTCTTGTCCCGGAACATCCGGTACCGGCCGATGGAGACCGTGGGCAGGTACGGCGCCATCGGCCTGTCCTCGACCCAGTGCCACACGGTGCGGCGTTCACCCACAACCCGGCGCGCAAGCCGTCCGTTCGACGCCGCCATGAGCCAGTTCGGCACGTCGACGGAGATGTCGTAGGTCGCCTTGTCGCGGATCGTGTTGTTGACCGGGAACCAGGTCTCCGACCCGTACGGCTCGGAGAGTGCCGTGGCGCCGTCCTTGGTCGGGATCCACCCGATGCGTCCTAGCTGCACGTCGCGATAGGGCTTCGGCTGCCCCTGGTAGCTCACGACCGTGGTGAACGCCTGGCCCTTGGGGATGTCCTGCGGATCGACCGTGAGCTCGAGGCCGCTGCGGGACCACGGGGCCTTCACGCCGTCGACCGTGATGCTGCGGATCCGGAGTCCTCGGAAGTCGAGGTTGAACGTCGACAGGTCCTGGGTGGCGGTGGCACGGATCGTGGTGGTCGCCGCGATGCTGTGGGTGGCCGGTCGCCATCGCAGGTGGATGTCGTAGTGCCTGGCGTCGTAGCCGCCGTTGCCCTCCGCCGCGATCACGGAGTCGCCCGAGGACGGCGAACCGGGCGTCCCGACGACCGCCTGGGCCGGTGCGGCGGCGACGGTGAGCGCGGCTGTGGTGAGCAGGCTCAGGGCAGGCGAGACGCGGCGAAGGAACACAACAGCCAAGGTAACCGCCGAAGGTCGCCCCCGTCCCCGAAGCCGGGCGACCGTGACGGGGATCGTCGGGTCAGGGCTCCAGGCGCAGTCCATGACGTGGGTGAATCGGCAGTTGGGCTCTCGCCTGGTCAAGGGCGTCGCCGAGGGTGACGAAGGACACCGCTCATGACCCGGACCTGGGTTGGGGACGAGGTGGGCAAACCGCGAAGATTGACTGCGTGCCGGAGACCCGAGAGATCTACAAGACCCTCGACCTGTGCCTGCGGATCGGGGAGGTGCTGCTCTCCTCAGGCGCCGGCGCTGCCGACGTGACCGCCACGATGCTCTCCATCGCCCACGGCGTCGGCCTCCGCAACACCGACGTGGACGTCACGTTCACCGCGCTCTCGATGAGCTACCAGGCCAGCTTCGACGAGCCCGCGTTGATGCAGGTGCGGAACGTGCGTCACCGTGACATCGACTACGAGGACCTCACCGAGGTCAACCTGATCATCACCGACGTCCTCACCGGCGAGATCGACCGGGACGCGGCCCGGCAACGGCTGGCCCAGATCGTGTCCTCGGGCCACCGGCTCCCCCGCTGGGCGGTGACCGTCGGCTGGGGGATGACCGGTCTGGGCGTCGGGATGCTGCTCGGCGGTGACTTCATCGTCGTTGCCATCGCGTTCCTCGCCGCCGCCGGCATCGACGTACTGAAGCGGGCGATGTCGCGTCGCCGTCTCCCGACGTTCTACCAGCAGGTCGCCGGAGGGTTGCTGGCCACGCTGTTCGCGGTGGGGACGGCTGCGACGAAGCTCGAGGTGGATCCCTCCATGGTGGTCACGGCCAGCATCATCATGCTGCTGTCGGGGATCGGCTTCATGGGCGCGATCCAGGACGCCCTCACGGGTTTCTACATCACCGCTGGAGCGCGCCTCCTCGAAGCGCTCCTGGCCACGGCGGGGATCATCGCCGGAGTCAGTGGTGGCCTGACCATCGGCACGATGCTCGGCGTGGAGGTCGGCCGCCTCGACCCGGGGGCTGCGGGCTGGCAGGCGCTGCCGGTGATGGCGTTCGGGGCCGGGCTGAGCGCCGCGGCCTTCGCGTTCGCGTGCTACGCGCCGCTTCGCTCGCTGTTCCCGGTCGCTGCCATCGCCGCGGTGGGGGAGGGGATCTGGTACCTCCTCTACGTGCAGGACGCAGGCCCGGCCTGGGCGTCGGCGGCCGCCGCGATCATGATCGGTGTGGTCAGCTACTCGGTGGCCGGCCGGGTCGGGGTGCCGCCGCTGGTGGTCGTGGTCCCGGCGATCGTGCCCCTGCTGCCAGGTCTCTCCATCTACCGCGGCCTCTCGCTGATGACGGTCGGCGACAGCTACGGCATCATCGCGCTCGCCACGGCCGCGGCAACCGCCATCGCGATCGCGTCAGGCGTGATCCTGGGGGAGTACGTCGCCCAGCCGCTCAGGCGTGAGGTCCGTCGTCTCGAGGACCGCCTGTCCGGCCCCCGGCTGGTCGGCCCGATCCGGGCCAGGGCGGTCAGGCGGCAGCAGAAGGCCTGAGTCAGGGGAGCACGTCGAGCGGGTGCTGCGCGCCGGTGCTCGTGTCGATCAGTGCCGCCCGGTCCGCGGTCGTCATGAGCGGAAGCACGTCGAAGACCGCCGAGGCGATCGTCGGCAGCCGCTCCAGGGTGGTGCGAGGCGCGAGCGTGCAGTGCGGCACCCAGACCCCGGGCCGGTAGTGCTGGTGCAGGTCGGCGCCGGTGGACTCCACCGCCTCCACCACACGCTCCTGGCGCCGCGCGATGTCGGAGGTCACCGACGGCACGAGCCAGGTGCGGCTGCGCCGGAACATCCCGATCGCGTCGAAGTGCAGCACCATCGGCCCCTCGTCGGGCAGCAGGCCGAGGGCGCCCGAGACCTTCTCGAGGTCGAAGCTGCGCAGCACGGCATACGAGACGTGTGGGACGTGCTGGCCGTGCGTGTGCGTCAGGAGGGTGGGCACGCCCAGGTCTTCGAGGCGGTGCCACAGCCGGCGGATCGCCTGCTCGCTGCGGGCGTCGAAGAGCAGACAGACGGCGAGCGCCATCACGTCACCCGAGTACGTCGAACGCGGTCGAGCCGTCGGGCCGGGCCTCCGAGACGTCGACCTGGTCGACCCGGGCGCGGGGAGGACCCTCGCGGCACCAGGAGACGAGCCGGTCGACCGCCTCCGGCAGCCCCTCGAAGAGTGCGCCCACCGAGCCGTCGGGCTCGTTGCGGACCCAACCGGCGACGCCGGCGCGCTCGGCCTCCCTCCGGCAGGTGTCGCGGAAGAAGACGCCCTGCACCCTGCCGTGCACGACGACCCTCCGAGCGACGACGTGACTGCTCATGGCGCCATCATGGCCCGCTCCACCTGACCGAGCCAGCGTCGAGCCGTGTCGGGGCCGAACCGGGCCGTCTCGTCCTCGTCGTCGATGCACACTCGTCCGGTCCTCCTTGGGCGGCTCTGGTCCAGTCCACTGTTTCACCGCGCGAGGCGGCTGGGAACCGTGAAGGAGAACGCGACGAACGCCGCTCTGGGAGGAGGACGGCGTTCGTCGTGTGTCAGGCCTGCTCCTTCTCGGTGGGCTCGCCGGGGAGGTTGTCGGCCTTCACGGCGTCGCGCTCCCCCAGTGGCTTCGCCGGGCCGACGGTGGTGTCCTCGACCGTCTGCTGCTCCGCTTCGGCGTTGATCTCGGCGCCGAGCAGCACGATGTAGGCGGTCAGCCACAGCCACAGCATGAGCACGGCCACACCGGCGAGAGCGCCATAGGTCTTGCCGTAGCTGCCGAAGTTGTCGACGTACAGCGAGAAGCCCAGTGAGGCGACCAGCCAGATCAGCGTGGCGACGGTGGCGCCGACCGAGACCCAGGAGAACCTCGGGGAGTCACGGTCCGGGGCGTAGCGGTACAGGATCGCCAGCGCGACGGAGACCGCGATGAGCAGCCCGACCCAGCGGGCCACCTCGAGGAGTACGCGGACCGCGCCGCTGGGGAAGAACGCGTCGAGGAACGCCGGGGCGACCGCGATCAGGACGACCGCGACGACCGCGAACAGGATCCCGCCCAGCGTGAAGCCGAGCGAGAGAGCCTTGCGTTTGACGAGGCCGCGGGTCTCCTCCTCGTCGTAGGCGACGTTGATCGCCGTGACGATGTTGCCCACGCCGCCTGACGCGCTCCAGAGAGCGAGCACGAGGGCGATGACCAGGCCGAGCCCGAGGGACTGCTGAGGCTCCGCGGCGATCGCGTTCATCTGGCCGGTGATGATCGAGGCCGCGTCCTTGGGGAGAGCCTCGGACAGTGCCTCGGCCTGCCTGGCGACCGTCGCCGGGTCGGCGACGAGACCGTAGATGGTCACCGCGGCGATCATCGCTGGGAAGAGTGCGAGGAAGGAGTAGAACGCCACGCCCGCCGCGAGCAGCGGGACCTGGTCGGTCTTCGCCTCGGCCCAGGCACGCTTGGTGACCTGGAACCAGCCCTTCTTCGGGATGTCCTTGGGGACGCTCGCAGTGGCCCCGGGGTACTTGCGCTCGAGCGTGCTGGCTTGCTTCGACATGGCAGCGTCGTACCCGATGGGGCCCACCGCTAACGCGTATGTGGCCCGAACCGCAGCGGCCGCGGGGTCAGCGACCAGGCTTCGGCATGACCCTCGAGGACAGCTTGGCGACCGTGTTCTGGTAGCGGGCACCGACCAGGCGCACGTAGCCGTCCAGGAACTTCGCGTCGCTGCCGACCACGATCCGCGGCTTGTTCTTCAGCACGCCGTCGACGATGATCTCGGCCGCCCTCTCCGCGGTGGTCCTGGCGAGCTTCTTGTCGAACAGCTGCGCGACGGCCTGCTGGTCGTGGCTCGCGGTCGTCCGGGCGTTCCTGGCGATCGCGGTCTTGATACCGCCAGGGTGCACGCAGGAGACCTGCACCGGGTGCTTGGCGATCAGCATCTCGGTGCGCAGGGCCTCGGTGAAGCCACGGACGCCGAACTTCGAGGCGTTGTACGCCGTCTGCCCCGGCATGCCCATCAGACCGAACAGGCTCGAGATGTTGACCAGGTGCCCGTCGCCGCTCGCGATCAGGTGGGGGAGGAACTCCTTGGAGCCGTGGACCACGCCCCAGAAGTTCACGTCCATGACCCGTTCGAACTCGTCGTACGGCGTCTCCTCGAAGTCCCCGTGCAAGGCGATGCCGGCGTTGTTGAAGACGGCGTTGACCCGGCCGAGCTCCCCGGCGACGGTGGCGGCGTAGGCCGCCATCGCCGCGCGGTCGCTCACGTCGAGCTTCTCGGTGTGCACCTCGCGAGCGTGCCGTGCTGCGGCCCGCTCAGCGGTCTCCAGAAGGCCCACCTCGTCCTTGTCGGAGAGCGCGAGCACCGCACCGCGGGCGGCGAGGTTCAGTGCGACCGCGCGCCCGATGCCCGAGCCCGCTCCGGTGATCACGGCCACCTTGCCGTCGAATGTCCTCATGCGGTCTGTCCCACCTTCGTGGTCGTCGTGGTCGTTGGGGATGCCGTGGCGGCGTGCCTGACGTCGTACTGCTCGACGTCGAACCTGCGGGTGAGCTGGCGGAACTTGAACGTGGTGCGGGGCCACAGCGTCACGTTGCGGCCGTGCGAGTCGAGGTACCAGCTGGAGCAGCCACCGGCGCTCCAGACCGTCCGCTTCATCCGCCGCTGGATGTCACGGTTCCAGCGCTCCTGGGCCCGCGGCTTCGGCTCGACGGTCTTGATCCCGCGGGAGTCCATGGTGCGCAGGGCGTCGAGGACGTAGGCGATCTGCGACTCGATCATGAAGACCATGCTCGAGTGGCCGAGGCCGGTGTTCGGCCCGACGATGAAGAACAGGTTCGGGAACGCGTGCGTGGTCGCGCCCTTGTAGGCCGACATGCCCTCGCGCTCCCACTGCTGCGCGAGCGTCTGGCCGTTGCGGCCCGTGAGGTGCTCGGCGATCGGGAGGTCCGTGGTGTGGAAGCCGGTGGCGACGACGAGGACGTCGATCTCACGCTCCACGCCGTCACGGGTGACGATCGCGTTTCCGGTGACCTTGTCGATGCCCTCGGTCACCAGGTCCACGTTGTCGCGGTCGAGGGCGGGGTACCAGTCGTTGGAGATCAGGATCCGCTTGCAGCCGATCTCGAAGGTCGGGGTGACCTTCTCGCGCAGAGCCGGGTCGGAGATGCCCTTCTCGATGTTGGCGAGCGAGAGCTTCTTGGCCGGCGCGGCGAGCTTGGGGTTCACCGTGAAGCCGGGCACGAACGTCTCGCGGCCCCAGTAGATAGCCGTGCGGTACAGCTTCTGGACCCCCGGCACGCGGCGGAAGGCGAGCCGCTCGAGGCCGGTGTAGGGCCGGTCGCGACGCGGCATCACCCAGGGCGCCGTGCGCTGGTAGACGTCGAGGTGTGCGACCTTCTTCGCGATCTCGGGCACGATCTGGATCGACGAGGCGCCGGTGCCGATCACCGCGACCCGCTTGCCGGTCAGGTCGTAGTCGTGGTTCCACCGCGCGGAGTGGAACACCTCGCCCTGGAAGCCCTCGATGCCGTCGATATCGGGCATCTTGGGGTCCGACAGGGCGCCGGCCGCGGAGACCAGCAGGTCCGCGGTGAGCGTGCCGGCGGAGGTGACGACTCGCCACTGCTGCGCCTCGTCGTCCCAGGAGGCACCTTCGACCGAGGTGTTGAACCGGAACCGGTCCAGCACCGTCGACCTGGCCGCCACTCCGCGCAGGTACGCCTGGATCTCCGGCTGGGGGGAGAAGGAGCGTGACCACTCGGGGTTGGGTGCGAAGGAGAAGGAGTACAGCTGTGACGGGACGTCGCAGGCGGCACCGGGGTAGGTGTTGTCGCGCCAGGTGCCCCCGACATCGCCGCCACGCTCGACGACGAGGAAGTCGTTCTCGCCCTGCTCGGCGAGCTTGATGGCGAGTCCGAGTCCGCCGAAGCCGGCGCCGATGACGAGCACCCGGGTGTGGGCGGGGAGCGGCCCCTGGGCTTGCCGCGTCGCAGTCGTGGTGTCCATGCGCAGGACCATACCGACGGTATTGAACAGCAGTCAATAGCGTTGTTGAAAGAAGTTCAGTAGAGTCGGCGACATGAGTAACACCCGCGTCCGGCTGAACCCCGACACCCGTCGGGAACAGCTGCTCGACCTCGGCATCGAGCTGCTCGCCACGCGGTCGCTCGACGAGCTCTCGATCGACCTGCTGGCCGAGGAGGCCGGGATCTCGCGAGGCCTGCTCTACCACTACTTCCGCAACAAGCAGGAGTTCCACCGGGCGGTCGTCCGCCGGGCGACCGACGAGATGCTCGCGGTCACCACACCCGACCCGTCGCTGGACGCGCTCACGCGGCTGACCACCGGCCTGGCGGCCTACATCGACTACGTCGAGTCGAACTTCGAGCCGTTCATGTCTCTGGTCCGGGGCGCCGCGAGCGGTGACCGGTTCCTGCGCGAGATCTACGAGGACGCGCGCGGCGCTCTCACAGGGCGGATCTTCGAGAGCATCGGCCAGCTCGGCCTGAGCGACTCCCCGGCCACCCGGCTGCTCATCAACGGCTGGGCCGCGATGGTCGAGGAGACCGTCATCACCTGGGTCCAGGAGCGGCAGGTCCCCAAGGAAGAGCTGCTCAGGCTGCTCGCCGCGGCCCTGCCGGCCGTCCTGGAGGCTACGGCTCAGCCGACGAGCTCGTAGGTCTCGGTCAGCCGCTCCCGACCCAGCAGAGCCGAGCCCGCCGCATGTCGCGGTGCGGCCGGGGCACGGGAGAGGGACGTCGACGAAGGAGGAGACCATGCGCTTCGGCTACTTCCTCTCCTGCGAGGAGTACACCCCCCAGCAGCTCGTGGAGCAGGCCAGGCTGGCTGAGGAGGCCGGCTTCGACGCGCTGTGGATCAGCGACCACTACCACCCGTGGAACAGCGAGCAGGGTCAGAGCCCGTTCGTCTGGTCGGTGATCGGCGCCATCTCGCAGGCGTGTGACCTCCCCGTCACCACTGCGGTGACCTGCCCGACAGTGCGCACGCACCCAGCCGTGGTCGCACAGGCGGCCGCCACCAGCGCAGTGATGCTCGACGGCAGGTTCACCCTCGGGGTGGGCTCCGGCGAGGCCCTCAACGAGCACATCCTCGGCGGCGCGTGGCCGGCGACCGACGTACGCCTGGCGATGCTCGAGGAGGCTGTGGACGTGATCCGCAGGCTCTTCACGGGCGAGACCGTCACGCACGGCGGAGACTTCTACACCGTCGACAGTGCACGGCTCTACACGCTGCCCGACCAGCCGCCACCGATCTACGTCTCGGGCTTCGGCCCGAAGGCCACCGAGCTCGCGGCGAGGATCGGCGACGGGTACATCAACACCGCGCCCGACGACGACCTGCTCGCCCTGTTCAAGGAGAAGTCCGGGGGCAAGCCCGCCCAGGCCGGGGTGAAGGTGGCCTTCGCCGACACCGAGGAGGAAGGCGTCGACGTCGCGCACCGCCTGTGGGCCAACTCCGGCCTGCCGGGGGAGCTCGCGCAGGTGCTGCCGAACCCCCAGCACTTCGAGCAGGCCTCGCAGCTCGTGACGAAGCAGTCGACGGCGGACTCCGTCGTGTGCGGCCCTGACCTGGAGCGGCACGTCGACACGTTCGCGCCGTACGTCGACGCGGGCTATGACGAGGTGTACGTCGCCAACATGGGCCCGCACTACGAGGCGATGATCAAGGCCTACGGCGACAAGGTGCTGCCTGCTCTGAGGAGCGGCGACGCCTGAGGCGGTCCCGTGGCTCAGTGGAACGAGCAGCGCACGACGCGGTAACGGAGGAAGATCCCCTCGTCCCACCGTTCCGTGCCGAAGTGCCATCCGCCGACGACCTCGGTGGGAACCAGGTAGCCGTCGAAGCGGCGTTCCTCGCCGAGCAGCACGCCGAAGCGGTACCTGCCGTACGGCCACCCGGGCGGGGTGCCCCACCGGTCCATCTCGACCCGGCGCAACCGTCCGACCGGGTCGACGCTGACGGTCACCGACTGGTCCTTGCCGCCGACCGCCACATGGGCCGTGGCATGCCGCTGGTCGACGGCCTCCCACCGGACAGCGGGGTCGAGGGCGATAGCCGGGACCGCGGCGAGCAGCTCCGCGGCGTGACGGCCCGCGGCGCTGCGGGTGACCTCGTCGCCGGAGACCGACGTGAGACGCAGCCGGCGCAGCACGCGCCAGCACATCTGGCCCTGCTTGTGCGTGTAGCGGTCGAACCCGGTCACCGGCAGGCCGTGCAGCCGGGTCCGGGCCGACCAGACGAAGCCGTCCTCCAGGGTCGCCCGCTCCCGCGAGCAGAACTGCAGCCACGACTTGCCGAGCCGGAGATGACCGCTCCACTCCTGGTCGATGCCCGTGAGGAGGGCGGCTCCGGGCGCGATCGCGTGCCGCATCCAGCGTTGCACCGGGTCCGGAAGGTCATCGAGCAGCGTGGGGTCGAAGACCCGGAACCGGTCGGTCGGCCGGCCGAGCTCGGTCCAGTCGCTGGCGGGCACACCGGCCGGAGCAGGCCTGGCCGTCGAGACGGCTGCGCGGGGCCGGACCATCCGGGCCAGCCAGACCCCCGTGACCACCGCAACGGTGACGGCCATCGCCAGCCCGCCCAGCGCGCCCACGCCGACGACCAGCGCGGTCGGCTGGCCCTCGTGCCACAGCGGTGTCGCGATCCCCATCAGGACCCCGAGGCCGAGAAGCCAGGCGATGGCGTTGGCGGGGACCCACGTACGCGACCGCGCGAGGTGGTGCCGCAACACCGTCCACTGCGCGAAACCGATCGTCGCCAGCAGTGCGAGTCCGAGGACGACCGCGATCGGGACCGCCAGCGCGATGGGCCAGTCGGTCCAGGCCGGGTAGAACGTGCTGGGCAACATGCCCAGGAGCCAGGCCGTGCCGGCCCCGAGCCCGGTGGCGGCGATCCAGGCGACCCGGGAGAACCCCAGGAACTCACGATGGAGCACCACCGACTGGGCGGCGCCGAGAACCGCGCCCTCGACCATCCCGGCCAGCACCATCAGCAGCAACGTGAGCGCCGGGTGCAGGTCGAAGGCCACGACGGCGACGAGAGCCGGGGCGAAGAACCCCAAGGTCTCACCGAGGGTAGTGGCGACGATCCAGGTCCGCCGCACGGTGCGCGGTCCCTGGCTGAAGGCCTGAGCCAGGTCGATTTCGACGGGGGCTGCAACCGGTCGCTGGACGGGCACGGTGCTCACCCCGTGAGAGCCGGGGTCCGACCGCCGACCCCGACGGTTACCACGGGGCACTTGCAGCGTCTGGAAAGGTGGGCTGCGAGGTCGCGGCGGCGCCCGTTCTGGGGCTCGCCGATCACGACCATCAACGCGTGTGCGGCCGCCTTCACGAGGGCGTCCTCGACCGAGGCGTCCGGGGTCTGCACCATCACCGGGACCGCGGTCTCGAGGTCGGCGAGGACCTCGACGACCCAGGACTGGGTTCGGTACCTCGCGTCCCTCCGGCACCTGTCCAGGTCACGCTCGAGAGCAAGGTCCGCCCGTCCCGCTGTGTCGAACGCGTGCACGACCAGCACGGAGCACTGGGGGTTCCTTGCAGCCTCCCCGACTGCCCACCGCAGCGCCGCGGTGGCCGAGGGAGTCGTGTCGCCGCCGACGACGATCCGTTCCCTGCTCGTCATGTCGCTGTCTCCTTGCCGTCGTCCCGGTCACCAACGGGCCTGGTCACTTCCCTGACTTCGTTCCTTGGTCCAGAGTCGCAGCGGCGGCCACGGCGGAGCAGGGCGTAACGGACGCAGCCTGAGGGACCTTCGACCCGTGCTGGCGTGGCGCGCGACGGGGATGATTGTCAGTGCGATGGTGGCTTTGGTACGCCCGCAGCCGAAGCAGCTCGAGGAGGAAAGTCGATGAACGAGCCGGTGGAGCTCACCGTTGAGGAGTGTCTCGACCTGCTGCACAGCGGTGTGCTGGGTCGGGTGGCCCTTTCCACCCCGATGGGCCCGCGGATCGTTCCGATCAACTACGCGATGCACGACGACGCCATCGTGTTCCGGACCACGCCGTACAGCGAGCTCGGCACCTACGGGTGGAACACCGACCTCGCCTTCGAGATCGACCACATCGACTACGAGAAGCACCAGGGCTGGAGCGTGGTCGCGATCGGCCGGGCGACGCTCGTCGAGGACGCCGAGGACCTCAACGCGATCCGCACCCACATGGACCCCACCCCGTGGGCAGGCGGCCGCAGGCACCTCTACATCCGCCTGGTGTGGCGAGACCTCACCGGTCGGCGGGTCGGCACGGACTGGTCGCGCCAGACCATGACCCCGGTGCGCCGCGCACTGTGACCCTAGGCTGGTCGGTATGACCGACCAGAGCCTCACGACCGCACCCGACGAGGACGAGCTCGAGCTGCCGGCGAACGCCCGTGCCCTCCTCGACGCCGTCGTCGCAATCTCCTCGGACCTCGACCTCCACAGCGTGCTCGACCGGATCGTGGTGTCGGCCTGCCAGATCACCGGCGCGCGGTACGGGGCGCTCGGCGTCATCGGCCATGGCGGCGGCCTCGTCGACTTCGTGACCCATGGCATCGGCGAGGCCGAGCACGCCGCCATCGGGAACCTGCCCCGCGGCCACGGCATCCTCGGCCTGCTGATCGACCACCCCGAGCCGATTCGGCTCTCCAACATCCAGGACCACCCGAAGTCCTACGGCTTCCCGCCCAACCACCCGCCGATGGAGCGGTTCCTCGGGGTGCCGGTGCGGATCCGCGGGACGGTGTTCGGCAACCTCTACCTCACCGAGAAGGAGGGCAGAGGAGACTTCACCGACCAGGACGAGAGGCTCGTGACGGCGCTCGCCTCGGCCGCGGGCTTCGTGATCGAGAACGCCCGCGACTACGCGCAGAGCGAGCGCCGGCGTCAGTGGCTCGAGGCGACAGCGCAGATCAACGACGCCCTCCAGCCGCCGGTGCGCCTCGACGACGCCCTGCGCCAGATCGCGATCGGTGCGCGCCGCGTGTCGGGCGCCTCCGCGGTCGCAGTCGTACGCCGGGCGGGGGAGTCGGCACACGAGATGGCCGCCTGGGACGGCCGACGCAGCGAGGACGTCGCTGCCCTCGTGCGGAGCCTCGAGAGCCACATCGCCGGGGCCGAGGACGAGGCCAACGTCATGGTGATCCCCCAGGGCGCCGAGCGGACCGTCGTACTCGTGCCGCTGCGCGCGCACCTCGCGCCCGACGGGGTGCTGCTGGTGGTGCTCGACGCCGGCCGCGGCTCGCTCGAGAGCGACGAGGCGGAGCTCCTGGCGTCCTTCGCCGACCAGGCATCGCTCGCGCTCGACCGGGCGCAGGCGATCTCGGACCGGCAGGAGCTGATGCTGGTCTCGGACCGCGACCGGATCGCGCGCGACCTGCACGACCTGGTGATCCAGCGGCTCTTCGCGACCGGACTGCAGCTCCAGGGCGCGCGGCGGATCGCGTCGAGCGACGAGGTCAAGGAGCGGATCGACAGCGCGGTAGCCGACCTCGACGTGACCATCCGCGACATCCGCTCGACCATCTTCGAGCTGCAGCACGGGCACGAGCTGTCGCTGCGCGCCGACGTGCGGGGGCTGGTGAAGGAGTACGTCCCGGTGCTCGGGTTCACCCCGATGGTGCGCACGACCGGGCCCCTCGACACGGCCGTTCCCAAGGAGATCGCCGAGCAGCTCGTGGCCGTGCTCCGGGAGGCGCTGTCGAACGTCGCCCGTCACGCCGAGGCGGACGCCGCCGTCGTCGAGGTGGAGGCGCGAGCCGACGAGGTCACGCTGCGCGTGGCCGACAACGGGCGCGGCCTGCCGGCGGACCGCAACGAGAGCGGGCTGCGCAACGCACGGAGGCGGGCGGCCGACAACGGCGGCTCGTTCCGCCTGCTGCCCGAGGAGCCACACGGGACCGTCCTGGAGTGGACGGTCCCGTTGAAGAGCTCCTGAGCAGGAGCGCTCACTGCTTCTTGTGGTCCCCGTCGCCCGCCGGGACCACGATCACCGGGCACTCGGCGTAGTGCAGCACCGCGCGGGCGACCGAGCCGAACGCGAAGCCGCCGAACATCCCGGCTCCGTGACGGCCGAGGACGACGCACTGCGCCTCCTCCGCGGCCTCGAGCACCGCGGCCGCGGGGTGCTTGTGCACCCGCATCGGCCGGACGACCACGTCGGGGTACTGCACGCGCCACGACGCGAGAAGGTCGTCGAAGCGGGCCTCGGCCTCCCTGTCGAGCTCGGTGACCGCGCCGGAGACCGTGTCGGCGTCCCAGGAGAACACCGGCGGGGTCTCCCAGCCGTGCACTGCGACGAGCGGCACGCCGAGCCGCTTGGCCCGCCGGAACGCGACCTGGATCGGCTTCTCGTCAGGTTTGCTGGGGTCCACGCCGAGGACGACGGGGAGTCCGTCGTACACGCTCTGGTCCCAGCTGTCGGGGACGATGGCGACCGGCACCGGGGAGCGACCCGCGAGCGCGATCGAGGTGGAGCCGACCATGACCCGTGCGAAGCCGCCGAGTCCCCGCTTGCCGACCACGGCCAGCCGGGCGTCGGCTGCCCGGTCGATCAGTACGTCGACGGGCGAGCCGGCGACGGCGACCGTGCTGACCGACTTCTCGTCGACGATGTGGCGCACCTCGGCGCGCGCGTCGGCCAGCATGTCCAGGGTCTCCTGGTCCTGGCTCCGGACGCTGAAGTGCGGCGTGGCGACGACGTGGTCCTGGAGCGCGGTCACCATGACCATCTCGCAGTCGAGCGCCGCGGCCTCGCGAGCTGCCCAGGCCACGGCGCTTCGGTTGCGCTCGGATCCGTCAACGGCGACGACGATCGGCTTGTGGTTGGTCTCCCACTCGCCGGTCGTCGCCGCCTTGGCCTCGACTGTCATCGAAGGTCGTCTTCTCTAGAGGTCACCGGAGCCAGGCGTACTGCCGGACCAGGTGCGTCTTGGCCCAGGCCTTGCCGACACCCCAGGTGTCGCCGGCGAGGGTGAGGCCGAGGACGATGACGCTGATCGCGCCGAGGACGTGGTCGTCGATGACCGGGTTGTTGTCCAGCGGGAGGCTGGCCATCCACATCATCGCGTAGAGCAGCGCGCCGGTGACCATCGCAACCCGCATCCCGAACCCGAAGGTGAGCGCGGCGCCGATGCCCAGCAGACCGATCATGAACAGCCAGTCAGCGCCGGCGGTCCCGCCGATGCTGTTGAAGAAGCTGTGGAACGGGTTGTCGGGGGAGACGCCGAACTTCAGGAAGCCTTCGGTCGGGCTGCCGCCGTTGATCCAGGCCGCATCGCCGAACCGGTCCACGATCTCCTTGCCCGCCGGAGTGGTGGTGACACCGGTGTGGAAGCCGAGAGCGAGGAGCTTGTCGAAGAATGCCCAGAGGAACGTGAGGCCGAAACCGATCCGGAGCGCGGCAAGTGCCTTGCGGGCTGCCGAGGAGCGGACAATCTCGGACTCGAAGACGACGTCTTCGACGCTTACTGGGTTGTGATGCACGGTGGCCATCTCGGAGTTCCTTCCTAGCGGGGTTTTGAGTTTTCAGTTGAGCTGTCATCTCTGACGTTCATAAGCATCACGGCGGGACAAGATGTAGCGAGAGTGCCGAGGGACATGACCTGATGGGCCCAAGGTCCCGGCGTGAAAACGGACTATTTTCCTGCGCGTCGCACTTGCCAGAGGCGGTAGCCGACTCCCGCGGCGAGAACGACGACCCCGCCGACGAGTGACTCGGCGGGCACGGTGAGTGCCAGGACCCCGCAGCCGAGGACGCCTGCGACCTGCAGGGGCCGGGGGTAGCGGCGGTGCTCCTGGTCCTGGGTGAGCGCCGCAAGGTTCGCGACGAGGTAGTACAGCAGGACCCCGAACGCCGAGAACCCGATCGCACCCCGCAGGTCGACCGTCAGCACAAGAGCGCACACCGCAGCGGCCACCGTGACCTCGGCGTGGTGCGGCACGTGGAACCGAGGATGGACGGCTGCGAACCATCGCGGCAGGTCACCGTGCCGTCCCATCGCCAGCGCGGTGCGCCCGACCCCTGCGACGAGTGCGAGCAGGGCCCCGAGGCAGGCAGTGGCTGCGCCGACTCGCACCACCGTGGAGGCCCAGTCCCAACCCGTGCGCTCCACCGTCGCGGCAAGCGGGGCAGCCGAGGCCGCGACCGCGTCGGGCCCCAGCACGGCGAGAACCGTGAAGCCGACGACGGCGTAGAGGAGGACGGTGAGGAGGAGTGCGGTCGTGATGGCGCGCGGGATCGTCCGCCGGGGGTCTCGGACCTCCTCGGCGAGCGTTGCGATCCGCGCATATCCGGCGAAGGCGAAGAACAGCAGCGCCGCCGACTGGAGCACGCCGTACGCCGTGACGTCGTCGTTGCTCAGGCGCAGGTGCGAGGCGGCGGGACCCGCCCCGATCCAGCTCACGGCGATCGCGACGGCCAGCGCGGCGACGACCAGCGTGACGATCACCCGGGTGAGGCGGGCGGTGCGCGTGATGCCGCGGTAGTTCACCGTTGTGACCAGTACGACGGCGGCGGCCGCGGTGGGGCGCTGCCAGGCGGCGGGCACGGTGTACGCCGCGAAGGTGAGCGCCATCGCCGCGAGGCTTGCGGTCTTGCCCACCACGAAGCTCCATCCGGCGAGGAAGCCCCACCAGTCGCCGAGACGTTCCCGGCCGTAGAGGTAGGTGCCTCCCGAGGACGGGTACTGTGCGGCGAGCTGCGCCGAGGACGTCGCGTTGCAGAAGGCGATCACCGCCGCGAGGACGAGGCCGACCATCAGCCACGCTCCGGCGGCGGCCGCGGCGGGCGCGAACGCGGCGAACACGCCGGCCCCGATCATCGAACCGAGGCCGATCAGCACGGCGTCGGCGGTGCCGAGCCGACGTTCGAGCGCGGGTGGCCGGCTCACCTGGCTCTCTGTCGGTCCGGCTGGGTCAGCGCAGGAGCTTGGCCGCGAGGACTGCTGCCTGGGTGCGTCGCTCGAGGCCGAGCTTGGCGAGGATGCTCGACACGTAGTTCTTGACCGTCTTCTCGGCGAGGAAGAGCCGCTCGCCGATCTGCCGGTTGGTCAGCCCCTCGGCGATCAGCGCGAGGATCTTGCGCTCCTGCTCGGTCAGCGCGGCGAGCTCTTCGTTGACCTCCGGCCCCTTGCGCACCCGCTCGAGGACCCGGGCAGTCAGGGTCGGGTCGAGGAGCGACTGCCCCGCCGCGACCCGGCGCACGCCCTCGATCAGGTCGTTGCCGGCGATCTGCTTGAGCACGTAGCCGGCCGCACCGGCGAGGATCGCGGCGAACAGCGCCTCGTCGTCGTCGTAGCTGGTCAGGATCAGGGCCTTGATGGTCGGGTCGATCGAACGCACCTCGCGGCAGACGTCGATGCCGCTGCCGTCGGGGAGGCGGCCGTCGAGGACCGCGACGTCGGGACGGAGTGCCGGGATGCGGGCGATCGCCTCCTTCACGGAACCGGACTCACCCACCACCTCGATGTCGCCCTCGCTCTCGAGGAGGTCGTGCAGGCCTCGGCGGACGACTTCGTGGTCGTCGAGGAGGAAGACACGGATGGGAGTGTTTGCCATGACGCTTTTCTACCCTGCTCATGGACGCTTTGCACGTGAGGCGGGGCCGAAGGTCCCGAACCTGTCGGTCCGTGTGCCCTGTCAGGGGCCTGCCAGGCGGGTCAGCCTTGACGCATGGACATGTCAGTCGTGCACGGTTCGGTCGTGGTCGGCGTGGACGGTTCGGAGCCCGCGGCAGCAGCGTTGGACTGGGCTGTCCGGCAGGCCTCCCTCGAGAACAGGCCGCTGACTGTCCTGCACGCATGTGGCCTTCCCGGGGCAATGCAGGACTTCGAGGACATCGTCGCCAACGAGCGCGGCCTGAAGTCGGTCGGGCGCTCCATTGCTCGGGAGGCTGTCCGCGACGCTCGGGCGGCGGACGCCACGATCGGCGTCGACGAGGTCGTGACCATGGGGAACCCGGAGACGGTGCTCCTCGAAGCGTCCGAGAGCGCCGACCTGCTCGTGATCGGAGCCCGGGGCCGCGGCACCGTCGCGAGCGCCCTGCTCGGCTCGGTCAGCGCCGCCATCGCCCGGGAGTCGCACTGTCCGCTCGTCGTCGTGCGCACCTTCGAGGAGCTGCCGGAGGACGAGGATGTCCGGCCGCTCGTGGTCGGCGTCGACGGGACGCCGGCCTCCACGGCGGCTGTCGAGTTCGGCTTCCGGATGGCCTCGCTGCGCCGGGCACCGCTCACCTTGCTCCACGCCACCTGGGACCTGCGCGAGCAGGCGTCCGCCGTGATCGACCTGCGCAGCTACGCCGACAAGGTGAACCTCGACGAGGCGGAGGAACGACTCGTGTCGGAGACCGTTGCCGGTCTCTGCGAGAAGTACCCCGACGTCACCGTCACGGAGAGCTACCGACGGGGAGAGCCGGTGCGCCAGCTGGTCGAGGCATCGCGCAAGGCCTGCCTCGTGGTGGTGGGCACCCGCGGGCGTCGGTTGCTGACGACCACCCTGCTCGGGTCGGTCAGCCGCGGCGTGGTGGAGCGCGCCTACTGCCCCGTGGCAGTGGTGAGGCCGTGATCACCTGCGTCGTTCTGCGCACGAACAACGATGGCCCGGTCTATGACCGGGCCATCGCTGGGAAAGGGTGTAGCAGGGTTATGCGGCGTTATCTGAAAATGCTGTAGCCGCCGGGGCCGACGAGCAGGCCCACGATGATGAGCACAATCCCCATAAGCACACCGCCGCGCACAAGCGTGACGATGCCCCAGATCACGAGGATCACTGCGAGAATCCACAATAAGAAAGCCATCTTTTCCCTCCTGTTCGAAGGAGAATGTGCCCTCGACCGGGGATCTCAAACCTTGAAGAAGGCACCCTGTTTTGACGAACACCAGCGAGTACCCGAGCTTCTCGGTGACCGTCGACATCGTGGTCCTGACCATCCGGGACGACGCCCTTTGCGCTCTCGTCGTCGAGCGTGGCAACGAGCCGTTCAAGGGCCAGTGGGCATTACCGGGCGGGTTCGTGGAGCCCGACGAGAGCCTGTACGACGCCGCCAGGCGCGAGCTCGAGGAGGAGACGGCGATCGGCGCGGGAGTGACCAGGCTGGAGCAGCTGGCGTCGTACGGCGACCCGGGCCGCGACCCGCGGGGCCGGATCGTCAGTGTGGCCTGGCTGGCGGTGACCCCGCGCGACGAGGACCCGACCGCCGGCTCGGACGCCGCGAGAGCGGAGTGGAGACCGGTCACGACGCTGCTTCGGCCAGGGCAGCTGGCCTTCGACCATCACGAGATCCTCGGTGACGGTGTGGAGCGGGCCCGGTCGAAGCTGGAGTACACCGCGCTCGCGACGGCGTTCGTGGGCGAGGAGTTCACCGTCGCTGACCTGCGGCGGGTCTACGAGGTGGTGTGGGGCGTCGGACTCGACGCGGGGAACTTCCACCGCAAGCTGACCAACGCGGGCTTCGTCGAGCCGACGGGGGAGAGCGTGCAACGCGGACCAGGCCGCCCTGCGGCGTTGTACCGCCGCGTCAAGGACGCCGACGAGCTGAACCCGCCTTTGACCCGGTCCGCGCTGCGCTGAGTGCTGCTGGTCAGACCGGCTGAGCTGCGATCGTGAACTGCACGCCGCCACCCTGGTCGACCTGGGCGTCGAGGATCTTGTCGTCCAGGGTCACCGCGGCGGTCTCCTCCAGGAAGACCCGTGCCCCGGCCTCCTCCTCGAGGACCTGGTCGCCCGGCTGCGGTGCCTCGGTCGGCATCACGTGAAGTGCAGGGCTGTCCGGGGCGTCCTGGCTGATCCGGAGCCCGGCCTCGCCGCCCGGGCCCGCCTGCTCGACGATGTTCTTCACGACGTGGTTGGCGTTCTCGGTGAGAGTGAGCACGAAGTGCCTTTCGCTTGGTTGCGTCGGTCCCCTCCACCGTGCCTGGCAAGGCGGGAACACTCAACCCGCGCGGTGACGCCCGGGCGTGTCGGCGCCGGTCAGATCCCGGTTGTGCCGGTGCCTAGACTTCTGTCGTCATGACTGAGGCCGACTCGCAGGAGCGTCGCACCCAGGGGAGGCCTCAGGGCCGTCCCCCGCGTCGCCGTCCGCAAGACGGCAGGCGCAGGGGCGGCGGACAGGAACGGCGACGCCACCGGCTCACTCCGGAGCAGGTCGAGGCGCGCCGGGCGCTGGTCCCGACCATCCACTACCCGCCCGAGCTTCCGGTCGCCGAACGCCGTGAGGACATCGCCGCCGCGATCCGTGACAACCAGGTCGTGATCGTGGCGGGGGAGACCGGCTCCGGCAAGACGACGCAGCTGCCGAAGATCTGCCTCGAGCTCGGTCGCGGCGTCCACGGCCTGATCGGCCACACGCAGCCCCGCCGCATCGCGGCCAGGAGCGTCGCGGAGCGGATCGCGGAGGAGCTCGGCACCGAGCTCGGAAGCACGGTCGGCTACCAGGTGCGCTTCACCGACAGGTCGAGCTCCGACACCCTGGTCAAGCTGATGACCGACGGCATCCTGCTCAACGAGCTGCAGCACGACCGGATGCTCTCCGCCTACGACACCTTGATCATCGACGAGGCCCACGAGCGCAGCCTCAACATCGACTTCATCATCGGCTACCTCAAGCAGCTGCTGCCGCGACGGCCCGACCTCAAGGTGATCATCACCTCCGCCACGATCGACCCGGAGCGGTTCGCCCGGCACTTCGCCGACGCCACGGGTGAGCCCGCCCCCATCGTCGAGGTGTCCGGACGCACCTACCCCGTGGAGCTCCGGTACCGACCGCTGGTCGAGGAGACGTACGACGACGACGAGGGCGAGACCGTCGTCCGCGACCAGACCGAGGCGATCGTCGACGCCGTGCGCGAGCTCGTCGAGGAAGGGCCAGGGGACATCCTGGTCTTCCTGCCCGGTGAGCAGGAGATCCGGGACACCGCTGACGTCCTGAGCAAGGTCCGGTTGCGTCGCGCGGTCGACGAGTTCGAGGTGGTGCCGCTCTACGCCCGGCTGTCGAGCGCCGAGCAGCACAAGGTCTTCGAGCGCCACACCAAGCGTCGTGTGGTGCTGTCGACCAACGTCGCGGAGACCTCGCTGACCGTGCCCGGGATCCGGTACGTCGTCGACGCGGGCTTCGCGCGGATCTCGCGGTACTCGTTCCGCACGAAGGTGCAGCGGCTGCCGATCGAGCCGATCAGCCAGGCCTCGGCCAACCAGCGCAAGGGCCGCTGTGGCCGGGTCGAGGCGGGCATCTGCATCCGGCTGTACTCCGAGGACGACTTCGACAGCCGGCCCGAGTTCACCGACCCCGAGATCCTCCGCACGAACCTCGCTTCGGTGATCCTCCAGATGACCGCGCTCGGCCTCGGGGACGTCGCACGCTTCCCCTTCGTCGACCCGCCGGACCAGCGCAACGTGAAGGCGGGGGTGCAGCTGCTCGAGGAGCTCGGTGCACTCGGCCCGGCCCCGCAACCGGGTGGGCGCCACCGGCTCACCAAGCTCGGGAGGCAGCTCGTCGTACTTCCGATCGACCCGCGCCTTGCCCGCATGGTGGTGGAGGCCGACCGGCTCGGGTGTCTGCGGGAGGTACTCGTCGTCGCGGCCGCGCTGTCGATCCAGGACCCGCGAGAGCGACCGGCGGAGCTCCGCGCGCAGGCGGACCAGATGCACGCACGGTTCCGTGACGAGACCTCGGACTTCATGACGCTGGTCAACCTGTGGAGCTACGTGAGGGAGCAGCAACGAGCACTGTCCTCGAGTGCCTTCCGGCGGATGTGCAAGGGGGAGTACCTCAACTACCTGCGGATCCGTGAGTGGCAGGAGCTCGAGGCGCAGCTGCGCCAGGTCGCCAAGCAGCTGAAGCTCAACGTTGGCCACCCGGCGGACGTCCCGGACGCGGACGCCATCCACCAGTCGCTGCTGTCCGGACTGCTCTCCCACATCGGGCTGCGAGACCCCGACCGGCGTGACTACCTCGGCGCCCGCAACGCGCGGTTCGCGATCTTCCCGGGCTCGGGCCTGTTCCGGAAGCAGCCGCAGCTGGTGATGGCTGCCGAGCTGGTGGAGACATCGAGGCTCTGGGGTCGCGTGAACGCCGCGATCAAGCCGGAGTGGGCCGAACGGCTCGGCGCACATCTGGTGAAGCGCACCTACTCCGAGCCGCACTGGTCGAAGAAGCGTGCGGCGGTGATGGCCTACGAGCGCGTGACCTTGTACGGCGTACCTCTCGTCGCCGAGCGACTGGTCTCCTACGGCAAGGTCGACCCTGCGCTCTCACGCGAGCTCTTCATCAGGCACGCGCTGGTGTACGGCGAGTGGGAGACCCGGCACCGGTTCTTCACCGACAACCGAGCCCTCCTCGAGGAGGTCGAGGAGCTCGAGCACCGCGCCCGACGCCGCGACATCCTCGTGGACGAGCACACGCTGTTCGACTTCTACGACGCCCGGGTCGGCGACGAGGTGGTGTCGGGGGCGCACTTCGACTCCTGGTGGAAGCGCGTGCGCCAGCGCAAGCCGGACCTGCTGACCTTCGACCCGCGGATGCTCGTCAACCCGTCGATCGCCGACGTCGACGAGGCCGACTACCCCGACGAGTGGCGGGAGGGTGACCTCAGCCTTCCGCTGAGCTACCAGTTCGAGCCGGGCGCGGCGGCCGACGGGGTGACCGTCGACCTCGCCGTGGCCACCTTGAACCAGGTCGGCGCCGACGCCTTCTCGTGGCAGGTGCCGGGTCTGCGGGAGGACCTCGTCGTGGCCCTGATCCGGTCGCTGCCCAAGCAGCTTCGGGTGAACTTCGTGCCGGCGCCCAACCACGCCCGCGCGTTCCTCGACGCCGTCTCACCCGGCGAGGAGCCGTTGCTCGACGCTCTGGAGCGGTTCCTGCGGTCGACCACCGGCGTCGTCGTACCCCGCGAGGCGTGGGACTGGTCGAAGGTGCCCGACCACCTGCGCCCCACCTTCCGCGTCCTCGACCAGCGCGGCACAGTCGTCGGGGAAGGCAAGGACCTGGAGGCCTTGAAGGCGCCGCTGCGACCGAAGTTCGCCCGGGCGATGGCAGAGGCCGCGGAGTCCAGCGGGATGACCGTGACGGGCCAGACGCGGTGGACCTTCGGCGCCATCGAGCGCACGTTCACCCAGCAGCGGGCAGGGCACGAGGTGAAGGGCTTCCCGGCGCTCGTCGACGAGGCGCGCGTGTCCGGCGGCGCCGCGACGGTGGGCATGCAGGTGTTCGGGTCCGAGGCGGAGCAGGAGGCCTCGATGCGCCTCGGGCTGCGCCGGCTGCTCATGCTGGCGGTGCCCTCACCGGCACGGTCGATCGCGTCGGCGCTCGGCAACGCCGAGAAGCTCGCCCTGGCCACCTCGCCGTACCCGTCGACGCAGGCCCTGCTCGACGACTGCGTCGCGGCAGCGGTCGACGGCGTCGTCGAGGCGCACGGGCTCGTGTGGGACGAGGCCGGGTTCACCGAGCTCACGGCCAGGGTGAGCAAAGAGCTGGAGGAGCGGACCCGCTCAGTGCTCCACGACGTGGGCCGGGTGCTCACCTTGTGGCGCGAAACGGACCGTGCTCTGAGCGGCTCCGCCGACCTGCCGATGCTTCCTGCCTTGGCGGACATGAAGGCGCAGGTGGGCCGGTTGGTCTACCGGGGGTTCGTCTCCGACGTCGGGGCCGTTCAGCTCCGGGAGCTGCCTCGCTACCTCTCAGCGGTGCAGCACCGTCGCGAGAAGCTGCCCGTCGCCGTGGGTCGTGACCGGCTGCTGATGGACCAGGTCGCCGCCGTGCAGGACGCCTACCTCCACCGCGTCGACGCTCTGCCGGAGGGTCGGCCGCCGAGCGCTGCACTCCGCAAGGTGCGGTGGATGCTCGAGGAGCTCCGGGTCAGCCTGTGGGCCCAGCAGCTCGGGACGGCGCATCCGGTCTCGGACAGCCGGGTCCGCAAGGCGCTCGACGCGGCCTGACCCGAACCCGCGGGCGATGCGCGCCGAAGGTTCGACGACGCGGTCAGAGGTCGTGGTGGCTACGCGCCTCGCGGATGACCGAGTCGAACATGCCCCGGTCCAGGATCGCGCCCTCGCGTCGTACCGACTGCTCGTCGAGGCGGAGCAGCCGGTCCAGCCGCACCTCACTGGGCCGGCGTTCGCGGTCCCAGGCGCCACTGCCGACGTCCATCCAGTAGCGGCCGTGACGGGCCTCGTCCTCGGCGTCGAGGTCGTGGTCCTTGCTGGAGAGCTGGAGCGCGAGGAGTGTGTCGCCTTGGCGGCCGATGACCAGCACCGGGCGGTCCTTGCCCTGTGACGGGTCGTCCTCGTAGGCCACCCAGGCCCAGACCACCTCTCCGGGGTCCGGCGCCCCGTCGAGCTCGGGTGCGTAGCTGACCCGCCCTGCCTCGTCGACGGCCTTCTCGGCCTGGCCGGCCGGGGTGTGCAGCGGATCAGTGGTCCGGCGCTTGAGCGTGCGCATCAGCTTCCCGAGGCGAGTCATGCGCCCGACTGTGCCATATGCGTGCTGAGCACCTTCGGCATGGGCGAAACTGTCGCCCATGCCCCGCATGCCAGCCGACGAACCTGCCCTGACCACCGACAGCGAGAGGGTCGTCTGGAAGGCCCTCCGCGAGCAGGCGGGTCCGGACGACCTGCTGCTCGCCAACGTCCGGGTGACCCACAGAGGCGAGGACCGCGAGGTCGACTTCCTCGTCGGCTTCGCCGGGCTCGGGGTGGTCGCGCTCGAGGTCAAGGGCCGTTCCATCCGGTACGACGGTGACCGGTGGACCATCGAGCGGGACGGCAGGCGCGTCGAGGTGGATCCCGTGGAGCAGGCCCGTGAGGGGATGTACGCCGTCCGCGACTCGCTCTACAGCCACCCCCGCTGGGGCCACCGGTCCGGGATCCGGCTGGGACATGCCGTCGTCCTCCCCTTCGACAGCGTCGAGCCAGAGTTCGCGCTGCCGGACTGTCCGCGGTGGCGCATCACCGACCGCACCGAGATGCCCGACCTGGTGACCCGGCTGCGGCGGGTGCTCGAGGAGCAGCAGAGCGGCTTCCGGCTCGCAGACCTCGACGACCTCGACGCCGTCGACGAGTGGCGGTACGGGCGGATGCCGCTGCAGCGCGACCTGCTCGCGCTGGCCGACGACAGGGAGGCCGAGGCCGACCGGCTCACCCAGGACCAGGGCGCCCTGCTCGACGCGATCCGGCTGCTGCCGCGCGCCGAGATCCGCGGCGGGCCGGGGAGCGGCAAGACCTGGCTCGCCATGGAGCAGGCACAGCGGCTGTCCCGCAGCGGCAAGCGGGTTGCCCTCCTGTGCTACTCCCGAGGGCTGGCCTCGTTCCTCCGGCGCCGCGCGGAGGGTCTGTCCCGCAAGGCGCTCCCTGCCTACATCGGCACCTTCCACGGCCTGGGGCACACCTGGGGAGCCGAGGTCCGCAGCGACAACGACAGCGACTACTGGGAGCGCGAGCTTCCCGCGCTCATGGTGTCCCTGGCCGGCGAGCTTCCGAGGGGGCAACGGTTCGACGCCGTCGTGGTCGACGAGGTGCAGGACTTCGCCGAAACCTGGTGGGAGGCCCTCCTCGCGGCGTTGAAGGACCGCGAGACCGGCAACATCTACGTGTTCTCCGACGAGGGGCAGCGGGTCTTCGCGCGGTTCGGCGACGCCCCGGTGTCGATGCCGACGCTCCTGTTGGACCAGAACCTGCGCAACACCCGGCAGATCGCCGAGACGTTCCAGTCCCTCGGTACCACGCGCATGCGCGCCGTCGGCGGCGACGGCCCCGAGGTGACCTTCGTGGAGTGTCCGGCGGACAAGGCAGTCGAGGTCGCCGACGACCAGGTCGACACGCTGCTGGACACCTGGCGCCCCGAGGACGTCGCGCTGCTCACGATCGGTTCGCGGCATCCCTACCAGACCCACCTCCAGGACACGCTCGGTCCCGACGGCTACTGGGCGACGTTCTGGGACAAGGACTCCGTGTTCTACGGACACGTGCTCGGCTTCAAGGGGCTGGAGCGGCGGGCGGTCGTGCTCGCCCTGAACGAGGGCGACGGGCGTGACAGGTCCCGGGAACGGTTGTACGTCGGCATGTCGCGAGCCACCGACTACCTCGTCGTCTGCGGCGACCCCGACTACGTCCGGGACGTCGCCGGCGAGGCCACGCTGCGCAAGCTCGAGGGCGGCGCGTGAGCACGATCCGGGTCGCGACGTACAACCTGTATCTGGGCGCTGACGTGACCGTGGTCTTCGAGGTGACCAGCCCCGACGACCTCGCCCGGCAGGCTCGCCTCGTGCTCGACCAGCTCATCGCGACGGACTTCCCGGCGCGGGCGGCCGCGATCGCCCGGATCCTGGTGGACGAGCGGGTGGACGTCGTGGGCCTGCAGGAGGTCGCGCAGTGGTCGCGGGCCGTCGCCACCTCGGACGGCGGTGAGCGGACCGAGGTGTGGCTCGACTTCCTCACGGAGCTGCTCGACGCGCTGGCCCGCGCGGGGGAGGAGTACGACGTGCACGCGCGCACGTCGAACTTCCGCGGTGGCGCGACCGTGCCGGGCGAGGCGTCGATGACAGTCCTCGGCCACAACGTGGTGCTGGTACGCCGGGCGAGCGGCATCCGGGTGACCGGTGAGCGCGTGGGCGACTTCACGCGCACGCTCGACGTCGTGACGGGAATGCCCGGCCTGGTGCTGAACGTCGCCCGCAGCTGGGGCTGGGTGGACGCCGAGATGGACGGCCGTCCGTTCCGCCTCGTGAACACCCACACCGAGGCGTGGGACGAGACGGTGCGGAACGCGCAGCGTGACGAGCTGCTCGCCGCAGTCGGTGACCCCGGTCGTCCCGTCGTGGTCGTGGGCGACTTCAACGCGACGCCGGACGCGGTCGGGATGCCCGGGGAGTACGTCGACGCGTGGGCCGTCGCGGGCCGCGGCGGCGACGGGCTCACCTGCGGGCAGATCGCCGACCTGTCAGGGGAGAGCGCCTTGAACGTCCGGATCGACTACGTGTGGGTTCGAGACGGCAGGGTCCTCGGGTGCTGGGTGGTCGGTGCCCGTCCGGGGGACCGCACGCCGTCCGGCCTGTGGCCCTCGGACCATGCGGGCGTCGTCGCCGAGCTCACGCTCTGACCGCCGACCATGCCGACTCGCCGCATCCGGTGCCGCGGTCGGCGGCCCTGTCAGGCGTCTTCCCAGTGGGGTTCGTCCTTCACCCCTGCCCACCTGCGGACGCGCTTCTCCGCGGCGTCGCCGTCCCAGTCCCGGTGCCGGTCCGCCATGGGCGGTCAGCCGGCGGCGCGGAGGAACTGCTCGAGGATCGGTCCCGCTGTGTGCGAGCCCGACTCGCCGACGTCGACGAAGACCGCTACGGCCAGGTCACCGTGCACCGCGATCATCCACGCGTGCGTCTGTGGTGGGGTTCGGTCGCCGAACTCCGCGGTCCCGGTCTTCGCGAGCACCGGCGCACCGGGTAACCCGGCCAGGAACGAGCCGCTGCCCTGCGTGACGACGCCGCGCATCAAGGTCCGAAGCGTGCTCGCCTCCGCCTCGGTCAACGGGTGGCCGGGTGCGGAGCCGTCGGACTTGGCCGCCGGAACGAGAGTCGGCACGACGGTCCGCCCGGCGCCAACGGAGGCGGCCACCGATGCCATCGCCATGGGCGAGGCGAGCACCTTGCCCTGACCGATCAGGGAGGCCGCGTGCTCGGTCTCGGAGCCCTCGGCCGCCAGCGAACCGAGGAAGACGGGGAACCCCAGGTCGTGGTCCACCCCGAGCCCGAGAGCGGCCGCGGCGTCGTCCACCTGTTGGCGCGAGACCTCCGCGTGCTGCGAGATGAAGGCGGTGTTGCACGAGTTCGCCACCGCCGTGCGCAGCGGGATCCGGCCGATGCCCGAGGCCGGGTAGTCGTCGTAGTTCTTGAACGACTTGCCGTCCACGACGATCGTCCGGGTGCACGGCACGGAGCTGTCGGAGGTCAGGCCGGCGCGCAGCAGCGCGAGGCTGCTCACGACCTTGAACGTCGAGCCCGGGGCGTACCGACCGAGCGTCGCGGTCGAGTAACCCTGGGAGCCTGGTCCGCTTGCGGCGGCGAGCACGTTGCCGTCGGACGGACGGATCGCGACCACGGCGCTGGCCGGACCGACCCCTTGGAGCAGTCGTTCCGCCAGCGTCTGGAGGCCCGGGTCGAGTGTCACGCGCAGCGGCTTGCCCGGGGTCGGTCGGGTGCTGAACAGCTCGCGAGGGTCGCCGTCGTCCGAGACCGCCTCCACGGCGACGCCGGGTGTGCCGCGCAGCTGCTCGTCGTACCGCTCCTGGAGCCCGGAGAGGCCGGCCTGGTCACCGGCGGCGTACGCCCCCTTCGACTTCTTGACGACCTCGGCCGTGACGGGACCGACCGTTCCGAGTATCGGCCGGGCGAAGTCGCGGGTGGGTGCAAGCGGCAGCTCGCCGGGCACGGCGACGGCCCCCGCGATCATGCGGGACCTCTGGAGCAGGCTCCCGGTGACGTCGCTGCGACGCATCACGAGCGCCTCGACGAACGCCTTGTCGCTCGCGGCCTTCACACGCTCGCTGAACGCGGCGGGGTCGACGTCCAGCAGGGTGGCGAGCCGCTTGGCCGAGTCGGCCTGCTGCGAGGTGTGGACGTTGGCCTTGTCGATCCCGAACCGCAGCACGGGCCGCTCGGTCACCAGCTTCGCGTCCCCGGCACCGAGGATGTCCGCGCGGGGCGCTGCGTCGCTGCTGAGGTCGAGGCGCTCGCCGGGCTCGAGCTTCGGCGCCAGAAGGGTCGGCGCCATCGTGACGAGCCACGTGCCGTCCGGCCCCCGTCGAAGCTGCGCGGAGGTGTCGTAGGTCCACGTCGCGCTGGTGCCCGGGAGCGACCAGGTGTAGGCGAGCGTCGCGGTGGCGGCGTCGCCGTCCTTCGCGTCGGACACACCCGTGACGCGAACCTTGCGGGTGGAGGCACCCATCCCCGCCACGGCGTTCTTCCACCATCGCTGCGCCTGCTTGCCGGTGCGCCCGGCGAACGGGACCTCGGCGAGCGTCCCGGTGCTCAGGCCCTCGGCGAGTGCGTCGGCGGCGACCTGCGGCGTCTCCTCCTCGCTCGCGGAGGTGCAGCCCGCGGTCAGCAGGCCCAGCAGTGCGAGCGTGGTCAGGAGGGTGCGCGTTCTTCCCACGGGGACCAATCCGACCATGCCGCACGGTGCCGGTCAAAGCGTTTCCCGAGCCCACGCCCGGCTCCGGAGCCTGGAGCTAGCCCGCCTCGGGCCGACGGCGCATGGATTTCACGTCGCTGCGCCGCTTCTTGCCGGCCAGTCGACGCTCCTTGGAGCCCCGGGTCGGCTTGGTCGGGCGGCGTCTCGGCGCTGGAGGGGCGAAGGCGCGATCCAGCAGCTCGGCCAGCCGGGCCCGGGCGGCCTCGCGGTTGCGATGCTGGGAGCGGTACTCCGACGCGGTCACACTGATCCGGCCGTCCACGAGACGGTGCCCCAGCCGGCCGAGAGCGCGGGTCCGCAGGTGGTCAGGGACCGACGGGGAGCCGGCCAGGTCGAAGAGCAGCTCCGCCCGGCTGTCGGTGGTGTTCACCGACTGGCCGCCGGGACCGCTCGACCTGCTGAACCTCCACACGAGCTCGTGCTCCGGCACACTCAACCCGCCGGCGCGGATCCCGCCCGAGCTCATGGGGACTCCGGGAGGAGCGTGCTGGGCTGCGCGCCGACCTGGGCGACGCACCGCGCGGCCACCTCCATGGCGAGGTCCGGACCGCCGAGGAGGAAGCCCGCGCCGAGCGCGTCACCCGCGCCCGTCACGTCGTGGACCGCGCCAGGCACGGGAAGCCGATGGTCGGTCACGCCGTCGATCACGAACGAGCAGCCCTTCGCTCCCTGCTTGAGGACGAGCACGCTCGTGCCTCCCGCCCCGAAGCCAGACGGAGGTGTCACGGCCGGGGTCACGTCGGGGCCGTGCGTCGCGGCCCACTCGAGCTCGTTGGCGAGTACGACGTCGGGCCGCAGCGCCTGCCACAGCTCGCGGAACCGCGTGGGGCCGTAGGCGTTGATCAACGCAGCCGACGAGAGGTCGACCGCGACCTTCGTCCCTGCGCCGTGCGCGGCGCCCGCCACCTCGACCAGCAGCTCGGGGCGAGGGGCCCGGAACAACGCGTAGCCGGAGACGAAGAGCCAGTCCGCGCCCTCAAGCCACGGACCTGGGGCGACCTGCTCGAGCCACGCCGACGTGCCGGGGTCGGAAGCCAGGGAGCGTGCGCCTCTGGAGATGAACGAGACGACCGTTCCGGCCCTCCCGGTGACCGGGCCGTGCACCTCGATGCCCGCGGCTGCCAGTGCCTCGTCGACGAACCTTCCCGGGCCCTCGGCCGCCCGTGGCCCGAACAGCCGGGCCTCGCCGCCGCACTCGTGGACCCAGCCGGCGACGTTCGCGGCCTGCCCGCCGGCGGCGAAGGTGATGTGGGCCGGGGTGTCGTCGTCCGGTACGAGTCCCTCGGGGACGTCGACGATGACATCGAGCATGATGTCGCCGAGACACGCGACCAGCACGGCTCCAGCCCCTTCCGTCCGGCACAATGCCCGGGTGAACGTTCCCCTCGAACTCTCCGAAGAGGTCTCCGACGCTATTGCATCAGGCCTCGGTGTCGTGGCATTGGAGTCCACGATCATCAGCCACGGCCTGCCGACCGAGACCAGCGCCAAGACCGCACGCGAGATCGAGGCAGAGGTGCGTCATGCCGGCGCCGTCCCCGCGACGATCGCGCTCGTCGACGGCACGGTGCGGGTGGGACTCGGCGACGAAGAGCTGGTCCGGGTCGCGGAGGGCGAGGACGTCGTGAAGACCAGCATCCGCGACCTCGGCATGGTCCTGGCCAGAGGTACGACGGGCGCGACGACCGTCGCCTCGACGTCCTACCTGGCCCATCTCGCCGGGGTCCGGGTGTTCGCGACCGGGGGCCTCGGAGGCGTGCACCGTGGAGCGCGCGACACCTGGGACGAGTCAGCCGACCTCGCCGCGTTGTCCTCGGTCCCGGTGACCGTCGTGTGCGCAGGGGTCAAGTCGATCCTCGACGTCCCGGCCACGCTGGAGCGGCTCGAGTCCCTGTCGGTGACCGTGGTGGGTTTCCGCACCGACACGTTCCCCGGCTTCTACATCCGCGACACCGGGCTGCCCGTGCCCTGGCGGGTGGAGGGTCCTGCGGAGGTCGCCACCGCGATGGCGCGACGCGACGCCCTGGGACTGCGGCAGGGGATCGTGGTCGCCAACCCGATCAGTGCCGCCGAGGAGATGGACCACGGCCTGCACCAGCGCACCCTCGAGAGCGGTCTCGCCGCGGCACAGGAGGCGGGTGTGCGGGGCAAGGACGTGACGCCGTTCCTGCTCGCCTGGTTCCACGAGCACACCGAAGGCGCCTCGCTCACTGCGAACATCGCGCTGGTCCGCTCCAACGCGCGCCTCGCGGCGGAGATCGCCGCCCACGTCGTCTGAGCGGTTCGGAAACCTCACGGCATCACGAAGGCCCGCCGTCCGGAGGACGGCGGGCCTTCGCTTCGTGCGTGCCGGACCGGGAGCGCCTCACGGCGCGTGGCCGCTCGCAGCGGCTTATTTTGGGACCCGGGGCTGCCGCAGCCCGACACGTCCCCGATTGTACAAGCCGGCCAGGTCGACTCCAGCGGTTCGGCGGATCAGGAGAGCAGACCGTCCACCTCGAGGCGGGCCGCGTGCTCGAGCTGCTCGGCCATGGTCGCCAGCTTCGCGGCGGACAGGTCGTGGACGTACGTCGAGTGCGTTCCCTCGTCCTCCCGATGGGCCCGGCCGGCCGACACCACCCTTGCGAACGCGGCGGCGCGGTAGAGCGTGTCGGCGAAGTCACCCTGCGCCACGCCCCGAAGCACCTGGTCGACCAGGAGTCGCACCTCATCGGGTCCGGGTGGGTCGACCACCCCGGCCACCACCTCGTGCACCGGCGTGTGTCGGCGACCGGTGTCGAACTCCGCGGCCGCGGCAGCGGGGTCGGCGTACACCCAGGTGCGCAGGAGGTAGAGCCGCCACAGGCAGCCTGCCAGCGAGTCGGCCGGTGCGCCGGCCCACAGGTCCGCCAACGTCTCGAGGCCCTCGGTCTCGGCGAGGGTCACGACCCGGGCGACGACCTGCTCGTCGGCATGGTCGCGTGCTCCGCGCACGAGCAGGGTCGCGCAGCGGTCGGCGGCCTCGCTGCGCAGGGCCGGGTCGTCGTCCGCGGGCCGGCCCTGGAAGTGGGCGGCGCCCGGGAGCGCGGGGCGGTGGTGGCGTCGGAACTCGGACATCGCCGTCCAGGGTACGACGAACGCCGTCAGCGCATGGGCGGCACAGCATCGGTCGCCTCGACCACGTCCAGTCCGGTGATCTGCAGCAGGTCGACGATGATCGAGCGGATCTGGGCGAGCACCACCTCCGCCGACAGGTCCCGGACCCGCTCGACGTCCGTGGTGCCGTGGGCGATGCGGATCAGCGGAGCCCGCACCTCCGAGGCCATCTCGTCGCGTTCGAGGCAGGCGGCGATCTCGCCGGTGGCGGCCGCGAGATCTCCGCAGAGGACGGCATAGGCGCGGGGCAGTCCCTCGCCGTGGTAGTTGGCCACGGCCACTCGCCGCACCAGCACGCGGGTGTTCCGCATGGCCCGGTCCAGCGGTTCGACGAGCTCGGCCATCCGGCGTACATGTCCTCGGTGGCCACGTCGGAACGGCGACGACGCCACGACCGACAACCCCTCGTCCGCGGCAGCCTGGAGCTCGCGGATCAGCGGCTCGGTGGTGCGGGCGTCGGCGAGCGTCGCCAGGGCCCGGTCCAGGTCACCGTCCACCGCGCTCCGGGAGGCGGTGCGCAACAGGGACGCGATCTTGCGGACCACGACGGCGGCGGACTCCCGCGGCCGACGCAGCGGCGCTGCCGGCACCACCGCTGCGGCCAGGAGGGCGACGGCGCCTCCCACGAGCGCGTCGGTCCAGCGCACCAGCGCCTGGCCCGGCTCGGGGAGCAGTGTCACCACGATGATCGACTGCACGGCCGCCTGGGTGACGAGCAGCCCGCTGGAGTCGAGGAGGAAGGCCGCCGACATGGCGAGGGCGACGACGACGCCGATCTGCCACCAGCCCGTGCCGAGAGCGAGGACGAGCAGGTCTGCGAGGAACACGCCGACCGCGACGCCGACCGTCACCTCGGCCACCCGTCGCAGTCGCTGCCCGTAGGAAGTGCCGAGACTGACGACCGCCGCGATCGGGGCGAAGAACGGTATCTGGTGGCCCAGCAGCTCCTTGGCGACGATCCATGCCAGGACCGCCGCGACGGCGGCCTGCCCGATGTGCCAGGACTTCGACTTCAGCCTGGCCACCCGGGCCCGCGCGGACAGCTGTCCCCGCTGCCACGCACGGTCGAGGGTCTCCGGCAGGTCGCTCACGGGCTTGATGGTGCCAGAGCGCCACCTAGGGTGGCCTCATGGAGCAGCGGCGAATCGGTGACTGGACGGTAGGCGCGATCGGGCTCGGCGGGATGCCGATGTCGGTGCGCGAGCGCAACGACGAGGCGCTGGGCGTCCGCACGATCCACGCGGCCTTCGACGCGGGCGTCACGTTGGTCGACACTGCGGACGCCTACTCGGTCGACGAGGCCTCCTTCGGGCACAACGAGTCGCTGATCGCCCGGGCACTCGCGGAGTACGGCAGCGGGGCGGACGACGTGCTGGTCGCCACGAAGGGCGGCCACACCAGGCGGGGAACCGAGTGGGAGCTCGACGGAAGGCCGGAGTACCTCCGGAAGGCCTGCGAGGGGTCGCTGCGACGGCTGCGGATCGAGGCGATCGGGCTCTACCAGCACCACCGACCGGACCCCGACGTCGACTACGCCGACACGATCGGCGGCCTGAAGGCGCTCATCGACGACGGCCTCATCGTGCACGCGGGCATCTCGAACGCGAACCCCGACCAGATCAGGCTCGCCCACGACATTCTCGGGGAGGGGCTGGCCGCGGTGCAGAACGAGTTCTCCCCGCGCTTCCGCAGCTCACAGGCCGAGCTCGACCTGTGTACCGAGCTCGGTATCGCGTTCCTGCCGTGGAGCCCGCTCGGCGGGATGAGCGGAGCCGGCGAGCTCGGTGACCGCTTCACGCCGTTCGCGGACGTCGCGGCCAAGCACGGTGTCTCCGCGCAGCAGGTGGCGCTGGCCTGGGAGCTGGCCAAGTCGCCCGTGGTGATCCCGATCCCGGGTGCGAGCCGCGTCGAGTCCGTGCAGGACTCCGTCTCCGCGGCTCGACTGCGCCTCGACGAGGAGGACCTCGCCAGGCTCGACGCCTCCTGAGGCCCCGGGCCCGCTCAGCCGAGCTTGGCGCCCGCCGTGCGCACCGCCTCGACCATCGGCTCCTTGCCCTGGGAGTAGTTGTAGTCCTGGCCGACCAGACGCATCCGGAGCACCGAGATCCGCTTCCCGACCCGGGTCATCCCCTGCGCGTCGAAGAAGGCGTCGTCCTGGCCACCGCCGGCCGGTGGGCCGTAGGTCAGCAGGTACCAGCCGCCCACCCCGCCGCGTACGTCGACGGTCTGGAGACCGCCCACGTCGCTCCGGTCGTACTCCGAGAGCTGCTCGGCACACTGGCTGCGCCAGGACCTCAGCACCTCGAAGGCGCGGCGGGCGGTCGCCTCGTCCGCGAAGTCCGCCACGAGGTGGCCGGCCGTGACGCTGTCGGCGCTGTCTGTCGGAGCGAACTCGCGCACGGCGACGCGCATCGCACCGATCGAGGTCATCGCGAACTTGTGGCAGGTCCCGAACGGCTCGGGACCCTCTGACTTGCGAGTCCCGGTCTCCCGCCAGGTGAAGTGGTCGTTGAACCCGGGCATCTCCGCCGCGGTCAGAAGCCGGTCGGGCAGCGCCGTCTTCTTGGCGGTCGCCGGCGCTGTGGTCGGCGTGGTCGACGCGCTCGCGGACGGGGCTGACGTCTCGGACGGAGCGGAGGCCGGGCTCTCTGTGCCGTGCGAGCCTGCCGGGGCCGCGGGGCGAGGCGTCATCGAGGTCGCCGGCGCATCGGTCTCGTCGGCGACCGAGGCAGTGCGCGGCTGGTCGGCGGTGCTCGCGCATCCGGTGAGCACGAGCGCCATGACGGGGGTCGCGACGCCGAGGGCGATCCGGGTCCGGTGGAGCAGCATGAGAGGGATCCTCCCGAGTCGTGGCGCGGTGCGTGCGCAGGCTCGGTCAACCCTAGGCTCTGTCGGGGCCGGGAGTGGCGAGCGCCACGCCGGGGCTGCCCGTGGCGGAGCGAGGGGTGGCGGCCGGTACGGTGTCCTGCAGTCAGGCGTGATGATGCGGGAGAAGGGCGGTTCGAGTGGCGGTCGGTCGCGGGGGCAAGGCGCTGGTCAGCAGCATCCTCCTCTGCGCGTTGGTCGCCGGCTGCACCCCAGCCGGGTCCAGTCCCGACGCACGAGAGGCCGCTTCGAGCGCCACGGCCTCGAGCTCGGCACCGGCTCGTCCGGTGACCATCACCGTCGCCGTCTACGGGCCCAAGGGCAGCCTCGACGCCTACGACGAGCTCGCCGCCGCCTTCACCGACGAGCACCCCAACGTGACGGTGAAGGTCCAGCGCCACACCGATGTCGAGTCCGTCATCGCGGCCGTGGAGAGCGGGGACGCGCCAGACGTGTTCCTGATGGACCACGACCGCCTTCCCCGGCTCCTGCAGGAGAAGCTCGTGCAGCCCGTCGACCGCCTGCTCGAGGCTCGTCAGGTGGACTTCGGCGACGGCTACCAGCGTGGCGGGCTCACCGCCTTCGCGGCGAACGCCGCGCTGCAGTGCATGCCGCACGACGTCTCGCCGACCGTCGTGTACTACAACCAGGACCTCATCGACCTGAAGAGCCTGGGGGTCAAGGGCGAGGAGCCCCCCAACGCCGTCGACGGCTGGACCTGGGAGATGTTCGCCGCCGCTGCGCACCAGGCCTCGCGTGGCAAGGCGAGCGGTGTCTACATCGAGCCGTCGCTCGCCTCGCTCGCCCCGTTCATCTGGTCCGCGGGCGGCGACATCGTCGACGACCCGAAGGCACCCACCACGCTGACCCTCTCCGACAGCAGCTCACATGACGCGCTCGAGCAGGTGCTCGCCCTGGTCCGCGACCCGCAGGTGACCCCCACGGCCGCCCAGCTCGAGAAGCAGGACGCGGTGAGCAGGTTCATCCACGGCAAGCTCGGGATGATCCTCGGCACGCGGGCGCTCACCCCGAGGCTTCGCGGCGCGGACAACCTGCGGTTCGACGTCATGCCGTTGCCGAGCCTCGGCCGGCTCCGCACGATCGCGGACATGAGCGGCTACTGCATCTCCTCCAAGACCGACGCGCTGCAGGCGGCAGGCGACTTCCTCGCCTTCGCGGTGGGCACGGAGGGCGCCGAGATCACCGCTCGGTCCGGGTACGTCGTACCTTCGAACGTCGAGGTGGCCAACTCGCCGGTCTTCGCCCAGCAGTCCCGCCAGCCGGCGAGCTCGTTCATCTTCAACGAGGGAGTACGACGGGCGGAGAGCCTGCCGTTCGTGCCCACGTGGCCGCAGCTCTCCGAGCAGGTGCAGCCGGCCCTGAACCGGATGTTCTACGCGCCGGTGATCGACCTGGACACACTGCTCAAGGAGATCGACACGACCTCGACGGACGTGCTCGCCCCCGAGAAGGAGTGACCACCCGGTCCGCGGGCTCGGGTCGGCGGCTCCTCTAGGCCTCGCCGTCGCCCGCCGTGACCTGCTCGTTCTGGGCGGCCACCGTCGCAGGCGCGGTCACGATCGCGTCGGCGATGACCTCGGTCGTGAGCTCGACCTGCCACTCGCGCGCGCCGAGCTCACGTAGCCGGTCGGCGACGGCGTCGACGAGCTCGTGCCCCTCGACGTCCGGCGGCTCCCACAGCAGCCGCCTCACGAAGTCGGGGGTCAGCAGGTTCTCGACCGGCAGGTTCAGGTCCTTGGCCCGCACGGCGAGCTCGCTGCGGGCGGTGGTCAGTCGCGCCGCCGCCACGGGGTCACGGTCGGCCCAGGCGCGAGGGGGCGGCGGGCCGTCGTACCTGGCGGTGACTGCGGGAAGCTCCTCGTCGGGCGTGGACCGGGCGGCCTGCAGCGCCTCGACCCAGCGGCTGGCGTAGCGCTGGGCCCCTCGACCCTTGAACCCCTTGAGACCCAGCAGCGTGGCGCGGTCGCGGGGGAGCGCGTTGGCGGCCTCCACGATCGCGGCGTCGGGAATGATCCGGCCCGGAGTCACGTCGCGCTGGGCAGCGATCGCGTCGCGGGCCTCCCAGAGCTCCTTGACAGCGGCGAGCGCACGGCGACCCCGAGCGCGGTGCAACCCGGACGTGCGCCGCCACGGGTCCTGGCGGGGGCCGTGCGGCGCTGCGCGGACGAGGTGCTCGAACTCCTGGTGCGCCCACTCGGTCTTGCCGGTCTGGTCCAGCTCCTCCGCGAGCGCGTCGCGCAGCTCGATCAGTGCCTCGACGTCGAGCGCGGCGTACTCCAGCCAGGGCTCGGGAAGCGGCCGGGTCGACCAGTCGACCGCGGAGTGCTCCTTGCGCAGGCGGCGGCCCACGATGGTCTCCACGAGGGTCGCGAGGCCCACCCGGGGGTATCCGAGCAACCGTCCCGCGAGCTCGGTGTCGAACAGCTCGGCCGGACGCATGCCGAGCTCGGTCAGGCACGGCAGGTCCTGGGTGGCGGCATGGAGGATCCACTCCGCGTCACCGATCGCCTCGTTGAGGGCCGTCATGTCCTCGAAGGGGATCGGGTCGACGAGTGCGGAGCCGGCGCCCTCGCGGCGCAGCTGGATCAGGTAGGCCCGGGCGGAGTAGCGGTACCCGGAGGCGCGCTCGGCGTCCACGGCGACCGGACCGGTGCCGGAGCGGATCGCCTCGACGACCTCGTTCAGCGCCGGCTCGGTGTCGACGACGGGTGGGAGGCCCTCACGCAGCTCGAGCAGTGGCGCGTGCGGTGGCTCGGGCTGCGCGGCCCCGTCGGACTGCAGCGGCTCGGGCGGCTCGGGCGGCTCGGTGGACGGTGAGGGAGCGGAGGGCATCAGCTACGGCCGCGCTGTCCCCGGCGGCTCGGCAGCGGCGCCACACCCTCGGGCACGGGCGGCAGGCCGGAGGCGGTGCAGAGCAGCTCGCCCCAGGCTTCGACGTGGTCGGCGACGTCACCGAGCGGGGTCCACGAAGCGCGGATCTCGAGCTGGGCTGTCGCCTCCTCGTCGGCCATGCTCCCGAAGCTCTCCGACGCGACCTTGGTGACCGTGCCGGAGGGGGCGGTGTACTCCGCGCCGTGCGCCTCGAGCGCCTCGGTCAGCCAGGACCAGCCCACCTCGCCGAGCAGAGGGTCGTTGGCCATCTCCGGGTCGATCTCGGCTCGCGCGTAGGCCACGCACCGGAACGTGCCCGCCCAGGCCTCGTTGCCGGCGGGGTCGTGGAGCAGGACGATGCGTCCGGTGCCGACGTCCTCGCCGTCGACGGTCACGTCCGCGGAGAGCGCGGAGGCGTAGGGGGCGATCCGCTGGGGTGCCGGCATCTCCTCGCAGAAGATCTCCGGGCGCAGCCGGGCGGTGTGCATCCGGTCTACCGCCGCGAGGAACTCCTCGGGCGTCGCGGGTGCCTCCACACGGGGGTCTTGTCGTGCGGCCATGGGGTCATGCTAAGCCGGATTGCGCCGGGCCGGAGTTCGACTCGCCGCCTGACCTGCGAAGATGAGAGACGTGCCAGCAGCCTCGCAGTCGAACCCCGACCTCCACGACTCCGCCCTCCTCCGCGCCGCACGGGGCGAGGAGGTGCCGTACACCCCGGTGTGGTTCATGCGGCAGGCCGGCCGGTCGCTCCCGGAGTACCGCAAGGTCCGCGAGGGCGTCCCGATGCTCGAGTCGTGCATGCGGCCCGACCTGGTCGTCGAGATCACGATGCAGCCGGTGCGGAGGTACGGCGTCGACGCGGCGATCTTCTTCTCCGACATCGTGCTGCCGCTCAAGGCCGTGGGGGTCGACCTCGACATCGTCCCCGGCGTGGGCCCGGTCGTGGCCAAGCCGATCCGCACTCTCGCTGACGTCGACGCCATCCCGGACCTGACCCCCGACCACGTCGGGTTCATCACCGAGTCGGTCCAGACCCTCGTCACCGAGCTCGGTGCGACCCCTCTGATCGGCTTCGCCGGGGCGCCGTTCACCGTCGCGTCGTACCTCGTCGAGGGCGGACCGTCGAAGGAGCACGCCAAGACCAAGGCCATGATGTTCGGCGCACCCGACCTCTGGGACGCCTTGATGCGCAAGATCGCCGGCATCTCGGCGGCCTACCTCGAGGTGCAGGTCAGTGCCGGCGCGTCCGCCGTACAGCTCTTCGACTCCTGGGCCGGAGCGCTGGCGCCGGGCGACTACGAGCGCTACGTCATGCCCTACTCCACGCAGGTGCTCGGTCACGCAGGCACGCTCGGCGTGCCTCGGATCCACTTCGGAGTGGGCACCGGAGAGCTTCTCGGCCTGATGGGGGAGGCAGGTGCCGACGTGGTGGGCGTGGACTGGCGCGTGCCTCTCGCCGCCGGTGTCGAGCGGGTCGGCGGGAGGGTCGTCCAGGGAAACCTCGACCCTTCGCTGGTGTTCGCACCGACCGAGGTGATGCTGTCGCGGGCGGCGGAGGTGCTCGAAGCCGGCCGAGCCGCGCCCGGCCACATCTTCAACCTCGGCCACGGCGTGATGCCGTCCACCGACCCCGACCAGCTCGCCCGACTGACCGACTTCGTGCACGAGCACTCGGCTCGCTGACCCCGGAGGGCCTGCTCAGCCCGCTTCGGCGGGTGGCGGGGCGGCAGAGCGACGGCGGCGGGCGACCGCGCGCAGGAGCAGCCACGCGGGTACGCCGAGCAGGGCGAAGGTCACCGCGAACGGGAGCAGCGCACCGATGACGGTCGCGGCGCCGACGAGGACTGCCTTGAAGGCGCTCCAGCCGTGGTCGAGGCCGACGAGGAAGCCCTGCTCCTCCGGGTGGGGCGGTGGGGAAGCGTCGGGAGTGCGCAGCCGCACGGTGATGGTGGCCAACGACGTCTGGTCGCTGAGGTACTTCTGCTGAGCCAGGAGCGACTCCAGGGCCGCCTCCCTGGTCGCGATCTCCGACTCGAGCCGGATCATGTCGTCCACGTTCGTCGCCTGGCGCAGGAACCGCTGAAGCCGAGCCAGGCTCGCCTGCTGGGTGGCGACCCGCGTGTCGACGTCGATCACCTGGGTGGTCACGTCCTCCGAGCTTCGGTCGGCTCGCTCGGTCCGGCCGATGCCGGTCAGCTCGCCCATGACCGTGTCGAAGGCAGGCTCCGGCACCCGCATCACGAGAACCGAGTGTTCGGGACGGCCCGCCCTGTCGTTGGCCGTGTCCTCGCTGGCGAGGTAGCCCCCGTGCCGGCCGAGGAGGTCGTCGATCTCGGTGCGCGCACGGTTCATCTCCTTGGTGACCAGCGCGACCTCGCCCTTGCGGATCACGGCCCGGGTCTGCACGGCTGCGCGGTTCGCCTGCCCTGAAGCAGAACCCGAACCGGTCTGGTCCGCGCCGCCCTCGGGGAGGACCTCCTTCCCGGCGGTATCGGACTGGGCGTCGCCGGGTGCGTCGGCGGACCCGCCCTGCGACTCCGACCGGGTCCCGTCCGACATCGCGTCGACCCCGCCGCCTCCGCCGCCTCCGCTGCACCCGGCCGCCAGGCCCAGGAGCACGACCACCGCTCCGGCCGCGACCGACCGCCCGACCCACCTCTGCCTCGTGGTTCGCATAGCTCCTCCTGGACCCGCTGTTCGGTTGCCGACGTGCTGATGTGACGCGCACCATCCCTCGGTGGTTCCGTCGAAGTTGGTGCTGCCTTGAGGGGTTTGGGACCCTGTTGGGTGTGAACTCCGGACGCGCCTCGGCTGAGCCCCTCCACGTCGTAGTCGTCGGCGGCGGCATCAGCGGGATGGCGGCCGCCGCCGCGCTGAAGCGACAGGCTCCAGAGGTCCGCGTCACCGTGCTGGAAGGCTCGTCCTCGATCGGCGGCAAGCTCGCGCTCGCCGAGGTCGGTGGGATCACCGTGGACGTCGGCGCGGAGTCCATGCTCAACCGCCGCCCCGAGGCAACCGCCCTGGCCCGCGAGGTCGGCCTCGCCGAACGCCTGGTCCACCCCGAGACGATCTCGGCGAACCTGTGGAACCGCGGTGAGATGGCCCGGATGCCCCGCACCTTGATGGGCGTCCCGGTCGACGCACGCGCCCTCGCGGAGAGCGGCGTGATCTCCAAGGCAGGGCTCGCGAGGGCGGCGCTCGACGCCGTGCTGCCGGCTACGCGGATCGGGGAGAGCGACGTGAGCGTCGGCTGGCTGATCGAGGAACGGTTCGGCAAGGAGGTCGTCGACCGGCTGGTCGAGCCGCTGCTCGGCGGTGTGTACGCCGGACACGCCCGCGAGCTCTCGGCACGAGCCACCGTGCCCCAGGTCGTCGCGCTCCTGGACCGCGACAAGTCCCTGCTCCGCGCCGCCGCGGGCGCGACTGCCGCCTCGTCCGACGTACCCGTCTTCGCCGGCCTGGTCGGCGGTCTCGGCCAGCTGCCCCTCGCGATCGCCGAGCATGTCGACATCGCGGTCCGCACCAAGGCGATGGTGCGAGACCTGGCTCGTCGCTCCGGTGGGGGATGGAACCTCGTGGTCGGCTCGGCGCACGACCCCGAGGTCGTCCAGGCCGACGCTGTGGTCCTGGCCACGCCGGCTGCTGCCACGGGGCGGCTGCTGAGCGACGTCGCCCCCGACGCGGCCCTGGAGCTCGCCCGGATCGAGTACGCGTCGATGGCGATCATCACCATGGCCTTCCGGCGGCGCGACTTCCCGGCGACCTCCGGCTCCGGGTTCCTCGTCCCCCCGGTGGACCGTCGCACGGTGAAGGGCGCCACGTACTCCTTCGCGAAGTGGCGCTGGGTCGCCGAGGCCGGCCGCGGAGCCGACAGCGGTGAGGACCTGCTCGTGATGCGCTGCTCGGTCGGCCGGCACCGCGAGCAGCAGGTGATCCAGGTCGAGGACGAGCGGCTCGTGCAGCTCGCGCTCGAGGAGCTCAGCGACGCGATCGGGCTCTCCGTCCGGCCGGTCGACTGGCACGTCCAGCGGTGGGGCGGTGGCCTGCCGCAGTACGCCGTCGGTCACGTCGACCGGGTGCGACAGGTCCGGCTCTCGGTGGCCAAGGCTGGTGCCGTCGCGGTGTGCGGTGCGGCGTACGACGGGCTGGGCATCCCGGCCTGCATCGCATCCGCCGAGGCCGCGGTCACCCAGGTGCTCGGCACCTTGTCCGAACTGGGAGAATGAAGCCATGACTGAGACCCCACAGAGCCCTCGGCACGGCCGCGGCCCGAACCAGGGGAAGGCCGCCCGCGACCTCAACGACACCATCCGCTACACGATGTGGTCGGTGTTCCACCTGCGTGACCTGATCGGTGACGGCGACCGGGCGCGGGAGGCCAACGAGGTCGAGAAGCTGTTCGAGGACCTCGAGGCGGCCGACGTACGCATCCGCGGCCTGTACGACGTCTCCGGTCTCCGAGCGGATGCCGAGCTGATGATCTGGTGGCACTCCGAGACCTCCGACGACCTCCAGCAGGCCTACCACCGGTTCCGCCGCACGGCGTTCGGCTCGAGGCTCGACCCGGTCTGGTCGCAGATGGCGCTGCACCGTCCCGCGGAGTTCAACAAGAGCCACATCCCGGCGTTCCTCGCCGACGAGGTCGCCCGCCAGTACGTCTGCGTGTACCCGTTCGTCCGCTCGTACGAGTGGTACCTGCTCGAGGACGCGGAGCGCCGTCGGCTTCTCGCCGAGCACGGCATGATGGCACGCGAGTACCCCGACGTCCGAGCCAACACGGTCTCCTCGTTCGCCCTCGGCGACTACGAGTGGATGCTGGCCTTCGAGGCCGACGAGCTCTACCGGATCGTGGACCTCATGCGGCACCTCCGGGGGTCGGAGACCCGCCGACACGTGCGCGAGGAGGTGCCCTTCTACACCGGGCGCCGCCGCACCCCGACCGAGCTCATCACCGACCTGCCCTGAGTCATCCTCCGCAACCTCAGACGCCCCGGCCGCCACAGCGACCGGGGCGTCTGACGTTTCGCGTCATTCGGAGGGTTCGAGCGTGAGGCTGATCGAGTTGATGCAGTAGCGCTGGTCGGTCGGGGTGGCGTAGCCCTCGCCCTCGAAGACGTGGCCGAGGTGCGAGCCGCAGCTCCCGCAGCGCACCTCCACCCTCTTCATGCCGAAGGAGCTGTCCTCGATGTACTCGACCCGGTCCTCGGCCAGCGGTGCGTAGAACGACGGCCAGCCGCAGTGCGACTCGAACTTCGTGTCCGACCGGAAGAGCTCGGCCTGGCAGGCCCGGCAGCGATAGACACCGGTGGTCTTGGTGTCGGTGTACTCGCCGGTGAAAGCCGGCTCGGTGCCGGCCCTCCGCAGCACGGCGTACTCCTGAGGGGTGAGCTGCTCGCGCCACTCCTCGTCGCTCCTGGTGACCTCGTAACCCATGCCTCCCACGCTACTCAGTGGGGCAAGAATGAGAGCTGCTTCCGACATTCCCTGCCATATCCGCCCTTTGCTTTTCATTTCGGTCAGCCAAGCCCTCGGGACATGGGAGAATCGAGGCTCAGGTGACCCCTGTGAGCAGTGAAGTCTCCGGCGGCCACGACTTGTCGCCATTCGAACAGGGTCCGGCAGTGCGTCGGAGACTCAGACCAGGGGAGCCCGGAAATGTCACCTCGCCTTGCGAGCGGCCTGCTCGCCGTCCTCGCGGCCACCATGCTGGTCCTCGGGTGCTCGGCGGCGACGATCAGCCCGGCACCCGATGTGGCCGTGCATCGGCTGGCCGTCGGCAAGGCCGGTCTGCCAGCGGCCGGTGCCGTCGTGCAAGAGGCCCCGAGTGCACAGCCGAACATCGTGCTGATCACCACCGACGATCAGACCGACTACGACATGCGGTGGATGCCGCGCACCCGGCGCGTGCTGGGCAAGGCGGGCGTGACGTTCACCGACTCGGTCTCCCCGCATCCGCTGTGCTGCCCGGCCCGAGCGGAGATCCTCACCGGGCAGTTCGCCCAGAACAACGGCGTTCGGACGAACGAGGGGCACAAGCACGGCGGGTTCCGAGCCATGCACAGCTACCGCAACACCATCGGCCCTTGGCTGCAGGCCGCGGGCTACCACACCGCCTTCGTCGGGAAGTTCCTCAACGGCTACCGAAGCACCAGCCGACGCATTCCCGGCTGGGACGAATGGCACCCTCTCCTCGAGGACCTGGGGGCGTATCGGTACTACGACTTCTCCGCGCGGCACAACAACGAGATCCGGCATCATCCCCGGGTCCATGTCTCGGACTTCGTGGCGGCACAGACAGCGGAGCTGGTGCGACAGTTCGCACGCCAGGACGAGCCGTTCTTCCTGTGGGAGTCGCACGTGGCTCCGCACGGGGCCTGCGTCCCCGACGATGACGGTTGGTGTTGGGGACCGCCGGTTCCCGCCCGGCGGCACGCCGCGATGCTCCAGGATGTCCGACCGCCGTCCTTCGACGATCCTGCCTTCTTCGAGCGGGATCTCACGGACAAGCCGGCCTACCTGAAGGGTCTGTCGACGTCCTCGCAACGCCGGGACGAGATGCGTCAGAACTTCACCCGCCGCATCCAGTCGCTCCAGTCCGTCGACGAGGCCGTGGCACGGACCGTCCGCGTGCTCCGTGAGACGGGCCAGCTGCGCAACACCGTGATCGTGTTCACCTCCGACAACGGCTTCCTGCTCGGGGAGCATCGCTGGACCGGCAAGGACGTGCCGTACGAGCAGTCGCTGCAGGTGCCACTGATCGTCCGCGGGCCGGGACTGCCACGGGGAGTCACGCGTCGGGACACGGTGGCCACCGTTGACCTCGCCCCGACCTTCGTCGACCTGGCCAAGGCGTCCCCGACCGTGCCCCTTGATGGACGGAGCCTGTTGCCGCTTGCCCGGAACAGGGCCGCGACCGGGTGGAAGGACCTCCTGATCCAGAACGGCCCGCGGCTCGGGGAGGGGGATGGCGTGGGTTGGTCGTACCGCGGTGTGCGAACCCGCCGCTACACCTACGTGGAGTACGCGCGCTACGGGACCGAGCTGTACGACCGCCGCGTGGACCCGCACCAGCTGAGCAACGTCGCAGGACAACCGGCCTACCGCGACGTGCAGGTGGAGCTCCGGCGGCGGGCCCACGCGCTGCAGAACTGCGCCGGCAGGAGCTGCCGACGCGACTTCGGGCCCCTGCCGTCAGTGGGGTGACACGTTCGTTCACCATGTCCTCAGGACGTCCGGCCCCCTAGATTGAGCGCATGGCCAGCCCCGCGACAGAGATCGACGCCGGTGGACGCAGTGTGCGCGTCACGAACCCCGACCGCGTGATCTACCCCGCCACCGCCTCGACAGCGGAAGTGACGAAGCTGATGGTCGTCGAGTACTACCTCGCGGTGGCACCAGGCATCATGCGGGCGCTCGACCGCCGACCCACCACGCTCGAACGATGGCCGAAGGGTGTGCATGAGGGGATCAAGCTGAGCACGCGGTCCGGTGAACACGGCGACGCCTTCTACCAGAAGCGGGTTCCCAAGGGCGCTCCCGAGTACGTCGAGACCGCCACGATCGCCTTTCCCTCCGGGCGGTCCGCCGACGAGGTCTGCCCGACCGAGCCCGCGGTCGTGGCCTGGGCCGCGCAGATGGGCACACTCACCTTCCACCCCTGGCCGGTGCGGCGCGGCGACGTCGACCACCCCGACGAGCTGCGCATCGACCTCGACCCACAGCCCGGCACCACCTTCGCCGACGCAGTCCGAGTGGCCGGAGTGGCCCGGGAGCTGCTCGAGGAGCTCGGGCTCCGGGGCTTCCCGAAGACCAGCGGCAACCGCGGCGTGCACATCTACGTGCGGATCGAGCCGCGGTGGACCTTCACCGACGTGCGACATGCGGCGATCGCGTTCGGGCGCGAGCTCGAGCGTCGTACGCCGGGGGTCACCACGAAATGGTGGAAGGAGGAGCGCGGGGAGGCGATCTTCGTCGACTACAACCAGAACTCTCGCGACAGGACGATCGCGAGCGCATACAGCCTTCGGCCCATCGCCGGGGCGCCGGTATCGACGCCGGTGACGTGGGACGAGCTGCCGGAGGTGGACGCCAGGGCTCTCAACGTTCACACCGTGCCCTCCCGGTTCGCCGAGCTCGGTGACCCACACGAGGGGATCGACGAACAGCACTACTCCATCGAGCCGCTCCTCGACCTCTACGCGCGAGACGAGGAACGGGGCCTCGGTGACATGCCCTACCCGCCGGACTACCCGAAGATGCCTGGGGAACCGCCGAGAGTGCAGCCGAGTCGCAAGAACGCTGCAAACTGGGACGAGGCCTAGCAGCGGCGGGGGAGCAGTGGGCGCACCGCGCTGACCCGCTGACAACCGGCGGCGATGAACGCGCGGATCGCGGGAGATGCCGACGTCCGACGACACGGAACCGCCCAATCTGCCGTAGGGGCGTTCAGGGGCGACACGCCGAGCAGCCGGCAGAAGACATCCCTTGGGTTCGACACCGGTGGCAGCAAACGTGTGCGCGTGACCTTGACGAACGACCGCATCGCAGGAGTCCAGGGGGCTGAAGCCGCGAGGTGCACGTCAGGAGCTCGTGAGGATGACGAGTCGCTGGGTCGCTCGGGTCATCGCGACATAGCGGTCGACCGCTCCTTCGATGTCCTCGCCGAACGTGTCTGGGTCGATGACGACGACCAGGTCGAACTCGAGCCCCTTCGACAGCTCCGGGGTCAGCGACCGGACGCGGGACGTCGCCCGGACCGTGCCGCCTTCGATCTCACTGGCGCCGATGACGCAGGCGATCCCGTCGGTGTGCTCGGCGAGCCAGGAGTCGAGGACCGAGCCCAGGTCCGACACGGATCCGTGCACGACGGGGACGCCGGTGCTGCGGATCGAGGTCGGCACGTTGGCGTCCGGGAGGACGGCCCGGATGACCGGCTCGGCCTCGGCCATGACCTCTTCCGGCGTCCGGTAGTTGATGCTCAGGGAGGCCAGGTTGACGTGGTGGAGCCCGATCCGCTCCAGCCGGTCCGGCCACGACTCCGTAAAACCGTGTCGGGCCTGGGCGCGGTCCCCGACGATGGTCAGGCTCCGGGACGGGCAGCGGAGCAGCAGCATCTGCCACTCGGCGTCGGTCAGCTCCTGTGCCTCGTCGACGACGATGTGCGCGAACGGGCCGGAAAGCAGGTCGAGGTCGGCCTCGGGGAGTGCGGCTTGGTCGACGAGTGCGTCGCGGATGCCCTGCTGCCGAAGCTGGGCGATCATGCCCTCGTCATCGTCTGCCTGGAGGAGTTCGTCGACGACCCTGTCCATCCGCTGACGTTCGCCGGCGACGGCCGCGTCGTGACGACGCTTGCGGCGTGCTGCCTCGGGGTCGCCGAGCCGGTGCCGCGCCGCGTCGAGCAGGGGCAGGTCGGAGACCGTCCAGGCCTGGGGGTCCCGGCGCTGGAGCTTGCGGACCTCGTCGCGATCGAGCCAGGGAGCGCACATCCGGAGATACGCGGGCACGGACCACAGGTCCCCGACGAGGTCGGTGCACTCGATCAGCGGCCACGCCCTGTGGAAGGTGTCGACCAGGTCGCTGTTCTGCCGCAGTGACCTGCGGAGCAGGTCCGGCGAGACATCGTCGTCGTCGAACTTGTCCGTCAGGATCGTGAGCAGCTCGTCCCAGACCTGGTCGCGCGCCTCGTTGTGCGGCGTACCGGGGTCGGGCGACTCGAACGCCTCCGCCCACTCATCGGCGCTGAGCCAGATGTCGCCCCAGGGGGTCTCGACCTCCATCGGTTCGGTGGGCGGCTCCTCGTAGAGCCTCACGGCCGGCTCGATCGCCTTCACCATGTCCGCGGACGACTTCAGGAGGGCCACGGCGCGGGTCGGTCTCGGCGGCCGCAGCGGCGCCCTCGGGAACGAGGTCTCGCAGGGTGCAGGTCTGCACGCCCTCCTCTCCGAGGCTGGGGAGTACGTCGGAGACGTAGGCCAGGTAGGGCTGGTGCGGCCCGACGAACAGTACGCCGCCGCGGCGGTGACCGAGTCGCGGGTCGGCGTACAGGAGGTAGGCGGTGCGGTGCAGGGCGACGACGGTCTTCCCCGTGCCCGGACCGCCGTCGACGACGAGCGCGCCGTGGGACCCGGCGCGGATGATCGCGTCCTGGTCGGCCTGGATGGTGCCGAGCACGTCTCGCATCCGGGTCGACCGGCTGCTGCCCAGGCTGGCGATGAAGGCGGACTGGTCGTCGAGGGCGGCGGCGTGTCCCTCGAACCCGTCCGCGGTGAACACCTCGTCCCAGAAGTCGCTGATCCGGCCACGGGTCCAGCGATACCTGCGGCGGCTCGACAGACCCATCGGGTTGGCGTGGGTGGCTCCGAAGAACGGCTCAGCCGCGGGGGAGCGCCAGTCGAGCAGCAGCCGACGACCCGCGCTGTCGGTGAGGCCGAGTCGTCCGACGTACACGGGCTCGGGGTCGTCCGCGCGGACGATGTGTCCGAGGCACAGGTCCAAACCGAAGCGACGCAGGGCGCGCAGGCGAGCGGTCAGCCGGTGGATCTCCAGGTCGCGGTCCATGGCCTCCTGGCCGGTGCCGCCGGACTCCCTGCGCGCGGCATCGACACGGTCGGACAGGTCGGCGATCGACTGCTCGAGGGTCCTCGCGATGGCCGCGAAGTGCTGCTCGTCGCCGGCGATCAGCGTGATGGCGGCCTTGGGAGTGAGGTGGTCGGGAAGGTCGAACGCGCTGGTGGTCAGGGGGTTCACGTCATCAGCTCCGATCGAGCAGCAGCGTTGTGGCCGGTGGCCCGGGGTCGGCCTGGGTAGCTGGATCGAACACGTCGGGACAGTTGCCCGCCAGCAGCCCCCGGACTCCTGGCCTTCGGCCGTCGATTCTGCGGCACGACCTGGGTCTTGCCGCAAGCCCCCACGTGCGCTATACGTTGAGAGTGGCGGGGGGAGTGCAATGTGTCCTCCCTCTTGTCGTGGTCGCGTACGGACAACCTCCGGTGATTGCGACCCGACACCGGCGCACCAGCTACGGCGACGAGACGGCGCCCCTGGCATAGAGCGGAACCAGACCCGTACGTCCGGCGCACCTAGCCTGAGCATGCTCGAGTTCGAACGGCGAATGGCTCCTATGCGCCATGCCCACGGGGACGGCTTCATGCGTACGGTGGTGAGCCGGGGGTGGTGATTGCCGTGACAACGTCACGCTCCGACAGCGGGGTGCTTCTCGGCGCGATCGTGGCGTACGTCCAGGAACGCCAAGCTCCAGAGACCTTCCAGACCCGCGTAGTCCGGTTGCGCGCCGCACCGGTCATCGCATTGCTTGTTGCACTGATGATGGCGGCCGGCTGGGCGGGCAAAGAGACCGACACACATCCAGTGACCGACGCCGGTCCGCTCCCAGCACGGCCAACCATGCGGCAGGCATTCGACGACGGGCGCGCACAGGGCGGGCCGTGCACCGTCCCGCTCGATGACGACCGAGACCTCTGGCGGCGTTCGATGCTGCGTGTGGGGGCCGAAGAAGGGGGACTGAGTGCCACGTACAGGACGGCCGCAGCACCGCCGCTCGCGCTGCCGGAGACGGGTGCAGCCCGACGCCCGCAGCCGGTACCTCCCTGGGGAGGTCGACGCCGCGAACAGTGCGGTAAGAACTACGACCTGTTCGTGGCGTTCGGTCGCGACGGGGACCGCGCCGGCGACCCCTGCCTCGGCGACATCCCCGCCATAACCGCCGGGTCCATCCCGGCCCGCTTCGCCTACGTGACTGCTTCCGCCGTCGTCGGTGGCTGTGGTGTCCGAGGCCCCGCACAGTTGGTGGACGTGGGTATCTCGACCACACCGGCCACGATCACCTGATGTGGTCTACCCCGACGACGGCACGAGAGATGCCCATGCCGTTCGCCCTGATGCCGGTGACACGGGGTCAGACTGGTGGCTCGTCATGATGGACGTTCGAAGCAGAATGCGGCCCTCCTCGTGGGCACGTGCGGGGCACATGCTGCTCAGTCGGGTCTACGCGCGATGCGCTGTGCTCGTGGCGACCGGTGGGTGGTAGTTGCGCCCGACCTCGGCCGCACGCTTCATCGCCGTGATGCCCTGGTCGACGCTGAGGAGCGGAGTCGTCTTGATCGACTTGACGGACCCTCCGGCCGTTGCGGCGAGGGAGAAGGCGGCTGCCTCCTCGTCGCTCGGGAAGTCGGCGAGCAGGACGAGGTCGTAGTCACCGAACGCGTAGAAGCAGCCGGTAACGCTTCCTCTGCAGCCGTCGAGCAGGGGCTGGATCCGTTCGAGCACGTTGCCGTGCTCGCGGACTTGGGTGGCCCAGGAATCGCTGGTGTAGGCGACTTGGAAGAGGAACTGTGCCATGGAGGCCTCCAAGGGTCCTCGAAGTTCGGTCGCGGCTCAGATCCCGCCACGACCCCAGGCCTTTCAGTCTTCGCTTGTTGGACCCCCGCAGCAACGCCCGGGCATGTCCCGGTTCTCGGGGTGGTGGTGCGGCGAGCTCGACATCCTCGGTTCGGCGGTTGCGTGCTTTCATTGTCCGCGTGGCGCTCGGGCTGGGGCACCTGCGATGTCTAGGCCGCGGTATGACCCGGTGGTAACTTACCCGCGAGTCATCAAGGAGACGCGATGTCCGAACTGCTGGACCCGATGAAGAACCCGGTGACCTACGCCGTGCCGTTCTTCCTCCTCACCATCGGTATCGAGCTCGCTGCGCTGAAGTGGCTCGACCATGACGACAACGTGACCGGCTACCTGCGCAAGGACACCCACACCAGCCTTCTCATGGGCGTGGGCTCGCTGTTCTTCCTGACGGCGTTGAAGGTCGGCACCTTCTTCATCTACATGGCGATCTACGTGCACGTCGTGCACTGGAAGCTGCCCACCAACACCTGGTGGTACTGGGTCGCTCTGATGCTCGGACTTGACCTGGCCTACTACTTCCAGCACCGGTTCGTGCATCGGGTGCGCATCGGCTGGGCCGCGCACCAGGCGCACCACTCCTCGGAGTACATGAACTTCGGCACGGCACTGCGGCAGAAGTGGAACCCGTGGTTCGAGTTCGTCTTCTGGCTGCCCCTGCCGTTCCTCGGCTTCGCGCCCTGGACCATCTACGTCGCCTTCTCCTTCAACCTGGTCTACCAGTTCTTCGTGCACACCGAGATGGTCGACAAGCTGCCGCGACCCGTCGAGCTCGTCTTCAACACCCCCTCGCACCACCGGGTCCATCACAGCTCGGAGCCGGCGTACCTGGACAGGAACTATGCGGGCATCCTCATCGTCTGGGATCGGGTGTTCGGGACGTTCACGGAGGAGAAGCAGCACCCGACGTACGGACTCACCAAGCCGGTCGAGACCTACAACCTGATCAAGCTTCAGTACGGCGACTACGCCGAGATGATCCGCCAGGTCCGTGAGGCCGACCGTTGGCGCCACAAGCTCGGCTACATGTTCGGCCCGCCTGGTTGGGAGCCGCCCGAGGAGCCCGGGCGGATCGACGGGCCCATCAGTCCGACGCCCACAGCGACCTGACCGGAAGATCTCTTTGGGGTCGGGCTGGTTCCGCGCACGCCCGTCGATCGACACCCGCTCAGCACCCTCACCGGAGGAGGGGCCGGCGCCCCTGTCGGATGTGGGCTCAGGAGGGCGCAGCGGGAGGACATGTCGCCTTCGATCAAGACTGCAGATGCGGAGAACCGGGGTGCCGTCACGCAACGAAGATGCAGAAAGGGTGGCCTGACAGATCTGCGAATACATACAACGGCTCGTCGGGGTCATCAGTCCGGTCAAGAACGAGTCCGGCGCCCAGGGCCTCCGCTCGCTCACGCTGCCTGTGCAACTCAGCACGGCTCGAAACCGTGAAATCAAGGTGCAACTGCATCGGGACATCGTGCTTGGGCCACGTTGTCCGAGGCAGGTGATCGACCAGCTGGAAAGCGAGCTTGCGCACCCCGTTGGAGTCCACGAGCACGAGCCAATCTGCCTCGTCAGGTGCCCCGTCCGCGGGCGGTTCGTCACCCGGTCGGTACCGCAGCCCGAGGAGCTGTCGGTAGAACTCGGCGAGTTCTCGCGGTTTGGTGGTGTCGAGAACGGTGTGCAGTAGCTGGGGGTACTCAGCCATGAGCCTTCCTCCGGGTGACCGAGACGCGGTCCACTCACCCTAGAGTCCCGCCTCCCCGGCATCTCCAGGCAGTGGACCAGGGTTCGAGTTGGCCTGACCGAGTGCCAGGCGACCGGCAGGCCGAGCGGGAGTACACCCTCGAGAGACCTCGGTCATCTCCGGGTCTCTGGTGGTGTCCTGATGGGTGGTGCGGGGGAGCAGGTGACGGTGCTTGTTTGAAGACGTCCGGCGTGTAGAGCTTTGCTACAGCTTGAGGCCCAAGCGTTCGGTGAGGCCGAGCTGGGCCATGATCGCGCCGGAGTCGACGTAGACGCGCGACGACGCGATCTTGCCGTTCTTGATCTCGTCGATCTCGCAGGTGTGCACGGCGATGGAACGTCCTGTGGCGGGGACGGTGCCCGCCGGGAGGACGAGGTCACCGGTGTTGGTGCCCCGTCCGGTGTACTCGACCACCACGGTGTCACCTTGAGAAGTGAGGTGGTCGAGAGTGAACTGCGCGTCAGGCATCGCCTCGAACAGCGCTCTGGTGAACTCGCCGAAGCCGTCCGGGCCCTGGAGAGTCCTCCCGCTCCCCATGTCGACGATCGTGCAGTCAGGGGCGACGGCGGCCACAACCGCGTCGTAGTCGCGGTTGTTCCAGGCCTCGAACAGGGTGCGTACGAGAGTTTCGTTGTCAGCCATGAGATTCCTTTCCTCTGGTTGCACCTGCTCCCTCTTCGAGTTTGGCTGCTGATCGCCTGTTCTGGTCAATCCCCCGAAGTGAGGAGTGACTCCTTCTCCAGTAGGCGCAGTTGTGTTCTTGTCCCAGTACATGCCGTGCGCCCGCACCCGGTCTGCGTTGGCGCGCGGAGGCTCGGGTGCAGTCACGGTGAAGGAACGGCAGGTCTCACAGCGAAGGACCGGCATTGCCCTCGACATGGGTCACGGGGACGTCGGAGAGGCGAGCGATGCGGTGCGGCAGATCCATGACCAACCACCGGGACAGTCGACGCGGCAGGGTCGAGACGACGACACCATCGAAGTGCTCCTCGTGAAGCAGCTCCTGGGCTCGGCCGACCGGCAGCGCATCGACGACCTCTCCGCTGGCCTCGATCCCGGAATGTCGTAGCCGGGCGAGCTCATGCTCCAGCCGGCCCTGGGCCAGCGCCGCGGCGATCAGGTGTGCGTCAGGGATGACTCGGTCGATCGGGGGGTAGTCCCACTGATGAAGGCCTTCGGTGTCGGTAACAGGAACGAGGAACCGGAATGTGCAGGATCCGGCGCTCATGAGTTCGTCCAGCTTGGCGGTGAGCTGTTCGCCGCCGATCGTCTGGTTGGCCATGATGAGATAGCGGGCCATGCGATAGCTCCCGACGCCGCGGTGACCGATTGCCCCCTCCTCGGCGTTCGATGCACATTTTAAGGCGGGATCCGCGGCGAAGCACCTAGGACATCTCGTCGGGCCGTGGGCAGTCTGCTCAGTTACCGCTCCTCGCACATCAGCATGAGCGCGCATCGCGCAGACATGCCAGGTTGTGGCGAGGCGCAGAGACGGGCGTTTCGGTCAGGATCTCCGTGGCCAGGGGTCGAAGGGGTCGACACTGGGACGGAATCCATGAGCCTCGGCCATGGCCGCCGCGGCAGCGAAGTCCCCGGCGACCCTCGAGGGATCGTGCGCGTCGCTCCCGAACGTGACGGCTGACCCTCCCTCTTCGTGCCACCACTGGAGGATGGTGGCGTGCAGCGGCACCACCGTGTTGATCTCCAGGGCCTTGCCTGAGTGTGCGGTGGCGCGCAACGCGTGCCGGAACTCGTCCTCGAAGGCGGTGGGGTCGAACGGTCCCTGGTCGCGTGGCCAGGACCGCATGGCGTAGTCGATGTGGCCCAGCACGGAGAACGCGTCGCTCTGGGCGACCAGCCGCGCGACCTCGACGAGGTAGGTACCGATGACCTCGCCGGGTTCCCGATGATCGTAGAGCCCGGGTGGCTCACGGAACTGGTCACCGTCAGGGAGACAGTGGAGGGAGCCGATCACGCGGTCGTATGTTGCGGCTGTCAGAACGCGGGTGACGGCCTCTTGATGCCAATGTGGTTCGCCGACCTCCAGGCCGCTGAGGATTCGAAGATCGGGAAACAGGTCGCGACACCGTTCGATGGATTCCAGGTAGCCGGCGACATCGAACTCGGGAGGCGTCACCCGTCCGTCGGAGTCGCTCGAGGTCGCGACAGGGTGGGTCGGGTCCAGGTCGTCCAGCTCGTCCGGCTCGACGGTCCACACCGTGTGGTCCAGATGCTCGGTGAAGGCGATCGCGGGCAGCCCTAGTGCGGTCGCGCGAGCACAAGACCGTTCCATCGACCCGTCCGGCGCATCCCAGGACCACTCGCTGTGCACATGGGTGTCGGCTGGCAGCGACAAGTCCGATGACCTTTCCCGGGCTGGGTGTCGACCGCAGACATGCTAGACGAGAGCCGACCTGGCGCTGCACCACGCGAGGTTCGCTCGGGTGAGCCCATGCCTCGTTGTCTGGTCGAGTGAATCGACTACTTGGGTACGAGCGATCGTGCGTAGTGAGGCCGTGGTTCACCCAGCGTCGCAGTTCGTCGTCCGTCTCGAGCGACTCGACGTCCACGCGTAGTCATCCGTCCATCTCTCAGCCGCGCATCTCGAAACGGCGCACGTGCTGCTGATCGACCAATGACTCAGCCTGGGCCGGATCGATACGCAACAGAAGGCCACCCTGGCTACTGGCACTGACCGCCATGTTTCCGTGGACAAGGAAGACGAGCCCGCCGAACACGCGTTTCTCGCTCAGCCCCGGTTCGCCCTGAACGACTTCCCGGATCCGGTTCGCAAGCTCGTCGTCGTACGCCATAACGGCAGTATGACGCGGAACATGACGCGGAACGCTGGTTTCAGCGGCCCGACGGGACTCGGTCCGGCCGCCCTCATCGCGGCGGATGGCGGGCGTCCCGGGGTTGCGTCGGCTACGCGCTCGAGCTGCTCACCTGAGCCGTGCCGCCAGAACGGTGACGTCGTCGCGCAACGACTTGTCAGCTAGGTCAGCGAGACCGTCGACCAACTCGCGGAGAGGTTTCTCGCGCAGCTCCGCGGCACGTTCGCGGAGCCGTGCGATGCCCCGGTCGAGGTCGTGGCTGCGTGACTCGACGACGCCGTCGGTCACGAGGATCAGCAGCGCCCCGGGCTCGAGGTGCGCGGTGGCCACGGTCCGGTCCAAGCGCCTGAGCACGCCCAGCGGCACGCCCGACCCTGCCCCGAGCGCCTCGGTGCTCCCGTCTGGATGTACGACGACGACCGGCACGTGGCCGGCGTTGCAGAGGGTGAGTGTCCCGGTGGAGGGCGCCACGAGCACCGCTGCTGCGGTGACGAACTGGTCGGGCGCGTCGCGGGTCATCATCTCGTCGGCCGCAGTCAGAACGGCATGGGGAGCGGGGTCGACGGTGAGCAGGCCACGGATCCCGGCGCGGACCCGGATCATGGTGGTTGCTGCGCGCACGCCGCGGCCCATCACGTCGCCCACGACGAGGACCAGCGTGCCGCTCGGGGTGCTGACGGCGTCGTACCAGTCGCCGCCCACATGCTCGAGCTCGTCGCCTCCCGGTGCGTAGTGCACCGCGAGCTCGAACCGCTCAAGGGCGGGCAGCGGGCTCGCCGCCAGGCTGGACTGCAGCTGCTCGGCAATGTCGGCGGTTCGAGCGTGGAGCCTGGCGCGCTCGGCGGCGATCGCGCACTGCGACGCCAGCGTGTCAAGCAGCTGGGTCTCCTCGTGGGAGAGCGGGCGCTGCGTGCTCGCCACGAACGCCTCACCGTCGGTGACCGTCGAGAGGTCGTTGGGGACCCGCAGCTCGACGCCCTCGCGGAAGATCTTCCCTACACGCTCGAGGCTCGCGGCCAGGACCGCCTCAACCTGGTCAAGCGTCCACGCGCGGAAGAAGGCAGCGGTCACCTCCTGCAGCAGCAGGGCGCGGGCGGCGGCGTCCGCCTCGCGCTCTTGGACCATCACCCGGTCGGTGATGTCGCGCACGCAGCCGATCGTGCCGGTGGGGTTGCCCTGCTCGTCGGTGGTGACCTTCCCGTGCGCCTCGATCCAGCGCATCGTGCCGTCGGGCCAGAACATGCGGTTGCGCAGGACGTACGACGAACGCGCTGCGATTGCGTCCTGGACAATGGCCATCACCTGGTCGTGGTCGTCGGGGTGCAGGGTCGCCTCCCAGGCATCGAAGGTGCCGTCGAACCCGCCGGGCGGCATTCCATAGATTGCCTCGAGCTGCTCGTCCCAGACGGTGACGCCGGTGGCCATGTCCCAATGCCAGCTGCCGAGCTCGGCGGCCTCGTGAGCCAGCCGGAGGCGCTGCTCGCTTGCTGCCGCCTCGGTCTCGGCGCCGCGGATCTCGGTCATGTCCTCGGCCACGACGACGGCACCGACCACGGTTCCGTCGCGGTCCCGGATCGGGGTGGCCGAGACGGCCGCGAGGAAAGCGCCACCGTCGGGGCGTCGTACGGTCAGGTCACCGCGCCAGGTCTCTCCCGCGAGGACCGCGCCAAGGCCAAAGGGCGACGCCGCTTCCGGCCCGGAGGTCAGGAGCTCCAAGACGTCGCGCCCGAGCAGCCCGTCGGCCTCCGCGGCGTAGGCCTCGGTGGCCGCGGCGTTGACGAAGGTGATGACGCCGTTGGTGTCGGTGGCCACGACTGCGAGCCGGATGGCCTGCAGGAGGTGCAACTCGTCGATGCAGCGGAGCACCAGGGCCCCTCCCGACTCAACCTCGCGGCGTGCCCCCGCTCCGGCTCATTGTGCACCCGGTAGTGCCATGGCGCGGAAGATCCATTCGGGTTTCCGCTGCAGTGACCAGGGTCGCGGAGCCAACCTGACTGGACAACCATCAGCTCTGCTTGCCCCACCCTCTGTCCATTTGACGCGACCATGCGGAAGCTGCCGGCGCAACCACGCGAGACGAGGGCGTTCTCGCGTTCAAGGCAGCCACGACGGACGCTGGCATCGCCGCCTCGGGAAGCCGTTACGAAGCCATCGATCGAAAGGTGACCAGGGGTTGGGAACCGTCCATCGATCGCGAGCGGGGACGTTCAGGGCGCGTGGGGTCGTATCGGGGGCGTCCTCGCCTCGCAGTCGAGAGTAGAGCGCGAGAGCAGAGGGCCGGTGTAGCCCTGTTCGCCGATCCCTTCCGCCCGCTGGGCGTAGGGGACTTTACGTAATTGCCTGCGCACATCACCAGAAAACGGGACAGTCGTTGTGCCCGACTTTGCTCCCGGCTGGGAAGAACGTGCCTTCGATGCTAGAACCTCAAGCGACTCGACAGATCCACCAACGCTTCCTCGTCCTGACCACGATGCTCGCCACTGTGCTGGCTTTGCTGGGGACGGGCACGAGTGCCCAGGCGCACTCGACGACGGACCCGCTCGGGGGTGTCTCGTGGGGCATCGACAACCACGACACCCTGTACCGGCACTACGAGGCGGCGACCGGGACGAACAAGCAACTGCTGGGCAAGATGGCGCTGCGCCCGAGAGTCTTCTGGTTCACCGACCTCGTTCCCGCGGCCGACGTCACCCGCAAGGTGCGGGACTACATCACCGCATCGCAGGCGGGTGACCCGAACAAGCTGGTGCACCTGGCCGTGTTCCGGCTGTGGCCCGAGGGCGAGGGCGCCAAGCACAAGCCGCTCTCGCTGGCCCAGCGGGCCGCGTACCGCCAGTGGGTGGACAACGTGGCACGCGGCATCGGCTCCGCCCGGGTGGTTCTGATCCTCGAGCCTGACCTGGCGGTGGCTCTGCAGGGCTGGCGACCGGCCGTCCGGCTGCGCCTCGCGGCGTACGCCGCCCGTGTCTTCGCCGCGCTGCCGAACACGACGATCTACCTCGACGCCGGCGACTCCGACTGGCTCTCGCCCTCGGAGGCGGCTGCCATGCTGCGAGCGGGCGGAATCCGCTACGCACGAGGATTCTCCTTGGGCGCAACCCACTACGCGGGTACGGCGGCCGGCATCGCCTACGGGACGCAGATCGTGGCAGCCCTCGGGAAGATCGGCTACCCGAGGCGGCACTTCGTGATCGACACCTCGGACAACGCGCGGCCGTTCACCTACCGGCAGTACTACGCGAAGCACCCGCGTGGATGGTTCGACGTCGCCGAGATCTGCCGCACGCGTACCGAGCGGCGCTGTGTGACGCTCGGTATCCCGCCGACGACCAACGTGGGCGCGCTCAGATGGGGCCTCTCATCGACGCGACGGGCGCAGGCCAGAGCCCACGCCGACGCATACCTGTGGTTCAGCCGGCCATGGATGGTGTACGCGCAGCCGGCGTACTTCGACCTGCAGCGGGCGTTGATGGCGGCTCGCACCAGCCCGTACTGAGACCGGCTGGTCTCGCTGGCCCACGCTGGCGACCGGATTCGTCGCTCACCCGAGCAACCTCGGCATGAGCGGTCGTTCACCGAGACCGGGTGATCGGGTTCTACCTCGCCCTGTGGCTGTTCGGGTGGTTCGAGACCGTGTGGTGCATCATCATGATCCCCGCGATGCTCCTGCGTACGGCGTCCAGGTCAGGAGGGCGCCGGAGTGAGCGCGACGATCGCGAGTCGCCGGCTCACCTTCGCCTGGTACGACTCGTAGTCGAACACCCGCTCGTTGAGAAGTTGCCACACGCTCTCGCGCTCCGAGCCGGTGATCTCGACACCTGTGACCGATGTAGCCCTGCCGTCGACCTCAACGCTTCCCGGGGAGCCAGCGCGCAGGTTCAGCCACCATCCAGGCTCCCAGTCGGCACCGGCGTTCGAGGCCACCACGACCCAGCGGCCGCCGTCGGCGAGGTAGAGCAGCGGCGTCGTCCGTGGCTGTCCCGTCTTCCGGCCGATCGTCGTCAGGAACAAAAGGTCACCACCCCGGAAACGGCGCAGGCGCAGTCGCCTCACGATTACGTTCATGCCGCGGTTGATCATGACGAAGGTGCGTCGCTGCATGCTCGTGAACGCTAGCCGTGCAGACTTTGACATTTGGGTGTTTCTGCCGAATCGGTGGAAGCTGGCCGGACGTCGTCCGATTTCTGGCCCGGTCCGCCGCGAACGAGAACGAAGCCAGCTAGTCATCTCGCGCGAAAGCGTAGGTCGACGGCCAGGCCCGGTGACCCACGCGATGGATGTTCCGCCGCCAGGAGGCTGCTCAGCATCCGGGTGCTCATGCCGCAGACTTGGTGCCCATGAGGTTCACGGAGCGCGAGATGACGGTCGCGGTCGACGCCGTCGCACGACGTCTGTTCGCCGCCACCCGGCCACCCTGGCGTCGTGGCGGAGCCGACGCCGCCTGGGAGAGCCTGGCGCAGATCGAGAAGTACAACCGCAAGGCGGCCGTCGGAGAGATGGTTCTCCCAGTCCTTCAGGCACTGCCGGAACGTCCAACCGTCGGGGCCCTGCCGGTCTTCACCGACGATGAGTACGCCGAGGCAGCCGAAGCTGCGAACCGTGCTCAGCTCGAGCACCGTAGCCCCGGCGCTTGGAGCAAGATGCCGGAGCGTCGACGCAGACGGCTCGTCAGAACCACCGCGACACTGACCCGCTCGGCAGTGAAGGCCATGCCCGTGCGTCAGGACCCCGACGACTTGATCGTTCCGGACCACCTGTGAAGCCCGGACGCAAAGCCCTCGGGCATGGAGCTCCACTGGCCTATCCACCTTGATGCCGTGGCTTGAGGCCCCACTACGAACGCACCTGACGGAGCGAACGCACGAGCCGACCTGTATGGAGGCATGCCGGCGCATGAGAAGTCGGAGCACACTTGAGCCGTGGATCACGCAGCTGTGGAGCGGTGGGTCGCGGACTATGAGCGTGCCTGGCGCACGCCGGGGACCGCGCTACTCGCTGAGCTCTTCGCGCCGGAGGCTTCCTACCTGCCTTCGCCCTGGTCGCAACCCCTCGAGGGGCTTGACGCAATCGCGAGGTTCTGGGAGGCCGAGCGTCACGGTGCGGATGAGGAGTTCACGATGGAGAGCGACGTGGTGGCGGTCGACGGAGCAGCCGCCGTCGTCCGTGTCTTTGTCGAGTACGGCGCTCCCGGGAACGGGCCTTGGCGTGACCTATGGGTTCTACGGTTTGCTGCGGACGGGCGATGTTCCTCGTTCGAGGAGTGGCCGTTCGCGCCAGTCCGGCCCGATGGGACACCTGAAGGGCTAGCGTCGGGAGGACGTTCTTCCCTTCCGGGGTGAGGCAGGGGCGCCTAACGTGCCCGGCATGGACCTGAACCGGACGAGTCGGCGACAGACGTCGTTCGGCAACGCCGAATGGCTGCGCGAGGCTTCTCCGACGTGACAAGCACTCGCCAGCGCGGTGGCCACTCCAGGATGACGGCACTGGACACGTTCCTCTTCGTCTACGCGGGGATCTGTGCCGTGTGGCTCGCCTACCTGCTGCTGGCGGAGAGCTTCCAGCTGAACGTGCAGGTGCTGCTGCTCCTGGTCTTCTGGCTGCTGGTGGCCTACCTGGTGCTGCCCCGGCTGCATCGAGTCCTGACCTATCTCTATGTTCCGGGCTATTTCATCGGCCGCACCAGGACGAGCGACGGCCTGCTCGGTGATCCCGTCAACCTGGCACTGCTCGGCGAGGAGGCCCAGGTCCACACCGCCATGACGGCTGCCGGTTGGACGTTGGCCGACGAAGTCACCCTCGCCAGCAGCCTGCACATCATCAGGACGACCTTGTCGCGGCGCAGCTATCCGGAGGCGCCGGTGAGTCCGCTGCACCTGTTCGAACGGCAACAGGACTTCGCCTACCAGCAGGAGGTAGAAGGCAAGCCGTCCCAACGGCACCATGTGCGGTTCTGGCGTTGTCCCGAGGGCTGGAGGCTGCCTGGTGGTCGCCCCGTCGACTGGGTCGCCGCCGGTACCTACGACCGCCGTGTCGGTCTCTCACTCATGACCCTGCAGGTAACCCATCGCATCGCGAAGGAGATCGACGTCGAGCGCGACCACATCGTCGCGACGTTGACGCAGGCCAACCCCAGCGCTGGGGTCGACCAGATCCGGCACTTCGCCAGCGGCTACCACGCCCGCAACGGCGGTGGAGACGAGATGGTCACGGACGGAGACCTCCCCGTCGTGGACCTCCGCGGAGTCGAGGCGCCTGCGGTGGTCCGACTCTCGTCAGCCACGGACAGCCGCGACAGGCGGCCTGCCTCCACCACCTTCAGCGCAGGAGTCGCCAGCCTCCGTGGACTCGTGGGCGTTGTGCTGGCCGGCATCCTCTTCGCCGACCCGAAGGCGGTCACGTTTCTGGCCGGGGACGAATGGTCGACCACCACCACGGGCGTCGCGACCGCGATCTCGCTCATGGTCGTGGCCGTGCTCGACATCGGCCTGGGGCTTGGCACCTACTTCGGACGCAACTGGGCCCGGGTCCTGTTGATGCTCTCCTGTGCAACAACGATCCTCGTTGCTTTCGTCGCCACGGCCAGCGGCGGTCCCCGACCAACGCTGGGATCGGACCTTCCACATGTCGCCCTGGGAATCCTCGTCCTCCTCGCCTTGACCAGCCCCGGAGCCCGGCAGTACGCGACGCGTGGACGCTCTATCCCGGAGCGGATGTCGGGAGAGGTCGAGGAGCGCGCCGTCTCCTGAGCTCGTCACCCGAGGTCCGTCGACGAATTGGATCGAGCGGTCGTACGGTGAGCGAGAGATCGGGGGCTTCCATGACTGAGCGTGCGACCTGCGTGGTCATCGGTGGTGGACCTGCCGGCATGGTGCTGGGGTTGCTGCTTGCTCGGGCGGGGGTCGGCGTCAGCGTGCTCGAGAAGCACGTTGACTTTCTGAGGGACTTTCGCGGCGACACTGTGCACCCGTCGACCTTGCAGTTGCTCGACGAGCTGGGCCTGGGTGAGAGGTTCGCGCAGCTGCCGCAAAGCCGCTTGTACGAGGTGGCGTTCCCGATCGACGGCGGTCGCAGCGTGGTGCTGGCCGACTTCCGCAGGTTGAGGGTGCGTTATCCGTTCGTGGCGATGGTGCCGCAGTGGGATCTGCTGGACCTGCTGGCCGACGCCGGACAGGAGGAGCCGGCCTTTACGTTGAGGATGAGCTCAGAGGTGACGCACCTGATTCGCGAATCGGGACGGGTGCAGGGGGTGCTCTACCGAAGGTCGGACGGGACGACCGGGGAGATCCGTGCAGACTTGGTGGTCGCTTGCGACGGTCGATGGTCGATCGCGCGCCAGCAAGCGCACCTCCCGCTGCGGGAGTTTCCGGTTCCGATCGATGCCTGGTGGTTCCGGCTCCCTCGCACGACGGAAGACAACCCATCCGCGCTGACCCCGCGCGCCGGCAAGGGGCGTTTCGCCGTGGTCATCCCGCGCAAGGACTACCTTCAGCTCGCCTACATCGCCGAGAAGGGGACCGACTCCCGGTTGCGCGCCGAGGGAGTCGAGAGCTTCCGACGCGACGTCGCCGAGCTCATGCCTGAGCTGACGGATCGCGTCGACGCGCTCGACTCGATGGACGATGTCAAGCACCTCGACGTGCGGCTGAACCGTCTGAACCGTTGGCATGTCGACGGCTTGCTGTGCATCGGCGACGCAGCGCACGCGATGTCACCGGTGGGCGGGGTCGGGATCAACCTCGCCGTGCAGGACGCGGTGGCCGCAGCCACCCTGCTGGCCGACCCACTGCGACGGAGCGAGGTGACTCCTCGGCACCTGGCGGCAGTGCGCAGACGCAGGCTCTGGCCGACGATCCTTGTCCAGGACTTGCAGCGGCTGATGCATCGCGGCCTGGTGACGCCGATCCTCGCCGGGCGGCGGATGGGCCCGCCGCGGCCCGTCCTGGCCCTGATGCGTCATGTTCCGCAAGTCTCGTCGGTCACGGCGTACGTCATCGGCATCGGGATACGGCCCGAACACGCGCCGGCTTTCGCGGTGCGGTCCTCGCAACGTTCAGGCACCACTGACGAATGACCGGCCGTGCCGCGGCCGGCGCGGATCAGGGATCAGCCGGTGGCTGTGGAGACCGCGGTGCCGACGGGGCCGCCAAGAGAGCCTGTGCTCTCAGCCTGCTGGGGACGCGGGATGAGAGCCCAGGCCAGCCCCGCTGCGACGGCGGCGAAGGAGGCTGCGACCAGGAACGCATGCGAGAGGTCGACGCTGAGGTCCGCCGGGTCGACGTTCCCCGCCTGGGCAGCGACGGTCGCCAGGATGGCCAGTCCGACCGCGCCGCCCACTTGCTGGGCGGTGTTGAGCAGCCCCGACGCGACGCCGGAGTGCTCTACGGGCGCATCTCCGGTGGAGGTGACGGTGCCGGCGACGAAGGCCAGTCCGAACCCCGTGCCGGTGACGAACTGCGGCCAGAGCATGTCTTCCAGGTAGCCGCCACCTGGGCCGCCGAGGACGGACAACCAGGCAAGGCCGGCCGCGGCCACGAACAGACCCACAACCAGCGGCCTCTTGGTCCCGGCAGCGGCGATGATCCGTGGGGCGAGGCTGTTGAGCAGGATGAGCATGGCGACGGTCGGCAGCACGCCCAACCCTGCCTTGATCGGGCCGAAGCCGTGCACCTGTTGCAGATCAACGGTCAGCAGGAACCACATCGGCATCATCGCCATCGAGCTGAACAGGATCGCCGTGTCTGCGCCGCGGAGGGTGCGGATCCGCACGATCGTCGGCGGGACCAGCGGCGCGCTGACGCGGCGTTCCACGGCGACGAAGGCACCGGCCAGAACGACTGCGACGGCCCAAGGTAGAACGGTGAAGGGCGACAGCAGGCGAGAGTCGGACACACGGATCAGTCCGTAGACCAGACCGATCACGGCGCCGGTTGCCGTGACCGCCCCCGCGAGGTCGAGGGTGCGTCCCTTTGCGGTCCCCGGCGTGCTCGGAAGCACCCTGGAACCACGAGCGAGCAGAACCACGACGACCGGTACGTTCAGCCACAGGATGGCCCGCCACCCCAACATCTCGGTCAGCAGACCGCCGACGATCGCCCCCGATGCACCCCCCAGGCCGGCAGCCGCGCCCAGCATGCCGAGCGCCCGGTTCCGCGAGCTGCCGGGCTCGAAGAGGATCAAAGTGAGGGCCAGCCCAGCTGGTGCGACCAGGGCCGCTCCGGCCCCTTGGAGCGCGCGCGCAGTGACGAGCGCGGCGCTGGTCGGGGCGAGCGCGCCCGCCGCCGAGGCGAGACCGAACAGCACGAAACCCACCAGGAAGACGCGTCTGGCGCCGACCACGTCCGAGAGGCGACCACCCAGCAGGATCAGCCCGCCGAACAGGAGCGCATAGGTGTTGACCACCCAGGTGAGACCACCGGGGCTGAAGTGCAGGTCAACCTGCATCGACGGCAAGGCGACGTTGACGATCGCCGAATCGAGCACCAGGAGGAACTGGCTGGTGGCAAGAACGAGCAATGCCGGCGACGCCCCCGTACGTCGGCCGTGGGTGTGGATGTGGTTCATGGTGGACTCCGATTGAGGAACTGCACACAGCGTGTACTTCCAGTGAAGTACACTTGGTGTGAAGTTGCAAGAGGAGGTCTCGTGGAGCCCCAGAACGCCCGGAGCCGGCGCACGCGTGTCGCGCTGCTGGAGGCAGCCCGGGAGGTCGTCGAGCGAGACGGCCTGCCGGCTTTGACCATGGCGACCATCGCCGAGGGGGCGGGCATCTCTCGGCGTGCGGTGTACCTGCACTTCGAGTCCCGCGGCCAGCTCGTGAGCGCCCTGTTCGACCACGTCAACGAGCAGGAGGACCTCCCGTCCTCGCTGCAGCGGATCTGGGAGGCGGTCGACGCGGCTGGGATGATCGCGGAGTGGGCCGCTCACGTCGGGCGCTACCACCCGCGGATCGCCCGAGTGGCACGGGCGGTGCAGCGCGTACGCGACATCGACGAGGATGCCGCGCGCCATTGGCGCCTCATCCAGGACGACTGGCAAAGGGTCTGCAGACGGGTGGCCATGCGCGTACGTGACGATGGCTGTCTCGCCGCTCCGTGGACCGCCGAGACGATGGCCGCCATGCTCCAGGCACTGATGACGCTGGACGTACTGGAGACCCTGGTGGACGAACGGGGATGGTCGCCGGCCGAGTATGCCGACCACCTCCGCGAAACCGCACAGGCCACCTTCCTCGCCCCGTGAGCCGCCCTTCGTGGGCGAGCAGATCGGACTCGCAGCCACGTGGTGGAGTCGCCGGTGCTGGGCTTTACTGAATTGAGGGCGGCCTGAGATCCGGGAGATCCCGTTGTCTGGAGATGAACGGTTGCTGCGAGGCCGCGAGTGCTACTCGCGGAGGGCCTGGCGCGAGACGTGGGAGCTGCTGTCGGCCTGCGACTCCGAGTCGCCTCTCGGCGAGGCGGACCTGGAGCGGCTGGCCGTTGTGGCGTTCTTGTTGGCCGAGAACCGGGCCAGCGACCAGGCATGGACGCGGGCGCATCAGAGGCACCTTAAGAGGGGGGATCGCCGCGCTGCGGTGAGGTGTGCGTTCTGGCTGGCCTTCCGTCTGGTCAACGCCGGCGAGCTTCCGAGGGCGAGTGGCTGGGTCGCGCGGATCGAGCGGCTGCTGGGCGACGCGTCGGACGACTCGCGCGAGCAGGCGCAGCTCAGCTACCTCACGGGAGTCCAGGCGGCCTTCTCGCGGGATCTGCCGAAGGCGGAATCTGACCTCACCCGATCGGCGCGGATCGCCGAACACACGGGCGACGTGGACCTGTCGACGCTCGCCCGGCTGGCGCTGGGTCGTGTGCTCATCTTCCGTGGCAACGTCTCCGGTGGCATTCGGCTGCTGGATGAGGCGATGGTCGCCGTCGTCGCCGAGGAGACGTCGCCGGTCGTGGTGGGCGACAGCTACTGCACCGCCTTGGATGCCTGCCATGACGTGGTCGACGTACGTCGCGGCCAGGCATGGACTGCGGCATTCACCCGGTGGTGTGAGACACAACCGGACCTCGTGCCGTACACGGGACTATGTCTCGTCCATCGCTCGGAGTTTCTACAGCTGAAGGGGGCATGGGTAGAAGCCACGGCCCAGGCGGACCTCGCGTGCAAGCGGCTGTCGTCGCCGGTGACCCAGCTGGCGCTCGGTGGCGCCATCTACCAGCAGGGAGAGCTGCACCGGCTGCGTGGCCAGTTCGAGGAGGCCGAGCGCTGCTATCACCAGGCCATCAACCATGGCAGAGACCCGCAGCCGGGGCTCGCACTGCTCCGGCTCGCGGGGGGCCGATTCGAGGCGGCCGCCCAGGGGATCAGACGTGCGCTGGCCGAGGCCGACGACCGAGTCAGCCGCCCGCAGTTGCTGGCCGCCTATGTCGAGGTCATGCTCGCGGTCGGCGACGGACCGGCCGCCCGTGCCGCCTGCGACGAGCTCGCTGCGCTTGCCCGGTCGTTCGGCTCTCCGATGCTCGCCGCTGTGTCTGATCGGGCGATCGGCGCGCTGAACTTGGCTGAGGGGGACGCGGGTGCTGCCCTTGCGCCGCTGCGTCGGGCAAGCTCCGGGTTCCGCAACCTCGAGGCGACGTACGACGTGGCCCGCACCGGCATCCTGATCGCTCGGGCGCGTCGTGCTCTCGGCGACGAGGACGGAGCGAGGCTCGAGGGCGAGGCGTCGCGGGCCACCCTCGACGCCCTCGGCGCGGTGGCCGACCTGGCGGTGGCGGACAGGGGGCTCCTCGGTGAGCGCTCGACCGTTGGACGCCTCCTGACCGCACGCGAGGTCCAGGTCCTGCGGCTCGTGGCACGAGGCTCGACCAACCGGTCGATCGGCGCAGAACTGGGACTGAGTGAGAGGACGGTCGACCGGCACGTCAGCAACATCCTTGCGAAGCTGGGCGTGCCCTCGCGTGCTGCGGCAACCGCGTTCGCCTACGAGTCCGACCTGTTCTGAGTGGGCCTTTCCACCCACGCGAACGTCGACGAAGTCGTGGGTGGCTTCGCCGATGCGGTGACCCCCATCGACTTCGTAGCCTCGAGTCATTCCGCGACCGCGGGATGCATCCGATCAAGGAGGTCGTCATGCCGAACGTTTCGCTGGAAACAGCGTCAGAGTCGATCGCGCTTGATGGGCTCGAGGTCCGTCTGGAGAACTTCGAAGGCGGATACACGGTCTGCTTCGAGTCGCATACCGCCGATGTCGACCTTGCCCCGCTGTTCCGAGGGCTGCCCGACGACCGCTGCCAGTTCCCGCGCTGGGGGTACGTCATCTCGGGACAGGTCGAGTTCCGGTTCGCCGATCACACGGAGCGCTACCAGGCCGGCAACGCCTACTACGTCCCGCCCGGCCACACCCCGGTGCACCACGCCGGTGCCCGGATCGTCGAGTTCAGTCCTACCGACTCGCTCGGGGGAGCCATCGCTGTCGTCATGTCGAACCTGGAACGAGGGACTTGAGCTCCGCAGGTCCGGGCGAACAACATCCTGGAGTGGGCGCTGCGGAGATGGCGGACGCTCGCGCGCATGCGCGGCGAGCTGCCTTGTCTGCGCAGGAGACGAGACGGCTGCGACAGCTGGGGGTGCTGAAACCGAGACCGTAGCCAGACGCCTTGGTCCTCGTTGGGGATGCATCCACCCCAGGAGGACCCGTGCGCGCTCGCCATCTCGCCCCGTTGCTCATCGCTGTCGCGTTGGCGCTGCCGACGGCACCAGCCGTGGGTTCCCAGGCATCAGCCACATCCGCCTCGTGGCAGACGACGTCTGAGCAGCTCGTCGTCCGGGTGCTCTCCAACCGCGCCGACCTCGTCTCCGGCGGTGACGCGCTGGTGTCGGTCAGGCTTCCCCGTGGCCTGGACGCCGAGCAGGTCCGGGTCTACGTCGGCGACCGCAACGTGAGCAAGCGGTTCCGGGTCCGCGCCAACGGACAGTACGAGGGGCTTCTGCCCGGGCTGCAGGTCGGTGAGAACGACGTACGCGTCCAGGCGCCGGGGTACGCCGGCCAGACCGTGATCACCAACCACCCCAACGGGGGGCCCGTCTTCTCGGGGCCGCAGCACGGTCCCTACCAGTGCCAGTCGACCGCCGTGGACGCCCAGTGCAACGAGCCGGCCTCCTACTCGCTGCTCTACAAGTCGACCGACCCGACCAAGTCCGGCCTGCAGCCCTACGACCCGGAGAACCCGCCGTCGGACGTCGCGACGACGACCACGGACCGAGGCGTGACCGTGCCGTTCATCGTGAGGCGCGAGGACGGCTACCAGGCGCGTGACCGCTACGCGATCCTCACGCTGTTCCAACCGGGCAAGTCCTGGAAGCCGTGGAAGCCGCAGAAGCAGTGGAACCACAAGGTGCTCGCCACCCACGGCGGTGGTTGTGGCGCGTCCTACGCACCGGGGAGCCCGCGGCTCGACGACTACTCGGGCACCATCCCGGCCATGCCGGGTGTGGAGAACAGCTACGTCACCGCACTGGGGAGGGGGTTCGCGGTGATGTCGACGGCGCTCAACAACACCGGCCACAACTGCAGCCTGCCCCGGCAGGCCGAGTCGATGATGATGGCCAAGGAGCGGCTCGTCGAGCGCTACGGCCAGATCCGCTACACGATCGGCACCGGCTGCTCGGGTGGCTCGATCGCCCAGCACACCATCGCGAACGCCTACCCCGGTGTCTACCAGGGGCTCGTGACCACATGCTCCTATCCCGACGTACTGACTGCGGGCGCGCAGTTCGCGGACTACCACCTGCTGCGCCTCTACTTCGAGGACCCGTCCCGGTGGGGCCAGGGTGTCGTGTGGTCCCCGACCCAGATGGCAGAGGTGGAAGGCCACCTGACGCACGTCAACGCGGTGACCGCGGACGAAGGACTCTTCAAGGACGCGATCAACCCGGAGAACGCCTGCTCCGGCACCAAGGACACCGTCCCTGGTGACGCCGGCACCAGGTATGACTCCGAGACCAACCCGGCTGGTGTCCGCTGCTCGATCCTGGACATGATGCTCAACGCCCTGGGCCCCCGTCCGGAGAGCGTGTGGAGTCCGCAGGAGCAGGCGGCGGGTCACGGGTTCGCCGGCATCCCGTTCGCCAACGCCGGCGTGCAGTACGGCCTGGGGGCCTTGAAGGACGGGCTCATCACGCCCGCCCAGTTCATCGACCTCAACGCCAAGGTGGGTGGGCTCGACATCAACGCTGACCCGTCCGAGACCCGCATCCAGGGTGACCCTGCGGCCATCGCCAACGTCTACCGCACCGGCCTGGTCAACGAGGCGAACCACCTCGACGAGGTCGCGATGATCAACCACGGCGGCCCCGACCCGGGCATCGCTCACGACTACGCGCACGCGTTCTGGACCGAGGAGCGCCTGCAGCGCGACCAGGGCCACACCGACAACCGGGTGATGTGGTTCGGGGACACCCCGCTGATCGGCGACGTCCGCTGGGCCACGGAGGCCTTTCTCGCCATGGACCGGTGGCTGACCGCGGTCGAAGCCGACCGGCGCACGGCTCCGCTGAGCGCCAAGGTCGTCGAGGACAAGCCGGACGACATCACCGATCGGTGCCAGAACGTTCCCGGTGTCGAGATGACGACGCTTCCGGGCGGGGAGCAGGTCTGCGGTCAGCCCGAGCTGCAGAGCCGGCTGAGCACTCCCCGCCAGGTGGCCGGGGACGACACGGCGAACGACCGGGTCGCCTGCCAGCTGCGTCCGTTGGACCGGGCCGACTACGACTTCATGCTGGTGCCGTTCACCGACGAGCAGTGGGCCACCCTCGAGGCGGCCTTCCCGAACGGTGTCTGCGACTGGAGCAGACCCGGGCAGGGTCAGGGCCCGGCCGAGACCTGGCTGACGTACTCCGACGAGGACGGCCACGTGGTGTACGGCGGCCGGAATCTCCCGCCGGTACCCCCGAACTCGGGCACCGGCTGGGCAAGCCCGGCGTTCCGCTCCCTGCTGAAGCAGTGACAGCCTCAGCCGGGTCGGCTGGGACGAGACCTGATGAGGCAGCGAGGTTGCCGTCTGCCTGATTCAGCGTGGATCGGTTCCCATGTACTCCACTCAGGAGGACCCTGGATCCGTGACGACGGCTCCAGCGGTGCTCAGGATCGCCCTGCATGAGCAATCGTCCGGAGCCGGCAGCGCTGGTGCGGGTGTTCGCCGGGCGAAGGAGCGGACATGACGGCGGAAGGATGGACAGTGAGCCAGCAGCGAAGCCATGAAACGCGCTTGGAACGTGTACTCGGCGTGCAACTCGCCGACGATGCCGTCCGTCAGTGGCCCCAAAGCGGGGAGATGGTCGACGGACGGGCACGCATCGCCGAGGTGGAGTCTCACTTCGAGGGCCTTCGCCTCGGTGTCGGCAGACGACACCATCTCGGCGACACCGTCGTGGTCGAGTGGAGCACTGACTACGGTGACGGCCGGATCTACCGCAATGTGTCGATCGCCGAGCTGGAGGACGGTAAGGCCGTCCGCGTGACCGACTACTGGGGCGAACCGTTCGTGTCCCCATCGTGGCGCCACCCGCTGACACAGCCCCTGCCCATGCCCCGCGGAGGGACATGGGCGTCGGCGGACGAGCTGTCAGCGGAGTAGACCCGCCCGCTCGGGTGGGGTGGGGCGACCGCGCCGAATGCTAGGTCTGGAGGCGGTGGCCCCTGAACTTCCCCGTTCCCCTCTGAAGCACCTTCTTGAGGTTCTTCGCGGAGTGCACGGTGACGGTGTAGGTCCCCGAGATCGTGTCATGGTGGACCTCGCCGAGCGCCTTTATGTTGAGCGCGACCGCGGGCGAGCCACTCTCACCGGGGAAACCCGTCCAGAAGTTCACCTTGACCCGGTCGCCGTGCTCGTGGCTCCATGCCCCGAGGGAACCTGGGGCGAGAGGAGCGATGTCCTGGGAGATGAAGACCCCACCATCGGCGAAAGCGACCACGGCGGTGCCCGTCGAGGGCTCGGCCGGCGGGTTGTCCCGGTGGGTGATCACCCAGGCGCCGGTGACGGAGCTGTCACGGCTGTTGCGGTCGTCGGCGTGGGCAGACGACCCCAGCGCAGTCCCACCGATGACCGTTGCGCTCGCGACGCCCGCACCCCGAAGAAGCATCCGCCTGTCTACGACTCTGTCCGCCATTGCACCCTCCCTTGTGAGACAGATCCCCGACTGAAATGGGTGCGACGACGCCTGCGATCCTCGCAGCGGTCCGACCGAGAGGCCATAGCCCATCGGGGCTCACCCCACGTGGGATCTCCTCACAGACAACGACAAAGCGGCGGGTCCCGCACCTACCTTCCGCCGGCGACGCGGAGGACGGTTCCTGTGGTGTACGAGGCGTCGGACCCGAGTAGCCAGCAGATCGCCGCGGCGACCTCTACGGGTTCGCCGGCACGGCCCATCGGGATCTGAGACGCCAGCTTGGCGGGGCGATCGGGGTCGGCATGCATGTCGGTCCAGACGACCCCTGGGGCAACCGCGTTGACGCGGATGCCGTCGACGGCCAGCTCCTTGGACAGGCCTATGGTGATCGCGTCCACCGCGGCCTTGGCGCCTGCGTAGTGCACGTACTCTCCGGGGCTGCCCAGCGTGGCGGCAGCCGAGGACACGTTGACGATGGCACCGCCACGCCCTGCCATGTCGAGCGCGGCGCGGCGCGCGCATAGCAGGTAGCCGACGACGTCGACCTCGAATACCCGCAGCAGCTGGTCCGCAGGCAGGTCGACCAACCGGCCGACGGGGCCGGTGATGGCCGCGTTGTTCACCAGACCGGTGACCTGCCCCAGTTGTGCAGCACTATCGAAGAGTCGGTCCACGTCGCTCTCGACCGAGGTATCCATCTGCACCGTCACGCAACCGACGCCGTGGGCTCGCACCGCCTGGGCGGTAGCCTCCGCGGCATCAGAAGCTGCGCGGTAGCCGAGCACCACGTCGTGGCCCGAAGCGGCCAGGCGACGGCAGGTGGCTGCACCTATTCCGCGACTTCCACCCGTGACGACCGTGACGCTACTCATTTCCGACTCCTCCCCACGACTGCGACGGTTCGTGCTTCATGGACACAGGTTGCCGCCATCTTGTCAGTCTGTGCAGACACCGCGAGAGAAGGAGGCTGCCTAGCCCCAACTCGTCATCGACATCCGATCGGACCCGTCGCAGAGTCAAAGAGTCGGGCTCGAGAGGGGTACATCATGACGAGACTTCGACTGTTGACCGGCCTGCTGCTCGCGCCGGCCCTGACGCTCACCATCGCGGCCGGGTCGCCGACCTCCCGCTCCATCCCACTCCCGAAGGACTTCCAGCCGGAGGGCATCGCGATCGGCGAAGGCTCCACCTTCTACGTGGGCTCGACGCGCGACGGTGACATCTACCGGGGGAGCCTGCACAGCCGGAAGGGGAAGGTGTTCATCAACGTGTCCGGCCGCCAGGCGCTCGGCCTGAAGGTCGACGAACCGAGACACCGGTTGTTCGTGGCGGGCGGCTTCTCCGGACACGGCTACGTGTACGACACCAGGACAGGCTCGACCCTGGCGAACTTCACCTTCGCCAAACGCGGCTCGACCGTGGTCAACGACGTGGTCGTCACCCGGCACGCGGCCTACTTCACCGAGAGCTTCGCGCCGCGTCTCTACAAGGTGCCCATCACCCATGACGGCTCACTCGGCAAGCCGAAGCGCATCAGGGTGACCGGCCCCGCGGGCGTGCCCACCGCAAAGGGTGGATTCGGCTTGAACGGGATCGCCGCGACTCATGACGGCCACACCTTGGTCGTCGACCGCTCGGACCTCGGGGCTCTGTTCACAATCAACCCCTCCACCGGCAGGAGTCGCCTCATCAACCTCCCGAAGCGCTCGTTGGTGAAGGGAACGCCGGACGGCATCCTCCTCGACGACGAGGACCTTTTCGTAGTCGAGAACTTCGCCAACACGGTGGTCAAGGTTCGCCTTTCATCAGACCTGAGGCGTGGTCGGGTGACAGCGATGGTCAAGGACCGGTTGTTCCGGGTTCCCACCACCGTCGCGGAGTGCGGCGACGAGCTGGCGTTGGTGAACTCGCGCTTCGACCTGGGACTTCCTCCGCCAGCGGGAAAGGGCGCGCCGCCCGGGACAAAGTTCAACGTGGTGGTGATCGACAAGCCCTAGCCAGGCACATCATGCTTCGGCGCACGCTGGGTTCTGGACAATCGGGTGTGTCGGCAAAGGTGGCGGGTGAGGGGGTGGCGCTGTGACGGACCAGGCTGTGTCGCACCGCGGGACACTTGTCACTGGACTCCTCTTGTGCGCTGGTGTCTCCGTGGCTCTCGGGGTCTACGGTCGCTTGCATGTGCCCGCCTACGGGACGCTCCCGTCGTTCGGGTTCTCCAGTAACGCCTCGTTCAAGGCGTGGGTCGCAACCGTCGTTGTTGTACTCGCCGCAGCCCAGCTGGTGACGGCACTGTGGCTCTACGGTCGACTCCCGGGAATCCGCGCTGCCCCATCGCGCTTGGGGATGGTCCATCGCGCTACGGGGCTCGTGGCGTTCGTGCTGTCGCTTCCGGTGGCGGCGTACTGCCTGTACGGGTTCGGGTTCGCCCCTGAGCCGCTCTCGGCGCGCACCGTGGTCCACTCGGTCGCTGGGTGCGCGTTCTACGGTGCGTTCGCGGCGAAGGTCCTCGTGGTCCACACGCGGCGGGTCCCGGCATGGGCGATCCCGATAGCCGGGGCGCTGTTGCTCACCTCCGTCGTGACGGCCTGGCTGACAAGCGCGCTGTGGTTGTTCTCCGTCGACGGGCTTCACCGGTAGGCCAGGTCGGGTGGGTCACGCGGCGGGAGGCCGAGTCCGTCGCCGCCGCACCCGCCTGCGGCTCACGGGGCCGCATCGCGGTTCACGCCTCGGCGGGCGTCGCTGGAGCGAGCAAGGTGACCCCGGCGACGAGCGTCTCGGGAGCCTCCCAGTTGAGCATGTGGCCCTTCCCTTCTACCCAGACCATCCGGGCGCCCGGGATGCCCTCGGAGAGTCGCTTCGAGTGGCGCGGTGGCGTGGCCCGGTCCGACAGACCGCAGATCACCACCGTGGGCAGGTCGATCTCGGCGAGCCGGTCGTAGCTGTTCTCCGCCACGAACGCTTCGAAGATCGGCAGCAGCGACCCGTCATGCTGGGGCACGACTGTGTCGAGGAACGCCCGCACCATCGCCGGCGCCGGCGTCTCACCGAAGAACGACGCTCCGAACAACGTGGCGACCGTGGAACTGCGAGGAACTACCCACTGCAGGAGCCCTGTGCGCAACAAAGGCGCCAGCGCCCTGTTCATCGGCGACCCGTCGAAGATGCCCCCGGCAAACGAGGCGACGAGCACCATGCCGCGCAGCCGCTCGGCCACGCCGGGCACGTCCAGCACGGCGGCCAGACCGAGAAAGCCGCCCATCGAGTGACCGACGAGCACAGCGTCGTGTGCGTCCACTGCTTCGAGCACAGCGAGGTAGTCACCAGCCATTGCGCTCGTCGCCAAGCCCTCGGACCCGGGTGTCGACCGCCCGTGCCCGCGCTGGTCGAACGCGACGACGCGGTATCCGTGATCGACCAGACAGTCCCAGACGAGGCTCCACTCGACCACTGCCAGCTCGACACCGTGGGCGAGAACGACCGTTGGCCCGTCACCGGCGACGACGACGTGCAGTGTCGTGCCATCGGGGCGCTCGACCACGCGTTCGTCGCCCACCGGCTCCCGGCGCAGCCGCTCGAAGGGGACCGGGTCGGGCGAGGCCTCGATGCGCGTCGCGGCGGACCGGGCAGCGAGAACGACAGCGACACCGACGGCGCTCGCGGCGCCGAGGCTCAGCAGGGTACGACGCATACAAGGACCTCCGGCCCGGTCGAGCCGAGCCTCACATCCTCGGATCGGCCCCGAACAGGGGCGTAGGTCCCGAGCGTGGGGTGATCGCGGCGGCGACTGCGCCGGATCGCGCACCGGGATCAGGTGGCTGCCGATCTGTTGCCTGCCGACCAGGCGGGCATCACGGGCGCAGCTCAAGGATCTGTTCACGCCGGTTGTCTGCCGGGGTGCTCGGTCACAGCGTGCTGCTCCGGGCCTCGCGGTGGTAGGTGGGCTGCTCACCCGGCTTGAGATTGCCGCGGTAGATGCCGTCGCGGATCTCGATGGCGTACTCCTCGAAGTCGGGCATGCCGACCTCGCGGGTGAAGGCGAGCTCGGCCTCGACGTCATAGGGCACGCGCACGAACTGGATCGAGAACGGAGCCTCGTCGGCGCTGTCGAGGATGCCCTCCAGGATGACGTAGACCGGTGTCGGGTCGCCCATGCTGTTGCCGACGCTGCCGGTGTTGAACAGTGTGCGGCGTTCCAGGTCGACCTCGTAGAACGCGTCGTGGGTGTCGCCGTACCCGACGACCGTGGGCACCGGACCGTCACCGGTCGCGTCCGTGTTGGTGAACATGCCGAGGAACTCAGCCTCGTCGTGGTCGAACCGAACGCGTCGATGCACGGTCGTCTCCGAGGCATGGAACAGCCGAATCTGCCGGCCCGACATCCGGAAGTCATGGCAGAAGGGCAGCGCCCGTAGCCACTCTTCCTGGCCGGGGCCGAGCTGGGCCAGCCACCATTTCAGCGCCTCGTTGTCGATCTCGCGATCAGGGTCGGGCAGGAAGTCGTCCCAGTTGCCCAGGATGTTGACCTCGCACCGCTGTTGGCAGAGCGCGACGACCTCCCGCCCGCGCGGTCCCTTTCCCACGTAGTCGCCGAGGTTGAAGATCCGGGTGATGCCGCGGGCGTCGATGTCGTCGAGCACGGCTTCGAGTGCCGTCAGGTTGCCGTGGACGTCGGAGATCAGCGCAATGCGGTCATAGGTACTCATGTCCGCATTGTCACACTCGAGGGCGGGGGAGTGGCCAGGCCCAGCCGCGACGTCGAGCCTCCTGCAGGTCAGAGCGTGCCCGTCGGACGGAGCGGAAGGCGCACTCTGAGCACCGTCTCGTCGGCACGCGACTCGATGCTGATGTCACCTCCGTGCCGCTGTACGACGATCCGGCGCGAGATGTCGAGGCCCAGGCCGGTGCCCTTCCCCACCTCCTTGGTGGTGTAGAAGGGCTCGAAGGCGCGAGCCCGTACTTCCTCGGGCATCCCCTTGCCGGTGTCCCCGATCTCCACGAGCACTCCGTTGTCGTCGACGCACGTGGACACTCTCAGCGTGCCCTTGCCGTCCATCGCGTCGATGGCGTTGTCGATCAGGTTCGTCCATACCTGGTTCAGCTCGCCTGCCATCGCCTCGATGCGAGGTACGTCGCTGTCGTAGTCGCGCACGACGATGATCCCGTCCCGAAGCTTGTGGGCGAGCATCACCAGGGTGCTCTCGATGCCCTCGGTGAGATCCGTCTGTTGCACCGAGGCACGGTCGAGCTGGGAGTACGACCTGACCGCAGCCACGAGCTCGGAGATGCGCCGCGTCGACTCCTTGACCTCTGCGAGGAGGGTCGCGGAGGCAAGGGAGTTCGCGACCCACTCCAGGCCCGCCTCGAGCGTCACGCCATCGAGCAGGTCCGCTGCTCGCTCGCACCAGGCGATGTCACAGCCCGCTGCGGCAAGCGCCGGCGCGATGAGCCAGTCCCGCTCGACGTCGTGCTCGGCGAGCCAGTCGGACAAGGCGTCTTCGCGGTCGGCGACGTCGAGTGGCGACGAGCCGGCGGACCGGGGGTCGAGCTCTTGGCGCAATGCGTCGAGGGCGATGAACTGGGCCGGTGACACCGCGCCCTCAGCGAGTCTCCTGAGCGAGAACAGCAGATTGCTGTGGCTGTCCTCCAGCGCGTCGACCGCGCGTGTCGCCGCTGACGCCGGGTTGTTGATCTCGTGCGCAAGCCCGGCCGCGAGCGTGCCGAGCGCGACGAGTGCTTCTCGCTGGCGCGCCACGGACTCGATGTTCCGCACCGAGTGGACCAGTCCCCGGATCAGATGTACGCCGAAGGGGAACCACGCACTCGCCCGGTCGCGCAGCCGATCAGCAGGGACTCGCAAGACGTGGCCGCGTACCTTCCCCTGCCCGGTGGCAAGGTACTTTCCGTGCTCGTCCCAGGCGCGGAACCCACCGGCCCACTGGCCGGGTGACTCCATGACCCCGATCACCGTCTCCTCGTGGCCGACATGGCGGACCAGCTGTATGGCACCATCCAGCAGCACCCACCAGTAGTCCGCCGGTTGTGCCTCACGGAACAGCTCCTGCCCGTGCTCGAAGCGCAGCTCATCGGCGTCCGTCATCAGTTCATGCAGCTGGTCGTCGGTGAGCCCGTCGAACAGGGCGATGGAGCGCAGGACGTCGATGCTCATCAGATGGTCGCCAGATACCGGTGGACCAGATGCACCGACATCGCGCCCTCGCCGACGGCCGAGGCGACTCGTTTCATGGAGTCCAGCCGTACGTCGCCCGCGGCGAACACGCCGGGCACGCTCGTCTCGAGAGCGAATGGTGCACGCGTCAGCGGCCAGAGCGCTGGACATTCAGGCGCCAGGAGGTCCTGTCCAGTGATCACGAACCCCTTGCCGTCCCGGGCGATGTCAGGGCCGAGCCAGTCGGTTCGCGGCGACGCGCCGATGAACACGTAGAGCGAGCTCGTGGCCACCTCGTCCTCGATGTCCGAGGCTCGGTCCGACAGGGTGATCGCCTCGAGGTGGCCGTCGCCCCGAGCCGCGACCACCTCGGTGTGCAGCCGCACCTCGATGTTGGGCGTGCTGAGGATCCGCGCGACGAGGTACTCCGACATCGTGGCCTCGAGCGTGGCTGCACGGACCACCATCACGACTCGCTTGGCGTAGCGGGCGAAGTTGAGAGCCGCCTGGCCGGCGGAGTTGGCCGCGCCCACGACGTACACATCCTCGCCCTGGGACTGGCTCGCCTCGCTTGCGGACGCCCCGTAGTACACGCCGCGCACGCCGAGCTCCTCGAGTCCGGGCGCATCGAGTCGCCGGTAGGACACCCCGGTCGCGATGAGGAGCGAGCGTGCCTCGATCTCACCCGCGCTGTCGAAGCGGATCGCTCTGACGGGACCGCGGCTCTCGAACCCCACCACGTCACGTGCCAGCACCATCTCGGCGCCGAAGCGGACGGCCTGGGCCACTGCGCGGCCGGTGAGGTCCGCGCCCGAGAGGCCCTTGGGGAACCCGAGATAGTTCTCGATGGAGGCGCTCTCGCCTGCCTGTCCACCGGGTGCCTGCCGTTCCACCACGACGGTCCGCAGCCCCTCGGAAGCTCCGTACACGGCCGCAGCCAGTCCAGCCGGGCCGCCGCCGACGATGCACAGGTCGTACAACGGCTGCTCGGCCCGGGTCCGCAGGCCGAGCGCACCCGCCAGGGTCAGCGTCGTAGGAGCCCGCAGCGTCTCGCCTTCGGGCACGAGCACCAGCGGGAGATCGCCCGGCTCGACACGTGCCAGGTCGGCGAGCCGCTCGGCCTCCCTGTCCCGCTCCACGTCCAGCCACCGATAAGGGACGTGGTTGCGGGCAAGGAACGTCTTGACCTCGTGGCTCTGGTCCGACCAGCGGTGTCCCACCACGCGCACGACCTCGGCGTTGTCGGGGTGCTCTCGCGTCCAGTCGCCCAAGAGGTCGTCGGTCACGGGGTAGAGCCGTTCTGCAGGCGGGTCCCATGGCTTGAGCAGGTAGTAGTCGAGACCTATGTCGTTGATGGCCTTGATCGCGACGTCGGTGTCGGCGTACGCCGTCAACAGCAACAGCTTGGCATCGGGGACCTGCCGGCGAACCTGCTCCAGCATCTCGATACCGGTCATCCCCGGCATTCGCTGGTCGGACACGACCATGGCCACCGCCCGGTCCCGGAGAACGAGCTCGCCGAGCACAGTGAGCGCTTCGGCACCCGAAGTCGCCCGGAGGACCCTGTAGTCGGCGCCGTACCGGGCTCGAAGGTCACGGGTGATCGCGCGAGAGACCACGGGATCGTCGTCGACCGTCAAGATCGTCGGCTTGGTCATCGAGTCCACGTTCGTCCGCGGGTTCTCTCGGGTCAATCAGCATTCCGGGTGAGGTCGGCATAGTCCTGGAGCCGAGTGAGCGGCTCGGCGCACGCCTCCCCCGCTCGGTTAGGTCTAGGCAGCCGAGCGCAGCTCTCCCACATTCGTTTGGGCTCGCTTGTCACTCTCTCTCCTCGTATGCCCGGGCCCCTGCGAGCGTCTGGCCCTATCGGGGGGTGCCGACACACGCGCCGCGAGTTCTACCGTCGCGGCAACGGGACCACGTCCCAGAGAGGTGCGTCATGAGAGGGAAGCTACTGGTAGTGCCCGTCGTCGCAGCCGCCGTCAGCGCGGGGCTCGTGGCCGGGGCCGACGCGGCAACTGACGCGAGTACGACCGTCACGATCAGGGCCCAGGGTACGGACCTCTCGGGCCTGGTGAAGAGCCCGAGGCCGAGGCTGTGCGCCAAGGATCGGACGGTGCTCGTCTTCAAGCAGCGGGGCACGCGGGGCGGCGGTGATGACATCAGGTTCGCCAGTGACACCGCCTCGTTGCAAGGTGGCGTCTACGCCTGGTCGACCGGGAACACCGGCACGCCGGGCAAGTTCTACGCCCGGGTCCGTCCTGTCCAGGGCTGCAAGGGCGACACCAGCGACACGATCGTCGCGAGGCGCAACCCGTAGCCCGTCGCGCTGGGACTCGCCGGCACCGGAGGCAACTTCCTCGCCGGCCGCCGTCGCTGCTCGAGCACGTCCCGGCTCCGAGGGATGCATGCTTGACCGGTGGGCATCGAGACGCAAGGCCGCCGCCTCCGAGGGGAGGCACTGCTGTGGTGGCGACGCCGGGGCCCGGTGGTGGTGGTACGCACCGTCCGGCTCACAACGGCTGCCGTGGTGGCCTACCTGGCCGCTCACGCGATGTTCCCCGAGACCCAGCCACTCACCGGACCTCTGACCGCGTTGCTGGTCGTTCAGGCGACCTTGTTCTCCACGTTGAGGATGGGCGTCCTGCGCGTGGCGAGCGTCGTGGCAGGTGTGCTCGTGGCGGTGTTCCTGTCCGACGTCGTCGGCCTCACCTGGTGGAGCCTCGGCCTGGTCATCGCAGCATCGCTCGTCATCGGTCAGCTGCTGCGGCTGGGCGAGCAGCTGCTGGAGGTGCCGATCAGCGCCATGCTCATCCTCGGGCTGCCGGCCGCCTCCACTGCTGCGACCGCGCGTGTTGCCGAGACGCTGGTGGGCGCCGGCATCGGGGTCCTGGTCAACGTGGTGTTCCCGCCCGCGATTCGAACGCGCAGCGCCGGCGAGGCAGTGGAGGAGGTGGCGGTGCAGGCCGCGGAGCTCTTGCTGAGCGCTGCCCGCGAGCTTCCCCACGCGCCCTCGCGAGACCAGGCGGTTCGGTGGCTGCACGAGGTGAGGAGCCTGTCGCGCTACATCGACGCCGCCGACCAGGCCGTCGTCGAGCTGCGGGACAGCCGCCGCCTCAACCCCCGCGCGATCCGTGAGGTGGACCGAGAACCGATCCTCCGCAGTGGACTGGATGCGCTCGAGCGCAGTGTCGTGTCGGTGCGGGCACTGTTCAGGGCCATCGCCGACGGGCTCGCTGAGGAGGATCGGACCCTCGAGTACAGCCCCGAGCTGTTCGGCGCGATCGGAGTGCTGCTCGAGGATCTGGCGAGAGGCATAAGAGCCTACGGCGCCTTGGTGCGTGCTGACGCGGACAAGGGCGGCGTGGCGAGCGATGCCGCCCTTGCCGAGGCGCTGGACGCTCTGCACGAGACCCGCGCGGTCCTGACCGAGCTCCTCATCGTCGATGCGGGCCAGAACCGCGACCACTGGATGCTGAGCGGAACACTTCTCGCCGCGGTGAGCCGGATCTTGCGGGACCTCGACCTCGAGGAGCGAGCACGCCAGCGGCAGGACTGGGAGAGTGCCGTGGCCGCTCGAGGATCGGCCCTGCGCCGCATGGGCAGGCTGCGGGACACCGCACGCGCCGTCTACCTCAGACGCGCGGCTCTGCGCCGCTCGGATGCCGGAACGGGCGACGGCTCCAACGGCCTCTGACGAGACCACACGGTGTCTAGACGTGCGTTTCGCGTGGCCGATGCTGCGGGCAGTTCTAAGAGCACGGGGACCTTGCCCAAGCCGAGATGAAAGCACGTGACGGCGTCTGACCATGCAGGGGATCACCGCCCGGATGACGAGGACCAGCTGGCTCCTCGGCTATGTGGGGATCCTTGTCGCGCCGCGCGCGATGGTCTGGGCGGTCGCCCCCGACTCCGCGCAGGGGGCGCTCGAGATGTCGGCGGTCAACACCGGCCTGGTCGCCTTCTCCCTGCTCGTCTCGGCCTTTGTCCTGATGGCGCGGGTGCGGTCCCTGCTGTCGTCCTTCGGCGTCGAGACGATCCTGCGGATACACCGCGTGGTGGCCGTCGCCGGGGTGGCTCTGGTTGCGTCCCACATCGTCCTCGTCCTGCTCAGTGACCCGCGGGGTCTGTCGATCTTCGACCTCCGCCACACCACCTGGGCTGCTCGTGCCGCCGTCGTGTCGACGCTCGCCCTTGCCGCTGTCGTCGGACTGGCGCTGCTTCGGAAGCGTCGCCAACCCCGTTACGAGGGGTGGCGGCTGTTGCACCTCGCCATGGCCGGCACCGTCTTCGTGGCCGCCTGGCTGCACGTGTGGTGGCTGCACCACCTCGCCGACTACCCGCTGCTCGGCGGGTGGTTCGCGGCGATGGGCGCAGTTGTGCTCGCCGTGGCGGCCCGCCGGTGGCTGTGGCTGCCGTTGAGGGCGCGTCGGCGCTCGTACGTCGTCGAGGAGGTGACCGGCGTGAGCGGGGGCGCGGTCACTCTCGAGGTCCGCGCGCACAAGCACGGCGGGTTCCCGTTCCACGCGGGCCAGTTCGCGTGGTTGAAGATCGGCTCCTCGTGCTTCGCCTACGAGGAGCACCCGTTCACCATCGCCTCGACCGCGGACACGCCCGAGCGCAAGCAGTTCACGATCAAGGCGCTCGGGGACTTCACCGAGATGCTGCGCGGACTGCGTCCCGGCTGCCGTGTATTCCTGGACGGTCCATACGGGCAGATGACCATCGACGGACTCGAGTCGTCGTGGGGGTTCGTCTTCATTGCGGGAGGCATCGGTGTGACTCCGATGCTCAGCATGCTGCGCACGCTGGCCGACAGGGGTGACCGCCGCCCTCATCTGCTGGTGCTCGGAGCCCGGACCGAGGACGACATCGTGATGAGGCACGAGATCGACCGGCTGAGCGAGCGGCTCTCCCTGACGGTGGTCTACGCCGTCAAACACCCATCCCAGGGGTGGCCGGGGGAGTCCGGCCGAATCGACGGGGCACTGCTCGACCGGTGGCTGCCCCCGCACGGACGCCGGTGCTTCGACTACTTCCTCTGCGGTCCGCCGATGATGGTCGTCGAGGTCGGCGAGCAGCTGAGGGAGCGCGACGTCCCGATCCGGAGGATTCACACGGAGCGCTTCGAGGTCGTCTGAGCCCGCCGGACAGACGGCCTACCTGGTAGCCGGGAGGCGTTTTTGTCGCCGGTGGCCGACTCCGGTTGCCCCGCGTATGCTCCGAAGATGAGTGCTCATCGAACGGGCCTCTCGGGGGCGTCGCGCACCAGTCGCACGAGAACACACATCTCTGCAGCGATGGCCTTGTCCGCTCTCGCACTTCTCGCCCTCGCCGGTTGCGACGGCGGTTCGAGCGCAGGTTCGGTTCCCAACAAGTCCATCACCGTCTACACCTGCGTGGGTGACGAGACCATCCAGCCGGTCATCGCGGAGTTCGAGAAGGCGAACCCCGGTGCACGGGTGAAGCTCTTCCGGGCGCCGACCGGCGAGCTGAACGCCCGAGTGGCCGGCGACAAGCGCTCTGGTGGGCTGCGGGCAGACGTCATCTGGGCCTGCGATCCCCTGACGATGCAGGCGTACGTCGACCAGGACCTGGTCGGAGGCTGGGTGCCGGACGACGCGTCGGGGATCCCCAAGGAGTTCCGCACCGCCGACTACGTGGGCGCACACATCCTCTACATGGTTGCGGTCCACCACGACGGGACCCCGGCGCCGACCTCGTGGAAGGACCTGACCGACGGCGACTACAAGGTGGCCGTCCCCGACCCGGGCGTGGCCGCGTCCGCACTCGGGGCACTCGGATACTTCGCGCAGGCCCCTGGCTACGGGATGCAGTTCTACAAGGGCCTGAAGGGCACCGGCGCAACGCAGGTCAGCAGCCCCGACGAGGTCACTGTCGGCGTGGCCCAGGGGGTCTACGACGCGGGCATCACGATCGCGACGTCGGCCTACAAGGCCAAGGACAGTGGCTCACCCATCGACGTGGTGTGGCCGGAGCCGGGCGCGGTCGCGATCTACGGCCCGGTGGCGCTGGCCAGACACAGCGCCGACTCCGGGACAGCCAAGGACTTCATCGCCTACGTGGTCGGCAAGGACGGGCAGAAGACGGTGGCCGGGTCCGGGTCCTACCCGACGATGGAGGGCATCGACGGTCCGACCGTCCCCAAGGCAGCGCCGGTCGTGCTCCCGGACTGGGCCGCCATCTCCCAGCAGCGGGATCGCCTGTTGAGCGAGTACCAGAACCTGTTCGGCGGGTGAGCATGCGCCGTGAGGCATCAGCCGTGGCCGTCGAGCGCGGTGTCCTCGCCGCGGTCGTCGCCCTGGCCGGCGTACTCGTGGTCTTCCCCCTCCTGCGCCTGGCCCAGACAGTGTGGCAGGAGAGCGACGGACACGTCACCCGGGTACTGACCTCGCCTGGCCTGGGCACGGCTGTCGCCCACACCCTTGCTCTGGCCGCGGTCGTCACCGCGACCGCGGTCCCCGTCGGCACGCTGCTGGCGCTCGCGCTGAGACGATCAGACGTCCCTGGTCGAGTGCTCTGGCGGGTGGCCGTGCTGCTGCCCATCCTGGTTCCTGACTTCGTGCTCGCCTACAGCTGGACCCAGGCCTACGGCGCGGCAGGGTTCACCGAGTCGCTGCTCGGGATCGGGTGGGACGGGGTGCGCGGGCCGGTGGGCGTCGCGGTCGTGCTCACCGTGAACGCGGTGCCGCTTGCCTACCTCGTCACCGCCGTCGGGCTGGCCACCCGGGCCGAGCCGAACCTGGAACGAGCGGCACGCGCTTCGGGCGCAGGAGCCTTGACGGTGCTTCGGACGGTGACCCTGCCGCTGCTGCGGCCCGCACTTGCGGCGGCCGCGGTTCTCGTCTTCGTGCTGACACTCGGCGCGTTCGCCATCCCCGAGGTGATGGGCGCGCCCGCAGGCTTCACCACGGTCACCACCCGGATCTACGCGAACCTCTCACTCGGCGGTGACCCGTCGTCGTTCGTCGAGGCCGTCGGCCTCGCCTTGCTGCTGGTGGTGCTTGCGGTCGCGGTCGTCGTGCCGGCAGACGCCCTGCTCGGTCCCCGGCTCCGAGTCAGGCGCCTGGCCGTCTCGGAAGGAACGGTCACATCGGTCGGGGGACCGGCTAGCGGTCGGTGGATCGCGGCGGCACTGGCGGTGTACCTCGCGGTCGCGGTCGCCCTGCCCTTGCTGGCGCTCGTCGCGGCCGCTGTCACCCAAGCAGTCGGTCTCCCGCCCGCCCCGTCGAACTGGACGACGGACAACTTCCGAGACGTGATGACCGCGCGGACTCTCGAGGCCGTCGCCCGCAGCGTGGTGCTGGCTGTCACGGCCGCGTCGCTGCTCACCGTGCTCGGCGCGTGTGTCGCCGTTTTCGAGCGCCGTCGCTGGGGCCGTCCGTTGTCGTCGTTGGTCACCCTCACCCTGGTCCTGCCAGGGTCCACTCTCGCGGTCGCTCTCCTGATCAGCTACGGGCGATGGCTGGCCGACACGTTGATGCTCATCCTGCTTGCCTACCTCGCGAAACTGTGGGCCTTCGCGCACCGCCCCGTCTCGGGAGCGCTCGACCGGCTACCGCCCGACGAGCTGCATGCGGCTCGCGCCAGCGGCGCGTCTGGGTGGACGGCGGCAAGGACAGTCGGGCTCCGGCCATTGATGCCGGCCCTGATGGGTGCCTGGCTGGTCTGCCTGCTGACCGCGCTGCACGAGGTGACGATGTCGAGCCTTCTCTACGGACCCGGCAGCGAGACGCTGGCGGTGGTGGTGCTCAACAGCCAGGAGCTCGGGGGGATAGGGCCGACCGCGGCCCTGTCTGTCCTGGTCACCGCCTTGGTGGCTGTCCCGGCAGTGCTGTTCTGGTGGGTCCTGCGCCTCGTCCGCACGCCGGAACCGCAGCTCGCCCTTCCCCGGGATGTGCTGGATGCGGTCTGAGCCGGCACTCGCGCTGCAGGACCTGTCCGTCGGCTACGCCGGACAGCCGGCTGTCCATGCGGTCACGCTCACCGTGGCGCAGGGGGAGGTGCTCGCCCTCCTCGGCCCGTCCGGAGCGGGGAAGTCGACGATCCTGCACACGGTGGCCGGCTTCCAGGCGCCCCAGGCCGGCGAGGTCCGCATCAACGGCCGGTGTGTCGCCTCAGCGACGCATGCAGAGGCACCGAACCGGCGCGACGTCGCCGTCGTGTTCCAGAACTACGCCCTGTGGCCGCACCTGTCCGCCCTCGACACCGTCGCGTACCCGGCGCGCCGACGCGGAATGGCCCCGGAAGCCGCCCGCGCCGAGGCGATGGACATCCTCGACCGCCTGGACATCGCCCATCTGGCGCGCCGGCGTCCCAGCGAGCTCTCGGGCGGGGAGCAGCAGCGGGTCGGCCTGGCCCGGGCGCTGGCCCGCCATGCCTCCCTGTACCTGTTCGACGAGCCGACCGCGCACCTCGACACCCACCTCCGTGGGGTGTTCCTCGACGAGCTCGTCTCGCGCCGGCGAGCCAGCGGCGCGGCAGCGCTCTACTCCACCCACGACGCGGAGGAGGCCCTCGGCCTGGCCGACCGCGTCGCCCTGCTCGACGCCGGAAGGCTCGTCCAGGTCGGGACGCCGCAACGGGTGTACGACGAGCCGGTCGACGTCTGGGCGGCCCGGCTGACCGGCCCGGCGTCGGTGATCGCCTCACCCGAGGGTGCCGGGACGCTGCTGGTGCGGCCGGACTGGGCGTACCTCGACGGCCCCCTGCACGGGCGGCTGGTCGAGGTGTCGTTCCACGGCCCGCACTCGGACTACAGGGTGGAGAGCGAGCTCGGGACGGTGCTGGTGCGCAGGCCAGGTCCGCCCGCACACCGGGCGGGGGAGGCGGTCACCTGGGGGCTGCGTCGGAGCTGGGGCCTCCGCGACCGCTGCGGCGAGGCACCTGCTCAGATCTCCAGCAGCTTCGCCGGGCCGGAGTGAAGGTTTCCCGTGTTCACGATGTCCAGGTGCTTCAGGGTGTAGCCGCGTAGGAAGGCCACCTGGCGCTGGTTCAGCCGGTCGCAGACCCACTCCCAGTGCAGCGAGACCCAGTCACCCACCTGAAGGCCGGTCACCATCCCGGTCCCGTCGACCGACCTGACCGCCGTCTCCGTCATCGGGGGACCAAGGGAGAGAGTTCGCCCGTCGAAGGTCAGCGGAGAGGACTCGACGACCACCTGGTCGCCCTGGGTGGCCAGCACCTTGCCCCACCTGATCCGGCACCGGTCCAGCACGGTCAGGGCGTGCCTGGCCTTGCGGCCGTCGCTGAGCAGCCCGGTCCAGGGGTAGATGCAGAACACGGCGAAGCTGTGGTGAGGCACCCCTCCACCGAGCACGCTCTCGGCGAGCGTGTGGAACCGCGGGCCGGTGAGGTACCTGAACCGGTCCTCCATCGAGCTCCCGATCTCCCTGGTCCCGACTTTGTCCAGGCGGGGGCTGCCCACCCAGTAGGCCTCGACGACCCGCCGGTCGAGCGGGTCCTCCAGGCCCGTGGCGTGCGCGATCAGCTCGAGGTAGGGCCAGGCGCCGGCGAACTGCCGTGCCAGTGCTCGCAGACCCCCGTCGTCGGCGCCCGAGACGCCGTACTCGAAGAACGCCGCGTGGTCGGCAGGTCCGCAGTAGCCGTGCGAGTTCGGCGGGAAGGCGTACCTGGCGAAGAGCACGGGCCCGGGCACATCACGGCCCCTCGTCTCAACCATGGGACCCGCCCCGCAGCTGGTCCTGCGCGTCTTCACGGGCCCTTCCGATCAGCTCCAGCCCGGCCAGGGCCTCACGGGCGCCGGCCTCGTCGATGCGGTCCAACGCGAAGCCCATGTGGATCAGGACCCAGTCGCCGGGCGAGACCTGCTCGTCCTCGAGCATCCCGATGTTGATCCGGCGCTGCGCTCCTTGCACGTCCACGAGTGCGAGCTGGCCGTCGTAGCCCTCGACGAGCTCGACGACCTGTCCCGGGATCCCAAGACACATGGTCATCGCCTCCCGGTCGAGGTCCGGCTGACGCCCGCCACCTCGCCGACCAGCCGCCGCACTGTGTGCATGGCCACGGGCACGGCTCGTTCGACGCTCTCCGAGAGCCCGATCCCCTCAGCCACGGTCGCCGGCCTGCAGCCGACGACGTAGGTCCGGGGCAGTGACCCGCCGAGCGTCTCTACGTTCGCGAACACCGAGACCGGGTCCATCCCGTGCGCGTCCAGCTCGCCGGTGCCGAGATGGCTCCTGCCGACCTCGAGCACGGTCACCTCGCCGGCTGCTCCGTCTCCGGGGACGGCGTCGACGAGCACGAGGACGTCGTACCCGTCGAGGAGGTCGTAGGCCAGGTGCATGCCGCGGATCCCGTAGTCGACCACGCGTACCTCCTCCGACAGCCCATCCGTGGTCAGCAGCCGTCGCACGACCTCGGGTCCGAAACCGTCGTCGCTGAGGAAGAGGTTGCCGACACCGGCGACCAGGACCCGCGGGCTCACGTGACTCGTTCTCCTCTCGACGTCGTGGGTCACATCCGGCGGATCTTGAGGTACCGCTTGATGTCAGGGATCGACCGGACGCCGACGACCACGCCTGCGGCGACGGCGGCGACGACCACGACCGTGGTCACCCTTCCGACTGCTCTCACGATCGGCTCTCCTCTCGGTGCTCGGTGAGTGGTTCCTCGACGCCTCGACCGGGCAACGGCTCGAGCTCGTCCGGGGCGAAGTACCAGTAGCGGCCGTACCAGTCGTGCAGGTCTGCGGCCGGGTCGTCGACGAGCACGAGGGCGACGTGCACGCCGCCGTCGACGTCGGACAGCACGGCGGTCACGCGGGCCACACGTTCGGCGAAGAACAGGTCCTGGGCGTCGGCTCGACGCGAAGGGTGGACGCGGACCAGGCTTCCCTTGGACACGGGAACGCCGTCGATGACTACCGTGTCGAGCTCGGGCCGCACCGCCTGGTCGGCGGCTGGGTCCCACCACGGGACATCGGGTTCACCGAAGGCCGGCGGGTCGACGTCGCGGAGGTCGGTGGCACCGGCTGAGCTCATGGGCGTCTCGGGAGCCAGGGGGTGCGGGTTGCGCAGGATGCCGTGCAGCTGTTGCAGGGCCGAGGGCGGCAGGTGGTCGCAGCGGTCGATGATCTCCCGGGCTCTCGGGTCCGTGGCGCGTGCCTCCGCCTTCTCCGCGTCGGTCATCGTCATGACCCTGAGCGTGAGGATCTCGTCGATCTCGGTGGAGTCGAACAGCGCGCCCGCGCTCTGCTCCGCGACCTCAGGGAAGTCGTAGAGGATGATCGGCGAGGCGAGTACGACGGTGCTGGTGACTGCCTCACCGTCGGACGCCGACGTCTCGCCGGCCAGGACCGGCCAGCACCGATGCTGTACGCAACGCCGGGCTGGTGAGGCAGCGGCGCCGGGCGGGTCGATCACCGACACGAACCGGGCACCCTCGGCCTCCAGGATCAGGTGCGTGCCGATGACGGAGGTCCGGATCGCCGTGTCCTTGGAGGCGGATCCCGGGCCGGGTTCCGGCGAGAGGTTGTCGATCCGGATCTCGAGCCTGGTGTAGCCCTCGTCCTCTGCGGTGGTCGCGCTGAGGCGGGCGTGCAGCGGCCACCGCTGCCGCACGATCCGACCGACCGGGTCGCCACGGGACGGCTCACCGGGTCCCGCGCTGATCTCCTCGATGTCCTCGTGGCCCTCGACAGCGACCTCCTTCGTCCCACCGCGGCGCAGCTCTTCGGCGGAGTAGTCGAGCGCCACCTCCTGCTCGACCGCCTCGTCCCACGACAGCCACTGCTCGTCGCCCACCACGAGCTCGTCGACGGGCATGAAGCGGCCGCCCTGACCGTCGTACCTCTCCACCGTTCGAGTCTGGAGCTGCAGGAAGCGAAGGTGGATCGTGAGTGACGGGCCGGGGGGCCGCCGGTCGGTGGCACCGGTCGCTGGTGACCCGTTGGTGAGGAGACACTGGACGGACATGCCCGACTCCTCGCCGACGCCGTTGTCGGCCGCACCGGGTGGGCCCAGCACCCCGAACTGCCACCGCACCTGGTTCTTCCGGGAGGTGGCGCGGTAGGGGTACAGCAGGTAGCCCTCGTAGAGGACGGCGTCGGCGACGGCGCGCACCCGGTCGAGGCTCATCGGCCACCTCCGCGTGCCTCTGTCCGAGGTGGGACCCCGGCTCTCGCTGCCCCGGGCAGGGCGGACCTCATCAACGTGGTCACCGTCTCGTCCCAGGTGGTCAGGCCGTGGCGGGTGCGGTAGTCCGCGAGGTCCTGCAGCACCTCGCGGTCGAGACGGATCCAGCCGGTGCCGGGGTAGTACAGGTCGATCATCTGCCGCCAGACCGACACCGGAAGCTGGTACCTCGACTCGCAGTCCCACGGCACCTGCTCGACCCCGAACCCGCTGGTGCCCTTCGTGAACACCGTGCCCGAGTACAGCAGCGTGAGCGGGACCGTGCCCTGGCCGATCGAGTGGAGGTACCTCGACGCGGTCACGTCGAAGTCGTACGTGCACGGCAGGGCCAGGTCGACCTCGGTGACACCGGTGAACCCCTGCACCGTGGTGTTGCACTGCATCCACATGAACGGCTTGAGCGTGTCCACCCAGCGCGAGCGTTCGCCGAAGATCGAGCTGAGCCCGGTCGCTTCCTCCTCGCTGTAGCCGCGTCGCTGCGGCTCGATCCGCACCTGGCATCTCAGCGCGACCGCGTGGATGGTCTGTCCGGTGGACTCCTCGACCCGGATCCGGGCGGTCAGCTGCGGGGCGGCGGCGTACGGCTCGGCGAACACGTCGAGGACGGTGAAGGTGTAAGCGCTCACGGCCGCTCCGCCACCGGCCTGCTGCTCGAGTCGACCTTCGCGAAGAACTCGTCCATGGCCGCATGCACCTCGCGGCCACCGTCGAATCCCCTCCACAGCAGCCGCAACCGTCCGACGAGCTCGTAGCAGGCGTCGATCGGGACCAGGTTGCACTTCGCGCTGCCGTCGACGTGGCGGACGAGCAGGGCCTCGACGTCGGGCAGCAGCACCTCGAGCTCGGGGGTCGCTCGGACGATCCGGCCCCAGGCCTCGAGCGGGAGCTCGGACTCCGTGGCGCCTGCCGGGCTCGGGTAGAACGCGATGGTCCTTCCCTGCACCGAGTTGTGGAACAGGAACGCGAGTCCAACCGGGATCTGCAGCTCCTCCCAGTGCCGCGGATCGGTGGTGAACCCGGGGAAGGAGAGGTACCTGTCCGGAACCGCTCGGTAACGCAGCTCCGCGTGCTGGTCGGTGAAGAGCAGGTAGCAGCCACGGCAGGTGCACATCAGCGCGCGGCTCTCGAGGTTCACCACGTGCGGATGGTCCTCCGCGATCGGCTCTGCGCACATGTCGCAGCGCTCGCCGGTCATCGGCGCGGGCCGCGTCGTGGTGATCCTGCGCAGCGAGGACAGCGGGCCGGTCGTCATGACGGCACCGGTGTCGGGACGGCCACGGAGACGGCCCCGTCGTGGCTGAGCAGCGGTAGCGGGTCGAGGTGCCGGGCCGGCTCGTCGAGACAGGCCCCCGCCCGTCGTACGTCGAAATGCGCCTGACAACCGGGGCAGACCAGGACGGCGTCGTTGCGGTCGCCGCCGAGCCTTCTCGCCAGCGTGGCCCGGGCCAGGCTCGAACCGCACCGGGCGCACTCGCTGCGGAACGCGTACAGGTCGTCTCCGAGGCGACAGCCCACGGTCGGCAGCTCATCGACGAGCACCTGGATGACCGCTCCGGGCGCGAGGGCCGCGAGCTCCGGGACGTCCTGCCAGGAGCCGGTCACGTCAGGCTCGCGCACGTGCGACATCAGCGAGTCCACCGGGATCAGCGGTGCGGTCGGCGCGTCAGCGTGTGTCTCCACCTCGATGGTGCTGATCTCCGGGGCGGCCGCCTCGATCGCTCCCTCGACCGCGAGCTTGAGGGTGACCGACGACGAGGGACAGCCGTCGCAGCTCCCGAGGAGACGCAGCCGCACGGTCCCTTGCTCGGTGATCTCGAGCAGCTCGACGTCGCCACCGTGCGAACCGAGGTAGGGGCGGACCCTCTCGAGCGCCTGCTCGACACGTTCCTCGACACCGTAGGGATGCAGGCCGTGAACGATCAGGAGACTGGCCACCAGGTCGTCGTTCGCCAGCAAGGCGAGGATCTGTTCGTCGAGGTGGCCAGCCCCGTGGAGGATGTCCAGGATGCGCTCGATGCCCGCCCCATAGAGGTCGGCCACGAGCCGCACGAGCTCCTCTGAGCGCTCCCTTGCTACGGCACCGCCCGACGAGCTCGCGTCGAGAAGTGCGTCGATGCGGTCGCCGACCGCGCGCAGGTCGGGCGGCCCGGTGTCCGGACCATTTCCTGCCTGGGTGGCGCCCACCATGGCGATGCCTACTCGCTGCCGGCCGACTGGGTGGGGGAGTGCAGCTTCTCGAGCGTCTTGCCCTCGCCGAGGTACATGTGCACCCCGCACGGCAGGCAGGGGTCGAAGCTGCGCACGGTGCGCATGATGTCGATGCCCTTGAAGTTCTCCCGACTGTTCTCCTCGAAGATCGGCTGCCCCTGCACGGCGTCCTCGTAGGGCCCCGGGGTGCCGAACGAGTCACGGGGGTTCGCGTTCCACGGTGTCGGCGGGTAGGGATGGTAGTTGGCGATCTTGCCGTCGCGGATCACCATGTGGTGCGAGAGCACACCCCGCACGGCCTCGGTGAAGCCGCAGCCGATGCCCTCGTCGGGTACGTCGAACCTCTCCCACGTCTTGGTGCGCCCGGCCCGGATCTCGGTGAGGGCCTTCTCCGCGAAGTGCAGCGCGCAGGCCGCGGCGTAGGCCTGGAAGTAGGTGCGGGCGCGGTTCCGCTCGATGGTGTTGCTCCACCGCGGGACCTTCCACTCCAGCTCGACAGGGCCCTTCAGTGCGGTCTTCGGCAGGTTGATCTGCACGCTGTTGCCTGTCGACTTCACGTAGCCGATGTCGACGAGACCGGCGAGCGCGGTGGACCACAGCCGGGCGAGCGGTCCGCCTCCTGTGTCGAGTGCGAGGTGGTCCTTGCCGTCGTACCAGCGGGGCGACATGACCCAGGAGTACTTGTCGTCGAGGTCGCGCTTCTGCGGGCGCGGGTTCGTGTGCTGGTTCCACGGGTGCCGCCGGTCGACCAGGTTGCCGAGCGGGTCGTGGGTCACGAACATCTCCTGGTCCTCCCAGTCGTCGTAGTACGACGAGCCGAGGAGGATCCGGATCCCGAGGTTGATGTCCACCAGGTCGGTGGTGACCAGCTTGTTGTCGACGACCACGCCGGGGGTGACGAACATCTTCCGACCCCAGTCGGTCATGTCGCGGTACTCGAAGTTGCAGTACTCCGGGTCCTGGAACGAGCCCCAGCAGCCGAGAAGGACTCGACGGTTGCCGACCTCCTCGTATCCCGGGATCGCCTCGTAGAAGAAGTCGAAGAGGTCGTCGTGCATCGGGACGACCTTCTTCATGAACTCGACGTACCGCATGAGCCGGGTCATGTAGTCGGTCATCAGCTGGATCGTGGCCACCGTCCCGACACCACCGGGGTAGAGCGTCGAGGGGTGCACGTGCCGGCCCTCCATGAGGCAGAACATCTCGCGGGTCCAACGGCTGACCTGGAGTGCCTCTCGGTAGAACTCCCCGGTGAACGGGTTCAGCGAGCGCATGATGTCGCCGATGGTCTTGTAGCCGTGGGCCTCCGCGTTCGGGGCATCGGTGCGGTTCGCCTGCTCGAGCACGCCGGGGTTGGTCTCGGCGACCATCTTCTCGCAGTAGTCCACCCCGACCAGGTTCTCCTGGAAGATGTTGTGGTCGAACATGTACTCCGCGGCCTCGCCGAGGTTCACGATCCACTCACCCAGATGGGGCGGCTTCACGCCGTACGCCATGTTCTGGCAGTAGCAGGAACAGGTCGCGTGATTGTCGCCGCAGATGCCGCAGATGCGGCTGGTGATGAAGTGGGCGTCCCGGGGGTCCTTGCCCTTCATGAAGATCGAGTAGCCACGGAAGATCGAGCTGGTGCTGTGGCACTCGGCAACCAACATGTTGCCGAAGTCGATCTTCGTGTAGATGCCGAGGCTGCCCACGATCCGGGTGATCGGGTCCCACGACATCTCGGTGAGGCCACGCTCGTCCTCGGAGAAGCTGCTGGGTCGGGGAATCGTCGACGTCATCGCGCTCCCTCTCTGTGGCTCACGACCAGGTGCGGTTGGCCCCGGTCAGCAGTTTCGTCCCCCGCGTGCGCCACTTCGGCTCCTTGTCGAGGGTCTGGCTGGTCACGTTCCGCAACCGTTTGATGGCCGTGCCGTACAAGCCGACAGCGGTCGTGGACAGCTTTCCGCCTGGCGGTTCGTCCATGAAGGGCATGAACTTGTCGGGGAAGCCAGGCATGGTGCAGCCGATGCAGATACCCCCGACGTTCGGGCATCCGCCCAGGCCGTTCATCCAGCCGCGCTTGGGGACGTTGCACTTCACGACAGGTCCCCAGCAGCCGAGCTTGACGATGCACTTGGGTGAGCCGTACTCCGTCGCGAAGTCGGCCTGTTCGTAGTAGCCGGCGCGGTCGCAGCCCTCGTGCACGGTCTGACCGAACAGCCAGGTCGGGCGCAAGGCGTCGTCGAGCGGGATCATCGGCGCCTGCTCGGTCGCCATGTAGAGCAGATAGGTCAGCGTCTCGGACAGGTTGTCCGGCTGGATGGGGCAGCCCGGCACGCACACGATCGGGATACCGGCCTTGGACTTCCATTCCCAGCCGAGGTAGTCGGGAACGCCCATCGCGCCGGTCGGGTTTCCGGCCATGGCATGGATGCCGCCGTACGTCGCGCAGGTGCCCGCCGCCACGATCGCGGTCGCCTTTGGAGCCAGTCGGTCCAGCCACTCGCTGGTCGTCATCGGCTGTCCGGTGTCGGGGTTGTTCCCGAAGCCGCACCAGTAGCCCTCGTCCTTGATCTTCTCGTTCGGGATCGACCCTTCGACCACCAGCACGAAAGGCTCGAGCTCGCCGCGGTCGGCCTTGAAGAACCACTCGAGGAAGTCGTCGGCGCCGCCGTTGGGCCCGCACTCGAAGTCGATCAGCGGCCAGTGGACCGCGATCTTGGGAAGACCCGGCAGCGCGCCGAGGGCGATCTCCTCGATGCTCGGCTGTGTCGCGGCGGTGAGGGCGACCGAGTCACCGTCGCAGCTGAGCCCGGCGTTGATCCAGAGGACGTGGATCAGCGTCTCTTCGGCCTTGACTGCTTCCGCTGTTGGCATCGCCGCCTGCCAATCCGGGGCCAGTCACGGTAGCTGCCCCCTCCGTCGCCGGGGCCGCCCTTACGGCTCGCTTGCGCGACGGTCTATTCATTTAGTCCTTGCCGCCTGCGACGTGTCAAGGGTCCCTCCTGCGCCGCTGCTGCCCGAGCTTCGTGGCGCGACCCGCGCATCCGGCCCCCGTGGGAGTGCGTCAGAGCTCGGCGAGCCAGGCCAGCCAAGCGTCCAGGTTCTCACCGGTGCGCACCGACACGGGGAGCCAGCCCACGCGGGCGTTGATCAGGCGGGCGTCCCTCTCGCACTTCTCCATGTCGAAGTCGACGTACGGCAGCAGATCGGTCTTGTTCACCACGACCAGGTCGGCGGCGGCGAACATGTGGGGGTACTTCAACGGCTTGTCGTCGCCCTCGGCCACCGAGATGACGACAACCTTTCGGTCCTCGCCGAGGTCGAACAGGGCAGGACAGACGAGGTTCCCCACGTTCTCGACGAAGACCACGCCACCGTCCTCGGGCTGCAGCTCGGCCAGTGCTCGCTGCACCATCGTCGCGTCGAGATGGCAGCCTGCGCCGGTGTTGACCTGGACCGCCCGCGCTCCGGCGGCACGGATCCGTTCAGCGTCGAACACCGTCTCCTGATCACCCTCGATCACACTGATCGGACGGTCGGACTCCTTGATCGTGCGCTCCAGCAGTGAGGTCTTGCCTGCCCCTGGAGAGCTCATCAGGTTCACAGTCCTGATCCCGTGCTCGCTGAACCACTGCCGGTTCTGTCCGGCAAGGACGTCGTTCTTGGCGAGGACCCTCTGCTCGAGCTCGACGGTATGCGTGCGGCTCCCGTCGGCGTGCTCGTGCGGCTGAGCGTGCTCGTGCTCGTGCTCGTGGTGGTGTGGCCGGACCGCCCCTTCGGCCGCCCCGACCTGTGTCACGCGGATCTCGTCGGTTCCGCAGCCGCACGTCGTACACACGGTCACACCACCTCGACAGAGGTCACCAGAAGCTCCCGACCAGCGCGCACCTCGACGTCCGCGCTTCCGCACGGACAGAGCAGGATCAGGTCGGTGAGCAGGAAGTCACGGCCGCACTCACGGCAGTGCGCGGCGCCGTCGACGTCCTCGATCGCGAGGTCGGCACCTTCGAGCGGGGTGTCGGAGGTCGCAAGCTCGAAGCAGAACTGCAGTGCGTCGGGGACCACGCCGGAGAGACGTCCCACCCGGACCCGCACCGTGGTGACCGGACAGTCGCCGGTGCGTTCCAGCACGGCGTCGACGATGCTCTCCGCGATCGACAGCTCGTGCATGAGCACCCCCTCTTCCGTCTCACCATAAGTCGGTGCGGACGATCGCGTCATCCCGCGAGCAGCCACGACGCGATGCGGTCGCCCCAGTCGTGCTCAGTCGTAGGGGCCGAGGGGTCCGCCACCTCCGTCGGGAGGTGCTCCACGCCGATGTAGTCCGGACCGGCCTGTGTCAGCCGCTTGCGCGACGAGACCCGATGGCGCGGACAACGAGCAGCACGAGCGTGGCGCCCACGATGGAGCCGATGAGACCGCTGGGCCGGATCGCGAGGCCGTCACCGAAGACCAGGCTTCCCAGGAGGCCGCCCACGAAAGAGCCCGCGATGCCGACCACGAACAGCTGGGCCCAGTTCGGCTGGCCACGACCGACCAGGAGGTGCGCGACCCAGCCGGCGGCGAGGCCGACGACGACAATGGCCAGGATGAGCACGGTTAACTCCCTACAGCTCGACCTTGTCGGACCCGCGCACGGCCGCGTAGCGCTGCAGGAACAGGGCTTCGGTCAGTGCCATGGACGCGATCTCGGTCGGGTCGACGCTCTCGTTCGGTGCATGGGTGAGACAGAGCGGCCGGCCGGTACGTCCGCGGCGCTCATCGCAACCACGCACCGTCCGGCCGGCGGCCGGTCTGCATCACTTTGCTGGAGTGCCGCCCAAGAGATCCGCACATCCTTCTGCGTCTGGTCACCCTCATTGCCCCCTCGGCCACGATGTCTTCGGTGGATGTCTCTCAGGCTAGGGAGAGGTCGAGATGTGGGGACTCATCCGGCGTGGATGAGAAGTCGGGCCGACCCATCGACCACTGGTGGTGGCTGTGGCGGCCTGCTCGGCGACGCGCAGGTCGCGGGTGCGACGAGCGCGGGACCGGGAGAGGACCAGCATGGTCAGCCGGTCACGGCTACGAGGTCATCCCGCGAGGATGAACGGTAGGGCGGGTCACGCCTTTCTCTGCTCGGGCACCGAGCCTTCGGCCTCGAGGACGGCTACGCCGAAGGCTGCCCGCAGGATCTTGCCGGCCGCCGACGCCACTCTGGCGCTGCCGACCACCGGCGCGATGGCGATGAGCGTGGCCTGCGCCTGCTCGAGCGTCACGCCTGCGTCTGCGGCCAGTCCGAGATTGACCAGGTACGACACGGGGGCGGCATCCATCGCGACGAGGGCGGCCAGCCGGACGAGGAAGTACGTCGTCTCGTCCAGGCCTGAGTTCTCGAGCGAGTCCAGGTTCATGGCAACGAGGCGCTCGAGCACAGGAGCATCCCCCTGGGCGATGCTGCCCAACGTCGACTCAGGGGCGGTTTGTGAAGTCATGAGTCCTCCATGCAAGTCCTTCGAGGAATAGATGCCACAACGCTGGCACCGGCGGCCAGGCTTGCCATCACCCGTTGCGGATGAACGCGCCGGAGGGGCGTCGAACGCGGGTGGCCGGCCTGGGCGCGGCGTGGTCCGTCGTTCCCACCGAGCCGGCCCGCTGGTCTGCTTCCCGGCGTTTGTGCTGGTTCTGCCCTGCCTGGGTGAGATATAACTTCCGTCACCCGTGGCACCCGGCCATGAGTGACCTGAGGGGAAGTTTCATGCGACTCACCTTCCGACGTCTGGGACCGATGCTGGCCGGCCTGGCGCTGTTGACGACTGTCACCACGACGGGCACGGTCGCGAGCACCACCACGCCGGCCGAAGCCGCAGGCTGCATGGTCGACAACGTGAGCTACAAGATCCTCGGCGAGGGATACGCGATCTGGATCGGCACCAACGTCGCGAGCTACTGGGTGGCCGGACCGGCGCACATCAGCCGCACGGTGTCCAAGACCTCGACCGCGGGCAGTAGCCACTCGTCCTCGGACACCGTCGAGGGCGGCCTCAACTACGGGGTCCTCTCCGCGAAGTACAACCACGCTTGGCAGCGCGGCACCACGACGAGTGTGGCCCGCACGAGCAGCTGGACCTATGACATCTATGTGCCTTCGGGCATGACCGCGCGGGCACGTGTGTTCAAGGACGGCCGCAACTTCCCCGCTCGTAAGACGATCACCTACAAGAAGAGCTCCGGTTGCCCGGTGCTGAGCAAGTCCTGGAAGGTGCGGGTCAGGCTGCCGAACAAGGCCACCAGCAACAGGCACTACTGCATCGTCCGGGACCGGAAGCCGGCAACGAACTTCATGCGCAGCTGCCAGAACACCTGAGTCCGGCGGCGTCGCTGCCCCACGGCCCGACCATCACCTCCCGAGCTCCTCAGCGGTGCCGCAGGATCCCGAGCAGGCCGTGCGACTCGTCGTTCGGTCCCGCGCTGAACCAGACGTCAGACCTCGCACCCGCGGTCCCGTTTCCCGGTAGAAGGGCCCACAGGCCGTCGATCACGATCGGGTGGTGTGATCGGTCGAGCAGCGTGGCGACCACCCGCCCGTCGCGCCGGTCCACCACGTGGATCCGGCCGTCGCCGAAGTTGCCGACGAGCAGCTTGCCGGCGAAAGGTCCGAAGCCATGGGGAGCGACCGCCAGGCCCCAAGGCGCGTCGAGCGCACCTCGCCGCACGAGCGAGCTGAGGAACTCTCCTCGCTGGGTGAACACGTTGATGAAGCCGTTACCGGGCCCGGCTACGTCGTCGCTCCGAGTCGCGTCCTGCTTGGCGTACGTCACGTAGACCCGCCCGTCGAGATTGGCGATGTCGAACGGGGCGTAGCCGTTCGGGACGTGCCTGCTGCTGAAGGCACGCGGCGCTGCGACGCGGTCGAAATGCTCGTTGAACACGTCGATGCGGTTGCGATGGAAGTTCGCCGCGAGCAGGAACTCCTGGCCTCCCGTCGTGACCATGGTGAGGCCCTTGTAGACGGCGTTCCCGGTGTGCGCCACGAGTACCGCCTTGCTGAGGTCGCCCGACTTGTTCCAAGCCGAGAGGTCGCCGTTCTCGCCGGCGAAGATGAAGAGGGCCGGTCCGGTCTTCCCGCCTGTTGAAAGCCTGAACTCGCCGGTCGGGTTGAACACCACCCCGGTCGGGTCGCCGCCGCCGGGAATCTTCACGTTCAACGGCAGTTTCTTGACCTGGCTCCCCGACGTGCCGCCCTCGTAGAGGGTCGAGGTGCTGGTTCCGTTGTTCGCGACCCACAACGGACTGCTGGGAGAGGCGGCCAGCCCCCAGGGGTTGACCAGCCTCGGGTCGGTGATCCTGGCGTGGCCATGGAGATCGGCCACGAGCTTGACTTCGCGGTAGTTGTTGCCGGCCCCGCCGTCGCCCGCGTGGGCCGGCGGTGCCGCGATGGACAAGGCGATGGCTCCGGCGGCGATGATGCCGGCCGTTGCCGTCAACGAACGTGACCCTGCGTGGTTGGCCATGGCGCTTCCTCGGACTCGGGCAGCACGCCCCTTGGCGTTTGCTGCGTACCTCTGTGAACACGAAGCGGGCGAGGGGAGGGTTCAGGCCGTGTCTGGACCGGTGGGTTGCGCCCCTCAGAGGCCGGGCAGGAGGAGGTCGCGCAGCTTGTCGAAGCTGTCTGACCAGCCATCTCGATGGAGCGCGAGCCTTTCCTCGGTCGCGAACTCGCCTTGCGACAAGGACACCTGCGTGGCGTCACCGACTGTGTGCAGAGACAGGACGACCACGGTCTCTCGGTCGTCGGGGCCGGGTTCCTCCCAGTTGAAGGTGTAGGCGAGGCGACTCGGCGGGTGAACCTCGCGGAACTCGCCCGAGAGGTGGAACAGGTCACCGTCGGGTGGTTGCATGGTGAAGCGATAGCTGCCGCCGACGCTGAGATCGAGCTCGATCTGCGGTGTCGTGAACCCACGTGGACCCCACCACTTCGCCAGCTCGGATGGCTCGGTGAGCAGGCCGAAGACCCGCTCCCGCGGTGCCTCGAGAACGCAGGTCAGCTCGAGGACCAACCGGCTCGGTTGCTCGTTCACAGCCGCCTCTTCCGACCGACGGGTGGCGGGGAGTCCCGCACTGGATGTGTTCTCAGCAGGTTACCGACGGGCCGGCGTACAGGACGGTTCCTGGCGAGAACCCGAGGTCCGGCGCTCTAGTGCAACAGCGTCTTCAACACGATCATCGCGACGCCGAAGACCCCGGCGACCGCCGCAGAGGCGATCCGCTCGGTCGTGGTGAGCTGCCCGCGCCTGCCGATCTCCCAGCCCGCGAGGGAGAGCAGCAGGGTGCTGCAACCCAAGGCCGCGAGAACCGCGACGTACAGGTCGGCCCCCAGCTGTCCGGTGAGCACCAGCACGACCAGCGGCAGAGTCGAGGCAGTCACGATCTCCCAACCTGTGGTGAGCTGCAGCCGGACCTGGCGCCAGGTAGGCCGGTGGCCGTCGTGGATGCGCTCCGCGACCAGGCGTGAGTACCGCTCGGCGGCCCAGTAGATGACGAGCGTGACCAGGACCGCGACCGCGACCGCAGCGGCGGTATCCGCATGGGCGGAGGCCATGACCGCCGCACTCACGATGACCCCGTAGATCCCGGCCGCTGTGCTCTCCTCGGTGGGACGCCTCATCTGGGCACGCGCGGTGCCGGGGGACCTGGGACGTCCAGGGGGAGCCATGCCTCCACCGTGAGGCTCGAGCAGCTCACCGGGCATCATCCTCACGGGGTGAGGTGCTGGGACCGCACAGGTACGTCGCACCCGCCTCGCTCGCTTCCGGTGTGCGTACGCGCGTCTCGGTGCGAGACTTCCCTCCTGAACCCGAACCGAGGAGATCTGCATGTCCCGTGTGGTGCACTTCGAGATCCAGGCTGACGATGTGGAGCGGGCGAAGTCGTTCTATGCCGCCGTGTTCGACTGGTCCTTCGAGGACTACAGCCAGTACTCCGGCTCGCCCTACTGGGGGATCGTGACCGGCCCAGAGGATCAGCCCGGCATCAACGGCGGCCTGCTGCCGCGGCCCGCTCCCGCACCGACAGCCGGTCAGGGCACGAACGGTTTCGTGTGCACGATGGGTGTAGGCGACTACGACGAGACCGAACGCCGGATCCTGGACGCCGGAGGGCAGGTCGCTCTGCCGAAGATGGCGCTCCCCGGGATGGCCTGGCAGGGCTACTACCTCGACCCCGAGGGCAACACGTTCGGCATCCACCAGCCCGACCCCGAGGCGGTTTAGCCGATTGGGACTCCGTCGCGTGTGCATGGTTTGAGTTGAGTCGATGAAAGATGCAAGGCAGCCTGAGAAAGGTGGCGCACGATGGCCAAGCTGATCTACTCGGCGATCGCATCGCTTGACGGCTACGTAGCGGACGAGGACGGCAACTTCGACTGGGCCGCGCCTGACGAGGAGGTGCACACCTTCGTCAACGACCTCGAGCGGCCGGTCGGCACCTACCTCTACGGGCGCCGGATGTACGAGGTGATGGCCTACTGGGAGACCGCACGCGCCCTCACCGACCAGCCGCCCGTCGTCATGGACTTCGCGGGGATATGGCAGGCGGCCGACAAGGTCGTGTACTCCACGACGCTGGAGGCGGTCTCCAGCGCCAGGACGCGAATCGAGCGAGGCTTCGACCCCGAAGCTGTGCGGCGGATGAAAGCGGCAGCGGGACGGGACCTCACCGTGGGTGGCCCCGACCTCGCAGCGCAGGCGCTCAGAGCGGGGTTGGTCGATGAGTGCCGGCTGTTCGTCGCCCCGATCTTGGTGGGCGGCGGGAAGCAGTCCTTCCCAGACGATGTTCGCCTGCACCTCGAGCTGCTCGACCAACGGCGTTTCGGCAACGGCATGGCCTACCTCCGTTACCGCACCAGTGTGTGAGGCGAGGTCCGAACGCGACTACGCGAGTGTGGGCGTTCCGTTCGAGGAACGGTGGCAGCGCTTCGACGAGGCGGTCATCGCCCTACGGACGCTGCTGCAGGGCGAGTCCTTCCAGGGACGCTTCTACTCCGTCGAGGGGCCGCTCGAACCACTGCCTGCTCAACCGAACGGGCCGCCTCTTTGGGTCGCGAGCTGGGGGTCTGACGCCGGCCTGCGACGAGCAGTACGCCGGGGCGACGAGCGGCTGGCTCCGGCCATGCACCCGGCCAGTCGAGGAGCTCCGCGACCGCTTGGCCTTCGGACCGGCTGAGGCTGTGGTGGAGAAGCTCATCCACCGGGTCCTGTGCAGTGGGGAGCTGGTCCCAGGAGCACGAGAGGTCACAATGGAGACGTGGCAGACCTGGATCGGCGCCGGTTCCTGCTGCTCGGTGCGGCATCCTTGATCGCTGGGTGCTCTGCGAGCTCGCGCCCGTCCGTGGCTCCGCCCCCGCCCCGCGCAGCCGGGTCGTCGCCCGGCGGACGTCCGAGTCCGCACCCGAGCCAGGCCGTTCTACCGCCGGTCCAGCGGTGGCGGCCCGACCCGAACGACCTGGTGCCGGCGGCCAAGGTCGCAGCCGTCCGGGCGGTCGAGGAGCGCGGCAACCACGACCGGTCGGTGCTGCAGGTGGTCGACGCGCAGTACGGCGGGCTGCTACCCGGAGCGGCGAGCGTCCTCGTGGTCTGCCAGACCTGGACCCGTGGTCCTGGCGGTGGGATCCATGCAGGCGGCGCGACGTACGACGTGCGGCTGATCCGCACCGGGGCGGGCTGGGAGGTGACCGCCGTACGCCCCTCGCGCCCTGGGCGGACGGCGCGAGTCCTGTCGCCACGTGCCCAGCAGGTGCTGGCCGACCCACGGATCGAGCTGCCGCCCGCGGCACGCGCGGACGTTCGCTCCGGACTCGTGCACGACAGTGTGCTGGGCGCGATGCTGACCCTGGCGGAGAGGTACCGGCTCGGGATCAGCGTGCTGCGATCTGGTCATCCGAGGTACGTGTTCGGCACCCGTAGAGTCAGCGACCACCCGGAGGGTCGCGCCTTCGACACCTGGCGCATCGACGGGCATCCTGTGGTCGACAGGGCAACCCCGAGGCGGCTCGTCGCGGGGTTCATGGAGGCGGCGGCCGCGGCCGGGTCCTACAACGTCGGCGGTCCGTACCCCCTCGGGTCAGCGCCTCAGTTCTTCAGCGACGACACGCACCACGACCACGTACACGCCGGGTTCTCGACCTGACGGGCTGCCAACGAAGGTCGGGAGCCCTATTCCGCGAGCTTGGCGGCCAGTACGTCGATCGGCTTGATGTCGGGCGGCGCGCTCAACAGCTCGTCCGCCTTCTCCATGAGCGCGGCCGCGATGGGGCCGTCGAGGTGAGCCTGGCGGCCCTCGGGTCCGGGGAACACGTCGAAGATGCCGTAGGTGGTGTCGTCGATCTTGATGGCGAACCAGGCGATCGTGTCGTCCTCGGCCTGGGCGAGCGGCAACGCGCTCTTCAGGAAGGACGCGAGGTCGTCCTCCTTGCCCGGCTTCGCGCTGAGCGTCGCAAGCAGACCTACTGTGACCATGCGTCGCCTCCTCGTCGATCGACCGGCCGCACGCCGACTCGTGAACGCGGTTGCAGCCCCGTCATCCGATCGTAGTCCTCGCCGTGATGGCCCCTCGTCGAGACGGGTCTCCGGTCTCGGACGCACACACGGGAAGGTCCTGGGTCACAGAACGCTGGTTCCGTACATCTCGCCGAGCGGATCGGCGATCAGCTCCAGACGCGCCCCGTCGGGGTCTCGGAAGTAGATCGAGGTCCCGCTCTCGGTCTGGTACTCCACCCCGGCACGGTCCAGGCTCTGCTTCAGGTGCCCCCAGCGTTCGGGCTCGACCGAGATCGCAAGGTGGTGCAGGCCCCCCAGCACCTCGGCGTACGGACCGAGGTCGAGGCCCGGTAGGTCGAAGAACGCGAGCAGGTTGCCGTTGCCGATATCGAAGAAGAAGTGGTTCGACCCCCGGTAGTCACGGTTCTCGAAGATCTCCGTGAGCGGGAACTCCAGGACTTCCTGGTAGAAGCGCACCGTGCGCTCCACGTCCGCGCAGAGCAGCGCACAGTGGTGCAGACCGCGTGCGGAGGAGGCGGGCCGTTCGGTCTGGCGGAGGTACGTCGACCGGATGCGGGCACGTTCCGCCTCGATGGCCGACAGGTCCAGCTGGGTCATGTCACGCTCACCTCAGATCCGGAAGAAGAGGTTGAGGTAGCGGTCGGCCACGGTCCGGGAGCCCCGGATCGTGCCTGCGTTGCTCCTGCCGAACGCGGTGAGCACGAAGCTGCCCGGGTCGAACTCGATGACCGCAGGGAGGTCGGTGACGTCCCCGGGTTGGTAGTCCATGCCCTCGGCGCCGACCGCGACCCTGGTGTCCCCGGCGTTCGGGCCGCTGGTGATCCGGATCCCGAGCTCGCACGGCTCCAGGTCGCTGGATGCGACGGTGTACTTCCACAGCACGAACATGAACGGGGTCAGCAGGTCCGCAGCCTCCCCGGTCAGGCCGTGGGCTCGGCCGGTTCCCTGCCGGACGTCCCAGGAGTGGACGCCGTAGTCCATCAGCTGGAAAGCGGGGTAGAAGAACGACGGGAGCGGACCCATGTAGAGGTGCGGGACCAGCAGGCTGGACCAGTCGTCCTCGGTGAGCGCCTCGAGCATCTCCATGAGCTTGTCGAAGTCGCCGCGCAGCCGCTCCACGAGCACGCCGCGCGGTTCGCTCCGGAAGGCCAGCGCCTGCTTGTCGGCCCGCGCGGCCATGCCGGGCAGGCCGTAGGTCGGTTCGACGTCGCCGTGGCTGCGAGCCGCGTCGAACGCGACGAAGTAGCCCTCGGTCGTGTCGACGATGTGCCCGACGATGTCGCGCACCTGCCAGTGGCCGGCGCCCGTCGGCGCCTCCCAGACGTCGTCGTGGTCGACCATGGCGAAGAACTGCTCCGCCTCGTGACGTACGACGCGGAGGATGGTGTCCTTGCCCTCGTATGACATGGCGTTCCAGGTGCTCATGTCGACTCCCTTGTTCGATGGACGGTGACTCAGTAGTTGTGGGGAGGGGAGCCCACGTAGGCGTCGTCGAGCATGCGACGCAGAGACGTGGCGTCCGTCGTGCCGAGGGCCGCGGCGATCAGACCCATCGCGGCTGGAGCCGCTCCGAACACGACGCGCTGCGGGAGCGAGTCGTGCTCGAAGGGCTGGACGAGTGCCGTGGCGACTCCTCTCCGAGAAGTCGATGATCGTTCAACGATACGGCGGATCCTCGGGGCGGGCCATGGCGCCGGAGGTGTTCGGCCGTGGCATTGACCGACGCAGCTAATTGCCTCGCGAAACGGCCGCATCATGTCTAGACGTGCGTTTCGCGTTGGTTCTGCGGCGGGAAGTTCTCTTACAGCGGGGGAACTCACCTAAACCACACGGAAAGCACATGTGCCCGCGACCGGACCACGAGCAGCGACCGATTCCCCAGACGGGGGCGGCTGCAATCTGGCAGGTCGATTTCAGCCCTGGCGCGGACGATCAGGAGACGCCTCCCGAAACCTGCCAGGTCCATGTCTGGACCTGCATCTGGTGCTCGATGACCCCACCCATCTGCGGTTCGTGCAGACCCGTCACCCCTCCGTGTCCCGCAAACGGCCTCATCCACGTCTGCGCCTGCCGCACCCGCCTCCACTCGAAGGACGCGGCCTGATCGGTGTACCCCGCCCTTTGAGCGGACGGCGGGGGTGCACATGGTGGTTGGGCGGCAGGGCTTTCGACGTCGGGTGCTGCATCCACACGTCAATGCCGGTCACGCTCGCCTTTCCCATTTATCCGCGACGGCGACTTGTTGGAATCGGGCTGCGGAATCACGACGTTCGCCACACTGCACTTTATGAAGAGCGACTGGTGTGACCCGTATGGTCGACTTCCCCGTCGACGTACACCCAGCGGCCCGCTCGCCGTTCGAACCTGCTCGTCTCGTGCATCACGTGCTCCCCGTCTGCGTTGCGGAACCGTGCCCGAAACTCCACCGTGCCGCTCTCGTCCGAGGCGCCACCATCGACCGTGCCAAGGACCTCCAGTCTTACCCAGGTCACTCCGGGGGTGGGCGCCACGTCGACCCGGTTCCGCGGATGCCAAGTCCGGAAGATGTAGTCGACGCGGTCGGTGGCGAACGCCGAGTAGCGCGACCGCATCAACGCCTCCGCAGTTGTTGCGGGTTCCCCGTCGTGCAGGGGGCCGCAGCACGCGCCGTACGCCGCACCGCTTCCGCAGGGACACTGCTGGATGGCTGTAAGCGGCCTCATGCGTTCGAGTCTGGCAGTTGCCCCGGCGGCGACCCTCCGGGCACCCCCCAGGTGTACGTCGGCGGGCGGGAGCGACCAGCGCCACCCGGCACGATGTCGTCGATGCTCACGCGACCCCCGTCAGCGGTGCTCCAGGGTCTGCGCCTGCGAATCTGTGCGCTGACCGCATCGCTCGAGCATGGCGACCAGGGCCTGGTGCAGCACGTCGGCGCCCTCGATCCGTTCTGGCAGGACGTCCAGGAAATCGCGGGGGACCAGCAGCGCTGCGCTGTCCTGGAAGCCCCCGAGACCGCCGTGGGCACCTACGAGCTCCTCGAAAGCCGCCACGTCGGCGGTCCACGGGTCGACGCTGCTGTTCACGTAGAGGTCGGGCGCCTCGTGCATGAGCACGGCGCGGAGAAGGACCCGGGGGGCATGCTCGCCGAACGCCGCGAGGGGGTCGCGGCCTTCGACCATGCCGTCTCGGAGGTTCCGACGCCCTTGGGCGCCGATGGCCCACGGGATGCCGTGCTCGTCGATGCCCGCAACGAAGCCGACGCCCGGGTGTCCCGCCAGACCGGGCACCAGGTTGGGCCAGAGCGCGGACAGCTCCTCGAGAGTGCGTCGCTTCGAGCCGCGGAGGTAGATCAGGCCGAGGTTGCCTGACCCGAGCACGAACGGGGGACTGTCGCCGGCTCCGGCGTCCTGCGAGTCGTACTCCTCCGCGATCCGACGGTCCACGCGCTCGACGAGCCTCCCCGTGACCGCGCTGGTGGATCCGACATCCCCGACGATGGACTCGGCGCGGCCCCAACCCTCGACCGGGGCGTCGAAGGACTGCACCTCCTGCGCCATCAGCTCCTGACAGAGGCTGGCCAAGTCCTGTCCGTACCGGTTCTTGAAGGAGCGGCCCTGGGACTGGCCGTGGTCGGAGAGCACCACGATCCGGTAGCGCCGGGCGGCGCCCTCGGTGAGTCGTTCCAATGACGCCAGCACCTGGTCGAGTCCGTCGAGCGCCGCCAGCGACTCGGGCCGGAAGACACCTGCGTGGTGGGCGATCTCGTCGTAGTCGACGTAGTCCACGTAGATGGATCGGGTGCCACGACGCATCTCCTCGGCCACCAGCGCGGTGTTGAGGTCGCGGAGGAGCGCATTCGTCACCGCCCGGAGCATCGCGAAGGTCCAGCCTCGATGCACCCGGGGGTCGACGTCGCGGCGTACCTGGCGCCCGGCCTGCCACCGTTCCTTGACGATCTCGGCGATCGTCCGGCTGAGGCTGCGCATGAAGCCGCCCGGAGAGGCGACGAACCATGCGACGGCGCGGCGGGTCTGCGTGGAGCCCCGGGTGACCTCCACCCGGCTCATCGTCATGACCGCCCGCGGGGCGTCACCGGTGAACAGGTTGGAGATCGACACCCCGTCGTCCCACAGCAGGCCGTGCCCGTTGCTGGCCCGGTCCTCGATGACCCGGGCGTCCGCCGGACGGTTGGCCACCAGGACCCGGTCGACCTCGCGGTCGTACCAACGGAAAGCCGGGACCCGGTCGACCGTGCCGTGCAGGATGCCGAGCTGGCTGGCCGGCGTGGTGCACGGCAGCTGCGGGGTCCACTCGCGCAGCTCGTAGTCACCGGAGGCCAGCCAACGGCGGATCGTCGGCACCGCGCCGGACTGGACGGCCCAGCGCAGCACGGGGAACGCCGCTCCGTCGAGCTGCACGAAGAGCACGCCGTCCACGTCCGGGTCGCCGACATGCTCCGTCCGGCGCCCTCGTCGCTTGAGGGAGGTCACCAGCCCGTCGTCGGTGCCGGCGGTGGCGCCCCAGGCGATGAGCGTCCCGACGGCGGCGGCGATCCAGCTCGCGGCCACAGCAGTCCAGAAGTCTGCCGTTATCGACGGGACCGCCAAGATCGCGACGTACATGATCACCGCCTGTCCCGCGAGGGCGACGAACAAGACGGCCAGCCAACCGATCCGGGCGGACACCTCGACGAGCACCGGGCGGATGGCCAGGCCGATGAGACCAGCGACCGCTGCGACGACAAGGTAGGCCCACGGCGTCGTTGCCGACAGCCCCGGCAGTATCGCTCCGGCGACCCACAGCGCCACTGCGGAGATGCCCCAGGAGACTGCGAGCCGCGCGACGTCCGACCCTCGCAACCGGAACCGGGACTGGCGTGCTCCCATGAGGCTCCCTCCCTCCGGACCCCACGGCCGAGGGTTTGGCAGCCACGCTAGGGCGGTCGCAGGGGTACCCGACAGGGGCGAAGGTCACCCGAGACTTGCCTGTCGACGGCGTGCTGGTCACCACAAGCCACCCCGCTCGTCGTGAGTGCGCTCTAGACCGCACTCATGGTGCTGGTCCGCCGAGCCGATGCCTAAAGCGTGAGAAGCACGCACCCCGACTGAGTCTTCGCCGGAGCGCGTGCACCACGACGACCACGACTACCTGGCGCTGATGGAACGCGATCGCGACAGGCTCGACCAAGACTGAGGTGAGTTAGATGGCTACCGACTCGTTGAACCAGACCCTCGTGCCGGACGTTGCCCGCCGCGCATGCTGTCCCTCGTGCAAGAGCGAAACGACCGTCAGCTACCGGAACAGCGACGGCCACTCCTACTGCCGTTGCCTGATCTGCGCGTGCAGGTTCTGGGGAGCCTGATCCGCCGGAACTCCTCCTCGGACAGGGGCCGATCTACAGGGTTCTTCGTCGCAGTCAGCCCGGGCAGTCGTGGCGCAGGACTCCGACGTACAGGCCCGTCAGCCCGACTCCCAGGGCGCCGGCAGGTACCACGAGTGCGGGGATGACGCGCCGGGGCCAGTCGGCCTAGTCCCCCTGTGCAAGTTCTTTACCTAACTGTGCCGATGGAGCACGTGGACGCCGCGGTGGTCTCCTGATGGGGGGAAGGGAGAGCTCCATGAGGGACGGCCGGGTAGACCATCAGCGGGAGATCCTGCACGAGGCGTTCGTGGCCGGCTGGCAGGCGGCCCTGGCTGTGAACATCACCAGTCCCCAGGTCCTCGCGGTGATCGAGTCCTGTTTCGAGCTGTGGCTCGAAGAGGCGGTGGACGAGACGGACGTGCTGGGTCTCGTCTTCCGCGGCCGCGACGACCTCCCTGTGCCCACGTGGCGCGTGGTTTCCCCATTCCGGGTGCGTGTTCCCGAGCAACGATCCAGCGGGGACGGGGACTCCTCCGTCAGGGCGACAAGAGCTACGCCCGCCAAGAAGCCTGCGCGGCCCCCTGCCGGCGCGAAGACGCCATCCGCAGAGCACGACACCGACCGACTCGTCCATGAGAGCTCTGATCGCGGCTGATGAGTCCGTTGGGCGCGCCATCCGGTCGTGGGCGTCATCCCACGCCTGCTCCTCCGGCCTGAGGGTCGGTCAAGGCGGAGCCAGCCCGCGCCCGGTCGTCCGCTCAGCCGAGAGCCGTGCCCGAGCCGCCTGTTCGACGAAATGCAGATCATCGTTCGGGAACTCGTCCACGCAGTCCGCCAGAACGCGCGCGACAGTGCTGCCCGACAGGTCGCCGAACTCGCCCAGGAGTTGTTCCGCAACCGCCATCAGCTCCAGCTCCACAATGCCCCTCCCACAGTCCCGGTCTTCGTACCGCTCGCCGGGTTGGGCCTCGCGTACCCGCCGACGGGAATGCCATTCGACCGGGACAGCGAGCGGCACGTGACTCTCCGGCGCTGCTCTCGCGGTTGAACAGAGTGACCGTGGATGAGGTGGTCCGAACGAGCTACGGGAGTGACCAGACTGGGTGGTTTAGCGGCTGCGGCCTTGGTGCGGTCTGCTCGTCGCCGATCATCACGGTATGGAACTCGGGTCTGCCTCGGTACGCCTCGACCCCCTCGGCGTCGCTTTTCTGCCCAGCCGCGTCCGGCGGTGGCGGGGAGCACGGCCGGTCGAGGTCCCGTACGCCGGCATCGCGGGGCTGTCCATGACGGAGCCCCGGCGGTTTGGCCGCGGCACCCTCATGGTGCGGGTATGTGGCGGCGGGGACGGATGCTCGTTGTCCTTCGGCTCATCCCGACTCCGAGAGATGCGTCGCGTCCAGGCGGAGATCTGGCGACGAGCGCGGGCAGCGCGTGACGATGGGGAGAGTCCGGGTCAGCCTTCTCGAGGCCGACAGCCCTAGGGCATGAGTCCGCCGATCGGCCCGACGGGGGATACGGGCCGATCGGCGTGCTTCCAGTCTGTGCGGCCAGACGGGGGGACACCCGGTACGCGGGTACGAATCCATCTAGTGCAACGGCACCATCTCAGCGGTGGGCGGCCCGGGAAGCCAGACCATGACGCGGGTGCCGCCCCGCCGGCGGTTGCTGATGGAGCACCAACCACCGGCGATGGCGGCTCGGTCCTGCATGTTGAAGAGTCCGCGGTGCCCCGGAGACGACTCGATGGGCTCAGGTCCAATGCCGACACCGTCGTCAGCGATGGAGACTTCGAGGCCACCGTCGCGGCCGGCGACGGTGATGACGACGTCTCGAGCCGAGGCGTGCTTGCGGGCGTTGATCATCGCCTCCTTGGCGATCCGATAGGCGATGGCACGGGTGGCGTCCGAGACGTCAGGTTCTCGGTCGCCGTCGACTGTCCATCGGGTCGCGGTGTCGTCGAAGATCTCTTCTGCGGCCCGGCACAGGGCCTCGGCCAGTCCTCGTTGCAGGTCTGGTGGCTCGAGATCGAACAGGAGCGCGCGTAGGCGGTCGGTGGCACCCTTGACGCTGGCCTGGAGCGGCTCCAGCGTCTCCATGAGCTCCGGTGCACGCTCCCGAAGCTGACGTCTCAGCAGCCCGAGCCGGAGGTCGACTGCGGCGAGCGCCTGGACGGGGTCGTCGTGCACGTCGGCGGCAATTCGAGTCCGCTCGGCATCCTGGGCGTCAACCAGTCGGGTGAGGAGTGCCTGCCGCTGGTCTGCCAGCTCACGAAGAGCAGTCTCCGCATCCAGCCGTTCCGTGATGTCCCGTTGCACGGTTGCCAAGGCGAACGGCTGCCCCGTCTCGGCGTCGTTCATGAGGAAGCTGGCGATCGCGACCGGAATCGCCGGACCTCGGCGGTTGCGAAGTGTGGACTCGCCTTCCCAGTGGCCGTTGGCGATCACCCCAGGCTGTTCGATCCGAACGGAGGCATCGAGCCCGTCAGGGGTGAGGTAATCGGCAATGGTCGTGGTCGTGACGTCGATGTCGGGGCTCAGGCCGATCAGCTCGCGTCCCAACGGGTTGACGTATCTCACCTGTCCGTCCAGACCCGCGATCGCGATGAAGTCGGTGGACGCCTCCACCAGTGCCTTGAACTGCTTGAGGTCGGAGTTGGCGGCACGCAGCGCCGCCTCGGTGGTCCGGAGCTGCGTGACGTCCTGGCCGATCCAGGCGGTTCCCAGCGGCGCTCCTGAGTCGGGATGGGAGAGCCGGAAGACATCCAGGCGGGCGATGGCTTCTCCGCTTGTGAGGGAGACCGCGAGGTCTCCTGACCAACGGCCGACCTTCTGCACGGCGTCGTGCATCTCGTCCCGCTTCAGCTGCCCCGCATAGGTCGCGATCGTGAGCCAGACGTCTTCTTGGGACAGATCGATTCCGTACTCGTGCACGCGCGGGTTGACGTACGCGATGTGGTTGTCGTTGTCGGTGATCCCGATGAGGTTGTCCGACGCGTCAGCGAGCGCCTGGAACTTCACCAGCTGCTCGCGGGCCTCGCGCTGGGCCTTCAGGAGCAATGCGTTGTCCAAAGCCAACGCGCACCTCTCCGCGATGTCCCTGACCAAGCCGATCTCGTCATCGGTGAAGACCCCTCGCTCCGCGCCCCGGGCGACGTCGACCACGCCGAGCAGCAGGCCGCGGGAGCGAAGCGGCACCCGCAAGTCCGTCTCCAGTCCGAAGCGTTCGGCCCAGCCGGCCAGGAGCTCACCTTCGGACTCGCCTGCCTTCCCGTCGGCCAGATCGACTACCTGGGCCACGCCCAGAGCCTCGGCTTCCGCCACGTCGAGCTTGAGCAGTCGGTCGTCGATCGCGGACTTCCATTCGCGCGCGAACGTCCCGGACTCGTCGCGGACCCGCCAGACCGCCCTCAGGTCGGCGTGCTCCCTTTCGGCAGCGCTGAGCCAGATGGCGCCGACGTCGGCGACTGCTTCCGTGACCGCGCGGACCGCGACGCGCAACAACGCCTCCAGATCGAGAACCTCGCGTGTCAGTGCTGCCGACAGGTCGGCAAGCAGGCTGGCCTTCTCCCGGGAAGCCCGGGCCTCGCGCTCGATCTGCCGCTGCTCGGTCACGTCGGTGGCCACACCGAGCGCGCCGGTGACAGTGCCATCACCGTCGCGTACCGGCTCGTAGTAGACCCACAGGCGACGGCCGTTGAACTCGCGCTCGACGTTGAACGTCTCCCCGGCCAGGACACGGCGCAGCGCACTGATCGCTGTGGCCTCGTGCTGGTAAACGGCAAACAGGTCCTGACCCACCAGCTCACCGGGCTTCAAGCCGAGATCGGCTAGACCTGCACCGAACGACAGAGTGCACTGGCCACTGCCGTCGAAGCCGAAGATGATCTGCGGGCCGATCGCGGGGCCCGTGTCAGCTGCCTGCATGTCTTGTTCCCCTCCGGTTCGTCCCGAGGAGGTCGCGCCGAGGACGAATGGTCTGGCCATCGTAGGCGCGAGGGCCTGCTCCCAGGTTCAGGTGCGGGTGATCCGCGCCCCCTGCTCGGCACTCCTACCAGCGGGGGTTCGCAGAACAGCCCGCAGCGCGCCCGCCGCCGCGGGAGTCGCAAGGATGACTTCACCTTCAACGCAGCGGACCAGCAGGTCGGGGAGCGTGTCCCCGACACGGCCCTTCGTCAGGTAGCCCACGGCCCCAGCGCGCAGCATCTCCTCGACAACGGCCGATCCCGACTCCGCCGAGATGGCCACCACGACCGGTGGATCCGGCAAAGCCATCATTTGCCTCGCTGCCGCGGAACCACCGCCGGGCATGTGCACATCGAGCAAGACCAGGTCGAGTCGGCCCTCACTGGCGACACGACAGGCCTCGGCACCGGTTGTCGCCGTGCCGACGACGTCGAAGTGCGGGTCGCTCTCGAGCACACCGACGAGCGCCGACAGCACCTCCGGGTGGTCATCGGCGATCAGGACTCGGACGCGTCGCATTTCCCCTGCATCTTGCCCCCGTTTCTTTCCCTCGGCGAGAGACTAGGTTGCGCTTTCGCGGGGAACTCTCATCCTTATCTAGTATCCGCATACTAGATGTGGCAGACGCCACACGCCGTTGGCCGGGGGAGGGATTGGTCGACGTGAACCAGGAGAATGCACGCGTAAGCACAGAGCAGTCGACCGACGGGAGCCGGCCGATCCGCGTGCTCATCGTCGACGACCACGAGGTCCTGGGCGCCAGCCTCGCCCGTGTACTCGGGGACGAGCCGGACATGGTTTCGGTGGGTTTGGCCCAGACCCTGACGCAAGCGCGCGCCCGAGTGGCTACAGCGGCTCCCGACGTCCTCCTGCTCGACCGCAGGCTGCCTGACGGCGACGGGGTCGCTGCGATCCCCGAACTGCGTGCGATCCGGCCGAGCATGAACGTCGTGGTTCTGACCGCCGCTGTCGCCGACGACGTCCTGGTCCAGGCGATCGAGGCCGGCGCAGCCGGTTTCGTCTCGAAGACGCGGGGACTCGCCGACGTCACCGCCGCCGTGCGAGCCGCCGCCGCTGGGGAGGCGGTGATCTCCCCCGAAATGCTTTCCCGGCTCCTGCCGAAGCTGAGTCGTGCCTCCGGGCCGGAGCCGTGTCTGACCAGGCGCGAGCAAGAGGTACTGAACATGCTGGGTCAAGGTCTCTCCAACGCCGCGATCGCCGAGCAGCTGACGGTCAGCGTGAACACCGTGCGAAACCACATCGCGAACCTGTCGGCGAAGCTCGGCGCACACAGCAAGCTCGAAGCGCTGTCCATTGCCGTACGACGGGGGCTCTACTCGGGGCTGTGACGAGCGCTCCGTGGCTGACCGCTGGGGTGCAGGTGCACTAGTGGAGCTGGCACATTGGCCTCTCTGCACGCCGTCGCCCACGGGTCACGATGAATGAGTGTTCAAGGCCGCCGCTCCTCCGAGACCCCGAGGGCGCAGTGGCTCCCGTTACGCCGCGAGGAGCGCCGGGGATCGCTCGGCGAAGTGAGAAGACCGAGCTCGACAGACTGAGAAGTCAAGGACTCGTGCCACGGCCGCTCTGCCCCTGTTCGCCGAACCCGGCGCTCCCGTGGAGGCTTTGGGGACCCCACCGCTAGTCGGTAGCGCGATCTGCGACGCTGTCGAGCGGGCGAAGCGAAGCCCTCGCCGGAAGTGGGGCGCCGACGAGGGCCCGTCCCTCAGGTCGGGCCACCCCTGGGAGTCAAATGGCCGATCTGAGCGCACCCGCTGCATTTCCGGGTTGGCCCCTGTTCCGACCCGGGCGGATGCGTATTGATCCGCGATTGCCCGCTCGCGGGTGTGAGCAAACTCATGCCGGCCCTCGCGGCCCCCCGGCTGAGCGACAGCTCCCGCGAGGAGGCAGGCCGACGGTCCCGGCCCTGTTCACGCACCAGGCGCCCTGGCAGCGAACCTCGCCGCTGTGGGGGAGCTGGAGCGACTCACCGAGTCCGGTGGCAGGGGAGTGGCCTTGCGGTTCGGTCGGTAGCCCAGCGTCTCGAGGTCGGTTCGCCCACTGCCCGAGCCAGCCCTTCCGGCCCTCGACTATCGCGTCGGGCGGTGACTCAGAGTGACCTGGTGCTCCTCGCACCAGCCCGCAAGGGCAGGAACGGCCCTCGGCGACTGCGCGGCCGACTTCGCGAGACTCCAGGGGTCGAGTGTCGCTTCGTCGACGTCGACGAGGGTCGGCCCCTCGGCCCAGTTGAGCCGGTAGGCCGCCCGACCACTCTCGACCAGCGCGTCAGCCACCAGCTCGCCTACGAGGTGCCCGGCGGCGAGTCGTCGCTGCTCGTCGGTTGCCTGCTCCGACATCAGGGGAGCGACGAGGTCGGGGGCCCACCCCAGGCGCAACGCCTCCAGCGCCTGGCCGAGGTCCGCCTTCGTGTCCCCGCCGTGCTCCATGGCCTCGATGAGCGTGGCTGCATTGCCGTGCGTCTTTGCTGCGAGCGAGGTCGAGACGAACTCGTCCCACGGAACCGCCGTCAACGAGGAGCCGTCGAACATCCACTCTTCCAGCCCGCGCAAGGCGCTCGAGGCGTGGTCGAGCAGGTCGATCGCGGGGTCCGACTCGTCGGGGGCGTCGGGTGCGTCGAGGGTGGACAGCGCAGCCACGCGCTCGGGCGTGCTCGGGTGGGTGTCGTAGATCGAGCGATCCTCAGCAGGCGGCTGGGCGCGGAGCTCGTCGAGCTGCTGCTGTCGCTCAGGCGTCGACCAGAACTGGTGGAAGCCCGCGAACAGCTCTCGAGGACGTCGCCCCTGCTCGGAACCGCCTGCGACGAAGGTCTCCAGGAAGGACGACCACGCTGCGTCGATCGCGGGGAGACTCTGCAGGGCGCTGATCGCGACTCCCTTGCCCGCAAGACGAGCGCCGTACGCGTCTGCCTCGAGCTCCTGGCGCCGGTTCACGCTGCTGGCCACGGCGACGTACAGCCGGGCATACAGCTGGAAGAGCCGCCCGACCCACGAGCCGGCCCCCAGGTGGCGGATCACGCGTCGCAGCGACTCCTGGCCGCGGTAGGTCACGCCTGCGAGGCCGGTGTGGTGGCCGCTGTAGTGGCCCAGCTCGTGCGCGAGTACCGACCTCATCTGAAGAGCCGTGAGGCCGGTGAGGAGCGGGACTCCGACGTACATCCGCCGGATGCCCGGCACCAGGCCGAGCCAACGTGAGCTCTCCGAGACGGCGGCATTGACGTCGTGCACGAGCCGGATCTCGTCCGGCGGCCGGGTGCCCACCTGCTCCGCGAGGTAGCGGACCTCGGCCCACAGCCGCGGCTGCTCCGCCTCGGTGAGGACGACGCCCGGCTGACCGCCTTCCGGCTGACGCAGCCCTGCCCACAGCCCACGGCCGATGGCCACCGAGACCAAGACCGCCAGGACGAACAGCTTGACCAGGACGGCGCCCGTGAAGCCGTGGACCACGATCTCGTAGAGACCCAGGGCCAGGGCGGCGATGACACCGAGTGCCAGGACGTAGACGCCAAGCAGCATCGCGACCGCGAGAACGGCACGCAGTGTGTACTTCAACAGAACCCCCGTGGTGTGCTCGTCACCCCGCGGCGACAAGGAACAGCAGAACGGTAGACGCTTCGGTCACTCTCCGAGGCGTCTTTCCTCGATGCCGCCTACTCGTCTCGATGGCTCCCGAGGGCAGGCCTCACGCGGAGAACATCGCGGTCGACGGTCCGTCGCCCGGGCGACGATGAAGCCAGTCGACCAGGTCCGGGGGACCAAGCTGCGCAACCCGTGCCCAGTAACGCGCGGTCTGAGCCGACGTGAGGAGCGCTTGGCCCGAGCCGGACGAACCTTGCCGGAAGAACGCTCGGTGGTCCTTGAGCACGCCGGACGGGTCGGGAACGAGCAGGTCCGCCCGCGACTTCATCTCCTCGAAGGTCGCTGCCTCCACCAGGTGGGGCCACACCTCATCTAGAACGTCGATGTCGAGGCGCGAAGCGAGCCGGCGCATCTGGCCCGCCAGGTCCCGGCACAGGTCGTCGTAGTGCACCAGGACGACGTTCGAGGAGTCCCGACGGCGCCAGGCATCGGCGAGATGCCACATGACTCCCGGCAAGGAGTCGAGCTGGTCCCGCGGGTCGGCGTCGGACTCGACCCAGGAACCGAGCCAGTCCTCGACGGGCCGCTGCGGCCGCCGCTGCGTCGCCGGTTGTCCGGTCAGCTCGGCAATACGCTCCCGGTCGAGGTTCGCCGACTGGTGGTAGAGAGACACCGCCATGTCGAGCGGGTGTCTCGCTACGACGATGTACGTCACGTCGGGGCGGATCGGGACCCCGTCCAGCGGCGTATGCGTCTTGATGAACCGCCGGTGACCTTGGGCGCCCAGAGCCGCCAGCACCTCGTCACGAGGCGTCACGAGCCAGTCGAGCCACGGCGACAGCTCGGACAGCGGAGCGGGCAGGTCCGGGGTCCGGAAGACGAGCAGCGCACAGATCATCTGCATCCACGTCGTGCCGCTCTTGGACCGAGTGCTGATCACGATGTCGTCGTCCCGGAAGGGGAATCCGGTCCACCTTCCGCTGTCCTCGTCGGCTGAGCGATAGCGATGAGGCACATCCGGCACCCGGCGAGGTTATCGCGCCCGACGTGTCGCGTGACGCAGCGACCCGACCGGGGCAATGAGACGCCCCCGCCGGACCGAAGAGTCCGACGGGGGCCAGGGCCTCGCAGAAGTGCTGCCGTCGCGTCAGCGACGTGCGTGGTGACGCCTGCGTGTGAGCATCGCGGCACCGGCAGCCAACAGACCCAGTCCGCCGGCGACGGTCAGCGTGACCTCGCCGGCTCCGGTCTGGGGGAGGGCGCCGGTGGCCGCAGCCTGCACGGCTGCGACTCCGGTCGGTGCCACCGTGACTGGAGCGGTCTGCCCCAGAGCGGCCTGTGCGGGCGCAACCTGAGCGGGTGCACGGTTCGCGGTGCCCTCCGCCTGCACGCCGAGGACCGTGCCGGCGAGTACCTGCTGGAGAACGATCACGGCCGGCGATGTCAGGACCTCGCCAGGGGTGACCTGGCTCTCGTCCCCGACTCCAGGGCCCTGCCCGGCGACGGGAGTCTCACCGACAGCGGCGACAGGGCACCCGTCTGCCGGGACCGGGTAGATGTCTCCGTGGCCGGTGTGGGCCTTCAGGGCGCTGTCGTCGAAGGTGAGGATGTTGTACGAACCGTTCCCGAGGACGTGGCAGACCGTCACCCGCACGTGCTTCGGGGGAGTTGCTCCGCGCTTGCCCTGGACGCTGTCCCGGCCTTTCTCCGCGGCCGCAGGGCAACCGCCGGCCGGGACCGGGTAGATGTCCCCGTGGGCGGTGTGGGCCTTCAGGGCGCTGTCGTCGAAGGTCAGGATGTTGTACGAGCCGTTCCCGAGAAGGTGGCAGACGGTCACCGGGTCGTGCTTGGGCGGATTCGCAGTGCCGCGACTGTGCTTCGATCGCCCTTGGTCGGTCGACGTGCCCCTGGCGGTGTCTCCTCCGGCCCTGGTGGTGCCGTGCTGGTGGCTCGCGGCCTTCGAGGCGTGTTCACTCTTCGCCGACTGTTGCGTGGTCTGGGGTGCCTTGTGGTGCCGGCCGTTCTCGTCGGCGTGCACCGGAGCGGCGACGCCCATGGTGAAGAACATCGTGGCTACTGACGCTGCCGACAGGCGCAGCAAGGAATGCTTCTCGAGCATTGGCTTGACCTTCCGTCCCCCTAGCCCGGATGGCGGGCCAGAATGTGTTGCTGACGCATTTCGCTCTACGTCATGCAGTGATTCCAACGGGGCGGTAGCGCGGCAGGTTACGCATTCAATAGTCCGAATTGCCTATTCTTTACTTTTCAGCGTCAATTCGGAAAGGACAAGAAGAAAAGTTGCTATCCGGCGTTTGTGAACGGGCTTTCGGGGCACATCGGCGTGTTTGCCGACGATCCTGACGGCCTAGAGGCCCGTCACGCCCTCGCCGCCGCCGGCCTGCTCGTCGAAGCTCTCGTGCTCGAGCAGGTGCAGCACCGGCACGCCGATCTTCCGCCGGGCGCGGGAGGTCCAGTCCATGTGGAAGAACTCCGAGACCACGTGCGGCCGGGTGAGGATGATCGCCTCACGGCCGTCGACCGCCTTCACCTTCGAGGCGAGAGCGTCGATCGGGTCGATGCTCACGATGTCGCCGACCGCGTCACCGCCGGCTTCGATGAGTCGCTCGAGGCTTGCCGAGAGCTCGCGACGGGCGTTCTCGAGCAGCTCGTGCTGGATGTTCTCCAGGTCGTCCTCGTTCATCACCAGTGCGGGAGAGGCGAGCACCTCGCTCGCCGCAAGCGAACCCATGGCGGACTCGACCCGTGCCGCGGCGTCCTCCACCGGAAGCAGGACGTGGTAGCGCACGTGCTCGTCCATCTCCTCGTGCAGACCACGCACCTGTCGAGCATCCTGTTGGGAGAGCGGCTGCTCGACAAGGAGTACGACGTTGTAAGTCGTCTCGGTTCCTGCGGCACTCATCGGGAAACGCCCTCCGCTCATGAAGATCTGGTGGTCAAGACCTTACCCAAGTCGTAGCTCACTGGTTCCTCCAGTTGCTCATATCCGCAGGAGGTCGGTTCCCGGTCCGGCCGCCACCTCTTGAACTGCGCGGTGTGCCGGAAGCGGGTTCCCTCCATGTGGTCGTAGCCGACCTCCAGGACACGCTCCGGTGCCAGCGGCACGAAGGAAAGGTCCTTGCCGGCACTCCATCGGCTCTGGGCACCCGGCAGCCGGTCACCCGTGACGTTGTGGTGCTCGGCCTCGGCCCAACCACCCCACGGATGCTCGCTCGTGTCGACGACGAGGGGGGCGAGCTCGTCGATGAGCTCGGCTCGCCGCTTGGCTGTGAACGACGCGGACACGCCGACGTGCTGGAGGGTGCCGCGGTCGTCGTACAACCCGAGCAGGAGCGAACCGAGGAGGGGCTGCTCGGGCGTCGAGGTCTTGTGCAGCCGGTAGCCGGCGACGACGACGTCGGCGGTGCGCTCGTGCTTGATCTTGAGCATCGTGCGGACGTTGGGCTGGTAGCTCGCCTCCATCGGCTTGGCGACGACGCCGTCGAGCCCGGCGCCCTCGAACTGCGCGAACCAGTCCTCGGCCTCAGTCGTGTCGGTGGTCGTGCGGGTGAGGTAGACCGGTGCGGTCGCGTTCGCCATCGCCTCTTCCAGACGCGTACGTCGGAGGGCGAACGGCTCCTTCATGAGCGACTCGTCGTCGAGCGCCAGGAGGTCGAAGGCGACGAACGACGCCGGGGTGGCCTCGGCGAGCATCCTGACCCGGGAGTCGGCGGGGTGGATCCGCTCCTGGAGCCGCTCGAACTCGAGGCGCTCGCCGATCGCGACGAAGATCTCGCCGTCCACGACACACCGTTCGGGCAGCGACTGCCTCACCGCCTCGACCACTTCAGGGAAGTAGCGGGTGAGCTCCTTGGTGTTGCGGCTGGCGAGGATCACCTCGTCGCCGTCGCGGAAGACGATGCACCGGAAGCCGTCCCACTTCGGCTCGAAGGAGAGGCCACCGTTGAACTTGGCCGGGTCGGGGATGCCCTTGACCGACTTGGCGAGCATGGGTTGCACGGGCGGCATCACAGGCAGACGCATGTCAGGCAGCGTAGCGGCGACTCGTAGGCTTGACCGGTGCCGATCCGCCTCAGCTCCCGCAACCCTCACGTGTCGAAGGACCGGCTGGTCGCCGAGCTCGTGCCTCCGCCTCGCTTCGCCGAGGTCAGCTTCGACTCCTACCTCCCTGACCCGGGCCAGCCGTCACAGAAGGAGGCGGTCGAGGTCCTGAGGGACTTCGCCGAGCAGCTCAACCGCCCTGTGAAGAAGAAGGGGCTGTTCCGCAAAGCGGCCGAGCCCTCTGGATCGGGTGGGGTCTACCTCGACGGCGGCTACGGAGTCGGCAAGACGCACCTGCTGGCCTCGCTGTGGCACGCCGTACCCGGGCCCAAGCTGTTCGCGACGTTCGTCGAGCTGACCCACCTCGTCGGGGCGCTGGGGTTCCACGACGCGGTCGCCGCGCTCTCGTCGTACCGCCTGGTGTGCGTCGACGAGTTCGAGCTCGACGACCCGGGCGACACCGTCCTGGTCTCGACGCTCTTGCGCAACCTGAGGGCGCAGGGCGTGCGGCTCGCCGCCACGTCGAACACCCTCCCGGGCAAGCTCGGCGAGGGAAGGTTCGCGACGGCCGACTTCATGCGAGAGATCCAGGGGCTTGCGGACTCCTTCGAGTCCGTGCGCATCGACGGCGAGGACTACCGCCATCGCGGCCTCCCCGAAGCGCCCGATGCGTCGTCGGCTGAGGAGGTGGACCGCCGGGCGGGGCAGGACGGCGCGAGCCTCGACGACTTCGCCACGCTGACCAGACACCTGGCCAACGTGCACCCGTCGAAGTACGGCGCGCTGCTCGACGGCGTGCGCCTGGTCTGTCTCGAGGACGTGCACACGGTGAGCGACCAGGCCGTCGCCCTGCGCCTCGTCGTGCTCGCGGACCGGATGTACGACCGCGACCTGCCGGTGGTGGCCAGCGGGGTCAGCCTCGACGAGATGTTCGCACCCGATCTGCTCGAAGGCGGCTACCGGAAGAAGTACTACCGCGCGATCAGCCGCCTCGACGCGCTCGCCCGCGAAGGTGCCGGCCTCGAGGACTGAGCGTCGCACGGGGATGATCCGGGCTCCGTTGGGCATCATCGCCCCATGACCTCGCAAGGACGCCTCACCGATCTGCTCGCCCTGCCCGAGGGGCCGGTGAACCTGGTCGCCTATGACACCACCGCGACGCCGGGCTTCGACGGCGGCAAGTCCGAGGGGAAGGAGGCGCTCACCGCGCTCGACCCGCTGCTGTCCGAGCCGCAGGAGATGCTCTTCGCTGAGGGGCGGTCCGGCGGGACGCGGCGGATCCTCCTCGTGCTCCAGGGCATGGACACCGCGGGCAAGGGCGGCGTGATGCGGCACTCCGTCGCGCTGTTCGACCCCCAGGGCGTGCACATCAAGGCGTTCGGCCCGCCCACCGAGGACGAGCTCGCCCATGACTTCCTGTGGCGGGTCGAGCGGGAGCTCCCCGGACCGGGGCTGATCGGGATCTTCGACCGTTCGCACTACGAGGACGTGCTCATCGGCCGCGTGCGCGAGCTCGCCCCGGCCGACGAGATCGAGCGCCGCTACGACGCGATCAACGAGTTCGAGGCGAAGCTGGTCGAGAGCGGTACGACGGTCGTCAAGTGCATGCTGCACATCTCCGCGGACGAGCAGAAGGAGCGCCTGCTCTCGCGCCTCGACGACCCGACGAAGCACTGGAAGTTCAACCCCGGAGACGTCGACGAGCGTGTGTTCTGGTCCAGCTACCAGAAGGCCTACGAGATCGCGCTGGAGCGGACCAACACCGACGTCGCGCCGTGGCTGATCGTGCCGAGCGACCGCAAGTGGTACCGCAACTGGGCGGTCGCGAAAGTTCTCCGCGAAACGCTTCAAGGCCTGGAGCTGGGCTGGCCTGAGGCCGACTTCAAGGTGGACGAGCAGCGCCGGCGGCTGACCGAGGAAGGCTTCGACTGCTGAGCATCGGCCGTCCCGGTAGGTTGTCCCGGTGATCCCCACCGTCTCCGCGACGCGCTACGTCGCACCGCTGCGTGAGGGCGGGTCGCTGCCGGGCATCGTCGAGGCCGATGACCTGGGCACCTACGTCTGCAAGTTCCGAGGCGCGGGTCAGGGCCTTCGCGTCCTGGTCGCCGAGGTCGTCGTAGGCGAGCTCGCCCGCCGTCTCGGCATCCACACCCCCGACCTGGTCGCCGTCGAGCTCGACGCCGCGATCGGCAGGTATGAAGCCGACGAGGAGGTCCAGGACCTCCTCACGGCAAGCGTCGGGCTCAACCTCGGCATCGACTTCCTTCCCGGGTCGTTCGGATTCGACTCCGGCTGCTCCCCGGACCCGGAGGCGGCCGCCCGGGTGATCTGGCTCGACGCGCTGACAGCCAACGTCGACCGGAGCTGGCGCAACCCGAACCTCCTCGTCTGGCACAAGGAGCTGTGGGCCATCGACCACGGTGCGTGCTTGTACTTCCACCACAGCTGGTCGCAGGGGATCGGCAGCCCCGAACGCTTCGCCCGACAGCCCTACGACGTCTCCGACCACGTCCTCTCGGCCTACCTGCCGGGGGTGCCGGACGTCGATGCGGAGCTCGCGCCGAGGGTCACCCGGGAGCTCCTGCGGGAGGTCGTGGAGCAGGTGCCAGAAGAGTGGCTCGAGGTTCCGCCGGGTGTCGGTGGCGTCGAGGCCGTGCGGGACGCCTACGTCGAGTTCCTGCACGCTCGTGTGGCGGGGGAGCGGCCCTGGCTGCCGGCGGAGCGCGCCGCATGACCGGCATGGGCTTCCAGTACGTCGTGCTTCGGTGCGTCCCTCGTGTCGACCGCGAGGAGTTCGTGAACGTCGGGGTGGTCCTCTACTGCCAGCAGGCCGACTTCCTCGAGGCCCGCTGCCATGTCGACTCGGAGCGTCTCGCGGTGCTCGCGCCCGAGCTGGACCTCGACGGCGTGCGGTCGGCACTCGCCACGGTCGAGGCGGTCTGCCGTGGTGCGGAGTCGGCGGGTGCCGCGGGGCGCACGCCCCTGGGCACGAGGTTCGGCTTCGTGAGCGCACCCCGGAGCACCGTCGTACAACCCGGGCCGATCCACGGCGGGCTCACCACCGACCCCGGTGGCCAGCTCGACCACCTGCTCGACCGTCTCGTCCGCTGACCCGGCGGGCAGGCGCCCGGCACGAAGAAAGCGGCCACACGGTGTGCCCGGATGGCCGCTTCTCGTCGGTTCGCGAGGCGAGGTCGCCTACATGTGGATCATGTGGCCCGCAATGCCCTCGATGGCCTCCTTGACGGCCTCGCTGAGCGTCGGGTGGGCGAACACGTTGCGCGCCACCTCGTCCGCCGTGAGGTCCCAGCGCTGCGCGAGGGTGAGCGCCGGCAGAAGCTCGGTGACGTCGGGGCCGATCATGTGGGCGCCGAGGATCTCGTTGTACTTCGCGTCCGCCACGATCTTCACGAAGCCCGTCGTGTCGCCGAGGCCCTTGGCCTTGCCATTGGCCGAGAAGGGGAACTTCGCGACCTTGACGTCGTAGCCCTTCTCCTTGGCCTGCTCCTCGCTGTAGCCGAACGAGGCGACCTGCGGCTGGCAGTACGTCGCGCGCGGGATCATGTCGAACTCGATCTCCATCGTCTCCGCGCCGACGATGGTCTCCGCGGCCACGATGCCCATGGCCTCGGCGGTGTGGGCGAGCATGAGCTTGCCGGTGACGTCGCCGATGGCGTAGACGCCCTCGATGTTCGTGCGGCCTCGCTCGTCGACGGCGATCGCACCGCGTTCGGTGACCTTGACTCCGGTGTTCTCGAGACCGTAGCCCTCGAGCCGCGGCGAGAAGCCGATCGCCTGGAGCACCTTGTCGGTCTCGATCACCTGCTGCTGCCCGTCCTTGGAGACGGTGACCTTCACCTTGTCGCCCGAGTCGTCGATGCTCTCGACCTTGGTGGAGAGCAGGACGTTCACGCCGAGCTTCTTGTAGTGCTTGAGCAGCTCCTTCGAGATCTCGGCGTCCTCGGTCGGCACCATGCGGTCGAGGAACTCCACGATCGTCACGTCGACGCCGAAGTTCTTCATCACGTAGGCGAACTCGACACCGATCGCACCCGAACCCGCGATGACGATGCTGCCCGGCAGCTCGTCGGTGAGAATCTGCTCCTCGTAGGTCACCACCCGCTCGGACAGTGACGTCCCGGGGATCAGCCGGGTGGTGGCGCCTGCGGCGATGATCAGGTTGTCGCAGGTGTAGCTCTCGACGTTGCCGTCGTCGTCCTGGACGTCCACCGACTTGTCGCCGGTGAGGGTGCCCCAGCCGTGGATCTCGGTGATCTTGTTCTTCTTCATCAAGAAGTGGACGCCCTTGACGATGCTGTCCGAGACGCTGCGGCTGCGCGCGTGCGTCGCGCCGAACTGCATCGTCGCGTCGCCCTCGATGCCGAAGACGTCCTTCTCGTGCTGGAGGATGTGCGCGAGCTCGGCGTTGCGCAGGAGCGCCTTCGACGGGATGCACCCGACGTTGAGGCAGACACCGCCCCAGTACTTCTTCTCCACCACCCCGACCTTGAGGCCGAGCTGGGAGGCGCGGATGGCGGCGACGTAGCCGCCGGGGCCCGCGCCGAGAACGAGGAGGTCGAAGTGCTGGCTCATGAGGCAGAGCCTACCTACCCCGCGAGACGTCATACGAAGCGCGCGCTACGGCGACCGCTCCGTATGACGTCCGTCGCACCTCACACGGGGACGAGCTCGACCGCTCCTACCGCGTAGCGCGCGAGGATCGTGCGGGCCACCTCGGTGTCGGCGCCGAGTGGCGCGGAGACAGCGACTGCACCGGCCTCGAGCGCGAGCTCGGCTGCCCGGTCGGGCAGCGTGCCCGGCGCGAGGAACATCGAGCCGACGGCGATGTGCCGCCGCCCCTCCGCCCGGAACTGCCGCACTGCCTCGCCGGTCGCGGGCGGCGCAGCCGAGGCGAAGGCGGCGACCGTGGGCAGCTTGTGCTTCGTGCCCCACAGCCGCGCAAGCCGGGCCACGGCCTGGTTGGCAAGTGGGTCGGACGAACCGGCCGCGGCGAGCACGAGGGCGTCGAGCTCACGCACACGGGCCTCCCTCAGCGCGGCGCGCAGCCTCCGGTCGAGGACCTCGAGGAAGACGGTCTCGAGCCCCAGGATGTTGCTCGCGCGCACCTTGAGGTTCTCGTGCTTGGCCTCCGCAGCGGCGATGGCGGCCGGCACGTCGACCTTGGCGTGGTAAGCCTCCGCGAGAAGCAGCGGCACTACGACGATCTCGTCGTAGCCCGCACGAACGAGCTTGTCGACGACGGTGGAGAACGACGGCCTGGAGTGCTCGAGGAACGCAGCCTCGATCCGCAGGTCCGGGCGCATGCTGCGGACCTCGCCGCACAGCGCCTGGATCGTCGCTGCCGAACGCGGGTCACGGCTGCCGTGGGCCAGGGCCACCAGGGCGGGAGCGGTCATGAGCGGGGGCTCCTTTCGTCGTTACGGTCCTGCTCGCGGGGGCATGAGCGGTTCATACGTGGATCCCGCACTCGGTCTTCCCGGTCCCCGACCACCGGCCGCTGCGCTTGTCCGCACCGGGTTCGACCCGGCGGGTGCACGGCCAGCAGCCGATCGAGGGGTAGCCGTCGTACTGGAGCGGGTTGACCAGCACGCCGTGCTGGGCGATGTACCGCTCCACGTCCTCGTCGCTCCATCGAGCCAGCGGCGAGACCTTCACCTTCTGCTTCTTCTCGTCCCAGCCAACGACAGGGGCGATGACCCGGTTACGGGTCTCGGCCCGACGAAGGCCGGTCGCCCATGCGTCGTACTGCTCGAGCGACTTCTGCAGCGGCGCCACCTTGCGCAGCGCGCAGCACAGGTCGGGGTCGCGGGCGAACAGGTCCTTGCCGTGGGTCGCGTCCTGCTCGGCCACCGACTGCTCGGGAGAGATCGTCCGGACGTTGACCGGCAGCGTCGCCTCGACCGCGTCCCGGGTGCCGATGGTCTCGACGAAGTGGTACCCGGTGTCGAGGAAGAGCACCTCGACACCAGGAGCCACGCGCGACGCCAGATGCGCGAGGACACCGTCGGTCATCGAGGAGGTGATGCAGAACCGCTCACCGAACGTGGCCACCGCCCATTCGATGATCACCTCGGCCGGGGCCAGCTCGAGCTCCGCCCCGACGTGGGAGACGAGGTCCTTGAGCTCCGCCTGGCTGCGGCCGGCAGTGGTGGTGCCGCGGAAGCTGCGGGCGGCCATCGTGGTCGCGACGGTCATGCGACACCCCCTTGGGTGCTGCGCGGCGCGATGAGGCCGAGCATCTTCAGCGAGAACGCGCGAAGGCATGCGCGGCACTCCCAGGCGCCGTGTGGCGATCCCTCGTCGGTCTCGTGGGGACGCAGCTCCTCGTTGCCGCAGTAGGGGCAGTGGAAAGGTACGGCGCGCTCGCTCATGCGCTCGCCTCCAGAGCCACTCGAGACTCACCACGGAGCATCGCCTCGTCGGCGCGCAGGACCCAGGACTGGAAGGTCTCCTGATCCTCGCGGTCCGCGAGGAAGGCGTGTACGACGGCAGTCACGTAGTCGTCGAGGCCGGCGCTCGTGACCTTGTGGGCTCGCAGCTTCTTGCCGAAGGCGGGGTCCAGGCCGAGGCCGCCGCCGAGGTGAACCTGGAAGCCCTCGACCTGACGGCCGTCCTGGTCGAGCACGAGCTGCCCCTTGAGACCGATGTCCGCGACCTGCGTCCGGGCGCAGGCGTTGGGGCAGCCGTTGACGTTGACCGTGATCGGGACGTCGAGCTCGGGGAACCGGCGCTCGAGCTCGTCGACGAGAGCAGCGGCGCGGTTCTTCGTGTCGACGATCGCGAGCTTGCAGAACTCGATGCCGGTGCAGGCCATGGTGTTCTTGCGCCAGTTGCTCGGCCGTGCCGAGAGCCCGATCGACTCCAGTGCGGCCAGGAACGGCTCGACCCGGTCCTCGGTGACACCCAGGACGACCAGCTTCTGGTAGGCCGTGAGCCGGACCCCGCGGGCGTCGTACTCCTCGACCAGGTCGCCGAGGCGGGACAGCAGCGTCCCCGAGATCCGCCCGACGAGGGGAGCGGCGCCGACGTAGAAGTCGCCGTCCTTCTGCCGGTGCACGCCGATGTGGTCGCCGGCGACGCTGGGCGAGGCGGGGGAGGGGCAGTCCACGAGCGTGCGGTGGAGGTACTCGCTCTCCAGGACCTCGCGGAACTTGTCGACGCCCCAGTCGGCCACGAGAAACTTCAGGCGGGCCCGGGAGCGCAGCCGGCGGTAGCCGTAGTCCCGGAAGATGCCGGCCACGCCTTCCCAGGCATCGGCAACCTCCTCGAGCGGGATCCACACCCCGAGCTTCTGGGCGAGCATCGGGTTGGTGGAAAGGCCACCGCCCACCCAGAGGTCGAAGCCCGGACCGTGCTCGGGGTGGACCGTGCCGACGAAGGCGACGTCGTTCACCTCGGGGGCCACGTCGTGGCTGGGGTGGCCGGTGACCGCGGTCTTGAACTTGCGCGGCAGGTTCGAGAAGGCGGGGTTGCCGATGAAGCGCCGCTTGATCTCCTGGAGGGCGGGCGAGCCGTCGATGATCTCGTCGGCCGCGACGCCGGCGACGGGGGAGCCGAGGAACGGCCGGGGCGAGTCGCCGCACGCCTCCTGGGTCTCCAGGCCCACGGCCTCCAGTCGCTGCCAGATCGCCGGCACGTCCTCGACCTGGATCCAGTGGTACTGGATGTTCTGCCGGTCGGTGATGTCCGCGGTGTCACGGGCGAAGTCGGTGGACGCGGAGCCGAGGGCGCGCAGCTGCTCCGGGCCCAGCAGGGCGCCGTCGGTGCGCACCCGCATCATGAAGTAGCGGTCGTCGAGCTCGTGTGGCTCGAGCGCACCCGTCTTGCCGCCGTCGAACCCCGGCTTGCGCTGGGTGTACAGCCCCCACCAGCGCATCCGACCGCGGAGGTCGTTCGGGTCGATGGAGTCGAAGCCGCGGTGGGCGTAGATGTTCTCGATTCGCGCGCGGACGTTGAGCGCGTCGTCGTCCTTCTTGAACTGCTCATTGGCGTTCAGGGGCTCGCGGTAGCCGAGTGCCCACTGGCCCTCACCTCGGCGGGGGCGCGCCGGGCGAGCGGATCGACCGGGGCCGCTCGGGGCGGGCTTGGCCGGGCCGGCAGGCTTGTTCGGCGTCGTGTTGCTGGAAGTCATGAATGCGTTCCTGGGGACGAGAGACGCACGAATCGACGACCACCCGACGCCGTTGTCGAGATGTGTAGCCGGCGACCGCGCGCCCGGCTGAGTAAGGACTTCAGGCGGCGCGGTTGGGCATACACATCATGCTGCGGGTACGACCGAGGTCCACGTGGCGGCGAGCCACGAGACGCGTGTCGGTCCCTGCAGTGATCATGGTCAGGAGTCTCACGTACCGGACGACGGTCCGACAAACCCGTATCTCATGTAGTGGGACGCAGGTCCATATGGTGGACGGCTTGCAGGGTGCTCCGAGGCGTGATGTGAGCGGCGCCACATGCGGGGGAGGTCAGCGGCGGTCATGGGTCACTAGGCTGTGCGGCATGACCGAGCAGACCTCAGCTGGAATCTCCGCCTCCTCGACCGGAGGGACTCTCGCGGCAACCGCGAGTGCCGCCTACAAGTCCGCCCTGGAGGTCGTCTCCTCGGTCGAGCCACGGATCGCGGACGCGATCCGCGCCGAGCTCAGCGACCAGCGCTCGTCGCTGAAGCTGATCGCGAGCGAGAACTACGCCTCCCCGGCGGTCCTTCTGACCATGGGCAACTGGTTGAGCGACAAGTACGCCGAGGGCACGATCGGCCATCGCTTCTACGCCGGCTGCCAGAACGTCGACACCGTGGAGACGCTCGCCGCGGAGCACGCTCGGGAGCTGTTCGGCGCCGAGTACGCCTACGCCCAGCCGCACTCGGGGATCGACGCGAACCTTGTCGCGTTCTGGTCGATCCTCGCGCACCGGGTCGAGACCCCGGGTCTGGAGAAGTACGGCGCGAAGTCGGTCAACGACCTGTCCGAGGCCGACTGGGAGGCGCTGCGCCACGAGTTCGGCAACCAGCGCATGCTCGGCATGTCCCTCGACGCGGGCGGCCACCTCACCCACGGCTTCCGGCCGAACATCTCCGGGAAGATGTTCAACCAGCGCAGCTACGGCACCGACCCCGAGACCGGCCTGCTCGACTACGACCAGGTCGCGGCTGCCGCCCGCGAGTTCAAGCCGCTGGTCCTGATCGCGGGCTACTCGGCCTACCCGCGGCGGGTGAACTTCGCGAAGATGCGCGAGATCGCCGATGAGGTCGGCGCGACCCTGATGGTCGACATGGCGCACTTCGCCGGCCTCGTCGCCGGCAAGGTGTTCACCGGCGAGGAGAACCCGGTGCCCTACGCCCACGTCGTCACCACCACCACCCACAAGTCCCTGCGCGGCCCGCGCGGTGGCCTCGTGATGGCCACGGAGGAGTACGCCCCCTCGGTCGACCGCGGGTGTCCGATGGTGCTCGGCGGGCCACTGTCGCACGTGATGGCGGCCAAGGCCGTCGCCCTCGCCGAGGCCCGGCAGCCGTCGTTCGCGACCTACGCCCAGGACATCGCCGACAACGCCAAGTCGCTCGCCGAAGGCTTCCTCAAGCGCGGTGCCAAGCTCGTCACGGGTGGCACCGACAACCACCTCGTGCTGCTCGACGTCACGAGCTTCGGCCTCACCGGCCGCCAGGCAGAGTCGGCCCTGCTCGACTCCGGTGTCGTCACGAACCGCAACTCCGTCCCGGCCGACCCCAATGGCGCCTGGTACACCTCCGGCATCCGCCTCGGCACGCCCGCCCTCACCTCGCGCGGTTTCGGTCTCGACGAGTTCGACCGCGTGGCTGAGCTCGTGGTCGACGTACTGTCCAACACCACGCCCAAGCAGACCAAGGACGGCAAGCAGTCCAAGGCCAACTACACACTCGGCGACGGCATCGCCGACCGCACGAAGGCTGCGTCGGCGGAGATGCTCGACAAGTACCCGCTCTACCCGGGTCTCGAGCTCAGCTGATCGCCTGCCGCGTAGGCCGGCCGTAGACGGGCGGGCACAAGTCCGTCTGGCGTCGGCGGCTAGGCGGGAAGAGCTGTGGCGCGCCCGACTTGTGCCTGTCCGTCTACGACGGCGGCGACCTTTGCGCTGAGGCTGGCATGGACGTACGACGGGTCGAGCATCACGTCCTCCCACGAGAAGCGGATCACCCACCAGCCATGGATCGCCAGCAGGGTATAGCGCCGGCAGTCCTTCGTGAGGCCACTGCGCTTCCCGTGCCACTCGAAAGACTCGGCCTCGATCGCGAGCCGGAGGTGCTCGTCGACGAGGTCGGGCCGCACGGGGAACGGCTTCTCGAGAAGGAGCACCTGCGGGCGCACCTTGAGTCCGGGCACGCCGAGCGCGATGGCGCGGAGCACGGACTCGAACGGGTTGGCGGCCTTCCCGGTCGCTTCCCTGGCGACGCGCAGGCACTTCTGGCGCCCCGGCCCGCGCACGGACTCGGCGAGCCGCAGCATCTCCTGCTTGGTGAGCCCGTGGTTCCGGTGCGCTGAGTCGGCGATGGCGAGCGCCTCGTCGAAGGGCAGGTCGCGGCAGCAGTCGACGAAGGTGCGCTGAGGCGTCGTGACCCATCCGTCCAGGACGTCGCCGTCCTTCAGGGGTGACCAGTGCGTCTTGATCTGGTCGCGGCGGCTCTCCGGGATCGTGCGCTTGCGGCCCACGGTGATGCACGGCCTCTCTGGCAGGACCTTCATCTCCCAGCCGAAGGCCGCTGCTGCGCTTCGGTGCGAGACCACGCCGTGGAAGGCAGCTGCAGCCCGGCGGGCGGCGTCGACGGTGGGCAGGGCGTACCTTCCGCGGCTGACCCTGACCAGCCGGTCTTCCCTGAGTGCGCGATCCACCTCTGCGCGCGAGGTGAGCTCGATCAGCTCCGAACGCCGCGCAACACCGCCGAGGCGGTGAAGAAGCTGTTCGAGGCTGAGAGGCACGCGCTCCAGCCTGCCCGAGTCGACGCGCGGGCGTCGGTCGTCATCCACAGGGCCGCACGGCGCGGGGCCGCATGGCACGGGGCCGCACATTCGCCTCGGGTGGCCTCGTAGACCGGCGGGCACAACTCCTCGGCCGGCCGTGAGCTGACCGTGGGCGGCGCCGTCTCACCCGACTTGTGCCCGTTGGTCTACGACGTGCTCGGCGCTTCGGGCTCAGATCACCGGCGTGGTGCGCTCGACGATCGACCGGACGTCGGTGCCGCGGGGAAGGGTGCCCATCGTGCCGCCGTACTCGGCGCCGAGCCGGGAGGCGCAGAAGGCGTCCGAGACCGCGGCGGGGGCATGCTGCACCAGCAGCGCGCCTTGGAGTACGGCGGCCATCTGCCCGGCGAGCCGGCGAGCACGCAGCTCCAGGTCGGAGGTGTCGGCGAGCTGCTCGAGCACCCCGTCGATCGCACGGTCGAGGCGCTCGTCCTCACCGCGCGCCGTGCCGACCTCGACGATCCAGGCGTTGAGCGCCTCGGGCTCGCGAGACAGAGCCCGGAGTACGTCGAGCGCGTTGACGTTGCCCGAGCCCTCCCAGATCGAGTTGAGCGGCGACTCCCGGAACAGCATCGGCATCACCGACTCCTCGACGTAGCCGTTGCCACCCAGGCACTCGAGCGCCTCGGCCACCATCATCGGCGTCCGCTTGCAGACCCAGAACTTCGACAGCGGCAGGGCGATCCGGCGGAACGCGGCCTCGTGCGGGTCGGCGGCGTTGTCGACCGCCGCCGCGAGCCGGATCGCCAGAGCCGTTGCGGCCTCCGTCTCGACGGCCAGGTCGGCGACGACGTTCTGCATCAGCGGCTTGTCGGCGAGCACGCCGCCGAAGGCCGCGCGGTGGGCCACGTGCCAGGACGCCTCGTTGAGTGCGCGGCGCATCAGCGAGGTGGACCCGAGCACCGTGTCCAGGCGGGTGGCCGCAACCATCTCGATGATCGTGCGCACGCCGCGGCCCTCGTCGCCGAGCCTCTGGGCCCACGTGCCGTGGAACTCCAGCTCGGACGAGGCGTTGGAGCGGTTGCCCAGCTTGTCCTTGAGCCGCATCACGTCGAGCCGGTTGCGTGTGCCGTCCGGGAGGACCCGCGGCACCAGGAAGCAGGTCAGTCCGCCCGGTGCCTGTGCCAGGACCAGGAAGACGTCGTTCATCGGCGCGGAGGTGAACCACTTGTGCCCGTGGAGGGTGTACTCCCCGTCGGTGGCCGTGGGGCGAGCCTCGGTGAGGTTCGTGCGCACGTCCGAGCCCCCCTGCTTCTCGGTCATGCCCATGCCGGCGAGAGCGCCACGCTTCTCCGAGGCGGCGCGCACACCGAAGTCGTAGCCGGTGGAGGCGAGGAGCGGCGTCCACTCCTTGGCGATCGCGTCGTCGACGCGCAGGGCCGGCACTGCTGCATAGGTCATCGAGATCGGGCAGCCATGACCGGGCTCGGTGTGCGACCAGGCCATGAAGCCCGCCGCCCGTCGTACGTGGGCATGCGGGGAGTCCGACACCCAAGGCGCCGCCTGGAGGCCGTGGCCGACCCCGCGTTCCATCAGCCAGTGCCATGACGGGTGGAACCGCACCTCGTCGATCCGGTTGCCGTACCGGTCGAACGGCGTGAGCTCGGGCTCGTGCCTGTTCGCCAGCACGCCGTGCTCACGCGCCTCCTCGCTGCCGGCCATCTCGCCGAGGCCGGCGAGGTCGTCGACGACCTCACGCGACGAGTGGCGCTCCACCGCCTCGACCAGGGCCAGGTCACTGAGGACGACGTTGTGGCCCACAAGTGGCGGAGCCTGGTTCGTTGCTACCCGGTTATCGATCGCCATGTCGATACGGTAGTTCCATGTCACGGGAGACGGAGAGCCGACCGGCCTCCGAGATTTCCCGCTGGGAGACGGTGCGCGACACCACCTGGCGTCTCGTGGTGTCCACGGTCGGCACCTGCTACCGCAACCGCGTGACGGGTCTCGCCGCGGAGGCCGCGTTCTTCGCGCTGTTGTCGTTGCCTCCGCTGATCTTCGCGCTGGTCGGGTCGATCGGCTACGTCTTCGAGAGCTTCAGCGACGCGCGGACCGCCGAGGTCCGGGTCGCGGTGGTCGAGGCGTCCTCACGTGTGCTCACCGAGGACACGGTCTCGACGATCATCGAGCCGACCCTGAACGACGTGTTCCGTGGCGGTCGGTACGACGTGATCTCGATCGGGTTCGTGCTGGCGCTCTGGTCGGGGTCGCGGGCCCTCAACGTCTTCGTCGACACCATCACGATCATGTACGGCCTCGGTGGGCAACGCGGCCTCGTCCGCACCAGGATCCTGTCGTTCGTGCTCTACGTCCTCGGTCTGGTCACCGGGGTGGTCACCATCCCCCTCGTCGTCGCCGGCCCGACCCTGGTCGAGCGCATCGTCCCTGTGCGCTTCGAGTTCGTGAACGCGCTCTACTGGCCTGCCGTCGTGGTGCTCTCGATCTGCTTCCTTGCCACGCTGTACCACGCGTCGGTGCCGGTGCGGACCTCCTGGCGCTACAACCTCCCGGGGGCGACGCTCACGCTCGTGATGTGGGTGATGGGCTCGTTCGTCCTGCGCTGGGTCCTGACCACGACTGCGGGGGAGTCCACCTCGATCTACGGCCCCCTGGCCGCGCCGATCGCGGTGCTCCTGTGGCTGTACCTGCTCTCGATCGCCGTGCTCATCGGAGCCGCGGTCAACGCTGCCTTCGACCGGGTCTGGCCGGAGTCGGAGACCGCCCGGGCGCGCATGGAGCTGGTTCGGCGGCTCCGGCTGAGTGCGATGCTGCCGCGGCTGCGGCGTGACAGCGACGAGCAGCGCCGCTTCGGTCCGGTCCCGGACGAGGCGGACCTCGACGAGTACGACGAAGGGGCGGGTCACGACGAGGGGGTCCGGGCGCTCGAAGAGGTGCACGACGAGGCGGAGGCCCAGGCACGCGCCGCCGAGGACCCTGAGCCCGGTTCGCCGAGGAGTACCCGACCCGCCTGAGGGAGGGGCACCCGTTAATCGGGTGCGCCGGTGGAGGCGCCGCCGTAGATTCCCAGAGTGCTCGAGACCATCGGCTACCAACCGCAGATGGCCCGGTGGGCCGCTGCTGCGGACGCCGAGGTCGGCCGTGTCGTGCGCGTGGACCGTGGGCTGGCTGAGGTCCTCACCGAGCACGGCCTGCTTCGGGCCGGGTACGCCGGCGACCTCCTCGGTGAGGTCGCCCGGGACCCGGTGGTCGCACCCACCACGGGGGACTGGGTCGTCCTGAGGGACTGGCCCGACCACCGTCACACCATCGAGCGCGTCCTGCCACGGACCAGCGCTGTGGTCCGGGCTACGGCGGGGAAGCAGTCCCACGACCAGGTGCTGTGCGCCAACGCCGACTACGTGGCGGCTGTGGTCGCGCTGCATCCGGATCCGGCCCTCGGTCGCGTCGAGAGGCTGGTGTCGCTGGCGTTGGGGAGCACCGCTACGCCGCTCGTGGTACTCACCAAGACCGACCTGGTCCAAGACGCGGACTTCGTCGCCGAGGACGTGGCCTCCGCCGCCCCTGGGGTGGAGGTGGTCTGCACCAGCACGGTCACCGGCTCCGGCGTCGACCGGCTGCGCGAGATCGTGGACGGCCACCGCACCCTCGCCCTGATCGGGGCCTCCGGCCACGGGAAGTCCTCGCTGGTCAACGCTCTCGCCGGAGCAGAGGTGCTCGGCACCCGCTCGATCCGGCAGGACGGCCGAGGTCGCCACACGTCGGTGCGTCGCGAGCTGGTCCTGCTGCCTGGCGGTGGCGCCGTGATCGACACTCCGGGGCTCCGCGGAGTCGGGCTCTCGGACACCACCGGCCTCGGCAGCGCGTTCGCGGACGTGACGGCGTTGGCGTCGCTGTGCCGTTTCGATGACTGTGGTCATGGCTCCGAGCCGGGGTGTGCGGTGCGTGCTGCGCTGGAGACAGGCAGTCTCTCGGTGCGGCGCTACGAGAGCTGGCTCGAGCTGCGGCGGGAGGTCGAGTCGTCCGCCGCACGCAAGGCGGCGCGCCCTCGGGCCGGCCGCGCACGGGGGCGTCGACCACCCGCCGACCCGTGGTCGGGGTTCTCGTGACCTCGGCGAAGCGTCGGTCGGGCGTGCGCGTCCACGCCGAGCGGGTCGAAGACGTGCCCCGGGTCCGGCAGGTAGTGACAAGGGCGTTCGGCCCCGAGCCGGTCGCCGAGCTCGTCGACGGGCTGCGGCGGTCCACCGCGTGGCGGAGCCTGTCCTTCGTCGCCGCGGAGGATGACCGGGTCGTCGGCCACGTGTCCTACACGCGCGGCTGGCTCGACGCTGCTCCGCGGCTGGTGGAGGTGCTGGTGCTCAGCCCGCTCTCCGTGGATCCCGAGGCGCAGGGCCGTGGCGTCGGCTCCACGCTGGTACGTCGGACGCTGGAGCTGCTGCAGGACCGGCCCGAGCCGCTGGTGTTCCTGGAGGGGTCGCCGGCGTTCTACGGCAGGCTCGGCTTCCGCCCCGGCGCCCCGAGCGGGTTCTCGGCGCCCTCGACCCGGATCCCGCTCGCCGCCTTCCAGTTCGTCGCGCTTCCGTCGTACGAGCCGTGGATGACCGGAGCACTGGTCTACCCGGAGGTGTTCTGGGAGCACGACGCAGTGGGGCTTCGCGAGAGCGCGGGGGCGGACCGGCCGACCTAGACTCGCCGCATGAGGACTGTCCGGAGCTGGACGGCCGGTATCGCGGCCGCGGGGCTCCTGCTCGCGGCCTGCTCTCCGGTCACGGACTCCTCGGGAGACCGTGCCGCCCCAGGGACGCCCTCGGCCCCGATCGCAACCGCGCCCGGCGACACGCAGTCTCACGGCGCGGAGGCAGATCCAGGAAAGCGCACGCCGCTGCGTCCGGGGGAGCGGATCGTCGATGTGGCGATGCCCGCCCCCTACAAGCCGGCCGCACCGGGCAAGGGCACCGACGACTACCGGTGCTTCCTCCTCGACCCCAGGGCCGAGACCGACTCGTTCGTGACCGGCGTCGACGTCGTTCCTGGCGACAGGCGTGTCGTGCACCACGTGATCTTGTTTCGGGTCGCGCCGGACCAGGTGGCCGCGGCAGAGGCCGTGGACAAGCGGGCGCCCGGCGAGGGCTGGACCTGCTTCGGCGGCGCGGGACTCGAGGGCGGTGGCGCAACGCTCGAGGACGCTCCGTGGATCGGCGCCTGGGCGCCGGGTGGCCGCGAGCAGGTGCTCGCCGACGACATCGGGATCCCGCTTCCGGCCGGCTCCCGGATCGTCATGCAGGTTCACTACAACCTCCTGGCGGGCAGCGCCCCGGACGTCAGCAAGGCCCGCCTCCGGATCTCCGACGGGTCGCGCCACCTCGCACCCCTCGAGACGACCCTGCTACCGGCGCCGGTCGAGCTGCCCTGTCGCCCCGGGGTGAGGGGGCCGCTCTGCAACCGCGACGCGGCCGTCGCCGACGTCATGGAGCGGTTCGGCATGCGCTCTGGCCAGATGGTGGCCGGGCTGCAGTTCCTCTGCGGCGACGGCTTGGGGCCGCGGCCCGGTCCGACGCAGAGCTGCACGCGGGACGTCCAGGAGCCGGCAACGGTGCGCGCGGTGGCCGGCCACATGCACTTGCTGGGCAGGAAGATCAAGATCGAGCTCAACCCAGGGCGGCCGGACGCCCGCACGCTCCTCGACATCCCGGTCTGGAACTTCGACGACCAGGGCGCCCGCTCGCTTCGGCGCCCGGTCAAGATCAGGCCCGGTGACAAGCTGCGGGTCACCTGCACCCACGACCAGGGGCTTCGCGACCTCCTGCCGGCCTTCAAGGGGCAGCCCGAGAGGTACGTCGTCTGGGGCGAGGGCACCACGGACGAGATGTGTCTGGGCATCGTGCTCGTCACGCGACCCTGAATGATCGTCGAACGGTCTTCGGCTTGAGAACCCTGGTGTCTCCTGCGTGGGTATGCGTGGAATGCTTGCCCCCGGCGGGGGAGTAGGACGAGCGCGAAGGGACCTGATGGGAAACGTCAACCTGCCCACGCCTGTGGCGCTGGCCGGGGGAGCGATCTGCATCCTCGGCGGCTACCTCCTCGGCGTGCTGGCCGGACCCGACACCCCGAGCCGGACGACCGCCGTCGTGGACAGCTACGACCAGCGCGACGGCCGGCTCTGCCTGAAGGGCGACTCGGTCAGCGACCAGGAAGGCGTCACCAAGGACGGCCTGCTGTGCGGCACCTGGCGCCGCAGCGTGGGTGACGCCGCACTGCCCGAGCCAGGCGACGAGTTCCGGTTCGTCTCCGTGGTGGTCGACCAGCCGCCTGCCGGCGAGGAAGGTCAGGACGGCCCGTTCACCATGATCTACGGCGACGTGGTCCCGTAGGTGCGCCGCCCTACCCCTGCCGTCCCGTAGATTCTCACCGTGCCAGACAACGCCGAGCCCGAGGCCATCCCCCGGATCCGCCTTCCAGCGATCCCGCGCTCGCCCTGGTGGGAGCTGACCCGGCGCATGCTCATGGCACTGGGCGTCCTGCTGCTCACCATCCTGATCGTGTACGTCGACCGCAAGGGGTACCACGACGCCGCGGACGGCACGGTCGACTTCGTTGACGCCATGTACTACACGACCGTCACGCTGAGCACGACGGGCTACGGCGACATCTCGCCGTACAGCACGCAGGCGCGGCTGGTGAACATCTTCGTGGTCACACCGCTGCGGATCGCGTTCCTGGTGCTGTTGATCAGCACCACCGTCGAGGTACTGGCAAGCCAGGGCCGCGAGATGTTCCGGGCCACCCGGTGGAGGAGACACATGAACGACCACGTCGTCGTGATCGGCTACGGCACCAAGGGGCGGAGCGCCGTCGAGACCCTGGTCAACAACGGGGTCCCGAAGGAGTCGATCGTGATCGTCGACCCCAGTCAGGCAGCGCTGGGTGATGCCCATGCGGACGGGATCGCGGTCGTCACCGGTGACGCCACGAGGCGGGAGGTGCTCCGGAGGGCAGGGGTGCACCGGGCACGTCAGGTCATCATCACCACCAACCGGGACGACTCGACGGTGCTGTGTGCGCTCAACGTCAGGCAGCTCAACCCCGACACGTACATCGTCGCCGCGGTCCGCGAGCAGAACAACGTCCCGCTGGTCCGGCAGTCCGGCGCCAACTCGGTGATCACCTCGTCCGACGCCGTCGGCCGGCTGCTCGGGCTCTCGACGCTGAGCCCGAACCTCGGCTCGGTCATGGAGGACCTGCTGACTTACGGGGAGGGACTCGAGGTGGCCGAGCGCGACCTCCTCGTGCCCGAGGTGGGCAAGCAGCCCCAGCAGCTGCCCGACCAGGTGATCGCGGTGATCCGTGACGGCCGCGTGCACCGCTACTTCGAGCCCGTCGTCACACAGCTGGCCCGCGGCGACAAGCTGATCGTCGTGCGTCCCGCGGAGGAGCTGCCGTGGGCGCCGCGGCCCGGGACCCACGACGAGGACGCGACCATCGACGAGGAATGACCGCCGCGGAATCGACGGCGCTCAGCCGGCGACGGGCCGGCGCAGCCAGCGCAGATGCTCGGTGTCGCCGAGGAGCTCGAGCCTTCGCCAGAGCGGGCTGGACGGGACCGCCTGGGTGTGGTGCGCGTGGCTGGCGGCGATCTGGTGGCTTCGGTCGACGGTGACTCGCAGGTCGATCTGTTCGGGTGGGCAGCCCTTGAACACCCTGACCCCGAGCTCGTCGTTGAGCTGAGCCGCCACCTCAGCCGGCAACGTCCAGGCCAGCACGGCGAGGTCCAGCACCTCCGCGGCGAGCATGGCCGCAGCGGTGGCCGCGGCGTGGTCGGGGTGACCGGTGACGCCGGTTGAGTCGAAGACGAGAAGGCCGTCGGCGTGAACGGCTCCGGCCTCGTCGATCACCTCGCCGGCCAGGATGTGGCGGCAGACCGAGCGCAGGTCCCCATCGGGGTGATGGTGCAAGACGGTGCCGCTGACTCCGAGCTCCCGCGAGGCGGCCGCGAGCTCGTCACGGCGCATCTGGCCCAGGTTGATGCCGGTCCCGAGCGTGGAAGCCTCGCCCTCGGTCAGGCACAGCACCCTCACCTGCGTGCCACGGGCGGCGAAGACGTCGATGATGGCGCCGAGACCGAACGACTCGTCGTCCGGGTGGGCCACTACGACGAGCAACCGCGCCCACGGTGGAAGCCCGTGCCGCGCGTCGGTCGACGCTGCGTCGTCGGCACCCATAGCGGCTCCTTCGAGAAGCTCCTGCATCACAAGGCTCCGGCACTCGGCGTGCCAGGGTAAGGGCCTTTCGTCCCATACGGCACGGGGTATCTCCCCACTATGCTCGCGAACATGCAGGTTGCCCAGCCCGTCGAGACACCTCTCCTGCGCCGGATCAGGGAGGCCGTCATCGGCGACGACCAGGTGATGGTCGGACCCTTCGGGCCCAGGCGGGTCACCTATGCCGACTACACCGCGTCAGGCCGGTCGCTGACGTTCCTCGAGGACTTCATCCGCTGCGAGGTGCTGCCCCGGTACGCCAACACCCACACGGAGTCCAGCGGCACCGGCCTGCAGACCACGAGGCTGCGGGAGGACGCACGCGCGATCATCCGCGACGCGGTCGGTGGGGACGACGAGACGGTGGTGGTCTTCGCGGGCTCGGGCTGCACCGGCGCCATCGACAAGCTCATCGGGATTCTCGGCCTGCGCATCCCCTGCACGCTCGACGACGAGTACCACCTCAGCGACGCGATCCCGGAGGACCGGCGTCCGGTGGTCTTCATCGGTCCCTACGAGCACCACTCCAACGAGCTGCCGTGGCGAGAGTCGATCGCCGACGTCGTCGCGATCCCTTCCGACGCCGACGGGCACATCGACCTTGCGCGGCTCGAGTCCGAGCTCGTCCGCTTCGCCGACCGTCCGCTGAAGATCGGCACGTTCTCCGCAGCGAGCAACGTGACGGGCATCCTCAGCGACACCCACGGCATCTCCGCGTTGCTGCACCGCCACGGTGCGCTGTCGTTCTGGGACTTCGCAGCTGCCGGCCCCTACGTCGACATCGAGATGTACGGCGGGAAGGGCCGGGACCCGCTGTCCTACAAGGACGCCGTGTTCCTCAGCCCGCACAAGTTCATCGGCGGCCCCAGCACGCCGGGCGTGCTCGTCGTACGACGCGAGCTCCTCACCAACCGGGTGCCCGACGTGCCGGGCGGCGGCACGGTCGCCTACGTCAACTCCGACGACCACCGCTATCTCACCGACCCGGCCCAACGCGAGGAGGGCGGCACGCCTGCGATCGTCGAGTCGATCCGCGCCGGTCTGGTGTTCCAGCTCAAGCAGGCCGTGGGGATCGACGTGATCAGGGAGCATGAGGAGTTCTACCTGCGCCGTGCGCTGACCAGGTGGCAGGAGGAGCCGAGCATCGAGATCCTCGGCAACGTCGACGCTGAGCGGCTCTCGATCGTGTCGTTCGTGGTCCGGGCCCCGAGCGGGAAGTACCTCCATCACAACTTCGTCGTCGCGCTGCTCAACGACCTGTTCGGGATCCAGTCGCGGGGCGGGTGCTCGTGCGCCGGGCCGTACGGACACAGGCTTCTAGGCATCGACATCGACCGGTCACACGAGTTCGAGCGAGAGATCACCCACGGCTGCGAGGGGATCAAGCCCGGCTGGGTGCGGATCAACTTCAACTACTTCATCTCCGAGGCCGTCTTCGACTACGTCGTCGAGGCGGTGCGCCTCGTCGCCCGCGACGGGTGGCGGATGCTGGGGGAGTACCGATTCGACGTCACGCGCGGCATCTGGGTGCACCGCCGGGGCAACGTCGAGCCGCCGCTGCGGCTGGGCCAGATCAGCTACGGGCCGGACGGCGAGATGCGCTACCCGAGCCACGACGACACCGCGCCGGAGTCGGTGCTTGCGACGTACCTCCAGGAGGGCGCCGCGCTGCTGAGCGCGACCCAGCCCGCGGACCTGTCGGCGGTGCCGGACTCGGTCTCCGAGGACTTCGAGCACCTTCGGTGGTTCGACCTGCCCCGGGTGTGCGTTCAGCGCAGCGCCTGAGCCTGCCTCGCCGGCTGTTTGCCGTCAGTCGCGGCGTGCGACGAGCGCCGCGACGTCGTCCTCCCGCGTATGGTCGCGGACCGTCTCGACGAGCTCGGAGAGGCAGTCGTAGAGGGCGTCGTGGCTGAGCCTGCGGCACTCGTCGGCGAGGCGCTCCTGTCCGATGTCGATGTCCTCGTCGCGGCGCTCGATCAGGCCGTCGGTGTAGAGGAGAAGCGAGTCGCCGACGCGGAACGGAACCGCGAAGGCTGCACGATCCTGACCGCCGAGCCCGAGCGGCGCGGTGACCCGCTCGGAGATCGTCTCGAGGCGGCCGTCGGCGCGGAGCACCACCGGCGGCGGGTGTCCGGCGTTCACGACCAGGAGCTGGTCGCGGGAAGCGTCGGCCAGCACGTAGACGAGCGTGACGAGCTGTGAGTAGTCGAAGGTCGTGAACATCGTGTCGAGATGGCTCACCACGCTCTCCGGGGACGGGTCGAGCGCGAGGTAGGAGCGGACCGCCGCGCGCATCTGCGCCATCGCCGCAGCAGCCTCGACGCCCCGGCCCATCACATCGCCGACGAAGAGCGCTACCCCGTTCTCGACCGACAGCACGTCGTAGAAGTCGCCGCCGACCTCGGTGCGGCCTGACGGGCTGTAGTAGGAGGCGAACTGCCATCCCGGAACGTCGGGGAGCGCTTCGGGGAGGACCGCCCGCTGCAGGTGTGCCGCGGCGTCGCGGGTCTGGCTGTGCAGCTGGGAGTTGTCGATCGCGACTGCGGCCCGCTGGGCCAGGTCCTCGACGAAGGTCAGGTCGCTCTCCGTGAACAACCTGCCCTCGTCCGCGGACACCCACGACATGACGCCGAGCACCTTCCCGTGGGCGATCAACGGCGCGGACACCGCGCTGCGGAGGTTCAGCTCACGTGCAAGCCGCAGGTGCTCCTCGTCCTGTGCGCTGGCCGCCAGCAGCTCGTCGGTGACCTCGTGGATCAGCTCGCTGCGTCCGGTGCGGACGATGTTCCATCCACCCTGCCCGGCCTCGGGGTCGGGGGGATAGCGGCGCTGGAGCTCGTCGACGAAGGCGACCTTCTCGGGATCCACGTGAGCAACCGCGAGTGTGCGCAGGTCGCCGTCCTCGAGCAGCGAGATCGAGCACCAGTCGGCGAACTCCGGCACACCGAGCCAGGCGACGTTTCGAAGCGTCGCCTGGTAGTCGAGGCTGCTTGCCAGCTCAGCGGAGGCCTCGGTGAGGAACCTCAGCTTGTAGGCCCGCTCCGCAGCGTCGTCGAGGGCCTGGAGCCGGTCCATGGCCTGGGCACACGTGTCGGCCAGGAGGCGCAGGAACTCCTGCTCCGCACTGTCGAACGCCCTGTGCCCGGGGAACGACAGGCTGATCGCGCCGAGGACGCCTCCGCCGGTCACCAGCGGAAGCACGACGAGAGTTCGCTCTCCCGGCGCTGCCGCTTCGAGGTCTGGGTACCTCGCGTCGATCTCCGCACGTCCGGTGAGGATGATCGGCTGCCGCATCCGGATGGAGTCTCCGGCCGGCGTGCGGTCGGCCAAGGGGAAAGTCGCCCAGCGCGTGGCGATGGTGGCGTCCTCAGCGCGCACACCGACCAGGGCGAGGGTGTCCCCGTCGACGAGACGCATGAGGGCGGCCACGGTGGCTCCCGCGGCATCGGCCGCCTGCGAGATCACGATCTTGGTGACGCTCTCCAGGTCCTCGGCCGAGACGAGCTCTGCGGTGACCCTTGCGAGCCGCGCCAGTCGGGCTGCCACGCGCTGGTGCCGGCCCTTGCTCTCCGTCTCGCCGGAGGCGTCCTCGAGGACGAAGAGGACGCCGACCACGATCCCCTCACGGCGAAGCGGGGTAGCCGTGATGTCCAGCGGCCGGTCCTCCCCACCCGCCGGGTCCGTCAGTGGCAGGCGACCGCTCCAGGCAGCGCCCGTGAGCACGTGGGTGAAGACCTCCTGGCCGCCGCCGCGGTGGTCCTCAGGGAGAAGGAGATCGAGCAGATCTCGGCCCAGCAACTGGTCGCGGGTGCTGCCGAGGAGGTTCTCCGCAGCGGCGTTGGAGTACACGATCTTCCCCGCTGCGTCGGAAGCGACGGCGGCGGTGCTCAGACCGTCGAGATGGGCGACGTCGGTGCGCCACGTCCTCGGGTCGTGGGTGTCCCCCAGGGGTGCCATGCGGAGAATCATGTCACGCGCGCGGTCTGACTAGATACTTTCGGACCGTCGCGACTTCAAAATCGTCGGCCGCTGTCCGGTGGCCGTTTGTGAGACGAGGAGTGAGCGTGGCGAGAAGGAACAAGTCCACGCTGAGCACCGCCCATTCTCATATTCTCCGCATGTACTGATCATGTCGAAGATGACCATCGCGCAGTGCGTCTTGTACGCCCTCAAACGAGCCAAATGACCGCGTAGGGCATTTCTTCGTTTTCGCCCGCACATCTATGGGCCATGGCAGGCTGACAAATGGGTCAGTGGGCGCGAATCCGTACCGGTTGGGAAGCCGAGAGGATCCGGTGCGCATGACCCGCGCCGTCGGCGTGGGAAGGCGCCGGCGTAGCCGTCGACTGGGAGACGTTTCCTCTGATGAGCCTGCCTGAATTCATTTCCCGGAGTCGTATCCGGGTCCGTCGCCGCACCGCGGCAGCCGTCCTCGTCGCCGGCGTCGTCACCGCCGGCCTGGCCCCCATGACGGCGGCGTCCGCGGCCACCACCTCGACTACGACGACCGTCGCCGCCCCGGCCCTGCCGTCCGGTCTGCCGACCGCCATCGAGAGCCTCGCCTCGTATGTGCCGGCCAACTCGTGCGACCCGCACGCCAAGCCCGGGGCCGTGGCGCTCGGCGACCTGCTGCGCGCGACGTACCCGGGGAGCAGCTATGGCATCGACCGGACCTGCGGGACCGACCCACTGCCGACGAGCGAGCACTACGACGGTCGCGCCATCGACTGGTTCGTGAACGTCCACGACGCCACGGAGAAGGCCGAGGCCACCGCGGTCCTCAACTGGATGTTCGCCAAGGACGCTGCCGGGAACCCGTACGCCAATGCGCGTCGGCTTGGGGTCATGTACCTGATCTGGAACAACAAGATCTGGGGCTCCTACCGGGCTGCGGAAGGCTGGCGCCCGTACTCGAACTGCGCGACGGCGACGTCCGCGGCGAACGACACCCGCTGCCACCGCGACCACGTGCACATCTCGCTGTCCTGGGAGGGTGCGATGGGGCACACGTCGTTCTGGACGAAGCTTGCGGCTCCCCGGGACTACGGCCCGTGCCGGGTTGCGGACCTGAACTGGGCCGCCCCCTACCGCACAGCGCGGACAACCTCGTGTCCGAGCTACGCGCGGGTGTCCCCACCGACGGGTGCGTCAACGCTGCTCAAGACGCTCACGACCTACTCCGGGATGAGGGTGCGCCGAGGTGACACCGGCCCCGTGGTCCGGGCGGTTCAGCAGGCGGTCGGTGCCGGCGTCGACGGGGCCTTCGGCCCGATGACGGAGACGGCGCTGAAGACATGGCAGACGCGTCACAGCCTCACAGCGTCCGGAGTGGTCAACTACCCGACATGGCGTGCCCTGCTGAAGGCCAACGCGCCTGCACCTGCCCCGGCGCCCGCGCCGGCACCTGCGCCCACCCCGAGCCCGGTGCCGGAGCCGGCACCGGTCGAGACGCCGCCGGCCGATCAGACGACGGCACCGGCCGCTCCGACCACCACGGCACCGATGCCCAGCACGGCGGCCCCGACCACGACTGCGACCAAGACCGTGGCTCACCCGGAGCTGACCCGCTATCTCGACGTCCGCCTGCACCGCGGGTCCCGCGGCCGGGCGGTCTCCGCGCTGCAGCGCAGGCTCCACATCCAGGTCGACGGCCGGTACGGGCGGGTTACCGAACGGCGGGTCAAGTTCTTCCAGAGCAGGCACCACCTCCCGGTCACCGGCGTGGTCGCACGCCGGACCTGGCGCGCCCTGGGCGCCTGACCCCGAGCACGCCGACTGCGGCCCTCACCCATACCCGGGTGAGGGCCGCACGTCGTACAGGCTCATACGCCGCGGTATCCCTGGCGGAATCCGACCACTGTCCGGATGAGCAGCGGTCCGACAGCGACAGGAATGAAGAGAACTCCGATCAGAACCACGAGCCAAGTAGGCAGGGGTGCGAAGACGAACAGGAGAAGCACCGGAACTCCGACGACGTACTGCCACCGGATGAAGGCCGCGACCTGCAGCCACTTGGTCTCGGAAGGTGCGGAAGGCACGCGCGATGGTGACACGGTCCTGGTCGACCGGGGTTCGTGGCCCGGCGCAAGCTCAGCCTCTTAGGCCGAGGGGGCGCTCCCCAGCCCAGGCCCCTCCCCGTCGGCGCCGGGGGAGCACTCCCACCACGGTTCGACGCCCGGCCGGGTGTAGTCGCAGTCTGGGGTTCTCTTCATCTCGGCCTTCCGGTGGGAGCCTGTCCTCGGATGGGTCTCGTGTACCGCAACAGCGAGCCCGGGAAACTTGCCGGTTCACCGTGGCCTAGCCCGGGCATTTCCGCAAGCGTGTCGCGGATGAGGGGGAGTCGTCCTGGTTCTCGCGGGTCGGGCCAGCGATGAGGGACGAAAGTCCGGCGTTCGTGTCGCGGCTGCTCCGAGGCGCCGCCTGGCCGAGAATGGTCGTGTGTCAACGGTCCTGCGATGCTTTCGCTTCCCCGTCAAGTCGGCCGCTCGCGAGGCGGTGACTCGGCTGACCGTTACGAATGACGGTGTCCTCGGCGACCGTCGCTGGGCGGTGATCGACGCCGACGGCACGGTGGTCAGCGCGAAACACCCGGCCAGGGGTGCGCGCCTCCTCCAGGTGACCGCCACCCACGAGGACGCGACCGGCGAGGTGACCGTCCACGTGCCCGGTGAGCCGGGGTATCGAGCCGGCGATCCTGAGGCGGGTGCTGCCGTATCCAGCTGGCTCGGCCGTCACGTAACTCTCTCTGATCGAGTCCCGGAGACGCTCCGACTGCATCGGCTGTGGCCTCGGGAAGCTGGCATGGTTCCGGAGTGGGCCGCCGATGCTCGGCCCGGCCAGCACGCCCTTACAGAAGTCGCGGGCGCCCGCACGCGGCGGTTCGTCGACTACGGCGCCTTGCACGTAGTCACCACTGGTGCGTTGGCGCGCCTTGAAGCTCAGCGGACCATCGCCGTGCAGCCGCTGCGGTTCCGGCCCAACCTTCTGCTGGATCTGCCAGACGACCCAGAGCCGGGACAGACTCTGCACATCGGGGAAGTGACGTTACGGGTGGACCTGCCGACCCCTCGCTGCATCGTGCCCGCCCTCAGCCAGCCGGGCGCGGGCGAACCCGACCCGGGGCTGCTCGGCTTCTTGGCCAGCCACCATCGGCACCTCGTCCCCGGCCTGGGCAGGGCTGCCGTCTTCGGCTGCTACGCCAGTGTCCAGGAACCGGGTCGCATCGCCGTGGGCGACCAGGTACGACGCAGCTCCCACCCGAACTAGCGCCCCCCGCACCCGGCACGACACCGGAGACGGCCGGGCCGGGTTGTGAGATCTCCATCCCTCATTGCCCACGACCGAGGCGTGGCCTTGCGCTCGCCGCAGTGCTGCCACCGCGGCCGCAAGAGTGTCGTCAGGCGCGAGTGGTGCCTCGCCTGGTCCGGCGGGCGTTCATCCGAAGTTGGGTGACCCGGGCTATCCCGGCGATCGCTACCACCACGCCGCCACCGACGGCAGCGATCAGCAGGGCCATCCCTAGCGGGATGGTGCCGGTCAAACCGAGGAAGTGGACTTCGACCTTCATCGAATTCTGCAGCATGAAGACGATGAGCAGGATCAGGAGTAGAAGCGCGGCTCCGGTGGCCACCCAGACGGCACTCGCCCGGGTGAGACGCGGGGCACCAGGTGCAGGCGGGGAGCCGTCCCCCAAGGACGGCGTCTCGGTTGATCCCTCGTCTGATCGCGTCGACGGAGGAGGGTCTGTCGCCATGATCCCACCTTCCTCGCATCTCGCTGTCCGCAGCGGGACATTCTTATCGTGGCCCGAGACAGCCGTCGCGACAAGGCTCTCGACAAGCCGGGTACCGCACCGAGACCATCGCGGAGTACTGGAATCCCGAACACGATGCGCCGAGCCTCTCGTTGGAGACTGCGCCGACGAGTGCGGAGGTGACACGATGCCTCCATCTCGCCTTCGAGGCTGGGGATCGAAAGGCCGTTGATGCCTTTCATCGGGCCGCCGTCGCGGCCGGTGGGACCTCCCGCCACGAGCCGCGATATTGGCCCGAGTACCGCGCCTACGCCGCATTCGTCAGCGACCCGGACGGGAACAACATCGAGGTCCTGGTCAAGGAAGTAGAGGCTTCATGAGGGGAGGCCGAAAGGCACTCCAAGTCGCATGCGCACGGGCTCGGCTGGCGGTTGTCGCGCGGTGGAACGCGGCGGCGCCGTGTCATCGGCAAGTCGCGCTTTCACTACCTGGCACATTCGGCGCTCAGCAGGACCGTCTCGAGTGGGACGGACTCGCGTGCTTCTTCATCGTCAGACGTTGTGGAGGAAGCGGAGCACACGCTCCACCAGCAGGGCCGCAGCCGCCGGATCGTACGACGGTAACGAGGAGTCGGCGAAGAGGTGTTGCTTGCCGGGGTAGAGAAACAGCTCCGCCTGGTCGGTGGAGGCGACTAGTTCCCGAGCGGCATCCAGGTCGCCCCCTTCCTCGGCGAAGAACGGGTCGGCGTCCATGCCGTGCACCTGGACCGGGATCCCGTCCGGCCACCGCTCGCCGAACTCCGAGACCGGCAGGCAGGCATTGAACAGCAGGGCACCACGCGCGTCCGCACGGGTCTGGGCGAGCTGCTGGGCCGGCATCACCCCGAAGGAGAACCCGGCATAGACCACGCCCCCTGACGACAGACCCTCGGCGGCGGCCACGCCACGCTCGAGAAGGGCGCCGAAGCCGACCTCGCGGGCATGGGCCATGCCGTCCTCGATCGTGGCGAACGTACGGCCGTCAAAGAGATCCGGCGTGTGCACGGTGTGCCCTGTCCGACGGAGCTCGTCGGCGAAGGACACCACTCCCGTGGTGAGCCCCTGGACATGGTGGTACAGGACGACCTCCGCCATCATTCCTCATCCCCATCGATTGATCCAACAAAATGGAACGTTCTGAAACAGTAGTCTGACTGGGTCATGTCCAGCAACCCCCTTCCCCCCGACTACGAGCTTGCCGACCGGATCGCGCTCACCACGCCGGCCCAGGTCCGTGCGATCAGCAACCCCCTGCGTACGACGATCCTGGGCCTGCTCCACGAGCGGGCAGCCACGGTGACCGAGCTGGCCGCTGCGGTGGCTCGCCCGAAGAGCACGATTGCTCACCACGTCAAGGTGCTGACCGAGGCAAGGTTGGTGCGCGTCGTACGGACCCGTCGGGTGCGCGCGATCGAGGAGCGCTTCTACGGCCGCACCGCGCGCATGTTCTACGTCACCGTGGAGCGGGGCGCCGACGCAGAGACCTTGCCGGCGGACTTCAACGACTTCGAAGTGGCGGCCCGGGAGTCAGCGGCGGCCTTCCGCGACCGGCGGCTGTGGGGCTTCATCCGGCATGCACGCCTCCCCGAGGAGCGGGCCGCCGAGTTCTGGGACCGCATCGCGGCGCTGGTACGCGAGTTCGACGAGCTGCCCAGGTCCGGGGACACCGTCTACGGCTTTGCCGTCGGCATTTACCCGACCGACCATCCGCGTCTGCCGGAGACCGCGGAATGACAGGGCCGCCCGGGGCAGGGCCGCGTCAAAGTCCTGTCAGCGGTCATAGCTCAGGGCCGCGACGAGGGGAACCGTCGGCCCCGTGGTCTGCCCAGATCTACGTCTCCTGTCGCCAGCGCAGGCAACGCGTAGGACCCGGCTCTGATGCCTACCAGCGATACCGACGGCCACACCGCAACAGATATGCACGCACCGTGCCAATGCCCAAGCCGAGCTCCCGCGCGGTCGGCTTCGCCGCCTGCCCGGCCCGCAACCGCACCCAAACCTGGTCGATCGCCTCCGGCGTCACCCGCTCGTAATCGCCATGACCCACAACGACCTCCTCGACACAGTCGAATCAAGGAAGTGTTGCGCCGACCCCTTGAGACCGCCGGCATGACCGCGTCTTGACTCTCTTCGCTGCGGGCAACGATCGGCGATGAAGGCCCGGACTGCTGCCGATGATGTGTTCGAGCTAGTGATGAGTTGTCGCGCCTGCACCCGTCATACCTACAACGGGTCACGATGAGGCGGAAGGATGACGTGATGAGTGCGGATACGCGGCTGGAGGAGCTGGGCGTGAGCGGTCTGGGCGGGAGCGGTCTGGGCGAGGTCGACGAGCCGGCGTTCTCGGGGCTGGCGGAGCGTCACCGGCGGGAGCTGCACGTGCACTGCTACCGGATGCTCGGGTCGTTCGAGGACGCCGAGGACACTGTGCAGGAGACGTTCCTTCGTGCCTGGCGGCGGCGGGAGACCTTCGAGGGGCGGTCGACGTTCCGGGCCTGGCTGTACCGGATCGCCACCAACGCCTGCCTTGACCTGCTCGCCAAGCGCCGGCCGGAGCCTGCGACCGGCGGTGAGGTGCTGTGGCTGCAGCCCTACCCGGACCGGCTGCTCGACGAGCTGCCCGCGGGCGACGCGGACGAGCCGGAGACCGTCGCCGTCGCGAGGGAGACGATCGAGCTGGCGTATCTGGTCGCGGTCCAGCACCTCGCGCCGCGCCCGCGGGCCGCATTGATCCTGCGGGACGTACTCGGCTGGCCGGCGAAGGACGTCGCGGAGCTCCTCGGAGACTCCGTCAACTCCGTGAACAGCGCGCTGCAGCGTGCCCGAGCCGGCATGCGCGAGCACCTTCCCGCCGAGCGGCAGGACTGGACCGGCGGCGAGGAGGACGCACGGACCCGCGAGCTGGTGCGTCGCTTCACCGACGCGAGCGTGGCCAAGGACATCGACGGGCTCACTGCCCTGCTGCAGGACGACGTCCGCTGCTCGATGCCGCCCACGCCAGGCCTGTACGTCGGCCGCGACACGGTGGTGAACGATTGGGTCGAGGACGGCTTCGAGGGCCTGGGGCACCTGCGCGGCGTCCTCACGTCCGTGAACCGGCAGCCCGCCGTCGCCTTCTACCTCTGGCGGGAGCAGGAGGACGCGTACCTGCCGCTGACGATCGACGTCCTGCGCATCACCGGCGGGGCGATCGCCGAGATCGTCATCTTCCACGACGACCAGTTCCCGCGGCTCGGGCTGCCGGAGCGCCTGCCGGCGGACGGCATGGAGTAGTCCCGGTGCGGACGCTCGCGCTACGCGGTGGCGCGCGCGTCGTGGTGGTCGCGGAGGAGTGGTGCGATGCGTTCGGCGTCGTCACCCGCGGGCGGGTGCAGCTGGAGCTGCGCGACGGCGAGCCCGGGCCGGTCCTCGGACGCGACGCCGGGTTCTGGCTACACGGCACCGGGGTCCGCGCCCTGAGGAACCCCGGCCGCCGCGCGGCGACGGTGCGCATCGTCACCCCCAGCGCAAGGACCATTCCATGCCATTCAAGACACCCCGGTACGTCAGATACCGAATCATGGAGGAACGACATGAACAGCACGAACGACACCGACGTCGTCGCAGGCCCGGCATCGGGCCAGACCAGCTACCCCCGGCGACTCCGCGGGCTCGCCGTCACCGGCTTCATCGCCACGCTCGCAGCGATGGTGGCCACCACCCTCGCCGCTGCGCTTGCCCAGGCCGTTGGCGTCGACTTCGCCGTCGATGGCGAGGAGACGATCCCGTTGTCCGGGTTCGCCGTGGTGACCGGCTTCTTCTCGGTCGTTGGCGTCGGCATCGCCGCCGCGCTACTTCGTTGGAGCGCTCGCCCCGCCGAGCGATTCGTGTGGACAACAGGGTCGCTGACCGCGATCTCGTTGGTCCCGCCCCTCATCTCCGGGGCAGACACCGCCACCAGCACCGCCCTCCTCGGGCTACACCTCGTCGCAGCGACCGTGATGATCCCCACCCTGGCGCGGAGCCTCCGCACCTAGTCGCGGTATGGCCACGCATGGGATTGGCGAAAGGATCGCGGCGTATCGGAGAAGGCGCGGTCTGAGTCAGACCGCTTTGGCAGGGCTGGTCGGTCGCAGTGAGTCATGGCTGTCGCAGGTCGAGCGAGGGCTGCGGTCGGTGGACCGGCTCTCCGTGCTCCTTGGCGTCGCTCCCGCCGAGGCGGTCGAGTTGCCGGCTCTGCGGACCTCGTGCGATCCGGTGGGCCGAGGCGCGGGATCTCGTTGGCCGCAATGTGGCGCTGCTGTGCACGGCGCCGACGGGCAAAGGTGGCCGCCCCTCGAAGTCGCTGACCCTGGAGCAGGCACGAGCGGTGCTGGCGGCGTGCGACCGGAGCTCGCTCGGTGTCTACGTGGCGCTGGCCCTGCTGACCGGCATTCGCAACGAGGAGGCCCGGGCGCTGACCTGGGACCACGTCGACCTGGTGGGCGACCCGGACTCTGTGCGGCGGGCTGGTGTTCTGCACGAGCAAGGGCAATGCACTGGACTCCGCCAACGTGCGGCGGTCCTTCCGTGCTCTCTGCCGAGAGGCCGGCCTGGACGCGGAGGCCTGAACGCCCTGCGAGCTCCGGCACTCGTTCGTGTCGCTGATGAGCGACGCCGGCGTACCCCTGGAGGAGATCGCCAGACTGGTGGGTCACGGGAGCACGAAGGTTACCGAGACGGTGTACCGGAAGCAGTTCCGGCCGATCCTGACCGGGGGTGCGCAGGTCATGGACACGCTGTTCGGACTGCCTGCCGATGAGGACCAGGAGGAGCGTTAGTGCCTCCCTTACTGGGTGTGTCCCTATTCGGGACTCACCGGCTTCCCTTGACCCGCACCCCTACTGGGGGGCGTGGTGGTTCTTGGTTGCCTTCCAGCCGCCGCCCGACCTTGCGGGTGGTCGTGTGCTGGTTCCGACCCAGGGCCCCTTCGTGTGGCGAGGTGGCGGTCGGCTCTTGACCCGGCCCATCCGGGTGCAGACGCAGGTAACGGGCGTCAGGCGGCGAGGCGTTCCGGCGGTGAAGTCTTCGGTGGTGCGGTGTAGCGGGCCAGGTTGATCGCGGCGTTGACGTCCCGGTCGACGACCAGGCCGCACGCGTCGCACTCGTAGACCCGGTCCGACAGGGTGAGGTTCGCGTGGATGGTTCCACAGCCCGAGCAGGTCTTCGAGGACGGGAACCACCGCTCGGCGACCACGAGCTCGGTGCCGCACCAGGCTGCCTTGTACTCCAGCTGGCGTCGGAGCTCCCCGAACGCCGCGTCCGACACCACCCGGGCCAGCTTCCGGTTGGCGAGCATGCCAGCCGCGTTGAGGTCCTCGACCGTGACGCTCGTGTAGCCGCGGGCGAGCTCGGTGGTGATCTGGTGCAGCAGGTTCCGGCGCAGGTGCGCGACCCGGGCGTGGATCTTGCCCAGGCGTCGTGCCGCCTTCTTCCGGCCACCTGAGTCTCTCTTGGTTCTCGAGTACCTCTGGTTGGCCAGCTTCAGACGCGCCTGGGCGCGCTGCAACGCTTTCACCCCCTGCCACGCGTGCAGCACGCGCCCGTGTTCGTCGGCGACGACCGCCAGCGTCTTCACGCCGAGGTCGACACCCACCCGGGCGGGGTGACGGTTCTCCCGGGTGCGCCGCTGGTGGTGGAACTCGGCGGCGACACCTGTGATGGCCACCACCCAGCGGCCACGCTCGTACCGGAACGACGCCGCGTAGACGTGGAACCGACCGCGCTCGAGCATCTTCGCGAGGCTGCCGGTGTGCTCGTGCACGCGCAGCTCGCCGAGCTTCGGGAATCGGATGGCCCGCGGCCCGGCCGAACGCACCGGAGAGGTCTGTCCGGGCTTGGACTTCGACCGCAGTCGGAACGCCGGCGCCGTCTTGTGCCGCGACTTGAACCGGGGGAACCCGGTCGCCTTCCCCGCCCGCGCACCGGTGCGCGACGCCGACCAGTTCGCGAGCGCCTGGGCCGCGTTCACAGACGCGCACTCGAACACGTCCGCCGACACCTCGTGCCGCCATGGAAGCCCCCGCACCTCGTTGCCCTCGGCGTCGACCGACACCGGCGCGTCGGGTGCGCGGCCGTCCTTCCATGCGTTCATCTCGTTGATGAACGAAACCTTGCTCCACGACAACACCGGGGTCAGGTCCGCGTCCGCGATGCCATAGGACCGTTCCGCAGCCCGCTGGTCGAGGTTGGCCCGCACCCTGCCCAGGTGGTGGTTGTACGCCAACCTCGCGGCGCCGGCGTGCGCGAGCAGCCGCTGGGACTGCTCCTGGTTCGGGTCGAGGGTGAACCGGAACGTCGTCGCCCGGGTCAGCGGCACGCTGCTATGCGACACCAGCGACACGGTGTCGTTCTTCCCAGCAACGGCTACGGGCACGTCCCTGATGGTGCCGGACACCACCGACAGCGCCGCGAATAGGGACACGCCCCTCTAACTGGGTGTGCCCCTATCGACGGCCGCGCGGGCAGCGTTTACCGGATCTGCCGAATTGAGTGCGTTCAGGACTCGAGGACGATCGCGTAGAGATAGAGGGCGTTGTTCGTGCCCGTCAGCGTGAAGCCCGCGCGCTCGAGGGTCCGCTGTGAGGCGATGTTGTCTTCGTCCGTGTCGGCCACGATGCGGGACAAGCCCTGCTGGCGGGCCAGGGCCACGAGGGCTTGAGCAGCCTCCGCCGCGTAGCCGTTCCCGCGCGCGGATGGCACGAGCCCGTATCCGATCTCGACGGTTCCGTTGTCCGGCTGGCCCTTGAATCCGATGCCGCCGATCGCTTGCCCGTCGGCGGTTCGGGTGATCCGGTAGTGGCCGAAGGGGCGTTGGTCGCCGTTTGCGGCCGTGGCCCGCAGGAACGCGGTTAGGCCGATGACATCCCCATCGAAGGGGAAGTCCTGCGCCCAGGAGTCCTCCGGGCCGCGCTGGCGCGCGACGATGCGTTCGGCTTCGGCGGCGTCGATTGGGTGCAGGATCAGGCGCTCGGTGTGCAGGGCGGTCACGGGGCCAAGGACAGCAGGCGGCTCCAGCCGTCGCAACTGATTTGACGCACCGACGGACTCCGAGCCGCACGCTCGGTCATGCCGCTGATGGTGAAAGCGCGGATCATGCCGATCTGCGGACGTTGGGCGCGCCGACGCGCCCGGGTTCATACTCGATACGTGCGTTGGGCTCAGGGAGCGGTCATCTGCGGAGTGGTGCTGCTCGCCGCCGGTTTTGGACTCGGGGTCGAACCCGTGGAGGCCAGAGTCGGGCAGCAGGCATTCTCCTGCGCTACCGCTATCCCGCTCTCCTGGCTTGAACCGGGCGCTCCAGCGGTTCCCGCCGCATCCGGTACGGATACCGTCACCAAGCAACAAGTCAAGGTCGAGTGCGGAGCGGCCACAGACCGACGAAGAAGCCTGGCCTGGTCCGCGCTGTCCGTGGGCTTCCTGGTCGCACTAGTCGGCTGGGCGACATTGCGCGAGAGCGGACGACGGAGACTGGAAGCCCGCTCGACCGCGTCCACCGTCGCCTAGCGACCTCGCGCTACCAACAACCGGATCTAGCCGCGGATAGTGAGCGCGTACTGCCTGTCGTCAGGCGGCCGTCATGGGCTGGCGGCAGGAGCAAGGGCTGGGCGTGGGCGGCCTACGTCCTCTTCGCGCTGTGTCTGATCGATTCCGTCGCCGGGTCGCGGAGCGTCTCTGACGAGCTGGTAGTGGATGCGCCGACGCTCCACGATCTCGGTGACAAGAGACTGCCCCTCGGTCAGGCCCACGGGTAGACCACTCCGGTGAGCTCCGCGGACAGGTCCCACAGCTTCGCGGCGAGCCCCTCGTCGCGGGCCAACGGGTTCAGATTCGCGGGCCCGATCCGGCCGCGGGTCTCACGCAGCGACTGCGGGCCGGTGTAGGAGCCAGGCCCAGCCTCGGTAGCGGCGTACAACGACGGCAGGGCCCCGGCGGCCGGGGACTGGAACAGCAGCTTCAAGACCGGTGGGGCCAGCAGCCGGACCCCGGGAATGGCGCCCATGCCCTGGGTCGAGGTGACCAGATTCGTCGCCGACACCCCCGGGTGGGCCGCGGTGGAAGTGAGCGCCACGCCGTGCTCAAACGCCCGACGCTGCAGTTCGAAGGCGAACAGAACGTTGGCCAGCTTGGAGTTGCCGTACGCCGGCTCGGGTCGGTAGCGCTCCTGGGGGTTCCCGTCTAGCAGGTCCGCCTTGCCGCGGAAGTGCGCGATCGACGCGACCGTGACAACACGCGGCTCGGTCGACTTCAGCAGCGCCGACAGCAGCCTTCCGGTAAGCGCATAGTGCCCAAGGTGGTTCGTGCCGAACTGAAGTTCGAATCCGTCCGCGGTCTCACGATAGCGGGGCGGCGTCATCACCCCGGCGTTGTTGACGAGCAGGTCCAGCGGGCCCCGCCAGCGCGCGGCGAACTGCTCCACCGACGCCAGCGAGGACAAGTCCAGCTCCGCGACGCGTACGTCCCCCGCCCCGGCGTCCCGCATCTGCGCCGCAGCCTGCTCGCCGAGTTCGAGGTTGCGGCAGGCCAGTGTGACTGCGGCTCCGTGCTTCCCGAGTTCGACGGCGGTGTACCTGCCGATCCCTGAGTTGGCCCCGGTGACAACCGCGGTCCGGCCTCCGAGTGACGGCATGTCATCGGGACTCCAGTTCATGACGCTGAATCCTACGATTGGCCCTGCCTTGTTAGGACGTGTCTCATTACGCCCCGGCCCCAATCTTCAAAGGCACGTCCTGTCCTGCCGCGTTCCGGGCGGTTCGCGCGGGTGCCATGGTCAGGCTGCGAGCGCCCCTGGACGCCGGCGGGCTCGTTCTCGTGACAGGTGGCGCAGCGTCTTGGCGATGCAGGCGACCTGGAGCCAGCCGATTGCCGAGGTGGTCGTGTTCTCGAACGACTTTGTCAGGCGGCGGGAGCGTCCGAGGCGGCCGTGGGCGACCTCGACCCGCCAGGCGTGTCCGATGGGGCGGAAGACCGGCTGCTTGTCGTCCCACCCGATCCGACGGACCTCGCACCCATGGGGTCTGCCGAGGCTGCGCACCGCGGTCGCGGTGACAGCGCGGTCTACCAGGACCAGCTCGAGCCGGTCGGTGATGCCCTGCCGGGCCAGGTGCTCCAGGATCAGCTCGAGCCGGTCGGTGATGCCCTGCCGGGCCAGGTGCTCCAGGATCAGCTCGCTGGCCCGGTTCTCGTGGGTGGAGGCGGGTACCACGAGCGCGGCCACCGGGAGGCCGGTCACGTCGACTGCGACGACGCGTCTGGCGCCCTTGGTCCGGCCGTAGGGGACGCCTCGGTCGTGGAAGGTAACCCACCGTTCGAGGCACCACGAGGCAGGTGGGTGTCGATGACGACCATCGAGGGCGTTTACTCGGCCCTCCCGTCCTCCCGGCGTGCGGCCGCGTGCAGCACCGTCAGGGCTTGCGCCCAGGTGCCGTTGCGCGACCAGCGGCGGAACTGCGACCAGACCCGCGTCCACGGGCCGAACGACGCCGGGAGGTAGCACCACTGGCAACCGGTCTGGGCGACGTACAGCATCGCGTCCATCACGGTGCGCAGGTCATCGGCGTGATTGCGGCCACGCTTGCCCGGTGCGTTGAACACTGGCTCCAACAGCTCCCACTGATCATCGGTCAGGTCACTTGGATACGACATGACCCGCACGGTGAAGGTGGGCTTCGTCAGTGCAATAGGGACACACCCAGTTAGTGCCTCAGTGGCAAAGTAAGAGCCCCTCAGCCGGGCGGCAAAGGGGCTCTGACCTGCGGTGATGCTGGTGGGCGATACTGGGTTTGAACCAGTGACCTCTTCCGTGTCAAGGAAGCGCGCTACCACTGCGCCAATCGCCCGTGATGTCCCAAAGTCCCACATCGGGGAGCTTCGAGCAATCGAGGTGGAGACGGGATTTGAACCCGTGTAGACGGATTTGCAGTCCGTTGCCTCGCCTCTCGGCCACTCCACCAAGGAGGGGACCTGCGACCCTTCTCCGAGCGGACGACGAGGCTCGAACTCGCGACCTCAACCTTGGCAAGGTTGCGCTCTACCAACTGAGCTACGTCCGCCTGCAGCATTCTGGCCCGGACCTTTCGGCCCGCGCCGTTCGCTGCGTGCAGAACTGTAGCCGACATCAGGTGAATGACAAATTCGGGGGTTCGTCCGCGTGTTCAGGGCCGGAGCGCACCTAGTCTCTGACGCATGCGCGCATGGGTGAACGGACATCTGCTCGACGATCCACGGGGGCCTGCACTGGCCGTGAGCGACCACGGCTTCACGGTCGGCGACGGGGTTTTCGAGGCGGTGAAGGTGGTCGACAACGAGCCATTCGCGCTCACTCGCCACCTCGACCGGCTCGCGCGGTCGGCGCGCGGGCTCGGGCTGCCGGAGGTGGATCTCGACGAGGTACGCCGCGGGGTGGCGGCTGTCGTGAACGGCCAGGAGCTGCCGCTCGGCCGGATCCGGATCACCTTCACCGGGGGTGAGGCGCCGCTCGGGTCGGGCCGGGGAAGCAAGCCGCCCACCCTGGTCGTGGTCGCCGACACGATGAGCGCCTGGGAGGGTCCGACCGCGGTCGTCACGGTCCCGTGGCCCCGCAACGAGCGGGGCGCTCTGGCGGGGTTGAAGACGACCTCGTACGCCGAGAACGTGGTGGCTCTGGCGAGGGCAGCCGAGCACGGGGCGAGCGAGGCGATCTTCGCCAACACCGCCGGCAACCTGTGCGAGGGGACCGGCTCCAACGTCTTCTACGTCATCGACGGCGACCTCCGGACCCCGACGCTCGAGTCCGGCTGCCTCGCCGGAATCAGCAGGGGACTGGTCCTCGAGTGGTACGGCGGGCGCGAGATCGACGAGCCGGTCGACGTACTCTCGCGCGCGGAGGAGGTGTTCCTCGTCTCCACCACGCGCGACGTACAGGGCGTCCTGCGGTGCGACGACAGGGAGCTGGAGGCCCCTGGTCCGGTGACGAGTGAGGTGGCCGCGCTCTGGGCCAAGAAGGAGCGGGAGAGCCTCGACCCGTAAGGGCTAGGTGGCCTCTGCCCGGCGTCGTTCGCGGTAGGCCGCCACGTGCATGCGGTTGCCACAGGTGCGGGCGTCGCAGTACCGCTTGGAGCGGTTGCGCGAGAGATCGACGAGAACCTGCTCGCAGTCAGGTGCCTCGCACGTGCGCAGCCGTTCACGCTCGCCCACGGAGATCATGTACGCCAGCGCCATGCCACCGTCGACGGCGAGGTGCTCCGCGATGGACGCGCCCGGTGCGAAGTAGTGCATGTGCCAGGCGTAGCCGTCGTGGTCGGTCAGCCGCGGCGTGACGGGGGACTGCGCGACGAGTGCGTTCACCATGTCGGCGGCCGGGCCGTCGCTGGCGGCTGCGAAGACCGGGCGGATCCGCTCGCGCAGCTCCTGCACAGCGAGGAGGTCGGTGCGCGTCAACGCACCGACCTCGCTTACCTCGTGGTGGTCGACGAAGGACCGGAGGGCCTCGAGGTCCCCGAGCTGCTCCTCACCGGTGCCGGCAGGGGCTGTGTTGACCAGGTCCACGACGCAGGCGAGCGAGTGCTCGATGTCGTGGCTGAACAGCACGAGGACTCCTTCGCATAAGTCGGTCCGGCCTCCCCCAAAGTGGCCGGACCGGCAGCGTAGCGAAGGTTCAGGCGGCCTCTGCCGCGAAGATCGCAGCGATCGTCGCGTCCAGGTCGAGGTGCTCGGACTCAGTGCCCGGCACGACTGCCTTGCTCATCCGGTCGACGAAGGCGGACAGGTCGCCCGTCCTCGCCTGGACGAGTGCCTCACCATCGGGGGAGCACAGCTCCACGATCACGACCGCGTGGCCGTCGGAGTCCAGGCACGGCCACACGTGGACGTCCCCGTCGCCCGAGGGCTCGTAGAGGCCGGCGGTGAGAAGGTCGCGGCCGAAGGTCCAGCGAACCTGGCTACGGCCTGTCATGAAGACGGTGGTCACGGCGTAGGGGTCACGCGGGTCGTACTGCAGCTCGGCCTCGATAGGGGTCGAGGTGCCGGTCGAGTCGATCAGATCGAGCGTGACGGCTTGGGACACGATGAGCGGTGCCGTGTCCATCGAGTAGTCCATGTGAACGCCTTCCTCCCAGATGGTTCGCCCATGAGACGTAGACAGACTTTCCGCGTGACGCGAAAACAACCCTCATCCGCGAATTTTTTTTCGTGGGGCCCGTCACGCCGAGCGGTGTGTCCGGTTTTCGCCCGTATCGTGCCCGGGAACTTGTTTGAACCGCATGGCTAGGCTCGGCCCCACTGGTCTAGGTATCGGTCCATCGGACGTCCTCCTGAAGGTGCTGTGAGTCACATGTCGACGGAGCCGCCACACGAGGCGGGAGAGCCCTCTCGGCGCGAGCGCGGGACGGTCCACCGCCGATTCCACGCGAACCCGGCGCTGTCGCTCACCACCAAGCTGGTCGTGACCACGGTCGGGACGCTCGTGACCGTCGCGGGCATCATCATGATGGTCACCCCGGGTCCCGGCATCGTCGGCATCGCCCTCGGCCTCGCGATCCTCTCCACGGAGTACGAGTGGGCCGACCGCTGGCTGGGCAAGGCCAGGGAGAAGGCCCACGAGGCACGGCTCAAGGCCGAGGCGATGGACCCCAGGGTGCGGCGCCGTCGTCTGCTTCTGACCGGGCTCGTGTTCCTTGCCGTGGTCGCCGCGGTGGCCGTGTACGTCGCGGCCTACGACTGGCCGGCGTTCGCGGTCGGCGGCTGGGACTGGGTGCAAGGGCTGGCCGGCTGGGTCCCTGAGCTACCCGGAATGTGAGCTCAGCGGTTCCATGCGCTAACCTTTCGGCGCACGACCACCGGGGCGATTGGCGCAGTGGTAGCGCGCTTCGTTCACACCGAAGAGGTCACTGGTTCGAACCCAGTATCGCCCACCAAAGAATGAACCCTCTGGGTGCAGGGGGTTTTTCGCTTTTCCGGGTGTATCACCGGCCACATCCGCAGTTGTCAGGGTTCTGCCCGGTGGCGTCCTACCCCATTAAGGGGAAGCATTCCAGGCAATGCCTCCGTAGTTTGGCCACGTGGAGGGGGCTCGACGAAAAGTTCCGGGGGGACGATGAACACCAGAGAGATCGCGCAGATCAGTTGGGACGAGCAGGAACTCGAGGAATGTGTGGCCGCCTTCGTGCGGCTGTTCCACCGCCTCCCATCCCAGGATGACCTGGAGGAGTTTCACGCGGCCGAGGTCAGCCGCGTCCGACACTGACGCAAGTCGGGAGCCAGCGGAGCGGGGTGCATCCCATCCTCGCCGGGAAACCGGGAGGAAGCGACACCGGCCCGGCAGATACGATCGACGGGTCCGCACGTCCGACGTACGAGAGGTTCCCCAGTGTCCGAGATCAAGGTCACCGTTGTCAGCGCAGGCGAGCGTGCTGAGCGATCGGTGACGACGGGCACCAAGGCGTGGGAGCTGTTCAGCGACGAGCCGTCCGTCATCGCCGCGCGCGTGGGTGGCGACCTGAAGGACCTCGCCTACGAGCTCGAGGACGGAGACGACGTCGAGGCGGTGGCGATCGACTCCGGCGACGGCCGCGACATCCTGCGCCACTCGACCGCACACGTGATGGCGCAGGCGGTGCAGGAGCTGTACCCGGAGGCCAAGCTCGGGATCGGTCCGCCGGTCGTCGACGGCTTCTACTACGACTTCGACGTGCCCGAGCCGTTCGTCCCGGCCGACCTCGAGAAGATCGAGTCGCGGATGCGCAAGATCGTCAAGGAGGGCCAGAAGTTCTCCCGGCGTGCCGTGAGCGACGAGGATGCTCGCGAGGAGCTCACCGACGAGCCGTACAAGCTCGAGCTGATCGGTCTCAAGGGCCCTGGCGCGGCCGACGCGGCCGAGGGCGCGAGCGTCGAGGTCGGCGGTGGCGAGCTCACCATCTACGACAACCTCAAGCGTGACGGCTCGCTGGCGTGGAAGGACCTGTGCCGCGGACCGCACCTGCCCACCACCAAGCGGATCCCGGCCTTCAAGCTGATGCGCAGCGCCGCGGCGTACTGGCGCGGCGACGAGAAGAACAAGCAGCTGCAGCGGATCTACGGCACCGCCTGGGAGAGCAAGGAGGCGCTCGAGGCGCACCTGCACCGGATGGAGGAGGCGGAGCGGCGCGACCACCGCAAGCTCGGCCGAGAGCTCGACCTGTTCAGCTTCCCCGACGAGATCGGCTCCGGGCTGGCGGTCTTCCATCCCAAGGGCGGTGTGCTGCGCAAGGAGATGGAGGACTACTCGCGTCGCCGGCACGAGGAGTTCGGCTACGAGTTCGTCTACAGCCCCCACATCACCAAGGGCAAGCTCTTCGAGACCTCCGGCCACCTCGACTGGTACGCCGACGGGATGTACCCGGCGATGCACCTCGACGCGACGCACGACCTCGAGGGCAACGTGGTCAAGCCCGGCCAGGACTACTACCTCAAGCCGATGAACTGCCCGTTCCACTGCCTGATCTTCAAGTCGCGTGGCCGGTCCTACCGTGAGCTGCCGCTGCGGCTGTTCGAGTTCGGTTCGGTCTACCGGTACGAGAAGTCCGGAGTCGTGCACGGCCTCACCCGGGTCCGCGGCATGACCCAGGACGACGCGCACATCTACTGCTCCCGAGAGCAGATGCACGACGAGCTCACCAAGACGCTTCGGTTCGTGCTCGACCTGCTCAAGGACTACGGCTTGGAGGACTTCTACCTCGAGCTGTCCACGAAGGATCCCGAGAAGTTCGTGGGGCCCGACGAGATCTGGGACGAGGCGACCCGGACCCTCGAGGAGGTCGCTACCGCCTCCGGGCTCGAGCTGGTGCCCGACCCGGGCGGCGCTGCCTTCTACGGCCCGAAGATCTCGGTGCAGGCGCGGGATGCGATCGGCCGGACCTGGCAGATGTCGACGATCCAGCTCGACTTCAACCTTCCCGAGCTGTTCCAGCTGGAGTACACCGCGCCCGACGGGTCGCGACAGCGCCCGGTGATGATCCACCGCGCCCTGTTCGGCTCGGTCGAGCGGTTCATCGGCGTGCTGACCGAGCACTACGCCGGCGCCTTCCCGCCCTGGCTCGCGCCCGTGCAGGTCGTGGCGATCCCGATCGCGGAGCGCCACAACGACTACCTGAACGAGGTGGCGGCCCGTCTGCGCGAGCGAGGGATCCGGGTCGAGGTGGACGACTCCGACGACCGCATGCAGAAGAAGATCCGCAACGCGCAGCTGCAGAAGGTGCCGTTCATGGTGATCGCCGGCGACCGGGACGTCGAGGACGGGGCGGTGTCCTTCCGCTACCGCAGCGGCGACCAGGACAACGGGGTGTCCGTCGACGACGCGATCGCCCGGGTTGTCGACGCGGTCGAGCGGCGCGTACAGGTCTGAGGCTCGATGTCCGACGAGGCGCTCCACCAGCAAGGTGTCGGCGTGCCCGACGAGCTCGAGCGGCTGTGGACTCCCCACCGGATGGCCTACATCCGTGGGGAGAACAAGCCCGGCGACACGGGGGCGGGCCACCAGTGCCCGTTCTGCCGGATCCCTACGCTGGACGACGCGTCGGGGCTGGTGGTGCATCGTGGCGAGCTGAGCTTCGCCGTGCTCAACCTCTACCCGTACAGCCCGGGGCATCTCATGGTGTGCCCTTACCGGCACGTGCCGGAGTACACCGAGCTGACCGACGACGAGACCCACGAGATCGCCGCCTTCACCCAGGCGGCGATGCGCACGATCCGCTCTGTCAGCGGGGCACACGGGTTCAACATCGGCATGAACCAGGGCGCCGTGGCGGGCGCGGGCATCGCCGCCCACCTCCACCAGCACGTCGTGCCGCGGTGGGCCGGCGACCAGAACTTCATGCCGATCATCGGGCGGACGCGCACCATGCCGGAGCTCATGGCCCAGACCCGCGAGCTGCTCGCCGACGCCTGGCACTGAGGCGTCTGTCACGACGGCGGTGCGGCGCGCACGATGCCGGTGGTCAGCCGGGTAGCCTGCTCTCGCCATGTTCGAACATTTGCGCGCCTTCTTCACGAACCTGATCACTCCCGTTGCCCGACTCCTGCTGAGGCTCAACGTGAGCCCGGACGCCGTCACGGTGGTCGGCACCGCCGGTGTCGTGGCCGCGGCACTGTGGTTCTTCCCGCAGGGGGAGCTCATCGTCGGCGTGCTGGTCATCACCGCTTTCGTGTTCTCGGACCTCCTCGACGGCACCATGGCCCGGCTCTCGGGCAAGACCTCGCCGTGGGGTGCGTTCCTGGACTCGACTCTGGACCGGATGGGGGACTCGGCGATCTTCGGCGGCCTCCTCCTGTACTACGTGTACGTCGTGCAGTCAGAGGTGCTCGCCGCTCTGACGCTGTACTGCCTCGTCACGGGGTGGCTGACCTCCTACACGAGAGCTCGTGCCGAGTCGCTCGGTTTCGAGGCGAAGGGCGGGATCGCAGCGCGGGCCGACAGGCTTGTCGCGGTGCTCGTGGCTGCCGGCTTCAGCGACATCTTCGACGTCCCCGTCCTGCTCGAGGCCGTGCTGTGGCTGCTGGCCGTGGCAAGCACCGTGACCGTCGTACAACGGATCCTCACCGTGCGGCGCCAGGCACGAGCCACGGTCTGATGGAGCGCAGCCGTCGCGCCCTCGGTGGGGCAGCCCGTGCCGCTTCGCAGAACGCCGTCGCGCTCGGGTACGTCTCCGCGTGGCGGCTCGTGCGGCTCCTGCCTGAGGGGACGGCGCTCAGGCTTTTCACCAGGGTCGCGGACTCGATCCACCGCCGCGATGGACGCAGCGTGGAGCGGCTGCGTGCCAACCTGGGGCGTGTGCGACCTGATCTGGACGATGCCGCGCTGGACCGGCTGACCCACGAGGCCGTGCGGTCCTATCTCCGCTACTGGGCGGAGTCCTTCCGTCTGCCGTCGTGGCCGGTCGACGACCTCGTACGCCGGGCGCGCATCGTGAACGAGGTCCTCCTCCGCGACGCACATGCGGAGGGTCACGGCGTCGTGATCGCGCTCCCGCACATGGCGAACTGGGACTGGGCAGGCGCCTGGGCGTGCTCGACGGGGATGCCGCTCACGACCGTCGCGGAGCGACTGAAGCCCGAGCGCCTGTACGACGAGTTCGTCGCCTACCGCGCATCGCTCGGGATGGAGATCCTCCCCGCCGGGGACCCGGCGACGTTCCCGGCCCTTCTCGACCGACTCCGGAGCGGACGGCTGGTCCCTCTGCTCGCCGACCGCGACCTGAGCCGCTCGGGCGTGGAGGTGCTGCTCTGCGGCCAGCCGGCCAAGATGCCGCGGGGACCGGCAGAGCTCGCCCGTCGCACCGGAGCGCCGCTGATCGCGGCGACCCTGGCGTACGACGGCCCTGAGCTGGTGATCAGCTTCCACGGCCCTGTGCCACCCGCCGAGGGGGAGCAGGGCCTCGTCACGATGATGCAGGCGGTGGCGGACTACTTCACCGAGGGACTTCGCGCGCACCCTGCCGACTGGCACATGATGCAACGGGTGTTCACTGCGGACCTCGACCGAGCCAAGCCCGTTCGCGACGTGGGCTGACCATGCGGGTCGGTCTGGTCTGCCCCTACTCCCTCGACGTTCCGGGCGGAGTGCAGAACCACGTCAAGGACCTGGCCGAGGCACTCATCGGGCTCGGGCACGACGTGTCGGTGCTGGCGCCGGGCGAGCACGAGGCAGCGTTGCCCGACTACGTCATGCCCTCGGGCGGCGTGGTTCGCGTGCCCTACAACGGCTCCGTGGCCCGTCTGTCCTTCGGGCCGGTCGTCGCAGCCAGGGTCCGGCGCTGGCTCCGGCAGGGGCATTTCGACGTCATCCACCTGCACGAGCCGGCCGCCCCGAGCCTCTCGCTGCTCGCGCTGTGGGCCGCTGACGGCCCGATCGTCGCCACCTTCCACACCAGCAACGTCCGCTCACGCGCCATGTCGGCCTCGGCGTCGATCCTGCGCCCGTCGCTGGAGAAGATCACGGCCCGGATCGCGGTGTCGGAGTACGCCCGCAACACGCTGGTGCAGCACATCGGCGGCGAGCCCGTGGTGATCCCCAACGGCGTGTACGTCGACCGCTTCGCCGACGCCGCGATCCGCGAGGACTGGCGAGGCGAGGGGCCGACCATCGCCTTCGTGGGCCGGATCGACGAGCCCCGCAAGGGACTCCCGCTGCTGCTCGAGGCGATCCCGGCTCTGGCGGCCGAGCACCCGGGCCTCAGGCTCCTCGTCGTCGGTGGCGGTGACCTCGACGCCGCCCGCAAACGCCTGCCACGCGACCTGACCGAGACCGTGGTGTTCCTGGGCCCGGTGTCCGACGCCGAGAAGGCCTCCGCCCTGCGTACCGCGGACCTCTACGTCGCGCCCAACACGGGCGGTGAGAGCTTCGGGATCGTGCTGATCGAGGCGATGGCCGCCGGAACACCTGTCCTCGCCAGCGACATCCCGGCCTTCCGGCGGGTGCTCGGCGACGGCGCCTACGGCACGACCTTCCGCAGCGAGGACGTGGACGACCTCACCGCCCGGGCCCGCGAGCTCCTCAAGGACGGGGCGCGACGGGACGAGCTGCGAGACGCCGCCAGCGGTGTGGTGCGACGCTACGACTGGTCCGCGGTGGCGGCGCAGATCGTGCGGGTGTACGAGACGGTCACCGACGGACACGGGGGAGGTGCGCGCTGATGGCGTGGGTCTGGGCGGTCGCCGCGGTCGTCGTACTCCTCGCGTTGGGTCTGTGGCTGTCCTGGACCGCGCGGCGGCTCGACCGGATGCACCACCGCCTGGAGCTGGCGCGCGTCTCTCTCGACACCCAGCTGCTGCGAAGGTCCGGCACAGCGCTCGAGCTCGCCATCTCGGGCGCGTTCGACCCGGCACGCTCGCTGCTGCTCGTCGATGCGGCCCACCACGCACGCTCCGTCCACGACGGAGAGTCGGAGGCCGCGGAGTCCGACCTCTCCCAGGCGCTGAGGGCGGTGTTCATCGACGCCGACGAGGTGCAGACGTTGCGCGCCTCGCCGGAGGTCGGCCCGCTGCTCGATGAGCTGGCCGGGGAGTGCCGCAAGGTCGAGCTGGCCCGCCGGTTCCACAACGACGTGGTCACCTCAGCGCGGGCGCTGAGGTCCAGGAGGCGGGTGCGATGGCTGGGGCTGGCCGGCCACGCTCCGGAGCCGACCACGGTCGACCTCGACGACGTGCCACCTCTGCCCCTGGTCGCCGACTGAGCCGGATTGGGGACGGCGGCTCACGCCGTCGTAGTCTGGAGGCATCCAGATCTCTCGGCAGGGTTCTGCATGCCCTGCCTGACCCAGAAGGTTTGCACGTGACTGACGTCCGAAACGACAAGACCACCGAGACCACCACGGCGACGGGCACGTCCGCTGTCAAGCGAGGCATGGCCGAGATGCTCAAGGGCGGCGTGATCATGGACGTCGTCACGCCCGAGCAGGCGAAGATCGCCGAGGACGCCGGTGCCGTCGCGGTGATGGCCCTCGAGCGGGTCCCCGCCGACATCCGTGCCCAAGGTGGCGTCTCGCGGATGAGCGACCCGGACATGATCGACGGCATCATCGAGGCGGTCTCCATCCCGGTGATGGCGAAGGCCCGGATCGGGCACTTCGTCGAGGCCCAGGTGCTGCAGAGCCTCGGCGTCGACTACATCGACGAGTCGGAGGTGCTGACCCCTGCCGACTACGCCAACCACATCGACAAGTGGCAGTTCACCGTGCCATTCGTGTGCGGTGCGACCAACCTGGGCGAGGCGCTGCGCCGTATCACGGAGGGCGCGGCGATGATCCGCTCCAAGGGCGAGGCCGGCACTGGCGACGTGTCGAACGCCGTCACGCACATGCGCACCATCCGCGCCGAGCTGCGCCGCCTGCAGGGGCTGTCCAAGGACGAGCTGTACGTCGCGGCCAAGGAGCTCCAGGCCCCCTACGAGCTCGTGCGCGAGGTCGCCGAGGCCGGCAAGCTGCCCGTCGTACTGTTCACCGCCGGCGGCATCGCCACCCCCGCCGACGCGGCGATGATGATGCAGCTCGGCGCGGAGGGTGTCTTCGTCGGCAGCGGCATCTTCAAGTCCGGCAACCCCGCCGAACGCGCGGAGGCGATCGTCAAGGCGACCACCTTCTACGACGACCCCGACCAGCTCGCGAAGGTCTCGCGTGGCCTCGGTGAGGCGATGGTGGGCATCAACGTCGACGAGATCCCGCAGCCGCACAGGCTCGCGGAGCGCGGCTGGTAGGCGGTCCGTGGCTGAGTCACTGGCGAGGGAGCACGTCCGCGAGTTCGTGCGGTCGGCCGTTCGGTCGGGCCTGTTGGGCGAGAAGGAGCTGTACGACGAGGTGGTGCTCGCCATCACCTCCGAGCTTCCCGATGTCCCGGACCCGGCCGCCGTCGCGGGGGAGTGGGTCGCCGAGTTCCGCGACGAGTTGATCTCCGACGCCGCGTCCTGGCCGGCCGTGACCGACTACGACCGGCTCCAGGGTGCATTCGCAGAGCTGGAGTCGGCCGGGATCGTCGTACTCCAGGGCTGTGAGGACCACTGGGCCGCGAAGGCGATGCTCGACGCGCGTGCCGGGGACCCACCTGCCGGTATCGCCTGGTTCACCCCGCCGGACGTCTGGCACGCCATCGACGAGGGGATGCTCGAGGTCAACGTCTGGCACGCGAGCACTGCGAACGTGGCCGCCGGAGAAGCGCTCCTCGATGACGTGATCGCGGCGTTCGCGAGGCAGGGGCTCTCCGCACACTTCGACGAGGGTCGCGTGGAGGTCGGCGCCCACTGGCAGCGCAGACCTACGCTTGCACCATGAGCGACCTTCGTCCCGACGCGCCCCTGATCGGCGTCTTCGCCCTCCAAGGCGACGTGCGCGAGCACCGAGCGATGCTCGAACGAGCCGGTGCGCGGACCAGCGCCGTACGCCGTCCGTCGGAGCTCGCCGAGGTGGACGGCATCGTCCTGCCGGGCGGCGAGTCGACGACGATGTACAAGCTGGCCAGGACGTTCGAGCTGTTCGAGCCACTGCGGCAGGCCCTCCGGGACGGACTGCCGGCATTCGGCACCTGCGCCGGGATGATCATGCTCGCCGACCAGATCGAGAACGGCATCGCCGGGCAGGAGACCATCGGCGGGCTCGACATCGTGGTCCGCCGCAACGCCTTCGGGCGTCAGGTCGACTCCTTCGAGGCCGACCTCGACGTGGAGCTCGACGGACGAGCCCTGCAGCCGCCGTTCAGAGCGCTCTTCATCCGGGCGCCCTGGGTCGAGAAGGTGGGCCAGGAGGTCGAGGTCGTCGCTCGCGTCGCGTCCGGGGAGGCAGTGGGTAGGATCGTCGCCGTTCGACAGGCGAACCTGCTCGCCACGTCGTTCCACCCCGAGATCACCGGGGACCACAGAATGCACGCGCTGTTCGTCGACATGGTCCGGTCGCATCTGGACTCGCCGAACGGTTTACCTCCGAAGCGGAAGTAGAGGCATCCCTCATGTCCGGCCACTCCAAATGGGCGACCACGAAGCACAAGAAGGCTGTCATCGACGCCCGTCGCGGCAAGCTCTTCGCCAAGCTGATCAAGAACATCGAGGTCGCCGCACGGATGGGCGGGGGAGACCCGGCCGGTAACCCCACGCTCTACGACGCGATCCAGAAGGCCAAGAAGTCGTCGGTGCCCAACGACAACATCGACCGTGCGGTCAAGCGTGGTTCGGGTGCCGAAGCCGGTGGCGCGGAGTACCAGACGATCATGTACGAGGGCTACGGCCCCAACGGCGTCGCGCTGCTGATCGAGTGCCTCACCGACAACAGGAACCGCGCCGCCATGGAGGTTCGCACCGCGATCTCGCGCAACGGCGGCAACCTCGCCGATCCCGGCTCGGTCTCCTACATGTTCAACCGCAAAGGTGTCGTCATCGTCGCCAAGGAGCAGGACGGCAAGGAGGTCGTCGAGGACGATGTCCTCGAGGCCACCCTCGACGCCGGCGCCGAGGAGGTCAACGACATCGGCGACTCCTACGAGGTGATCAGCGAGGCGACCGACCTCGTCGCAGTGCGCACCGCACTCCAGGCAGCCGGAATCGACTACGACTCGGCCGAGGCGTCCTTCGTGCCGACCATGACCGTCGAGGTCGACGAGGGCGGTGCCACCAAGGTGTTCCGTCTCGTGGAGGCCCTCGAGGACCTCGACGACGTGCAGAACGTCTTCGGCAACTTCGACGTCCCCGACGACGTGATGGCAGCCCTCGACGCCTGAGTCCGCGGAGTGTCGTACGACGGCTCCCGTGCCCCATCGGCTACGTTTTAGTCCGAACATGTGTTCGGACGACGCCTGACCAGGAAGGGGCACGTGTGCGTGTGCTCGGGATCGACCCAGGCCTGACCCGCTGCGGTCTCGGCGTGGTCGAAGGCTCGGTCGGCCGGCCGCTCCACATGGTCGACGTCGGGGTGGTTCGGACCCCTGCAGACATGCAGGTAGCCCTGCGACTGTGCCGCATCGAGGCGGAGGTCGAGCACTGGCTCGACGTCCACGAACCCGACGCCGTCGCGGTCGAACGAGTCTTCAGCCAGCACAACGTGAGCACGGTCATGGGCACGGCTCAGGCCAGCGGCATCGCGATGGTCGCGGCCGCCAGGCGCGGGATCCCGGTCGCGCTCCACACACCGAGCGAGGTGAAGGCGGCGGTCACCGGCAGCGGCCGGGCCAACAAGGACCAGATCGGCATCATGGTCACCCGCCTGCTCCGCCTTGCCCAGCAGCCGAAGCCGGCCGACGCGGCCGACTCGCTGGCGCTGGCGATCTGTCACATCTGGCGGGGGAGCGCGCAGAGCAGGATCGAGGCGGCGGTGGCCGCCGCAGGAAAGGGAGCCCGGTGATCGCATTCGTCCGTGGGACCGTCGCTGACGTGTCGTTGACCTCGGTTGTGCTGGAGGTGGGCGGTGTCGGTCTCGAGCTCAACTGCACGCCCAACACCCTGGCCTCCCTGCGCAACGGCGCGGAGGCGACGCTGCCGACCAGCATGATCGTCCGCGAGGACTCCATGACGCTGTTCGGCTTCCTCGACGACGAGGAGAAGTCGCTCTTCGAGATGCTGCTGACCGCCAGCGGCGTCGGCCCGAAGCTCGCGCAGGCGATGCTCGCCGTACTCTCGCCCGACGACCTGCGTCGGGCTGTCATGACCGAGGACATCAAGGCGCTCACCCGGGTCCCCGGCATCGGGCAGAAGGGCGCCCAGCGCATCGTGCTCGAGCTCAAGGACCGGATCGGAGCGCCGACGGGCGCGTCGCTCGGCCGCCCCCAGGCCGCCAGTGCGTCGGCTCCCGCCTGGCGTGACCAGGTGCACGCAGGTCTCGTCGGCCTGGGCTGGTCCGCCAAGGAGGCTGACAAGGCTGTCGACGCGGTGGCCCCGCAGGCCGAGGAGACGGCGGCTCCCGATGTCGCCGCTCTGCTGCGGGCGGCTCTCCGGTCGCTGAGCAGGGCATGAGCCGATGGCCGAGCAGAGTCGCCGGATGACCGAGGCGGAGTACGACGCCGCCGAGACGGCCTACGCAGAGAGCCGCTCGCTCGTGGCGGCCGAGGCGGAGGGGGACGAGCGAGCCGTCGAAGCGGCCCTGCGCCCGCGCACCCTCGACGAGGTGATCGGCCAGGAGCGGGTCCGCGAGCAGCTCTCCCTGGTGCTCCAGGCGGCCCGCGGTCGCCACAGTCCCCCGGACCACGTCCTGCTCGCCGGTCCGCCTGGCCTGGGCAAGACCACGCTCGCGATGATCATCTCCGCCGAGATGTCGGCGCCGCTGCGGCTCACGTCGGGGCCGGCGATCACCCATGCCGGCGACCTCGCCGCCATCCTCTCGGGGATGAACGAGCACGACGTCCTGTTCGTCGACGAGATCCATCGGATGTCGCGACCGGCGGAGGAGATGCTCTACATGGCGATGGAGGACTTCCGTGTGGACGTCGTGATCGGCAAGGGGCCGGGGGCGACCGCGATCCCGCTCGACATCCCGCCGTTCACTCTCGTCGGTGCCACGACACGGGCCGGCCTGCTGCCGAGCCCGCTACGCGACCGGTTCGGGTTCACCGCGCACCTCGAGTTCTACGAACCCTCCGACCTCGAGAAGATCGTGCGTCGCTCCGCCGGGCTGCTCGGCGTCGACCTCACGGGGGAGGGTGCCGCCGAGATCGCGTCGCGGTCGCGCGGAACGCCACGCATCGCCAACCGGCTCCTGCGCCGGGTGCGCGACTACGCACAGGTGCGTGCCGACGGCATCGTCACGCTCGACGTCGCCCACCGGGCACTCGACCTGTACGAGGTCGACCAGTCCGGGCTCGACCGTCTCGACCGCTCCGTCCTCGACGCCTTGTGTCGCAGGTTCGGCGGCGGGCCGGTCGGCATCAGCACGCTCGCGGTGGCGGTCGGGGAGGAGCGCGAGACCGTCGAGGAGGTGGCCGAGCCGTTCCTCGTGCGCATGGGGATGCTCGCCCGCACCCCTCGAGGCCGGGTGGCGACGGCGGCTGCCTGGGAGCACCTCGGACTCAACGCCCCGCCCGACGTGGCCTTCGGCTTCGGCGCCGGGCAACCTGACCTGTTCGGCGACGAGTGACCCTCCGTCGCTAGACTCGACGGCCGACCGACGTACGGTCGAGACGTACCCCGACCGCTGCTCAGGAGCCATGGTGAATTCGAACGACCTGCTTGGGACCGTGTTCCCGATTCTGATCTTCTTCCTCGCGTTCTGGTTCCTGGTGATCCGCCCGGCGCGGAAGCGGCAGCAAGACATGTCGCGGATCCAGAACAGTGTCAACGTGGGCTCGGAGGTCATGCTGAGCTCGGGCATCTTCGGCACCGTGGTGTCGATCCTCGACGACACGGTGACCCTTCAGGTGTCGCCCGGCACCGAGATCAAGGTCGCCCGCCAGGCCGTGGCGCGGGTCATCGACGGTCACAAGGAAGTGGACACCTCTGACGTCCCCACCGACGCGCCCGAGCAGCCGTAGGCCGGGAGTCGACTGTGAGCGCCACCTTCTCCGCCTCCGACGCGGCGGGGCACGACGAGTACCTCGCGAAGCATCTCGACGAGCTGATCCGAGACATCCCCGACTTCCCCAAGCCCGGCGTCGTCTTCAAGGACATCACGCCGCTGCTCGCCGACCATGACGGCTTCTCGGCTGTCATCGAGGTCCTGGCGCGGGCCGGCCGCGACGCCGACGGGAACGTCGTCGTCGACAAGGTCGTGGGCATGGAGGCCCGGGGGTTCATCCTCGCCGCCCCCGTGGCTCTCGCCCTCGGCGCCGGGTTCGTGCCGGTCCGCAAGGCAGGCAAGCTCCCGGCGGACACGCACGCGGTCGGTTACGACCTGGAGTACGGCAGCGCCACCCTCGAGCTGCACCAGGACTCGATCCTGCCTGGCGAGCGGGTACTGATGATCGACGACGTGCTGGCCACCGGCGGCACGGTCGCAGCCACCGCTGAGCTGGTCAGGGCCTGTGGCGGGATCGTGCAGGGCGTCGCGGTGCTCATGGAGCTCTCCTTCCTTCCGGGACGAGAGACAGTCGGCGACCTGCCGGTCACCGCGATCCGGACGATCTGAGAGGACCTGTGGCGCGAGCGTCGGTCGCCTCAGGTGCCCGGGCATAGACTGAAACCTCGACGAGGCGGGAGGTGAGCGGTGTCCGACGACGCTGGGACCGGTAGCGCCGCGACACAGTCCGCGCCCGCACCTGAGGAGCGTCCCACCCAGGCTGCGCCCGGGCCTCCGTCCGGGCCTCCGTCCGGGCGCAGGATGCGTGCGCGCCTGGCCCGGATGACCACGAAGTCCCAGCCGGGCAACCCTGTCCTGGAGCCGCTGTTCCGCGCCGTACGCACCAACCATCCCAAGGCCGATCTGACCCTGCTCGAGCGCGCCTACCTCGTTGCCGAGAAGGCGCACGGCACGCAGACCCGCAAGAGCGGTGACCCCTACATCACCCATCCGCTGGCCGTCGCGACGATCCTCGGCGACATCGGCATGACCGAGCCGACCCTGTGTGCCGCGCTCCTGCACGACACTGTCGAGGACACCTCCTACACCCTGGAGGAGCTGCGCAGCGACTTCGGCGACGAGGTCGCCCTGCTCGTGGACGGCGTCACCAAGCTCGACAAGGTCAAGTACGGCGACTCCGCCCAGGCGGAGACGATCCGCAAGATGATCGTGGCGATGAGCCGCGACATCCGCGTGCTCGTCATCAAGCTCGCCGACCGGCTCCACAACATGCGCACGCTGCGCTACCTCAAGCAGGACAAGCAGGAGCGCATCGCACGCGAGACGCTGGAGATCTACGCCCCGCTGGCCCACCGGCTGGGCATGAACACCATCAAGTGGGAGCTCGAGGACCTCGCCTTCGCGACCCTCCATCCCAAGATCTACGACGAGATCGTGCGGCTGGTCGCCGAGCGCGCACCGTCGCGGGACCAGTTCCTGGCAAAGGTGATCGAGCAGGTCGAGAACGACCTCAAGGAAGCCCGGATCACGGCGCTCGTCACCGGCCGGCCCAAGCACTACTACTCGATCTACCAGAAGATGATCGTGCGGGGCCGCGAGTTCTCCGACATCTACGACCTGGTCGGCATCAGGATCCTCGTGGAGTCCGATCGCGACTGCTACGCCGCCCTGGGCGTGCTCCACTCTCGGTGGAACCCCGTGCCCGGGCGGTTCAAGGACTACGTCGCGATGCCGAAGTTCAACATGTACCAGTCGTTGCACACGACGGTCATCGGGCTCGAGGGCAAGCCGGTCGAGCTGCAGATCCGCACCTTCGCGATGCACCGTCGCGCGGAGTACGGCGTCGCGGCGCACTGGAAGTACAAGGAGCGCTCCACCAAGGAAGACACCGACAAGTCGGTGGCGACCCAGGGCACGAGCAACGCCGACATGGCCTGGGTGCGACAGCTCCTCGACTGGCAGCAGGAGACCGAGGACCCAGGGGAGTTCCTCGAGTCGTTGCGCTTCGAGATCAACACCTCCGAGGTGTACGTCTTCACTCCTCGCGGCGACGTGGTCGCGCTGCCCACGGGGTCCACGCCGGTCGACTTCGCCTACGCGATCCACACCGAGGTCGGGCACCGCACGATCGGTGCCCGAGTCAACGGCCGGCTCGTGCCGCTCGAGTCGCCGCTGGACAACGGCGACGTCGTGGAGGTGTTCACCTCCAAGGCGCCGAACGCCGGCCCGAGCCGCGACTGGCTGTCCTACGTCAAGTCACCCCGGGCTCGCAACAAGATCCGCCAGTGGTTCACCAAGGAGCGGCGCGAGGAGGCCATCGAGCAGGGCAAGGAGCAGATCGCCCGGCTGATGCGCAAGGAGGGCCAGCCCCTCAAGCGCGTGCTCACCCACGACTCACTGAGCACGGTCGCCGCCGAGATGCGGCTCTCCGACGTCTCGGCGCTCTACGCCGCGGTCGGCGAGGGCAACGTCGGTGCGCAGACCGTGGTGCGCCGCGTCATCGACCTTCACGGCGGGGTGGAGGGCGCCGCCGAGGACCTCGCCGAGGGTGTCCAGCTGACCTCGGAGCGGACTCGCGCGAAGCGGAGCGCGGGCGGCGACGCCGGAGTCATCGTCAGGGGCATCTCGGACGTGTGGGTCAAGCTCGCCAAGTGCTGTACGCCGGTGCCCGGCGACAAGATCCTGGGCTTCGTGACCCGGGGGGCCGGGGTCTCGATCCACCGGGCCGACTGCACCAACGCCAAGAGCCTCCAGTCCCAGCCCGAACGGCTCGTCGACGTCGACTGGGCGCCGACCGCCCAGTCGATGTTCCTCGTGAACATCCAGGTCGAGGCCCTCGACAGGGCCCGGCTGCTCTCGGACATCACAAAGGTGCTGTCCGACGTACACGTCAACATCCTCGCGGCGTCGCTGCAGACCACCCGGGACCGCGTCGCGAAGTCGCGCTTCACCTTCGAGATGGGTGACCCCAAGCATCTGGGACACGTGCTGAAGGCGGTGCGCTCGGTCGACGGCGTCTTCGACGCCTACCGGGTCACGCAGTAGCACCTGCCGTCATGCGGCGGCGGCTGCGCGGGACGCGGGCCGACCGAGATCGTGCATGTGCACGATCTGGACAGCAGAACCTCGCGAGCCGACGCCATAACGTCGCAGGTGCACGATGTTTGTCGCCGAGGGCCGGTTGGAACCTCGGCGCCGGCGTCAGGCGGAGAAGTCGTCCAAGGCGCGCTTGGCCTCGACGAGCCAGGCCTGGCGGGCCTCGATCGCCGAGGCGTGCTCGGCGGCCTTCTTCGTGTTGCCGGCCGCCTCTGCCTTCGCCCTCTTCGACTCGAGCTCCTCGAGCGAGGACTCGAGCTGGGAGACGGTTGCCGCGGCCCGGGCCCGCGCCTCGGGGTTCGAGCGCTTCCACTGGTCGTCCTCGACACCGCGGATGGCCTGCTCGACCTTGCGCATCCGGCCCTCGAGGTCCTTCATGCGGTCGCGCGGAACCTTGCCGGCGGCGTCCCAGCGGTCGGCGATGTCGCGGAACGCCTCCTTGGCGGCCCGCACGTCGGTGACCGGAACCAGCGCCTCGGCCTCGACGAGCAGCTTCTCCTTGACCTCGGCGTTCTGGGCGTACTCCGCGTCGAGCTTGGCATTCGTCGCGTCCCTCGCGCCGAAGAACGTGTCCTGGGCGGCGCGGAAGCGCTTCCACAGCTGGTCGTCGACGTTCTTCGGGGCCGGTCCTGCGGCCTTCCACTGGCGCATGAGCTCGCGGTACTTGCCGGCGGTGTGGCCCCACTCGGTCGACTCCGCGAGCGCCTCGGCCTCGACGACGAGCTTCTCCTTGATGGCCCGGGCCGTCTCCCGCTTCTCGCCGAGCTCGGCGAAGTGCGCCTTGCGGCGACGGGTGTACGTCGTACGTGCGGTCGAGAACCGGCGCCAGAGCGCGTCGTCGGTGCTCTTGTCGATGCGGGGGAGCGCCTTCCACTCGTCGAGGAGCTCCCGGAGCCGGTTCGCGCCGTTGCGCCAGTCGGTGCCCTCCGCGAGGGTCTCGGCCTCCGCCGCGATCTTCTCCTTGCGGGTCTTCGCCGCCGCGGCCCGCCGGGCGCGTTCGGCCTTGCGCTGCTCGCGCTGCTTCTCGATCGTCACCCTCAGGCCGGACAACCGGGCATCGAGTGCGGCGAGGTCGCCGACAGCCTGGGCGTCCTGGAGCGTGGTGTGGACCTGCTCGACCGCCGCGGTGGCCTCGTCAGGGGCGAGCGTGCCGGCCGAGATCCGCTGCTCCAGCAGCTGCACCTCGAACGCCAGGTCGTCGTACCGCTTGGTGTAGAAGGCAAGCGCCTCTTCGGGGCTGGCGCCGGGCATCTGCCCGACCTGCCGCTCACCCTCCGCTGTCCGCACGAAGACCGAGCCGTCCTCGGCCACGCGGCCCCACTGGTCCGCGGGCTGACCGGGCTGGGAGTCGTTCACCGGGTTACCTCTTCGAATTCAGGTGCAAACCCACGTGGTTGGTCCACGGGACGTGCATCGTAGTCAGATCCACCGCGAGTCTAGGTGTCCATGGGGCCAGGCAACACCGAGTTGTCGACTACGGCGCGATAACGACTCCCGCGGTTTCCGTGAGCGCGAGGGGGCTAGGTAGGCTTCACCGGTCCCCACCCGTCCATTCCAGGAGTTCTCACCCGTGTTCATCGCAGGCTTCCCAGCGGGACCGTGGGGGACCAACTGCTACGTCGTGGCCACGGCACCCGGCCAGGAGTGCGTGGTCGTCGACCCCGGCAAGGATGCCGCCGCCGGCGTCGCCGAGGTGGTCCGCGAGCACAACCTCAAGCCTGTCTCCGTCCTGGTGACGCATGGACACATCGACCACATGTGGTGCGTTGCGCCCGTCGCGGGCAGCTACGACGCCACCGCCTACATCCACCCGGAGGACCGGCACCTGCTCTCCGACCCCATGGCCGGGATGTCGTCGGAGACGGCCGGCATGCTGCTCGGCGGAAAATACGAGTTCGCCGAGCCCGACCAGGTCTCCGAGCTCGCCGACGGCCAGGGCCTCGAGCTGGCCGGGTTGGCGTTCGTCGTCGACCACACCCCGGGACACACCCGCGGGTCGGTGACCTTCCGGTCGCCGTACGCCTCGGACGACATAGCCGAGGTGATGTTCTCCGGTGACCTCCTGTTCGCGGGGTCGATCGGCCGCACGGACCTCCCCGGCGGGGACCATCCGACGATGCTGAGGAGCCTGGCCACCAAGGTGCTGCCGCTCGCCGACAACATCGTGGTGCTTCCCGGTCACGGCGAGCAGACGAGCATCGGTCGTGAACGGGCGACCAACCCTTACCTCCTGGATCTTGCCGGTCGCGACCTCGCCGACCCGGACAACGGTCCGGCTGTCCTACGCAACACCCGAGGTCTATGAGATGAGCAAGCCCACCCCGCTCAGCGGGTTTCCCGAGTTCCTGCCTGAGCAGCGCGTCGTCGAGCTGCAGGTGACCGACCGGCTCCGGCGTACGTTCGAGCTGCACGGCTTCGCGAACATCGAGACCCGCGCGGTCGAGCCGATGGACCAGCTGCTTCGCAAGGGGGAGACCTCCAAGGAGGTCTACGTCCTGCGGCGGCTGCAGGCCGACGAGCAGCAGGCGGACGCCGGCATGGGCCTGCACTTCGACCTGACCGTGCCCTTCGCCCGCTACGTGCTCGAGAACGCCGGCAAGCTGGAGTTCCCTTTCCGCCGCTACCAGATCCAGAAGGCCTGGCGAGGCGAGCGGCCGCAGGAGGGCCGCTTCCGGGAGTTCACCCAGGCCGACATCGACATCGTCGGAAAGGACGCGCTGCCCTTCCACCACGACATCGAGGTGGCGCGCGTCATGGCCGAGGGGCTCGTCGGCCTGCCGCTGCCCCCCATGCGGCTGCAGGTGAACAACCGCAAGCTGATCCAGGGCTTCTACCAGGGCATCGGCGCCACGGACGTCGAGGCGGTGATGCGGGTGATCGACAAGATCGACAAGCTGCCGGCCGACGTGGTCGCCACGATGCTGGTCGACGAGGCCGGGCTCACGAAGGAGCAGGCCGCTCGCTGCCTCGAGCTGGCCGAGATCCGCAGCAGTGACACGAGCTTCGTCGACCGCGTGCGCGCACTCGGCGTCGAGAACGACCTCCTCGAGGAGGGGCTCGAGGAGCTCGCCGCCGTCGTCACGGGCTGCTCGTCCGTCGTCAGCGACAGGTTCGTCGTCGAGGCGGACCTGCGCGTCGCCCGCGGCCTGGACTACTACACCGGCACGGTCTTCGAGACGGTGATGGAGGGGTTCGAGAGCCTCGGCTCCATCTGCTCCGGCGGCCGGTACGACGCCCTGGCGTCCGACGGCAAGACCACCTATCCCGGCGTGGGCATCTCGTTCGGCATCTCCCGTGCCCTGGTCCCGCTCATCCAGCGAGGCCTGCTGACCTCCGACCGGAAGGTCCCCTCGGTCGTCCTCGTAGCCCTCGTCGACGAGGAGAGCCGGTCCGCCTCCGACGACATCGCCCAGCGCCTGAGGGCCCGGGGCATCCCGGCCGAGGTCGCCGCGGCACCGCAGAAGTTCGGAAAGCAGATCCGGTACGCCGAGCGCAGGGGCATCCCTTTCGTCTGGTTCCCGGCCTCTGGCGCAGAAGCCGGACCCGACCAGGTCAAGGACATCCGCAGCGGCGACCAGAAGGACGCAGACGCGGACGTCTGGCAGCCGCCCACCTCCGACCTCACCCCCACCATCGTCTCGCACCACCCTGAGGAGCTTTCGTGATCCGCACCCATGACGCCGGCAGCCTGCGCGCTGAGAACGCCGGACAGACCGTGACCCTCGCGGGTTGGGTCGGCCGACGGCGCGACCACGGCGGTGTCGCCTTCCTCGACCTGCGCGAGGCGTCCGGCGTGGTGCAGGTCGTGGTCCGTGACGAGGAGGTCGCCCACCACCTGCGCTCGGAGTACTGCCTCAAGGTCACCGGCGAGGTCGCCGTGCGCCCCGAGGGCAACGCGAACCCGCACCTGCCCACGGGAGAGATCGAGGTGATCGCGAACGACGTCGAGGTCCTCAGCGCAGCAGCACCCTTGCCGTTCCCGATCGACGAGCACGTCCAGGTAGGCGAGGAGGTGCGCCTGAAGCACCGCTACCTCGACCTGCGTCGGCAGGGGCCCGGCGGCGCGATCCGCCTGCGCAGCCAGGTCAACCGTGCGGCAAGGCAGATCCTCGACGAGGAGGGCTTCGTCGAGATCGAGACACCGACCCTGACCCGCTCCACGCCCGAGGGCGCGCGCGACTTCCTGGTGCCCGCCCGGCTGCAGCCCGGCAGCTGGTACGCCCTTCCGCAGAGCCCCCAGCTGTTCAAGCAGCTGCTGATGGTGGGCGGCATGGAGCGCTACTACCAGATCGCCCGCTGCTACCGCGACGAGGACTTCCGGGCCGACCGGCAGCCGGAGTTCACCCAGCTCGACATCGAGATGAGCTTCGTCGAGCAGGACGACGTGATCGCCGTCGCCGAGGACGTGCTCCGTGCCGTGTGGGCGCTGATCGGGCACGACCTGAAGACCCCGATCGAGCGGATGACCTACGACGACGCGATGCGCCGCTTCGGCACCGACAAGCCGGACCTGCGCATGGGCCTCGAGCTCGTCGAGTGCACCGAGTTCTTCAAGGACACCCCGTTCCGGGTCTTCCAGGCGCCGTACGTCGGAGCCGTCGTCATGCCCGGGGGAGCCGACCAGCCGCGCAAGCAGCTCGACGCGTGGCAGGACTGGGCCAAGCAGCGCGGCGCGAAGGGCCTCGCGTACCTCCTCGTCGGAGCCGACGGAGAGCTCAGGGGACCGGTGGCCAAGAACCTCAGCGAGACCGAGCGGGCCGGCATCGCCGCGCACGTCGGCGCCGAGCCGGGCGACGCGATCTTCTTCGCCGCAGGGCCGGGGAAGCACTCGCGGGGGCTGCTCGGCGCGGCCCGGCTCGAGATCGGCCGTCGCGTCGGCCTCATCGACGAGTCGGCGTGGAAGTTCGTCTGGGTCGTCGACGCACCCCTGTTCGAGCCCGCCGACGAGGCCACCGCGGCCGGAGACGTCGCGGTCGGCAGCGGTGCCTGGACCGCCGTGCACCACGCGTTCACCTCGCCCAAGCCGGAGAGCATGGACTCGTTCGACGTGGACCCGAGCGAGGCGCTCGCCTACGCCTACGACATCGTCTGCAACGGCAACGAGATCGGCGGCGGGTCGATCCGTATCCACCGCGAGGACGTCCAGAAACGGGTCTTCGAGGTGATGGGGATCGGCGAGGAGGAGGCGAACGAGAAGTTCGGCTTCCTGCTCGAGGCCTTCAAGTACGGCGCCCCGCCTCACGGCGGCATCGCGTTCGGATGGGACCGGATCGTCGCCCTCCTCGCCGGGACCGACTCGATCCGCGACGTGATCGCCTTCCCGAAGACCGGCGCCGGCTACGACCCGCTGACCCAGGCCCCCGCTCCGATCACGCCTCAGCAGCGCGCTGAGGCAGGCGTGGACGCGAAGCCGGAGACGCCGGCCGCCGAGTCCCGCGAGAAGGCGAGCGAGAAGCCGGCGGTCGAGAACCCCGTCAGCTGAACGTCGCTGGGGGACGCGTCCGTCACCTGAACGCTGCCGGCGACCCCCGAAACCCGGTCTTCGGTCGACTCTCTTCCTCGAAGCGAGTCCGGGAGGTTCGTCATGCCCGGATAACGGACGTCTTGGGCTGGTATCAGATCGTTACCAGTCTCGGCAATACATAAAACACGTGTTGGTTTACAGTCCTCTGGGCTGTAAGACCCGCTGATCCACTCTTGCGGACACATAGTCCACCTTGTGATGAAAGACAGGTATGCATGACCACGACAGCGAACCTCGAGAAGTTCGGTGAGGACCTCGATGCCGAGGGCGGCGCTGACAAGGCCGCTGCCAAGGTCATTGCCGGCAAGTCGCCGACAAGGATCGCCCTCCAGCGTCTTCGTTCCGACAAGGTCGCCATGGGCTCCGCGATCACGGTGTTCCTCCTGCTCCTGCTCGGGGTCTTCGCGCCCGTGATCACCTCGGCGTTGGGGCTGTACTACAGCACGACCGACCCGAACGCTCCGCTTCCGAGCGACGTGCTCTCGTACGACGGCTTCCCCGCCCTCGGCCCACCGTTCTACCCCTTCACCTGGGAGCACCCGCTCGGCCTTGCGCCTCAGACCGGGGTGGACAACCTCGCGCGTCTCCTCTACGGGCTGAGGACCTCGCTGGCCGTGGCGACGACGGCCACGGTGCTGTCGACGCTCATCGGGGTCTCGATCGGTCTCGTCGCCGGCTTCGCACGCGGCTGGCTGGACCGGGTCATCTCGTTCGTGATCGACCTCTTCCTGTCGTTCCCGTTCCTCCTCGGCGCGCTGGCTCTGGCTCCGATCATCGTGTCGCGCTTCTCCACCAACCTCGCCGCCCTGGCGAAGGCTCAGGTGTTCGCGCTGATCACGGTCCTGGTCGTCTTCGGGTGGATGGGCCTCGCGCGTCTGATCCGCGGCCAGGTGCTGTCGCTGCGCGAGCGTGAGTTCGTCCAGGCGGCTCAGGTGATGGGTGTGCCGACCCGCCGCATCCTGTTCAAGGAGCTCCTGCCGAACCTCGTGGCGCCGATCATCGTGGCGATCTCGCTCTCGCTCCCGGCCTACGTGGCCGCCGAAGCGGGCCTGTCCTACCTCGGCATCGGACTCACCGGCGTCCCCTCACTGGGCCAGACGATCAACGACGCGGTGAACTCCTACAGCAAGTACCCGCTCTACCTCTGGGCGCCCGTGATCACCGTCATGGTGCTGGTCCTCGCGCTCAACCTCCTAGGCGACTCCATCCGTGACGCCTTCGACCCCAAGACTCGCCGGTGACCGACTCACCGCGGGATTGCACAACCAACCAGGAAAGGGTGGGTTAGGAATGCGGTTCAAGAAACCGATCATTGCCTTCACCGCCGTGGGAATGCTTGCTCTGGCTGCCTGTGGTGGCAGCTCGAGCGGCGGCAACGGTAATGATGGCGAGGCCTCCGGCATCGACAAGGAGAAGCTGGGCGCATCCGGCGCGGGCATGGACGCCGCGCGGCAGGGTCCGGTCCAGATCTCCGGGGCCAAGGAAGGCGGGACCGTCAAGGTCCTCAGCTACGCGGGTCTCAACACCATGGACCCGACCGAGGCGTACTACATCAACGCCGCCTCGATCCTCGGCGGCCTGGTCACTCGCACGCTGACGCAGTACGTCTACGACGAGAAGTCCGGCGACATGGTCCTGGTCCCTGACCTGGCCACCGACCTCGGTACGCCGAACAAGGACTTCACGGAGTGGAAGTTCACCATCCGTGACGGCGTCAAGTGGGAGAACGGCAAGGACGTCACGGCGGAGGACGTCCGTTACGGCATCCTCCGGTCGTTCGACCGCGCCACGTTCCCCGAGGGCCCGACCTACAGCAACGACTACTTCCTCGACGGGGACAAGTACAAGGGTCCCTACAAGTCGGGCACCGACTACGCCGGTGTCGAGGTCAACGGCAACACGCTGACCATCAAGATGGCCAAGCCGTTCCCGGACATGCCCTACTGGGGTGCTTTCCCGGCGATGGGCCCGATCCCGAAGGGCGCAGACGCGCCTGAGAAGTACCGTCTGCACCCGATGTCGACCGGTCCGTACATGTTCGACCAGTACACCCCGGAGAAGTCGCTGACCCTGGTCCGGAACCCGCACTGGGACCCGAAGACCGACCCGGGCCGCACGCAGTACCCCGAGAAGTACGTCATGGACTTCCAGACCGAGAGCACCAAGATCGACCAGCTGATGCTGGCCGACAAGGGCGACGCTCAGAACACGCTGACCTTCGACGACGTCCTGGCCGCGGACTTCCGGACCATGCAGGACAAGTACAAGGACCGCCTGTCGATGGGTTCGCAGCCCTGCACCCGGTACTGGGCGCCGGACTACCGTCAGGTGACCGACAAGAAGGTCCGTCAGGCCCTGGCCTACGCGTACCCCTACAAGGACGCGGCTCTGGCCGCCGGCAAGATCGTGAACGTCACCCGCATCTGGGGCGGCAACCTCATGCCGCCGGGCATCCCCGGCCGCGCCGAGTACAACCCGCTTCCCGACCACGAGCTCGGCTCGACCGACGCTGCGAAGGCGAAGTCGCTGCTCGAGGAGGCCGGCAAGACCGGTTACGAGATCAAGTGGCTGTTCATGAACGACGACCCGCAGGACGTCAAGGCCAAGGACGTCGTGGTCAAGGCGCTCGAGGCTGCCGGCTTCAAGGCCAGCCCCGTCGCGACCACCGTCGCGGACCTGTCCACGGAGCGCGCGAACGTCGACAACAAGAAGATCAACGTCCGGTCCGCCGGTTGGTGCTCGGACTGGCCCTCGGGTGGGTCGTGGTTCCCGCCGGTCATGCACTCGACGAACCTCAAGGAAGAGGGCACCGGCTCGAACTACGCCATCTTCAACGAGCCCGAGGTCGACAAGAAGATCGACGACATCCAGCTGATGCCGGCCGAGAAGCAGCCGGCAGCGTGGAACGATCTCGACAAGTTCATTGCCGAGAAGTACTTCCCGCTGTTCGTCATCGGCTACGGCGGTGTCGCCCAGATGCACGGCTCGAACGTCGAGGGTCACTTCATCGACGCGACGTTCGGTATGCCGACCTGGAAGAACGTCTGGCTCAAGCAGTAACCGCTCACCGGTCCGGGTCCGCACCCTGACCGCAGTATCACCAGTGTGTTGTGGGGTGGGGTCCCAGGTGGGCCCCACCCCACAACCGAGTTCGGGAAGTAGGTAGTACGTCCATGGCGGGCTTCATCGTCCGGCGCCTCCTGTCGTCGTTCCTTGTCATCGTGTTGACGTCGATGTTCGTCTTCGCGCTCTTCTTCCTCGGGCCGAGCAACCCGGCAGGCCCGGTCTGCGAGGCCCAGGGCCACTGCACCGCTGAGCGGCTCGCGGCGCTCGAGAAGCAGATGGGACTCGACCAGAGCGTCGTGACCCAGTACGGCGCCTTCGTGGGTGGACTCTTCAAGGACCGCAAGATTGTGCTCGGCGGCGAGTACAAGTGCGAGGCGCCGTGCCTCGGCATCTCCTACGGCACCCGGGGCGAGGTCCGCAAGGAGCTCGTCAAGAAGTACCCCGCGACGCTCTCCGTCGCGCTCGGTGGAGCTGCGATCTACCTCGTCCTCGGCGTGACGCTCGGCGTTCTTGCAGCCCGGTGGCGTGGTACGACGGCGGACCGCCTGCTCGTGGGTGGCAGCCTGGTCGTCTCCTCGATCCCGTACTACCTCTTCGCCCTGCTGGCCTGGATCTTCCTCACGTTGCAGTGGGACATCTTCCCGGCCACGGGGTACACCCCGCTCACCGAGAACCCCGTGGCGTGGGCCTCCGGCCTGCTCCTGCCATGGCTGGTGATCGGTGTCACGAACTCCACGCAGTACGCCCGGTTCACGCGAGGCTCCATGGTGGAGACCCTCGGCGAGGACTACATCCGCACGGCTACCGCCAAGGGCGTCAGGTCGAGCCGGGTCGTCTTCCGGCACGGTCTGCGTGCGGCGATCGTCCCGATCGTGACGATCTTCGGCCTGGACTTCGCCACGCTGCTCGCGGGAACGGTGTTCACCGAGCAGATCTTCGGTATCAACGGCATCGGATGGTGGGCGCTCGACTCGGTCCAGTCGCCCCAGGACTTCCCCGTAATCTTGGCGACCGTCCTCGTCGCAGCGAGCCTCGTCGTGGTCGCGAACTTCATCGTGGACATCGTCTACAGCTTCCTTGACCCCCGCGTGAGGATGTCATGACCAGCTTTCTGACCGACCAGAGCGCCGCCACGACGGCGGGCGCCGACGACGGTGACGCCTTCCTCGTCGTCGAGGACCTCACGGTCCAGTTCCCGACCCACGACGGCCTCGTCAAGGCCGTCAACGACCTGTCGTACTCCGTCAAGATGGGCGAGACCCTGGGCATCGTCGGTGAGTCAGGGTCCGGCAAGAGCGTGTCCTCGATGGCGGTTCTCGGCCTGCACGACGAGAAGCGCAGCCGCATCACCGGGTCGATCCGCGTGGGCGGCAAGGAGGTCATCGGCGCCTCCGAGTCGACGCTCCGCAAGGTCCGCGGCAACGAGGTCGCGATGATCTTCCAGGACCCGCTCACCGCACTGCACCCGTTCTACCCGATCGGCAGGCAGATCGCGGAGGCCTACCGGATCCACCACGACGTCTCGAAGTCCGCGGCCCGCGCCAAGGCGGTCGAGATGCTCGACCGCGTGGGCATCCCTCAGGCCAAGAGCCGGGTCGACGACTTCCCCCACCAGTTCTCCGGCGGTATGCGCCAGCGCGCGATGATCGCGATGGCCCTGGTCAACGACCCCAAGCTCATCATCGCCGACGAGCCGACGACCGCGCTCGACGTGACGGTGCAGGCGCAGATCCTCGACCTGCTGCAAGAGCTCCAGCGCGACTTCAAGTCGGCGATCATCATCATCACCCACGACCTCGGGGTCGTCGCGGAGATGGCCGACGAGGTCCTGGTCATGTACGCCGGGAGGGCTGTCGAGAAGGGCCCGACGCGCGAGCTGCTGACCCACCCCGAGATGCCCTACACGTGGGGGCTCCTCTCGAGCATGCCCGACGTAGCGGCGGACACGGACGGTCGCCTCGTGCCGATCCCCGGCAACCCGCCGAGCCTGCTGAACCCGCCGCCGGGCTGCTCGTTCCATCCCCGCTGCCCGCACGTGGACAAGGTGCCGGGAAACCTGTGCTCGACCGAGCTCCCGCCCCTGGTCCCGGGTCGACGGGGTCCGATCCACACGAAGCGCTGCCACCTGGCCGACCCCGACACGATCTACGAGGTCGACGTACGCCCGAACCTGGCCGTCGACCCGGCCGAGGCCGCCACTGACGGGGACCGGTGACGAGGAAGATGACATCAATGACGCACCCTGAGGCCGCGACAGCGGCCACCGCCACGACCGGCAGCCCGCTGCTCGAGGTGAACAACCTGCGGAAGTACTTCCCGGTGAAGTCCTCGGGCCTGGTGCGGCGCACCATCGCCCAGGTGCAGGCCGTCGACGGAGTGTCGTTCCAGGTCGAGGCGGGCAAGTCGCTCGGGCTCGTCGGGGAGTCCGGCTGTGGCAAGTCGACCACCGGCCGGCTGATCACCCGGCTGCTCGACCCGACGTCGGGGTCGATGAAGTTCGAGGGTCAGGAGATCGGCAACCTCAACAGCAGGCAGATGCTGCCGTTGCGGCGCGAGATCCAGATGATCTTCCAGGACCCCTACAGCTCGCTCAACCCGAGGCACACGGTCGGCACGATCATCGGCACCCCGCTGCGAGTGCACAAGGTGGTCCCCGACAAGCGGGTCCTCAACCGGGTGCGTGAGCTGCTCGAGGTGGTCGGTCTGAACCCCGAGCACTACAACCGCTACCCGAGCGAGTTCTCCGGTGGCCAGCGACAGCGCATCGGCATCGCGCGCGCGCTCGCGCTCCAGCCGAAGCTGCTCGTCGCCGACGAGCCGGTCTCCGCCCTCGACGTCTCCATCCAGGCCCAGGTCGTGAACCTGCTCCAGGACCTGCAGAAGGAGTTCGGGGTCGCGTTCCTCTTCATCGCGCACGACCTCGCCGTGGTCCGACACTTCTGCCCGGAGATCGCTGTGATGTACCTCGGGAAGGTGGTCGAGGTCGCCGACCGCGACACCCTCTACAACCGGCCGCACCACCCCTACACCCAGGCGCTGCTGTCGGCGGTGCCGGACGTGAAGCAGGCGGCGATCGGCGGTCGCCGGGAGCGGATCCGGCTCGACGGCGACGTGCCCAGCCCGGTCAACCCCCCGTCGGGCTGCCGTTTCCGCAGCCGCTGCTGGATGGCCCAGGACATCTGCGCGACGCAGGAGCCGCCGCTGCTGCAGATCGGCGCCAGGCACAAGGTCGCCTGCCACTTCGCCGGCGAGCACGGTGCCATGCCGACCTCGCCGATCACGCTCAGCGCGCTGGGGGTGGACAAGGCCGGTACGCCGGTCGCCGGGGCGACGCCGTCCACCGAGGACCTCAACAGGCCCGGGTTCGCCGAGACCTGGACCGACCTCGAGACGCACAAGCAGAGCTCGGCCAAGCTGATGGGTGACCGGGTCTCCGACAGCGGCGACGGCACGGCGACCAAGTAGGACGCGCGGCTAGGGTTGCCGGCGTGGACGGACTATTCGACTACGCCGGCTCCGGTGCTGCGGCGCAGGGCGGCTCGGGCGGCACGCTGGCCGGCAACAGCCACTCCAGCGCGCCGCTGGCCGTCCGGATGCGCCCGAGGACGCTCGACGAGCTCGTCGGGCAGCAGCACCTGCTCGCAGCAGGTTCACCGCTCCGTCGCCTGATCGAGGGCGACCAGCCGATGTCCCTGCTGCTGTGGGGGCCGCCCGGGACGGGCAAGACGACGATCGCCTCGATCGTGTCGGGACAGACCAACCGGCGCTTCGTCGAGGTCTCGGCGGTCGCGGCCGGCGTGAAGGAGGTACGCGCGGCGATCGACGCCGCTCGCCACGAGCTGGTTCGCGGCGGCCGGGAGACAGTTCTCTTCGTCGACGAGGTCCACCGCTTCACGAAGGCGCAGCAGGACGCGTTGCTGCCCGGCGTCGAGAACCGGTGGGTCACCCTCGTGGCGGCCACGACCGAGAACCCGTTCTTCTCGGTGATCTCGCCGCTGCTGTCACGCTCTCTCCTGCTCACCCTGGAGCCGCTGACCGACGACGACATCCGGGGTGTGCTGGACGATGCGCTCGCCGACGAGCGCGGGCTGGCCGCCGCGGTCGAGCTCACCCCGGACGCGGCCGACCACCTGGTCCGGCTGGCCGGCGGCGACGCGCGCCGGGCACTGACCTACCTGGAGGCAGCCGCGGGAGCCGCCGTGGCCAAGGGCAGCTCGACGGTCGACCTCGCGACCACCGAGACCGCCGTCGACCGGGCGGCGGTCAGGTACGACAGGCAGGGCGACCAGCACTACGACGTGACGAGCGCGTTCATCAAGTCCGTGCGGGGCTCCGACGCCGACGCCGCCCTGCACTACCTTGCCAGAATGGTGGAGGCGGGGGAGGACCCGCGGTTCATCGCCCGCCGACTGGTGATCCTCGCCAGCGAGGACATCGGCCTCGCCGACCCGACCGCGCTGACCACGGCCGTCGCCGCCGCCCAGGCGGTCCAGCTGATCGGCATGCCCGAGGCGCGCCTCAACCTCGCCCAGGCGACGATCGCGCTCGCGCTCGCTCCGAAGTCGAACGCAGTGATCAAGGCGATCGACGCGGCGAGCGCCGACGTGCGTGCGGGACGGATCGGCCCCGTCCCGGCGCACCTGCGCGACGCCCACTACGGCGGCTCGAAGAAGCTGGGGCACGGCAAGGGCTACCGCTACGCGCACGACGAGCCCTACGGCATCGCCGAGCAGCAGTACGCCCCGGACGTCGTGTCCGAGGCGGTGTACTACGAGCCGACCAGCCTCGGTGCGGAGGCGGCTCTGAAGGACAGGTGGGAACGGGTCCGGGCGATGGTGCGCGGCGTCCGTCCACCCGGTGCAAGGTAGGGTCATCGTCTATGAATCCGGCACTGTGGGCTGCGCTCGGCGGCGCGGCGGCACTGCTTCTGGTACTGGTCGGCATCACGCTCGCGCTCTTGCTGGGCGCCCGCCGCGCCGACGCCCGTGAACAGGCGGCCCTCGCGTCTGCGCGTGCGGACGTGGAGGAGCTTCGGGCGCAGCTCGAGGAGCTCTCCTCGCAGCTCGCGGAGTCACAGGAGGAGGCATCCGCCGTACCCCCGAAGGGCGAGTACCTGATCACCACCGTCGCAGCGCCGAACGGCGAGCCCGCCGGTGAGCTGTCTCAGGTCCCTGACCGTGCGGTGCTGTCGGTCACGCTGGGGGAGCCACTGGTGAAGCTGGCCGCCTTCGGGTTCGGCCTGCGCCGCGCGTTGTCCGCCGAAAGCCGCAACCGGATCGCCTTCGAGATGCGTCGAGAGGTGAAGCGGGCACGCAAGGAGCGCCGGCGGGTCACCCGTCGCGCACGCGTGTCCTCGGCCCGAAGCGAGGAGACAGCGGCATGAGCCGGACCCTGTGGTTCGTGGCCGGCGCCGCGACCAGCGCCTACGCGATCACCAAGGCCCGTAGGGCTGCCGAGGCACTCACCCCCGAGGGTCTGCGCGACCGTCTCGCCGGCCTCTCCCTGGGCGCGCAGCTGTTCGGTGACGAGATCCGCGACGAGATGGCTGTGCGAGAAACCGAGTTGCGCGAGCGGCTCGGACTCGGGCTCGATGGAACCAGACAGATCCATGCCGCACCCGCGGCGCCGCTGCAACTGACAAGAGAGGGCAACAGCTGATGGACACCGCGGAGATCCGCCGACGGTTTCTCGCGCACTTCGAGGAGCGCGGGCACCAGGCGGTCCCCTCAGCCTCGTTGTTGCTCGACGACCCGAACCTGCTGTTCGTCAACGCCGGCATGGTGCCGTTCAAGCCGTACTTCCTGGGTCAGGAGACGCCGAAGTACAAGCGCGCGGTGAGCGTGCAGAAGTGCGTGCGGACCCTCGACATCGAGGAGGTCGGCAAGACGACGCGGCACGGCACGTTCTTCCAGATGAACGGCAACTTCTCGTTCGGCGACTACTTCAAGGAAGGCGCGATCGAGCACGCCTGGGAGCTGGTCTGCGGGTCACGCGACGAGGGCGGCTACGGCTTCGACCCCGACAAGGTCTGGGTCACTGTCTTCGAGGAGGACGACGAGTCCGCCGACCTGTGGCGCAAGATCGCGGGCCTGCCCGCCGAGCGGATCCAGCGCAGAGGCCTGAAGGACAACTACTGGCACATGGGCGTGCCGGGCCCGGGCGGTCCGTGCAGCGAGATCTACATCGACCGCGGTCCCGAGTTCGGTCCCGACGGGGGGCCCGTCGTGGACGAGGACCGGTTCCTGGAGATCTGGAACCTCGTCTTCATGCAGTCCGAGCTGAGCGACGTGCGTAGCAAGGAGGACTTCCGGATCGTCGGCGACCTGCCGAGCAAGAACATCGACACCGGCATGGGGCTCGAGCGCGTGGCGTACCTGCTGCAGGGCAAGCACAACCTCTACGAGATCGACGAGGTCTTCCCGGTCATCGAGAGGGCGGCGGAGATGTCGGGTCGCCGCTACGGCGCCGACCACACCGACGACGTGCGGTTCCGGGTCGTTGCCGACCACGTGCGCAGCGGCATGATGCTGATCTCCGATGGGGTCACGCCGGGCAACGAGGCCCGTGGCTACGTCCTGCGGCGCCTGCTGCGCCGGGCGGTGCGATCCATGCGGCTCCTCGGGGTCGAGGACCGGGTCCTGCCGGAGCTGCTGCCGGTGAGCCGGGACCGCATGAAGACGTCCTACCCGGAGCTCGAGTCGGACTGGCAGCGGATCTCCACGGTGGCCTACGCCGAGGAGGAGGCGTTCCGCACCACGCTGAAGGCCGGCACGAACATCTTCGACCTGGCCGCGACCGAGGCGAAGCAGAAGGGTCAGACCCAGCTCGCGGGTGGCAAGGCCTTCGCGCTGCACGACACCTACGGCTTCCCGATCGACCTCACCCTCGAGATGGCCGCTGAGCAGGGGCTGTCGGTCGACGAGGAGGGGTTCCGCCGGCTGATGACCGAGCAGCGCGAGCGCGCGAAGGCGGACGCGAAGGCCAAGAAGGGCAAGCACGCGGACGCCACCGCGTACCGCGACATCGCCGACAGCATCGGCCACTCCGTCGAGTTCACCGGCTACGACGAGGTGGTCTCCGAGGCCACCGTGCGCGGCATCGTCACGGCCGCCGGTGTGGTCCCGTCCGCGAGGCAGGGCGACGAGGTCGAGCTGGTCCTCGACCGCACCCCCTTCTACGCCGAGGGCGGCGGGCAGCTCGCCGACCAGGGCATCATCGAGCTCGCCAACGGTGCAGTGCTCCAGGTGCGCGACGTGCAGTCGCCGATCACAGGGCTGATCGTGCACCAGGCGAAGGTGCTCAGCGGTGAGATCGGCGTCGGGGTCGAGGGGCAGGCGCTCGTGGACATCGAGCGCCGCCGGTCGATCAGCCGTGCGCACACCGCGACGCACATGGTGCACAAGGCTTTCCGTGAGGCGCTCGGCGACACCGCGACGCAGGCGGGGTCCGAGAACGCGCCCGGCCGGTTCCGCTTCGACTTCTCCGCGACGGGTGCAGTGCCGGCTTCGGCGATGGCCGACGTCGAGGCCCGGGTGAACGACCTCGTGCTGGCCGACCTCGCGGTCCACGCCGAGATCATGAGCCAGGACGAGGCCCGGAAGTCCGGCGCGATGGCGCTCTTCGGCGAGAAGTACGGCGACGAGGTGCGCGTCATCTCGGTCGGCGACTGGGCCAAGGAGCTGTGCGGCGGCACCCACGCCGGACGATCCGGACAGCTCGGTGTGATCAAGCTGCTGGGCGAGTCCTCGATCGGCTCGGGCGTGCGCCGGGTCGAGGCGCTCGTCGGCAGCGACGCCTACCGCTTCCTGGCGCGTGAGCACGTCCTCGTGGCCCAGCTCTCGGAGGCCCTCAAGGTCCGTCCCGAGCAGCTGCCCGAGCGGGTCAACGACCTCGTCGAACGCTTGAGGAACGCCGAGAAGGAGATCGAGAAGGTCAGGGTCGGCCAGCTGCTCGCCGCTGCGGGCGAGCTGGCGGCCAACGCCGTCGACGTCTACGGCGTCCGCTTCGTGGGGCACCGGATCGACGGTGCCGGCGCCGGTGACGTCCGCAAGCTCGCCCTCGACATCCGGGGGCGCATGCCCGCGTCGGTGCCCGGCGTGGTCGCGATCATCGGTTCGACCAACGGCAAGCCGGCCGTCGTGATCACCGTCAACGACGAGGCCAGGTCGTGGGGCGTCTCCGCGAACGCACTGGTGAAGGTCGCCGCGGGTGCCCTTGGCGGCAGTGGTGGTGGCAAGGACGACGTCGCGCAGGGCGGCGGCGCGGACGTCACCAACGTCGACCAGGCGCTCCGCGACGTCGAGTACGCCGTCGGCCGAGCCGTCACGGCGGGACGGCGCTGAGGTGCATGCTCCGGAGCAGGATGGTCGCGGGTGAGACGCGGCGTGCGCGTCGGGGTCGACCCCGGCGACGCTCGGATCGGTGTTTCGCAGTCCGATCCGTCGGGAATGCTTGCGACGCCAGTCGAGACGGTGCCCCGGGGACCGGGTGACCTCGCCCGGATCCGGGAGATCGTTCTCGACCGGGCTGCCATCGAGGTGGTGGTCGGTCTGCCCCGCTCGCTGTCCGGAGGGGAGGGGCCGGCCGCCGTCAAGGTCCGCGAGTTCGCCCGAGCACTCGCGCGGACGCTTGACCCGGTTCCGGTCCGCCTGTGTGATGAACGTCTGTCCACGGTGACGGCCGAAGCGGTACTCCGGGGGCAGGGCAGAAAAGGACAGAAGCGGCGCGCTGTGGTCGACCAGGCGGCGGCGGTCGTGATCTTGCAGAATGCGCTCGACACCGAACGCAGCTCGGGGACTGCGCCAGGGGAGACCCTCGACTTAGGACAGACGTGAGCCATCTCGGACTAGACCTCCATGAGGACAACCCGCAGCGCGAGGGGCACCGCCGCCCGCGCCGGCGCCGCAACGGCATGGGCTGCCTGGCTGTGTTCGTCGCTCTGGCGGTGCTCTCCACGGGCGCCTACCTCGCCTACGACCGGGGCGTGGCGTTCCTGCACCGCCAGTTCGACCCGCCTGCCGACTACACAGGCACCGGCACCGGGTCGGTGGTCATCGAGGTGCACGAGGGCGACAAGGCCTCCGACATCGGCGCCACGCTGCTGGACAACGACGTGGTCAAGAGCGTCGAGGCGTTCACCGACGAGGCGACGAGGAACCCCGCGTCGACAGGTATCCAGGTCGGCTTCTACGAGATGCACAAGCAGATGTCGGCGAAGTCGGCGCTCGACATCCTGATCGACCCGGACAACATGGTGCAGAGCGCCGTCACCCTGCGCGAGGGGCTGACTGTCGAGCAGACGGTGAAGCTCCTCGCCGACAAGACCGACTTCTCCGTGAAGGAGTTCGAGAAGGTGCTCCGTCGCCCGGAGTCGATCGGCCTCCCGTCGTACGCCGAGGGCAACGCCGAGGGCTATCTCTTCCCGGCGACGTACCAGATCCCGCCCAACGCCACACCGCGCTCGATCCTGACGATGATGGTGAACCGCTACAACCAGGCAGCGGACAAGCTCGACCTCGAGAAGCGTGCAGAGGCGCGCGGTGTCAGCCCGCACGACGTGATGACGGTGGCCAGCCTGATCCAGGCCGAGGCGAGGTTCGACAAGGACTTCGCCAAGGTGAGCCGGGTGATCTACAACCGGCTCGCGGAGCCGATGCCGCTCCAGTTCGACTCGACGGTGCACTACGCGGTGGGCAAGGACGGCGGGGTCGGCACGAGCGACGACGACCGGGCTTCGGACTCCGACTACAACACCTACAAGAAGTCCGGGCTCCCGCCGACGCCGATCATGGCGCCGGGGGAGCAGGCGATCGAGGCGGCGCTCGACCCGGCCGACGGCCCCTGGCTCTACTTCGTCACGACCAACCCCGACACGGGTGTCACGAAGTTCGCGGAGACCTACGAGGAGCACCTGCGCAACAAGGCGGAGTTCGACAAGTGGTGCGCCTCGTCGCCGAACTGCTGAGGTGGACCGCGCGGTGACGACCCGCTGCGGGGTCCTCGGCAGCCCGATCGGCCACTCGCTGTCACCGGTGCTGCACCGTGCGGCCTACGCCGAGCTCGGCCTCGACTGGGAGTACGACGCCCACGAGGTCCGCGAGGACGAGCTCGCGGAGTTCCTCGACGGGCTCGACGAGACCTGGCGCGGCCTGTCGCTGACCATGCCGCTCAAGCGGGTCGTCGTACCTCTGCTCGACGAGCTCACCTCGCGGGCCGAGCAGGCACAGGCGGCGAACACCGTGATCCTCGAGACAGGCAGGCGCATCGGCCACAACACCGACATCCCCGGTGCGGTGGCCGCCATCCGGGAGCGCACCGACGCGCCCCTGCCGACTGCGGTGATCCTCGGTGGAGGGGCGACCGCCACCTCGACCCTGCTCGCCCTCGCCGACCTCGGTTGCTCGTCTGTGCGTGTGGTCGTGCGCGACCCGTCCCGCGTGACCGCGACCCTGGACGCGGCCGCGCGGCATCCGGCGCGTCCGATGGTGGAGGTGCTCACCTTCCGCGAGGCGAGCGAGGCGGCACAGTCGCTGCGACCATCGATCGTGGTCTCGACCGTGCCGGCCCGGGCACAGGGGGAGGCTGCCCTGCGGCTGGCCGCCTCGGCGCCGGTGGTCTTCGACGTGCTCTACGACCCCTGGCCGACCCCGCTGGCGAAGCTGGCAGCTGCGGAGAGGCTGGTCCTGGTCTCGGGGCTCGACCTGCTGGTCCACCAGGCCGCCCTCCAGGTGGAGCTGATGACAGGGAGCGAGGCTCCGCTGGAGGCGATGCGGGCCGCGGGGGCGGCCGCTCTTGGCTGATCCGCGGCTCCCTCTGTCGTCGCTGCGCCTGCCGGACCGACGGGGACGGCGGGGTTAGGCTCTGACGTCATGACCGCTGACGCGTGGTTCCTGCCCGGGCTGACGATGGCACTCGTCGGTGCTCTGCTGGGCTGGTTCGTCCCGGCGTTGATCGGCCGGATCCCCGAGCCCGAGCCGGAGGTCGACGAGGTCGAGGACGAAGCGGGTGTCGCCGGGGAAGGGCACACCGAGCCGTCTTCCGCGACGGAGCAGCAGTCGGTCGAGCCCGGGTCGGTGGAGCAACAGGAGGTCGAGGCCCGACCGGTGGAGCCGGAGGAGCCCAAGGAGCGCTATGACGCGATCGCGGCCCTCCCAGGGCTGGCCTGGAAGTCCGCGCTCGCCTCGGCTGTCGTCGCCGGTCTCGTGGGCCTGCGAGTCGGGTGGGACCCGGCGCTCGTCGTGTGGGCCTACCTCGTGCCTGTCGGTGTGGCGTTGGCACTCGTCGACTGGCGTACCCGCCTCCTGCCCACGAAGGTCATCGCGCCGTCGTACGCCGTCGTCGTCGTCCTCACCCTGTTGGCGGGAGCGCTCAGCGGGGACTGGGACTCGGTGGTCCGCGCGGCCTGGGGTTGGCTGGTCGCGGGCGGCACCTTCTTCGTGCTGTGGTTCATCTACCCGCGCGGCATGGGGTACGGCGACGTGCGGCTCTCGGGGCTGCTCGGGATCTCGCTCGGCTACCTCGGCTGGGGAGAGCTGCTGACGGGGGTCTACGCCGGGTTCCTGCTCGGAGGTGTCGGCGGCCTCCTGCTCTCGGTGCTGCGGATCGTCGACCGAAAGGCCTATCCGTTCGGCCCCTTCATGCTCGTCGGCGCGGTCATCGGTGTGCTCGCCGGGCCCGGTGTCGCTGCGTGGTACGCCTGATCTCGCGCATTCGCAGGCGTGAAACACTGTCGACATGCTGCGTTGGCTCACTGCGGGCGAGTCTCACGGACCTGCCCTTGTCGCTGTGCTCGAAGGTCTGCCTGCTCATGTCGAGGTGACGTCGAGCGACATCGCCGACGCCCTCGCACGGCGCCGCCTCGGGTACGGCCGCGGTGCGCGGATGAAGTTCGAGGCTGACGACCTCGAGATCATCGGCGGCCTCCGGCACGGCCGCACCCTCGGCAGCCCGATCGCGATCCGGGTGGGCAACAGCGAGTGGCCGAAGTGGGAGAAGGTCATGGCCGCCGACCCGGTCGACCAGGCCGAGCTCGACAGCCTGGCGCGCAACGCGGCGCTGACCCGCCCGCGACCCGGGCACGCCGACCTCGTCGGCATGCAGAAGTACGACTTCGACGAGGCCCGGCCGGTGCTCGAGCGCGCCTCAGCCCGCGAGACCGCAGCGCGCGTGGCGCTAGGCGCCGTCGCGGCCAGGTTCCTGGAGCAGGCCGTCGGCGCCCGCGTCGTCTCGCACGTCGTCGCGATCGGTACGGCGAAGGCGCCGCACGGCTCGGTCCCCGCACCCGGCGACGTCGCGCGGCTCGACGCCGACCCCGTCCGTTGCCTCGACGCGGATGCGAGCAAGGCGATGGTGGCCGAGATCGACCAGGCCCACAAGGACGGCGACACTCTCGGCGGTGTGGTGGAGGTCGTGGTGCACGGCCTGCCGCCGGGCCTGGGGTCGCACGTGCACTGGGACCGCCGGCTCGACGCCCGCCTCGCCGCCGCGCTGATGGGCATCCAGGCGATCAAGGGGGTCGAGGTCGGTGACGGCTTCGACCTCGCGGCGACCCCTGGCTCCCAGGCCCACGACGAGATCGTGGGCACCGACGAGGGCATTCGACGTACCTCCGGGCGCTCCGGCGGCACGGAGGGCGGCATGTCCACCGGCGAGATCCTGCGGGTGCGGGCTGCGATGAAGCCGATCGCGACCGTTCCGCGCGCGCTGCGGACCGTCGACGTGGCCACGGGCGAGGGGGCCGTCGCCCACCACCAGCGCTCGGACGTCTGTGCGGTCCCCGCCGCCGGCATCGTCGCCGAGGCCATGGTCGCTCTCGTGCTTGCCGAAGCCGTGCTGGAGAAGTTCGGCGGGGACTCGGTGGGCGAGACCCGGCGCAACGTGGAGGGGTACCTCTCCTCGCTGAGGTTCGCATGAGCGCCGGAAGGCCACGGGTCATCCTGGTCGGCCCCATGGGCGCCGGTAAGACCACCGTCGGGGAGCTGCTCGCGTCGTCGTGGGGCCTGACCCTGCGCGACACCGACCACGACGTGGAACAGGCCGAGGGACGCCCGATCTCCGAGATCTTCGTCGACCGTGGTGAGCAGTACTTCCGGGAGCTCGAGCGCGCAGCCGTGGCCCAGGCACTGACCGGCCACGACGGTGTCCTCGCCCTCGGGGGAGGCGCCGTGCTCGACCCCGAGACCAGAGCCGTGCTGAAGGACCATCTCGTGGTGTTCCTGCACGTGGGGCTCTCCGACGCCGTGAAGCGGGTTGGACTCGGCTCGTCCCGGCCTCTGCTGCTCGGCAACGTGCGTGCGCGGGTCAAGGCCCTGCTCGACGAACGGCTGCCGATCTACCGGGAGGTCGCCACGGTGGAGGTGGAGACCGACGGCCGGACGGCCGAGGAGGTCGCCCACGAGGTGCGCGAGCAAGTCGAACGGCTCGAGGAGGCCGGTGCGGCCGGTGCGGCCGGTGCGCGGTGCGCCGGTGCGGCCGGGGCTTCTGAGGGGGAGAGATGAGCGACCTGTCCAGGATCAACGTCGCCGGAGCGTCGCCGTACGACGTCGTGGTCGGCACCGGGCTGCTCGGCGAGCTGCCCGCGATGCTCGGGAAGGGCGTCCGTCGGGTCGCGGTGATCCACCCTCGTGCCCTCGCCGCCACCGGTGAGGCGATCCGCGCGGACCTCAACGAGCAGGGGTACGACGCGCACGCGATCGAGATCCCCGACGGCGAGGAGGCCAAGCTCGCGCCGGTCGCCTCGTTCTGCTGGCAGGTGCTCGGGCAGACCGGGTTCACGCGCTCCGACGCGGTCGTGACCGTGGGCGGCGGGTCGACCACCGACATGGGCGGCTTCGTCGCGGCCACCTGGCTGCGCGGCGTGAAGGTGGTGCACATGCCGACCACGCTGCTCGGCATGGTCGACGCCGCCGTGGGCGGCAAGACCGGGATGAACACCACCGAGGGCAAGAACCTCGTCGGCGCCTTCCACGAACCTTCTGGCGTCCTCTGCGACCTCGCGACGCTGGGCACCCTGCCGCACAACGAGCTCGTGAGCGGTCTCGCCGAGGTCATCAAGTGCGGCTTCATCGCCGACCCGGGGATCCTCGAGCTCGTCGAGCGCGACCCGTCGGCCGCGACCACCCCCGGCACGGACGTGCTGCGCGAGCTCATCGAGCGGTCGATCCGCGTCAAGGTCGACGTCGTCACCGAGGACCTGAAGGAGACCGGGGGCAGCGGGGGGCATCCCGGCCGCGAGACGCTCAACTACGGTCACACGCTCGGCCACGCGATCGAACGGGTGGAGCGGTACAAGTTCCGCCACGGCGCCGCGGTGGCGATCGGCATGACCTTCGTCGCCGAGCTGGCCCGGCTCGCCGGGAAGCTCGACGAGGCGACGGCGGAGCGGCACCGTTCGGTGCTCGAGCTCGTCGGCCTGCCCACCTCCTACCGGGGCGGCGTCTGGGGGCAGCTCCACGACGCGATGAAGGTCGACAAGAAGTCAAGGGGCGACCAGCTGCGGTTCGTGGTGCTCGAAGGGCTCGCCCGGCCGGCCATCCTGACCGCCCCCGACCCGGCACTGCTGACCGCGGCCTACGCCGAGATCTCGCGCTGACCCGTCCGGCTCGCCAGACCTCTGAGGAGACTCGCATGAAGGTGCTCGTTCTCAACGGCCCCAACCTGGGCCGGCTCGGCTCACGGGAGCCGGAGGTCTACGGGTCCACGACCTACGACGACCTGGTCACCTCGTGCCGGGCAGCCGGGGGAGAGCTCGGCCTGGAGGTCGACGTACGACAGACCGACTCCGAGGCAGAGCTCGTCGGGTGGCTGCACGAGGCTGCCGACAACGCGTGGCCGGTCGTGCTCAACCCGGCGGCGTTCACCCACTACAGCTACGCGCTCCGCGACGCCTGCGCGCAGCTCACCGCGCCGCTCGTCGAGGTACACATCACCAACCCGCACACGCGGGAGGAGTTCCGCCACACCAGCGTGATCTCCGGTGTGGCGACCGGGGTCGTCGCGGGTTTCGGCGTCGAGTCGTACCTCCTCGCTCTCCGGGCCGTTGCCTCCCGCTCCGCCTGACCCTGGTTTCCCTTGTGGCGCAGGGGCGGCCACGCCCTCTCGACGCCGTGCCGGGCGTGGCCCGGTGTGCCGTTAGACTAGGCGGCTGCACCCCACCCGACGGCTCGAGGAAGAGCAGGTTCCCACGCGCATGGCCACCACCAACGACCTCAAGAACGGCATGGTTCTCAACCTCGACGGACAGCTGTGGTCCGTCGTCTGGTTCCAGCACCACAAGCCCGGCAAGGGCGGCGCCGTCGTGCGTACCAAGCTCAAGAACATCGAGTCGGGCAAGACGGTCGACAAGACGTTCAACGCCGACGTGAAGGTCGACGTCGCCAACGTCGACAAGCGCACGATGCAGTACCTCTACAACGACGGCACGTCGTACGTGTTCATGGACACCTCGACCTACGACCAGATCGAGATCGCGCCTGAGATCGTGGGTGACGCCAGCAACTTCCTGCTCGAGAACCAGGAGGCGATCGTGGCCACCAACGAGGGCCGCGTGCTGTACATCGAGCTACCCGCATCCGTCGAGCTGGTCGTCGAGTACACCGAGCCGGGCCTCCAGGGTGACCGTTCCACCGGCGGCACAAAGCCGGCTCGCCTCGAGACCGGCCACGAGATCCAGGTGCCGCTCTTCATCACCACCGGCGAGAAGATCAAGGTCGACACCCGCGACAGCAGCTACCAGGGCCGAGTCACCTCCTGATGGCTGCCCGGTCCAAGGCCCGCAAGCGCGCTCTCGACGTCCTCTTCGAGAGCGAGGCTCGTGGCGTAGCGCCCCTGACCGTGCTCGAGGAGCGCGTCGCCGTGGGAGACCCGCCGGTGAACGACTACACCGTGACGCTCGTGCGCGGGTTCGCCGAGCACGCCAGTCGCATCGACGAGCTGCTCACGGCCTACGCGCAGGGGTGGACCCTCGACCGGATGCCGGCGGTGGACCGCAACGCCCTCCGGATCGGCGTCTACGAGGTGCTGTACGTCGAGGACGTGCCCGACGCGGTGGCGGTGAGCGAGGCGCTGAACCTCGTCCGCGAGCTGTCCACCGACGAGTCGCCCACCTTCGTCAACGGCGTGCTCGGCAACATCTTGCGCAACAAGCCCGCCCTCTCCGCCTGAGGCGCGACACCGGCACGCAGATACAGCGGCGCCGCAGTGCCCATGTGGGCCCGGCGGCGCTGACCCAGAGCCAGGGCATCGTGCCGGGCCCAGTGGCCGAAGAAGGCAACGACCTCGGGGACGACCATGTCGGGGTCGGAGGCACTGGCTCGCCGGTTCTCGGAGACACCGAGGGCGTCGGCGAGTCTAGGCTGGATCGATGGAGCACGAGGCCGATGTAGTGGTGCTGGGGCTGGGCCCCGGTGGTGAGGCACTCGCAACGCGGCTCGCGAGGGCAGGGCTCGACGTCGTCGGCGTCGACCGGCACCTCGTCGGTGGCGAGTGCCCGTACTACGGCTGCATCCCGACGAAGATGATCGTCCGGGCAGCCGACGCCCTCGGCGAGGCACGGCGGGTGCCGGGCCTGGCGGGGGAGTCCGTGGTGACGCCTTCGTGGCAGCCCGTCGCCGACCGGATCGCCGCCGAGGCCACCGACTCGTGGGACGACGCCGTGGCTGTGGAACGTCTCGAGGCGGCAGGTGTCCGGTTCGTCCGCGGACACGCTCGGCTGGCCGGTCCACGGAGCGTGGAGGTGGACCGCTCGACGTACGTCGCACGTCGGGGCGTCGTTCTCAACACCGGCACCGAACCCGCCGTACCCCCGATCGACGGCCTGGACGCGACGCCGTACTGGACGAACCGGGACGCGGTCGCGCTTCGAGAGCTGCCGGGCTCGTTGGCCGTCATCGGCGGCGGGGCGATCGGCGTCGAGCTGGCCCAGGGCTTCTCGCGGTTCGGGGTGCAGGTGACGGTGATCGAGGCCGCCGACCGCATCCTCCCGCCCGAGGAACCCGAAGCCGGCGCCCTGGTGGCCGGAGTGTTCGCGCGGGAGGGCGTCCGCGTCCTGGCCGGTTCGTCGATCCGGTCGGTCAGGTACGACGAGGGCCGGTTCGTCGTGGACCTGGCCAACGACCAGGTCACCGCCGACAAGCTGCTCGTGGCCACCGGGCGGCGCCCGAACCTCCGCGACCTCGGCCTGTCCACGGTAGGGCTCGACCCGTCAGCGCGTGCGCTCGACGTCGACGACCGGATGCGCGTCGCCGACGGGCTGTGGGCGATCGGCGACATCACCGGCAAGGGTGGCTTCACGCACATCTCGATGTACCAGGCCGCGGTCGCCGCGCGCGACATCCTGGGTGAGCCCGGGTCGGCCGCCGTCTACCGCGCCGTACCCCGGGTGACCTTCACCGATCCCGAGGTCGGGTCGGTCGGCATGACCGAGGCACTGGCGAGGCAGGCCGGCATGCGCGTCCGGGTCGGCACGACCGACCTCTCGAGCTCGACGCGGGGCTGGATCCACGGGGGAGAGGGCCTGGTCAAGCTCGTGGAGGACGCCGACCGGGGGGTGCTCGTGGGAGCCACGGTGGTGGCGCCTGGCGGTGGGGAGGTCTTGTCGATGCTGACCACCGCCGTGCATGCAGAGGTCGCCACGGACACCCTCCGGTCGATGATCTACGCGTACCCGACGTTCCACCGGGCGGTCGAGAGCGCCCTCGACGACCTCAGCTGAGCAGCACCCGGGTCCAGAGGTCGAGCAGGTGCTCGGCGTACCTCTCTGCAGACCACCCGCGCGAGCGCAGCAGCGAGTAGTACTCCACGGAGTTCGTCGACCACACGATGTCTGCCACCTCGTCGTCGCCGAGGTCGCGTCGCAGCCCGCCGGTGGACCGGAGGTCGGCGGCGAACAGGCGCATGTTGGCCGCTCTCCGGTCCTCGAGGTGCTCGCGCAGGCGGGCACACCCGGGGTCCGACAACGCACCCTCCCGAAGTGCCGTGAGCAGAGGAGCGGTTGCCGGCATGACGTGCCCGAGGCCCTCGGCGTAAGCCGCGATCTTCCGCTCCGCGGTGGGTGCCGCGCGGACCGCCTTCACGTATCCGCGCTCCTCAGCGGTCACCGGCTCCTCGGCGCTGCCGAGTGTCATGTCGATGACCGCGAGGAGGAGGTCCGGCTTTCGGCCGACGCTGGAGTAGACGGTGTCGACCGACACCCCCGCGAGCCGAGCGACCTCGGCCACCGCCGTACCCGGGTAGCCCTTCGTCGTGAAGAGCTTCCGCGCTGCGGCGAGCACCTGGCGGCGCGTGCGAGCCGCCTGCTCCGCCCGCAGCTCGGAGCTGTACCTACGGGTCTTGACCGGCTCCACCACGAGGTCTACCTTACCAATATTCGTCCGAAGTCAATTCGGGCCAATTATTCGGAGGTCGCCATGACCACTGAGAAGACGGTTTCCACCGGCGTCGTGATGCGGTCCCCCGGAGAGGGCGCGATGACGTGGGCGATGGGGTCCCTCTTCGAGCGACTCGTCGGGCCGGAGGACACCGACGGCCGGCTCGGGCTCTCGCTGGTGACACAGCCGCCCGGCGTCGCTACGCCGTTCCACGTCCACACGCACGAGGCCGAGCTGTTCTACCTGCTCGACGGCGAGCTCAGCTACCGCGCCGGTGACGAGTACTTCGAGCTGACCACGGGCTGCTTCATCTACCTGCCCAAGGGCGTTCCGCACGCGTTCCGGATCAGGGGCACGCGGCCCGCCCGCATCCTGGCGAGCACCGTCCCCGGTGGCCTGATGAGCCTGTACGACGAGGTCGGGATCCCGGCCACGGAGCGCAGGCTGCCGGGCGAGGACGGCCAGAGCATGGACGTGGAGATCGCGAAGTGGAACGAGGTCGGGCCGCGCTACGGGCTCCAGGTGGTGGGTCCCCCCATCCCCGAGTGACCAGACCGGTGGCAGCCGGCCGCAGTGACATGCCGCTCAGGGAACGTCGCCCTGGTCGGGTGGCGGCACCCCGGCTGGTAGGGTTCGAGGCGTTCGACATCCTTTAACGAACCGTCCCGTGAGGCGGAGAAGGAGGTCTGGCTCGCTTATGCCTGCCGAGACGACGGCACCATCTGGCGAGGACGGTCGCACCGTTCTCGACGCGCGTGACATCTCCCGCGCACTCACCCGCATCGCCCACGAGATCCTCGAACGCAACAAAGGCGCCCAGGACCTGGTCATGCTCGGCATCCCGACCCGGGGCGTGCCGCTCGCCAAGCGGATCGCCGCGAGGATCGCCTCCGTGGAGGGCATCGAGATCCCGGTCGGGTCCCTCGACGTGACGATGTACCGCGACGACCTGCGAATGCGCCCGGCACGCACGCTGCTCCCCACGGCCATCCCGACCGGCGGCATCGACGGCAAGACCGTCGTGCTCGTCGATGACGTGCTCTTCTCCGGGCGCACGATCCGTGCCGCGCTCGACGCGATGAGCGACGTCGGCCGGCCGAGGTCCGTGCGCCTGGCGGTCCTCGTCGACCGCGGCCACCGGGAGCTGCCGATCCGTGCCGACTTCGTCGGCAAGAACCTCCCCACGTCACTCGTGGAGAAGGTCTCCGTGCGCCTCGAGGAGTTCGACGGCGCCGACTCGGTGATGATCTCCGGCGGTGCCGTGCCGCCAGAGGAGGAGAGCGCGTGAACCGCCACCTGCTGAGCACCGGCGACCTGACCCGGGACGACGCCGAGCTGATCCTCGACACCGCCGAGGAGCTGCGCTCCCTCGCCGACCGGCCGATCAAGAAGCTCCCCGCCCTGCGCGGCCGCACCGTCGTCAACCTCTTCTTCGAGGACTCCACGCGGACCCGGATCTCCTTCGAGGCCGCCGCGAAGAGGCTGTCCGCGGACGTGATCAACTTCGCCGCCAAGGGCTCCAGCCTGAGCAAGGGCGAGAGCCTGAAGGACACCGCGCTGACCCTGGAGGCGATGGGCGCCGACGCCGTCGTCGTACGCCACTGGGCGTCAGGTGCGCCCCACCTGCTGGCGCACTCGGGGTGGGTTCGTTCGAGCGTCGTGAACGCCGGTGACGGCACGCACGAGCACCCGACCCAGGCGCTCCTCGATGCCTTCACCGTGCGGCGCCACCTGGGCAGCCTCGACGGCCGGCGCGTCGCGATCGTCGGCGACATCCTGCACAGCCGGGTGGCGCGGTCCAACGCGCTGCTGCTCCGCACGCTCGGAGCCGAGGTGACCCTGGTGGCCCCGCCGACGCTGCTGCCGGTCGGTGTGGAGACCTGGGACGCCGACACGTCGTACGACCTCGACTCGGTGCTGCCCAAGACCGACGCCGTGATGATGCTCAGGGTGCAGCGCGAGCGGATGAACGCGGCGTTCTTCCCGACCCAGCGGGAGTACAGCCGTCGCTACGGCCTCGACGCGCGCCGGATGGGCATGCTCCAGGACCACACCCTGGTGATGCACCCCGGCCCGATGATCCGCGGCATGGAGATCACCGCCGAGGTGGCCGACTCCGACCGATCGGTCATCGTCGAGCAGGTCACCAACGGAGTCGCGGTGCGGATGGCCGTGCTCTACCTGCTGCTCAGCGGCAACGAGTCCGAGAGCGGGCGTACGCCGGACGCCGGTACGCCCCAGATCACCCCCGACATCGACGGAGCGCAGTCGTGAGCAGCTACCTGATCAAGAACGCCCGGATCCTCGGGGGAGAGCCCACCGACCTGCTCGTCGAGGACGGTGTCATCGCACGGGTCGGCACCGCCCTGAGCGCCGAGGGTGCCGAGGTGGTCGACGCCGCGGGTCTCATCGCCCTCCCGGGGCTGGTGGACCTCCACACGCACCTGCGTGAGCCCGGCCGCGAGGACGCCGAGACCGTCGACACCGGCACCCAGGCCGCGGCCCTCGGCGGGTTCACCGCTGTGCACGCGATGGCCAACACCGAACCGGTCGCCGACACCGCGGGTGTCGTGGAGCAGGTGTGGCGCCTGGGGCGCGAGGCCGGGCACTGCGACGTCTTTCCGGTCGGCGCGGTCACCGTGGGACTTGCCGGCGAGCGCCTCGCCGAGCTCGGCGCGATGGCCGACTCGGCCGCACGGGTCCGGGTCTTCTCCGACGACGGCAGATGTGTGTCCGACGCGGTGCTGATGCGTCGGGCGCTGGAGTACGTCAAGGCCTTCGACGGTGTCGTCGCCCAGCACGCGCAGGAGCCGCGGCTGACCGAGGACGCGCAGATGAACGAGGGCGAGCTCTCAGGTCGCCTCGGCCTGCGAGGGTGGCCGGCTGTCGCCGAGGAGGCGATCATCGCCCGCGACTGCCTGCTCGCCGCACACGTCGGGTCGCGCCTCCATGTCTGCCATGTGTCCACAGCAGGCTCGGTCGAGATCGTGCGCTGGGCCAAGAGCAAGGGCTGGAACGTCACCGCCGAGGCGTGCCCTCACCACCTGCTGCTCACCGACGAGCTCGCGGCCACCTACGACCCGATCTACAAGGTCAACCCGCCGCTGCGCACGGCCGCCGACGTCGAGGCGCTGCGCGAAGGTCTCGCCGACGGCACCATCGACATCGTCGCCACCGACCACGCGCCGCACCCGCTCGAGGACAAGGACTGCGAGTGGCAGGCCGCCGCGTTCGGCATGCTCGGGCTCGAGACCGCGCTCTCCATCGTGCAGCAGACGATGGTCGACCCCGGCCTGCTCGACTGGGCGGGGGTGGCGGAGCGGATGTCCTACGCGCCTGCGCGAATCGGGCGGCTCGAGGACCATGGTCGCCCGCTCGAGGAGGGGGCGCCGGCCAACGTCGTGCTGTACGACCCGGCGCACTCCCACGTCGTCGACGCCTCCGAGCTCGCCTCCCTGTCACGCAACACCCCTTATGCCGGGCGCGAGCTGCCCGGCCGTGTGGTCGCCACGTTCCTGCGCGGCCGGCCGACGGTGCTCGACGGGAAGCTCGCATGACCCGGGCGGCCGTAGACAGGATCAACCCGCTCGTGTCGTCTCTGCCGGACTGGCTCGCCCCGGTGGCGATCCTCGCCCTGCTCCTGGCTCTCGCCTACGTCGCGATGTGGCTGGGCTGGCGCAGGCGGGCAGGCAAGCACGACCTTCCGCCGCTCGTTCCGGCGCCCGCGGTCGACGCGCTGCCGCCGGCCAAGCTCGATGGCGGCGCACGCTACTTCGGCACCACGGTGAGCGGCGACTGGCTCGACCGCGTGGTCGCACACGGCCTCGGGGCACGCAGCACCGCCCGGCTCCGCCTCTCCGGCGAGGGGCTCGACGTCATCCGCCTCGCGGGCAGCTTCCGGATCCCCGCCGACGCGCTCCGCGGGGCGCGCCACGACCAGGGCATCGCGGGCAAGGTGATCCCGCCGCACGGCGTCCTGGTCGTGACCTGGCAGCACGGCGACCTCCTGCTCGACACCGGCTTCCGACTCACCGACGAGTCGGTCGCAGACAAGGGCACGACCGAGGCCCACAACGGTTGGATCCGCTCGATCAGCAAGCTCGTCAGGGACCAAAAGGAGCACACCGCATGAGGCAGTCCAGGCCGGCTCTTCTCGTCCTCGAGGACGGCCGCACCTTCCACGGCGAGTCGTTCGGCGCCGAGGGCGAGACCTTCGGCGAGGCGGTGTTCTCCACCGGCATGTCCGGCTACCAGGAGACGCTGACCGACCCGTCGTACCACCGCCAGGTCGTGGTGATGACCTCACCGCACGTCGGCAACACCGGCATGAACGACGAGGACCCGGAGTCGCGCAAGATCTGGGTGAGCGGCTACGTCGTGCGAGACCCCGCCCGGGTCGCGTCGAACTGGCGCAGCCGCCGCTCCCTCGACGACGAGCTGCGCGAGCAGGGAGTGGTGGGGATCTCCGGCGTGGACACACGCGCCCTGACCCGGCACCTGCGTGAGCGCGGTGCGATGCGCGTGGGTATCTCCTCGACCGAGGCCGACCCCGATGCGCTGCGCCGGCGGGTGCTCGACGCGGCGGAGATGACCGGCGCCGACCTGACCGCCGACGTCTCCACCGGCGAGACCTACGTCGTGCCGGCCCAGGGCGAGAAGCGGTTCACCGTGGCCGCCCTCGACCTCGGCATCAAGTCGATGACCCCCACGATGATGGCCGAGCGGGGGATCGAGGTGCACGTGATGCCGGCGAAGTCCTCGCTCGACGAGGTCCTCGGGGTCGAGCCCGACGGGGTGTTCTTCTCCAACGGCCCCGGCGACCCGGGCGCGACCACCCACGAGATCGGGCTGCTGCAGGGCCTCCTCGAGCGAGGCATCCCGTACTTCGGGATCTGCTTCGGCAACCAGCTCTTCGGTCGCGCGCTCGGCTTCGGGACCTTCAAGCTGAAGTACGGCCATCGCGGCATCAACCAGCCCGTGATGGACCGCACGACCGGGAAGGTCGAGGTGACCGCCCACAACCACGGGTTCGCCATCCGATGGCCGGGCGCGCCGTCCTTCGAACCGCGGACCACGCCGTACGGCGAGGCGACCGTCAGCCACGTGTGCCTCAACGACGACGTCGTGGAGGGCCTCGAGCTGCGCGATGCGTCGGGCGCCCTCAAGGCGTTCTCGGTGCAGTACCACCCCGAAGCCGCGGCCGGGCCCCACGACGCGGCGTACCTCTTCGACCGCTTCTGCCGGCTGATGGCCGGCACCGGCACCGCCGACGGCTCTACCGATGGAAGGGGCGTCTGAATGCCCAAGCGCAACGACATCCGCAGCGTCCTGGTGATCGGCTCAGGGCCGATCATCATCGGGCAGGCGGCGGAGTTCGACTACTCCGGCACCCAGGCCTGTCGGGTCCTGCGCGCCGAGGGCCTTCGCGTGATCCTCGTGAACTCCAACCCGGCGACGATCATGACCGACCCGGAGTTCGCCGACGCGACCTACATCGAGCCGATCACGCCGGAGTTCGTCGAGAAGGTGATCGAGAAGGAGCGTCCCGACGCGCTGCTCGCCACCCTCGGCGGCCAGACCGCGCTCAACGCCGCGATGGCCCTCGACGCCGCCGGGGTCCTCGAGAAGTACGGCGTCGAGCTGATCGGCGCGTCCATCGACGCCATCGAGCGCGGCGAGAACCGTGAGTCGTTCAAGCGGATCGTCGAGGAGCTCGGGGGAGAGGTGGCCAAGTCGGTCATCTGTCACTCGATGGAGGACTGCCTGGGCGCGGCCGACGAGCTCGGCTACCCGATGGTCGTCCGTCCGAGCTTCACGATGGGCGGCACCGGTTCCGGCATGGCCTACGACGAGACCGACCTCCGCCGGATCGCCGGCGCCGGTCTGGCCGCGAGCCCGACCACCGAGGTACTCCTCGAGGAGTCGATCCTCGGCTGGAAGGAGTACGAGCTGGAGGTCATGCGCGACAAGGCCGACAACGTCGTGATCGTGTGCTCCATCGAGAACCTCGACCCGATGGGCGTACACACCGGGGACTCGATCACCGTCGCGCCGGCGATGACGCTGACCGACCGTGAGTACCAGAAGATGCGCGACCTCTCGATCGGCATCATCCGTTCGGTGGGCGTCGACACGGGCGGCTGCAACATCCAGTTCGCGGTCGACCCGAGCAACGGCCGGATGATCGTGATCGAGATGAACCCTCGCGTCTCGCGCTCGAGCGCCCTGGCGTCGAAGGCCACCGGCTTCCCGATCGCCAAGATCGCGGCGAAGGTGGCGATCGGCTACACCCTCGACGAGATCCCGAACGACATCACCCGGGAGACCCCGGCGAGCTTCGAGCCGACGCTGGACTACGTCGTGGTCAAGGTGCCGAGGTTCGCCTTCGAGAAGTTCCCCACCGCGGACCCGACGCTCACCACGCACATGAAGTCGGTCGGCGAGGCGATGGCGATCGGCCGCAACTTCACCGAGGCCCTGCAGAAGGCGCTGCGCAGCCTGGAGAACAAGCCCGCGATCTTCGACTGGAGCAGCGAGCTCCTCCCGCTCGAGGAGCTGCTCGAGTCGGTCAAGGTGCCGCACGACGGGCGCCTGCGGGAGGTCATGGACGCCATCCGCGCCGGCGCCACACCCGAGCGGCTGCACGAGGCCACGAAGATCGATCCGTGGTTCCTCGACCAGCTCTTCTTGCTCGACGAGGTGGCCGGCGAGGTCGCCGAGGCCGACGACCTCAACCCCGCGGTGATCCGGCTCGCCAAGCGACACGGCTTCTCCGACGCCCAGATCGGGGGCATCCGCGGCATGAGCGAGGACGTCGTGCGCGGTGTCCGCTGGGCGCTGGGGCTCCGCCCGGTCTACAAGACGGTCGACACCTGCGCGGCCGAGTTCGCAGCGAAGACGCCGTACCACTACTCGTCCTACGACGAGGAGACCGAGGTCAGCCCCCGGGAGCGCCCGGCGGTGATCATCCTCGGCTCGGGTCCGAACCGGATCGGCCAGGGCATCGAGTTCGACTACTCGTGCGTCCACGCCTCGCTGGCGCTGTCCGAGGCCGGCTACGAGACGATCATGGTCAACTGCAACCCCGAGACCGTCTCGACCGACTACGACACGAGCGACCGGCTGTACTTCGAGCCCCTCACGCTCGAGGACGTGCTCGAGATCGTGAGCGCCGAGCAGCAGGCGGGCCCGGTGGCGGGAGTGATCTGCCAGCTCGGCGGGCAGACGCCGCTCGGCCTGGCCCAGGGGCTCGAGGACGCCGGGGTCCCGATCGTCGGCACGACACCGGAGGCGATCCACCTCGCCGAGGAGCGTGGTGCGTTCGGCCGGGTGCTGGCCCAGGCAGGGCTTCCGGCGCCCAAGCACGGCACCGCCACGTCGTACGACGAGGCGCGCGCGATCGCCGAGGAGATCACCTACCCGGTGCTCGTGCGCCCGTCGTACGTCCTCGGCGGTCGTGGCATGGAGATCGTGTACGACGACGAGTCGTTGCGCGGCTACATCACCCGGGCGACGCAGATCTCCCCGGAGCATCCCGTCCTCGTCGACCGGTTCCTCGACGACGCCGTCGAGATCGACGTCGACGCCATCTACGACGGGGAGGACCTCTTCCTCGGTGGCGTGATGGAGCACATCGAGGAGGCCGGCATCCACTCCGGCGACTCCAGCTGCGCGCTGCCGCCGATCACGCTGGGGCGAGAGACGATCGAGCGGATCAGGCACTCCACCGAGGCGATCGCCCGGGGCGTGGGTGTGAGAGGGCTGCTCAACGTGCAGTACGCCATGGCCTCCGACGTGCTCTACGTCCTCGAGGCGAACCCTCGCGCGTCGCGCACGGTCCCGTTCGTCTCGAAGGCGACCGCGACCCCCCTCGCGAAGGCTGCCGCCCGGGTGATGCTCGGTGAGTCGATCGCCTCCCTCCGCGAGCAGGGCCTGCTGCCGGCCAAGGGGGACGGGGGTGACCTGCCCTCCGGCGCGCCGATCGCGGTGAAGGAGGCGGTGATGCCGTTCAACCGGTTCCGGACCGCCGACGGCCGCTCCGTGGACACCGTCCTGGGGCCCGAGATGCGCTCCACAGGCGAGGTCATGGGTTTCGACGCGGTGTTCGGCACGAGCTTCGCCAAGGCGCAGACCGCGGCGTTCGGCTCGCTCCCGACGGAGGGCCGGATCTTCGTGTCGGTGGCCAACGTCGACAAGCGGCACATGGTCTTCCCGATCAAGCGGCTCCACGACCTCGGCTACGACATCCTCGCCACGGAGGGCACGGCCGAGGTGCTCCGGCGCAACGGCGTCCCGGCGGAGGTGGTCCGCAAGCACAGCGAGGGGCCCGGCGCGGACGGGGAGCCGACCATCGTGGGACGGATCCTCGACGGCGGTGTGCAGCTGATCGTCAACACCCCGCACGGCACCACCTCGGGTGGGTCACCGCGGCTCGACGGGTACGAGATCCGCACCGCGGCGATCCTGTCCAACATCCCCTGCATCACGACGATCCAGGGGCTCGCCGCCGCGGTGCAGGGCATCGAGGCGGTCAGGGCCGGCGACATCGGGGTCCGGTCGCTGCAGGACTGGGCGCCACTCGTCGTGGTCGACGGAGCCCGGTGAGCACGTGACGTTGTACCGCTGGGTCTTCGACCACGCGCTGACCCGCGTCGACGCCGAGACCGCCCACCGGGCCGGCTTCGGGCTGCTGCGCGCGGGGCGGCCGGTGCTGGGCAGGCTGCCGTTGGCCGCTCCGGCCTCACCGGTGCGGGCGATGGGGCTGACCTTCCCCGGGCCGCTCGGGCTGGCGGCGGGGTTCGACAAGAACGCCGAGGGGATCGACGCCCTCGCGGCGCTGGGGTTCTCGTTCGTCGAGGTCGGGACCGTCACCGGCGAGCCACAGCCCGGTAACCCCCGCCCCCGGTTGTTCCGGCTCCCCGAGGACCGGGCGGTGGTCAACCGGATGGGCTTCAACAACGACGGCGCCGCGGTGGTGGCTCGTCGGCTGGAGGCGCGGCGTCGCAGTGGACGCAGCCAGCCCGTCGTGGTGGGCGTGAACATCGGCAAGACCAAGGTGGTGCCCGAGGACCAGGCGGTCGCGGACTACGAGAAGAGCACCCGCCTGCTCGCGCCGTACGCCGACTATCTCGTGGTCAACGTCAGCTCGCCCAACACGCCGGGCCTGCGCAACCTCCAGGCGGTCGAGAAGCTCGAGCCACTCCTGCTGGCGGTACGCCGCCAGGCCGACGCCGTGACAGGGCACGGGGTCCCGCTGCTGGTGAAGATCGCCCCCGACCTGAGCGACGAGGACGTGCTGGCGGTCGCGGACCTCGCCGCCGCGATCGGCCTCGACGGGGTTGTCGCGACGAACACCACGATCTCGCGCGACGGGCTGGTCTCCGGCGCGGACGCAGTAGAGCGCGTAGGCGCCGGAGGTCTCTCCGGTGCGCCGCTGCGGCGACGGTCGCTCGAGGTGCTGCGCCTGCTCCGGGGACGACTCGACGCCGGGACGACCGTGATCTCGGTCGGTGGGATCAGCACCGCCGCGGACGCGCGCGAACGCCTCGACGCCGGCGCGACCCTGCTCCAGGCATACACGGCGTTCATCTACGAGGGCGCCCTGTGGCCTTCCACCCTCCAGCGACAGCTCGCCGGAGCGGCCGGATGACCGAGATGTCACGCGGGCCGGTCCAGGTGCAGGGGGAGGTGCTGAGCAACAAGCGTTCCGGCGCCTACCAGCACCTGACCCTGGTCGCGCCCGACGTGGCCGAGCGGTTCCGGCCCGGCAACCTGGTCGCACTCGCGGTCGGCGGCACGCTGTCGGACCGGATGCTGCGGCGCAGCTTCCCCATCTACCGGGTCCGGGCCACCGGTGCCTACCGCAGCACGGTCGAGATCGTCTTCGCCGTGACAGAGCCGGGACAGGCCTGGCTCGCCGCACTCCCCAACGGCGCGGCAGTCGACGTCCTCGGACCCCTCGGCAGGCCGTATGCCCTCCCCAAGGAGCCGGTGGCCTGCATGCTCGTGGGGGGCGGGCACGCGGCGGCGCCGCTGTTCAGCCTTGCCGACCGACTGCGTGAGCGCGGCTGTGCCGTACACATGGTGCTCGCCGCGCCGAGCGAACGGCAGCTGTTCGGTGCACTCGAGGCCAAGCGTGCCGCGAAGACCGTGGTGGTCACCACGGAGGACGGCTCGCTCGGCATGCCGGGCGGGGTCGCCCAGGTGCTGCCGGACCTGCTCGGGCGCACGGCCAGCGACGTCGTCTACGCCGCCGGGCCGTCGCCGATGCTCCACGACGTGGCGGCGGCGGCCGAGCAGCACGGCGCCTGGAGCCAGACTGCCCTCGACGGCACCTTCGTCTGCGCCACCGGGTCCTGTCTCACCTGTGTCGTGCCCGCGGTCGGGGAGGACGGTGTCTCACGGATGGTGAGGTCCTGCGTCGAAGGGCCCGTCTTCCGCGGCGACCGGGTGCGCTGGGCAGACCTCGGCACGGTCCCCGCGGACAGCTGGGGAACCGCCTCCGCCGGGGTGGCCGAGTGAGCGCCGCCGACCTCACGACGACGGTCGGCGAGGCATCCCTCCCCAACCCCGTGATGGTCGCCGCGGGCTGTGCGGGAAGCGGCCGCGAGCTCGAGCCGTTCCTCGACGTGACGCAGCTCGGTGCGCTGGTCACGCGCTCGGTCACCCTCGACCCGCGAGCCGGTGGCGCCCCGCCTCGTGCGGTCGAGACACCCGCCGGAGTGCTCAGCGACACGGGGCTCCAAGGGCCCGGGCTGCAGGGCTTCCTCGCCACCGAGCTGCCCTGGCTCGCGCAGCGGAGGGCCCGTGCCGTGGTCTCCATCGCGGGCCAGAGCCTGGGGGAGTGGGCCGAGCTCGCCCGCCGCGTGGGCCTGAGCCCCGGTGTCACCGCCGTCGAGGTCAACCTCGCGTGGCCACCCGGCTCCGGCGCAGGCCGCGACTCCTACCAGGCAGGCAAGATCGTCGCCGCCGTCCGGCGCGACATGCCCCGAGGCGTGCCCGTGCTCGCCAAGGTCGCACCCGAGGTGCACACCGTCGTCGACGTCACGCGAGCCGTGGTCAAGGCAGGTGCCGACGCGGTGGTCGTCGGCCACGGCCTCCACGGGCTCGTGCTGGACCCCGACACACTGAGACCGGCCCTCGGCAGCGGAGGCGGGTTCCTGACCGGCCCTGCGGTCAACGCGGTGGCGCTGCGCTGCCTGTGGGAGATCCATGCCGCGCTCCCCGACGTGCACCTCGTCGGCAGCGGAGGCGTGCGCACCGGCTTCGACGTCCTCGCCATGCTCGCTGCAGGGGCGCGTGCGGTGCAGGTCGGCAGCGCGGTCCTGTACGACCCCGGAGCACCCGCGCGGATCGTCGGCGAGCTCGCCGAGGAGCTCGACGCCCGCGGCATCCCAGACGTCGCGGATGCCGTAGGCCGCGCCCACCGACCCGCTACCAACCCGACTGGAGAGACTCGATGACGTTCGGTTCCCGGCTCCGCGAGGCCATGGACGCGCGCGGACCGCTCTGCGCCGGCATCGACCCGCACCCCGCGCTGCTCGACGCCTGGGGGATGACCGACAGCGCGGTGGGGCTCGAACGCTTCTCGCTGACCGCGGTGGAGGCCCTGGCAGGCAGCGTCGCCGCACTCAAGCCGCAGTCGGCGTTCTTCGAACGGCACGGCTCGAAGGGCGTGGCGGTGCTCGAGAAGGTCATCGCCGAGGCCCGCGGCCTGGGCGTGCTCGTCATCCTCGACGTCAAGCGCGGCGACATCGGGTCCACGGCGCAGGCGTACGCCGACGCGTACCTCGACCCGAGCTCGACGCTGGCCGTGGACGCCATCACCGCCAGCCCCTTCCTCGGCTTCGGGTCGCTGGACCCGATGATCGACACCGCGCTCGCCAACGACGCGGGGGTCTTCGTGCTCGCGCTCACCTCCAACCCCGAGGGGCCCGAGGTGCAGCACGCCACGACCGACGACGGGCGCACGGTCGCCGGGACGGTGCTCGATGCGATAGCCACGCGCAACGCCGGCTCCGAGCACATGGGATCGGTCGGCGCGGTCGTGGGGGCCACGATCGGCGAGACCAAGGAGAACCTCCAGGTCAACGGGCCCCTTCTCGTCCCGGGTCTCGGTGCCCAGGGCGGCACCGCGTCCGACGTACGGCGGATCTTCGGGGAGGCCGCGAGGAACGTGCTGGCCAGCAGCTCACGCGAGATCCTGGCGGCCGGACCCGACAAGGCCGGCCTCCGGGCTGCCGCGATGAACACCGCGCAGGACCTCGCCGAGCTGGCGGACGCATGAGGGGCGTACGCCGGGTGGGCCCGGTCGTGCTGGTGGGTGTCCTCGTCGCGGCCCTGCTGGGCGGCTGCGCCAGCGACACCGAGCGCTACTGCGGGGAGCTGCAAGCGCAGCAGAACGCCCTCGCCGACCTCGCCGTCCGCTCCGGAGAGCCGGGCAACGACGTGCTCGGGGAGACCCTCGACGTGTGGCGGAAGCTCCGCGACAAGGCGCCCGAGGACATCCAGGACGAGTGGGACACGCTCGTCTTCAGCCTCGAGGACCTGGTCGACGCATTCGACGCGGCAGGCGTCAAGCCGAGCGAGTACGACCCGGCCCACCCTCCCAAGGGAATGAGCAAGGCCGAGGCCGACGAGCTCCAGGACGTCGCCGCCAAGCTGGCCTCACCGAGAGTGACCAAGGCCGGGGACAGCATCGAGCAGCACGCCCGGGACGTCTGTCAGGTCGACCTGGGCCTGACCGGGCAGCAGGGTTGACCCGTCCTGACCGCGTTTGCGGGGTCGTGGAGTGACTGACTAGATTCTCAGCTGTCCGTGCTCGCCCCTGTCGAGCCCTCGTTCGTCGACTGATGAGGACTGCATCGTGGCCCTTCCGCCACTCACGCCCGAGCAGCGTCAGGCTGCGCTCGACAAGGCAGCCGCCTCCCGGCGGGAGCGTGCAGAGGTGAAGAATCGCCTCAAGCACTCGGGCGCCTCGCTCGCCGAGGTGCTCAAGCTGGGGCAGGAGAACGAGGTCATCGCCAAGATGCGGGTCGTCGACCTGCTGCAGTCCATGCCGGGCCTGGGCAAGGTGCGAGCGCGTCAGGTCATGGAGCGGCTCAACATCTCCGAGAGCCGCAGGGTGCGCGGGCTCGGCGCGAACCAGGTCGCCGCGCTCGAGCGTGAGTTCGGCTCCACCGAGTGACCGCCGAGGAGACGGAAGGACGCATCGTGGCGGGCAGACTGACCGTCCTGGCCGGGCCGACCGCCGTCGGCAAGGGGACGGTGGCCGCCGACATCCGGAAGAACCATCCCGAGGTCTGGATCTCGGTCTCGGCGACGACCCGCAAGCCACGGCCAGGAGAGGTCCACGGCCGCCATTACTGGTTCGTCAGCGACGAGGAGTTCGACGAGCTCGTCACCGCCGGCCAGCTGCTCGAGTGGGCGGTCGTACACCGGGGAGCGAGGTACGGCACCCCCCGCAAGCCGGTGGAGGAGGCGCTCGCCGAAGGCCGGCCCGCGCTGCTCGAGATCGACCTGCAGGGCGCGCGGCAGGTGAGGCAGTCGATGCCCGAGGCGCTGTTCGTGTTCCTGGCGCCGCCGTCGTGGGAGGAGCTCGTCCGCCGGCTCGTCGGCCGGGGGACCGAGACGCCCGAGGAGCGGGAGCGCCGGCTGGAGACCGCACGTGAGGAGCTCGCCGCCGAGTCGGAGTTCGACGTGACGGTGGTCAACACCGAAGTTCACGCTGCGAGCGAAGAGTTGGTAGCCTTGATCAAGAACGTCCCGACTCATTCCTGACCAATCTGACTCTGTGAGGCCTACAAGCGTGTCTGGCTCCCTGCCCGTTGCCGAGGGCATCACCAACCCGTCCATCGACGAGCTCCTGACCAAGACCGACTCGAAGTACAAGCTGGTCCTCTACAGCGCCAAGCGCGCGCGGCAGATCAACGCGTACTACTCGCAGCTCGGTGAGGGCCTGCTCGAGTACGTCGGGCCCCTCGTCGACACCCACGTCCAGGAGAAGCCGCTGTCGATCGCCCTCCGGGAGATCAACGCCGACCTGCTCACCTGCGAGGACATCGACCCCGACGCCGAGACCCCTGAGAGCACCGAGGCCTGAGCATGACCTCGGCCGGGTTCCCGGTTGACGGCAACCGCCGCCCCCACGTCGTCCTAGGCGTGAGTGGCGGCATTGCTGCGTACAAGGCCTGTGAGCTGCTCCGCAGGTTCACCGAGTCGGGCCACGACGTGACCGTCGTCCCGACCGCCTCCGCCCTCGAGTTCGTAGGTGCGCCGACCTGGGCGGCCCTCTCCGGGAGGCCCGTGGCCACGGAGGTCTGGGCGGGCGTCCACGAAGTGCCCCACGTCCGCATCGGGCAGAGCGCGGACCTCGTCGTGGTGGCCCCCGCGACCGCCGACCTGATGGCCAAGGCGGCGCACGGCCTCGCCGACGACCTGCTCACCAACACCCTGCTCACGGCGCGCTGCCCGGTCGTGTTCGCGCCGGCCATGCACACCGAGATGTGGGAGCATGCCGCCACCCAGGACAACGTCGCGACGCTGCGTGCGCGCGGTGCTCTGGTCATCGAGCCCGCCGAGGGCCGGCTCACGGGGGCGGACACCGGCAAGGGACGTCTGCCGGAGCCGGGCGAGATCTTCGAGATCTGCATCGGCGTGCTCGGCCGCGGCGAGGCTGCCGACGTCACCGACCTCGCCGGCCTGCACGTGGTTGTCTCCGCGGGCGGCACCCGGGAGTACCTCGACCCCGTGCGTTTCCTCGGCAACCGGTCCTCGGGCCTCCAGGGCTACGCGCTCGCACGCACGGCGGTCGCGCGAGGTGCGGAGGTCACGCTGGTGGCGGCCAACGTCGCGCTGCCCGACCCCGCCGGCGCCAAGGTCGTGCGGGTCGAGACGACCGCCGAGCTTCGTGACGCCGTGGTTGCAGCGGCGGCCAACGCCGATGCGGTCGTGATGGCGGCCGCACCCGCCGACTTCCGGCCCGTCTCCGTGAGCGAGTCGAAGATCAAGAAGGCCGACGACGGGTCGTCGCCGGTGATCGAGCTGACCCAGAACCCCGACATCCTGGCCGAGATCTCGCAGAACCGCCCGGCTCCCGGCACTGTGGTCGTCGGCTTCGCAGCCGAGACCGGCGACGCCGGCGCCTCGGTGCTCGAGCACGCAAAGGCCAAGCTCGCACGCAAGGGATGCGACCTGCTCGTGGTCAACGACGTCAGCGGCGGCAAGGTGTTCGGGTCCAGCGACAACGAGGCGGTCGTGCTCGCCGCCGACGGCACGGCTACCCCCGTTCCGCGCGGCTCCAAGACCGCTCTCGCGCACGTCATCTGGGACCGGGTTTTGTCGCACGTCGAGACCACCTGAGACGCTGCGCCGTCTCGGGTTATCGTTCACACCACCAGACAGAGCCGAAGCAACAGCCGAAGGATGCGTCGCGGGCGCGACGCGGACAGGGGACAACAGCAGTGGCAGGACGCCTTTTCACCTCCGAGTCCGTGACCGAGGGTCACCCGGACAAGATCGCCGACCAGATCAGCGACACGATCCTCGACGCCCTCCTCAAGGAGGACCCGAGAAGCCGCGTGGCAGTCGAGACACTTGTCACGACCGGCCTGGTCGTCGTCGCCGGCGAGGTGACCACCACGTCGTACGCGCCAATCGCCGAGCTGGTGCGCAAGAAGGTCCTCGACATCGGCTATGACTCGTCGCTCAAGGGCTTCGACGGCTGGTCATGTGGCGTGCAGGTGGCGATCGGGGGACAGTCCACGGATATCGCGCAGGGCGTGGACGACGCCTACGAGGAGCGTCACAACCACTCGATGGACCCGCTCGACCGGCAGGGCGCGGGTGACCAGGGGCTCATGTTCGGCTACGCGTGCGACGACACGCCTGAGCTCATGCCGCTGCCGATCACCATCGCGCACCGGTTGGCGCAGCGCCTGTCCAAGGTGCGCAAGGACGGGACGATGTCCTACCTGCGCCCCGACGGCAAGACCCAGGTCACGATCGAGTACGACGAGAACGACCGCCCCGTGCGTATCGACACCGTTGTCGTGTCCACACAGCACGCCGGGGACATCCACCTCGACGAGATGCTCACGCCCGACATCCGCAAGCACGTCGTCGACGCGGTCCTCGAGCAGTTCGACATCCCCTCCGACGACTACCGGCTGCTGGTCAACCCGACCGGTCGTTTCGAGATCGGCGGTCCGATGGGCGACGCCGGGCTGACGGGCCGCAAGATCATCATCGACACCTACGGCGGCATGGCTCGTCACGGTGGTGGTGCCTTCTCTGGCAAGGACCCGTCGAAGGTGGACCGCTCCGCGGCGTACGCCATGCGCTGGGTGGCCAAGAACGTCGTCGCGGCGGGCCTCGCCCGTCGCTGCGAGGTGCAGGTCGCCTACGCGATCGGCAAGGCGCACCCGGTCGGGTTCTACGTCGACTGCTTCGGCACCGAGAACGTCCCGATCGACACGATCCGCAAGGCTGTGCTGGAGGTGTTCGACCTCCGTCCGGCCGCGATCATCCGCGACCTCGACCTGCTCCGGCCGATCTACGCCCAGACCGCCGCCTACGGCCACTTCGGTCGCGAGCTGCCCGACTTCACGTGGGAGCGCACCGACCGAGTCGACGCGCTGAAGAAGGCCGCCGGCATCTGAGGCTCCCTGCGGTGCCTCCGCTCTCCGGCGGATTCCCCAAGGTCCCTTGAGAAAGCGTCACTCCCCTCGGTGAGTTCCTCGTGAATTCACCGAGGGAGTGACGCTTTCCATGGGGAAGTGCGTTCTGCGCACCGCCAGCGTGAGTACGGCGGGCCGCCCGCCGTCCACACGTCGGGCCCGGCGCGAGCGGATCCACAACGCACCGAAGCCGGTGACGTCTCGTCGGTGGCGGCTGGAAGGATGTCCGACGTGACCGAGCCCGAGGACCGTGGCGCCGCTGACGCGGCAGAGATTGATCCCGGGCAGCCCGCGCTCATGCCGGAGCTCGCCCGTGCACGAGCCACGGCCCGGGCCGCCAAGCAGCAGTCGCGACGCAAGTCCAAGGGTGCCTCGAAGGGCCCGTTCGAGCCGGCCGCGACAGACCCGGTCGCCCAGGTGCTGGTGGACGTGCCGCTGGCCCATCTGGACCGGCCTTTCGACTACCTGGTGCCCGAGAAGATGTCGGCCGCCGCTGTCCCGGGTGCACGGGTGAAGGTGCGTTTCGCGGGACAGGACGTCGATGGCTTCGTGCTCGCCCGGGTCGCGGAGAGCAGCCACCCAGGGCGGCTCGCCCCGCTACGCCGGGCGGTGAGTCCCGAGCCGGTGCTGTCACCCGCCATCGCCGGCCTCTCGGCCTCCGTGGCGGCCCGCTACGCCGGCACCCGCTCCGACGTGCTCCGGCTGGCCGTGCCGGCCCGTCACGCCACCGTGGAGAACCAGCCGTCGGAGCGCGCGACCGGAGTGAACGTCGACGTCGCGGCAGCCGAGAAGTCGTGGTCGCCCTACGTCGGCGGGGCGGCGTTCATCCGCCACCTGGCAGAGGGCGGCGAGCCCCGGGCGGTGTGGTCCGCCGCGCCTGGGGAGGACTGGCCCGCGGCACTGGCGCAGGCGGCGGCAGCGGCGTACTCGTCGGGCCGCGGCGCCTTGCTGTGCGTGCCCGACCACCGCGACGTCGAGCGGGTCGACGCTGCGCTCCGGGCGGTGCTCGGGGGCGGGCACCACGTCGTGCTGACCGCCGACCTCGGCCCGGCGGAGCGCTACCGGTCCTTTCTGGCGCTGTCCCGCGGCGCCGTCAAGGTCGTCGTCGGCACCCGCGCGGCGGCCTTCGCACCGGTACAGGACCTCGGCCTCGTCGCCTTGTGGGACGACGGCGACGACCTGTACGCCGAGCTGCGGGCGCCGTACCCTCACACCCGCGAGGTGCTGCTGCTCCGCGCGCAGGAGGAGTCCTGCGGCGCCCTGGTGGGCGGGTTCGCCCGCACGGTCGAGGCAGAGTTCCTGCTGCGCACACGATGGGCGCGGGAGATCACCGCCCCGCGTGAGGTGATCCGCGAGCGCGCGGCACACACGGCGGTGTCGGGCGCCACCGACGTCGAGCTCGAGCGGGACCCGATGGCGCGGTCGGCGCGCCTGCCCAAGACGGCGTTCGAGGCGATCCGAGCCGGCCTCGAGCACGGCCCGGTGCTGCTGCAGACACCGAGGCACGGCTACGCCACCAGTCTCGCGTGCGACAGATGCCGGACGCCGGCCCGATGCAGCGTGTGCTCGGGTCCGCTGCGTGTCGCGGCCGCGCACCGGCCACCCACCTGCACCTGGTGTGCACACGACGAGGTGGCCTGGGCCTGCCGCGAGTGCGGCGGGCGGGGGCTGCGTGCTCCGGTGCGCGGCGACCGTCGCACTGCCGAGGAGATCGGCAGATCCTTCCCCTCGGTCGCGGTGCGCACGTCGTCGGGTGACAAGGTGCACGCGACGGTCCCTGCCAAGCCGTCCGTCGTCGTCGCGACACCGGGAGCCGAGCCTGTGGCGGAGGGTGGTTACACCTGCGTGGTGCTGCTCGACACCTGGCTGATGCTGGCCCGCACCGACCTGCGTACGACCGAGGAGTCCCTGCGCCGTTGGATGAACGCTGCCGCCCTCGCCCGTCCCGCCGGCGACGGCGGCCGGGTCGTCGCGGTGGGGGAGAGCTCGGAACCGGTCCTTCAAGCCCTCCTGCGGTGGGATCCTGCCGGCTTCGCACAGCGCGAGCTCGCCGACCGCCAGTCCGCGCACCTCCCCCCGGCGTCCCGCCTGGCCACACTGACCGGGACCCCCGAGGCGGTCACCAGCGCCCTCGACGCCCTCTCGTTGCCGACAGGAGCGGAGGTGCTCGGACCGGTCCCCGTCGAGGACCGTCCCGGACCGCAGCCTGCGCCGCAACAGCGTCAGGTCCGAGTCGTGGTCAGGGTGCCGCGCGCTCACGGTGCAGCACTGTCCCGGGCGCTGGTCGAGATGCAGGGCGTGCGCGACGCCAAGAAGCTCGAGGCAGTACGCGTCCAGGTGGACCCGGTCGGGCTGGGGTGACCCTCGGCTTGCCCCGGGGTCCGTAGACTGGACAGCCGCCCGCACCCTCAGCGGGTCGCTCGCCCGCCCACGTCAAGGAGACCATGTGGCCGTCCAGCCGATCCGCCTCTTCGGAGACCCGGTGCTGACCAGTCGCGCAAGCGAGGTCGTCGACTTCGACAAGGAGCTGCGTCGCCTTGTCGAGGACCTCACCGACACCATGCGCGACGCGCCCGGTGCCGGACTGGCCGCGCCTCAGATCGGCGTCGGCCTGCGGGTGTTCACCTGGTACGTCGACGGCGAGCTCGGCCACCTGATCAACCCCGACCTGTCGCTCTCCGACGAGGAGCAGGACGGCCCGGAGGGCTGCCTCTCCATCCCCGAGCTCACCTTCGACTGCAAGCGGGCGATGTCGGTGGTCGCCAAGGGCTGGAACATGTACGGCGACCCTGTGACCGTCGAGGGCTCGGAGATGCTCGCGCGCGCGATCCAGCACGAGACCGACCACCTCGACGGGGTGCTTTTCATCGACCGGCTCGACCGGGACACCCGCAAGCTCGCCATGAAGGCGATCCGGGAGGCCGAGTGGTTCGGTGAGGCGCAGCCCACGATCAAGGTGTCTCCGCACGCGACGAAGGGCTTCGGTCTCTGATGCGCGTGGTCTTCGCGGGCACGCCGGAGGTGGCCGTACCCGCGCTCGACGCGATCGCCCAGAGCGGGCACGAGCTCGTCGGCGTGGTGACCCGCCCTGACGCCCCCGCCGGGCGCGGCCGCAAGCTCGTTGCGTCACCCGTCGCCCAGCGTGCCGACGAGCTCGGCGTCCCGGTGCTCAGACCCGAGCATCCCAAGGACCCGGAGTTCCAGGCAGCGCTCGAGGAGCTCGCCCCCGACTGCTGCCCGGTCGTTGCCTACGGCGCCCTGCTGCCGCAGAGCGCCCTCGACATCCCCGTCCACGGCTGGGTGAACCTGCACTTCTCCCTGCTTCCCGCCTGGCGGGGCGCCGCGCCGGTGCAGCACGCCATCTGGGCAGGCGACGAGATCACCGGCGCCACGACCTTCCGCATCGTCAAGGAGCTCGACGCCGGCCCGACGTTCGGCGTGGTGACCGAGAGGGTGCGTCCCACGGACACCGCCGGCGACCTGCTCACCCGCCTCGCCCACAGCGGTGCCGGCCTCCTGGTGGCGACCCTCGACGGCATCGAGGACGGGTCGCTCGAGGCGAGGGAGCAGCCGTCGGACGGAGTCAGCTTCGCGCCGAAGATCATGGTCGACGACGCGGAGATCGACTGGACCGAGCCGGCGGTTGCGGTCGACCGCCGGATCCGTGCCTGCACTCCCGGACCCGGCGCCTGGTCGACGTATGCCGGTGAGCGGGTCAAGATCGCACCCGTTTTCCTCACCGAGGGGCGCGACCGGCTCGCGCCGGGCGTCTTCGAGGTGACCAAGAACGCGGTCTTCGTCGGGACCGGCACCGCGCCGGTGCAGCTCGGCGAGGTCAAGGCGTTCGGCAAGAAGCAGATGAAGGCCGCCGACTGGGCCCGCGGGGTGCGACTGGCCTCCGGCGAGAAGCTCGGTGGCTGACCCGCGGCGACGCCCGAGGTCCGGGAGACCGCGATCGGGGAAGGCGGCTTCCGCCTCGAAGGTGGACGCTGCCCGGCTGCTCGCCTTCGACGTTCTCGTCGCCGTGCGCGAGCAGGACGCCTACACCAACCTCCTGCTCGCGTCGATGCTCCGCGAGCGCGGCGTCTCCGGCCGCGATGCGGCGTTCGCGACCGAGCTGGTCTCGGGGACGCTGAGGTGGCAGGGGACCTACGACGCCGTGGTCGCGGCCTGCGTCGACCGCCCCTTGGGGAAGGTCGACGCGGCGGTGCTCGATGCTCTGAGGCTCGGGAGCCACCAGATCCTCGCGATGAGAGTCCCGACTCACGCGGCGGTCTCCACGACCGTCGACCTCGTGCGGCAGCGGGTCGGCCACGGTCCGGCGGGCTTCGTCAACGCGGTGCTGCGCAAGGTGGCCGCGCACGACCTCGCGGGCTGGGTGCGCAGGGTCGCTCCCGACCCGGGCGTGGACCCGGTCGGGTTCGCGTCGGTGGCCTACTCACACCCGCGGTGGGTGGTCGAGGCCCTCGACGAGGCGCTCGGCGGCCCTGGGCACGCCGCAGCCGAGCTCGAGGAGCTCCTGGCCGCCGACAACGCGGCACCCAAGGTCACGCTCGTCGCCCGACCCGGCCTCGCGACCGTCGCCGAGCTCGTGGACGCCGGAGGGACCGCGTCGGCGATGTCGCCCTACGCGGTCGAGCTCTCCGCGGGGGATCCTGGCTCCGTTCCGGCCGTGGCCGAGGGGCGAGCGGGGGTGCAGGACGAAGGGTCGCAGCTCGTCGCGCTCGCCCTGGCCCAGGCAGCGGTCGACGGCCGGGACGAGCGGTGGCTCGACATGTGCGCGGGGCCAGGTGGGAAGTCGGCGCTGCTCGCGGCGGTTGCCGTCACCCGCGGGGCGCAGGTTCTCGCCTCGGAGCGACAGTTCCACCGCGCCGGGCTCGTCCGTCGCGCGACCGAGGCTGCGTGGGCCGGCATCACGGGAGTCATCACCGCGGACGGCACGGCTCCCGCCTGGCCGGCCGATGCCTTCGACAGGGTGCTGGTGGACGCCCCCTGCTCAGGGCTCGGCGCACTGCGCCGTCGACCCGAGTCGCGCTGGCGTCGTACTCCTGCGGACATCGACGGCCTCGTCCCGCTCCAGGAGAGCCTGCTGCGCTCGGCGGTCGACGCGGTCCGACCGGGGGGCGTGGTCGCCTACGTGACCTGCTCGCCGGTCGTCGCCGAGACCTCCGACGTGGTGGCCAGGGTGGTCGCCGACCGCCCCGACGTCGTGCTCGAGGACGCCGCTCCGCTCTTCGCCGGGGTGCCTGACCTGCGCGCCGGCGAGACCCGGCTGCCCGGCACGGTGCAGCTGTGGCCCCACCGACACGGCACCGACGCGATGTTCTTCGCCCTGCTCCGCAAGCACCAGGAGCGGTAGCGTCGGCGGCATGTCCGCCAAGTCACCGGGGTCACCTGCCGTCGAGGTCGAGGTCGACGACCGCGTCGTGCGGATCTCCAACCCCGAGCGCGTCTACTTCCCGGCTCGGGGCGAGACCAAGCTCGACCTCGTGCAGTACTACCTCTCGGTCGGCGAGGGGATCGTGAACGCTCTTCGCGAGCGTCCGTGCATGCTGCACCGCTTCCCCGAGGGCGTGGCGGGGGAGAAGGTGCACCAGAAGCGGGTGCCGCGGGGCGCGCCACCGTGGCTGGAGACCGTTCGGGTGAAGTTCCCGCGCTACGACCGGTACGCCGACGAGCTGTGCGTCACCGAGCTCGCGAGTGTGATCTGGGCCGTGCAGATGTCCACCGTGGAGTTCCACCCCTGGAACTCCAGGCGCGCGGACACCGAGAAGCCGGACGAGTGGCGCATCGACCTCGACCCGATGCCCGAATGCCCTTTCGACGACGTCCGCCGGGTCGCGCACGTCGCGCACGAGATCCTCGACGAGCTGGGGGCGGTCGGTTGGCCCAAGACCTCAGGCGGCAACGGCCTGCACGTCTACGTCCGGATCAAGCCGGAGTGGGGCTTCCCCGACGTACGACGGGCAGCGCTCGCGTTCGCCCGGGAGGTCGAGCGTCGTGCGCCTGACCTGGTCACCACCACGTGGTGGCGCAAGGACCGCGACCCGCGCAAGCTCTTCGTCGACTACAACCAGAACACCCGCGACCACACCATCGCCAGCGCGTACTCGGTGCGAGGCAACCCCGAGGCGACCGTCTCCACGCCGATCCGCTGGGACGAGGTCGACGACGTCGCCCCGCGGGAGCTCACGATCGCGACGATGCCCAAGAGGTACGCCCAGCTGGGCGACCTGCATGCCGGCATCGACGACGCCGTCTTCGACCTCAGCCCCCTGCTGGAGTGGGCAGACCGCGACGAGCGGGAGGGCGCGGAGCCGCCGGCCGATCCCGACGCCTAGGATCATCCCCGCCATGGGTATCCAGATCTCGCCGAGCATGCTCGCCTCCGACTTCGCCAACCTCGCCGCCGAGGCGGAGCGTGTCTCCAACGCCGACTGGCTCCACGTCGACGTGATGGACAACCACTTCGTCCCGAACCTCACGCTCGGGATGCCCGTCGTGGAGGCGCTCGCCAAGGCCACCGACACCCCGCTCGACTGCCACCTGATGATCGAGGACCCGGACCGCTGGGCCCCGGGCTATGTCGAGGCCGGCGCCGCCTCGGTGACCTTCCATGTCGAGGCGGCCACCGCGCCGGTTCGGCTGGCCCGTGAGCTGCGCGCGAAGGGTGCCAAGGCTGGGATGGGCTTGCGGCCCGCGACCCCCATCGAGCCCTACGAAGACCTGCTCCCCGAGCTCGACCTGCTGCTGGTGATGACGGTGGAGCCGGGCTTCGGCGGCCAGGCGTTCCTCGACATCTGCCTGCCGAAGATCCGGCGCACCCGCGCCCTGATCGACAAGCACGGGCTGGAGATGTGGCTCCAGGTCGACGGCGGGGTCTCCCTCGAGACCATCGACCGGTGCGCCGAGGCGGGTGCGGACGTCTTCGTCGCCGGCTCGGCGGTGTTCCGCGCCGAAGACCCGGCCGCGATGATCGAGCAGCTCCGCGCCTCCGCGACGGCGGCATCCTGCCTCTGACCGGCACTTCCCAATGCGAAGCGTCACTTCCCTCGGGTTGTCTGCCGCGGGAAGTGGGGCTTTCCCAAGGGACCTCGGGAAAGCGCAGGCCCTCGGATAGTGGGGGAGGTCACGTGGCCGCCGCTTCGGCTGATGTGGCACGCTTTGCGTGACGAGTGAAGAGCTCGCGTGCTCTGGGGTCGGTGTAATTCCGAGCCGGCGGTTAAAGTCCGCGACCCGTCCGCATCCAGCGGCCGGTTGACCAGGTGGAACTCCTGGACCGACGGTGAAAGTCCGGATGGGAAGCGCACGCAGCTGTCCGCCGTACGCCGTGACCCAGGCCCGCCCTGGCGTCGCGAAGCGTCGGCGGCAGCCGTTCGATGGCCCCGGAGTCCGCCTAGGACGAGAGGGGCACACCGGTGACGTTCAGTCCCGCGGAGACGGGCGCGATGGCTCGTGCGCTCGATCTCGCCCAGACCCCTGGTGTCCCGACCGGCCCCAACCCCCGAGTCGGTTGCGTCCTCCTGGCCCCCGACGGAACGGTTGTCGCGGAGGGCCTCCACCGAGGGGCCGGCACCCCGCACGCGGAGGTCGACGCCCTCATGAACGCCGGCGCCGGCGCCCGGGGTACGACGGCCGTGGTCACTCTCGAGCCGTGCAACCACACCGGCCGCACCGGACCGTGCGCGCAGGCGCTCGTCGCCGCAGGGGTGGCCCGTGTCGTCTTCGCCCAGACCGACCCGAACCCGCTCGCTGAAGGAGGCGCCGACACGCTTCGGGGTGCGGGCATCGACGTCGCACACGGGCTCATGGCCGACGAGGCGAGGGAGGTCAACAGGGCCTGGACCTTCTCGATCCAGCACGGGCGGCCGTTCGTCACCTGGAAGTTCGCCGCCACCCTCGACGGGCGCAGCGCCGCCGCCGACGGCACCAGCCGCTGGGTGAGCTCGCCGGCGGCGCGCCGAGACGCCCACCGGCTCCGCGCCCTCAGCGACGTGATCCTCGCCGGCACGGGGACGGTCCTCGTCGACGACCCGGAGCTCACGGTCCGCGACGCCGACAACCGGCCGCTCCCGCAGCAGCCGCTGCGCGCGGTGATGGGCCTGCGGGCGGTGCCTGAGGACCGGCGTGTCCTCAACGGCGTCGCCGAGACCGTCGTACTCCCGACCCGCGACCCGGCCGAGGCACTCGCCGAGCTGCACGCCCGGGACCGGCAGCACGTCTTCCTGGAGGGAGGTCCGACGCTCGGGGCCGCGTTCCTCGTGGCAGGGCTCGTCGACGAGGTGGTCGCCTACGTGGCACCGATGCTGCTCGGGGCGGGGCTGAGCTCGGTGGCCGACCTCGGCATCACCACCATCGCCGACGCCGTCCGGTTCGACGTCGTCGACCTCTCCGTCGTAGGCGAGGGCAACGACGCCAACGCCCGGTTCACGCTCACGCCGATCCATCCCAAGGAGCACTGATGTTCACCGGAATCGTCGAGGAGCTCGGCGTCGTCGAGGCACTCGTCGACCAGGACGACGCCGTACGCCTCACCGTCCGAGGCCCCCACGTCACCCTCGACGCCGGCCTCGGCGACTCCATCGCCGTCAACGGCTGCTGCCTGACGGTGGCCGAGCGCGACCAGGAGACGTTCACCGCGGACGTCATGCGGGAGACCCTCGACAAGACCTCGCTCGGCGGGCTGAACCCCGGGGACCGGGTCAACCTCGAGCGTGCCGTGACCCCCCAGACCCGACTGGGCGGCCACATCGTCCAGGGACACGTCGACGGCACCGGCGAGATCGTCCGGAGGACGCCCAGCGAGCACTGGGAGGTCGTCGAGATCAGCCTCCCGGCCACCATCGCGCGGTACCTCGTCGCCAAGGGGTCGATCACCGTCGACGGCATCTCGCTCACGGTGGTCGAGGTCGGCGACGACTCGTTCACGGTCTCGTTGATCCCCGAGACGCTCGCCCGCACCACGCTCGGCTTCAAGGACCCCGGTGACCGGGTGAACCTCGAGGTCGACGTCATCGCCAAGTACGTCGAGCGGCTGCTCGACCCCACGACCCGGAAGGACCCCGCGTGAGCCTCCTGCACTGGCTGCTCGAGGGCAGCATCACCGTCGGATCGTCCGCGATCCTCGTGCGCGAGGTCGTCGGCAACGGCTTCGGCCTTGCCAGCGCCGTCGGCGGGATGCGCCGCAGGGTGTGGGCCTGGCCGGTCGGCATCGCCGGCAACCTCGTCCTCTTCACCGTCTTCGTCGGCGGGATCCTCGACAAGCCGCAGGTCCACGACCTGTGGGGCCAGGCCGGGCGCCAGGTGTTCTTCCTCGCGCTCTCCGTCTACGGCTGGTGGCGCTGGCGCCAGAGCCGCAGTGCGGGGGAGGCTGCCGACGGAGGCGCGATCACGCCGTCCTGGGCGGGTCGCACGGGATGGGCGCAGCTCGTCACGCTTGCCGTCGTCGGCACGGCGGTCTTCTACGTCGCCCTGAAGGCCCTGGGGTCCTGGGGCCCGCTGGCGGATGCGTGGATCCTCACCGGCTCGATCCTCGCGACCTACGGCATGGCGCGCGGCTGGATCGAGTTCTGGCTGGTCTGGATCGCGGTCGACGTGGTCGGAGTCCCGCTCCTGCTGAAGGCGGGCTACTACCCGTCCGCCACCCTCTACCTGGTGTACGGAGCGTTCTGCGCCTGGGGCTTCTGGACCTGGCTCCAGGTGCGCCGAACGCTCGACACCGACCCCCACGACGCACGCGAGGAGGTGGCCGCATGAGCGGCGCGCCCAAGGTCAGGCTCGACTCCGTGGAGGAGGCGGTCGCCGCCATCGCCGCCGGCAAGGCCGTGGTGGTGGTCGACGACGAGGACCGCGAGAACGAGGGCGACCTCATCTTCGCGGCGAGCAAGTCGACCCCCGCGCTGATGGCCTTCACGATCAGGTACTCCTCGGGGGTGATCTGCGCCCCCATGACCTCCGCGACGCTCGACCGGCTCGGCATCCCGCTGATGACGCCGCACAACCGGGACCGCCACCGAACGGCGTACACCGTCTCCGTGGACGCGCGGGACGGCGTCACCACCGGCATCTCGGCGGCGGACCGCTCTCACACGGTGCGGGTGCTCAACGACTCGGCTACCGAGCCGTTCGAGATCACCCAGCCCGGCCACGTCTTCCCGCTGCGCTACCAGGAGGGCGGTGTGCTGGTGCGTCCCGGGCACACCGAGGCTGCGGTCGACCTCGCACGGATGGCGGGCCTCTCCCCGGCCGGGGTGATCTCGGAGATCGTCAACGACGACGGCACCATGAAGCGGGGCCGGGAGCTGCGCGAGTTCGCCGACGAGCACGACCTGAAGATGATCTCCATCGAGGACCTCATCCACTACCGGCGACGGCACGAGAGCCACGTCGAGCGGGTCGCCGAGACCCGGCTGCCCACCGCACACGGGGACTTCACCGCCTACGGCTACAAGATCACGATCGACGACTCCGAGCACATCGCGCTGGTGTACGGCGACCTGGGGGACGGCACGGACGTCCTGACCCGGGTCCACTCCGAGTGCCTCACCGGCGACGTGTTCGGCTCCCGTCGCTGCGACTGCGGTCCCCAGCTCGACGAGGCTCTCCAGCGCGTCGTCGAGGCGGGCCGCGGGGTCGTCGTCTACCTCCGCGGCCACGAGGGCCGGGGAATCGGCCTGGTCGCGAAGCTGCAGGCCTACCAGCTCCAGGACGGCGGCCGGGACACGGTCGACGCGAACCTCGACCTAGGTCTGCCGGCCGACGCACGCCACTACGGCGCCGCGACCCAGATCCTGCGAGACCTGGGTGTGGTGTCGGTCCGCCTGCTCACCAACAACCCTGCGAAGACCACCGGGCTCGAGGACTACGGCGTCGCCGTCACCGAGCGGGTCCGCCTCACGCCCCACCCGAACGACCACAACCTGGCCTACCTGCTGACCAAGCGGGACAGAATGGGACACGACCTGCCCGACCTCGGCAGGCACACGAGCGAGGGAGAGCTGGCATGAGCGGCGAGGGCTCACCGACCGTCACGCCCGTCGACTGCCACGACCTGCGGGTCGCGGTCGTCGCGGCGAGCTGGCACGAGAAGGTCATGGACGGTCTGCTCGCCGGCGCTCGACGCGCTCTCACCGACCACAAGGTCGAGGCGGCCACCGTCATACGCGTGCCCGGGTCCTTCGAGCTGCCGGTCGTGGCGGCGGCGCTCGCGGAGAAGGGCTACGAGGCCGTCATCGCCCTCGGTGTCGTGATCCGCGGCGGGACGCCGCACTTCGAGTACGTCTGCGCCGCGGCGACCGACGGGCTCAACCGGGTCGCCCTCGACACCGGTGCCGCAGTCGGCTTCGGCCTGCTCACCTGCGACACCGAGGACCAGGCCCTCGACCGCGCCGGGCTCGACGACTCCCGCGAGGACAAGGGCTACGAGGCGACCTCCGCCGCACTCCAGACTGCGAACACCCTCCGGCAGATCCGTCGCGGCTACACGGACTGACCCCGCCGGGTGTGATCGACGTCTCGCGCGCAAGGAGCCGCGGCCGGTACGCGCGCCCTACGCCGTAGGCTTGTCCCGCTCGCCCGCACCCGGCGGGACAGGCACGCCGCCTCACCGAAAGGCCTCGATGAAGACGTTCGACGAGCTCTGGGCCGAGCTCACCGAGAAGGCCCAGACCCGGCCGGCCGGCTCTGGCACCGTCCAGGCGCTCGACGCAGGCGTCCACACGATCGGCAAGAAGCTGGTCGAGGAAGCCGCGGAGTCATGGATGGCGGCGGAGCACGAGGGACCCGAGCGCGCCGCGGAGGAGATCAGCCAGCTGCTCTACCACGCGCAGGTCCTGATGATCGCGAGCGGACTCACGCTCGACGACGTGTACGCCCACCTGTGAGCGCGGCAGAGAGGTCAGCCATGTCCACGACCCCGTCATCGACGAGCACGCTCAGGGTGGCCATCCCCAACAAGGGCGCGCTGTCCCAGGCGGCATCGGAGATGCTTCGTGAGGCCGGCTACCGCCAGCGCACGGACTCGAAGGAGCTCACGCTCAACGACCCCGAGAACGACGTCGAGTTCTTCTACCTGCGTCCTCGCGACATCGCGCTGTACGTCGGTGAAGGCACCCTCGACATCGGCATCACCGGCCGCGACCTGCTGCTCGACTCCGGCGCCAAGGCCGAGGAGGTGCTGACTCTCGGCTTCGGCAAGTCCCGGTTCCGGTTCGCCGCACGCCCCGGCACGGTCGGCACCGTCGAGGACCTGAGCGGCAAGCGGATCGCGACGTCGTACGACGGTGTGGTGCGGCGCTTCCTCGAGGAGCAGGGCGTCGACGCCACGGTCACCCGGCTCGACGGCGCGGTGGAGACCAGCATCCAGCTCGGCGTGGCCGACGTGATCGCCGACGTCGTGGAGACCGGCTCGACGCTTCGGCAGGCGGGGCTCGAGGTGGTCCTCGACACCATCCTGGAGTCCGAGGCCGTGCTGGTCACCCGCGCCGGGGCGGAGACACCCGCCGGGTTCGACGTCTTCCAGCGCCGGATCGAGGGCGTCCTGGTCGCCCGTTCCTACGTGATGATGGACTACGACATCCGCACCGAGCGGGTCGAGAAGGCGGTCGCCCTGACGCCGGGCATCGAGAGCCCGACCGTGTCGCCGCTGCACCGCGAGGGCTGGGTCGCCGTCCGGTCGATGGTCCCTCGTGAGGGCGCTCAGCGGCTCATGGATGCGCTCTGGGAGATCGGTGCCCGCGGCATCCTCGTGACGGACATCCATGCCTGCCGGCTCTGACCCGCAGCCCAGTACGTCACTGCCCGTGACGTTCCGGCCGCTCGGCGTCCGGATCGCAGTCGTCGTGCTGGGTGTGCTCATGTTCGGGGTCGTCGCGATCATCTGGTTCGCGTTCCCGCAGCACGTCCGCGACCAGTTCACGATGTTCCAGAGGCTCACCCTCGTCGCCTTCGGCCTCGCCGCCGCGGCGGGAGGTTATGCACTGGCCCGGTCGCGGGTCGAGGCTCGCTCGGACGGCCTCGTCGTGGTCAACGGCTACCGCGCCCACCACTACCCGTGGGCCGAGGTCAACGGCGTGACCCTGCGCGCCGGTGGTCCCTGGGCCATCCTCGAGCTCGCGGACGGGTCGACGGCGCCCGCGATGGGCATCCAGGGCTCCGACGGCAACCGCGCGGTGGCTCAGGTGAAGGCGCTGCGGGTCATCATGCGGTCGCGATAGGACGGCGGCCGGGCCTTCTGAAAACCGGCTGCGGCCGCTGGACGCCGGCCCTAGCCTCGTCCGGGTGAGCACAGATCCGCAGCTGCGTCCCCTGACCACCGCCGACGTCCCGGCCTGGAACCGCCTGCTCGCCGAGGTCGAGAAGGTCGACGAGACCGGCGAGCACTACAACGAGGCCGACCTCGCCGAGGAGATGGCGAACCCCGACATCGAGCTCGGGAAGGACCTCGTCGGTGCCTTCGTCGGCGACGACTTGGTCGGCCAGTTCTGCGTCTACCCCAGAACCGCGGCAGGGGAGTACTACAAGGTCGCCATGGACGGCACGGTCCGCCCCGACTTCCGGGGCCAGGGGATCGGGACCCTGCTCGCGACGGCGATGCGACAGCGGGCCCTGGAGGTCCACGCCGAGCGGCACCCCGATCTCACAGCGCTGCTCATGATGCGGGGACTCTCCGGCAACACCGCCCAGCAGCAGCTGATGTCCGACATCGGGCTGGAGCCGGAGCGCTGGAGCTTCGTGATGCGCGCCGACCTCGCCCGCGCGCCGCAGGCCGGCTCGCTGGTTCCTGAGGGCCTCGAGCTGCGCAGGTACGACGACTCGCTGGCTGCGGCAATGCGCGACGCGCACAATGCCGCCTTCGTGGACCACCCGAACTTCACCCCCTGGTCGGAGTCGATGTGGAAGCAGTGGGTGACCGACAGCCGAAACTTCCGGCCGGCGCTGAGCTTCGTCGTCGTGGACTCCGAGCGCCCCGACGAGGTGGTCGCCTACATCCAGACCAACGAGTACGACGCGTACTACGAGATGACCGGCAAGCGGGAGGCCTACGTCGGCAAGGTCGGCACGCGCCGTGAGTACCGCGGCCGCGGGCTGGCGAGCATGCTGCTCGGCCACGCCCTCGCTGAGTACCGGGGGGCCGGCTACGACGAGGCCTCGCTCGACGTGGACTCCGAGAACCCCACCGGCGCCCTCGGGATCTACGAGCGGGCAGGCTTCGAGGTGGAGAGCCGGTGGATCGACTACGCGGCCCGGGTGTCCCCCGGAGAGCCGGGCCGGGCATGACCTGAGGCCTGCCGGCGCAACGAGCCCGGCGCCTGCGAGACGGCCGGTGACGGCCCTCAGACCGGCGCTGCTGCAGGCGGAGCCTCACCGGTGCCGTCGACCACCACGTCGGCGCGCTCCCGGGTGTGCTCGCGGTCGAACAGCGCCTGCTCGTCGGCCATCCACCGCAGCCACTGGGGACGCACCGCCTCGCCGTCGCGGGCGATGCCACGTGCCAGCCGGAGGTCGCTCGGCGCCTCCACCCAGACCAGCGTGGTGACCGCGGAGGAGTAGGACGAGGCGCCGGAGCCGACTCCCTCGACGATGAGCATGTCGGTGGGCGCCACCTCGTGCTCCTCGGCGAACCTGCCGAGCTGCCAGTCGTAGCGGTTGTAGCGCCCGGGCCGGCACTCGCGGAGTGGAGCGAGGACCTTCCGGTCGAGGGTCCGGCTCACCCGGTCGAGACCGCTCCACCCATCGAGCAGGTCGTCGAGGTGGACCAGGTGTGAGTCTCCGAGCTCGGAGGCTGCGGCGTGCACCGCTCGCCCGAGCGTCGTCTTCCCCGACCCTGCGGGGCCGTCGATGCAGACCAGCCGGGTCCGGCCCAGGGTGGGTGCGAGTCCTCTGGTGCGCTCCACAACCCGTCGCGCGACCTCCGCGACAGGCTCCGGAGCGGTCACCATGCGTTCTCGAGAAAGCGAAGGCTCACGAGATGCCGTGGCGCTTGAGGATCGCCTCGATGTCGTCCATGTCGTCGTCACCGGCCGCGGCGCCCGTCGAACCGGTCGGCTTCGCGGCGGTCCGCGATGTCTCCCCAGGCAGGGCCTTGGCCGACCTCGCGGAATCCTTCGACGTGCCGGCCGTGCCCGCGCGCCGACGCCGCAGCACACCGGAGACCACGAACAGCAGCACGGAGGTGGCGGCGAGGACGATCCCGAGCCAGACAGCGGGGCTGAACGCGAAGTGCACCGCCCAGCTGACGAAGGCGTCGCCGATCTCCCACAGCAGCCGTAGGGTCCCGGTCAGGTAGGCCGCGGCGGGCAGCAGGGTGACGGCCAGCATCCGGAGCCCGGCGGCCGGTCCCCGACGGCGCCAGAACGCGACCGTACCGACCAGACCCGCGAGAGTGAGGATCAGGGTCAGTGCCTGCCAGGTGATGCTGTCGAACGAGCCCACGTCACAAGCCTGTCACACCCGACCACCTTTGCGGGGCCCGACGTTGGCAGACTGTCGGGATGCGCACGATCCCAGACCCGGGCTTCGCCGGTGACGACGGCTCGGTCGACCCGAAGACGGCCGCCGCGCTGGCCGCCTACGCCGCCGACCCGGACGGCCTGCACCATCGCACCCTCGCCGTCCTGCAGGACAGCCGGCTCCTGGTCCCGGTCGTCGCCGTCCTCGGGGAGGTGGAGTACGACGAGCAGGGCCTCGCCCATGACAAGACCTCTGACATGGCGACCGTCCTCATGAAGGGCAGGGACGGCCGTCTCGCGCTGCTGGCCTTCACCGGCAACGAACCCCTGCACCGGTGGAACGCCGAGGCCAGGCCTGTGCCGGTGTCGGCAAGGCAGGCCGCGGAGGCCGCGGTGCACGACGAGGCCGCCGCGCTGCTCATCGATGTTGCGGGGCCGGTGATGCTGGTGGTCGAGGGGGAGGACCTTCGGTCCCTGGCAGAGGGCTACCGACTCGTGGAGACCGGCGCCCACTGGGCCTGGGCCCGGGTCAGTGACGGCGCTGAGGCCGCACCGGACCGGTGAGCTTCTCGCCCGGACCCTCACCGGGCGCGTCCTCGATGTCCGACGCCTCCCGGAAGGCCAGCTGAAGGCTGCGCAGCCCGTCGCGGAGCGGGGCCGCGTGGTGATGGCCCAGGCGTGGCGCGGCAGCGGTGACCAGCCCGGCGAGCGCCTCGATCAGGGTGCGGGCCTCGTCGAGGTCGACGTGGTCGGGCAGGTCCTCCGCGAGCCCCAGGTTCACAGCGGCCGAGCTCATCAGGTGCAGGGCCGCGGTCGAGACGATCTCGATGGCCGGTACGTCGGCGATGTCGCGGGAGGACGGCTCGATGGGGCTGACGGGCATGTCGGTCATGGCGCCAAGGGTGTCATGGCGTGCTCGATGTGCGCGGAGGGGCTCTGTCTTGCTAACCTTGGCGCGACCGATCTTGTCGGTCGGCTGTCTGTGTGCCCCGGATGGGAACAACCGGAGCCTGCAGATGGTTGACCAGGTCAAGATCTGACAAGCGGAGAACACTCTCCCACCCGCATCGACAGATGAGTCGTCGGGTCCGGTCGCGAGAAGAGCAGTGGAGGGCGTGATGCCCGGCACCGCGACTCTCGCCAGGCACCGAGTCCTGGCCGTGCGGTGAGCAACCGTTCGTCTGACGAGGTGGCGAGGCTGGCTTCCGCTTGTGTGTCGAGCGGAGGCCTTTTTTCGTGTCCGGTGACAACCGGACAGGAGGGACGGGCTCCGCGCGGCAGTCAGCCACCGTAGACCCACCCCAGGAGGACCCATCAGCACAGAGCTGCGCATCAACGACCGGATCCGGGTACCCGAGGTCCGGCTCGTCGGCCCCAACGGCGAGACTGTCGGCATCGTCCGGATCGACGACGCCCTGCGACTCGCGCAGGAGGCCGACCTCGACCTGGTCGAGGTCGCCCCGACCGCGCGTCCGCCCGTCTGCAAGCTCATGGACTACGGCAAGTTCAAGTACGAGAACGCGCAGAAGGCACGCGAGGCGCGTCGCAACCAGACGAACGTGGTCATCAAGGAGATGAAGCTCCGGCCGAAGATCGACGCGCACGACTACGAGACCAAGAAGGGTCACGTCGTGCGGTTCCTTCGCCAGGGCGACAAGGTGAAGATCACGATCATGTTCCGTGGTCGCGAGCAGCACCGTCCCGAGCTCGGGTTCCGGTTGCTGCAGCGCCTTGCCGAGGACGTGAGCGAGCTCGGGTTCGTCGAGTCCTCGCCGAAGCAGGATGGTCGAAACATGATCATGGTGCTCGGGCCGCACAAGAAGAAGTCTGAGGCGAAGGCGGAGGTCAAGGCCGAGAAGGCCGAGAAGGCCGCCGAGCGCGAGGCCGAGAGGGCCGCCGAGCACGCCGAGCGATCTGCGGGAGCGACCGCGGAGCCCGCGGAGCCGAAGAAGCCGCGGCGTCGCTCGGAGAACCTCGACCCAGACATGTGACCAGAGGCAACCCAGGGTGCGTCCGCACGGACGCGCCCACGACATAAGGACAACGAATGCCGAAGATGAAGACGCACTCCGGTGCGAGCAAGCGCTTCAAGGTGACCGGCTCCGGCAAGCTCCGTCGGCAGAAGGCCGGCCGTCGCCACCTGCTCGAGCACAAGCCCTCGACCCTCACCCGCCGCCTCGCCGGCACCGAGGACGTCGCCAAGGCGGACGTCAAGAAGGTCAAGAAGCTGCTCGGCAAGTGACCTGACGGTCCTCTTAGCCGTTCCCCCAACGTTGCAAGCATCAAGGAGTATGTAGTGGCACGCGTCAAGCGGGCAGTCAACGCCCAGAAGAAGCGCCGGGTAACCCTCGAGCGCGCGTCCGGTTACCGCGGTCAGCGCTCGCGGCTCTACCGCAAGGCCAAGGAGCAGGTCACCCACTCGCTGGTCTACAGCTACCGTGACCGTCGCGCCAAGAAGGGCGAGTTCCGCAAGCTGTGGATCCAGCGGATCAACGCCGCGGCCCGCGCCAACGGGATGACCTACAACCGGTTCATCCAGGGCCTGAAGGCCGCCGGTGTCGAGGTCGACCGCAAGATCCTCGCCGACATGGCCGTCAACGACGCCGCCACGTTCACCTCGCTCGTGGAGCTGGCGAAGGCGAACGTCCCGGCCGACGTCAACGCGGCCAAGGCCGACGAGGACACCGCGAAGGCCTCCGCCTGATCGGCTCTGCCGTTCACCGGGCGATCAGGCACCAGACGTCGATGGCGAGTCTCCCTGCCGGCTCCCCGCCGCTCTCCGTGAAGAGCGGTCGGGTGAAGGCGGCAAGGAGGCTCGCCCGACGTGTTTCCAGGGCCGAGACCCGGCTCTTCCTGGCCGAAGGCCCCCAGGCGGTGCGCGAGGCGCTCGACCTGCCCGGCTGCGTGGCCGAGGTCTTCGCGGTCCCGGACGCCGCCGATGCCCATCCCGACATCCGTGCGCGTGCCTCGGACGCTGACGTCGCCTGGCACCTCGTCGACGAGGCCGCGCTCGCGTCGCTGGCCGAGACCGTCCATCCCCAAGGCCTGGTTGCGGTGTGCAGGTTCCTCGACCGCCCGCTTGCCGACGTACTCCCGGAGACGTCCGCGACCGGTGCGGCGCTCGTCGCGGTCTGCGCCGACGTGCGGGACCCCGGCAATGCCGGCACGGTGGTCCGCTGTGCGGACGCGGCGGGTGCGGGTGCGGTCGTGCTGACCGGGAGCTCGGTCGATCCCTACAACGGCAAGGCGGTCCGTGCGAGCGTCGGCAGCCTGTTCCACCTCGGCCTCGCCATCGAGCCCGACACCGCCTCGGTCGTCTCGGAGCTGAAACGGCGCGGCTTCCAGGTGCTCGCCGCCGACGGCGCGGGGGAGACCGACCTCGACGAGGCACTCGACGATGGGCTGCTCGCCCGCCCGACGGCCTGGCTGTTCGGCAACGAGGCGTGGGGGCTTCCGGACGAGATCGCCACCATGGCCGACCACCGGGTCCGGATTCCCATCCACGGCAGGGCCGAGAGCCTCAACCTCGCCACGGCGGCCGCCGTTTGCCTGTACGCCTCCGCCAGGGCGCAGCGCCGCGCCACCGGATAGCCTCGGGTCGCCAACTCGACGGCCCAGCCACTAGCCTGGTCGCGTGTCGTCCACTCCCGAGCCCGTCGAGCAAGTGACCCTCGACGCACTCCCGGACGGCGTGGTCATCGCCGATGAAGCCGGGCAGGTCACCGCCATGAACGTCGCAGCGCGTGCGATGCTGCGGGTGGCCGACGGGGTCGGCAAGCATCTGGCGGACGTGGTGGCCCTGCAGGACCAGGCCGGGAACGACTGGTTCTCGAGCGTGAACCTGTACGACGGGCCGCGGCTGCGCTCCCGGATCCCGGAGCAGTCCTGGTTCCTCGTCGACGGCACCGAGCTGCTGCTCACCGTGGGAATCGTGCGAGACGGCCGGCAGGGTCCGACGAAGGGCATAGCCGTGTGTCTGCGGACCTCCCGTGCGAGGGCCCGCCTCGACCGCGAGCGCTCAGACCTGGTCGCCACCGTCGCCCACGAGCTGCGCTCACCGCTGACCGGTGTGAAGGGTTTCGTCGCAACCCTGCTGACCAAGTGGGACCGGCTCAACGACGACCAGAAGAAGCTGATGCTGACCACCGTCAACTCCGACGCCGACCGGCTCACCCGGTTGATCGCGGAGCTGCTCGACGTGGCACGCATCGACACCGGGCGTCTGTCGCTCTACCCGCGGCCCATCGACTTCACGCCGGCGGTCGAGAAGGTGCTCGACTCCATCCGGGCGGGCACCGGCCGGGAGATCGTGCTCGACGCCGCTCCGGACCTCCCGCGGGTCCACGCCGATCCCGGACAAGTTCGTGCAGGTGGTCACCAACCTCGTCGAGAACGCCGTGCGGCACGGTGAGGGCGTCGTCCGGCTCACCCTGACCCCGTTGGGCCCGGAAGACCCCTTCCCCGGGGTGCGGCTGCGCGTCGACGACGAGGGGGAGGGCATCAGCCCCGAGATCCGGAGCCGGGTCTTCACCAAGTTCTGGAAGCACGGCATCCGTGGCGGGTCCGGCCTGGGCATGTACATCGTTCACGGCCTGGTCACCGCGCACGGTGGCCGGGTGGAGATCGGCGACGCCCCGAGCGGTGGCGCGCGGATCACGGTGATCTGGCCGGCGGAGGACCGCCGCTCCGACTGAGGCCGTCCCAGCACGGCAAACCGGTTCGCCTGCGTTGGTGCGCACTTCCTAGACTGAGGTTGCGCCCATGCGCGCCCATGTACGCCGCACCCCCGTGAAAGGCAGCCGATGTCGGGCCCGAACACCGATTACGACCCCGTCGAGGTCACGCCGCTGCGCGCGGACGAGGTCGACGCCATGCGCGAGGCCGCGCTCGAGGCCATCGCCGGCGCGAGCGACCTCGAGGAGCTCAAGACAGTACGCCTCGCGCACGCGGGTGAGCGGTCGCCGCTCGCCCTGGCCAACCGGGAGATCGGTGCGCTGCCTCCGCAGGCCCGCAAGGAGGCGGGCATGCGCGTCGGCCAGGCACGGGGCGCGGTCAACAAGGCGCTCGCCGCGAGGCAGACCGAGCTGGAGGCCGAGCACGAGGCGCGGATGCTCGTGGAGGAGACGGTCGACGTCACCCTCCCGTGGGACCGGGAGCCCCAGGGTGCCCGCCACCCGATCACCACGATCCAGGAGCTCGTGGCGGACGTCTTCGTCGCGATGGGGTGGGAGGTCGCCGAGGGTCCGGAGGTCGAGGCCGAGTGGCTGAACTTCGACGCCCTCAACCTGGGTGCGGACCACCCGGCGCGCACCATGCAGGACACCTTCTGGCTCGAGCCTGCCGACGGCGGCCTCGTGCTCCGCACGCACACCTCACCGGTGCAGGCGCGCAGCATGCTCACCCAGGAACCGCCGATCTACGTGATCTGCCCCGGTCGGGTCTACCGGACCGACGAGCTCGACGCCACGCACACCCCGGTGTTCCACCAGGTCGAGGGCCTGGTCGTCGACAAGGGCATCTCGATGGCGCACCTGAAGGGCACCTTGGACCACTTCGCCGAGTCGATGTTCGGCGCAGGCATCACGACGAGGTTCCGCCCGTCGTACTTCCCGTTCACCGAGCCGAGCGCCGAGGTCGACCTCGTGTGCTTCGTGTGCCGTGGGCAGTCCCCGGCGGTCGAGGAATGCCGCACCTGCAAGGGCGAGGGCTGGATCGAGTGGGGCGGCTGCGGGGTGGTCAACCCGCGCGTGCTCACCGCCTGTGGCATCGACTCCGAGACGTACTCCGGCTTCGCCTTCGGCATGGGCCTGGAGCGCACGCTGATGTTCCGTCACGGCATCGAGGACATGCGCGACATGGTCGAGGGCGACGTCCGGTTCACCCTGCCCTTCGGAACGGAGATCTGATGCGGGCCCCGCTTTCCTGGCTGCGTGAGTACGTCGACCTGCCGGACGACCTCACCCCGGCCGACCTGGCCCATCGGCTCACCGCGCTCGGCCTGAAGCTCGAGGCGCTCGACTCGCCCGGCTCGGACATCTCCGGCCCGATCGTGGTCGGTCGCGTGCTGACCATCGAGGAGGAGCCGCAGAAGAACGGCAAGGTGATCCGCTGGTGCCGGGTCGACGTCGGCCCGGAGCACAACGACGACGAGGGCGGCCGCGGCATCGTCTGCGGCGCCGACAACTTCGCCGAGGGCGACCTGGTCGTTGTCTCGCTTCCAGGGTCGGTCCTCCCCGGGCCGTTCCCGATCGCGGCTCGGAAGACCTACGGGCACGTCTCCGACGGGATGATCTGCTCCACCCGCGAGCTCGGCACGGGGGACGACCACGGCGGGATCCTGGTGCTCGACCGGCGGCTCGACTCCGACGCGGCGGTCAAGCCCGGCGACGACGCGATCGAGCTGCTGCACCTGCGCGACGAGGTCATCGAGTTCGAGATCAACCCCGACCGTGCCTACGCGCTCTCGTTGCGCGGCATCGCGCGGGAGGCGGCCCTCGGGCTCGGTGCCGGCTTCCGCGACCCGGCCGTCCGCGACGTCCCGCCGCCGAACGACTCCGGCTACCCGGTGCGGGTGGAGGCCGAGGACGGCTGCCCGGTGTTCGCCACCCGGACGGTCACCGGCTTCGACCCGACCGCTCCCACGCCTCGCTGGCTGGCACGACGGATCCAGCTCGCCGGGATGCGGCCGATCTCGCTGGCCGTCGACGTGACGAACTACGTGATGCTCGAGCTCGGGCAGCCGATCCACGGCTATGACGGCGACAAGCTCTCCGGCCCGATCGTCGTACGCCGGGCGAGGCCGGGGGAGCGGCTCACGACGCTCGACGACGTGACCCGTGAGCTCGACCCCGAGGACCTCCTGATCACCGACGACCGCGGGCCGATCGGCCTGGCCGGCGTGATGGGCGGCCAGGAGACCGAGCTGGGCGACGGCCACCACGCACATCGTGATCGAGGCCGCGCACTTCGCCCCCGCGTCGATCTTCCGTACGGCCCGGCGGCACAAGCTGCCTTCGGAGGCGTCCAAGCGCTTCGAGCGCGGTGTGGACCCGCTGCTGCCGGCCTACGCGGCTGACCGGGTCGCGCAGCTCCTCGTCGAGCACGGCGGTGGCACCGTCACCCCCGGGGTCACCTACGTGGGTCACCCGCCGGAGGGACGCACCCTCACCATGGCGGCGGGGCTTCCTGAGCAGATCACCGGCATCCCCACCGACGCGGAGACGGTCGTGCACCACCTCCGGGCGGTCGGCTGCACGGTCGTGGCGGACGGCGACCGCCTCACGGTTGCGCCGCCCTCGTGGCGGCCCGACATCAACGACCCGTACGACCTCGTCGAGGAGGTCGCCCGCATCGTTGGCTACGACCGGGTGCCGTCGGTGCTTCCCGCGGCCCCCGCCGGCCGAGGGCTCAGCCGGGCCCAGCGGCTCCGTCGCCGAGCGGGCCTCGCCCTCGCCGGTGCGGGGTACGTCGAGGTGCTGACCTACCCGTTCGTCGGCGATGCGGACTGGGACGCCCTCGGGCTCGGTGAGGACGACTCCCGCCGGCGCACCGTGCGGGTCGCGAACCCCATGTCGGAGGAGGAGCCGGTGCTGCGCACCACGCTCGTTCCCGGCCTCCTCAAGACCCTGGCCCGCAACATCGGGCGCGGAGTCGCCGACGTCGCGCTCTTCGAGCAGGCGCCGGTGTTCCTGCCAACGCCGGGCGCCGCGCCCGCCGCGATCCTCGGCGTGGACCGTCGGCCCACCGAGGAGGAGTGGGAGGCGCTCCAGGAAGCGATCCCGAAGCAGCCGCTGCACGTGGGCGTCGCCCTCGCCGGCGATCGAGAGCCGGCCGGCTGGTGGGGCAAGGGGCGCCCGGTGTCGTGGGCGGACGCGCTCGAGGCGGTGCGCGGACTGGCTCGTGCGCTGAGCGCCGAGGTTGAGTTCCGGGCAGCGGTCTACGCGCCCTGGCACCCCGGACGCTGCGCGGAGGTCGTCGTCGACGGTGAGGTCATCGGCCATGCCGGCGAGCTGCACCCCAAGGTGTGCAAGGCGTTCGGCGTGCCCGCGCGCACGGCGTTCGCCGAGGTGGACCTCGACGCGCTGATGCGCGCGTCGGTGCCCGTCGTACCCGCTCCGTCGTTCTCGACCTACCCGGTCGCCAAGGAGGACGTCGCCCTCGTGGTCGACGCGCACGTCTCCGCGGCCGCGGTGGCGAGCACGTTGCGCGAGGGGGCCGGCGCGCTACTGGAGTCGGTGCGGCTCTTCGACGTCTACACCGGTGAGCAGATCGGTGAGGGCAAGAAGTCACTGGCGTTCGCGATGCGGTTCCGCGCGCCGGACCGGACGCTGACCGACGCCGAGGCCGCCGGAGCGCGTGAGGCCGCGGTGGCCCTCGCCGTCGAGCGCCACGGGGCGATCCACCGGGCGTGACCCGGATGCGTATGACCATGCAGAGTGCTGTATGGTCATACGCATGTCGGCCGAAACCAGCCCTGAGACCAGATACCGGGTCGCCGTCGCGGGCGCCAGCGGCTACGCCGGCGGTGAGGTGCTCCGCCTGCTCCTGGCACACCCCTCGGTGGAGATCGGCGCTCTGACCGCCGGATCGAACGCCGGTGAGCGCCTCGGGACGCTCCAGCCGCACCTCGTGCCGCTCGCGGACCGGGTGCTCGAGGAGACCACCCTCGAGGTGCTCTCCGGCCACGACGTGGTCTTCCTGGCCCTACCGCACGGGCAGTCGGGCGAGATCGCCAAGGCGCTCCCGGATGGCTGCGTCGTCATCGACTGCGGGGCCGACTTCCGCCTCACCGACCCGACGGCCTGGGAGAGGTTCTACGGCGGCGAGCACGCCGGGTCCTGGCCCTACGGCCTCCCCGAGCTCGGGTCCCAGCGCCAGATACTGAAGGAGTCGACGCGGATCGCAGTTCCGGGTTGCTACCCGACCGTCTCGACGCTGACGTTGGCACCGGCCGTTTCCGCCGGCATCGTCGACCCCGGCGACATCGTGGTCGTGGCGGCATCCGGCACCTCCGGCGCCGGCAAGGCGGCCAAGCCGCACCTGCTCGGCTCGGAGATCATGGGGTCGGCCAGTGCGTACGGCGTGGGCGGCACCCACCGGCACACCCCGGAGATCGGCCAGAACCTCTCCGGCCTGACCGAGGATCCCGTCGCGGTCTCGTTCACCCCGCTGCTCGTTCCCATGCCCCGCGGCATCCTTGCTACCTGCTCCGCGCCCGCCCGTGAGGGTGTCACCGCTGAGGAGGCCTACGCGGTCTACGAGATGGCGTTCGCCGACGAGCCCTTCGTGCACCTGCTGCCCGCGGGCCAGTGGCCGCAGACCAAGTCGGTGCTGGGCTCCAACGCTGTTCACCTGCAGGTCACGGTCGACACCGACGCAGGCGGCCACGCCGGCCGGCTGGTCGCGGTCGGCGCCGTGGACAACCTGGCCAAGGGCACCGGCGGCGCGGCGGTCCAGTGCATGAACCTCGCACTCGGGCTTGCCGAGACCACGGGCTTGAGCACGGTCGGCCTCGCGCCGTGAGCCACACGCTGCTGCAGTACGCCGAGGACCTCGCCGTGGTCCGTCTCGGTGCCGGCGCCGACATCCCGGCCTGGGCGGCGTCCGGCTCGCTGTTCTCGGTGACCGCCACCGCCGATGAGACGTCGTTGGTGTGCGGCCGGGCCGGCGTGCCGCGGAAGGCCCGGCAGGAAGGACCGTTCACGGCCTTCGCCGTCGAGGGGCCGCTGGTCCTCGCGCTGACCGGCGTGCTCAACACCCTCCTCACGCCGCTGGCGGAGGCCGAGATCCCGGTGTTCACGATCTCCACCTTCGACACCGACTGGATCCTCGTGCCCGCCGACCAAGCAGAGCGCGCAGCGGAGGAGTGGCGACGATCCGGCCACGCGGTCCGAGCCGCGCAAGAGCCCACCAACCAGTCATCTGCAGAAGGAAACGCATGAGTGTCACCGCCGCCAAGGGGTTCCGCGCCTCCGGGGTCGCCGCCGGCATCAAGTCGAGCGGAGCCCGGGACATGGCGCTCGTCGTCAACGACGGTCCCGAGTACTCCTCAGCAACCGTGTTCACCTCCAACCGCTGCAAGGCCAACCCCGTCCTGTGGAGCCAGGAGGTGGTCAAGGACGGCATCGTCCGCGCGGTGATCCTCAACTCGGGTGGAGCGAACTGCTACACCGGCGCCGAGGGCTTCCAGACCACCCATGCCGTCGCCGAGAAGACCGCGGAGTCGGTCGGCATCGGTGCGATCGACGTCGTGGTCTGCTCCACCGGCCTGATCGGCCTCAAGAACGACCGGGACGACCTGCTCGCAGGGGTCGACGCCTGCGCGTCCACCCTCTCCCAGGACGGGGGCGCCGACGCGGCCGAGGCGATCATGACGACCGACTCGGTGAGCAAGCAGGCCGTTGTAGAGGGGAGCGGCTGGACGGTCGGCGGGATGGCCAAGGGCGCCGGGATGCTCGCCCCACAGCTCGCCACCATGCTCGTCGTACTCACCACCGACGCGAAGATCACCCCCGCCGAGGCGGACCAGGCGCTCAGGGAGGCGACCCGCCTGAGCTTCGACCGGCTCGACTCGGACGGGTGCATGTCGACCAACGACACCGTGACCCTCCTCGCGAGCGGCGCATCCGGGATCACCCCGACGCTGGACGACTTCACCGAGGCACTCACGCGTGCCTGTGCCGACCTCGCCATGCAGCTCCTCGCCGACGCCGAGGGCGCCGACCACGAGATCGCGATCACCGTGCTGAACGCCGCGAGCGAGGACGACGCGGTCGAGGTGGGGCGCTCAGTCGCGCGCAGCAACCTCTTCAAGGCCGCCGTGTTCGGCAAGGACCCCAACTGGGGACGGGTACTCGCCTCGATCGGCACCACCTCGGCCGCCTTCGACCCCGCCGACCTCGACGTCGCGATGAACGGGGTCTGGGTGTGCCGCTCCTCCGAGCCGGCCGAGTCGCCCGAGCTGGTCGACCTCTCCGGCCGCGAGGTCAGCGTGACGATCGACCTCAAGGCCGGGGATGCCCGCGCCACGGTGTGGACCAACGACCTCACCCACGCCTATGTCCACGAGAACTCCGCCTACTCGAGCTGAGGACCCCATGACGACGAACGAGTTCCTGTTGGACGCCGGCAAGAGCCCCGACGAGTGGAAAGAGATCACCGCGAAGGCGACCACGCTCGCGGACGCGCTGCCGTGGCTGAAGGAGTACCACGGCAAGACGATCGTGATCAAGTACGGCGGCAACGCGATGACCGACGACGGCCTCAAACGCGCCTTCGCCGAGGACATCGTCTTCTTGAGGTACGCCGGCTTCCGGCCTGTCGTGGTCCACGGCGGAGGACCTCAGATCAGCAAGATGCTCGACCGTCTCGGCATCGAGTCCGAGTTCCGGGGCGGCCTCCGGGTCACCACGCCCGAGGCGATGGACGTCGTCCGCATGGTCCTGGTTGGCCAGGTCAGCCGGGAGCTGGTCGGCCTGATCAACCAGCACGGGCCCCTCGCCGTCGGACTCTCGGGCGAGGACGCAGGCCTCTTCACGGCCCGTCCGACGACCACGATGGTCGACGGTGAGGAGATCGACCTCGGCCTCGTCGGCGAGGTCGAGCAGGTCCGGCCGGAGGCGGTGAAGGATCTCGTCGATGCCGGGCGGATCCCCGTGATCTCCTCGGTCGCCCCCGACCTGAACGGGGTGGTCCACAACGTCAACGCCGACACCGCTGCAGCCGCCCTTGCGGTCGCGCTGGGCGCGGAGAAGCTGCTCGTCCTGACCGACGTGGAGGGCCTCTACCGTGACTGGCCCGACAGCGACGACGTGATCGGCCAGATCAGCCCCGAGGCGCTCGCCGAGCTGATGCCGAGCCTCGCCAGCGGGATGGTGCCGAAGATGAGGGCCTGCCTCACGGCGGTCACGGGCGGGGTCCCCAAGGCGACCGTGGTCGACGGCCGCGAGCCGCACGCGGTCCTGCTCGAGATCTTCACCGACGAGGGCGTGGGCACCCAGGTGCTGCCCGGGGTGGAGACGAAGGTACGCACCGCTCTGCGGAAGGACCAGTGACATGAACGACCAGACAGCCATCACCACGACCACCGACGCGGTGCAGGAGCGTTACGCCCACGCCCTGATGAACACCTTCGGCAGGCCCAAGCTCGTGCTCACCCGCGGTGAGGGCGCGCGCGTCTGGGACGCCGACGGCAAGGAGTACCTCGACCTGCTCGGCGGCATCGCCGTGAACGCGCTCGGCCACGCGCACCCCGCGCTGGTGGCAGCGGTCACCGAGCAGCTCTCGACGCTGGGGCACGTCTCCAACTTCTTCGCGACGGAGCCACAGGTCTCGCTCGCGGAACGGCTGCTCTCGCTGCTCGGCGTCGAGGGTCGGGTCTTCTTCGCCAACTCCGGCGCGGAGGCGAACGAGGCCGCGTTCAAGCTGACCCGCCGCACCGGGCGCACCCAGGTCATCGCCACCGAAGGCAGCTTCCACGGCCGCACCATGGGCGCACTCGCCCTGACCTCGAAGGCCGCCTACCGCGAACCGTTCGAGCCGCTGCCTGCCGGGGTGACCTTCGTTCCGTACGGCGACGCCGAAGCGCTCGCCGCGGTAGTCACCGAAGAGACGGCCGCTGTCGTGCTCGAGCCGATCCAGGGCGAGGCCGGTGTGGTCATGCCCCCCGAGGGCTACCTCCGGGCCGCGCGCGAGATCACGACCCAGCACGGGGCGCTGCTGTGGTTCGACGAGGTGCAGACCGGCATGGGGCGCACCGGCGAGTGGTTCGCGCACAGCCAGAGCGGCGTGACACCCGACGTGGTCACCCTCGCCAAGGGCCTCGCCGGCGGGATCCCGGTCGGCGCGTGTGTCGCGGTGGGGGAGTACGGCGAGCTGCTCCAGCCCGGGAACCACGGCACGACCTTCGGCGGCAACCCGGTCGCCGCCGCGGCCGCTCTCGCGGTCATCGACACGATCGAGAACGACGGGCTGCTCGAGAACGTCCGGAAGGTCGGTGCGCAGCTCGCCGACGGTCTGAAGGACTCACGGGTCACCGAGATCCGCCAGGCCGGTCTGCTCATCGGCCTCGACCTTGCTCAGCCGGTAGCGGCCAAGGCGACCGCCGCCGCGCTGAGGCACGGGTTCATCATCAACGACTGCGCGCCCGACAGGATCCGGCTCGCGCCGCCGCTGGTGCTCACCGAGCCGCAGGCCGCGTCGTTCGTCGAGGCATGGCCGGCGATCCTCGACGAAGCCTTCGCGGAGGAGTCGTCGTGACCCGGCACTTCCTGCGCGACGACGACCTCGGCCCCGACGAGCAGGCCGAGGTGCTGGCCCTGGCGGGCAAGCTCAAGGCAGACCGGTTCAGCGCACGCCCGCTCGAAGGTCCCCGGACCGTGGCGATCCTCTTCGACAAGCCGACGTTGCGCACCCAGGCATCCTTCACTTCCGGCATCGCCGAGCTCGGCGGGTTCCCGATGGTCATCGACGCCCGGCTGGCCCAGGTCGGCCGGCGCGAGTCCGTCGCCGACACGGCCCGGGTCCTCGGCCGCCAGGCGACCGCGATCGTGTGGCGGACCTTCCACCAGTCCAGCCTGGAGGAGATGGCGGAGTACGCCGGGGTGCCGGTCGTGAACGCGCTGACCGACGCCTTCCACCCGTGCCAGGTGCTCGCCGACCTCCTCACGGTCCAGGAGCACAAGGGCACGACGGCGGGCAGGCGCCTGACCTTCCTGGGCGACGCCGCGTCGAACATGGCCCACTCCTACCTGCTCGGGGGAGCCACCGCCGGGATGCACGTGACGGTGAGTGGCCCCGAGGGCTTCGAGCCCGACGCGGACGTGCTCGCCAAGGCACGGGAGATCGCCGGTACGACAGGCGGCAGCGCGTCGTACGAACCGGATCCTTCCCTGGCGGTGACCGGCGCAGACGTGGTCGCCACCGACACCTGGGTCTCCATGGGCAAGGAGGAGGAGGCCGACCAGCGGGCCGAGCCGTTCCAGCCCTACTCCGTCACGCCGGAGCTGCTGGCCAAGGCCGCCGGCGACGCGATCGTGCTGCACTGTCTCCCGGCCTACCGTGGCAAGGAGATCGCGGCCGCCGTCATCGACGGACCGCAGAGCGTCGTGTGGGACGAGGCCGAGAACCGTCTCCATGCCCAGAAGGCCCTGATCACCTGGCTTCTGGAGCATCGGGAGGTGACACGATGACCAGCCAGACGCACGGCTCGAGTGCCATGCCGATGACCAAGAACGCCCGGCAGCAGCGGATCGTCGAGCTCCTCGGCAAGCACCAGGTGCGATCGCAGACCGAGCTCGCCGAGCTCCTCGCCGAGTCCGGCGTCGGCGTCACCCAGGCGACGCTGTCCCGTGACCTCGTCGAGCTCGACGCGGTGAAGGTACGCATCCCCAACGGCGGCCTGGTCTACGCCGTCCCCGCCGAGGGCGGCGACCGCACCCCCCGACCGGGCGGCGAGCCCGGCGCGGCGGAGGCCAGGCTTGCGCGGCTGCTCGGCGAGCTGATGGTGTCCGCCGACGCGTCGGCGAACATGGCGCTCCTGCGAACCCCGCCAGGCGCCGCGCAGTTCCTGGCATCGGCGTTCGACAAGGCGGACATCGCCGGGATCCTCGGCACCGTAGCCGGGGACGACACCGTCCTGGTGATCAGCCGGGACCCGGCCGGCGGGGCCGCCCTCGCCCAGAAGCTGCTGGCCCTGGCCAACCATCCGCACGGTCCCGCCCGGAGCGAACCGCACCCCTGACTGAGTGACCTCGAAGCCCGGCCCAAGCGGCTCGGTGCCCGATAACCGCTCAGACTCCGACATGAAGAGGAAACACACGTGAGCAAGGTCCTGACTTCCCTACCCGTCGGCGAACGCGTCGGCATCGCCTTCTCAGGAGGGCTCGACACCTCGGTGGCCGTGGCCTGGATGCGAGCCAAGGGGGCGATCCCCTGCACCTACACGGCCGACATCGGACAGTACGACGAACCGGACATCTCCGGGGTCCCGGCCCGGGCCATGCAGTACGGCGCGGAGCTGTCGCGTGCCGTCGACTGCCGTCATGCGCTGGTGGAGGAAGGGCTCGCGGCGCTGGCCTGTGGCGCCTTCCACGTCCGCTCCGGCGGGCGTGCTTACTTCAACACCACCCCGCTCGGGCGCGCGGTCACGGGCACGATGCTGGTGCGGGCGATGCACGAGGACGGCGTAGACATCTGGGGCGACGGCTCCACCTTCAAGGGCAACGACATCGAGCGGTTCTACCGGTACGGGCTGCTGGCCAACCCCTCGCTGATGATCTACAAGCCCTGGCTTGACGCCGCCTTCGTCCACGAGCTCGGCGGCCGGACCGAGATGAGCCTGTGGCTTACCGAGCGCGGTCTGCCCTACCGCGACAGCCAGGAGAAGGCGTACTCGACCGACGCCAACATCTGGGGGGCCACCCACGAGGCCAAGACGCTCGAGCACCTCGACGTCTCGCTGGAGTCCGTGGAGCCCATCATGGGGGTGAAGTTCTGGGATCCGGCGGTCCAGATCGCGCCGGAGGACGTGACGGTCCGCTTCGAGCAGGGGCGTCCTGTCGCCGTGAACGGACAGGACTACACCGACCCGGTAGCGCTGGTGCACGAGCTCAACGAGATCGGCGGCCGGCACGGGCTGGGCATGTCGGACCAGATCGAGAACCGCATCATCGAGGCCAAGTCCCGAGGCATCTACGAGGCGCCGGCAATGGCGCTGCTGTGGATCGCCTACGAGCGACTGCTCAACGCGGTCCACAACGAGGACACGATCGCCAACTACCACGCCGAGGGCCGCAGGCTGGGCCGACTGCTCTACGAGGGCCGCTGGCTGGACCCGCAGGCGCTGATGCTGCGCGAGTCGATCCAGCGCTGGGTGGCGTCAGCGGTGACCGGTGAGGTCACGGTGCGGCTGCGCCGGGGTGAGGACTACACCATCTTGCGCACCGATGGTCCGGCGTTCTCCTACCATCCCGACAAGCTGTCGATGGAGCGTGTCGAGTCGGCCGCGTTCGGGCCCACCGACCGCATCGGCCAGCTCACGATGCGCAACCTCGACATCGCGGACTCCCGGTCCAAGCTGGAGCTGTACGCCGCGCAGAGCCGCCTCCTCGAAAACCAGACCAGCCTGGTCGGAGAGCTGGAGCCGGGCGGTGCGAGCCGGATCGCAGAGAACCCGGTGAGCCCTGGTGCCCTCGACGAGGAGGCGCTGGACAGCGCCGCGATGGAGTCCGGCACCGACTGATCCGGACCACAGCACGACCGTGATGATGGGGGCCGCCGTCTTGCGCGGCCGACGAAGGAGAGCAGTGAGCAACACCAACACGGGAGCCCTCTGGGGCGGGCGCTTCGCAGGGGGTCCCTCGGAGGCCCTGGCGGCGCTGTCGAAGTCCACCCACTTCGACTGGCGCCTGGCGCCGTACGACCTGGCCGGCTCGAAGGCCCACGCCCGAGTGCTCCACCGGGCCGGACTGCTCACCGACGCCGACCTCGATGGCCTCCTGGCGGGACTCGACGCCCTTGCGGACAAGGTCGCCTCGGGTGAAGCCGTTGCCGCGGAGTCGGACGAGGACGTCCACGGTGCGCTCGAGCGGCTGCTGATCGAGGAGGTCGGACCCGAGCTGGGCGGCCGGCTCCGTGCGGGTCGGTCTCGCAACGACCAGGTCGCGACCTTGTTCAAGGCCTTCCTGCGTGACCACGCCAGGGTCGTGACCGGGCTGGTGCTCGACCTGGTCGACGCCCTGGTGGAGCAGGCCGAGCGTCACCTGGGCGCCCCCATGCCCGGGCGCACCCACCTCCAGCACGCCCAGCCGGTGCTGCTGTCCCACCACCTGCTCGCACACGCCTGGCCGCTGCTGCGCGACGTGTCGAGGATCCGGGACTGGGACATGCGAGTGGCTGTCGACTCGCCCTACGGCTCGGGTGCCCTGGCCGGGTCGTCGCTCGGGCTGGACCCGCAGCAGGTGGCGCGAGAGCTCGGGTTCAGTGACTCGAGTGCGAACTCCATCGACGGCACGGCCGCCCGTGACTTCGTCGCCGAGCTCGCGTTCGTGCTGGCCATGATCGGCGTCGACGTCTCCCGCCAGGCCGAGGAGGTGATCCTCTGGGCGACGAAGGAGTTCGGCTTCGTCGACCTCGACGACGCCTACTCGACCGGCTCGAGCATCATGCCCCAGAAGAAGAACCCCGACATCGCCGAGCTCGCCCGGGGGAAGGCGGGCCGCGTCATCGGCAACCTGGCTGGCCTGCTGGCCACGCTCAAGGCGTTGCCGCTGGCGTACAACCGCGACCTGCAGGAGGACAAGGAGCCGGTCTTCGACTCCGTCGACACCCTCGAGGTGCTGCTGCCGGCGTACACCGGGATGGTCGCGACCCTTCGCTTCCGCACGGAGAGGATGGCCGAGCTCGCACCTCAGGGCTTCTCGCTCGCCACCGACGTCGCGGAGTGGCTCGTGCGCGAGGGGGTGCCGTTCCGGGTCGCCCACGAGGTCGCGGGTGCCTGCGTGCGTCGGTGCGAGGAGCTCGGCTGTGACCTCGACGAGCTGACCGACGAGCAGTTCGCCGAGATCTCGCCACACCTGACGCCCGGGGTTCGTCGGGTTCTGACCGTCGGGGGGTCGATCGCCTCTCGTTCAGGCCGCGGCGGCACCGCGCTCGACCGGGTGACCGAGCAGCTCGCCGAGGTCCGGGCCGCGGTCACGGAGCACCGTGCCTGGCTTGGCTGACGCACTCACGGGGCCGGTCCTCGAGGTCGCACCGCGGCTGCTCGGGGCGGTCTTGCGCCACGAGACCTCCGAGGGTGCGGTCTCCGTGCGTCTCACCGAGGTCGAGGCGTACGCCGGTGAGCAGGATCCTGGTTCGCACGCCTACCGCGGCCCCACGGCTCGCAACGAGGTCATGTTCGGGCCCGCCGGACACCTCTACGTGTACTTCACCTACGGCATGCACTACTGCTGCAACGTGGTCGTGGGCGACGAGGGCCACGCTTCCGCCGTACTGCTGAGGGCGGGCGAGGTGCTCGACGGCATCGACCTCGCGCGTGCTCGGCGACGAAACGGCCCGGACCGCGACCTCGCACGCGGTCCCGCACGGCTGTGCCAGGCACTCGGCATCGACGGGACCCACAACGGGACCTTCCTCGGAGCGGGAACGTTGACCCTGACGCTTCCCGAACAGCCGCCCGAGGCAGAGGTGCGGACCGGACCGCGGGTCGGCCTGCGCCAGGCCGCCGACCATCCGTGGCGGTTCTGGCTCCACGACGAGCCGACGGTCTCGGTGTACCGACCTGCAAAACGCCTCGGCGACCCGGCCTGACGCGGCTCACGGCGGCGTTTCGGGCCGGCTCGAGGGCCTAGCCTGGAGGCATGGGCAGCGAGACGCTCCTCTTCCTGGCCGGCGACGTGATGACCGGCAGGGGAGTCGACCAGATCCTCCCCGAGCCCGGCTCGCCGAAGCTCCACGAGGAGTACGTCGTCGACGCGCGCTCGTACGTCGAGCTCGCCGAGAAGGCCAACGGTCCGATCCCGAAGCCGGTCGACCTCACCTGGCCGTGGGGCGACGCCCTGGCGGTCATGGACCAAGCGGGGCCCGCCGTGCGGGTGATGAACCTCGAGACCGCTGTGACCCGCAGCGACGAGGTAGCGCCCGGGAAGGGCATCCACTACCGGATGAACCCGGCCAACGTCGGCTGTCTCAGTGCTGGACGCGTCGACGCGTGGACGCTCGCCAACAACCACGTCCTCGACCACGGCATGCCCGGCCTGCTCGAGACGCTGGAGACCCTCCACGCCGCAGGTCTCCGCACCGCCGGCGCCGGGACGGACGGGGAGGAGGCCTGGTGCCCCGTCACGGTCGAGGCAGCCGGTGGTCGCGTGGTGGTGGGCTCGGTGGCACATGGGTCGAGCGGCGTGCCGACGTCCTGGGCAGCCAGGGGGCACCGGCCGGGTGTGGCACTGCTCCCGGACCTCTCCGACCACCAAGCCGACCGCGTGGCGGAGCTCATGAGCCGGGACGCGACACCGGGTGACGTCCGGGTGGTGTCGATCCACTGGGGCGGCAACTGGGGGTACGACGTACCGCCCGATCATCGACGTTTCGCCCACAGGCTGGTCGACGCAGGCGTGCACGTCGTACACGGGCACTCCTCGCACCACCCTCGTCCGGTGGAGGTCTATCGCGGACGGATCGTGCTCTACGGCTGCGGAGACCTCATCAACGACTACGAAGGGATCAGCGGCTATGACAGCTTCCGCGACGACCTGCGCCTGCTCTACCTGGCCCGGCTGAGCCCGGACACCGGCGACCTGATCGACCTCTCCATGGTCCCCTTCCAGGCGCGCCAGATGCGGCTGTGGCGCGCCGACACGGACGACGCGGTGTGGCTGTCGCGGACACTCGACCAGGCGTGCCGCCCGCTCGGCATCTCGGTCTCCCTCGGCGCCGACGGACTGCTCAGCCTTCGCGCGGACGCCTGACCGCGAGGGCGGGACCATCGGCCCGTGCCGTGGCTCCTCCGCGTGCCTAGCGTGGGAGTACGGGGAGCATCTTGGAGGTGACCGACGTGTCCGCGACCGATGTCACTCTGATCGAGGAGAGCGCGAAGAAGACGCGCCTCTGGCTCGACGAGCTTGCCGAGGAGCTGGGCCGCCCGGGCGACCAGCGGTACGCCATGCGCGCCCTCCGCGGCTTCCTGCACACCCTCAGGGACCGGCTGCCGGTGCCGGAGACCGCTCATCTGGGCGCGCAGCTGCCCGAGCTCCTCCGCGGTGTGTACTACGAGGGCTGGCGGCCCGCTACTCAGCCGCACCTCTACCACGATCTCGACACATTCCTCGCGAAGGTGGCCACCGCGGGCCAGCTTGCCGGCGAGACCGAGGCTTCCTACGCCACGGAGGCGACCGCGCGGGTGCTGCGCCGCCACGTCGGGGAAGGCGAGCTGGGCAAGGTCCGTGCTGTCCTGCCGCACCAGCTCGCCGCAATGCTGGAGGGAGCCGTTCGAGGAGGCGCAGATGTCCAGCCGTAGGGCTTCAGCCCGTCCCGTGAACGTCGAGGTGCAGGTCCGGGGGGCCGTTCCCCGGCAGACGGTCGACTATGCGCAGGCGAAGGTCGGCCACGTCGTCGACTACGCCAACCAGCCGGTGCTCGCCGCGCGAGTGGTACTCACGATGGCGTCCGACCCGGCGCTGGCGCGTCCGGCTCGTGCCGAGACGTCGCTCGACGTCAGTGGCACCCAGGTGCGCGCCCACGCCCTCGCCTCGGACATGACCGGTGCGGTCGACCTGCTCGAGGAGAGGCTGCGGCAGAACCTGCTGCAGCACCAGGATCGCGAGCGCACCCAACACCGCTGGATCGGCGTCTCCACCGAAGGCGCCTGGCGGCATGGCGACCTCCCGACGGCACGGGAGGCCCACTTCCCGAGGCCCCCGGAGGAGCGGGAGGTCATGCGCCGCAAGACGTTCGCGGTCAAGCCGATGACGGCGGACGAGGCGGCCTTCGAGATGGATCTCCTCGCTCACGACTTCTACCTGTTCACGAACCGGGCCACCGGCGAGGACTCGGTGGTCTTCCACGACAACGGCGGCTGGCACGTGAAGAGCGACGCCCCGGTGCTGACGGAGGCCGAGGCGATCACCAAGCTCGAGCTGAGCGGTGAGCCGTTCGTCCTCTACCGCGACCCCGAGACCGACCGTGGCAACGTGCTCTACATGAGGTACGACGGGCACTACGGCCTGATCACCGCGACCTGAGCATGGCGGGCGGACACTCGCATGACACCGCCCGCGACAGCGCTCACCACGTAGGTGAGGTCCTGCTGCCGACCTCGTAGGGTCGGGGGTGTGCACCGGAGACGAACATGCTGATCCACCCCTGGGACGCCGCGACTCGCGAGGAGTGGGCCGCGGTGCTGCGGCAACACGACTTCGGACAGCTCGTCGTCGCTGGGGAGCCCTGGCCGTACGTCGTACCCAGCCACTTCGTCCACGACGGCGGCGACCAGATCTGGCTGCACCTCGCCCGGCCGAACCCGGTCTGGAAGGCGCTCGAGCAGAACCGGCACGTGCTGTTCGCGCTGGTGGCCGACTACGTGTACATCGAGGCGGGGTGGAACGCCGACGGGGGACTTCCCCCGGAGCGCGGCGTCCCGACCTCCTACTACACCGCCGTCCAGTTCCGGTGCACGGCCGAGATCGTCGACGACGAGACCGGCAAGCTCGAGCTCCTGCGGCGGCAGCTCTCGCGGCTCGAGCCGTCGGACTCCGCTCGGGTTCCTCCCTCGGAACAGATCGAGAGCGACCGGCGACTCCTGCCGGGCATCCGGGGCCTACGGCTGACCATCGAGGAGGTGCTCGCCAAGATGAAGTACGGCGGCAACAAGGACGACGAGCAGCGCGGCCGAATCGCCGAGCGGCTCGCGGAACGCGACGGTCCCAGGGACGTCGAAGCGCGGGGGCACCTCCTCCGCCGAGGTGGGTCGGCAGACAGGGTGTGAGCGTCTCGCGCGCACAATCGGTTGGGGCATGGGCCCCCCGATAGGGCACGCTTGTGCTGTCAAGCAGTACGGCGGTTGCCCGACCGTCGTACACCGGAGGCAGGAAAGGCCCTGAGGTGACCACTGACCAGCACGTCCTCGACGAGCTCGAGTGGCGCGGTCTCATCGCGCACTCGACCGATCTCGACGCCCTGCGCGCCGAGCTGTCCGAGGGCATGGTCAAGGTGTATTGCGGGTTCGACCCGACGGCACCGAGCCTCCATATGGGCAACCTGCTGCAGATCCTGACACTCCGGCGACTCCAGGACGCCGGCCACAAGCCGTACGGCCTCGTCGGAGGCGCCACCGGGATGATCGGCGACCCGAAGGAAACCGGCGAGAGGCAGATGAACAGCCTCGACACGGTCAAGACGTGGAGCGCCAACGTGCGTTCCCAGCTCGAGCGCTTCCTCTCCTTCGAGGGCTCCAACGCAGCCTCGGTCGTGAACAACTACGACTGGACGGCCGGGCTCTCGACGATCGAGTTCCTGCGCGACATCGGCAAGCACTTCCCGGTGAACAAGATGCTCGCCCGCGAGGTGGTGAAGTCACGCCTCGAGACGGGGATCAGCTACACCGAGTTCAGCTACGTCCTGCTGCAGTCGATGGACTACCTCAACCTCTACCGCGACTTCGGCGTCACGTTGCAGACCGGTGGTAGTGACCAGTGGGGGAACATCACCGCCGGTGTCGACCTGATCCGCCGGGTCGCGTCCGCTCGGGTCAACGCCCTCGCGACGCCGTTGGTGACCAAGGCCGACGGGACGAAGTTCGGCAAGACCGAGTCGGGCACGGTGTGGCTGGATGCGTCGATGACCTCGCCCTACGCCTTCTACCAGTTCTGGCTCAACACGGACGACCGCGACGTTGTCGAGCTGCTGAAGTACTACACGTTCCGGACGCGCGAGGAGATCGCGGACCTGGAGGAGCAGACGAAGGAGAAGCCGTTCCTCCGCGCGGCCCAGCGGGCCCTCGCCGACGACGTCACGACGCTGGTCCACGGCGCCGAGGAGACCGAGCGCATCAAGGCCGCGGCCGCCGCACTCTTCGGCGGCGGCGAGCTCACCGACCTCAGCGTGGACACCCTGGGTGCGGCACTGCGCGAGGCCGGCTCGGTGCAGGTCAAGCGAGGCGAGGGGATGCCCGGCTTCGTGGATCTCCTGGTCGAGTCCGGCCTGGCGGCCAGCAAGGGCGCCGCGCGCCGGACCATCGGCGAGGGCGGCGCCTACATGAACAACCGGCGGGTGGAGGACCCCGACTTCGTACCCAGCCCGGACGACCTGATCGGCGGTGTCTGGATGGTGCTCCGACGAGGCAAGAAGCACCTCGCCGGCGTCGAGGTCGTCGAGGGCTGAGGGGGCGGCGGTGGACCACTGGGCGGAACATCTCGAGGAGCTCGCGCGTGAGGTGATGCCCGAGGCGGTCCACCGTTACGTCCGCCAGGGTGCGCGCGACGGCGTCAGCGCCGCCGAGGCGGTGGCCGCATGGGAGCGCTTCAGGTTCCTGCCGGCTGTGCTCCGAGACGTCACCGAGGTCGACTGCACGACCGAGCTGCTCGGCACGCCGGTGCGCACGCCGTTCGCGATCGCGCCGACCACCATGCAGCGGGCGGTGCACCGTGACGGCGAGCTGGCGATGGCGCGCGCTGCCGCCGCCAGCGACACGCTCATGGTCGTCTCCAGCAACGCCGGCACCACCTTCGAGGAGATCGCCGACACCGGCGTGGCCTGGTGGGTCCAGGTCTATGTCCCCGCCGACCGGCTGGTGTGCAAGCCGTTGCTCGACCGCGCCGTCCGCGCCGGCGCCTGCGCCGTGGTGCTGACCGCGGACAGCCCCGTCATCGGCACCAAGTACGACGCCGGCGGCGAGACGGTGTGGGACGTCGCCGAGTCGAGCTGGCTCCGGGCGAACTTCCCTGACGAGTACGGCGAGCTCGCCGACCACGAGAAGGCGGCCGACCTCGGCCCCCAGGACATCGACTGGCTGCAGAAGACCACCGGCCTGCCTGTGGTGGTCAAGGGCGTCTTGAGACCTACCGACGCGCGCCGCTGCGTGGACGCCGGCGCCTCGGCGGTGTGGGTGTCGAACCACGGTGGCCGGCAGCTCGACCGGGTCGCCAGCACCGCCGACTGCCTGCCTGCCGTGGCGGCCGAGGTCGGTGGCGATGCCGAGGTGTACGTCGACGGGGGAGTCCGCAACGCCCGACACGGGCTGACCGCGCTCGCACTGGGCGCGCAGGGGGTCTTCCTCGGACGCCCGCCGCTCTACGCGCTCGCAGTCGACGGGGACGCAGGGGTGGTG
>CAVOZH010000012.1:0-32500 GCA_963700955.1 uncultured Actinomycetota bacterium | reverse complement strand
GGTGGTGGGGTCCCGTTCGTTGTTTGAGAACTACACAGTGGACGCGAGCATCTTTGTAGTAAATGACAAGCTACTAAGTGCACATGGTGGATGCCTTGGCACCAAGAGCCGATGAAGGACGTAGGAGCCTGCGATAAGCCCCGGGGAGTTGGCAACCGAGCTGTGATCCGGGGATGTCCGAATGGGGAAACCCAGCTGGAGTCATGTCCAGTTACCACTGTCTGAACACATAGGGCAGTTGGAGGGAACGTGGGGAAGTGAAACATCTCAGTACCCACAGGAAGAGAAAACAACAGTGATTCCGTGAGTAGTGGCGAGCGAAAGCGGAAGAGGCTAAACCGAGGGCGTGTGATAGCCGGCAGGCGTTGCGCTTTCGGGGTTGTGGGGCCGTTTGGCCAGTTCTGCCGAACTGGCGCAGAGTCATAAACCATCAGTGAAGTCGAAGCAGGTTGGAAAGCCTGGGCGTAGAGGGTGATACCCCCGTAGACGTAAGCTGGTGGCTCTGGAACGTTACCCCAAGTAACACGGAACCCCTGAAATTCCGTGTGAATCTGGCGGGACCACCCGTTAAGCCTAAATACTCCTTGGTGACCGATAGCGGACAAGTACCGTGAGGGAAAGGTGAAAAGTACCCCTGGCGGGGAGTGAAATAGTACCTGAAACCATGTGCATACAATCCGTCGGAGCAGTTACTTGTAACTGTGACGGCGTGCCTTTTGAAGAATGAGCCTGCGAGTTAGTGTTATGTGGCGAGGTTAACCCGTGTGGGGAAGCCGTAGCGAAAGCGAGTCCGAATAGGGCGTTTGAGTCGCATGATCTAGACCCGAAGCGGAGTGATCTATCCATGGGCAGGTTGAAGCGCCGGTAAGACGGCGTGGAGGACCGAACCCACCAGGGTTGAAAACCTGGGGGATGACCTGTGGATAGGGGTGAAAGGCCAATCAAACTCCGTGATAGCTGGTTCTCCCCGAAATGCATTTAGGTGCAGCGTCGCGTGTTTCTTGCTGGAGGTAGAGCACTGGATGGTCTAGGGGGCCCACAAGCTTACCGAAATCAACCAAACTCCGAATGCCAGTAAGTGAGAGCGCGGCAGTGAGACTGCGGGGGATAAGCTCCGTAGTCGAGAGGGAAACAGCCCAGACCATCAGCTAAGGTCCCTAAGCGATAACTAAGTGGAAAAGGATGTGGAGTCGCACAGACAACCAGGAGGTTGGCTTAGAAGCAGCCACCCTTGAAAGAGTGCGTAATAGCTCACTGGTCAAGTGATTCCGCGCCGACAATGTAGCGGGGCTCAAGTTATCCACCGAAGCTATGGGATTCACGCTTAAGCCAGGCCACCACTTGATGGTGGTCCAGGTGTGTGGATCGGTAGGGGAGCGTCGTGTGGGGAGTGAAGCGGCGGAGTGATCCAGTCGTGGACGCCACACGAGTGAGAATGCAGGCATGAGTAGCGAATGACAGGTGAGAAACCTGTCCGCCGAATGATCAAGGGTTCCAGGGTCAAGCTAATCTGCCCTGGGTAAGTCGGGACCTAAGGCGAGGCCGACAGGCGTAGTCGATGGACAACGGGTTGATATTCCCGTACCGGCAAAACAGCGCCCATGACGAACCCGGTGATGCTAACCGCCCAAAGCCTTCGATCCCTTCGGGGTGAGAGGGTCGAGCGCGGGACCCGATCTGGTAGTAGTCAAGCGATGGGGTGACGCAGGAAGGCAGTCCAACCGTGGCGATGGTAGACCACGGCCAAGGATGTAGGCCGAGACATAGGCAAATCCGTGTCTCATGTGGCTGAGATCTGATGGGGAGCCCGTTGGGGTGAAGTGGATGATCCTATGCTGTCGAGAAAAACCTCTAGCGAGCTGTGCGCCGCCCGTACCCCAAACCGACTCAGGTGATCAGGTAGAGAATACCAAGGCGATCGAGTGAACCATGGTTAAGGAACTCGGCAAAATGCCCCCGTAACTTCGGGAGAAGGGGGGCCGGATCCGTGACTCACCTTGCGTGAGAAAGCGGTGATGGCCGCAGAGACCAGGCCCAAGCGACTGTTTACTAAAAACACAGGTCCGTGCGAAGTTGTAAGACGATGTATACGGACTGACTCCTGCCCGGTGCTGGAAGGTTAAGGGGACGTGTTAGTTCTTCGGAGCGAAGCGCAGAACTTAAGCCCCAGTAAACGGCGGTGGTAACTATAACCATCCTAAGGTAGCGAAATTCCTTGTCGGGTAAGTTCCGACCTGCACGAATGGAGTAACGACTTGGGCGCTGTCTCAACCATGGACTCGGCGAAATTGCACTACGAGTAAAGATGCTCGTTACGCGCGGCAGGACGGAAAGACCCCGGGACCTTTACTACAACTTGGTATTGGTGTTTGGTTCGGCTTGTGTAGGATAGGTGGGAGGCTGTGAAGCGGCGACGCCAGTTGTCGTGGAGCCATCGTTGAAATACCACTCTGGTCGTACTAGATGTCTAACCTAGGTCCATTATCTGGATCAGGGACAGTGCCTGGTGGGTAGTTTAACTGGGGCGGTTGCCTCCTAAAATGTAACGGAGGCGCTCAAAGGTTCCCTCAGCCTGGTTGGCAATCAGGTTTCGAGTGTAAGTGCACAAGGGAGCTTGACTGTGAGACAGACATGTCGAGCAGGGACGAAAGTCGGAACTAGTGATCCGGCGCTGGCATGTGGAAGCGGCGTCGCTCAACGGATAAAAGGTACCCCGGGGATAACAGGCTGATCTTCCCCAAGAGTCCATATCGACGGGATGGTTTGGCACCTCGATGTCGGCTCGTCGCATCCTGGGGCTGGAGCAGGTCCCAAGGGTTGGGCTGTTCGCCCATTAAAGCGGCACGCGAGCTGGGTTTAGAACGTCGTGAGACAGTTCGGTCCCTATCCGCCGCGCGCGCAGGAAACTTGAGAAAGGCTGTCCCTAGTACGAGAGGACCGGGATGGACGAACCTCTGGTGTGCCAGTTGTTCCGCCAGGAGCACGGCTGGTTAGCTACGTTCGGAAGTGATAACCGCTGAAAGCATCTAAGCGGGAAGCACGTTTCAAGATGAGGTTTCCCACCGAATCAATCGGGTAAGGCCCCCAGTAGACGACTGGGTTGATAGGCCGGAGGTCGAAGGCAGTAATGCACGGAGCCGACCGGTACTAATAGGCCGAGGGCTTGTCTTACAAAGATGCTACGCGTCCACTGTGTGGTTCCCGAGTAACGACCGGGAAACCGTGTTTGATTACTCCATAGAGTTTCGGCGGCCATAGCGAAAGGGAAACACCCGGTCCCATTCCGAACCCGGAAGTTAAGCCTTTCAGCGCCGATGGTACTGCACACGCGAGTGTGTGGGAGAGTAGGACGTCGCCGGACATAACTTTGGGCTAATGGCCACCCCGATCGGGGTGGCCATTAGTCGTTTTCGGACCCGTAGCGCCCCCACTGTGGGCCCGTGGTCCGACGGATTGCATCATTGTGCGGAGGCGCCGTGGCCGGCGTAGAGCAGCAGGGCCCCGCATCCAGGAAGGGAACACGAGAAGTGGCGCAGGAACGACGTTCGAACGACCCGCGGGGCAACCGCCAGGGGGGTGGTGCTGGACGGCGCGGTGCTGGCGGCCCGACCTCGCGAGCGACCGGCAGCGAAGGGCGTGGCCGCCCAGGGGCAGGTGGGGGCCGCGGTCGTCCCGAGGGCGGCGACGACCGTCGCCGTGGCGGGCAGGCGGGGTCCAAGGACAAGCAGTGGAGTCGGCCGCGTCGTGACGACGACCGGTCACGCCAGGACCGCCCGCGCTCGGACGAGCAGTCGAGGTACGACGGTCCCCCGCTCGACGAGTCCATCACCGGCTCGGAGCTCGACCGGTCCGTGCGACAGCAGCTGCGCGGGCTCCCCGAGAAGCTGGCGGCGCGTGTGGCCCGGCATCTCGTCGCGGCGGGCCAGCTCATCGACGAGGACCCCGCCACGGCGTACCAGCACACCCTGGCCGCCCGGGCTCGCGCGGCCAGAGTCGCGGTGGTGAGGGAGGCCTGCGGCGAGGCTGCCTATGCGGCGGGGGAGTTCGCCGAGGCGCTGTCGGAGCTTCGTGCCGCCAAGCGGATGAACGGCGCAATCGACTACCTCCCGGTGATGGCGGACTGCGAGCGGGCCCTCGGTCGGCCGGAGAAGGCCCTGGCACTGGCGAAGAGCCCCGGTGTCGCAAACCTCTCGCCTGACCTGCAGGCCGAGATGACCATCGTCGAAGCTGGTGCCCGGCGTGACATGGGGGACCTGGACGCGGCGGTGCGGACTCTCGAGAACGCGCCCCTGCGCTCGCGGTCGCGCGAGGACTGGGTGGCTCGGCTTCGGTACGCCTACGCCGACACGTTGCTCGCGGCCGGGCGCAGGGACGACGCCATCGAGTGGTTCCACCGCACCGTGGGCATCGACGGTTCAGGTGTCACGGACGCCGCGGAGCGGGTCGCCGAGCTCGAGGGCGTCAAGTTCGTCGAGGCCGAGGACGACTCGGAGTAGCGCTGGCGGCAGCAGTGGCCGCTGGCCAGTTTCGGTCCCCATCCTCCCCCTCGCCCGGTTTGTTCCCACGTCGCTTCGTGGCAGTGCGCCTTCCACTCGGAGGACGTCAGGCTTCCTGGTGGAGGTGGACCAATGAGTTCAGCACAGGAGATGTCGGCCGTCGCTCGCAACGAGGTGTCGCTGACCGGCCGGGTTTCGTCACCGCCGACCGAGCGGGAGCTGCCCAGCGGTGACCGGGTGGTGACCTTTCGGCTCGTGATGAGCCGCGACAGGACGCCGATGACGGCGAAGTCCAAGCAGGTCTCCGACTGGGTCGACTGTGCGGCGTGGGGTGGCAGAGTGCGCCGCAGCGTCACGTCGTGGCAGGTCGGGGACCAGGTCGAGATCGAGGGCGCTCTTCGACGGCGCTTCTTTCGCGACGGTGGTGGCGCCTCGACTCGTCTCGAGGTGGAGGTGCTCACCGGCCGCTGCCTCGAGCGGGCGCGGTAGCCCCGTGGTGCGCTCGCCCTCAGCTGTCCCGGATGTCGCGGAGCACCAGGCCCATTCGCGGCTTCGGGCTGAAGGATGTCGACTTGCGCGGCATTCGTTCTCCCCGGGCCGCGCTGGCCATCACCTGCTCCAGCCGAGGAGGGCGAACTCCCACGACAACTCCGGGCTGCTGCGCAGTGTTGTGCAACGCCTGGTCCAGCGAGTGGTGGTACCCCACCTGCTCCTCCGCGACGTTCCAGGCGGGGAAGAGCTGGCTGTGCAGCACTGCTGCATCGACCTCGTGCTGTCGCTTCGTGGTGAGCACGGCCCACGCTCGTCCGTCGGAGAGGACGAACTCTGCCGTGTCCGGGGCCGTGGCGCTCGCCCCGGGGGCCAGCGCGGCAAGGGCCGACTCCCGGTCGGAGCACATCGTGATCTCGTCGCCCCGTTCGGCCGACAGCTCGAGTACGTCGGACAGGGTGAGCGCCGCGACCGTGCGGTGGATCGGGCCGATGGTGAGCGGGTAGTCGTTCTGGTCCACCAGCATCGCGAGGCCGTAGTCCCAGGGCGAGTCGCCAGGGGGCGCCGCAGGGTCGCGAAGCTCACGCTGGAGCTCGAGATAGGCGGCATACCGATGGTGTCCGTCGGCGATGAGGGCCTGCCCAGGGGCGAGCTGCTCCGCCACGGCGTCGGCCTCGGCGGGCTCGGTCAGCGACCACAACCGGTGGTGGCTGCCGTCGCGTCCGTCGAACTCGACCAGAGGGTCTCGGTCGGTGGTGCCTTCCATCAGCTCGCGCAGGCGCTGCGTCCCCTCGTGCACCAGGAGTATCGGCTCAGGGTTCGTCCCGGTGGTGCGCATGAGGACGGTCCTGTCCTCGACAGGGCCGGGCATGACGTCCTCGTGGGGCAAGATCACGTGTTCCTTCTCCTGGCGGAGCGCGACCAGGCCGATGAGGCCCCTGACCGTGACGCCGTCCACCGTGTACTGGTACAGGTACAGGCCCGGGACGGGGTCCGGAGCGAGGCAGCCCTGGGCACGCCACTTCTCCAGGCGGTCGCGCACGGCGCGATAGGGACGCTCGTACCTCCGTGACAAGATCAGTCGGACGATGTTCCGCCGGTTGCCGGCTTCGAGCTCGCGGACCGTGTCCGCATCGAGCACGTCGTAAGGCGGCGAGATAACCGTGCCGAGGTCGCCTACGAGGTCGGCGTTGAAGCGCAGGCCCCGGAAGGGGGCCAGCACGAGGGGTGCGCGTCCGCCGGTGCTGAGCATCGCTGCATCGTATGAGACCGAGCCAGACGGATGCCAAGAAGCGAGGTACAGGGAGTGTTGAAGGGGAGCGAGAGAGCGCTTTGGCGGGAGTACGACCTCGCCATGCTCGACCTCGACGGCGTGGTCTACATCGGCCCCTACGCCGTGGAGGGTGCCGCCGAGCGAATCGAGGCTGCGGCTTCAGCCGGCATGCACCTGGCCTACGTCACCAACAACGCGTCGCGGCCGCCCCGTGAGGTCGCTCGCCACCTCACGGAGCTCGGCATCCCCGCGGCGGAGAGCGACGTCGTGACCTCCGCGCAGGCCGCGGCCCGGCTTCTCGCCGAAGATCTCCCTCAGGGCTCTGCGGTCTTCGTCATCGGCGGGCCGGGTCTGTTCGAGGCGCTCGAGGAGGAGGGTTTGCGCGGGGTCCAGTCGGCCGAAGGTGAGCCGGCGGCCGTGGTCTCCGGCTACTACGCCGACCTGAGGTGGCGAACCGTCATCGAGGGCGCGATCCTCGTCAAGAACGGCCTGCCGTGGGTGGCCTCGAACACCGACATGACAGTTCCCACTCCTCAGGGTCCCGGACCCGGCAACGGGGTGCTGGTCGAGGCTGTCGGCCGGTTCGCCGGGCGTGACCCCGTGGTCGCGGGCAAGCCACTGTCGCCGTTGTTCGAGGAGACTCGGAGGCGGGTCGGGGGATCAAGGCCGCTCGTGGTGGGTGATCGGCTCGACACCGACATCGAGGGCGCGTACAACAGCGATCTCGACAGCCTCCTGGTCCTGACCGGCGTCACAGGGGTGGCGGAGCTCGTTGCGGCGAGACCCGACCAGCGGCCGTCGTACATCTCCCTCGGGCTGGAGGGCCTGGGTGACACGCACCTGGCGCCGGAGCGTCGCGACGACGGGTACGAGCTCGGTGGCTGGCGCGCGGTGGCTGAGAACGGTGAGGTCAAGATCGAGGGTGACGGACATGCCGCCGACTGGTGGCGGGTCCTCGCGGCGACCGCTTGGGCGTACCTCGACGAGACGGGGCAGAGCGTCGAGGTCCCGGCCATGACACCGCCGCGGTAGCGTTGGCGCACATCGACCAGCACGGAGACGGTGAGGCAGTGAGCGAGCAGATCGAGCGACCAGAGCAGGCCGGGGCGGATGAGAGTGCGGCGCTGACCGGTCATGAAGCAGTCGACGGCGTGTTGCGCTCGCTCGACGGGCTCGAGCACCGCCCTGTCGAGGAGCACGTCGCGGTCTTCGAGTCCGCACACGAGACTCTGCGGGCCGCCCTTGCTGACGCCGGAGGCCGCCCAGGCGGCCAGCCCCGCGGCTGAGCCGAACCACTGACGGAAGATGCCTCGACGACTACGCCTGGACGCCGAGCTGGTCCGCCGCGGACTGGCGAGGTCGCGTGAACAGGCGAGCGAGCTGATCACCGCGGGGCGCGTGAAGGTGGCCGGGGCGGTCGCCACCAAACCTGCGACCGGCGTGACCACGGACGTCGCGCTGGTGGTTCTCGAGGACGATGGACAGCCGGACTACGTGTCACGCGGTGGCCACAAGCTCGCCGGCGCGCTCGCTGCGTTCGAACCGAAGGGGCTCGAGGTAGCCGGGCGCCGATGCCTGGACGCAGGGGCGTCCACCGGCGGTTTCACCGACGTCCTGCTGCGCCACGGCGCGGCGGAGGTGGTCGCGGTCGACGTCGGGTACGGCCAGCTTGCGTGGACCCTGCGGCAGGATCCGCGAGTGAAGGTGCACGACCGCGCCAACGTGCGTGAGCTCACGGCAGAGCAGATCGGTGGTCCGGTGGACCTCGTCGTGGGGGACCTGTCGTTCATCTCCCTCCTGCTCGTGCTCGACGCGCTGCTCGCGGTGACCAAGCCCGACGGCGACCTCGCCCTCATGGTCAAACCGCAGTTCGAGGTGGGCAGGGACCGGATCGGCAAGGGCGGTGTCGTCCGTGACCTCGCGCTGCGGGCCGACGCGGTCACCAAAGTCGCAGGCGCGGCGGCCGAGCGTGGCTGGGGTGCCCGTGCAGTGGTCACGAGCCCGTTGCCCGGACCTTCGGGCAACGTCGAGTTCTTCCTCTGGCTACGGCAGGGGCCCGCGACGGTGTCATCGGAGGACGTCGAGCGCGAAGTCCGTCGTACTCCGGCTTCGTCGGTGGCCAGTGAGAAGGTGGGACCGTGAACCCACCCGACCCCGCCATCCGCCGTGTCTTCGTGCTGGCCCACACGGGTCGAGAGGACGCGCGAGAGGTCGCACGCCAGTTCTGCTCCGCGCTGCATCACCACGGGCTCGGGGTGAGGCTGCTCAAACAGGAGGCCGAAGACCTCGGGCTCGAGCTCGAGGGGCTCGAGACGGTCGCGTGCACTGACGAGGCCGCAGTGGGTTGCGAGCTCGCGGTGGTGATCGGCGGCGACGGCACCATCCTCCGCGCGGCTGAGCTCACCCGCGAGTCCGGAACACCACTTCTGGGTGTCAACCTCGGCCACGTCGGGTTCCTCGCCGAGGCCGAGTCCGATGACGTCGAGTTCACGATCGCCGCCATCGTGCACGGCCGCTACACCTCCGAGGAGCGGCTCACGATCGACGTCTCGGTCTATCAGGACCGTGAGCTCGTCGCGTCCACGTGGGCGCTCAACGAGGCAAGCGTGGAGAAGGCCTCGCGCGAGCGCATGATCGAGGTCGTGGTGGAGGTAGACGGCCGCCCCCTCTCACGGTGGGGCTGTGACGGCGTCGTCTGCGCGACGCCTACAGGCTCGACCGCCTACAACTTCAGCGCGGGTGGTCCCATCGTGTGGCCCGGTGTCGAGGCCCTGCTCATGGTGCCGATCAGCGCCCATGCCCTCTTCGCGCGCCCGATGGTCGTCGCCCCCTCGTCAGTGCTCGCGGTGGAGCTTCTCGCGCGAACCGACGGCGCCGGCGTGCTGTGGTGCGACGGTCGACGCACCGTCGACCTTCCGCCCGGGGCCCGGATAGAGGTTCGGCGGGGCCGGTCCCCGGTCCGCCTGATCCGGCTGCACCAGGCTCCTTTCACAGACCGGCTGGTGGCGAAGTTCGACCTACCTGTGGCGGGATGGCGCGGTGCAGCGGAGCGTCGGCGCGCCCGCGAGAACGGAGGCCACAGTGCTTGAGGAGCTGCGCATCACGTCCCTCGGCGTGATCGAGGAGTCCGTCCTGGACGTCGCCGCGGGTCTGACCGTGATCACCGGTGAGACCGGTGCCGGGAAGACGATGGTGGTCACGGCGCTCGGCCTGCTTCTCGGTGGCCGGGCCGACTCCGGGGCTGTTCGCACCGGCGCCAAGTCTGCTCGGGTCGAGGGGCTGGTGAACGTCGAGAAGGTCGGCCCCGACCTGCGCGCGCTGGTGGAGGAGCTTGGGGGAGAGGTCGAGGACGGCCGGCTGCTCATCGCACGCCAGATCTCGGCCGAGGGCCGTTCGCGAGCGTTCGCAGGCGGGGTGGCCGTTCCGGCCTCCGCCCTGGCTGAGCTCGTCGATCCGCTCGTGGCGGTGCACGGCCAGTCCGACCAGCATCGGCTGCTGCGTCCGTCGGCCCAGCGGGAGGCCCTGGACAGCTTCGCGGGTGCGGCGACGGTGCGGACCAGGGAGCGGTACGCCGGCCTCTACCGCTCACTGAAGGAGACCGAGACCGAGCTCGACGAGGTGGTCCGGTCGGCACGCGAGCGCGCGCGCGAGGCCGACCTGCTCCGGTTCGGGCTCAACGAGATCGAGCAGGTCGCGCCCGAGCCGGGGGAGGACACTGCGCTTGCGGCCGAGGAAGCAAGACTCGGCTTCGCCGACACGCTCCGCACCGCGGCCGTGCAGGCGCGAGAGCTGCTCTCCTCCGAGGACGGTGCGCCGGACGCCCTGGCAGCGGTGTCTGCCGCACGGAAGCTGCTCGACGGTGTGCGGGACCATGACGCCGAGGCGGCGGGGCTCGCCGACCGGCTTGCCGAGGTCAGCTACCTGCTCTCCGACGTGGCGGCCGACGTCTCGTCCTACGCCGCCGGCCTCGACACGGACCCTGCCAGGCTCGCCACGGTCTCCGAGCGAAGGGCCGCACTGACCGCCCTGACACGCAAGTACGGCGAAACCATCGACGAGGTCCTCCAGTGGTCGAAGCAGGGGGCCGAGCGGCTCCTCACGCTCGACGACACCGAGGGGCACATCGAGGCGCTTCGCGCACGCCGCGAGGAGCTCAGGGGCGAGCTCGCCGAAGTCGGCGGCTCACTGAGCGCTATGCGTGCCAAGGCCGCAGTCCGTCTGGGCAAGGTCGTGACGGCCGAGCTTGCCTCCCTCGCGATGCCGCATGCGACGTTGAGCGTGGCGGTCACCCAGACCGCTGCCGAGGACGGCTTGCGGGTGGGGGAGCGCACCGTGGCGTTCTCCGCCTCCGGGGTCGACGAGGTCGAGATCCTGCTCGCCGCCAACAAGGGCGCCGAGCCCCGGCCTCTGGGCAAGGGGGCGTCCGGCGGCGAGCTCTCGCGAGTGATGCTCGCGATCGAGGTGGCGCTGGCCGCCACCAACCCGGTTCCGACCTTCGTCTTCGACGAGGTGGACGCCGGCGTGGGCGGCAAGGCAGCGGTCGAGGTCGGGCGCCGGCTCGCCGTTCTGGCGCGCCACGCCCAAGTGCTCGTTGTCACACACCTGCCGCAGGTTGCGGCCTTCGCCGACCAGCACCACGTGGTGCTCAAGAGCAGTGACGGCGTCGTCACCACGTCGGGGCTCGCCAGGCTCAGCGAGGCGGAGCGCGTGCGTGAGCTCTCGCGGATGCTGGCGGGCCAGGAGGACTCCGAGACGGCCATGGCCCACGCCCAGGAGCTGCTCGAGGCGGCGCAGGAGTCACGCCCGCCGACCCGCTGAGCCGCGCCTGCCTCCTCAGAACTCGCCAACTCGCGTGGCAGGATTGCTGCGCGATGAAGTTCCCCTCACGACAGAAACCCGACGCGAGCGTGCCCGGACTGACCGGGACGGTGCGCGCCGACCGGCGTACGAGCACGCTCGTGCGTCGGTTGAAGCCTGGCGACATCGCCGTCATCGACCACCTCGACCTCGACCGCGCCAACGCCGAGGCGCTGCTCGACCGGGGCGTCGTCGCGGTCGTCAACGCGTCGCCGTTCATCTCGGGGCGCTACCCGAACCTCGGGCCGGAGCTGCTCGCGCGCTCGGGCGTCGTGCTGATCGACAACGTCGGCGCCGACGTCTTCGGCAAGCTCCACGACGGGATGGCAGCGCGGATCCACGACGGGCAGCTCTTCGTCAAGGATGAGCCGGTCCTCGCCGGCACGCAGCTCTCCCTCGACGACATCGTGGCGATGATGGAGGAGGCCCGCGGCGGGCTCTCCACCCAGCTGCAGAGCTTTACGCACAACACCACCGAGTTCCTCCGACGCGAGCAGGACCTGCTTCTGCACGGGCAGGGTGCACCCGAGCTGCGCACGAAGCTCGACGGCAGGCCCGTGATGGTCGTGGTCCGGGGCTACGACTACCGCGAGGACCTGCGTCGGCTGAAGCGCTACATCCGTGAGCAACGCCCGGTGCTGATCGGCGTGGACACCGGAGCCGATGCCCTCCTCGAAGCCGGGCACAGGCCGGACATCGTGGTGATCGGCGAGACCGGCCTTGCCCCGGGCAACCGCGCCGGTGACGTCGCCTCCGTCTCCGACAAGGCCCTTCGTGGTGCGAGAGAGGTCGTCCTGCACAGCGACCGCGCCGGCCGCGCCGTGGGGTCAGAACGCCTCGACCGGCTCGGGGTGCGTGCCCAGAACTTCTCCGCGTCGGGAACGAGCGAGGACGTCGCACTCCTGCTCGCCGACCTCGCGGGAGCGTCGCTGATCGTCTCGGTGGGCACACACGCCACGCTGACCGAGTTCCTCGACCGGCACCGCTCCGGGCTGGCGAGCACGTTCCTGACCCGGCTGCGGGTGGGGCCCAAGCTCGTCGACGCCAAGAGCATCCCGCACCTCTACTCCGGGCGCGTTCGCATCTGGCACCTTCTGGTCGTCCTGCTCGCGGGTCTGGCGGCGCTGCTCGTGGCGGTGGCCGGCACGCCCGTGGGCCACGAGTGGTGGGGCTCCGTGCAGGCATGGCTCGAGGACGCAACCGACTGGCTCCAAGGACTCTTCACGTGATCTCTTTTCGTTACCACATCGTCTCCATCGTCTCGGTCTTCCTGGCGCTCGCGATCGGGGTCGCGTTGGGTGGTGGCCCGCTGAAGGGGGAGGTGGACAACAGTCTGGTCAAGCAGGTGGAGGCCGACAGGAAGGCGAAGGTCGACCTGCGAGCCGACATCTCCGCGCTGCAGTCGTCCAACGCGTTCACCGACGACTACGCCAAGCGCACCGCTCCGCAGCTCGTCGGCGGTGCACTCACGGGCCGTCCGGTGACCCTGCTCGTGCTTCCGGGCGCTGAGGAGTCCACGGTCAGCTCGCTGACCGAGCTCGTGAAGACGGCCGGCGGCAGCGTCGGTGGCACCGTCCGGGTCGGCGACGGCCTTCTGGACGTCGGCAACAAACAGCTCGTCGACGAGCTCGGCAGCCAGCTGCTCGACGGCGCCAGCGACGTGACCGTCCCCGACGGCGCCGGGCCCTACGAGCGGCTCGGGGCACTCCTTGCCCGCGCCGTGGCCACAGACGAGGACGCCGGTGCCGCGGTCGACGACCCGGCGAACAGCATCCTCTCGGGGCTGAGCACCGCTGACCTGATGTCGCCGGCCGGCGACATCACCCGGCGTGGCAGCCTCGTTCTGGTGGTGACGGGTCCGGGGCCCGAGGACGCTGACGCCAGGGCAGGCGCCAGCGCGGTGGTCACCGCGCTCGTCGACTCGCTGGACTCCGCGACCGACGGAGTCGTGGTCGCGGGCCCGATCGCGGCGGCTCGCGCCGGCGGCGTCATCGAGTCGGTCCGTCGCGAGGTGGTCACCGCACGGGAGGTCTCCACCGTCGACACCCTCGACCGGGTAGCCGGCCAGGTCGTGACGATCATGGCGCTGGCACAGCAGGCCGGTGGCGCGGCCGGTCACTACGGCTCCGTCGACGCTGCGGACGGCACCATGCCTGCCCCTGCTTCGGACTGAGACGTCGGCGCGGCTTTCGCCAAGGCAAGGTCGTTGTTGGTAGCCTAGAACCCCGTGGACGGTTGGATTCCAACCGCCTCTTCGCTGGTGCAACCCAGCGAATCCGGCACCGACACCACGGGAGTTGCCTTGGCCGCATCGCAGCCAACCAAGCACGTCTTCGTCACCGGAGGCGTCGCCTCCTCCCTCGGCAAGGGCCTCACCGCCTCCAGCCTCGGGAACCTGCTCAAGGCACGCGGGCTGCGGGTGACCATGCAGAAGCTGGACCCGTACCTCAACGTGGACCCCGGCACGATGAACCCGTTCCAGCACGGCGAGGTCTTCGTCACCAACGACGGCGGCGAGACCGACCTCGACATCGGCCACTACGAGCGCTTCCTCGACACCGACCTCACCCAGATCGCGAACGTCACGACCGGTCAGGTCTACTCCCGCGTGATCGCCAAGGAGCGTCGAGGCGACTACCTCGGCGACACCGTCCAGGTCATCCCGCACATCACCAACGAGATCAAGGAACGCATCCGGGCGATGGCGGACCCGGGTGTCGACGTGGTGATCACCGAGATCGGCGGCACTGTCGGTGACATCGAGTCACTGCCGTTCCTCGAGGCGGCGCGCCAGGTGCGCCACGACGTGGGGCGTGACAACTGCTTCTTCCTGCACGTGTCGCTGGTGCCCTACATCGGCCCCTCCGGTGAGCTGAAGACCAAGCCCACCCAGCACTCTGTCGCAGCCCTCCGGTCGATCGGTATCCAGCCCGACGCCATCGTCGCCCGCTCCGACCGCGAGATCCCGGAGTCGATGAAGCGGAAGATCTCGCTGATGTGTGACGTCGACGAGGAGGCGGTGGTCAACGCTGCTGACGCGCCGTCCATCTACGACATCCCGAAGGTGCTGCACAGCGAGGGTCTCGACGCCTACGTCGTACGCCGGCTCAACCTGCCCTTCCGCGACGTCGACTGGACCCAGTGGGACGACCTGCTCCGAAGGGTGCACCACCCGGCCGAGGAGGTCACCGTGGCGCTGGTCGGCAAGTACGTCGACCTGCCGGACGCCTACCTCTCGGTGGCCGAGGCACTTCGGGCGGGCGGCTTCGCGCACGAGGCGAAGGTCAACCTCCGCTGGGTGCCCTCCGACGAGTGCCAGTCCGCCGAGGGAGCGGCCAGGCACCTCGCCGACGTCGACGCGGTCTGTATCCCGGGGGGCTTCGGCATCCGCGGCATCGAGGGGAAGGTCGGCGCGCTGGAGTACTGCCGCACGCACAAGATCCCCACCCTCGGGCTCTGCCTCGGGCTGCAGTGCATGGTGATCGAGTACGCCCGGCACGTCGCGGGGATCGAGAACGCCGACTCCACCGAGTTCGACCCCGACTGCGACGCGCCCGTGATCGCGACGATGGCCGAGCAGAAGGCATTCGTCGAGGGAGAGGGCGACCTCGGCGGCACGATGCGACTCGGCCTGTACCCCGCGCGGCTCAAGGCCGGATCGGTGGTCGCGGAGACCTACGGGGAGCCCGCCGTCGAGGAACGCCACCGCCACCGCTACGAGGTCAACAACGCCTACCGCGCCAGGCTCGAGTCCGCCGGCCTGGTGTTCTCCGGGACCTCGCCCGACGACACCCTGGTCGAGTTCGTGGAGCTGCCGCGGGAGGTGCACCCGTACTACGTGTCCACGCAGGCCCACCCGGAACTGCGCTCCCGTCCCACGCGGCCGCACCCGCTGTTCGCCGGTCTGGTCGGGGCCGCGATCGCCCGCCAGCGGGAGCTGCGCTTCCCGATCGACGAGTCGACGCTGCGCCGTCCGGCCGCCGCTGAGACGACTGAGGCCGCCGACGGCAACGCACCGTACGAGGACCTGGTGACGAGCAGTGCCGCCACCGCATCGGACGGGGATGCCTGAGGCGGAGCCGGCCGTGGCCGACCGGCCGGAGTCCTGGCCGGTCGGCTCGACGCACGACCTCTACCGCGACGACTGGGTGATTGCGCTGCGCAGCGACGTCATCTCGCATCCCGGCCACGGCCACGAGGAGTTCCGGCGCCTGGTCCTGGAGCACCCGGGCTCCGTCATCGTGCTGGCCGTCGACGACGAGGAACGCGTGCTGGTCCTCGAGCAGTACCGCCATCCCGCCCAGCGGCGCTTCGTCGAGCTCCCCGCGGGGCTGTGCGACGCAGACGGGGAGGACCCGCTCGAGACGGCGAAGCGTGAGCTGCTCGAGGAGGCGGAGCTGCAGGCGGCATCGTGGGAGCACCTGCTGACCTCCTATCCGTCTCCCGGCATCAGCTCCGAGCGGATGGAGATCTTCCTGGCCCGTGGCCTCGCCCCGGCCGAGCGCGGCGACTTCGAGCCGTCGCACGAGGAGGCCGACATGACGATCCGCTGGGTACCCCTCGACGAGCTCGTGGCCGCCGTACTCGGGAGCCATGTCACCGACGGACCGCTGGGGCTGGCGGTGCTGGCCTATGCCTGCCGGACCAGTTCCCACCCGTGACCGCGGGACTACCCGTGACGCAATACACTCTCGGCGTCACCCCGAAGGCGTGGTGACGCTCGAACGCGGAGGGAGTGCGCACCGTGAAGGTCGGCGTACCTAAGGAAGTCAAGAACAACGAGTACCGGGTGGCGATCACTCCGATCGGGGTGCACGAGCTCACCCAGCACGGTCACGACGTGTACCTCGAGAAGGACGCCGGCGCTGGGTCGCTGATCCACGACGAGGAGTTTGCGGCCGCCGGTGCGACAATCCTCGACACCGCCGACGACGTCTGGGGCACCGCCGAGATGGTGCTCAAGGTGAAGGAGCCCATCGCCGAGGAGTACGCGCGCATGCGCGCGGGCCAGACCCTCTTCACCTACCTCCATCTGGCCGCGGACCAGCAGCTCACCAAGGAGCTGATGCAGCGCCGGGTAACCGCCATCGCCTACGAGACGGTGCAGCTGCCCTCGGGGTCGTTGCCGCTGCTGTACCCGATGTCTGAGGTGGCTGGCTGCCTCGCCCCTCAGGTGGGAGCTCACGCGCTGATGAAGGCCCAGGGCGGCCGCGGCGTGCTTCTCGGCGGCGTCGGCGGTGTAGCCAACGCCAAGGTGGTCGTGATCGGGGCCGGTGTCGCTGGGCAGAACGCCGCGAACATCGCGATGGGCATGGGCGCCGACGTCACCCTGCTCGACACCGACCTGGACAAGCTGCGGATGTCGTTCTGGCGCTACAACAACCGGGTGCACGGGCTGGCGTCGTCCAAGCTGGCCATCCAGCAGCAGGTCATGGAGGCCGACCTGGTCATCGGTGCCGTACTGATCCCGGGCGCCAAGGCGCCCAAGCTGGTCAGCAACGAGCTGGTCTCGCAGATGAAGCCCGGCTCTGTGCTCGTCGACATCGCCGTCGACCAGGGCGGCTGCTTCGAGGACACCCACCCGACCACGCACGCCGATCCCACCTACCAGGTGCACAACTCCGTGTTCTACTGCGTGGCCAACATGCCGGGCGCGGTGCCGAACACCTCCACCTACGCGCTGACCAACGCCACGCTTCCCTACACGGTGGCGCTCGCCGACAAGGGATGGCAGCAGGCACTGCGCGACGACCACTCGCTCGCCCTCGGCCTCAACACCCACGCCGGCAAGCTCACCTACGCCCCGGTGGCAGAGGCGCACGGCATGGAGTACGTCGCGCTCGAAGGGGTCCTGGCCTGACCAGCACGGCCGAGGCCCCGGGGTCGCCGGTGACAGGGCCGACCCCGCTGCAGCGCGCTCTGCGCACCTACCTCGACCACCTCGTGGTCGAGCGCGGGCTCGCGGACAACACGTTGAAGTCCTACCGCCGCGACTTGCGCAGGTACCTCGGCTACCTCGCAGGTCGCGGCGTGGACGACGTGTCCGCCGTGACCGAGGAGGCCGTGAGCGGCTTCCTGATGTCGTTGCGGGAAGGAGACGCAGAGCACCAGCCGCTCAGCGCGGGGTCGGCTGCGCGCACTGTCGTGGCGGTCCGCGGCTTCCACAGGTTCGCCGTGCGCGAGGGGCTCACGCAGGACGATCCGGCGGCCGCCGTACGCCCTCCCGCGTCTGCGAAGCGGCTGCCGAAGGCGCTTCCCCTCGCCGACATCGAGGCGATCCTGGACGCCGCCGGAGCACCGGGCACGTCGCTGGCGCTCCGGGACCGGGCGCTGCTGGAGTTGCTCTACGGCACAGGGGCCCGGATCTCCGAGGCGGTGGGGCTCGACCTGGACGACCTCGACCGCGAGGACGGCACCGTGCTGCTGCGGGGGAAGGGTGGCAAGGAGCGGATGGTGCCGGTCGGCTCCTACGCCCGGGAGGCGGTCGAGGCGTACGTCGTCCGTGCCCGGCCGGAGCTCGCAGGCGTGGGGCGGGGGACACCGGCGCTGTTCCTCAACGCGCGCGGCGGCCGGCTCTCGCGCCAGAGCGCCTGGGCGGTTCTCGCCAAGGCAGCCGAGCGGGCCGGCGTGACGGCGGAGGTCTCGCCGCACACGCTGCGGCACTCTTTCGCGACGCACCTCCTCGATGGCGGCGCGGACGTCCGCGTGGTCCAGGAGCTGCTCGGACACGCGTCGGTGACGACCACGCAGGTGTACACGCTGGTGACCGTGGACAGTCTGCGGGAGGTGTACGCCACCGCCCACCCCCGGGCTCTCGCCTAGCGAAGGGCGTTTTCCCCAGGTTTCTCCCCAGGAAGAGTCCGGTATGTGTACGGCGCGCCTGCCGACTGCGCTTGCGCCCGCCCGATTTACTTAGGCGTGTATAAGCGTCGGGTGCCGCTGTTGTAGGCACGCGGCGCACCGCATAGAGTCGCGGCGTTGCTGCGACAAACCGATGTGTCGGCGAGTCGACAGTGCGCAACGTGACCAGGACACGGGAGGCACGAGCGTGAACGACCCGGTTTCGTACGGCACCGGATCCACGGGGGCATCGGCTCTCGACATGCCGCCGCTCGTCAACCCGACCTTGATGGCTGGTGCCATCGGGACCGACGCACCCACAGGAGACTCCGCGCCCGTGAGCGAGCCCCTTCCCTTCCGCCACGAGGAGCCGACGCTCGGCCCCACAGGCCGGCCGATGCCGGACCTCCCGGAGCCGAAGCCGCTGATGTCCCACGGCAACGCGCGCGTCGTCGCGATGTGCAACCAGAAGGGCGGCGTGGGCAAGACCACCACGGCGATCAACCTCGGCGCCGCGCTCGCGGAGTACGGCCGTAAGGTGCTCCTCGTCGACTTCGACCCACAGGGGTCGTTGTCGGTGGGTCTGGGCCTGAACCCACACGACATGGAGCTCAGCGTCTACAACCTGCTCCTGGAGCCGGGTGTCCGCATTGACGATGTCGTGGTGCCCACGGGCGTCGAGGGCATGGACCTGCTTCCCTCGAACATCGACCTGTCGGCGGCCGAGGTGCAGCTCGTGCACGAGGTCGCCCGTGAGCAGACGCTTCAGCGGGTGCTCTCCCCGGCGATCGCCGACTACGACGTCATCCTCATCGACTGCCAGCCCTCGCTCGGCCTGCTCACGGTCAACGCACTCACCGCGTCGGACGGCGTGATCGTCCCCCTGGAGTGCGAGTACTTCGCGCTGCGCGGTGTGGCGCTGCTGAAGACGACGATCGACAAGGTGCGCGAGCGCCTGAACCCCAAGCTCACCATCGACGGCGTGCTCGGCACGATGTACGACGGTCGCACCCTTCACGGGCGCGAGGTCATGGAGCGCCTCGTCCAGGCCTGGGGCGACACGGTCTTCCACACGGTGATCCGCCGGACGGTGAAGTTCTCCGACTCCACGGTCGCCGGCGAGCCCATCACCACCTACGCCGGGACCTCTGGCGGGGCCGAGTCCTATCGGCAGCTAGCCCGGGAGGTGCTGGCCCGTTGTCTCGACGGGTGAGCCTGCCCGCGGCCGACGACCTCTTCCGCCCGACTGCGAGTCCGGATCAGACCGCACCCGAGAACGAAGCCCCCACGGAGGCTCCCGCCGGGTCCCGGCGTGGCAAGGACGAGGGGCGAGCGAACGGGGACCGCAAGCCGAGCGGCCGGGTCCGCCACGACGAGAAGATGACGGTCTACGTGACCGCTGACGAGCTGCTCGACCTCGAGCACGCCCGCCTGACGCTGCGCCGCGAGCACGAGCTCGCGGTCGACCGCGGTCGGCTGGTGCGTGAGGCCGTGGCGTTCGCGCTGGCCGACCTCGAGGCCCGGGGCGAGGACAGCGTCATCGTGCAGCGACTGAAGCAGGCATGACCGACGAGAAGCAGTGGCGGTCGACGCGGACCCAGCCGTGGCACCCGAGACGGTCCCAGAGATGACTTCAGAGACGACTTCACAGACGGCGCCCGAGGTGGCTTCGGAGGTGGTCCCGGAGGGGCACGGCACCTTCGCGGTCCGCCTCGACAACTTCGAGGGCCCGTTCGACCTGCTGCTCAGCCTGATCGCCAAGCACAAGCTCGACATCACCGAGGTGGCGCTGTCGAAGGTCACCGACGAGTTCATCGCCCACATCAAGGCCGGCGGCAAGGCCTGGGACCTCGAGCAGACCACGTCGTTCCTGCTCGTCGCGTCGACGCTCCTCGACCTCAAGGCCGCCCGGCTGCTGCCGCAAGGAGACGTCGAGGACGAGGAGGACCTGGCCCTTCTCGAGGCCAGAGACCTGCTGTTCGCCCGGCTGCTGCAGTACCGCGCCTACAAGCAGGTCGCCGCGGTGCTCGAGCAGCGGATCGCGAACGAGACCCGGCGCTACCCCCGGGCGGTGGGCCTCGAGGATCGCTTCGCCGGCCTGCTGCCCGAGGTGCTCATAGGCCTGGGCCTCGAGGAGTTTGCGGCGCTGGCGGCGAAAGCGCTGACGCCCAAGCCGGTTCTCGAGTTCTCGCTCGCGCACATCCACGCCCCGACCGTCAGCGTCAAGGAGCAGGCGGCGCTCGTGGTGGACCGGCTCCGACGACACAAGACCATGACCTTCCGCGCGCTGGCGGGGGACTCACCCGACACCCTGACCACCGTGGCTCGCTTCCTGTCGCTGCTCGAGCTGTTCCGCGAAGGCGCTGTCTCCTTCGACCAGGTCTCCCCGCTCGGTGAGCTCACCGTCCGGTGGACCGGTTCGGAGGAGGGCACCGTGGAGATCACCGACGAGTTCGACGGGTCCCCGGAGCCGGTGCCTGTGGCGCCTCCTGAGCCGTCAGCCGAACACGACCCCGCAGCAGCTCCCGAGCAGAACCCCGACGAGGCGCCCCAAGGGGCGGCCCGGATCGCACCCGAAACAGACGAGGACCAGCAGTGAGCGAGCACGAGGCCCATGAAGCTGCGCCGGATGCGGCGGAGGAGTCGCTCGGAGGCGTGACCGACAGCGCGCCCGACGAGGTGGCGAACAAGGGAGCGGATGGCACGCGCGAGGAGCTGACCGAGGACTCGCCCGAGACGTTGGCGGTCCCGCTGGCCGAGCTACGGCCGGCGCTCGAGGCGGTGCTGATGGTGGCCGACCAGCCGCTCGACCAGGTAACCCTTGCCAGCGCCGTCGGCTACCCCGTCGCTGAGGTCCGCGTGGCGCTCACAGAGCTCGCAGAGGAGTACGGCGCGCAGGGGCGCGGCTTCGACCTGCGCAACGTCGCCGGAGGGTGGCGCTACTACACGCGCGACGAGTACGCCCCCGTCGTGGAGAAGTTCGTGCTCGACGGTCAGCAGGCCAGGCTCACGCAGGCGGCGCTCGAGACGCTGGCCGTCGTCGCCTACAAGCAGCCCGTCAGCCGAGCCCGCGTCTCGGCCGTGCGCGGCGTGAACGTCGACGGCGTGATGCGCACGCTTCTCGCACGCGGGCTCGTGGAGGAGTGCGGCCACGACCAGGAGACCAGCGCGATCCTCTACCGCACGACGAGCTACTTCCTCGAGCGGATCGGGGTGACCTCGATCGACGAGCTTCCCGAGCTCGCGCCGTTCCTGCCGGAGATGGGAGACCTCGACGAGTTCGACGAGGTGCCCGCCTCCAGCGTCACCCCGGTCGCGACCCCGACCGGGGCCGTGGACGAAGGCGCCGAGCCCTCGGGTCACAGCGACGAGGCCGCTCCGGCTCAGGAGAACGAGTGAACGGCGGTCCCGAGCTCGACGACGAGGGGATGGTCCGGCTGCAGAAGCTCCTGGCACAGTCGGGTGTGGCAAGCCGCCGCAAGTGCGAGGAGCTGATGCTCGAAGGACACGTCGAGGTCGACGGCGAGGTCATCACCCGTCTCGGGACCAAGGTCGACCCGCGCACCGCGGTGATCCGGGTGGACGGCAGGCGGCTCCCACCGATGAGCCCCCATGTGTACCTGGTGCTCAACAAGCCCCGGGGCGTGGTGTCCACCATGTCCGACCCCGAGGGCCGACGTACGCTCTCCGACTTCGTGGCAGACCGTCCTGAGCGACTGTTCCACGTGGGCCGCCTCGACACCGACACCGAGGGACTGATCCTGCTCACCAACGACGGCGACTTCGCACATCGGATGGCGCATCCGTCGTACGAGATGGACAAGACCTACGTCGCAGAGGTCCCGGGACCGGTCAGCCGCGCCACGGTGGCGAAGGTGCTCGGCGGTGTCGTGCTCGAAGACGGGCCGGTGACCGTCTCGTCGTTCAAGGTGGTCTCGAGCCACAAGGACAAGGCCATCGTCGAGCTCGTCATCCACGAAGGCCGCAACCGCATCGTGCGAAGACTCCTCGACTCCGTCGGCCACCCCGTCAAGCGGCTCACCCGCACGGCGATCGGGCCGGTGCGACTCACCGGCCTCCGTCGCGGAGAGCTGCGCGAGCTGACGCGGGACGAGCTGGGGACGCTGCTGGACGCCGCCCGGCTCTGACGCTGGTCACGGACTAGGGTTGTGCGCTGTGGGAGCAGCCCACCGACGGCCCTGGTGGGCAGACCGGACGAGGAGACGAGGCGTGGCAGTGCGGGCAGTGCGAGGAGCGACCCAGCTCGACGCGGACAACCGTGAGCACATGCTCGAGCGGGTCGCCGAGATGGTCACCGACGTGATGGAGGCCAACTCCCTAGTCGTCGACGACTTCATCAGCGTGATCTTCACCGCGACGCCGGACCTGGTCTCGGAGTTCCCGGCGTACGCCGCGCGCCGGCTCGGCTTCGGCGACGTCCCGCTGATCTGCGCGCGCGAGCTCGCGGTCGAAGGCGCGATGCCACGCGTGGTGCGGATGCTGGCCCACGTGGAGACCGACCTCTCCCGCCAGGACATCACGCACGTGTACCTCCACGGCGCCGCGACCTTGCGTAGCGACCTCACCAAGGTCCGCTCGGTGCCGGACTCGGATCAGAGCTGATGTCGGAGGCAGCCTCACCGAGTGCCAGTACGGGGGCCTTGGTGGGTCCGGTGCTGGTGGTGGGCGCGGGGCTGCTGGGTACGTCGATCGGGCTGGCGCTGCGCCGCCGGGGCGTGGAGGTGCTCCTGCGCGACGTGAACCCGGACAACGTGACGATCGCCGTGAGCCTCGGTGCGGGCGTGCCGGCCGCCGAGACGCCCCGGGTCCAGCTGGTGGTGGTGGCCGTGCCGCCGGACCACCTGGCCGAAGAGATCTTCTCGGCTCTGACCTCGGGCGACGCGATCGTCACGGACGTGGGCAGCGTGAAGGGCGCCCCGCTGCGCGAGGTGTCGGCGCGGGTCGATGCCGCGCAGCTTGCCCGCTACGTCGGTTCCCACCCCATGGCGGGCAGCGAGCGGTCGGGCCCCTTCGCGGCCTCCTCGGTGCTCTTCGACGGCCGGCCCTGGGCGGTGACACCCCACGCCGGGGCTGCCCCTCGGGCGGTCGAGGTCGTGACCGCCCTCGCGAGTGCCTGCGGCGCGACACCGGTGAGCCTTGCCCCTCAGGAGCACGACGAGGCGGTGGCCCGCACCTCCCACCTTCCCCACCTCCTGGCCGCACTCGTCGCGGCCCGGCTGAACGACGCGCCGGCCCGCCACATGGCCCTGTCAGGCCAGGGCGTGCGCGACGTCACCCGGATCGCCGCCGGGGACCCGGACCTGTGGCAGCAGATCATCGCGAGCAACTCCGACGCGGTGGGCCAGATGCTGACCGCGGTGCGAGCAGACCTCGACGAGCTGCTCGACGCGGTCCACGAGGGGAGTCGCGAGCGGGTCGCGGCACTCCTCGAACGAGGGGTTGCCGGAACGGCCGCGATTCCGGGCAAGCACGGTGGTCCCGCTGAGCCGACAGCGCCGGTGTACGTCACGGTGCCCGACCACCCCGGCGAGCTCGCGCGCCTCCTCGCCGACGCAGGCGACATCGGCGTCAACGTCGAGGACCTGCACATCGACCACGACCCTGGACGGCCGGTCGGCCTGGTGGAGCTCACCGTGTCCGCGGACCGGGCCGACTTCCTGAAGGAGTCGCTCGAAGGCCGGGGCTGGACCTCGCACAGGTAGGCTTCGGCGGCGAAACCATTCGTCGAGAAGAACAGGATCCCCACAGTTGAGCAGCGTCGTCGTCGCGATGGACGGCCCCTCCGGGTCGGGCAAGTCGAGCACCTCACGTGGAGTCGCCAGGCGCCTGGGCCTGCGCTACCTCGACACGGGGGCGATGTTCCGCGCGGTGACGTGGTGGATGCTGCAGCACGGCATCGACGTGGATGACGCCGCAGCGGTCGCCGCCCACGCCGAGGACCCGGTGCTGGTGTCGGGCACGAACCCGGACGCGCCGACGATCACCGTTGACGGTACGGACGTCGCGGGCCCGATCCGATCGGCTGAGGTGACGGCGTCCGTGAGCGCGGTCAGCGCGGTTCCCGAGGTCCGAGCCCGCCTGCTGCGCGACCAGCGCGAGATCATCGGAGTGGGAGGCATCGTCGTGGAGGGACGCGACATCGGGACCGTGGTCGCTCCGGCAGCCGAGGTGAAGGTTTACCTGACCGCCGATCCGGAGGCTCGCGCCGCCCGTCGTACCGCTGAGCTCGCCCACGGCACCGACGTGACGGCCACGCAGCAGGACCTGCTGCGCCGGGACCAGCTCGACTCGGGACGTGCCACCGCACCGTTGGCGATGGCCGATGGTGCGCACCACATCGACACCACGCCGTACACCTTGGACGAGGTCGTCGATCAGGTGGTGGCGCTCGTAGACAGGGCGACCGCGTCGTGACAGGACCGCCGTCGCGCACCTCGCACCTGGACCTGCCCCGCACCCACGACGCCGTCCACCCCTCGCACCGGCTGTTGCGGGCGCTGCGGCCCGCCGGCCGGGCCTACTTCCGCTCCCGGTACGACGTGCGCTCCCACGGCCACGAGGTCATCCGGCGGCGTGGTCCGCACATCATCGCCTCGAACCACATCGGCCTCCTCGACGGACCGCTGCTCGCGGCCTTCGCGCCGCGCCCGGTGCACGCACTGACGAAGAAGGAGATGTTCGAGGGCCACACAGGAGTCGCCCTCCGGCTCGTGGGGCAGATCCCGCTGTCGCGCCACGAGGTGGACCCGTCGGCCATCAAGGACTGCCTGCGCGTGCTGCGCGACGGGGGAGTGGTGGCCGTCTACCCCGAGGGCACGCGGGGAGCGGGCGACTTCGCTCGGATGCGCCATGGTGTGGCCTACCTCGCGCTGGTGACGGGAGCGCCCGTCGTACCGCTGGCGATCTTCGGCACGAGAGAGCCAGGCGGCCGCCTCGACTCGGTGCCGCCCAGGGGGGCGCGATTCGACTTGGTGTACGGCTCTCCGGTGTACTTGGAGCGACAACCGTGGCCGCGCCGACAGGCAGAGGTGCGCCAGGCCGCCGAGACGCTGCGGAAGACATTCATCGACCACCTTGTTGAGGCGAGCAGTATCACCGGCCGGGAGCTTCCCGGGCCGATCCCCGGGGTCACCGAAGTACAGCCCCTCGAAGGGCTGCGCCGTGACTCCTCACGAGAGAGACACCATGACGATTGAGTACGACGACGAGCCCATGACGGGCCCCGTCCCGGTACTGGCCGTGGTCGGCCGCCCCAACGTGGGGAAGTCGACCCTGGTCAACCGCATCCTCGGCCGCCGCGAGGCCGTCGTCGAGGACGTTCCCGGCGTCACTCGCGACCGCGTCTCCTACGACGCGACCTGGAACGGTCGTGCTTTCACGGTCGTCGACACCGGCGGCTGGGACCCCGACGCACGCGGGCTCGCGGAGCGGATCGCCGCACAGGCTGAGGTCGCGGTCAGCGTCGCGGATGCGGTTCTGTTCGTCGTCGACGCCACCGTCGGCATCACCGACGCGGACGAGGCCGTGGTCCGGATCCTGCGGAAGGCGAAGAAGCCGGTCGTTCTCGCGGCCAACAAGGTCGACGACATGCGGGCCGAGGCGGAGGCCTACGGCCTCTGGAACCTCGGACTGGGGGAGCCGTACCCAGTGTCAGCCCTCCACGGTCGCGGGTCGGGCGACCTGCTCGACGCGATCCTGGAGGCCCTGCCGGAGACTCCGCCGGAGTCCTTCGAGGAGGTGGGCGGTCCTCGCCGGGTGGCCATCGTGGGCAAGCCGAACGTCGGCAAGTCCTCACTGCTCAACAAGCTGGCGCGTGAGGACCGGGTCGTGGTCGACGACGCTGCAGGAACGACGGTCGACCCGGTCGACGAGCTGATCGAGCTCGGCGGACGGGCCTGGCGCTTCATCGACACCGCCGGCATCCGCAAGCGCGTGAAGGAGGCCTCGGGACACGAGTACTACGCGAGCCTCCGCACGAACACCGCCATCGAGCGGGCCGAGGTCGCCGTACTCGTCGTGGACGCGTCGAAGCCCGTCTCGGAGCAGGACTTGCGGATCATCTCCACGGTCGCCGACGCAGGGCGGGCGCTCGTGATCGCCTTCAACAAGTGGGACCTCGTCGACGAGGAGCGTCGCTACTACCTCGACCGCGAGATCGAACGGGACCTCGTCCGCGTGAGCTGGGCGCCGCGGGTGAACATCACCGCGCGCACCGGCTGGCACGTCGACAAGCTCGTGCCCGCGCTGGATGCCGCCCTCGAGGGATGGGAGACCCGTGTCGGCACCGGCGCGCTGAACTCGTTCCTGGGCCGCCTCGTTGCCGAGCACCCGCACCCGGTGCGCGGCGGCAAGCAGCCGAAGGTTCTGTTCGGCACCCAGGCCGCGACGGCGCCGCCGACGTTCGTGCTGTTCACCTCCGGCATGCTCGAGGCGGGGTACCTGCGTTACATCGAGCGCCGGCTGCGCGAGGAGTTCGGCTTCGTCGGCACCCCGATCCACGTGCAGCAGCGGCCTCGCAAACGCGACAAGAAGTGACCGGTTTCGGGCCTAAGCCGTTGCTGGGGTAAGGTTCCTTCCGCCCGTTCGTCGCGCGTCGACGTAGCGGGCATCGGGCTGTGGCGCAGCTTGGTAGCGCACTTGACTGGGGGTCAAGGGGTCGCAGGTTCAAATCCTGTCAGCCCGACCAAAAAACCGGCTCTGACCTGCGGAAACGCGAGTCAGAGCCGGTTCTGTCACTTGAACCCGAAGGGCCTATTCCGCACTTATTCCCCAAGTATTCGCGTCGTCCTCGGTCCCGGACGGGTCGGAGAGCTCCTGCAGGACGTGCGCGACGTCTGCCGCGATCGCGGGCTTGGAGATGTAGAACTCCCGGGTGATCGCGGGGGAGGAGTGCCCGAGCTGCTGAGAGGCAGTCTCCGAGCTCACGCGCTCGGAGATCAGGGTTGCGACGGTCTTGCGGAAGGTGTGTGGGGTCACCCACTCCAACCCGGTGTCCTGCCGGATCTGGCGCCACCGCCGCTCGACGTTGTTGACCTGCTGCCAGGTCCCGTTGCGGGTTGGGAAGACGGCGTCGGACGGATTGGCTCGGGCTGACTTCCGGCGGCGGCAAAGCGCCTCGACGGCGAAGTCAGGTAGGACGACGGTCCGAACGCCGGCCGCAGACTTGGGCGTGGCCTTGCGGTACGTGCCTTTGCCGGGCTCGGTCTTGATGGTCCCGTTGATGGTGAGGTTCGGCCTCGGGGCGTCCAGGTCGATGTCGCTCCAGCGAAGTGCGAGGACTTCACCGATCCTGGCCCCCGTCGCGAGCATGAGGTCGATGATGTCCGCCATGTCGCTGGTCGGCTTGGGGCCCGGCCGATCCTTCGTCATCCAGGCTCGGACCGCGGCCCGGACGGTCGCGAGGTCCTCGACAGTGAGCGACCGCGGCTCGGTCTTCGTGCGTCTGACGCGGGAGGTCTGCCGCACCGGATTGACCGGGAGCGCGTCGTGCCTGACCGCCATGTCGATCATGGCTCCAAGAACGACCTTGGCTTTGCGCTGCCTGTTCACACTTCGGCCTCGTACCCGCAGGAGGAACAGGTCGATCCGGCTCGTCGTCGCCTCACGGAGCCGAAGGCCGCCCAGCTCGGGCAGCACCACTCCGGTGAGGACTCGCTCGTACTCCTTGATGGTCGTGCTCTCGATCCTGCCCTCCGCGCGCAGGTAGGAGAGCCACAGGTCGGCGAGCTTGGCGATCGTGGTGTCGGCCGTGACGACTTGTTGCGTCGGGGTCGACCGGGTCACGAGCTTCTCCATCAGGGCGCGTTCTGCCGCCGCCTTCGTCGTACCCGTCGCCGTGACCTCGCGTGTGACCCCATCCTTGTCCCGGATGCGCGTACGTGCGCGGTGGACTCCCGGCCGTACCTCCTTGGTTCGGATGGAACCCCAGGTCCCTACCGACGTTGGGGGCCTGCCTCTTCCCATGAGTCAGAACCTGTGATCGCGCGGGTTGCTCGTGCGGGACAGTGACACGCCGTCGCGTGGGCTGGGCACGGGGACGGGCGTCGACTCAGCGCCGTCCTCAGGACCATCGAAGGTCTCGACATGCTGAGCGATCCAGGCGTCGAGGTCGGAGCGGCGGTAGCGCAAGCAGCCGCCGATCTTGACGGCCGGTGGACCGAAGCCGGCCCGCCGGGTCCGCCACGTGTAGAGAGTCGCCTTGGGGATCGCCAGGTAGGCCGCCGCCTGGTCGATCGTCAGAATCGTGCTCTCGAGCGGTCTGTCCGCCGTGGTACTCATCTTGTGCTCCTTCGCGGTCATAGGCTTCTTAGGCCTAGGGAAAGCGCACCAGACGGGACGGATGTGCAATAGGGGACCAGCATTGCTGGGTGTGGCGACAACCGACGCAACGGGCACAGGGCCGGCGGGCTCGGGCATGAGCACTCATCGGGATGTGCGTGAATCTCTGCGCGGCCGACACGCGGCGGAATGACGCACCCAGGCGAGTGCGCGTCGCCTCGTCGACTGCAAGCCGGCGGCAGGTCCGCAAGTGGTCGAAGGCGACGGCGGGGGCTTGGTAGAGTGGTGGAGCACGACGCGTCGGCATGCGGCCTGGGAAATCAGGTGTAACTGGGTTCGACTCCCAGGTGCACACCCCAATCGCGAAGGCCCCTTCTAATCGACAGGCACCGCGCTACGGCCGGCGTGTGATGGGCGCTGCATGTGTGGGGCGGAAGGCTTCTTTAGAGCACGCGTCGGGCGGTTTGCTCGCGCGTTTGACGTGGCTAGAGCGTCAATTGTGGTCTGCTGGCACCTATGTTGCATCCAGATAGTTTCGGGCTGGCAGTGGTCGCGCGGATCGCCGATCTGTTCGCTGACGCCACACCGTGGACCCAGCGCCAGTGGCGGTCGGGCAGCCTCGACGCGCTGCGTCATGTACAAGCTCTTGTTGCCAACGGTGGGCGGGAAGGTGCCAAGACTTGGGCACTGAACCAACTGCGGACCAGTATCACTAGCGACCCCTTCATCTCGGCGATGGAGCGTGGAGCACTGCTCAAGTCGCTTAGTGTCAAACCGGACCGACTCGCACCTGGCTCTCAGGGGGCAAGGATGCTCGACGAATTGGAGCGCCATCTCGCCGATAACTACTGGTCTTGGGCGACAGATGTGTGTTTGAACCTCGACGACAGCAAGCCTGTCTCGGCGATGCCGGTCTCTGCCGACACCTACGCGTGGCGCCTGGCGGCACACTTCCGCGCCAGTGGTCTTTCCGACGGTTGGATGGTCAACTTCGCCAACTTCCATCTGAAGTTTGAGCAGGAGCCACGTTCTCTTGCGGACGTTGTTGCCTCGGCGCAACGCACTGCACTCGCCGGTTCCGGCTGGCTTTTTCTGGTGCCGCTCGAATCACGTCGAGGATTCAACATCTCGACCAACGATACGTTCCTGACTCCCAAGGACTTCGAGACGGAGTTCACCGGGCAGTTTCCTGGCATCGACGTGCCTGAGAACCGCGGCGGGTTGCGCCTCGTCGAGGATCAGATAGACAAGTACGCCGCAATCGAAGGGGCGCGCCGACAACTCACGGGCCTCCTGGAACGTTTGGGTGCGAGTGGCACCCCCAGGCGACGACTCGGCTTTCCTCGACCGCCTGGGTAAATCCGGGCGGCTGGACCGTGAACGTTCTCGGCCATGTCTCGGCAGCCCGGTTCCCGGTCTCTCAACTCGACGCCGACGGGGGCGCTGCGTTGTTCAACCCTCTCAGCGAGGAGCTTGAGGCATCCATCGACCTACTACCTGTCGGCAAACCGCACCTCAGCACGCTCCGCCGTAATCTCCAGTTGGTCGGCTCTTGAAACTCTCTTTGCCCATGAAAGCGACTACGGCGAGTTATCCGTGGTCGCTGATCGCGCGGCGGCCATTCTGACCTGCGTGTTTGTGCGCGATGCGTTCGAGAGCCTTGCCATTGGCCACTCGCGCAATTCCTCAGACGCTCTTGCCAGTGACCTTCGAAGCTCAGACCTCACGCGGCGTGCCGCGCTCATCAGCGATGCGATCCTCGACGAACCAGACCTTGGCAGTGAATAAGGTACTGGGGGCTGTGGCGGTGAGGCGCGCAGCGGATTTGTCGGTCGGAACCGTGAATGCGACGCGTGCCCAGATCGCGAACGCCCTTAGACGTCTTTACGACATACGCAATCAAGTCGTCCACGCTGGGTCTATCGAGCCGTATGGGTTGCAGGTCACGTTCGCCAACTCGGATCCCTTCTCTCGGCGGTTATAGACGAAGCCATCGCCTACCGCCGGAGGACTACCGGGGACGCGAGACAGCTCGCGGCCCGTGCCGAATGGATGTTGACGAGTCTTCGACGAGGAACGCTGTCCCTTCCAGCCTCGCCGCCCTCTGATGAGTGGCTACCTCGCCGCGTTCAGTCTGGGGTGTCGAGGGCACTCGTCGCCGCAAGCTTGCGGCCTTCCCTGCCAACTGCGCAGGCGGTCCAACGTTGACGCTGAGGGTCCAGCGCGCCGAATGCGCGGAATGACGCAGGACTCGAGCTGCCATGGTTGAACTCCCATAGCGAGTGTCTCCTCTGACCAAGCGCGAGGGCCGTGTCTACCGGCCTCACGGCACATCGAACGGGGGTCTCAAAACGGTGGCTCGGATGCGCTCCACGGACTGGGAGGCGCAGACGGAGAGCCACGTAGGCAGTGGAGAAGCTGGCGACCGCGTGCAAAGATTCAAGATGTCGTCGCGGTCCATAAACATGACCTGGCTGCGCTTGGTTGCGTCGAGGGCGTTGCCGAGCCAGTTGCGGGCTGCCTTCGTTATCTCTCCGCCCGCGACTATGAAGGCGTGATCGACCAGCACGCGCCGGTTAGCCTCAGGATCGAATATCTCATGTGCCAGCATCATCGACGCTGGTTGTAAATCTCCGCCATGTTGGCGTTGCCAGCCTTGGTGACACCTGACGCGGGTCGAGCTTGCCCTTCTTCGCTTGGATTCCGAAGTAGAGGACATGCTGGGTCGGCAAGGTGTAGCGCATCCAGACGTCCTTGCCGTACTCGAGCGCCTTGTCCTTGTGCCCGGCCGCCGTGATGCGGTGGTAGCCGAGCTGCCGAAACAGTGGCAGCAGCACGGCCTCGATGAGGTCGTCTTCGCTGCAGTGGTCGAGGTAGGCGGCGAGGAGGCGCCGGCGCTCGAGTTCTACCTTGCTGAACGGCCGGTGGAGGATGGCGGGCCAGCACCGTGACGGTGCCGCTGCCGGTGTGGCGGACGTAGCAGTGATTGTCTTCGCCATAGAACGCCTTACGAAGCCTTCGCGGCTGAGCACCTCGTTGAGCTGGGCCAGAGCACGCGGGTCGTCCGGGCCCTCGTTAAGGCGATCCGCAGGACTCATAAGTTGGTCGATGAGACAGAAGACCTCGGGAGGACGGGTAGGGCCGTCGTGTGCTTCCGCCAACATCTCCTCAAGGACATCAGCAACCCAACGGTGGCGAGTCGATCCGTCGTGCTGGTAGTCCGTGTCGAGCCTCTGGAAGAACTCGGTGATGTGACTACTGGAGCAGATGCGGGAAGTAGCGCGCCTCATCCTCGTTCGCAGGGTCGTCGCGGCCCATGTTGCCCACAATCAGGTCTCCAAGGGCTTCGAGATTGCGGCGACGAAACTTCACAAGACCATTGTCGCAAGTGGCGCCGACAAAGCTGCACTGACGGCGTCGACGCGCCGAGTTCAACGTCTGGCTCGCGGCGGTGTGACGCACTCTCGCTGGGCAGGTGCCAAGGCGTATTCAAAACGCCCGGCTGAGGGCGTGTCATCTTTCAATCGCTCACCTCAGCGGTGTCGACCAACGTAAGCACGCGTAATTCAATGCGCCGGTACCTCCGCAACCCCCGCTCGCTACCATCCGTTCATGCAGCATCGCATCACTGACGGCGTCTATTCTCATCGCGCCGTTTCGCACAGGTCCGTGGAGTGGGAAGCCGCGTACGCTCTCGCGAAGGGTGCTGAAGCTTTCGAGTGTGGCGGGATCAGCGCACTCGCGGCCGCAAGAGGCCGTTCTACTTGAAGTTCCCATCGGTTCGAATTTCAAGGGCTAGACCTCGTTGGCGCGGACCTGTGGCATCCGACTAACCAGCACAATCTTCGAGGGTTGCGATCTGCGGGGCGCCCGCCTTCGCGGAGCAAACCTGAACGGTGCCGAGTTCCGCAACTGCATTCTCACTGAGATCGACTTCGAGCAGGCCAAGCTTGTCGGCGCGAACCTCAGCGGACATGACCTCACGGGCATCAATCTTTACGGCAGCTTGCGCGACGGATGGCGGATCGATGATGTTAAGTGCGGATTCGCATGGATTCACGACGCCAGAGGAACAGGTGATCCGGGACGCACTTCCGTGACGGCGAGTTCGCATTCACCTACGGCGGCCGCAAGGTCGTGCTCTCGTTCCCAGATGAGGGACAGGCGATTGATCTGTTGGCGCTCCCCTTCCACTTCCAGCGCCTGCAAGAGGTCTATCCAACGGCGCGTATATCGCTGGTCAGCC
>CAVOZH010000011.1:0-781835 GCA_963700955.1 uncultured Actinomycetota bacterium | reverse complement strand
GGCCGCAGGTTCAAATCCTGTCAGCCCGACTCATGGGCAAGAGCCCCGGAACATCACGTTCCGGGGCTCTCGCGTCTGCTGACCGCTGCGTTACGGCAGGTTGACCGGTCGCAGCACCTGGTTGATGCCATGAGCGATCTGTCGGTTCCCCTTGTTGATGTTCGCCAGGTCAGGGATCACGCGAGCGTTCTTGTCGTTCTTGTCCAGGTCGACGAGGATCACCCGACCGTCATGGACCCGGACCGTCACGGTCTTCCCGAGCGCGGTCGTGAGCTTCGCACCGTCGGCGGCCTTCGCCTGCTTGTACGTGATGGTCTTGCCCGGCACCACGTGGTACTTCAGGACCGACTCGATGGTGTCGACCCCTGCCGCCGCGACCAGCGTGTTGAACACCCGGCGCTCACGGGCGATGTGCTTGCCGGTCAGGTCCTCGGCGAGGTGCCGGAAGGCGGCGTCGGTCGGCGCGAACGCTGTGAGCGCGACCTTGCCGTCGGCGAGTACCTTGACCGGGCTGTTCGGCTTGGCACTCAGCACGGCACGCACGGCGTTGTCCAGGATGTCGAAGTCGTGTGCGTTCTGGTCGAACCCGCTGCCGTCGGCCGCGAGTACTGTCGCCAGACTGCGCGTACCGGGCTTGTGGCCCTCCGAAGCCTGGGCCGGCGCGGTCACAGCGGCGGCGGTGCCGGCGAGCGCGAGGGCGGTGAATGCGGACGTGAGATGACGCAAGATCATGGGTTTCCCTCCCCTTCACGGTGCATGGAGTGTGGCGGCTGCCACGCCCGGGGGTTCGGTCTTGTAGCCCGGTGCGGATTGGCGGGGCGTTGAACTTTTCACCAATGTTGTGCAAGGGCTGGTGGCGCGACTGCCGGCGACGGCGCCGGTCTGCTCCACAATGACCCGGTCTGGCAGAATCGGTGCATGGGCCAGACTCCGGGTGACGACAAGACCGAGCCCTCGCTCGAGCTTCCCTCCCTCTCACTTCCGGGCATCGGCCGGAGGAAGAAGTCGAAGAGGAAGGCGGGTCGGACCAGGACAGCGGACGCTCCGGCGGAGAGCCCCTCAGAGGCCACCGCCCGGCCCGTCGAGGGTCCCGGTTATGACGAGCCCACCGCGGAGATCGGGGTCGCGCCGCATCCGTACTCCTACACCGAGCCCACGGAGCAGATTCCCGTCGATGCGGTGACGCCGCTGGATGAGGATGCGGCGCCGGACGCTACGGAGCCTCCTCGACGACGGGCCAAGAAGAGCCGTTCCGACTTGTCGCTCCCCACGGTCCCGGGACGGCTCGCGGCCGTGGTGACCGGCCTGGTCGTCGGTGCGGCCGGTGCCGCAGCGACCTACGGCGCGATTGCCGGCTGTGAGGCCGTACGAGGAGTCAAGTCTTGTGGCGGCGCCCCAGGCTTCCTCATCCTGGTCGCGATCGTGGTGCTGATGATCCTGCTCGGGGGCCTGCTGCTGAGGGCGTTCAAGGTCGGCGACCCGGGAAGCACCAGCTTCCTCGCCGTGGGCGTGGTGACCGTGGTCGTCATGCTGACGCTGCTCGACGTGATCTTCTCGCGGTCGATGTTCGTCGTGATCCCCGTGCTGAGCGCGCTGGCGTACCTCCTGGCGCACTGGGTCACCACACGCTTCGAAGACGAGCCGACCGGTCGCCGCGACTGGACGTGAGGCCGCTCAGGGGCTGAGCCGGGTCAGGCGGTGAGCTCCTTGGCGATCAGCTCCGCGATCTGCGCGGTGTTGAGCGCCGCGCCCTTGCGGAGGTTGTCGCCGCACACGAAGAGCTCGAGCGTGTTCGGGAAGTCGAGCGCCTGACGGATCCGGCCAACGAACGTCGGGTCCGCCCCGACCACGTCGGCCGGTGTCGGGAAGTTCCCGGTCGCCGGGTCGTCCATGACGACGACCGACGGCGCCTGCACCAGCACCTGGCGGGCCTCGTCGACGTTCACCTCCTCGGCGAACGTCGCGTGCACGGCCAGCGAGTGCGTCGTGATCACCGGGACCCGGACGCAGGTCGCGGAGACCTTGAGATCGGGGATGCCGAGGATCTTCCGGGACTCGTTGCGGACCTTGAGCTCCTCCGAGGTCCAGCCACCGTCCCTGGCGGACCCCGCCCACGGCACGACGTTGAGCGCAAGGGGTGCGGGGAAGGGAGAGCCCGAGTCACCGAGCTTGTCGCCGATGGCGCGGCGCACGTCACCCGCGACAGTGCCGAGGGTCCGGTCGCCCGCGACGACCTGGAGCTCGTCGTACAGCCTGTCGACGCCGGGCTGGCCGGCCCCGGAGGCGGCCTGGTACGACGCGACGACCAGCTCGGTCAGGTTCCACCTGGCGTGGAGGGCGCCGACCGCGTCCATCATCGTCAGGGTGGTGCAGTTCGGGTTCGAGATGATGCCGCGCGGGCGGTTGTGGACCGCGCCGGGGTTCACCTCGGGTACGACGAGCGGCACGTCGGGGTCCATGCGGAAGGCCCCGGAGTTGTCCACGGCGACGGCCCCCTTGGCAGCCGCGATCGGCGCCCACTCCGCGGAGACCTCGTCGGGCACGTCGAACATCGCCACGTCGACGCCTTCGAACGCCTTCTCCGACAGCGCGACGACGGTGACCTCCTCACCGCGGACGCGGAGCTTCTTGCCGGCCGACCGCGGCGACGCGATGAGCCGGATCTCACCCCAGACGTCCTCGCGCTGGGACAGGATGCCCAGCATCACGGTGCCGACCGCACCGGTGGCGCCGACGACGGCGAGGGTTGGCTTCGTCTTCTTGCGCATGAGGGTCACCGTCCGGTTCCACCGTAGACAACTGCCTCGACCTCGTCGGAGTCGAGCTCGAAAGCCGTGTGGGTCGCGGTCACCGCGTCGTCGACCTGCGACTCGTCGACGATGACGGAGATCCGGATCTCCGAGGTCGAGATCATCTCGATGTTCACACCGGAGCTCGCGAGCGCCGCGAAGAACTTCGCCGTCACGCCGGGATGAGAGCGCATGCCGGCACCGATGAGCGAGACCTTGCCGATCCGGTCGTCGTACAGCAGGGAGTCGTAGCCGACGACGTCCTTGAGCTGGGCGAGCGCGGTCATCGCGACCTGGCCGTCGTCGCGCGGCAGCGTGAACGAGATGTCGGTGAGGTTCGTCGAGGCGGCCGAGACGTTCTGCACGATCATGTCGAGGTTGACCTGCGCCTCGGAGAGCGCCTCGAAGATCCGGGCGGCCTCGCCGACCTTGTCGGGCACCCCGACGAGCGTGATCTTGGCCTCGCTGCGGTCGTGCGCCACACCAGCGATGATCGCCTGCTCCATGTTGTCCGCCTCTGCGTCGTCGGTGATCCACGTGCCGTTCTTCTTGCTGAACGACGACCGGACATGGATCGGCATCTGGTACCTGCGGGCGTACTCGACGCACCGCAGGTGGAGGATCTTGGCGCCGCTGGCGGCCATCTCGAGCATCTCCTCGTAGGAGACGCGGTCCCGCTTCCGGGCAGTCGCGACGATCCGGGGGTCGGCGGTGAACACGCCGTCGACGTCGCTGTAGATCTCGCACACGTCGGCGTCGAGGGCCGCGGCGAGCGCGACGGCCGTGGTGTCCGAGCCGCCGCGGCCCAGCGTGGTGATGTCCTTGGTGTCCTGGCTGACGCCTTGGAACCCGGCGACGATCGCGATCGCGCCTGCCTCGAGCGCGCGCTCGATGCGGCTCGGGGTCACGTCGATGATCTTGGCCCTGCCGTGGGAGCTGTCGGTGATCACGCCGGCCTGGCTGCCGGTGAACGACTGCGCCACCTGTCCGAGGTTGCCGATCGCCATGGCCAGCAGAGCCATCGAGATCCGCTCACCGGCGGTGAGCAGCATGTCGAGCTCGCGGCCCGCGGGCAGCGGGGAGACCTGCTGGGCGAGGTCGATCAGCTCGTCGGTGGTGTCACCCATCGCCGAGACGACCACGACCACGTCGTTGCCCGACCGCTTCGCCTCGACGATCCGCTGGGCGACACGCTTGATGCCCGTGGCGTCGGCGACGGAGGAACCCCCGTACTTCTGCACGACAATGCCCACGGTTCTCCTCAGGGGTGGCTCGAGACGATTCGGAACGGGCTAATTCTAACGGCCGAGGCGTCCCGCCCCGACCGCGCGCCGGATCACAAGACGGCCCGGACGGCGCCTCGAAACCGCAAGATTTCCCGGGTGAAGCACCGTCACGTGGTCGCTAGGTCAAGGATTTGCGGTCTCGAAGAACTCGTCGGCAGCAGCCACCTGATCCTGCTCGCTTTCGAACTCGGCGTCGAGACGGTCGTGGGCGACGACCGACTGGAGCGCGCGGAGCGCGCCGCTGGCCTCGTTGCCCCAGGAGGAGACGTAGGAGAACTGCCACCACCACAGCGCCTCCTGCACCCGGCCTGCCTTGTAGTGCCGCAGGCCGTGGGCGAGCGCCGTGGCGATGCTGGTCAGCTCGTCCGACAGGAGGGAGGGAGCGAGCTCCGGGGGGTCGACGTACGGGTCGAAGACCTCGGTGTAGGCGTCGACGCCCTCGAGAAGCACAGCGAGCCGCAGCCGCATCTCGTCGAGGTCAGGGTCGGGTCCGGCGTCGGGCTCGTACTTCGACACGGTCTCGAAGTCGGTCTGGACCCCGAGCCGAGCGCCGGCCAGGAGCACCTGGCTCACCTCGAGCAGGAGGAGCGAGATCGCGTGGCCGCCAGTCGCCTCTCCGCGCGCGATCGCCTGGATGGCGAGGAGGAAGCTCTCGACCTGGTCCGCGATCTGCTGCGCGAAGTCCTCCAGGTCACTGTGCAGACCGTTCTCCCCCGCGGCCGCGATGTGATCCTCAGTCATCGACGGCTCGCCTCCCTTCGAACGCTCGTCCCAAGGTGACCTCGTCGGCGTACTCGAGATCACCGCCTACAGGCAGTCCACTAGCAAGTCGGGTCACGCGCAACCCCATCGGACGCAGGAGACGCGTGAGGTACGTCGCGGTCGCCTCTCCTTCGAGGTTCGGGTCGGTCGCCAAGATCACCTCACTGACCACCCCGTCCGCGAGGCGGGTCATGAGCTCACGGATGCGGAGGTCGTCGGGACCGACCCCCTCGATCGGGGAGATCGCGCCGCCGAGCACGTGGTAGCGGCCCCGGAACTCCCGTGTGCGCTCGATGGCGACGACGTCCTTCGACTCCTCGACGACACAGATCACCGAGGGGTCCCGCCGCTGGTCGCGGCAGATCCGGCACATCTCGGCCTCGGCGACGTTGCCGCACACCGAGCAGAAGGTGACCTTCTCCTTGACCTCGAGCAGCACCTCGGCCAGACGTCGTACGTCGACCGGGTCGGTCTGCAAGATGTGGAAGGCGATGCGCTGAGCGCTCTTGGGGCCCACGCCCGGCAGCCGGCCGAGCTCGTCGATCAGGTCCTGGACAACGCCTTCGTACATCAGAAGCCGAGCTGCCCACCCGGTGCACCGCCGGGCAGGTCACCGCCGCCGAGGCCGCCGGCGAGAGGGCCGAGCTTCTCAGCGGCCATCGCGTCGGCCTGGGCCTTGGCGTCGCGGTAGGCCGCCACGATCAGGTCTTCCAGGTCTTCGGTGTCGTCGGGGTCGAAGGAACCCCGCTTGATCGAGACGCCGACGAGCTCACCGGTGCCGTTGAGGGTGACCGCGACGAGCCCGTCGCCGACGGTGCCGGTGACGGTCGCCTCGGCGAGCTGAGCCTGCGCATCCATCATCTGCTGCTGCATCTGCTGCGCCTGCTGGAGCAGGGCGTTCATGTCGAATCCGCCCTCGCCGAACGGGTTTGCCTCGGTCATCGCTCGTGTCCTCTGCTGTCTGCTTCTGTCGTCTGCTGTTACAGGTTGCGGCTCCAGTGTGCCCCCGGAGGGGACGCGGAACTCGGGTCACTCGTGCTTGATCTCCTCGATGACCTGAGCGCCCAGCTCACGCTGGAGCAGCTCGGCCCCGGCGAGGTTGCCGTCGTCCGCGTCGGGGTCGTCGCGATCGGCGTCGTCGTCGGAGACAGTCGGGCCGCTGCGCTGCACGGACCCGGGGGCACGGGTGGCTTGGATCGCGCCGCGCGCGGTGGCGATCGTCTCGGGGTCGACCTGCGCGCGCGGTGCCGCCGGTGTAGACCCTGGCGCGGACCCGGGTGCGGACTCGGCGGCCGGAGCGGCCGAGCCGTCGGAGGTCGGCTGCGCTTCGGGCCGCGGCGCCTCCTGCTCGGGGGGCACCGCCGGGCGCACCACCCGAGGCGCGTTGTCACCATCAGTGCCGGGCTGGGCGGAGGGGTCGACGATCGCCTCTATCCGCCAGTCGTGGCCGATCACGTCGATCGCGGCCTGGCGCAGGATCTCCTCGCTGCCGCCGCTGACGAACGAGTTGCGCGCGCCGGCGTTGATGAGCGCGATGGTCAGCGTCTTGTCGTCGACGGCGGCGACCTGGGCGTTCTGGCTCAGCAGGATCCAGGTGTAGCGGCGCTTGAGCTTCACCGCGTCGAGAAGGTCCGGCCACAGCCGGCGTACCTCGACCAGACCCAGACCACCGGACCGCCCCGCGGGCTCCCCCGAAGGCGAAGGCTGCTCGGTGGGAGCGGGTGCCGGCGGTGCGCTGTAGGTCGGGGTCGGAGCGGGGCTCGGTGGCTGGACCGCAGCCGGATCAGGAGCCGGGGTCGAGGCCGCCGGGCCGGACGCAGGGGCCGAGGGAGCCGGGGCCGGCGAGGGCGTCGAAGGCTGGGCCGGAGCAGCGGTCGGCTGCTGCCGCGCCGGCGCGGCAGGGTGGTGCACCGGCGCGGGCGCGGTCGACGGTGCGCCGCCCTCGATCGAGACGCGGCGCTCCAACCGGTCGAGCCGGGCGAGCAGGCCATCGGTCGAGTCGTCGGCTCCGGGAAGGAGCACCCGGGCGCAGATCAGCTCCAGGAGAAGCCTCGGCGCCGTGGCACCACGCATCTCGGTCAGTCCCGCGGCAACCAGGTCGGCCGCACGGGTGATGTCGGAACGCCCGAACCTCGCAGCCTGGGCGACGAGCCGCTCGGCCTGGTCCTCCGGGACGTCGATCAGCCCCGTCGCCGGCGCGTCGGGGACCGCGGAGATGATCACGAGGTCACGCAGCCGGCGCAGCAGGTCCTCGGTGAACCGTCGAGGGTCCTGACCGGTCTCGATCACCTTGTCGACGACGCCGAAGACGGTGCCGCCGTCGTTCGCGGCGAACGCGTCGACGACCTCGTCGAGCAGCGCGTCGGGCGTGAACCCGAGCAGGCCGGTGGCGAGCTCGTAGGTCACGCCGTCGTCACCCGCGCCGCCGAGGAGCTGGTCGAGGACGGAGAGCGTGTCACGCGCGGAGCCGGCGCCGGCGCGAACGACGAGCGGCAGCGCCGCCGGCTCGATCCGGACACCCTCCTTCTCGCACAGCTCCGACAGGTAGGCCGACAGCAGGCGCGGCGGGATCAGCCGGAACGGGTAATGGTGGGTCCGCGACCGGATCGTGCCGATCACCTTGTCCGGCTCCGTCGTCGCGAAGATGAACTTGAGGTGCGGAGGAGGCTCCTCGACCAGTTTGAGCAGTGCGTTGAAGCCCTGCGTCGAGACCATGTGGGCCTCGTCGATGATGTAGACCTTGTAGCGGCTGGCGACCGGAGCGAAGAAGGCCCGCTCGCGTAGGTCACGAGCATCGTCGACACCGCCGTGGCTCGCCGCGTCGATCTCGATCACGTCGACCGACCCCGGACCGCCCCGGGCCAGGTCCTGACAGGAGCGGCACTCCCCGCAGGGGTCCGCGATCGGCCCCTTCTCGCAGTTCAGCGCTCGAGCGAGGATCCGGGCGCTCGTCGTCTTGCCGCAGCCACGTGGACCGGAAAAGAGATAGGCGTGGTTCACCCGGTTGTTGGCCAGCGCGGTCCGCAGCGGCGTCGTGACGTGATCCTGGCCGATGACCTCGGCGAACGTCTCGGGCCGGTACCGGCGGTAGAGGGCGAGGGGGGCTTCCACGTCCTGAACCCTAACTACCCGCACCGACACCCGGTAGGCCGGACACTCACGAACCGGCGACGGGCACGAAAAGGCCCCCCGCGCACCCGACAGAGCTCACTTGCCCTTGCTGCCTTCCGGCCCTGGGGGAGTTGGGCGAGATGCCGCCGCACGGGGGGTTGCCCCAGAGTCTAGGACAGGTGGCACGAGCCACCCAACCCGGGCGGATTTCCCGCACCGCCAGCCGACCGGTAACCTCTCCCGCGGAGGATTCGCCTAGTGGCCTATGGCGCTCGCTTGGAAAGCGGGTTGGGTTAACAGCCCTCAGGGGTTCGAATCCCCTATCCTCCGCCACGCCTGACCAGGCAAGACGCCGGCTCGGACCACCACGGACCGAGCCGGCGTTTCACGTTTGGTCTCAGTTCTGGTCTCCCTTGACTCTCAGTCGTCGGTTCCTCAGCCCACGTCGAGGGCCAGGAGCAGCGTCGCGGCCGGCCTCTGGGTGTCGAGGCGCAGGCTCCGCCAGCGCAACGGCCTCGCGGCGGCGCCGGCGCGCCGTCCTCGGCCTGTCGCAAAGCGGTCCGCTACCCAATCACTGATACTCGCAGTCGGCGAGGCATCCTCGGAAGGAACGGACGAATGACCGACGTGGCGCACCACCAGTGGTTCATCGAGCCTCGCGAGACGCAGCGGCAGGAGTCGAGGCGCGGCCGCCGCCATGCGTACGAGTGGCTGGATCCACGCCGAACGGCGCTCGTCGTCGTCGACATCGTCCCGTTCTTCGCCGAGGAGTCCGCCTACTGCCGAGGAATTGTGCCGAACGTCAACCGCCTCGCCGCCGAGCTTCGCGACCACGGTGGGACTGTCTGCTGGGTCGTCCCCGGCTATGAGGCTCCGTCAGACGTCACCCGGGAGTTCTACGGGGACTGGGTAGCCGACATGTTCGCGAAGTCCGGTGGCGGAGGCGCGCCAAGAGATCGGCTGTGGAAGGAGCTGGACGTCGACTGCGCCGACGTCGTCGTCGAGAAGACCGCCCCGAGCGCCTTCTTCCCGGGGAAGTGCCCGTTGCACGATCTCCTTGCCGAGCGAGGGATCACGACCCTGATCGTCACCGGCACGGTCACCAACGTCTGCGTCGAGGCGACGGTTCGCGACGCCTCAACGCTCGACTACCGAGTCATCCTCGTGGCGGACGCATGTGCAGCCTCACGCGACCAGGACCACAACGCCACTCTTCACGTCGTGTACCGCACCTTCGGAGACGTTCGGTCAACGGCCGACGTACTCACCCTGATCGACCAGGGAACACCTCACGCCCGACTTGGTTGAGCATCAACCTGCTGGACGAGCCGGCCCCCGCATCACGTGTCCTCTCGGCTCGCCCGATCCGGCTCCCACACGAACCCGTCCGGGTCAGTGAAGGCCCCGGCGTCGCCGCCGATGACGATCCGGTGCGACCCGGTGCCGTCCGGCGAGACGCCCGCGTCCTTGGCCGCCGCGCGCCGGCTGTAGAGCGCCAGCTTGAGGGGCGACTCCGGAGTGGCGAACTCGACGTACTTGCTGCCAAAGCTCTTCGCCACCGCGAGGCCACGGTCGACGTAGAACTGCTTGCTCGCCTTCACATCCGCGACGCCGAGCAGCAGAACCACGTCGTCGACCTCCCGGGTGGCCGGGCCGGTGTCCCTCTTCGACGACGTGGCGACCTTCCAGATCGCCCCGTCCGGGGCCTGCACGACGCCGCCGTAGCCCCAGAACCCCTTCTTGGCCGGCTTCAGCGTCGTGGCCCCGCCGTCGAGGGCGGTATCGATGAGGCTGTCAACGGTGCTGGGCTGGGACACCACGAGCGACAGCGTGAACCCGCGGAAGCCGGTCGTCGGTGCCGCCGCGGCGCGGACGCCGACCCGGGTGCCGAGCTCGAAGGCGGCGGCGTAGAAGGCGTCGGCGGCCGTGGGGTCGGGCACCTCGAGAGTGACGGTCTTGATGGCAGCCATCTCACCGCACCTCCTGGATCCGGACCAGGTTGCCCGCAGGATCGCGGAAGGCGCAGTCGCGGACCCCGTACGGCTGCTCGGTCGGCTCCTGCACGACCTCGGCGTCGCCGGCCTGCAGCCGCTCGAAGGTGCCGTCGAGGTCCTTGGTGGCCAGCAGGATCCAGCCGTAGGTGCCCTTGGCCATCATCTCGACGATGGTGCGGCGCTCGTCGTCGGTAACCCCGGGGTCGACGGCCGGCGGCGCGAGGAGGATGGACGTGTCGGGCTGGTCGACGGGGCCGACCGTGATCCAGCGCATCGTGCCGCTTCCGACGTCGTTGCGGACCTCGAAGCCGAGGGTGTCGCGATAGAAGGCCAGGGATGCGTCCGGGTCGTCGTGCGGGAGGAAGCTCGTGTGAATCGTGATGTCCATGGCGGTCACGCTAGCTACGGCTCCGTGACCGGCGCTTCTCGATTCCTGATCGGTTTGGTGACCTGCTTGGCCACGCACGCCGGAATCCCCTCCGTCGCACGGGCCGCCTCACGCCGGTACACGCTCGGCGGCATGCCGATCAACTCCGTGAAGCGCGTGCTGAAGGTGCCCAGCGACGAGCAGCCGACCGCGAAGCAGACCTCGGTGACGCTGAGGTCGCCACGCCGCAGCAGCGCCATCGCCCGCTCGATGCGCCGGGTCATCAGGTAGGCGTACGGCGACTCGCCGTAGGCGAGCCGGAACTGGCGGCTGAGGTGCCCGGCCGACATGTGCGCGTCGCGGGCGAGCGCCTCGACGTCCAGCGGCTGCGCGTACTCCCGGTCGATCCGGTCACGGACGCGACGCAGCCGGGCGAGGTCACGCAGACGCTGCGCCTCATCGAGTCTGCTGGTCACCTGCCGGATCGTGCCACGTCGCGCCGCCTAACTCGACCCCCTGGAACACGCCCCGCCGCGGAGCTGCGACGGAGCACGTGTGCTGCTCGTTCTCGCGGTCGCGGGTCGGTCCCCCTACCCGGCCGGGGCTGGGGCCTGGCTCATGCGTAGGCCGGGCCGATCCTGAGCTTGTAGCTCGGGACGTCGTCCAGGGACATCGTCGCCTCGTAGGTCCGGCGGTAGCCCGTGTGCTCGATCCGCCAGCCGTCCTCGGTGCGGACGTACCGGTCCTCGTAGAAGGCGGCGCCCTCGAGCACCAGCCGGTGCTCGGGCATCAGCACCTTGTCCTCGAGGTACCACACGCCCGTTGCGCGGTCGCCGTCCACGACGATCTCCGGGTGGTGGCACTGGTGCAGGGTGACCATCTGCGGCCCGAGCGAGTCGCGCATGAAGCCGACGAGCTCGTCGCGCGAGGCGAAGGTCAGGCCCTCGCCGTACTCCCCTGTCGCCTGCGGCACGAAGACCTCCGCGAACTCCTCCCACCGTTTCAGGTCCAGGGTCCGCAGGTAGCGGTACTTGAGCTGCTTGATCCGTTCGATCTCGAGCAGCGCCTCTGCGTCCATCCTGTTCCTTCCGGCGGTGTTCAAGGCGCCACCGACATCCAGTCGGCGAAGCCCGTCGGGTCGTGCCTGCCCATGCTGGCGTGCTCGAACATGCCCCAGCCGGTCTCGCCGTTGCAGGTCGCGCGAGCGACATGGTCGACGGCGCCCCACGGGATACGGTCGACGACGTCGGGAGCGGTGAGGTCGAACTTCGCCGCGGAGAGCCAGTCCCTTCCGCGCCACTGCCCGTGCGTCCAGTCCGGGTCGCCGCCGTACCCGGAACCGACGTGAAGCGGCACGGACGTGAGCGTCTCGACCTCGACCAGCAACGGCTCGCCCGTCGGCGTGGTCAGGTGCAGCCGCGCCCGTTCGGGGTGGCGCGACCCGGGGCGGTAGTCGATCTCCACCCGCGGCCAGCCGAGCTGCTCCACCCGCCCGTCGGCGAAGACCCGGTGCGCGTCGTTGAGGGTGCGGTACCCGTCGGGGCTCTCCTGCAGGATCACCACCAGCGCGAAGTCGTCGAAGCGGAGTGGGACGTACATCCACCAGAACCCCTCCAGCGGCTCCTCGGCGGACCGTCCGGCCGGGTCCGCGTCGCCCACCGGCCGGATCCCCCACGACCTGTCACGAGACCCGAGCCAGGTCTCGGGGTCGACGAGGAGGTCCTCGCCACCGACATGGAGCGTGCCGCTCCACGACCCGAGCTGCGCGAACCGCTGGGCGTCCAGGGTCGGCCGGTTCCCGCTCAGGAGAAGGTGCCGCTGTTCCATCGTGGCCGGGAAGGAGCCCTTCCAGGTCAGGTCGAGAGCCACTCCCTCGGCGGGAGTGTCGCAGACGACACGCACCTGCTGGAGCGGCTCGACCACCTCGACCCGGTAGGGGCCGACCTCGTGCCCGAGACCTCGGGACCCGAGCGCGTCGGAGACCCTGACCGTGTAGAGCTCGTCACGACGTCGCACCGTCGCGAACGCGTCGACCACCCCGAGGTTGGGGTAGACACCGGCTCCGGTCACGAAGAAGACCTCACCGGAGCGGTCGTGGCCGTTGAAGTAGCACCGGTCGTAGAAGTTCTTGTCGCTGCTGGCGACCCGGGCCATCGACAGAGGCGCCTGGTGCACGGGGTACTCGTCGAGCTCGGCCGGCCTCATGCCGTGGCCCCCGGCCAGACGTAGGTGCCGTCGAGGAGCCGTTCGAGACCCTCCTTGTGCATGACGTAGTCGTCCGGCGTCTCGGGGCGCTGCTCCTCGCCGAAGTGGATCATCCGGCGCTTGATCCTGCCCATGACGACCGCGTGCCGCAGCGCGGCGTACACCAGGAACCAGTCGAGGTTGCGGACCTCGTGGCCGGTCAGGCGCTCGTACGTCGACACGACGGACCCGCGCTCGAGGAACCCGGGCAGCCCCGGAAGCTCGAACACCTCCGCGATGTCCTGGAAGAACCGGTGCATGAACAGGAACCAGCCGAGGTCGAGCTCGCGAGGACCCAGCGCCGCCATCTCCCAGTCGAGCACCCCCGAAGGGTGTCCACCGTCGTAGAGGATGTTGCCGATCCGGGCGTCACCCCAGCTGAGCACGGCAGGACCCGGGTCGTGCGGCCAGTGCTCCTCGAGCCAGTCGAAGGCCCGCTCGATCAGCGGGATGCGGAGGCCGTCGCCGCAGGTCCACTCGTAGTAGGTGCGCTGGGCGTCCACATGGCTGCGCAGCGGGTCGGCGCCCGCGGCCCGGGCAAGACCGGGGAAGCGCTCCTCGACCTGCCCGATGCCGTGGAGCGAGGCGAGCACGCCGACACTCGACTCCTCCACCTCGCGGCGGCGCTCGGCCGAGGCGTCGAAGAGCCATCCACCGAAGACGTACGGCGGGTTGTCGGTCGGCACCAGGCCGGCCACGCGCTCCATCACGATCATCGGCTCGCCCGCCACCTCCCCCGTCTCGTCGAGCCCGATGAGCGCGGGGACCGGGACGTCGCTGTGCTCGCGCACGGCCGCCATCACGTCGTACTGGAGCCGGAAGTCGTACGCGGGGAAGACCGGGAAGGACGTCTCCTCGGGTGGCATCCGGGCGACCAGGGTGCGGGGCGGCTGAGAGCCGTCGGGCCAGGTCGCGTCGAAGAGCAGCGAGACGCTGGAGAGGCCGCCGCCCTCGGGTCTGCGCAGGCCGGTGATCTGCGGCGGCGGCCCGTCGCCGAGACGGTCGACGAGCCACGGGGCGAGCCTGGCGCCGACCAGGTCGATGTTGCGTTGGGAGACGGTCAGCTCGACCTCGGTGGTGACATCCCGCTCCATGCGCGGCCTCCTGGAACACGTTCTAGTTCCTGCGGAAACTAGCCTGCGGACCCCACCCCGTCAACAGCCTGCGCCACAATCACCGCATGGAGCCCCACCGCAGTCTCACGGGCATCTGGGTGCCTCTCGCCGCGCTCCGGTTCGCCGCCGAGCTCGGTCTCCTCGCGTCCCTGGCGTACGTCGGCTGGCAGATCCTCGGCGGCCACCCCGCGCTGGCGATGCTCCTCGCCCTCGTCCTCGCGGCGCTGGCCGCCACCGTCTGGGGTGCCTGGGTGGCGCCGCAAGCGCGACAACGGCTCGACGACCCGGCCCGACTGGCAGTCGAGCTCGTGCTCTTCGGTGCGACGATCACGGCACTCCTCGTGGTGGGAGGCGAGACAGCACGGCTGGCCGCGCTGGGCCTGGGCCTCGCCTACGTCGTCAGCGCCCCCGTCGGACGCAAGGGGTTCTGAACCCGGCTCGGCCCGACGGCCGGTCAGCGGCGTCGCCGGGCGGTCCCGAACACGCCCCGGAAGATCTCCCGGGCCGCGGTGCGCGCGAAGTCCTTGGCCACGGGCGAGGTCAGGATGTCGTGCACCATGCCCTCCTCCTGGCGGGTCGGCGCGGACTTCTTCGGGTAACTGATCTTCTGCTCGGGAGCAGGCGCTGGCGGCTGCTTCGCGGCGGCGCCGGCCTCGAGCTTGCGGGCCAGCATCTCGTGGGCGGAGTCGCGGTCGAGGCGCTCGGCGTACCTCTCGCGCAGCCGCGATCCGGCGACGATGCCGTCCAGGACCGCCTGGTCCGCGGGGCTCATCCGTGACTCCGGGGGTCGCAGCAGGGTCCACGCGACCGGGGCGGGGGCGCCCCGCTCGTTCATCACGGTGACCACCGCCTCGCCGATCCCGAGCGACGTGATCACCTCGCCGAGGTCGTCGTACCCGGAGGTGGGGTAGGTGTTCACCGTCGCCTTGAGCGCCTTGGCGTCGTTCGGCGTGTGTGCGCGGAGCTGGTGCTGGATGCGCGAGCCGAGCTGGGCCAGGACGTCGTGGGGTACGTCGGTCGGGCTCTGCGTGACGAAGAAGACCCCGACGCCCTTGGACCGGATCAGCCGGACGGTCTGGGCGATCGCGTCGAGGAACGCCTTGGACGCATCCTTGAACAGCAGGTGTGCCTCGTCGAAGAAGAACACGAGCTTCGGCTTGTCGACGTCGCCCACCTCGGGCAGGTCCTCGAAGAGGTCGGCGAGCAGCCACATCAGGAAGGTGGAGAACACCGCCGGGCGGTCCTGGAGGCGTGGCAGCTCCACGAGCGAGATCACGCCGCGGCCGTCCTCGGCCGTACGCAGGAGCTCCGTGGTGTCGAGCTCGGGCTCACCGAAGAACGCGTCCGCTCCCTGGTCGGAGAAGCCGATCAGCTCGCGCAGGATCACTCCGGCGGTCGACGGCGAGAGGCCGCCGAGACCCTTGAGGTCTGCCTTGCCCTCGTCGGACACAAGGAACTGCACGACCGCCCGGAGGTCCGTGAGGTCGAGCAGCGGCAGACCCGCCTTGTCGGCGTAGTGGAACACCAGCCCGAGCGAGGACTCCTGGGTGTCGTTGAGCTCGAGCACCTTCGAGAGCAGGGTGGGGCCGAACGACGAGACGGTTGCCCGCAACGGGATGCCGGTCCCCTCACCGCCGATGGCGAAGAGCTCGACCGGGAAGCCGCGGCCCTGCCACGCCTGGCCCAGCGACTGCGCCCGTGAGGTGACCCTCTCCCCGCCCTCGCCGGGCATCGCCAGACCGGACAGGTCGCCCTTGATGTCGGCGGCGAAGACCGGGACGCCCTGGGCGGACAGCTGTTCGGCGAGCAGCTGGAGGGTCTTGGTCTTCCCGGTGCCCGTGGCACCGGCGACGAGCCCGTGCCGGTTGAGCATGCCCAGCGGGATCCGCACCGGCGTCCCCGTGACCCGGGCGGCGTCGAGCATCAGGCCACCGAGCTCGAGCACGGGCCCCTGGAAGTCGTACCCGGCGGTGACCGCTCGGGTGATGGCGCTGTCGTCGCCGACGCTGTCGTCGCTGCTCACAGCGGCAGCCTAGCCAGCGCGGGGTGCCTGCAACGGGTGGTCACTATGCTGACCGCTGTGATCTTCAAGCGTGTGGGCGACCACCGTCCTTACCCCGACCACGGACTCACTCCGCGGGACTGGGCTGCGCTCCCACCTCGCCAGGTCCGCCTCGACGAGCTGGTCACCACCAAGGACACCCTGCAGCTGGCCACCCTCCTCGACGAGGACTCGACGTTCTTCGGCGACCTGTTCGCCCATGTCGTGGAGTGGCGCGGCGACCTCTACCTCGAGGACGGCCTGCACCGCGCACTCCGAGCCGCCCTGCATCAGCGCCAGGCGCTGCACGCCCGCGTGTACTCGATGGAAGGCTGACCGATGGAGCGTCGCCAGTTCACCACTGCGCTGACCCTGCTGATCCTCGTGGGTCTGCTGGTCATGGGCGCGGTGTGGGGCTGGCGGCAGATGTTCGCCAACCTGCCCGGCGGCGGTCTGGCCTCGGGCAACCCCACACCGACGTGCACGACGGAGCAGGTCAAGGGGGGCGAGGAGGTCCATTCCAGGCAGGTCACGGTCAGCGTCTACAACGGCGGCACGCGGCCTGGTCTGGCCGGCAAGACCCTCGACGCGCTCGTCAAGCGCAAGTTCATCGCCGGCGACACCGACAACGCCCCCTCCGACATCAAGGTGCAGATGGTGGAGGTGCGGACGACGATCGAGAACGACGTCGAGGCCCGCCTCGTCGCCCGCCAGTTCGGCAGGGAGGTGAGGGTGCACGTCGTCAAGGAGGACCTCGGGCCCGGCGTCGACGTCATCGTCGGCAACGCCTTCAAGAAGCTGGCCAAGGCCCCGTTGACGATGGAGGCCGAGCAGCCGCAGGAGGTCTGCGTGCCGGCGGAGTCGCCACAGCCGTCCGGCTGATCACTCCTCGACCCACCACTGGGCGAGCCTGCCGGACCGCGAGACCTTGCGCAGCCTGTCCTCGGTCTCCTCGCGGAGCCGGCGCGGCGTGACCACGAGCAGGTCGTCGCCTCGTCGAAGGACGGTCCTGTCCATCGGCACCCTGGAGTTCCCGTCGCGCACGATGAGCGCGACGGAGGCCCCGGTCGGCAGCCTGAGCTCGCCCACCTCCACGCCGTGGAGGCGGGAACGCCGCGTGATCGTCACCTGGAGCAGGTCCGCGGCGATCCGCTCGAGGGGAGCCGCCTCCACGTCGAGGTCGCGCGGCTCGTCTGCCTCGGCGACGCCGAGCACCCGTGCCACCCAGGGCAGGGTCGGCCCGGTCAGCACGGTGTAGATCACGACCATCACGAAGACGATGTCGAAGAGCTCGGTCGCCCGCTCGACGTTGTTCGCCAGCGGGATGGTGGTCAGCACGATGGGTACGGCGCCGCGCAGGCCTGCCCAGGACAGGAACGCCTGCTCCCGAGCGCTCATCCGGCTCACGAACGAACAGGCCACCACCGAGAGGGGGCGTGCGACCAGCGTGAGGATGAGGCCCGCGGCGACGGCGAAGCCGATGTGTGCGAGCGAGATCCGGGAAGGTGAGGCGAGGAGACCGAGCATGACGAACAGCCCGATCTGCGCCAGCCAGGCCACCCCCTCCGAGAACGACCTGGTGGCCGCCCTGTGCGGGAGCTCGGAGTTCCCGAGCACGAGTGCCGCGGTGTAGACGGCCGCGAACCCGGAGGCGTGGATCGCCGCGGTGCCGGAGTACGCGAGCACGGTCAGCGCGAGCACCGCGATGGGGTAGAGGCCGGAGGACGGGAGCGCGATCCTCCGCATCACCCAGGCGCCTCCGAACCCGACGACGAGGCCGCCGAGGACACCCACGGCCAGCTCGTAGACCACGATGCCGACGAACCCGAGGACCCCCTGGTCGAGGGCGGATCCGGTGCTGACCAGGCTGACGAGCAGCACGGTCGGCGCGTCGTTGAGGCCGGACTCCGCCTCCAGCACGCCGGTGATCCGCCGGGGCAGCGGCACCCGTCGCAGCACCGAGAACACCGCCGCCGCGTCGGTAGGTGAGGTCACCGCGCCCAGGAGGATCGCAAGCTGCCAGTCCAGACCGAAGAGGTAGTGCGCGCCCACCGCCATCACCGTGACGCTGACCCCGACGCCGAGAGTGGCCAGGGCGACGCCCATGCGCATCGAGGGACGGATCTCCTGCCACTGGGTGGTGAGACCACCTTCAGCGAGGATCAGGACGAGTGCGGCGAAGCCGAGGGCGTGGGCGACGCTTGCGTTGTCGAACTCGATGCCCGCCCCGCGCTCGCCGAGCATGACGCCCATGAGGAGGTAGATCAGGAGGCTCGGCAGACCGACCCGCACCGAGGCCCGCACCGCGAGGATCGCGGCGAGCATCACGACGGCCCCGACGAGAAGCACCATGTCGAGCTGGTTCACGTCGAAGCTCATGCTCACCTCCGACGTCGACAGGCTCGGGCGACCTCATCCTTTCAGACCAGATGGCCTGGACAGGGGCCCGGGGCGAGCGCGTTGCGGCGCGTGTTCGCGAGACGGCTCAGGCGCATTCTGCAGCGGCGGCTAGCGTGACGGGCATGGAGCAAGCCGAGAAGCTGGGCCGGCGGCTGACCGTGGCGAGCAGGGCGAACGTGCCCCCGTTCCACGTCATGGACCTCCTCGCCGCCGCCGCGGAACGTGCCCGGACGCACGGCGACCTGGTCAACATGGTCGCCGGCCAGCCGTCCACACCGGCGCCCCGGCCGGTCCGGGAGGCAGCCAAGCGCGCGATCGACGCCGACGTGCTCGGGTACACCGTCGCACTCGGCATCCCCGAGCTCCGCGAGGCGATCGCCGGCCACCACGAGCGGGTGTACGGCATCGAGGTCGGGATCGAGGACATCGTCGTCACGACAGGGTCCTCGGGAGGCTTCCTCCTCGCCTTCCTCGCCGCCTTCGAGCCCGGGGACCGGGTGGCGATCGCCCGGCCCGGCTACCCCTGCTACCGCAACGTGCTCACGGCGCTCGGCTGCGACGTGGTGGAGCTGCCGAGCGGCCCGGAGTCACGCTTCCAGCCCACCGTGGAGATGCTCGAGGCGCTCGACGCGCCCGTCCAGGGCCTCGTCGTGGCCAGCCCGGCGAACCCGACCGGGACGATGCTCGCGCCAGAGGACCTCGCGGCGCTGGCGACCTGGTGCGAGGGCCACGGCGTCCAGCTGATCAGCGACGAGATCTACCACGGCATCGAGTACGCCACGCCGATGCAGCACGCGACCGCATGGCAGACCTCGCGGGAGGCGGTCGTCTTCCACTCGTTCTCGAAGTACTTCTCGATGACCGGCTGGCGCCTCGGCTGGATGCTGGTCCCGGAGAGGCTGCGTCGGGCGGTCGACGTACTCACGGGCAACTTCACGATCTGCCCGCCGGTTCTCGCGCAGCATGCCGCGGTCGCCGCGTTCACCCCGGAGTCGTACGCCGAGGTCGACGCGCACGTCGCACGCTACGCGGAGAACCGTGCCCTGCTGCTCGAGGGGCTCCCGCGGCTCGGGATCGATCGGCTGGCGCCGGCGGACGGGGCGTTCTACGTCTACGCCGACGTGTCCCACCTGACCGACGACTCCATGGCGCTCTGCCACCGGCTGCTCGCCGACACGGGGGTCGCCACCGCGCCCGGCATCGACTTCGACACCGTCGACGGCGGGAGGTTCCTGCGCCTCTCCTTCGCGGGGGCACCCGCAGAGATCATGGAGGCGCTCGCCCGGCTCGAGACGTGGCTGCCCGACGTCGCCGTCATGTGACGGAGCCCGTCGATGGTCCGGCTGAGCATGCCGACCAGGACCTGCTCCGGGCTCGACACACAGGCCTGGGAGATGCCCGCGACCGAGTGGTGCACCACCGCCGGAGCGCCGCGGCTGATGAACGTGTCGCGCCTGCTCATGGCGGCGGTGATGAACTCTCGCGCCCACTGCTCCGCGTCGGGCACTGTCGTGAGCGTCCGCTGCGCGCGCGGCGACAGGTGGTCCGGCGACAGCCTGTCGAGCTCGGCGAGGACGGCCTCGCTTCGGAGGACACCCACCGCGACCGCGCGTTGCCGCGACATCGAGACGACAGGCAGGGCGGTGAGCGCCGCCTCCCGGGCGATCAAGGCGTCCATCATCGGGTCGTCGCTGACCAGCCCCACGACGGACGGGATCAGCGGGACCAGATCCTGACGCGACCTGTCACCGAGGCGGTCGTTGATCTCCCGCGCCATGGCGGCGAGAAGCGGGTGGGTGCAGCGGGGATGGTCCGACCAGCGTTCGCCGGCGAGGTACGAGGCCATCTCCATGAAGCAGGCGCCCTTGCGAGCGCTGCGGTGCCGTCCGGGTGACAGCGTCGGCATGAAGTCGGGTATGCGGGTCGGGTTCGTCATGGGACCAACTCCCTGGCCAAGGGATGGGACCTTTCCCAGTGTGCGACTGATCCCCGGCAAGCACTAGTGCAAGAGTTGGGGAGATCATGCTCAGGACCGTTTCGCCGGAAGAGGAGCCGCCCGTGGACCCAGCGTTGCGTGAGCCGGTGCAGTACGACCCCCTCGACGAGGAGTTCCTGACGGACCCGTACCCCACCTACCAGGCCCTCCGTGACCACGACCCGGTCCACCGGAACGAGGACCCGCCGTTCTACGCCCTGTCGCGGTTCGAGGACGTGTGGCAGGCGGTGCGGGACCCGGCGACCTTCTCGTCCGCGCAGGGCCTGACGTTCTACCCCGACGAGATCGAGGCGCTCGGGCTCGCGCCGACGATCGTCATGCTCGACCCGCCACGACAGACCGAGCTGCGGCGGCTGATCAGCTACGGCTTCACGCCGCGGCGGGTGGCGGCTCTTGAGGACGACCTGCGGGCGTTCGTACGCCGGCGGATCGCCGCGATGGAGGAGCTGGCCGCGGACGGCGCGCCCGTCGACCTGCACCAGGAGCTCTCGGCACCGATCCCCACCTATGCACTGGCGAACCTCCTCGGCGTCCCGCCGGCCGACCGTGACCGGTTCGGGCCCTGGGTGAAGGCGCTGACCACGTTGCAGGACAGCGGTTTCGACAGCGCCTCCGTGCTGAGCGCACCGGACGCCGTCGCGGAGATGTTCGGCTACTTCGGCGACGTGATCGCGGCGCGACGGGCGGAGCCGACCGACGACATGATCAGCGCGCTCGTCGCGGCCGAGGTGGACGGCGAGAAGCTGACCGACTGGGACATCCTGGGCTTCTGCTTCGTGATGGTCGCCGGCGGAAACGACACGACGGCCAACCTGATCTCCCACGGCGTGATGCTGCTCGACTCCGACCACGGCCAGCGGGAGCGGCTGCGCGAGGACCTCTCGCTGGTGCCGAACGCGGTGATGGAGTTCCTGAGGCTCGAGGGCTCGGTCCAGGGGCTGGCGCGTACGACGACCACCCCCACCGTCGTACACGGGGTGGAGATCCCGGAGGGGTCGAAGGTGCTCCTCGTGTACGCCTCGGCGAACCGGGACGAGAGGGAGTTCGGGCCCACGGCGGACCGGCTCGACGTCACACGGGACATGCCGCGGCACCTGGGCTTCGCCAGCGGCCCGCACTTCTGCATCGGCAACCACCTCGCGAAGCTCCAGGCTCGGGTGGCCTTCGAGGAGCTCCTGACCCGGCAGCCGGAGATCGGCGTGGACGTCTCCGCGGGAGAACGACTGCGGGCACCGTTCACGCGGGGCTGGGTGAGCCTGCCCGCGACCGGCGTGTCCGCGGGGGCGGTGCTCTGATGGCCTACGAGTTCGAGTCGCGGCCGCTGACGCCCGAGACCTGGTCGGAGCTCGAGGCGCTCTTCGCACTTCCGGGAGGGTCGATCGTCCGCGGCTGCTGGTGCATGTTCTACCGGCGCAGCGGCAAGGTGCCGGTCAGTGCGGCAAAGGGCGTCGAGAACAAGGAGCAGCTGTGCGACCTCGTCGACGACGGGGTCGTGCCCGGCCTGGTCGGCCTCGTGGACGGTGAGCCGGCCGGGTGGATCAGCCTGGGGCCGCGGGAGGACTACGCCAAGCTCAGGCGCTCGCCGATCATGAAGCCGGTCGACGACCAGGAGGTCTGGTCGGTGGTGTGCACCTACGTGGCCAGGCCCTACCGCGGCCAGGGGGTGCAACACCGCCTCCTGCGGGCGGCTGTCGAGTACGCCCGCGACCAGGGGGTGCCGATGCTCGAGGCGTACCCGGTCGACAAGCCCGAGCGCAGCCACGACGACTTCATGTTCTTCGGCTCCCGCAGCCTGTACGAGAAGGCGGGGTTCGCCGAGGTGGTGCGCCGCTCCCCCACACGCATCGTCATGCGGAAACCCCTGCACTAGTCGGGCGATTCTCGGCCGAGTGCTCCCTGGGACCCATCAGCGGAAGGACTGTCAATGAGCAGCGAACCCACCGTCGCACTTCTCGGCACAGGAGCCATGGGCGCCGGCATGGCCCGCAACATCGCGGCCGCCGGCATCCCCTTGAGGGTGTGGAACCGAACCCCTGACAAGGCCGAGCCGCTCGCCGAGACGGGGGCGACCGTGGCGGCCGGCCCCGCCGATGCGGTGGCCGGCGCGGACATCGTCATCACGATGCTGTTCGACGCCGACAGCGTCGAGAACACGATGGAACAGCTGCGCGGCAGCGTCCCCTCCGGGGCGATCTGGGTGCAGCAGTCCACCGTCGGGGTCGACGGCGCCGCGCGGTTGGGCCGGCTCGCCGAGGAGCTCGGGCTCGTGTACGTCGACGCCCCGGTGCTCGGCACGCGCAAGCCCGCGGAGGAGGGGGCGCTCGTCGTACTCGCCTCCGGGCCGGACGACGTACAGGAGCGGCTGGCTCCGCTCTTCGACGCGATCGGCCGGCGCACCCTGTGGGTGGGCGAAGCCGGCAACGCCTCCCGGCTCAAGCTCGTCGCCAACGCGTGGGTGCTCACCCTCGTCGAGGGCATCGCGGAGTCGCTGACCCTGGCGAAGGCGCTCGGGCTCGACCCGAACCTGTTCCTCGAGGCGGTCAAGGGCGGGGCGATGGATGCGCCCTATGTCCAGCTCAAGGGCTCAGCCATGCTGGCCGGAGACTTCACCAAGGCGTTCGGCCTGGACGGGGCGGCCAAGGACGCCGACCTCATCGTGGCGGCGGCTCGCGAAGCGGGTGTCGAGCTCTCCGTCTTCGAGGCGGCACGCGACCACGTCGCCCGCGCTCTCTCGGCCGGCCACGGCGACCAGGACGTCTCAGCCACGTTCCTCGAGCACTGAGGCGTGGCTGCGACCGAGTCCCCGGGCAGGGGGACCTCGGCGGGAGTCCCGTCCACATCAGGTGATTGAGATCACATCGACCGGGTAACCGCTCGTCTGAGTGAGAACCCTCGGGTTCGCCGTGTCCACAACGGATAGAGCGGCGACCAACAGGTGGCCGCCGCCGAGGAAAGGTGGTTGGTCATGACACTCGACCCGGAGCAAGCCCGAGCCGCCACACAGGTCGAGGGCACAGCCGAGCACGGCCGGCAGATCCGCAAGGCGGCGTTCGCCAGCACGGTAGGTACCAGCATCGAGTGGTACGACTACTTCCTCTACGGCACCGCGGCGGCGCTGGTCTTCCCGGAGCTGTTCTTCCCCAACGCCTCGCACTACGTCGGTCTGCTGGCGTCGTTCGCGACGTACTTCGTCGGGTTCGCGGCACGCCCCATCGGGGCCGCGATCTTCGGTCACTGGGGTGACCGGATCGGCCGCAAGGCCACGCTCATCGTCACCCTGCTGCTGATGGGACTCTCGACGACCCTGATCGGCATCCTGCCGGGGCAGTCCACGTGGGGCGTGGCGGCGCCGACGATCCTGGTGGCGCTGCGGGTCCTGCAAGGCATCGCGGTCGGCGGCGAGTGGAGCGGGTCGGTCCTGCTCTCCATGGAATGGGGCGACCAGCGTCGGCGCGGCCTGATGGGCAGCTGGCCGCAGCTGGGAGTGGCGATCGGCCTCATCCTCTCCACAGGGCTGATGACGCTGTTCAACGCGGTCGCCGGCAAGGACGGGTTCGTCACTTGGGGCTGGCGCGTGCCGTTCCTGCTCAGCCTCGTGCTCGTGGCGATCGGCCTCTACATCCGGTTGCAGATCCTCGAGACCCCGATGTTCGCCAAGCTCGTCGCTTCCAAGAAGGTCGAGAAGACCCCGGTGATCGAGGTCATCAAGCGGCACCCCAAGGAGATCGTGCTCTCCGCGCTGGTGCGGATGTCGGAGCAGATGCCCTTCTACATCGTCACCGCCTTCGTGCTCTCCTACCTGACGGACGACCAGCACGGGTACAGCCGCAACTTCGTGCTCGTCGGGACGCTCATCGCCTCGGCGATCGAGTTCGTGCTGGTTCCCTACTTCGGCCACCTGTCAGACACCGTCGGCCGCAAGAGGATCTACATGGCCGGGGCAGCGGTGATGGGCATCTGGGGCTTCGTCTACTTCGCCATGCTCGACAGCGGCGTGGGGTGGCTGGTCTTCGTGGCCGTCTGCCTGGGCCTGATCCCGCACGCCATGCAGTACGGCCCGCAGGCCTCGCTCATCGCCGAGAGCTTCCCGACGAACCTGCGGTACGGCGGTGCCGGACTCGGCTACCAGCTTGCCTCGGTCGTCGCCGGTGGGCCGGCCGCCCTCATCGCGACGTGGCTGATCCACACCTTCGGCACCGGCTACGCGGTCTCGGCGTACATCCTCGTGTCCGCGTTGATCACGCTTGCCGCCTGCGCGGCGCTCAGGGACTACTCCCGGGCCGACATCGCCGACGACGCGACCTACGCCCGCGTCGGCAGCATGCAGGGGGCATCCACGAGCTGACCGGAGTCAGGAAATGGCCTAGCCACCCCCGGGGTGACTATTGCCTCGCGAAGGCATGGCGGGGAAGCGTGAGGAGCGCCCGGCGGCGCCACCGGGGCGCTGCCCCGTTAGGAGAGGGGTCGACCGTGTACGCACGTTCCACCACACTTCACGCACAACCGGGAGCCATCGACGCCGGCGTCACTTACTTCCGCGACGACGTCCTCCCGGCACTCCGGGACGTCGACGGCTTCGTAGGAGCCTCGCTGATCGTCGACCGGGACTCCGGCATGTGCATCGTGACCGCGTCCTGGGAGACGGCTGAGGCCCGGGCAGCGAGTGCGCAGCAGGTGGGAGCCATGCGCGAGCGGGCCGCCGCCGTGTTCGGCACGGGGTCCACCGAGGTCGACGAGTGGGAGATCGCCGTCATGCACCGCGACCACCACGCGCGCGAGGGGGCCTGTGTCCGCGCCACGTGGACGCGAGTCGACCCTGCTGAGGCGGACCGGGCGATCGACGTCTGGAAGCTCGCCGTCCTGCCGAAGGCCGAGGCCCTGGACGGGTTCTGCAGCACCAGCCTCATGGTCGACCGCGCCTCGGGCCGGTCGGTCGCCACCGTGACCTTCGACAGCCGCGAGGCGCTCGTGGCGAGCCGGAAGCAGGCGGCGAGCATCAGAGCCGGTGCCAGCAAGGAGGCCCGAGCCCAGGTGCTCGACGTGCGCGAGTTCGAGCTCGCGCTGGCCCACCTCCACGCGCCCGAGATGGCCTGAGGAGAGGCGCTGCTGCCGTCGGGCTCCTGAGAGCGACGGAATCGACGGAGAGGCGCCCCTGCCCGGGGTGCCTCTCCGTCGCTGACGGGTTCATCTACCTCGCCTACCGGTACGTCGGCGGAGGAGAGCCCCCGCATCGGTAGGGGCGGCGCGGACGCCCGACGAGGACGCCTGGCTCCCTCACTGACCCGCACGAGCCGCGCCGCACTTCGAGCCCTACGCGTGGCACTCTCAGAGAACAGTCCAGCCTGAGCCCTGTGTTGTGGCTCACAGCCCCGTAGTCAGACGCGCAGAGACGTGCCAGACCGCTAGTCCTCATGCCCCGACGAATACCACCCAGCCTCGCCATTCGGTTTCCAGATCGATCTGCACAAGGTGGAAGAGCAACCAGCAAAGACGGTCGCACTCGGGCACTGGCCTGATTGGCCGAAGCGACACGAGCGGGCATGAGCCACCTGGGCGCTGCATCCCGCGGGCTACTCGCCCACCGAGTGCGGTCCGCACAAACACGGGGGAAGATTGGGGAAATCGTCATGTCACGCATTGCGCGCTACACGGCCGCGGGCCTGGCTTCGTTCGGCCTCCTGGGTGGCAGTCTGATCGCCACCGCCCCGGCGTACGCCGACCACAGGGGGGACCGCTCCAGGTCCGACTACCGGGAGGTCGACGGCTCTGACTGCCTGAAGTCCGACCACGACAGGGAATGCAAGTCGAAGACGTGGCTCGACGCCAACGAGTGGAAGGTCCGCGGGAAGTCCGGGTGGCGGACCGTCAAGCTGTCGGCGGACGTGGACTTCTTCCAGAAGAAGTTCGACGACCGCAACCGCAACCGGGACAACGGCCAGAACTGGAACGACAACCAGGACAACTGGAACGGCAACCAGGACAACTGGAACGGCAGCCACAGCAGAAGGGACCACGACCTCGGCGAGGTGGAGTTCCAGTTCTGGGACAACCACAGGGACAAGTGGAGGACCTTCGCCACCGAGGACGTCGACGAGGACGGCCAGGCGGACGTCAGGGTGACGATCAAGGTCAAGCGGCACGACGAGGTGGACCTGCGCGCCGAGTACTCCGGTGTCGACAACCAGATCAAGGGGTCTACGTCGAACCGGGTCGAGATCGACTGACGCGGTGACCTGACCGACAGGGAGGCGCCCTCATCGGGGCGCCTCTTCTGTCGACCGGGTCGGGCGGGGTCGGGCGGGTCGGGCGGCGGTCGTCGATAGGTTCGGGCAATGAGCATGGACGCCATCTACAGGGACCACGCAGACACCTATGCAAGATTCTCTGTGGAGAATCCGGTGAACGCCCACTACGACCGCCCGGCGATCCTTCGGCTTGCGGGAGATGTCCGGGGCAAGCGAGTGCTCGAGCTCGGATGCGCCGCCGGACTCCTCACCGAGCAGCTCGTCGAACGGGGAGCCGATGTGCTCGCCCTCGACCGGGAGCCACGGCTCGTTGCGCATGCCACCGAACGCCTGGGCGACCGTGCCCGCTTCGCGGTCGCTGACCTCGAACAACCGTTGGACGGCGTCCCCACGGGCAGCGTCGACGTCGTCGTCGCCTCTCTCGTGTTGCACTACATCGAGGACTGGGGTCCTCTGCTGGTAGAGCTCCACCGCGCCCTCAGGCCGAACGGCGCTCTGGTCTTCTCGGTGCATCACCCGATCACCGGCTGGAACAGGTCGGACCGGACGGACTACCACCGCATCGAGCTTGTCTCCGAGACGTGGAACTGGGACGGCGAGACGGTGACCGCCCAGATGTACCGCCGGCCACTGTCGGACGTCTTCGGCCAGCTTCGGCGAGCTGGCTTCCTCGTCGACACCGTTGACGAGCCGCATCCCGAGAACCTGCCCCTCGAGATGGACGACGGGATGCGGGTAGCGCTCACCACGACGCCGGTCTTCCTGTTCGTGAGGGCCGTGCGACAAGACCTCGCACCCGTCCAGGCGTCCTGACTTGCCACGGAGCTGTGGCTGGACTCCGCTAAGGTCACCCAATACAAAGCACCTGGGCGTGTCGCCGAGGAGGATCGCAGATGGGGCTGGCGATGCGTCGACTTGGCGTCTACCCAGGGTTTCTCGAGCGTGACCCGAGCGCTGGCTCCGAAGGGGACCCGCTCCCGCACGGCCGATGCACCCTCCCGTCGGGGACGCAGTGAACGAACTCCCAGTCGCATCGATCAAGTTGCTGACGCCTCGCGCGTGGGGCGAAGCACCAGTTGTCGGTGACTCCTTCAGGGAGGGGTCAGTGGTGATCGTGAACCTCTCTGAGATGGACTATGCAGACGCCAGGAGAATGATCGATTTCGTCTCGGGTCTCGTGTTCGTGGTCCACGGCACGCTCGACCGAGTCACCAAGCGCGTCTTCATCCTGGCCCCGCCGGGAGTGCAGGTCTGCGCCGCTGACGAACGCTGGGCCGGGTCGCGACGCCGTCTACAACCAGAGCTAGCCGGAGCGACGTCTGCGTCCTGGCGCGAAGAAGACCCAGGAATGACGACAGACAGCCGGACCCGGGCGTGGGTCCGGCTGTCGCCGTTTCCCCGCACCACATCAGGCGTGTCGGTCGTGTCCCTCCCGCCTGAAAGGATGAGTGCGTGACCGAGACTGACTGGGCCAGCAAGATCCGAGACGCCCGTGGGTGCGACGTGCCTGCCGTCGTCGCCCTGTACGCCGACGATCCCCTCGGTCAGACACGGGAACAGGCCGCCGAGCCGCTGCCTGCGTCGTACTGGACCGCGTTCGAAGCGATTCGCGCTGACCCTCGGCACCGGCTTGTGGTCATCGACGACGGTGAGATCGCGGCCACCTTGCAGTTGTCCTTCCTGCCACACCTGGTCCGCGCGGGCACCGAGCGCGCTCAGATCGAGGCGGTCCGAGTCGCCTCACACCGTCGCGGCGCAGGGCTGGGGCGAGCGCTCCTCGAATGGGCCATCCAGGAGGCACGCCAGCGTGGCTGCGGAGTCGTTCAACTGACCACCGATGCGAGCCGACCCGACGCCCACCGCGCCTACGAGGCGCTGGGTTTCTCCGCGACTCACGTCGGCATGAAACTCACGCTGGATCCGACAGCGCGCTGACCGAGACCGGAAGCGTCATTGAGAGCCGCAGGGTTCTGTCCGGAACGCAACAACGCCGCCCCGTGGACCCGGTTTCGGGCCACGAGACGGCGTCGCTGGGACTTTCGTCGCTCGGGCTACGAGTAATGCTCTGTAGCCCCTGGCGGTGGCGGTGGTGTGCTGGTTCAGGACATGTGCAAGGCATGTCTCCCGACATCTGCAAGGGCCTGATCCGTGATGCTCTCCCGTGTCGAGAGCAAGGCTGGTCATCACCGCCATCACCAAGCAGGGCCTCACCCAAGCCGAGGCCGCCAGGACCTACGGGGTCTCCGAGGCCACCGTCAGCAGGCTCATGGCCCGCTACCGAGACGAGGGCGAGGCCGCCTTCGAACCCCGATCCCGGGCACCCAAGACCTCCCCAGGCGCGACCCCACCCGAGATCGTCGAGCTGGTGCTACGCCTACGCAAGCAGCTCCTCGAGGACGGTCACGACGCCGGCGCCGACACGCTGGGCTGGCACCTCGCCCAACATCACGCGATCACCCTGTCGCGGGCCACCATCCACCGGATCCTGACCCGCCACGGCGCGGTCACGCCGGAGCCGAAGAAGAAGCCGAAGTCGTCCTACATCAGGTTCGAGGCCGCGATGCCGAACGAGACCTGGCAATCCGACTTCACCCACTACCCGCTGACCGACACCCAGACCTTCCCCAAGGGCGCCGAAATCATCACCTGGCTCGACGACTGCACCCGCTACGCCCTGCACGTGTCCGCGCACCGGGCGATCACCACCCCGATCGTCAAGGACACCTTCCGCGAAACCGCAGGTCAGCACGGCATTCCCGCATCCACGCTCACCGACAACGGCATGGTCTACACCGTCCGCCTAGCCGGCATCGGACGCCAAGGAGGACGCAACGGATTCGAGCAGCAGCTCCACGACTGGCACGTGGTCCAGAAGAACAGCCGCCCCAACCATCCCACCACCTGCGGCAAGGTCGAGCGCTTCCAACAGACCCTGAAGAAATGGCTCCGCGCCCAGCCTGACCAGCCCGCCACGTTGGCCGAGTTGCAGGCCCTGCTCGACCGGTTCGTCGCCGAGTACAACCAGCACCGGCCGCACCGCTCGCTGCCACACCGGGCCACTCCGGCAGCGCTCTACGACACCATGCCCAAGGCCATGCCCGGGCCGAGCCGCGGTGCCGAAACCCACGATCGTGTCCGGCACGACCGCGTCGACAAGTCCGGCACCGTGACCCTGCGCGTCGCGGGCCAACTCAGGCACATCGGCATCGGCCGAACCCACAAGGGAACCCACGTCATCCTGCTCGCCCAGGACCTCGAGGTCAGGGTCGTCAACGCCATCACCGGCGAACTCCTCCGCGAGCTCACCATCGACACCACCAAGGACTACCAACCCCGAAAATGACAAAGGCCCGAACCCACATCCGTGGGTTCGGGCCTTGCAGATGTCCTGCGACATCACATGGCGGTGGCGGTGGGATTTGAACCCACGGTGGGCTTGCACCCACACACGCTTTCGAGGCGTGCTCCTTAGGCCGCTCGGACACGCCACCGCCGAAGAGGGTACTAGACCTCGGCGGTATGCCCGAAATCGAGGTCAGTCTCTGACCCGATGGGTGGCGAAGAACTCCTGGAGCAGCAGGGTGCACTCGTCCGCGAGTACCCCGGAGATCACCTCGGGGCGGTGGTTGAGCCGGCGATCACGTACGACGTCCCACAGGGAACCCACCGCCCCGGCCTTGTCGTCATAGGCGCCGAAGACCACGCGGGCCACCCGCGAGAGCACTGCCGCGCCGCCGCACATCGTGCACGGCTCGAGCGTGACCACCAGAGTGCAGCCCTCGAGCCGCCACTCGCCGCGGGCGGTGGCCGCCTGGCGCAGGGCCACGATCTCGGCGTGCGCCGTGGGGTCTCCCACGGCCTCCCGCTCGTTGCGGCCGCAACCGATGATCGCACCGGAGGCATCGACGACAACCGCGCCGATGGGGACGTCGCCGGTGTCAGGGGCGGAGCGCGCCTCGGCGAGGGCCGCCCGCATCGGATCGACCCACTCGTCGTACCCCACCATCAGGAGGCGGGAACCCCGACAGCCTCGTCGAACTGTGCTCCGAACCCGACCTTGCCGGCGACGTCGCCGAGCATCTCGTCGGGGTACAGGTCGTAGTCGTCGAGGAGAGCGCCCATGTCCATCGCGCCCAGGCCTGCGTCGGCGAGGATGCTCAGGTCACCGGCAGGCACCTGGTCGTCCTCGTCCTCAGGCAACGGGATCTCGAGGAACTGCACCGCGGAGCGGGCGATGGGCCAGTCGGTCGCGGCCGTGACGTCGGAGAGCAGCACCTGTGTGCGCGCCCCGGTCACCCTCACCAGCAGGAAGAAGTCCTCGTCGACAGAGATCATCCCCAGGGCTCCTCCGTCGCCCGGCCAGCGGCGAAGCTCGGCAGCGAGGGACTCGACGTCCTCGATGTTCTCCACCGCGAGCTGCTCGACCTGCCAGACGCCCTCCTCGCGGTAGGCGACGACGGCGAAGTCGATGCCCTCGGCGAATGCTTCGGACTGATCTGACATGCAGCCTCCCTGGTCGCGTGGCAACCTCGATCGTCGCAGATCATCCCGCGTGGCACTACCCGGTGCGGATGACCTAGGTTCTCCCCATGCGGATCCACGTGGCAGACCACCCCCTCGTCGCTCACAAGCTCACAACCCTGCGCGACGAACGCACCGACTCCCCGACCTTCCGCAGGCTCGCCGACGAGCTGGTGACCCTGCTCGCCTACGAGGCCACGCGCGACGTGCGCGTCGAGGAGGTCACCGTGAACACTCCCGTGGCCGAGGCTCCGGGCACCCGGCTGGCGTCGCCGAAGCCGCTCGTCGTGCCGATCCTGCGTGCTGGGCTCGGCATGCTCGACGGGATGATGCGGCTGCTGCCCACGGCGGAGGTCGGCTTCCTCGGCATGGTGCGCAATGAGGAGACGCTCGAGGCGTCGACGTACGCCGAGCGGCTGCCCGACGACCTCTCCGGCCGCCAGTGCTACGTCCTGGACCCGATGCTCGCGACCGGAGGAACCCTCGCCGCGGCGATCCAGTTCCTCGTGGACCGTGGGGCGGACCAGATCACCGCGATCTGCCTGCTCAGCGCGCCGGAAGGCTGCGCCCGGCTGGAGAAGGAGCTCGACGGGCTCGGCATCCCGGTCAGCGTGGTCACCGCGGGAATGGACGAGCGGCTCAACGAGCAGGGCTACATCGTTCCCGGGCTCGGCGACGCGGGCGACCGCCTCTACGGCATCGCCGGCTAGGCCGACAGGACCCTGAGTACGACGAACCGCCCGCACGTCCTGCGTGCGGGCGGTTCGTGTCGTCTGCCTCAGTAGTCGAAGATCGGCACGACTCCTGTCGCGATGAGGATCATCAACACGATCACGAGGATCCCGAGCACTGCGTAGCTGACGCCCTTGGAGCTGGTCTCCTCGGGCGGCTCGGGGGCGTCGTACTTGTTTCCGTTTTCCATGGCGATGACCTCCAGCCATCCACGGTGCATGTATCGGGCCCCTCCCCACGCGGGAGTCTACCGAGAGGAGCGGTCGATGTGTAACTCGGAGTTACACGGCGTGAGGAGTGTCGCGCCACCGGTCTAGTCATGCCGACCGGCAGCCTGCGTGTCAGAGGTTCTTGACCGCGCTGAGGAGCTTGCCGAGCGAGTCCTTCGCGTCGCCGAAGAGCAGCGTCGTCTTGGGGTCGAACAGCAGCTCGTTCTCGATGCCGGCGAACCCAGGTCGCATGGACCGCTTCATGAACACGATCTGCTGCGCCTCGTCGGCGTTCAGGATCGGCATGCCGTAGATCGGCGCGCCGGGCGAGGTCTTCGCCGCGGGGTTGACCACGTCGTTCGCGCCCACGACGAGGACCACGTCGGTGTGCTTGAACTCGCCGTTGATGTCGTCCATCTCCTTGAGCTGCTCGTAAGGCACCTGCGCCTCGGCCAGCAGCACGTTCATGTGACCGGGCATCCGGCCGGCGACGGGATGGATGGCGTAGTCGACGTGGGTGCCGCGTGCGCCGAGGACGTCGACGAGCTCGCGGAGGGTGTGCTGCGCCTGGGCTACCGCAAGGCCGTACCCGGGGACGATGATCACGCGGTCCGCGTAGCCGAGCAGGATCGCGATGTCCTCAGGACCGGCCGATCGCACGGGCCGGTTCGAGGCCTCGCCTGCTCCGAGCGTGGATCCACCCTTGAGAGCACCGAAGAGGATGTTGGCGACGCTGCGACCCATCGCAGAGGCCATGAGCAAGGTCAGGAAGGTACCGGAGGCGCCGACCAGCGTGCCGCCGACGAGCAGCACGGTGTTCTGGAGCAGGTAGCCGCTCGCCGCGACCGCGAGGCCGGTGCCGGCGTTCAACAGGCTGATCACGATCGGGACGTCCGCGCCGCCGACCGGGAGCACGAGCAGAACCCCGAGGAGCACGCCCAGCAGGCCCAGAACGATCCCGACGAGCATCGACGGGCCCGACACGGTCACCACGGAGAGGACGACGGCCGCCAGGAGGCCGATGCCGAACACGATCGGCAGACCCGGGAAGATCACCGGGCGCGAGGTCATCAGCTCCTGGAGCTTGGCGAACGTGATGCACGAGCCGGAGAACGACCCCGCCCCGATGATGATCGTGAACGCGGTCGCCACCAGCGCGAACCCGCTCGGACTCTCACCCGCGTCGGTCATGTTGCCCAGCTCGAGCAGCGCGACCAGCGCCGCGGCGCCACCGCCGACACCGTTGAACAGTGCGACCAGCTGCGGCATCTGGGTCATCTGCACCCGCCGGGCCCCGATGACGCCCGCCACCGACCCGAGCGCGATCGCGATCAGGATCGGCAGGATGTGGTCGAGGTTGGCGTAGAAGAAGACGGTCACGACGGCCACGACGGCGCCGATCGCCCCGAGCAGGTTGCCCGTGCGGGCGTGCTTGGGCGAGGAGAGACCCTTCAGGGCCAGGATGAAGAAGACGGCGGCGGCGAGGTAGACCAGCTGCGCCCAGACCGGTGTCTCGCTCATGCGCCCGCTCCGTTCTGGTCAGCCTTCACGGGCCTGGGCTTCTTGCGCGTGAACATCTGGAGCATCCGGTCGGTCACGACGAACCCGCCGACCATGTTGACCGTCGCGAGCACCACCGCGATCAGGCCCACGACGAGCTGGAGCGTGGACGCGGCGTACCCCGTCACCAGGATCGCGCCGAGAAGGATGATCCCGTGGATCGCGTTCGCACCCGACATCAGCGGGGTGTGCAGCGTCGAGGAGACCTTCGAGATCACCTCGATGCCCACGAACACGCTCAGGACGAAGATCGTCAGCCAGACAACTGACTCACTCACGAAGTCGCTCCTTCCAGAAGGTTGCGGGTGGGCTCGTGCCACACCTGCCCGTCGCGGGTCACACACGACCCGGCGACGATCTCGTCCTCGAAGTCCGGCGCGAAGGCTCCTTCGCGGGTCATCAGGGTGACGAGGTTGACGATGTTCTGGGCGTAGAGCTTCGACGCCGGACCCGGCATCTGTGACGGGACGTTCGCGCCGCCCCACACCTGCGCGTTGCCGATGCGAATGACCGTGCCGGGGACCGAGCCCTCGACGTTGCCGCCGCTCTCCGCAGCGAGGTCCACGACGACCGACCCGGGCCGCATCTGCTCGACCATCTCGGCAGTCACCAGCATCGGCGCTTGGCGCCCCGGCACTGCGGCGGTGGTGATCAAGGCGTCGGCGTTCGCGATGTACGGCGTGAGCAGCTCCCGCTGCCTCGCCGCCCGGTCCTCGGTCATCTCGCGCGCATAGCCTCCTGCGCCTTCGAGTGTCTCGAGCTCGAGGTCGATCGACTGGGCGCCCATGGAGCGGATCTCCTCAGCGGCGGCCGCGCGTACGTCGTACGCCTTCACCACCGCACCGAGGCGCTTGCACGTGGCGATCGCCTGCAGACCCGCGACACCGGCACCGAGTACGACGATCTCGGCGGGAGGCACGGTGCCGGCGGCGGTCATGTTCAGGGGGAAGAACCTACGCAGGAGGCCGGCCGCGACGATCGCACAGCGGTAGCCCGCGACGAGGGCCTGCGACGACAGTGCGTCCATCGACTGGGCGCGCGAGATGCGCGGCACGAGCTCCATCGCGAACGAGGTCACGCCGCAGTCTCGGAGGTTCGTGACGAGGTCCAAGGACTGCGCCGGCGGTAGGAACGAGAGCGTCGAGGTCCCGGCCGGCAGGCGCCGCACGACTGAAGCGTCGAGCGGCTGGACGGAGACCACGAGGTCCACGCCCGCCAGCGCATCGGGAGAAACCACCGCGCCTGCGCGCTCGTAGTCCTCGTCGGAGGCCAACGCCTCGAGCCCCGCGCCGGGTTCGACCAGGACCTCGTACCCCAGCCCGGTCAGCTTCCCGACCAGCTCAGGCACCATGGCCACACGGCTCTCGCCCTCGCGCATTTCCTTCGCCACCGCGATCTTCACCCTTGTGAAACTAGAGCAACGCTCCCGGTGTCGCGCTCGATTGTGACCAACATCAATGGATGTGTCTCAAAACGGGTCAAAAGTCCCAGGCCTGGTCTATGACATTCGGCCGGTGCGCTCGTCGGTCAGGCGGTGTGTTGCCAGTTGGGGATGTCGATGGGGGTCGGCGCAGCCAAGGACGCCGGCGCGGGAAGCGACTCAGGCCGGTGAGCGGTACTCCGGGTTCTCCTGTTCGAACCGCTCGCCGACGTCCCACTTCGTGCGCTGGTTGCCGTACGCCGGTATCCCTCCAGCGTCGTTCAGCAGCTTCGCGAAGTGCATGAGGTTCCAGGTCATGAAGGTCGTGTTGCGGTTGGTGAAGTCGTTCTCGGGCCCGCCGCTGCCCGGGTCGAGGTACGACGGCCCCGGCCCGGCCTCGCCGATCCAGCCGGCGTCCGCCTGCGGAGGAATCGAGTAGCCGATGTGCTGGAGGCTGTACAGGACGTTCTGGGCGCAGTGCTTGATGCCGTCCTCGTTGCCGGTGATCAGACAGCCCGCGACCTTGCCGTAGAAGAGGTACTGGCCCTCGTCGTTGACGAGGTGCGACAGGGCGTAGAGCCGCTCGATGACCCGCTTGGTCACGCTGGAGTTGTCGCCCAGCCAGATCGGGCCGGCGATCACCAGGATGTCGCTCTCGAGGACCCTCGGGTAGATCCCCGGCCAGGCGTCGCTCGCCCAGCCGTGCTCGGTCATGTCCGGATAGACGCCGGTGGCGATGTCGTGGTCCACCGCCCGGAGCTCCTCGACCTCCACTCCCCGTTTGCGCATGATGCCCGCGCTCATGTCGACGAGTCCCTGGGTGTGGCTGAGCTCGGGCGACTTCTTCAGCGTGCAGTTGATGAACATCGCGCGTAAGCCGGTGAAGTCCCACGGCCCGTTCTCGCCGGTCATGGTCGATTCTGTTCAGACGGATCCGGCGCTGACAATGACCCGTTCGACAGGGTCCCGGACTACGTCTTCACCCCGTTCGCGGCCTCTGATTGTCGGGCAGGGAGCAGGATGGGGTGCATGGACGACGTCGCCACGGCCCTGCATGCCAAGAGAAGCGAGCTGCTGGAGCAGATGGGCGTGCTCGAGGAGAAGCCCAGCGACCACGGCTCGATCTCCTTCGGCAAGAGGGTCGGCGAAGGTACGTCGATGGCGGTCGACCGGCTGTCCCAGGTGGCGGTCCACGACCGACTCCAGTCGACCCTCGCCGACGTGGACCGTGCGATCGCCAAGCTCGACGCGGGCAGCTACGGACTCTGCGACGTGTGTGGTGGCCCGATCGGCGAGGAGCGTCTGGAGGCGCTGCCCTGGGCCGTCCGCTGCGTCAAGGACGCGGCCAAGGCTTAGACGCCGGCTCGCCGCTCGATCCCGGCGACGAACTCGTGCTTGCCGGCGGTGTAGGCCCGAGGCGCATCGGCGAACCGCTCCGCCAGCTGCCGCTTGAGCTCGACGTACGCCGCGGCATCCGCGGGATGAGCACGGAGGTGGTCCCGGAAGCCGATGATCCGCCGCCGGTAGTGGCTGTCCGCCTGCGTGACGTGCAGGTGGTGGGTGCGCATGAGCCGCAGATCCTCGGGTCCCTTGCGGAAGACACGGCGACCTGGGTCGTCCGCCTCCGACTCGGGCGTGTAGCGGTAGCCGACCGCCTCGATGGCGCGCACCATCGCCGGGAACTCCCGGTAGCCCGCCACGGACACGAGGATGTCGATGATCGGCTTGGCCGGAAGGCCCGGGACGGCCGTACTGCCGATGTGCTCGATGGCCAGGGCATGCGCTCCGAGCGCGCACCTCAGGACCGCGGCCTCCTCGGCGAAGCGCCCTGGCCAGTCCGGGTCGTACTCGTCGACCCGGACTGCGACGGGGCCGTGGTCAGGCGACGGACTCATCCGGATCGCCCAGCACATGCACGCTGACGCCGTACCCGGCCGCCTCGTCGAAGACCTCTCCGTCCCAGGTCGAGTACCGCTCCCGCAGCGACAGACCCGCCGAGTGGCAGGCGGCGTCGTACTCCTCGAGCGTCGTCACCGGGCACCGCGGCGGGAGGTGCGCCGGATCCAGGCCGAACCCGGCGACGAGCAGTCCACCGGGCCGGAGCAGCCCTGCCAGAGAGGCAACGGCGCGTCCGACCGTGCCGGGAGCGAGCAGGGGTACGACGTTGCCGGCCATCACGGCCAGATCGAACCCGGCCGCACCGTCGAGGTCACCTGCCGCGAGCCGCGACAGGTCGGCGCCGTGCCACGGGATCCGAGGAGCATGACGGCGCGCGACCGCCAACATCGACTCGTCCACGTCGACGCCCACGCACGAGAAGCCGAGCTCGTCGAGGTGGACGGCCACACGTCCGGTGCCGCACCCGGCGTCGAGCACCCGGGCACCGGAGGGCAGCAACGTCGCGCAGAACCGAGCCTCCCCGTGCATGTCCGTGCCCGACCGAGCGAGGGCGGCGAAGCGCTCGGCGTACTCCTCACCGCTCACGCCGCCGATCCTCGACCAGTGGGTCTCCCCATGCGCGTCCACCACGGCAGCGCTCAGTAGTAGTGCGGGAACTCGGACCAGTCGGGCTCGCGCTTCTCGAGGAAGGCGTCGCGACCCTCGACGGCCTCGTCGGTCATGTACGCCAACCGGGTGGTCTCGCCGGCGAAGATCTGCTGGCCGACCAGCCCGTCGTCGATCAGGTTGAAGGAGTACTTCAGCATCCGCTGCGCGGTCGGCGACTTGCCGTTGATCTTGCGGCCCCACTCGAGGGCCACCTTCTCGAGCTCGGCGTGCGGCACCACCGCGTTGACCATGCCCATCCGGTGCGCGTCCTCGGCGGAGTACTCGTCGCCGAGGAAGAAGATCTCGCGGGCGAACTTCTGCCCGACCTGACGGGCCAGGTACGCCGACCCGTACCCGCCGTCGAAGGAGCCGACGTCGGCATCGGTCTGCTTGAAGCGGGCGTGCTCGGCGCTCGCGAGCGTGAGGTCGGAGACGACGTGGAGCGAATGCCCGCCACCGGCCGCCCAGCCGGGCACGACGCAGATGACGACCTTCGGCATGAACCGGATCAGCCGCTGGCACTCCAGGATGTGGAGCCGTCCGAGCTTGGCCTTGTCGACGCTCTCGGAGGTCTCACCGGATGCGTACTGGTAGCCGGCCCGGCCCCGGATCCGCTGGTCGCCGCCGGAGCAGAACGCCCATCCGCCGTCCTTGGGCGAGGGCCCGTTCCCGGTCAGCAGCACGCAGCCGACGTCGCTCGAGATCCGCGCGTGCTCCAGCACTCGCAGCAGCTCGTCGACCGTGTGCGGGCGGAACGCGTTGCGCACCTCCGGCCGGTCGAAGGCGATCCGCACCGTGCCGTGGTCGACCGCCCGGTGGTAGGTCAGGTCGGTCAGGTCCTCGAAGCCGGGGACCGGGTTCCAGGCGGTGGGATCGAAGATCTCGGAGACGGTCGCGTCAGGGGTGTCGGGCATGGGCGGCAGGCTACCCGGCGGCTCCCCCGAGCAGCTCGCGGCGTGTAGACACACCGTCCGCGGCGAGCAGTCGGGCCACGCGACCTCCGATGTTTCCCGTGGCGCCCGTGAGACCGAGCGGGCCGGTCATGACCGCCCGTGCGGCTCGAGCCAGCCCGACTCGTCAGGGCCGAGGGGCACGATCCCGGTCGGGTCGAGCCGCTCGTGCGTCAGGTAGTAGTGCCGCTTGATGTGGTCGAAGTCGACCGTGTCGCCGAAGCCGGGCGTCTGGAAGAGATCCCTGGCGTAGGCCCACAGCACCGGCAGCTCCGTCAGCTTCTCGCGGTTGCACTTGAAGTGGCCGTGGTAGGCCGCGTCGAAGCGGACCAGGGTCGTGAACAGCCGGATGTCCGCCTCGGTGATCCGGTCGCCGACGAGGTACCGCTGCTGCCCGAGCCGCGCCGACAGCCAGTCGAGGCGGTCGAACAGCCTCGTGAACGCCTCGTCGTAGGCCTCCTGTGAGGCGGCGAAGCCGCAGCGGTAGACCCCGTTGTTGACGTCCCGGAACACGAGGTCGTTGACCCGGTCGATCTCGCCCCGCAGCGCGACCGGGTAGAGGTCCGGCGCGCCCGTGCGATGGAGATCGCGCCACTCCGTGGAGAAGTCGAGCGTCATCCGCGGGAAGTCGTTGGTCACGACCAGCCCCGACTCGACGTCGACCAGCGCCGGGACGGTCACGCGGCCGTCGTACTCCGGGTCGGTGCGCAGGTAGGCCTCCGAGAGGTATCCGATGCCGAGCACGGGGTCCTTGTTCTCGGCATCGAGCGTGAAGCGCCACCCACGTGCGTCGCGGACCGGGTCGACGGTTCCGATCGAGATCACCTCGTCGAGCCCGAGGAGCCCGAGCACGATCCGCGACCGGTGCGCCCAGGGGCAGGCCCGCGACCAGATCAGCCGGTAGCGGTCCGGCTCGACCGGCCAACGCGCGTCAGGCTCCGTCGAGGGCCGGTCGGTGAAGCGGTTGGGCTGGCGCCTGAACGACCCGGAGGCGTCGGTCTCCTTGTCGAACTGCGCCACGGCTCAGCCGGCCTTGGCGATCGACACCGCCAGCGCGGCCAGGTGCCCCAGCCGAGCCAGCTCGGACTCGAGGATCGCGGGCCCTCCCCGGCGACCGAAGAGCACGAGCTCGTCCTTGTGCTCGAGGGGTGCGGCGGCCACCAGCGTCGAGGTCCACCGCTCCCAGTTCTCCGGCACCTCGACCCGCGCGGGACGGCTCAACGGGAACCAGCCCACCTCACCGTCCACGATCTCGGGTGCCGCGGAGGTGCTGTGCAGGATGGCCACGCCGGTGTCGGTACGGCGGACGCGGATCCCCCAGTCGGCCCGGAACGTGATGGGGAGCAGGTCGACGAGCTCGTCGAGCGCCGAGTGCGGGGTGGCGGTGAGCGCCTCGACGGCCTCGAGGTCGAGGAAGAGGTTCCCACCTGCTCCGTAACGCGAGATCCACAGCACGGTGACGCCTTCGAGGCGGGTGCACGCGGAGACGATGGAGTCCGGCATGACGCCAGGGGCGGTCTCGAGGAGCACGTCGTCGACCGCGCTGCGTGAGCCCAGGTTCTTCTCGACGATCTCGATCGCCTCGATGTCACCTCCGGCCTCACCGATCGCGGTCGCCACCCGGCCCAGCGAGCCGGGGACGTCGGGCAGCTCGACGCGCAGCAGGTACGGCATCGGCCGGTCAGCCCCTCTCCAGATCGGCGGGGTCACCGACGCTCACGGCGCCGGGAGCAACCACCACGGCGTCCACTCCGAAGTGGACATCTTGCAGACCACGACGATATCCCGCGAGGGCCTTCAGCACCGGCGCGTCGCGCACCCCGGTTTCGGGGTCGAGGTCCACGACGGCGCATCGGGGGACGGTCCCGCGGACCATCACGGCCGCCTCCCCGAGCCGCAGCTCACGACCCACCCAGGAGTCCTCCACGTGAGGCTCCCCGTCGCTCTCGACCAGGAAGGTCGAGCGGAACCGGGCGCTGTCGACGTCCCGGCCGAGCCGCTCGGACAGCAGGCGCATCGACCCGGTCGTGAGCACGGTCACCGAGGCGCCGTACACGACCTCTCCGGGGGAGACCGAGCGTGCGAGCACGACGGCGTACCCGAGGTAGTCGGAGAACGCCTGGGCCCACGGCCCCTCGACCGTCTCGACGGCCGCGGACCTTCCCCAGTAGTCGACCTTGAGCACCTCACCGGTCGGGGTGGGCGCCCCCTCGACGGTGCTTCCGGGGAGGTCGACGGAGAGCACACCGGCGTCCCACGTGGCGGTCGCCCGAACCAGGGACGGGTTCTCGACTGTGCGAAGGACACGACGTCGTGCGGGGTCGACCAGGCAGAAGACCCGGTCCCCGGCCGGACCGTCGAGCGCGAGCTGCACGGTGTCGTGTGCGCGGTGCCGAGCGCCCTTGAGCGAGGTGAATCCGATCCTCTGGACGCGCATGGCACCCAGGGTTCCACGGAGTGGTTTCGCCCGTGTTTCCCGTCCGGCAGGCGAACCTGCGGGTCCGCTGACTAGCGCACGACCTTCAGGTTGAAGTCCCCGGTGCCGAGGCGGCCCATGATCCGGATCCACAGCGGCAGCCACATCTCCATCCCGCGGGCGGCCGCCAGGTCCTCGAACTCGATCACGTCGCGCCAGCCGAACTCCTTCAGCAGCGAGACGACCAGTGCCCTGGCCTCGGCGTCCGCCCCGGCCACGAACATCGTGGTCTGGCCGTCCCCGACGTGTGCCGGGTCCACCATCACCGCGCAGTTGACGGTGTTGAGCGACTTGACGACCCTCGCCTCGGGGAAGGCCCGCTGGATCTGCTCGGCGAGCGAGTCCGTGTCCTTGACCGTCAGCGTCGGGGGAAAGCCCGCGGAGGCGTCGAGCGGGTTCGCCACGTCGAGCAGCACCCGGCCGGCGAGGTTCTCACTCCCCACGGCCTCGAGCGCGGACAGGGAGGCCATGCCGTTGGTCGCGTTCACCACAAGGTCGGCATCAGCCGCGACCTGGTCGTAGCTGCTCAGGGGTACGTCGAGCGACCAGTCGTCGCGGGCCCGAGTCGCGTCGGGGTCCCGGGTCCCGACGGTCACCTCGTGACCGAGGCGGACGAACGCCGGCGCCAAGGTCCGGCCGACCACGCCCGTGCCGAGGACAGCGATCCTCATGAGCCCGACGCTACGTCGGCTTCCGCCCGAGCCGGAATGACTCGATCACCTCATAACGGGGGCGCTTGCGCGGACCCTCTCCGAGGTGCGACGCGATGAGGTGGATCCGCTCTGCGCTCCAGGTCGGTCCCCGGTAGGCGTCGAGCACCCGGACCCACCTGGTCGCGTCGAGCGGGCGGCGGACCCGCGCGATGGTCACGTGCGGGTGGAACCGACCGCCCTCGGTCTCGGCACCGGCCTTGGCGGCAGCCGCGCGAGACCCGGTCGACAACCGCCTCAGCTCCTCCGCGTCGCTGACGTCGAGGCCCGCGTAGAGCACCTTCGCCCGCCCCACGTTGGGGAACGCGCCCCCACCGGCGACGCTCACGACGAAAGGCGTACGACGGGCAGCGGCTCGTTCCAGCCGGGCCAGCAGGTCGTCGAGGGAACGGTCGGGCACCTCGCTCATGAACGCGAGCGTCACGTGCCACTGCTCGGTCGCGGTCCACCTGAAGCCGCTCTCGGCCTCCTGTCTCGGTGCGAGGAACCCCCCCAGGTCCTCGAGCGCCTCGTCCGGCGGCACCAGCGCCACGAACATCCTCATGCAGTCACCTGGTCGAGCCAGCTGCTGACCGCCGCCGCGGTGCGACGCCCCGAGACGAGGGCGCCCTGGATCGACGCGGTGTCGCGATGGTCGCCCGCCACGAACAGGCCGTCTCCCAGCTCGACCTCCTGGCGGAGCGAGACACCCGGCCGCTGCTCGGGCAGGGCGTGCACGACCTGGTGCACGGTCACCAGGTCCCACGTCCTCGTGGACCTGCGGTACATCCGTGCAAGGTGCTCCCGCACCTCCGCCTCGCTCGCCGTTGCCGCACCCGCGAGGGTGGTCGCCTGCACGAGGTGGCGGCCCTGGGGTGCGTAGTCAGGGGCGACGTTGGTCATGACGGCGGTGTTCACGACGGGCCCGCTCCGCCTCGGGTCGAGGACGAGCAGGTCCAGGTGGGTCGGCGGCTCGTCGGTGGCGAACCAGTACGTGACGAGGCCCTTCATCGACGCCGCCGCCAGGCCGGTGAGGTCCGCTGCGGCGGCCGGGTCGGTCGCCACGACGACCGCGCGGGCGTCGTACGACTCGGCGTCGGTCAGCACCCGCCAACCGCCCCGCTCACGCCGCTCGACCGCCTTCACCTCGGCGCCGAGCACGACCTTGGACCTGAGGTCGTCCGCGATCTGCTCGGGCAGCGCGGACATGCCGAGGGCCGGCACTCCGGGAGTGCCGCGGGCGAAAGCCCTCACCAGCAGACGGGTGAAGGTCGCCGACGTCTCGCCGCGGTCCTCGGCGAGGACGCCCGTGAAGAAGGGCTCGAAGACCTCGTCACGCAGCAGGCCCTGCACGCCCGCGCTGTCGAGGGACGCCGCGAGCGGCTCGTCGGCCTCGGCGAGGAGCTTGCGGACGCTGCCGAGGGACGGTTTCGCCCACGCACCGAAGCGGGCGAGCTCAGCCGGCCTGACGTAGCCGCTGCGCAGCGTGTTCATGAGGTAGCGGGGGCTTCGCTTCGGGTCCGCGACGATCGCGAAACCCTGGGCGCCGGCCAGCGCCGCCCCTGCCGAGAAGCAGCGTAGGTCCAGCGCCTCGAGGTCGACGAGCTGCCTCACCGCCGGATAGGCAGGGTTGAGGAGCTGGAAGCCGCGGTCACAGCGGTAGCCATCGACCACGTCGGTGCGGACCCGACCGCCCACCGCGTCGGACCGCTCGAGCACCACGACCTGGAGACCGTGCCGCTCGAGCTCGCGCGCGCAGGTCAGGCCCGCGAGGCCGGCACCGGCGACGACGACGTCCGCTGACATGTCGTCACTATCGCACCGGACAAAGCCGGCCTCCGTTCGCCAATCTGTTCCAAACGCGTGTTCCGGACACGGAAAGTCTGCGTTCGGAACGGGCTGAACGGCGTAGAACTCGTTCCACTAGGCTCCGCGCCGTGGACCCCGCCAACCTCACCGACGCCACCCGCGAGGCGCTGACGCTCCTGCGCGACCCGAGCAACATGAAGTGGTACGTCGTCACGTTCCTCGGCATCGTCATCTACGTCTACGCCAACGAGGTCGAGCGCAAGCGGTGGGACATCGTCGCCGCCGGCCTCGCGTTCTTCCTCGTCGACGTCTTCAACGAGCTCGTGAACTCCGCCATCCTGCACGTCTCGGGGCGTTCGGCGCTCTGGACGGTCACCGGCGACACGAGCTACCTGATCCTGATCGGGTGGACGATCGAGATCGTCTTCCTCTTCCTGATCTCCGGCGTCGAGTTCGTGAAGTTCCTGCCCGCCGACAAGCGGATGCGGATCCTCGGCATCCCGAACCGCTGGGTGTTCATCACGTTCTGGTCGTGCTTCGCAGTCTTCGTCGAGGTGCTCCTGCACCGCTCCGGCGTCTTCCACTGGCACTACTGGTTCTGGAGCGAGTCGTTCCTGCTGCCGATCGTGGTCTTCGGCTACGGCACCTTCTTCGCCATGGCCGCGTGGGTCTTCGACATGAAGAGCGACCGGCGCCGGTTCACCGTCGTCGGCGCGGTCGCCGCCTTCGACGTGGTACTCGCGGTCGTGTTCGGACTTCTCGGCTGGCTCTGAGGCTCCTCACCGTCGCCGCAGCGTCCACCCCTGGTCCCGGAACTCGAGCCGGCTGAGGGTCGCGTCGATGTCCGCGTCGACGAACCGGCCGGCAGGCCCGAGCGACTCGAGGAAGCCCCGGACCTCCGGGTCCCTGCTCCGGCGCAGGCTCGCGGGCACCTCGATGGTGCCCTGCACGAGCCGCGGGTCCGCGTCGAGCCCCCTGGCACGGGTGTCCTGACGGATCGCGTCGACGGTGTGCAGCCTCAGCGAGAACCGCTCGCCCGTCGCGAGCCAGACCTGGACACGTGCGGGCGAGCAGTAGGCGTTGAAGTCCGGGACCGTGATCTGGGCCGTGCCGGACCCTCCGACGTACCTCCGGTCCTCGCTCCTCAGCAGGCCGCGCGCGGAGGTGTCCCGGTCGGGGTTGCGCAGGATGTCGCCACGGAGCGGTTCGCCGGTCGGCGTGAACCGCCAGCGACGCGCGGTGACGTCCTTGTGCCAGTAGCCGGTCCGCCCCTTGCGCCGCCCCTCGACGCGGAGCGTCCGGTGCAGCGACTTCGCGCCCACCTTGTGGATCGAGATCCGGTCGGTGACCAGGCCCGGGACCTTCGGCTGCTCCCTCCAGCCCGGCGAGGGAAGCTGGATCGCCGGGTTCTGCCTGCCGCGCTGGTTCTCGTAGGCGTAGTCGAAGAACACCGAGTCCGCACCCGAGATGTCGAAGTCGTAGAGCCGCGTGAACATGTCACCCGAACGCCCGATCACGAACACCGTCGAGCCGCTCGCGGACATCCCGACCGACCGGAACCGCCCCCGGTGCGGGGAGCACATCTCGTAGCTCAGGTCGCGCGGCAGCCACGGGTCCAGGTAGGTGAGCCTGCGCCCGTCGCGCCCCAGCGTCCAGATGTGGGAGACCTTGAAGTCCCCCACGGCGTGGTCGTTACCCGCGTCGTCGCGCCAGGTGTGGTCCTCGAGCTGGGAGAGGACCGACCACGACCAGGCCCGGATGTGCAGCGGCAGCCGGCGGCCGGACCCGGTCCAGAACGGCGGTCCCCAGCGCAGGGTCCAGGTGAAGTACGCCGGGTCGCCGAGGATGCCGTCGAGCGTGTAGACCCACCGGTCCTTGCCGATCACGACCATCTCGTCGTCGTCGGCGGAGATGGTCTGCACCGTGCCGTCGAAGCAGGCGGGCACGTCCAGCTTCACCCACGGCTCGTGGATGCCGGTGACCTCGGCGTGGGAGCGGTACCAGATCGTCGCCCGCGCCACCACGAACTCGTAACGGCGGTTGAAGGTCTGCTTCGGCCCCCGGAAGTCCACGCGGTCGGGCAGGCTCTCGGGCGCCACCGGCGGGTCCCCGGCCTCCGCCGGGTTGCCGTTGTCGGGCTCGCGCGGTGGCACGCCTGCGACCTCCCGGGTGCCGGCGGTGCCGCCCGCGAGGTCGGGACAGCGGGCCATGTCGGGCCGGTCCGCGATGATCGACTCGGCCATCCCCGGGACCTGCTCCAGGTAGTCCTGCGGGTCCAGGTCGGTCGGGTCGGCCCACACGACGGTCGCGGCCGATGCGGAGCCCAGCGCGAGTACGACGGCCAGGGCGGCTGCCGCGAGCAGTTTCGGACGAGATGGCGAAGGCATGTCCTGAGCAACGACCGGCTGTGGGCCAGGTCACGTAACCGGACCTTGTGGCGGGTCGTTGCCTCTAGGTGCGTCCCCGCCGCCTCGCCGCCCTGTCCGTCTGCGCCGCCACCGCCCTCGCAGCCACCCTCCTCGCCGTACCCCTGGCGAGCCCGTCGGCAGCGGACCCGCCGGCCGACCCGGCGTGCCTGCCCCTCGGCGCGGGGACGACCGGACTGCTCGTCGTCGGCGGCGAGGTCCCCTCCGGCGACCAGCTCGAGGGCAAGCCGGGCGGCCTCGGTGCCCCGGCGGCGCCGAGGGTTGCTCGCACGTTGCCCGACGTCGTGGCGTTCAAGACCAACCGGGAGACGTTCTCCAACGAGTACGCCTTCGCGCTCCGCCGCGGCCGGATCTACGTGCGGCCCGCCGTGGCCGGGCGAGGCGAGCACGGCGAGCCGTGGCGCGTCCTCGAGGTGCCCGCCTGTCTCGACGGCACGGTGACGGCCATCTCCGCAGACCACCGCTTCCTGGTCGCCCTCGGCCCGGGGCGGCAGGTCTACTCCCACGACATGCCCGGCGGCGACCTGTCCGCGGAACGGTGGACGTGGCGCTGGGGCCCCTACTTCTGGACCGGCTCGGGCCTGACGATGTTCCCCGACGTGAAGCGCTGGGCCACCTCGGAGCTCACCTCCTCCGAGACGTTCACCGACACCTCCGGGCGCAGGCAGCACCCGCTCGGCGTGGGCACGGTCTACCTGTTGCGGGGCGACCGCCGGCGGATCACCTACCTGGACCCGTGGCTGCCGCAGGACGAGAGCCGCGAGGTCTGCGGTCCCCGTCGTGGCACCCTGCCGATCGCGAACATCTCGGCGAGCGGCTCGACCGTCTTCGCCGTCGGCGAGAACGGCGCCCTGTTCACCCGGCTCTACGACTTCGACGTCTCCGGCGCCAACACCGTCTTCGGCGACTACTCGTGGGAGCGCAACCGGCCGGCGAGCGACACCCGGTGGCAGCTGCCCGGCCCGGCCTGGGTGCGGCACCCACGGCCTCCTGGCGTCGTCACCGACCGGATCAGCATCGCGAAGACCGGTCCCGACGCCTCGGACCGGCTGATGCGCGTCGAGGGCCGTGACCGTCGTGGCCGGCGCGTGGTCTGGCAGAAGCGGCTCGACGCCCGCGGGTGGCGGGTCGCCGCCCGTGGTGGCTCGGTGAAGGGGCGGCCCCTGCCGCTCGCCCGGGCACGCCGGTTCGCCCCGGCCGACCTCCGCTTCGCCGGCAGGATCGAGGGCGCGCCCGCCGTCGTAGCAGACTTCAACGCCGAGTGCTCACCGGCTGCGTTGAAGGTCCGGGTCGCGGACGGACTGTGGCTGCCGCTGCGCCTGCACTCCTCGGACGGGATGCGCCAGGAGATGCGCGAGCGCGGCCTGACCGAGGTGCCGCGGGAGTACAACGGCGCGATCGAGGTGCCACTGCGCGTGTGGCGGTCCCTCGACGCGCACCCGCGGCTCAGGCGCTGGGTGGAGGGACACCTCGACGGGCGCTTCACAACTGCTCCGCTGGCGGTCACCGCCACCCGCATGCGCTTCCTCGCGCAGTGCTGGGAGCTCACCCTCGACGGCCGTGCCGCCCGCCCCGACCAACCCCCTGTGCCGCCGGACCCCGGCCTCGTCGTCGGGCGGCTGACAGAGATGCACGAGGACGGCCGCGACCCCTCGCTGTGTGTGAGCCCGGGCGGCGGCTGAGGCGCTCTAGGCAAGTGGCTTTCACGGGTGGTCCTCAGGAGGCATGATCGGCGTGTGCACAGCAACCTCTCGGCCTCAGGCATCCTCGGTTCCGCGGGACGGGTGCCGCTCGTCGACACCGAGCCGCTCCGCTCCAGCGACCTGACCCTGGCCGGGCGGCGGCTGCCTCTGACCGCGAAGGCGCGGATCTACGTCTGCGGCATCACGCCCTACCTGGTGACCCACCTCGGTCACGCCGCGACGTTCGTGTGGGCAGACGCCCTCTCCTCCGTCGCGCGGCTCGCGGGCGTGGAGGTGGAGACCTGCCGCAACGTCACCGACGTCGACGACGTCCTCACCGCGGCGGCACTCGAGCACGGCCGTCCCTACGACGAGTTCGCGCTGACCCAGGAGTTCCTCTTCGACCGCGACATGCGGGCCCTCGCCAACCGGGCACCCGACCACACTCCGCACGCCCGGCTGCACGTCGCCCACGTCACCCAGCTCGCCGCGGCGCTCCTCGCCACGGGTCACGCCTACGAGCTCGACGGTTTCGTGTACTTCCGCGGCGACGGGGTGGCCACGCGCAGCGGCCTGAGCGAGAAGGAGGCTCTGGAGCGCTCCCGGGAGTTCGGCGACGACCCCGACGACACGCATCGCAACGCCCCGTTCGACGTACCGGTCTGGCGTCCCTCCCCCGAGGACGAGCCCGCGTGGCCGAGCCCGTGGGGCTGGGGACGGCCCGGGTGGCACTCGGAGTGTGCGGCGATGGCGTGGGCGACGTTCGGCACCAGCGTCGACGTGATCGTGGGCGGCGAGGACCTGGCCTTCCCGCATCACGCGTACCAGTGCGCGATGGTCGAGGCCGCCAGCGGCGTCGCCCCCTTCGCGCGCCGGCAGCTCCACGTGGGAGCGGTCCGCAAGGGGGGCCGCAAGATGGCGAAGTCCACCGGGAACATGACGCTCGTCGGCGAGCTGCTCGCCGACCACCGGCCCGCGGCGGTCCGGCTGATGATCCTGAACCGCACCTGGCACGACTCCTGGGAGTACGACGAGCGCGAGGTCGCCGCGGCCGAGCAGGCCCTCGACTCGCTCTACGCCGCCGCCGGCGCCACCCACGAGAGCGCCGAGGCGGCCGAGCAGGTGGTCGCCGCCCTGCTCGACGACATCGACGTCCCGCGCGCCGTCGCGACCGCGACGGAAGCGGGCGGCTCGGCCGCACGACTGCTCCTCGAGACGCTCAAGCTGCGCTGAGCCGAGAGCCCCGCGCACCGACTGTGACGCATCTCCCCGGTGTGCTTTCGGGGGGTCCTGGGTATACCTCCCTTGACCAGCCGCACCAGGCGGCTCCCATCTCTCGGGGGAAGGTTCCAGACACGTGGACTGGCTACTCGACACACGGCGCGACGACGCGACGGCCGCCGCCGTGAAGGCGATCGAGGACTACCTCATGCGCCACACGAGCGACGAGTCGGCGGTCAACAACGCCGTCGAGCCGGCCGGCGAGGCGCTGCGTTCCGGCTCCGGTGACGGTGACCTGCTCTGGCTCCACATCGACTGGACACGCGTTCTTCCCACCCTGACCGTGCACTCCCTACCGCAAGACGCCACCGTAGTTCCCGACTCCGGCTTCGGACCGGTGAGCGCGGGCGACCGCGCGACCCTCGCCGAAGCCGCCAACGGCGACCCGCGCTCACTCGAGCTCGTGGTCCCGAGAGAGGTCGTGATGAACTTCGACCCCGACTTCGCCGTCCTGGTCAACCTCGACCCCCTGACGGCCGGCCCTTCGGCGTCCGCGGTCGCCCTCGCGGCCGCCGCCGAGTCGCACCCGGTTGCGACACCCGAGCAGGTGGCAGCCGCAGCCGGTGCGATGCTCGCGGACGCCTCCCTGACCGAGGACCAGAAGATCGCCTCGTCCGACGACGTCGTGGCCGCGTTCGGCCGGCTCCACGAGGCCCTCGGTGGCGGCCACCGCAGCGTGTACGTCGACGACGAGCGCATCGAGCTGCTGATCGACAAGAGCCCCTTCGGCCCGTCGATCTCCGAGATCCCGTCGCTGTCGCGCGTCACCGAGGCCATCGCCGGGCGACTGGCGGCCCGCGTCCACGGCAGGGCAACCGTCGTGCACGACGAGAGCCTGGGCTACGGCGACCCTGCCGACCGGCTCCAGATCCTGTTCGGCCCTGTCGAGGACGAGGTCTCCGGCAGCGTCTACTCGTGGCCGCCCGCCGGGACCCATGAGCAGTCCGACGCCTCGCCTCGGCTGGAGATGACCGTCGCCCTGCCGCGCCAGAGCCACAGCGTGCCCGTGATCCGGCGGCTGTCGGCACAGATCCTGCGGGCCTTCGGCGCTGCGGCCGACAGCATCCACGACGTCGAGCTCGCCATCTCGGAGGCCTGTGCCAACGTCATCCAGCACGCGGTGGACAGCGAGGGCTACGAGGTCACCATCGAGCTCGCGTCGGACCGGTGCGCGATCACAGTCATCGACAGGGGCGAGGGGTTCGAGCCCGTCGTGAAGAACCAGGACGACGACGACGCCGAGAGCGGCCGTGGCCTCAGCCTCATGCGCGCGCTGGTCGACAACCTGAACTTCGTCAGCGAGCCCAAGGTCGGCGCCGTGGTCCACATGGTCAAGCAGCTCGACTACGACGACAGCCACCCGTTCCGGCGTACCGGCGCGTAGTGGGCGACAGACCGGGTGACCTCAGGCCGTCAGCGCCCCGCTGAGCGCGCCGCGGTCGGCGAGGTCCTCGGCGAGGAACTCACGCAGCAGGTCGACGGCCTGCACGATCTTCTGGCTTCGCAGTGAGTAGAAGACGTTGCTTCCCGAGCGTCGGGCGGACACGATCCCCCGCTCGCGGAGCACGGCGAGGTGCTGGCTGGCGTTGGACTGGCTGAAGCCGAGCGCGTCGCAGATGTCGCCCACGCTCAGCTCACGGTCGCGCAGCTCGTTGATGATCAGCAGCCGCTTGGGGTCGGCGATGGCCTTGCACACACGGGCGTGCAGCTCCTGCAGCTGGGCCGCGACATCCTGTTCCATGCGTCCTCCCCTCACCTCCCCGAAGCCAACAGTCTAAAGGCGACCGGCGGTTGCCGACCGGGTCAGATCCCGAGCGCCACCACGACCGCCAGAGCGGAGACGGCCAGGACCACGACTCCCACCGTCAGCGCGATCGCGAGGTGAGGAGCCACGGGCGACTCCTCGGCCTCGATCCGGCGCACCGTCCAGGCGTACCTCCGCTCGCCCGTCACCAGGACCACCAGCGCGACCACGAGGCCGAGCAGCCCCGGAACCGCCAGCAGCAGGTCCCGGTCGGCCAGGTGGACCAGCAAGGCCGAGAACCCCGCCAAGCCAAGGCCCGTGCGTTGCCAGGCCATCGCGGTCCGCTCGGCGGGAAGCCCGACCTCGAGTGCGGGCTCCCGCCGTCGCCGATGCGACAGGAGGGCGACCAGCGAGCGCACGGGACTACCTCGCCAGGTCGTACACGACGAGGCCGAGCGCCGCGAACGCCGTCAGAGCAAGCACCGCGGCGACGATCCGAGGGACCGGCGAGTGCGGCAGCCGCTCCCCCAGCCGCATCGCCCGCTCGTTGCGCTCCCAGTGCGTGTAGGCGACCGTGGCCACCACACCACCGAGACTGATCAGGATGAACGCGAGCACGTGGCGGAGGGCGGACGGGCCCGGGACGAACTGCACGACTGCCACGCCGGCCGCCATGAGCGCCAGCGCGGTGCGCACCCACGCCAGGAACGTCCGCTCGTTGGCGAGGGTGAACCGGTAGTCGGGCTGCTCCCCCACCTCGTGCAGAGGCTGGCGCTCTGACCTGCGGACGAAAGCCATTGACTCAGACTAGCGACGTAGACGCGGCGCACTGGTTGCGTCCGACGTCGAGGACCTCGATCTCGTCGTCCGGCGGGGTGAGCTGGCCGGCGTTCACCCGACGGATCGTGTCGTAGAAGTCCGGGGCGGCGGGGAGCGAGGTCACGATCTCCTCCACGAAGCGCTCGATCGCCCTCTCGTTGAGCAGCGTCGCGGTGAAGACCTCCTCCAGCGTCGTGACCACGAGGCCGGCGGCGTCGATCTCCTCACTGGTGGTCCAGTGCGCCGGAGCGATGATCGTGCCGGGGTCGAGCGGACGCAGCCGCTCGTGACAGCTGCGGAAGAGGTCGCGCGCCAGCTCCTCGGCCTGGCCGGTGAGGTCAGGGCGGCCAAGTCCGCGCACGAAGACCGTGTCGCCGACGAGCAGCACCTTGTCGCTGACCAGGAGGGCGATCGTGCCGGGCGTGTGACCAGGCAGGTGCATCGACATCACGCGCACCTGAGCGGAGCCGAGGTCGAGCACGTCGCCGTCCCTGAGCGGCCGGTTCGGGAAGGGCACCACGCCGCCGGCGTCCTCGGGCGGCAGGTGGTACTCCACGCCGAGCTCGGCGGCGAGCGCCGGCCCCCCGCTGATGTGGTCGGCGTGCACGTGGGTGTCGACGACGTGCGTCACGGTCATTCCGTGCTCCTTCGCGACGTCGAGGTAGGGCTGCGGCTGGCGCGTGGGGTCGACGATGACGCAGCTCTGGCCGGGGACGCCGACGACGTACGACAGGCAGGCCTTCGCGGGCCGCTGGAACTGCCAGACCCGCACCTGAGCGGGCAGCCCGGTGATCTCGACCGGGACGAGCAGCCGGTTCCAGGCGTCGGTGCCACCTTCGAGCGAGCGGGTGTGTACGCCGAGCGCCTCGAACTCCTCCGCCACGAGCTCGGAGCCGTTGCCCTGACCGCAGACGACGACGGCGCCCTCGAGGGTCTTGGCGGCCTCGTCCTCGAGCTCCTCGAACACCCGGTACACCGGCACGTTGCGGGTCGGCACAGGGCGCGAGCCCTCCACCTTGCTCGCCTCGAACTCGTCCATGTTCCGCACGTCGAGGATCTCGCTGACGCGGCCCTCCGCGATCTCACGGAACAGCTGTAGAGGGGTGATGGTGGAAGACATCTGGCTCTCCGGGGCTGAGCTCGAGGGTGGGCTGTCCGCGCAACGGGGTCTTGTTATATGCGCAAGCACGAATGTAGTGTCCTGGGTCACAGAGCACAACCAGGGATCACCGAAAGGGGTCGACGCCGTGTCGGAGGTTGCAGAGACGCCGGGGACCGTCGCAGACGACGTTCCGGAGAGCATGACGATCGTCGCGTGGAGCGGCGACCTGGACAAGATGTGGCCGACCCTGATCCTCGGCTCCACCGGCGCCGCCTACGGCATGAAGACCACCATCTTCTTCACCTTCTGGGGACTCTTCCCGCTGGTGCGCGACGACGTCCGGATCACCGGGACGAACGCGATGACCAAGGCGATGGCGGGCATCAACCGCCCCGGGATGAGCCACATGAAGCTCTCGAAGCTCCACATGGGCGGCGCCGGCGCCTGGATGATGAAGAAGCTCGCCCGGGAGCAGAAGGTCGCCCACCCCAAGGAGCTGGTCGAGATGTGCCTCGAGCTCGGCGTCGCGCTCTGGCCGTGCGAGATGAGCATGGAGCTGCTCGGCCTCCGTCCGGACCAGCTGATCGACGGGGTCGGGGAGCCGGTCGGCGCCGCCACCGCCCTCTCGGAGATGAGCAAGTCCCGGATCAACCTCTTCATCTGACCCCACCAGAGACGGCGAAGGAGCCCTCGATGACCTACCAGGTCGACCTCACGATCGACGCCAAAGGGCAGAAGTGCCCGATGCCGGTGCTGCTGACCTCGCGCGGCATCAAGAAGATCGAGTCGGGTCAGGTGATGCTGGTCGAGGCCACCGACGGCGGCTCGCGCAGCGACATCCCGTCGTGGGCGAAGGACACCGGCAACGAGCTGCTCGAGGCCACCAGCGAGGACGGCGTCTTCCGCTTCGTGATCCGGAAGAAGTGAGACGGCGTTGCGCTACGGCTTCGCGATCGACCAACGCACCTGCATCGGCTGTCACGCCTGCACGGTCGCCTGCAAGACCGAGCACGAGGTGCCGGTCGGCCAGTTCCGCACCTGGGTGAAGTACGTCGACAGCGGCGAGTTCCCCGACACGACCCGATCGTTCGGGGTCATGCGGTGCAACCACTGCACGGACGCCCCCTGCGTGAAGATCTGCCCGACGCAGGCGCTGTTCAAGCGTGACGACGGGATCGTCGACTTCGACAACGAGCGCTGCATCGGCTGCAAGAGCTGCATGCAGGCCTGCCCGTACGACGCGATCTACATCGACGAGGACACCCACACCGCCGCGAAGTGCAACATGTGCGCGCACCGGGTCGACAACGACCTGGAGCCGGCCTGCGTGGTGGTCTGCCCGACCCACTCGATCTGGGTCGGCGACCTCGACGACCCGACGAGCGGCATCGCCGGCCTGGTCAGCACCCAGGAGACCGCCGTACGAAGCCCGGAGCAGAACACCGGGCCGAACGTCTTCTACCTCGGAGCGGACCGTGCGGTGCTCGACCCGTTGGCCGCCCCCGTCGACGACACCTACATCTGGGCCAAGCCCGACGCGCAGCGGCTGGAGACGGCCGGCGACCTTCCGGGCGACCCGACGACCAAGGCGCGCACCACCCTGAACACCGCGCACCCGCGGCCGTGGGGCTGGAAGGTCGTCACCTACCTGTGGACCAAGGGGGTCGGCGCGGGTGCCCTCGCCCTGGCCGCCCTCGCCTACCTGCTCGGCTTCGACATGGGCGTCACCGGCGAGTACACCGCACCGCTGCTCGGCCTGTTCGGCGCTGCGACCACCGGCGCCCTGCTGGTGTGGGACCTCAAGCGTCCCGAGCGCTTCCTCTACATCTTCTTGAAGTCCAACTTCACCTCCTGGCTGGTGCTGGGCGCCTACGTCCTCACGATCTTCTCCGGCGGGGCGGTGCTGTGGCTGCTCGCGTCGGCTCTCGACCTGGGCTGGCTGATGCCGGTCCTCGCCTGGGTGGGGATCCCCGTGAGCGCGTTGATGGCCGGCTACACGGCGTTCCTCTTCGGCCAGGCCGAAGGGCGCGACCTGTGGCAGTCACCGGTGCTGTTCTGGCACCTGGTCGTCCAGGCAGTGATGGTGGGCAGTGGCGCGCTCGCCCTCGCTGCGCTCTTCGTCGAGGACCTCTCCGGACCGGCCTGGACTCTGGTCACGGTCGCGTTCGTGGTCTCGACCGTGCTGCACCTGCTCATGCTCGCGGTCGAGTACACCGGCACGCACGCCAGCCGGCAGGCCACGGTGGCGGCGCACATCATCACCGGCGGGCGTTACTCGCGGACCTTCTGGCTCCTCGCCGTCACGCCCGCGGCCGTCGCAGCCGTCCTCGGCGTGATCGCGTGGGCGGCACCGTCGTCGGGAGCGGCGGTCGAGCTTCTGGCCCTCGCCGGCCTGCTGGTCCAGCCGGCGCTCATCGCCTACGAGAGCGTCTTCGTCCGGGCCGGCCAGGACGTGCCGCTGTCATGACCTCGGAACACGGAGCATCCATGAACCTGCCCGGTGAGCGCAGCCACGAGCGGCTGCGCAACTTCCCGCCGGTGGAGAACTGGGACCACCACGTCGAGTACGACGCCAAGGCGCACCCGCGCAAGGTGCCGCACGAGTACATGCTGGTGCCGACCACCTGCTTCAACTGCGAGTCCGCCTGCGGCCTGCTGGCGTACGTCGACAAGTCGGACCTGTCGATCAAGCGGCTGGAGGGCAACCCGGCCCACCCGGGCTCGCGCGGTCGCAACTGCGCCAAGGGGCCCGCGACGATCAACCAGGTCAACGACCCCGAGCGGATCCTGCACCCGCTCAAGCGGGTCGGGGAGCGCGGCAGCGGCCACTGGGAGCAGGTCGGCTGGGACGAGGCGCTCGACGACATCGCGGCCCGGATCCGAGCGGCGATCGTCGAGGACCGCCGCGACGAGGTGATCTACCACGTCGGCCGACCGGGCGAGGACGGCTTCGCCGAGCGGTTCCTGCTGGCCTGGGGCGTGGACGGGCACAACTCCCACACGAACATCTGCTCCGCGGGTGCCCGGCTCGGGTACTCGCTGTGGGGCGGGTACGACCGACCCTCGCCGGACTACGCCAACGCCAAGGTGATCCTGCTGATCTCGAGCCACCTCGAGGCCGGCCACTACTTCAACCCGCACGCCCAGCGGATCATGGAGGGCAAGGTCTCCGGCGGCGCGAAGGTGGTCGTGCTGGATCCCCGGCTGTCCAACACGGCCTCGCACGCCGACCTGTGGATGGCACCGTGGCCGGGCAGCGAGGCCGCGATCCTGCTGGCTGTCGCGTCCTACCTGTTGCGGACCGGCCAGGTCGACCGGGCGTTCCTGCGTCGCTGGGTCAACTGGTCGACGTACCTGCAGCACCGCCACCCGGACCTTCCCGCCGACGACTTCGACGCGTTCCTGGCCGCACTGACCGAGGACTACTCGCGGTACACCTTCGCCTACGCAGCCGAGGAGGCGCAGGTCCCCGAGGAGCAGGTCGCCGAGCTCGCCCGGATCGTCGCGACCGCCGGCTCGGCGCTGTCGGCGCACGTGTGGCGAGCCGCCACCGCGGGCAACCTCGGCGGCTGGCAGGTGTCGCGGGCGCTGTTCTTCCTCAACGTGCTCACCGGCTCGGTCGGCACCAAGGGCGGCACCAGCCCCAACGGCTGGGACAAGATCATCGCCCACGGCCCGAACGTCCCCGAGGGCCACGACCTGTGGAACGAGCTGCTCTGGCCGGCCGAGTTCCCGATGTCGACCAACGAGATGTCGATCCTGCTCCCGCACCTGCTTCAGGACGGCCGCGGCAAGCTGGCGATGTACTTCAGCCGCGTCTACAACCCGGTGTGGACCAACCCCGACGGGTTCAGCTGGCTCGAGGCGCTCACCGACGAGTCCCTGGTCGAGTGCCATGTCGCGCTGACGCCGACGTGGTCGGAGACCGCGACGTTCGCCGACTACGTGCTGCCGATGGGCCACAGCACGGAACGGCACGACACGCAGTCCTACGAGCAGTACGCCGGGAAGTGGCTCGGCTTCCGCCAGCCTGTCACCCGGGTGGCCATGGAGAAGATGGGCCGGGCCGTCTCGGACTCCCGCGAGTCGAACCCGGGCGAGGTGTGGGAGGAGAACGAGTTCTGGTTCGAGCTCTCCTGGCGGATCGACCCCGACGGGTCGCTCGGCATCCGGAGGTTCTTCGAGTCGCCCTACCGGCCCGGCGAGAAGGTCACCGTCGACGAGTACTACCGCTGGGTCTTCGAGAACAGCGTCCCGGGCCTCCCGAAGGCGGCGGCCGACGAGGGCCTGACACCGCTGGAGTACATGCGGAAGTACGGCGTGTTCGAGGTCGCCAAGGACTCCTACCGGCTCGACGAACGGCCGCTGACGCCGGCCGAGGTCGAGGGCACCACCCCCGACGCGCGCGGGGTCCTGCGCAAGCCGGTCACCCTGGACTCCACGCCGCCCCTGGTCGGTGAGGCCGGCTCGGTCGGCGTGGTCCACGAGGACGGCACCACGACGGCCGGGTGGCTCACGCCGTCGCGCAAGCTCGAGCTGTTCAGCGACACGATGGTCGACTTCGGCTGGGAGGAGTACGCCGCACCCGGCTACATCGAGTCCCACGTCAGTCACCGCGCCATCGACCAGGGCAACGACGAGATGGTGCTGATGCCGACCTTCCGCCTGCCCACGCTGGTCCACACCCGGTCGGGCAACGCGAAGTACCTGAACGAGATCAGCAACACCCACCCGCTCTGGATGAACTCCTCGGATGCGGCCCGCTTCGGGCTCGCGACAGGAGACCTCGTGAGGGTGAACACCGAGATCGGCTACTTCGTCGCCCGGGTGTGGTCCACCGAGGCGATCCGCCCCGGCGTGCTCGGGCTCTCCCACCACATGGGCCGGTGGCGCACCTCGGAGAACGCCGGCTCACGCTGGGCGATGGGCCTGGTCGACCTGTCCAACGACGGCAACGGCGTGTGGAAGCTGCGCTACAAGGAGGGGGTCAGGCCGTTCAAGAGCGACGACCCCGACAGCGAGCGGATCTACTGGGACGACCCGGGCGTGCACCAGAACCTCACCTTCGCCGTACACCCCGACCCGCTGTCGGGAATGCACTGCTGGCACCAGAAGGTGCGCATCGAGGCGGCACGACCGGAGGACCAGTACGGCGACGTCGTGGTCGACACGAAGCTGTCGCGGGAGGTGTACCGGGCCTGGATGGACAACACCCGGCCGGGGCCCTCGCGGTCGGGTCTGCGCCGGCCGGAGTTCATGATGCGTCCGGTGAAGCCGAAGCGGCGGGCGTTCTTCGCGGACGGGGGTGACGGGCAGTGAGCCTCCTCTCCCGCCGCCGCCCGTCGGTCGAGGTCGATCTCGCGGCAGTCCACGCCGCGCTCGCCGTGGTGGAGGACCCCGAGCTGCATCTGCCCCTGTTGGAGGCGGGGATGCTCGGTCCCGTCGACGTGGACCGGTCAGGCCTGGTGCGGGTGACCGTGCGGCTCACCACCCCGTCGTGCCCGCTGAAGGACACCCTCGTCCGTGACGTCACCGCGGCGGTGTCCCGCGTCGAGGGCGTCGACCGCGTCGAGGTCACCTTCGCCGCGATGAGCGAGAGCGAGCGGATGCGCCTCGCGTCACAGCTGAGGGGTTCGCGCCCCGACGGAGGCCATGCCTTCGGTCTCGACTCCTCCACCCAGGTCTACGCCGTCGCCAGCGGCAAGGGCGGCGTCGGCAAGTCGACGGTCACCGCCAACCTGGCCGTCGCACTCGCCCAGCAGGGCAAGCGGGTCGGCATCCTCGACGCCGACGTCTGGGGGTACTCCGTGCCCCAGCTCTTCGGGGTACGGCGTCCGCCGGTCGCGCTGAAGGGGCTCATGCTCCCTGTCGAGGCCCACGGCGTCTCGCTCATGTCGGTGGGGTTCTTCGTCAAGGACGAGGAGCCGGTCGTGTGGCGCGGGCCGATGCTGCACAAGGCGATCGAGCAGTTCCTGGGCGACGTGCACTGGGGCGAGCTCGACGCGCTGCTGATCGACCTGCCACCGGGCACCGGCGACGTGACGATGTCGCTGCTCGAGCTCGTGCCGGACGCGGCGCTTGTCGCAGTGACGACCCCACAGCCCGCCGCCCGGACGGTCGCGGAGCGGGTCGGCCGGATGGCCCGCAACGCCCGCATGCCGGTTGCCGGCGTCGTCGAGAACATGTCCGCGCTGGTGTGCGGCTCCTGCCACGACAGCACCGCCCTGTTCGGGTCGGGCGGCGGCGAGCGGCTCGCGAAGGCGATCGACGCGCCCCTGCTCGGCCAGGTCCCGCTCGACATCGAGCTGCGCGAGGCCGGGGACGCAGGAGTGCCCGCCATGGTGGCCTCACCACAGGCCCACTCGGTCGAGGAGCTCCGCCGGATCGCAGCCGCCCTGCCCGTCGTACGACGGAGTCTGGTGGGGCGGTCGCTGCCTCTGTCGGTGGTCTGACCGACCGGGTCCGGCCTCCGGCGGGTGAACCGGGGCTCCTAGAATCGGCACCGATGTCGACGACCAAGCGCGTGCTGCTGGGCCTTCTCGTGCTCGGCGTGGTCGGCATGCACGCCTTGGGGACGACCGGGTGTACGACGGCCGCCCATCACGTCCCGGTCGCGGCACCGGCCGCCTCTTCGATGCACGTGGACGCCGACCACGGTCGCGACCACGGGACCGGTTCCGGGCCGCTCATGCTCTGCATGGCGCTGCTGCTCGCGCTCGTCGTCACGGCGTTCGGAGGCCGCCGTACGACCTGGGTCGCGCTTCTCGATCGGCCGTCACGGTCGCTGATGCTGCCCGTACCTCCGGTGCTTCGTGACCGGACACCGGTCCCCCGGTTCACCGTGATGCGCTGCTGACAGGCGCTTCCGCAGACGGCAGACGGCCCAACGCCTGACGTCCTGCGGCTGTCGCGACAAGCAGAGCCAGAACCGATCACAAGGAGCACCACCATGCGTTACACGCGCGCCCTCGCCGCCGTTGCGGCCGCCCTCATGCTGACCCTCGCCGGCTGCTCGTCCTCGGAGTCGACCTCGAGCGGCAGCGGCTTCAACGACGCCGACGTCGACTTCGCCAGCAACATGATCCAGCACCACGCCCAGGCCCTGGAGATGGTGGACCTCACGATGGGCCGCGACCTCGACCCGGAGGTCGTCCAGCTCACCGAGCAGATCCGGTCGGCTCAGACACCGGAGATCGAGAAGATGGCCGACTGGCTGGTGGCGTGGGACAAGCCGGTGCCCGAGACCAGCCGGGACCACGCGAACGCGCACGCCGAGGACCACGGCGCGGGCGCTGGGATGGACGCCGACATGCCCGGCATGATGAGCGCAGACGAGATGGCCGGCCTGGAGCACGCCTCAGGTGAGGAGTTCCAGTCCATGTGGCTGAAGATGATGGTCGAGCACCACGAGGGCGCGGTCGACATGGCCAAGACCGAGCTGGAGGACGGCGAGAACGCCAAGGCGACCGCGCTCGCCAAGGACATCATCAGTGCCCAGGAGACCGAGATCGCCACGATGCGGGGGCTGTTGAAGGGCTGACCATGACCGGTCACGCCGACATCCTTCGAGAGCTGGTCGACGGGCCCGCCGGGCGCGACCACGACGAGCTGGGTGACGCCGCCTGGTGGCAGGCCTACGTGCAACGCGTGGAGGACGCCGCGCAGAGCTACCGGGTCGACTGACCTGCCCGGTCGGCCCGACGGCGGCCGCGCCACGGCAGGCACCCGGGTCTGGTTCCATCGGCCTGGGCATCTGGCAGCGTGTAGGTCTCCGGCTCCGGCTGGACACCGTCGAGCCGCTGGTGCAGGCGGTCCCGGATCTCCTCCGGCGTCATCTGCGCGCGGCGGCGTTCGTTGCGGGCGATGATGACACCTGTTGCCGCCACCCCGGCGAGCCCGGCGAGCCCGAGCGCCTTCCACAGCTTCACGAGGGAGAACCCTTTCCATGACCGAGAGTGTCCTGAGGCTCGACGAGGCGGTCGAGCTGACGCGGACCGGCGACCTGTGGCTCTTCCGGGGCCGCTCGGCCGCCGACCACGCTATCCGTGCGATGACCAACGCGCCGGTCAATCATGTCGGAATGGCGGTCGTGCTCGAGGACCTCCCGCCGCTGATGTGGCACGCCGAGCTCGGGCAGGGCCTCGTGGACGTCTGGACGGGCACCCGCCACCGAGGCGTACAGCTGCACGACCTGCGGTCGGCCGTCGAGCAGTGGACCGTCAGGTACCGGCAGCGACCGTGGCTGCGGCAGCTCGACGTGCTGGTGACCCCGGCGATGGAGGACGCGCTGCTGAAGACGATCGCGCGCATGGACGGGACGCCGTTCCCGGCGACGATGGCGCTCGCGGGCCGCTGGTTCCGAGGGCGGCTTCGGCGGCCCGCCCCGGTCGAGTCGACGTACTGTGCCGAGGTGGTCGCCGGCACCTACCAGGCGATGGGGCTGCTCGGGTCGGAGCGACCCACGAACTACTACGACCCCGGCAAGTTCTGGTCCGGCGACGACCTCGAGCTCCTCCGGGGCGCGAGGCTGGGCGAGGAGATCCGGGTTGCCGTGCCGGTGCCGCCTGAGCAGGCTGCCCCGCCGGCCCGCTGACCGTGCATCGGGTGCCGGTCCACCCGAGTGCTTGCGCCATACCCCCTGCAGGTATACGTTGAAGATACCCCCTAGGGGTTTAGCGCAAGGAGAGTGACATGGCAGCCGACAAGCCCGGGTACATCGCCGAGAAGCAGGCGCACCTCAACCGGCTCAAGCGAATCGAGGGCCAGGTCCGCGGGATCCAGCGGATGGTCGACGAGGAGACGTACTGCATCGACATCCTCACCCAGGTGTCAGCGGCGACGAAGGCGCTCGAGACCGTCGCACTGTCCCTGCTCGACGAGCACCTGCGCCACTGCGTCAGCGACGCGGTGCGGGTGGGCGGCAGCGAGGCCGACGACAAGATCACCGAGGCCTCCGCCGCAATCGCACGACTCGTCCGATCCTGACCAGCCATCACCCACCGGCCGGTCATCACCCAAGAGAAGGAGTCAACATGACCACCCAGACCTACTCCGTCACCGGCATGACGTGCGGCCACTGCGCCGGAGCCGTGACGAGCGAGCTCAGTGCGCTCGACGGCGTGAGCGACGTGAACGTCGACCTCGTCGCCGGAGGCACCTCGACGGTGACCGTGGAGAGCGAGAGCCCGCTCGAGGACTCGACCGTCGCCGAGGCCCTCGACGAGGCCGGCGACTACAAGCTCGTGAACTAAGAAGCGACGACTTCCCGCGCACCTGCCGCGGGAGCGGCAGAGGAGGAGATCACATGACAACGCAGCCGACCGACACCGAGGCCACAGCACGCGACCTCGAGCTCGAGATCACCGGCATGACCTGCTCCTCCTGCGCCAACCGCATCGAGAAGAAGCTCAACAAGCTCGAGGGCGTGACCGCGACGGTCAACTACGCGACCGAGAAGGCGAAGGTCACCTACACCGGCTCGGTCACCCCTGAGGAGCTTGTCGCCACGGTCGAGGCGACCGGGTACGGCGCCACGGTCCCCGCTCCTCCCGCCTCCGCGGCCGAGGACCACGGGGCTGACACCGCCGGCCGTGACGACGAGGCCGCCGCCTGGTGGCAGCGCCTCGTCGTCTCGGCCGTGCTCACAGTCCCGGTCGTCGCGATGGCGATGATCCCGTGGCTGCAGTTCGACAACTGGCAGTGGCTCTCCCTGACCCTGGCAGCACCTGTGGTGGTGTGGGGCGCGCTGCCGTTCCACCGCGCGGCCTGGACCAACGCCCGGCACGGCGCGGCCACGATGGACACGCTGATCTCGGTCGGCGTGAGTGCCGCGTTCCTCTGGTCGCTGTGGGCGCTGTTCTTCACCGACGCCGGCATGACCGGCATGAAGATGCCGTTCACGCTGCTGCCCAACGCGGACACGGGCGGCGCCGAGATCTACCTCGAGGTCGCCTCCGCGGTGACGGTGTTCATCACGCTCGGCCGCTACCTCGAGGCACGCGCCAAGAAGTCCTCCGGCGCGGCGCTCCGCGCGCTGCTCGACATGGGCGCCAAGGACGTCGCCGTGCTCCGCGACGGCGCCGAGGTCCGGGTCCCGGTGGCCCAGCTCAGCGTCGGCGACACCTTCGTCGCACGCCCCGGCGAGAAGATCGCCACCGACGGCGTCGTCGAGAGCGGGACCTCCGCGGTCGACGCCTCGATGCTCACGGGCGAGCCGGTGCCGGTCGAGGTCGGCCCCGGCGACGACGTCGTGGGCGCCACCGTGAACGCCGGCGGCCGCCTCGTCGTACGCGCCACCCGCGTCGGAGCGGACACGCAGCTCGCCCAGATGGCGCGGCTCGTCGAGGAGGCACAGACCGGCAAGGCCGAGGTTCAACGGCTCGCCGACCGGGTCTCCGGCATCTTCGTGCCGATCGTGATCGGCCTTGCCGTGCTCACCCTCGCGGTGTGGCTGCTCACCGGCAACCCCGCCACCGCGTCGTTCAGCGCGGCCGTGGCGGTGCTGATCATCGCCTGCCCCTGCGCCCTGGGCCTGGCCACACCGACCGCGCTGCTGGTCGGCACCGGCCGCGGCGCACAGCTCGGCATCCTCATCAAGGGCCCCCAGATCCTGGAGTCCACCCGCATCGTCGACACGATCGTGCTCGACAAGACCGGCACGGTCACCACCGGCCGCATGAGCGTCGCGTCCGTGCATCCCGGCGAGGGTGAGTCGACCGACGAGGTGCTTCGCGTGGCCGGGGCGCTCGAGCACGCGTCCGAGCACCCGATCGCGCGGGCCGTGGCCGACTACGCCCGCGACCAGGTGGGTCAGCTCCCCGAGGTCGAGGGGTTCACGAACCACGGTGGCCAGGGCGTCTCCGGTGTCGTCGACGACCACGCGGTCGTCGTCGGCCGTGCGTCGTGGCTGCGGGACGAGTGGGCCATGAAGGCGTCGGCCGCTCTCGAGTCCGACGCGGCACAGGCCGAGGGCGAGGGCCGCACTCCGGTCTGGGTCGGCTGGGACGGGCAGGTCCGCGCGATGGTCGTCGTCTCCGACACGATCAAGCAGAGCTCCGCCGCGGCGATCGAGCAGCTGCGCGGGCTCGGCCTCCGCCCGGTCCTGCTGACCGGTGACAACGGGCGCGCCGCCCGCGCCGTGGCGGCCCAGGTCGGCATCGACGAGTCCGACGTGATCGCCGAGGTGCTCCCCGCCGACAAGGTCGACGCGGTCAAGCGCCTCCAGTCCGAGGGTGCGGTCGTCGCGATGGTCGGTGACGGCGTCAACGACGCCGCGGCCCTGGCTCAGGCCGACCTCGGCCTCGCGATGGGCACCGGCACCGATGTCGCGATCGAGGCCAGCGACCTGACCCTGGTCCGCGGTGACCTCAAGGCCGCACCCGACGCGATCCGGCTCGCCCGCGCCACGTTGCGCACGATCAAGGGCAACCTGTTCTGGGCCTTCGCCTACAACGTCGCCGCGATCCCGCTGGCCGCGCTCGGCTTCCTCAACCCGCTGATCGCCGGGGCGGCCATGGCCTTCAGCTCGGTGTTCGTCGTGACCAACAGCCTCAGGCTCCGGAGGTTCTCCGCAGCCTGAGACGTTGCGTCGGTGGTCATGCGCCGCCAGTATTCATGAGAACCCGTTCTAGTGAAGGGTGGCGCATGACCACGACGACCACACACACGGTGCTGGGCCGGACCGTCACGATGCCGGTGGAGGTCCGCAAGGCCGTGGCCGCCACCGCGATGTTCTCCGTGCCGGCGGCGCGGGCCCAGGCGATGATCGACTACTCCGGCCTCGAGGTCCTCCCCTTCCGCCCGGGTCGGTCGGTGATCGGTCTCGTCTGCGTCAGGTACGTCGACGGCGACCTCGGCCCGTACGACGAGTTCGGTGTCTGCGTCCTGGTCCGTCGACACGACTCCCCTGCCCGTCGTACGACGATCGGCAACCTGCGCTCCCTCGTCCGCGGGGACGCCGGAGTGCTGATCCACCGACTGCCGGTCGACGGGGAGTTCACGATGGCCGCGGGCCGGGAGATCTGGGGCTTTCCGAAGACCCTCGCGACCTTCGACACCGACCTCGACTCACCGACGAGGCGCATGGCGCTGCGCCAGGACGACCAGCTCGTCGCGGACCTCCGGGTCCGACCGGGCTGGCACCTCCCCGCACCAGCCGGCCGCGTGGCGCTGACCGCCTACTCCCACCTCGACGGGGTCACCCGGCACACGTCGTGGGAGATGAACCCGGAAGGAGTCCGGTCCCGCCCCGGCGGCGCCGACCTCCGACTCGGCGAGCATCCGACAGGACGCGAGCTCGCCGCCCTGGGCCTGCCCAGGCGCGCGATGTTCAGCACCACGATCTCGAACCTCGCCATGAGCTTCGGCGACGCCGAGCACGCCTGACCAGTTCTGGGGAGTCCCCCTAGCCTCGTGATCGTCGGCACTGTTGCCATGAGGTGAGGGAGCCGGCGCGATCGGCCGGCGCTCCCGGGGAGGGACTCATGGGGCCCGGTCTGACACTCCGCGCCCGCTCGTGGTCCGCAGTGGGGGTGGCGCTCGTAGGAATCGCCTTCCTCGTCAACGACACCGACGGCGACACCGCTGGACCGGCGACCCTTGTGCCCGACGCTCACGGCGGCGGCTGCGCGCAGTGGGCGTACACCACCCGCCCTTCCCGGCAGCACCACACGTTCACCTGGGTGCTGAACGTCTCGTCCGTCCCGCCGTACCTGGACCGCGCCCAGGCGGAGCGCGCCATCGACAGGGCGACGAAGACGGTCGCCCACGCACGCTCCAACTGCCTGGCCGCCCCTGTCGGAGCCGACCTGCCGCGCGTCATCTACGCCGGCCGGACCACCCGGGAAGCCAACGTCACCCCGGAGGCCGACTGCTTCCCGACCGGCAACAGCGACGGGATCAACGTCGTCTCCTTCGGCCGGCTCCCCCAGGACGTCGTGGCCGTCACGTGCAGCTACACCTACCGAGGGGACATCTGGCAGTCCGACATGATGCTGAACGACGCCCCGGGAGTGTTCACCACGACACCGAACGCCGCGTCGTGCCGCGACAGCTTCGACCTCCAGGCGGTGGCGACCCATGAACGCGGTCACTCGTTCGGGCTCGGGCACGTACCCGAGTCGCCGGCGACGGACTCGCTGACGATGAGCACCATGATGGGCCGATGCGACACCTCGGGCCGCACGCTCGGCCGGGGCGACGTGGCCGGCCTGAACCGGATGTACTGACGCCGGTTTTGTCGCCAATCGTCCCGACGACGCGGGACCGATGACCCTAGGGGCTCCCGCCTGCGGCGTGAAGGATTACGAGTAGAGCCGTCGGGGAAGGCCGGCGATCGTCGAAGGGGAGACACCATGGCCACACCGGTACGGGTCCGCGAGTCGGGCGGGCACGACGCGGATGCGGGTCGGAGGCCGGCACCGGTCTGGTTCGCGATCATGGTCGCCGGCGGGGTTCTCGGCGGGATCGCCGCCGCCTGGCAGCTCGTCGAGCGGATCGCCTACGCGGACGGCACCAGCTCCGGCTCGTTCTGCGAGGTCAACTCGGTCATCTCCTGCAACAGCATCTTCAGCCACTGGCAGTCGTCCGCCCTCGGCGTCCCGAACACACTGGTGAGCCTGCCGGTCTTCGCACTGCTCGCATCCGCGGGCCTCGCGGGCCTGCTCGGTTCACGGCTTTCCAAGGCGTACGTCGCCACCCTGTTCGGACTGACCGTGTTCATGGCGCTGTTCATGACCTGGTACATGCAGCAGTCGGCCTTCGCCATCGGCGCGCTCTGCCTGTTCTGCACCGCGGGCGCTGCGAGCCTGATCGCGATCGGGATCGGGCTCACCCGGGTCGTGGACGCCGTCGGCGCCCTCGGCACAGGGCGCGCGGGCCAGCAGCTGCGCCTGCTGGTCGAGGCGCGGGCGGACGTCATCATCTGGCTCGGCTTGGGCGCCCTGATTGCGGTGCTGCTCTACCTGGGCCTGGCGCTCTAGCTCCGTCTGGCAGTTGTCCGGGGCGACGGCCTGCGTTTCTGTCCGCGCAGGTCCCTTCTGATCGATGTCGTACGTCGACACGCAGAGGTGGCTGGGCTTCGGGTCGTCCACAGGCCCGCGGATCGCGCCGAAAGTGTCGGCGGTCGGCTCTAGACTCGAACACATGTTCGAAGGAATGGATGACCTGGACCCGCCGGCGGCACTCGCCGCGGCTGCGCACCGGCGGCGGGCCGCGGACGTCGCTGAGGCCGAGCTGCTCGCGCTGGCCGCGCACTGGGCGGACCTGCACGCGGTGCTTCCCGGCACCGACGGCGCCCGGGTCACGGTGCCCGGGATGGAGCGGCTGGTCCGGCTCGCCGGCGACGGCACCCCGGAGGTCGCCGAGTTCGCCCCGGCCGAGCTCGCCGCGACCCTGGGCATGTCCACGTTCGCGGGGGCGTGCCTGGTCGGCGACGCGCTCGAGCTGCGGCACCGGCTGCCCCGACTGTGGGCCCGGGTGCGCGCCGGCACGCTGCCGGCGTGGCGGGCCCGGAAGATCGCCGACCACACCAAGAGCCTGCCCACCGCAGGCCGCGGCCTGGGTGGACGCCCAGGTGGTCGGGTTCGCCCACAAGATCGGCATGAAACGGGTGATCGACCTGGTCGCCGTCGCGCTGCTCAAGTTCGACCCCGACCAGGCCACGCGGCGTGCCAAGGCCGCCCAAGACGGCCGCCGGGTGACGGTGGGCGAGGAGATGACCAACGGCACCCGGTCGATCTGGATCGAGGCCGACGCCCTGGACGTGGCGGAGTTCGACGCCACGATCACCGCGATCGCCGACGCGCTCGCCGCGCTCGGGAACACCGACCGCACCGACCTCCGCCGGGCCACCGCGATCGGGGTGATCGCCGACCCGCAAGGCGCCCTCGACCTCCTCGGCCGCCAGGCCAGCGAGGACCCCAGCTGGTGAGACCAGCGGCGAGACGTGCGGCGCATCGGCCGATCACGACGAAGCCGAGGCCCACCGCGACGGCAGTGGTGGGAAGCGCGCCTCCGGCCGGGTCGGGCGCGGGAAGCCGGTCCTGTACATCCACCTGCACGCCGACGCCGTCGCCGAGCACGGCGCGGACGCGCTGGCCCGGGTCGAGGGCGGCGGCCCGGTCACCGCCGGCCAGGTGATGGAGTGGCTGGGCCGGACCGACCTGCGCATCCAGCCGGTGATCGACCTCGCCGACGCAACCAGCGTGGACGCCTACGAGGCACCCCCGCGGGTCCGGGAGATCGTGCTGCTGCGCAGCCCGTGCTGCCCGTTCCCGTGGTGCAACAACCTGACCCGGAACAAGGACACCGACCACATCACCGAATACACCCCACCCCACGACGGCGGCCCACCCGGGCAGACCGGGCCCGACAACCTCGCCCCACCCTGCCGACGGCACCACCGGCTCAAGACCCACGGCGGCTGGACCTACACGATGCCCGAACCCGGCATCTACCTGTGGCGGTCCCCGCTCGGCCAGCGGTACCTGGTCGACAACACCGGCACCACCAACCTCACCACCCCAACCCACCCAGGCACCACCCACCCTGCCGCGGCGGCCTGAACACCCAGCACGAGCACCAAGCACTGCGACCACACCGTCGCGGCGCTTCGTGCTGCTCAGAGCGAACTGCGGCGATCAGCTGCCCGGCACGAGCACGGGTCAGGATTCCATGCGCTTCTTCAGCCCGGTCAGCGTGCTGTCGACCAGGCCGCGGATCACACGCCCGCGGATGAACCCGGGCAGCGGCATGTTGTGGTGGATCGTGAGCTCGTAGGTCACCGAGGTAGTCCCCTTGCCCGCCTTCGTCAGGGTGTACTGCCCTTCCTGCCCGGTCTGCAGCCGCCCCTTGACCATGGTCCAGCTCATCCCGTCGTCGCTGTGGTCGTAGGACAGCGTGTACTCGTCGGTCCCCACCGTGGCTGACGCCTTGAACCTCGCGGTCGCCGGGAGCCCGGTGTCCTCGTACACCTCGAGCAGCTCCACCTCGAGGATCTCGGGGATCCACTCGGCCTGGCTCTCCACGTCGCGGATCGTCGCGAGCACCTCGTCGAACGGTGCGGCGACCTCGATGGTCTGGGTGGCGCTGTCAGTGGGCATGGTCGTCGGCCCCGTAGTAGCCGAGACGCAGAAGCTCGGTGATCTCGCTGACCAGAGGCATGCGGGGGTTGGTGCGGTTGCTCAGGTCCTGGAACGCCGTCATGGCCAGATCAGGCAGAGCGGCGAGGAACTCGTCCTCCGGGACGCCTGCCTCCTTGAGGGACCGCGGCATGTGGAGCCGGTCGAGCAGCGCCGCGACCGCCCTGAAGAGTCGCCCACGGCTCTCCTCCCCGCCATGACCACCGAAGACGACCTGCCCGAGCTGGGCGTACTTGTCGGGGGCGATGTAGGCGGAGTAGCCAGGCGCCGGCATGAACTTGCTCGGCAGGCTGGCGTTGTAGCGCATCACGTGCGGCAGGAACACTCCGTTGGCCCGGCCGTGAGCAAGTCCGAACTTGGCGCCGACGGCGTGTGCGAGGGCGTGGTTGGTTCCGACGAAGGCGTTCGCGAACGCCAGGCCGGCCAGCGTTGCCGCGTTGGCCATGTCGGTCCGCGCGGTGAGGTTGCCGGGGTCGTCGTACGCCTTGGGGAGCGCGTCGAAGATCAGGTGCGCCGCCTGGACGCAGAAGGCGTCGGTGTACGGCGAGGCGAAGATCGACACGGCCGCCTCGAGCGCATGGGTCAGGGCGTCGATGCCGCTGTCGACGGTGACCGACCGGGGCATCGACAGGGTCAGCAGGGGGTCGACGATCGCGACGTCGGGGACGAGCGAGTAGTCGACCAGGGTCTCCTTGCGTGGACCCACCGTCACCACGGCAGCGGGCGAGACCTCCGACCCGGTTCCCGAAGTGGTCGGGACGGCGACGAGCTTCACGGTGTGCGGGTCGCGCGGGTAGTCCACGACGCGCTTGCGGGGATCGAGGAACGGCAGCGTCAGGTCAAGGAGCTTCTTCTCCGGGTGCTCGTAGAAGAGGCGCATCGCCTTGGCCGCGTCGATCACCGACCCGCCCCCCAGGGCGACGATCAGGTCGGGCCGGGCCCGTTCGAGGAGCTCCACGCCTCGACGGATGATCCCCTCGTCAGGCTCGGGGACGACCTCGCTGAACACCTGCACGTGGCTCGTGCGGAGCTTGCTGCGCAACTCGTCCACCACACCCCGCTCTTCGGTCAGGGCGTCCGTGACCACCACGGCGTTCGTGCACTCGATGTCTCGCAGGTTCTCGAGCGCGCCGGCGTTGAAGAACGTGTTGGACGGCACCCGGAACCACTGCGGCGGGGTACGCCGGCGGGAGACCGTCTTGATGTTGAGCAGCTGCGTGTAGTTGACGTTCTCCGTCGTGAAGGAGCCGCCCCAGGTGCCGCACCCGAGCGAGAACGTCGGGGTCAGGTTGTTGTAGATCCCGCCGAGAGCGCCCACGGCGGTCGGGGCGTTGACCAGGATCCGTCCGGTGCGCACCGCGAGGCCGTACGCCTCGATGACCGAGTCGTCGTTGGCGTAGATCGCCGAGGTGTGACCCAGGCCGCCGTGCTCCGTGACGAGGACCGCGGCGTCGATCCCGTGCTGGACGCTCTGAGCGCGGACCAGTCCGAGCACCGGCATGAGCTTCTCCTGCACGAGCGGGTGCGCCGCGAGCTCTTCGAGGTCATCGGGCAGGGGGGCCAGCAGGATCTTCGTCGCGGGGGGCACGGAGAACCCTGCTCGCGCCGCGAGCTCGGGGGCCAGCTGCCCCAGCGCCGCCATGTTGACCTTGTCACCCTGTCCGAAGGCGAACTCCGACAGCGCATCCGCCTCCTCCTGCGTGAGCAGGTGGGCGCCCATCCGGGTGAACTCGGCGACCATCTCGTCGTACACCTCGTCGTCGACGATGCAGGTCTGCTCCGCCGGGCAGATCACTGAGGCGTCGAAGGTCTTGGAGATCAGGATGTCGACGACCGCACCCTTCACGTCGGCGGTCCGGTGGATGTAGATCGGGGCGTTGCCGGGCCCGACGCTCAGCGACGGCTTCCCTGCCTGGTTGGCGAGCTTGACGATCTTCTGCCCGCCGGTCACCCAGATGAAGTCGACCCCGTCATGCTTGAACAGGTAGTGCGTGACCTCGTGCGCGGCGTCCGGGATCACCTGCAGGGCGCCCGGAGGCATGCCCGCCGCCTCAGCGGCTTCGCGGAGGATCTCCACGCTGCGCTCACAGCAGCGCACGGCGAACGGCGAGGGCCGGAACAGCACCGAGTTTCGGGTCTTCGCGGCCACGATCGCCTTGTAGAGCACCGTCGAGGTCGGGTTCGTCACCGGCGTGATCGCGAGAACCACGCCGATCGGCTCCGCCACCCGGACGATGTTGCGCTCGACGTCCTCGTCGATCACCCCGACCGACTTCTTCCCACGCAGGTAGTCGCTGAGGAACTCCGTCGCGACGTAGTTCTTGACGACCTTGTCCTCGAACACCCCGAAGCCGGTCTCGTCGATGGCGAGCTGGGCGAGCTCGGGGGCGGCTCGCACGCCCGCCACGACCATCGCCTCGACGATCGCGTCGACCTGCTCCTGGTCGAGCCGTCGGAAGGCCGCTGCCGCCTGGACCGCCTGGTCGACGATGGCGTCGATCTCGCCGGTCCTGGTGTCGGTCCGGTCGGTCGTCCGGTCGTTGTCGTTGTCAGTCATGGCTCACTCCAGCGGTTCGTGACCCCGTTTCTCCCAGGGTTAACCGCCGTCCAGGTCGCCGACAGTGCCGATGGTCCCCACCGGTCAGGGCTGCTCGCCCCGCGGCTGCGCTACACGGAGCTGTCGACGTCGCCGGTCTCGCGCTGGTAGGAGCGCTGGTAGGTGAGCAGGTCCGCGACGGCCTGGGTGAGCGCCTCCTCGAGGTCCTCGAGCAGCGCCGGCGCGCCCGTCGTGCTCCCGGTGTCGCCGAGCATCTCCAGCTCGTAGGTGAGGTGTCCCACGGCGGGGAGCCCGAGGTTGAGGGCGCTGCCCTTCAGCCGGTGCGCCGCGTAGGTGAGCGCCGCATGGTCCTTCGCCGCGATCGCCGTGCGGATCGCGTGCACAGACTCGGGAACCCTGGCGACGAAGTTGCCGATCGCCTTGTCGAGGTAGCCGGTGCTGCCCGGGTCGAGGTCGCGGAGCATGTCGAGCCGGTCCTGGTCGAGGACGCCCTCGGCCGGAGCCTGAGCCACGCCGGCGGCCGGAGTCGCCGAGGCGTCGCCGCTCAGCCAGCGGCGGAGCATCGCGCCGAGCGCATCCGGGTTGACCGGCTTGGTGAGGAAGTCGTCCATCCCGGCCGCGAGACACTTCTCGCGCTCGCCCTCCACGGCGGCCGCCGTCATCGCGAGGACCGGGATCCTTTCACCCTCGGGCTCGAGCTCACGGATGGCGCGGGTGGCGCCGTAGCCGTCCAACAGCGGCATCTGCACGTCCATCAGCACCGCGGCGTAGGAGCCGCGCTTCCACGCCTCGACCGCGTCGATCCCGTCGTCGGCGGTGTCGGCGGCGTAGCCGAGGGTCTCGAGGATGCCGAGGGCGACGAGCTGGTTGACCGGGTTGTCCTCGACCACGAGCAGGCGCGGCCGGTCGCCCGGAGGCAGCACCTCCCGATGCGTGACCGCCGGCAGGGGAGTACGACGGCCCGCGGGCTCGCCGGTGTCGAGGGCCCGGAGCAGTGCCTCGAGCACGTCGCCCGCGAGGACCGGCTTGGTCAGGCACTCGACGATGCCCGCGCGGGCCAGCTCCTCCTCCGCCGGCTGGACCGAGGAGGTGAGCATGATCAAGGGGGTCGAAGCAAGGCTCTCGTCGGCCTGGACCATCGCCGCGAGGTGCAGCCCGTCGTACTCCGGCATCGCCATGTCGAGCAGCACCGCGTCGAAGGGCTCACCGGCAGCGGCCGCCCGCTGCATGAGCTCGAGTGCCCGGAGCGCGCTGGGCGCAGCGGTCGGCCGGATGTCCCAGCGACCGAGGTGCTCGCTGAGGATCAGCCGGTTGTTGGTGTTGTCGTCGACGACGAGGACCCGCCGGCCTGCGAGGGCATCGGGCCGCCGGGCCGCCACCTGGTCCGTGTCACGGCACCCGGCGCTGCGGAAGCGGGCGGTGAACCAGAAGGTCGCACCCTCACCCGGGGTGCTGTCCAGGCCGATCCCGCCTTCGAGCGCCGCGACGATCTCTCGGGAGATGGCGAGACCGAGGCCGGTGCCGCCGTACTGGCGGGTCGTCGAGGCGTCTGCCTGCGAGAACGGGTCGAAGATGTGCTCGCGCTTGTCCGGGTCGACGCCCACGCCCGTGTCGGCCACCTCGACCCGCAGCACCGTCTCGTCGTCGGGGCCGGTCTCGGCGGTGGCGCGGATGAAGACCTCGCCCTCCTCGGTGAACTTCACCGCGTTGGCGCCGAGGTTGGTGAGCACCTGCGCGAGCCGGGTCGGGTCGCCGTTGAGGAACTCCGGCACGTCCGGGTGGCAGGAGACGAGCAGCTCGAGACCCTTGGCGCGGGCGCTCTCGGCAAGCACGCTCGCCACCTGGTCGAAGACCGGCCGGACCTCGAAGTCGACGTTCTCCAGCTCGAGCTTGCCGGCCTCGATCTTGGAGAAGTCGAGGATGTCGTTGATCACGCCGAGCAGTGCCCGGCTCGCGACCTGGGCCCCTGAGGCGAGACGTTGCTGGTGCGGGTCGAGCTCGGTGCGCAGCAGGAGGTCGTTGAGACCGATCACGCCATTGAGCGGGGTGCGGATCTCGTGGCTCATCGTGGCCAGGAACTCCGACTTCTGACGGGACGCCTCCATCGCCGCGTCACGGGCCGCCGCGAGCTCGGTTGCCGCCCGCTCGCGCTCGGCGACACGGCCGAGCTGCACTGCCACCTGGTCGATCATCTGGCGGATCATCGCGTGTCGCTCGAACGGTGTGCTCGCGGTGATCACGAGGACCGCGGCGACCTCCGCGCCGAGCATGACCGGGAAGGCGATCGACGGCCGGCCAGGGTGGGTCTCCTCGTCCCAGACCTGGCCGCCCTCGCGGAGGGCCCGTTCGGCGAGACCTCGCTCGAAGGCCACCAGGGCCGGCTGTCGAGCGTCACCGTCACGCTCCTCCCGGTCGAGGTGGAGTGGGAGCAGGCCGCCGGGGCGGTCGCGGTCGGGCACGTAGCCCCGGCCGCGGACCCAGTCGTCGTGGTGCAGGAGCAGCGGCTGGGCGACCGCGAGGAGGTCGATCAGGGTCTCGGACTCGTTGGCCGTGGTCGCCATGACCTGCATGAGGGTGTTCTGCGCAACGAGGTCCTGGAGAGCGAGCTCGGACTCCTTGGCGTCGGTGACGTCCTGGTGCGTTCCGCGGGCCCGGACGGGCACGCCGTTCCCGTCCCGGAACACCTCGCCCCGGCCGCGCATCCAGGCGGGTTGGTCCTCGCGCAGGATCCGGACGACGAAGTCGAACTCGTCAGCGCCTTCGAGCGCGGCCGCCACCGCGTCGTCGACAATCGCCCGGTCATCGGGGTGGACCCTGTCGAGGAAGGCCGCATAGGAGCCGTCGAACTCCTGGCGCGGGATCTCGTACAGGGCGTGCAGCTCGTCGGAGGCGGTGATGTGGTCGTTCGTGATGTCCCAGTCGTAGCTTCCGACCTTCGCGATCCGCTGCGCCTCGGCCAGCATCTCCCGGCTGCTCCGGAGCTCCTCGAAGAGCCGCCGGCGCTCGGAGTAGTCGGTGACCCGGTGGAGGTACCCCTGCAGGTTGCCCTGCTCGTCGTACAGGCTGCTCTCCTGGACGAGGACCCAAAGCTCACTGCCGTCCTTGCGGACCCACAGGCACTCGACCTCGCTGTCGTGCGACCCGCCGTGCGCGAGCTCGCGCAGGTGCTCGGCGAACTGCGCCCGTCCGACCTCGTCGAGGGCGTCGAAGGCGGTGAGGTGCTCGAGCTCGTCGGGCGAGCGCCCCAGGAGGTCGGCGATCCGCCGGTTGGCGTAGAGCGTGCGGCCCTGGGCGTCGATCACCCAGATGCCGTCAAGGGACGTCTCGACGATGTCGCGGTACAGCGTCCCTAGATCCACGAGGCCCTCACCCGGTCAGCCTATGCGTCGTTCGATGCCCTCTGTGGTGATTTCGGAGTGAATGTCGCGCTCGTCCGGAGTGCGGTGCCACGACCAAGGCGGGCTGACAGCCTGGCTAGTCAGGGTCGGCCTGATCGCGCTGCGAACCTTCCGCTGGACGCCCCGCTCCTGAGAACCTAAGCACTCCCATGACTCAGACCCCCGGCACCTCGAGACGTCGCCGCGTCTTCGCCCTCGGGGTCCTGATCGTGCTCACCACCGTGGTCTCCGTCCTTGCCGCAGCGGCCAACCCCCCGGTCGACGAGTGGCTCTACGTCCAGATCCGGAGCCTGAACCTTCCTCCTGTGGTGGCCGACCTCGAGATCCTGCGCGCGCCACCCGTCCTGGGGGTCCTCGCGCTGTTCGGCCTGGTCGGCTGGCGGTGTCGCGCCGTCGTCAAGGCCTACCTGGCCTCGCTCGTGGTCTCGGCGGCCCTCGCCGTGGGGCTGCAGTACGCCGTCGACCGTCCCCGGCCCTTCGACTCGTACCTGACCACCAGCGACAGCTACCCGAGTCCCGCGATCGCGGTTCTCACCGTCATCGCCGTGATGGTGCCCGTCGGGCTGTGGGTACGCAGCGGCAGCCGGGTGGCGGCGGGCCTCGCCTCGCTGCTGCTCTGGGCGGCCGTGGTCGTAGCCGGTTTCCAGGAGGTGTACGCCGCGCTTCGCTGGCCGCTCGACGTCGTCGGCGCCGTCGTGCTCGGGGCGACGGTGTCGTTCGCCTGGCTCGCCCGGGTCGAGCAGCCGTCGAAGCTGCACGCCCGATGTGAAGACTGCCCGTGGCAGCGGGGCGAGAGCGTGAGCGAGCAGCCGGCCACCCACCACGGCGGCTGGTCGCACCCGTTGTACCGCACCGCGCTCATCTGGACCCTGGTCCTCGCCGGGGGCTTCGGCTACCTCGCCTACACGCGCGGCATCCCGCGCCCGCCCGAGTCCGAAGGGATGAACGTCGAGCTGGCGTTCGCCGTGAACGTCGGCCTCGTCGGCCTGATGGCCCTCGGTGTTCTCGTCGCGGCACGGTGGCACGCCACCGGCGCCGTGCTCGTCGCGCTGGCCGCCGTACTCCTCGGGTATGCCGCTTCGGTGCAGTACCCGCCGTGGGTGGCGCTCGCGGTGACCGTCGCAGGGTTCGTCCCGGCGCTCCTCCTGTGGGTGCAGTGGCACCGGGCGGCGACCGTGCGGGCAGCCCTCACCGTCGCGACGGTCACAGCCGTGCTGCTCGGCAGCTCGATCTTCCTCGCCGCCACGAACTACAGCCACCACTTCGGACCGACCCACCCGACCTCGGCGACGCCGGCCCCGAAGACCGACGTCGTCGACTGGATGTGGGCCGGCGCCGTGACGAAGACGTCGGTCGACGTGAAAGCGCGGACGGCACACGACGGCCGGGTCCGGCTGGTCGTGAGCGAGGACCCGAAGCTGGCGAGCCCGACGTACTCCGACCCGCAGCGGTCGACCGCCTCGACCCAGAACGTCGTCTCGCTCACCGTCAACCGGCTGAGGCCGGGGCTGGACTACTACTACGCGCTCGAGGTCGACGGGGAGGTCGAGCGGGAGCGCATCGGGCACTTCGCGACCTTCCCGCGAGGTCCGGCCTCGTTCGCCTTCGCAGTCGGAGCCGACTCCCGGACCGGCTCGAACGGCGTGGTCTACGACGCCGTACGCCGGACACGGCCGCTGTTCTACCTCAACGTCGGCGACTTCTTCTACGGCGACGTCACGAGCAACGACCCGGACCTGTACCGGGACCAGTTCGAAGCGAACCTGACAGCCCCGTCCCAGGCGGCGCTCTACGCCGCGGCCCCCATCGCCTACGTGTGGGGAGACCACGACTACGCCGACAACGACTCGGACACGACCGCGCCCGGCAGGCAGGCGATCTCGCAGGTCTACCGGCAGTACGTGCCGCACTACCCGCTCCGCGGCGGACCCGACGACCCGATCTTCCAGGCCTTCACGGTTGGCGACGTGCGCTTCATCCTCACCGACAACCGCTCCGCGCGAGACGCTCCGGATGCCTCTCCGCGGTCGGTTCTCGGTGCGGCACAGAAGAAGTGGCTCATCGCCGAGCTCTCGCACGCCAACCGCTACGGCCTGGTCGTCTGGGCGAACCCGGATCCGTGGGTGGACCCGTCGGACCCGGCCAGCGACACCTGGGGCGGGTTCGCGGCCGAGCGCCGGGTCATCGCCGACGTGATCGCCGAGCACCACGTCGACAACCTGCTGATGGTCAGCGGCGACGCGCACATGCTCGCCTTCGACAACGGCGCGCACACGGACTACTCACGGTCGCACGATGCCGCGTTCCCGCTGTTCCAGGCCTCGGCGCTCGACCAGAGCCCGAGCGTCAAGGGCGGCCCCTACACCGGCCCGGTCATTCCCGGCGGAGGTCAGTTCGGGCTGGTCGAGGTGCGTGACGACGGCCGAAAGGTCCGGGTCACGGTGACCGGCCACAACTGGAAGCACGACGTGCTCTTCACGCGCAGCCTCACCGTGCGGCGCTGACACGTCCAGACGCTAGTCGGCCCTGCTGAGGGACTCCGCGACGAACGTCTTGCCGTCACAACGGACGGTCATCGAAACCCTCGACGTGCCCGCGAGGGCGTCTTTCGCCAGGGCTGCGTCGTCCCCTCCGGCCGTCTGAGGTGTGACCCGGACAGTGACGGTGACCTGGCGCCACTGCTGGAGCGGCAGCCGGTCTCCCTCGTCAGCGACGAGCACCGCGCGGTAAGGCGCCTTGACCTCGTAGTCTCGCTCGGGCATCGACCCCTCGACGGCGGTCCAGTCGCCCGCGATCGTCGTGGTGCCCGTGCCTTCACAGGCCACGGGCTGCTCGAGCTCTGCCACGGCGGGCGGCAGCGAGTCCACTGTGTCGGCGACCCAGACCTTGTCACTCGCGAGCACCGCCTCGCCTGGGTCCGCGCCGGGCAGGGCGAAGACCTCGGCCGACTCGTCCTTGGCGCCCTCACATCCGAGAAGGAGACCAGCACCCAGGTCCTTGCCGGGGCGGGGACGCCTCAACATCTCGCCATGGCCGTGGTAGGTTCGCCCGCCCAGCTTCAGGGTCGAGGGGCACTGCGCCTCGATCACGCCAGGGTCGTCCTGCACGTTCGCCCACAATGCTGCTCCCGCTGCCGTCATCACCAACGCGGTGGAGGCGGCAACCAGAAGGACGCGACTGCGATGGGATCGCCCGCGAGACTGTCGCAGGCCGGTGAACTCCGGTGCTTCGCCGGCCGCCTCAGCCAGGTCACGCCGCAACCGTGCGTCGAAGTCATCCACGAGGCCCACCATCCTTGCTGCGTCTCTCGTCCGCGGCCGGCCGGTACGTCGAGGCCAGCTCGCGCTTCAGTTTCGGGATCGCTCGGTGGACCAACGACCGCACCGTGACCCGCGAACAACCGAGTGCCTCGGCGATGTCTTCGTCGGAGAGGTCCTCGTAGTACCGCAGGACCACCGCAGCTCGCTCGCGGTCGCTCAGCACGCCGAGCGCGGGAAGGATCGCGAACCGGTCCTCCGGCGCCGTACTCTGCGCGACGACCGCCGAGCCCGCTCCGATCCGCGTCAACGCGCGCAGGTGCACCTGGGCGCGACGGCCGAGGCTGCGGTGCTCGTTGACGATGGCCCGTCGGGCATAGGTCGCGGGGTTCGCAAGGTCCTGGATCCCCCGGTCCACGAGCCGGAGCAGAACACTCTGGACCAGATCCTCTGCCGCAGAGGCGTGTCCACCGGTGAGCAGGAAGGCGAACCGCAACAACCCCTGGCCCTCTTCGCGCACGAACGCGTCGACCCGGTCCCCCGCATCCGGCACGGCCTCGATCTGTCTCACACTCCTTACACGCACTCCTGGGGCGAACTGTTGCACTTCGTCCGGTGGCTTCTCACATCCGGGATGCGATGAGCCCTGCCCTGGGCCGTCGATACGGCCCAGGGCAGGGCCCCGGTGTGATCGGCCGATGATCAGTAGGTGTTGCGAAGGCCGAGCACGTCTCCCCTACCCAGAGTGCGCTGAGAGACGGTGCAGTCGTCGGTCTCGGTGCTCATCGTGAGGTTTCCGTGCGCGCTCTCCGAGACGTGCCCGAGTCCGAACGTGTGCCCGAACTCGTGCACTGCGACCGACCGAAGGTCGAACTTCCAGTAGCAGCTCGACGGCTTGGTGTTGAAGAAGTCGTAGTCGGTGGTGTTGAACCGGATGTCGGACTCGATGATGTTGTTGTCGGCGAACGGCATCGGCACCGACCACGTGCACTCCATGGCCAGGGGCGAGCGGTCCGGATCGTCGAGGTTGCCGAAGTCCACGACGCTCTTGCCGTCGCGGCCGTCGGTCGACCCGTCGCCACACTTCGAGTCGCCGCCGGAGTTCGTGATGTCGCTCTCGTAGCTCGATACGCCCTGGTAGGCCGCGGAGGCGCTCACCTCGTCGGCCATACCGCAGTTGTTGTAGGAGGACGTGATCCATCCGACCGCCTGCTTGAGAGCGTCGCGCGTCTCCGTCGTGTCCAGCCCGGCCGGCCGGGTGCCGTCACCGAGCCACCACTCCCACGTGCCGGCCTGCTCCTCGTCCTTGTCGGTGTAGGCGGTGTCGTCGCAGGCAGCCGGTGCAGACGTCGAGCCTGACCGCGGCACCATGACCGGGTCGCTGTCGGGATAGGAGACGACGCCGTCCTCGTCCACCGAGATGGTGAACATCTCCGCGCTGTCGCCGAACATCGCCTCGGCCGTGACGGAGACACCGGGACCCGGGATCTGTGCAGTCAGTCGGCCGTGGGTGATCTCCCGACCGACCGCGTGGCACTTCACCACCGACGCGCCTGCAGGAAGGGCTCGGACGGTGAGCGCTCCTTCGGGTAGCCCGCATCCGCCGGCGCTGGGCGCAGCGGCAGTGGCGGGTGCCGAGAGGAGCGGTGTGGCGATGGCGACCGCGCTGGCGGCCAATACGGACAGATGGACCTTCATGAGGTGCCCCCTATGTGACGAGTGTCACGTTTTGACACCCTTTGGGGGAAACCTTAGGAAGGCTTTGTCCGTATTGTCTGAGAAATGGAGGTTTTCTCCAGAGCCCGAAAAGCGTCCTGTCCGTCGAGGCGGATGCCGTCGCACTCCGGCGCGAGCTCGGCTCCGAGAGGCTCCATGTCTCTGTAGATCGACGCCTTGAGCTCCCCTGTTCACCCGGTAGGGCGCGAGGTCCCCGCGGGACCAAGGACTCTTGGCGCTGCTTCCCGCGCCGGCAGACGCTGAGGCAATGACGGAACGCACTGATGCAGCCGTGCTCGGGGCCACGAAGGACACGATCGCCTGGTTCGACGACCTGTCGAAGAACGACGTGCCACGTGTGGGCGGCAAGGGTGCCAACCTCGGCGAGCTGACCCGGGCAGGGCTCCCTGTCCCGCCCGGGTTCGTGATCACGGCGGACGCCTATCTCCAGGCCATGGAGGTCGGCGGCGTTCGGGCGGCGCTGAAGGAGGTGGTGGCTGCGGCCGACGTCGACTCTCCCGACTCGCTCACGGCCGCCGCCGACCGCCTCCGGTCGCTCGTCCGGTCAGCGGGCATGCCGGACGACCTACGCCATGCAGTGCTCGACGCCTACGCCCGACTGGGAGACCAGCCCCGTGTCGCCGTACGGTCATCGGCGACCGCCGAAGACACCGCGTCGACCTCGTTCGCCGGCATGAACGAGACCTTCACCAACGTGCGGGGTGGTGAGGAGCTCGTCGACCGGGTCGTCGCCTGCTGGGCCTCTCTGTGGAGCCCGCGCGTGGTGGCCTACCGAGCCACCCAGAAGCTGCTCGACGAGCCCGCGATCGCAGTGATCGTGCAGCGGATGGTCGACTCCGACGCGTCGGGTGTCATGTTCACCGCCGATCCCGCGACCGGCAACCTCGGCAGCATCGTGATCGAGGCGGCCTTCGGTCTCGGCGAGGTCGTCGTCGGCGGACAGGTCGAGCCCGACACCTACCAGCTCTCGAAGGACGGCCCCCGCATCACGCACGTGCACCTCGGCACCAAGGCGGAGAAGATCATCCGTGGGCCCGACGGTCACGACCAGCGGCTTCCTGTCCCGACCGACGAGCAGAGCCGTCGCGTCCTCGACGACGACGTACTCCTCGAGCTGGCACGCATGGCGATCGACATCGAGAGCCATTACGGCGCGCCGCAGGACGTCGAGTTCGCCCGCGAGGACGGCCGGAGCTGGATCGTGCAGTCGCGCCCGATCACGACGCTCGGAGACACTGCCCCCTCGGAGGCGGCGGAGGCTCCCGGCACCGTGCTCGTCAGCGGCCTCGCCGCCGCTCCCGGCACCGTTTCCGGACCGGTCCGGATCCTGCGAAGTACGGCGGACGGCGCGCGACTGCTCAAGGGCGACGTGCTCGTCGCGACCATGACGAGTCCCGACTGGGTCCCCACCATGCGGCGCGCCTGCGCCCTGGTGACCGACGGAGGTGGCGTGACCTGCCACGCCGCGATCGTCGGCCGCGAGCTGCATCTGCCGACCGTCGTGGCGACGCGTACGGCGACCACGGTCCTGCGCGACGGCGAGATGGTGACCGTCGACGGCGCGAAGGGCGTCGTCCGGGCCGGGGCGGCCCCTGTGGCCGAACCCGCCGCTGTCATACCGGCCCAGAGGTCCGCGACGACCGCTGCCCCCTCCGCACCTCCTGTGAGCGCTCCCGCGGCCGAGACGACGGGCACGCTGCTCTACGTGAACCTGGCGATCGCGGACAACGCCGAGGAGGTCGCCGCCATGCCGGTCGACGGCGTCGGCCTGCTGCGTGCGGAGTTCATGATCACCGACGCACTTGCGGGCGAGCACCCCAAGCACCTGCTGGCGATGGGTCGCCGCGAGGAGTTCGTCGCGAAGATGGCGGCCTCGGTGCTGCGGATCACCCAGGCGTTCGCGCCGCGGCCGGTGATCTACCGAGCGGTCGACTTCCGCACCAACGAGTTCCGGGGACTGACCGGAGGCGAGGAGTTCGAGCCCGAAGAGGCCAACCCGATGATCGGCTACCGGGGTGCCTACCGGTACATCCGCGACCCCGAGATCTTCGCGCTCGACCTGGACGTCCTGGCCCGGGTCCGGGAACAGACGCCCAACCTGCACCTGATGATCCCGTTCGTGCGCACGCGCTGGGAGCTCGAGGCGTGCCTGGAGGCGATCGACGCCCACCCGCTCGGCCGGCAGCGCGGCCTGCACCGGTGGGTCATGGCCGAGGTGCCCTCGGTCGTCTACCGCATCCCGGAGTACGCCGCCCTCGGCATCGACGGCGTCTCGATCGGGTCGAACGACCTCACCCAGCTCGTGCTCGGCGTCGACCGCGACTCGGAGATCTGCGCGGAGCTGTTCGACGAGTCCGACGAGGCCGTGCTGGACGCGATCGGCGGGATCATCCGTGCCGCGGCCGACGCCGGGATCACGTCGTCGCTCTGCGGTCAGGCTCCCTCGAACCGGCCGGAGTTCGCCGAGTTCCTGGTCCGTGCCGGGATCACGTCGGTCTCGGTGAACCCGGATGCGGCCACCCGTGCCCGCCAGGTGATCGCTCGGGCGGAGCGGCGGATGCTGCTCGACCACATCAGGCGCGGCTGAGCCGGCGGATCCCGGAGCCGCGAGGCGAGCGTCAGGCGAACACGTCCATGTCCTGCCGGAGCACCCGGTCCATGGAGTGCTCCGCCAAAGCGGCGATCGTCATCGACGGGTTGCACGCCGCGCAGGAGCCGGCGATCCGCGAACCGTCCATGACGTACAGGCCCTTCTGCCCGAGCACACGCCCCGCGTCGTCGACCGCGGTGCCGAACGGCATGCCCCCGACAGCGTGGAAGGTGGTGTCGTCGAACAGGTTCGTGTCGGCGTTGACGTGGAACGGCGTGTCGCTGGTGAGCTTCTCCACTGCCGCGTCCAGGACCGGCTTGGTGTCGGCCTCGTTGGCCTTGTCCCACACCGGGATCGCGTCGTCGCGCACCGCGTCGTACTGCCAGTAGCCGGTCTCGTTCGTGACCATGAACCCGGCCACGGTGTACGTGTTGACGTCAGCGGGGAGCGGCAGCGGCCCGGTGGTCATGGTGAGGGCGCGTGCCGGGTCGGACCAGTCGCGAGCACCCATCGCGACCGGGCCAGCCTGGTAGGCGCCGGGGCTGTCCTGGGTCGTGACGGCTGCGTAGACGCGCTCGCCGTTCGTGCCCCAGCCCGTGCCGACCCCGTCCGGAAGATCGGGGATCAGCCCCTTGTCGCGGGCCTTGACCATGAGCCGCGTGGTGCCCGGAGATCCCGCACCGAGGAACAGCGCGCCGGTGGTGATCTTCTTGCGCTCCAGCACCTGACCGCCGGTCGAGATCCGCTCGCACTCGATGACCCACTCGCCCTTGGGGCTGCGGGAGATGTCCGCGACACGGTGCAGCGGCGCGACCTGCACGTTGCCGGTGTCGACGGCCTGGGCCAGGTAGGTGACGTCGACGGAGTAACGGCCACCGTTGTTGCAGCCGAAGGTCATGTCGCCGGTGATGTACGACGGGGGCAGCTCGCCGCGCAGCTCCTGTCGGACGATGTCCCAGTCGGTCGGCGAGTCGATCCGGAACGTGTCGAAGCCGGCCTCACGACCGCGCTTCTCGAACAGCCGCGGGGCGGCGTAACGAGGGTCGGCCAGGATGTCGTCCGGGATCGGCGACACGTGCAGGTCACGCGCCACGCGACGGTAGTGGTCGCGGTCGAGCTCCTCGTAGTCGATCGAGCTCGACACCGTCAGCGCGAAGGAAGCCTGCTGGGGCTGCACGGTCATGCCGTGGTAGCTGATCGACCCACCGCCCACGGCGGCGACACACATCACGTCGACGCCGGCGCCCCGAACCCGCTCGATCAGGCCCGTGTAGGGCACGAAGGCGTTCGGGTTCGTCGACGGCACCGGCATCGTCGGGACCGGGGACAGCCATGACGAGCGGTGGTCGTTGTTCTCGAGGGTCGGGAAGGTGTCCGACCCTGGGCCGGTCGGCCAGCGCATGCCGCGCTCGAGGACGAGCGTCTTGACTCCGGCCTGGCCGAGCCGCCGTGCGGTCACCCCGCCGCCGAAGCCGGAGCCGATGACCACTGCCTGCCGGCGCTCCTCGGTCACCGGCACGCTGAGGATGCTCGCCCGGGCCGGGCTCGTGACGCTCGCCGCCGCGACGCCTGCGGCGGCTCCCAGGAACCCCCGCCTCGACAGTCCGCCCACGCTTCCGACCTCCTGGTTGCCGCAGGGTCCGATCCCTGGCGACGACGAACTAGATCACGATTTGTCCGGCTTCGGCAGAGGTGGTCCCGATATCCGGAATCGGGGTCGGCGTGGTCTGGTGCGTCAGCCCGACAGCTGTGCGGCGCGGTGCTGCTGGGCCGCCCGCCTCACCCACAGGCGCACGAGGCGCTCGGCGACGACAGGATGGACGTCCATCGCGCGGATGGTCAGCGCGAGCAGAACCGTGCGCGACTCGAACCGGCGGCCGGTGCGCCGGCGGGCCGACCTTTCGAGGGCGCTGCGCACCACGGCAACCGTGTGGTCGGGATATCTGTCCAGCGCCTCCTCCGTCACGCGGAGGGCGGCCAGGCGCGCGCGGCTTCGTACCTGCATGGGTCCCATTTTTCCCGAATGAGCCGGGTCACAGGCCGCCGGGCCGCAACGGCGCACGCACCGCCCCACAACGCGGTTGTGGCCGGCGACAGCGGAGAGGCTCCGTGTCGCCGGCCACGTCTCGGGACCGTTCGTGCTCGTCGAGCTACCGGTGCAGGAGCGACTTCCACATCGGCCGCACCCCGCCGGCGCGGTCACCGGCGTGGCCCAGGTAGGGCAGGTGCCAGTTCTCCTCGATGGTGGTCAGCAGCGAGTAGTGGTTGTAGCGGGTGTGGTCGACGTACCCGCGCGGCCCCTTCGGGGACACGATGATCGCGGGGATCAGCCCACCGCCGTAGGTGCCACCCGGCCAGTCCTTGCTGACCCGGGGGTCGTGGGCCGCGACGTACGGCGAGTCGCAGCAGCCCTCGGCGCTGTCCCAGTTGCCGTTCTGCGGGTTGCTGGCGTTGTAGTCGTTCTCGTCGGTGACGATCACGATCGCGGAACGCTTCGTCCACGCGTTGGAGGTGCGGATGGTGTGGACGGCCTGCCTCACGAAGTCGTCGGCCTTCTTCTTCAGCGCGGCGTCGTTCGCGTCGTCCTTGGTGCTGCCGTACGGGCACGGCGTCTCGGGGTGACCCTCGACCGTGTCGTAGACACCGCCGTGCATGTCGTTGCACTGGTTCGGGGAGATCCAGACGAACTGCGGCGTCTTCTTCTTGTTCAGGTCGGTGGCCATGCGCGAGTAGTCGCGGACGTGGCTCATCCGGGCAGGGCTGTTCTTGACGTCGTCGAAGAGGACGAACGGGTTGTGCTTCTTCGCGTAGAGCTTGATGTCGGTCTTGGTGCCGTCGGCGTTGGTCTTCTGCGGCCAGTAGCGGGCCTGCTTGTCCGGCGGCAGGGTCTCCATGTAGGCAGCCCAGCGCACGTGGCGCGACTCGAGCTGGTCGACGAGGTTGGGGCGGTCGAGGTTGACCAGGTTCTCGTCCTCGTCGTCCTGGATGCCGAAGGTGTCGCCGGCGATCGCGGCGATGTAGTTCGGCATCGACGGGTGCGTGACGCCGTAGTAGTGGTCAGCGGTCACGTACTTCGTGGCCAGCTGGTTCAGGAACGGCGCGTTCGCGTTGCCGATGACGCTGGACTGCGAGTGGTTCTCCAGCATGATCACGAAGATGTGGTCGAGGCGGGCCGAGTGGGCGCCTCGAGCGGCCTTGCTGTGGTCCTTCGGCCCGGCGGCGTACGCCTGGGCTCCCATGGTCGAGCCCCCGACCACGGCCGCCAGGGCGGCTAGTGCGGCGAGTGTCCTGCGCTTGCGCATGATGCAACTCCTCGTTGAGGGATGGTGTTTCGGTGTCGGCCCCGATGCCCCGGCCGATTCAACACCGCCGACGGTATGAGTGGAAGCACCTGGAACATGCAAGTTTGTGCATTTCGGTGGGGAAGGCCACATTGGCGCGGGTCCGGCGCATCAGGACTGGGCGAGCCGGTAACAGGCCGCTGTCCGTGGATTGGTAACGTCCTTCCTAAACTGGAATGATTACAGACAACACACCCACTCTGGAGGTTCCGCCTGATGGCATTGATCAACACGGAAGTGAAGCCTTTCAAGGCCACCGCGTTCCACAACGGCTCGTTCGTGGAGGTGAGCGACGAGAATCTGCGCGGCACGTGGTCGGTGGTGTTCTTCTACCCGGCCGACTTCACGTTCGTGTGCCCGACCGAGCTCGGCGACCTCGCGGAGCTCTACGAGGACTTCAAGAGCCTCGGCGTCGAGATCTACTCGGTGTCGACCGACACCCACTTCACCCACAAGGCGTGGCACGAGAGCTCCGACACCATCGCCAAGGTGCAGTACCCGATGGTCGGTGACCCGACCGGTGCGATCACCACCAACTTCGACGTGATGCGCGAGGGCCAGGGGCTCGCCGACCGGGCAACCTTCCTGATCGACCCCGACGGCGTCATCCAGTTCATGGAGATCAGCTCGGAGGGCGTTGGCCGCAACGCCGCAGAGCTGCTTCGCAAGGTGAGGGCGGCGCAGTACGTCCGCAAGCACCCCAACGAGGTCTGCCCCGCCAAGTGGGAGGAAGGCGACGACACCTTGGCCCCGTCGCTCGACCTCGTCGGCAAGATCTGACCGACCTCTGCAGGTCGTGAGTACGGCGCGGGGCGGGTCCGACCCGTCTCGCGCCGTCTCGCACCGGCTCCCGCCGCCCGCTCGTTCGTCTTACCCCTGGAGGTCCTCGTGCTCGACCCGGCTCTGTCCAAGCAGCTCGCCACGCACCTGAAGCTGGTCCAGCGACCTGTGGAGCTGGTCGCGTCCCTGGACGAGAGCGAGAAGTCGACCCAGCTGAGGGAGCTGCTCGACGAGGTCGCCTCGCTGTCGGACAACATCACGGCCGTTCGCCGGGACGACGACGAGCGCCGGCCCTCCTTCGCCGTCGTACGGACCGGCACGGACGTGTCGGTGCGCTTCGCGGGCATCCCGCTCGGCCACGAGCTGACCTCGTTCGTGCTCGCCCTGCTCCAGGTGGGCGGCCACCCGCCGGCCGTCTCCGACGAGGTCGCCGAGCAGATCCAGGCGCTCGACGGCGAGTACCACTTCGAGACCTTCCTCTCCCTGTCCTGCCAGAACTGCCCCGACGTCGTACAGGCGCTCAACCTGATGAGCGTGCTCAACCCGGGCATCAGCCACGTCGCGATCGACGGGGCGCTGTTCCAGGACGAGGTCGAGGCGCGCGGCGTGATGGCCGTGCCGACCGTGTTCCTCAACGGCGAGCTCTTCGACCAGGGCCGGATGACCCTCGAGCAGATCGTGGCCAAGCTCGACTCCAGCGCCACCGAGAAGGCGGCGGAGGAGATCCGCGGCAAGGAGCCGTTCGACGTACTCGTGGTCGGGGCCGGCCCCGCGGGAGTCTCGTCGGCGATCTACGCGGCCCGCAAGGGCATCCGGACGGGCGTCGTCGCCGAGCGCATCGGCGGCCAGGTCCTCGACACCATGGCGATCGAGAACTTCATCTCCGTGCCCTACACCGAGGGGCCCAAGTTCGCGGCTGCCCTCGACCAGCACCTCTCGGACTACGACGTCGACGTGATGGACAGGCAGCGGGTCGCTCGGCTCATGCCCGGCCAGCGCGGCGACCTGCACACGCTCGAGCTCGAGGGTGGCGCGACCGTCCAGGGTCGCACCGTGGTCCTCTCCCCCGGCGCCCGCTGGCGGCACATGGGTGTTCCCGGCGAGGAGGAGTACCGCAACAAGGGCGTGACCTACTGCCCCCACTGCGACGGCCCCCTCTTCAGGGGCAAGCGCGTCGCGGTGATCGGCGGCGGGAACTCCGGCGTCGAGGCAGCCATCGACCTGGCCGGCGTGGTCGCGCACGTGACCCTCCTCGAGTACGACGACAAGCTCCGCGCGGACGACGTACTGCAGAGGAAGCTCCACAGCCTTCCCAACGTCGACGTACTCGTCAGCGCCGGCACCACCGAGGTCGTCGGCGACGGCGCCAAGGTCACCGGACTGAAGTACGACGACCGCGCGACCGGTGAGGGCCACCGCCTCGATCTCGAGGGCGTGTTCGTGCAGATCGGCCTGCTGCCCAACACCGAGTGGCTCGAGGGGGCCGTCGAGCTCACCGACCACAACGAGGTCGTCGTGGACGACCGCGGAGCAACCTCCGTGCCGGGTGTCTTCGCCGCGGGCGACTGCACCACGGTGCCCTACAAGCAGATCGTGACCGCGATGGGTGCCGGCTCCACCGCAGCGCTCAGCGCGTTCGACCACCTGATCCGCACCTCCGCACCGGCAGCGGATTCCGCCGGCTGAGGCGTTTCTCCGGCCGAGGGTGTTTGACTGAGGGCGACCACCTGAGGAGCCCGACGGAGGAGCGACCCATGACGACCGTTTCCATCGCGCGGCCGGACGGTGCGATGACTGCCTATGTGGCGGTCCCGGACGGTGAAGGGCCCTGGCCCGGCGTACTCGTCATCCAGGACGCGCTCGGCATGAGCGACGACCTGCGCAGGCAGGTGGACTGGCTGGCGCGGGAGGGGTTCCTCGCGGTGGCGCCCGACCTGTACTACTGGGGCGGGCGGGCGAAGTGCATGTTCAGCACCTTCCGCGCAGGACTCGCCGGGGAGGGCCGCGTGTTCGAGGATCTCGAGGCCGCGCGCGAGTACCTGACGGGGCGCGAGGACTGCACCGGCAAGGTCGGCGTGATCGGGTTCTGCATGGGCGGCGGCTTCGCGCTGCTTCTCGCCGCGGACGGCCGCTACTCCGCGTCGAGCGTCAACTACGGAATGGTGCCGCGCGACGCGATGACGCGGCTCGCCGACTCGTGCCCGGTGGTTGGGAGCTACGGCGCCAAAGACCTCGCCCTGCGCAAGGCGCCTGCGAAGCTCGAGCAGGCACTCCGGGCGAACGAGGTGGCGCACGACATCAAGGTGTACGCCGATGCCGGCCACGCGTTCATGAACGACTTCGGCGACACGATGCCCAAGTGGACCGTCGTCATGGGGAAGTTCACTCACATGGACTACAAGGAGGAGTCAGCGCAGGACGCGCGACGTCGCATCGCGGCGTTCTTCCACGAGTACCTGGAGGCCTGACGCCCTCTCGCGCCTCGAAGCTCGGCCGGGTCAGCCGATGGCGCCTCAAGCGCGGCTTGGCGATCCCACCTAGCCGGCCCTTCACTGCCCGGCCCGGGGAGTGGCCCTGCTCAACGCCTGGACAAGGCGGTCGAACGTCGACCACCCGTTGAACCCTCCGTTCACCTTCTTCCGCACCGCCCGCCAGTCACCTCGACGCGCACTGCTGCCGATGTCGCGCGCTTTGAAGTACTCGGCGAGCACGCGTGCAGCCACGTCCGAGTCGAGCGCCAGGTCGGGTCTGCTCTCGAGCGGGACACCGAGCACTTGACCGTAACGGCGGTAGTTGGCGCGGCCGGTCAGCTGGATGTACCCGCGGCCGTGGTAGCGAGCGCCGTCCCCGGGTTCGGTGTTGCCGAGGTCCCGGCGTCCTTCGTACATCCGCGTGAAGTATGCGGGGCTGCCGTGCTCGTGAATGGGTTCGAACCGTGTGCCGACCTCAGTGACTATCGTGGCGACGGCCGCGATCCGCGTCGCATCGTCGCTCATCCCGGCCTTTCCGAGGGCCTTGTCGACGAGCGGCCAGTTGGCGGACACGTCAGGGGTCTTCGCGCCCACCGCTCGGGCGATCTCCTGGGGCGCCAACCACCCCTTGTCGGTCACGTCCTCGGCGAACAGGGCGCCCCACGTGATCTCGCCGACGACGCCGTCGACCTCGAGCCCGGTGCCGCGAGGGACGCTCTTGCCGCGCTTGTCGTGAACCGCTTGCCACTGCTTCACGGCCTGCTCGGTCCCGTGACCGAACTGCCCGTCGACGTCGATGCGCAGCCGCCTTTGCAGCTGCGAGACGAGGCGTTTGGTCCCGTCCTTGTGCCCACGCCGCAGCGGCAGCTCATCGCGCGCCTGCCACTTTGCCGGTGGATCGGTCTCCGCCGTCCACCCGTGGGGGAACCGCATTCGCAGGGTCGCAAGGCTCGGCGCGTTGGCGATCTCGAGGTGAGGGTAGTCCTTGAAGGAGGCCCAGTCGCCGCCCCAGGCGAACCCCTCTTCCTTGGCGATCCGGACGAACTCCCTCCAGTGCGGATGCTCCTGGTCCCAGACGAGTCGTCCGTTCTTGATGACCGCGAAGTCGAGCGCCAGGCCGAAGTTGTGGTAGCTGTAACCGGGCTTCGCGTTGGTCACGACGTTGCCGGGCTTGGTCCGTCCCTGCGCGTAGAGCTCCTGCTGCTCGGGGTAGGTCCGAAGCGTGCTCACGATGCAGATGTCGAGTCCTCTGCGTTGACCGCGGTCGAACGCGGAGCGCGCCTTCTCGCGGACCTCCGGCTGGAGCAGGTCAAGCCGGTCTCGATTTTCCTTCACCATCCGTTGCCCCCTTCGAGCGCCGAGTCACGGAGGACTCGGGGTTTGCCGTTTCGATGAATGTCGGAGCTGTGTCAGCGGTCGGTGACGACCGCGGCTTCGCCGTCCTCCGACAGGAGCTGCGTCACGGTCTCGTACGGGATGTACACCACGGGCCAGCTGTCCCAGGTGTTGACGAGCTTGAACGCCTGGTAGCGGTCGGAGGCTCCATAGGCGCAGATGGCGTGACCCAGCTTCGGTCGGCCACCCCACGTGCCTGGCTTGCCCTGGCCGATCCAGTGACGTCCTGCGTGCTCACCAGGGGTGAAGAAGGACTGGTACCAGTTGATGCCGAGAACCACCGGCGTCCCGCTCGCGATGGCGGTCCGGATCTCGTCGACGTCTGCTGCCCAGCGGTTGGCCTTGATCCCTTCCTGCATGTCCGGCTCGCGCGAGTTACCCCGGAACACGCGCCTGTGGCCCTCGTCCCGGAGCACATCGAGACCCGCGCGCAGGTACGTGCCGTTGTTGTCGTCGGCACCGTCGTTGCCGCTCCAGCCGTCGATCTCCTTGGCGTGTCGCCACAGCCACAGCGCGTCGTAGTAGCGGCGGTTCAGGATGGACATCATCCACGAGACCGAGAAGCCGACGCACGCGTTCGACCTGCCTTGGAGGTACTTCTCCCGGTACCTGGGCAGAGGCAGCGTCCGCTCGACGGTCTGGGCGACCGTCGCCGCGAGGATCCTTCCGTAGCCGTACTTCTGGATGTGCTCGAAGTCAGGTGGCACGAGACGGCCGAGTGCGGGTTGGGCCATGGAGATCACCTTCTGGTGTCAACGGACAGGGACAGCTCGGGGGCCGTTTCGGGTGCCGGGCCTGTGTTCTGCGGAGCCGGCCGCTCCGCGGGGGCACGCGACGGCAGGTCGATCCGCATCAGGTCGCGGAGATCGGCCTGCCATGACGTGATGTCGGCGACCGTCACCTCTTCGCCGAGTCGCTTGGTCAGGGTCTTCGCCAGGGTCTTCGGGTCGCGGTCCACGAGTTCCCCCGGACTCGTGACCTTGGCGTGGACGAGCTCTTCGGCGACCTTGGGTGGCAGGGAGCCCAGAGACAGCAGCTCGCTCTGTTCGATCGCCTTGTGCAGCCGCTCGGCCGGCACGATCTTGCTGAGCGCCTCGAGCCCGGGCCGCGTGCTGCCGACACGTTGCAGGTCGTCGACGGTGAAGACCCTTCGTCGTCGTAGGTCCTCGACCTCCGCGGGCTGCAGCTGCGGAAGGACGTCAAGGGACTGCGGGGCGAGGACCGGTCGGGGAGCGTTGACCGGTTGGGGACGGGTGCGCAACCGGATGCTTCCCAAGGTCGTGTCAGCACTCGCCGTACTGGTCACCGTCGCAAGCACCTGACCGAGGTCGTCGGTGCGCAGCGCGACTGGGAGCGTGATGTCGAGCTCGTCGACGACCTGGACTCCGGCGGCGCCTGGGTAGCGCTGCAGCTCGCGCTGGACGGTGGCCAAGGTGGCGGCCAACGCGGTCCCGAGCTCATGCAGGACGACCTCGTTGGTCACCGGCGTGGAGGGAGTGACCGCACCGCCGTCCGCGGGATGCGCCTGCAGGTTTGCATCGGGTACGTCGAGAAGGACGGTGTGCGTTCCCGGCGCCAAGTTCGAGCGAGGCACCCCCTCGGTCGTGAGCAGGAGGAAGCCGTCTCGGAACACCTTGAAGAAGGCATCCGGACGGTGGTCTCCGCCGTAGTCGCCGAAGTACTGCTCGTCAAAGGCGATGGCGAAGCGTCCATCGCCTGCGACCTCTTGGCGCCCGAGCAGGCTGTGGAAGCGCACGTCCTTGTCCCACGCCTCGACCACGACGTGCTGCACCGGTGCGCCGTCACTCTTGCGCCGCACCTGTCCGGTCAGCGTCCACTGTTCGACCATCGGTCTCCCTCCCTACGACTGCGTTGGTGCTATGTCTCTTCAGGCCGATGGTGAGGCTCACGACCGACGCAGGTGAGTCGCCACCGGCTCCCGCCGGGTCGCCATTGCGTCGTCGTACGGGAGCGAGGGTCACCGCCCCGTTCGCGCCCGCGACAGCCTGGGCGCGAACGGGTACGGCGAGGACCAACCTGCTCTCGGCGTAGGCCAACGCCACTGGTGGAAGCCCTTCGCGGTCCCACCGGTCGGTGTCGGCAGCACGCTGGTCGAGAGCGACCTGTGCGTCGACGAGGGCTCGAACGGCTTCGCCGAGGACCTCGGACAGCGTCGATCCCATGACGGACGTCGGCTCAGAGGCTCAGACCGAGCGAGTCCGAGACGAGTCCGAACTGAGCGCGAACCATGAAGGCCACCGGGGCCCCAGGCGTGCCGTCGTTGGCGGGGTTCCGCCGTTCGATCGTCAAGGTGGTGTTGCCCTTGTCGTCGGTGCTCCCCGAGGACGTCACCGCCAGGCCACTCTCGCTGAGCATCGTGTCGATCGACTTGTCGGTGTTCGGACCGCCGTTCTGTTTCCTCAGCTCTGCACGGATGGTGGCCTTGCGCCCGATGACCGTGGCTGCCCCCGCTGACGTGGGCGGTCCCGCGATGTCCTCGATCTTCTCGATCAAGAGCTTGAGCGTCGGGCCCTTCTGCAGGATGTACGGCTGCGGGGGGCGGATGTCGTCACGCGGCTCCAGGGTCGCCTCCATGTGCAGCTGACCGGCGGCCGAGTCGGTCTGTGTGCTCGCGGTGACCTCCTGACCGAAGCTCGAGGTCGAGAAGTTCGTGCTCCCGCTGGCACCGAAGCCGCTGAACAGCCCGTAGCCGGCGCGCGCACCGATGTTGAACTGCGTGGACCTTGCTTGGATGTTGATCCCCGACTCCGCCGAGAACTCGGAGACCTGCATGTCGGCCGTGAGGAAGACACGGGACCACTTGTACGCCGTCGGAGTGATGAAGTTGATCAACGGAAGCTCGGACTCGTGGATCTTGCCTTCGGTGAGCTTGCCGTCGTCGTCGATGACCTGCTCGAAGACCGACACCACCTTGACCGTCTCCTTGCTCAGTGCCTGAGCGGTCTCGATGAAGGTCTTGTCGAGCTTGGCCTGCGCGTCGGCGATCGAGGTGCCGACAGCGCCGACGAACGACCCGAAGGCGGGACCGCCCTTCACGAGCTCGTCGGAGACGTCCTTGTCGGGGGCCGCACCAAGGAGGCCGGCGCTCCCGAGCGGCAAGACCCCCGACCGGGCGGTCGTCACCACTTCGCTCTGCCCGACGAGCGTCGCCGTCGTGGCTGCTTCGTCGGCAACGGGTTTGGCTGAGGTCCTGCTGCTGGATCTCTTGGCTGAGGGCTTCCCGTTCTCGGACGCTGACCTGGATGACGTGCTGGTAGCACGGCTGCGCGACGTGCTCTTCGTTGACTCTGCCATTGAGGTACCTCTCGTCGAAGTGCGGCTCGGGGGCCTGGGGCCGCGGGTGACTCCATTGCTCGTCATCGGCCGCTCTCGTCGGGGCTGGCGACCCGACTGACGAGCTCGGTGACGCGTGGGCGGATCTGGCGGATAGGGGCCCAAAAAGCCTCGAACCTCCACAACCGGTGGGACCGAGAGTAAAGAGACTCGACGGCCGCGCAAATAGCATCAAAAGATGGGTCGAACGGCGCTAATCGGACTAAACCGATCGGGTCCCTCGGACTATTGCGCCCGGAACCCCACTTGTGGGAATCGGAGTGCGCAATTTCCCCAGCTGCCGCCGGGAACCTGCGGGTCGGCGTCCGGGTCTGGGGCGTGCCTGCGCGGGTTCCTCGGGCGCCTCATGTTTCGGCGACTGCACAAAGATGCATCGACCCCGGCGAGGACTCGCCCGGTCACGTCGCACGATTCACTGGCACATCAGGCTCTTGGGGAACACGAAAGCCCAGGTCAGAGGGTGTCTGCCTGGGCTTTCGGGTTGGCGCGCTCGGAGGGTTTCGAACCCCGTCAGCACGGACCTTCACATCACGGGGACGAGGAATTCCTCATAAGTCTGTATTCGACTCAACTCGTTGTCACCGCCCCAACCAGGCTGGTCGAACTCGCAAGGTGCGGGCCCGTCAAGTGCCCTCCCGCAAGTGAGGGATGTACCGCCTTACCGGGAGCTCGACACTGCGCATGCCAGGGCGCGCGCCATGTCGCTCGGCGGCGTCCGTACTGTCAGGGAGGTGGCGAATGGCTGAGCGCACCATCACGGTCGTCGTGGGCGAGACCGCCACCACCGGCAACGAGTTCATCAGGCTTGCGGCAGTGATCAACGCGGCGGTCTGGCAGGTCATGGGCGCGCACTACGAGCGCACCGGCAAGATCGCTCGGGACATCTGGGTACGAGTCGAGGACGAGGAGACCGCCGAGCGGATCAACGTGCGGCTGGCGGACTCCGAGGTCTGGGGCGGCGATCACGGGCTGGTGCCCTAAGGGTCCGGAGCGGTCAGCGTCAACAGCCAGGGTGGAGCCGAGGTGCCCTTCCAGCGGGCACTCGGCTCACTGGGGAGTTGTTGCGGTTGGCGATGCGACCAGCGGCAACAGGGAGTCTGTTTCCGTGAAGGTGGAGAGCGACGACCTCTGAACCATGGTCCCTACCGCTGGGGCGCCCGAGGTCGGGTCCGGGAGGTGCTGCGCGCCCCCGACCCCGTGCTCGGCAGGGCCGGCGCTTGCGTCGACCCTGCCGATCGCGACGTGATCCAGCTCGTCGCGGACCGGTTGGCCACCATGCGGGACTCCCCGGGTTGCGTGGGGCTCGCGGCGCCGCAGATCGGCGTGAGCGCGAATGCACAGGGACCGAGCGCTGGGCTTCCTCAATCAGGCGCCGCGCCCGTTGAGGAACATCTCGCTGTACCCGACGGGACCGACACCGACCCGGGGCGGCGGATCATCACGCTAACCGCACGCGGGATCCTGAACACACTCACATGCCATCGCGGGAGGGATCGTTGGAGTACGGGTTGTCAAACCAAGCTGTGCAGGTCCAGGCACCGCCATTGTTGACTCGAACACACACTCGCGCACGGTACAAGTCGTCCCAAGAGGCGGTTGGCAACGTGTAAGAGGAAGTCGCGATGTTGATGGCGGTCCCGCACCCGTTGTCAACCGTCCCGCTGCCGTAGTTGAAGAGGTCGGTGGTCTCGTTGGGCGCCCATACCTTGTCGCCGTAATACTGGATCTTGGAAGAGACGGAATAGCCATCTCCCGGACAGACGTCCTTCAAGTAGTAGTTCCAGCCAAAGGTGTTCCAGTCTTTGAACACCATGGTTCCCCAGATACGAGCAGCGCCATCACTCCCACCGGGATTGTCATAGATGTCGAACGAGTAACTCTCGTCCGCGAATGCGGACTGGGAGGACAGCATGAGAACGGCGGCAACCGCTGCCAAGAGGCTGGAGAGTCGTAACTTCATTGTGAGAACTCCGTAAAGTTTGTCTAGATTCGCACTTTTCGCGACGATATGGCCTATTTCACGCGTCGCACAATGACCCATTTGGGTCATGGCGATTCCGCAGCACCTCACGGGTAGAACGCCTCGGCGGCAGAGATAGTGAGGCCAGGTCGCCGGTGAACGGCGTGACGTCGTCAGAATCGACCCGATGCACCTGCTCGATGCCGCCGGCATGCGTGGTGCCGTCCTGGTGCTGGCATTCGCAGGCCACTGGCTCTGGAGATGACCATGAACGTCTACGCGCACGTGTCTCTGGACGACAAACGGCAGGCCCTCGACAAGCTCGGGAACCTCTTCGAGGAGGAGGCGGAAGGAGCGCGTTGGTGTCAGGCGTTGGTGTCAACCAGCGAACCGTCCGCGTGGGGAAGTCGTCCTTCAGGACCCAGGGAGCACAAAAGCCCAGGTCAGCGGGTGGCTGCCTGGGCTTTCGGGTTGGCGCGCTCGGAGGTGTGCTGGTTCAGGACATCGGCATGGGGTGTCTCAAGACATCGGCATAGCGTGTCGCAGGTCATCGGCATAGCCGGTCGGCCGGACTGGGGGCATGTCGAAACGTCGCTTTGGTGATCACCGCGGTCCTGGCCGGTGGCTCACAGTCCGAGGTCGCCCGCCGCTACCGGGTCTCCCAGCCCTGGGTCAGCCGGTTGATGGCTCGCTACCGCCTCGAGGGCGAGGCTGCGTTCGAGCCTCGCTCGCGTCGTCCCCACACCAGCCCGACCGCGCTGCCGGACCAGACGGTCGAACTGGTGCTGCGACTACCGGCTGGCCGAGCAGGGTCTGGACCCGGGCCGGAGACGATCCCACCACCATCAGGTCACGGTCTCCCGGGCCACAGTTTCGCGGGTACTGACCCGCCACGGCGTGGTGACCCCGGATCCGGCCAAACGTCCCCGGTCTTCGTTCCTGCGCTTCGAGGCCGAGCAGCCCAACGAGACCTGGCAATCAGACTTCACCCACTACCGACTCACCGGCCCCGACGGCACTCCGGGTACCGATGTGGCAGATCTTGTCCTGGCTCGACGACCACTCCCGCTACGCCCTCTCGGTCACCGCGCACCACCGAGTCACCGGCCCGATCGTGCTGGACACCTTCCGCGCCGCGGTGGACCGTTTCGGCTGCCCGGCCTCGACATTGACCGATAACGGCATGGTCTTCACGACTCGTCTGTCCGGCGGCAAGGGCGGCCGCAACGGCTTCGAGCACGAACTGCGCCGCCTCGGCGTGACCCAGAAGAACTCCCGCCCCAACCACCCCACCACCTGCGGGAAGGTGGAGCGCTTCCAGCAGACGATGAAGAACTGGCTACGCGCCCAGCCGGTCCAGCCAACCACCATCGCCGAGCTGCAGGCGCTCCTCGAGGTCTTCGCCGAGATCTACAACCAGCAGCGACCGCACCGGTCCCTGCCACACCGGGCTACCCCGGCCACCGTCTACACCGCCCGCCCGAAAGCCGGCCCCGGTGACCGCACCACCGACAGCCACGCCCGCGTCCGGACCGACCGCGTCGACGCCGGCGGCAAGGTCACCCTGCGCCACGGCGGTCGCCTCTACTCCATCGGCCTCGCCCTACGCCTACAACATCACCGGTCCTGATCCCGACCTTGCCGAAGAACTCGCCACGCTGTCATCGCGAGCTCATTGTACTCGAGAGCCTCCGCGTCGGCTACTGAAGTACGCATCACCTCTGCCTAACCGGCCAATCTGACGAACCCACGCCCGAACCCGCGTCCTGCTCCTCGTCGAAGACCTCGACATCCGCAGTCATCGAGAGGTGCGGCTTCTCAAGTCGTCTCGCGACGACCGGCTGCTATCCGATGTTCGTCGTCTTCGCCTGCTCGTTGCGCCGAGCGAGGTCCTCGGCCTGAGGTGAGACTGACCTGGCAGAGATTCCTGCAGGTCCGACGTGGCCTGCAACGAATCAACGGCCAGCTCAGGTGCTGCCGACAAGACCGCTAGGTCACGCCGCACGATCCCCTCCCCGCGGTTGTCGCCTCAGTGCTGGCCGAGCACCGCGAGAGGCAGGAGGAGAGCGGCGCCAGCTCGCCGAGCGCTGGCCGGACTCTGGATACGTGTTCACGACCCCGATCGGACGCCGATCGACCCGCGCAACTGCACACGCGTGGTTCAGGAGCGGCAGACGCGGGCAGGTGTCAGCTCACGACTTCAGCACGGTGCGCTCGCCTGCTCGGCTAGTCCGCCGCCACCGGCGAGGACTCGGCACTCCGCGAGTCGAGATGACCTGAACGTCTACATCCAAGTCGCTACGCAAGCAACCGGCCCTCGCCCACCTCGGACCACCTTCGAGGAGCCGAAAGAGCGCGTTGCAGTACTCGTTGCAGTAAACCGCCGCCGAAGTCCACGATCGTCGGGTCCGGGCTCCGGGAACGCAAAAGCCCATGTCCGGGGGATAGACCTGGGCTTTCGGCTGGCGCGCTCGGAGGGATTCGAACCCCCAACCTTCTGATCCGTAGTCAGATGCTCTATCCGTTGAGCTACGAGCGCTGGGCCTCGGAGAGTTTAGCGTGCCGCCTTCACCAAGACGAAATCGGCCCAAGGTGGCCTCGCGCACGCCGGTCCGCCAGTCCCCCCACCGCGCAGGCCCCTTCACAACGCGGACCCGGCGCCCAGCCTCAAGCGGACGCCGTGACCCCCTGCAGGAACGGCACCACCAGCTCCCGCACGCGCTCGGGGTTGTCCATGAACGGCCAGTGGCCGCTGTCCTCGAGGATGTGCACCTCGGCATGCGGGAAGCTCACCCGCTGGAGCTCCGCCTGCTCCACCGGGATGTAGGGATCCTTGAGGCCCCACACGACGAGGGCCGGCCGGTCGAGCTGGCGCAGCTGCGCGGACCCCCACCCCAGCTCAGCGGCGGGAGTGGCCCGGTAGAGCTTGAGCACCGCCTTGCGCGTCGAGGTGTCGAAGTCGTCATACAACCGGTCGACGTACTCCGGCGGCAGCGGACGCGGGTTCCCGACCTTGGCCATCATCCGCCACGCCGGGCGGGTCGTCGTGGCCATGAAGAGCTCACCGACCCCCGGCGTACGCCAGATCTTCGCGAGCACGTGCCACTTGTAGTCGATCAGGACACCCATGTTCAGGAGCACCACGCTCGCGAACTTGTCGGGGTGCCCGACCGCCCAGCGCAGACCCCACGGCGCACCGAAGTCGTGCAGCACGAGGTGCGCTCGCTCCACCCCGAGAGCCACGAGCACCCGGCCGATGAAGCCGGCATACCCCTCGACGGTGTACTCGAAGTCGGCCGGCTTGTCGGCCCGTCCGAAGCCAGGCGCGTCCCACGCGAGTGCGCGGGCGTGCGGGCCGACCGCCCCGACCAGGTCGACCCAGTCCCGCGAGGAGCCCGGGTTGCCGTGCACGAAGACCACGGCCTCCCTCGCAGCAGGGTCACCCGCACTGATCAACGGGGTGCGGATGCCGGCGACCACGAGCACCGACTCGGCTACAGCCTCTGTCATGGCCACGTCCATCCTTTCCCCGCAGCCACCGCCAGCTCCGACGCGGAGTCGGTACGACGGTGATGGAGCCTAAGCCGGTCGCGCTCCACGATCGTGACCTGGGCGAAGTGCTCCGCGAGGACCCGCGCCGCAAGAAGCCCGCTCATGCTCGCGCCCAGCACGACCGCGTGGTCGCCCCGGACAGGTGTAGTGAGAGAGTCTCCTCGTTGCATCGGAATGTGCATGACTCGCTCCACGGGGTTGTTGTCGCCGTCGCGAGAATGCTGGGGGTGTTCGACCAGCCCCCAACCCATTCAGTCAAACACCGGCATGAGCCAGGTCGCCTGACCCGTTGGGGCTAGTGCGTTTCGGGACCCAGGTCACACTCGTTGATCGATCCAATAGCCGCCCCTTATGCACGTGAGTACATTCACTAGCACCCCTGCTGCGCCGGGCAACCGTTCGGCGTACGTCGGCAATTCCAAAAGATCGCTGCAACGAGGCGGCGATCCACACCAAAACCAACTCCACGACACCCCATCGACACGCTCGATGGCCGGATGCGGCTCTCCGCATTCCGGACGCGCGAGAGGGAACCCGTAGGCCATGACCGCCGAAACTGCGTCGATCGACAGCGATACCAACCAGAGCGCACCCACGACCCACCAGGGGATCCTGAGCTGGGTGAACGAGGTCGCCGAGCTCACCCAGCCGGACAACGTCCACTGGTGCACCGGCTCCGACGAGGAGTGGGTACAGCTCACCGACGCCCTCGTCGAGACCGGCACCTTCGTGCGGCTCGACGAGGAGAAGAAGCCCAACTCGTTCTGGGCGGCCTCGGACCCCACCGACGTGGCGCGCGTCGAGGACCGCACCTACATCTGCTCCGTCGACGAGAAGGACGCCGGGCCCACCAACAACTGGATGGCCCCGGACGCGATGAAGGCCATCATGACCGACCTCTACCGGGGGTCGATGCGGGGCCGGACGATGTACGTCATCCCCTTCGTGATGGGTCACCTCGAGGCCGAGAGCCCGATGTTCGGCGTCGAGATCACCGACTCGGCGTACGTCGTGGCCTCCATGCGAGTCATGGCGCGCATGGGCACCAACGTCCTCCGCCGCATGGAAGAGGTCGACGCCACGTTCGTCCCGGCCCTCCACTCGGTCGGCATGCCGCTCGAGCCGGGCCAGCAGGACGTCGCCTGGCCGTGCAGCGACACCAAGTACATCGTGCAGTTCCCCGAGGAGCGCGCGATCTGGTCCTACGGCTCCGGCTACGGCGGCAACGCCCTCCTCGGCAAGAAGTGCTACGCGCTCCGCATCGCCTCGGTCATGGCCCGCGACGAGGGCTGGCTCGCCGAGCACATGCTGATCCTCAAGCTCACCAGCCCCGAGGGCGTCGTGAAGTACGTCGCCGCCGCGTTCCCGAGCGCCTGTGGCAAGACCAACCTCGCCATGCTGGCCCCGACCATCCCGGGCTGGAAGGTGGAGACCCTCGGCGACGACATCGCCTGGATGCGGATCGGCGAGGACGGCCGCCTCTACGCGGTCAACCCCGAGTTCGGCTTCTTCGGCGTCGCGCCGGGCACCAACGAGCAGACCAACCCGAACGCCATGCGCACCATCGACATCGGCAACTCGGTCTTCACCAACGTCGCCCTCACCGACGACGGCGACGTCTGGTGGGAGGGCCTGGAGAACATGCCGGCCCACGCGAAGTCCTGGAAGGGTGAGGACTGGACGCCGGACTCCGGCGAGCTCTCCAGCCACCCGAACAGCCGCTACTGCACCCCGATCAAGCAGTGCCCGATCCTGGCACCGGAGTACGACGACCCCAAGGGTGTCCCGATCGACGCGATCCTCTTCGGCGGACGTCGCAAGACCACCATCCCGTTGGTCACCGAGGCCCGCGACTGGACCCACGGCACGTTCATGGGTGCGACCCTGTCGAGCGAGACCACCGCTGCGGCCACCGGCGCGGTCGGTGTCGTCCGTCGCGACCCGATGGCGATGCTGCCGTTCATCGGCTACAACGCCGGCGACTACTTCAACCACTGGATCACCGTCGGCAAGGACAACGACGCCGCCAAGCTGCCGAAGATCTTCTACGTCAACTGGTTCCGGCGCGACGAGGAGGGCGGCTTTCTCTGGCCGGGCTTCGGCGAGAACAGCCGCGTGCTCAAGTGGGTCGTGGAGCGCATGGACGGCCAGGCTGAGGCCGTCGAGACGCCGATCGGCCACGTGCCCACTCCCGAGGCGCTCGACACCGAGGGCCTGGACATGACCCCGGAGCAGCTCGAGGCGGCCCTCACGGTCGACGTCGAGGAGTGGAAGGCCGAGATCCCGCAGATCACCGAATGGTTCGAGAAGTTCGGCGACAACCTGCCGGCTGTCCTCTGGACCGAGCTCGACGGTCTCAAGGCGCGTCTCGGCGCCACGGAGTAAACGACACCGAGCGACTCACGAAGGCCCCATCCGTTCCCGGATGGGGCCTTCGTCCGTCCTGGGACACGTGTTACTGCTGATGGCCCTGTTCAATTGGCTGGGGCATACTCTCCTTTTGGGGGAGAGGGAGGCAATGTCGCCTTGACGAGCAGGTACGGACCTGAACAACGTGAGTTGCTGGAGGCGGCCGCGGGCCGCGTCTACAGCAATGCCGCTGCGCACGGCCAACTGCCGACCGACGACCCCCGACTAGCGGAGGGTGGCGAACTCCATGCCGCCACCGAACTCCTGGTGGACATCGGGCTGCTCGTCCCGAACGAAGCGGGCACGCATTACCTCCCGGTCGACCCAGCCAGTGTCCAGAGCCGTGTGGTCGTTCCCCTGAGTCGCCAAGGTGCGGATCTGCTGCACGAGTCGGCGGAGTGGGCCGAGACCTTCTCCCAACTGGGACAGACCTACCGTCGTGCGACCCGGTCAGCTGCCGCTCCGATCACTGAGATCCGTGGCCTCCCGCAGATCGACAACTACTTACAGGCGCTGGTGAGCGACTGCCGTATCGAAATCCTCGCAGCTCAGCCCTACGGGCGCCGCCCTGCCGAAGAACTGCGACAGGCGGAAGAACGAGACCTGCGCGCGCTGGACCGTGGCGTCAGAATGCGCACCCTCTACCAGCACTCGGCGCGGCAGAGTCCGGCAACCCGCGAGTACGTAGCCGAGATGAGCGCCCACGGCGCGGAGGTGCGCACGCTCGACGAGTTCTTCAGACGCTTGATCATTGTCGATCGCGAGGTGGCAGTGATCCCAGGAGCGGACAACCACCACGTTGCCCTCGCATTGCGAGACAAATCGGTTGTCGCGTATCTCGTTGATATCTTCGACCGCTCTTGGGAACGCGGGCGGCCATTTACAGCTCATGAAGCCCGTAATGAGAAGGCGATCGCCTCCGACGTGCGAGCGATGACCATTCGACTGCTCGTCGAGGGCCATAGCGACCCGGCCAGCGCCAAACGCCTCGGAGTCAGTACGCGCACCTACGCCGGCTACATCGCCGCACTCAAAGAGGAGTACGGCGTTCAGACCCGGTTCCAGCTCGGCCACGCCATGGGCCGAGCATCCACGGCCAACGGCGTATCCGACGACGCCGAGAGAATCTGACGCCTTCTGCCACTCGGAATCAGAGGCACACAGTCTTTCCTCCCCCGTGCAACATAAGGCGAGGGCAGATCATGTGGGATACATGTCTGCCCTCGCGGGTTGAGACGGGCCGGGGGGATGGCGCTGGGATCGAACAGCCGGGGGGGATGGCTTGAGTTCGTCCTCGTCTCAAACTCTGTGGCGCCGAGGCATCTTCGGCGCATTTGTGTCAGTCGGTACAGCTACTGTCAGACACCGCCCCAGCCGGTGTCGACCGACGTGGTGTTCTTGCCGGTGATGGTGGTGCCACCCCAGCCGGTGTCCTTGGCCTGGGCCGGCGACGCCGCGAGTGCTCCGGTCAGGAGAACAGCCGAGGCGGCCACTCCGGCAATGATCCTGCCGACGATTCGCGTCTTCTTCATCGGTAATCCTCTTGGTGTCGGTGCTGACCACTGATGAGTGGCTTGGTAACCAGTGTCAGGCATGCCACAGGGAAGAACTACCAAAACCCATCCTCATAGGTTTGCAGTGCAAGTTTCTGCAGATGTCTTGTTTTCCTGCGCATCGTCTGCAGGTAGGTGATAATCCACCACTCAAGGCAGGGGCGAGGACCCGGGATTGGTAAAACGCCCCGTTTTGAACCGTTCGGGTGTGCTGTGGGTCATCTTTACCTAGACGTCCAGGGGCCGCAACCACTGATGCGCATGTTTGAAACCCCGCAACTGGGGTCACCAAGCCGCCCTATTGAGCGCAGCCAGTTTGGGTCATGCGCCTAGTTCTAGAAGAGTGCAGGAACATGCAACCACCTACCCTGGAGCCGATGGACCGCCGACGACTACGCCAGATCCTGGCGTTCGTCGCTGCCTGGACGGTCGTCGCGTTCCCGGTCACGGTGTTCGTCTTCTTCCACAGCACCGAGGACACCGCCGTGGCGGGCCACGACGCCGAGGTCTCCCCCACGTGGGACGGTTACGCGACCCTCGACCTGGGTCCGTACCTGCCGAACCTCCGCTACCCCTCCGGGAGCTCGCTCGGCGCGCGCATCGACCTCGGCAAGACCAATCTCACGTCGTACGACGCGCTGATCAGCCGCTACGCCGTGATCGGCGCCCAGCCCCAGGGTGAGGTCGGGAAGGTCGTCTCGGCGCTGCGCGGCATAGCTGTGGACAGTGCGATCGTCGGGTTGCTGGCGGGGCTGGTCGGACCCGGCCTGTGGGTCCTCGTCGGCAGTCGTCGCCGCGGGGAGCTCCTCAGCCAGATGACGCCGCGCCGCACCTCGGTCGCGGGGCTCACGGTCGTCGTCCTCACGGCCGCCGTCCTCCAGCCATGGCACCGCCCCGACCCGAGCCCTGCGGACGCGACCGCCTGGCGACCCATCGAGGACGAGCTGTCCGGCGTACCCGTCCCGGACAAGGCAAGGCCGCTCGAGGTCGAGGCCGGCCTCTTCACCACCGGCACGAAGCGGATCGCCGAGAGCCTCCTGGACAGCTACAGCCGTGGCGCAGCGTTCTACGGGGACGTCGCCAAGGCGGTCCCGGGCATCGCCGACCAGATCCACCAGCCGGGTGAGGGCGAGACCGTCGCGCTGCTCGTCAGCGATCGCCACGACAACGTCGGCATGGACAAGGTCGCCCGCGCGATCGCGGACGCCGGTGGGGCCACCGTCCTCTTCGACGCCGGCGACGACACCTCGACCGGTTCGTCGTGGGAGGCGTTCAGCCTGGACTCGCTCAACCGGGTCTTCCGCGACTTCGACGACAGGTACGCCATCACCGGAAACCACGACCACGGCCCGTTCGTCGGCGACTACCTCGACAAGCTGGGCTTCACGCGCTTCGACGGGAAGGCGTTGGACGGCCCTGACGACATCCGCCTCCTTGGGGCCGACGACCCCCGCAGCAGCGGCCTCGGGTCGTGGCGCGACGAGTCCGGGCTCTCGTTCGACGAGCATGCGCAGCGCGTCGCCGACCAGCTCTGCAAGTACGACGAGGAGGGCGACCGGGTGGCGACCCTCATCGTCCACGACGCGGCCACGGGTCACTACGCCCTGGAGCGGGGATGCGTCGACCTCGTCGTCGGAGGCCACGTGCACGAGCAGCTGGGTCCCACCGAGGTCGTGGGGGAGAACGGCAAGGTCGGCTACACCTACACGACAGGCACGGCCGGAGGTGCCGCCTACGCCGTGGCCCTCGGCAGCAAGCTGCGCCGGAACGCGCAGGTGACCCTGCTGACCTACCGAGACGGTCGGCCTGTAGGCATCCAGCCGGTGACGATCCGGACGGTCGGCGACTTCCAGGTCGGCGCCTACATCAGCCTCAGCCCGTCACCTGGCACGACGGAGCAGCCCGGGGAGAAGACGAACGGCCCCAGCGGAGAGGAGACTCCGTAGGGGCCGTTCGGGTCTGGCGGAGGTGGCGGGATTTGAACCCGCGAGAGGGGTTTGCCCTCAACCCGCTTAGCAGGCGGGCGCCATAGACCGGACTAGGCGACACCTCCAGACAGCGAAGGACAGGTTACCCGTGGCTGCCTCGCGGGAGCCAATCGGGTCCGGGGCCTCAGTTGATGCGGCGGTACCCGTGTCCGGTGTTGAGGTGGGTCTGGAGGTCCTTGACGAACACATCTGGGCTCCCCGCGAGCATGCGCACCGGGATCGTCGTCGTACGCCCGTCCTTCAGCCGGAGCACGACGCAGCGTTCGCCTGCGACGGTCGTGGCCACCACGTCCTCGACGTCGGTCCAGCGCCCCTGTGCCACGCCGACGCCGCGCACCCACCGAACGCGATAGCCGGAGTCGTCGAGGCGGACCACGGTGACTGCCCGGCTCAGTCCGATCGCGGCGGCGGCGACCAGGACGGCCACGACGAGGACCACCGCCCCGAGCACGCCGCCGGGAAGGTCGAGGAGCCCTGTCGCGATGGTCAGCAGCACGACGAGTACGCCGAGGGCGGCAAGCAGCACGCCCAGCATCCGGGCGGCGAGGGGCTTGGAGAGTCGGTAGTCGGATGGCACGACTCGATTAGACCCAACCCGTCGCCCGGCGGCCAAATGCCTGGGTCATGGGCCTTGTCACAGATGTGTGACTGGGATCACACTGAGGGCTCCACCCCATCATTCCCGGGCGGCCGGAGGTGGCACAGTGTCTGGTTTGGATCTCGCTATTGTCGGGCTCGAGCAAGCCCTCGACAGACCGCGTCGTCATCAGATGTGGCGCTGGCTGGTCAGGCACCGGGTGGCCAGCGTGCGCGATGCCCTGGTGGGCGAGAGCGACCGGGCGGTCGACGCCTGGCTCTTCCCACGACAGAGCACCCTCGAGCGAGAGCGGGAGGCGCTCCTCCTGAAGCTGAACGGTCTCAGCGCCCAGGTGGTCGACTCCCCCGACGTCGAGCCGGTGCGCTGGGAGCTCAAGAGGCTGGTGCACGAGCTCGACCGACACCGTCAGCGGCTCAACGACCTGGTCTACGACACGGTCGCGCTGGAGCTCGGCGGCTCCGAGTAGCACCTCAGCAGAGGGGGCGGGATTCGAACCCGCGGCTGACATCTCTGCCAGCGACCGCTTTCAAGGCGGTTCCGATCGGCCACTCCGGCACCCCTCCGTGGGCCGTTCCGCGACAATGTCGTGGGCCGACCCCGCAGCAGAGTGTAGGCGAGTGCTTCGCGGACGTGTCAGAGGTCCAGGGTCACCAGGACGTCGCCCTCCTGCACGACGTCGCCCTCGCTGACCTTGACCGACGTGACGGTGCCCGGCTTCTCCGTGAGGACCGGGATCTCCATCTTCATCGACTCCAGGAGTACGACGGTGTCGCCTGCGGCGAGCCGGTCACCTGTGGCGACGACGACCTTCATCACGTTCGCCACCATCTCGGCGACGATCTCGGCAGTCTTGGGGTCTCGGGGCATGCGCGCGACGCTACACGCGGCGCACCGTTACCCGCAGGTAGGTAGATCGGACCCTAGCGGGGCTGGAGCCGGACACGGAGCGTGCCGTCCGTGGAGAGCCGCCCGACCCCCGTGGACCAGTCGATGAAGGCGGAGGCCTTGGCGTCCTCACGACCGCCGATCGCCGTCCACGGCACGGCCACCTCGAAGGTCCGTCCGCGCACCGCGAAGGTTCCGGGGAACTCGACGAAGCCGTCCGGCGTCTGGAGGAACGCCCGCCAGCCGTCGACGCCGCCGTCGAGGAAGACCTGGTAGTCGCTCTCGTCCGAGCTCGACCGGAAGAAGTCGATCCCGACGCCCTGGACCTCACGGTTGGCGAGCTTGCCGGGGATCACGGAGGCGACTGTGATCGTGGTGGCGAGCAGGCCCTCACGCTCGCTGTAGCGAACCTCGGTGAGGTCGGCGTAGCCGGGCCCGTCGCCGTGGTCGTCGACCGGGTCGTCGAGGCTCGCCAGCTTCTCCCCGTCAGCGGAGCTCGTCCCGCCCCCCGGCCGGGTTGCCCCGGACTGCCTGTTTCCACGAGCCCTCTTGGGCGGCGTAGAGGTCTCGGCGCCACCGGCGCTCTTGCCTCCGGAGCCGACGCCGCCGGAACCCACACCAGCCTCCCTCAGGCTGCTGTCCGGCGCGTGGTCGCCTGCCGGCATCTGGCTTCGGTTCGCCGCCGCGATCTCAGCCGTCCGTGCGAGCTCGTTGCGCGGTTCCGGGCTCGCGCCCTCGACCTTGCCGCCCACCGCACACCCGGCGAGCAGCAGCATCACGGCTCCCATGAGGGCGGAGCGCCGAAGCGCGACGCCCCGCCCCTGGGAGTGAGCGCAGGAGCCCACTACCAGTCCGCTCCACCGCGCATGTCGTGCGGAACCACGACCTGCAGGTCCCAGCTGCAGGACTTCGTCCCGTTGTCGAAGGTGGCGTCCGCGTGCACGTCGTACGTGCGGCCCTCGCCCTTGCCGGAGCGTTCGCTGCGGAGCTGGAAGGGCACCTGCGCAGTGGGGTCGCCGCTGGCCGTCGGGCCGGACGGGAAGAAGAAGTCGGGGTCGTGCTGCGGACCGCCGTCGCCGCCCACTGCGTCGAGCAGACTCACCGTGACGGTCAGGGTGGTCTGGTTGGCCGCGCCCTCTACGGGGTTGCTGCTGCCGTCGGTGGCGCTCATCATCACGTCCTGCAGCTTGTGGTTCGGCGGCCACATCTTGAGCGGACCGGCGTAGTCGATGGTGTCATCGTCCCCGCAGTCCTTGCTGGCCGAGACGTCGGGGTACTTGTTCTGGAAGCCGCTCGCGGCCATGCCAGGGCCGACCAGGGCGAAGCCCGCGACCGCCGTCACCGCGAGGGTGAGGCCCACCTTGTACTTCATGCACTACCTCCTGGGATGGGGTTCGGCGTCCCTCCCGGGGCCCCCACGGCCACACGCCTTCCGACGCCTGAAACTGTCCAGGGAGCACGGGGGTTACGACACGCCTGTGAGCCGGCCCACGTGGTCTAGGCCGTGACTCCTCCAGGGGTCAGAGCAGGGGCTCGAGGCGGCCCGGCTCGGGGCGATGGGCGGCGAGCTCCTCGAGCTGTCGCGCACGCCGCCCACGAGCGCCGGTGAAGAACAGGTCGGCCCGGATGATGACGTAGCCGAGGACGAGGCCGAGAGCGAGGCTGTACCCGAGCGTCAGAGCGGCGTCGGACAAGGTCGCATCGGCGTTGAGAAGCGACACCGCGACGACCGCGAGCCCCGGCGCCCCGAAGGCGCACACCCACCAGCCCTGACGGCGGCGCGCGCGCGTGGAGACGCCCCACGCGAGGGCGGGGAACCCGAGCAGCACCTCGATCGGCCGCGGCACCGCGCCAAGCGCGTCGCGGACCTGGTCGAAGTGGGAGTCGACTGCGTCGACCATCTCCGGTGAGCCCCAGCGGGCCAGCGCCGCCGTGTAGGCGAGCGTCACGGTCAGGAGCACCACGCCGCCGATGATCATCACAAACCCGCGCCGGCCCAGGCCCGTGAAGCCCGCGCCGAGGCGGTAGACGAGAGCGAGCGCTGCGAGCAGCGAGAAGCCGATGACGAGGTAGCCGGTGCGCTCGGTCGACACCTCGGGTTCGTAGGCCCGGACCGCGAACGCCCCCACCACCGCGACCCCGGCTGCCACGCAGACCTCCCGCACCACCCGGGTGAACCGCGCGGCGGGCGTCGTCGCCAGGACCCCCAGCACGGCCGCCGCGACCGCCGTACCGACCGCCGCTCCTGCGAGAAGGACCGGATTCTGCGAAAGCGCCGCGGCCGCCGCGAGCACCAGAGCGAGGCCGCCGGAGATCAGCGGGCGGCCTCCGGAACGCACCGCCAGGCCGTGGGTGAACAGCGTCGTCAGGGTCACCGCACCGGCGAGCCGGACCGAGTCGGGCACGTCGATCGGGGTCCACGGGAGCAGCACGGCACCGAGGCCGGCTCCCGCGAGGCCGAACCAGAGGAGCTTGAGCAGCCACCCCAGGAGGACCGCCGTCCTCGACGGGCGCCGGGTTCGAGGGGTCCAGGGCGTACCCGAGGCCCCGGTGTCCTCGGCCGGTGCCGACGCATCGTCGGCCAGCGTGGGCGGATCGGCGGGGCCGTTCGGCGGAGTCGGTTTGGCCTTCCGCGCGGACTCGAGCTTGCGCCTCGGCTCAGGTGCAGGAGGAGGCGACGGCTTCCGCGTGGACTCGAGCTTGCGCCTCGGCTCAGGTGCAGGAGGAGGCGACGGCTTCGGCTCGGGCTCGAGCTTGCGCTTGGGTTCGGGCTCCGGCTCGGGAGGCGGCGAGGACTTCCGCCGCAGGCGCCTCGGCGGAGGTTCAGCGCGCCGCCGACCCGGCCTCTGCTCGGCACGGACCACGGTCAGACCCTCACGACGGACACGGATGACGGACTTGCCAGACCCAGGATCTGACTCGCCGAGAGTATCAATCGGGTGGTCGACCGGGCGGCCCGCTCAGAGCCGCCGGTTCGCGAGCGAGGGGTTCTCCGCGCGCACCTCGGCGAGTTCCTCCTGGTCGATCCGGGAGTGCAGGACGAAGTCACCGTTCTCGACCTCGGCCACCTCCCCGCGCGGCGACACGACCATCGAGTGGCCGGTGTAGCGGGGGCCCGGCTGCGCGGCCGCGGCCATGTAGACGGTGTTCTCGATGGCCCGGGCCTTGAGCAGCGTCCGCCAGTGGTCGATCTTGAGCGGCCCGGCGACCCAGGCGGCGGGTGCGACGAGCAGCTCGGCGCCGCGGTCCACGAGCATCCGGGCGAGCTCGGGAAAGCGCAGGTCGTAGCAGGTCATCAGCCCGACCTTCAGCCCGGCGACGTCCACCACGACCGGTTCCAGGGCACCGGCCAGCAACCGGTCGGACTCCTTGTAGCCGAACGAGTCGTAGAGGTGGATCTTGCGGTACGACGCCCGCAGGCCCGAGCCGTCGACGACCACCAGGGTGTTGTAGGGCCGTGCGGGATCCTCGCTTCGCTCGAACATCCCCGCGACCACGTTCACCTCGTGATCGCCCGCGAGCTCGGTCAGGCGCTTCACGAACGGGCCGTCGAGGTCCTCCGCGAACTCCGACACGTCCGCGCCCGAGCCGAAGTCACGCATGATGGCCTCCGGGAACACCACGAGGTCGGGCTTCGGCGTAGCCGAACAGACCCGGTCGATCACACCGAGGGCTTCGCGGTTCTCGGCCGGGTCGAGCGAGGCGGCGAGCTGGACGACGGCGACGTTGAGGGCGGACACGCCCCAAGCGTGCCACCTGGGCTTGCGGGCTGCGCAAGACTTCGAGCGTGACGTCTCCCTCCCCACGCCTCGCAGCGGTGATCCTGTCCGGCGGCACCGGCGTCCGGCTGGGCGGTGTCGACAAGGCGTCGATCGAGGTGGACGGCCTGACGCTCCTCGAGCACGCGCTGGCCGGCACGGCGGCGGCCGACGAGGTGGTCGTGGTCGGCCCCCGGGTGCCGACCTCCCGCGCCGTGACCTGGACGCGCGAGGAGCCGCCCGGTGGCGGACCCGCGGCAGGGCTGCTCGCGGGGGTCGACGCGCTCGCCGTCCAGCCCGACCTCGTCTGCGTCCTCGCTGTGGACATGCCCCGGTTCTCCGCCGACACGCTCGGCCGGCTGGTCGACGTACTCGACGACCTCGAGGCCGACGCCGCCTGCCTGATGGACGAGTCCGGCCAGAAGCAGTGGCTGGCGGGCGTCTACCGGTACGGCGGCTTGATGGCCGGCCGCCCCGGTGACCGGGCCGCCGAGCACGGGCTCTCGATCCGCCGGCTGATGCTGCCGTTGCGGATCGTGGGCGTTCCTGCGGTCCGGGACGAGGCGCGCGACGTGGACACCTGGGAGGACCTGATCCACTTCCGCGACCCGGACTGACCGTCCCGCGAGGACCGGGTCGGCAACCTCCTCGGCGATTCCCTTCCGGAAGATCCCACGAATGACCTAATGTATTAAGTCATTCACTCATTGGGGGGTTCCCACATGGCATCGAGCCTGCTTCTCGTCGTTCCCGCGCTGCTCTTCCTCGCCTGCGGGCTGGTGGTGCTCCTCGCGCTGGGCCTCACGGCGCGCCCCGACAGCACCCTGCCGTCGGAGGTGGCCTCGGCCCGGCGGCACGGGCTGGTGACCTCGGTGCTCGCACAGGTCGCGTTCGTGGCCACCATGGGTTTCCTGATCTTCCTCGCGACCCGCCCGTCGACGGACGGAGTACGTCCCACGCCCCTGTGGCTCGGCGCGCTTCCCCTGGTCGGAGCCATCGCCGCGCTCGTGGTCCTCACCCTCGGCGAGCTCACGTGGCCACGCCCCCGCGGCGTGCGGCGGCAGGTGAACCTCAACCCCCGCACGCTGCGTGACCTCGTGCCCCGGCTGTGGGCGCGTGTCCTGCTGACCGTGGGAGGCCTCACCCTGACGGTGATCGGGCTCGGCTGGTGGGCCGCCGACCCGAGCGGACATGTGCTGCGGCGCGGCCCCCACGGCGACCTCGCCTCCTCCGGCGCCAGCCCGTTCCCCGGCGCCGACTACGGGCTGCCCCAGCTCGTCACGCTGGCGGTCGCGCTGCCGTTGCTGTACGGCGTACTCCGGCTCGCGACGCTCCGCCCGGCGGTCGTGAGATCCGATGTCGCGACCGACAACCGTCTCCGGGCGGCATCGACCGTTCGCGCGATCCGTGTCATGGTGTCGGCGCTCGCGTTCACGTGCGGCGGCAACCTCTTCTTCGGTGGGGCCACGGGTGTGCGCCTCTACGACCCCGGCTGGCAGCAGAGCGTCTTCATCGCCGCGATGCTCCTCGGGCTGGCCCTCGGCGTTGCGGGGATCGGGCTGGTGCTCGCGCCCGCGCCTCGCCTGCCGCGGACCGACGCCGCCGATGCTCCGGGCGCACACACGACCACCTCGGCATGACCGTCTCCGTCTCGCTCGACATGGCGGCCGCCACACCGCCGTACGAACAGGTCCGCGCGCAGCTGGCCGGACACATCCGGGCCGGCACGCTGCGCCCGGGAGACAAGCTGCCCGTCGTCCGCGCGCTGGCCGCGGATCTCGGCGTCGCGACGAACACCATCGCGCGCGCCTACCGGGAGCTCGACGCGAGCGGACTGGTGACCAGCCGTCGTCGGGTCGGCACGATCGTGCAGGCAGCGCCCGCACCGGCAGGTCCTGAGCTCAGACGCCAGGCGGTCGCGTTCGTGGAGGAGGCGCGCGGGTCGGGGCTCTCCGACGACGCCGTGATCGACCTCGTGCGAGGCGCGCTGCTCGGATGAGAGCGGGAGGTCGAGACGCGAGCTACCGAGCCGTCCTTGTGACCTGCGCCACCCGCGTCGACGGCCGATGGTGATGCCGAATCGCTTGCGAACTTCGCCGTTGCGTAGAACTCTGGGGACGTGACCCTGCATGACTGGATCGATGAGCTCTGCGACGTTCTGGAACTCGAGGACGCCGAGATCGACGAGGGCTTGATCCTCGATGTCGCGCGCGACGCAGCGCACGAGGTCGAGCGACCGGCCGCGCCGATCACGACCTTCCTCCTGGGGTACGCCGCCGCCCTGCGTGGTGGCAGTGCCGCGGATGTCGAGGAGCTCGCCGGTCGAGCGCAGGCACTGGCTCTGAAGTGGGGCGGCGACGAGGTGAGCGCCGACGACTTCAACGCCGAGGACCTGATCGGCACCGAGTAGCCCGGAAGGCCGCTCCTGCTCAGGCCGTCCTAGCCTGGGACCCATGCGCGCCGTCATCGCCTCCGAGCCCGGAGGACCCGAGGTCCTCACGCTGACCGAGCTGCCCGACCCCGAGCCCGGCCCGGGCGAGGTTGTGGTCGACATGACGGCGACCGCCGTGAACCGGGCCGACACCCTTCAGCGACAGGGGAGCTACCCGCCTCCGCCCGGCGCCTCCCACGTACTCGGTCTCGAGTGCTCGGGCACGATCAGCGCCGTGGGCCAGGACGTGAGCGGGTGGCAGGTCGGTGACGAGGTGTGTGCCCTCCTCGCCGGCGGAGGGTACGGCGAGAAGGTGCTCGTGCCCGCCGGCCAGCTGATGCCCGTGCCGAAGGGGATCGACCTCGTCACCGCGGGCGCGCTGCCCGAGGTGGCCTGCACGGTCTGGTCCAACGTGTTCATGATCGCCGGGCTCCAGCCCGGCGAGACGTTGCTCGTCCATGGCGGCGCGGGTGGGATCGGCAACATGGCGATCCAGCTCGCCAAGGCGCTCGGCGCGAAGGTCGTCACGACCGCGGGGTCGGAGGAGAAGCTCGAGCTCTGCCGCTCGCTCGGCGCGGACGTCGCCGTGTCCTACCGCGACCAGGACTTCGTCGAGGAGGTCAAGGCGGCGACCGACGGCCGCGGAGCGGACGTGATCCTCGACAACATGGGCGCGAAGTACCTCGACCGCAACATCTCCGCACTGGCGACGGAGGGCCGGCTGGTGATCATCGGCATGCAGGGCGGGGTCAAGGGTGAGCTGAACATCGGCAAGCTGCTCGCCAAGCGCGGCGCCGTGATCGCCACGTCGCTGCGCGCGCGGCCCGTGGAGGAGAAGGCGGCGATCTGCTCCGCCGTGGTCGATCATGTCTGGCCACTCGTCGCGGACGGCGCTGTGCGCACGCTCGTGCACACCACGTTTCCCCTCGCTGAGGCAAGTGAGGCACACCGACTCATGGAGTCTGGAGACCACGTCGGCAAGATCGTCCTGACTGCGTAAGGTGAAAGCATGACCGAGGAGAAGCCTGAGCCCAGCGGCAACGACGAGGAACCGCGCGTCGTGGTGATCGGCCCCGACGGCATGGCGGCGTCGGGGCCGCAGCCGGGGGCGTCCACAGAGGAAGAGGACGAAGAAGAGCGCCACATCACCGAGCTCGTCGAGCAGCCGGCCAAGGTCATGCGGATCGGCAGCATGATCCGCCAGCTCCTCGAGGAGGTGAAGTCGGCCCCGCTCGACGAGGCAAGCCGGCAGCGCCTCAAGGAGATCCACCAGTCCTCGATCAAGGAGCTCGAGGCCGGCCTCGCCCCCGAGCTGATCGAGGAGCTCGAACGGCTCTCCCTGCCCTTCTCCGAGCGGACCCCCTCCGAGGCGGAGCTGCGGATCGCCCAGGCACAGCTCGTCGGCTGGCTCGAGGGGCTCTTCCACGGCATCCAGACCGCCATCTACGCCCAGCAGGTCGCAGCGCGAGCGCAGCTCGAGCAGATGCGGCGCGCACTGCCGCCCGGCATGTTGCCCGAGGAGGCCGTGCAGGCCGCCCAGCAGGCCGCACAGGAGCAGGCCGCACAGCGCGCCCAGGACGAGCAGCGCCAGGGTCGCGGCGGCGGCATGTACCTGTAGTCACACCCGCTGCTGCGGCACCCGCGGCCAAGTCGGCGCTATACATCGCTAGAAAGCCTTAGTCGAGGCTAGTCAGCGCTAGTCGGCCAGCCGGTCGATGTCGCCGGCGAGGCGGAGGTCCTTCATGGTCAGCCCGCCGGCCGAGTGAGTGGACAGCGTGAAGGTCACCGTGGTCCAGCGGATGTCGATGTCCGGGTGATGGTCGAGCTCCTCGGCGACCTCGGCGACCTGCTGCACGAGCCGGATCCCGTCCAGGAACGACGGCGCCCTGACCGACCTCGTGATCGTGTCGCCCTCCTGTGTCCACTGCGGCAGCTCGCGCGCGAGAGCGCGGTCGATCTCCTCCTGGCTGAGCAGAGGAACGGCCATGTCAGACCTCCTCGCGCCGGTCGCGGCGGAAGATCTTGGAGCCCAGCCAGACGACGGGGTCGTACTTCCGGTCCACGACGCGCTCCTTCATCGGGATGATCGCGTTGTCGGTGATCTTGATGTTCTCGGGACACACCTCGGTGCAGCACTTGGTGATGTTGCACATGCCGAGGCCCGCGGCGTCCTGGGCCAGCTTGCGGCGGTCGTTCGTGTCGAGCGGGTGCATGTCGAGCTCGGCGTACCGCAGGAAGAACCGCGGCCCCGCGAACGCCTCCTTGTTCTCCTCGTGGTCGCGGACCACGTGGCAGGTGTTCTGGCACAGGAAGCACTCGATGCACTTGCGGAACTCCTGGCCACGCTCGACGTCGGCCTGCATCATCCGGCGCTTGCCGTCCTCGTCGCGCGGGGTCGGCGCGAAGGCCGGCACCTCTTTGGCCTTCGCGTAGTTGAACGACACGTCCGTGACCAGGTCGCGGATCACGGGGAAGGACCGCATCGGCGTGACCGTGATCGTCTCGGACTCGTCGAAGTCCGAGAGCCGGGTCATGCACATGAGCCGGGGCCGGCCGTTGATCTCGGCGCTGCACGAGCCGCACTTGCCGGCCTTGCAGTTCCACCGCACCGCGAGGTCGCCGACCTGGGTGGCCTGGAGGCGGTGGATCGCGTCGAGCACCACCTCGCCCTCCTCGACCGCGACGGTGAAGTCGGTGAGCTCGCCGCCGCCCGCGTCCCCTCGCCAGACGCGCATCTTCAGGTCGTAACCCATCAGCTCGCTCCCGCCTGTTGCGATGTGGCTTCCTCGAACAGCGTCTTCAGCTCGGCTGGCATCACGGGAAGGGGCTGGTGCCTGAGCTCGACCGCGCTCTCGAGTGCGTCGCCGGGGAGCGTGAGCACGAGGTTCTTCGCCCCCCACTCCGGGTCGGGCTTGGGGAAGTCGTCGCGGGTGTGGCCGCCGCGGGACTCCTCGCGCTCCAGGGCCGCCTTCGCGATGCACTCCGAGACCACGAGCATGTTCTTCAGGTCGAGCGCGAGGTGCCATCCGGGGTTGTACTGCCGGTTGCCCTCGACGGTGAGATGCCTCGCCCGCTCCTTGAGCTTCCCGATCTCCGCGAGCGACTCACGCAGCTCCTCGGCTCTGCGGATGATGCCCACGAGCCGCTGCATGACGTCCTGCAGGTCCTTCTGGATGGTGTACGGGTTCTCGCCGCCCTCCTCCTCGAAGGGTGCGACCGCCCGTGCGGCCGCGGCCCTGATCTCGTCGTCGGGCAGCTCCGGACGCCGTTGGTGGTTCCGCCGTGCGTGGTAGGCGGCGTTGTGCCCGGCACGACGTCCGAAGACCAGCAGGTCCGACAACGAGTTGCCTCCGAGCCGGTTGGAGCCGTGCATGCCGCCGGCCACCTCGCCCGCGGCGAAGAGTCCCTCGACCAGCGACTGCTCGGTGTCGGCGTCCACCTCGACGCCGCCCATCACGTAGTGGCAGGTGGGGCCGACCTCCATCGGCTCGGCGGTGATGTCGACGTCCGCGAGCTCCTTGAACTGGTGGTACATCGACGGGAGCCGCCGCCGGATGAACTCGGCGTCACGCCGCGACGCGATGTCGAGGTAGACACCGCCGTGCGGTGACCCGCGTCCGGCCTTGATCTCGGAGTTGATCGCCCGCGCCACCTCGTCACGAGGAAGCAGCTCGGGCGGCCGCCGGTGGTTCTTCTTGTCGGTGTACCAGCCCTCCGCCTCCTCGATCGTGTCGGCGGTCTCGCTCTTGAAGAACTCCGGGATGTAGTTGAACATGAACCGCTCGCCCTCGGAGTTCTTGAGCACTCCGCCGTCGCCGCGGACCGACTCCGTGACCAGGATCCCGCGCACCGACGGCGGCCACACCATCCCGGTCGGGTGGAACTGCACGAACTCCATGTTGATCAGGCTCGCGCCGGTGCGGAGCGCCAGTGCATGGCCGTCGCCGGTGTACTCCCAGGAGTTCGACGTCACCTGGTAGGACTTGCCGATGCCCCCGGTGGCGAGGACCACCGACGGGGCACGGAACACCACGAAGCGGCCGGTCTCGCGCCAGTACGCGAACGCCCCGCTGACCCGGCTCGGCTCACCCTTCTTCCGCTCGGTGAAGATCTCGGTGACCGTGCACTCCATGAACACGTCGATCCCGAGAGCCACCGCGCGCTGCTGCAGGGTGCGGATCATCTCCAGGCCGGTGCGGTCGCCGACGTGGGCCAGCCGGGCGTACTTGTGGCCGCCGAAGTCACGCTGCGAGATCAGGCCGTCCGTGGTGCGGTCGAAGAGCGCGCCCCACTCCTCGAGCTCGATCACCCGCTCCGGGGCCTCCTGCGCGTGCAGCTGCGCCATGCGCCAGTTGTTGAGCATCTTCCCGCCGCGCATGGTGTCGCGGAAGTGCACCTGCCAGTTGTCCTCGTCGTAGACGTTGCCCATCGCCGCCGCGATGCCGCCCTCCGCCATCACGGTGTGCGCCTTTCCCAGCAGGGACTTGCACACCACGGCGACGCGGGCTCCGGCGTCGTGCGCGGCGATCGCAGCGCGGAGTCCGGCGCCCCCCGCACCGATCACCACAACGTCGTACTCGTGCGTCTCGAACCCCGCGTCGGTCCCGGCGTCCATCCGGTTGCCGGTCATGGGATGTCTGCTCGTGTCAGGCATTCAGAAGAACCTCAGGTCAGTGATGGCACCGGTCGAGAGCAGGTAGACGTACAGGTCGGTGAGGGCCACCGAGAACAGGGACAGCCAGGCGTACTTCGGGTGGTCCCTGTTCATCCGCGACACCCAGGTCCACATCCGGTAGCGCACCGGGTGCTTCGAGAAGTGCCGCAGCCTGCCGCCGATGAGGTGGCGGCACGAGTGGCACGAGAGCGTGTAGAGCCAGATGAACGCCGCGTTGGCCGCGAAGACCAGGGTGCCGAGGCCCATGTGCCCCCACTCGCCGTCGGCGTTGCGGAGGGTGAGCAGCACGTCGTAGGTGAGGACGACGGCGATGACGGCGGAGAGGATCAGGAACCAGCGGTGGAGGTTCTGCAGGATCAAGGGGAACCTGCGCTCGCCGGTGTACCTCGTGTGCGGCTCTGCGACCGCGCACGCGGGTGGCGAGAGCCAGAACGCCCGGTAGTAGGCCTTGCGGTAGTAGTAGCAGGTCAGCCGGAAGCCGAGCGGGATGACCAGGATGATCAGCGCCGGCGAGAACGGCCAGAAGCTGAACGGCCTGCCGAAGTCGGCCGAGCCCGCGACGCACTGGGAGCCCATGCACGGCGAGTAGAACGGCGACAGGTACGGCGAGGCGTAGTAGTGCTCACCGGCGAACGCCCGCCACGTCGCATAGACCACGAACGCGGAGAAGACCACGAACGTGACCAGTGGCATGATCCACCAGCGGTCCTGCCGGAGTGTTCGTTGAGCGATCTCGGCGCGGCCAGTGCTGTTGACACCAGTCGACATGCATCCCCCTACGGCGCGTGTTGTGCCTCGGTCTGGGCGTCGTGCCACATGCTCTCGTCATACGGCTCGTCCGGGATGGGGATCATCTCCTCGGGAGCGACCGGCGGACGAACACCGGGCGCGGGCGCCCCCAGCTCGTCGAGGTCCTCGAGCAGCCGATCCACGTCCGAGGTCAGCCGGCGGACGCCGAGCGTCTCGCCGTACTCGTTACGAAGCCGCAGCACCGCCGCGGCCAGTGAGGTGAGGGCGGCTCGTGTCGCGGCCACCGGTTCCTGCGCCATGGCATCCTCCGTGATCCAGATCACGCACTGATGGCAGGAGTCTGGCCCTTATTGCGCTTCCGGGGAAGAGGCTCGCCGGTGCGAACGGCTCAATCAGGCGGCAGAGACGGCCGGCTCAGACGCCGAAGATCTCCGCGAGCACGGTCGCCACGCCGTCGTCCTCGTTGGAGGGCGCCACGTGGGAGGCGAGCTCCTGGACGGTCGGGTGGGCGTTGGCCATGGCGTACGACGTGCCGGCCCACTCGAGCATCGGGAGGTCGTTGGGCATGTCGCCGAAGGCCACCACCTGCGACGGGTCGACGCCGAGGTCGTGGCAGAGCATCTCGAGGGTGCTCGCCTTGCTCACGCCCGCGGCGCTCATCTCGACGAGCGCGCCGACCGAGGACCAGGTCGTGGTGAGGAGGTGGCCGACGTGTGACTCCACCTCGGCCCAGAACGGCTCGGGGTCGAGCTCCTCGTGCCGGGCGAGCAGCTTGACGACGTGCTCGTCGAAGACCTCCTCGACAGGCCCCGTCCGCAGGTCCGGAGGGGGTGGCTGCCGCGGCATGAAGCCCGGCTCCTTGGCGAACCCCTCGATCCGCTCCATCGCGAACGTCGTGCCGGGGACCGCGTCGCGAAGGATGGTGGCCGCCTTCAGGCCGACGTCGACCGGGATGGTCCGGGCGGTGCGCACGGCGCGGGCGTGCACGTCGTACAGGATCCCGCCGTTGGAGACGATCGCGAGCCCATGGCCGCCGACGTGCTCCCACAGCTCGTCCATCCACCGGATCGGGCGTCCGGTGACGAAGACGACCGTGACGCCGAGGTCCTCGACAGCGGTGAGCACCTCGCGGGTGCGCGCGGTGACCGTGCCGTCGGTGTGCAGCAGCGTGCCGTCGAGGTCGGTGGCGACCAGACGGATCTGCGGGGTACTCATCTCAGAACCAGCGGTTCAGCTCGATCGCCGCGCCGTCTTCGTTCACGTGGGCCGTCACGTCGTCGGCGAGCGCCTTGACCTCGTCGGGCGACTGGCCCATCGCGACGCCGCGGCCGGCCCACTCGAGCATCTCGATGTCGTTGCGTCCGTCGCCGATCGCGAGTACGTCGGCCGGGTCGATGCCGAGCCGGTCCGCGACCTCGGCGAGTCCGCTCGCCTTGGAGATGCCCTCCGGCGCGAGGTCGAGCCAGGCGGTCCAGCCGATGAAGTAGTTGGTGCCCTGGAGGCCGAGCTTCGCGGCGAGCGAGACGAAGTCCTCGGAGGTCGAGTCGGGGTCGCGGATGATCACACGGCTGACCTCGCTGGCGATCATCTCCTCGATCGGCGTCAGGATCATCTCGCCGTCGAGCTCACCGTGGGGGAAGTGCCGGTTCACGCGGTAGCCGACGCCGTGCTCCTCGACCGCGACCGCTGCGTCCGGCACGTGCTTCAGCACGGCGGTGACCGCCTCGCGGGCGTCGAAGGTCACCTCGCTGACCACCTTGAGCGGCGGGAACGAGAAGGTGACGGCGCCGTTCGAGGCCACCCCGAGCACGTTGGAGCCGATCTCGCGCGGCATGTCGAGGTGCTGCAGCACCTGGCTCATGCTCAGCGGCGCACGGCCGCTGCACAGCACGATGTGAGCACCGGCGTCGTAGGCACGGTCGATCGCCTCGCGCACGGCAGGGGTGACGCTCTCGTCACTGAACCCGTTCTCGGGGTGAGGGATGAGGATGGTGCCGTCGATGTCGAGGGCGACCATCTTGGGTTGGAATGTCACTTGGCGACCGGCTCCAGTACGTCGCGGCCCTGCAGGTACGGCTGCAGCGCCTTGGGCACGCGCACCGACCCGTCGGCCTGCTGGTGGGTCTCGAGGATCGCCACGATCGTCCGCGGGATCGCCACGAGCGTGCCGTTGAGGGTGGCGACCGGCCTCACGCCATCCGCGAAGCGCGCCCGCACGTCGAGGCGGCGGGCCTGGAAGTCCGTGCAGTTGGAGGTCGACGTGAGCTCGCGGTACCTGCCCTGGGTCGGGATCCACGCCTCACAGTCGAACTTCCGCTGTGCGGAGAGACCCAGGTCGCCGGCGGCCGTGTCGATCACGCGGTAGGCCAGCTCGAGCTTCTCGAGCCACTCCTTCTCCCAGCCCAGCAGTCGCCGGTGCTCGTCGTACGAGTCCTCGGGCGTCGTGTAGGTGAACATCTCCACCTTGTCGAACCAGTGCACGCGGATGATGCCGCGGGTGTCCTTGCCGTACGAGCCTGCCTCCTTGCGGTAGCAGGGGCTGAACGCGGCGTAGCGCAGCGGCAAGGAGGAGCCGTCGAGGATCTCGTCGGAGTGGTACGCCGCCAGCGGCACCTCCGAGGTGCCGACGAGGTACAGGTCGTCGCCGTCGATCCGGTACACGTCGTCGGCGGCCTGCCCGAGGAAGCCGGTGCCCTCCATGGCGCGCGGCTTCACCAGAGCGGGCGGGATCATCGTCGTGAAGCCCGTCGACCGGGCCTGGTCCATGGCCATGTTGACCAGGGCGAGCTCCAGGTCGGCGCCGGCGCCGGTGAGGTAGTAGAAGCGGGCGCCGGAGACCTTCGCGCCGCGCTCGACGTCGATCGCGCCGAGGATCCGGCCGAGCTCGACGTGGTCCCTGGGCTCGAAGCCCTCCACCGTGAAGTCGCGGGGTGTGCCGACCTCCTCGAGCACGACGTAGTCGTCCTCGCCCCCCGCGGGTGCCTCGGGTGCGGCGACGTTCGGGATCGACATGAGCAGCTCGCGGTAGGCCTGCTCCGCCTCCGCCTGAGCCTGCTCGGCCTCCTTCACAGCGGCCGAGAGCGTCTTGGTGCGAGCGAGCAGCTCCTGCTTCTCCTCGCCCTGAGCCTTCGGAATCTGCTTCCCCAGCGCCTTCTGCTCGGCGCGCAGCCGCTCGAAGTCGGCGATGGACGACCGGCGACGCTCGTCCGCCTCGATCGCCCGGTCGACCACGTCCGGCGACAGGCCGCGCTTGGTCTGGCCCTCGCGCACACGGTCGGGGTCTTCACGGAGAAGTCGAGGATCGATCACCTCAAGAGGATATCTGCCGGGTGCACACGACTTATCGGAACCGTTCGACCCGGGCCTCTGGGACCTGCGGCCCTGCCGCCGCCGGGGGTGCGGTGCGACGCTGCGGACACGGGGGAACCGACCCAGGAGGACGGATGAGCAACCGGCTGATCGGCCCGGTCGACACGATCTGGCTCAACATGGACCGCGCCAACAACCTGATGGTGATCGAGAGCCTGATGTTCCTCGACGGCCCCGTCGACTGGGACCGCCTCCTCGCGACCTACAGGCGCCGGATGCTGGACCGGTACCCGGTCTTCCGCCAGCGGCCGGTCATGCCCGTGACCCACGTCGGCCCCCCGCACTGGGAGGACGACCCGGACTTCGACCTGGACCGGCACGTCATCCGGACCACCCTCGAGCGCGGTGACGACGCGACGCTCCAGCGCTACATCGAGCAGCGGCTCCCGCTCCCGTTCGACCGCACCCATCCGCTGTGGGAGGTCCACCTGATCGACCGGCCAGATGCCGGGGCGGTCGTCTTCTCGCGACTGCACCACGCCCTCGCCGACGGGATCGCGCTGACCCAGGTGATGCTCTCCCTGACCGACTCCACACCCGAAGGGGACCTCGCCGAGGCAGCCGAGGAGTCGTCGGACGCGCCGATGGGCGTCCTCGACGGTGCGCTGCGTGTGGTCGGGGCGGCAGCGTCGGCCGCTGCTGCCGTCGTCGGCGCCGCCCCCCAGGTACTCCGGGAGGCTCCGCGCCTCCTCGACCCGCACCGCCTCGGCGACGCCCTCACCCAGGCCCAACGGACCGGTGGCATCGTGAACAAGCTGGTCCTGGGGCCGCACCCGGACACGCCCTTCAGCGGCGTGCCAGGAGTCGGCAAACGCGAGGTGTGGTGCAAGCCGTTCCCGCTCGACGACGTCAAGCACGTCGGCCGGATCACCGGTGCCACCGTCAACGACGTGCTGATGGCGACCCTGTCGGGTGCGCTGGCGACGTACATCCGTGAGCACGGCGGCACCCCGGCTGACGTGTCGACGATGGTCCCGGTCAACGTGCGTCCGCTCGACAAACCGCTGCCGCCGAACCTCGGCAACCAGTTCGCGCTGGTGCTGCTCAAGCTGCCGGTCGGGGTGGCGGGACCGTTCGCACGCGTGGCGGAGGCCAAGCGCCGGATGGACGTCATCAAGCACTCGCCCGAGGTCATGCTCACCTTCGGGCTCATCAAGGCGATCGGGCGCAGCGGGCCCGAGCTCGAGCGGTTCTTCGTCGACTTCTTCGCGAGCAAGGCGATCGGGGTGACCACGAACGTGCCCGGGCCGACCGAGACGAGGTACCTCGCGGGCACGCGGATCACCCGCGTGCTGGGCTGGGCCCCCGAGTCCGGCGACGAGACCCTGGGGGTCTCGATCTTCACCTACGCCGGCGAGGTGCACGTCGGCTTCAAGACGGACGCCACGTTGATTCCGGACCCGGAGCGGGTGGTCGCAGCTTTCGAGGCGGAGATCACCGAGCTCGGACGCTTCGCGCACGCGGTGTGAGGGTAAGGCTGTCCGGGTCGTCATACTTGTCGACTGATCAGCCGTTCCGTCGCATCACGTCCGAAGCTGGAGCACCGTGCCCGTTCGCGCCCTCACCAGGCCCCGACTCATGCTCGGGGCGCTCCTGTGTCTTGCGACGCTGGTGACCCTGGCCACGATGGTGAAGCTGCGTTGGCAGCCGCTGTTCCAGCTCGACCACACGCTCGGGCGGTGGCCGGAGGACTGGACCTCCGGGCAGCCTGCCGTGTCCTCCGGCCTCGAGGCCGTCGAGTACGCCTTCGACACGCTCCCGATGACGGTGCTCTCCACGGTCGTCGTGATCCTGCTCCTGGTCCGTCGGCATCTGCGCGCGGCGGTCTGGACCGCGGTCGTCATGCTCGGGGCGTCGCTCACCACGTACTTCCTCAAGCGCTTCTTCCAGCGGGACCGCCCGGTCTGGGAGGACCCGATCCACACGCTGAGCAGCTTCTCGTTCCCCTCCGGCCACGCCTCGGGGATCGCCTCGGGGATGGGCGTCGCGATCGTGCTGACGTTGATCTTCGTACGACGGAGGTCGGTGCGCCGCGGGCTGGTCGGCTTCTGGGTCTTCCTGATCCTGCTGGTCGGCCTGGACCGGGTCTTCCTCGGCGTGCACAACGTGTCGGACGTCCTGGCCGGCTACGCCCTCGGGTTCGTCTGGGTCCTCGGCGCGATGATGGTCTACAACCCCACCCCCCGGACCAGGGTCGTGGAGAGCTTCAGCAGCCCGGTCCCCCAGACCAAGCAGCTGGCCGTCGTACTCAACCCGATCAAGGTCGACGACGTGGACGCCTTCAAGACCATGGTCGAGGAGCACGCGAGGGAGTCCGGCTGGGCCGCGCCGGCGTGGTACGAGACCACGATCGAGGACCCGGGCCGCTCGATGGCCGAGTCCGCCGCGGTCAGCGGCGCCGAGCTGGTGCTCGTGTGCGGCGGCGACGGCACGGTCCGCACGGTGTGCGCGGAGCTCGCCGGCACCGGAGTCCCCGTGGGTGTGATCCCCGCGGGCACCGGCAACCTGCTGGCCCGGAACCTGGGCATCCCGCTCTACCTCGAGGCGGCCGTCGACGTGGCCCTGAACGGTCAGGACCGGGCGATCGACCTGGCCGCGGTCGCCGGCGACGGGATCGACGAGGACCAGCACTTCATGGTGATGGGCGGGATGGGCTTCGACGCCGCGATCATGGAGGGCGCCGACGACGCCATCAAGGCCAAGATCGGCTGGCTGGCCTACTTCGTCTCCGGCATCAGGCACCTGCGCTCACCGTCGTTCCGGGTCGAGATCTCCGTCGACGACGGGCCGTTCACGAAGCACCGGGCGCTGACCGTCGTGGTCGGCAACGTCGGCTACCTCACCGCGGGGATACCGCTGCTGCCCGACGCCACGATCGACGACGGCGTGCTCGACGTCGTGCTCGTGTCACCGCGACGGTTCCTGAGCTGGCTCCCCCTGCTGTGGCGGGTGCTGAGCAAAGGCAAGCGCGTGGACGAGGAGCTGAACCGGATGACCGGCCGCAAGGTCGTGGTGCGCACCGCTCACGACACCGCCCGACAGCTCGACGGCGACCCCATCGGAGCCGGCCGGGAGATCCGGGCGGAGTGCATCCACGGCCGCCTGCTGGTGCGGGTCCCGCGCTAGTCAGGTCCGGGGCGTGAGCTCGAACACCGGGATCACCCGGTCGGTGCGCTCGGCGTACTTGTCGTAGTTCGGCCAGGTCCGCACCATCACCCGCCACAGCCGGTCCCGCTCCTCGCCGGAGACCTCCCGTCCGTGGACGGGGATGTCGCGGCCCCGGTGGCTGATCCGGGCGTCGGGGTCGGCCCGGAGGTTGAGCACCCACACGGGCAGCTTGGGCGCGCCCCAGTTGGAACCGGCGACCAGGAAGGCTCCTTCGTGCGGCACGCAGAGCAGCGGCGTCGTCCGCAGCGCCCCGCTCTTGCGGCCTCGCACGGTCAGCATCAGCTGAGGCAGCCCGGCTATCGCGAGCAGGCCGAAGCGCCCGCGGGTGACCCGATGGATCGCCTTGTCCAGGCCGACGATGTACCTCAGGTACTTCGGGAGCCAGCTCAGCCTGCCGACCCTGATGGCGACGGGGGTCAGGAAGTTCATGCGCGCATGCTAGCGACGGGCGGCGTTACGGTGGCCCGGTGACGACAGTGCGGACATTCACCTCCTCCGTCCTCGAGCCGGCCGCCCGTGGTCGTGAGCTCGGCGAGCAGTTCCGGGCGGAGATCGGCCGCACCATCGCGGCCTACCGCAGGCTGTTCGCGGCACGCGCGACGCGGCCGTTCGACGTGGACCGGTGGGCCGAGCGTGCCTGGGTGACGATCACCGAGCTCGCGCCTTCCGCCGCCCTGGAGATTTCCGGGATCGCCGAGGGTGCCCGGGTGCCCGTGCACGAGGTGGCGATGCTCAACGCCCGCACCGAGCTGCTGGCGGTGGCCGACCCGACCGGCGTGGTCGACGAGTGCTCGACGGTGGTGGCGCTGCCGGAGCAGGGTGCGCCGGTCGCCGTACAGACGTGGGACTGGTACGACGCCATGGCTGACGACTGGTTCGTGTGGACCATCCCGCAGCCAGGCGGTCACGTCGTCCAGACGGTCACGGAGTACGGCGTCCTCGGCAAGATCGGGGTGAGCTCGCACGGGGTCGGTGTCATGTTCAACATGCTGCGCCACAGCGACGACGCCCTCGCCGAGGAGAAGGGCCTCGGCTTCCCGGTGCACCTGCTGAGCAGGCAGATCCTCGACACCGCGCGGAGTCTCGACGACGCCGTGGCCCAGGCGTCGTCGGTCAGCACCTCGGCGTCGACGTCGCTCACCGTGGTCGACGACGCCGGCGGCGCCGCGTCGGTGGAGCTCTTCCCCGGCGGACCCGGCGTCGCGCACCCCGAGAACGGCCTGCTCGTACGCACGAACCACTTCATCTCCGACGAGGGGGCTCCCGGCTGTCTCGCCGCGGCCATCGGGCCCAGCAGCGGCGTCCGACGTACGACGCTCCTCGACTCGCTCTCGGACCGTATTCCGAGCCACGCCGACGAGGTCGTCGCCGCGATGCACGACCACAAGGGCGTCGGCGGCGTCTGCGCCCATCCCGACCGGGCGATGCGGCCCGAGCTCTGGCACGCCACGCTGGCGACCGTCGTCGTGGACGTCGAGGCGCGCGAGCTGCAGGTCAGCCGAGGCGGCCCCTGCGCGCGGACGGTGGGGATCCGATGAGTTCCCGTCCCCGTGGCGGTCCATAGACCCAAGCCCGCGAGAGGAGCACGCCATGGAAAAGATCGTCCCGAACCTGTGGTTCGACACGGAGGCCGAGGAGGCCACCGACTTCTACGTCTCGCTCTTCGACGACTCCGAGATCCTCGAGACCGTCCCCTACGGCGAGGCAGGCCCGGGTGAGCCCGGCACCGTGATGCTGGTCGACTTCCAGCTCCTCGGCCAGGAGTACGTCGCCATCAACGGCGGCCCGCAGTTCCCGTTCACCGAGGCGGTCTCCTTCGAGGTCAGGTGCGACGACCAGGAGGAGGTCGACCGGCTCTGGGACGCCCTCACCGCGGACGGTGGCCAGGAGGTCCAGTGCGGGTGGCTCAAGGACAAGTACGGCCTTTCCTGGCAGATCGTCCCGAGCCGCTGGCTCGAGCTCGCCACCGGGCCGGACCCGGCGAAGGTCGCGGCCGCGTTCAAGGCGATGCTGGGCATGAAGAAGCTCGACATCGCCGAGCTCGAGCGCGCCTACGAGGCCGGCTGACCGTTTCAAGCCGTCGTCCGGGTCGACGTCACGGCCTCGGGGGACGCCGGTTCGTCGTAACCGGCGCCCACCACTTGCGGCGGCAGTAGGCTGAAAAGACCTATTCAGGAAGCCTCCGCTCCGGACCTTCTTCGAGTCGGTTGAGAGGTGGACGTCATGGTGACGTCGTTCGAACCCACCAACCCGCAAGAACCGCCGGGCGTCGAGCCTGGCTCGGTTTCACGTGTGCCGCTACGGCTGGCCTTGTCCCCTGACTTCAGCCACGGGCGCCTCGACGGGGCGTGGTGGCCGCAGTCGAGGGACCTGGGGACCGAGCTGCGTGACCTGGCCGAGCACGTCCCGGCAGGTCTCGGCCGAGTCGTCCGGGCTGTCTGCTCCGCACCGGACTGGGACCGTGCCCCCGGGCAGGTCGAGCTCGACGGTGAGGTGATCCAGGTGGGGACGTTCTCGCAGGACGGCGCGCACATGGTCATCTTGAGCCTGGCCGGTCGCAACCTCTCACTCCTGCTGGTGCCGCCGGACACCTCCGAGGCCCAGGCCGCTGACGTGATGCGGACTGCCTCCTCACCGGAGAACCGGGCCTCGGCCCGCGACATCCTCCTCACCCCGGTCACCGACCACGGAAGACCGTCGGAGCGCTGGGTCGACCACGGCTCCTCCTGGTGGACCCCACATCCGGTTGCCCCGTCGTACCGGCTCGGAGGCCGTCGAGCTGAACCCAAGGCCGGGGCGCCCGCCGGACGTGACGCCACCGCCGGTACCACCACCATCGACTTCCAGCAGGAAGGCGGGGTCTACACCGGCCACGCTGCGGGCGGCCGACAGTGGCGCATCACGCGCGTGGTGACCGGCTGGCACCTCGAGTTCCGCGACACAGGCGACACCGTCGCGACCAACGCCGGGGTCCACGGCAGCGTTCAGGCGGCCATGGCCGAGGCGAGTCGCTGACCTCGGCTCAGCCCGCATTCTTGGCGAACTTGACCGCCTCTTCCTCCTCGGGCGAGAGCTGCTGCTCGCAGGACCAGCCCATCACGTTCTTGGCGTAGGTTCGCGCCTCGCTGCGGCCGTGGATCGAGGTGAGCACCACGCCGTCGCCACCGTCGTCGAGCAGCGCCATCGACCAGGACAGGTGACCGCCCATGTCGCCGAACGCGTCGTAGCGCACCACCGCTAGGTGACGTAGCGCCTGGGACGCCTCCATCCGGAGAGCCTGGACCTCGGCCCGCAGCCCCACGACGTCTGTCGGCAGGTCGACCGCGCGACGCTGCGCAGAGGTACGACGGGCCTGGCCGGCCTGCGAGCGTCGCAGAGCGACCACCGCGACCACGAGCGCCGCGACCGCGGCCAGGAGCCCCGCGACCAGAAGGACCACGAGGCTGGTGGGGATCGCGTAGGAGGTGGCGGGCGACTGCACGGAGATGTTCATCGCGCCCGAGAGTAACCGGGGAGGTCAGCCTCCGTGACGAAGGCGCGCGAGCCAGGCCGCGGCGTCCTGGAACTCGGCGTCCGTGGTGCCGGGACGCACCGTGGGGGCGATCCCGTCGTGCCGCTCGTAGGAGCCGAGGAAGCGCACGTCGGCGCACACCCGCCGCAGCCCCATCAACGCCTCTCCCACGCGGGCGTCGTCGACGTGCCCCTCACAGTCGATCGAGAAGCAGTAGTTGCCGAGCGCGGCACCGGTGGGCCTCGACTCGATGCGCGTCATGTTCACCCCGCGCATGGTGAGCTGCTCGAGGATCTCCAGCAGCGCGCCGGGGTGGTCGTCGCGCATGAACGCCACGAGCGAGGTCTTGTCGCGCCCGCTCCTCGGGGCCGGCACGCCGGGGCGGGAGACGAGCACGAAGCGGGTGATCGCGTCGGGGTTGTCGCCGATGCCCTCCGCCAGCACGGCGAGACGGTAGTGCTCGGCGGCCAGGGGCGCTGAGATCGCGGCGTCCCAGGACGAGGCGGGGTCCGCCACGGCTGCCGCTGCCGCGGCGGTGGACGGGGCGTGAACGACCTCCGCCCGGGGCAGGTGCAGGGCGACCCAGCGGCGGGTCTGGGCCGCGGCGTGCGGATGCGTCGCGACCACCTTGATGTCCTGCGGCGCCTTGCCCGGGCGGGCGAGCAGCGAGAACGCGATCGGGACGGTCATCTCCCGGGTGATCATCAGGGGCTCGCCGGTCGCGAGCTCGTCGAGCGTCACCGGGACCGAACCCTCGACGGAGTTCTCGATGGGGACCACCGCGCCGTCGGCCTCACCGTTGCGCACGGCGTCGAGCGCCAGCGTGACGGTCGCGCACGGCTGGAGCTCCGCACGCGCCGCTGCGGGCACCGAGCGCAGCGCCTGCTCGGTGAACGTCCCCTCAGGGCCGAGGTAGGCGTAGCGGGCGGGGGGTACCCCCGGCGGTGGTGGCGGCACCCGTCAACTCTAGGGGAGATAGATTCGGGCGCATGACCGACCAGCCCGTGGACAAGCCTGCCGGCCCCGGGGTCTCGGACCTCGGGTACGCCCGGCTCGACACCGACCGGGCAGCCCGCACCGGCGACCCGGAGGTCGTGTACGGCGCCGGCAAGACCGCCGACCAGGTCGTCGAGATCCTGCAGACCCTGCGTTCAGCCCATCCTGACCGGGCCATCCTGGCGACGCGTCTGAGCGACCCGGTCATCGAGGCCGTGGTCGACCAGGTCCCCGACGTGGTCGTCGACGAGGTCGCCCGGGCCATCACGGTTGGCCCCCTGCCTCAGGCACAGGGCACGGTCGCGGTCGTCTCCGCCGGTACGTCGGACGCGCCTGTCGCCGCGGAGGCCGCCCTCACCGCTCGGGTCTACGGCGCCGGCGTGAAGCTGGTCAACGACGTCGGCGTGTCCGGGCTGCACCGGATCCTGGCCGCCCGTGAGGAGCTGCTCACCGCCAACTGCCTGATCGTGGTGGCCGGCATGGAGGGCGCCCTGCCGAGTGTGGTCGGCGGGCTGACCGGGGTTCCGCTCGTCGCGGTGCCCACGAGCGTCGGCTACGGCGCCTCCTTCGGCGGGGTGGCCGCACTGCTCGGGATGCTCAACTCGTGCGCCCCGGGGGTCACCGTGGTCAACATCGACAACGGCTTCGGTGCCGGGGTGTTCGCGGCGCGGGTCGCGCGGGCCGCCCGGTGAGCGGCGGCATCGGCTGGGTCGACGCGTCCTCCGGCGCCAGCGGTGACATGCTCCTCGGCGCCCTGGTCGGCGCAGGCACCCCCCTCGAGGTGATCACGTCCGCGGTCGACGCCGTGGCCCCTGAACACGTCGCACTGCACGCCGAGCAGGTCACCCGCAACGGCTTCGCCGCCACCCGGTGCCATGTCGAGGTTGCCGACAGCACGACCCACCGCACCTGGCGCGACATCGCCGCCCTCCTCACCGAGGCCGACCTGGCCGACTCGGTCCGGCGCCGGGCCCATGCCACCTTCGAGCGTCTCGCCGTCGCGGAGGCGGAGGTGCACGGCACGACCCCCGACGAGGTGCACTTCCACGAGGTGGGCGCCCTCGACGCCATCGCCGACGTCGTCGGAGTGTGCGCCGGGCTCGAGCACCTCGGCCTCGAACAGCTCGTCGTGTCACCTGTGGCCGTCGGCTCCGGCTCGGTCCGCGGCGCCCACGGCTCGATGCCCGTGCCACCTCCGGCCGTCGCCTCGCTGCTCCGGGGGCGGCCGTCGTACTCCGGTCCGCCGTCGGCGCCCGCGATGGAGCTGTGCACGCCGACCGGCGCCGCGCTGCTCACCGCGAACGCCACCGGATACGGCCCGCAGCCCGCGATGACCGTCGACGCGGTGGGCGTGGGCGCCGGGGGGCGCGACCCGGAGGGCCACACGAACGTCCTGCGGCTCTTCGTCGGGGTCTCGACGAGCTCGCCGGCCGCCGAGCACGGCACCCACGAGCCGCTGCTGATCGAGACCAACGTCGACGACCTCGACCCGCGCCTGTGGCCGAACGTCATCTCCGCGCTCCTCGCGGCCGGGGCCTCCGACGCGTGGCTGAGCCCGATCGTCATGAAGAAGGGCCGACCCGCCCACACACTGCACGTGCTCGTCAGCGGCGACCGGGCCCCGGCGGTGCGGGCGGAGATCTTCCGACAGACCTCCACGATCGGCGTCCGGGAGCTCGCCATCGGCAAGCATGCCCTCGACCGCGAGATGCGCACGATCGAGCTCGACGGCCACACCGTCCACGTGAAGCTCGCCCTGCTCGAGGGCGTCCTGGTCAACGCGCAGCCGGAGTACGACGACCTGGTCGTCGTGGCCGAGGCGACCGGCCGGGCCGTCAAGGACGTCCTCGCCGAGGCGGTCGCCCTGTCCCGCGCCCTCGACAGCACCTGACCGACGTCCCCCATCAGGCCGTTCGAACCCCAAGCCCCAAGGACCCGTCACACCCATGGACCTCGCTGTCATCGCGCTGACCTTCGCCGCAATCTTCGTGGTCGAGCTGCCCGACAAGACCTTCATCGCCGCACTCGTGCTGTCGACGAGGTACCGGCCGCTGATGGTCTGGATCGGAGTCGGGCTCGCCTTCTTGATCCAGACCCTGATCGGCGTGACGGCCGGACATCTCGCCACGCTGCTGCCGCCGGTGCTGATCCACAGCGTCGCGCTGGCGATCTTCCTGATCGGCGCCGTCGTGCTGTTCCGGTCCGCACCGGGCGCCGAGGCGGGGGAGATCGAGGCGGAGGAGGAGTACGCCGCGAGGGTGTCGGAGTCCAAGACCGGGCTCAAGGCGATCGGGGCGTCGTTCCTCGTGCTGTTCGCCGCCGAGTGGGGCGACCTCTCCCAGCTGCTCACGATGAGCCTGGTGGCGAAGTACGAGCAGCCGTTCAGCGTCTTCATCGGTGCCTGGGGAGCGCTGCTGGTCGTCTCAGGTCTCGCGGTCATCGCGGGCCGGGTCCTGCTGCGCTACATGAGGCTCGCCCTGCTCCACTACATCGGCGCCGCGGTCTGCCTGTTGCTCGCTGCGGTGACCTTCTACGAGCTGGTCAGCTGAGGGATGAGAGGAGCCGCCGTTCCGGGCTGAGAACTTGGTGGCCTGGGGCGTTACGCTTCGCCCCATGATCAGCCAGGGTGGGAACGACGGACTGAAGCACGGCGCGAACAGCGAGGTCGGCCGGCTGCGCACGGTGATGCTGCACCGTCCCGGCCCGGAGCTGAAGCGGCTCACCCCCCGCAACAACGACAAGCTCCTCTTCGACGGGATCCCGTGGGTCAGCCGCGCCCAGGACGAGCACGACGCCTTCGCGCAGGCGCTGCGTGACCGCGGCGTCGAGGTGCTCTACCTGACCGAGCTGCTGGTGGAGACGTTGCAGACCCCCGAGGCGCGTGAGCACGCGATCGCAGGCGCGATGTCGAGCCTGCACCTCGGCGACACGTTGCGGGACTACCTCACCGACGCGCTGCACGACCAGGACCCCGAGCAGCTCGCGGCGTTCCTGACCGCCGGGGTGCGCAACGACGAGGTGCGCGGCGGCTTCGGCCTCGTCACGAGCCTCCTGGCCAGCGACGACTTCCTGATCGACCCGCTGCCGAACCTGCTCTTCACCCGCGACTCCAGCGTGTGGGTCCAGGACCGGGTCGCGATCACGTCCCTCGCCATGCCCGCGCGCGAGCGCGAGACCCAGCTGACCGAGCTGATCTACCGCGACCACCCCCGCTTCCAGGGGACCCAGAAGATCCACGGCTGGGAGCGGGAGCACGTGGAGGGTGGCGACGTACTCCTTCTCGCTCCGGGCGTGATCGCGATCGGCGTCGGCGAGCGCACCACGCCTGCGGGCGCCGAGCGGCTCGCGCGGCAGGCGTTCCGCGAGGACCTGGCACACACCGTGCTCGCCGTGCCGATCGCGCAGGAGCGGGCGACGATGCACCTCGACACCGTCTGCACGATGGTCGACGTCGACAAGATCGTGATGTACCCGAACGTCGCCGACCATCTGCAGGCGTACACCGTGACCGTCGTGGACCGCAACGGCCACTCCGACCGGGACCTGGTCCTCGAGGTCACGGAGCCCGAGCCGTTCCTCGTCGCGGCGGCGAAGGCGATGAGCATCGACACGCTGCACCAGATCGACACCGGTCTCGACCCGGTCACCGCCGAGCGCGAGCAGTGGGACGACGGCAACAACACCCTGGCTCTCGCACCTCGGGTTGCCGTTGCCTACGAGCGCAACGTCGAGACCAACAGCCGCCTCGAGGAGGCCGGGATCGAGGTCGTCGCCATCGCCGGGTCGGAGCTCGGATCGGGCCGCGGCGGCCCGCGCTGCATGTCCTGCCCGATCACCCGCGACCCGATCTGAGCGGGCTGCGCAGAGGTCCTGGTCGCGTTGGTAGCACGGTCGTGCTACGCCCCGGAGTGCTCCCCGCAGCCCTCGGTCAGTCGTGCAGTCCGAGCTCCACCGGAGCCGCAGGCACGCCGCTTCGGAACAGCTCGGTCAGGTGAGACCCCAACCGGCGCGGTGAGAACAGGTCCGTCCCGGTGTAGCCGGCGATGTCCTGCAGCGGCCACCAGGCGAAGTCCGTGACTCCCTCGGCGGCGAGCTCCTCGTCGGTGAAGGCGCCGCGCGGCGTGAACCGGTCCGTGCGGACGAGGAAGTAGTGGTTCACCACCCCGTCGTACCCCGAGGCGTGGCCGGCCTCGACCACCTCGTGCCGCCAGACCTTCTGCGGCGTCCCCGTGAGCTCGAGGCCCACCTCCTCGACCAGCTCGCGACGTAGGCAGTCGAGCTCGGTCTCCCCCGGGTCCATGCCGCCACCCGGCGCAGCCCACACGACCGGCCCACCGCGGTCACGGAAGTCGAAGCGGCACAGGAGTACGGCGTCACCCCCGTCGACGAGGAGCGCCCGGGCGGAGTGGCGGAGGTTCGGCTGGCTCACGGCCCGCAGCCTAGGGCCCCACGTACCCCAACAGGCACAGGTCCGGCTCACCTGACTCCTGGTGACTTGCATAGGGGTCCTATGTATATTGCGTCGAGTGATCCCGGATACCGACGTCGAGGCGCTCAGCGCGGCGCTGGTGACCTACGCCTCCCGACTCGGCCGGGCGGTCAGCAGACTCACCGCACCTGAGATACCCGCGGCGACGCTGCGCCTCCTCGCGCAGCTCGACGAGCTCGGACCGGTCGGGATCAGCCGGCTGGCCCAGGCGGACCGCTGCTCGCAGCCGACCATGTCCGGGGCGGTGCAGAACCTCGTGAACAAGGGATGGGTCACCAAGACACCGAACCCGGCCGACGCCCGCTCGTCGCTGATCGAGCTGTCCGAGGCCGGCACCACCGTGCTCGACGACGCGCGACGCCGCATCGGCGCCGTCGTCGCCGAACGGCTGGAGGCGGACCCGTGCCATGACGTCAGCGACGTCGCGGCCGCGGTAGCCCTCCTCGAGCACCTTCTCCCCGCAGACCAAGGAGTCCAGTGACCAACCAGACCTCGAGCGTCGACCTACCCGTGGCCGACCAGCCGTCGATCCTCAAGCAGCCCCGCGCGGTGTGGGCAGTCGCCTTCGCCTGTGTCATCGCCTTCATGGGCATCGGGCTCGTGGACCCCATCCTCAAGCCGATCGCCGACGAGCTCGGCGCCTCGCCGAGCCAGGTCTCGCTCCTGTTCACCAGCTACATGGCCGTGATGGGCGTGGCCATGCTCATCACCGGCGTGGTCTCGAGCCGGATCGGCGCCAAGCGGACTCTGCTCAGCGGCCTGGCCCTGATCATCGTGTTCTCGGCGCTCGCCGGCGCCTCCGACACGGTCGGCGCGATCGTGGGCTTCCGGGCCGGCTGGGGTCTCGGCAACGCGCTGTTCATCGCGACCGCGCTGGCGACCATCGTGTCGGCTGCAAGCGGGTCAGTTGCCCAGGCGATCATCCTGTTCGAGGCCGCGCTCGGGATCGGTATCGCCTCGGGCCCGATCCTGGGCGGACAGCTCGGGTCGATCTCGTGGAAGGCGCCTTTCTTCGGGGTCGCGACCCTGATGACGATCGCGCTGGTCGCGACCGCGTTCTTCCTGCCCAAGACGCCCCCTGCACCTCGCAAGACCTCGCTCGCCGACCCGTTCAGGGCGCTGCGCTACCCGGGCCTGCTCACCGTGGCGATCACCGCGCTCTTCTACAACATGGGCTTCTTCACGCTGCTCGCCTTCGCGCCGTTCCCGCTCGACATGACGGCCTCCCAGGTCGGGTGGGTCTTCTTCGGCTGGGGCATCCTGCTCGCGTTCACCTCGGTGGTCGCCGCTCCGTGGCTGCAGGCGAGGCTCGGGACCATTCCAACGGTGATCGGCTCGCTGGCGCTGTTCGCGGCCGACCTCGCCGTGATGGCGGTCCTCACCGAGAACAAGACCGCCCTCGTGGTGGGGATCATCGTCGCCGGCGCGTTCCTCGGCATCAACAACACGCTGATCACCGAGGCCGTGATGGGGGCGGCTCCCGTCGAGCGTCCGGTCGCGTCGGCGGCGTACTCCTTCGTCCGCTTCTCCGGGGGCGCGGTCGCACCGTGGCTCGCCGGCAAGCTCGGCGAGAACGTCAGCGTCCACGCGCCGTTCTGGATGGGCGCCGGTGTCGTCCTGATCGCCGTCCTGGTCATGGCCGTCGGCCGCAAGTACGTCGAAGGAGGTGCGGAGCAGATCCCGGCGCACCCCTCTCGCGAGGAGGCCGAGGCCGTCTCCGTCGGAGACTTCGAGTAGGCCCGTCGCAGGACCGACCTTCGCTGACCCAGGACAGAAGGCAGTCCATGACAGGCAGCGGCGGCTCCTACATGACAACAGCGGTCCCGTACGTCGACGCCGATCCGCATCCCCGGCACGCGCTGGAGCTCGGCGGAAATGAGAAGGCGTGCCGCTTGGCTCGCGTGCAGAATGTGCCGGGTGAACGAGCACGCACGAGCCTCAGGAGCGATGCGCGACAGCCACGTCCTCACGGTCCACGCCACGCCGGATGCGGCTGCGTTCGTGGCGAAGGTCGCTCCTCTGATCGAGGCCGAGCCGGTCCTGACGAGCGTGGTCGCGACCAACCTGCACAACGCGCTGAGAGATCCCTCCGTCTTCGCCGACCCCTGCTGGTTGTGGGCGGAGGGCCGGCACGGAGCGCCGGTCGCCGTGGCGATGCACACTCCGCCGCGGTTCCCACACCTCGCCACGCGCGATCCCGCCGTTGGCGCTGCCGTCGCCGACCACCTGTCCGCCTCGGGACGTCCGGTCTCGGGTGTCGGCGGCAACCGGCCCGCCGCCGAGGCCTTCGCGGGTCGCTGGAGGGAGCTGCGTCCCTGTGAGGTCTCCACATTGCGGGAGGAGGGCGTCTACGAGGCGACCGCCGTCACCCCTCCGTCGGGGATGCCCGGCTCACTCCGCCTTGCCGGAGCCGGTGACGCGCCGCTCCTGAACACGTGGGCGCTCGGCTTCCTCGAGGACATCGGCGACCCTGTCCCCGACCGCGACGACATGCTGACCGACCGGATCGGCCGCGGCGAGATGTGGGTCTGGGAGGACGACGCGGCTCCCGTCTCCATGGCCTATGCATCGCCGCCGGCCGGCGGGACCAGCCGGATCTCGTGGGTCTACACGCCGCCTGAGCAGCGGCGCCACGGGTACGCGAGCGCGGTCGTCGCAGGCGCCACGTCCGCACAGCTCGCCGCGGGTCACCGCTGCATGCTCTACACCGACCTGTCCAACCCGACGTCGAACGGCATCTACCAGGCCATCGGTTATCGACGGGTGGGCGACGGGGTCATGCTGTCCTTCGACCCGGAGCCCTGACCAGTCGGACCCGGTGTCACCGGAACGGCATCAGACCGAGCGCGACGCCACAACACTCAGCAACACAGGCAAGACGATCCGCGCGGCTACTGTTCCGGACATGAGTGCGTCATCGGACCCACCCGTCCGTCATCGCGACTGGCCGGGCTTCGTCAACGCCAGGACCTTGGAAGGGCTCCCCACGACCTCAGGCCCCATCGGCCCCGGTCGCCTGTTCCGGTCCGACGAGCCCACAGGTGACACCGACACCACCGTGAACGTGCTGGCCCTCGAGGGCATCCGCCACATCGTTGATGCTCCGGAAGGCGGCGTGCTGGTGCACTGCGCGGCCGGCAAGGACCGCACAGGGATCCTGGTCGCGGTGGTCCTCGCCGTCCTGGGAGCCCCCAGCACAGCCATCGTCGACGACTACGCCGAAACAGAGGCCCGCCTGGCGCCGTACTTCGCCGAGGAGCTGGCGAGCATCGACGACCCCGAGCGGCGCGAGCAGGTCGCCTCTCGGCAGCGCTCGTCTCCCAAGACGATGGCCAGGCTGCTCGAGCACCTCGACCTGCGACACGGGGGCGGGCCGGCGTACGTGAAGGACCGCGGTATGACGGACGCGGACATCAGCCGACTCGCGGAGCGCCTGACCGGCTAGAGCGGTCGCACCCGGCACAGCGCTGTGGACGCTGCCCAAGCGCTTTGCCGCTCGTGGACCGTCCATAACCCCGCGTTACAAGGGTTCAGGCATGAGAAAAAGAAAAAACCCGGCCGTTGCTGACGGGGGATACAACAACGACCGGGCACTCACAAAGATACGTGGCCGACGAGCCGGGTACAACTCGGGGTGTCCAAATTGGGCTGCGTCACAGCGAAAAAGTGGGTCTGTCTAGTCAGGATCAGCGGATCGTGAGCTGGCGGTTGGCGAGGCCGGAGCGCGCAGCACGCTCCTCCGCAGTGAGCGGAGCGGTGTCCGCGAGCGCCTTGTCGAGCTCCTTGGCGAACTCGCCCGCAGGCTGCTCGAGGACCTCGGGCCCGGTGCCGACCGGCAGGTCCCACACCGGGACCAGCACCCCGTGCACGCGGAACATCCCGACCAGGCGCGAGCCCTCGGCGACCACGTCCTTGCCCTGGAGGTGCAGGCGCGCCAGCGCGGAGAGCAGCTGCTCCTCGTCGTGCGGCATCACCCAGCGCAGGTGCTCCTTGGTCCCGACGTCGGTCCAGTAGGCCGCCTCGACCGAGGCGAGCCGCTTGGTGGGGTTCGCGGCCGCGTTGGCGCTCTCCAGCGACGCCCCGAGCGCACCGTCCTCGTCGTCCATGTCGGCGATCCAGAACTCGAACCCCTCGTGGACGGTGATGTCGAGGGGCTCGTCGACGACCATGTCCTGGAGCCGGCGGCCTTCCCCAGGGGGCTCGGTCAGGCCGACCATCGATCCCGGCTCCGCCTCGAGTGCACGCTCGAGCACGGCGGCGAGATCCCGGCTCGGGTCACCGAACTGGTGCTGCACCTGGAGCGCGAGCCACACGGAGCCGTCCTGCCGGACCAGGGCGGGGGCGGCCATCGGGAGAAGCGTGCACAGCAGCACCGACCGCTCGGACCCGACGCTGTCGGCCAACCGGAGCGGGGCGGTGGCGGCCGGGACGAGCTCGCGCATCGCGATGATGTCGCACTCGGCCGCCATCGACGCGAAGGGCCGGCTCACGAAGGTCTGGGGCACGCCTGAGGGGTTGCCGTGGCACGCCTTGTAGCGCTTGCCCGAGCCGCAGGGGCACGGCTGGCGGGGACCGACCTCACCGGGGGCGGCGGTGGCTTCGGACCTGGTCTTGACGCGCGACTTCTTTCCCATGCCGCGAAGGCTACTTCAGCCCAACCACGCCGACTCGGAGGTGGCCGCTGTCAGGCGGTGCGGAGGACGGCGTGGACGGTCGACCGGGTGCGGGTGTGCTCGGACCACCAGTCGAGGGCGAGCGCTTCGACGATCGCCATGCCGCGCCCCGAGAGAGCCGAGGCGGAAGCCGGGAGGGTCCGCGGTCGCGACGAGCTGCCGCCGTCGGTGACCGAGAGCCTGATGCCCTTGCGCTCATGGGCCCAGGTGATCAGGATCGTGCCGTCGGAGAGCGGCTGGGCGTGGCGGATGGAGTTGCCGACGAGCTCGGAGATGATGACGCGGCCGTCCTCGATGACCTCACGGGCGTAGCCCTCGGCGCGCATCCAGGACCTGAACTGCCGCCGAGCGACAGCCACTGAGGACGCGGCAAAGGGCACGCGCACCGTCACAGGCGCGTGATCGTTCCGTACGGAGCGCGTCTCCACGCTGCCACCCCTTCTCTACCAGCCCTCCGGCCCTAAACTTCCCGATTCGCTCGGTACCCAAACACCGGTGCCTCGAGTGGTCTACCGATGGCTCCGCAGGTGCCGGAGTGCCTTCCCCGGGGTGTCGGTGATGACCGCTTCGACACCGAGCTCGACACACAGGTCGAGGTCCTCGGGCCTGTTGACCGTCCACACGTGGATCCGGCGCCCGCTGCGCTGGAGGCTGCGGCGGAAGCGGGGGCTGTCGCGGAGCAGGTCGATGCCCGGGCCGGCGATCCAGTCGGTCCCGACGAGGTTCCGGGTCAGCTGCCAGGCATACAGCCGGTCGACGAGCATGACCGTCTCGATGTCCGGGGCGAGCTTCTTGACCCGGTTGAGCGCGACGTAGGAGAAGCTCATCACCCGCACCGGTGCGCCCTTGCGGGTCCACCCGTAGGCGCCGAGCAGCTCCACGAGCCGGCGCTCCACGAGGCCGGCGTACCTGGTGGGGTGCTTGGTCTCGATCGCGAGGTCCACCGGGCGGTCGTAGTCCGCGACCGCCTCGATCAGCCGCCGCAAGGTGAGCACCTTGCGGGTCTCGCGGTCCACCTCCGGCGCCTCGTCGTCGAGCTCGGACCAGGGGTTCTTCCAGGCTGCGAAGTCGAGCTCGTCGAGCTGGGCGAGCTCCATCGTCGAGACGAGGCCCTCTGCGTTCGCCGTGCGGTCGACCCGGCGGTCGTGGACGCAGACCAGGTGCCCGTCGGCGGTGAGGCGTACGTCGCACTCGAGCCCCTCGGCCCCTTCGTCCAGGGCAGCGAGATAGGCGCCGAGGGTGTGCTCGGCGTTCACCTCGCTGGACCCCCGGTGCGCCACGACCTGGGGGCGCCCGTTCGTGAGCATGGCCCCATCGTTGCATCTGCAACCCCTGCGCCCCGGGAGGGACGCGACACGGTCAGCCGTGCTGGGCGCGCAGGAACTTGCCGAAGTGCGGGACCGTGAAGGCCACGGTGCCCCGCTCGGAGGAGTAGACGAGCCCCTTCTTGATCAGCCCGTCGCGGGCCGGGGAGAGGCTCTGCGGCTTGCGGCCGAGAGCCTCGGCGACCTGGGCGGTTGTCACCGCCTTGTCGTTGCTGTCCGCGCCGAGCTCGGCCATCGCGCGCATGTAGTCGCGCTCGGCGGGGGTTGCTCGGTCGTAGCGGGCGCCGAAGAAGCCCACCGCGAGCTCGCCCTCGGCCTCGGGCGCCGCCTCCTGGACGTCGGCGACCCGGATCGGCGACTGCAACGCCACGTCCCACGTCACCTTTCCGTAGGCCTGGACGAAGTACGGGTAGCCGTCGGTGAGGCGGTAGAGCTCGTCGAGCGCGTCGAGCTCGTAGTCGACCGCCTCCGTGCCGGCCGGGACCAGCAGCGCCCGGTCGGCGCTTTCCCGGGGCAGCCGGTCGACGACGACGTACCGGAAGAGCCGCTCGGCGTACGACTTGCTCGCCGAGAGCGCGACCGGCAGGTGCGGGAGTCCGGCGCCGACCACCACGAGGGGCGCGCCCTGCTGGCTGATCTCGTGCACGGCGCCGCAGAGGGCGGCGAGCTCCACGGGCGCGATGTCCTGCATCTCGTCGATGAAGATGCCGATCCCGACACCGAGGTCGCCCGCGAGCTCGGCCACGTCGGTGAAGAGCTCGAGCAGGTCGAGCTCGAGGTCGCCGGAGTCCGCCCGGCCCCTGGTTGCCGGCACGTCGGCACCGATGGAGGCCGGCTGCCAGCGCACGCCCTTGCGCTCGTCGAGCCGGGTGCGCAGGGCGAAGGACTTGAGTACGCCGGCCACCGCGTCGACGCGTTCGGGGTCGCGATGCCGATGGGCCACCTCGCGCACCGCGGCGTGCACCGCCTGGGCGAGCGGGAGGCGCAGCGTCTGGTCGGGCCGCGCCTCGATCTTCCCGGTCCCCCACGCGCGCTTCACCGCAAGGCTACGGAGGGCGTTCAGCAGGACGGTCTTGCCCACGCCGCGCAGGCCGGAGAGCACCATGGACCGCTCGGGTCGTCCGGAGGCCACGCGTTCCAGGGTCACCTCGAACTGTCGGAGCTCGCGATCACGGCCGGCGAGCTCGGGCGGGCGCTGGCCGGCGCCGGGTGCGTAGGGATTCCTCACGGGGTCCACGATGGGACTGTATCGCCCGGTCTAGGCGAAACCTTAGATTTCGCTAGCGAGTCCTAGCAGGAGTGAGAAGGTCCTCAGAGACCCCGGCCTCAGCCGGCGACGTTGTCGTCCGCGGCGGTGAAGGCCGAGAGGACAGAGTGCCTCGCGTCGTCGTAGGCCTCGTTGAGCCCGGCACGGAGTGCCTCGATCAGTACGGGCACCTCGTCCATCGCCAACCGGAAGGTGCCGACGCAGACCTGGCCACGCCACAGCGAGAGCACCACGACACCGACGTCCCGGTGCCACGACACCCTGAGCGCACGGGCATCACCGCGGGCATCGAGGAAGACCTCGCCCTTCACTGGGATCGGCGATGCGTTGCGCACATGCTCATTGTGCGCATGTGAACGAGTCTTGTCAGTACTTTGCCGACGCCTTCAACTTGCTCGTCAGCCGCCGAGTGGCTGCTTATGCTTGCGGCGTGCCCGAGCTTCCCGAGGTCGAGGCCCTCGCCCTCGACCTGCGCACCCGGCTCAAGGACCGGGCGATCGCGCGTGTCGACATCGCCGCCTTCAGCGCGCTGAAGACCTTCGACCCTCCGCTCCCGGCGCTGTACGGCGCGCTCGTGGACGACGTGACGCGACACGGAAAGTTCCTCGACATCGAGGCCTCCGGGCTGCACCTGATCGTGCACCTGTCCCGCGCCGGATGGGTCCGGTGGCGCGACGAGGTGCCGAAGCTGCCGCCCAAGCCGAGCAACAAGTCGCCGCTCGCGGCACGGGTCGTGCTCGACAACGGCGCCGGCCTCGACATCACCGAGGCGGGTACTCAGAAGCGACTGGCCGTCTATGTCGTACATCAGCCCGCCGACGTGCCCGGCATCGCGCGGCTCGGGCCGGATCCGCTGTCGGACGAGTTCACCCGAGAGGTGCTGCGTCGGATCCTCACCGATGCGGGCCGGGCGCAGATCAAGGGCGTCCTGCGCAACCAGAGCATCATCGCCGGCATCGGGAACGCCTACTCCGACGAGCTGCTGCACGCTGCCCGGATGTCACCCTTCAAGCCCGCGTCGAGCGTCGACGACACCGAGCTCGAGATCCTCTACGACGCGATCCGCACGGTGCTCGGCGATGCCGTCGAACGGTCTCGCGGTCTCGCGGCCTCCGAGCTCAAGGGCGAGAAGAAGTCGCACCTCGCCGTTCACGGGCGCAAGGGCGAGAAGTGCCCGGTGTGCGGGGACACGGTGCGCGAGGTGTCGTTCGCGGACTCCTCCTTGCAGTACTGCCCGACCTGCCAGACCGGCGGGAAGCTCCTCGCCGACCGCCGGATGTCGCGGCTGCTGAAGTAGCGCGGCTCAGGCGAACACGCTCGGGAGCGGCAGCTCGAGCGCGGTCTCGAGCAGGTCGAGGTACGTCGCCCGCCGCACCTCGACGACACCGAGCGAGGCCAGGTGCGGCGTGGACCACTGCACGTCGAGGAGCCGCTGGTGGGCGTGCTCGTCGCGCAGCAGGTCCACCAGCGCGACCAGCGCCACCTTCGACGCGTCGGTGACCCGGTGGAACATCGACTCGCCCGCGAACAACCCGCCGATCGCCACGCCGTAGAGGCCTCCGACGAGCCGGCCGTCCTGCCAGGTCTCCACGGAGTGCGCCCAGCCCAGGTCGTGGAGGGAGGTGTAGGCGCTCATGATCTCCTCGTCGATCCACCCCGAGTCCCGGCTCGGGTCGGCGCACGCACGGATGACCTCGTCGAACGCGGTGTCGACCCGCACCTCCATCCGACGTACCGACGCCCGCAGTGAGCGGGAGACCTTCAGCCCGTCGAGCGGGAGCACGCCACGGGGGTCGGGCGACCACCACAGCATCGGCATCTGCGCGTCGCCGGGCATGGGGAACAGGCCGTGCCGGTAGGCGGAGAGCAGCGTCGCCGGTGCCAGGTCGGCCCCCATGCCCACGACGTCGTCGTCGCTGTCGTGGAACGAGTCAGGGAAGTCCCAACCCGTCGGCGGCGGTTCGATCGGCACCGGTCCATCGTGTCATCGCCCACCCCCGACGCTCGGGAGGGTACGGCGGTCGTGGCCGACCGGGGTTGGCGACCTGTGCCAGGGACCACGTTCGCGAGATCTTGTTCGCGGGTACCCCGGCCGTAGGCTTCAGACGGAAACGAGCCGGCCGCGGGCGCCGGCGACACAGGAGGACTCATGAGCATCGGTGGCTCGCTCGGGAAGGCGCTTGCGCCGCAGGTGCAGAGGATGGCGCCGGAGTTCACCGCGAGCTTCGTCCACGAGGCGCTCTCGCGCGCCATCCACGGAGTGGGGCCGCTTCCGGGCGCGGCATCCGCCGCGGACAAGCAGCTGCAGGAGCAGCGTGGCGACGTCGACGCGGCGATCCACGAGGTCATCGAGAACCACGTCCGCTACGCCGGCGTCCAGGGCTTCGCCACCAACCTCGGCGGACTCGTGACCGCCGCCGTGACGATCCCCGCGAACATCGCCGGGCTCGCGATGCTGCAGTGCCGGATGGTCGCGGGTATCGGACACCTGCGGGGGTACGACCTCAGCGACCCTCGGGTCCAGAACGCCGTGCTGACCTGCATGCTCGGCGAGGACGCGGTCCGCTCGCTGGTCAAGAAGAAGAAGCTCCCGGCGCCTCCCATGGCGATCGCCACCGCCCCCACGCACGACCCGAAGCTCGACAAGGTGATCGCCGCGGAGGTCACCTCCGAGCTGCTCACCAAGGTGGCCGGTAAGCGCGTGGTGACCACGGTCGGCCGGCGGGTCCCCGTCGTGGGCGGCCTCGTCGGCGCAGGTGCGGACGGGTTCTCGACCTGGAAGATCGGCCGCTACGCCGACCGGGAGCTGCTTCCTCGCACCATGCGCTGAGGCGAGGGAGTCCGTGGTGTCCCGAGGGACCTCGGGAAACCGTCACCTCCCGCGCCAAATTCACCTGGGGAAGTCCCACTTTCCCAAGGGACCGTGAAAAACGGCGCGGCCGCTCAGGTGCCGCGGAAGCGCTTGGCGGCCCGGCCCATCCGGGCGGTGAGCTGGTCGCTGGGGTCGGGCCGGTTCGCCGCTTCCTCAGTCATCGCGACCAGGGCGTCGAGCGCGGCGCCGATGACCTCGCGCGGCCTCGGCTTGTCCGGGTCCTCCCAGGTCTCGTCCTCGGGCGGCGGGACCGGGCGGAGCTCGTCCACGTCTCCGACCACGTCGATGCCCGAGCCCTCTGCCCACTCGATCCACGTCTCGGCGATCTCGGCCGCCCACGGGTAGAGGTCGGGAGGCAGCGTCGCCTTGCGCCCCGCGCGGTTGGCGAGGTTCTGGTGGACGAGCATCTCTCGCACGAGCGTGGCGTGGTGGTGCTCGCTCAGTCCCTGGGTGGCCAGCCGCCGGTTGAGCCTGCGGATCAGCGCGGTCTCGGCCACGCCCATCGACGGGTTGACCCGTTCGCTCTCCTTCGGAGCCCACGCGGGATCGATGCCGAACGCCGTGCAGAACCGCTTCCAGAGCAGGTCACGCGGTCCCCCCGGCTGGGGCACGGTGACGAGGTGGACGTGGTCGGGCTCGAGCCCCGCACCCCACCGGCTCAGCACATTCGGCAGGCTCTGCGAGCGCCAGAACCAGAGATCCGGGTTCTCCTGCGCGCGGTCGAGAAATCTCTTGAACGTCCAGCGCCTGCCGTACTTGATGGTCTCCTGCCAGAACGCCGGCAGCTGCCGGGCGATGTCACGGGCGGAGAAGACGACGTGGACGTCGCTGCCCTCGAGGTCGGACATCGCCTTCGCGATCTTGTCCTTGGGCGCCGCCGAGAGGATCTCGTGGCTGATGACCACGGTGCCGCGGGTGCGGCGGACCTTGCGCATCAAGGCGTCCCAGTAGCCCTCCGCGTGGCCGGTCGGGCCGCCCCAGTCCTCGCCGAGCAGGTCGAGGGCCGCGCGGAAGTGCGTGTGCCCCGGGTCGCGGCCGAGCGGCCCGCGGGGGAAGTGGACGCCGTGCTCGGCGAGCGCCTCGCTGTTCGCGCCGAGCCGGTCCTGCAGATAGGTCGTGCCGGTCTTCGGCGCCCCGATGTGCAGGTAGACGACACGACTCATGCAGGAATTGTGCCCTACCCCCGACAGGCTGGCTGTCCGCCCCCTGAAGGACCGGTCAGCCGCCTGACAGGGCCGTGACCACCCGCGAGGGGCTTGGTCGACCCAGCTGCTCGGCCATCCAGGCGCTGGTCGCGACGAGCTTCGTGAGGTCGACCCCGGTCTCGATCCCGAGCCCGTCGAGCATCCAGACCAGATCCTCGGTGGCGAGGTTGCCGGTGGCGCTCTCGGCGTACGGGCAGCCGCCGAGGCCGCCGGTGGACGCGTCGAACGTGGTGACCCCCGCCCGCAGCGCGGCCTGGGTGTTCGAGAGTGCCTGCCCGTAGGTGTCGTGGAAGTGCATCGCCAGCTGGCCGTTGGACAGCCCGGTCTCGTTGAAGGCGCTCAGCAGCGCAGTGACGTGGCCCGGCGTACCGACACCGATCGTGTCGCCGAGCGAGAGCTGGGAGGCACCGAGGTCGAACAGGCGCTTGCCTACGGAGACGACCTGGTCGACCGGGACGTCGCCCTCCCACGGGTCGCCGAAGCACATCGAGACGTAGGCGCGGACGTCCATGCCGGCCTCACGCGCGCGGCGCACGGTCGGCTCGAACATCGCGAACTGCTCGTCGAGGCCGCGGTTCAGGTTGCGCTGGGCGAAGGTCTCGGTCGCGCTGCCGAAGATCGCGATGTGGCGCACGCCCTTCTCGATGGCCCGGTCGAGCCCACGCTCGTTGGGGACGAGGACGGGCAGCGGGACCGCCTGCGCGTCGAAGCCCTCCAGGGCGTCGAGCAGGTCGAGGAGCTCGGCGGCGTCGGCGAGCTGGGGCACCCACTTCGGGTGCACGAAGCTCGTGGCCTCGACGATCGGGAGCCCTGCCTCGACGAGGCGCCGGATGAACTCCGCCTTCGTCTCCAGGGGTACGACGGTCGACTCGTTCTGCAGCCCGTCGCGAGGTCCCACCTCGTAGACGGTCACCCGCGCCGGGAGGCTCGGGTCCCGGACCACCTGTGGCTTGCGCATGCTCACTCCTCCTCCAGGACGTCATACGTTCCGGTCGCCACAGCGGCCGGGCTGTATGACGTCACTCGGCTGCCTCGACGACGAACAGCGTTGCGCCGAGCGCCACCTGGTCGCCGGCGGCGGCGCCGACCTCGATCACGGTGCCGGCCATCGGGGCCTTGAGGGCGAGCTCCATCTTCATCGCCTCCATGACTCCGAGTGTCTCCCCCTCCGCAACCTGCCGACCGACGGCGGCGGTGACGCTGAGCACCGTGCCGGGCATCGGCGCCGCCACCGTGCCGTCCGAGACCGCATGGTGCGCGCCCGGGCCGAAAGCGTCGGGCCTCGCGAACAGGTGTGTGTTGCCGCGGTGCGCGACGTCGACGCGGTGGGGGCCGATCCGCACCGCGGCCTCGTGCACCAGGTCGTCCACCTCGAGGCGGAGCACGCCCGCCTCGGACGCGATCGGGTGGACCACCCAGGTCCGGTCGCCGGCGGTCACCGTCCCGACAGGGTCGACCTCGTAGACGACGGTGTCGCCGCCGACGACCAGCTCGACGGGCGTCATGGCCGCCGGACCCGCGGACCGCCAGCCGTCACGGACGCCGAACGGGTGGGTCGGCTCGGCCGGACGGTCCTCGCCGGGCGAGGTCGCGAGGGCCCACGCGGCGAGCACGGCGGCCTCCGTCTCGCCCTCGGGGCGTACGACGTCGGGGTGGGTGTCGAGGTACGCCGTGTCGATCTCGTTGTCGCGGAACGCGTCGGAGGCGGCGAGGCCGCGGAGGAACCCGAGGTTGGTGGTCAGACCGAGGATCGCGGTGTCGTCGAGCGCGGTGACCAGGGCGCGGCGGGCGGCCTCGCGGGTCGGTCCGTGCACGATCACCTTGCCGAGCATCGGGTCGTAGGACGAGCCGACGACCTGCCCGGACTCGAGGGCCGCGTCGATGCGGGCCCGGGACGACCAGCGCACCCGCTCGGCGACCCCGGCCTGCGGCAGGAACCCGTTGAAGGCGTCCTCGGCGTACACCCGGGCCTCGATGGCATGACCGTGCAGCGTCACGTCGTCCTGCGCGAACGGCAGCGGCTCGCCGGCGGCCACCATGAGCTGGAGCTGCACGAGGTCGAGCCCCGTCACGAGCTCGGTGACGGGGTGCTCCACCTGCAGGCGGGTGTTCATCTCGAGGAAGAACACCTCGTCGCCCGCGACGAGGAACTCCACGGTGCCCGCGTTGACGTAGCCGACCTCGCGTGCCAGCGCGACCGCCGACTCGGTCAGCACGCGGCGGACCTCCGCCGAGATCGTCGGCGCAGGAGCCTCCTCGAGGACCTTCTGGTGTCGCCGCTGCGTGGAGCAGTCACGTTCGAAGAGGTGGACGACGTTGCCGTGCGTGTCGGCCAGGACCTGCACCTCGACGTGGCGCCCGTGCTCGACGTACCTCTCCACCAGGATGGTGTCGTCACCGAACGCGCTCGCTGCCTCACGCCGAGCCGCGGCCAGTGCGTCCGCGAAGTCGGCCGGGTCGCGGACGATGCGCATCCCCTTGCCGCCGCCACCGGCGGCCGCCTTGACCAGGAGCGGGTAGCCGACCGCCTCGGCGTCCACCTCGTCGCCGCGCAGCGCCGCGGAGGGTACGACGGGCACACCGGCCGCGATCGCGACCTCACGGGCGACGTCCTTGCGGCCCATGCGGTCCATCACCTCGGCGCTCGGGCCGACGAAGGTCAGCCCCGCCTCCACGACGGCGCGGGCGAACGGCGCCCGCTCGGACAGGAAGCCGTAGCCCGGGTGGACCGCATCCGCACCCGTCCGGCGCGCGGCGTCGACGATCGCCTCGATGCTGAGGTAGGACTCGCTCGCCGGCGTCGGGCCGATGCGCACCGAGACGTCGGCGGCGCGCACGTGGGGGGCGCCGCGATCGGCGTCGGAGTACACCGCCACCGTGCGCAGGCCGCGCTCGCGGGCGGCGCGGATGATGCGCAGCGCGATCTCGCCGCGGTTGGCGACGAGCAACGTGGAGATGGGTCGGGCGTTGCCCGAAGGAACACCGCCAGGAGGTGTGGTCGGAATGCTCACGTTTCTCACATCCGGAAGATGCCGTAGGACGGCGCGGGGATCGGGGCGTTGGCAGCGGCGGCGAGACCCATCCCGATCACCCGTCGGGTGTCGAGCGGGTCGATCACGCCGTCGTCCCAGAGCCGGGCGGTCGAGTAGTACGGCGAGCCCTGCTCTTCGTACTGGTCGCGGATCGGCGACTTGAACGCCTCCTCGTCGGCGGCGGACCACTCGCCGCCCTTCGCCTCGATGCCGTCGCGGCGGACGGTGGCGAGGACCGAGGCGGCCTGCTCGCCGCCCATCACGGAGATCCGAGCGTTGGGCCACATCCACAGGAAGCGAGGGTCGTACGCGCGGCCGCACATGCCGTAGTTGCCGGCCCCGAACGAGCCTCCGATCACGACGGTGAACTTGGGTACGACGGAGCAGGCGACCGCTGTGACGAGCTTCGCACCGTCGCGGGCGATCCCGCCGTTCTCGTACTCCCGGCCGACCATGAAGCCGGTGATGTTCTGGAGGAACACCAGCGGGATGCCGCGCTGGTTGCACAGCTCGATGAAGTGCGCGCCCTTGAGGCTGGACTCGCTGAAGAGGATGCCGTTGTTCGCGACGATCCCGACGGGGTAGCCCCAGATCCTCGCGAAGCCACAGACCAGCGTCTCGCCGTACAACGCCTTGAACTCGTGGAACCGCGAGCCGTCGACGATGCGGGTGATGACCTCGCGCACGTCGTAGGGCGTTCGCGAGTCGGTCGGCACCACGTCGTAGAGCCCGGCGGGGTCGTCGACCGGCTCCTCCGGCGGCTGCTGCGCGAGCGACGGCTGGACGGGGCGCTCGAAGGTGGCGACGATCGAGCGCACGATGGCGAGGGCCTCCGCGTCGTCGGCCGCGAGGTGGTCGACCACCCCGGACCTGCGGGCATGGACGTCACCGCCGCCGAGCTCCTCGGCAGTCACGACCTCACCGGTCGCGGCCTTCACCAGGGGCGGGCCGCCGAGGAAGATCGTGCCCTGCTCCTTGACGATCACGGTCTCGTCCGACATCGCCGGGACGTAGGCGCCGCCGGCCGTGCACGAGCCCATCACCGCCGCGACCTGGGGGATGCCCTGCGCCGAGAGGTTGGCCTGGTTGAAGAAGATCCGGCCGAAGTGCTCCTTGTCCGGGAAGACCTCGTCCTGCATCGGCAGGAAGGCGCCGCCGGAGTCTACGAGGTAGATGCACGGCAGGCGGTTCGCCCGCGCGACCTCCTGCGCGCGGAGGTGCTTCTTGACCGTCACCGGGTAGTAGGTGCCGCCCTTCACGGTCGCGTCGTTGGCGACGATCACGCACTCACGGCCCGAGACCCGGCCGATGCCGGTGACGATGCCGGCCGAGGGGACCGCGTCGTCGTACATCCCGGTCGCGGCGAGCGGGCTCAGCTCCAGGAACGGGCTCCCGGGGTCGAGCAGCCGGTCCACGCGGTCGCGCGCGAGCAGCTTGCCGCGCTCGAGGTGCTTGGCCCGAGCGGACTCCGAGCCACCCAGACGCACCCGCGCGACCCGCTCTCGCAGGTCCTCGACCACCTCATGCAACCCAGTCGCGGCCACCGCTACCTCCGTCGTCGACACCCGGTTGATGTTAACGATCGATAACATCCGCGTCCAACCCTGTCCACCCCCGGTCCACCCCGCCGGTCCACCCCGCCGGTCCACCCCGCCGGTCCACCGGGGCGTCGCTGGCTTGGGCGTCGCTGGCTAGGGCGTCGCTGGTTTGGGCAGCGGCCGATCTCCCGCCTCGTAGCGAAACCGCTGCGTGGGGCCCTCCAACACATCCGTTTCGCTACAACCCAGCCGCCGGACGAATGTGAACGAGCGCTAACGGGGTGCTCTATCGTGGCGGCATGACCGGCCGTCGAGAGCAGATCCTCGCGACTGCGGCCGCGCTCTTCGCGGAGCGCGGCTTCCACGGCGTCTCGGTGGCCGACCTCGGCGCCGCGTGCGGCATCTCCGGGCCGGCGCTCTACAGGCACTTCCCGTCCAAGGACGCGATGCTCGCCGAGATGCTGGTCTCGATCAGCGAGGAGCTCCTCGAGGTCGGCCGGGAGCGGGTGAAGGAGGCAGACGAGCCTCGTGAGGCTCTGCATGCCCTGGTCAACTGGCACATCGACTTCGCGCTGAACAACAAGGCGCTGATCGTCGTGCAGGACCGCGACTGGGCCTCGTTGCCCGACGAGGCGCGTGAGCAGGTGCGGGAGCTCCAGCGCAGGTACGTCGAGCTGTGGGTCGACCAGCTGCGAGCCATCCACCGCGGCCTCCCCGCGGACCGCGCCCGCGCCATGGCGCACGCGGTGTTCGGCCTCCTCAACTCCACCCCGCACAGCGCGTTGCTCTCCGAGGCGGAGATGCGCGCGATGCTCGAGCAGATGGCGCTCTCGGCCCTCGAGGCCCCTGGCCCGACCGACTGACCCTGGCCCGACCGGCTGAGCCTGGCCCGCCCGGCTGACCCTGCCCGCCTGACGTGGCCGGCTCCGGCCCGTCCGGTCGCCCGTCGTACCTAGCGAACCGCCTTCAGAGCGTCCTCGAGCGCGGCGAGCACGAGCAGTGCGGCGTCGGGGCGGGCGTTGTGGCCCATGAGGCCGATCCGCCACACGGTCGAGGCGTACTCCCCGGCACCCCCACCGATCTCGAGGTTGTGGCGTTCGAGGAGATACCGGCGTACGGCGGCGGAGTCCACGCCGTCGGGCACCCGCACCGTCGTGAGCTCGGGGAGCCGGTGCCCCTCGGCGGCGAACAGCTCGAGGCCCATCTCCTGCAGGCCGTCCTGGAGGATTCTCCCGGCATCGGCGTGGCGCGCCCAGACGTTCTCGAGGCCCTCGTCCAGGATCCGGCGCAGTGCCGCGTGGAGGCTCGCGACCATCGCGACGGGGGCCGTGTGGTGGTAGGTGCGACCTCCCGACCCGTGCTGCTGACCCGCGCCGGCGTACCCACCAAGGAGGCCGAGGTCGAGGTACCAGGAGCGCGGGTGCTCCACCCGCCGCTCGAAGGCGCGGTCGTTGATCGTGAACGGCGCGAGGCCCGGCGCCACCCCGAGGCATTTCTGGGTCCCGGCGTACCCGACGTCGACACCCCAGTCGTCGGCGGACAGCGCGATGCCGCCGATGGAGGTGACCGCGTCGGTGACCAGCAGCGCGTCGCCCTTGATGTCGCCGAGCGCGGCGATGTCGGAGCGGACGCCGGTCGAGGTCTCCGCGTGGACCGCCGCGATGATCGCCGGCTCCGGGTGGGCGTCGGCGACCCGCTGCACGTCGACCGGCGTTCCCCACTCGTGCTCGACGGGCACCACCTCGGCGCCGCAGCGAGCCGCGACGTCGCACATCCGCTGGCCGAACAGGCCGTTGACGGCGACGACAACGACGTCGCCGGGGAGCACCGTGTTGACGAAGGCTGCCTCCATGCCGGCCGAGCCGGTCGCGCTCAGCGGCAGCGTGCGGACGTTGCGGGTGCCCCAGACCGTGCGGAGGTCCTCGCAGGTGTCGTCCATGATCTGGAGGAAGACCGGGTCGAGATGGCCGAGCAGCGGAAGGGCGAGGGCGGCGGTCGCCTCGGGGTAGGGGTTCGAGGGGCCGGGCCCGAAGAGCCGTCGTTCGACGATGCGGTGCGCGGTGAGAGCCATGTGGGCCAACCTACCGACGCCTCGGCTGACAGCCCCACAACACGGCGCCGGGGTTCAAGATCCGCGCGGCGTCCGACCCCGGCGGGCCTCGAGGGTCAGGCTCCGGCTTCGGCCGCCTCCGCGGGCGCTCGGTGACGCGCCCCGGTCCGCTCTGCGCCGATGCCTGCCGCGACCACACAGGCAATCCCGGCCAGGGGGAGAAGACCGGGCACCTGGCCGAGCGCCACCAGGCCGATGACGGTGGCGAAGGCGGGCTCGAGCGCCATCAGCGTGCCGAAGGCACCGGTGGTCAGCCTCCGGAGCGCGAGCAGCTCGAGCGTGAACGGGATGACCGGCAGCAAGACCGCGAGGCCGAGGCCGGCGAGCACGACCTGCCAGGTCAGCAGCGGGGCGACCGTCGGACCGGCGACGGCGGTGGCGACGAGGCCCGCGACCGGCATGGAGACGGCAAGTCCCTGAACACCCGCGACCTGGTCGCCCACTCGCTGGGTGAGCAGGATGTACGCCGCCCAGCACACCGCCGCCGCGAGGGCGAAGGCAACCCCGAGCAGGTCGGTCGCACCGTGCCAGGGCTCGGTCAGGAGCAGGACGCCGACCGCCGCGGCCGCGGCGAAGAGACGTCCCCTGCCGTGGCTGCGGAGCACCGCCACGCTGAGCGGCCCGAGGAACTCCAGCGCACTGGCGGTGCCCATCGGCAGTCGCTCGACGGCCTCCATGAACAGCAGCGTCACCCCGGCGGTGACGACCCCGAGCGCGGCGCTGGCCGCGAACGATCCGCGCGTGAACGTCGAAGGCCGCGGCCGCAGCACCACCAGCATGATCAGGCCCGCCCACGCGAGCCGCACCCAGGCGGCGCCGAGGGGGCCGACCTCGTCGAAGAGCCCGACCGAGGCAGCGATTCCCAGCTGCACCGCGAGCATCGACGCCACCGCCATGGACACGCCGGTGCGCGCGCCGGCGCGTGTGTGCCCGGCGCTCCCGCTGTCTGCCGGCTGACCGCTCGTGGCCTGCGCGGCCGTGTCACATGTGGCACCCATGGGTGCAGTACGCCACGCCCCCATCGTCCGCGTCCACGTGAGAATCGTGGACAGATTGTCCACAGACCGTGGACAATCCTGTGGATGGAGACCCGCCGCCTCGCCGTGCTGCTCGAGCTGTCGCGTCTCGGGTCCATGCGTGAGGTCGCGGAGGAGCTCGGGACGACCACCTCGACGGTGTCGCAGCAGATCGCGACACTCGCCCGCGAGGCGGGGACCCCCCTCGTGGAGCCCGACGGCCGCCGGGTACGCCTGACACCTGCCGGGCGACGGCTGGCGGAGCACGCGGTGACGATCCTCGCCGCGGTGGAGGCTGCCCGGCTCGACCTCGACCCCCGGTCCGAGCCCGCCGGGACGGTGCGCGTCGCGGGCTTCGCGACCGCCGTACGTTCGACGTTGCTGCCCGTCCTCCACGAGGTCTCGCGGGCGCACCCCGCGGTCCGGCTGCTGATCCGCGAGCACGAGCCCGCCGAGGCCTTCGCGCTGCTGCGGACCGACGACGTCGACCTCGCGCTCACCTACGACTACGAACTGGCGCCGGCCGACTTCGACCTGACCGTGGAGTCGAGGCCGCTGTGGACCACGCGGTGGGGACTGGGGGTGCCGGTGCAAGATGCAGAGGTCACGGGCGACGCCCGCGCGATCTTCGCCCACTTCGCCGACCGTGACTGGATCGTCAACTCCCGCAACACCGCCGATGCAGACGTCGTTCGGACCATCGCGTCGATGGCCGACTTCGAGCCGCGGGTCACCCACCGCGTGGACAGCCTCGAACTGGTTCAGGACCTGGTCGCGTCCGGCCTGGGCGTGGGACTTCTGCCTGCCGACCAGCCGACCCGACCGGAGGTGGTCACGCTGCCGCTCACCGACCCGGAGGTACGGCTCCGCGCCTACGCAGTGGTGCGCCGCGGACGCTCGTCCTGGCCTCCGCTGGCCCTGGTCCTCGCGAGGATCAGGGCGAGCCTCGACAGGTGAGACGACCGCGGCTCGGTCGAGTGCGGCTCGGGTCGCCTCCCCGACCTCGCTAGTCTCGCCACATGAGCCTTCTCGACACTCAGATCGCCCGCCTCGACGGGTCTCCCGCAACCCTCGGCGAGATCACCGGCGGCCGCCCCGCGCTCCTCGTCAACGTCGCGTCCAAGTGCGGGCTGACGCCGCAGTACACCGGCCTCGAGGCCCTGCACGAGAAGTACGCCGAACAGGGGTTCGCCGTCGTCGGCATCCCGTGCAACCAGTTCGGGGGCCAGGAGCCGGGGACCTCCGAGGAGATCGCGGAGTTCTGCTCGTCGACGTACGGGGTCACCTTCCCGATGACCGAGAAGGTCGAGGTGAACGGCGAGGGCCGCCACCCGATCTACGCATCCCTGGTGGAAGCGGCTGACGAGGAGGGTCGCAGCGGCGACATCCAGTGGAACTTCGAGAAGTTCCTCCTCGACGGCTCCGGCTCAGTGGTCGCGCGCTTCAGCCCTGGTGTCGAGCCGCAGGACGCGCGCGTGGTCGAGGCGGTCGAAGCCGCGCTCTGACCGGCCCGGCGGCGTTCGGCGAGTGTCGCCAGGGTCACGTCACGGTTTGGGTCAACCGCCTGATTGCTGTCGGTATGCGCCGTTAGCATCCGCGAATGCCCAATAACACCCCCGTCGCCGAGTCGGACAAGCTCGACAAGGACGTCCTGCTCGTCGCCGGCGTCGTCGTACTCTCCGCGATCATGTCGATCCTCGACGTGACCGTGGTCAGCGTGGCGCTGCCGACGTTCATGAACCAGTTCCACGCCACCTACGCCCAGGTCGCCTGGGCGATGACCGGTTACACCCTGGCCCTGGCCACCGTCATCCCGCTGACCGGGTGGGCGGCGGACCGGTTCGGCACCAAGCGCCTGTTCATGCTCGCGCTCGTGCTGTTCACCGCAGGCTCGGTGCTGTGCAGCCTCGCCGACAGCATCTCCATGCTCGTGGCCTTCCGGGTCCTGCAGGGCCTCGGCGGCGGCATGCTGATGCCGCTCGGCATGACGATCATGACCCGCGCCGCGGGTCCGCACCGGATCGGCCGGGTGATGGCCGTCCTGGGCATCCCGATGCTCCTCGGCCCCATCGGCGGCCCGATCCTCGGTGGCTGGCTGATCGACAGCGCCAGCTGGCACTGGATCTTCCTGATCAACCTCCCGATCGGACTGGGCGCGCTGGTCTTCGCCGCGCTCGTGCTTCCCTCCGACTCGCCTGAGCCGTCGGAGTCCTTCGACTTCGTCGGGATGCTCCTGCTCTCGCCAGGGCTGGCGGCCTTCCTGTACGGCGTCTCCTCGACCCCTGAGACCGGCACCCTGCTCGCCGCGAAGGTGCTGGTGCCCGCGGCGATCGGCCTGGTCCTGGTCGTGGCGTTCGTCTTCCACGCCTTCCGCACCGTGCACCCGCTGATCGACCTGCACCTGTTCAGGAACCGCCAGCTCACCATCGCGGTGATCACGATGAGCCTGTTCGCGACCGCGTTCTTCGGTGCCAGCCTGCTGTTCCCGTCGTACTTCCTGCAGATCCGCGGCGAGACCACCCTGGCCGCCGGACTGCTCCTCGCACCTCAGGGCCTCGGCGCGATGGTCAGCATGCCGATCGCCGGCAACCTCGCGGACCGCACGGGCACGGGGCGGATCGTGCTCACCGGCATCGCGCTGATCGTGGCGGGGATGGCGGTCTTCACCCAGGTGGGCGCCGACACCTCCTACACGCTTCTGCTCGGCGGCCTGTTCGTGATGGGTCTCGGCATGGGGGCCACCATGATGCCGATCATGACGGCTGCGCTGCAGACGCTGACCGACCACAACATCGCGCGCGGCTCGACGCTGATGAACATCGTCCAGCAGGTTGCCGGCTCGATCGGCACCGCGGTCTTCTCGGTGATCCTGACCAACTCGATCAAGGGCAAGGGGCTCGCCGGGGCGGCAATCGCCTCCCAGCAGGACCCGACCATCGCCGAGAAGGTGCCCGCGGCCGCGCTCGCTCAGGGGTTCACGCAGGCGGCCGACTCGTTCGGGCTCGCGTTCCTGGTGGGCACCGCGCTCGTCGCGCTGTGTCTCGTGCCGGCGGCCATGCTGCCCAAGCGGCAGCCCACCACCCCGGCCGAGATCGGCGACGAGGACCTGCCGCCGGTGCTGATGCACTGAGCGTGCGCCGTCGCGCCGGCGTCGGCTCTTCGGGGCCGACGACCGGCGCGGCGCTCGGGCGCCAGGGGGCCCGACGACCGGCCCGGCTGCGACTGGACCCGGGCCGGGCGGCCGTCAGCGGACGGTGACCACCCGGTTCAGCTCGAAGTGCATGGGGTCGGTCCAGCTCCAGTCGCCGCCCCAGGCGAAGCCCCACTTCTTGAAGATCGCCACCACGTCGCGGTTCATCTCGCCCGCGCTGCCGCGCTGGTTCCCGGGAACGTTCAGGTCCACCGCGATCCCCCAGGTGTGCAGAGAGAGCCCCTGCCGGGGGTCGCGGCCGATGAACCGTGGGACGTAGCAGCCCCCGAACTCCGCCGGGTGGATCTGGTCGGCGAGGCCACGCGCGATCACCTCGCGCAGCGCGGCCCGCAGCTGCGGGAAGAGCACCTTGTGCCCTGTCACGTTGCCCAGCAGCGGCACCGACTCGGTCCGGATGTTCGCCGCCACCCAGCCCGGATCCGGCTGGACCGTGCCATCACCGAACCACCGGTAGCTGAAGGTGCCGACCGCTGCGGCCACCGAGCCGCCCGAGACGAGCGGTTGCCCGACTCTCTGCTGCTTCGCGATCCGCTCGACCGCCTTGACCAGGCGCTCGATCTCCTTGATGTCGAGGTCGTCGCTCACGGCGTACTGCGGCCCGACGTCCACCTTGCGGTCGGGGGCGTCGCTGCCGGGCACCGCCGAGGCGAAGCCACCGCCCTGGAGGACCTTCGGCTTCTCGGCACCCTGAGGCAGTCCGCTCGTGTCCTCGCCCGGCGACGTGCCCGGTGCTGGTGGCGTCGAGGCCGGATCGCTCGGGGAGCCGCCCGTCGGTTGCTCCGACGGGTCCGGGACGGTCGAGCTCCGCGCCCCGGCGGCGGACGGGTCGACCGCGTCGCTCGTCTCGGTCTTGCACGCTGCCAGCGGGGTGAGCAGCAGGAGTACGGCGCCCACGACGAGGCCGCGGGCGGGCGAGCACATCGACCGGGCCGGACGTACCGCCATCGCCACCCCCTCAGCGCGTGGGCCGCTCTCCGGACCCGAAAGCGTCAAGTGTAGACGCGCTCACCAGATGCGGACGCGCTGCTCCGGGTCGAGCCACAGGCCGTCCCCCGGGCTGGTGGCGAAGGCCTCGTGGAACTCGTCGAGGTTCCGGACGATGTTCGCGCGGAACTCCGCCGGGCTGTGCGGGTCGACGGTGAGGAACTGCTGCATCTGCTCCTTGCGACGCTTGGTCCGCCACACGTGCGCCCAGTTGAGGAACACCCGCTGCGAGCCGGTCAGACCGTCCTCCTCGGGCATCGGCTCGTCGCCGAGGCTGATCAGGTAGGCCTTGTGCGCGATCGTCAGCCCGCCGAGGTCGCCGATGTTCTCGCCTACGGTCAGCGCGCCGTTGACCTTCTCGCCGGGGAGGTCGCGCGGCTCGAAGGCGTTGTACTGCGCGATGAGCTTGTCGGATCGCTCCTTGAACGCCGCGCGGTCGGCCTCGGTCCACCACTCGTTGAGGTTGCCGGCGCCGTCGTACTGCGAGCCCTGGTCGTCGAAGCCGTGGCCGACCTCGTGGCCGATCACGGCGCCGATACCGCCGTAGTTCTCTGCCGGGTCCGCCTCGGGGTCGAAGAACGGCTTCTGCAGGATGCCCGCGGGGAAGCAGATCTCGTTGGTGCCAGGGTTGTAGTAGGCGTTGACCGTCTGCGGCAGCATGAACCACTCGTCACGGTCGACCGGGGAGCCGATCTTGTTCAGCTGGCGGTCGGTCTCGAAGGCCGCGGACGCCTCGACGTTCAGCATCAGGTCGTCGTGACGGATCTCGAGCGCGGAGTAGTCGCGGAACTTCTTCGGGTACCCGATCTTGGGGTTGAACGTCTCGAGCTTCTCGAAGGCACGCTCCTTCGTCTCCTCGCCCATCCAGTCCAGAGCCGCGATGTTGCGGCGGTAGGCCTCGATCAGGTTCGCGACGAGCTCGTCCATCTTCGCCTTCGAGCTCGGCGGGAAGTGACGTGCGACGTACTCCTCGCCGACGGCCTCCCCGAGCGCTCCCTCGACCAGGGAGACGCCGCGCTTCCAGCGCGCTCGCAGCTCGGGGGTGCCGCTCAGGGTGCGGCCGTAGAAGTCGAAGTTCTCCTCGACGAAGGCCGAGGAGAGGTACGGCGCAGCGCGCCGGACGACCCGGATGGCGAGCCATTCGCGCCACTGCTCGATCGGGATCTCCTCGAGCGCCGTCGAAAGGTGCGTGAGGTAGCTCGGCTGCCGGACCACCGTCTCGGCGAGCACCTGCTCAGCGCTGCCGAGCCCGTCGCGCCACGCGGTCCAGTCGACGGTGGGCGCGAGCTTGGTCAGCTCGTCGAGCGAGGTGAGGTTGTAGGTCTTGAGGACGTCGCGCGTCTCCGCACGCTCCCAGTGGCCCTGGGCGAGCCGGGTCTCGACGTCGAGCACGACCTGGGCGGCCTGCTCGGCGTCGTCGCGGTCGACGAGGGAGAACATCCGGGTCAGGTGCGCGAGGTACTTCTCCCGGATCTCGGCGAACTTCTCCTCGCGGTAGTACGACTCGTCGGGCAGCCCGAGGCCGCCCTGGAGGACGTTGAGGATGTAGCGGTCGGAGTTCCGGTCGTCGGTGTCGACGTACGACCCGAACAGCCCACCGCCACCGAGCCGCTCGAGCTCTCCCACGAAGTGGAGCAGCTCGCTGGTGTCGGCGACGTTGGCGGCGTCGGCGAGCATGTCCCGGATCGGGGCGAAGCCGAGCGCCTCGACGCGCTGCTCGTCCATGAAGCTGGCGTACAGGTCGCCGATCTTCGCGCCGTTCTCGCCGCCGATCCTGCCCGCGGCGGCGTCCTCGATGATCTCGCGGACGCGCTCCTCCGACTGGTCGGAGAGCTGGACGAAGGGGCCCCACGCCGAGCGGTCCGCGGGGATCTCCGCGGTCTCGAACCAGGTGCCGTTCACGTGCCCGAAGAGGTCGTCCTGGGGCCGGATCTGGGGGTTCATGCCGTCTTTGGCGTCGTCGAGGATCGTCACGCCCGCCACCTTAGCCCCGGGCCATGCGGCAGGTGGGCCGACTCGGCCGCACGACCGCAGCGCGCCGGCAGCGGGTGGGGTGCGACCGCCCGCTGCCACGACCCTCGGTCAGGCCATCGCGGGCTCGTGGAGGTGCGCCACCGCGAGCTCGAACTCCTGGACGTTCATGACCTCGGCGCCTGCCTGCTTGGTGGCCTCGCCCCTGACGATCTCCGTCTGCTTCCGGCTCGCCTCCAGCGTCTCGCGGCTTGCGAACGTTGCGGTGCCGACCGCACGACCTGATGCGCGGTCGAGCATGAGGCTGGCGCTGCAGAAGCCGGCCATGCCGTCGAGCGCCGATAGCACGCGCATCCTCCACGCGTCGACCAGCCGCTCGAGCTGGCTGGGGTCGGTGCGCAGCCAGGTGGTCCGGACACAGGCCCCGGGCTCCGAGTAGTGCTCCCGGTGCATGCCTGCGATCTCCCACTCGCCGACCTCGGCGGACGTTGCCCCCAGGGCGGCGCTGGCGCGGTCACGAATCGGCACAACCCTCTCCGCGCTCGCCTGCCTGGCGTCTGCCGAGGACCAGTTCGTGGTGGCGATGCAGAGGCCGGAGTCCCGGTCGACGATCAGAGAGGCGCCGACGAAGCCCTCAATGCCTTGCAGCGCGGGGAGGGTCTCGTCACGGAAGTTCGCGATACCGGCGTCGATGGAGCCGGACTGAGCGTGAAGTGTGGTGGAACGTGCGTACACGGTCTACCCCCTTCGGATGGGGCAGCGCCCCGGTGGCGCCACCGGTCGCACCTCACGCTTCTCGGTCGGCTTCACCGCGGCAATAGTCAATGCGGAGGGGTTAGGCCAGTGCCGGGGGTTCACAGCGACGACCCGGGGTACAACAGCCACATGACCGATCGTGCCGACGTGACCGTGCAGGAGAACTCCGGCCTGAGCCGCTACGAGGCGTCCACCGACGCGGGTGTGGTCGCAGGCTTCGCGGAGTACTCGGACGTGGACGGCGTCCGGATCTTCACCCACACCGAGGTCGACGACGCCTTCGAGGGCCGGGGCGTGGGCTCGGACCTCGCCCGCGGCGCCCTCGACGACGTGCGAGAGCGCGGGATGAAGCTGCGCGCCAAGTGCCCGTTCATCAAGGCCTTCATCGAGAAGAACCCGGAGTACGCCGACCTGGAGGCCTGAGGGGCCCCTGGCTGTCCCGGTCTCAGCGCCCGGGGTGTCCGAGGTCGGCTGCCGGTCACCTGAGCGTGAGGACCGACTTTCCGGTCGAACGGCGCTCGGCCATGTCGGTCAGCGCCTGGCGGACATCCTCGAGCGGGTAGCTCCTGCCGATCGGCGGGTTGACGACCCCCGACTCCATCATCGGCATCAGCTCGTCCCACTGCTGGCGCATGAACCCGGGCCGCACCATCGCGTAGGCACCCCAGCCGACGCCCCGGACGTCGACGTTGTTCAGCAGCAGGCGGTTGACCTTCACCTCGGGGATCGCCCCGGCGGTGAAGCCGACCACCAGCACCCGGCCGAGCGGAGCGAGGGAACGCAGCGAGTCGGTCATCAGGTCGCCCCCGACCACGTCGACGACCACATCGACCCCGCGGCCACCGGTGAGCTCCTTCGCGGCTGCCAGGAACCCGTCGACGAGCACCGCCTCGTCGGCTCCGGCGTCCTTCGCCACCTGCGCCTTCCCCTCGGTGGACACCACGGCGATCACCTGGGCGCCGTACCCCTTGGCGACCTGGATCGTCGCGGTGCCGACACCGCCGGCCGCCCCGTGCACGAGGACGGTCTCGCCCTCCTGCACCTGGCCACGGGTGGCGAGCGCGAACTGGGCGGTCAGGTAGTTCATCGGCAGTGCCGCGCCCTGCTCGAAGCTCATCGCGTCAGGAAGCGGGAAGACGCTCTCCGGGTCGAGCGCCACGAGGTCCGCGCCTCCACCGTAAGGCAGGACGCAGGCCACGCGGTCGCCGGCGCTGTGGCCGGAACCCTCGGGCGCCTCGCGCACGACACCGGCGAAGTCCACGCCGAGCTGGAAGGGAGTCTCCGGCTTGAGCTGGTACTTCCCCGCCGAGAGCAGGAGGTCAGGAAAGCTGACGCCGACCGCATGCACCTCCACGAGCAGCTCCCCCTCCGCCGCCGCGGTGGGTTCGGGCACCTCGACGATGTCGACACCGGAGGGACCATCGAGCCGGACTACCTGGACCGCACGCATGCAAGCTCCTCAGATCGGGTGAGCCGAGTATGTCGCGGGACAGGACGAGGCCTCCGCGCACCCCCGGCCCGCGACTCCTTCTCCGAGCGACGCGAGCCGTTTCGGCTCAGCGTGGCCGGACGAGCGCGGCGAGCTCGAAGTGCATCGGGTCGGTGAAGGACCAGTCACCGCCCCAGGCGAACCCCCACCTCTTGAAGATGTCCACGACACGGCGGTCGATCTCGCCCGGCGTACCTCGCAGGTTGCTCTGCACGTTGAGGTCGATCGCGATCCCCCAGGTGTGGAGGGAGAGCCCCTTGACCGGGTCGCCGGCGATGAAGCGTGGGGAGTAGCAGCCACCGAAGTCGCCGGGGTCGATCCGGTCGGCGAGGCCGCTGTCGACGACCTCCTGCAACGCGCCGCGCAGCTGCGGGAGCATCACGCGATGGCAGGTGACGGTGCCGAGGATCGGCACCGTCTCGGTGCGCAGGTTCGACGCGACCCACGACGGGTCCGGGTCCACCGTCCCGTCCTGGTGGTAGCGATAGGTGAACGTGCCGACCGCGGCGGCGACCGAGCCGCCCGTCAGGAAGGCGGTCTGACGGCCCTGTGCCGGCAGGGTCTCGGTCAGCGGCGAGACGGTGAGCTCGCGGCCGACCCGGCGGCGCAGCGCTTCCGCGACGGTGGTCGCGTCGGTGCCCTCGGTCGACACGAGGACCGCGTTGTCGGGGACCATGCCGAGCTGCCGACCCCGGACCTCGTTGACGACGGCGTCGATCTTGGGCGGTTGGGAGGCCCGTGCACCGACCCGCAGCGCCAGCGCCCCGGCCTGGTTGCCCAACGTCACGTCACCACCCAGCAGCTGATGCAGGTCCGCGGTGAGCTCAGGTGCCATCGCAAGGTCGCCCTCGGCCACGCGGGCCCAGACGTCGTCCGCGCGGGCGGTCGCCTCCGGGGTGAAGCGGCGGTACGACGACGGGTCGACGGCCGCGAGAGTCACCACTCGACCGCCCACGGGCGCGGCCGCCATGGCGATGGGCTCGGTCGCCTCGACTCCGGGTGTCGCGGCCAGCCGCTGCCGGACCCGCTCGGGGATGGTGCCGCGCCCGACGACGAGCAGGTCGGCCGTGTGGCGTGGGCCGACCAGTCGTCCCGGTGCGGCGACGGCGACGGCCGGGTCGGCCGTGGCGTTCTGGGTGCCCGCGACCACGGACACGTCAGCGCCCGTGGGGATCGTCTGCACCGGAGGTGGTGCCGAAAGGCCACAGCCCGTGGTGGAGACAAGCGCCGCGGACAGCGAGCCGGCGACCAACGACCTCCGCGTCGTGCGGCGCATTCGACCCCCTCCCTGGTGAGAACACGTTCTACGTCGAAGGTCAACGAGGCACCCCCTCGACGGGTCACGGTCGGACGCCGCCGCCACCTCTTCCCACGCGCTGTGGACGGGTCCCAAGCGGTGTGGCGCTTGCACAGCGTCGATAACCCCGCGTTACAGCGGGTCGGAGCCGTCCGGAAGGTGGGCCGTGGCGAACCACGGGTATGTCCCGTATCTCCCCCGCCCCTCATCACAGCTCGGCCCGGCACGGAGGCTCGGCCCACGTCGGCCTGGCGCACCGCTTCGCCGGTGGCGTGGCCGGGCTCCTGGCCGGAGCCGCGGCAGTCGCCGCCGCCGAGGCGGTCACCGCACTGCTCAGTGGAGTCACCTCCCCACTCCTCGCCGTCGCCAACCGCGCGGTGGATGCGGCCCCGAGACCGGTGAAGGAGTGGGCGATCGAGACCTTCGGCTCCGCCGACAAGGTCGTCCTCGTCGGCGGTGTGGTCCTCACCGTGGCGGCGCTCGCGTTCGCGGCCGGGGCGGTCGGCGTGACACGTCCCCGTCTGGCTGTCGGGGGCTTCCTCGGGCTCAGCGCGGTCGCCGCCGCGGCGGCCCTCACCGACCGTGCCGCCTCCGCCGCGGCGGCGGTCCGGCTCGTCCCGGTGGCCACTCTCGTCGTGGTCGGACTCGCGGCACTCCTCCTGCAGCTACGGGCGCTCCAGCCCCGCCTCCGCCCGGACGGCGACGTACCGGCCGACGTGGACGGCGACGAGCTGCCGAGCGCGTTCGACAGGCGGGCCTTCCTCAAGGCTGCTGCCGCCGTGAGCGCGGTCGCCGTCGCCGGCGGGGTGGTCGGCCGGATGTACGGCGGCTCGGCGGCGGCTGCCTCCCGGCTCGCGGTCGGCGTCCCGGTCCCCGACGTCGCAGCGCCGGCCCTGACCGAGGCGATGACCCTCGACGTCCCGGGCATCACGCCCTTCCTCACACCCAACCGTGAGTTCTACCGGGTGGACACCGCGCTGCGGGTGCCCGACGTACCGGTCGACGCCTGGCGTCTCCGCGTGCACGGCCTGGTGGACAAGGAGCTCGACCTCACCTTCGAGGACCTGATCTCCCGCCGGCTCGTCGAGCGGCGCATCACGCTGACCTGTGTCTCCAACCCGGTGGGAGGCGAGTACCTCGGCAACGCCACCTGGATCGGGGTGCCGGTCCGGGACCTGCTGCGGGAGGCCGGCGTCCAGGAGGGCGCTGACGCGGTCAGGTCGAGGAGCACCGACGACTTCACCGCGGGGACCCCGCTGGAGGTCCTCCTCGACGGCGGCCGCGACGCCCTCCTGGCGGTCGCGATGAACGGCGAACCCCTCCCGCTCGAACACGGCTTCCCGGTGCGCATGGTCACCCCCGGCCTGTACGGGTACGTCTCGGCGACCAAGTGGCTCGTGGACCTCGAGGTCACCCGCTTCGCGGACTTCGAGGCCTACTGGACACGCCGGGGCTATGCCGCCCAGGCGCCGATCAAGACGTCGTCGCGGATCGACGTGCCCCGCTCCTTCGCGCGCGTGAAGGCCGGCCGCACACCCGTCGCCGGAGTCGCCTGGTCACAGGACCGGGGGATCGAGGTCGTCGAGGTCCGCGTCGACGGCGGTGCGTGGGGCAAGGCCCTCCTCGCCGACGAGGACAACGTCGACACGTGGCGGCAGTGGGTCTGGGACTGGGACGCGACACCCGGGAGCCACCTGCTGGAGGTCCGCGCCACCGACGCGACCGGCTACACCCAGACGTCGAGGCGCGCCCCGATCGCACCCGACGGCGCCACCGGTTGGCACAGCGTCAACGTCACGGTCGAGGGCTGACCCGGCGACGACGCGCCCGCAAGGCACCGAGTCCACACGGACAGGAACCCGGACGCCACCAATCCGCACCCTGCACCGCACCGAACTCCCAGCAGTACAAGGCGAAACCGGCCGGCCGCCACAGCACCACCCGATCCCAACACACCCAACCGAAGGGAAGCACCATGCGCTCGATCAGATCCGTCGCGATCGCCGTCGCGGCAGTCTCCGCGCTCTCGATGACGGCCGCCTGTGGCTCCGACGCCGAGACCTCCCAGGCCTCGACCAAGACCTCCACGACCGAGCAGACCCCCAAGGACGACTCGTCCTCGGATGCGATGAGCGGGGACGCCGACCCGGCGGCCGACCTGGTCGGACCGGGCTGTGCCGACTACGCGAAGGCGGTGCCGGACGGCGCGGGCTCGGTAGCCGGGATGGCTCAGGACCCGGTCGCCGTAGCCGCGAGCAACAACCCGCTGCTCAAGACGCTCGTTGCGGCGGTCTCGGGCAAGCTCAACCCGAAGGTGGACCTCGTGGACACCCTCAACGGAGACGAGTTCACGGTGTTCGCGCCGGTCGACGCCGCGTTCGGCAAGCTCCCGAAGCAGACGGTGACCTCGCTGGCGCAGCCGAAGAACGCGGACACGCTCTCGGCCGTGCTGACCTACCACGTCGTCCCCGGTCGGATCGCCCCGTCGGACATCGCAGGCGAGCAGACCACCGTGCAGGGCGGCACCGTCAAGGTCACCGGCTCCGGCGACAACCTGAAGGTCAACGGCGCCAACGTGATCTGCGGCGGCGTGCAGACCGCCAACGCGACGGTCTACCTCATCGACTCGGTGCTCATGCCGAAGATGTGACCTCGCCTCCTCCGAGGCTCGTGGCCCCCGACCGGACGGTCGGGGGCCACTGCGCGTCCAGGGGGCTGGCGTGGACCTGCCCGCCTGGGGTACGACGGGCGCATGAGCGAATCCGAGCACGAACCGAACCCGGACCAGCAGGGCGACACCGACTCCACGCGGGACCTTGCCAAGCACGAGCGGCCCGAACGCGGGCTGATCCCCGACGAGGACCTCCCCGACGACCTCCGGCCCAGCGACGACAACCCGCTCGCGAAGGACCCCGACGACAGCGACGAGCCCTCCGGTGGGCCTGCGGCGAGCGCGGACAAGGTCGAGGGCATGCCCGACATGGGCGGGCCCGCCTGAGCCGTCCCGGCATCCGGCCATCGCAGCGATCGTGCGCGTGTGCTGCTCCCGCGGCTGACCGGGCAGGCCTCTGCGCCGCTTGTGGTCACCCCGTTCCAGGTCGGCAGGTACAGTTCCCGCCATGGGAGGCCGACGCCGCCGCGAGCGCAAGAAGCTGAACTGGTGGCAAGAGACGCTCGTGCTTCTCGGCGTGGCACTGGTGACGTCGATCGTCATCAAGGCCTTCTTCGTCCAGATGTTCTTCGTCCCCTCCGCGTCGATGCACCCCGGGCTCATCGAGGACGACCGGATCCTGGTCGAGAAGATCTCGATGTGGGACGGCACCGTCGACCGCGGTGACGTGGTCGTGTTCAAGGACCCGGGCGGTTGGCTCGGCGCGGCCCCGAACCCGACGCCCATGCAGAAGCTCCTGTCCGTGATGGGCCTCTATCCCGAGGGCGGGCACCTCGTGAAGCGCGTGATCGGGGTCGGCGGCGACCACGTCGTGTGCTGCGACAAGCAGGGCCGGGTCACGGTCAACGGCAAGCCGCTCGACGAGCACGAGTACCTCCCCAAGGGCACCAAGCCGTCCGAGCGGGTGTTCGACGTCGTCGTACCCGACAACGCGGTCTGGGTCATGGGCGACAACCGCTCGAACAGCCAGGACTCGAGGTACCACCAGAACGACCCGGGGCACGGGTTCGTGCCGACCGAGGACATCGTCGGCAAGGTCTGGGCCATCGTCTGGCCGGCCAACAGGTTCGAGGTCCTCCCGCACCCGGACACGTCCGTCGTGACCACACGCTGACCCGCCCGGTCTCCGGCGCGGCCGCCGCCGACGACCGTGCGCACGAGGAGGAGTACGCCGGGGCCGCCCGCTGACCCAGGGGGTCCTGGGTCGACACCGGGTCGACACCGGGTCGACACCGGGCCGGGTCACTCCGGGTCGTTCTCGTCCTGGCCGCCGATGGTGAACGGCGTCTCGTACCCGGCGTACATCAGGTGGGCCACGAGCCCCTCGGCCGCGTGCGGCAGGTTGTGGCAGTGGTCCATCCACACGCCCGGGTTGTCGGCGCGGAAGGCGATCTCGTAGGTCTCGCCGTCGCGGACGTTCAGCGAGTCGACCCACCACGGGCTGCCGGTCGAAGGCTTGCCGTCGCGGCTGAGCACCAGCGCGTGGTGGCCGTGCAGGTGCATCGGGTGCACGTCGCCGCTCTTGTTCCGGATCGCGAACACGACGAGGTCGCCCTCGCGGACCGTGTACATCGGCACGTTGGGCCACAGGTGCCCGTTGATGGTCCACCAGATCCCCGGCCGGCCGTCGTGAAAGCCGGGTCGCCTGCCGATGACGTAGTCGAACCTCCGGTCCGCCTTCGCCGGGTCGATCCCGGTCGGCGCCGGGGAGCCGTAGGTCAGCAGGTCCACGAAGGCGGTCGGCGCCTTCTCCGCTGTGACGTCTGCTCCGCTGGGTCCCAGCACGATCGCGTTGCCGCCGAGCTCGACGCGGGCTCCGTGCTCCGGGACGACGACCTCGAGGTCGGCGCGACCTCCGGCAGTGACGACCAGGGCCTTCCCGGACACCGGTTCGGGGTCGACGAGGTCGGTCCCGTCGACGGCGATCACCCGGTAGGCCGCCCCGCTGACCCACGTGGTGATCGGCCCGTTGTCGGTGTTGACCACCCGGACCCGGGCGGTCGTCCCGGGTTCGGCCTCGACGGGGACGTTCCCCTGCCGGCCGTTGACGGTCCGCTGACCGTCGTACAGGTGGTTGACCGCCTCGACGTCGACAGCCGCTCCGGCGCCCGAGCCCCTGGGCGCCCGGCCAGCCGGCTCTACGACCACCGCACCGAAGAGGCCGCGGCGAACCTGCTCGTGCGAGACCTGGTGGGAGTGGTACCAGTACGTGCCGGCCTGCTTGGCGACGAAGCGGTAGGTGAAGCTCTCGCCCTTGCCGACGGCGTCCTGGGTGACTCCGGCGACGCCGTCCATGGCGTTGGGGACGTCGATCCCGTGCCAGTGGAGGGTGATCCCCGCGGCGATGTTCTCGTTGGTGAGGCGGACCTCGACCAGGTCGCCCTGCGTGGCATGCAGCGTGGGACCGGGGGAGGAGCCGTTCAACGTGTACCCGTCGACCTTCCGGCCGGAGCCGAGGGTGAACCGTTCCTCGCGGGCGGTGAGGTCGAGACGTACGTCGGGCGTCCCCTTGGCGGCGACCAGCGTAGAGATGTCCACGGCCCCGGACATGTCCATCCCGGCATCGCCGGTCCCCTCATGGCCCTCGTGACCGGCCGCGGGGGTGAGGTCCGGGCCGCCACCGAGGTCGGCGTACCCCATGTCCATGACGGAGTACTCGCCGGGCATCAGGCTCGACCACCACAGCCACCCGAGCGGTACGACGAGCACGGCCGTCGCAAGGCAGGCCAGGAGCAACCGGAGACGACTACTCATGGACTGCCCTACGACGACGTTGACGGAGTGCTCAGACCAGCTCGGGCTCACCCGCGGACGTCGTGGTGGTGCGGCCGAGCTTCTCGGAGCGGTGGGCACGCACGCCCGCCATCGTCGCGACCGAGAACAGGATCAGCGCGTTGATGCCGTGGAACATGCCGGAGATCGCGAGCTCGTGTCCGAAGATGCCGAGCGCGACCTGGACCACGACCGCGAGCAGGACGAAGCCCGCCCACTTGATGCCGCCGGGCACCTTGGCGAAGAACGACACGATCAGCAGGATCAGCGCCAGCGCGGGGATGAGCATCGTCCCGTTCATGCCGTGGAGCACGAGTCCGGCGAGCTCTGGGAAGAGCGTCTCGTTGCTCTCCATGGCGGCCTTGTCCAGGACGCCGCCGTTGGTGTCGACCCAGATGCCGAGGCCCGCGATGGCCCACACCATCAGAGCTGCCTGGATGACGACCTCGAGTGCGACCAACCAGGCGAGAACCTTGTAAGCAGTCCTCATTGTGTTGACTCCCTCATCAAACCGGGCGCACCGTTGCGCCGAGGTTTTTCGAGGTTAGGGGTGCCTCGCCTGACCGTCGACGTGGTTTCAGGCGTGGGCCGTCAAAGATGGTTCAGAGTGACTAGGTGAGATGCCGGGTTCGTCCGGATTGCTCGTGAGCGCTCTCGACCACTCCCCAGCCGGTGGCTCCGAGCGTCACAACCGTGACGGGGAAGATGCCGTTGTTCTCCTTGTCGATGTGCTCAGAGAGGTCCGCGACGAGTGCGTCGAGCACGGCGACCACACCCGGAGCAGCCGGGTCGAGTCCCGCCACGGCCTCGTCGAGCGAGACGTGCTCGCCCTCCAGGGCGTCGACCTGTTCGACGTAGTCGCCTTGGTCCTTGAGTGCCGCGAAGATGCCCGCCTCCTCGACGCTGGTGTGCCGGCCCAGCAGGTCGACCAGCTCGTCGCGCTTGGTCAGCGCACGAGCGGCGTCGCCCTCGACCAGGGCACGACGTAGGTCACCGGCGATCTCGATCAGGGAGTCGTGCTGGTCCATCAGCTCGGCGATCGGCTCCAGCTGGCGGCAGCCGCAGTACTCACACATCAGAGTTCTCGATCATCGGACGGGGACCCTCCTGGGACAGACAAGGAGCGAGGAGAACCCGATCCTTATGCACGGACTCTGAACCCCGACTGCGGAACTGCCGCTTCCGTGTCCGGATGAGCTCTCCTCGCTGCCCTCATTCAATCTCGCGGGCGGTCCCACCGCAGTGGTCCGAGGGCCTCTCAAAGCAGGACGAAGGTCCCGGTCAGGGTCTGCGCCCGCCCAGCAGCGAGCTGTCGAAGTGGTCGAGGAGATCGGCCGGGTCGGCGTACACCTCCGTGGCGCCCGCCTCTCGGAGCTCCTCCTCCGAGATCCCGCCACAGGTCAACGCGATGCAGGGCAGCCCGGCCTTCTCCGCGGCCTTGACGTCCCAGACCGTGTCGCCGAGAACGACGGACCGCTCGGGGTCCAGCCGGTGCTGCGCGGTGGCGGTGGTCAGCAGGTCGGGCGCCGGCTTGCCGTCCTCGACGTCGGAGGAGGTGGTGGCGCCGGCGAAGGCGCCCTGCGCGCCGATCGCCGGGAGCATCCACTCCAGGTCGTCCTCCTTGCCGCTCGTGGCCAGGACGGGGACGAACCCGGCCTCGGCGCACCGCTGCACGAGCTCGGCCGTGCGCGGGAACGCCGTCACCTGGTCGCGCAGCGCCTCGTAGCGCTCCGAGTGCGCCTCGACCGCCTTCTGGTCCTCCCTGCCGAGCAGCCGCTGGACGAGACCCTCGCTCGCGATCCCGATGGAGCGATGGATCGCCGCCATCGAGACGCCCTCGTGACCGGCGTCGTTCATCGCCTGCCACCAGGCGAGGACGTGCAGGTAGTTGGTGTCGAGCAGGGTGCCGTCGACGTCGAACAGGACTCCGGGCCGCAGGTCGTTCATGCCCTGTGGTGTGCCCCGTTCCCGCAGCGCCAAGCGCTCCGGGTGTGAGCCCGGAGCGACAGGTGACCCGGAGGGTCACGCGGCCCGGCCGCCCTCCTTCAACCTGCGGGCCACCTCGACAGCGCGCTCGGCCATGTGGTCGAGAGCGTTGAGCGCCGCGGAGTCGAGCTCGACGTCACCGTTCGGCCCGGTCACGTGACCGACGCCGTACGGGTTGCCGTCGGCGAACTTCACCGGGTCGGTGTACCCCGGGGAGACGATCAGCCCACCGAAGTGGTGGATCGTGTTGTAGAGCGCGAGGAGGGTGGACTCCTGGCCGCCGTGCACGGTCTTCGTCGAGGTGAACCCGGCGTACACCTTGTCGGCGAGCCGGCCCTGTCCCCACTGCGGCCCCAGCGTGTCGATGAACTGCTTGAGCTGGGCGGCGACATTGCCGAACCGGGTCGGCGAGCCGAGGAGCACCACGTCGGCCCACACCACGTCGTCGGGTGAGGCGACCGCGATGTCCTGGGTCTCCTGCTGATGCTGCGCCCAGCCGGGGACGGAGCTGATCACCTCGTCGGGCGCGAGCTCGGCGACCTTGCGCAGCCGGACCTCCGCGCCGGCCTTCTCGGCGGTCTGGCTCAGACGCTCTGCCATCTCATGGGTGGTGCCGGTCGACGAGTAGTAGATGACGGCGACGTTCACGTTCGTGGCCATGCTGGTCCTCCTCGGGTTGCGACGTGAGCACGGCGTTGGCTGCGTCGTGCCCGGCCAAGGGCTGGTCGTAACCGAAGGGCGGCGTGGATAAACCTTCGTCGCGGCCCGGTCGCGTGATCGAATGCGGTCATGCCCGAGCTGCTGTCCGACCTCGTCGTCATCGATCTGACCCGTGCGCTCGCCGGTCCCCACGCCGGCATGATGCTCGGCGACCTCGGGGCGCGCGTGATCAAGGTCGAGAGCCCGGACGGCGACGAGTCACGCACCTGGGGGCCGCCCTTCGTCGGACCCGACGAGGCCCCGGAGTCGACGTACTTCATGTCGTGCAACCGCAACAAGGAGTCGGTCACCGCGGACCTGAAGTCGCCCGAGGGCAAGGAGCTCCTGACCCGGCTGGTTGCGCGCGCCGACGTACTGCTGGAGAACTTCCGCACCGGCGTCCTGGACCGCCTCGGCTTCTCGGTCGAGCGGCTGCACGAGATCAACCCGCGACTGGTCGTCTTGTCGATCACCGGGTTCGGCCACGACGGCCCCGAGGGCGGCCGTGCGGGGTACGACCAGATCGCGCAGGGCGAGGCCGGCCTCATGTCGATCACCGGCCCCTCGCCCGACGAGCCGACGAAGGTCGGGGTGCCGATCGGTGACCTGCTCGCCGGCATGTACGGCGCCTACGGCATCCTCGCGGCGCTGCACGAGCGGCAGAGCACGGGACGTGGCCGCGTCGTGCGCACCAGCCTCCTCGCGGCGGTCGTGGGCGTGCACGCGTTCCAGGGAACCCGGTGGACCGTGGCCGGTGAGGTACCCCGGGCGATGGGGAACCACCACCCCGCCATCGCGCCCTACGGGCTGTTCCACACGGCCGACTCACCGATCCAGATCGCGTGCGGCAGCGAGAACCAGTGGCGGGTGCTCTCGGCGCTGCTCGGCATCGACGATCCGAGGTACGCGACGAACCGGGACCGGGTGAACCTCCGCGACGACCTGGTCGGCGACATCGAGCGCGTCCTGGCCACCGACGCCGCCGAGTCCTGGCTCGCCCGGCTCGACGAGGTCGGGATCCCGGCCGGGAAGGTGCGCACGCTCGACGACACCTACACCTGGGAGCAGACCCTGTCCCAGGGCCTGCTCATCGACGTGGAGCACCCCGACCTCGGCACCGTCTCGCTGCCTGGCCCGCCGCTGCGGTTCGACGAGAACGCCTACGCCGGCGCGCGGGAGAAGCACCTCCGCCCGCCCCGGCTCGGTGAGCACAACGAGTCGGTGCGGGCCTGGCTCGACGAGGGTTAGCGGCCTGGCTGCGCCGGGTCCGCGCGGGCAGACGCTCGCGCACCCGGCGCCGGCGCTACGCCCTCGAGGGCGGCACGTAGCCGGTGGGCTCGTCCCCGAGGTCGACGATCGCCGCCACCGGGCCACCGCCGTCGGGCCCCTGGTGCGCCGCCGACACCGACACGAACACCGCCGGGTCGCCGGTGACCGCCGCGGTCACGCCACCGACACAGGACTTGATCTGCCGGTGCCAGTGCACGTCCGAGTCGTCGAGCATGGCGTTGCGCCGGCCGTGGACGGTGCCGTCCTGGCTGACCTCGCACTTGAGGAAGACGTTGACGAGCCGGCCCTGAAGGTCGGTCCAGTGGGGGCGCTCGGGGAGGTCGAGGCCGGCGTCCTTGACCGCCGCCCAGATCCCGTCCTGGTCCAGCGCGTCCTGCATCACCGAGTGGCCGATGCGGTAGCGGCCGCCGACCCCCGGGGCGTTGCCGACCACGACGACCTGTGCCTGGTCGAGCTCGACGCCGCTGGAGCAGGAAGCCACGGACGAGTACAGCGACCGGTCGTGCATGACGTCCTCGTTGCGCGGCATGTCGATCTCGCCGAGCGCGACGGCGATGCCGAGCGCCGTGCACCCGTTGGAGAGGTCCATCGACTCGTGGGTGTGCTCGGTCCACACCGTCTTCCCGCGGCTCTTGGCGTCGCGGATGGTGTGGATGGTCAGCAGCGGGGTCTTGGTCTGCACGTAGTGCACGTCGGCGGGGTCCTCGATGCCGGCGCGCTCCATGGCGACCTTCACGGCGTCGGCGACCTTGCCGACCATCTCGACCCGCCCGATCTCCTCCGGGAGGAGCTGCTCGCTCATCGCGAAGCCCACGGTGAGCCGCGGCTCGTCGGTGGCCGGTGCGGACTCGGCGGGCACGGTCGCGAAGATCGTGGCGTGCGGGCTGATCACGCCGTCGGTGCCACCGGACCAGACGATCGGGACCTGCTTGACCTCCTCGGCGCTGCGGCTGCCCTTCTCGACGAGGACCTCCCGGAACGCACGGTCGGCGATGATCCGCGTGTAGTCGTTGACGCCGCCGTTGCCCTCGGTCTTGCCGATCACCGCGACCACGCGGTCGGCGTCGAGGACGCCCTTGTCGATCAGCTCGGCGAGCCCGCCGGCGTCGGAGACGTTGAGGATCGGGACCTTGCGTACCTCGATCGGTTCTGGCATCCGTTGCGCTCCTTCTCGATGGTTTCTGTCTCGGTGCTGTCTGGTCTCGGTGCGGTCCCGGGTCCCGCTACCCGGGCACGACGACGGTGCCGGCATCGGCGCCAACCGCCTCGACGATGTTCGCGAGGTCGGTGATCACGGCGTAGCGGCCGCCTCGCTCCACGAACCGGCACGCGGCGTCGACCTTGGGGCCCATGGAGCCGCCGGCGAAGTGTCCTTCCCGCGCCCGCGCGCGGAGCTCCTCGACGCAGATCCGCCCGATCGGCTCCGCGTCGGGTGTGCCGAAGGCCAGCACCGCCTGGGGTACGTCGGTGGCGATCACCAGCACGTCGGCCTCGACGGTCCGGGCCAGCAGATCGGCACCGAGGTCCTTGTCGATGACCGCCTCGACGCCGACGAGCGTCCCGTCCTCCCCACGCACGACCGGGATGCCGCCACCGCCGTTGGCGACGACGACGAACCCGGCCTCGACGAGGGCCGCGACCACCGGAGCGTCGATGATCTCCAGCGGCTCGGGCGACGCCACGACGCGTCGCCAGCCCTTGTCACCTCGGTCCTGCCAGGTCTCGCCGTGCTCGATCAGGACCGCTGCCTCCTCCTCCGGCAGGAAACGGCCGATGGGCTTGGTCGGCGTGACGAAGCCCGGGTCGTCGGCGTCCACGCGGGTCCGGGTCACGACCGCGGCCGTCCGTCGTACGACCCCCCGCCTCGCCAGCTCGGCGTCGAGGCAGTTCATCAGGATGAAGCCGAGCGTGGCCTGGGTCTGGGCGCCGCACCAGTCCAGAGGCACCGGAGGTACGACGGCCGCGGCGAGCTCGTTCTTGACCAGGAGGTTGCCGACCTGTGGCCCGTTGCCGTGGGTGATCACGACCTCGACGTCGCGGGCGACCAGGTCGGCGACCCGGGCCATCGCGACGCCGGCGGCCTCGATCTGGTCGGCGGGATGGGCTCCGCCCTCCGGGGAGGTCATAGCGTTGCCGCCGAGCGCCACGAGCACTCTCATCGCGACCCCACCCAGTCCCACTCGGACGAGGTGGCGCCGGCCAGCGCGACGTAGCCGGGGCCGCGGTCGAAGAACGGCTCGGCCTCCCGCTCGCCGCGCAGCCGCTCGCGCAACCGGTCACTCGCGGCGACGTCGACCCGCGGGTCGTCGGCGTCTCCCACGACCACCGCGCCGTAGTCGGCCCGAGCGGCCTCGACGGAGACCTTGCCCCAGAGCACGTCGCGGACCACCTCGGCGTACGGCCTGTCGAGGGGGTCGCCCCAGCCGCCCCCGCCGGTGGTCCGGATCCGGATCACCTCGCCGGCCTTCACGGGCTCGTCGTCGGCGAGGGCGTCGACCTCGCGCTCGTTCGGGCCGCCCGGGTCGATCACGACCTCGAACGGCTTGCCGGCCTTGCCGCCCTTGACCCCCCAGCAGGCCAGGATCGAGCGGTCGGCGATCGACATGAAGTGCCCGTCCTTGAGCATCCGGATGTGCTTCTCGTAACCGAGGCCACCGCGGTAGCGACCGGCCCCCCCGCTGTCCACGGCGAGCCCCAGCCGCTCGACGACGAACGGGAACCGCGACTCCGAGAACTCGCTCGGCAGGTTGCGGGAGTCGGGGACCACGTGGATGGTGTCCTCGCCGTCGGCGTAGTAGCGGCCACCGGACCCGCCGCCGAGGACCTCGCGCATGAGGTACGGCGCCCCGTCGAGGTCCTCGCCGTACACCCCGGTGTAGCGGATCGTCTCCTGGTCGGCCGGCATCCGGCCGTCGACCGCCTTGGCCACGACTCCGGCGAGCACGCCGAGCAGCCGCAGGATCACGAAGGTGCGGGCGTTCGTCGGCGCGGGGAACTCCGGGGTGAGCAGGGTGCCCTTCGGCGGGAAGCGCATCTCGATCAGCGGCACGACCCCCTCGTTGACGTCGAGCTCGGCCATCCGTTCCGGGGTGTCCGCCAGGTTGCGCAGGATCGGGGCGAGCCACTTCTTCAAGAAGTTGCCGTCGGCGTAGTCGCCGCAGTGGTTGATCGGGCCCTTCGCCTGGGGGGCGGTGCCGTGGAAGTCCAGGACCAGCCGCTCCCCGTCCGGGTCGTCGGCGGAGGTCTTCGTGAGCGTGATGCGCTGGGTGTGGAGCTTCGGCTCGTCGACGCCGTCGTGCTCGGCGTAGTCCTCCCAGGTGTAGGTGCCCTCCGGGATCTTCGACAGGATCTCCCGCCGGAAGGTCGCCGTGGTCTTGTCGAGCACGGCGTCGAAGCAGGCCTCGACGGTGTCCTTGCCGTACCTCTCGAACAGCTCGCCCATCCGCCGGGCGCCCATCAGGCAGGCAGAGCACTCGGCGTCGAGGTCCGCCGCGAGGGACTCGGGCATCCTGGAGTTGCGGGTCATGATCTTCAGCGCCTGCTCGCACGGCACTCCCGCGTCCCAGAGCCTGATCGGCGGGACCATCAGGCCCTCCTCGAACACGCTCGTGGCGTGGGACGGCATGGACCCGGGCACCGCGCCGCCGATGTCGTCGTGGTGGCCGAAGGCCTGGACGAACGCCACCACCTCGGGGCCGTTGCCGCTGTCGTGGAAGACCGGGGCGGTCACACAGAGGTCGGGCAGGTGGCCGATGCCTCCCTCGGAGAGGTAGACGTCGTTGTGGAAGAAGACATCGCCCGGCTTCATCGTCTCGATCGGGTAGTCGCGCACCACGGGATGCACCAGCGCGGAGTAGGACCGGCCGGTCAGCTTGCGCAGGTGCCGGTCGTGGATCCCGGCGCGGTAGTCGTGTGCGTCGCGGATCATCGGCGACCGGCTGGTCCGCCCGATCGCGGTCTCCACCTCCTGCTCGACCGAGGCGAGGTAGCCCTCGATGATCTCGACCAGGATCGGGTCCGGGTCGTGGCTGTCGGTGAGCCGGTAGGGCTGGCTGCTCATGTCGCGCTCCTCGTGACCAGCAGGTTGCCGTAGGTGTCGACCGTCGCGGTGAAGCCGGGGTGGACCGGCACGGTCGAGCTGAACTCCTCGAGTACGGCGGGGCCGGGCACGACGTCTCCCGCACCGAGCGTCGCCCTGTCGTAGATCGGGGTGTCCACCCAGTCGTCGAAGTACACCGGGCGGGTGCCCGTCCTCGCGCGCTCCGCTCCGGACCCGGCCGCGACCTCGCGCAGCTCGGGCTTGCGGATCGGGCCGACCCCGGTGACCCGTAGGTTCACCCACTCCACCTCCTGACGCGGGTCGTCGCGGAAGTTGTAGCCGTACAAGGCCAGGTGTTCCACGTGGAACCGCGCCGCGACCATGCCGAACAGCTCGTCGGTGACCGGCCCGTCCGGCACGTCGACGCGGATCTCGTAGGCCTGGCCGTAGTAGCGGAGGTCCGCGGTGCGGAGGAACCGGCGGTCGCCCTCCGCGAAGCCCTCACGGGCGAGCGCCGCGTCGGCCTTGGCGGTCAGCTCGTCGAAGGTCCCCTGCACCTCGCCGGCCTCGAGGCGGGAGGCACGGCGGACGGCGGTCTGCACGTAGTCGTTGCGGACGTCGACCGTCAGGAGGCCGTAGGCGGACAGGTTCCCGGGGTTCATCGGCACGAGCACGCCCTCGAGGCCGAGGATGTCCACGAGCCGGCAGGCCAGCAGCGAGCCGGACCCGCCGAACGTGACCATGGTGAAGTCCCGGACGTCGAGGCCGCGGTTGACCGTGACCTGGCGAAGCGCGTTCGCCTGGTTCCACGCCGAGATCTCGAGAACACCGGTGGCGCAGGCCTCGAGTGACAGGTTCAGGTCGGCGGCGAGCTTCTCGACGCCGACCCGGGCGGCCTCGACGTCGAGCGGCACCTCACCGCCGAGGAGATGCGGTGGGATGCGCCCGAGCAGCACGTGCGCGTCGGTGATCGTCGGCTCGGTGCCACCCGTGCGGTAGCACATCGGGCCGGGGTCGGCGCCGGCCGACTGAGGGCCGACCTTCAGCGTCCCCTCGGGAGAGATCCACGCGATCGAGCCGCCGCCTGCCCCGACGGTCACCACGTCGATCATCGGGATCTTCGACGGGTAGGCCCCCACATGACCTTCCGTGGTGAGGGCGGGCGTGCCGTCGATCACGACAGTCACGTCGGTCGACGTACCGCCTCCGTCACAGGTGACCACCTGCGGGAACCCGGCCTTCTCCGCCACCACGGCGGCGCCGAGCGCGCCGGCGGCCGGGCCGGACAGCACGGTGGTGATCGGCTGGTGGACGACCTCCTCGGCCGAGAGCACGCCGCCGTTGGACTTCATCACGTAGAACGGCACGCGCCGCGCCACGGCCTGGGTCTCCGAGGCGAACGCGTCGAGGTGGCCGCTGATGTTCTCGACGTACCGGCGGATGTTCGGCTTCACCGCGGCGTCGACGAGGGTGGTCACGCTGCGCTCGTACTCCCGGTACTCGCGCAGCACCTCACTGGAGATCGAGATCGTCGCACCGGGGTGCTCGCGGGCCAGGACGTCGCGCATCGCGATCTCGTGGGCGTCGTTGGCGTAGGAGTGCAGGAAGCAGACGCCGATGGTGTTGATCCCGCGGTCGCGGAACCACCTGGCCGTGGCGACGGCGGCGGCCTCGTCGAAGGGCCGGATCTCCTCGCCGGCCACGGTGAGGCGACCTGGCACGGTCTTGACCCGGTGCGCCGGGACGATCCGGTCCGGCTTCACCCAGAAGTAGGAGTTGCCGTACCCGTCGGGGACCGACTGCCGGGCGATCTCGAGGACGAACTCGTAGCCCTCGGTCGTGATGAAGCCGAGGTTCTCGACCTTGCCTTCGAGGAGCTTGTTGGTGGCGACCGTGGTGCCGTGGCTGACCGCGCTGATCGAGTCGCCTTCGAGCCCGAGCGTCTCGAGGACCTTGTGCACCCCGGCCATGAAACCGACCGCTGGGTCGTGCGGCGTGGACGGGGTCTTGGTGGTGGCCAGCTCACCGGAGTGCTCGTCGACGGCGACCACGTCGGTGAACGTGCCACCGGTGTCGATGCCGATCCGGATGCTGCGGGTCCGCGTGTTCACGAGGTCTCCGAGATGTGTTCTGGTCGGCGGTCGCCGACGTGGGTGGCCTGCTCGAACGCGCGGGCGATCTCGAGCAGGCGTCGTTCCTGGTTGGGCGCCGCCACGATCTGGATACCGACCGGCCAGCCCTCGGCGGTGAACCCTGCCGGCAGGGAGATCGCCGGGCAGCCGGTGACGGTGATCAGGTACGCCGAGCGCATCCAGTCCAGGTACGTCGACTGGACCTCGCCGTTGACCACGGACGGGTACTCCTCGTCGGCGCTGAACGGCGGCACCTGGCTGACCGGGAGCACCAGCACGTCGTGGGACTCGAAGAAGAGCCGCATCCGCTCACCGAGCTCGGTGCGGAGCTGGTAGGCCCGCGCGACGTCCTCGCCGCTCAGTCCCTCCCCGGCGCGGATGTTGTCGGCCAGCGACGGCTTGAACGCGTCGGGGTGCTTGGTGAGGATGGCACCGAACCTGTGCCAGAACAGCCAGGCCCTCAGCGTCCTGAACGTCTCCTCACCGGTCCCGAGGTCGGGATGCGCGCGGGTCACGGTGGCCCCCGAGTCGGCGAGGACGTCGGCCTGGGCCTCGACGATCCCGGCCACCGCGTCGTCGACGGTGAAGGCGCCACCGAGGTCGACCGAGAGCGCCACCCGCACCCCACGCAGGTCGCCCTCCAGCGGGCGGGCGAACGTGCTTCCCGGGGTCTCGAGCGCCTGGGGGGTGCGCGGGTCAGGTCCTGCCATCACCGACAGCAGCAGGGCGAGGTCCTCGACGTTGCGAGCCATCGGTCCGGCGACGGAGGTGGTCTCCCAGGCGTTGTCGGCCGGCCAGCTCGGCACCCGGCCCACGCTGGGACGGAGCCCCACGACGTTGCAGAACGAGGCCGGGTTGCGCAGCGAGCCGCCCATGTCGCTGCCGTCGGCGAGCGGCAGCATCCCCGCAGCCAGGGCGGCCGCCGCTCCTCCGCTCGACCCGCCGGCGGACCGGCTCAGGTCGTACGGGTTGACCGTCGTACCGAAGATCTTGTTGAAGGTGTGCGACCCGGCCGCCCACTCGGGCACGTTGGTCTTGCCGACGACGACCACGCCGGCCGCCCGCACCCGCTCCACGACGAGGTCGTCACCGTCGGCGACGTGGTCGGCCATCAGCGGCGACCCGAAGGTCGTCCGCCACCCGGCGACCCGGTGCGTGTCCTTGAACGCGAACGGCAGACCGTGCAGAGGACCGGTCGCCGCACCCCGGGCGGTCGCCTCGTCGGCTGCGGCCGCCTGCTCACGGGCACGCTCCGGGTCGAGGCTCACGACCGCGTTGACTGCCGGGTTCGTGGCAGCGATGCGATCGAGGTGCAGCTCGAGCAGCTCGCCGGCGGAGATCTCCCGCGACCGGATCGCGGCCGCCATCTCACGGGCGCTGCTGTAGTGGTCGATGTCCGTCATGAGAGTCAGCTGCGCCTGCGCCCGGCGATCCAGGCGCCGACGAGTACACCCGCAAGAGCCGTCCCCGCGCCGACCAGGGCCCCGAGCAGGAAGCCGGGCTGACCCGGGGCCGCCTCGGTCTGCGGCGCGGTGAAGACCTGGCCCACCTGTGCTGCCGTACTCCCCGGAGAGGGTGCCCCGGCAAGCGGCGCACCAGCGGGTAGTGCCCCGGGAGCCGGGCGGACCGGGGAGGGGGCCCCGACCGTGGATGGGCCAGCGGGAGCAAGTGCACCTGCGGGGGCGACGCCCGCCAGGACGGACTCGACGTTGCGGAAGAACTCGTCGGCCATCTTCTTCGAGACGCCCGTGAGCATGCGCTGGCCGACGCCGCCGATCATGCCGCCCACGGTCGCGTCGGCGTCGTAGGACAGCTGGGTGCTGCCGTCCGGCCCTTCGACGAGGGTGACCCAGACCCGGGCGCCGATGGTCCCGGGTGCTCCTGCGCCCTGCGCGTGCATCTGGAACGACTCGGGGTGCTGGTGCTCGGCGAGACGGACCTGGCCGTCGTACACGCCCTTGATCGAGCCGACGCCTGCCGCGACGGTCATCGTGTAGCTGTCCGAGCCGACGACTTCGAGGCGCTGGCAGCCGGGGATCGCCCGGACGAGCACGGCGGGGTCGTTCAGGGCAGCCCAGACGGTGGCACGGTCGGCGCTGAGCGTGGAGGAGCCGGAGATCTTCATCGGTTGCTCTCCTGGTGCTGTTGGCGGAGGTGGAACAGCTCGCTGGGCGAGATCGGCATCCGGCGGATCCGGATCCCCTCGGCGTCCTCGATCGCGGAGGCGATGGCCGCGGAGCCGGGGATCACGCCTGCCTCACCGGCGCCCTTCACCCCGAGCGGGTTCAGCGGGGACGGCGTCTCGAGGTGGTCGATCTCGATGGTGGGGACCTCGGAGGCGTAGGGCATCAGGAAGTCCATGTACGACGCGTTCAGGAGCTGGCCGTCCGGGGCGTACTCCATCCGTTCGTACAGCGCGCCTCCCACGCCCTGGGCCACGCCACCGTGGATCTGACCCTCGACGATCATCGGGTTGATCACCGTGCCGCAGTCGTGCACGACGCAGTAGCGCAGGATCTTGACCTCCGCCGTCTCCGGGTCGGTCTCGACGACGACCGCGTGCATGCCGTTGGCGAACGTCGACCGGGTCGGGGAGTAGTAGTCGGTGCCCTCGAGCCCGGGCGCCTCCCCCTGGTCGATCGGAGGCTTCGTGGGGTCGGCCGGCCGCGCGAACTGCGTGGCCCGCTGCGCCGCCTCGTCGAAGGCGTAGCGCAGGGGGTTGCAGAGCACGGCCACCGCGCCGATGTCCATCTGCGCGGCCGGGGCGCCCTTGACCCGCACATGGCCGTCGACCGTCTCCAGGTCGTCGACGGACACCTCGAGCGCCTCCGCCGCGACCCTCAGCGCCTTCTCGCGGACCTTGCGCGCCGTCGTCGCCACGGCGCTGCCGCTCATCACGGCGGTGCGCGAGGCGAACGTGCCGACGGCGTACTTGAAGCGGCGCGTGTCGCCCGTCGTGACCTTGATCCGCTCGAACGGCACCCCGAGCTCGTCGGCGACGATCTGGGCCAGCATCGTCTGGTGCCCCTGCCCCTGGGTGGTGAGGCCGGTCGAGACGACGACCGTGCCGTCGGTCTCCACGCGCACATGGCCGCCTTCGTAAGGGCCGACGCCCGTGCCCTCGACGTAGCAGGCAAGACCGATGCCGACCGTGCGTCCTTCCGCCCGAGCCTGCTCGCGGAACGCCTCGAAGTCCTCCCAGCCGACGAGCTTCTTGAGCTTGTCGAGGGACGCGGGGAAGTCCCCCGAGTCGTAGATCAGCGGCCGGCCGTCCTGGAAGATCAGGCCCTGGTCGTAGGGCATCTCACCCGGCTGGATGAAGTTCCGCTCGCGCACGACCGCGCGGTCGATGCCGAGGTCGCCGGCGATCGCGTCCATGGTCCGCTCCATGACGAAGCAGCCCTGCGGACGTCCGGCACCGCGGTAGGGGGTCACGATGACGGTGTTCGTGTAGAGGCTGGTGAACTCCACGCGGTAGACCCCGGGCTTGTAGGGGCCGAGCAGCTGCGTCGAGGTGATGATCGGAACGATCAGGCCGTAGGGCGTGTAGGCGCCGTTGTCGTGCCAGAACTGCACCGAGAGCCCCAGCAGGCGACCCTCGTCGTCGTACCCGACCCGGACCCGGTGCAGCTGTCCTCGCTCGTGAGCGCTGGAGACGAAGTGCTCGCGACGGTCCTCGGTCCACTTGACCGGCCGGTCGAGGCGTACGGCGGCCCACGGGACGAGCACCTCCTCCGGCCAGGGGTGCACGATCTTGACGCCGAACCCGCCACCGACGTCGGGGGTCACGACCTCGACGCGGTCGACCGGTAGGTTCAGCTTCGCCGCGACGGCCTGCCGCACGCTGGTCGAGGTCTGGGTGGAGGTGTGCACGAGCAGGGACCGGTCGTCGCCGTCCCACCGCGCGAGCACCCCCTTGCCCTCCATGGGCATCGACGCGCTGCGCTCGATCGCGAGGTCGAGGGTGAGGCTGTGCGGTGCCGCGTCGATGGCGGCGTCGGCGTCTCCGGTCTCCTGCACCATCACCGCGGCGCGGTTGCCCGGAACGTCGGCGTGGACGAGCGCATCACCGTCGCGGGCGGTCTCGATGCCGACCACCGCGGGGAGGAACTCGTAGTCCACGACGATTCGCTGGGCGGCGTCCTCGGCGATGTAGCGGTTCTCCGCGACCACCATCGCGACCGCCTCGCCGACGTGGTTCACCTGCTCCTTCGCAAGCGCGTAGGGCGTGCGCCCGTGCGTGAGGGTGGGGTGCGGGATGAGCAGCGGCAGAGGCTCCGCCACCCGGCTGCCGGTGTCCGCGGCGAGGTCGTCGTAGGTGTAGATCGCGACCAGCCCCTCGACGTCGAGGGCGCCGGTCACGTCGATCTCGGTGATCTTCGCGTGGGCGTGCGGGCTCCTGACGAAGGCGACCTCGAGGGCGTCGTGGCCCAGGTCGTCGAGGTACCGGCCGTTGCCGGTGACGAGTCGCGGGTCCTCGCTCCGCTTGATCCGCTGGCCGAACAGCTTCGTGGTCACGTCGCGTCGCCCCGTTTGAGCTCGGCGGCGCGCTGCACGGCGGCGACGATGTTCTGGTAGCCGGTGCACCGGCACAGGTTCCCCGAGATCGCCTCGCGCGCCTCCTCGGCCGTGGGGTTCTCGTTCTCCTCCAGGTAGGCCGTGATCGTGGTGATGAAGCCCGGTGTGCAGAACCCGCACTGGAGCGCGTGGCAGTCCTGGAACGCCTGCTGGACGGGGCCCATGCCGCCCTCGGCGTTGCGGCAGCCCTCGACCGTGGTGATCTCGGCACCCTCGAGGGTCACCGCGAAGATCAGGCAGGAGCGGACCGGGTCGCCGTTCACCAGAACTGTGCAGGACCCGCACACGCCGTGCTCGCAACCGACGTGGGTGCCGGTCAGACGGAGGTCGTGGCGAAGCGCATCGGACAGCAGCCGCCGAGCAGGTACGTCGAGCTCGTACGGGACGCCGTTGACGGTGAAGGCGACATGCACCCTGCTCTCGGTGCCGGTCTCGGTGCTCATCAGGCGACCCTCCCCTCTCGTCCACGCAGACCGGCGTGTCCTTGTGCCTCGTCGAGCGCGCGGGCGGTGAGCACGTGTGCCAGGTGGCGCCGGTAGTCCGCGGAGGCATGGATGTCCTCCTCCGGCGCGATCCGGGCGTCGACGAGATCACGCAGGCCCGAGGCGTCGAAGCCCCCGCCCGTACCCGTGACAGCCTCGGTCACGTCGACCAGGACCGGGCCGTCCGCTACGCCGATGAGCGCGACTCTGGCGGCCGTGATGGCAGAGCCGGCGTCGGTGGTGACCACGGCTCCGACCCCGCACATCGCGTAGTCGCCCCGTCGCCGGGCGAGCTCCACGAACGCGGATCCGCTGCGGTTGGGAGGGCGGCGGAACGTCGCCGCGACGGCCAGCTCGTCCGGCCTGACCGCAGACTCCATGGCGCCGAGGAAGAACTCGCCGGCCGGGACCTCGCGCGTCCCCTGCACCGAGCGGAGCTCCACGGCACCGTCGAGGAGGCTCAGCACCGCGGGCATCTCGGCAGCGGGGTCGGCGTGCACGATGCTGCCGACCGTCGTACCCCTGTTGCGGATCGTGGGGTGGGCGACGTTCCGCAGCGCCTGCCGCAGCAGCGGGATCGCGGCGTAGGCGGCGTCGTCCCTCTCGACCCGCGAGTGCCGGGCCAGCGCCCCCACCCGGACGTGGCTGCCCGTCACCTCGACCGTGTCGAGGCCAGGCAGGTGGTTGACGTCGACGAGGTGGGCGGGTGCGGACAACCTCATCGACATCAACGGCACCAGGCTCTGGCCGCCCGCGAGCACCTTGCCGTCCGTGCCGAGGGCGGCCAGGGTCTCGACGGCCTCCTCGAGGGTGCGTGGACGGTGGTAGGCGAACGGTGGTGGTTTCACGTGCTGGGGACCGGACCTTCCGAGAGGGTCAGTGGCGGTGCGGCTCGTCGCGGCCGTGCCCGGGGATCTCCTCGTCCTCCTGCACGCCGGGACGCTCCACCACGATCAGGTTGATGTCGTCCCTCAGGTTCGGGGGAGCCACGGCACGGGCGAGGTGGTAGCCGGCAAGGGTGACGATCGTGCCGAGTGCGATGCCGGAGAGCACGAAGGTGTCGGTGATCCTCAGCGACGTGTTGCCGATCGCGATGATGATTCCGGCAGCGGTCGGGACCAGGTTGACCGGGTTGGCGAAGTCGACCTGGTTCTCCTTCCAGATCTTGGCGCCGAGCAGGCCGATCATGCCGTAGAGCACCACGGTGATACCGCCGAGCACACCGCCCGGGGTGGCCGCGACGAGTGCGCCGAACTTCGGCGAGAGACCGAAGACGATCGCGACGCCCGCGGCGACGAAGTAGGCGGCGGTGGAGTACACCCGGGTGGCTGCCATGACGCCGATGTTCTCGGCGTAGGTCGTGGTGGGCGAGCCGCCGACCACGCTGGCGAGCATGGTGCCGACACCGTCGGCGCCGATCGCCTTGCCCATGACCGGGTCCAGGTCACGGTTGGTCATCTCGGCGACCGCCTTGACGTGGCCGGTGTTCTCCGCGATCAGCGCGATCACGGCAGGCAGCACGAGCAGCACGAACCCGACGGAGAAGCTCGGCAGGTGCCAGCCGACCGCGTCGAGGTTGCCCTGCAGCGTCTGGTTCCCGGTCAGGCCGTCGGGGGTGTGCAGCGGGAAGCCGAACCAGTCGGCGGCCTTCACGTTCGCCCAGCTGATCCGGTCGTGCAGCTCGACCTTCTGGGTGGCGGAGTTCAACGAGTTGATCTGGCCGAAGATCAGGTCGAACAGCCACGAGATCACGGATCCGAAGATCAGGCCGAGGAAGATCGCGATGCGGCCGATGAAGCCGCGGGCGCCGACGGCCACGACGATCACGAAGGTCATCGTGAGCAGGGCGACCCACTGGTCCTGCGGCCAGTAGATGTTCGCGACCACCGGGGCGAGGTTGAACCCGATCAGCATCACGACCGCGCCGGTGACGACCGGCGGCAGCACCGCGTGGAGCACCCGGGTGCCGGCGAAGTGGATCAGGACACCGACGAGTGCGAGGACGGCGCCGGAGACGAGGATCGCGCCCGTGACGTCCTGCGGCCCGCCGTTCTGGGCGTAGATCGCGGTCGCACCACCGACGAACGACGCGGACGTGCCCAGGTAGCTCGGCACCTTGCCCTGGACGATGAGCAGGAAGCAGATGGTGGCGATGCCGCTCATCATGATCGCGAGCTGTGGGCTCAGACCCATGATGATCGGGAAGACGAAGGTCGCCCCGAACATGGCCACGACGTGCTGCGCTCCGAGGCCGGCCGTCCTCCCCCAGGACAGGCGCTCGTCCGGGGCTACCGCTGCCCCCGCCGGCGGCGTCTTGCCGCCGTACACGACTTTCCAAGAAAAAACCGACATGCAGGCCTCCTGGCCAACACGGCACCGTCCTCCCGGACTGGTGCACCCTTAGCGGCTCGCCCGCCGCAAGCCTCTGCTCACTGTGCACCAGCCTCGGTGTGACGTGCGTCATGTGGCACTAAAAACTTCTGCCGAATCCTGGGGAGGCGCACTGTCGGAAGTTGCCCATGGCCCCGAGCATGAAATTCTGGCCCGTTCAGGTGCTTTGCCCGTCCATCTCCTGCATCGCGACGATCCGTAGCGCCAAGGCGAGGTCGAGCCTCAGGGCCGGGTCGGTCGTGAACGGCCCGACCATGCGTTCGAGCTTGCTGATCCGGTAGCGCAGCGTGTTGTAGTGGAAGTGCAGCCGGCGTGCCGTCTCGGCGACGTTGAGGTTGGTGTCGAGCAGCATCTGCAGGGTGGTCCGCAGGTCGGCCGACTCCGTCGACGTACGCCCGGCGAGCTCACCCAGGGTCTCCTCGACGAAGGCGGACAGCTCCCGGCTGTCGTCGATCAGGCTGAGCAGTCGGAACACCCCGAGGTCGTCGAAGTGCACGACCGCGCTCGGTCCGCTCCTGTGCCCGTTGAGCTGCCGGCCGACGTGGAGCGCCCGCCTGGCCTGCTCGTAGGCCGCAGGCAGCCCCTCGGGTGAGGTCACCACCCGGCTCACGCCCGTCGCGAAGGGGCGTCTGCCACCCCCGCCGTCCCCCGCGACCTCCCCGATCACGGGCTCCACGGCGCTCTTCGCCGTGACCCCGTCCGCCACAGGAAGCAGTGCGACGACCTCGGCGGCGAAGCCCACGACAGGGATGCTGGTGTCGCGGCGGCCGACCACGGTGCGCCAGGCGGCCGTGAAACGCTCCACCTCCAGCGGTCCCTGGTAACCGAGCTGCACCGGCGTCGCGTCGCTGGTCTCCAGGGCGCAGACGACCACCACGAGCGGCCGGGTGACCTCCCAGCCGAGGGACCGGGCGTGGGCAGTGACGTCGGCGGCGGACCCGGCCCGCCCCGCGAGGACGTCCCGGAGGAAGTCACCGCGGTACTTGCTCTCCACTGCGCCGATCGCGATCTCCTTGGTCAGCGAGATCGCCGCCACCGTGGCCGCTCGTTCCAGGACGGCGGTGTCCGAGCCGGTGAGCACTGTGGTGCCGTCGAAGAGGACGAGCCGGCCGTGGTCGATGCGCCCTCCCCGGATCGGCACGACCGCGTGGGACCCGGGTAGGTCCTCGACGACGTGAACCCCGGCGGTCGAGGTCTCGGTGCGGAACCGGCCGCTGGGGTGGAAGGCCGACGAGGACTCGAAGGCTGCCAGGTGGTCGCGGTCACCGGCCGCACTCATCACCCGCCCGTCGGCGGTGGTGATCATCGCGACTGCGGAGAACAGCTCGCTGACGCTCTCGGCCACGTCCGTGACCCCGCCGCCGTCGAGGACCACGTCGACCAGCCGCCGGTGCACCTCCTCGCTGCGCTCGAGCATGGACGCCCGCTCGCTCACCACGGTGGTGAAGACCTGGGTGAGCACGTCGTCGAAGCCGATGTCGTCGGGGAGGATCACCAGGGGCAGCCCACGCGTCTCCGCCGCGGCCATCATCGCCTCGGGCAGCGCGTCGAGGTAGCGGTGCAGCTTGACCGCCACCGCCGACACCCCGCGGTCGTCGAGGTCCTCGACCAGCTGCGACAGCTCGGCGGCGGCCGCGCTCAACGGGTAGCCCGTGGTGAGCAGCAGAGCCTCGCTGCGAACCCAGGGGATGATGTCGGGGACTTCCATCACGTTGGCGCTGCGCACCGTGCGATCCAGCCCCCGCGCACCGGCGACCACCTGCGCTCCCGCGAAGGCGGGGAGGGCCAGCATGGTGGCCACGCTCATCGACCGAGCGGTGCGGTCTGGCAACTCACCATGATCAGGACGCCGATCGTTGGCAACTTTGCCCATGCCCGGGACAGTACCCGAGTCCTATCGTCGGGGAGTGGCTACGCCCGAGATCCCTTGCGCTGCCTCGACGCTCCTCGCGGACCTGCTCGATGGCGCTGAGGTCGAGCTCGTCGAGGTCGCCCGCACCAGCGTGAGTTCGCACTACCGCACACCTCTCTCCGCCGTGCCGGTGCTGTGCGTCTGCACGCCCGATGCCGTGCTGCTGCCCAACAGCCTCGTCACCGGGTCCCTGCCCGGGCCGGGTGCGCTCCGGATCGGCGAGGGGCGTCTACGTGCGCCCGCCGCAAGCTGGGGCGTACGTCGGTGGTGGCAGCCGTCGCGGCCGAGTGGCCTCCCGCGTCCTTCGGGCGCGGACATCGCCCGGCTCACCGTCCCCGCGGTGTCTCCCGATGTCCCCCGCCTGCCCGTACCCCTGTCTCCGGAGGCGCTGATCGGGCTGGGTCCCGGGCTCACCCCCGCTGGAGACGACGTCCTGGCCGGGGCCCTGGTGGCCGCCTACGCCACGGCCGACCCACGGCTCCCCGCCTGGCGCCGTACGACGGTCGCGGTCCTGGACGAGGGCCGGACCACCGACATCTCCCGGGCGATGCTGCACCACGCGCTCGACGGCTACGCGGTGCCGCAGCTCGCCGCCTTCCTGACCGGCCTGTGTCTCGGGCAGGACACCACCCGCGCGACAGCGGACCTGCTGGCCGTCGGTCACACCTCGGGAGGCGCTCTCCTGACCGGGGTGCTCCACACGGTGAGAACCGACCCCGGTCAGCTGACAGCCTGCGAACGAACCGAAGGAGCAGCGTGACGAAGACCCTGACCGTGCGCAGAGGCGCGTATGTCGACTCGGTGACGCTGATGCAGGTGAGCAAGCAGGTCTCCTCGCTCCCCGGGGTGCGCTCGGCCCTGGTCGCGATGGCCACCGAGCTCAACCTCGACCTCGCCACCTCGATGGGCTTCACCCTTCCCGAGCACACGACGGCCAACGAGATGCTCGTCGCGGTCGAGGCGGACGACGACACCGCCATGCAGACCGCCATGGCCGAGGTGGACACGGCGCTCACTGCCAAGTCGCCCGGCTCCTCGACCTCGTTCGGCGCCGCGCCCGCCCCCCTGACCGTCGGTGCCGCCGCCCGGTCGGTGGAGAGCGGCGTGGCGCTGATCTCGACACCGGGGCAGTACGCGTTCCTCGACGCGGTCGACGCCATCGACGCCGGCCTGCACACGATGATCTTCAGCGACAACATGCCGCTGGCTCAGGAGGTGGCCCTGAAGCGCTATGCCGAGCCGAGCGGTGTGCTCGTCATGGGCCCCGACTGCGGCACCGCCGTCGTCGGAGGGGTAGGTCTCGGGTTCGCCGACGTCGTGCGGCCGGGCCCGGTCGGGATCGTGGCGGCATCGGGCACCGGAGCCCAGCACCTGATGACGCTGCTCGACGGGGCCCATGTCGGCATCAGCCACTGCCTCGGGGTGGGCGGCCGTGACCTCTCGGCCGAGGTGGCCGGAGCCTCCACGATGCGCGCGCTCGACCTGCTGGCCGCGGACGACGCGACCAAGGTGATCGTCGTGATCTCGAAGCCTCCTGACGAGGCGGTCGCCGACAGGGTGCGGGAGCACGCGGCGCACACGAGCAAGCCCGTCGTCTTCGGCCTCCTCGGCGCTGGCCGGCCCGACATCACGGCGACCGCCGAGCGGGTCGTGGAGACGCTGGGGCTCTCCTGGACCGACCCTGGCCACCGTGCAGGGCAGCTCGACCGCGGTCGGCCGGGTGGGTCGCTCCGTGGGTTGTTCGTCGGCGGCACACTGTGTGACGAGGCGATGATCATCGCGGCCGAGGCGCTCGGCACCGTGCGCTCGAACATCCCTCTCGACCCGGCGTGGGCCCTCGACGGCTCCCTCGCCTCGGACGGCCACACCATGATCGACTTCGGCGACGACCGGCTCACCGCGGGCCGGCCCCATCCCATGATCGACGGCTCCATCAGGGCCGAACGGTTTCGGGCGGAGGTCGAGGATCCGACCTGCGGCGTACTCCTGCTCGACGTCGTCCTCGGCCTCGGGGCAGCCCCCGACCCGGCCGCCGAGCTCGTTCCGATCGTGGCGGCCGCGACGGCGTCCGGCGTGCCCGTGGTCGTCTCGCTGGTGGGCACCCGTGACGACCCGCAGAACCCGGAGGCGCAGGCGACGGCACTCAACGCGGCGGGAGCCTGGGTCTTCCACTCCAACGCCGACGCCGCCCGGCACGCCGTCGCCCTCGTGAAGGAGTCCCACGCATGAGCCTGGTCAGTCTCACGACGCCGACTGCCGTGGTCACCGCGGGCGCGGCGATGCTCGCCGACGCGGTCGAGCAGCAGGGCGTCACCACCGCCCGCGTCGACTGGCGCCCTCCCGTCGACGGCACCGAGGAGTCGCTCGCCCGAGTCCTCGGAGACCGCCGCCGGAAGGAGGCGAACGCGCAGGCACTGGCGGCGATGCTGGCCGCGGAGGCGGCGCTCGTCGACGTGCGCCCGGCGTCGGAGGCACTCGGTCTCGAGCGGGGCCGGTTCCTGCACGCCGGCCCACCGGTGGAGTGGGAGCGAGCCTCCGGCCCGATGCGGGGTGCGCTGATCGGCGCCGCGCTGTTCGAGGGGCTCGCGGACAGCCCCGAGGCCGCCGAGGAGATGCTGGCGGCGGGCGACGGCGTCAGCTGGGAGCCGTGCCACCACCGAGGTGCCGTCGGACCGATGGCGGGGGTCGTCTCACCGTCGATGTGGATGTTCGAGCTGCGCGACGAGGCGCACGACGCGACGTCGTGGTGCTCGCTCAACGAAGGCCTCGGCAAGGTGCTCAGGTACGGCGCCTACGGGCCGGACGTCATCGAGCGGCTGCACTGGATGACCGAGGTCCTCGGGCCGATCCTGCAGAGCGCCGTCAGGGCCGGCGAGCCGGTCGACGTGAAGGCGATCATCGCCCAGATGGTGCAGATGGGCGACGAGGGCCACAACCGCAACCGCGCCGGGACGCTGATGCTCCTCCGCGAGCTGCTCCCGGGGATCATCGAGTCCGGGCACCGCAGCGGCGACATCGCCGAGGCGGTCCGGTTCGTCGCAGGGAACGACCACTTCTTCCTCAACCTCGGCATGCCGGCCTGCAAGCTCCAGACCTCTGCGGCGGCGGGCATCGAGGGGTCGACCGTGGTCACCGTGATGGCCCGCAACGGGACGGACTTCGGCGTACAGGTCTCGGGCACCGGCGACCGGTGGTTCACCGCACCGGCCAACACGCCCGAGGGTCTCTACCTCGGCAGCTACGGGCCCGAGGACGCCAACCCCGACATCGGCGACTCGGCGATCACGGAGACCGCCGGCATCGGCGGGTTCGCGATGGCGACCGCGCCCGCGATCGTGCGGTTCGTCGGCGGGAGCGTTCCCGACGCGCTCGCGACGTCGCAGCGGATGTACGACATCACGGTGGGCGAGAACCCGGCCTTCGCCATCCCGATCCTGGAGTTCCGCGGTACGCCGACCGGCATCGACGTCGCCGCGGTCGTCCGCACCGGGGTGCTGCCCCAGATCAACACCGGGATGGCCGGGCGCGTCGCGGGCACCGGACAGGTGGGCGCGGGCCTCGTCACCCCACCCATGGCGTGCTTCACCGAGGCGATCGAGGCCCTGGCCGACGCGGCGCCCGCAGGAGCCTGATCACCGGTCCTCCAGCAGCTGCGCGTCCCGCTTGGCCGACGCCGCCTTCGCACGGGTGCGGTCGCGGATCGCTCGCACCCTGGCTCCTTCCTCCAGCGCCCAGGTGAGGTTCCTGTCCGCGACCTGGAGGTCGTTGTACGCCGCCTTCAGCCGGCGTCGCGCCCGCTCGAGGTAGACGTCCGCGCCGGGGTCCGGGTCGGGCGGGCCGTGCCGCAGCTGTTCGGCCAGCGCCGTGCGGAACGCCTTCATGTCCACGTGGCCGGGGTCCGACTTCCAGTCCGACCACTCCTTGTGTCCGATGACCGACTTGGCCGACCATCCGTGGTGGTCACAGATCGCGGCCGAGAGCAGGAGCAGCGAACGGCGCGCGTTGCCCGTCGGGGCCTGCGCCCCGTTGTAGAACGTCTCGACGCCGTAGAAGTTGTCGTTGCCGTCCGTCGACCCGGCCGAACCGGTGTGCTCGTGCGGCTTCGGCGGGTAGTCGCCGTACGACTCCTCGACGACCGCACGCAGCACCCGGGGGTCGCCACCGCCCGCGTGGTTGGCCCGGCCCCAGCCGATCAGCCAGATCGTGCCTCCGTCGTCGCAGCCGAAGTGGCACAGCGGCCCCGGCAGGCCGGCTCGGCCACGGGTGACGAGCCTGAGGTCGACCGCGTCGTCAGCGTCGTCGCCGGTGTGGTGGACGACCAGGCCGTGCACGGGTCCCCAAGGACCCACGTGGTTCCTGTTGCGGGTGCGCCAGCCCTCCGCCTCCCGGAACGGGACCCGCCAGCGTCGGAGTGCCTGCACCACCTCGTCAGGCGTCATCGGGTCTGCCATGTCACCTCGACCCCCGCTTCCGGCCGGCGCTCTGGCTGTACTGGATGCTGAAGTACCCGGTGAGGATCGCCGCGATGGAGCTCGCCACAGCTCCGAGCGCCGCGACGCCCGACGGGTTGTTCCACCGGGTGGCCACCACGATGAAGGCGGTCATGAGGCCGACCAGCCCCATCGAGACCGCCCAGAGGCCGGACCGATAACTCGGCTCGGTCGACGCGCTCCTTCTCTCCCTACCCCCTGAACTAGACATACTCCGTGGTCCTTTCGCGCTACAACTGAGGGAGTCGACCCAGAGCGGGGAAGTTGGCGGGATAGCGGTCCGGACTCCCGGGGTCAGAAGAGCTCCGATGACATCGCCGTCGATTGATGCGATATACCCAGCCACGCTCGTCACCTCTTGCGAAGGTTGTCGGGGGTGGCGACACCCAGCCTGTCCCGGTCCCGGCTGGCTGGTTCCCCCGTGCTCTTTACTTTTGCCTTTACTCAGAGCATCCGCCTGTCCGCCATTTCGGACATCACCCAGGTTGCCCATCTTCGGGTAGCCCTACAGGTTCATTCGGCTGTATTCGGACGATCCCGAACCTGAACGAATGTCATGTCTTCGGACATACCGACCCCAGGCTCACGCGGCCTGGCAGGGCGGTCGCCGGGCCGCCGTCGGCTCGCGCGTCAGTCGAACTCGAGCTCGGTGGAGCGCCGCGGCATCAGGAGTACGGCGGCCACCATCACGACAGCGAGGACGGCGACGCCGACGAAGACGTGGTGAGTGGCGGTGCTGAGCGCCGCGCGCACGAACTCCCGGACCGCGGGTGCGGCGCCCGACTGGGAGTCGAGCGCGAGCGCGGCGTCGTCGGCGCTGGTCGGCAGGCGGCCGTCGATGCCGGCCGGTGGGTGGGCGAACTGCCGGGCGAGGGAGGCGTTGGCGATGGCGCCGAAGACCGCCACACCGACGGCGCTGCCGACGGACCGGGCGAACATGTTCGTCCCGGTGACGACGCCGCGGCGGTCCCAGCCGACCACGGACTGCACGGCCACCAGCGTGGGGCTGGCGGTGTACCCCAGGCCGATCCCCACGACGAAGGTGTACAGCGCGATCAGCCAGAGGCTCGTGTCCTCGCCGACGGTGAGCAGGAGCAGCGACCCGAGCACGATGAACGCCACACCGATCACGGAGGTGTCGCGGAACCCGATCCGCATGTAGATCCGGCCCGCTGTGGCGGCGGCGATCGGCCAGCCGATGGTCATCGCGGCAAGGGCGAAGCCGGAGAGCAGTGCACCGAACCCGAGTACGCCTTGCGCGAAGGTCGGGATGTACGACGTCAGCCCGATCAGCACCGCGCCGACGAGCAGGGACGCCAGGTTGGCCCCGACGAGCACCCGGCGACTGAAGACCCACAGCGGGAGGATCGGCTCGGCGGCGCGCCGCTCGACGAACGGGAACGCCACGAGCAGCGCCACACTCACGGACAGCAGGGTGATGCTCACCCCTGAGTCCCAGGCCCAGGAATGGCCCCCCTGCAACAGAGCCAGGATCAAGAGGCTGCAGCCCACGGCCAGGAGGGTCGCACCCGCGAAGTCGATGCTGTGGCGCCGGCGCTCGATCTTCTCGTGGAAGTGCCGGGCCAGCATCCAGGTGGCGAGCGCTCCGACGGGCAGGTTCACGAAGAAGATCCAACGCCAGGAGAGGTACTCCGAGAAGACACCGCCCAGCGTCGGGCCGACGATCGAGGCCATCCCCCAGACACTGGCGATGAAGCCCTGCACGCGGGCGCGCTCCTCGACGGTGTAGATGTCACCGACGATCGTCATCGACATCGGCAGTGTGGCGCCTGCCCCGAGTCCCTGCACCGCCCGGGCAGCGATCAGCAGCGGCATCGACCACGCCGCGCCGCACAGCACCGACCCGACGAGGAAGAGCGCGATGCCGACGAACATCACCGGCTTGCGGCCCAGGGCGTCGGCGAGCTTGCCGTAGATCGGCACCGACACCGCCTGCGCAAGGAGGTAGATCGAGAACAGCCACGGGAACTGGCTGAAGCCCCCGAGATCGCTGACGATCGCCGGCACGGCGGCCGCCAGGATCGTCGCGTCGATGGCGACGAGGGCGGTGCACAGCATCACCGAACCCAGGATCGGTCCGCGCTCGCTGCGCAGCCCCACGGCGCTGCGGGTCCTCTCGACGGTCACGTAGGGACGACAACTGTCGATCGGGTGCCCGTATTCCTCCTTGCGAACTTCGCATACACGGGCAACGGCGACCACCTACCGTGGAGACAGTCAGGTCGCAGCTCGGGAGACGACACCGGTTGGTCCCCCGAACGGAGGCGACAGGCGATGGGCCTGCGTCGCACCTCAGCTGCCTGGATCGCCTCGGCTGCTCTCGTCGCCGCCGGCTGCGGCACTACCACCGCGCCGCCCCGGACGGCCCGCGCGGAGGTGGTGGGCATCTCATCGACCTCGGCGCTCAGCCTGGTCAGCGGGCCGCTTGTCGTCGCGGTGGGCGACATCGCCTGCCCTGCGGGCTCGGAGGCGAGCGCGACCTCGTGCGACGCGTCGGCAACGGCGGCTCTCGCCAGGAGGTACCAACCGCGCAAGGTGCTCACCCTCGGCGACCAGCAGTACGACGCGGGCGCGCTGTCGGCGTACCAGAGCTCCTATGCCCACACGTGGGGTGCCTTGAAGGCGATCACCAAGCCCGTCGCCGGAAACCACGAGTACCGGACGAAGGGCGCCGCCGGCTACTACGCCTACTTCAGCCGGCAGCAACCCGGAGCACCGGGCTACTACGCCTTCGACGTCGGCGCGTGGCGGATCTACGCCCTCAACACCAACTGTCGGCTGATCAGCTGCCGGCGGGAGAACCGCTGGCTCGAGCGTGACATGACGAACCACCCGCACAGGTGCACCGCGATCACGATGCACCATCCGAGGTACTCCTCGGGCGAGCACGGCTCGAACGCCTACGTGAAGCCGTTCTGGCAGACCGCCCTGCGTCACCATGCCGATCTGGCACTCGCCGGCCACGACCACGTCTACGAGCGGTTCCGGAGGATGAACGCCTTCGGCAGCCCGGCAAGGAACGGCATCGCGTCGTTCGTCGTCGGGACGGGCGGTAGGAGCCTCTACGATTTCGGTCGGCCGGTGACCGGGTCGATGGCCCGCCACGACAGTGCGTTCGGCGTACTCGCGCTCCGGCTCGGAAAGACGGCCTACTCCTGGGAGTACAAGACCATCGACGGGGCCGTCCTCGACTCCGGCACGAGCCGGTGCGGCTGACCTGCGAAGTCCTGTCCTACTTGCCCGATTTCGGCGTTTTCCGGTGCGGCACCCCACTCGGGTGTTTTCATCGAAGTACGGACATGTCCTAGGTCGCGGGATCTGGACCGCTATGACCAAGACATTCGGCTTCGCCCCAGGGAGAACCCATGCCCTCGCTCCTGAGTGGCCGCACCCGCCTTGCGGCGGCGACGGCGACCCTCGCCTGCGGCGCCATCGCGCTCTCGACACCAGCGGCTCCCGCCGGTGTCGTGATCGCGCCGCCGTCGACGGGCTCACCGGTCGTCACCGTGACCACGGAAGGCAGCACGGCGGCCGGTGCCGTGGTCAGCAGCCGCATGACCGGGTCCTACGGCTACTTCACCGGGGTCAGCAACCTGCTCGGCGAGACCCCGGCAGGGCTTCAGGTCTGGGTGAAGGGCACGACGCCCCATCACGCCAACCTCGCCAGCAACGCCAAGGCCACCGTTGCCCTCTGGCGCAAGCTCGGGCTCAAGGCGGCCTACAAGGGCTACGGCAGCCCTCGACCGAGGGAAGGCGTCGTCACCGTCACCGAGGGTCCGGCCGGCTGCACCGGTGGCCACGCCGGGATGACCTGGAACACCTGGATGCCGCTCTCCCGCGGCAGGGTCTACATGCGAAGTGCCCGGGTCGTCATCTGCCCCAGTCTCTACAGGTACGCGCGCTGGCAGTGGTCGGCGACCATCCGTCACGAGCTCGGCCACGCCGCGGGGCTCGGCCACTTCGACGGCACGTACAAGGGCAGCACCCAGGTGATGCGCTCGGTCAACCACGCCCCCGTGGCCAGCTTCAAGGCCGGTGACGTCAACGGGCTGAAGTACCTGGCGAGCAACAACACGAGGGTGCGCAACGCCATCCCACCGCACGGCAGCCTCGAGTCGGCCCTGCTTGACCTCTCCACCCTGACCGTCGGCCTGAGGCAGATGCGCCTGAAGGGCTGGGCGATGCTGGACTGGTACCGCGACAAGCCGGTCAACATCGTGGTCATCGACAACGGCCGGCGGGTCGCCACGGTGAAGACCACCGTCTACCGACCCGACATCAACAGGCGCCACGACCCTGGGACGCGGCACCGGCACGGCTTCTCGATCCTGCTGCCCTCCGCGGGCACGCACAAGGTCTGCCTGACCGCGGTGTCGCCGGTCGACTCGTCGGCCAGAGCCCGTCTCGGCTGCGCCTACTGGGGATAGCCTCCGCAGAGCCACCCGTGCTGGGACCGGAGAGCTCCACGGGGTGCACCCGCGAGACGTGAACTGCCCAGTCGGGCGAACCGGTGGCGCGGTGCCGCGACTGCGTGCTTGCCTGTCACCATGAGCGAGAGCAACCTCGAGCCGGGGCTCCACCCCGATGAGCCGCATGCGCAGGAGGGTCTGGCCCAGCGCCTGAACTGGTTGCGTGCCGGTGTCCTCGGCGCCAACGACGGCATCGTGTCCGTAGCCGCGGTGGTGGTCGGTGTCGCCGCCGCGACGACGAGCAGCGGCGCGATCCTCACCGCAGGCATAGCGGCCCTCGTCGGCGGCGCCATCTCGATGGCGCTGGGAGAGTACGTCTCGGTCAGCAGCCAGTCCGACAGTGAGAAGGCGCTGATCGCCAAGGAGCGTCGGGAGCTGGAGGAGGATCCGGAGGCTGAGCTGGCCGAGCTCGCCGGCCTCTACCAGGCACGGGGGATGAGCGAGAAGACCGCCCGCCAGGTCGCCATCGAGCTGACCGAGCACGACGCATTGCATGCACACCTCTCGGTCGAGCTCGGAATCCATCCCGAGGACGTCGTCAACCCGTGGCACGCCGCCGTGGCCTCCGCGGTGAGCTTCACCGTCGGCGCCATCCTGCCGCTGCTCGCGATCCTCCTGCCTCCGGTGGCGTGGAGCATCCCGACGACCTTCGTGGCGGTGCTGGTCGCACTCGGGCTGACCGGGTGGACCGGTGCCTACCTGGGCGGCGGACCCAAGCTGCGTGCGTCGGTGCGAGTCGTGGTCGGCGGCGCGCTGGCGCTGGCGGCGACGTACGTCGTGGGTCAGCTGTTCGGTGCCAGCGGCATCGCCTAGCTCAGGTCGTGTGGCTCATGGAGCCGCCGTGCGTCCCACCGGGGTGCGTCGACCGCGCCTGCGCACGGCTGCGTCGGCGACGCTGGGCAGCGGGATCGGGATCTGCCACACGTGTGCGCCCTCCTCGAGCACCCACAACCGGGCCGCGGTGAGGCGCATGAGCTGCAGCGAGGTCGCGACCAGCACCACGGCAAGCGGCAGCTCGATGAGCAGCGCGGTGGTCATGGAGATCGCCACCTCGGTCTCCTGCGCGGTCATCACGTCGAACCACGCGTCGCACAGCAGCAGCACGCCGGTGGCGAAGGCGGTCAGCACGACCATCTGTCTCCGCAGCCAGCCGAGGACACCCGTGGCGAGCAGCATGACCAGCAGCAGGACGTCGAAGCCGACCCAGGTCCGGTCCCAGTTCTGGGCGACGTAGAAGCGGGGAAGGGTGAGGGCGAGGTTGATCGTCCACGGGACCATCACCAGGACGCTGCCCACCATGAGGACGACCCGGAACTCCCGCATCCGGCGCAGCAGCCAGTGCGGCGTCTCGAGGTCGTCGACCGGGCACGCCAGGCGGCGGATCAGCGCGCCTCGCTCCTCGGCCGTCATCGCGGCGATCTGCTCGTCAGTCAGCACACCGCCATCTTCCCCGAGGAGCGGCTGTTGGGTTCGGCGCCCGAGCACGACTCGCTGTCCGTTCACCGCCGTGCCGAGGCCCTCGGCCGGGGTCGGCGTACGACGAGGGCCCGCCACCGGTCAGGCGACGGGCCCTCGTCTCATGCGTCAGCCGATCAGGTTCGGTCAGTCGACCAGGTAGTCCTGGGTCTGCGGGTTGAGCGCAGCCAGCTTCTTGGCGCCGGCGACTGCCGTGCTGCTGAACCGCAGCGTGTCGAGGCCGCGCGAGATGTCGTTGGCGACGATCAGGCCGTTGTACCAGTACGACGACCACGCGTTCGACTGCATGTCGTAGTAGGCGATCTCCTTCGGCGCCGACGGTTCGGTCAGGTCCACGACCGACGTACCCGAGCCGTACGCCGAGGAGACCAGGATGTAGCGGTCCTTCAGCGGCACGTAGTTGAAGTTGTGGTACGTGCTGGGCTCGTCGCGGGGGATGCGCAGGTGGCTGAGCGGCGTGGAGGGATCCGCGACCGAGTACGTCCACAGCGCGCCGTAGGGCTCCTTCGGCTGGCCGAAGTACTCGTCACCGAAGGTCACGTACTTGCCGTCCGGCGTGAACGCCGCGGAGTGCCAGATGTCGACGTCGGGCGTGTCGATGTCGGCGGTCACCACCGGGGCCAGCGGGTTGGAGATGTCCCAGAGCTGGCCCTGCGACAAGCACGCGGCGGCGGCGATCTTCTTGGGCGCGAGCACGGTGATGTCGTGGCAGGCGAAGAAGGGCTCGGCGCCCTGCTTGGCACCGAACTGGTCGATACCCTTGATCGTGGGCTCTGCGACGACCCGGGCGTCCCGGCCCGCCGCGGCGTCGTCACCGTCGACCTGGATGACCGAGATCCGCTCGAACGGCGCCTGGCAGTCCGGACCCAGGCCGCTCTTCGAGAGCGGGTACGACGCGACATAGACGTACGCGGTGCCGTTCTCGCCCGGGACCAGGGTGTTGGTGTGGGACCCGCAGTCCGTCCTGACCGCCTTGAGGAACTCCGGTGCGGCGGGGTCGCTGATGTCGAAGACCCGAACGCCCTCGAAGGCTCCCTCGGTGGTCGCGGTGACGTTGCGCGATCCCTCACACCCTTCGGTGCTCTGGGGCGTGTCGACCGAGAGGAACAGCAGGTCGCCGTACACCGTCACGTCGCCCTGCGGGCCGTTGCAGTGGACGTCGGCGATCTCGACCGGCTTGCCCGGGTCGGCCAGGTCGATGATGCGGAACCCGCCGTAGTGGCCGGCGAACGCGAGCGTGCCCTTGAACGCGAGGTCGGAGTTCACTCCTCCTCGGTGCTCGTCCGTGCTCAGCAGGTGCATGGTCTTGCTGTAGCCGTCGGCCGCGCTGGCAGGCGGTGGCGGGGGGATCGAGCCGTCGTCCCAGGGCTCGTGGGCGGCTGCCGGGATGGCCGTCGCGATGCCGAACACCGTGACGGCGAGTCCGATGAGGATGCGGGGGTGGCGCATGTGACCTCCAAGTGGCGAGCGCCCCAGGCGAAGGGCGCTCATGGGAGTGCGCCCGGGTCGGGCGCGAGGCCCGTCACGCTAGAAGCGCCGACAACCGCGGGACAATGGGTCGAAGCCGTTATCGGGGTGCAGGAATGTGCGTTGCACAAACCTGCGCAAATACGACACTCCGCCGCGCTGGAGCAAGCCGCCCCAGATCAGGGCTCGATCGCGCCCCGCCGTGCGCGCTCGAGCACCCGGTACACCGTGGAGCGGGCCACGTCGAAGATCTCCGCCAGCTCCTCGGGGGAGCGCCCGGCCCGGTGGTGAAGGTCCACCAGCCGTGCCTGCTGGTCCGGGCTGAGCTTGGGTGGTTTGCCGCGCAGCCGGCCCTTCGCCTTGGCCGCCTTCAGGCCTTCACGGGTCCGGCTGCGGATCAGGTCGGCCTCGAAGTCGACGACGGCCGCGATCGTCTTGGCGATCACCCGCCCCGTCGGGTCGTGCGGGTTGAAGACGGTGCCGCCCAGGTTGAGCCGAACTCCGCGCCCGGTGAGCTGCTCGACGATGTCGCGGGCGTCGGCGACCGAGCGCGCGAGCCGGTGCAGCCCGGTGACCACGAGCGTGTCGCCGGGACCGCAGGCGGCGATCGCGTCGCGAAGGCCAGGACGGTCCCGGCCGGCGCAGGCGATCCCGTGGTCGACGTACACGCAGTCGCCGGCGACGCCCAGGGCGATCAGGGCCTCGCGCTGTTCCGCGAGGTCGTGACCGTCGAGCGCGACCCGGGCGTAACCCACGGCGAGTCGGCGGCCCAACCTTCCCCCTTAGGACAACGAGGCGGTTGCACGGTGCAACGAAGCCGCCCTCGTTCCGTTATGGGGAGACGAGCGCAGGTCTCCCGGTCGCGTGGGTGACGGGTCAGCGGTCGCGGCTCGTCGCGATGGCCAGATAGGAGTACGACGGGCCGCGGCCGTCACGCGTCACGAGCCCGGTGCAGCCGCGGCGCAGGTTCTCGCAACGCACGCGCCTGCCGCCGTGGTGTCCGAGGTCGAGGCGGGAGCGGTAGTGGTAGCTGAACATGTTGCCGTCACCAGCCGGGTCGACGGTCCCCTCCACGCCGTCATGCCGCCAACGGGTGGTCAGCAGCCGCCGGGTCGCGGTGCGGTCGCCCTTGACGTAGCGGTCCATCCACGCGGTGGTGTACCAGGCGGACGCGTCGATGCCACGCAGGGTGGCCCCGAACGCCGGAGCGGGGATGTAGGACCACTCGTAGTGGGTGCCGCCGCGAATCACGACCTGGCCGGTGTCGACACCGGCGCGGGAGAACTGCCGGGAGGCGATGCTCTTGGCGCCCGCGTCCGGCTCTGTGCGGTAGGGAAGCGGGGTGCCGGGGTAGTCGCCGCTGATGCCCAGCGACGGCACCCGCGGCCGCGCCGATCCTCGAGCGGCTGTGGGGCACGAAGGTCCTGCGTTCCCGCTGCTGAGGGGCGCGGAGGGACGGCGTTCCAGCGCGGGGTTGCACAGGTTGTCCCAGGCGACGACAGCGTCGACGCGGCGGTCCTGCTGGCCGATCCAGCTGGCGCCGGATGCGCCGTACGAGTGCCCGGCCAGGCCGACCCGCCTGCGGTCGACGAGCCGCCACATCGGGTTGTACCCGTTCGCGAGACCGTCTGCCGCCCGGCTGCGCTGCTTCCCGCACCACCGGGCGCCGGACCTGCTCGGCCTCGGACAGTAAGCGTGCTCGGGGCGGGACAGCGCGAAGTCGAGCGCGTCCTGTGTGTGGTCGAAGAAGGTGGTGAGCCGCAGCTGGGTCGGCACGCCGTCCAAGCGGTCCCCGCCGTCGCCCGTCGTGTCGGAGCGGCCCTGGTTCTGCGCGTCCCAGGTGAGGACGACATAGCCCGCCTTGGCCAGCACCTGCGCCGCCCACCAGTACATCTGCTCGGTGGCCTGCACCGACCCCGACGTGATCACGACGACCGGCCGGTGTGCCGGTCCCCGGCGGGTCGCCCAGACGTGCCCGGACAGCGTGGCGCCGTTCCGCCCGGTGAACAGCACGGGCCTCATGCGCCCGTAGCCTCGCCGCTTCCAGCTCGCCAGCCGCGGGTCGCCACCGCAGCCCTGTTCGTGCGCCCAGCACAGGTCGGTCAGGAACATCCGTCCTGGGTCGTCTGCCTGCTGCCGCAGCCCCTGCACGGCCGACCGCGAACCCTGCACGGTCTGCTGCCGCAGCATCGCGGGGGTGAGGTAGTCGGAGGCCCGCTCGGTCTGCTTGGCGTAGTTCGCTGCCTCCCTGCCCGGGTCGACGGGCCGGGCGCTGTCCGTGGCGGCGCCCGTCGCAGGCGCGGTCGTGAGCATGGTGAGGCTGACGAGTGCCCCGAGGGTTCGCGCCCAGTACGACATCGCAGATCGCTTTCGTCGGTGCCGTGTCGGTCGGCTCAGTTGTCTCGACGTCCGCATTCTTGCGTCAGAGCGGTGCCGAACACCGCCCCTTGATGCGCATGCAGGACCCGGTTATCTCATTCAAGGCACGCTATCTGCGACATTCTCGGCTATCGGCACATTGCACGCCTTCCAGGCTTTGTTGCCTCGGACATACGCTCCAATTCCGGTTAACGACCATTTACCGCTTCGTACGGACGGGGCGGAATGCAGCAGTTCGGGGGAGTCCCCGCCCGGCCCGGCCCTGGAGGAATGTCCTGATGAGATACCGCCGCGAGTGGAAGCTCGACAACGCGCCACACCTGATCATCAGCGGGGTCGCGCTGCTCTGCGTTGCTGCCGGGATCCTGCACCTGTCGGCTGCGGCAGACCACAAGAACCTGCCGGTCATGATGATCGGATTCCTGGTGGTTGCCCTTGCGCAGATCGGCGTCGCCGCGCTGCTCTTCCTCCGTGGGCCCTCGCCGCGTCTTCTGGTCGGCGCGCTGGTGCTGACCGTGGGTTCCATCGGGATGTGGCTGCTCTCCCGCACCATCGGGCTGCCCTTCCTCGAGGGAGGGCACATGGAGCCGATCGGCTTCAAGGACGGGGTGACCGTGCTCTTCGAGCTCGCCGCGGTGCCCGGGCTGCTCGCGCTCGGCAGCTCTGCGGTGGGCGGCATCTCGCTGCCGACACCGCATCTCGGTAGGCAGATGTTGACCGGGCTGTCGGCCGGGATCGTGCTCATGTTCGTCCCGGCACTGGTGCTCGGCGGCGGGGAGCACCACTCCCACGACGAGATGGCCGCGATGTCGGAGGAGGGCCATCTGCACGAGCACGGCGAGGAGGCGTCGGGGCACGACGAGCACGCGGACCATGGCCGTTCGGACAGCGACAGTCATGAGCACACGATGGCCGAGGGCCCGGGCCAGGTGCTGACCGGCCACGATCACCAGGGCGAGGACATGCACGGGATGGGCATGCCCTCCGAGCACGCCCCCGGCTTCACCGCGCACGAGGGGCACACCGACGGGCACGCTGACCACGGGGCGAACGGGTCGCACGACGAGATGGCGATGGCCGGGATGCCGCAGGGGTCCACTGCGGACCACTCGGACGGCGGCCACAGCGGTCACTCCGACCACGCCGAGATGGACCACGGCGACATGGGCGACAGCCACTCCGGCCACGCCGGCCACTCTGACGGCGGCGGCGACACGGGCGGCGACAGCGGCGACCACAGCGGTCACTCCGACCACGGCGACATGGACCACGGCGACATGGACCACGGCGACATGGGCGACGGGCACTCCGGCCATGAGGGCCACGGCGCCGGCTCCGAACCGGGTCAGCCACCGGTTCCCGGGGTGGCCACCAAGCGGGAGCAGTACATCGAGCCGAAGCCGGCCGGCACCCGCGAGACGATCACCCTGCAGTACGGCCCGCACCCGGTGCCGCCGGGTGGCGACGCGAACCAGGTCAACATCGACTTCTTCGGCGCCGACGGGTTCATCGTGGCCGCCAAGCCGACCATGCGTTACGCGGACGGGACGGAGGTGGGCCACTCCGACGGTGTGCACCTTCACCACGCCCACCTCCTGCGCAAGGACACCGAAGCAGATGACGAGGCAGACACCCGCAAGGGAATCGACTGGGTGTTCGGGACCGGCGGCGAGCAGACGCAGGGCAGCTTCGAGCGGATCTCGGCCGCCGAACCCGGCAGCCACGCGCAGTGGGGCATCCCGATGAGGCGCGAGGAGATGGCCATGTACTGGATGCCCATGAACATGACCGAGCAGACCCAGACGGTGTTCATGGAGTTCCAGTTCACCTTCGTGCACGGCACGGCCGCGGAGATCAAGAAGGCCACCGGCAAGACGTACCGGCCCGTGGAGCCGGTCATCTACGGGTCGACGTTCAACGTGCCGAAGACCGGCGGCATCTACGACTGGCCGCTGGACGCCCCGGCGGCGCGCGGTGACGCACTCGCCGACAGCAAGGGCGACCCGGACTCGTTCATGACCGCGGAGCCGACGACGAAGGCGAACGTCAAGCCGGGCGTCGGCGAGATCTGGACCGCGCCGCACGACGGCGTGATGATCGCCGCCGCCGGGCACATGCACGGCGGGGGCCGTGGGGTTGTGGTGTCGAACCTCGGCAGCGAGGCACAGCCCTGCGCCGAGGACGGGGACCGGATCCCCGGCACCACCGTGCTCGACAGCCGCGCCTACTACCCCCACGGCGTGTGGCCGGCACACCCGCTGATGGGGATCAGCCAGCCGGGATGGCGGGTGCCGGTGAAGAAGGGTGACCGGATCGCCCTCAACGGGGTGTACGACGCCCGCAAGTACGCCTTCCCGGACCAGATGAGCATCCTCGGCTTCTACTGGGACAAGAACGTGCACGTCTCGCCTGACCAGCGCTGTCACGCGACGCTCGCGGACCAGCCGGCGGCCACCCACGCTCAGGCCGCGGAGTCGCTGCCGAACCAGACCGCGGAACGCGGCGACGACGGCAGCATGTGGGTGCACACGGAGAGGCAGCCGTGCGTGGCGGACGGGTGCAACGACTACGAGGCGCCACGGGAGCCGCGTGGCCCGCACACCAACGTGGTCACGATCGAGGACTTCAAGTTCACCCCGGGCGACCAGAAGCGGAAGAGCACGGTGAGAGGGTCGACGGGATCCAGCATGGGGGCCGCGCCGGTCGTGGCGTGGGGCGACAAGATCCGGTTCGTGAACCTGGACTACGCCGAGAAGGGCGGCACCCGGCACGCGATCACCTCCTGTGACGGGCCGTGCAACGGGCCGACAGGGCTGGCCAGCTACCCGAACAGCAACGGCCTGTTCTACTCGGGTCCACTGGGCTACCTGCCGCTGTCGGAGGGTCCGTCGGCCAACAACAAGGCCGCCCCGACGTGGGAGCTGGACACCTCGAAGCTCAAGCCGGGCTACCACACCTACTTCTGCTGGTCGCACCCGTGGATGCGTGGGGCGTTCTACGTCGAGGACATGAGGGGGGTCAGTGACGGCGACAACGCTCGCGAGAGCGCCCCGCCGGCGCAACCCGCCACACCCGCGCCGCTGCAGGTTCCCGACCTGTTCCGCAACACCGACAAGCAGGGTCTGGTCGGCCGGCGGCGGCCGGGGCTCGGTGGAGCCGTAGCAGGGCAGCAGGACGACGGTCTGGACGCCTGGCTGCCCTAGCTGTGATGACCAGGCACGTTGGTCGACGGCCTCAATGGCCTCAATCTTGCAAGCCGTCCCGGCACCAAGTTTGACTCGGTCAGCGCAGGTGGTCATCGAGATCGACCTCGACGCGGGGCGACGTCTGCAGGAGCCGGTTGGGGTGCTCTCACTGGGGTGGTTGGACGGTGGCGAACCGCGCCGTCCACCTGCTGTAGGCGGCTTTCAACGCCGAGCGCTCAACGGGGCGGCACGGCGGTCATCCGCAGAGCGCCTTGGTCACCTCAGCGACTGCCGTTCGCACCTCGTTAGCGGTTCGATCATCTCGCGCCGACTGGCTGGCGAGTTCCGCGTGCACCCGGGCCCGGTAGTTCTCCACCTCGCGGGTCACACGCCCGGCATCCCACCCGAGCTCAGGGCCGATAAGGCCGGCGACGTGCTCGGCGGCAGCTACTCCACGGTCAGGGGTGTCGACCGAGACGCGGGTTCGCCGAGTGAGGACGTCCTCGAGGTGCAACGCGCCTTCGTGGGTGACGGCGTAGAGCACCTCGGCTCTCAGATGGCCAGGCGCCCCAGTGACCGGTGTCAGGAGGTCCGGACGGTCTCGCGCCGGTGCCAGGACCTCGCTAACCAGGGACCCGTAGCGTCTCAGGAGTGACTCCACCCGGGTGGTCGTCAGGCCCCATTGGTGCGCGAGCAGGTCGGCCGCGCCTATCAGCTCTCGGTAGCCTCGGGCGCCGACCAGTGGCGTCCTCGCGGTTATGCAGGGCGCCGGCTCGGTAGGGAGGTCGTCCACAGCTGCGTCGACGGCGTCCTTGGCCATGACGCGGTAGGTGGTGTACTTGCCGCCGGCCACGACCGTGAGCCCCGGCTCTGGCTGCACTACGACGTGCTCGCGCGACAGTTTCGCCGTGTGCTCGGCCTTCCCGGCCACGAGCGGTCGCAGCCCCGCATAGACCCCGATGATGTCCTCGCGGGTCAGCGGCTCAGACAACACCGAGTTGACCGTGGCCAGGAGATAGTCGATGTCGCTGGAGCTGGCGGCCGGGTGCGCCTTGTCCCCGGTCCAGTCGCTGTCGGTGGTGCCGATGATCCAGTTCTCGCCCCAGGGGATGACGAAGAGGACCGAGTGCTCGGTGCGCAGGATCAGACCGGTGCGGCTGACGATCTTGTCACCAGGCACGAGCAGGTGGATGCCCTTGCTGGCGCGGACCGACACCGCGTCCGGGTCGGGGCCGGCCCGGAGCAGGTCCCCGGTCCACGCGCCCGTGGCCAGCACGACGCGCCTGGCGCGGATGGTGTGCCCTTGTCCGCTGATGCGGTCCTCCACGTGCGCGCCGGTGACCCGGCCGTTCTCTCGCAGCAGCGAGGTCACTTCACACCTGGTTGCCACCGCCGCCCCATGGGTGGCGGCGGTGCGTGCCACGAACATGGTGAAACGGGCGTCGTCGACCTGCGCGTCGTAGTACTGCAGGGCACCCACCAGGCTGTCGCGACGCAGCGATGGGGCCAGCTCGAGCGCCCGCGTGCGTGATAGGTGTCGGTGGGTGGGCAGGCGGCGGGACCGTCCCGCGGCGCTGGCCAGGGTGTCGTAGAGCGCTACCCCGGTGCCGGCGTACAGGCGCTCCCAGCCGCGGTGCTTCAGCGGGTAGAGGAAGGGCACCGGCTTCACCAGGTGGGGTGCTAGGTCGTGGAGCAGGAGTCCACGTTCTTTCAGCGCCTCGCCCACCAGACGGAACTGCAGCATCTCCAGGTACCGCAGTCCGCCGTGGATCAGTTTGCTGGAGCGGCTGGAGGTTCCGGAGGCGATGTCGCGGGCCTCGACCAGGCCGACACTCAGACCGCGGGTTGCGGCGTCGAGCGCGCAGCCGGTGCCCACGATGCCGCCGCCGATCACCAAGACGTCGAGGGTCTGTCCGGTCATGGTGTGAAGCGAGTCGCGGCGGTGCGTTTCGTCGAGTGCGACGGTGTCCATTGGTGCTTCGGACCCTTCTCCGGCGGAGACCGGTGCCGGTGGATTTGTTGTGTGCGCTGCGGGTGCGTGGATGTGGTTAGCCGGACTTGGCGCCGGGCAGGTACTGGTGGTGCTCTCGTTGTGCCATGGTCACCGGGGCACCGGTGTGGTCGAAGATGACGAACCGGGTGCTGGAGGTGCCTTGGTCCAGTGAGCCGATGTAGCGGGGCATGGCGGTCTCCTTCTCGTCGACGGTGCGGACGCTGCTACGCCCGGTTCAGTGGCCGGTTGCGGCAGTGGCCAGCTCCGTGACGGCGAGGAGCACTATCGCCAGTGAGGTGGCGAGGAGCACGCGGCCGTCTCGTGTCCGGCTCGTCTGGGCGCCACCCCGGGTGCGGGCTCGCGAAACCATGAGCACCCCCACCGCGGTCGCGGCGACTATCACAACCGTCGCCGCGGTGATGGATTCCGCCAGTGTCCCGGCGGCCTGGCTGCCTAGCGTGGTGCGCAGAGAAACCAGTGCCATGGCCAGGAACGCCAGGGATGTCCGGCGCCACGCCAGCGAAGTCCGCGGCAAGGCCAGGCCTTCGTCGCGCCTCTCGTCCACCGCCCTGTTCCGGGTCATCCGGTCACGACCCCGACGCCCAGGACACTGACGATGACGAGGAGCCCCGCGGCCAGCACGATTGTTGGGGTAGGTGCCGGCAGTGGCTGGCGTCGCCGCAGGGCCCGTTCCACCAGCGCCCAGCGGATCCAGGCCGCGAGCGCGACCAGCGCGCTGAGCATCACGAGGGCGACGGAGGACGGCCTCCGCAGTGGCAGCGCAAGGGCGGAGGTCACCACGTCCAGCGCGACGCCGACTGCGGCGAGTGCTAGTGCGGTGCGGATCCAGGCCAGGAACGTGCGTTCGTTCGCCAAGGAGAACCGTGGGTCCGGTTCGTCACCGTGCCGGTAGACGAACCCCGGGAAGCGCGTCGGTGTCACTGCGGGGTCACATTCCCGTGTGGGTCACCGGCCACGCACCGAAACCCGGTGTGGCTGGTGGAGGAGTCCGGTGTGTTGCCGGTTCTGGCGGCGACCCGGTACCGGTCGCAGTAGGAGTCATGGCACAGGTGCGACCCGCCGCGGATTACGCGTTCGACGCCGTGCGCGGGGCCCCTCGGATCGACCCGCGTCGCTGGGAGGTCAGCGGCGTGCCAACTCGGACTGAACCAGTCCGCACACCACTCCCAGACGTTCCCGACCATGTTGAACAGGCCATACCCGTTGGGTTCGAAGGAGCGGGCTGGTGCGGTCGCCTGGTACCCGTCCTCGCCGGTGTTGTGGACCGGGAAGTCGCCTTGCCAGATGTTGCATCGGTGCTGGCTCCCCGGAGTCAGCTCGTCGCCCCAGGGATAGCGGGCCTGATCGAGTCCGCCCCGGGCCGCGTTCTCCCACTCGGCCTCGGTGGGCAGCCGCTTGCCCGCCCAGGTGGCGTAGGCGCTCGCGTCGGCCCAGGACACGTGGACCACCGGGTGGTCGCTCCGGTCCTCGACGGTCGATCCTGGTCCGTGCGGTGTGGCCCAGTTGGCCCCCTCGACCGCCAGCCACCACGGCGTCCCGGCGACGGTCGCCGGCAGAACGTAGCGCCGGGCGGTGTCGGCGAGGTGACCTCCGAAGACGAACGACCAGCCGATCTGTTCTGCTTCGGTTCGGTACCCAGTGGCACCGACAAAGGTCTGGAACTCCGCGTTGGTCACAGCGCTGATGTCGATCGCGTACGGCGACACGGAGACCGTGCGGACCGGGCCCTCCCCGTCATCGGGCCGCGCGTACTGGTCGTCGTTGCCCATGCGGAAGGCCCCGCCTGCTATCTCGACCATGCCGGACCGGACTGTCGTGTCGGCCGTGGTGGCCGCGCCTCCGGTCAGGCCAGCGCCACGGCCCGTGCTCAGCGTCACCGTGGCGGGACCATCACCTTCCGTACGGCGCGGTCCACAACAACTCCCCTGCGGGTGCGCAGGACTGCTCATCTCACTCCTCGGGGAGCCCGTGGCCGCGTTCGGCGTAGATCTCGAGGACCCGCTCGCGCGGGATGACTCCGCACCGGTCAGCCCAAGCCTGGTAGGCCCGCTCGAGATCTGCGACCAGGCCGGGGTGCGCGGGTGCGAGGTTGTGCAGCTCCGTCCGGTCGGCCTCGATGTCGTAGAGCTCCCACGGGTGCCGGTACTTTCGGACGAGCTTCCATTTACCGCGGCGGACTGCGCAGTTGCCTTCGTGTTCCCAGAACAGGTCACGGTCCGGATCTTCCTCACCACGCAGAACCGGGAGCAGGCTGCGGCCCTCGACCGGTGGGACCGGCCGTCCGTTGCGGCGCGTGGGGTAGGCCGCTCCGGCGGCCTCGGCGATGGTGGGCAGCACGTCGACGAGCTGGCTCGGAGTGGTGCACAGGTCTCCGGCCGCCTCCTGCAGCCCCGCGGGCCAGTGCACGATGAACGGGGTGGAGATGCCGCCCTCGTGCACCCAGTGCTTGTACTCCCGGAACGGAGTGTTCGACAGGTTCGCCCACGCCCGGCCGTAGCTCTGGTAGGTCTCCTCCGGCCCGGGCCGTAACCCCGGGACATTTCCGGGGACGACCTGGCCACCGGTCCGTGAGACCTCCTTGAGCGGGACGAACGCGGTGACGAAGTCCTTCACCGACTCCGGTGGCATCTCCTCCGCGCAGCCGCCGTTGTCGGACAGGAACACCACAAGGGTGTTCTCAAGTCGGCCGGTGGCCTCCAGCTGGTCGAGCACCCTGGCAATGCCCTGGTCCATCCGGTCGATCTGGGCGGCGTAGACCTCCATCCGCGAGGCCTCCCACTCCTTATCCGGCACGTTCTGCCAGGCCGGGACCCGTTCGTCGCGGTCGGAGAGCTGCCAGGCCGGGTCGATGATCCCCGCCTTGACCAGCCTCTCCAGGCGCTGCTCGCGCAGGCTGTCCCAGCCCTCGTCGAACCGGTTAGCGTACTTGGCGATGTCCTCCTCGTGGGCGTGCAGCGGCCAGTGCGGGGCGGTGTAGGAGAGGAACATGAAGAAGGGTTCCTCGGCGCGCTCCTCCTCGTGCTCGCGGAGGAACTGCACCGCGTTCTCGGAGATCGCGTCGGTGTAGAACCAGCCGTCGGCCGCCGCCTCGTCCTCGATGTTCTCCTCGCCTCGGACCAAGGTCCGGGGCTGGTAGAAGCTGCCGGCGCCTTCCAGGGTCCCGAAGAACCGGTCGAAGCCGCGGCGGGTCGGCCAGGCGCTGTTGGGGTTGTCCATGTCGACCGCCAGATGCCACTTGCCGGAGAGGTACGTGGCGTACCCGGCATCCTTGAGCACCTCGGCGACGGTGGCGCAGTCCTCGGCGAGATTGCCGGGGTACCCGTCGGGGGAATCATCGAAGTTCAGGATGCCGATCCCGACCTGGTGGGGGTGCAGGCCCGTCATCAGGGACGCGCGGGAAGGGCTGCACCGGGCGGTGTTGTAGAACTGCGTCATCTTCACCCCGCCCTCCGCGAGGCGGTCCAAAGCGGGGGTGTGCACCTCGCCGCCGTAGCTGGCGATGTCGGAGAACCCCATGTCATCCGCGAGTACCAGCAGCACGTCGGGGCGCCGGGTGGACCGGTTCGCGGGTGGCCCGGTCTCGACTCCGGTGCTCGGGGTGTGGTGCGTCATCTGTGTCGCGTCCTTCGTGTCAGTTAGCGGGGGAGGCGGCCAGGTCCTCGCCGGTGCGCGAGTCGGCCGACGCGGCGGCGACCACGTCGTTGATGTCGCGCTTGTGGGTCTCGGGCAGGAACACGAGGGAGACCAGCGTGATCAGCGCCATTGCGACCACGTAGACCGCGACCGGCCACACCGATCCGGAGTAGTAGGACACCAGGGAGGTGCCGATCAAGGGTGCGACCGCGCCGGTGGGGATGACGCCGATCTGGTAGACCGCGGACATGCCGGAGTACCGGACCCGGGTGGGGAAGACCTCCGCGAACAGAGCGCCCTCCGGCCCGAACATCATGCAGGCAGCGATGCCCCAGCCGACCACGACGCCGAGGCAGATCAGGTAGGGGTTCTCGGTGTTGACCAGCCAGAAGATCGGGAATGCGCTCACCAGGGCGATCGCGGCGCCGGCGCCGAAGACCGGGCGGCGACCGATGCGGTCGGAGAGGCGACCGGCGGCGAGGATCACGATGAACCCGACGACCGAAGCCACCAACAGGCTGTTGAGCACGATCGACTTGTCGAGGGTCAGCACAGTGACGGTGTAGGTGACCAGGAACGCGTTGTAGATGTTGAACGTGACGCTCTCGCTGACTCGGGCCCCCATCGCCAGCAGGGTCACCTTGGGGTGCTTGGTGATCACCTCGAGCAGGGGCAGCTTGGCCTTCTCCTCCGCTTTCTCGAGTGACTTGAACGCGGGCGGCTCCTCGATCTTGAGTCGGATCACGAGGCCTACGACGACCAGCACGATGCTGACCAGGAACGGAACCCGCCAGCCCCAGGCCTGGAACGCCTCGTCAGGCAGCGAGGTGACTGCGGTGACCGCGACCGTCGAGGTAAGCAGGCCGATCGGCACTCCGAGTTGCGGCCAGCTGGAGTACCAGCCACGGGTGCCCCGGGGAGCGTGTTCGACACAGAGCAGCACCGCGCCGCCCCACTCTCCGCCCAGACCGATGCCCTGCAGCATTCGCAGGACGAGGAGCATGATCGGCGCGGCAACGCCGACCGCCGCGTAGGTGGGAAGGAGTCCCATCGCGAACGTCGACAGGCCCATGATGAGCATAGTGACGACCAGCATCTTCTTGCGCCCGATCCGGTCACCGAAGTGGCCGAAGATGAAGCCGCCGAGGGGACGCGTCACGAATCCCGCGGCGAAGGTCGCGAAGGCGATCATCGTCCCGACGAGTGGGTCGTACCCGGGGAAGAACTGCGTGTTGAACACGAGCGCGGCCATGGTGCCGTAGAGGAAGAAGTCGTACCACTCCACGACCGAGCCGATCAGACTCGCGCCGGCCACCTTCCGGATCGACGTCTCGACCCCCGTACTCGACTTTGCCATCGGACTTCTCCTTCATGCTTGGCGAACCGGCGCCTGTCCCATAAAATGGGACACTGATACGTGAAATGGGACAGCAGTGTGCGTGTGACCGCCGCCACATGTCAAGGAGGACCCGTGTCCAGACGATCGTTGCGTCACGAGAAGGGCACGCCCCAATGACCGGGGGGCTGCTGCATCGCGCGGTACGGATCCTCGAGGTCCTAGCCGCTGCGCAGCAGCCGCTCTCCATCCGGGCGGTGGCGGAGCAGGCTGAGTTCTCCAAGAGCGCAGTGCAGCGGATCCTCGCGGACCTGGTCGACACCGAGCTCGCCCATCAGGACCCGACGACCCGTCAGTACCGGCTGGGAGCTCGCACGCTCGCGCTGGGGATGGCCTACCAGCGGCGCGTGGATGTGCGCCGTGCCGCGCTGCCCCACATGCGTCGGCTGCGAGACGCCACCGGGGAGACGATTGGCATCTCGGTGGGCCTGGCGGATCAGGTGTTGCACGTGGACCAGGTCGAGAGTGACTCACCCCTCCGCGCACACTTCGACATCGGCCGTCCACTGCCGCTGTGGAGTGGCGCGCCGGCGCGGCTCATCCTCGCCGCTCGAAGTGATAACGAGATCCGGCGCATCGTGTCCGAGCGCGTCGGTACGGACCTCACTCCGGTGAATCCCCCGAGTCCCGATGCGCTGGTACGAGACGTGCAGGAGGTGCGCGCGGCGGGATACGCGTGTGCGTTCGAGGAGACCCTGCCCGGAGTGAACACGATGTCAGTCCCGGTGCGCGGCTCGGACGGTGAGCTGACCGCCGTGCTTTCTCTAACCGCCCCTAGCCTTCGGCTGACGCGCGGACGGGTCGACGAACTGCTGCCTGACGTCTTGCGTTGCGCCGACGCCATCAGCTCCGACCTGGGCTGGCTCGCCCCCGGCGAAGCACGCCCCGGCACTCTCTCCAGTTTCGAGTGAGGCCGATCCGCGACACCCTCTGAGGGGTGTGGCGCTGAGCCCCGGCCGCGGGGGCCATTGCACGGTCCGGGCTCACGGCTGGGCGTCGCGATGAACCGCACAGCGGGCGGCCCGTGCACTACTGGTGGGCCACGACCGGCCCACGACGTCCCGCGACAGCCCTGTCTGGCACATGTCGATGACGCGTGACGCTGGCCTGACGACCAGGTCCCGTCCCTGATCGGGCAGAGGCTCCCCGGGCTGGAAGAACTGGTCGAGGTACGGGGCACAGTCGCCTCTGGGGCGATCCGTCGAAAGACCATGAGGCAAACCGACTCGGCCTCGGGCTCGCGAACCTCCTTCGGGGGTCGGCGGTTGGGCCACCTTGGGCGCTGTGAACGGACGCTGACCGAACGAGTCTGGTCCCGTCCGGGCGTCGTGGCGTGATCGACTGGTCCGGGCCGAGCGAGGTGGGTTGCCGGGAACCGGGGTCACCGGACGGTGGGAGGCCGATGGGCGCGGAAAAGCACGAGACCCGGCTCCCCCTGCTGGGGTCACCGGGTCTCAGGGCCCGGAAGATCTCCCGGGTCTGCGGTGCGCGAGGGGGGAGTTGAACCCCCACGCCCTTTCGGGCACACGGACCTGAACCGTGCGCGTCTGCCTATTCCGCCACTCGCGCTTGAAGCCCGCCAAGGGTATCCCACACCGCTGACCCGCCCCAAACCGACCCAGAACCCTTTCCCCCTGCCCGCTACGATGCCGGACAGTCGAGTGAGTCACGCCGCACTGCATCCTGCACAATTACGGGTTCACGCCTGGCCAGGCTGGGCATAACGAGAGCGTCGGCCTGTCGCTACGGCGGTGTGCCGACGAGTGGTGTGTGCGCGCAACACTAGGTACCACGTCATCATCATTGGGTACGACGGAATGAGAGAGGAGGCGGCATGGGAGTCCTTCAGCGTTTCGAGAACCGGCTCGAGCAGTTCGTCTCCGAGACCTTCGCGCGCGCTTTCCGCAGCGCGGTGCAGCCCGTCGAGGTGGCCGCCGCCCTGCAGCGGGAGGTCGACAACTCGGCGCAGATCCTCTCTCGCGATCGCCGCCTGGTGCCCAACAACTTCCACATCGAGCTCTCCCCCACGGACCACGAGCGACTCGCGCCGTACACCTCCACGCTCGCCCAGGAGCTGACGGAGATGCTCCGCGAGCACGCCGAGGAGCAGTCCTACGTCTTCACCGGCCCGGTCTCGATCAGCTTCGACAAGGTCGACGAGCTCGGCACCGGTCGGTTCCGGGTGCGCAGCGCGGCCCTGGCGCGGGTCACCCCGCCCGGCGGTGAGAACGTCACGGAGACCGCGGTACGCCGGGCGAGCATCGTGCTCGAGGTCAACGGTGTGCGACACCCGCTCGAACCGCCCGGCCTGGTCATCGGCCGAGGCACGGAGGCCGACCTGCGGATCAACGATCCCGGCGTCTCCCGCAGTCACGCCGAGATCCGGGTGGGGCCGGGGGTCAACGCCCCCTCGGTCAGCATCATCGACCTCGGCTCCACCAACGGAATGCTGGTCAACGGCCAGCGCGTGCAGCAGGCCGCGCTCGACGATGGCGCTGTCGTGAAGATCGGGAACACGTCGATGACGGTGCGCTTCCTGAGGTCCCGGGAGGACGGATCGGATGTCTGAGCTGACCTTGATGTTGATCCGGTTCGCCTATCTGGCGATCCTGTGGATCTTCGTGCTGTCGGCGATCTCGGTGATCAGGTCGGACATGTTCGGTGCGCGCATCGAGCAGACTCCCCGCGCCGAGCGCCGTGAGCAGCGTCGAGCCGCGAAGAACCGCCCCAGCCCCGCCAAGCGCCCGCGCGGTGCGCCGACCCACGTCGCGATCGTCGAGGGCGCGAACGCCGGCGAGACGATCTCCCTCGACCACGCACCGCTGCTCATCGGCCGCGGCAGCGACGCCGCGATCCGGCTCGACGACGACTACGTCTCCACCCGGCACGCACGCATCGCCGCCTCGGGCGAGCAGTGGTTCGTGGAGGACCTGGGCTCGACGAACGGCACCTACATCGGCTCCCAGCGGCTCAGCCAGCCCGCCACCCTCCAGCTCGGCTCCCAGATCCGCATCGGCAAGACGACCCTCGAGCTGAGGAAGTAGCCCGCTGGTGAGCCAAACGACTGAGCCCTCCCTGCGCCTGCGCTATGCCGCCCTCTCCGACGTCGGGCGGGTCCGCAAGGACAACCAGGACTCCGGCTACGCCAGCGAGAACCTCCTCGTCATCGCCGACGGGGTGGGCGGCGCCGCCCGCGGAGACATCGCCTCCTCCACCGCCGTACAGATCCTCAGACGGCTCGACGCACCGCCGCCCAAGGACCTGCTCGAGGCCGTCGCCGGCGCCATCCACCGGGCCCACGACCGGATCGCCGAGCTCGTCGACGAGGACCCCGAGCTCGAAGGCACGAGTACGACGGTCACCGCGGCGCTCTTCGACGGCCGGCGGGTGGGCATCGGCCACGTCGGCGACAGCCGCGGCTACCTGCTCCGCGACGGCGAGCTCTCGCAGCTCACCAAGGACCACACCTTCGTCCAGAGCCTCATCGACGAGGGCCGGATCACCGAGGAGGAGTCGCGGACGCACCCCCACCGCAACCTGATCCTCCGGGCGGTCGACGGCGTGCACGAGACCGACCCCGACCTGTTCACGATCGAGCTGGTCGCCGGCGACCGCCTGTTGCTGTGCAGTGACGGCTGCTCCGGGGTACTCGACAACGACCGGCTCGCCGACATCCTGGGCACCGGCACGGTCGACTATGCCGTCGTGGAGCTGGTCCGGGCCTCGCTCGAGGCCGGCAGCTCCGACAACATCACGTGCGTCGTGGCCGATGTGATCGACGTCGACGCGCCCATGGACGCCGAGACCATGGCTTCGACGGCCACCGGGCCGATGCTCGTGGGGGCCGCGGCCGAGCAGCCGCGCAAGGCCGGCGCCGCGTCCAAGAGCTTCTTCCGCGGTCATCGCGGAGGTGACACGGGCGAGCTCGAGCCCGTGCCGGGGCTGGTGACGGAGTCGGCGCCGGTCGACCCCGAGGAGCTGCGCTATGCGCCCCGCCCGCCCAGACGTTTCGTCTGGCTGCGCCGGATCGCGATCTTCATCGCGTTGGCCGTGGTGCTTGCCCTCGCGGGCACGGCGGCCTACTCGTGGACCCAGAAGCAGTACTACGTCGCCGCCGACGGTCCCCGGGTGGCGATCTACCAGGGCGTCGACGCCGCGGTCCCGGGCATGACCCTCTCGAAGCCGTACCAGACCTCCAAGATCACACTGGCCGCGCTGCCGGCGTACCGGGCCGCACAGGTCCGCGACGGGATCAGCGCCGACGACCTCGCCGACGCGCGGAACATCGTCGCGAACATCGGTGACCTGGCCCGGCCCTGCCCGACGCCCGAGCCCTCGCCGACGCCCAGCCCGTCCACGTCACCGACGAAGAGGCCGGCCAAGCGTGCGGGTGCGAGGCCGACCGCGAGCAAGGCTCCCTCTCCCAGCGCCTCCCCCTCCCCGACCGCGAGCCCGTCCCCGACGCTCGCCCCGCCCGACTGTGTCGAGGTGAGCCCCTGATGGCAATCACCGGCCGGACCGGTTTCACACATCGTCGTCGTCGCGGCGCCGAGCTGTTCCTGATCGTGCTCAGCCTGCTCGTCGGGATCGGCGGCTACGCCGCCGTCGGGCTCGGCGTGGAGGGCACCGTCCCCGCGGACATCGTCGGGTACGGCGGGTGGCTCGCACTGTTGGTGATCGCCTGCCACGTCGTGGTGCGGATGACCGCTCCCTACGCCGACCCCGTTCTCCTGCCCGTCGTCGCGGCCCTCAACGGACTCGGTCTCGCGATGATCCATCGCATCGACCTGGCAGACCTGGCGCAGAACCCCGACGCCAAGGTCTTCGCGCGCGGCCAGCTGATCTGGATGACCCTCGGCGTGATCCTCTTCGTCGCGGTGCTGGTCCTCCTCCGCGACCACCGCCGGCTCCAGGCGTTCACGTACACCTCCGGGTTCGCGGCGATCCTCCTGCTCCTGCTCCCGCTGATGCCGGTGCTGGGCACGGAGATCAACGGCGCGCGGATCTGGATCCACCTCGGTCCGATGAGCTTCCAGCCCGGTGAGATCGCCAAGGTGCTGCTGGTCATCTTCTTCGCCGGCTACCTCGTGCTGCATCGCGACGCCCTCGCGCTCGCCGGACGGCGAGTGGCCGGCATCGACCTGCCCCGTGGTCGCGACCTCGGACCGATCCTGGTGATGTGGCTGATCAGCCTCGGCGTGCTGGTCTTCCAGCGTGACCTCGGCTCCTCGCTGCTGTTCTTCGGCCTCTTCCTGGTGATGCTCTACGTCGCCACCGAGCGCCCCGGCTGGCTGATCGTCGGTGGCGTGCTGTTCATGGGTGGCGCCTTCCTCGGCTACCTGCTCTTCGGACACGTGCAGGCCCGTGTGGGGGCATGGCTCCACCCGTTCGGGGGCGAGTACGACAGCTACCAGATCGTGCAGGGGATGTACGGGCAGGCGTGGGGCGGTCTCGTGGGTCGTGGGCTCGGCCAGGGCGACCCGACGCTGATCCCGTTCTCCTACTCCGACTTCATCTTCGCCTCGATCGGCGAGGAGCTCGGCCTCACCGGGGTCATGGCCGTGATCGTGCTCTACGGCCTGATCGTCGAGCGCGGCCTCCGCACGGCGCTGGTGTGCCGCGACGGCTTCGGCAAGCTGGTCGCGACCGGCCTCGCCTTCGTCTTCGCGCTCCAGGTGTTCGTGGTCATCGGCGGTGTCACGAAGCTGATCCCGCTGACCGGTCTGACCACCCCGTTCATGTCCTACGGTGGCTCGTCGCTGGTGGCCAACTGGGCGATCATCGCGCTGCTGCTGCGCATCTCCGACCAGGCCCGTCGCCCGCTGCCCGACCTGTCGTCGGGCCCCATGTCCGACGACGCGACCCAGGTGGTGACCATCCGGTGAACAAGCCGATCCGCACCATGTCGATCGTCTGCATGGCCCTCTTCATGGCCCTGCTCATCAACTCGACCTACCTGCAGTACCTCCAGGCCGACGAGCTCAACTCCCGCAACGACAACAAGCGCGTGCGCGACGCGGAGTTCTCCCGGGAGCGCGGAGCGATCCTCGTGAACGGCAACTCCGTGGCGGAGAGCGTGCCGGTCAACGACCAGTTCAAGTTCCAGCGGCGCTACCCGCAGCCTTCGAAGTACGCCCACCTGACCGGCTACTACTCCTACACCTACGGCCGCAACGCCGTGGAGCTCACCGAGAACGACATCCTCTCCGGCAGCGACCCGCGGCTGTTCGTGAACCGGGTCGTGGACATGTTCGGCAACAGCCAGCCCAAGGGCGGCGACGTCAGCCTCACGATCGACCCCAAGGCGCAGAACGCGGCGTACGACGGCCTGCGTGCTCTCGGAGGTCCGCACATCAAGGGCGCGGTCGTGGCGCTCGACCCCTCGACCGGTGCGATCCTGGCGATGACGTCCTCACCGTCGTACGACCCCAACCAGCTCTCCTCGCACAAGCTGTCGACGCTCTCCGACGCCTGGAAGAAGCTGAGCGAGGACCCCGACCGGCCGATGCTCAACCGCGGCCTCCAGGAGATCTATCCCCCCGGGTCGACGTTCAAGCTCGTGACCGCGGCCGCCGCGCTCTCGAGCGGGCAGTACACCCCCGACTCGAAGGTTCCGGGCGGGAGGGCGCTCGACCTGCCGCAGACGGAGACCGACCTGCCCAACGAGAACGGCATGAGCTGCGGCGGGGACAAGATCACGCTGACCCGTGCGCTGGAGGTCTCCTGCAACGTCGCGTTCGGCTGGCTCGGCATGCAGATCGGCGACGACGCGCTGCGTGAGCAGGCCAAGAAGTTCGGCTTCGGGGACAAGTACCTCGACGACCTCAACAGCCAGGCCATCAGCCAGTTCCCCGCCAAGCTCGACGAGCCGCAGACCGCGCTCTCGGCGATCGGGCAGTTCGATGTCGCGGCCACGCCGCTGCAGATGGCGATGGTGGCCTCCGGCATCGCTAACGGCGGCACCGTGATGAAGCCCTACCTGGTCGACGAGGTCCGCTCGCCCGATCTCGAGGTCCTCGACAAGGCGAACCCGGAGCCCTACCGCAGCGCGATCAGCTCGTCGGTGGCGCGTGACCTCACGCAGATGATGATCGAGGTCGTCGACAACGGCACCGGCACGACCGCCCAGATCCCGGGCATCAAGGTCGCCGGCAAGACCGGCACCGCGCAGACCTCGGTCGACAAGAGCCCCTACGCCTGGTTCGTGTCCTTCGCGCCGGCCGACGACCCGAAGGTCGCGGTCGCCGTGCTGGTCGAGGACGCCGGGGTCGAGCGTGACGCGATCTCGGGCAGCGGCCTCGCCGCACCCATCGCGAAGCGGGTGATGGAAGCGGTGATCAACAAATGACGGTGAGCCAGGACGGCGGCCGCTACCAGCTCACGAGCCGGATCGCGACCGGCGGAATGGGCGAGGTCTGGCGAGCCGACGACACCGTGCTCGACCGTGAGGTCGCCGTCAAGGTGCTCAAGCAGGAGTTCGCCGACGACCCGACCTTCCGGACGCGGTTCGTGGCGGAGGCCCGCCACGCCGCCGCGCTGCACCACCCCAACGTCGCCTCCGTCTTCGACTTCGGGGAGATCGTCGAGGACGACGGGTCCGAGAAGGGCCGCCCGTTCCTCGTCATGGAGCTCGTGCCCGGACAGCCGCTCTCGACGCTGCTTCGAGGCGGGCAGGCGATGCCGCCGGAGCGCGCCTCCGCCATCGTCGCGCAGGCCGCCGACGCCATCGCCGCCGCCCATGCCATGGGCATCGTGCACCGCGACGTGAAGCCGGCGAACCTGCTGGTCACGCCCGACGGAACGGTCAAGATCACCGACTTCGGCATCGCCCGAGCGGCCGGCGGCGCCGCGATCACGCAGACCGGCCAGATCATCGGCACGCCGCACTACATCTCCCCGGAGCAGGCGGAAGGGCACGACGCGACCGAGGCGAGCGACATCTACGCGCTCGGTGTCGTGCTCTACGAATGCCTCGCGGGCCAGCGCCCGTTCGCGCGCGACACCCCGATCCAGGTGGCGCTCGCCCACATCCGGGAGGACGTGCCGCCGCTGTCCGACGAGGTCCCCGCCCGGCTGCGAGCGATCGTGGACAAGGCGCTCGCCAAGACGCCGTCCCACCGCTTCGCCGGTGCCGCCGACCTCGCGACCGCGCTGCGCGGCGGTGAGGTGGCAGGTCTCGGGGCGGCCTCGGCAGGAGCAGGCGCAGCCGCCGCCATGTCGCACGACGCCGGCACGACCCAGGTGCTGGAGATGCCGCCCGCCGACACGCGGTCACCGAGGTCCACCCGGTCGACGAGCACCGGCGTCGCGGTCTTCCGCCGTGGTGGCCGTGGGCCGCTGCCGCTGCCGCGGTCCTGGCCCTCGTGCTCGTCGTCGCGGCTCTCAACAGCGACGACAGCCCCTCACCTGCCGCGGCCCAGACGACCTCCGACTCTCCGACCCCGACCCCGACGCCGTCCCCGACTCCGTCGAAGAAGGCCGACGACCGGGTCCGGGTGCGCGAGTCGGCCTACCTCGGCCGCGACGCCAAGGAGGTCAAGGGCGAGCTCGAAGACCTCGGGTTTAAGGTCCACGAGGAGAAGGTCACCCCGAGCTCGCCGGACCAGCGCGAGCACACCGTGGGCGCGGTGCGGCCCAACGGGCTGGTCGAGCCCGGCACGACCATCACGATCGAGGTGTGGGACAAGTACGAGGCACAGGATCTCTTGAACCATGGCGGGGGCCTGATGCCCGGTAAGGAACCCAAGGGCAAGTCGAAGGGCAAGAACCACTGATGAGCACCGGAGGACAACCCCACCGGATCGGTGGCCGCTACGAGCTGGGCGAGATGCTCGGCCGCGGCGGCATGGCCGAGGTCCGCAAGGGCAACGACGTCCGGCTCGGCCGCATCGTCGCCGTCAAGCGCCTGCGCACCGACCTCGCCAGCGACCCCACCTTTCAGGCACGGTTCCGCCGCGAGGCGCAGTCCAGCGCCTCGCTGAACCACCCCTCGATCGTCGCCGTGTACGACACCGGCGAGGAGATGTCCACCGACGGCAGCGAGGTGCCGCAGCCCTACATCGTGATGGAGTACGTCGCCGGGCGGACCCTGCGCGAGATCCTCCGTGAGGGCCGCAAGATCCTTCCCGAGCGGGCCCTCGAGATCACCTCCGGCGTGCTGTCCGCCCTCGACTACAGCCACCGCGCCGGCATCGTGCACCGCGACATCAAGCCGGCCAACGTGATGCTGACCCCGTCAGGCGACGTGAAGGTCATGGACTTCGGCATCGCCCGCGCGGTCGCCGACACGTCCTCGACGATGACCCAGACGGCCGCCGTGGTCGGCACGGCGCAGTACCTCTCACCCGAGCAGGCCCGTGGCGAGACCGTGGACTCCCGCAGTGACGTGTACTCCACCGGCTGCCTTCTCTACGAGCTGCTCACCGGCCGGCCGCCGTTCGTCGGCGAGAGCCCCGTGTCGGTGGCCTACCAGCACGTCCGCGAGCCCGCCGCGCCGCCGTCGTCGATCGACCCCGACCTCCCGCCCGAGGTCGACGCCATCGTGATGAAGGCGCTGGCCAAGCCGGTCGAGGAGCGCTACCAGAGCGCCGCGGCGATGCGCGCGGACATCGAGCGGTTCCTCGCCGGCAAGCCGGTCGTGGCGCCCGCCGTACTCGCTGCCGGTGCCGGGGACGCCACGTCCTTCCTGCCCGCGGACAAGCCCTCCGACTCGACGTCGGTCTTCCAGGGCGGCACGCTTCCCGAGGCGGAGGAGAAGCGCAACCGCTGGCCGCTCATCCTTCTCGGTGTCGGCATCCTGGCTCTGCTGATCGCCGCCGCGGTGGTCGGCCCGACGTTGTTGAACTCGTCTCCGGACGAGAAGTCCGTCCCGACCCTGCTGAACATGACCCGGAGCGAGGCCGAGCAGGCGCTCGCCGACAAGGGGCTCAAGCTCGGAGACGTGGGCAAGCAGGCGTCCACCGACGTCCCGAAGGGCCGGGTCGTCTCCCAGGACCCGCAGCCTGGCGACTTCGTCGCCGCCGGCGCGACCGTCGACATCGTGCTCTCCGGTGGCAAGCCCGCGGTCGTGGTCCCCGACGTCCTCGGCGACAACAAGGACGACGCACGCGCCGAGCTCGAGAGCAAGCAGCTTCGGGTGAAGCTGGTCAGGAAACAGTCCGACGAGGACGCCGACACGGTCATCGACATGGACCCCCGCCCGGCCACTCGCGTCGCGATCGACACGCTGGTGACGGTGTACTACTCCGACGGCCCGGAGGAGGTGCCCAACGTCGTCGGGATGCAGCAGGAGGACGCTCGCAGGGCGATCCAGCGCGCGGGCTTCAACGTGAACGTCCAGTACGACAGCCAGCAGCGTTCCGAGAAGGGCATCGTCCTCAACCAGACCCCTGACGCGGGCAGCACCGAGTCGAAGGGCACCACCGTGACGATCACGGTCTCCGACTACGAGGAGCCGACCCAGGAGCCGACGCCCACGGAGACCCCGACGCCGACGGAGACCCCGACGTTCCCGCCGCCCCCGACGGAGTCACCCGGAGGCGGCTTCGGAGGGGGACCGAGCGAGAGCCCCTCGCCCTGACCGCAGCCGGCCGAGAGCCGAGAGCGATGGCAGCGACGGCCCGCGGCTGAGGTCCGGGAGGGCCGGACCCGGTCAGCTGCCCCCGGCGGAGCGGGAGCCGTCCTTGCTCGCCGGTCGTGCGTAGTCGAGCTCGAGTGGGCCCTCGTAGCCGGGGAGCTTCACCTCGCTGTGCGGGAGGACGTCCCAGCCGAGCTGATAGCGGGGGTCCGAGACGTACTCGAGGTAGATGTCGATGTAGGGGCTCTCGTTGATCGACGTGAGCATGCTCGCGGGATCGCCGACCGCGGTGATGACGTACGGCGGGGAGTACGGGATGCCGTGCAGCACGACCGTGTTGCCCACGCACTTGATGCCCGTCGTCGAGATGACCCGCTGCCCCTGGATGGTCATCGCCTCGGCACCCCCGGCCCACATCGCGTTGACCACCGCCTGGATGTCCTGCTGGTGGACGACCAGGAAGTTGGGGTCGAGGTCCGAGCGTGCGATCTTGTCGGCCGGCGCGTCGTCGAGCTCGACGGTCAGACCCGGGCCCTTCACCGGGGCCAGACCGGCCGGGACGCGCAGCCCGTCGACCCTGTCCTTCGCCCTGGACACCCCGCCGTCACTCAGCCGGGCGGTGAGCGACTCGACCTGTCGAGCCAGGTCGCTGCGCTGAGTGCGTAGCGCGTCGACCCGTTCGGTGGCCTGGCGGACCACGGTCGACAGGTCGCCGTACCGGCCGGCCCGCAGGTCGGTGCCGTCAGAGCTGACTGCGCTGGTGACGAAGAGCGTGCCGGCGAGCAGGAAGACCGCAGGTACGAGCAGGCGCCATGCGAGGCTCCGGTTGCGGTAGGTGGTCAGCCTGATGCGCCGAGCCGCCGCGATGCGACGTGCCCACGGCTCACGGGTCAGCAGCGCAGGTCGCCGCGGGCGTGAGGAGTCGGTCATGGATGGCTCATAGCGGGTCGGGAGGCTCGGGTGCGCTTTCGTGGTGAAGAATGTCCCGGACTACGCTATCTGACGTCCCAAGCATCGCCCCTGATCGTGAGTCCAAGGAGTTCCAGGTGTCCGACTCGAGCCGCAGCAAGGCCCGCCCCCGCGGAAAGGCAGCGAGTTCCCCCGCTGGCACCAAGCCGGCGTACAACCAGGGGTCCGGCATCTCGATCGTGCGGACGGTCGTCGCCACGCTCGTGACCCTCCTGGGCATCGCCTGGATCGCGGTCTACATCAACGTCGCGCAGGACGGTAAGCAGCTGACCTGGATGGGCGACCTCGGTCGCTGGAACTTCCTCATCGGGTTCGGCATCTTGTTCATCGGCCTGTCGCTGTTCGCCAACCCGAGCACTCCGCTGGGCCGTGGCCGCGGCGTGGTGGTCGGGATGCTCGGCTGCTTCCTCATCGGCCTGGTGTGGATCATCGTCTACTACATGGCCGGACAGCCCACCGAGATCCCGGTGCTGCGCAACCTCGAGGCTTACAACCTGATCGTGGGTATCGGCTTCATGGCGGTCGGGTTCGTCTACGCGACTCGCTGGGAGTAGCCCGGCTCGACCTGGTTATCCACAGCCCCTTCGCCGGCTTCCCACAGGCCGCGGAGGGGTTGTCCTGTCTCTGGGTACGGCGCCGTCAGGGCCTCGGCCGGGCCCCGATCACGCGTGAAAGCCGCCTAGGACCGGGGTAGACGGGGTGGAGAGGGGACTGGGAATCGACCCGGAAGCGGGCGCAGACAAAGGAATCACACCGGTGTTATTCATCCACAGGACTTATCCCCAGTGTGGATAAGTTACGGCCAACACGGAGCCGGAGTGTGACGGAGGGTCTCCTACCCCTCCGTGGGGCGGTGAAACCGCCAACTAGACCGGTGGTCTACCTGTGGGGGGTGCGGCGCGCCCTCTTCCACCGCGCTGTGGACGCCTCCCCAGCGGTCTGCCGCTTGCAGAGCGTCGATAACCCCGCGTTACAGCGCGAAGGTGGGTCTCAGGTCAGGACGAGGGTGCGGGCGACGATCCCCACAAGGATGGCCAGCGCGATGGCCCCGAGACCGAGGCTCTGCCACAGGACGCGGTTCCGGCGGGGGCTGTAGGCCAGGACGATCGCGATCAGCACGCCGCCGACCAGCCCGCCGAGGTGGCCCTGCCAGGAGATGAACCCGCGGCCGAAGACGGTGATCATCACGTTCAGCCCGAGCCAGAGCAGGATCTGGCTGTAGTCGGCCTTGACCTTGAACGCGATCACGAGCAGGGCGCCCATGAGGCCGAAGATCGCACCCGAAGCACCGATCGTCGGGATCTCCGGCGCGGTCAGGAAGTAGACCGCGGTGCTGCCGGCGAGTCCGGAGAGGAAGTAGAGCGCGAGGAACCGGGTGCGGCCGATCACCGCCTCCAGCTGGGGGCCGAGGAACCACAGGGCGAGCATGTTGAACCCGATGTGCATGACCGCCTGGTGCGTGAACATCGACGTGCCCAGCTGCCACCAGGCGCCGCTCGCGACGCCGTCGACCCACTGCAACGCGGGCGCGGTCGCACACTGCTGCTCCGTCGCACCCGGCAGGTAGGCCAGGCCACCCGGACGCTCGCATCGGCCCAGCGGCAACAGGGCGAGCCGGACGAGCCATTCGCTCGTCCGGCCGCCCGTCGCGGTGATCAGGAGCCAGACCGCGACGTTGATCGCGATGAGCACCTGCGAGGTGAGCGCGGGGTTGCCCGAGCGCTGCCCGCCGTACGCCGTACGTGCGGACCTCGTGCTCCGGGAACCCTCGCGCACACACGACGGGCACTGGAACCCGACCGCGGCCTGGTTCATGCAGTCCGGGCAGATCGGACGCCCACATCGCTGACAGCGGATGTGGGTCTCTCGGTCCGGGTGCCGGTAGCAGTACGGCGCGGTCTCGGTGCTCATGCGGGGCTCGCTGGCTCAGGCGGGGCTTGTCGGTGACTCGTGTGGAGGCCAGTCGGTCAGCGGCGTTCGATCTCGACGGTCTCGATCACGACCGGGTCGACGGGCTTGTCGCCGGCGGCGGTCTTGGTCGTGGCGATCGCGTCGACCACGGCCTGGCTCTGGGCGTCCTCGACCTCGCCGAAGATCGTGTGCCGGTTGTTGAGCCACGGCGTCTCGCCCACGGTGATGAAGAACTGCGAGCCGTTGGTGCCCGGACCGGCGTTGGCCATCGCGAGGAGGTACGGCTTGCTGAAGGAGAGCTCGGGGTGGAACTCGTCCTTGAAGGTGTAGCCGGGGCCGCCGGTGCCGGTGCCGAGCGGGCAGCCGCCCTGGATCATGAAGCCGTCGATGACCCGGTGGAATCCGAGGCCGTCGTAGAACCGGCTGGTGGTCTTCTGGCCGGTCTTGGGGTCGGTGTACTCCTGGGTTCCCTCAGCAAGACCGACGAAGTTCGCGACCGTCTTCGGTGCGTGGTTCGGGAACAGGTGGACGACGATGTCGCCCCGGTTCGTCTTGAGGGTTGCCCACAGGTCCTCGGCCGCCATGGCGTCGCCTTTCGGTTCGGGTGCTCGGTCGGGTGCTGATTGTGACTGCGCCCTGATCCTCCCACGCACGGCAAGCAGGTTCGGTCTGGCCCCGACACCACCCGGTTCGAGGGTTTGATTCGAGTCACCTACACGGCATGATCGGGTCATTAGCGGGCACGGACTCGATCGAAGATCACCGAAGAGAGGACACCTCGACGATGCTGAAGTCGAAGTCGAAGACCAAGACGCAGAAGATGCGTGACCAGGCCGGCGAGGTCAGGGACCGGCTCGCCCCGCACGTGGAGAGCGCCCGCGAGAAGGCCGGGCCCGTCATCGCGGACGCCAAGGTGAAGGCCGCCGAAGCAAGGGAGAAGGCCGCCCCCTACGTCGCCGAGGCACGCGAGAAGGCCGCGCCGTACGTCGCCGAGGCTCGCGAGAAGGCGACACCGGTGGTCGAGAGCGCCCGGACGAAGTTCACCACCGAGGTCCTCCCGGTGATCACCGCCGCCGTCGCCGCCGCGTCCGAGGCCACGGAGGACGTGCGCGAAGAGGCGATGAAGCGAGGCGCCGCCACCGCCGCCGCCCTCAAGGGTGAGGTCGAGGCGCCCGCCAAGAAGCAGTCCCACAAGCTGCGCAACCTGGTGGTCCTGCTGGGTCTGAGCGGCATCGTCGCCTTCGTGGCCAAGCGGATGTCCGACCGCGAGGCGAGCACGGCGTGGCAGTCGTCGTACACACCCACCTCCGGCACGACCCCGTCGTACTCCGCTCCGGGCGTCGCGACGACGGGAGCCGGCGCTGCCGATATGGACGAGACCCCCATGGGCACTGCCGCGGCAGCCGCAGCGGCGAAGGCTCGTGACGAGGCCGGCGCCGGCCCCGACGAGGCCGCCGCCGACGCCGCCGAGGAGCCGCACGCCGCGACGACCCCCGACAACCCGGTCGAGGAGATCAAGGTCGACAACGACAAGAGCTGACTTCGCAGCCCGAACGGGCAAGGCATCCGGACGTCCCGGTCACCGCAGGTGGCCGGGACGTTCTGCGTCCGGGCTCGGAGGTCGAGGCTCCCACCTGAAGGCTAGGCCGGGGGTTCCGTCGCGCTCGGTGCCGCACCCTTGCGGGCCGACCTGCGACCAGGCAGGTCCACCGGCCGGTTCTCCGCGATCCACCGGTCGATGTCCTCCCACCACGAGAAGAGCCAGTCGATCCGTTGCTCCCGCCCATCGGGGATCTCGCTGCGGGGGATCCGCCACCACCGCATGATGATCTGCTTGTCCATCGGCAGCTCGCGCCAGACGTCGGTCACCGTGAGCATGTGGTCGAGGCCGGTGTGCGCCACCATGACCACGTCCGCGGTCGGCGCAGCGTCGAGCGCGGCGAGGAAGCCGCCCGGCCGCGGGGCGAGTACGTGCTGCATCCGCTCCGCCCTGCGCGCCATCTTCTCCAGCCCGAGGCGCCGGAGCTTGTCGATCGCCTTCGTGCGACGTTCCGGGGTGAAGTTGCCACCCTCGGGGAAGATCACGAACGCGTCGTTGTGGTCAAGGTCGCGGGCGAGCTCGCCGACCTCCCTCTCGAGGCGGTCTCCGGGATCGGTCTTCTTCGGCGGGGAGACGAACCGGCTGGGCACGCGGCTGAGGAGTACGCCTATCGCGGGATCCCAGGCCAGCGTGTCCTTCAGGACGACCCGCGGCTCACGGCCGTACCAGTGCATGAGCGCGTACATCAGCGTGAAGGAGTCACCGGGTCCGGCGTGCCGCGAGCAGACGAGCAGCGGCGAGCCCGGGTAGGCGTCCGGCGCCGGCCCCTCGGTGACGATCTTCAGCCGAAGCACCCGCCGCGCCTCCCGGAAGAAGATCACCAGGTAGGTCTGCGCCAGGTCGTAGTGGATCCGCTCGAAGTACGGCCTGCGGATGAAGATCCCGAAGCCCGACGCGATCCACAGTCCGAAGAGCTCGATCAGGATCAGGCTCTCGAGCACCAGGTGCAGCAGCGCCACCCACAGCAGCCGGAGCGGGCGGAGCCGGCCGGGCACGAGCGGTGAGAGCAGGGCGGCACCGATCACCCACAGCGGAATGGTGGTGAGGAGTACGACGGTCAGCAGGATCAGCGCCGGCGCCACCACCACCCGCTGGAGGACCGTCGTCATCCCAGGGGCTCCTGGAGGTCGGCGAGGTACTTCGCGCTGGCGTCGTACGCCGCGTCGATGCGCCTCATCACCGCCTTGAAGTCGCGGTAGGCAAGGAGGGAGTCGTCGCGGGACGACCCCCCACCGGTGGGCAGCACGTGGGCGACGACGTTCTCCGGGAGCGCGGCCATCTCGCGGTTGAAGCGGTGGCGCCGGGCGATCTCGAAGGACACCCGGGCGACCTCCCACGGCTTGCGCGGCGGCTGCAGCGGGCGGTCGATGCGCCCGACCTGGAGCACGAAGATCCGGTCCGCGCCGACCTCGACGGCGCGACCCACCGGGATGGAGTTCACGATGCCGCCGTCGAGGTAGTGCTCGTCGCCGACCCGCGCGGGCCGGAGCAGACCCGGCACGGCAGCCGACGCCACCACCGCGTCGACGACCCGGCCCTCGGTGAACCAGTGCTCAGCGGCGCGCTCGATGCTCGCGGCGCAGCACTGGAAGGGGATGACGAGCTCGTCGAAGGTGAGGTCCCCGAGCTCCTGCCGGAGCCGCTCGCGCAGGGGCTTGGTCGAGTGGAGGTGGGTGCCGGTCCGAACCGCGCGGGTGACCTGCCGCATCGCCCCGTCGCCGTACACCTCCTTGCCGGCGGCGGCGCTCTCCCAGAGGGCGATCAGCCGGTCGATCACGCCCGGCCCGGGGTCGGCCGCGACGAGCGCGCCGTTGAGCGCTCCCACAGACGTGCCGAGGATGATGTCGGGCTCGATGCCGGACTCAGCGAGCGCACGGAGCATGCCCACCTCGACGGCTCCGAGCACACCGCCGCCGCCGAGGACGAAGGCGGTGCGGGTCATGAGGTCAGGCTCCGGCCGGGCCGGCGGGCTCGTTGCTGCGGGTCTCGGCGCTCGTGCCGGAGTCGGTGGTCGAGGCGGTGGTCATGCCGATGGGCGCCCCCTCCTCGACGGCGATCCGGGCCCGCACGTCACGCGTGGCGCGGTGCTCGGCCCAGAACGACAGGATCGGCACGGTGCCCGCGAGCAGCGTGGTCACCGTGAAGGTGAGGTTCCACCCGGCTCGCCGCGAGAGGGTGAAGGCCACGACCAGGAAGATCATGTAGAGCCACCCGTGCGCGACGCCCAGCGTGGCCGAGATGGTCGCGCCGATGGTCTCGGGCGTGCTGCCGTCGGGGAACAGGTAGTGCAGCGGCAGGCCGATGAGGACCAGGACGATCAGCAGGACGCCGACGACGTTGGCCATGACGCGGTACGGGGTGAGCAGGGATTTCACCCGTCCGACGGTACCTCAGACCCCGTCGGGCTCCGGTCCCGCTGCAGTCTCCTGGGACCGACGCCACTGCTCGACCTCGTCCCTGGCCCAGCGCCACCAGACGAACACCGCGAAGCCGGCGAAGACCCACCACTGCACTGCGTACAACAGGTTGCGCAGGCCGGTTGCCGACGACGGCTTCGGCAACGACTCCGGGGTGACCCGCTCCAGGCCCGCCAGGGCGTCCTGGGGTGCGGCCTCCCGAGCGATCAGGTAGGCGCCGTACAGGTCCTGGTCGACCCGCTGGACGGCGTCGGCGATGCGCAGCTCGGGGAGCCGGTCGTCGGCCGGGTCCGGGTCGGGAACGCCTGAGCCCTCCGCCGGCTGGAGCCACCCGGTCAGCCTCACCTCGCCCTTCGGCGGGGGAGGTGCGTCGGCCGGGTCCGCCGTCCAGCCGCGCACGACGAGCAGCGCGGACCCCGTCTTGCAGGCGGCCGGGCGTTCGCACACCGCGACCGGCGTGACGACCCAGTAGCCCTTCCGGTCGTCCAGCCTTCGGTCGGTCACGTAGAAGGTCGAGCCCGGGAGCCAGGCGCCGGCGAGGTCCACCGGCTGGCCGACCGCTGAGGAGGGGAAGGGCTGGTCCGGGCCGAGCACCTTGTCCAGCGCGACCGGCTGGACCGAGGAGATGTCGCGCGCCTCCGACGCGCGGTGTGCCTTCCAGACGTCGAGCTGCCACAGGCCGAGGACGACCGCTGCGACCACGGCTGCGGCGCCGAGCAGGTGGAGGGGAAGCAGGCGTGGTGCCAGCAGCACGCCCAGGACCCTCCGCACGCGGTCCAGGGTACGTGCCGGTCCCCACGCCGCCCGTCCGGCCTCCAGCCGGCCGGATGTCTAGACCCCTGGGACGGATCACCGGCTTCCCGCCGCTCCGCGCGTCCGGATAGTGGTCTGACCACTTGACCACTGCCGGGCGAGACGACGACCTTGGTCGGCATGGCCCTGAAACCCGTGGCACGGCGTCTCGTCCCTGACGAGGTGTTCGACCAGATCCTGTCCGACGTCGTCGACGGCGAGCTCGCGCCCGGGGAGAGCCTCCCGAGCGAGCGGCGGCTGGCCGAGGTGCTCGGTGTCTCGCGGCCGGCCGTGCGCGAAGCCCTGCAGCGGATGGCCCAGGCCCGCCTCGTCGAGGTGCGTCACGGCGGCGCGACCACCGTGCGGGAGTTCCGTCGCTCCGCGGGCCTCGACCTGCTCCCTCGGCTGCTGGTCCGCAACGACGAGCTCGACGTCTCCGTGGCGCGCAGCATCCTCGAGGCCAGGCTCGCGATCGCTCCCGAGGTGGCCGCCCTCGCGGCGGAGCGCGGCACGCACGCGTTGTACGACGCCCTGGCGGACGCGATCTCGGCACTCGAGGCCGACGACGACGCCGTGGCGCGCCAGCGGGCGGCGCTCACGTTCTGGGACCACGTCGTCGACGGCGCCGACTCCGTGGTCTTCCGGCTGATGTTCAACAGTCTCCGAGCTGCGTACGAGCCGGCCATCGACGCGCTCGCCGTGCTGATGGAGGCCGAGGTGAGCCAGATCGACGCGTACCGCGAGGTGCGGGCGGCGATCGCCGCTCACGACCCCGAGGCCGCGCGTGCGGCCGCCGAGCGCCTGCTGCGCCCTGCGACGACCACCCTGATCTCCGCGATCCACGACCTGGAGGAAGCCTGATGTCCCGTCCCTCACCCGAGATCGAGAAGCTCGCACAGGAGCGGCTCGCCGCCGACGAGCAGCGGATCACCGGCGCCCGTCGTACCTCTGTGTCGCTGGGCGGCGCCTGGCGCTCGTTCGTGCGCCACCCGTCGCCCTGGATGATCGGGAGCCTGCTGACCTTCGGCGTCGTGGCCCGGGTCGTCGTCGGCGACTACCGCTGGACCGATGCGGTGTTGCCGGTGGCGCTGGTGGCGTCGTTCCCGCTCATCGAATGGGTGATCCACGTGTTCGTGCTGCACTGGCGGCCGCGGAGTGTCGGGCCGGTCGAGCTCGACTCGCTGCTCGCGCGCAAGCACCGCGCCCACCACGCCGACCCGCGCGACATCCCGCTCGTGTTCATCCCGTGGCAGGTGCTGGCGTGGCTGCTTCCGACGTACGTGGTGGTCGCTTTCTTCGTCTTCCCGCGCGACGGACTCGGCCTGACCTTCCTGGTGTCGGTGGCGGCGCTCGGTTTCTTCTACGAGTGGACGCACTACCTGGTGCACAGCGACTACCGGCCGAAGTCGAAGGCATTCCGCGCGGTGTGGCGCAACCACCGGCTGCACCACTACAAGAACGAGCACTACTGGTTCACGGTCACCACGGCCGGCACGGCGGACCGGCTCCTCGGGACCTACCCGGAGCCGAACGAGGTCGAGACCTCGCCGACCGTCCGCGCCCTCCACGCGACCGAGCCCCGCTCGCTGTAACGCGGGGTTATGGACGGTAAGCAAGCGGCGTACCACCTGGGATCCGTCCACAAAGCTGGGTTGGTTGCGGTACGTCGGGCGGCTCAGCGGCTCGACGCGGCCACGCGGAGTCCGAGCCCCACGAGCGCGGTCCCGCTCGCCGCCTCCAGACGCCGACGCACCTTCGGCCGACGGAACCAGGTGCCCGCCCGCGCCACACCGAGGGCGAGCGTCAGGTACAGCCCCGTCTCGAGCGCGACCTGGAGCAGCGCGAGGACCGCGGTCGTGGCGAACAACGGCCGGTCCGCGGGCACGAACTGCGGGTAGAAGGCCAGCATGAAGACCGCCGCCTTCGGGTTCGCGAGCTGTACGACGAGTGCCTCGGTGAAGGCGCGTGGGGCGCGGTCGGCTCGAGGCTCCAGCTCCACGGCGCTGACGAGGTCCTCGGGTACGGCGGACTTGCCGACCGTCGCGACGCCCTGGTCGGACCGTCGCGACGCGCGACGCTCCGACCAGGCGGTCCTCCAGGCGCGGATCCCGAGGTAGACCAGAACGCCCGCACCGACGAGGCGGAGCACCAGGTAGGCCACCTCGGAGGCCGCGACCAGAGCCGCCAAGCCGCCCGCGGCAGCGAGTGCCCAGACGTACAGGCCGAGCTCGAGGCCGAGCACCGTCGGGATCGTGGCTCGGAACCCGTGGAGGGCGCCTCGGCGCAGGATCAGGGCGACCGCCGGGCCGGGGGAGGCGGAGATGAGCACGACCGCGACCACGAAGGCGGGAAGCATCGTGACCAGGTCCATCGTCCGATTCTCCCCAGAACCCCTCGCCTGGTCGCGCCGATTGTGGTGAAGTCCCCGCGGCCGGGAGCAACCAGGCCAGAGCTGTCGGCGCCGGGCAACAGCGGGCACCTCTCATGTCAGGCGTGGGGGTCCCACGACCTTCATGGAGATGGCACATGACCAGCGACCGTCGTACCTGCATCGAAGGCCCCGCGGGCTGCTCTTCGTACGCCTCCGGCCACAGCATGCACTGGATCCACTCGTCGCAGGTCGCGAAGCGGCCCTGGGGCTGGCGCGACGGAGTGGTGAGCGCTCTCGTGGGCGGAGAGATCGAAGTCGACTACGTGTCCGTCGAGGGCCAGGCGACGCTCTGGCACCACGCCAACCTGACGCCGATCGTCGCGGTGGGGATGCTCGTGCGGGTCCACGAGGAGTTCCACGCCCTGGGCGGACCCTTCGGCTGGCTGAACGTGCAGGTGGTCCAGGGCATCGGACGGATCCCGACACCTGATGACACCTCCGCCTGGACCACCGAGATGCGCGTGGCGGTGACCGATCTCGCGACGGGGAGGGCGGTCGCGGTGGACCATTCTCGACGCCCTGATGACACGCCGACAGCGCCGAGGAGCTTCTGACTAGACGGGTCCGCTCGGGCCACCCAACGCGACGTAGGCTCAAGCGGTGCGGTGGTTCGACCGTCGACCGGTGGACTGGGATGGTCATCTAGTTCTCGTTCATGACAGCGAGCAAGAGCGGCGCGCCGGCGTGGCCGCGTGGACTCGCCGCGGCCTCGACCTCGGCGCGAAGATCATCTACATCGAACCGCCGGACCAGCCGCCCGAGCGGTCGTTCCTGGGGATGTTGAGGGATCGTGCCGTCTCCGTCGACGAGGCCCTCGCGCGTGGCCAGATCCAGGTCTTCGCCGCGGGCGAAGAGGCCTACTGCCCGGACTGGCAGGACGACGTCGTCGAGGCGGAGCTGGCTGCCGGCTACTCGTCCGTCCGATGGTCCGGAGAGGCGACGACGGCGTGGAGCGTGATGACCCCGTCCGTGCATGCCGACGTCGAGTGGGCGACCGACCAGCTGTGCGACACGCGTCCCGTCTCGATCCTGTGCCAGTACTCCGCGCAGCTTCCCCAGGCCATGCTGCAGACCGTGTGTGCGATGCACGGAGCGGGGCTCCGGGAGTCACAGCTCCAGACCGTGCCGATCCGAGGCGGGGTGGCACTCAGCGGATCCGTGGACGCGTCGAACCAACGAGTCCTTCGCACCGCGCTGCTGGCCGCCAGTGCCATCGCGCCGGAACGGAGCACCGTGATGGTGGACCTGAGCGGCATGGACTTCCTCGACGTCGCAGGCGCCAGAGCCTTCCTGACCGGCACCACCACCCATCGGATCAAGGGTGGAAGCATCACGTTGCGGTCACCGCAACGGCCGGTCGAGTCGCTGCTCCGTCTCCTCCGCGTGGACCGAGCCGACGGATTCAGGCTGGAGGCGTCGCCATGACACGCAGTGTCGCCATCCCCGTCGGCCACTACAGCCACGACGCCCTCCTCCACAGCAACGACGAAGAGCTGGTCAGGGGAACGCAGCTGTTCGTCGCCCAGGGCCTGGCCTCCGGGGGGAGCGTGCTCGTCCACGGCACGAAGGACCGCGTGGAGATGCTGCGAGCAGTGTTGGGTTCGCACCCACGGCTGGAGTACGGCCTGGACGAGGACCTCTACCTGTCACCCTCGAGCACTCTCTTCGCCTATCAGCACAAGCTGGCCGAGAGCCCGGAGCCGCTCGAGCTCTGGGCAACCGGGACCGTCCCGCTGGGCGACCGTTCGGGACATGCGGCGTGGGGCCGGTACGAGTCACTGGTGAACGAGGTTCTGGGCCCGTACGCCTTCCATGGTCTGTGCACCTACGACACCGAGACTCTGCCGGCCACCACCCTCGCCGCCGCCAAGGCCACGCATCAGCACATCGGTGCGGGCGACGAACGATGCACCAGCGCGGAGTACAAGCACCCCGCCGACTTCCTCGACGACCCGTTGGCGGCGGTTCCCGATGCGCCCGAGACGCGCCCAGCCGTGGTGATGACCCTCGACGACGCCGAGGATCTCAAGTCCGCACGATGGGTCGTACGTCGAAGCGCCCTGTCGTCGAGTGCGGTCTCTCGTGACGCCATCGACGGTTTCCTCACCGCAGTCAACGAGGTCCTGGTCAACGGGCTTCAGCATGCTGGGACCCCGGTCCAGCTGTCCCTGTGGGTGTCACCCGCAAGGCTGGTCTGCAGGGTCACCGACGCCGGGCCCGGGATGGCCGACCCGCTGACCGGATACCGCTACCCCGAACCAACCGGCCCCAAGGGTCTCTGGGTGGCGCGCCAGCTCTGCGACGACCTCTTCGTCCGGAGCTCTCCGGACCGCGGGTCCAGCGTGCTTCTGGTCACGGCCTGACCGCCCCTGCACAACGACGTCCGGGACTGAAGAGACCCTGCGAGTGAGTCATTGTCGCTGGGCAAGTTCGACGAGAGCCGCCCCAGCTCTCGGGTTCTGCGGCATGATCCAGTGGTGGAGCGTTCGCGAGTCCCGAGTCTCCGGCCGACGCTGAGCTCAATGGCCTACGTCGTGACCATCGCTTCGGTCGCGACCGTGGGGTTCGCCGCGCAGACTCCGTGGCCCATCCTGCTCGCCGCGCTGCTTGCCCTGCCGGCGAGCGTCGTGGCTGTGCCGTACTACTACCTCGTGTCCGGCGTGCTCGCGCTGGTCCCCGGAGCCAGCCCATCGAGCAGTTCTGGGTCTGGGACGTCCACAGCCGGCGGGGTCACCTCCGTCACGACCGGAATGCCTGCGGACTGGTTCACGGTCACCACCCACGTCCTCGGGATCCTCGCGCTGACTGCCGCAGCGCTGGTCAACGTCCTTCTTCTCCGGGCACTGGCGATGCGGCGGCGAGACAGACGTGGTGCCTCAGAGCCCAGTCCATCCTCGGGTCCGGTCACCCACTGACGTGGGTGAGAATCCACGGCCGTTCCTCATCTGTTTCTCATGAAGGGTGCCTATCGTCGTCCCGTTGGACAGGGAACCGCGTTCCAGCGGCTCCTACACCCGGCCTACGGAGTCGTCATGCGCTTGTTGAAGAAGGTCGGGCTCGGCGCGGCCGGCCTCGTGCTCATCTCCCTGGCGGCACACCAGGTCCACGTCATGACCCACCACCCGGTGTCTGCAGCCCAACGGGTTGCGGCTCATCCGATGCCGACCCTCTTCAGCCAGGCAGCCATGACGCCGTACGCCGCTCAGCTCGACCGGCAGGGCGCCGAGGCGACGCAGCTCATGCAGGGCTGGTGGCGGACGCATGACACCCAGCCCGACGACAAGAAGTTCGTGGCCTGGCTCGAGGACGCTCTTCCAGCGCCACCGAACGCCAGCACTCGCGAGGCAGAGGCAAAGCAGCTCGAGAAGCTCGCCAAGACCCACACCGCCTCGGGCACAAAGGCGGCGCACTGGTTACAGACCTACGGCGGCGGAGACCTCTGGCATTTCTACCTGCACCAGCAGACAGCTCGCCTCACCCAGGCACAGGAGAGCAGCCGGAACAGACAACTGACCCACGTCATGGCCATGGCCCAGGCGGTGGGCAGGTCCGTGAACAAACGCCTCCAACTGCCCGCACCGTCCCTCGTCGACCCTGCGCTGGGCCGACGCAAGAGCGCGCCCGCTGGGAAGGCGTGCCCGTGCTCCTACCCAGCCGGCGCGGACGCTGCCGGCGCTGCGGGCCGCACCTTCTTGGGCTACCTCTATCCCCGCCAGGCGCCTGTCTACAAGAACATCACCGAGGAGCTCGGCTTCGCGCAGGTGTACCTGGGCAACCACCTGCCCAGCGATGTCGATGCGGGCTCCTTGATCGGTGACATGGTCGGCGAGTACTTCCTCGTCACGCAGGGCGAAGGCCGGCTCCAACAGGTGACGGCGACCCTCGCCGGCCAGTGAGTGGCCGCTTCCTGCGTCGCGGGGTTCAGCGAACCACCTTGACGACGGCCTTGACCAGGTCCGTACGCGTGCCGTCGCCGGTCCAGTTGCCGCTGACCTTGGCGATCTTCAGCGAGCCGAATGCCGCGCCTCGCAGGATCTTGATCCGGACCTTGACGGACTTGTAGGTCCCCGGCTTGAGCGTGACCTTCCTACCTGCGGCTGACCGCATTGCGGAGGTGACGTTCGTGGTCCCTGAGAAGTACTGCACGGTGGAGCCGGACCGGGCGGCGCTGCCCTTGAGCACGAAGGTGTTCTTGACGTTGCCGTCGTTGTAGACCCGCACGTAGAACGTGCGCACCAGCGTCCGCCGGGCGTTGAGCGTCTTGGACTGCTTGTAACCGGTCGTGTTGTAGATGTTGTTCCCGACGTAGCCGGAGGACGCGGCGGTGCTGATCCATCCGTCCGGGCGCTGATCGCTCGGCGCGACGGTCACCGTCGTCGAGGCCGGAGATCCGATCACCGTTCCCGCGCCAGGGTTGCGCAGGGAGACGGCGATGGTCTCCCTGCCCTCGCGGGACGGGTCGTTCTTGATGGTCAGGGAGATCACCTTGGTGGTCTCACCCCGGGAGAAGGTCAGCGTGCCCGGCGTGAGGGTGAAGTCGGAGTCCGGGGTGGCGGTGCCGGACGTCCGCGCGTAGCCCACGGTCGCGGGCAGTTCGGTGTTGCCGCTCCGAGTGACCGCAAGTTGCACGACCCCGCCGTTCTCCCTGACGGTTTGGCTTCCGCGCTGGAAGGCCACCACGGCCGAGTCCAAGGGAATGGTGCCCTCCATCCGGCTCGCCACGTTGCTGCGGATCGTTGGAAGCTGGGCATACAGGGTCGCACCAGGGCACTCGGTGTCCTTCCAGTCGCTGTGCCCAGTGATGGTCGCCACGTCCTTGGCTCCGTCCGAGTTGACGTAGTGCACGGTGCCTTCAGGGTCCAGGTTGTGGCGTTTCGAAAGCAACGCCAGCTCACTCTCCAGTGCATCGACGGCAACGGACGTCGGACGGGAGTCGCCGGAGCAGGTCTTCGATGTCGACTCGAAGCAGCCCATCAAGGCGATGCCGACGTTGCCGGTGTTGTAGCCCTCGGTGTGCGCGCCGGTCACCACCTCGTCCGTGTCCGGCACGTGTGCGAAGTCCGCCCCGTCGCCCCCGTCGTACAGGCACGACTTGCTCGTGTGTCCGGAGTTGCGGCCCTCGTAGACCGTGCCGTGCCCGTCGACGAGGTACTGGTAGCCGACGTCGGACCAGTGGTTGCTCTGGACGTGGTAGCTGTAGATGGCTCGCATGGTCGCGGCGTAGTCCTGCGTGGGGTCGTTGGACATCGCGGTGTGGTGAACGGTCAGCACCTGCGCGGGGGAGTAGCTCTGCTTGTCCCCGTTCTTCGACCATCCGCTCATCGACTCGTCGGCACCCCAGTCCGCGCGCGACATGCAGTTGGGTGCGGCGGTTGCCGCGTCCCAGCGACGGTGGCCGATGACGAAGGAGGGGCCGTCGGTGGTGTTGATCGCCGCGGCTCGCCAGTGGTGGCCGCCGGTGGGGAGGCCGCGCACCTGATAGGCGTCAGCGCGGTCGACACTGACGAGCGCGCCGGTGAACTGTCCTGCTGCCTGCGCGCCGTCCTGCTCGAGCGCCTGCCAGGCGGTCCATCTACCGCTGACGTGGAAGCGGGCCTCTCCGAACGGTGCGTGCCCTCGCTCGGGCAGCCGGCTCGACCGCGTCGCGAGGTCGGCGACCACCCCGAAGTACTCGATCGGGAAGTCGACGCTGACCGGCGCCGAGCTCACGGGGCTGGTGTCGTTGAGCGGCTTGTGGCTCGTGACAGCGAATGACGATGGCACGACGCTCACCGACAGCGCGGCGGCGAGGATGGATACGACCACAGCGGCGCGTGCGGGCGCGCGAAATCTCGCGAACATTCTTGGCATTCTCCCGAGGCGAAGGTGCCGAAGAACGTAGCATTCGTCCCTTTGGCCACGCACGTGCATTTCGCCGTGAGCGCGAGAACTCCTAGCGCGGACCCCGTCCGCAGCACAAGGATGTCCTCTCCCCTGGCGGGCTGTCCGGATCTCCTTCAGCCGTCGAGGAACTCCTTCGTCACGGCCGTCGTGAAGGGATGAATCGCGCCGACGCTCGCGAATGGGACTAGAACTCAAGACTGGTAGGCGGTTTCATGGCGCGCTGTCGATTTCGTGGTGGTCGTTCGACGTAAGGGTGTAGGACGGCCTTCTGACAATGATGGGAGACATCGAATGGCTCAGTACGCGATCTTGATCTACGCCGACGACTCAGCTCACAGCGCGGACGCGACTCCTGAGGAGCTGGAGGTGCACGATCGCCACGCACGGGAGTTGGAGGAGTCGGGGGCCATGGTGGCTGCCTTCGCGTTGCTACCCAAGGCGATGGCGACTTCGATCCGGGGGGACGTGATGACTGACGGCCCGTTCGTGGAGGCCAAGGAGGTCGTGGCAGGGTTCTGCGTGATCGACGCTCCGGATCTCGACGCAGCACTCGAGATCGCCGCCAGGAACCCCGCTACCCAGCTCGGGGGCGGTGTCGAGGTGCGACCGGTTGCAGGCGGCTTCGTGCGCCCAGCTCAGGCGGTATGAGCAACAAGCCGGGGATCGACGTCGAAGCGGTCGTCGCGGACGCGCACCGTCGCGGATGGGCCCTCGTGCTCGCCGCCACGGTGCGCGTGGCGCGGGACCTGGATCTTGCCGAGGACTGCGTGCAGGAGGCCTACGCCGCCGCGTTGGCCACGTGGTCCCGTGATGGGACCCCGGACAATCCGATCGGGTGGCTCACAACGACGGCCAGGCGCCGAGCCGTCGATGTCGTGCGGCGCGAGCACGTCCTCCGATCCAAGCTCCCGCTCCTGATCGAGCCTGAGGGGGTGGACGAGGTTGTCATGGACGAGGCGAAGGAAGTCGACGCGCTGGGCTTGGCTGACTCGGTCGCGGATGAGCGGTTACGGCTCATCTTCTTGTGCTGTCACCCCGCGTTGGCACAGGAAGCACAGCTCGCTCTCACACTGAGACTGGTGTGTGGGCTGTCGACCCGAGACATCGCGCGGGTCTTTCTGGTGTCAGAGTCGACAATGGCCGCACGGCTGACCCGAGCGAAGAAGAAGATCTCGACAGCACGGATTCCCTATCGAGTGCCGAGAGCGGATCAACTGCCCGACCGCCTGCGCGGTGTTCTCGGGGTGCTCCACCTCTTGTTCACGACAGGGCACACTGCGCCATCCGGCGCGTCTCTCATGCGAGTCGATCTGATGGACCAAGCCGTGCACCTGGCCCGGATGCTCCGCGAGCTGATGCCGGACGAACGGGAGGTGTGGGGTCTGCTGGCACTGCTGCTCGTCACCAATGCCCGCCGGAGCACGCGCGTCGATGCTGATGGCCGGTTGTTGCGTCTGCGGGAGCAGGACCGCTCGCAGTGGGACCGAGCGGCCATCGCCGAGGCAGAAGCTCTCATCGTGGACGGTCTGCGAGGGGGACGGCCCGGACGCTACGTCTTGCAGGCAGCGATTGCTTCTCTGTACGCCGAAGCGCCGACGTACGAGCAGACTGACTGGGCCCAGATCGCGGAGCTGTACGACGCACTGCTGTCCGTGTGGCCCTCCTCGGTCGTCGCCTTGAACCGAGCAGTAGTGCATGCCGAGACCTCTGGGCCCCTCGCCGCGCTCGCGGAGATCGAGCAACTGGAACTCGGTGGTGGACTGGACGGCTACCAGTACCTCCCGGCGGTCAAGGCTGATCTGCTGCAACGCCTTGGTCGAAGCGTTGACGCTGCGGACGCGTACGCCCGTGCCATCGAGTTGACGGAGAACGAAGCCGAGCGTGAGTTCCTCACGTGTCAATTGGGAGACATCATCCGGCGAGGACGGCGCCAAGCGCCGCCCGTGAACCCCGCGCTGCGACGCTCACCGTGTCCCGCTGGCGGGCTACGGGAGACGGACAAGAGCCCCTCTTCCGGACCGGAAGAGGGGCTCTGACCAGGGGTGGAGCCAAGGGGACTCGAACCCCTAACCCCCTGCTTGCAAAGCAGGTGCGCTACCAATTGCGCCATGGCCCCGGAGGGAGAAGCGTCAGGCCTTCTTGACGTTGTCGGTGGCCTCGGCCCACAGCGCCTGCTCCTGCTGGCCGGCCTTGACCTTCTTGGTGGCGATGACTGCCGCGGCTGCGGCCAGGGCGACGAGAACGAGCTTCTTCATGGTGGTTCCTTCCATGATTCGCGAGTGCGAGGGTCGGTGGGCCTAAGAGGACTTGAACCTCTGACCTCTTCCTTATCAGGGAAGCGCTCTAACCGTCTGAGCTATAGGCCCGTGTGCGATGACCGCGATGGCATCGCCGGGGAAGATTACCCCATCCGCGAGGCGTGCCCCAAACCGAGGTCGCCGCTCAGTGCTCGTCCTCGGCCAAGGTGACCTCGATGCCGCCGAGCAGCGTGGCGGCGAGGTTGTAGAGGAACGCCAGCAGCGTCGCGATCGCAGTGATCAGCACGACGTCGACGACGGCCACGATCATCGTGAAGCCCATCACCCGGCTGGTGCCGACGTAGCTCTCCACGTCGAACGAGGTCCCCGACCCGCCGCCGAGGACGTCCTGCACGGTCTGGTTGATCGAGTCCCAGACGCCGGCGGCGCCCAGGACGGACCAGACCACCGCAACCGCGATCACGGTCACCACACCGAAGGCGATCGACAGCAGGAAGGAGGTCTTCATCACCGACCAGGGGTCGATGTGAGTCATCCGCAGCCTTGCCTTGCGGACCCGGGGCCGGCTGGTGCTGGAGCTCGGTCGGGTCGCGGCGGTCGGCGTACGAGGGCTCTGCTCCTTCGGCTTGTCGTTGCGGCGGGCCTCGGCCACGCTTCGCATCGACTCACCCGCGGAGGAGACCGCTCCGGACAGGCGCTCGGAGAGCTTCCCCGTCATCGGCTTCCGGGCGGCGTTCGCCTCGGTCTTGGACTGCTCCGCTCCGGCTCCTTCCAGGGTCCGGCGAGGCGCCAGTGGGGTGTCGTCTGTACGACGGTCGGCCATCAGGACTCCTCGGTCTCCGAGTCAGCATCGGTCTGGTCATTCGACGGTACCTCGGCACCCTCGTCCTCGATTGTCGCACCCACTTGTTCGGTGGCGTCAGCGATGACCCCAGCCTCCGCGTCAGCCTCCGCCTCAGCAGCGGCCTCGTCGATCTCCGCGGCCCGCTCCACGCTGCGCGCGACCACCGACACCGTGTCACCAGACTTAAGTTTCACGAACGTCACACCCATCGTGGAGCGGCCCTTCGGGCGAAGCTCCTCGTTGATCGGGCTACGGACGACCTGGCCCGAGGAGGTGACCGAGAGCACCTCGTCACCCTCCTCGACGATGAAGGCGCCCACGAGGCTGCCGCGGTCGCCGTTCTTCTGCATCGCCTTGATGCCGAGGCCGCCACGGGACTGGAGGCGGTACTCCGAGATCCGGGAGCGCTTCGCGTAACCACCGTCGGTCATGGTGAAGACGTACTGCTCCTTGACCTCGGGGGAGGCCTCGGCGCCGCCTTCGGCGTGATCCGCGGCCTCTTCTGCCGCGACCTGCTCAGCCCGGATCACCGACATCGACAGCAGCTCGTCGCCGTCGCGGAACTTCATGCCGGTCACGCCGGACGTGGCGCGGCCCATCGGGCGCAGCTGGGTGTCGTCTGCCCGGAACCGGATCGCCTGGGCCTTGCGGGAGACCAGCAGGATGTCGTCCTCGGAGCTCACCAGCTCCGCACCGATCAGCTCGTCGCCGTCCTCGCGGAAGTTGATCGCGATGACGCCGGCCTGGCGCGGGCTGTTGTAGTCCGCGAGCGGCGTCTTCTTCACCAGGCCGTTGCGGGTGGCCAGGACGAGGTACGGCGCCTGGTCGTAGTCGCGGATCGCCAGGACCTGCGCGATCTTCTCGTCGGGCAGGAACGACAGCAGGCCGGCGACGTGGCCGCCCTTCGCGTCGCGGTTCGCCTCGGGGAGGTTGTAGGCCTTGGTGCGGTACACCCGCCCGGCGGTGGTGAAGAACAGCAGCCAGTTGTGGTTGCTGGTCGCCATGAAGTGCTCGACCACGTCGTCGCCCTTGAGCGTCGCCCCACGCACGCCCTTGCCGCCTCGCTTCTGGGTGCGGTACAGGTCGGCGCGGGTGCGCTTGGCGTAGCCGCCGCGCGTGATCGTCACGACCAGGTCCTCGTCGGGGATCAGGTCCTCCATCGAGAGGTCCCCGTCGGACGGGATGATCGCGCTGCGGCGGTCGTTGCCGAACTTGTCGACGATCGCGGTGAGCTCGTCGGCCACGATCTGCCGCTGGCGCGTCTCGTTCGCGAGGATGTCCTCGAGGTCGGCGATGATCCGCTCGAGCTCGGCGAGGCGGTCCATGATCGCCTGACGCTCGAGGGCGGCGAGCTTGCGCAGCTGCATGTCGAGGATCGCGCGGGCCTGGACCTCGTCGATCTCGAGCAGCTGCATCAGGCCGGACCGGGCGTCCTCGACGGTCGCCGAGGCTCGGATCAGCGCGATGACCTCGTCGAGCGCGTCGAGCGCCTTCACGAGGCCGCGGTAGATGTGGGCGTCCTCCTCCGCCTTGCGGAGGCGGTAGCGCGTCCGACGCTGGATGACCTCGATCTGGTGGGTGATCCAGTGCGAGATGAACTGGTCCAGCGTGAGCGTGCGCGGGACCCCGTCGACGAGCGCGAGCATGTTCGCGCCGAAGTTGGTCTGCAGCTCGGTGTGCTTGAACAGGTTGTTCAGCACCACGCGGGCGACGGCGTCGCGCTTGAGTACGACGACGAGCCGCTGGCCCGTGCGGGAGGAGGAGTCGTCGCGCACGTCCGCGATGCCCTGGATCCTCCCCGAGTCGGCGAGCTCGGCGATCTTCAGCGCGAGGTTGTCGGGGTTGACCTGGTACGGCAGCTCGGTGATGGACAGGATCGTGCGTCCGCGCGAGTCCTCGTCGATGTCGACGACCGCCCGCATCGTGACCGATCCTCGACCGGTGCGGTACATCTGCTCGATCCCCTGGGTGCCGACGATCAGCGCGCCCATCGGGAAGTCCGGCCCCTTGACCCGGGCCAGCAGGGCGTCGAGCAGCTCCTCGCGGGTGGCGTCGGGGTGCGCGAGCGCCCACTGCACGCCCTCGGCGACCTCACGCAGGTTGTGCGGCGGGATGTTGGTGGCCATGCCGACCGCGATGCCGGCCGAGCCGTTGACCAGCAGGTTCGGGAAGCGGGCGGGCAGGATGACCGGCTCCTGCGAGCGGCCGTCGTAGTTGGGCGTGAAGTCGACGGTGTCCTCGTCGATGTCGCGCACCATCTCCATCGCCAGCGGCGCCATCTTGCACTCGGTGTAGCGCATGGCGGCGGCGGGGTCGTTGCCCGGCGAGCCGAAGTTGCCCTGGCTGTCGACCAGCGGCGCCCGCATCACCCACGGCTGCGCGAGGCGCACGAGGGTGTCGTAGATCGCCGTGTCACCGTGCGGGTGGTACTGACCCATGACCTCGCCGACGACGCGGGCGCACTTGGAGAAGCCCCGGTCGGGTCGGTAGCCCCCGTCGTACATCGCGTAGAGGACCCGGCGGTGCACGGGCTTGAGACCGTCGCGGACGTCGGGCAGCGCGCGACCCACGATGACGGTCATCGCGTAGTCGATGTAGGAGCGCTGCATCTCGACCTGCAGCTCGACCGGCTCGATCCGGCCGCCGGGCCCCGGGCCCTCGATGGTGTTGTCAGTCACTGGTTATCTCTCTCGTCGGTACGACGGGCAGTGGGAGCGGTCTTTCGACGTCAGATGTCGAGGAAGCGGACGTCTTTTGCGTTGCGCTGGATGAAGCTGCGTCGCTGCTCGACGTCCTCGCCCATCAGGACCGAGAACATCTCGTCGGCCTGCGCGGCGTCCTCGAGCGTCACCTGCAGCAGCAGCCGGTTGTCCGGGTCGAGCGTGGTGTCCCACAGCTCGTCGGGGTTCATCTCACCCAGACCCTTGTAGCGCTGGATCGCGTTCTCCTTGGGCAGCTTCTTGCCCTCCGCGATGCCGGCCGCCCTGAGGGCGTCGCGCTCGGCGTCGGAGTACACGAACTCGTGCTCGTGGGGCTTGTTCCAGCGCAGGCGGTAGAGCGGGGGCTGCGCGAGGTAGACGTAACCGTGCTCGATGAGCGGCTTCATGAACCGGAAGAGCAGGGTCAGCAGCAGGGTGCGGATGTGGTGACCGTCGACGTCGGCGTCGGCCATCATCACGATCTTGTGGTACCGCAGCTTGTCGATGTCGAACTCTTCGTGGATGCCGGTGCCGAGCGCGGAGATGATCGCCTGGACCTCGTTGTTGGCGAGCACCTTGTCGAGGCGGGCCTTCTCGACGTTCAGGATCTTGCCGCGGATCGGCAGGATCGCCTGGGTCCGCGGGTCGCGGCCACCCTTGGCGGAGCCACCGGCGGAGTCACCCTCCACGATGAACACCTCGCACTCGGCGGGGTTGTTCGACTGGCAGTCGGCCAGCTTGCCGGGGAGGCCGCCCCCACCGAGCAGGCCCTTGCGGTTGCGGGCCAGGTCGCGCGCCTTGCGGGCGGCGATCCGCGCGGAGGCCGCGGCCTGGGCCTTGCGGACGATGTCCTTGCCCTCGGCCGGGTTCTTCTCGAGCCACTCGCCGAGCTGGTCGTTGACCACGCGCTGGACGAAGCCCTTGGCCTCGGTGTTGCCGAGCTTGGTCTTGGTCTGACCCTCGAACTGCGGCTCGCCGAGCTTGATCGAGATGATCGCGGTCAGACCCTCGCGGACGTCGTCGCCGGAGACCCGGTCCTCCGGCTTCTTGATCAAGCCCCAGTCCTCGCCCGCCCTGTTCACCAGGAAGGTCAGCGCGGAGCGGAAGCCCTCCTCGTGGGTGCCGCCCTCGTGGGTGTTGATCGTGTTGGCGAAGGTGTGCACCGACTCGGTGAAGGAGGTGTTCCACTGCATGGCGATCTCGAGGCTCATGCCGTTCTCGTTGGTCTCGGCCTCGAAGTCGATGATGCTCGGATGCGCGACGTCCTTGCGCCGGTTGAGGTGCTCGACGTAGTCCACGAGACCGCGGTCGTAGCGGAACCGCTGCTCCAAGGCACCGCCCTCGGCACCGCGGATCGCGTCGCTGCCGGCCTGGTCGACCGCCGGCACGATCGTGCCGTCCTCCACCGCCTCGGCGATCGCCTCGGACTGGGGCCGCTCGTCGCGCACGACGATCTCGAGCCCCTTGTTGAGGAACGCCATCTCGCGGATGCGGTGGACGATGGTCTCCAGGGAGAACGTGGTGGTCTCGAAGATGTCCGCGCTCGGCCAGAACGTGATGGTGGTGCCGGTCTCGCTGGTCTCCTCGAGCTGCTCGAGCGGGCCGGTCGGCTCACCGAGGTGGAACGACTGCCGCCAGTGGTGGCCGCGGTTGCGGACGTCGACCTGGAGCGTGGAGCTCAGCGCGTTGACCACGGACACGCCCACGCCGTGCAGACCACCGGAGACCTTGTAGCCGCCGCCACCGAACTTGCCGCCCGCGTGCAGCATGGTGAGCGCCATCGTGACCGCGGGGATGCCCTCGACGGGGTGCACGTCGGTCGGGATGCCGCGGCCGTTGTCCTCGACCCGGACGCCGCCGTCCGCCTGGAGGGTAACCACGATCCGGTCGCAGTGGCCCGCAAGCGCCTCGTCGACCGAGTTGTCCACGATCTCCCACACGAGGTGGTGGAGACCGCGCTCCCCGGTGGAGCCGATGTACATGCCCGGGCGCTTGCGAACGGCCTCGAGCCCTTCGAGGACCTGGATCGCGGAGGCGTCGTACTTGCCCTCCTCGACTGCGTGTCCCTCACTCTTCGGCGCGAGCGCCGCGGCTGTCTCTGCTACCTCGTCGGGCGACGGCGTCGTGCTGTCTTCAAGAGCCACGAAGTTCGACCTCTTCGATCCTCAAGGGCCGCATGCCGCGACCGGTGCAAGTGATGTGCACGGGCAGGGGTCGCGAACGGCGGATGACATGGCGAAGGTCGACCCCGGAGCGGGTGACGACCCAATGTCTAGTGTACCCCGCCACGCGCCGATTTCGACGTGTCGATCCACAGGACACGACGGTCGGCGCGAGCAGAGGTGTCGATTAACGGCCACAGAGGGCCTCCGAGAGCGCCTGGCAGGGGAGGCGCAGGGTCCCCATACGCGACCGGGGGGCCGCAAGGCGTCCTGGAGGGCGTCCTCGGCCGGCCTTCACAGGGAGCGGTTCCGGCGATGTTCCTGGCCGGGGTCGGGCTGGGTCGAGCGCGGGTCAGGGCCTTCAGTGGGACTGGCGGTCACCCGTAGGTGTCGCGCGGGCCGCGGCCGTCGCGAACGGAGCGAGGCCCCTTGCGCCACGTCGGTCCGTGCGGACCCTGCACGTCGATGACCGTGACCGTTCCGTCCCCGAGCTCCTCGTTGAGCCGCCGCACCACGGTCGGCGCCAGCAGGCGCATCTGGGTGGCCCAGGCCGTGGAGTCGGTGCGTACGACGAGCCGGCCGTCGGCATAGGACTCCGGCCGGCAGTGCAGCGCGACCTCGCGCCCGACCAGGTGGTCCCAGCGCGAGAACACGCCGTGCACCCGGACGTCGGTGCCCCAGCCCTGCTCGGCGATCAGCCGGCCGATGGTGTTGTCGAGCAGCTGAGGATCCCGGTCGTCCGGGTACGCCCCCGATGCCTTCGGGTCGCCGCGCCTGGGTCTGCTGCCAGGGCGGCGAGACGTACGGCGGGCGGGGCGCTTCGACCCGGCGAGCGAACGGGCGATGCTGCGCGCGAGGTCGAGGCCCGTGTCATCGTGCGGCTCGGCGTCCGGGTCCGGCTGAGCCGGCTCGTTCCCGGCCTCGCTGGCGTGGTCGTCCGGCACTGCGGGGTCGCCGAACTCGGTCTCGCGAGGACCCTCGGGCTCATCCGGCATGCGTGACCACCCCCTCCGCGACCTCGATGCGCGCGCCGGCAAGCGCCTCGGGCACGTCCGCCGGCACCGCCGCCGTGACGAGGACCTGCTCGGCACCCGCGACCATCTCGGCCAGGCGGGCTCGGCGTTCGGTGTCGAGCTCGGCGAAGACGTCGTCGAGGATCAGGATCGGGTCGTCGCCGCCGGCCCGCAACAGGTCGTAGGACGCAAGCCGCAGGGCGAGGGCGAAGGACCAGGACTCACCATGGCTCGCGTAGCCCTTCACCGGGAGCGGGCCGAGGTTCAGCACGAGCTCGTCGCGGTGCGGCCCCACCAGCGAGATGCCGCGCTCGAGCTCATCGTTGCGGCGCCGCTCGACCTCCGCCGTGATGGCGTCCGCGAGAACCCCGCGGTCGGGCAGACCCCCGTCGTACTCCTCGGGTGTGAGTGGGAGCTCGAACGAGGAGCGGTAGGCGATGGTGGCGTCGGACCGGGAGGCGCCGCGGGCCACCGCTTCGTACGCCTTGCCGACGAGCGGCTTGAGCTCCTCCACGAGGGCGAGCCGAGCGGCGAGAAGCTCGGCGCCGGTGCGTGCGAGGTGGGAGTCCCAGACGCTCAGCGTGGAGAGCGCCGACTCGACCCGGCTACCTCCGGAGCCGCTGCGCCGGGCCGCGCCCGCCGTCTTCAGCAGCGAGTTGCGCTGACGCAGCACGCGGTCGTAGTCGGAGCGGACCCCGGCGTACCTCGGCGCGCGGAGCACGAGCAGGTCGTCGAGGAAGCGGCGGCGGTCCGACGGGTCGCCCTTCACGAGCGCGAGGTCCTCGGGGGAGAAGAGCACGGTGCGGACCATCCCGATCAGCTCGCGCGAACGGGGGAGCGGCGACCTGTTGATCCGGGCACGGTTCGAGCGGCCAGGGTTGAGCTCGACCTCGAGCAGCGCCTGCCGCTCGTCGCGCACCACGAGGGCTCGCACCACGGCCTGGTCGGTCCCGTGTCTCACCAGCGGCGCGTCGCTCGCCACCCGGTGTGAGCTGAGCCGAGCGAGGTAGTCGATCGCCTCGACCAGGTTCGTCTTGCCCTGGCCGTTGCGGCCGATGAAGGCGGTGACGCCGGGACCGAGCGCGACGTCGACCTCGGCGTACGACCGGAAGTTGTGAAGGGAGAGGTGGGCGACGTGCACCGCGGCCTTAGCTCTCCGCGGGCTCGGTGCCGGAGCCTGCCCCAGCCGACTGTGCCGCGGCGGCCTGGTCGGGGCCGCCCTCGCCGGTGTCCGACGTGGTGGGCGGGCCACCCGCGGCCTCCTTCGAGGTCGGGGGAGCGCTGGTCCGGGTGGCGTGACCGCCGAACTGGTTGCGCATGGCGGCGACGGCCTTCATGGCCGGGCTGTCGTCCTGGCGTGACGAGAATCGGGCGAACAGCGCGGCCGCGATCGCGGGCATCGGTACGGCGTTCTCGATCGCCGCCTCCACGGTCCACCGACCCTCGCCCGAGTCCTCGGCGTACCCGCGGATCCCGGCGAGGTCGGTGTCGTCGTCGAGCGCGGCAACGAGGAGGTCGAGCAGCCAGGACCGGATCACCGTGCCCTCGCGCCAGGAGCGGAAGACCTCGGTGACGTTGTCGACCATGTCGACCTTGTCGAGCAGCTCCCAGCCCTCGGCGTAGGACTGCATGAGGGCGTACTCGATGCCGTTGTGGACCATCTTCGAGAAGTGCCCGGCGCCGACCTTCCCGGCGTGGACCCAACCGAACTCGCCTTCGGGCTTGAGCGCGTCGAAGGCGGGCTGGACCTTCTCCACGTCGGCCTTGTCGCCGCCGGCCATCAGCGCGTAGCCGTTCTCCAGGCCCCAGACACCGCCGGAGACGCCACAGTCGACGAAGCCGATCCCCTTCTTGGCCAGCAGCTCGGCATGGGCCAGGTCGTCGGTCCAGCGCGAGTTGCCCCCGTCGACGACGACATCGCCCTCACCGAGGAGGCCGCCGAGCTCGGCGACGGTCTCGCGAGTCGGCTCGCCTGCGGGGACCATGACCCACACGACCTTGGGAGAGGGGAGCGCGTCCACCAACGCCTGGAGGCTTTCGACGTCGCGGACCTCGGGGTTCCGGTCGAACCCGACCACCGTGTGCCCCGCGCGGCGCAGCCGCTCGCGCATGTTGCCGCCCATCTTGCCGAGGCCGATGAGTCCGAGCTCCATGTGTGCGTCCTCTCCCAGACGTCGCGTGATCGGTCCCGGCCAGGCTACCCAGCGGGGGTGCGCGGTCCTACCCGAGCGGTCAGGAGAGCAGGCGGCGTGGCATCAGCAGGTAGCGGAAGTCCAGGTTCGCGTCGGCGTCGAGCGACATCGCCCCTGCCATCACGGCCGGCTTCGAGGCCTGCGTGAACGCCAGCTCGACGACCGGCGCCTCGATGGCGGTGAGCCCGTCGAGCAGGAACTGCGGGTTGAACCCGGTCGTGATGTCGTCGCCCTGCACCGCAGCCTCGATCGACTCCGAGGCCTGGGCCTCGTCGCCGCTTCCGGCGTCGAGGGTCAGCACGCCGTCGCTGAAGGCCAGCTGCACCGCGGTGTTGCGCTCGGCCACGAGCGAGACCCGCTTGACCGACTCGATCAGCGAGGCCTTGTCGACCCTCGCCAGAGTTGCGTGCTCACTGGGGAAGAGCGTGCGGACCTTCGGGAACTCCCCGTCGAGCAGGCGCGTGGTGGTGCGTCGGATGCCTCCGCCGGCCGAGCCCTCGAAGCCGATGATGCCCTCGCCCGAGCCCGTGCTCGACAGCGCGATCGTGACCTGGCTGCCCGCGGTCAGCGACTTGGCCGTGTCGGCGAGGACCTTGGCCGGGACCAGGGCTGCCGCGGAGGCGTCGGTGGTGCCGGGCTCCCAGCTCAGCTCGCGGTGCGAGAGCCGGAAGCGGTCGGTGGCGAGCAGCGAGATGGTGTCGCCCTCGATCTCGATCCGTACGCCGGTCAGGACGGGCAGCATGTCGTCGCGGCCGGCAGCGACCACGGCCTGGCTCACCGCGCCGGCGAACACGTCACTCGCCACGGTGCCGGCAGCGGCGGGCATCTCGGGCAGCGTCGGGTACTCGTCGACGGGCATGGTCTGGAGGCTGAACCGGGCGGAGCCACAGGTCAGCGAGACCTTCGCGCCGTCGATGCTCATCTCCACGGGCTTGTTCGGGAGGCTGCGGCAGATGTCGGAGAGCAGGCGTCCGGAGACCAGGGCACGACCCTCGTCGGATACGTCGGCCGGGACGGTCGCACGCGCAGAGGTCTCGTAGTCGAACGTCGACAGCACCAGCCCGTCGCCGTCGGGGCTGGTCTCGATGAGGAGGCCGGCGAGCACCGGGACGCTGGGACGGACCGGCAGGCTTCGAGCGGCCCAGGCAACGGCGTCAGCCAGGACGTCGCGCTCGACGCGGAACTTCACGAGTTTTCGCCTCCATGGGGTCCGTGCGGGGGGTCAGGCGGGGGTGCGGGAGTGAATCCTGCCATGACCAGGGGCGGCTCGGCAGGTGTAGTTCGTATCTCATCAAGGAGCACCGACAAGATCCGCACCGGGGTGGGGCCGTCAGGAATGACAAGTTCTGCCGGGTTGTCCCCAGGAAAGTGGCCGGGTGAGTTTCCCGGAGCGAATTGTTGTCATTGGTCTCATAGTGTTCGTAGCAACCGTGGAAACTGTGGAGAACCATCGTTTCCGCAGGTCAGTCCCGAAATTTTCGTCCTCACCCCCTGTGGATGACGCCCGAGGAAACTACAAGTTCTCTGTGCACGAAAACTTGTCGTTCCAGGGGAGTCACAAGTTCTCCACATGCTTTCCAGGGGCAGGTCCGGTTGCTCCACAGCCCGCTCCCCAGGTTGAGGACGCAGATCTCAGGGCTGGCGAGCCTGCTGCTTGATCCGGTTCGTGAGCTCGGTTACCTGGTTGTAGACACTGCGTCGCTCGGCAAGGAGCTGACGGATCTTCTTGTCGGCGTGCATGACCGTCGTGTGGTCCCGGCCGCCGAACTGCTGCCCGATCTTCGGCAGCGAGAGATCCGTCAGCTCGCGACACAGGTACATCGCGATCTGCCGGGCGGTCACCAGGACACGACTGCGACTCGATCCGCACAGGTCGTCGATGGAGAGGCCGAAGTACGCCGCGGTCTGGGCGATGATCAGCGCCGCCGTGATCTCCGGCTCGCCGCCCTCGGGGATCAGGTCCTTGAGCACGATCTCGGCGAGCGTGAGGTCGACGGGCTGTCGGTTGAGGCTCGCGAACGCCGTGACCCGGATCAGGGCACCCTCGAGCTCGCGGATGTTGGTCTGGATCTTGCTCGCGATGAACTCGAGCACGTCCGGCGGCGCGGTCATCCGCTCCAGCGCTGCCTTCTTACGCAGGATCGCGATCCGGGTCTCGAGGTCCGGTGGCTGGACGTCGGTGATCAGGCCCCACTCGAACCGGTTGCGCAACCGGTCCTCGAGCGCCACCAGGCGCTTCGGCGCACGGTCGGAGGTGATCACGATCTGCTTGTTGGCGTTGTGGAGGGTGTTGAACGTGTGGAAGAACTCCTCCTGTGTCTGGATCTTCCCCTCCAGGAACTGGATGTCGTCGATCAGGAGGACGTCCACGTCGCGGTACCGCCGCTGGAAGGTCGCGGCCTTGTCGTCGCGGATCGCGTTGATGAACTCGTTCGTGAACTCCTCGGTCGACACGTAGCGCACCCGGGCCCCGTTGAAGAGGCTCCTCACGTAGTGGCCGATCGCGTGGAGCAGGTGGGTCTTGCCCAGCCCGGAGTCTCCGTAGATGAGCAGTGGGTTGTAGGCCTTGCCGGGCGCCTCGGCGACGGCGACGGCGGCCGCGTGCGCGAAGCGGTTGGACGAGCCGATGACGAAGCTCTCGAAGATGTACTTGGGGTTGAGCCTGGTCTCCAGGACGTTCGCGGCCGTCACGGGCCGGCGGCCGTCTCGCGGCAACGGCGTCGGCACGTCGAGGGGATTTGTCGACAAATCGATTTGTTGATTGATCGATGTGCCGACTTCACTGTCTCGGCTGGTCGGCGCGCTGTCCCGCTCGAAAGGCTGCGGGTAGCTCGGCTGTGGCCGGTGCTCCGTCGTACTGGGGGCGTCGTTGCGGGTGTAGCGGGGCGTCGGCGTGGGCTCCAGCTCGGGATCCACCGTGACGGCGATGCGCACGTGCTGACCCAGCGACTCGGTCAGGGAGTCCTCGAGTCGGGTGCGGAGCCGGCCCTCGAGCTGGTTGCGGGTGAACTCGTCGGCGACCGCGATGATCGCGGTGTTCTCGTGGACGGTCACCGGACGGCTCGCGGCGAGCCAGGCCCGCTGGTTCGGCGGGAGGTCCTCGATGAGCATCGCCCAGACCGTGCCGAGGTCCTGGGCCCCGTTCGACGATGCGTACTGTCCCCCGTTGCGGCCCCCGGCCTCGCCACCCGCAGGGGGCTCCGGGTTTCCGCTCATGTTGTCGTCCACCGGGTATTCCACTCCAATCACCGCAACTCGACCGACTCGTGGCCTGGCGCTCAGCGGGTGCGTTTCGCGACCTGGCCAGGGTGAAGCTTTCGTTCAGGACACCGGACAGTCCGGAGGTTGTCATTCACAGCCGGAGTCCACACCTTTGTCCACAGGGTGTGCATGTGCAACGCCACGGTGGTCGACGGGTTGGAAACCGGTTGAGAGCTCGCCCAACCGTTTCCTTGTTTTCGCAGGTCAGAGCCTGTTTCCAGAGTCACCGCCAAGTGACGGCAACGCCGGCGACTGTCTCGGGGAAGCTGACCTCAGGGGAGTCGCGAAGTTCACTGACGCTAACAAGTGCGACACCTGTGGATCAACCGGTTGTCCACAGGGATCCTAGGCTGTCACGAGTCCTGGTGCGGGTGCTTCGTCAGGACGGTGTGATTAACCCTGCATCGTCCGAGGGATCGGTGGGTTTGACCCTGTCATCGGCCACCGCGTACCGTTGGGCGGTCGAACCGGTGTCGACCGGTGCCGCATGTCCACGGACGGCTCGTGGCCCACGTCTGTTTCCTCAGGCGGGGACCGAGACAGCCGTGGGCGGGCGGTGCCAGCCGACCAGGCAACCGCGGCACCCGCCGTCAGACCCGGTTCGAGACCGAAGTCTCGTTTCCCCGAACACCGGAGAGTCCACCCGTGAGCAAGCGTACGTTCCAGCCGAACAACCGCCGCCGTCACAAGACGCACGGTTTCCGTCTGCGGATGCGTACCCGCGCCGGCCGCGCCATCTTGGCGTCGCGCCGTCGCAAGGGCCGCAACCGTCTGGCCGCCTGAGCGTCTCCCCCGTGCGTTGACCTGTCGGCCACTCGGCGCGGGTGCTCCGTGCTGACCAGGGAGAACCGGCTCACCTCGAGCCGGATGTTCTCCCGGACCGTGCGCCGAGGGCGCCGGGCCGGCACGCGAACCCTGGTCGTCCACCTCGATGTGGACGCCGGGTCACCGCACCCGCAGGTAGGGCTCGTGGTCAGCAAGGCCGTGGGGCCCGCTGTGACCAGAAATCTCGTGAAGCGCCGTCTTCGGCACCTGTCCCGGGAGCGACTCGAGTCGCTCCCGGGTTCTGCCGTTCTCGTGATCCGAGCGCTTCCTGCGTCGGCCGAGGCGTCTTACGTGAAGCTGGGCGACGACCTGGACCGCGCTCTGACGCGGGTCCTGGGTGGCACCGCCGAGCAGCAGGCCGAGCGTCCGCCCGTGATCGTCGACCAGGGCGCGACGCCGTGAAGTACGTCCTCATCGGCCTGCTCCGGCTCTACCGGTTCCTCATCAGCCCGCTCTACGGACAGGTCTGCCGCTACCACCCGTCCTGCTCGGCCTACGCTCTCGAGGCGGTCACCGTGCACGGCAGCATCAAGGGCAGCTGGTACGCCGTACGGCGGCTGGCTCGCTGTCACCCTTGGGCGGCCGGCGGGTACGACCCGGTGCCGGGGACCCGCAGGGACTCCTCTTCCGATTCACCCTCCAACCAGACTCTAGGAGCCTGAGTGTTCGACTTCCTCGGTGCTATCGGCAGCTTCATCATGACGCCGCTGTACTGGATCACCTCCATCGTTCTCTCCGGCTTCCACAAGCTGTTCGGCAGCATCTTCGGGCCGGAGTCCGGGTGGGCCTGGGCACTGGCCATCGTCGGACTCACGCTCGTCATCCGGACCGCGCTGATCCCGCTGTTCGTGAAGCAGATCAAGTCCAGCCGGAACATGCAGCTGCTGCAGCCGAAGGTCAAGGAGCTGCAGAAGAAGTACGGCCATGACCGCGAGCGCCTCGCGCAGGAGACGATGGCGCTGTACAAGGAGACGGGCACAAACCCGTTCGCCTCCTGCCTGCCGATCCTGCTGCAGATGCCGATCTTCCTGGCCCTGTTCCGTCTGCTGTCGAACGCTGCGAAGGAGATCCCGAAGGGGGCTCTCACGGCCGAGCAGGCAAGGCAGTTCGGTGAGGCCAAGCTGCTTGGCGTGAGCCTCGCGGACACGTTCGTCAAGGCTGACGGCAACATCAACGTGCGCATCATCGCCGCGTTCCTGGTGATCGCCATGACGGCCACGACGTTCCTGACGCAGCGGCAGCTGATGAGCAAGAACATGCCAGCGGACGCGTTGAGCGGCCCCTACGCGCAGCAGCAGAAGATGCTCCTCTACGTCCTGCCGGTGGTCTTCGCTGTCGGCGGTATCGCGTTCCCGATCGGCGTGCTGATCTACTGGACGACGTCGAACCTGTGGACCATGGGCCAGCAGTTCTACGTGATCCGCAACAACCCGGCTCCAGGAACCCCTGCCGCCAAGGCGAAGGCCGAGCGGGATGCGCACAAGGCTGCTCGTCACGGTCACCAGGCCCAGGCTCCCGAGGCCGCAGGGGGCGCCGTCGGCACTACGACCGCCGACAACCCCGCGCCCAAGCCGGCCCCCAGGCAGCAGCCGAAGAAGCAGCCGCGCAGCAAGCGCAAGAACCCCCCGTCGCAGGGCCGACCACCCAAGCGGCCCGGCCAGGGCTGACCTCCCCTGATCACCCGAGATTTCTTCTCACCCAATACAAGGAGTACCTCGTGAGCGACGAGACCCCCGAGACCCCGACACCTTCGGGCACCGAGACTTCCCCCGTCGAGGCAGCCGAGGCCGGTGACAAGCGCGCGAGCCGGCTCGAGCTCTTGGAGCAGGAAGGCGAGATCGCGGCCGACTACCTCGAGGAGCTCCTCGATATCGCCGATCTCGACGGCGACATCGACATGGATGTCGAGGGTGACCGAGCCTCCGTCTCGATCGTTGGCGCAGACCTGAGCCAGCTCGTAGGCCGCAACGGCGAGGTGCTGGAAGCCCTCCAGGAGCTCACCAGGCTCGCTGTCTACCGCGAGACGGGTGAGCGCTCGCGTCTGATGCTCGACATCAGCGGCTTCCGCGCGAAGAAGCGGACCGAGTTGGAGAAGCTCGCAGCCGAGACTGTGGACGAGGTGAAGGAGTCCGGTGAAGCAATCGAGCTGGACCCGATGACTCCCTTCGAGCGCAAGGTCGTGCACGACGCCGTCGCCGCAGCCGGCCTCAAGTCTGAGTCCGAGGGCGTCGAGCCTCGCCGTTACGTGGTGGTGCTGCCAGCGTGAGTGGATATCTACGGGAGGTCACGCTCGCGTGAACGCCTCTGTTTCACGTGAAACACCCCCAGCGCCGGCGGCGGCGATGGGGGTGTTTTCACATACCCTGCCTCTCGCCGAACGGTTCGCCGACATGTTGGCCACCGACGGGGTCGTGCGCGGCCTGATTGGTCCCCGTGAAGTCCCACGGCTCTGGGAGCGGCACCTGGTGAACTGCGCACTCTTGGGGTTGGCTATCGACGAAGGCTCCGATGTCTGTGACGTCGGTTCCGGCGCCGGCCTTCCTGGCTTGGTCCTGGCGTTGCGGCGCCCAGACCTTCGGGTGACTCTCGTCGAGCCGCTGTTGCGGAGAACCACCTTCCTCGAGGAGGCGGTGTCCAAACTGGGGCTGTCGAACGTGGAGGTGGTCCGAGGTCGTGCCGAGGAGCTTCACGGAAAGCGAGAGTTCTCCGTGGTGACCTCGCGTGCGGTGGCCCCTTTGGACAAATTGTTGGCCTGGTCGATGCCGCTGGTGCGTCAAGGCGGGGCCCTGGTCGCCATGAAGGGATCTTCGGCCCAAGACGAGATCGACGCCGCGGACAGCGTGCTCCGAAAGTTCGGTGCCGGGGCCGTGTCCGTAGAGGAGTACGGTGCAGGCCTCGTAGATCGACCTACCACGGTGGTTCGCGTCGTGGCGACCCGTTCCTCCCAGTTAGGTTTAGAGCCGACCGGGGGTCGCGCCGGTAAGAGTCGCCGCAGCGCAAAGCCTCGGTCGCGGCAGAGAAAGGATCGGTGAGTCGGTGGCGCCCGACGAATGGATGACCGTAGCTGAGTCCTCGGAGGGTGAACCGACTCCGAGAAGTGGTCTTGGGTGGCCGGATCCCGTCGACGGGGATGTAGAACCCGGCCTGGGGTGGCCGTCGCAGGTGCGCTCCCTTCCCGCCCACGAGTTCGTGAGCGGTGGTGCGAATCCCCTCGGCGATGCCAGTGCCTCCACAGTCCCAGACCAGCGAGTTACGCCTGAATCAGCAAGATACCCACAGAATCCACAGCTTCATCCACATGCTGGCCGCGTCGCTGTCACCGAGGCGGTTTCACGTGAAACGATACCTATGTCCCCGGAGTCTGATCTGGGGGGCGCTGCGGCTGGAGGACTGGCTGTTTCACGTGAAACAGGAGTCGGCCCAGCCGCGACAAACTTCGAGGAGAGTGCAGTGACCGACGAGCCGATGGACCCATCAGGCTTCGGGCCGTACCCCGCTCCCGGCACGGTCGGCGTCCGGACTGCGGCAGACCTTGCGCATGGTGGAGTGACTCTTGATGACGAGTCGACGCCCATGGCTCGCTCAGTGGCGCATCAGCTCCTCGTCAGGGAGGGGCTACGGCTGAGTGAGCCGCTGCCGCGACCCAGCAAGGCGCGGATCATGGTTGTGGCCAACCAGAAGGGCGGGGTCGGGAAGACCACCTCGACCGTGAACATGGCCGCAGCTCTGGCCCAGCACGGGCTCCGAGTGCTCGTCATCGATCTCGACCCGCAGGGCAATGCCTCGACTGCCCTTGCGATCGACCACCATCGCGGGACACCTTCGACCTACGACGCGCTCGTGGACGGCGTGCCCCTGGTCGACGTCGTGCAGGAGAGCCCTGAGGTCAAGGGCTTGTTCGTTGTACCCGCGACGATCGACCTGGCGGGAGCGGAGATCGACCTCGTGTCGATGGTGGCCAGAGAGAGCCGGCTGCGGAAGGCGATCCACGCCTACCCGTTCGTGGAGTCGGACGGCGATGACCGGATCGACTACGTCTTGATCGACTGCCCGCCTTCCTTGGGCCTGTTGACCCTGAACGCCCTTGTGGCCGGCGACGAGATGCTGGTCCCGATCCAGGCGGAGTACTACGCCCTCGAAGGACTCGGTCAGCTACTCGAGACGGTCGAGATGGTCAAGGCGCACCTGAACCCGGAACTGAGCGTCACCACCGTGCTGCTGACCATGTACGACGCACGCACGCGCCTCGCCGCTGGTGTTGCTGACGAAGTGCGGAGTCACTTCGGAGACCAGGTGCTGAGCACGGCGATCCCGCGCTCCGTCCGGATCTCCGAGGCGCCAAGCTACGGACAGACCGTGATGACCTACGATCCTGGTTCCCCCGGGGCGCTCAGTTACCTCGAAGCAGCTCGCGAAATGGCACTCAAAGGAGTTCAACGATGACCCAGCACCGTCCCGGACAGCGTCGTGGCCTCGGGCGCGGCTTGGGGTCGCTGATCCCGACAGCCCCGGTGACCCATGCTGAGCCGAGCGACGCACCGGGCAACGCCGCTCACGTAGTGGCACCCGACTCCGCGGTGGCCACGGGTAACGGTGCCACGTCGCCGACGTCGAACGGTGCGCTTCCCGCCGAGGGCAACCAGGCAATGGCCGGTAACGGCGCGGCCGGGGACGCTGGAGGTCCGGCTCCGGAGGATCTGGTGGTCCCCGAAGGCCTGGCACCGGTCGACGGTGCGTACTTCGCCGAGGTCGACGTCACCTCCATCTCACCGAACCCGCGTCAGCCGCGCCAGGTGTTCGACGAGGAGGCGCTCGCCGAGCTCGTCCACTCGGTGAAGGAGGTCGGCCTGCTCCAGCCGGTCGTGGTTCGCCGTACCGGTCAGGACCGGTACGAGCTCATCATGGGTGAGCGCCGCTGGCGCGCCACCCAGGAAGCCGGACTCACGACCATCCCGGCGATCGTGCGTGAGACGAGCGACGACGCGATGCTCCGCGACGCGCTCCTGGAGAACCTGCACCGGTCCCAGCTGAACCCGCTCGAAGAAGCAGCCGCCTATCAGCAGCTGCTCGACGACTTCGGGTGCACGCACGAGGAACTTGCCGGGCGGATCGGCCGGAGCCGGCCCCAGATCAGCAACACGCTTCGTCTCCTCAGGCTGTCGCCTGCGGTGCAGCGCCGGGTGGCAGCGGGAGTGCTCTCCGCGGGGCACGCCCGGGCGCTGCTTGCCGTGGACAATCCCGAGACGCAGGACCGGCTCGCCGCCCGGGTCGTCTCGGAAGGCATCTCGGTGCGCGCGCTCGAGGAGATCGTTGCCGTGGGTGACCTCGGCTCCGACGAGAAGCCGCGTCCGCGGCCACGCAGGCCCCACGCGCCTGCGCTGGACGACCTGGCCTCCCGTCTGTCGGACCGGCTCGAGACTCGGGTCAAGGTCGCGCTGGGCAAGACCAAGGGCAGGATCACGGTGGAGTTCGCGTCGATTCCCGACCTCGAGCGGATCGTCGAAGTCTTGGACCCGAAGAACGACCGACCGATCTAGCCGCGGCAGCGCCCGGCTCGAGGCCTGGTGCGCTGTCGAGCGGCCAGGCCTACGGTCTGTCGGCGCCGGGAGCGATCTCGCCGGCGGCAGCGACCGAGCCGCGGGATGCTCGATCCGCGACGAAGGTCCGCGACGAAGGTCCGCGGCGCCCCCGGCTGGAGCGGAGTGATCGACGACAAGGTGTGCATGAGCGTGCTGGCCTTGCGAGTACCAACCGCGAGGCCATCCCGGGCTGATCAGAATTGCCCTGGCTGACCGAGATTGCCGGTCTGAGGCTGACTGCACCCTCGTCGCGAGCTGGGGGGCGACGAGGCATGATCCGGCCGTGTGGCGGCGGGCGAGTGCATCGGTAGCCGCCGCTTGCCAGGCTTCTGGGAACCGACGTCGGGACGACGGCACAGGATGCCTTCTCCTGGGATGCTCCTTGCTCGGTCGGGCAGGCGTCCCCACGGACGTGAATGGCTTGCCGTGGTGCGTTGCCGCGGGCGGCGAGCTGAGCGAGACGAGGTGGCGAGACCGGTTCCGCAGGAACATATCGCCCTAGCACTCAAGCGATAAAACGATATAGCGATTTGTCGACAAAACTACATAGATACGAAGGTGAGCGCGCTGCAGACGACAAGGCCGGCGCGGGAGGAGTAACGATGCGACCAGGGTGGCGGGTCGCAGTGGTACGCCCAGATCAGCTGGGCCCACCTTCTGACGAGGCCCGCCATCGGTCCAGCAGCTCAGCCTCCCTGGCCGGACTCAGCCCCGCACGACGCTCCCGGTCGAGGCCCAACTCCCGCTCCCAGCGCAGGGCGTCGTCCATCGTCTCGCTCAGCGGCCGGGCGGAGAGTCCGGCCGCGCGAGCAGCCTCCGCCTTCCGCGAAACCATTCCCGCATGGGTCGCCTGCGGCAGCCACAGCGGTAGCGAGTCCTGGCCCGCCCACGGCGCAACGCCGGCGTCGACCAGCCATCGCTCACCAGGGTCGACGAGCTGGGGCATCGTCCCGGACACCGACTCGCAGGCGTTGACCACGTCGGCGAAGGCAAGTCGGCCGCCCACGGCGTCGAAGGTCCCGGCGAGGCTCAGCGCGGCAGCATCAACCAGCCACGTCGCAAGGTCTAGCACGTCGATCACCTGCACGGGGGTCTCGAGCGGCGGCACCAAGACCGGCTTGTTGGCGTGCGCACGGACAAATCGTGCCGGCCAGTACCCGAAACGGTCGCTGCGGTCGCCATACCCGACGATCAGACCGGCCCGCGCGATGAGCAGTCGGTCCCGTCCGAGCGTCTCGACGCACGTTGTTTCACATGAAACCTTCGCGCCGCCGTACTCCTCAGCACCCACCTCTCCGGACCCCGACCAGGGCGGAACAACCGTGGCTGACTCGTCGCCGTCGGGAGTGGCGTGGTCCGCGTACACCGAGATCGACGAGACGTAGACCCAGTGCTTGGCGCGGTGGGCGAGCGCCGAGAGTGCGGAGCTTACGAGTTCGGGCTGCCAGGACACATCGAGGACCACGTCCCACTCCTGGTCGGCCACCTCGGCGTACGCGCCCGACACCCACCGGTCCGCCCGGACCAGCGTTGCGCCCGGCGGCACGTCCCCGGACTCCCCGCGGGCGAGGCAGGTGACCTCGTGGCCACGACTCAGGGCGTACGCGGCGATCGCGCCGCCGAGCCAGGAGGTACCACCAAGGACGAGGATGCGCACGGGGTCAGCCATCTGCTCAGCAGAACATCCGGGACGCGCCTCCGACCACAACGTTCGCTACGAGCGGAGCGTGCTTCATCGACCTGCTACAGGCAGAGCGGGGGATCAGCTCCCGTCGGACGAGGTCCGCCCAGCCTTCTCGGCGGCCTTGCGCCTCTTGCGCTCCGCGCGGCGCCGCTTCTCCTCGGCGTCGAGCTCCGCGGCCCGCTCAAGCGTGGGTGCGCTCCCGCCGTACGCCGCGGGCAGCCACCACGAGCCGGGAGGTTGCTCATCTGCCGGGTAGGCACGGATCGTGCGGTCGAGGAGGGCGCTCATCGCCGCATGGAGCTCGGCCGTCTCGGTGACCGGGTGGACGCCGGCCGGATGCAGCGGTTCACCGACCGAGATCGCAATCGTCTTGCCGCGCGAGAAGTCCTTCGGATGGTCCTTGGTCATCATCCGTTGAGTGCCCCACACGATGACCGGGATCAGCGGCACGCCTGCCTCGGCGGCCATCCGCGTCGCACCCGTCTTGAGCTCCTTGACCTCGAGGCTCCGGGAGATGGTGGCTTCGGGGAAGATCCCGACGATCTCGCCCAGGCCGAGGTAGCGCAGCCCTTCCTGGTACGACGCGAGCCCCTCACCGCGGTCCACCTCGATGTGGTGCAGCGACCTCATGATCGGTCCGCCGATGCTGTGGTCGAAGATCTCCCTCTTCGCCATGAACCGGACCAGCCGTTTCGAGGGCTGAGCTGCGAAGCCGCCGAAGATGAAGTCGAGGTACGAAACGTGGTTCACCGCGAGCAGCGCCGGCCCGGTGCGGGGGATGTGCTCGGTGCCGCTCATCTGGAACTTCAGGCCGAGCACCTTGAAGGCCGCCTTGGCGGTCCAGATCACTGGCGGGTACGTGATGTCGCGCATTGTCAGGCTGCTTTCGTCAGTTCCCGGCAGAGCGGGCAACGGCGGTGTCGATCAGAGTCTCCACGAGCTCGCCGAGGTCGAGTCCGGCGGCCTGCACCGACAAGGGGACCGTCGACGTCTCGGTCAGCCCGGGGGCGACGTTGACCTCCAAGAACCAGACGGTTCCCTCCCCGTCGATCATCAGGTCCGAGCGGGAGAGGTCGCGCAGGCCGAGCGCCTCGTGCGCGGTCACTGCCACGCGGGCGCACTCCGCCGTCAGCGCGTCAGGGAGCTTGGCCGGAACCACGAACTCCGTGCTGCCCGCGGTGTATCTCGCGGTGTAGTCGTAGACGCCGCCGTCGGGGTTGATCGAGACCACGGGCAGCGCGCGGGGACCGTCACCGGTGTCGATGACGGGTACGGCGACCTCCTGGCCCTCGATCAGCCGCTCGACCAGGGCCGTCGCGCCGTAGGCGAAGGCGTTGACCATGGCTCCGGGGAGCTCGGCGGCGTCGCGGACCACCGTGCAGCCGAGGGCCGAACCGCCTCTGGCCGGTTTCACGATCAGCGGGAGGCCGATGGAGCTGACGATCGCATCCATCACCGCCGCCGCGCCGAGCTCGCGGAAGGTCTCGTGGGGCAGAGCCACGCTCGGAGGGGTGTTCAGCCCGTGCCGTGCGACGACCGACTTGGCCACGGGCTTGTCGAAGGCGGCGCGGCAGGCGTTGGGCGGTGAACCGACGTACGGCGTCCCGACCAGCTCGAGGACCTCGCGCAGCGCGCCGTCCTCGCCGGTCTCACCGTGCAGCAGCGGGACCACGCAGGCCGGGGGATCGTTGCGAAGCGACGGCAGCAGCGTCGCGTCCACGTCGCGCTCGTCGACCTCGGCGCCGGTGTCGCGCAGCGCCTCGGCGACCCGGCGCCCGGAGCGAAGGGAGACGTCTCGCTCGTGCGAGAGCCCTCCGGCCAGCACCACGATCCGGCCTTCGACTGCGTCCATGGTGTGCGGCTCCTGATCAGGTGAGGTCGGTGTTGGGGGCTTCGTACCCACGGCGCAGCGTCGGGTGAGTAGCGGTGCCGAAGGTCTCGCGGAGCTCCATCTCCTCCTCGATCACCCCGACGAGACGGCGTACGCCCTCCCGGATCCGCTCCGGGGTGGGGTAACAGTAGGACAGCCGCATGCTCTGGGCGCCGAAGCCGTCGGCGAAGAAGGCGGTTCCGGGGACGTAGGCGACACGAGCGGTCACCGCACGCGGCAGCATCGCCTTGGCGTCGAGGCCTTCGGGGAGGGTCAGCCACACGTAGAAGCCGCCGTCGGGGACGTTCCACCGCGCGGCCGCAGGCATCAGGTCGTCGAGGGCCTGGACCATGGCGTCGCGGCGCTCCCGGTACATCTCCCGGAACTCCTTGATCTGGCCCTTCCAGTCGTGACCGGACAGGTACGCCGAGACGGCCAGCTGCGAGAACGACGGTGGGCAGAGCGTCGCCGACTCCTGCGCGAGGACGAGCTTCTCGCGTACGGCGTGGGGGGCGAGCGCCCACCCGACCCGGAAGCCCGGCGCGAAGGTCTTGGAGAACGACCCCAGATAGATCACGCCCTCAGCCTCGTCGGCGCGGAGCGCACGGTGCGGCTCCCCGTCGAAGCCGAGGAGGCCGTAGGGGTTGTCCTCGAGGATCAGGATGTCCGCCTCACGGCAGATCTCGAGCACCTCGGTGCGGCGTTCGGCGGAGAGCGAGATGCCGGCGGGGTTGTGGAAGTTGGGGATCGTGTAGAGGAACTTGATGGTCTTGCCGGCAGCTCGCGTGGCGGCGATCGCCTGGCGGAGCGCCTCGGGCACCAGGCCGTGCTCGTCCATCACGGCGTGCACGACGTCGCACTGGTAGGCCTTGAAGACACCAAGCGCCCCGACGTACGACGGCGCCTCGCAGATCACCACGTCGCCGGGGTCGCAGAAGATCCGGGTGACCAGGTCGACCGCCTGCTGCGACCCGACCGTGACGACGACGTCGTCCGGGTGTGCCTCGATGCCCTCGAGTCGCATCACGTCGCAGATCTGCTCACGCAGGCCTGGGTCGCCCTGCCCCGAGCCGTACTGCATGGCGACGGCGCCGTTGGTGAGCACCAGCTCGTTGATCGCCCCGCCGACCACGTCGAGGGGAAGACCGGAGATGTTCGGCATGCCGCCCGCGAGGGAGACCACCTCAGGGCGGCTGGCGACCGAGAAGAGCGCCCGGATCTCCGAAGCGGTCATGCCCTGCGTGCGAGCGGCGTAACGGTCGACGTAGCTGTCGAGGCGAGTTGCGCTGCGTCGTACTTCTCCGGCCATCACTGCTCCCGTCGGTGAACTACTAGGATGAATCATCGGGGCAGTTTCCTCATCATGGGGGTCACGACATGGGATCGAGCCCGCGCAGGATCACCCGGTTGACGCTCGACAACCTCGACGACCTGCCTTCAGCGTGCCGCCAGTGCACGTTCTGGGAGCTCGACCCGGTCCGTCGTGAGCGGGCAGCCGCCGCTGGTGAGACCGCGTGCGAGAAGGAGGCGTGGGTCTCCCGTGTCCTCCTCGAGTGGGGCTCCTGCGGCCGAATCGTGTACGTGGAGGACGAACCCGCCGGCTACGCGATCTACGCCCCTCCGCACTTCGTCCCCGGCGCAGCCAGCTTCCCCACGTCCCCCGTCAGCGACGACGCGATCCTGCTCGCCGCGTTGCGGGTCCGCCCCGAGTTCACAGGCGGCGGCCTCGGCCGGGTGCTCGTGCAGGGGGTGGTCAAGGACGTTCTCGACCGGGGTGGGATCCGCGCCCTGGAGGTGTTCGGCGACCGGCTGCCCGGAGCCCCCGGCGGACGGCCCGCGTGCGTGGTGCCGGCCGACTTCTGGCTCCGGGTGGGGTTCAAGACGCATCGTGGCCACCTCCGCTATCCGCGGCTGCGCATGGACATGCGCTCGGTGCTCACCTGGCGCGAGGAGGTCGAGCAGGCCTTGGAGAAGCTGCTCGGAGTGGTGCGGCCGCGCCCGGTCGCACCGGCGGCCGAACGTGCGGGGACGGAGCGCCTTGACTAGGCGGGCGGTCCCTGGCGGATCGCCTGCCGCAGCTCGGACAGGCGGAGCAAGCCGGTCTTCGCGTCGCGCTCCGGGGACAGGTAGACCCGCTGGATCGCGACGACGACGGCTTCGGCCACCACGTCCCGGAAGGCCGGGTCTGCCAGGCGCGCGGCGTCGCGGGCGTTCGTGATGTAGCCGACGTCGATGCGTACGGCGGGCATCCGGGTGCGGCGCAGCAGGTCCCAGGTCTTGGGGTGGGTGCGCAGGTCGACCAGATCGGTGCGGGCCACGATCTCGCGCTGGACGAGGCTGGCGAAGCGCTCGCCCGGAGCGGAGCGGACCCCCTGGGAGTCGAGGCCGTAGAAGTACGTCGACACCCCGCACGCCTCGGGGTTGTCCGCAGCATCGACGTGGACGGAGACGCAGACGTCGGCCCCGGCACGGTTCGCGAACTCCGCGCGCTCGCCCTCGCTGGGAGGGGGGCCGGCGTGGCTACCGCCCGCGTGGGTCAGGAACGCCTGGACGCCGGTCGCGCCGAGCCGCCCCTCGATCCGGCGGGCGAGGTCCTCGGTGATCTCCGCGGCCTTCGCCGACAGAGCCGGATCGCTCACGCGCGCCTGCGCCGCGTCGACGACGACGACCTTGCCCGACAGCTGTGGGCCGGCGCGGCGGATCTGCTCCTCGGCACGCATCGCGTTGGGCTGCCCGCCCTGCACGCGAGGCGCGAGCCGTGACAGCGCCTTCAGCGTGGCAGGGCCGCAGGTGCCGTCGGTGGGTACCCCGATGTTGCGCTGGAAGTCGCGGACCCCCTGCTCGGTCTGGTGACCGAAGTAGCCGTCCGCCCGGCCGACCCGGAAGCCCAGGCCCAGCAGCCGTTGCTGAAGCGCGAGCACGTCGTCGCCGCACATCAGGTTGCCGGGGACGTGGGTGAGCAGCCGGTCGCCGAGACGCCAGCGAGCCTCGTCGAGGACCCGGTAGGTCTGGGGACCGACGACGCCGTCGATCGTGAGGCCGCGCTGCTGCTGGAAGTCGCGGACGGCCCGGTCCATGCGATGGTCGAAGCTCGCGCCGGTGTCCGACGTGCCGAAGGTGTCCGGCGGACCGCCGGCCTCGGACAACAGACCCAGGTTGGTCAACAGCGCACGGATCTCCGCCACGGCATCCCCCGAGTCGCCGAGGCGGAAGAGTCGCTGGTGCTTGGCGGTCTGTACTTGGTGGCTCAAAGGCGCTCCTCCTTCGCGGTCAGCTGCCTCATGACAGCTTCAGCACAGCGAAAGAGGGCCGGCCCTTGGGAGGACGGCCGGCCCCCTCTCAGTCTTTGTCCATGCTCAGGCGATGAACTCGCTCAGCTCGTTGAGCAGCGCAGCCTTGGGCTTGGCGCCCACGATCTGCTTCACGACCTCGCCGTTCTGGTACACGTTGAGCGTGGGGATCCCGGTGACCCGGTACGTCGCCGGGGTGACGGGGTTCTCGTCGACGTTCATCTTCTTGAACACCAGCTTGTCACCGTGCTGAGCGTTGATCTCCTCGAGGATCGGGGAGACCTGACGGCACGGGCCGCACCACTCGGCCCAGAAGTCCACCAGAACTGGCTTGTCGGACTTGAGGACCTCGGTCTCGAACTCGGCGTCGGTCACGGCGTTGATGTCAGCCACAAGGGGCTCCTTTGGATCAATAGGGTTTCAGTGTGCAGTAAACAGGCGGCCACCGACAATGTCGGGCAAGGGCCGTCTCAGGCGCCGGCGATCTGGACCTGCTCGGTCAGCATCTCGGACGCGATGTCGGCGGAGTGGGTCTTCGCGGCGTGCTCGAGGTCCGCGAGAAACCTCTCCGCGTCGAGTGCCGCGGCACAACCGGTGCCGGCTGCGGTGATCGCCTGGCGGTAGGTGTGGTCGACGAGGTCGCCGCAGGCGAAGACGCCCGGCACGTTCGTCTTGGTCGAGGGCTGGTCGACCAGGACATAGCCCTCCTCGTCGAGGCGGACCTGCTCGTGCAGCAGCTCCGACCGGGGGTCGTGGCCGATCGCGATGAACAGTCCCGTCACGTCGAGCTCGCGCTTCTCGCCGGTGACAGTGTCGACCAGGGTGATCCCGGTGAGCTTGTCGTCGCCGTGGATCGCCGCGACCTCGGAGTTCCACGCGAACTCGATCTTCGGGTCGCTGAAGGCCCGGTCCTGCATGATCTTGGAGGCGCGGAGCTCGTCACGCCGGTGCACGAGCGTGACCTTGCTCGCGAACCGGGACAGGAACGTGGCCTCCTCGACCGCCGAGTCGCCGCCGCCGATGACCGCGATGTGCTGGTCGCGGAAGAAGAAGCCGTCACAGGTCGCGCACCACGAGACCCCGTGGCCGGAGAGCCGGTCCTCGTCGGGGATGCCGAGCTTGCGGTAGCCGGACCCGGTGGCCAGGATCACGGCGTGAGCGCGGTGCTGGGTACCGGAGCCGTCGGTGACGACCTTCACCGCGCCGGTGAGGTCCACGGCGGTGACGTCGTCGCTGACGAGCTCGGCGCCGAACCGCTCGGCCTGGGCGCGCATGTTGTCCATGAGCTCAGGGCCCATGATCCCGTCGCGGAAACCGGGGAAGTTCTCGACCTCGGTGGTGTTCATCAGGGCACCACCGGCGGTGACGGATCCCTCGAAGACCAGCGGTGCCAGGTTGGCCCGCGCTGCGTAGACGGCCGCGGTGTAACCGGCCGGTCCGGATCCGACGATGATGACGTTTCGTACGTCCTGGTCCGCCATGGTGACTCGTGCTCCTTGTCCGGGTCGTGTCCCTTCCGGGGGCACAACCGATCCTAGGGGCGCGGCATTCCCGGCGCCCGCAGGGGCACGATGCCACGAACGGGTGACAACACGAAGTCGTGGCGCGCCCGTCCGTGCAGTCACCGAGCCCGGACGGTGGTGGAGACCGCCGGGGTCCGGGCGTCGTCGCAGGTGAAGACGTCGGCGGTACGACGCCCGCCGGCCGGCGCCCGCAGCAGGAGCACGGCGGGGGCGCCGTCGAGCCGCACCCGGACCCACTCGTCCCCAGGGAAGGTGGCCGGTTGCACGCAGGCGTCGTCCCACCGGGTGGGGGTTCGTGTCACGGGCGCGGCGAGGGACCGGTCCTCGACCCGCTGCACGTCGGCGGTGATCGAACCGGTGCGCAGCAGGGGCGGCGCCTCCTGGGTCTTGAGCGCGGTTCGACCACTCACGTCGCCCGGCTCGTCCTTCTGGGCGAGTGAGTCGGCGCCCTCCTTGGTCGCACCATTGCGGGGGGCGGACTCCGCCTGACCTCCACCGGCGTCCGCTGCAGAGCCGGCGGACGACGAGCCGTCCTTCATCGCGTTCGGGCTCCCGGCCTCCATCAGGTTGCCGATGCCGAGACCCAGCACCGATACGGCCGCCGCCGCGACGAGCAGCTGTGGCCACCTGCGACGGCGGCGGGAGCCGAGCTCCGCAACCCCGATGACCTCGTCGGCGGGGTCGGAACCTGCCATCACCTCCGCCGTAGCTTCGGGCACCGGCCCGGCCGCCGTACCCGGCTGTTCCTCGGACCGCTCCGACACCAGGGCAGCGAGGACGTCGTCGAGACGCGCCGCGACGTCCGCCGGCAGCTCCGGACCAGGGGCGGACGACGCGGCAGCGAGCAGGCGGCGCACCTGCTCCTGCTCCTCCGTCTGTGCCTCGTCGTGCTGCTCGTCCACTCAGCTCTCACCTCCTCCGACCGGTCCTGTGGTTGGACGTGCGCGCATGCCCTTTGGTTCCGCGTCGCCCGCGGGCCCGCCCCTGGACACCGGGCCAGGACGGAGCTCGGCGAGCAGCGTCGCAAGCCGTGCGCGGCCCCGTGAGCAGCGGCTCTTGACGGTGCCGGCGGGGCAGTCCAGGACGGCAGCCGCCTCCTCCACGGAGTACCCCTGCATGTCGACGAGGACCAGGGCCGCCTTCTGGTCCGGAGCAAGGGCGTCGAGGGCGCGGAGCACGAGCGTGCGCTGCTCCTCGTCGAGCACGAGGTCGGCGGGGTCGGCGCTGTCGGTGGAGGAGCCACGGATGGCGCTCGTGGAGAGTGCCCCACGGCCGGCGTACTCCTCGAGCGCGTCGGGCAGGGAGTCGGTCGCCCGCACCTTGCGCCGGCGCAGCCGGTCCAGACAGGCGTTGACCACGACCCGGTGCAACCAGGTCGTCACGGCGGCGTCGCCGCGGTAGGAGTCGGCCCGTCGGAAGGCGGAGACGAGCGCGTCCTGGAGGGCGTCGGCGGCCTCTTCCGGGTCACCCATCGTGCGCAGGGCGACGGCCCACAGCCGGTCGCGGTGCCGCCGGAACAGCAGGCCGAAGGCCTCGGGGTCGCCCGCGACGTGTGCGGCGAGGAGTGCACGGTCATCCGGAACCTCTGGCTCGGGCCCCGGCGACTCGGGCACGTCTCAGTGCCTGACGACGATCTCGGCGATCCGCCCGCGGTAGGCGCCGTCAGCAGGTGGGAGGGACGTCAGCCAGACGACGAGGTACTCGGTGTTCACCGGCTCGTCGAACTCGAGGTTGGTGCGGCCGTTGACGCCCTTCGCCGAAGCGACCCGCCGGAGGTTGTCGACGTTGTCCGGTGCGCCGCTGCCCTCGGGTGCCGCGAGGATCTCCAGGCTGGTGGGGCCGCCCTGGACGGTCACCTGGGCCGAGGAGACCTCCTGCTGCTTGCCGAGGTCGACGACGAGGCCGACGCCGTCCTTGAGCAGCCCGAACTTGGGGTTGCCGTAGTACTGCATGGTCTGCCAGGCGGTGCCCGGGTCGCCGTCGATCGCGAGGCCGGCGAGGTCGCCGTTCTCCTCACTGTTGCCGGCCGGAGGCGGGTCGAGATCGCTGATGCCCGCGATGGAGACGGGACCAGCGGGAGCGCTCGACGTGGTGGCGTTGTCGGTGGGCTGCGCGGACGGTTTGCCGTCGGAGCCACGACCGAGGTTGAACGCGAGGATGATCAGCAGGACGAGCACCACGATCACCCCGACCGCTGCGGCCAGCTTGAGCCAGTCCCTGCTGGTGTCCTGCGACTCCCAGTCGGGCTCCTCACCAGCGTCGGGCGCCGCGTCGGGCCCCCATACGGCGGGCAGCGAGCCCGTGCCATGGGTGGAGTGGATGCCACGCACTGCGGACGACGGGTCGTCGGGGCCGCCGCCCCAGCGCTCCGTGGCCGCTCGGGGCGGGCCCGGTGCGAACAGCGGCCTGACCTCCGGCTCCGGCAGCGGGGGAGGCGGGGGCGGTGCGGGTCGGCGAGTCGGCACGTCGTCGTCGAACATCGGGCCGGCGGCCTGGGTCGCCTCGGGATCCGCCCTGTGCGGGGGAACCGGTGGGGCGGCCGCCTGGGTCGCCTGGAGCTCCTCGCCGGCTACGTCGCCGCTCACCGGCACGCCGGCACCCGACGAGACAGCACCCAGGCCGGCCCGCACGTCGCGCTCGATCATCACGGTCGGCTCGTGGCCCATGGCGGGCGCGGCGACGTCGCCGATGAAGTCGCTGAGGGCTGCGCACACCTCCTGCGCGGTCTCGATCGCCGCGCCCATCTCGCTGGGGTTGAGGATCCGGTCACAGATGGTGTCCAGCGCCCTGGGCACTCCTGCTCGCACCTGACGCGGCCGCAGCGTGCGGTTGTGGTCGCGTGGGGCCTCAGGGAGGGCGCAGGCCTGGGCACCGGCCCACTTGCCCACGAGCGTGGCGTAGAGGAGCGCTCCGAGGTTGTGTACGTCGGACTCGTGGTCGCTGAGCACGCGCCCGTCAGCCGTGGCGGGCTGGCGTCGTCCGTGGAGCACCGCGTCGACGACGAAGCCGATGAGCTTGACCGAACCCGCCTCGGTGACCATGACGTTCTCGGGCACGAGGCGGCCGTGGGCGATGCCGTGGCCGTGGGCGACGGTGATCGCCTCGGCGACCTCCTTGACCAGCCAGGCGGCACGACGCGCCGGGAGCGGCCCGTCCCCGAGCATCTTGTCCAGCGACATCCCGTTGCCCCACTCGTGCACGACGTACACGACGCCGTCCTCCTGGGCGGCGTCGAGCACGCGCAGGAAGTGGCCCTCGGTGATCGTGGCGGAGGTGCGAGCGGCGACGAGCAGGGCTTCGGACCTGGGGTCGGCCGTGTCGATGACGTTGACGGCGACGCTGCGGGCGAGGGTCTGGTCGATCGCGCGCCAGAACCTGGCGCCGTCGGTGTCGTTGACGAGGTCCTCGAGACGGAAGCGTCCCGCGAGGACGGTCCCGCGCCCGATCGGCTTGTCGGTCACGCCCCTCCTCGCTCCTTGTTCTGTCATCTCCCTAGGCAAACTACATGCTAGGACCCGCGAGTCCGACCGAGCCTCGACGTGACAAGGTCCACGACACCGGTCACCTCCCGGATTCGGAGCAGGCGTGCTAGGACGAGGAAGAGAGCCGCGTCGACCACCGCGACGAGGCTTCCCACGACCAGCGCACGGATCCTGCTCTCACTGGACGGCCAGACCTGGGTGACGCCGTACCTGAACGCCCAGGCCAGCGCTGCGGCGATGCCGGCGGCCAGCACGAGCCGGACCAGGAAGCGCAGCGTCGTACCGGTCTCCAGGCCGCCGAGGAGATAGCGCAGCAGTCCGTAGGAGACCGCCGCCCCGACTGCATAGGCGCCGACGTAGGCCAGCACCAGGCCCGCGGCCACATGGTTGTCGGCTACGGAGCGGGTGATGGCGACCGCCAGGACGATGTTCGTCGCCGCGATGACGCACTGCACCCAGAACACCGTGCGCGTCCGCTCGAGGGAGTAGTAGCCGCGAAGCATCAGGAAGTGCACCGTGAAGAACACCAGCCCGCCGCCGAAGAGCGCCAGCGGGAGCGCGTAGTCCGGGTACGCCTCCGAGGCCGCACCCCAGCCGTAGGCGACGTGGGCGACGTCCTTCGCGACCAGGGGAAGGAGGAGGGCGAACGGGATGATGACGGTGAGCGCGGTGCGCAGTGTCGACGCGACACCGCGGCCGACCCCGGCGAGGTCGTTCTCGGCTGCCCGGGCAGACAGCCGAGGAAGTATGGCGGTGGCCAGCGAGACCGTGACGATCGCGTGCGGCACCATCACGAGCAGGAACGACTGGGAGTAGATCGTGTAGCCAGTCCCGGGATCGCCGCCGGTCAGCCCGCTCGCCGCACCACCGGAGGCCAGCTTGACGACGACCGTGTACGCGATCTGGTTGACGATGACGAAGAGCACTGTCCACAGGCCGAGACGGAACGTGTGCCCCAGCCCGGTACCGCGGAAGTCGAAGCGGGGGCGGTAGGTGAAGCCCGCCTGCTTCAGGTAGGGCAGCAGCACCAGGAACTGCACCGCGATGCCCAGAGTCGCCCCGATGCCCAGGACCAGCTCCTGCTGGGTGGTGTAGGCGCTCGTGTCCTGCTTGCCCGCCGGGCCGAACACGAACAGGTAGACGCCGAGGACCAGCACGGAGATCACGTTGTTGGCGATCGGCGCCCACATCATCGGCCCGAAGCGGCCGCGCGCGTTGAGCACCTGGCCGACCAGCACGAACATGCCGTAGAAGAACACCTGGGGCAGGCAGTAGCGGGCGAAGTCGACCGCCGACCGGCGTTGCTCCGCGAGCTCGGGGGTGGAGTACTTGCGGGCGAGGAACACGTCCATGAGCCACGGAGCCCCGACGACCAGGACCAGGGTCACCACCGCGAGGAACAACCCGGCCAGGGTGATGATCCGGTTGGTGTACGCCTCGCCGCCGTCGGGGTCGTTCTTCATCGACCGGACCAGCTGCGGCACGAGCACGGCGTTGAACACGCCTCCGGCCAGGAGGATGTAGAGCATGTTCGGGACCGTGTTGGCGATGTTGAAGAGGTCCGCGTGCAGGTAGGAGCCGAGCGCTGCGGCGAGCAGGGCGCCGCGCACGAAGCCACTCAGCCGGGAGACGACCGTGCCGGACGCCATCACCGCGCTCGAGGAGAGGATGCTGCGGCTCTCGCGGTCGGCCGCGGTCGCCGACTGGCTCGCCTCGCCGCCGGTGCTCGCCTGGACCTCCTGCGGGGCTGCCGCATCCTGTGCCGCGGCCTCGGCTGTCTCCTGGGCTCGGTCTCCGGGAGCGGTGGGCTCGTTCACGAGGTGACGTCCTCCAGTTCGGGGGCTTGGGTCCGCCGTCGGTCACGGACGCGTCGCAGTATCCGTGCGCCGATGGCGATCACGAACACCGCTGCCCCGGTGCCCATGATCACCCAGATCACGAGGCCCACCTGGCTGCTGCGGACCTTGATCCTCGTCACCCGGTCGAGCGGGTGGCCGGACTTCGTGGTGGGAACGATCCGCACCGAGTGGATGCCGGTGCCGGTCGCCTTGACGCCGAGGCGTACGGACGCGCGCTGGCCAGGACCCAGTGAGACGAGGTTGGGGGCGCGGATCTTGAGCTCGTCGGTGCCGGTCTGGGCGTCGATCCCTACCTGGACCGGCTCGTCGAGCCCGTTGACGACGGTCACCGAGAAGTTGCCCGTCTCGCTCGACATCGTCACCAGCGGTGAGCCCTCGACGTAGACCTTCCCGAGCTGGCCGTGCACCTGCTCGGCGAGGCGCCGGGTCATCGACAGGGCCTGGTAGGGGTACCTGCGGGCCTCGGTCGAGGAGCCGAGCATCGCGGCCCGGCCGACCTGGGCGTCGATCGTGTCGTTGCGGCTGAGCAGGTCGGCCAGGACCGACCCGGCGGCGCTGAGCTCGCGGGTGGCGATCAGGTTCTCCGCCGGGATCTCCTGCCGCCTCGCCGCCCGGGAGTAGGCGAGGTGTCGGTGGTAGTCCTCGGACATGCTGAGCGCGGAGGCCATGGGCAGGTCCACGGTGTGTATCCAGGGCACGTTCAGGCCGCTGAAGAAGGAGGCGAGCTGCCACTGGCTCCCCGGGTCCCACAGGTCCGGGGTGGAGACGACCAGTGGCGTCTCCGAGGCGCCCGTGAGGCCGTGTACGGCGGCCTCCGCGAGGATCCGCTGTCGCAGTGCGAGTGCGTCGAAGGCCGGGGTCGGCGTGGGACCGCCGATCCGGGCGGCGTCGCTGCTCAGCACCGCGTCGGGGCCCTTCGCGGGCCGCACCATGGTGGCGTTCGTGCGCGGAGCGGCCTGCTCCGACAGCAGCAGCGCGGTGCTCGGGTCGAGCCGCTCGAGCGCCGGCGTGGGCAGCAGTCCGTCGGCAGGGGCCACGACGGGCTTGTCGTCGATGCCGAGCTCGTCCATGGACAGCTTGCTGAGCTCGTTGGCCCGGGCGAAGGTTCCGGTGTAGCCGCTACGCAGCAGGGCTGCCGTGTCGACATCCCCGTAAGGCAGCGACAGCACCGTCTGGGTCGTCGCCAGGGCCTTGAAGTCGTCGAGCCAGGTCGACGCGTCCCGCGCCTCCGCGGAGAGCTCGCTCAGGTCCTCGGTCGCGCCCTGGGAGTCACCCGAGTCAGCACCGGGAGCGTCCGTCAGCGGGCTCGACGGACTCGGTGAGGGGCTCTGGCTCTCCTGCTCGGAACCGGAGTCGGTGGGCTCGATGTCGAAGGGCGGGTTGCCCTGGGCGACCGAGCGCGCTGCCTCGAGGACCGCGGGGTCGACCACCCAGGTGACGGGTACGTCGGCTCCGGTGGACGTCAGCGACACGAGCCGGGCGAGGCGACCGTCCGCCGCGAAACGTCGCGCCCACGCCTCGACGTCGGCGAGCCGTCCGTCCGGCGTACGCCTCACCACGCCGCGCAGCGGAACGACCAGCGAGAGGGTCGTCGGAGGGCGGCGTCCTGACATGGAGGCGATGAACGTGCGGGCCCGCCCGTCGGCTCCGGGGACGCGGCCCTGGTCGTCGGCGCCGAGAACGTGGACGCCGAGCCAGTAGACCCCTGGGCCGTGGAACGGGAGGTCCTTGCTGGGAACCGACAGCCGGTAGTCGGTGCTCTCGCCCGGGTCGAGGTCGGCGACCTTGGCGAACTGGCCGTCGCGGGTCAGGCGGTCACCCACCTCCTGAGACTCGTTGGTCGAGTTCGCGGCCGCGAGCTCGGCAGAGGTGGTGATCGGCTCCGACGACGCGAAGAGGTAGACGTTCAGGTCGGTCCAGGTGCTGTCGGAGCGGTTGGTGATCTGCCCGGTGACCGTCACGTTCCCTCGCCGGGGGACCGTCGACGGCGTCAGCGTGTCGATCGAGACCGCCAGCGGCGCCTTCGTGGAGGAGGTGCCGTCCTGCCCTCCCCCTCCGCCTCCGGGACCACCGGGGCCTCCGGGCTGGGCCGTCGCCGCGGGGGCTGCCGCCAGGGACGCGACGAGCGCGGCGGTCACGAGCGCCGAGGCGGCACGTGCAAGACCCGCCGGCACGCGCGTGGAGAGGCGTGCAGCGGCAGGTCGGATCACGCGGTCGATGCTAACGGTCGTGCGTCCGGGCCTCGCACGGTGCAACTAGAGTGGTCTGCCGTGCCCGACGAGCCCCAGACCCCAGTGCGCATGAGCGAGGTCCAGCAGACCGCGGTGCGGGAGATGCTTCGCATCGCGCCCGTGATCGACGAGCTGGGGGCCCGGTTCAGCGAGGCCGGGGAGCAGATCGCGCTGGTCGGCGGACCGGTGCGAGACGCGCTGCTCGGCCGGCTCCACAACGACCTCGACTTCACCACCTCCGCGCGTCCCGAGGTGACCGAGCGGCTGCTCAAGGGGTGGGCGGACGCGATCTGGGACATGGGGCGCGCGTTCGGGACGATCGGCTGCCGCCGCGGGGAGTGGCAGGTGGAGATCACGACGTACCGGTCGGAGGAGTACGACGCGGACTCGCGCAAGCCGACCGTGGACTACGGGGACACGCTCGAGGGCGACCTCGGCCGGCGTGACTTCACCGTGAACGCGATGGCGATCTCGCTGCCGGGGCGGGACTTCGAGGACCCGTACGGCGGGCTGGTCGACCTCGCGCACCAGGTCCTCCGCACTCCCGCGCCGCCCGAGGACTCTTTCTCCGACGACCCGCTCCGGATGATGCGGGCGGCGCGGTTCGCGGCACAGCTCGGTTTCACGGTCGCGCCGGAGGTCGTCGAGGCGATGACCGCCATGGCCGGGCGGATCGAGATCGTGTCGGCGGAGCGGGTGCGCGACGAGCTCGTGAAGCTGGTGTGCGCGCCGTACCCCCGTCGCGGCCTCACGCTCCTCGTCGAGACCGGACTGGCCGGGCACGTGCTGCCCGAGCTGCCGGCGCTCGCCCTCGAGCGCGACGAGCACCACCGGCACAAGGACGTCTACGAGCACACGTTGACCGTGCTCGAGCAGTCGATCGACCTCGAGCAACGGCTCGGTGACGGCCCCGACTTCGTGTCGCGGTTCGCGGCGCTCATGCACGACGTCGGCAAGCCCCGCACCCGCCGCTTCCTCGAGGACGGCACGGTGACCTTCCACCACCACGACGTGGTCGGCGCGAAGATCACGAGGAAGCGGATGAAGGCGCTGCGCTTCTCCAACGACGACATCGACGCGGTGGCCCGCCTGGTGGAGCTGCACCTGCGGTTCCACGGGTACGGCTCGGGCGAGTGGACCGACTCCGCCGTGCGCCGCTACGTGCGCGACGCGGGCGACCAGCTCGAGCGGCTGCACATCCTGACGCGGGCCGACTCCACGACCCGCAACAGACGTAAGGCCGAGCGGCTGCGCCGCGCCTACGACGACCTCGAGGAGCGGATCGCCAAGCTCGCCGAGCAGGAGGAGCTCGACGCCCTGCGGCCCGCCCTCGACGGGAACCAGATCATGCAGATCCTCGGCGTTGGCCCGGGGCCCGAGGTCGGCCGCGCCTACAAGTTCCTCATGGAGCTGCGGATGGACCGTGGCCCGTTGTCGGAGGAGGAGGCCACCAAGGCCCTCCTCGACTGGAGCGCCTCCCAGCCGCCCCTGTAACGCGGGGTTACGGACGGTCTGCAAGCGGTGCACCGCTTGGGATGCGTCCATAGCGCTGGGTGAGCCGGGCGGCTGCTACAGCGCGCCCAGCCGGGGTACGACGTGTTCGCCGAGCGCTCGCACGAAGCCGACTGGATCGCCCTGGAGCGGCATGACGTGCACCTCCTGGATGCCGAGGTCGGCGTACGCCTTCATCTCCTCGACGAAGGCCGCGCCTCCGGCGGCGTCCGGGCTGATCGGCGAGTTGTAGAGCACGGTGCGGCGGATCTCGTCGTACGCCCGGCCCTCCCGCTCGCACCACTCGCGCAGCACGGCGAGCTTGCCCGAGACGTGCACCGGGCCCGCGCCGCGACCGGCGAAGACGTTGCACGCGTCGGCGTACTTCGCCACCAGCCGCAGCGTCTTGCGCTCACCCTGCCCGCCCACCATCACCGGGACCGGTGACAGCGGCTGGGGGGAGCAGATCGTCTCGGCCAGCTGGTAGTGCCGGCCCTGGAAGGGCCCGTCGTCCGGGCTCCACATCTGCCGGACGATCTGCAGTGTCTCCTCGAGCCGCTCGAACCGCTCGGCGAGCGGCGGGAACGGTACGCCGAGGCCGAGGTGCTCGCGCTCGTTCCACGCCGCGCCGATGCCCAGGGCAGCCCGCCCGCCGGAGAGGCAGTCGAGGGTGGCCACGATCTTCGCGAGCAGCCCCGGATGCCGATACGTGACCCCGGTCATCAGCAGCTGCAGCTCCACCGTCGAGGTGTGCGCCGCCAGGAAGCCGAGGGCGGTGTACCCCTCGAGCATCGGCTCGGTCGGATCGCCGAGGAACTCGAGCTGGAAGTAGTGGTCCATGAACGACAGGTTGTCGACGCCTGCCTCCTCCGCGGCAGGGCCGACCGCCGCGAGGGTGGGAGCGATCGCCGCGGGACCGTCCGGGAGGGTGAAGTTCACCAGGTGCACGCCGAGCCTCATGGCGTCTCCAAGATGTGCGAGGAACCGAGACCGGTCAGCCGGGCACTGACGTCCCACAGCCGTCGGGCCACGTCTTGATCGTAGCTGCGACGGCTCGACTGCTTGGTCCGCGAGCCGACGAAGTAGCGTCCGCTCACTCCTTCGACCTCCGGCGACGAGGCCAGGTGGACCGAGGTCGCGGCGCCCTGCTCCGGTGTCTTCATGAACGGGCGCACGACCGGCAGCATGAGCCGCATCCACCGTCCGCTGTCCTCCCGGCCGAAGGCCGTGGCCACGACTCCGGGGTGCAGGACGTTCGCGGAGACCCCGGTGCCCTCGATCCGGCGGGCGAGCTCATAGGTGAACAGCACGTTCGCGAGCTTGGACTGGCTGTAGGCGCGCTGGCCGTTGTAGCGACGTGCGCCCTGGAGGTCGTCGAAGTCGATGCGTCCCATGGACTGGGCCCCGGAGGACACGTTGACCACTCGGCTGGAACGCGTTGGTCGTCAGCCGCTCGAGCAGCAGGTTGGTGAGCAGGAACGGCGCGAGGTGGTTCAGCGCAAACGTGTGCTCGAGGCCGTCGACGGTCGTGTGCCGGTGGGCCCAGTAGCCGCCGACGTTGTTGACGAGCACGTCCAGCCGTGGGTACGTCGACAGGACCTCCTCGGCCAGGCGGCGCACCTCGCCTTGCGACGACAGGTCGGCGACGAACACGTCCACGGCGTCGTGGCCCGCCGACTCTCGGATCTCCTCGGCAGCCTGCTCGGCGCGGGTGCGGTCCCGTCCGACGATGCCGACCCGGGCCCCGAGCCGGGCGAGCCCCTCGGCGGTGGCCCGTCCGATCCCGCCGGTGCCTCCGGTCACCAGCACGCGTCTTGCCCTGCATCGGGTCCCGGGTCGTCATGTCAGCGGACGATCTTGAAGTTGAAGGCCGGCGTGCCGAGGGCGCCCCACAGGCGGAGCCAGACCGGAAGGAGCATCTCGGTTCCCCGGGCGGTGCTGATGTCGCCGAGGTCGATCACGTCGGTGTGGCCCATGCTGGTGAGCAGCGAGGTCACCGTCTCCTTGGCGTCGGCGTCGTTGCCGGAGACGAACACCGAGTGGTCGCCGCCGGCGAGCTGCTTGGGGTTCGCCATCAGGTGAGCGTTCATGGTGTTGAGGGTCTTCACGACCTTGGCGTCAGGGAACGCCCGCTGGACCTGCTCGCCGAGGGAGTCGGTGTCCTTCACGAACAGCGTGGGTGGCATGCCCTGGGAGAAGTCCAGCGGGTTGGCGATGTCGACCAGCACCTTGCCGGCCAGGTTCGCCGCGCCCGCGGCCTCGAGCACCTCGAGCGAGACGGCGCCGCCTGTCGCGTTGACGACCAGCTCTGCGGAGGCGGCTGCGTCGCGGAAGGTCGCCAGCGTGATGGTCGGGTGCTCTCCCGCCCAGACGCCGACTCCGGGGTTGCCCATCCCGTCGGGCTCGTTGCGGGCAAGTGTTGCCTCGGGGCTCCGGGTGCCGAGGGTGACGTCGTGACCGAGCTCGTCGAGCCGGGCGGCGATGGCCTGTCCGACCATCCCGGTGCCGAGGACAGCGATGCGCATGGTTACTCCTGAAGATCGGTGGAAGTAGACAGATCTGTCTACCACTGTCGAAGACGCTAGCAGACAGACCTGTCTACCTGCAAGGTGGAAGTAGACAGATCTGTCTGTTTGAATGGGGGCCATGACGACGACACAGGCGGCGCCTCGGGTGAGCCAGGCGCGCGAGCGGATTCTGGACACCGCGTTCCGGCTGTTCTACGCCCGAGGGATCCGGGCCGTGGGCGTCGACACGATCATCGCCGAGTCAGGGGTCGCCAAGGCGACGTTCTACAAGCACTTCCCGGCCAAGGACGACCTCGCCGTGGCGTATCTCGACAAGGTCGACGCGGTGTGGACGGGCCAGCTGCGAAGCGCGGCGGAAGCGGCGGGGGATGACCCTGCGGACCAGCTGGTCGGTCTCTTCGACGCGCTGTCCACGGCCTGCCGGCGCGACGGGTACCGGGGCTGTGCCTTCATCAACGCCGCCGCGGAGGCGACCCCCGGGTCCCCGGTCCACGACCGGACGGTGGCCCACAAGCTGGCGGTTCTGGGGTGGGTACGCGAGCTCGCGACCTCTGCAGGTGCGGCCGACCCGTCCGGCCTGGCGCGTGGCCTGACGCTGCTCCTCGACGGCGGGCTCGCGAGCGGCTCGCTTGACGCGAGCCCGGAGGCCCCGGCGGTAGCCAAGGACAGCGCCCGGGTGCTCGTGGACGAGGCCCTGGGGCGACGTACTGACTGACGAGGTGACCTTCCCCGCGGTGCGCGAGCTGGTCGCCGACGGCGAGTTCGCCGAGGACGACGACCCGGTTGAGCAGTTCGAGTTCGGACTCCAGCGGATGCTCGACGGCGTCGCGCTGCTCGTGGAGGCGCGAGCAGGCTCGGCAAGGGCTAGCGTCCCGTGCTACCTGCTGCCCGCGCGTGTCGCCTCGAGGCGCGGGCGTAGAGCAGTGCGGTGACGACGTACCCGAGGGAGATGGCGGCGACGACCCAGTAGGACCTGCCGGTCTCCGGGAGTACGACGGCCGCCACAGCCGCCGCCGCGACGAACGCGACGTTGAAGATCACGTCGTACAACGAGAAGATCCGACCTCGGAAGGCGTCGTCCACCCCGGCCTGCACGAGGGTGTCCACGCAGATCTTGATGCCCTGGGACGCGACGCCGAGGAAGAACGACGAGACCAGCAGCGCCGGTTCGGTGAAGAACGCCCCGGGTACCAGCTGGGTGAACGCCGCCGTCCCGAGCAGAGCCAGGATCCAGGTCCGCAGGGTGACCCGCTCGGTGGCGAACGGGGTGAGGAACGCGGCGCTGATGAACCCCGCGCCGCTGACGAGGATCGCTAGCGCGAGCCCGTTGAAGGCGGCGTCGACCTCGCTCGAGGAGTTGAAGTAGTTCCGGTACAGCAGGATCAGCATCACCGTCGAGACGCCGAAGAAGAACCGCTGGGCGCCGATCGTCGCGAGGCCGTGGGCCGCCGTGCGCCGATGGGCAAGGTGCGCCAGGCCGTCGACGAGGCCGCGTGCGACGTGGCGGGCGGCCTCGCGCACCGCCGGACGGGTCGGGTCGTACGACGGGCCGAGCAGTGGCCGCGGGATGCGCAGCGAGAGGAGCACCGCGACGCCGTAGAGCGCCGCCGCGGTGAGCAGCACGACCACGTCGCCGTTCACGCCGCCGCGCTCGATGAGCAGCCGCTCCGCCGTACCGACGCCGAACCCCACGAGGGCGGCGAGCGTGCCACTGGTCGGCGTCACGGCGTTGGCCATGATCAGGTCGGGAGGGTCCACGACGTGGGGAAGCGAGGCGGAGAGCCCCGCGAGCAGGAAGCGGTTGACCGACAGCGCGGCCAGGATCAGGACCAGCGCGGCCGGGACGGCGAGGTCCGCGGCCACCCCTACCGCGATGGCCACGACCAGGACGACCCGCACGGAGTTGGAGACGGCAAGGACCTGACGGCGCGACCACCGGTCCAGGAAGACCCCGACGAACGGCCCGAGGACGCTGAACGGCAGGAGGACGACGGCGAGCGCTCCGGCGATCGCGGCCGGTGAGGGGGCTCGCTCGGGGGAGAAGATGACGTACGACGCGAGCGCGACCTGGAAGACGCCGTCGGCGAACTGGCTCGTCACGCGGACCGAGAACAGCCTGCGGAACCACTTCCCGCGCAGCAGGTGTACGAGGTGCCGCCACGTCGTCACGCTGTGCGGCTCCTTCCCGGAGACTCCCTCAGTGCTCTGGACGCATCCCAAGCGGCATACCCCGTGGGGACCGTCCATAACCCCGCGTTACAAAGACGAACGAGGGCCCAGAGTAGTCCCGGGCCCCCGTTCGTCGGGGCGCAGAGTCACCCGCCTCAGACGCGAGGCGGTGAGGTCAGCGCTCGACCTCGCCGCGGATGAACGCCTCGAGCTGCGCGCGGCCCTGGTCGTCGGGCATCTGCACCGGCGGGGACTTCATGAGGTACGTCGACGCCGAAAGGATCGGGCCGCCGATGCCCCGGTCGAGGGCGATCTTGGCGGCGCGCACGGCGTCGATGATGATCCCGGCGCTGTTGGGGGAGTCCCACACCTCGAGCTTGTACTCGAGGTTCAGCGGCACGTCGCCGAAGGCGCGACCCTCGAGCCGGACGTAGGCCCACTTGCGGTCGTCGAGCCACTGGACGTAGTCCGAGGGGCCGATGTGCACGTTGCGGGCACCGAGGTCGTGCCCGATGTTCGAGGTGACGGCCTGGGTCTTGGAGACCTTCTTGGACTCGAGACGGTCGCGCTCGAGCATGTTCTTGAAGTCCATGTTGCCGCCGACGTTGAGCTGGTAGGTGCGGTCGAGCACCACGCCGCGGTCCTCGAACAGCTTCGCCATCACGCGGTGGGTGATGGTCGCGCCGACCTGGGACTTGATGTCGTCACCGACGATCGGGACGCCCGCGTCCTCGAACTTCTTCGCCCAGACCGGGTCGGAGGCGATGAACACCGGGAGCGCGTTCACGAAGGCCACGCCCGCGTCGATCGCGCACTGGGCGTAGAACTTGTCGGCCTCCTCCGAGCCCACCGGGAGGTAGGACACGAGGACGTCCGCCTGGGACTCCTTCAGCGCGGCGACGACGTCGACCGGGTCGTGGTCGGACTCGTCGATGGTCTCGAGGTAGTACTTGCCGAGGCCGTCGAGCGTCGGACCACGCTGGACGGTGACGCCGGTCGGCGGCACGTCGGCGATCTTGATCGTGTTGTTCTCGGAGTTGTTGATCGCATCGGAGAGGTCGAAGCCGACCTTCTTGGCGTCGACGTCGAAGGCGGCGACGAACTGGACGTCGGAGACGTGGTACTCCCCGAACTTGACGTGCATGAGGCCCGGCACGTTGGCGTCGGGGTCAGCGTCCTTGTAGTACTCCACGCCTTGGATCAGGGAGGTGGCGCAGTTGCCCACTCCCACGATTGCTACACGTACCGAACCCATCGGGCTCTCCTCACTGGCTAAGCGGTTTCTGTCGGGCGGTTGTCGAGGGGGCTCTGCTCTTCTGCGGTCCGCTCAGCGGCGATGAGGTCCGAGAGCCACCGGACCTCCCGCTCGACGGACTCGACCCCGTGGCGCTGGAGCTCCATGGCGTAGCGGTCCATCTGCTTCTGGGTGCGCTCGAGCTGGCTCTGCACGCGCTCGAGGCGCTCCTCGAGGCGGGTACGGCGGCCTTCGAGGATGCGCAGCCGGATCTCCATGTCCGTGCGGCTGAAGAACGCGAACCGCACGTCGAAGTTGTCGTCCTCCCACGCCGAGGGGCCGGCCTGGCCCATCAGGTCGGTGAAGCGGGCGTTCCCGGCCTCGGTGAGCTCGTAGACGATGCGCTGCCTCCGGCTCACCCCGACCGACCCGCTGCTCGCCGTACCGCTGCGGCCTTCGGACGTCGCGTGCTCGGCGATCCACCCGGCCTTGAGCATCCGCTTGAGCGCAGGGTAGAGCGAGCCGTAGGACAGGACCCGCCCCCAGCCGAGGACGGCGTTCAGCTGCTTGCGCAGCTCGTAGCCGTGCATGGGCGACTCGTGCAGCAGTCCGAGGACCGCGAGCTCGAGGGTGTCGCCGCGCCGTGCCACGCCGTACCTTCTTTCCGAGCCCAGTGCTGATAGCGGAAGAACCTATCGTACCGATATATCGAGCCAGCGCCAGTAGGCGCGTCCAGCGTGACCCACGTCGCACGTTTGCCCTGGTTCGGGTGGGTCGCCGTACCCTTCTCTGCAGCAGTTGTTCGACTTCCCCTGTCCCGGAGAAAACTCTTGAGTGCACAGCGCAAGGCCAGCACGCCCCCAGGAGGCCGCAGCGGCGGTCGGAGCACGGGTGGAAAGCCGGGCTCCCACGGACCCCGGAAGAGCCTCGGCCGCCGCATCCTGACCTGGATCCTCGTGGCCGGTCTAGTCGGCCTGGTGGTGGGTGGCCTCGGCTTCGCCTACGTCTACGCGGCAACCGACATCCCGGACCCGAACAAGGACTTCGAGGCGCAGACCACCTTCGTCTACTACGCCGACGGCAAGACCGAGCTCGGCCGTTTCGCCACCCAGAACCGCGAGAGCATCCCGCTCAGCGAGGTGCCGCAGCACGTGCAGGACGCCGTCGTCGCAGCGGAGAACCGCAACTTCTGGAAGGACCGGGGGATCGACCCCAAGGGCATCCTCCGTGCGGCGTTCAGCAACGCGACGAGCGAGTCGACCCAGGGTGCGTCCACGATCACCCAGCAGTACGTCAAGGTGCTCTATCTGTCGCAGGAACGGACGATGTCGCGGAAGTTCAAGGAGGCCTTCCTCTCCCTGAAGCTGCACAACCAGCGGTCCAAGGAGGAGATCCTCCAGGGCTACCTGAACACCATCTACTTCGGTCGTGGTGCCTACGGCATCCAGGCCGCGGCCCAGGCCTACTTCCACAAGGACGCCAAGGACCTCAGCGTCCAGGAGGGCGCCGTCCTCGCGTCGATCCTGAACTCTCCCGGCAACATGGACCCCGCTGACGGGCCGGATGTGAAGGAGCGACTCGAGAACCGCTACCACTACGTCCTCAACGGCATGGCCGACATGGGCGTGCTCGACCCCTCCGTCGCCGAGAAGGACGCCGAGAAGCTCCCGAAGTTCCCGAAGGCCAAGGTCCAGGACAGCCTGGGTGGGTCCAAGGGCTACCTGCTGTCGCTGGTCAAGGCCAAGCTCCGCGAGCTGGTCGAGAGCGGCCAGGCCGACTTCACCGAGGCGGACATCGAGGGTGGCGGCCTGCGGGTCACCACCACCTTCTCGAAGAAGATGCAGCGCGCCGCGGAGCAGGCGGTCAAGGAGGAGCGGCCGAAGGTCAACGCCAAGGGCGTGAACGTCGCCCTCGCCGCGGTGGAGCCCGGCACGGGCAAGCTCAAGGCAATGTACGGCGGACCGGACTACGTCAAGGACCAGCGCAACTGGGCGATGACGGGCCGCCAGCCCGGGTCGACGTTCAAGCCCTTCGCCCTCGCCGCCGGCCTGATGAACGACTTCAGCCTGTTCGACACCTTCGAGGGCGACCTCTACACCTTCCCCGACGGCCGGGAGGTGGGCAACGAGCAAGGGCACAAGTACGGACCCGTGAACATGCTGAAGGCGACCATCGAGTCCATCAACACCGCGTACGTCGACATGACGATGAGCATGGACCACGGGGCGCAAGAGGTCATCGACGCCGCCGTGGCGGCCGGCATCCCGCGCAACGCACCCGGGCTCAAGCCCGACCCGACGATCACGCTGGGCACCGCCGACATCAAGCCGGTGGACCTGGCCTCGGCCTACGCCACGTTCGCCAACGAGGGCAGGCGTGACGACTGGTTCGTCATCGACAAGGTCACCGACGGCAACGGCGACACCCTCTACGCCCACCAGAAGAAGGAGGAGCGCGCCTTCCCCGAGGACGTGAACTCCAACGTCGTCTACGCCCAGGAGCAGGTGGTCAAGTCGGGCACGGGCAGCGCAGCGCAGGAGCTGGGCTGCCCGGCGGCCGGCAAGACCGGCACGGCGAACCTCCGGCCCAACAAGCCCGGGGTGACCTCGGCCTGGTTCGCGGGCTACACCCCGACGCTCTCCGCCTCGGTGATGTACGTCAAGGGCCAGGCCGGCACCGAGAACCTCGACGGTGTGGGCGGTGAGACCGACTTCTTCGGCGCCGGCTACCCGACGAAGACCTGGACGACCTTCATGTCCAAGGCGCTCGCCGGCAAGGACTGTGAGGAGTTCCCCAAGGTCGACTACGTCAACGGGCGGCCCAGCCCGACGTACACCCCGAGCCCGTCGCCGAGCGAGACCCCGAGCCCGTCGCCGAGCGAGACGCCGAGCGAGACGCCGAAGCCGAAGCACACGCCCAAGCCGAAGCAGACGCCGACGCCGACCCCGACGCCGACCCCGACGCCGAGTGAGCAGCCCACGATTCTTCCCGGGCCGGATCCGTCGTCCTCGCCCGGGAACGGAAACGGGAACGGCAACAACGGCACGAGTCCGTAGCGTGATCGAGCCGTCCCGGCCCTCCCTCGAGGACCCCGTCGCGACCGTCGCGAGCGAGGTCGTCGGAGGGCCGGTCGGCGAGCACGCGGCGCCACACCCGTGGTGGACACCGGTGCGTGTGGTGCTCGCGGTCACGGCGCTCGCCTTCGTGCTCGGCATGGTGCAGAAGACGCCGTGCGTGAACACGAACTGGGCCGACGGCGAGCTGCGGTACTCCGCGATGTGCTACTCCGACGTCCCGTACCTCTACACCGGTCGCGGCTTCGCGGAGGGACGGCTGCCGTTCAGCGACACCGGCGGTCGCTACGAGGTGCTGGAGTACCCGGTGGTCATCGGCTACTTCGCCTACGGCGCCGCGGTGCTGACCCACGCGATCTCCGGTGACCCGGATCTCGAGGCGCGTCGCGACGTGCCGGCCGACCAGATCTACTCCATGCCGGGGGTCGCGAAGGAGTCGGGGCGCTACTTCGTGGTGACGGCGGTCCTTCTCGGGGCCGTGCTGCTGGTCGCCGCGTGGTTCATGGCCGGTGCCCAGCGCGGTCGTCCCTGGGACGCGATGCTGTTCGCGCTCTCGCCCGCACTCGCCCTCGCCGGGCTGATCAACTGGGACATCCTCTCGGTGGCCATGGTCGCGGGGGCCTTCTGGGCATGGACCCGGAGGCGGCCGGTGCTCACCGGCGTGATGATCGGGCTCGGTACGGCGACGAAGCTCTACCCGATGTTCCTGCTCGGAGCGCTCCTCGTCGTGTGCCTCCGGCGGGGCAGGCTCCGTGAGCTCGGGGTGGTGGCGGCCGCGTCGATCGGGTCATGGCTGGTCGTGAACGCCCCCGTGCTGCTGCTCGGGTTCGACCAGTGGAAGGTGTTCTGGACCTTCAACTCCGACCGGGGAGCAGACCTCGGCTCACTGTGGCTGGTGTGGCAGCAGGCCGGCCACGTCGTCACGCCGGACACCATCAACCTCGTGTCGTGGGTGTTCTTCGGGGCGGTCTGCGTGGCCGTCCTCGTGCTGGGCCTGCGCGCCCGTCGTACTCCTCGGGTGGCTCAGCTCGCGTTCCTGGTCGTGGCGGGGTTCCTCCTGGTCAACAAGGTGTACTCGCCGCAGTACGTCCTGTGGCTGCTGCCGTTCGCGGTGCTGGCCCGGCCCCGCTGGCGCGACCTGCTGATCTGGCAGGCCGGCGAGGTCTTCTACTTCGCGGCGGTGTGGCTCTACCTGGGGAACTTCACCGCCTCGAGCACCTCCGGCCAGCCCGACAAGCTGTACTGGCTCGCCATCCTCGTGCGCGTCGCAGCCGAGCTCTACCTCGTGGTGATGGTGGTCCGCGACGTCTGGAACCCGTGGCGCGACCCCGTCGAGCAGCAGCGGACCGAGGCGCCGGCGCGCGCGCTCAGCTGACGACGGTGCGGTCGAACGTCGTCGTGGTGAACCGCACGCGTACGTCGACCTCGTCGCCGACCTCGGGCACCGGTGCGCCGTGGGGCAGGAAGAGCATCGACGCCTGCATGTGCGGAGGCTCGGCGAAGAGACGCTGCTTGCCGCCGATGGTGTACGGCGAACGCACGAAACCGGCCGCGTCGAGGCCCCCCTTCGCGAGGCTGACCGCGCGCTGGCGCAGGGTCTCCGCGGCCGACGGCGCCTCGAGCCCGATGCCGTGGGCGGTGCCACCCGAGACGACCAGGATCGAGCCCGACGTGGGGGCGCTGCGGGCCCGGTAGCCGAAGACGTCGCCGCGGTTGACCGGGTGCACGTCGAGCACCGCGGCCTTCACCGACAGCGCGCCGCGGTCACCGAGCCACAGACCCGTGCCCACTCGAGGGCGGAGCTCGTAGTCGGGGTAGGCCGCCATCAGGGAGGCGAGCTCCTTGTCGGTGAGGTGGGAGACGAAGACCCGGTTCGTGGGCAGACCTGCCGCGACGATGTCGGTCATCAGCCGCTCGACCTCGGGGAGGTGGGAGCCGTGCGCCATCGGCAGGTGGAGTGCGGCCCCCTCGACGCGCACCGCTCCGGTGAGGAGCTCGGCCGCGTCGCGCAGCTCCCGGGCGGAGAACCCGTGCCGCCGCATCGACGTCATCCGCTCGAGGACGACACGGGGTCGGTCGTCGCGTGCGGCAAGGGCACGGAGGTCCTCGAGCCGGCCGACGGTGTGGACCACGCGGTCGTCGTACACGACACGCTGCTCGAACGGCCGCCATGGCGTGAGCACGAGGACGGTGCCGTCGAAGCGGCTGCGGACATCCTCGACCTCGTCGTAGGTCCCGACCGCGACCGTGTCCACGCCGAGCCACGCGGACTTGCGCGCCAGGCGGGCGTTGCCGAAGCCGTACCCGTTGCCCTTGATCACCGGGACCAGGGTCGGGTGGGTCTCCATGACGGTCCGCAGGTGCGCGCGCCACCGGTCGCCGTCGACGTACAGGCTCAAAGACATCGTGACCTCCTCAGCCCCGGCGCTTCATGTACTGGTCGAACGCCTTGTAGAGCAGCGGCCGGAGCGGGAGGTCCCACTCGCCGGCGTACTCGACGGCCTCGCCACCCGTGCCGACCTTGAACTGGATCAGGCCGACGTGGGAGTCGTCCGGGTCGAGCGTGTCGGTGATCCCGCGCAGGTCGTAGACGTCCGCCCCGGCCGCGAGGGAGTCCGAGATCATCGCCCACTGGGCGGCGTTCGAACCGCGGACGTCGCGCTTCTCGGTCGAGGAGGCGCCGTAGGAGTACCAGGTGTGGCCGCCGACGCGGACCCAGATCGTGGCGGCAACCAGGTCGCCTTCGTGTCGTGCGAGGTAGAGCCGGATCCGGTCGGGCTCCTCGGCCAGCAGGGCGCGGAACATCTTCTCGAAGTACGACAGCGGCCGCGGCGTGAAGTGGTCGCGCTCGGCGGTGTGCTTGTAGAGGTCGTGGAACTCCTTCAGCGCCGGCTCGAGGTCGTCGTTGTCGACCCGGGTGACCACGACACCTTCCTTCGCGGCCTTCTTGATGTTGCGCCGCCACTGCTGGTTCATGCCCTTGAGGACGTCGTCCTCGGACCGGCCGGTGAGCGGGATCTGGAAGTTGTACTGCGGCTGGCCCGCCGCGAAGCCGCCCTCGACTGCCTGGAGCCGCCAGCCGAGGTCGCGCAGCTGCGAGACGACCCGGGCCCCTTCCTGGGACCGCTCGGTCGGCGCGACCTCGCCGAGCCGGGAGATGTTCTCGTCGGCCACGCCCTTCTTCACGTCCTCGGCGGCCCAGCGGCGGGTGACGACCGGCGGCCCCATGCGCACGCCGAACGCCCCCTGCTTCGAGAGATGCTCGGCCATCGGGGCCAGCCACTGGTCGAGGTCGTCGGCAGCCCAGTCGATGACGGGCCCCTCGGGGAGGTAGGCGAGGTACCGCTTGAACTTCGGCAGCTGCCGGTAGAGCACCAGCGCGACGCCGACCAGCTCCTCGCCGGCGCCTGAGCCCGAAGGGGCGAACCAGCCGATCGACTCGGCGCGCCACTCGCTCTTCACCGCGCCCCAGGCAGGGGTCTGCAGGAAGCTCGCAGACCGCTGCTGCCGGATGAAGCCGAGATGCTCATCCGCGTTGATGGTCCGGACCTGGAAGGGGGAAGGTGGGGCGTTCACGGTGCCCGAGGCTACACGTGGGGGCGCTGCCGGCCGTTGCGTGGCAGATCCCCGGCACATGGCGCCGGAGACCTTCCCGGCAGGGCCCCCCAGGGCCTCAGAGCCGCTCGCGCAGCCAGTCGAAGTCGGCCTTGTGCGACTTGGCGTCGCCCGGTGTCTCGCACACCACCGGCGCCCCGGCCGCCCGGACGACCCCGGCCAGCTCGTCGGGGTCGATCAGACCCTCGCCGAAGTTGGTGTGCCGGTCGGCACCGGAGTCGAAGGCGTCGCGGCTGTCGTTGGCGTGCACAAGGTCGATCCGCCCGGTGATCGCGAGCACCTTCTCGACGATCGTGGTCAGGTCGTTGCCGCCGGCGTGCGCGTGGCAGGTGTCGAGACAGAAGCCGACCCGGTCTGCCCCCTCGGCGCCGCCGATGGCATCCCACATGCGGCCGATGCGGTCGAGGTGGCGCGCCATCGCGTTCGTGCCGCCGGCGGTGTTCTCGATCAGCAGCGGGATCTTGATGTCGGTCGCCTCGACCGCCTTGCGCCAGTTGTCGAAGCCCTTCTCGGGGTCGTCGTCCTTGTTGACGTGGCCCCCGTGCACGATCAGCCCCTTGGCCCCGATCGAGGCAGCGGCGTCCATGTGCTGCTGGAGCAGCTTGCGGCTCGGGATCCGGATCCGGTTGTTCGTGGTGGCGACGTTGATGATGTACGGCGCGTGGACGTACAGGTCGAGCCCCTGCTCCTCCGCCGCCGCACGGAGCGCCTCCGCCCCGCCGTCGTACCGGAACTCGGGGCCCTTGTAGCCCTGCGGGTCACCGAGGAAGAACTGGCTCAGGGAGGCCTCGCGCGCAAGCGCCTCGCCGATGGGGTCCTCCTGGTTGACGTGCGCCCCGATGCGCAGGGTGTCGGCCGTCGTTGGGGTGATCGGATCAGGCATGGCCCCACCCTATGTGCCCGCTCCGACAGCGGACGCCGGCCTTGTGGAGAACGATTTCTCCGCCGATGGACCCGCTGATACCCTGGGGCGTCGATCGGCTCGACCCCAAGACATGAGTGGGTGTCGGGCCGTCGGTACGTCGCAGCCGCTCTGCCCGGGTCTCGGGCCAGGCGGGTACGACGGACGCAAGCCCTCCTGCCACGGAGATGCCGTGGCCGCCTGAGTCCGAAGGAGGTGGAGACCGCTTTGCGTGCCTATGAAGTGATGGTCATCCTCGATCCCGACCTCGAAGAGCGCACTGTTGCGCCTTCGCTGGAGCAGTACCTCAACAACGTCGTCAAGAAGGACGGCGGCACGGTCGAGAAGGTCGACGTCTGGGGACGTCGCCGCCTGGCCTACGAGGTCAACAAGAACGCCGAGGGCATCTACGCCGTCATCGAGCTTCAGGCCGAGCCGGCCACGGTGAAGGAGCTCGACCGTCAGCTTTCGCTGAACGAGTCGGTGCTTCGCACTAAGGTCATTCGTCCCGACGTTCGCTGACCTTCACGTCGTCCCGGTCCCTCCGTGGTTCTCCACGGTTACCGGGCGTCTTGATCAGAACATCGCGTCACCCCCGACCGATTCCCCCGGTCACTCTCGTCGGAAGACAACGACAGATACCAAGACTGGAGGCCTGACATGGCAGGCGAAACACCCATCACCGTCGTCGGCAACTTGACCGCCGACCCGGAGCTGCGCTTCACCCCGTCGGGTGCGGCGGTCGCGAACTTCACGGTCGCGTCCACGCCGCGCACGTTCGACAAGCAGAGCAACGAGTGGAAGGACGGCGAAGCCCTCTTCCTCAACTGCTCGGTGTGGCGGCAGGCGGCCGAGAACGCCGCGGAGTCGCTGCAGCGCGGCATGCGGGTGATCGTTCAGGGCCGTCTCAAGGCGCGCTCGTACGAGACCCGCGAGGGTGAGAAGCGCACCGTCTTCGAGATCGACGTCGACGAGGTGGGCCCGAGCCTGAAGTACGCCACGGCCAAGGTCACCAAGACCACCCGTCAGGGTGGTGGCGGCGGCTTCGGTGGCGGCGACGACCCGTGGGCCACCGGCGGCGGCCAGGGCGGCGGCCAGCAGGGCGGCGGCCAGCAGGGCGGCGGCTGGGGTGGCCAGCAGGGTGGCTCCGGCGGCGGCCAGCAGGGCGGCGGCTGGGGCGGCCAGCAGGGTGGCTCCGGCGGTGCCGGTGGCAACGACCCGTGGGCGACCCCGGGTGTGGGTGGCGCGGGCGACGAGCCCCCGTTCTGATCCTCGGCTCCGTCGTACTCCCTCGTGGAGCGGCGGGCCGACCAGTCCGATTTCCAACTGACCATTCCGGCGAGAGCCGGGCTCTACGAAAGGGAGCACCACAATGGCCAAGCCAGTACTCCGCAAGCCGAAGAAGAAGGTTTGCCAGTTCTGCAAGGAGAAGGTGTCCTACGTCGACTACAAGGACACCACCCTGCTTCGCAAGTTCATCTCCGACCGCGGCAAGATCCGTGCGCGTCGGGTGACCGGCAACTGCGTCCAGCACCAGCGTGACGTGGCGACCGCGGTCAAGAACGCTCGCGAGGTAGCACTCCTTCCCTACACGTCCACGGCTCGCTGAGAGGGGTTTGCACGATGAAGCTCATCCTGACTCAGGAAGTCGACGGCCTCGGTTCCGCAGGTGACGTGGTCGAGGTCAAGGACGGCTACGGCCGCAACTACCTCGTCCCGCGCGGCCTCGGCATCCGTTGGACCCGCGGTGGCGAGAAGCAGATCGAGTCGATCAAGGCCGCTCGCGCCAGCCGCTCGGTCCGCGACCTCGACCACGCCAAGGAGATCAAGGCCAAGCTCGAGGGCTCGACCGTCAACCTGCCGGTTCGCGCCGGTGAGGGCGGCCGGCTCTTCGGCGCGGTCACGGTCAACGACATCGCCGGCGCCATCTCCAGCACCATCGGTGAGGGCAACGTCGACAAGCGCAAGATCCTGGTCGGCAACCCGATCAAGTCGCTCGGTTCTCACAAGGTGACCGTCAAGGTTCACGACGAGGTCGACGCTGTCGTCAACCTCAACGTGGTCCCTGCCTGACCCGGGCCGGACGCGCTGTCGGCGCCCTCGGCGATGGTCGCGAGACCGACGTCGGCGCCGACGACTTGAACGACGAGAAGGGCCGCTCCCTCAGGGGAGCGGCCCTTCTGTGTCAGTGCGGTCGGGGTCGTCCGGGCCGTCGTCGCCGTTGGGGCCGTCGGAGACGTCGGAGACGTCCCGGGTGCGGCGGGTGCGCGGCCCGTGCACCTCGAGCGAGGCACGGAAGAGCAGGTAGACCAGGTAGAGGTTGGCCGCCACGGTCAGGAGCGCCAGTGGCCCCAGCAGGGCGTCGACACCTCCGCCGTACAACAGGACCGGTCCGACCGCGGCCACGCCGAACGCCCACCTGAGCCAGCGGAACCGCCGTGCCACCGTGGAGCCGACGAGGCTCGCGACCTCGCCGCAGAGAAGCAGGGAGAAGACGATCTGCGGCAGGCTCAGGAGCCACCCGGTGCTCGGGGGCAGACCGTCCAGGAGGCTGGGCCGGACCGTGCCGAGCGAGACGACGCCGGCGACCACCGCAAGAGGCACCAGCGTGGAGACGGTCATCCGGGCGCGCAGCTCGAGCAGTCCGAGGACGACCATCACCCATCCGATGACGTCCGGCACCGCGTCGTACCCGGCGACGATCGCGTCCACGAGCGTGAGCACCAGGCCCATCGCGATCTTCTGGAGCGAGGTCATCGCGGCCGACGCCGGCTCTTCGGCGAACCTGCGGCGGGCATGGGGAAACTGTAGTCAGCGGTCGGGGGCCGACGGTCAGCGGACGGTCGCCCCGGTGGTCATCCAGGCGGTGCCCCGCGCCCGGTGGAGGAGTACGGCGCCGCGGCTCCCCATGAACAGCACCCCGAAGACCACCCACAGCCACACGAGGCCCGCACCCGCATCCCCGGCGGTCGTGGCGACGAGGAGTGCCACGGGCGCGAAGACGGTGAGCACGACGAGGCCGCCCCAGGCGAGGTACCGGCCGTCGCCGGCACCGATCAGGACGCCGTCGAGCACGAACACGAGACCGGCGACAGGCTGGAACAGCGCAGCCACCAGCAGCACCGGCAGCAACATGTCGTGCACCGCGGGGTCGGAGGTGAACAAGGGCCCGAGCAGGGGTGAGACGAGCGCGAGCCCGACACCGGTGACCACGCCGGCCACCACGCCCCACTCGATCATCCGGCGGGTGACGGCCCGGGTCGCGACGAGGTCGCTCGCTCCCAGGTAGCGCCCGGTGATCGCCTGAGCGGCGATCGCGATCGCGTCGAGGGCGAAGGCGAGGAAGGTCCAGATCGTGGAGGCCAGCTGGTGGGAGGCCAACGACGTCGCGCCGAGCGAGGCGGCGCCGTACGTCATGACCAGCAGTGACGCTCGCAGGGTCAGGGTCCGGATGACCAGCGGGACCCCGGCATGGGCGGCGCGGCCGACCCCGGGGAGATCCGGACGCAACGGTGCTCCCTGTGCTCGTGCGCCGCGGACGACGACGGAGACCAGTACGGCGGCCATGGCGAGCTGCGCCAGGTCGGTGCCGATCGCCGACCCGGCGATGCCGAGGTCGAACCCGTAGACGAGCAGGACGTTCAGCACCACGTTGAGGAGGTTGCCTCCCACGGCCGCGTAGAGGGGTGTCCGGGTGTCCTGTAGACCGCGCAGGACGCCGGTGGCGGCGAGGACCACGAGCAGCGGGGCGACGCCGAGCCAGGCCCAGCGCAGGTACGTCGACGCGTAGTCGTTCACGGCGCCGTCCCCGACGAACGCACCCACGAGGGGGCCGGTGAGGGCGATGCCGAGGACCGTGGTGACGAGGCCGATCAGGACGGCGAGCCAGATCCCGTCGATACCCTGCGACAAGGCACCGCGGCTGTCGCCGGCGCCTATCCGTCGGGCGACGGACGCGGTGGTGCCGTAGGCAAGGAAGATGCACAGACCCACGGCGGTCTGGATCACGGCGCCGGCGACGCCGAGCGCGGCCAGCTGAGGTGTGCCGAGGTGTCCGACGATCGCCGCGTCCGCGAGGAGGAACAGCGGTTCGGCGACCAACGCCAAGAAGGCGGGCCCCGCGAGACTCAGGATCTCGCGGTCGTGGGCGCGCCTGTTCAGCTGGCCGATGCGGGTCCGTGGCTTCATCGAGACCGAGGCTACCTGACAGGTAGGGAGCAGGAAGGCCCTTGGTCGTTACAGGACTATGCCCGGACTAGTTGTGTGTAACTATGCCCAACCTGTGGGTATCCGTGGTAGCCGCCCAATTGTCGACATGTGCGCCTAGGTGTCACGAACGGGACATTCGGGTGAACAAGAACTTTTGGAACTTTCTTCTACCCACAGCCGGTGGAGGGTGTTTTCGCAGGTCAGCGGCCTGCCGGGACCAGTTACCAACCGGTTGTCCACAGAGTGTTGAACAGTCTGTGCACACAATGACCGGCGAGTTCCACACGTATCCACCGGTTATCCCCAGGGCCTGTGGATATCTGGCTGTCCCCAAGCGGGGCAGACGGCGTACCGTCAGGCTTCGCGCGGGCGTGTGTCCGCCGGATTCCCGCACTGGACGTGGGCGATTCGGCCGGTTTCTGGGGGTGCTCCCTCGTACGGTCGCGAGGTCGGGGTCGAGTCGACGACACGTGCAAGGAGAGGTCTCACCCGTGAGCATTGCAGAGTTCCCCAGCGGTCCGGGGTCAGCTCTCGACGGTGGTTGGACCATCGCCCCGGACAGCAGCGAGTACGGCGGAGGGCGAGGCGGCGGAGGTGACCGCACCCCGCCTCAGGACAATGATGCGGAGCAGAGCGTCATCGGCTCGATGCTGCTGTCCAAGGACGCGATCGCAGATGTGATCGAGGCGGTGCGCGGCACCGACTTCTACCGCCCCGCACACGAGGCGATCTTCGACGTGATCGTCGACCTCTACGGGCGCGGCGAGCCGGCCGACCCGGTCACGGTCGCCGCGGAGCTCCAGAAGAGGGGCGAGCTCGGGAGGGTCGGCGGGGCGCCGTACCTTCACACCCTCTCGGCCAGCGTGCCGATCGCCGCGAACGCCGGCTACTACGCCGAGATCGTCCGGGAGAAGGCGATCCTGCGCAGGCTCGTCGACGCCGGCACTCGCATCGCGCAGTGGGGCTACGCGGGCGAGGGCGAGGTCGACGAGGTCGTGGACCGGGCCCAGGCCGAGGTCTACGGGGTCACCGACAAGCGCACGGCGGAGGACTACGCGCCGCTGAGCGAGATCATGGAGTCCACCCTCGACGAGATCGAGGCGATCTCGAACCGCGACGGCGAGATGGTCGGCGTGCCGACAGGGTTCGCCGACCTGGACGAGCTGACCAACGGCCTGCACGGTGGGCAGATGATCATCGTGGCGGCGCGACCCGCCATGGGTAAGTCGACCCTCGCCCTGGACTTCTGCCGCTCGGCGTCGATCCACCACAACCTCGCGAGCGTGATCTTCTCCCTGGAGATGACGCGCAACGAGATCACGATGCGTCTGCTGTCAGCCGAGGGGAAGATCCCGCTGAACCACATGCGCAACGGTCACATGGGCGACGACGACTGGGCGAAGCTGGCCCGCAAGATGGGTGAGGTGTCCTCGGCGCCGCTGTTCATCGACGACTCGCCGAACATGACGATGATGGAGATCCGTGCCAAGGCCCGTCGGCTCAAGCAGCGTCACGACCTGCGCCTGATCGTCATCGACTACCTGCAGCTGATGAGCTCCGGCAAGAAGGTCGAGTCCCGCCAGCTCGAGGTCTCGGAGTTCTCGCGTCAGATCAAGCTGCTGGCCAAGGAGCTCGACGTCCCGATCATCGCCCTGTCGCAGCTGAACCGTGGTCCTGAGCAGCGTGCGGACAAGCGGCCGATGATGAGCGACCTTCGAGAGTCCGGCTCCATCGAGCAGGACGCCGACATGGTGATCCTGCTCCACCGCGAGGACGCCTACGAGAAGGAGTCGACCCGACCCGGTGAGGCGGACCTGATCGTGGCCAAGCACCGTAACGGCCCGACGCGGGACGTCACCGTGGCGTTCCAGGGCCACTACTCGCGATTCGTCGACATGGCCCACGGGTAGTAGCTGCGCGCGTCAGCATCTCGTTCCCGAACCTCGAAGAGTCCCCACGCCACGTCCGGTCGGGCCCACCGGTCCATGGCCGCAGCCCCGCCCGCGCACGTCACTGAGATGGCCAGGTACGGCGACGGAGCGAGACGCCTCTGGCCACGCGTCTTCTTGCGACTTCGGCGAGCGTCTCGCTCAATGGGAGGATCCCTACGAGGAGGCAGCATGTCGTCATCAGTGTTGGCTGTGGTCGTGGACTGCCGCGACTCACGCGCGCAGGCGGATTTCTGGGCCGGTGCGTTGTCGTACCGCGTGTCGGAACGGAACACCGACGAGTTCGAGGTCAGCGATCCGTCACGGGCTGGGACGCCTCTCTACTTCATGAACGTGCCCGAGGCGAAGGAGGTCAAGAACCGGCTGCATCTCGACCTCGTCACCCCAGGCTCGATGGAAGACGAGGTGGCGCGACTGGTTGCCGCCGGGGCGACTGTCGTCGAGGTCCGCCAAGACCCTCCGTCGCTCGCGAATCCCGACACGTGGACGGTCATGGCGGACCCGGAGGGCAACGAGTTCTGCGTCTCCAGTGCTCACACCGTCACAGGCATGACGTGACTCGGCAGCGACTGTCGGCAGCTTCCCGCGATCCTTGACCGGGGTTCTCACAGCCACGAGTGGAGTCGTACGACGGTTCCCGTCTCCTCGAGAGAGCGCATCTGAACCAGATCGCAGAGCTGGTTCACGATCCAGACGCCGCGACCGCTCTCGGCGGCATCGAGCGCCAGCTCCCGCCCGACCAGGGGGTCCGAGACGACACCGCGGTCACTGACCTCCACGACGAACGCGTCCGGCTCCGTCCAGGCCTCTAGGACCCCCGACCCACCCCCGTGGGCGATGCTGTTGGTGGCGAGCTCGTTCGCGGCCACGACGAGGTGATCGGCCTGGTCCTCGGACACCCCCGCTTCGAGCGCCCACCGACACACGGAGCGGCGCAGGCTGCTCAGGTCGTCGACGACGAACGAGACGTGATGGGCCCCCTCCGGGACAGGCGACAGCGGAGACGCGAAGTGCGCCTTGGCGTGGTGGTGCCCGCCGTACTCGACGTCGGAGGGTCCCGTCGCGGTGACCACCGGATGTGTGCGCAGGACGTCCTCGACCACCGCGGCCGGGAGGGAGTCGACGTCGTAGGGGCACATCAGCCGCCAGGGCGGCCCGTCGTCGAAGGCCACGTTCAACAGTGACTCGTGGAGCCAGCACTCCTCGATCTCCACGTCCCTGCGACCGGACCAGACAGGTTCCCCGACTCCACGCGCTGAACCCACGTCGAGGGAGTCGTGGACGAAGCGTCGCCACACCGGGATGAGTCGCGCCGGGTTCCCCCCGGCCTCTGCGATGTCGAGGAAACCGACCCGGTCGGCGTCCGATCCAAGCGCCGACCGGAGGCTGCGGATCCGGTCGGGAAGCACCGCCACGAGCACAGGTTCTCGTCGCTCCAGGCCCTCGCGAATGTAGGGAACGGTCGCGGACGTCAGGTCCTCCGGACCGCGGTAGAACACCGCCTCGTGCTGGAATGGAGCGTCCCCCGTGCCCCGAGAGCTACTGTGCGCTGTCACTCGTCCTCCCTGAGCCGGTCACTATCCTGACGACGGCTCTCTGCCAGCCTGCACCTCATGTCGACAATTCGAAAGCAGTCTCGATTCCGGCGACGTTTCGGTCGCCCGGACTTCGATGCCTGACTCAGCTCGAGAGGGCGCGGGCAAGGAAGCGCATCTGGTGCGGAGCAATGCGCCGCCAGTACCCGGCGTCGTGGTTGCCCGGCTCGAAGCCTCCGGCCGGCGGCTGCCTGAAGCCGCCGACGTAGTCGCGGGTTGCTGCGTAGAACGGGTCGCCCTCGCCGCAGTCGATGCGCAAGGGGATTCCGGCCAGGGTCTCCTGCCGCCCGAAGGCCGTTGCAGCCGCGAAGTCGGCGGCGCTGTCGAAGGCCCCGGGCGCTGTGTCCTCGTACTCCTGCCACAAGGCCGGGCTCGCGACGGCCACGCCTGCCACTCGGTGCCGGCCGAGCCTGCCGGCCAGGGTGAGCGCGCCGTAGCCGCCCATCGACCAGCCCAGGAACGCCACGCGTCGTACGTCGAGACCTCGGTCGGCGAGCAGGGGCAGGAACTCGTCGATGACCATGGCACCTGAGTCCTCGCCGCTGTCGCGGGCATGCCAGTAGGTCTTCCCGCCGTCGACGCTGGCCAGGGCGAACGGTTTCGAGCCTTGGTCCACGGCGGCCGCGAGGAAGCGGTCGAGGCCCAGGTACCTGTGGTTGAACGCCGACGAGTAGTCGTTGTCGCGACCGTGCAGGACCACGGCCACGGGGAGCGTGCGGGCAGGGCCGGGCGGGAAGGCGATGGTCCAGCGGCAGCGTCTGCCACGCCGGGCCCGGGAGCTGAAGCTGCCGCTGACCATGCGGCCCGACGCGACTCGCGGGACGACGCCGTCCCCGCCGTCGGGCCCCAGGTTGCGGTACAGCCAGGCCCTCCCGGGCACCACGCCTTCATTGACCGCGACCCCGCCTGCGGTCGTTCCGGCGGCGAGCAGGCCGGCTCCTAGCAAGAGACCACGTCGGGAGAGCCGCTTCGCGCGGGGAGCCTCGGAGGAAGGTGTCACGGCGGACAGTCTGCCGGTGCGCCGGGCACGTCATCGGACAGATCTGTGCGAGCCTGCAGCACCTCGACGTGGTTGCGCACTAGTACGACGACATGGAGACCCGTCCGAGCGGCATCGGGAACTCATTCGGATCGGGCGACGAAGATCAGCTCCGAGCTTCGAGGCCCGACCGGCTGACGATCCCAGGTCCCGAAGACGTGCTCGACCACGAAGCCTGAGGTGGCCAGTGACTCGACGAGCTCGGTCTGAGTGCGGAACCGCAGCTCGCCTTGCGACACCAGCACTTCCTCAGAAGGCAGGAAGCGGTAGTGGGTCTCGAAGCTCACCCGCCCGGCAGCTGCGTCCTTCAACGAGTGCCAGACCTCGACAGGTTCTTGGACCGGGTCGTCGACTCGCCGCAGGGACGACTCCGGTGTCCAGGCGGCCCACGGCCTGACGACCGGGTTGCGGCTCTCGAAGGCGAGCAGGCCTCCGGGGCGCAGGGCTGCACGCGTCACGGCGAGGGTTTCATGCCAGTCCGCATCGTCGAGGAACACCTGCGCGACATGACCGGTCATGATCGCGAGATCCGCCCGGGCGTCCCCAAGTCGGCTCGCGTCCCCTTCGACCCATCGAACGCGCCCAGCGCCAGGCCGTCGACGCGCGACGTCGAGCATCGCGGCGGACGGGTCGACTCCGGTCAGCTGATGACCGCGACGAGCCAGCTCGCAGGCCAGAAGACCCGTGCCGCAACCGATGTCGACGATCGAGGAGGCGCGTTCGTCGGAGGCGAGGTCGATGTAGAACGCAGTGTCGTCGGCGTACGGGTTGAGGAGGTCATAGAGAGCGACGAGCCGCGGATCGTCGTACTCCTCGACCTCGACCATGTGGGAGACGGTAGGCGCTGTGCCGAACCGCGTCGACGCCATTCCGGAGCGGCGAAAGCGCGGATGCACGTCGGGGACCAGGCGAACACCGGCTTATGACGCCTGGGTGATGTGTCACGCTGCGGGCGTGGACAACAAGATGTCCGCGCCGGGAGCGGAGACGTGTGGAACACGACCGCTCAGCCAGGGAGATCTGGAGGAGACCTGATGCAGAACTGGCTCACCCGCACCCTCGGCATCGACGTACCGCTGATCCAGGCGCCCATGGCCCGGGTCAGCGAAGGCCGTCTGGCCGCCGCCGTCTCCGAGGCCGGTGCCCTCGGCATGATCGGCGTGGGGCCGGCGGCGTCGCCGGGGTGGATCGCCGAGCAGGCACGCGTGGCCGCGGGGCCCGGGCGCCCGTACGGTATCGGGCTCATGGCCTGGGCGCTCGAGACGAACCCGGCGCAGGTCGACGCGGTCGCTGAGTCGGATGCCGCTCTGGTCTCGGTGAGCTTCGGCGCGTTCGAGGGGCCGGTACGTCGACTGAAGCAGGCCGGGAAGGCGGTCACCACCCAGGTCGGCAACCTGGAGGAGGCGCGCCGTGCTGAGCGTGCCGGCATCGACTTCGTCGTCGCGCGCGGTGGCGAGGGCGGCGGCCACGGACGCAATGACATCGGCACCCTCACTCTGTTGCAGACGGTCCTCGACGACCTGGAGGTCCCGGTGGTTGCCGCCGGCGGCATCTCGAGCCCTCGTGGTCTGGCCGCCGTGCTCGCGGCAGGAGCGGTAGGTGCCTGGGCGGGCACCGCGTTCCTCACCTGCCGGGAGAGCACGTTCCCAGCCGCCTCCCGGGAAAGGCTCATCGCAGCCGGCGACACGGCCACGGCGTACGGACGGGTCTTCGACATCGCCCAACGCGCCGGATGGCCGCCGGAGTACGGCGGCCGCGCCTTGCGCAACGCGTTCTTCGACGAGTGGGAGCACCGTGAGGACGAGCTCGCCTCCGACTCGGCCGCGCTGGAGAGGTACTCGTCGGCTCTGAAGCAGAAGGACTTCGACACGGTCGCCGTCTACGCGGGGCAGGGCGTGGCGCTCCTGCGGTCCGAGACGGCTGCCGCCGACGTGGTGGCGAAGTTCGCGACCGTGGATGAGCTGTTGCGGCACCTGCCCTGAAGGGCATGCTCGCCGGCGTCGCTCGCGCATGGTCCAACCGGGCAGGCCTTGCCTACGTCCGTTTGTGGAACCGGACCTTGCCGTGGGGGAGGTGGTGGGTCTGGTAGCGGGGGTCGTGGGCGAGGTGGTGGTGATGGCCGCAGAGCAGGCGGCCGTTCTCGACGCTGGTCTGGCCGCCGTCTTCCCAGGCCTGGTCGTGGTGGGCCTCGCACCAGGCCGGGGGCCGGTCGCAGTCGAGGGCGGTGCAGCCGCGGTCGCGGACGGTCATCGCAGTGCGCTGGGGTTCGGTGTGCAGCCGGACCTTTCGGCCGAGGTCCAACGGGACCGAACGGGAGCCGAGCACGGCGGGCACGACGCCGCTGGTGCAGGCCAGCCGGCGGGCCTGGGCGGCGGAGATCCGGCCGCCGGTGTCCAGGGTCGCGGCCCCGAGCCCGGTGCGGAGGTGGTCCAGGCCGATGGTGATCACCACGGTCGCCGCGGCGCCGCCGGCCTGGGGCAGCTTGTCGGTGGGCAGGTGCTCGATCAGCTCGGCGAACGCCAGCCCCAGCCGGTGGGGGTACCCGATCTTGTGGCCGTCGGCGTCGACCCGGGTCTCGGGGGTGGTGCGGCGCGGGGCGGCGAACGCCTGCACCGCCTTGCCGAGCATCTGTGCGTGCAGGGTGGGCAGCTTGAACCAGCCGCTGGAGGTGCCGTCGCCGTTGTCGCGGATCGCGAACCTGGCCCGCTCCCGGGCCTGGCGTTCCTCGCGCTCCAGAGCGTCGGCCTCGCGCCGGTCGGCCTCGTCGGGGGCGAGGACCTCGAACAGCCGGCGGGCCAGGATCCGCAGCTGTTTCGCGTCGTGCTCGGCGGCCAGCCCGATCAGGTGCCGTTGCGCCCGGGTGCGTTGCTCGTCGGTGACCTCGTCGGTGGGGAGGTCCTCGATCGCGCGGAGGATCACCCACACCTGGTCCACGGTCAGGGCGCCGGCGGCGAACGCGTCCCGGGTGGCCGCGAACCGTGCCTCGTCCAGGGTCAGCGCGCCGCGCAGGTCGGCGTTGGTCCGGGTCCGGGTCTGCCGGGTCCGCGAGGCCAGCCACGCCGCTGTGCCGGTCGACCCGTCCCTCGCGCCGAGCTGGTTCCGGTCCGCGGCGGCCAGCACCCGCCACCGCAGCTCGGTCAACCTGGCCTGCACCCGAGACAGCTCCAGCAGTGTCTCGGCCTGCTCCGCCGGGGTCATCGCCCACGTCGGCGAATCCTGGACCCGGTCCAGCGCGGCCGACGCCGCGCCGGCGAACCGGTGCACCGGGTCGGTGCGGTCCGCAACGGGCGTCGGCTCGAGCTCCATGGCTCCACGCTAGGCGTCCACCACCCTCGTTTCGAACACCTGTTCGAAACCCGTGGACGGCCCGCAACCCCCCGTCCGCTGTGGACGAGAACCGGCGCGGGTGCCCCGCGGGAGCCCGCCGCCGCTGTCGAGGTCGGCCGACATCAGCGGGCCCGATCCGCCCTCGACAGCGCACCAAGACCGGTGCACGAGCATCGGCGATCTGCGAGGGTGAAGCGGTGACGTTCCAGATGCCCGACCCGACCCGCGACGAGCTCCGCCAGGACCAGCTCGTCCACCTGCAGGAGACGTTGGCTCGGGCCTACGAGCACGTCCCGCACTACCGAAGGGCGTTCGACGCGGCCGGCGTACACCCCGCCGATCTGACGGCCCTCGAGGACCTGGCTCGGTTCCCGTTCACGGCCAAGGCCGACCTGCGTGACAACTACCCCTTCGGCATGTTCGCGGTGCCGCGCGAGCAGGTGTCCCGGATCCACGCGTCTTCCGGTACGACGGGCAAGCCCACCGTCGTGGGGTACACCCAGGACGACCTGGAGACCTGGGCCGACCTGATGGCGCGATCCATCTACGCGGCGGGTGGTCGTCCCGGGGACGTCGTACACGTGGCCTACGGGTACGGACTGTTCACGGGAGGGCTGGGCGCGCACTACGGGGCCGAGCGACTCGGGTGCACGGTGGTGCCGGTCTCGGGTGGCATGACCGAGCGGCAGGTGCAGCTGATCCTCGACTTCGAGCCGCGGGTGATCATGGTGACCCCGTCGTACTTCCTGGCGATCCTCGACGAGATGGAGCGGCAGGGCGTCGACCCCCGCAACACCAGCCTCGAGATCGGGATCTTCGGCGCCGAGCCGTGGACCAACGAGATGCGGCTCGAGGTCGAGAAGCGCAGCGGCATCGACGCCGTCGACATCTACGGGCTGTCGGAGGTGATGGGACCCGGCGTCTCGCAGGAGGCGGTCAGCACCAAGGACGGGCTCCATGTCTGGGAGGACCACTTCTACCCCGAGGTGATCGACCCGGTCACCCACGAGGTCCTGCCCGACGGCGTGGAGGGCGAGCTCGTCTTCACCAGCCTGACCAAGCAGGCGATGCCGGTGGTCAGGTACCGCACCCGCGACCTCACCCGGCTGCTTCCCGGAACCGCCTTCCCGGCCTTCCGGAGGATGCAGAAGGTGACCGGCCGCACCGACGACATGATGATCATCCGTGGCGTGAACGTGTTCCCCACCCAGATCGAGGAGCAGATCCTCAAGGTGGAGGGGCTCAGCCCGCACTACCTGTGCGTCCTCACCCGACCCGGCAACCTCGACGTACTGACCGTGCAGGTCGAGGCGCACGACCACACGCCCGCCGACCGTCGTCCTGCCCTTGCCGCCGAGGTCGCCCACCACGTGAGGAGCAACATCGGGGTCGGTGTGCAGGTCGAGGTGGTCGACCCCGGTGCGCTGGAGCGGTCGCTCGGGAAGGCCAAACGCATCTCGGACCGCCGCGCGTAGGGCCGCTTGAACGACCTGGTTCTGGGAACGACCCAAGTACCCGGGACTGAGGAGCCAACGACATGACGGCATCGAACATCGCCAGCGCCGGCGGCGCCGGGCCCGCTGCATCCAGCCTGGTGACGGCCCTCCGCGACCTCTCGGAGGCGACGGCGTCGTACGCGGCGGCGAAGGCGTCTCATCAGGTCGACGACTGGACCCGGAAGCTGAACGAGGTCGCCGCACCCGAAGGAGCCACCGATCGGGCGGGCTTCGAGGGGGTCAAGGCATCCCTGCTGGGGAAGAACCCCGTCTGGGCAGCCCTCAAGGGCGCCTGGCTCGGAGCCAGCGGCAAGGTCAGAGTGGCCATCGTGGTGTCGCTGATCCTCCTTCTGGTGCAGGCCCCCGTTCTCCTCCTCCTGCTCATTCTCGCGCTGCTCGTCGCCGGGATCGTCGCAGCGGTCCGAGCCGTCGTCAGGTGACCGCCACCGAGCCGATCACGACCGTGGCGCCGCGTTCCTCGGAGCTCGCCACTCGCGCAAGCAGGCCGCCGTCGGCGAAGGCGCGGGTCGCTTCAGGCGCCTGGGCTGCGCTCGTCTCGACCAGAAGGTGACCGTTCGGCGCCACCCAGCGTGATGCCTCGGCCGCTATCCGCCGGACGACCTCCAGTCCGTCCTCACCGCCGTCGAGCGCCACGCGTGGCTCGTGGAGGCGGGCCTCCGGGGGCATGAACCCGATCGCGTCGGTCGGGACGTACGGCGCGCAGGCGACGAGTACGTCGACGCGCCCCCGCAACGTCGAGGGCAGCGGGTCGAAGAGGTCCCCTTCGTACACCTGACCCCCCACGGAAGCGACGTTGCGGCGGGCACATCGCACCGCCGCCGGGTCGATGTCGACGGCGTGCACCTCGGCGCCACCCAGAGCAGCGGCCAGGGCCGTACCGACCGCCCCCGACCCGCAGCACAGGTCGACGACCACTGCGCCCGCACGCGTGAGACTCGCAGCCTCGCCGACCAGGAGCTCCGTGCGGCGACGCGGCACGAACACGCCGCTGTCGACGGCGACCCGCAGGCCGCAGAACTCCGCCCATCCCACGATGTGCTCGAGCGGCAACTCCGGCGACCCGTTGCTCCAGCATGCTCGTGAGGTCATCGGCGCTCCGTGCTGCGCCGATCAGCAACCTGGCCTCGTCCTCGGCGAACACGCAGCCGGCAGCACGGAGCTCGGCGACGACGTCGGACCGAGACCGGGACGGGGGGAGGGGCGGCACAGGACTCCTTGCATTTTCGAGACCAGCCGAACACTATCCGCGTGATGTGCGCGCGCTGCCCAGAGGTGCAGCGGCCCCGGCCGGCCCGCACCCTGCAGCAGCGGCTCGCGAGCTCCAGCAGCTCCGAGACGAGGGTCTCGTGACCCAGGAGGAGTACGACGCCGGTCGCAAGCGGTTCCTCGACTCGGTCTGAGCGCCGGGGGGTCAGCCCATCTGCTGTGGTCCGTTGGTGATCCGGTTACCCGGCTCCCGGCCCAGTGCCTCGCGCTCGGCGGCCGAGAGGCGCTGGGCCCGGTGCCGGCCGGGTGCCCCGGCCCTGGGTCGCGTCAGCCACAGCAGCCCCAGCAGCCCTCCGACGATCCCGACGAGGATGATCCAGCCCATCTGACCTACGCCTTCCCCCTGCGCGCCCCTGCATCGGGGCCGCGCGACACGTGGCGGCCGGTCGCCGCGCCCCCATCCTCCGACACGTCGCCTTGCGCCGCAGTCGATTCCTCCAGACAGGAGTCCGAGCCGGTGGTGTACGAGATCGCTGCGCGGGGGTACAGGTGGCTACTGTCGTCTCAGCAGTCCTCCCCTCGGAAGAGAGCAACGCATGCAGATCTGGCCCGGCCGTTCGTACCCCCTCGGGGCCTCCTACGACGGGTCCGGAGTGAACTTCGCGCTGTTCACGGAGGTCGCCGAGCGCGTCGAGCTCTGCCTGATCGGCGAGGACGGGGCCGAGACGCGGATCGACATGCCGGAGACCGACGGCTTCGTGCACCACGTGTACCTCCCCGGCGTACAACCTGGTCAGCGCTACGGGTACCGCGTGCACGGCCCCTTCGACCCTGACAGCGGGCACCGGTGCAACCCGGCCAAGCTGCTGCTCGACCCGTACGCCAAGGCCGTCGAGGGACAGATCGACGGTGACGAGTCGCTGTTCTCCTACCGGTTCAAGGACGACAAGAAGTTCAACGACGACGACAGCCTCAGCCACACGATGCTGTCGGTGGTCGTCAGCCCCTTCTTCGACTGGGGCAACGACCGGCATCCCGACCACGAGTACCACGAGTCGGTGCTCTACGAGGCACACGTCAAGGGTCTGACCCAGACCCACCCCGGCATCCCGGAGGCCATCCGGGGGACCTACGCCGGCATCGCGCACCCGGCCATGGTCGAGCACCTCACGTCGCTGGGCGTGACAGCGATCGAGCTGATGCCGGTGCACCAGTACGTCCAGGACCCGCACCTGCTCGAGAAGGGCCTGTCGAACTACTGGGGCTACAACACGATCGGGTTCTTCGCCCCGCACAACGCCTACTCCGCGTCCGGCCAGCGAGGCCAGCAGGTGCAGGAGTTCAAGGCGATGGTGAAGGCGCTGCACGAGGCGGACATCGAGGTGATCCTCGACGTGGTCTACAACCACACCGCCGAGGGCAACCACCAGGGCCCCACGCTGTGCTTCCGCGGCATCGACAACAACGCGTACTACCGGCTCGTCGACGACGACAAGGCGTACTACTTCGACACGACCGGCACGGGCAACAGCCTGCTGATGCGCCACCCGCACGTGCTGCAGCTGATCATGGACTCCCTGCGCTACTGGGTGACCGAGATGCACGTCGACGGCTTCCGGTTCGACCTCGCCTCGTCCCTGGCCCGTCAGTTCCACGAGGTCGACCGCCTGTCGGCGTTCTTCGACCTCGTCCAGCAGGACCCGGTGGTCAGCCAGGTAAAGCTCATCGCCGAGCCGTGGGACGTCGGCGACGGCGGCTACCAGGTCGGCAACTTCCCGCCCCTGTGGACCGAGTGGAACGGCAAGTACCGCGACACGGTCCGCGACTTCTGGCGAGGGGAGCCCTCGACCCTCGGCGAGTTCGCGTCGCGGATCAGCGGCTCGGCCGACCTCTACGAGCACTCGGGCCGCAAGCCGATCGCGTCGGTCAACTTCATCACCGCGCACGACGGCTTCACGCTCCGTGACCTGGTCTCCTACAACGAGAAGCACAACGAGGCCAACGGCGAGGGCGGCGCCGACGGCGAGAGCCACAACCGCTCGTGGAACTGCGGCGCCGAGGGCGACACCGACGACGCCGAGGTCCTCGCGCTGAGGGGACGGCAGCAGCGCAACTTCCTGGCCTCGCTCCTGCTCTCCCAGGGCGTCCCGATGATCGCCCACGGCGACGAGCTCGGCCGCGGGCAGCAGGGCAACAACAACGTGTACTGCCAGGACAACGAGCTGTCGTGGGTGAACTGGAAGCTCGAGCCGTGGCAGGACGAGCTCCTCGCCTTCACCAAGCGGGTCGTCGCCCTCCGGCACGAGCAGCCGGTCTTCCGGCGTCGCCGGTTCCCCGGAGGGCACACCGGTGAGAACGGCCTGCCGGAGATGGACTGGTACAAGCGCGACGGTGAGCCGATGAGCGACACCGACTGGAACGAGAGCCACGCCCTCTCGGTGATGGTCTTCTTCAACGGCGAGGCGATCCCGGAGCCGGACCCGCGCGGTGAGCCGGTCGTCGGTGACTCGTTCCTGGTCGCGTTCAACGCCTTCCACGAGTCCATCCCGTTCACGATCCCGGAGGGGTTGTACGACGACGGGTGGGTCGTCGCGATCGACACCAGCGACGACCAGATCGGCAGCGTCTCGCTGTGGGACGACGCCCCGATGCTCGTGCCCGGAGTGGAGTTCCCCGTCACCGCACGGTCGGTCGTGGTGCTGCGGCGACGTGCCGGCGGTGCCCCCACGGCCTGACCGCGGGCTCCCGGTGCAGCGCCGCCGGCGGGGACACCCGCCTCCTCGGCGACGTGGCGGATCTGGCCGTGGTCCGGCCGTGCGCTGCTGTCAACAACGACCGGGGGCGCAGGAAGGGTCCGTCGTCCGGAGCGGCCGGGCTCGGAGGGGTCAGCTGGTTCGTGGTCGCGTCGCCATGCTCGTCGTACACGGGGGCTCCACATCCGCACGCGTACTCAGCCGACTTGTGACCCGGCCCACACGGGTAGCCTGGGCGAATGCCTTCCCCAGACTCCGCGGCCGACTCCGGCGAGCCCGAGACGCCGACCTTCGCCGACCTCGGCATCGACAAGCGAGTGCTGCGCGCCCTCAACGACGTCGGCTACGAGTCTCCTTCCCCGATCCAGGCGGCCACGATCCCCGCGCTGCTCGAGGGCCGGCACGTCGTGGGGCTCGCCCAGACCGGCACCGGCAAGACCGCGGCCTTCGCGGTGCCGATCCTGTCCCAGCTCGACCTGAAGCAGAAGTCCCCGCAGGCGCTGGTCCTCGCCCCGACCCGCGAGCTGGCGCTGCAGGTCTCGGAGGCGTTCGAGCGCTACGCCGCCCACCTGCCCGGGGTGCACGTGCTTCCGGTCTACGGCGGGCAGGCGTACGGCGTGCAGCTGTCCGCGCTCCGTCGAGGGGTGCACGTGGTCGTCGGGACCCCCGGCCGGATCATGGACCACCTCGAGAAGGGCACGCTCGACCTGTCCGAGCTGCGCTTCCTGGTGCTCGACGAGGCCGACGAGATGCTCAAGATGGGCTTCCAGGAGGACGTCGAGACGATCCTCGCCGACACCCCCGAGGACAAGCACGTCGCACTGTTCTCCGCGACGATGCCGCCGCAGATCCGCCGGATCTCCAAGAAGTACCTGACGGACGCCGCCGAGATCACCGTCAAGAACAAGACCACGACGGCCGCGAACATCACGCAGCGCTACCTCCAGGTCGCCTACCCCCAGAAGATCGACGCCCTCACCCGGATCCTCGAGGTCGAGAACTTCGAGGGGATGATCATCTTCGTCCGCACCAAGCAGGCGACCGAGGTGCTCGCCGAGCGGCTGAGGGCGCGGGGCTTCTCCGCCGCCGCCATCAACGGCGACGTCGCCCAGGCCCAGCGGGAGCGCACGATCAACCAGCTGCGCGACGGGCGGCTCGACATCCTGGTCGCCACAGACGTCGCGGCCCGCGGGCTCGACGTCGAGCGGATCAGCCACGTCGTCAACTACGACATCCCCACCGACACGGAGTCCTACGTCCACCGGATCGGACGCACCGGTCGCGCCGGTCGCGCGGGCGACGCCTTGTCGTTCATCACGCCGCGTGAGCGCCATCTGCTCAAGTCGATCGAGCGCGCCACGCGCCAGCCCCTGACGCAGATGTCGCTGCCCAGCGTCGAGGACGTCAACCTCACCCGAGTCGCGCGCTTCAACGAGTCGATCACCGAGGCGCTCGCCTCCGACAAGCTCGGGCTGTTCCGCGACCTGGTCAGCGAGTACGAGCAGGAGCACGACGTCCCCGCCGCGGACATCGCCGCGGCCCTCGCGGTGATGGCGCAGGACGGCCAGCCGCTGCTCCTGGAGCCCGAGGCGGCCCCCGAGCCCACGCCGGTCTTCACCGGGAAGCGCGACGAGAAGCGCGGCGCCTGGGACTACGAGAAGGGCCGGCGACGCGACGACGAGGACGGCGGCCGGCCGCCGCGTCGCGAGGCCAGGCCGCGGCGCGGTCGTTCCGACGTCACGTTCGCGACCTACACGATCGCGGTCGGCAAGCGCCACAAGGTCGAACCCCGCCAGATCGTCGGGGCGATCGCCAACGAGGGCGGCCTCGGGCGCGACGACTTCGGGCACATCGACATCAGGGGCGACCACTCGCTCGTGGAGCTCCCGGCCGACCTGCCACCCGAGACCCTGGCCGCGCTCGAGCGCACCCGGATCTCCGGCAAGCTCATCGAGCTGACGCCCGGTGGGGGCGCGGTGGCGACCCCCCGGCGGTCGTCGTACGACAGGAAGAAGCCGCACGGGGCGGGCGGCTCGAAGTCCTTCGACCGCAAGCCCGACAAGAAGAAGCCGCGGACGAAGAAGCCTGGGCCCTGACCGCCCGGGGGCGCCGACTTCCCACGCGTTGTGGACGGCTCCCAAGCGGTATGCCGCTTGTGGACCGTCCGTAACCCCGCGTTACAGCGGGTCAGCCGACCCGGACGACGGTCGTGCCCCCGGCGAAGTTGTCGTGCCAGCCCCTGTGCGTGGCGGTGTCGTTGCTGATGGTCACCGCGATCGCGATCACCGCGGCCAGACTCAGCAGGCCGGCCACGAAGCCCAGGAACGGGATCACGCCGAGGATCCCGATGCCGGTGAACGCATTGCGCTTGAGTGCCTGCTCCATCGTGGGACGGCCGCCTCCGGGTCCGCGGGTCTCGAGCTTCAGCAGCATCTTCCCCACGGTCTGGCCGCGGGTGCCCTCCATCAGCGTGAAGTAGAGGAGCGCGATGGCGGCGCTGATCACAGACGAGAAGGGGTTCACCGTGAAGAGGGGCCAGGCCCCGTTGCCCCAGGTGGTCACCGTCTCGGTGCGAGAGGCCGCGACCATGCCCACGGCGACCAGGCCGAAGACGATGGCTTCCACCAGCGCCAGCATGATGTAGTCGATCAGCCGCGCCACGAACCTGGGCATGAGGTCGACGGGCTCACCGACGCCACCACCGGTCTCGCCCTGGCGCGGAGGCGGCGTCGCGCCGGGCTGCTGCGACCCACCGGGTTGCGGCGGAGGGACCGCGCCTGTGCCGTAGCTCCCTTCGCCCGATGTCGACCGGGGCGGCGTCGAGCCCTCCTCGGGCGGCGGGTTCTGCGTCGGGTCAGTCATCGCGAACCTCCCTGCAAGGTCATCCTTACCTCGACGGTAGTGACCCGCGGACCGGATGTCTCGGAACTCCTGGACAGGGCCGCCCCTACTGTTGGGGACATGACCCCACCTGACCTGGCCGCCATCGAGGCCGAGCGAGCGCGCATCCGGGCAGCCCACCTCAAGCCCGTTGCGGAACGTCAGCCGTCCAGCGCCCGGGGGCTGCATCACACCGCGCTGATCAGCAGCGACGTGGAGCGCACGGTCGCCTTCTACCAGGATCTCCTCGGCTTCCCGCTGACCGAGCTGATCGAGAACCGTGACTACGCCGGCTCGTCGCACTTCTTCTTCGACATCGGCAACCAGAACCTGCTGGCGTTCTTCGACTTCCCGGGACTCGACGTGGGTCCGTACACCGAGGTGCTCGGCGGCCTCCACCACGTGGCCATCTCGATGGACCCGGCGCGCTGGCAGGAGATCGTCGCGCGTCTGGACGAGGCAGGCGTCGAGTACGTCATCCACAGCCAGGTCTCGGTCTACTTCAGGGACCCGGACGGCGCGCGCGTCGAGCTGATCGCCGACCCGCTCGGGGAGATGTACGGCCACCGCGTTCTCTGACAGCGCGCTAGCCTTCCCGCGATCTCTCCAGCCACCGCATCGCCGGTGTCGCCGTGATCCCGTGCACCAGCACCGACAGCGCGATCGTGAAGGCCACCGTGGACCACAGGACCTCGTGGCGACCGAAGTCGGCCTGGCCGGTGGCGTAGGCGAGGTAGTACAGCGAGCCGACGCCGCGGACGCCGAAGAACGACGTGGCCAGGCGCTCCTGCGAGGTGAACACGTGGTCGCCGATGCGGGCGGTCGCGCCGCGGAAGCCGAGCGCGAGCAGCCCGGCGGCGGGCCGGATCACGAAGACGAGAAGTACGGCGAGCACGACCGACTCCCAGGGCAGGTCCCGCAGCAGGCCGTTGGTCATCGACACCCCGAGCAGCAGGAGGACGACGAGGGTCAGGAGCCGCTCGAGCCGCTCGATGATCTCGTGCATGTGCACGTGGTACTCGTGACCCCGCTCGGCCGAGCGGAGCGTCATGGCGCAGGCGAACACCGCGAGGAACCCGTAGCCGCCCACGATCTCCGCGACCCCGTAGGAGAGCAGCACCGCCGCGAGCGCGAGCAGGGGCTCACCGGTCTCGGCCGTGCGCAGCGAGCGCGCTGGTGCGCGGAAGGCCGTCTTGGCGAGCGCCCATCCGACGACGACGCCGAGCACCACGCCGAGGACGACCTTGCCCACCAGCTCCCAGCCGATCCAGCGCAGGCCCCACTCGGAGACCGGCCCCAGCGTCGCGAGGAAGATCGCGGCGTAGACGAACGGGAAGGCCAGGCCGTCGTTGAGCCCGGCCTCGGAGGTCAGCGCGAAGCGGACCTCGTCGCTCTCGTCGATCTCGTCGAGCGACCCCTCGTCGACCGGTGTCGGCCCTGCCACCTGCACGTCGGAGGCGAGGACCGGGTCGGTCGGAGCGAGGACGGCGCCGAGGAGCAGGGCTCCCGCCGGGGCGAGACCGATCGCCCACCAGCCGACGAAGGCCACGCCGGCGATGGTCAGCACCATCGCGATGCCGAGCAGCCGCCAGGCGGCGTTCCACCTCCGCCAGCTGCTGAAGCGGCGCAGGTTCAGCGGCCGGTCCAGGGCGAGCCCCACGCCCATCAGCGCGATGAGGACCGTGAACTCGGTGAGGTGCTCGACGAACGACCGGTGACCGGTGGGGGTGAGGTCGGCGCTCTCGGGTGCGGCCAGTCCCATCATCGCCCCGACGAGGAGCAGCACGATCGGGGCGGAGACCGCTGCCCTGCTCAGCGCGGTCGGCAGCACCACGGCCAGCAGGAGGGCCGCCCCGCTGAGCAGGTACACGACGTCGACGCTCATGCCCTGGCGGTACCCCCTCTCCGACGGACCCAGCGCGTGACCACTCACACCCCTGGCCGGCTGTTACCCAAGTGTGTCGGAGGTGTGGAAGCAACGTTGCCTAGACGTGGAAGCGGCGTGGGCGAACCACACGTAGCGTTGTGAGCACAAGTTTCGGCATGTGATCAAACGTCCAGCAGGGCCGTCATGGGGCGGGAGGCGGCCCTGCTGGAATTCAACTTTCTCGTAGGTGCCTGACATGAACCCAACCGCACGCAACCTTCTCCCCTCCCAGGAGCACGTGACTACCGCGGCCTTCTTGCCGGCCGCCCGGGACGACGTCACGCCGTCCGGCTTCGCCCGAGGCGCCGCAGGTGCCTCTCTCCTGCTCGGCGCCCTGCTGCTCGTCGTACTCCCCGCGCTCGCCGAGGCCGCGTTCTACGTGGGCGTCCTCGCAGCAGCCGCCGCCGTCGTCGCGCTGGTCGCCGGCGGCACCCTCTGGTCCAACGCCGGCCTGGTCGCCCGTGCCGCGGCCACTCTCGCCGCTGCCTCCACCGTCCTGGCGGAGCTGATCCAGATCCTCGTCGGACTCCCCGGCGCTCGCGGCCTCAGCCAGCTCTCGCAGCTGGGGAACCTGCTGGCGCTGGGCCTCGCCGGCACCGTGTTGGTTTTCCTGGCCCTCGACGCGCGGCGCCGCACGCCCGAATCGGCGGCCGACCACCCCTATGCTCTATGACCATGGCCACGGTGCTCATCGTCGAGGACGACGAAGGAATCGCGATGCCGCTCGTGCGCACCCTCGGCCGTGAGGGGTACGACGTCGAGCGCGTCGGTGAGGGATCGGTCGCGGTGCAGAGGGCGCTCGCCGGCGAGGTCGACCTGATGATCCTCGACCTGGGGCTGCCCGACATCGACGGCCTCGAGGTCTGCCGCCAGGTGCGCGCCGGAGGGTACGACGGCGGGGTGCTCATCCTGACTGCCCGGGGCGGCGAGCTCGACCGCGTCGTGGGCCTCGACGTCGGCGCCGACGACTACATGTCCAAGCCGTTCGGCCTCGCCGAGCTGCTCGCCCGGACCCGGGCACTGCTCCGGCGAAGCGGCAGCAGCCCTGTCCCGACCGAAGCGGAGCCCGTGTTGATCCCCGGCCTGCGCATCGACGTCCAGGCACGGCGCGTCTGGGCCGGCGAGAACGAGGTGTCGCTGACGACCAAGGAGTTCGACGTCCTCGCCCTCCTGAGCGAGGACCGAGGGTCCGTCGTCACGCGCGACCGGCTGATGGACGAGGTCTGGGACAGCAACTGGTACGGCTCCACCAAGACCCTCGACGTGACCGTCGGCCGGTTGCGGCAGAAGCTGGAGGAGAGCGACGCACCCGCGAGGGTGGTGACCGTCCGAGGCGTGGGTTTCCGCCTCGAGGACGGCGCCCTCGATGCGTGACCGCCTGATCGTCGCGATCCTCGCCCTGACCCTGGCCGTCGTCGCGGTCCTCCTGGTCGAGCGCGCGTTCACGACCTCATCTCTGATCCACAGCGAGGAGCACCGCAAGGTCGAACGCTCTGCCGAGATGATCGCGAGCTTCCTCGGCGCACCCGGCGCGAAGGTGGACCAGGACACGCTCGAGAGTGTGCTGTTCGAGGGCGAGCGCATCGTGTACGTCGACGCCAGGGGCCACCGGGTGGAGGCGGCCAACGATGGCGGCGCCACCCAGACGCACGACTCGGCGGACCTCCAGGTGACGCGCGCTGTCCCGGGCGGAGGCACGCTCACGCTCACCCGGCCGGCCGAGATCGTGGACGCGCGAGTCGCCAACGCCCTGCTCAGGCTCGTGCTCATCGCGCTCGGGCTCGTGGTCGTCGCCGCTGCCGTGGCCGTATTCCTGGCGCGGCGGCTGTCCCGGCCGTTCGAGGAGCTCGCCGTCGCCGCCGAGCACATCGGGCGCGGTGACTTCGACGTGCACGTGCCGAGGTACACCGTGCCCGAGGCCGATGTCGTGGGCCGGGCCCTGAGCACCAGTGCTCGCGACCTAGGCGCCTTGGTCAGCCGCGAGCGAGACTTCGCGGCCCACGCCTCCCACGAGCTCCGCACCCCGATCACCGCCACGCGGCTCGAGATCGAGGACCTGGCGCTGTCCTCGCAGGGATCGCCCGAGGTCGTCACCCGGCTGTCGGCGGCCCTCGGCCAGCTCGACCGGCTGAGCGCGACGGTCGCCGAGATGCTCGACGCCTCGCGGGAGAGCCGGGTCGGGGCGAGCGTCGACATCGACCTGTCCGCGCTGGTGCGCGACGTCGCGGCCCGGTGGCAGGACCTCGCGCCCGACCGGAAGCTCGACGCCGACTGCGACACGGTCGTCGCGGTGCGGATGTCCGCCGGTGCGCTCATGCAGGTCATGGACGTCCTGATCGGAAACTCGGTGGTGCACGGCGAGGGGACGATCCGCGTGACGGTCGCCGAGGCCCCTGCCTATGCCGAGGTCCGGGTCGGCGACGACGGGCCACGGGAGCGCGCCGCGGACGAGGTCCGGAGCCAGGCGGTGAGCGGTGTCGGAGGGCTCGCGAAGGCGACCGAGATCGTCGAGGCTCTCGGCGGCCAGCTTCGGCTCACCGACGACTCGTGCACGACCTTCAGCCTGGTCCTCCCGCGGGCGATGCGTGAGACGGTGGCGTCATGAGCGCCGGACCGGAGCTGCCGGAGCGGAACGTCCTCGGTGGTCCGCTCGAGCCGTGCGGCATCGACCCGGTCACGGGCTTCTACCGGGACGGCAGCTGCAGCACCGGCCCCGAGGACGTCGGCCGTCACACGGTCTGCGCTGTAGTCACGCGGGAGTTCCTCGAGCACCAGGTCTCGGTCGGCAACGACCTCGTCACCCCCCACCCGGAGTGGCGGTTCCCGGGACTGACCCCCGGAGACCGCTGGTGCGTCGTCGCGGTGCGGTGGCTCCAGGCCTACCAGGACGGGGCGGCCGCGCCCGTCGTACTCGCCTCCACGCACGAACGCGCCCTCGACGTGGTCCCACTCGCGTACCTGCGCGAGCACGCTGTCGACGTACCTCCCGACCTGGGGTCGCTGACCTGACCGAGTCGGCTCATCGAGCACGTACCCAGGTACAACGACTCCTGCCTCGCAACCGGCCGGAGCGAGGCGACCGACGTGGCGTCGACGCGCGCTACCTAGGCTGGGGGCATGTCCGTTCCCACACTCGGCACGCTCCACTCCGTCCCCGCGCTCGAGCGGCCCGACCTGCTCGCAACCCCGGTCGCCACGGCCCTCGGCTCGTGGCCGCGGGCCGACGCCGTTGCCGTCACGGAGATCGACCCGGACCTCGCGGACACCGCTGCGCTCACCGAGGCCTACGACCTGCCGCTCTCGGCGAGCGCGAACTGCGTCGTCGTCTCGGGACGTCGTGGCGGCGAGGAGCGCATCGCGGCGTGCGTCGTACGCGCCGACACCCGCGCCGACGTGAACAACCTCGTGAAGCGGACCCTCGACGTACGCAAGGCGTCGTTCCTCGCGATGGACCGCGCGGTCGAGGAGACCCGCATGGAGTACGGCGGGATCACGCCGGTCGGCCTGCCCGCCGGGTGGCGGGTCCTCGTCGACGCCTCCGTGCTCGACATCGACGTGGCGGTCATCGGCAGCGGCGTGCGGCGGTCGAAGCTGCTCCTCGCCGGACGGGACCTTGCGGCGCTCCCCGGCGTCGAGGTGTTCGAGGGCTTGGGCCTCTGACGTTTGCGTCGTCGCGGTCCGGGTTACCGCCGTCGAGACACCGCACCCCCAGTCTCGGAGGGAACGACATGAAGGCAGTGACCTGGCACGGACGGCGTGACATGCGCGTCGAGGAAGTCCCGGACCCGACCGTCCAGGAGGCCGACGACGCGATCATCAAGGTCACCTCGACCGGGCTCTGCGGCTCCGACCTGCACCTGTACGAGACGCTCGGCCCCTTCATGACTCCCGGCGACATCGTGGGACACGAGCCCATGGGCGTCGTCGAGGAGGTCGGCCCCGGGGTGAACAACCTCCAGGTCGGCGACCGGGTCGTGATCCCGTTCAACGTGTGCTGTGGCTCCTGCTGGATGTGCGACCAGAAGCTGTACAGCCAGTGCGAGACCACCCAGAACCACGAGTACGGCACGGGCGCGTCGTTCTTCGGCTACAGCAAGCTCTACGGGCAGGTCCCGGGTGGCCAGGCGGAGTACCTCCGCGTGCCCTTCGCGAGCTTCCTGCCGATCAAGGTCCCCGAAGGGCCCGCCGACGAGCGCTTCCTCTTCCTCTCCGACGTGCTGCCCACCGCGTGGCAGGCCGTGGAGTACGCCGGCGTGCCCAAGGGCGGCACCCTGCTCGTGCTCGGCCTCGGCCCGATCGGTGACATGTCCGCGCGGATCGGCATGCACCACGGCTTCAGGGTCATCGGCGTGGACCTCGTGCCCGAGCGCCTTGCCCGGGTGAAGGCCCGCGGCGCCGAGGTCATCGACCTCAGCGCGGTCGACGACGTCGCCGACGCCGTGCGCGAGCTGACCGGCGGACGGGGCGCCGACGGTGTGATCGACGCGGTCGGCATGGAGGCGCACGGCTCGCCCGCCGCCTCGCTCGCCCAGCGGATGGTCGGCTTCATGCCGAAGGCGATCTCCGCGCCGCTGATGCAGCGGGCCGGCGTGGACCGGATGGCCGCGCTCTACACCGCGATCGACGCGGTGCGCCGGGGCGGCACCCTGTCGATCGTCGGGGTGTACGGCGGGCAGACCGACCCGATGCCGATGCTGACGCTGTTCGACAAGCAGATCCAGATGCGGATGGGTCAGGCCAACGTCAAGAAGTGGACCGACGACATCATGCCGCTGCTCGTCGACGACGCCGACCCGCTCGGCGTCGAGGGCTTCGCCACCCACCGGCTCCCGTTGTCGGAGGCGCCCGCGGCCTACGAGACCTTCCAGAAGAAGGACGACGACATGATCAAGGTGGTCTTCAAGCCCTGACGCCCCGGCGTCCCTGCACTTCCCAATGCAAACCGTCGCTCCCCTTGGTGAATTCACCGAGGGAAGTGACGCTTTCCCAAGGGACCTTGGGAAAGCCGCAACCCGACGCGCGAAGACGCCGCCGCAACCAGCAGGTGAACTGGCAAGGGACAACTCCGGGCGTAACGGCCCAACAGAGGGGACCTTCGACCCGGGTGCGGGTGGGCATGGCCAAGGCAGGGTCGGTGCGATAGACAAGAGACAGGCCGTTTCGCCTGTCCGCACCCCGGGAGTACTGGATGAGCAGCACTGGCACGACCCCCTCCGCCGGCGCGGTGACGACGAAGGGCAGCCCTGGCCTGATGCTGGCCATGGCGACGATCGGCTTCGCCGTGAACTTCTGGGCCTGGGCGCTGATCAGCCCGCTCGGTCCGCTCTTCCGCGACCTCGGCACCTTGGGCAGGCTCGACGAGTCCGACGTGGCGTTGATGGTGGCGGTCCCGGTGATCGTGGGGTCGCTCGGCCGGATCGTGGTCGGCGCGATGACGGACAAGTACGGCGGCCGGATCATGTTCCCCGTCATCTCGTCGATCACGATCATCCCGATCCTGTTCATCGCGTTCTTCGCCCTGTCGTCGTACGCCCTGATGCTCGTCGGCGGCTTCTTCCTCGGCATCGCCGGCACGGCGTTCGCGGTCGGTGTGCCGTTCGTCAACGCGTGGTTCCCGCCCGAGCGCAGGGGTCTGGCCGTCGGCATCTTCGGCGCCGGCATGGGCGGCACGGCGATCAGCGCACTCACCACGGTGAAGCTCTACACCAACGTCGGTGAGAAGGCGCCGTTCCTGATCACGGCCGCAGTCCTCGCGGTCTACGCAGTGGCGGCCTGGCTCGTCCTGCGCGACGCCCCCGGCCGCACGATCCCGACCACCTCGCTGATGAGCCGGCTCTCGGCGAACGCCAGGCTGCCGATCACCTGGCAGGCGTGCATCCTCTACGCCGTCGCCTTCGGTGGGTACGTCGCCTTCTCGGTCTACCTGCCCGCCTACCTCAAGACCGACTACGGCCTGACCCCGGCCGACGCCGCGAACCGGATGGCCGGCTTCGTGGTCGTGGCGGTCCTGATGCGGCCCGTCGGCGGATGGCTCTCCGACAAGTTCGGCCCGATCCCTGTGCTGGCCGCGGGCTACGGGGTCGTCGTGGTCGGCGCCGCGCTGGCGGCGACCCACCCGATCCTCGAGCACCTCGGCACCGTCGCCTTCCTCGCCATGGCTGCGGCGCTGGGATCAGGGGCGGGCGCCACCTTCGCGCTGATCGCCAGGGTGACCGACCCCTCCCGGGTCGGCGGCGTGACCGGCCTGGTGGGTGCCGCCGGCGGCCTCGGCGGGTTCGTGCCTCCGCTGATCATGGGCTACGTCTACGGCCGCACCGAGTCCTACGCGATCGGCCTCGGCCTGCTCTCCGTCACCGCCGCCCTCACCCTGGTGCTGACGCTGACCGTGGTACGACGGACCGCGAAGCGCCACGAGGATGAGATGGTCTCCGCGTGACCCGCCAGAGTTTCACGACGGACACCCCGAACGTCATGCCGCACCTGATCGTCGAGCCAGGAGAACTGAGTGAGCACTGAGGTACAGCCCGAGGGAAGACGCGAGCACGAGCTGGGAATGGACGGGGGGATCAGCGAGGCGCTCGTCCGTTCGCGGCGGTTCTTCACCAAGGCGGAGGTGTCTCAGGACCTCCGCAGCCTGCACCGCACGGGCGGCCGTGGTGCCGACGACTTCTACCGGGACCGCTGGAGCCACGACAAGGTGGTGCGCTCGACCCACGGCGTGAACTGCACCGGGTCGTGCTCGTGGAAGGTGTACGTCAAGGACGGCATCATCACCTGGGAGACCCAGCAGACCGACTACCCCTCGGTCGGCCCGGACAAGCCGGAGTACGAGCCTCGAGGCTGCCCACGCGGCGCTGCCTTCTCCTGGTACACCTACTCACCGACCAGGGTCCGCTACCCCTACATCCGCGGCGTGCTGCTGCAGATGTACCGCGAGGCCAAGTCCCAGCACGGTGACCCGGTCGCTGCCTGGGCCCACATCGTCGACAACCCGCTGCGGGCCAAGGCCTACAAGGCGGCACGCGGCAAGGGCGGCCTGGTGCGCGCCTCGTGGGAGGAGGCGACCGAGATGGTCGCCGCGGCCTACGTGCACACGATCAAGAAGTGGGGCCCCGACAGGGTCGCCGGCTTCTCGCCGATCCCCGCGATGTCGATGGTCTCCCACGCCTCGGGCGCGCGCTTCACGTCGCTGATCGGCGGCTCGATGCTGTCGTTCTACGACTGGTACGCCGACCTGCCCGTCGCCTCGCCCCAGGTGTTCGGGGACCAGACCGACGTGCCGGAGTCCGGCGACTGGTGGGACGCCGGCTACCTCATCATGTGGGGCTCCAACGTCCCGGTGACCCGCACGCCCGACGCCCACTGGATGACCGAGGCCCGCTACCGCGGCCAGAAGGTCGTCGCGGTCTCGCCCGACTACGCCGACAACGTGAAGTTCGCCGACGACTGGCTCGCAGTCGCGCCCGGCACGGACGGCGCGCTCGCGATGTCGATGGGCCACGTGATCCTCAAGGAGTTCTTCGTCGAGCGGCAGACGCCGTACTTCACCGACTACACCAAGAAGTACACCGACCTGCCCTACCTGGTGGTGCTGGACAAGGTCGACGACGGCACCGGCACGGAACGGTTCAGGCCGGGGAAGTTCCTCACCGCGGCCGACCTGCCGGCCCACGAGCACGAGGAGAACGCCCACTTCAAGACCGTCCTCATGGACGCCCGCACCGACGAGCCGGCCGTCCCCAACGGCTCGCTCGGCCACCGGTTCGGCGAGACGGGTGCGGGGCGATGGAACCTCAAGCTCGAGGACGTCGACCCCAAGCTCTCCCTGATCGACACCACGCACGACAGTGCGCTGGTCGAGCTCCCGCGCTTCGACAACGTCGACGGTGAGCCCGGCTCGCTGCAGCGCGGCGTCCCGGTCCGCCGCGTCGGCCAGCACCTCGTGACCACGGTGTTCGACCTGATGCTGGCGCAGTACGGCGTGGGGCGCGACGGGCTCCCGGGGGAGTGGGCCTCGTCGTACGACGACCCGGAGGCGCCGTACACGCCCGCGTGGCAGGAGAAGATCACCGGCGTCCCGGCTGCCGCCGCGGCCCGCATCGGGCGGGAGTTCGCGCAGAACGCCGAGGAGTCCGACGGCCGCTCGATGATCCTGATGGGTGCGGGCACCAACCACTGGTTCCACTCGGACACGATCTACCGCGCCTTCCTCGCGCTGACCACGCTCACCGGCTGCCAGGGCGTGAACGGCGGCGGCTGGGCGCACTACGTGGGCCAGGAGAAGTGCCGCCCGGTCACCGGCTGGGCGCAGCTGGCGTTCGGCCTGGACTGGAAGCGCCCGCCGCGGCAGATGATCCACACCGCCTACTGGTACCTCCACACCGACCAGTTCCGGTACGACCACTTCTCGGCGGACGTCCTCTCGGCCAAGACCGGGACCGGGAAGTTCGACGGCATGAGCACCGCCGACGTGATCGCGAAGAGCGCGCGGATGGGCTGGATGCCGTCGTACCCGACGTTCGACCGCAACCCCCTCGACCTGGCCGACGAGGCCGCCGCCGACGGGCGCCCGGTCGGGGAGTACGTCGTCGACAAGCTCAAGTCGGGGGAGCTGCGCTTCGCCGCGGAGGACCCGGACGCCCCGGAGAACTTCCCGCGCGTGCTGTCCATCTGGCGCGCGAACCTGCTCGGCTCGTCGGGCAAGGGCAACGAGTACTTCCTCAAGCACCTGCTCGGCACCGACAGCTCGCTGCGTGCCGCGGAGGCCGGCGAGAGCCAGCGACCCCGGGAGGTGGACTGGCACGAGGACGCGCCGGAGGGGAAGCTCGACCTGCTGCTCACGCTCGACTTCCGCCAGACCAGCACGACGATCTTCTCCGACGTCGTCCTTCCGGCGGCGACCTGGTACGAGAAGCACGACCTCAACACCACCGACATGCACCCGTTCGTGCACTCGTTCAACCCGGCCATCGCGCCGCCGTGGCAGACCCGCACCGACTGGGACGCCTTCCAGACGATCGCGGACAAGTTCAGCGAGCTCGCCGTCGGCCACCTCGACACCCGCAAGGACGTCGTCGCGGTGCCGCTGCTGCACGACACGCCTGACGCCATGGCGAACCCGCACGGTGTGGTCAAGGACTGGAAGTACGGCGAGTGCGAGCCGGTCCCGGGCGTCACCATGCCGAAGATCGTCGAGGTCGAGCGGGACTACACGGCGGTCGGCGCCCAGATGCAGGCGCTCGGTCCGGTGCTCGACAAGCTGGGTACGACGACGAAGGGCGTCACCTACGACGTCACCGCCTCGATCGAGTACCTCAAGCACAAGAACGGGATGGTGCGAGGCGGGCCCGCCGCCGGGCGGCCGTCGCTCAAGCGCGACATCCATGCCGCCGAGGCGATCCTGGCCCTGTCCGGGACCACCAACGGCCACCTCGCCACCCAGGGCTTCAAGACGCTCGAGAAGCGCACCGGCACCGAGCTGCACGACCTCGCGGCCGAGCACGAGGGCAAGCAGATCACCTTCGCCGACACGGTCGCGGCACCCGTGCCGGTGATCACCTCGCCCGAGTGGTCCGGGTCGGAGACCGGCGGCCGGAGGTACTCCCCGTTCACGATCAACGTCGAGCGGCTCAAGCCCTGGCACACGCTGACCGGCCGCCAGCACTTCTACCTCGACCACGACTGGATGACCGAGCTCGGTGAAGGACTTCCGGTCTACCGGCCGCCGCTCAACATGGGCGCAATGTTCCAGGAGCCCGAGCTCGGCGACATCGGGGAGCTGGGGGTGACCGTCCGCTACCTGACTCCCCACAACAAGTGGTCGATCCACTCGGAGTACCAGGACAACCTGTTCATGCTGTCGCTGTCGCGCGGCGGGCAGACGATCTGGATGAGCGACAAGGACGCCGCGAAGGTCGGCGTCGAGGACAACGACTGGATCGAGGCGGTCAACCGCAACGGCGTGGTGGTCGCTCGCGCGATCGTGTCCCACCGGATGCCCGAAGGCACGGTCTACATGCACCACGCGCAGGACCGGCTGATCGACGTACCCATCGCCGAGACGTCCGGCAAGCGAGGCGGCATCCACAACTCGCTGACGCGGATCCTGGTGAAGCCCAGTCACGTCATCGGGGGCTACGCCCAGCTCGCCTTCGCGTTCAACTACCTAGGCCCCACAGGCAACCAGAGAGACGAGGTAACGGTCATCCGTAAGCGCTCGCAGGAGGTCCAGTACTGATGCGCGTCATGGCACAGATGGCGATGGTGATGAACCTCGACAAGTGCATCGGCTGCCACACCTGCTCGGTCACGTGCAAGCAGGCGTGGACCAACCGCAGCGGCACGGAGTACGTCTGGTTCAACAACGTGGAGACCCGGCCGGGTCAGGGCTACCCGCGGACCTACGAGGACCAGGAGGAGTGGAAGGGCGGCTGGACGCTCAACAAGCGCGGCCGGCTCAAGCTCAAGGCCGGTGGCCGGTTCAAGAAGCTCGCCACGATCTTCTCCAACCCGAAGATGCCCTCGATCAAGGACTACTACGAGCCGTGGACCTACGACTACGCCACGCTCACCGACGCCCCGGCTCAGGAGCACACGCCGGTGGCCCGGCCGAAGTCCCTGCTCACAGGCAAGAACATGAAGATCGAGTGGTCCTCGAACTGGGACGACAACCTCGGCGGCTCGGCGGCCACCGAGAAGCACGACCCGATGCTGCAGAAGATCGCCGACAAGGTGAAGTTCGAGTTCGAGCAGACCTTCATGTTCTACCTGCCCCGGATCTGCGAGCACTGCCTCAACCCGTCGTGCGCGGCGAGCTGCCCGAGCGGTGCGATCTACAAGCGCGCCGAGGACGGCATCGTGCTCGTCGACCAGGACCGCTGCCGGGGCTGGCGGATGTGCGTCTCGGGCTGCCCCTACAAGAAGGTCTACTTCAACCACCGCACCGGCAAGGCGGAGAAGTGCACGTTCTGCTTCCCGCGGATCGAGGTCGGCCTACCGACCGTGTGCTCCGAGACCTGCGTCGGCCGGCTGCGCTACATCGGCCTGATGCTGTACGACGCCGACAAGGTGCTCGAGGCCGCGTCCACCCCTGACGAGCACGGCCTCTACGAGGCGCAGCGAGAGGTCTTCCTCGACCCGTCCGACCCCGAGGTGCAGCGCGAGGCGGAGCGTGCCGGAATCCCGCGCGACTGGGTCGAGGCGGCCCAGCGCTCCCCGATCTACGCCCTGATCAACCGGTTCAAGGTCGCACTGCCGCTCCACCCGGAGTACCGCACCATGCCGATGGTCTGGTACATCCCGCCGCTCTCGCCGGTGGTCGACGTGGTGCGTGACACGGGCGAGGACGCCGAGGACAAGGGCAACCTGTTCGCGGCGATCGACGCCCTGCGGATCCCGATCGAGTACCTCGCGGAGCTGTTCACCGCGGGCGAGGTGGAGCCCGTCGACCGGGTGCTGAAGAAGCTCGCGGCGATGCGGTCCTACATGCGCGACATCAACATGGGCCGGGAGCCCAACCCCGCGATCCCCGAGTCGGTCGGCCTGACCGAGGAGGAGATGTACGACATGTACCGCCTCCTCGCGATCGCCAAGTACGACGAGCGCTACGTCATCCCGCCCGCCCACGCGGAGCAGGCGCACTCGCTGGAGGAGCTTGCCACCGAGTGCTCCCTCGACTACGAGGGCGGACCTGGGATGGGTGGATCCGGGCCGTTCGGCGAGGGGTCGGGCGCCCCCACGCCGATCGCGGTCGAGAACTTCCAGATGCTCCAGAACCGGCAGACCTCCGACACCCTGGCCGCGCCCGCAGGCAAGGCGTCGCGGGTGAACCTCCTCAACTGGGACGGCAAGGGCGCCCCGAGTGGGCTGTTCCCGCCCAAGGACGACGGGTCAGCCGCTCCGGGCGAGAAGACCGAGGGCCCTGGTGGCACGTCGGGCACCACCGGAGGGGCTGACCTCGAGTGAGCGGCAAGCACCCCCGGCCCTCCCTTCCGGCGAAGCAGCTCGCCGTCGCCTGGCAGTCGGCGTCGCTGCTCCTGGGCTACCCCGACGAGCAGCTGCTCGGTGAGCTCGACGTCATCCGGGCGGCGTCGTACGACCTTCCCGCGTCGCTGGGTGAGCCGGTCCGCGAGCTCGTCGTACACCTGGAGTCGTCGCCGGCCACCGAGGTGCAGGCCGACTACGTCGAGACCTTCGACAACCGGCGCCGCAACAGCCTGTTCCTCACGTACTTCGCGCACGGGGACACCCGAAAGCGAGGCGTCGCGCTGCTGAGGTTCAAGCAGACCTACCTGCGCTCGGGCTTCGTCCTCGACGCTGACTCCGATCACGGGGGCGAGCTGCCGGACCACCTCTGCGTCGTGCTCGAGTTTGCCGCGACCATCGACCAGCGGCTCGGCTGGGGGCTGCTGCTCGACCACCGCGCGGGGCTCGAGCTCCTCCGCATGTCGCTCCGGGACGCCGGCTCGCCCTGGGCGAGGGCGGTCGAGGTCGTGACAGCCACGCTTCCCCCGTTGCGAGGCGACGAGCGCGAGGCCGTTCGCCGTCTGGCTGCCGAGGGGCCACCTGAGGAGGAGGTCGGGCTCACGCCGTACGCCACCCCGGGCTTCGACCCCGGCCCCGCGGTACCTGCCTCTGCCTCGTCAGGGTCCCAGCCGCTACCGATGCCGTCTTTTCCAGGAGCCCGTTGATGGACACTTTCCTGTGGGTGGTCTTCCCCTACATCTGCCTGACGACCTTCGTGGTCGGCCACTTCTGGAGGTACCGCTACGACAAGTTCGGGTGGACCACGCGGAGCTCCCAGCTCTACGAGGACCGGTTGCTGCGGTGGGGCAGCCCGCTCTTCCACTTCGGGATCCTGGCGGTCTTCCTTGGCCACGTCATGGGTCTCGGCGTGCCGAAGTCGTGGACCGAGGCGGTCGGGATCTCGGAGGACCTCTACCACTTCATGGCGGTCTCGATCGGCGCCGTCGCCGGCTTCGCCACCCTGGTGGGGATGGCGATCCTGATCTACCGGCGGCGCACGGTGGGCCCGGTGTTCTCGGCGACCACCAAGATGGACAAGCTGATGTACCTCGTCCTGGCCACGGTGATCCTGCTGGGTCTCGTGAACACCGTCGCGGCGAACATCTTCGGCCACTACGACTACCGCGAGAGCGTCTCGATCTGGTTCCGCGGCATCTTCCGGTTCAACCTGCAGCCCGAGCTGATGGCCGCGGCGCCCTGGAGCTTCCAGCTGCACGGACTCGTCGCGATGTTCCTGTTCGCGCTGTGGCCGTTCACCAGGCTGGTGCACGTCTTCAGCGCTCCGCTCGGGTACCTCACCCGGCCCTACATCGTCTATCGCAGCCGCGACGACGCGCAGCTCGGCAGTCACTCACCCCGACGAGGATGGGAACGCGTGAAATGAGCCAGGACGACATGGTCGACCACGGCCACGACCAGCACGGTGGCCGACCACACGGCCACGAGTCGCACGAGATGCCCGAGCTGGTGGTCCTCTCCGAGCTCGCCGAGGCGCTCGTGGCGGACCTCCCGAACCATCCCGCCGGGCGCGCCGCGAAGACGATCCTCTCCGGGACGGTGATGCGTGCGGTCGTCGTGGCCCTCAAGCAGGGTGCGGAGATGAACGAGCACGACTCGCCGCCGGCCGCGACGATGTACGTCATCAAGGGCCGGGTCAGCCTGAAGGCCGGTGATCGGGAATGGCCGGTCGACTCGGGCCAGCTGATCCCGATCCCGCCGCAACGGCACGCGGTGCAGGCGCACGCCGACTCCGCCTTCCTGCTCACCGTCGCCCTGCGCTGACCCCGGTCCCGCCCTGTCGAGGGCCGGCTCCCGGGCCCGGCTCCCGGCGGAGGTCACGGCCCGACCGGCGCGAGTCACGGCCGAGCCGGCGCGAGTCAACGGCCGACCGGCGCGAGGTCACGGGGCGGGGGCGAGGACGCGGGACAGCCGGACGAACGTGTATCCCCGGACGCGGAGCTGCCTGATCACCCGCGGTAGCGCGTCGGCGTCGAGGGTGCTCCCGTCGGCAGGGTTCGAGCCGACGTGCATCAGCACGATCTCGCCGGGCCGGGCCCCGGCCAGGACCCGGCTCACGACCTTGGCGGCGGTCATCCCGCCCGAGGTGCCCTTCCAGCCGAGTGTGTCGACCGTCCACCGGAACGGCACGTAGCAGAGGCCGTTGACCACGTGGATCGCATGGGCGTCACGCGCGCCGAAGGGGAACCTGAAGAACCGTCGTGGGTCCTCCCCGGTCGTCCGGAGGATCGTCCGCTGCGCGCGGCGCACCTGGCGGGCGATCGCGAGGTCGCTGACCTCGGTGAGGTCCGGGTGGGCCATCGTGTGGTTCCCGACGAGGTGCTCCCGGGCGATGCGCCTCGACCTCGCCGGGAAGGCCTGGACGAACTTCCCGGTGAGGAAGAACGTCGCGGGCACGTGCCGGGTCGCGAGCCTGTTCAGGATCGGGTCGACGGCGTCGGCGTTCGCGCCGGCGTCGAAGGTCAGCGCGACGACCTTCTGCGTGCCCGGCAGCCTCTCGACCTCGACCCCGCGCAGGCGTTGCGGGACCGTGCACGTGGTGGCGCGGACCGCTGCCGCGGGCTGACGGGGTGCGGGCGGTGCCTGGCCTCCCGGTGACGCCGCGAGTCCCGGTCCGCATCCCGCCGCGAGAACACCGACCGTCACAACCCTCGCGATTGCCTGGCGTCGCATCACGATCACCGTCTTCTGGGCAAGAGCCCCCGTCTCCACCTGCAACGGTGCTCTGCCCGTCGTACCGCGCACAACGGGAGAAAGCCCCCTGGCCGCCGCCGATGGTCCCGATGACGGCGCGGACCGGGATGCAAGATGCCCGGAGGGCCGTTCGGAGGCCCGTCTAGGCTCGCAAGAGTCCGAAGCTCCGCACCCACGCAAGGAGACCAGCCATGGCCTACCGTCCCGAGACGCTGGGAGTGCATGCCGGCCAGGAGGAGGCCGACCCCGCCACGAACGCACGAGCGGTGCCGATCTACCAGACGACCTCCTACGTCTTCAACGACACCGAGCACGCCGCGAACCTGTTCTCGCTGGCCGAGCCGGGCAACATCTACACGCGCATCATGAATCCGACGCAGTCGGTGTTCGAGGAGCGGATGGCGGCCCTCGAGGGCGGCGTGGGGGCGCTGGCCACGGCCTCGGGCTCGGCGGCGACGACGTACGCGGTGCTCAACCTGACCTACACCGGCGACAACATCGTGGCGCTGTCGACGTTGTACGGCGGGACCTACGCGTTGTTCGCCCACACCCTCCCGCAGTTCGGCATCGAGGTGCGCTTCGTCGACCCGGACAAGCCGGAGGAGCTCGAACGCTGCGTCGACGACAAGACCCGGCTGGTGTTCGCCGAGACGATCGGCAACCCGAAGATCAACGTGGTCGACGTCCGGGCCTGGGCCGACGCCGCCCACGCCCAGGGCCTCCCGCTGATCGTCGACAACACCGCCCCCACGCCGTACCTCTGCAAGCCGTTCGAGCTGGGCGCGGACGTCGTCGTGCACGCGGCGACCAAGTACATCGGCGGGCACGGTACGTCGATCGGCGGCGTCATCGTCGACGCGGGCAGCTTCGACTGGGTCGCGCACGCCGACCGGTTCCCGGGGCTGACCCAGCCGGACGGGGCCTACCACGGCGTCGTGTGGACGGAGGCGGTCGGCAACCTCGCCTACATCATCCGCGCGCGGACCGTCCTGCTGCGCAACACCGGGGCGGCCATCGCGCCGATGAACTCCTGGCTGTTCCTGCAGGGCCTCGAGACGCTGCACCTGCGGATGGAGCGGCACAGCGAGAACGCGCTGAAGGTCGCGCGGTTCCTCGAGGGCCACGACGCGGTGTCGTGGGTGAGCTACCCCGGCCTGGAGTCCAGCGACTACAAGGTCGTCGCGGACCGGACCCTCACCGGCCGTGGCTACGGCGGTCTGGTGAGCTTCGGCGTGAAGACCGGTCGCGAAGGGGGCAAGAGGTTCGTGGAGGGGCTGGAGCTGTTCAGCCACCTGGCGAACATCGGCGACGCGAAGTCACTGGCGATCCACAACGCCACGACCACGCACTCGCAGCTGACGCCCGACGAGCTCGAGGCCGCCGGCGTGCCCGAGGACATGGTGCGCCTTTCCATCGGCATCGAGCACAGCGACGACATCATCGCCGACGTCGAGCAGGCGTTGAAGCAGAGCCTGGCGGCGAGTACCAGCCCGTGACCGACGTAGACACGGTGCCTTCGTCCGTCGGGCGGACCACCACCGAGCGGGTGCTCCTCTACACCGAGGAGGACCCGCTCGTCCTCGCCAGCGGCAGCAAGCTGGGACCGGTCGAGGTCGCCTACGAGGCCTACGGCACGCTCGCGCCGGAGCGGGACAACGTGGTCTTCGTGTGCCATGCGCTCACCGGTGACGCCCATGCGGCGGGGTACCGCGACGACGCGTCGAAGCCCGGGTGGTGGGACAACCTGATCGGCCCGGGGAAGCCGCTCGACACCGACCGGTTCTTCGTCATCTGCCCGAACCTGCTCGGCGGGTGCCAGGGCACGACCGGCCCGCTGTCGACGAACCCGGACACCGGCAAGCCCTACGGCATGGACTTCCCGCTGCTCCAGATGGCCGACTTCGTGAGCGTGCACCGCCGGCTGCTCGAGCACCTCGGCATCGAGCGGCTGCACGCGGCGGTCGGGGGGTCGCTCGGCGGCATGCAGATCCTGCAGTGGGCCCTCGACGCGCCTTCGCAGATCGACAACGCGGTCGTGGTGGCTGCGTCGTCGCGACTGACCGCGCAGAACATCGCGTTCTCCGCCGTCGCGCGCGAGGCGATCATGCGGGACCCCGACTTCCAGTCCGGTACGTACGTCGAGACCGACAGGGCCCCGCACCTCGGCCTGTCCATCGCGCGGATGATGGCCCACATCACCTACCTGTCCGAGGAGGCGATGTCGGAGAAGTTCGGCCGCCGCCTCCAGGGGGACGAGCCACCGGGCAGCCGGATGGGCCTCGGTGTCGACTTCCAGGTGGAGAGCTACCTCAACCATCAGGGAGAGGTGTTCCTCGACCGGTTCGACGCGCTGTCCTACCTCTACCTGACCCGGTCGATGGACTACTTCGACGTGTTCGCCGACCCGGGTGCGGCGGCGCGCATCGCCGAGGGTGGCACGCGCTTCCTGGTCGTCTCCTTCGACACCGACTGGCGCTTCGACACCTCGCACTCACGCCGGATCGTGCGGACCCTCGAGGACGCGGGGGCGTCGGTGACGTTCCGGGAGATCCGGTCTGCCTGGGGACACGACTCGTTCCTGCTCGTGGTCCCGGGCTACCACGAGACGGTGAGCGCGTTCCTCAACGCCGACGGACGCCACCTGCGCGCCGGGACGCCTGTGCACGTCCCGGGGCGGCCGGACCTCGACGTGGTCGCACGGCTGATCCCCGACGGCTCCCGGGTGCTCGACATCGGGTGCGGCGACGGCGACCTGCTCGCCCACCTCGTGCACGAGCACAGCTGCTCCGGCACCGGCGTGGAGATCGACCCCGACGCCGTACTCACCTCCATCCGCCGCGGCGTCCCGGTGATCGAGGTGGACCTCGACGAACAGCTCGACGAGTTCGCCGACAACGCCTACGACGTCGTGGTGATGTCGCAGACGCTGCAGGCCACCCGCCGGCCAGCCGACGTGCTGCGCGAGATCAGCCGGGTCGGCCGCCGCTGCATCGTGTCGGTGCCGAACTTCGGGCTCTGGCGGCATCGCATGGGCCTGCTGCTCCGGGGCCGGATGCCGGTCTCGCGCGAGCTCCCGCACCCGTGGCACGAGACCCCGAACATCCACCTGTCCACGCTCGCCGACCTCGAGGCGCTGTTCGAGCACCTCGGGCTCGTGGTCGAGCGGCGGATCCTGCTCGACGAGAAGGCGGAGCCGATGCGGTCCTCCCGTGCGGCGAACCTGCGCGCCGGCGCCGCGGTGTACGTGCTCACCCGCTGAGGGTCCGCCGCTCTTGGGCGGCGGATGGCTTCGTGGAGCCGGTGCGTCCGAGCCGGCGGGCCGCTCGTAGCGAAACGGTTGCCTGGAGGCCGGTCAGAGGTGCGTTTCGCTACGAGCCGCGCGGAATGAAGCAGCGGGGCTGCTGGACGGATCCAGCCGGCGTTGCGGTCGGGCGCGAGGGTGGCAGGTCGGCGGTCAGGCGGGGGTGTGGGTGCCGGCGAGGTGGAGAGCCTCTCGTGCCGCGGGCTCGGCGAGGACGCGGTCGCCGGGGACCAGGCCGATGCGGGTACGACGGTCGAGCAGGTCGTCCAGGTCGAGCGCACCCTCGTGGGTGACCGCCCACAACAGCTCGGCCATCGTGACAGGGCTCCCCTCCGCGACGGGGCGCACGGGGTGTTGGACCAGGGGCGCCGCGGCCGCGAGCACCTCGGGTGCCTCGACGCCGTAGCGGCGCACGAGCCGCGCCGGTGCCTCGACCGAGGTGAGGACGTCGTGCGGCGCGGCTCCGACGAGCGGGAGGTGCTTGGTGCGGCAGGGGCCGGCGAGCAGGCCGCGTTGTGCGACGGCGGCATCGACCGCGTCCTGCGCCATCTGCCGGTAGGTCGTGAGCTTCCCGCCCACGACGGTCACGACACCTGCGGCGGAGGTGAGCACGGCGTGCTTGCGCGACAGGTCGGCGGTCCGCCCCTCGGAGTGGAGCAGGGGACGGAGCCCGGCGAACGCGCCCGCGACGTCACCTCGGTGCAGCGGTCGTTCGAACACGGCGCCCACCACGTCGAGGAGGAAGCCGATCTCGCTCTCCGACGGCACGGGCACGTCGGGCACGGGCCCGCCGGCAGGCTCGTCGGTGAGTCCGACGTACACCCGGCCGTCGGGTTGGGGCAGCACCAGCACGAAGCGGTTGCTCTCACCTGGCACGGGGGCGGTGACCGCGACCGAGAGGCCGGGGAGCGCATCGCCGTGCAGCACGAGGTGGGTGCCGCGGGAAGGGCGCAGCGTGACCTCGGGGACGAGGCAGCCCGCCCACACCCCGGTCGCGTTGATCACCGCGCGGGCCCGGATCGTCGAGGTCTCGCCCGTGAGCTCGTCGCGTACCTCGGCACCGTCTCCGGCGAGGGACAGCACCCGGGTTCGGGTGAGGATGCGTGCGCCATGAGCTGCCGCGGTGCGGGCGATCGAGACGACGAGGCGGGCGTCGTCCTCGAGCTGGCCGTCCCAGGACAGCAGCCCCCCGCGCAGGCCGCGGCCGCGCAGGGCAGGTGCCATCGACAGCGCTTCGGTCGCCGTGAGCCGTCGCGGCCGGGGGAGGACGTCACGAGGCGTACCTGCCGACACGCGCAGCAGGTCGCCCGCGCGGAGCCCCGCCAGGACCATCCGCGCCTGGGTCGGAGAGACCATCGGCATCAGCGGGGTGAGCATCGGCAGGGCGTGGGTGAGGTGTGGCGCGGTGCGGGTCATCAGGATGCCGCGCTCGCGGGCGCTCTCGTGGGCGACCCCGAGCTGGCCGTTGGCGAGGTACCTCAGCCCGCCGTGCACGAGCTTCGAGCTCCAGCGCGAGGTGCCGAAGGCGATGTCGTGCGCGTCGACCGCGACCACGTCGAGGCCACGCGAGGCCGCGTCGAGGGCGGCCCCGGCGCCCGTCACGCCGAGCCCGACGACGAGCAGGTCGACGGTGCGGCCGTCAGTTGCCTCGGCGAGCTCACGGGTACGTCGGCCGGCCGAAAGCGCGCTCCGGCCGGAGGCCGGGGCAGGGGCGGTGGGGCGGCTCATGGCGCGAGGTACCTCTCGAGCAGGACGCGCAGCTCGGCGTCGTACGCCTCCACGGAGTGGTCGTCGTCGGCCATCGTCTCGGCGGAGAGCGTGAAGCCGTGGGCCGCGAGCAGGATGCTGCGGGCGAGCAGGGTCGGGTCGCCGGAGCGGACCGCCCCTGCGGCCTGCCCGTCAGCGATCAGCGGCTCGACGATGGCGAGGATGTTGTCCTGGGACCGCCCGCGGCGCCGGAGGAGGTACGGCAGCAGCAGTTCCGGGTCGACCTCGACGATCTTGCGCAGGAGGTCGTTCGAGCGCAGCGCCGTGACCGTGCGGCTGAGGCCGAGGCCGAGGCGCTCGAGCGGCGCCGCGCCGGCGACCGCGTCGGCCACCTCGGCCACGACTCCACCCCACTCGCGCGTCATCAGGTCCGCGAGCAGCGTCTGCATGTCCGGCCAGGTGCGGTAGATCGTCATCCTCGAGACGCCTGCACGGCGGGCGACGTCGGTCAGGGTCGTGCGCGTCCACCCGGTCGCGAGGATGCACTCCCGCGCCGCGTCGAGGTACCGGTCCTCGGAACCGTTGTTACGAATAGACGCCATGTGTCACACTGTAACACGTGACGACACCCATGCACTGGTCCCGATGGGGCGACCCCGCCCATGCCTCCGCCCTTCCCGAGAGCGCCGCGGCCCTGATCGACGCGGTCTTCGGCACCGACGAGCAGACCGCCGTCGACCTCACCGCGGTGACCCTCACCGAGCCGGGCCTCGACCCGGCCCTCGTCGGCGAGCTGCGCGACCTCTTGGGGGAGGAGCACGTGCGCACGGACCACGAGAGCCGGGTGCGTCACACGCGCGGCAAGTCCACACCCGACCTGCTCAAGATCCGGCACGGCGACGGGGCCGACGCGCCTGACGCCGTGCTGCTTCCGGCCGGCCACGACGAGGTGCAGGCCGTGGTCGAGTGGTGTTCCCGGAACCACGTGGCGCTGGTGCCGTTCGGCGGGGGCACGTCCGTCGTCGGCGGTCTCGTCGCGCGGCGGGAGGGCTTCGCGGGCGTGGTCGCGCTCGACCTCTCCCGTCTCAAGCGGCTCGTGGCCTTCGACGCCGAGTCCCACACCGCCGAGCTCGGGGCGGGCCTGCTCGGCCCCGAGGCCGAGGCGTTGCTCGCCGAGCACGGCATGACGTTGGGCCACTTCCCGCAGTCGTTCGAGTACGCCAGCATCGGCGGATTCGCGGCCACCCGTTCCAGCGGTCAGTCCTCGGCCGGGTTCGGCCGCTTCGACTCCCTGGTCGTCGGTCTCCGCGTGGCCACCCCGCTCGGGACGCTCGAGCTCGGCAGCGCCCCTGCCAACGCGGCCGGCCCCGACCTGCGGCAGCTCGTGCTCGGCTCCGAAGGCGCCTTCGGCGTGATCACCTCGGTCACCGTGCGGGTGCGCCCGGTCCCGGTGGTGAAGGTGTACGACGCGTGGCGGTTCGAGACCTTCCTCGACGGGACGAACGCGCTCCGCACGCTGACCCAGGAGCGGATCGCGCCGACCGTGCTGCGGCTCTCCGACGAGGCCGAGACGTCGATCAACCTCGCCAAGCCGAGCGAGGTCGGCGGGGAGAACGCCGGTGGCTGCCTGATGATCACCGGCTTCGAGGGCACCCAGGAGTACGTCGACCGCGCCCGCACGCTCGTGACCCAGCGGCTCAGCGGGCTCGGTGGCCGGTGTCTCGGCGAGGAGGGCGGTCGGGCCTGGGCGCAGGGCCGCTTCCACGGGCCCTACCTGCGCGACTCGCTGCTCGACGTCGGGGTTCTCGTGGAGACGCTCGAGACCGCGACGTTCTGGTCGAACCTCCCCGCGCTCTACGCCGGCGTGAAGGGTGCCCTCGAGACGTCGCTCGCGGAGCAGGGAACCGGGCCGATCGTGCTCTGCCACATCTCGCACGTCTACGAGACCGGCGCCTCTCTGTACTTCACGGTCGCGGCCAAGCAGGCGGCCGACCCGCTGGCGCAGTGGGCCGTGGCCAAGGCGGCCGCCTCGGACGCGATGATCGCGGCCGGTGCGACGATCACCCATCACCACGCCGTCGGCCGCGACCACCTGCCCTGGTTCGCGCAGGAGATCGGCCCGGTCGGTGTCGAGATGCTCCGGGCGGTCAAGGAGCGGATCGATCCCGCCGGTGTCCTGAACCCCGGGATCCTCGTCCCGTGAGCCGCTCCTTCGCCTTCCTGGTGAACCCCGCCTCCGGCGGTGGGGCGGCCCCGGCGGCCGTCGTACCCGTGGCCCGTGCGCTCCGCGACTCCGGCTGCACCGTCGACGTGACCTACAGCCCCGGCCCGGCCGCGTGTCGTGACCTCGTCGCCGAGGCCGTCGGGCGTGGCGACGTGGTGGTCGCCGTCGGTGGCGACGGCATGGTGGCCTCGCTCGCCGGGGCGGTCGTGTCGGCCGGAGGGGTGCTCGGCATCGTCCCGTGCGGGCGGGGCAACGACTTCGCCCGGCAGCTGGGTATCGGTGGCACCCCGGCAGAGGTGGCGGCCACGCTGCTCGACGCCGACCCGCGCAAGGTCGACGTGATCGAGGTGGACGGCCGCGTCGTCGTCGGCAGTGTCTACGCCGGGGTCGACTCGCTGGCCTCCGAGCTCGTGGACCGGGCGCACCGGCTGCCGCGGGCGGTGCAGTACCCCTATGCGGCGGTGCGCTCGGTGATCGAGTTCCGCCCTTCGTCGTACGACGTGGTCGTCGACGGCGAGGCGCACCGGTTCCACGCCTTCACGGTCGTGGTCGCGAACTCCGGCTACTACGGCTCCGGAATGCACGTCGCGCCCGACGCGGCGGTCGACGACGGCGTGCTCGACATCGTCGTGATCCAGGCGGCCTCGAAGCTGCGGCTGATCCGCTCGATGCCCAAGCTCTACGACGGCACGCACGTCTCGCTCGACGAGGTCGTGGTCCTCCGCGGACGGGAGGTCTCGGTCAGCGCGAGCGGGCCGGTCCTGGCCTACGGAGACGGCGAGCGGCTCGGACCGCTCCCCGTCACCGCCGTGGTCCGCCCGGGGGCGTTGCAGGTACTCGCCTAGACCGGCGGGGCCCACCCGCTGGGTCGGCGAGCGCGCGGAGCACCTGGTCTGGTGCGCTGGACCTTCGGCATCGGCCGCGGGACCAGTGGCACTACGGCACCGCGACGGGCAGGGTCACGCTGAGTTCATGAACACGCGCGCAGGAGAGATCGTCGTGGGCTACGACGGCTCCAGCGACAGCGAGCTTGCCCTCGACTGGGCCGACGAGCTTGCCGCCGAGGAAGGGCGGCCGTTGCGGGTCCTGATCTCGGAGGTGGACGCGACCCAGGTGCTCGAGGCGACCAGCGACTGGCATGCGGCGAAGATGGCCAAGCTCGAGAGGGACGCCCGTGACCGGCTCGCCGCTGCACGAGCCCGCCACACCGAGCTCGAGATGGTCGCCGTGCCGCCGACCCAGGCGCTGATCGACGCCTCCGCTCGCGCGGTCGCGGTGGTCGTCGGCGCCCGGGGCCACAGCTTGCTCTCCGGCGTGTTCCTCGGGTCGGTGAGCCAGCACGTGGCCCGGCATGCGTCGTGCCCGGTCGTCGTGACCCGCACGCCGTACGACCCGGACAGCCACCGGGTCGTGGTGGGCGTGGACGGGTCAACGGGCAGCCGCAAGGCACTCGCGTTCGCCTTCGACCACGCCAGCCGCAACGGCGACGCGGTGACCGCGATCCACGCGTGGCGCAACGCCTCCCGTGACTTCTCCGGTGAGGGGCTCGTGGAGGAGATCGGCGCCGCCGAGCGCGTCCTGTCCGAGGCTCTGGCCGGGTTCGCCGACCAGTACCCCGACGTGAAGATCACCTCGGAGGCGGTTCCGGTCGCCCCGCAGCACGTGCTGGCCGACGCCTCCCAGGCAGCCGACCTCGTCGTGGTCGGCTCCCGGGGCCTCGGCGCCTTCGCCGGGCTGCTGCTCGGCTCGGTGAGCCAGTCGGTCCTGCACCACGCGCGGTGCTCGGTCGCCGTCGTACGGTGAGAACCATGCGCGCGTGGGAGACCACCGGGACGGGGACGTTGCACCTCGTCGAGCGACCAGTGCCGCGACCGGGGGCCGACGAGGTTCTCGTCTCGGTGTCGGTGTGCGGGGTGTGCCGCACCGACCTGCACGTCCGCGACGGCGACCTGCCGCAGCACCGCACGCCCGTCGTACCCGGTCACGAGGTCGTCGGCACGGTCGCGGCCGTCGGTGAGGGAGTCGCGCGGTTCACCGAGGGCGACCGGGTCGGGATCGCGTGGCTGCGGCACACCTGCGGGGAGTGTCGCTGGTGCCGCCGGGGCCAGGAGAACCTCTGTCCGGACTCCCGCTACACCGGCTGGGACGAGGACGGCGGCTACGCGGAGTACGCCCTCGTGCCCGCCGCGTTCGCCTACGACGTGCCCGACGACCTTCCGGACGAGCAGGCCGCCCCGCTGCTGTGCGCGGGCATCATCGGCTACCGCGCCCTGCGTCGCGCGGACCTGCCGGCGGGTGGCCGGCTCGGCATCTACGGCTTCGGTGCGAGCGCCCACATCACCGCCCAGGTTGCGATGGCCCAGGGCGCGGAGGTGCACGTCCTGACCCGCGACGCCGCAGCACGCGACCTCGCTCTCGAGCTCGGCGCCGCCTCGGTGGGAGGGGCGTACGACGCCCCGCCGGTCTTGCTCGACTCGGCGATCGTGTTCGCGCCGGTGGGTGACCTCGTGCCTCCCGCGCTCGAGGCGCTCGACCGTGGCGGGACGCTGGCGCTGGCCGGGATCCACCTCTCCGACGTGCCGCCGCTCGACTACCAGCGCCACCTGTTCCGGGAGCGCACGCTGACCAGCGTCACGGCCAACACCCGCGCCGACGGGGAGGAGCTGCTCCGGCTCGCCCCGCGTCTCGGCGTCACCGCGACCGTCACGCCGTACCCCTTCGAGAAGGCTGACCTGGCTCTCGACGACCTCCTCGCCGACCGGGTCCACGGTGCTGCCTTGCTACGCATCGGGGACCTTCGCCCCTGACGTGGCCTGGAGGGCTCGTGCGGCAATGAAGTATGAGTACTACGAAGACCTGGCACGTCGACGTCTACATCGGCGAGCGCGAAGGGAAGACCCACGCAGAGGCCCGGCTGCGCCCGTCGGAAGAGGTCACCTTGACCGGCACCGGCACCGCCCGCCTCAACCCCGTCGACCGCGACGTCCCGGAGATCGGTGACGAGCTCGCGACGGCCCGCGCCCTCTCGGACCTCGCGCACCGCCTGCTGCATGCGGCCGCCGAGGACATCGAGGCGCTGACCCACGAGCGCGCCCGCCTCCACAGCTGAGCCGCCTCGGCTGTAACGCGGGGTTATCGACGCATCCCAAGTGGCATGCCGCTTGGGATGCGTCCACAGCGCGTCGGTAGTCGTCGCGGACGGCGGCCCATCAGGCGCCGCCGCGCTGCCTGATCGAGCGCCGGCGCCAGTACTTGTGCGTGCCGTCGGCAAGGACCAGGAGTACGGCGGCGGTGGCGGCCATCGCCCATGCCGTCGGGGTCGGCCAGCTGCCGCCGAGCAGCTCGGACAGCCAGGGCGCCGCGAGGAAGGCCACGAGCAGCGCGGCTTCCGCGGCGACCGCGGCAAGCACGAGCCGGTTGGTCGAGAGCGCGATCCGCCATACCGGCTGGCTCGCGCTCCGGCACGCGAAGGCATTGGCCATCTGGCTGACCGCGATCACTGCGAACGCCGACCCTGACGCGGTGGCGAGCAGTCCTGCTCCCGGCTTGTCGCCCCACGACCAGCCACCCATCACGAGGACCACGGTGAAGGTCGTGAGCGACATCGCGGCCTCGAGGGCCCCGAGCACGCCGAAGGCGCGACGTAGCAGCCCGGCGTTGACCAGAGGGCCGCCATGGGCAGGGCCGCGCATCACCCGGGGGCTCGGCGGTTCGGCGCCGAGCGCTGTGGCCGGCAGGATGTCCGTACCGATGTCGAGGGCGAGCACCTGGAGCACCCCGATCGCCAGCGGCAGCTGCCCCCCGGTGAGGGCCCACGCCGCGAACGGGGCGAGCTCGGGGACGTTGTCGGCGAGGTGGTAGGTCAAGAACCTCCGCACGTTGGCGAAGGTGGCACGCCCGAGCTCGATGGCCGCCACGATCGTGGCGAAGTGGTCGTCGAGCAGCACCAGATCGGCCACCTCACGGGCCACGTCGCTGCCGCTCGCGCCCATGGCCACCCCCACGTCGGCCTCGCGCAGGGCTGGTGCGTCGTTGACGCCGTCGCCGGTCATCGCGACGACGTGGCCGCGGTCCCGGAGAACACGAGCGATGCGCAGCTTGTCACCGGGCGTCACCCGCGCGACGACGGCACCCGCTTCGTTGTCGAGGAGGGCGCCGAGCTCGGCGTCGTCAGCAGGGAGCGCGGAGCCGTCGACCACGGCCCCGCCGGGGCGGAGCACCCCGACCTCACGGGCGATGGCCGCCGCGGTCGCCGGGTGGTCGCCGGTGACCATCGCGACCCGGATTGCCGCCATCCGGCACGCCTCGAGCGCAGTTGCCACGTCGGGCCGCGGTGGGTCCTCCAACCCGACCAGTGCGACGAGCCGTAGGTCGGTCTCGGCCGTCTCAGGAGGCTGCCCCGGCTCCCAACAGCCTCGGGCTACGGCAAGCACCCGCTGGCCACGCGTGGCCATGTCCTCGAGCCTCTCGTCGGTTCCACGTGGAACCTCGGTGCACCGTCGCAGTACCGACTCGGGCGCGCCCAGGACATGGGACACCCCCTCCACGACGACCGAGCTGAGCATCCGGTCGCTGGTGAAGGGCCGGCGCAACGTGACCAGGCTGGTGGGGCTGGCCGGCGTGTGCCCGATGTGGAGCGCGACGGAGGTCCGGCTGTCCGCTGGAGCGGCCCCGGTCGCCGGCGTCGCCAGTTCGGCAGGCTCAACAGCCTCGGCAACGTCAGCCGGCAGCTCACCGGCCTCAGCACCCTCGGCCGTGACCTCGGCGGGATCGGCTGCCGCCGTGGTGACCGAGTCCGTCGGCGCGTCGGCCGCCGCTCCGGAAGCCGCCTCCGCGACCGGCGCAGCACCCGTCGTACCGACCGGCGACGGGGTACTGCCCGACGCATGGTGCAGGCCGAGAGCCCAGCAGTGCAGAGCCGCCTCCATCGGGTCACCGACGGCCACCCAGGTGTCACCGTGCCGGACCACCCGGCCGGCCACGCACCGGACCGCGCTCTCCGCGGCAGCGGCCATGGCGGCCACCGCATCTGGCGATCCGTGACGGTGTGCGGCAGGGGTGTAGCCCTCCGGTTCGAGTGTGACCGTGCCCGCGGGGGTCCAGACCTCGACGACGGCCATCCGGTTCTGGGTGAGGGTGCCGGTCTTGTCGGTGCACACGAACGTGGTGGCGCCGAGGGTCTCGACGGAGTCCAGATGGCGCACGAGCGCATGGCGCTCGGCCATCAGCTGGGCCCCGCGCGCCAGCGAGAGGGTGACTGTGGGCAGCAGGCCCTCGGGCACCAGGGCGACGGTCACGCCCACACCGAAGAGGAACGCCGAGGTGCCGCTGAGCCCCAGCGCGATCCCGGCCACGCCGAGGAGGGTGCCCGCCGCGACCGCGATGATTGCCACCGTGCGGACCACGCCGTTCAGCTGGACCGTCAGGGGACTCGGCGGCCTCGTCGCCTGGCGGGTGAGCGCGGAGATGCCGGCGATCGTGGTGCCCGCGCCGATCGCGACGACCTCGGCGACCGCCTCGCCCTGCACCAGGAACGTGCCGGCGAGCACCCTGCTGCCGGGTTCATGCCGGACGGGTCTGCTCTCGCCGGTCACCAGCGACTCGTCCACGCTCAGGTCGTGGGCGGTCAGCAACGTCAGGTCGGCCGCGAGGCGGTCCCCGGCGGCCAGCACGACGACATCGTCCCGGACCAGCTCGACCGCGTCGACGCTCTGCAGCCTGCCGTCGCGCCGCACGAGCACCCGTGCGGGCAGCATGGCGTCGAGGCGCTCGGCGGAGCGGTCGGCTCGGTACTCCTGGACGAACGCGAACGACGCGTTGAGGAGCACCACCACGACGATCGCGACCGTCAGCTCGGGCATCCCGGCCACGAAGGCCAGGCCCGCGGCCACCCACAGCAGCAGCGCCAGCAGGTGGGTCAGCTGCTGCAGGAACTGCCGGACCAGCGACGGGCGAGGAGGCTTGGGAAGCCGGTTCGGCCCGTCCTCGGCCAACCGCCGCGCGGCCTCACGGGTGCTGAGACCGGCGGCGGTCGCGCTCATCGAGGTCCCCGGTGAGCGGGTCGGCCCGGGGCTACTCGCCGGCCGGGTGCGCCGCGCCGCCGGCGTGGTGGATGCTCGCATCCGGGCCGGGGAAGACGAGCGCCTCGTGACCCGTGTCGAGCCAGCGGACTACGTACGGCGGCGTGCCGTCCTTGCCACGGACCTCCAGGATCTCGCCGTCGCGCTCGTGGTCAGCGACATGGGTGCCGCTCACGTGGATCCGGTCACCGACTGAGGCCTGCACGTCAGCTCCTCACTTGGCGCGCTGGACGGGGATGCGCACGCTCGGCTTCTCCCCGGTCTCGGTCGGGACACGGACCTCGAGGACCCCGTCGTGGTACGACGCGGTGATCTGGTCGGTCTTGGCGCCCTTCGGCAGCGTCACGGTGCGGCGGAAGGACCCGTAGTGGAACTCACGGTGGCCCTTCTCCTTGGTCTCCTCGCGGCGCTCTCCGTGGATGGTGAGCATGTCGTTCTCGACATTGACCTCGACGTCCTCCTCCGGGTTGATCCCCGGAAGCTCGGCACGGAGTACGTAGGCGCCCTCCTCGAGGAAGTCCTCCACCCGGACGTACGGCGCGAGGCCCACGCCGTGCAGGTTCAACGGCGAGTTCGACTCGAGCCAGTCCAGCATCTCCGCCATCGGGTTCGAGGTCCGCCGGGCAACTGTTGTCATCGTGCTCCTCCTCTGGGACACGCGGGAAAGTCTGTCTTTCTCCAGACTGTCCCCCCGTGGTGTGCGGATGAAGGGGCGAAGGTCCCCCGGAGCGTTTGCGCCGCGCCTGCGGGGGCACTTATGGGTAGTCCGCGACGAGAAGTCTGAGAGCCGCCGAATGTCCGACCCGCACCTGAATCAGAGCATGTGGGGATACCAGCAACAGTTCCGCATCTCGCTCGACGGTGCCGCCGACCGGGCGCTCGACCAGATCGGGGCGATCCTCTCACCCGAGGCATACCTCGTGGGGTTCGCCAACGACCGGGAGGACACCAGCCAGGTCTGCCTCGAGACGCGGGCAGGCCTCGATCCGGAGTTCACCACGGCCGACTTCGGTGGCGTGGTGCTCGACGCCAAGCGGCGCTACCAGGAGTCGCCGGTCCACGACATGGAGTTCGCGACCGAGGAGATGCACCAAGCGCGGCACGAGTTCCATCGCGACGCCGCCAGGGCCGCCGCGGTCGAGGTCGCAATGGAACGCGCCCCTGCCGGCGCCGGAAGGACGTTCTTCGTCGGTCAGTGCGCGCCGGTCGGGGACTTCGGGGTGCACCCGGTGATCTCGGTCGACACCGACGCGCTCGACGCGCTGCCCCGGCTCGAGACCGCCGAGGTGGACGGCATTCGGCTCACCGTCTCGCTGGCCCACGGCATCATCAGCGAGCTGCTGCGCACCGCGACCCATGCGCTGCTGGCGGCGAAGCCGCCCCGCACCATCTCCCCGATCGAGGACGACGTGCCGACCGACGCCATCCGGCGGGCGGCGAACCACCTCGTCTTCTCCACCGCGGTCATCGCCGGCCAGACCCTGGCGAAGGGCCTGTTCGACTCGTTCGAGGCGCTCGCGTCGACGGCCTACGAAGGGCGCGCCGGCTCGGGGTCGGTGATCCTCGCCGCGGACGGCCACCCCCACGTCGACGTCGCGATCCGGCTGCGCGCCCCGATCTCCGTGCGGGAGCGGCTGCAGTTCCGCAAGCTCCTCGAGATCACCGACAACCAGCTCGGGCTGCTCATCGACGGCACCACGATCTACGGGCTCGGGGCGATCTCGGAGCAGTACGACGGCAGCACCGAGGACCTCTTCCGCTTCGCGATCGTCGAGCAGGGCGTGTGGGTCATGTCCCACCACAGCGCCCCGCTGCTCCGGGTGGCCAACGGGCACCCCCAGCTCCCGCGGCCCCGGATGTCGCCCTCGCTCTTCGTGGACTCGATGCGACGAGTCTTCGCCAACGTCGACGACCACGACATCCGCGCCATCTGGCGCCTCGCGCAGACGGCCGTGGCCGAGGGCAAGGGCACGATGCTCGTGGTCACGACGGCCGCGGCCCAGGAGGCCCAGCGGCTGTCCCCCCAGGCGCTCGCGATCGACCCGCAGATGATCGGCAGCCGGATGCTGCGCTCGCTGACGAAGATCGACGGGGCGGTGCTCCTCACCCCTGACGGCACGTGTCACGCGGTCGGCGTGATCCTCGACGGGATCGCGACCGGCGTGGGTGACCCGGGACGCGGGGCGCGCTACAACTCCGCGGTCCGCTACACCGCGGCGTCCTCGGCGCCGTGCCTGATCGTGATCGTCAGCGACGACGGGATGATCGACGTACACCCCGAGCTTGCCCCGCGGGTCAGGCCCGAGGACGTGGAGCAGGCGCTGTTCGACCTCGAGACCATCGGCAGCGCCGAGGAGGTCGACCTCGAGAGCTTCTACGCCGCACGGGAGCGGCTGCGGCTCTTCGCGTTCTACCTCAACGAGAGCCAGTGCGCCCGCGCCAACGACGTGGTGGCCAGGGTCGAGCAGCAGCGCTTCGCGCAGACCGGGATGCGCCTGGCCGTCGTACCGTTCGCCCCCGACACACGCATGAACGAGTCCTTCTTCTCCTCCTGACTCGGGCGCCAGGGCAGCGCGACCAGGTGGGAGGATCCACGCATGAGCGACGCGCACCGTGATCTGGCAGCCGACGTCTTCGGAGTGGCGCATCTCGAAGGTGAGTTCCTCCTCCGCTCGGGCGTGACGGCGAGGGAGTACTTCGACAAGTACCAGTTCGAGGCGCGGCCCGACCTGCTGTCGCGGATCGCCGAGCAGATGGCGGCGCTGGTGCCCGAGGACACCGAGGTGCTGGCCGGGCTCGAGCTCGGGGGCGTCCCGGTCGTCACGGCACTGTCCCGGGCCACCGGGCTCCCTGCGGCGTTCGTGCGCAAGCGAGCCAAGGAGTACGGCACCAAGCGGCTCGCCGAGGGGGCCGACGTCGCGGGGCGGCGGGTCGTCGTGGTCGAGGACGTGGTGACCTCGGGAGGCCAGGTCGTGCTGTCCACGAAGGACCTGCGGGCACTCGGCGCGGAGGTGCAGACCGTGCTGTGCGTCATCGACCGTCGGGCCGGCGACGGCGACGCCCTGGCCGGGCTCGGCCTCGAGCTCCGCGCGCTCTTCACCGCCGCGGACGCGCCCACCCACCGGGGCTGAGGCTCAGCGGATCGTCGCGTGCATCTCCCACACGAGGATCTCGGCACCCACACCGGTCGCCGTCACGCGGTTCCCTCCGGTCGCCGTGAAACGGACCGAGTCGCCTTCGTCGAGCGGCCCCGCACCTTCGAGGTCGACCGTCCCCTGCGGCACGAAGAGGTGGAGGTACGGCGCGTCGGGCAACGTCACGCTGCCACCCGGCGCGAGCCGAGCGGCGTACAGGGCGGCGTAGCGGTTCTTGATCCGGATCGCGGCGTCGCCTTCGTGGCTGGTCATGCCGGAGGCGACCGGGACCAGCCCGCCGCGCATCAGCTCGTCGTCGATCTCGAGCTGCTCGTAGCCGGGCGTGGTCCCTGGCTCGTCCGGCACCACCCACATCTGCACGAAGTGCACGGGCTCGTCGTGCTCGCCCCGCTCCGGCGCGAGCCGCCACGAGTCGTTCTTCTCGGAGTGCAGGATCCCGGTGCCGGCGCTCATCCGCTGCGCCAGGCCGGGGTAGATGATCCCGGCGTGCCCGGTCGAGTCCTGGTGCACGAGGCTCCCGCGCATCACCCAGGTCACGATCTCCATGTCCTGATGGGGGTGGGTCTCGAAGCCGGTGCCGGCGCGCACGACGTCGTCGTTGTTGACGAGCAGCAGGCCGTGGCCGACGTTTCCGGGGTCGTAGTGGTGCCCGAACGAGAACGAGTGCTTGGAGTCGAGCCATTCCACCTTGGTGGAGAAACGGTCGGCGGACCGTCGTACGTCGATCTTCGGCTCCGGCAGCCGCAATGCGCTCATGGCGATACCAACCGCTCAGGACGCGGGCTTGTTCCGGCCGTACCGCTGCGACCTGATCAGCCGCCCCGCCTCGCAGTCGGCGATGAGCTCGGCCATCCGCTTGTCACGCGTCTCCTCCTTCTTCGCCGACATCACCCAGCGCTTCGCGCGCTTCGCGACCTTCCGGTACGTCGGAGGGCGGGACCCGAAGAAGGCCAGGACCTCAGGTGACGCGGCCAGCCGTGCCGCGTAGGCGGGAGCGCTCGTCGTCGACCCGGTAGCGCACGCTGTCGATCCAGCCGAAGCACAGCGCCTGGTCCACAGCCTCGGACCACGTCAGGCCGTTGCGGCCGCTGTGCTTCTTCCAGTAGCCCACCCACAGCTCCGTCGCGGTGGCGTGGTTCGCCTCCAACCACGAGCGGAGGTCCTCAGGGCTCTCGAAGTAGGTCACCGGTGGCTCGTCGGTCATCCCCAAATCGTGGCAGAGGGCCGCCGTTCCGGGGTGGTTCCGCGCGTCACGTGCCTAGCATCGACGACATGGCGCCCCCTCGGCCGCCCGGCCGAGCTCATCCCGGCGCGAGCGTGGTGGTCCCCTCGTCGGGGCCGTCGCGGTCGTGGCTGTGGCTCGCCGTACCCGTCGGGATGGCTGTCGCGCTCCGCCTTCCGTTCCTCCGGTCGCCGCCCCTGCCGGACGAGGCCGGGTACCTCATGGTGGCGAGGCAGTGGCACCTCTCCGACAACACGATGTACGGGGCGTTCTGGGTCGACCGGCCGCCGTTGCTCCTGCTGCTCTTCAAGGCGGGGGTGGGTGAGGGGCCGCTCGGGATCAGGGTCGTCGGCCTGGTCATGACCGTGGCGCTCGTCCTTGCCGCGGCCGCCGTGGGACGGGTGGTGGCCGGTCCGCGGGCCGCCTGGTGGTGCTCGCTGGCCGCGGCCGCGCTGACGGCGTCGTTCGCCCTCACGTCCCAAGGAGTCGACGGCGAGCTGCTCGCCGCCCCCTTCGTCCTGGTCAGCTGTGCGGCGACGCTGTGGGCGCTGGCCGGGGGTCAGACCCGGTCGCGGCGACTGGTCCTCGGGCTGGTTGCGGGTCTCACGGCCATGGCCGCCGTGTTCGTGAAGCAGAACTTCGTGGACGCGCTCGTGTTCGCGGCGGTGCTGCTCGCACTCACGGCGTGGAAGCCCGCGAGCCGCCGCCCTGCGGTGGAGGTCGCCGTGGCGGGGACGGCCGGGGCCGCGGCTGTCCTGGTGGCGGTGCTGGCCTGGGCGGCCGCGACCGGGCCGGGCGTCGGCAACCTGTTGTTCGGGATGTACGGGTTCCGCTTCGACGCCGCGGAGGTGATCGCGAGAGGCGACGTCATCCGCCCTGAGGAGCGCCTGCGAACCATGCTCGCCGTGGCACTCGTCAGCGGACTCGCCCCCGTTCTCGCTGTGGCGGTGGGCCGCGTCGTCAGACAGCGAGGGCGGGTCGACCCGCTGTCCTGGGCGTACCTGGCGATGCTCGCCGTAGGAGTCGTCGGCGTGGCCGCCGGCGGCAACTACTGGCGCCACTACCTGATCCAGCTCGTGCCCGCCGCGGTGATCGGCATCGCCCTTCTCGCCCGGCACCGGTCGAGCCAGTGGACGAGACCTCTGGTCGGCGTGGTGGTGCTCTCCTCCTTGGTGGCGATGGTGGTGGGCGTCGCCGCCCGCGAGGTCTTCGACCACTCGCAGGAGGAGACGCTCAGGACTGCCCGGTGGCTCCAGGCTCGGTCGGCGCCCGGTGACACAGCGCTCGTCACCTACGGGCACGCGAACGTGCTCTTCGACGCCGGGCTGACCAGCCCCTACCCGTACCTGTGGACCCTGCCGATGCGGGTGCGCGACCCGCACCTCGACCTGCTCGTCGCGACGTTGCGGGGTCCCGACGCGCCGACGTGGATCGTCGAGTGGAGCCCCCTCGACTCATGGGGGCTCGACTCCAAGCGCCGGGTGGCCGCCATCATCGGCCGCGACTACCACGTGGCCGCGGTCGTGGCCGGCCACAACGTCTACCGCCACGACGGTCGCCCGCCCGACGCCGCGACGCCTGGCGGGTGAGCGTGCGAGTCTGAGGCCATGGAGGACACGAGGCAGCTCCCGCACCTGCCCGAGGGGTTCGTCTTCGGCGCCAGCACGGCGGCGTACCAGATCGAGGGCGCGGTTGACGAGGACGGGCGCGGCAGGAGCGTGTGGGACACGTTCTGCGACGAGCCCGGCCGGATCGTCGACGGCAGCAGCGGCGCGGTGGCCTGCGACCACTACCACCGGTACGCCGAGGACGTCGCGCTGATGAAGGGGCTGGGGCTCGACGGCTACCGGTTCTCGGTCGCCTGGCCGCGGATCCAGCCCGACGGCTCGGGCAGGGCCAACGCCGCGGGCCTCGGGTTCTACGACCGCCTCGTCGACGAGCTTCTCGCAGCGGGGATCACTCCTATGGCGACGCTGTTCCACTGGGACCTCCCGCAGCGCCTCGAGGACGACGGCGGCTGGCTCAACCGCTCCACCGCCGAACGCTTCGGGGAGTACGCCGCTCTCGTCGGGGAGCACCTCGCCGACCGGGTCGGCCACTGGATCCCCGTGAACGAGCCCAACGTGGTGACGATGCTCGGCTACGCCATGGGCGTGCACGCACCGGGCAAGCGGCTGATGCTCGACGCCCTGCCGGCCGCGCACCACCTCCTGCTCGGCCACGGCCGGGCGGTCCAGGCCCTCCGGGGCGTGAACGCCACGAGCATCGGGACCGCCACCAGCCACAGTCCCGTGTGGGCTGCCACCGAGAGCGACGAGGACAAGCAGGCGGCAGCAGGCTTCGCGGCACTGTGGAACCGGCTCTACTCCGACCCGGTCCTGCGAGGTGCCTACCCGGACGGGTACGCCGCGCTGATGCCCGGCCCGGTCGACGAGGACCTGCGGGTCATCAGCAGCCCGATCGACTTCTACGGCGTGAACTACTACGTGCCCACGCGCATCGCCGGGCCCTCGACACCGGCTCCCGACGACAGCCCGATCAGGGGAGAGGGCCTGCCGTTCGTCATGCTCCCGGTCGAGGGGTACCCCGTCACGGACTTCGGCTGGCCCGTCGTACCCGACGGCCTCCGCGACCTGCTGGTGATGATGGACCAGGAGTACGGCGGGCTGCTGCCGCCGGTCTACGTGACCGAGAGCGGCTGCGCCTACGACGACGAGCCGGACGCGGCCGGCCGGGTCGCCGACCCGCGCCGGGTCGAGTACCTCGACGGCCACCTCCGCGCCGTAGGCCAGGCGATCGAGGCCGGCGTCGACGTGCGCGGCTACTTCACCTGGAGCCTCGTCGACAACTTCGAGTGGGCCGAGGGGTACACCAAGCGCTTCGGCCTCGTCCACGTCGACTACCAGACCCAGCGCCGCACGCCGAAGGACTCCTACCACTGGTTCGCGCGGACGATCGCCGCGAACCGGGGCAGGGCTTGAGGTTGCCCGGGTCGGGCACTCTGGTCCTCGAGGCGGTCGGCGTGGAGGCTGCCCGGACGACGACTCACCGAGCGAGGTACCCATGTCACTGACCGTGCTCGTCACCGGGGCCACAGGCTTCGTCGGCTCCCATCTCGTGCGTGCGCTCGTGGAGGAGGGGCACGACGTCCGGGCGATGACCCGCAGGCCCGACGACTACGAAGGCCAGGGCGAGCCGGTCAAGGGAGACGTCTTCGAGCCCAAGACTCTCGGCAAGGCGCTTCGCGGCGTCGACGTGGCCTACTACCTCGTGCACTCGCTCGACGACAAGGACTTCGTCCGGAAGGACGCCGAGGCGGCGAGTGCGTTCGGCCGGACCGCCGCCGACGCCGGGGTCCGCCAGATCATCTACCTCGGTGGGCTCGGCGTCGAGGGCCCCGACCTCTCCCCACACCTGCGCTCGCGGCGCCAGGTCGAGGGGCTCCTCGGCGAGGGTGGCGTCCCGGTGACGGTGCTGCGCGCCGCGATCGTGGTCGGCCACGGCGGCATCTCGTGGGAGATCACCCGGCAGCTCGTGAAGAACCTCCCGGCGATGGTCGCTCCCCAGTGGGTCGGCACCAAGACGCAGCCGATCGCAGTGCAGGACGTGATCCGCTACCTCGTCGGAGTGCTCGACAACGACGAGGCGAAGGGGAGGGTGTTCGAGGTCGGCGGTCCGGAGGTGCTCACCTACCGCGACATGCTGCGCCGGGCCTCGAAGATCCAGAACGGGCGAGACGTGCCGATCGTCGTCGTACCCGTGCTCACCCCGCAGCTGTCCTCCCGGTGGCTGGCGCTGGTCACCGACGTCGACGCGAAGACCGGCCGCAACCTGATCGAGTCGATGAACAACGAGGTCGTGGTCAAGGACGACTCGATCCGGCAGGTGGTGCCCTTCGAGACCATGGGGTACGACGAGATGGTGAAGGTCGCTCTCGCGGACCGGCTGCGCGAGAAGGGAGCGTTGTGACCTGGCTCAGCCGCTTCGTCGACTCGACCCTGGTCTCGCCCGTCGAGCGCGACCATCGTCAGCCGGACGACGCGTTCAGGCGCCGGCGCCTCGTCGTTGCGGTCACCCTCGTCGTCGGCGCGACCCTCCTGGGCTTCTCCCTGGCGACCACACCGGGCGACCCCGCCTTCTACGCGCTGACCTTCGCGCTCGCCGCTACGTGGGTGGTCGGGTCGGTGCTCTCCGGACCGCTTCACGCCGGCCGGGTGCGGGTCGGGTCGAACCTGGAGCGACCGGTGCTCCAGCCGATCCTGATCGGGCTGGTCGCGGTGGCGGTGTTCACCGTCGGGGCGCTGGTCGTCGCGCAGATCCCGCCGCTGCGCTCGAGCGTGGACGACGTGCTCGACCATGCCCGCTACGGCTCGCTGCCGGTGATCGCGGTGATCACCCTGGTCAACGGGCTCGCGGAGGAGCTGTTCTTCCGGGGCGCGCTCTACTCCGCGATCGGGATGCGCCAGCCGGTGCTGGTCTCCACGGTGGTCTACGCGCTCACCACTGTGGTGACCCGCAACGTGATGCTGGTCTTCGCCGCCACCGTCCTCGGTCTGCTCGTCGGCCTCGAGCGACGGGTCAGCGGCGGAGTGCTCGCACCGATGCTGACCCACGTCACCTGGTCGCTCGGCATGCTCTTCATCCTGCCGCCGCTGATGGCCGCTCTCGCCTGAGCCGGGTCACGAGCTCAGGCGTCGAAGCACCACCGCGAGCACGCCTGAGTTGTCGCCGTGGTCGAGGTCGAAGACGCTGAGCCGGATCGGGCCGTTCTTGGTCGCGGTGAACGTGGTCCGGTACTTGGCATCGCTGCCGCAGGGCCTGGTGGGTCCCATTGCCCGCCAGCGCACCGCGAGCCCGTCGACCCACACGTTGAGCGGGTCCTGACCGAGGAGGACGTCGGGGTCCGTGGGCAGCCATCCGCCGGCAGTCCGGACGCACGAGGCGTCAGCGGAGCGGCCACCGGAGGTGAACCGGCCGCTGACGGTCACCTGGACCCGCTCTCCCTTGCGGAGGCGCATCGTGGAGACGGCACCCCCTGGGAGGTGGGAGTTCACCTTGACGTCGTCCCACGTCTGCCGCCACTGCGTCCAGCGCGGGTGCGGGCGCTCACCGTCGGCAGGGACCGGGATGGTCACGATCGAGGTCAGCCGCTGCACCTTGACGGCCAGCTCGCCGGTGTTGTCGGACCTGCTGAGCGGGTCCCACAGGTCGAGGCGCATCCGGCCGCGGGAGTCGGCGACGACGTCGGCGACGTGGCTGCCGGTGCCGCAGTCGGGCGTCTCCGCCTGGTCGTGGAACGGAACACCGTTGACGTACAGGTTGCCGTGGTCCTGGTCGGGCACCCGCGGGTCGATCGACGCCGCCTCGTACCAGGTGCCGCGCACGGAGACGCACTGGCCGTCCGAGGCCACGCCGCCGCCCAGGCGCACCTGGCCCGAGACGGTGAGGCGGTAGGTCGCGCCGGGCTCGAGGCTGCCGACGGTGTAAGCCGCCCCGGTGGCCGAGCCCGGCACCGTGACCGTCTCGGCGATCAGGCCGTTGCCCATCACCGGGTTGGCGGAGTAGGTCGGTGCCGGCGTCAGGTCCGGGTACGTCGGAAGGCCGGATGCGACCCGCGCCCGCTTGCGACCCACGACGACCGTGAGCCGGCCTCTCGCGGAGGACGGGCGGCCGGCCACGGAGAACGTGAGGGTCCGGTCCCGGGTCGGGGTGATCGTGGTCCGGTAGGCGTGCGAGCCGCGGCAGGTGTCACCGAAGAGCCGCTTGTGGTTGACGACGAGCCCCAGACGGCCGAACGAACGCCGGGTGCGCCGGTCCGGCGTCGGCAGCCAGTTGTCGTACTTCGACGACCACGTGCACACGGCGTCGCCGACCTGGTCCGGGGCGCCGAAGTTGTAGAGGCCGGCTGCGGTCAAGGAGTAGGTCACGCCTTTGGCCAGCTTGAACTTGGTCTCGACGGCGGTCCCGTTCGCGGGCACCGTGATGCGGGTGTAGGGCGTCCTCCGGAGGTCGATCACGCCGGAGGGGTACCTCGGCGCGCGCCGGGGCGGGGTGGGCTTCGTCGGGATGGGCGTGGGCTTGGCCGGGGTCGGCTTGGCCGGCGTGGGCTTGGCCGGGGTCGGCTTGGCCGGCGTGGGCTTCGGGGCGGGCGCGGGCTTCGGGGCAGGCGCGGGCTTCGGGGCGGGCTTGGGCTTCGGTGCCGGTGTGGGGGCCGGCTTCGCACCGCGGGCGACGTACCAGCTGGTGTACGCGCGGGCTCCGGGCCAGGTCAGCGAGATGTGCATGTGGTCGCGGTGGCGCAACGTGACCGAGCAGCTGCGGATCTTCTTGCACGCCGGGTGCAGGTAGCTGCGCCTGACGTAGCCGTGCGAGGCGGACCAGATGTGGTCGTTCCAGATGATGTACATGATGCCCATGCGCCGGGCGAGAGCATTGGTGTTGCCGTCGCTGTCGGTGGCCAGGAGGCGGGACAGGAAGTTGTTGGCGTAGCCGCGGTCACGGGCCGAGAGGGCGCTGAGCCGCCAGTCGAAGGCCCGTCCCTCCTTGTGCTCCGACACACCTGACGCCCCGCAGGACCGGGAGATCCCCGACGACCCGGAGCCCGGGTACCTCTTCATCAGGTAGTTCGCCAGCATCACGGTGCCGGGCTTGGGTGTCGGGCTGCACCTGCTCTGCGGGACATACGTCGGGACGTTGTCGATGGGCATCGCGACGGCGGACTGCAGGCCGGTGACGGCGACCGCCAGGGCGACCGCGGCCGCCAGGACGCGTAGGGCATGCGTGACCGAGTTGGGCATGAGAGTTCCAGACGGTGAGGCTCGTCGCTTCGTGTGCGACCACTGAGTTCGGGACCGGTGACGGCGCCGGGGTCGGGGGTGAAAAGGTGCTTTCCGGACCGTCGTCTGGACCATAACGGCGCTTTCGGCGTGTTGTTCACGCTTTTCACAACTTCATCTGCTAGCGCAGTGGCACCACAAGTGGTGTCGAGCCCCAGCCCAAAGCATCACATCGAGGACGAAGCGCCGCCGACGTGTCCAATCGGCAGGGCTGGGCCGTTCCTTAGGCAGCGCTGGTGCCGAACGGGAACGTCGCGAGCGTGCGAACGCCCTGCTCCCCCTGCCACCACAGCGCCGCCTCGCGGGCCAGGGTGTCGACCGGCAGCCAGGGGTCGAGCTCGGCGTGGAGCTGCTCGAGCCCCTCGCCGTGGGGCAGCTCGACGGTCACATGGGGCACCAGGTCGAAGGTGCTCCGTCGCCTGGGCAGCTCGGAGAAGAGCCGCTGCACGCCCTGCGTGAGGTAGCGGAACGGCGACGCCGGAATCGGGGTGAGGTACGGCGAGCCGCCCGGGAACTGCGACAGCTCGGTGAGCCGGAAGCCGAACGCGACGACGTCGGCGAAGTAGGCCCCGAGCTCGCCGATCACGCCTTCGTCCAGGCTCGGCAGGTCGGCGAAGGGCTCGATCAACGGCACGTAGGGCACGAGCGCGGCGCGACCGAGCGGGGGCACGACGGAGATCAGGCCGGGCAAGGGCACCACCAGCAGCGAGTGTCCCGTCACAGGTCCGATCACTGGCACAAGGTAGCGCCTCACGCCCTCCGGCGCCTGCGACGACGCTGGCTCCTGCCGCGCCGGCCAGCCTGCATCTAGGCTTCACGTTCATGGGCGCCGGTCACGACACGGGAAGCGGGGCAGGGCGGGGAGGACACTCCCACGCGCACGCTGTCGAGCGTTCCACCGACCGCGCCCGGCTCCGACTGGTCCTCCTCGTCACCGTCTGCGTGATCGTGCTCGAGGTCGTGGGTGCGCTGCTCAGCGACTCGCTGGCCCTGCTCGCCGACGCGGGGCACATGGTGACGGACGCCGCCGCGGTGGCCCTGGCTCTCTCGGCCTCCTATGTCGCGACCCGTCCCGCCACCTCACGGCGCACCTTCGGCTTCCACCGCGCGGAGATCCTCGCCGCGCTGGTCAACGCGGTCGTCCTGCTGGTCGTGTGCGGCTACCTCGCCTGGTCGGGGGTCCGCAGGCTGCTCCACCCCGTGCCGATCGAGGCAGACCTGATGCTCTGGTTCGCCATCGTCGGCCTGGTCGCGAACGCGGTGTCCCTCGGCCTCCTGACCCGTCGCAAGGACTCCTCGCTGAACATGCGGGGGGCCTACCTCGAGGTGCTCGGCGACCTGCTCGGTTCGGGCGCGGTGGTGGTCGCCGCGATCGTCGTGCTGACCACCGGGTTCCTGCGCGCCGACCCGATCGCCTCCCTGCTCATCGCGGCGGCGATCCTGCCCCGGACCTTCTCCCTGCTCATCGAGGCGGTCGACGTACTGCTGGAGGCGAGCCCGCGACATGTGGACCTCGACGAGGTACGGGCCCATCTGGCCGCGGTGCCGGGCGTCGTCGACGTACACGACCTGCACGCCTGGACGATCACCAGCGGCATGCCCGTCATGTCCGTGCACGTCACGGTGAGCGACACCTGCCTGGCCGAGCGTGGCGTGGGGTCGCTCCTCGACGAGTTCAGCGGTTGCGTGGCCGACCACTTCGACGTCGACCACGCGACCTTCCAGATCGAGCCGGAGTCACACCGCTCCCACGAGGACCTCGGCGCCCTGAGTCACGACTGACGGGCGGTCACCGGGCACCCACTGCGCGTTGTGTGGGTGAGGCCGCTCCATAGGGAGGCCTCACCCACACGACCGCTCAGGGCTGGAAGATCAGGACGGCGCCGATGGCCGGCGGCAGCAGCCCGAGCGCCAGCCAGGGCGACAGCGGCTTCCTCTGGTGGATCAGCAGGCCCACCGCGATCGCGATCAGGCCGAACGCCCCTGCGATGGCGAGCAGCCCGATCTGCGAGTCGCGGGTGTCGACGTACATCGCCGCGATCACCAACCCGGCGGCGAGGTGGAGGATCGTGCTGACCACCAGCACCGACATCACCCACCGCTGCACCCGGGTCAGGCTCATCGGGTCGGGCCGGCGCTGTGGCTGCCCGGGCGTCATGAGGTGCTTGCGGGGGCGGGGCGTGCTGTTGGACATCGGTGCCTCTTGATCCGTCCTGGCGGACGAGGGTGGGTGCGGCGACCGTTCAATCGTAGGTGGCCGTCACAGGGCCGCCGCGACCTCGGTGCCCTGACGGATCGCGCGCTTGGCGTCCAGCTCGGCCGCGACGTCCGCGCCGCCGACGAGATGGGCCCGCGTCCCGGCGTCCACGAGCTGGTCGTACAGGCCGCGCTCGGACTCCTGGCCGGTGCACACCACGACGTGGTCGACGTCGAGCACACGCGCCTCGCCGTCCTCGCCGTCCGAAGCGCCGACGCGGATGTGCAGGCCGTCGTCGTCGATGCGCTCGTAGGTCACTCCCGGGAGCAGGTTCACCCCGGAGTCCTTCAGCACCGCCCGGTGCGCCCACCCGGACGTCTTGCCGAGGCCCTTGCCGATCGTCGACGCCTTGCGTTGCAGCAACCACACCTCGCGGGCGGCCGTGCGCGGCTTCTTCTCGGTGAGGCCGCCGGCGTGCAGTGCCGGGTCACCGACGCCCCAGTGCGCGAGCCAGGCGTCGAGGTCCTCGTCCACGTCGTGGGTGAGGAAGTGGCTCACGTCCACCCCGATGCCCCCGGCTCCCATCACCGCCACCCGACGGCCCGGGACGACCGAACCGTTCAGGACGTCGGCGTAGGAGACGACCTTGGCGTGGTCGATCCCCTCCAGGCTCGGGATGCGCGGCACCACACCGGTGGCCACGACGACGTCGTCGAAGCCGCCGAGCTCCGCGACGGTCGCACGCGTGGAGAGGCGTACGTCGACCCCGAGCACGTCCAACCGGCGGGAGTAGTAGCGCAGCGTCTCCGCGAACTCCTCCTTGCCGGGGATCGCCATGGCGAGGCGGAACTGCCCGCCGACCTGCGGCGACGCCTCGTACAGCGTGACCTGCTGTCCACGTTCGGCCGCCGACACCGCTGCTGCGAGACCGGCAGGCCCGGCTCCGACGACCGCGACCTTCTTCGCCCTCGCCTGCGGCACGGGCAGCAGCACGAGCTTGGTCTCACGGGCGGCGCGCGGGTTCACGAGACAGGTAGCCGGCTTGTTCTCGAACACGTGGTCCAGGCACGCCTGGTTGCAGGCGATGCAGGTGTTGATCTCGTCCGCCCTGCCGGCCGCCGACTTGTTCACGAACTCCGGGTCGGCCAGAAGCGGGCGGGCCATCGAGACCAGGTCGGCCTCTCCGTCGGCGAGGATCCGCTCGGCCAGGTCCGGGGTGTTGATCCGGTTCGAGGCGCAGACCGGGATGCCGACCTCGGGCTTGAGGCGCGCGGTCGTCCACGTCCACGCACCCCGGGGGACCTGCGTGAGGATCGTCGGCACGCGGGCCTCGTGCCAGCCGATGCCGGTGTTGAGCACCGAGGCGCCCGCGTCCTCGAGGGCCTTGGCGAGCGCGACGACCTCGTCCCAGGTCTGGCCGCCCTCGACGAGGTCCAGCAGGGACAGCCGGTACATCACGAGGAAGTCCTCGCCGAGCCTCTCGCGGATCCGCCGGACGACCTCGACGGGGAAGCGCATCCGCTTCTCCGGCGTACCTCCCCACGCGTCCGTGCGCTGGTTGGTGCGCTCCGCGAGGAACTGGTTGATCAGGTAGCCCTCGGAGCCCATGACCTCCACGCCGTCGTAGCCCGCCTGCTTCGCGAGGGTCGCCGCGCGGACGAAGTCGTCCACCGTCCGCTCGACCCCGCGGGTCGAGAGCGCGCTGGGCTTGAACGGCGTGATCGGCGACTTCCGTGCCGACGCGGAGACGCTCAGCGGGGTGTACCCGTAACGGCCGGCGTGAAGGATCTGCAGGGCGATCGCGCCGCCCTCGGCGTGCACTGCGTCGGTGACGGCACGGTGCCGGTCGGCCTGCCGTGACCTCGTCAGCATCGAGCCGAACGGCAGCAGCCAGCCGCGCACGTTGGGGGCGTAGCCGCCGGTGACGATCAGCCCGACACCGCCTCGGGCGCGCTCGGCGAAGTAGGCGGCCAGCTCGGGCAGGTGCTTGGCGCGGTCCTCCAGACCGGTGTGCATGGAACCCATCACCACCCGGTTGCGCAGGGTGGTGCCGCCGAGGGTGATCGGCTCGAGCAGGTGGGGGTAGTCGGTCATCGTGGCCTTCCTTCGTTGACCCCTTCGGCGGTACGGCGGGCAGGGTCCATGTCGCGGGTGTTCTCGTGTGCGTGGAGGTACTCGGTGAGCCAGTCGACCCAGAACTGCTCGAGGCGGATCCCGCCACGGAGCACGAGGTACACGTCGAGGGCCTGGCCGGAGAGCGAGCCGGGCTCCGGGAAGTCGCGGGCGGCGAGCCGCTCGTAGTGCTCGAGCCGGGCGACATGGTCGGCGAGCTGTTCCCGCACCGTCTCGAGCACGGCGGCCCGGTCGCCGTAGGACGCACCGCGCAGCCGCACCGCCAACGCGCTCCGGAACTTCTCCATCGGCATCGGCTCGGCGAGCCAGGTCGCGAGCTCGTCGCTGCCGCTCGCCGTGACCTCGTAGACCTTCTTGTCCGGCCGTCCCTGCTGTTCCAACGCGGCCGACCGCACCCAGCCGTCGGCCTCCATGCGGGCGAGGACCTTGTAGATCTGCTGGTGGGTGGCGCTCCAGAAGAACCCGATGGACCGGTCGAAGCGGTGTGCGAGGTCCAGACCCGAGGCAGGGCGCTCGCTGAGCGAGACCAGGATCGCGTGCTCGAGGGCCATGACGTCGAGGATGCCGCCGACCGACGTACCTATGCAACTAGTTGCATGAGTGAGTCTGGTCACCGGTCCTGGTCAAAGGGTTGACCTCGATACCCCCTAGGGGTATACAAGGCTCATGGAGAACAGTCACGAGAACACCGAAGTCCAGCCGTCCTCGCACGAGTCGCACGCCGACTACGCAGGCCATGGCGGTCACGCCGGCCATGAAAGCCACGGCGCGGGCGACTCCTCCTGGCGCACGGCGGCCAGCGCGACCCTGCACTGCCTGACCGGCTGTGCGATCGGTGAGGTCCTCGGCATGGTGCTGGCCACCTGGTGGGGCTGGGGCACGGCGCCCGCCGTGGTCCTCTCGGTGGCGCTGGCGTTCTTCTTCGGCTACCTGCTCACGGTCAGCTCGGTGCTGCGGGCCGGTCTGCCGCTCAGCGCCGCGGTCAAGGTCGCCCTCGCCGCCGACACCGTCTCGATCCTGGTCATGGAGATCGTCGACAACGGCGTGATGGTGTTCGTTCCCGGCGCTCTGAACGCGGGCCTCGCCAACTGGATCTTCTGGGCCTCGCTGGTGTTCTCGCTCGCGGTGGCCTTCGCGGTCACCCTGCCCGTGAACCGGTGGATGATCTCGCGGGGCAAGGGCCACGCCGTCGTGCACGAGTACCACTGAGCCGCCGCAGGCTCGTGACCTTCGCCCCTGCTGTCGCGGGGCCGGCCTTCCTAGCCTGGTGAGTAAGTCACCTTCCTGAAAGGGAGGTCGCGATGGTCTCCACCACCACGACGACAAAGCGCCCCTCGGTCGCTGCCAGACGAGCGGGATACGTCATCTCGGTACTCGTCAACGTCGCTCTGCTGCTCGGCATCAACGTCTGGCCCGGCTGGGACGTCCTGCCGTTCCTCACGAACGACTTCACGCAGGTCCTGGCCTGGGTCAACGTGTCGATCGTGGTGAGTCTCGCGCTCAACGTGGTGTACCTGTTCAACGACACGAAGCCGCTCAAGGCGCTGGGCGACACGGTCTCGCTGGCTGCCGCCCTGGTCGTGACCGTCCTGATGTGGCGGGTGTTCCCGTTCGACTTCGGCGACTCGACGTTCGACTGGACTCTCGTCTTCAGGATCCTCCTCGGCGTCGGCATCTTCGGCACCGCGATCGCCATCGTCGTCAACCTCGTGTCCCTCGTGTCGGACACCCGCTCGCGATCTTGACAGCATCGCTGTCAGAATCTCGGCCATGACTGACGCGTACGCAATCGGACAGGGCACCGGTCCGCTCAAGGGAATCAAGGTCGTCGAGCTCGCCGGGATCGGTCCGGGCCCCCATGCGGCGATGCTGCTCGCCGACCTCGGCGCCGACGTGGTGCGGATCGAGAGGCCGGGCGGCGCGGCCAGCGCGGGTTCTCGCGAGACGGACCTGCTCACCCGGGGCCGTCCGAGCATCGCCATGGACCTGAAGGACCCCGCCGCGGTGGCCACCGTCCTCGACCTCGTGGAGCGCGCCGACGTCTTCCTCGAGGGCATGCGGCCAGGGGCCGCCGAGCGGCTCGGACTCGGCCCGGAGCAGTGCCACGAACGCAACCCCCGGCTCGTCTACGGCCGGATGACCGGGTGGGGCCAGGACGGGCCGCTCGCCCACACCGCCGGCCACGACATGAACTACATCGGGATCTCCGGCTCCCTCCACGGCCTGGGGCAGAGCGCAGAGCGGCCGATGTTCCCCTCGAACCTCCTCGGTGACTTCGGCGGCGGGTCGACGTACCTCGTGATCGGTGTCCTCGCGGCGCTGCTCGAGGCGCGGGTCAGTGGTCAGGGCCAGGTGGTGGACGCCGCGATCGTCGACGGCTCGGCGCACCTGAACGCCATGCTGGCGAGCATGATCGCCGGCGGTGGCTGGCGCGAGCAGCGCGCGGTCAACCTGCTCGACGGCGGGATGCCGTTCTACGACATCTACGAGACGTCGGACGGTCGGCACATGGCCGTCGGCTCGCTCGAGCCGAAGTTCTACGACGAGCTCGTCAAGGGTCTCGATCTGGCGGGTGAGCTCCCCGACCGCTACGACTTCGCGCGTCACGGCGAGCTGCGCGACGCGGTCGCGGCCCGGTTCCGCGAGCGCACCCAGGCGGAGTGGACGGAGGTGTTCGACGGCACCGACGCGTGCTGTACGCCGATCCTCCCGCTGACCGAGGCCGCCGAGCACCCTCACGTGAAGGCGCGGGAGACGTACGTGTCGCGCGACGGGATCCTCCAGCCCGCTCCCGCTCCTCGTTTCTCCCGGACCGCTCCGACGCTCAGCACCGGCCCGAGCGTGCCCGGCGGCCAGAGTCGCGCCGCGCTCGAGGCCTGGGGCATCGAGAACGTCGACGCCCTCATCGAGTCAGGCGCCGTCACCCAAGCCTGACCCCGCCACGCCGCGCGCCGCCCCCTCGGTCGGGAGTCCGCAGAGAACGAGCGGAGCGTTATGGACGGTTCCCAAGCGGTGTACCGCTTGGGAACCGTCCATAACCCCGCGTTACAAGAACGGGTCAGCGGGTACGGCGGGCGACGGTCTCGCGCTTGGTCTCGTCGACCGCGATCTCGTAGGCGGTGACGAGCGCGGCGACCGAGACGGGCTTGAACTTCTCCACCATGTCGCGCAGCTGCTCGGGCGAGACCCCACGCTCCTTGTACGCCGGCCACACCTCCTTCTTGAACAGCTCGGTGAGCTCGTCGGCGATCGCCCGGCCGTGCGCGGTGAAGATGTCCTGGGCGGCGATCGCCGCCTCCGGCGGCATCCCGAGGTCGAGCAGCGCCACCCCGACGGACAGATGTGCCACCGCGACCTGGAACTTCCCCTGCTTGGTCGGGAAGACGATGCCGAGGGCGTTCAGGGTGGAGAGGTCGTCGTCGCTCAGCACCCGCCCTGCCCGTCGTACGAGCTCACGCCGGCTGATCGTCTCCGGCATGTCGGCCATCCACGGAGCCAGCAGGGTCCGGTGGAGGGCGATGGTCTCGGGGCTCGCGTTGAGGGGGATCCGCGACATGTACCCCTCGATGGCGGACAGCGTGAAGCCGTGCGCCTGGAGCTCGCGGACCAGCTCGAGGCGGACCAGGTGCTCGGCCGAGTAGTACCCCGCGCGACCACGACGGATCGGCGGCGGGACGAGGCCCTTGGTGGTGTAGAAGCGGACGTTCCGGACGCTCATGCCCACGCGCTTGGTCAGCTCGTCCAGGGTCATCAAGTCGGTGACGGCCTCGGTCGGGTTCGGCATGGGAAGCGCTTTCTCCAGTTTGCGAGGTCTAGCCGAGAGCGACGTAGATCACATGCTCGGCCCGGTTGGACGCTAACAGTATGAGTGTCACAATCAGGTATCTCCACCGGCCCCTGTCGTGGGGCGGTCTTTCGGTCAACCGAGAAGTTGGGACTCCCAGATGAGCCAGGCTGACGTGCCACAAGCATTCGTGTACGACGCCCTCCGCACGCCGCGAGGAAAGGGCAAGAAGAACGGCTCCCTCCACGAGGTGAAGCCCATCGACCTCGTCGTCGGCCTGCTCGATGCCGTGAAGGAGCGCAACCCGGGCTTCGACCCCGAGCGCGTCGACGACGTCGTGCTCGGCGTGGTCAGCCCGATCGGCGACCAGGGCTCCGACATCGCGAAGACCGCGGCGTTGAAGGCGGGGTACCCCGAGACCGTCGCGGGCGTCCAGCTCAACAGGTTCTGCGCCTCCGGCCTCGAAGCCGTCAACCAGGCCGCCGCGCGGGTCCGCTCCGGCTTCGAGGACCTGATCCTCGCCGGCGGCGTCGAGTCGATGTCGCGGGTGCCGATGGGCTCCGACGGCGGTTCGTGGGCCTCCGACCCGGCCACGGCGTTCGACACGGCGTTCGTGCCCCAGGGCATCGGCGCCGACCTGATCGCCACGATCGAGGGCTTCTCGCGCTCGGACGTCGACGCGTTCGCCGCGGAGTCGCAGGCACGCGCCGCGAAGGCGCAGGCCAACGGCTACTTCGAGCACTCGGTCGTCCCGGTGAGGGACCTCAACGGGATCACGGTCCTCGACAAGGACGAGTTCATCCGCCCCGGCACCACGGTCGAGTCGCTCGCCGGCCTGAAGCCGTCGTTCGCCGACATCGGCGAGCAGGGGGGCTTCGACTCGGTGGCGCTCGAGAAGTACCACTGGGTCGACAAGATCGACCACGTCCACCACGCAGGCAACTCCTCGGGCATCGTCGACGGCGCCTCGCTCATGGCGATCGGCTCCGAGCAGGTCGGCCAGGACCTCGGTCTCACGCCGCGGGCCAAGATCATCGCCACCGCCGTCTCGGGCGCGGACCCGACGATCATGCTCACCGGTCCGGCACCCGCCTCCCGGAAGGCGCTGGCCAAGGCGGGCCTGAGGCCTGAGGACATCGACCTGTTCGAGATCAACGAGGCGTTCGCCGCGGTCGCGATGCGGTTCATGCGCGACCTCGACCTGCCCGCGGACAAGGTCAACGTCAACGGCGGCGCGATCGCGATGGGTCACCCGCTCGGCGCGACCGGCGCGATGATCCTCGGCACCCTGATCGACGAGCTCGAGCGCCGCGACCTGCGCTACGGCCTCGCGACGCTCTGCGTCGGCGGTGGCATGGGCATCGCCACCATCGTCGAGCGCATCTGACCTCAGCGATCCCCCAACGTCGACGACACAGACCTCCCCAAGGACAACCTTCATGACTGAAACCGCCCAGCAGAGCGCCGTCCGGTACGACAAGGACGGCGACGGGATCGTCGTACTCACCCTGGACGACCCCACCGCCAGCGCCAACACGATGAACGAGCTCTACAAGGAGTCGATGGCCGCGGCCGTCGACCGCCTCGAGCAGGAGAAGGACGAGATCACCGGCGTGGTGGTCACCAGCGCGAAGAAGACCTTCTTCGCCGGCGGCAACCTCAAGGCCATGATCCAGGCCGGACCCGAGGACGCTCCCGAGATCTTCGCGACCGGCGAGGCGATCAAGGCCCAGCTGCGCAGGCTCGAGCTGCTCGGCAAGCCGGTCGTCGCCGCCATCAACGGCGCCGCACTCGGTGGCGGTCTCGAGATCACGCTCGCCTGCCACCACCGGATCGCGGTCGACGGCCGCTACGACCTCGGCCTGCCCGAGGTCTCGCTCGGCCTGCTGCCCGGAGGCGGCGGCGTGACCCGGATGGTCCGGATGTTCGGGATGTACGACGCTCTCATGGGCTTCCTGCTCACGGGCACGAAGCTGAAGCCCGCCCAGGCCAAGGACAAGGGCCTCGTCGACGAGCTCGTCGCGACCCAGGAGGAGCTCCTCCCCGCGGCCAAGGCGTGGATCCTGGCGAACAAGGACGACGCCGAGGCCGCGAGCCAGCCCTGGGACCGTCCTGGCTACAAGATGCCCGGCGGGACCCCGTCGAACCCGAAGGTCGCCGCCGTCCTCCCCGCGTTCCCGGCCAACCTGCGCAAGCAGGCCAAGGGCGCGGACTACCCGGCCCCCAAGGCGATCATGTCGGCGGCCGTCGAGGGCGCCCAGGTCGACTTCGACACCGCCTCGCGGATCGAGTCGCGCTACCTGACCAAGCTGATCACCGGGCAGACCTCGAAGAACATGATCCAGGCGTTCTTCTTCGACCTGCAGGCGATCAACTCGGGCTCACTGCGTCCCGAAGGGGTCGAGAGGTTCACCGCCACGAAGCTCGGCGTCCTCGGCGCCGGGATGATGGGCGCGGGCATCGCCTACTCGGCGGCCCGCTCCGGCATCGAGGTCGTGCTCAAGGACGTCAGCACCGAGAACGCCGAGAAGGGCAAGAGCTACTCGGTCAAGCTCCTCGACAAGGCCGTCGAGCGCGGCAAGATGACCCGCGAGAAGGCCGACGAGGTGCTCGCCCGGATCACCCCCACCGGCGACCCGGCCGACCTCCAGGGCTGCGACCTCGTGATCGAGGCGGTCTTCGAGGACCCGAGCCTGAAGAACAAGGTCTTCGGCGAGATCCTCGACGTGGTCGACTCCGACGCGCTGCTGTGCTCCAACACGAGCACGCTGCCGATCACCGAGCTCGCCGAAGGAATCGGCCCTCGGGCGGAGTCGTTCATCGGCCTGCACTTCTTCTCGCCCGTCGACAAGATGCCGCTCGTCGAGATCATCCGAGGGGCGAAGACCTCCGACAAGGCGGTCGCGCACGCCATCGACGTGGTGCAGCAGATCAAGAAGACCCCGATCGTCGTCAACGACAGCCGCGGCTTCTACACCAGCCGCGTCTACGGCACGCTCCTCACCGAGGCGGTCGCGCTGCTCGAGGAGGGCGTGGACCCGCAGACCATCGAGCGCGCCGCGACGATGGCCGGCTTCCCCGCGCCGCCGCTCGGCATGCTCGACGAGGTCTCGCTGACCCTGTCGCAGAGCATCCGCAAGGCGACCGAGGATGCGGCGGCGCGCGAGGGCCGCACCCTTCCCGTCACGCCCGGCACCGCGACGATCGACCGGATGATCGAGGAGTTCGGCCGCAAGGGCAAGGCCGCCGGGGCGGGCTTCTACGAGTACCCGACCGACGGCTCGAAGAAGTTCCTGTGGCCGGGGCTGCGTGAGAACTTCACGAAGTCCGACGTACAGCTCCCGCTCGAGGACATCCAGGAGCGGTACCTGTTCGCGATGGCGCTCGAGACCGCGAAGTGCTTCGGCGAGCGCGTCATCGAGTCCGCGGCGGCCGCGAACATCGGCTCGATCTTCGGCATCGGCTTCCCGCCCCTCTACGGCGGCACCGTGCAGTACATGCACGGCTACGAGGGCGGCCTGACCGGGTTCGTCGCCCGGGCGCGCGAGCTGGCGGCGGCGTACGGCGAGCGGTTCGAGCCTCCGACGTACCTCGTGGAGCTCGCCGAGAAGGGGGAGCGCTTCCCGGCCTGACGCCGGCGCCGCGCCTTCCCGAGGGACCTGGCTGAACCGTCACTCCCCGTGGTGAACTCACCGCGGGGAGTGATGCTTTCCCGAGGGACCTCGGGAAGCCGCCGGACCGCCCGTCAGCCGAACTCGCGTCGGGTGAGGCCCGCGACCGGTGCGCTGCCCTCGAGTACGTCGAGCGCCTGCCTCATCGAGGCCACCCGCCGTTCGAGCAGACCGAGTGACTCAGCGGGGGACCCCTCGCCGCTCGTGAGGCGCCCGCCGAGCTCGCTCACGGCTTCCTCGAGGTGCGCGAGCCGGTCTCGAAGCTCGCCGAGGACGTCGACGGCGGAGCCCGAGTCCTCGAGCTGGCGCCGGAGGAACGTCGACTGCGTCGCGAGCCTCCGACCGGCCACCCACAGGTCCACGAAGACCTGCACCTTGGCTCGGAGCACCCAGGGGTCGAAGGGCTTCGTGATGTAGTCGGCTCCACCCACGGCATAGCCGCGGTAGGCGTTGTGCTCGTCGACGTTGATCGCGGTGAGGAAGATGATCGGGATGTCCTTGGTCCGCGCGCGGGCCTTGATCTGGGCCGCCGTCTCGAAGCCGTCCATGCCGGGCATCTGGACGTCGAGCAGGATCAAGGCGTACTCCTCCTTGAGGAGCGCTCGGAGCGCCTCCTCTCCTGATGAGGCGCGCACGAGGATCTGGTTGAGCGAGCTCAGGATCGCCTCGAGCGCCAGCAGGTTCTCCGGCCGGTCGTCGACGAGAAGGATCCTGGCCCGGTCGGTCACTGCCACCACGTCCTGAAGCGGCCGAGGAGGTCGTCGACGTCGACCGGCTTGGTGACGTAGTCGGACGCGCCGGCCGCGAGGCTGTTGTCGCGGTCGCCCGGCATCGCCTTCGCGGTCAGCGCGATGACCGGCAGGTCCTTGAACGCAGGTATCTTCCTGATCTCGCGCATCGCGGTGTAGCCGTCCATACCCGGCATCATGACGTCCATCAGCACCAGGTCGATGTCGGGGTCCTTCTCGAGTGCCTGGATCCCGGCCTCCCCGTTGTCTGCGTACACCACGTCGATGCCGTGCCCTTCGAGGGCGCTGGTCAGCGCGAACACGTTGCGCGCGTCGTCGTCGACGATCAGGATCCGCTTGCCCTGGAACAGGTCGCGCCCGCCGGGGTGGTGCTCGACGGCGGGTGCGGGTTGGTCCGGGACCTCGACGTCGGACCGGTGGAGGAACAGCGCGACCTCGTCGATCAGCCTGCCGACCGACGTCGGGTACTTCACCACCATGGCTTCGGCATAGCGCCGCAGCCGCGCCTCGTCCCGCTTGCTCAGCTCCTGGCCCGTGCTCACCACCACCGGAATGCCCTGCAGCGACTTGCGCGAGCGCATGTGCTTGATCAGGTCGAAGCCGCTGCCCCCGGCGAGCTTGAGGTCGATGACGACGCAGTCGAACCTCCGGCCGTCGAGCTCCGCCGTGGCCTCCTCGACGCTGCCCACCAGATGCAGGTCGACGTCCGGCACGGCTCCGAACAGTGCCACCACGGCGGAGGTCTCGTCGACTGCCTCGTTCGAGACCACCAGCAGGGACCGGGTCTTGCGGTCGATGTAGGCCCCGAGGTCGTCGAGCGCGGCCTCGAGGCTCTCGGGGGTCACCGGCTCCTCGACGATCTGCAGGGCTCCGGCATGCCTGCTGACGTGGACGTCCTCCGCGGAGTGGGCCGCGTGTACGGCGATCGTCGGCACGTGCCGGGTCTCCGGGTCCAGCTTCAGCGCACGCATCAGGGACAGGCCCTCGTCGGTGGTGAGGTCCAGGCCCACGACGATTCCGGCGGGGCGGTGTCGCCTCGCGGCCGCGACAGCGTCGGCGGCCCGTTCGGTCGCGACCACCTTGAACCCGCGGTCCCGGCCGAGGTCGACCGCCGCCCGCCGCAGCTGGAGGCCGCTGAGCGCCACCAGAAGGACCCTGTCCTCCTGGACGATGTCGCCCTCGTCGTCCTCGACGCTCTGCCCGGCCGTGATCGCCTGGGGAACCGCGGTCGTCGCCGGCGCGATCGCGGGCGTCTCGCGGTGCTCGTCCTCGCGGGCCGGCGGGCGCACTGCCTGGTCGCCGATGTAGCGCAGCGGCATGTACAGCGTGAACGTGCTGCCCCGGCCAGGCTCGCTCTCGGCGTGGATCTCTCCGCCCAGCAGCCGTGCGATCTCGCGGCTGATGGAGAGGCCGAGGCCGGTCCCGCCGAACTTCCGGCTGATCGTGCCGTCGGCCTGCTGGAACGCCTCGAAGATCACCCGCAGGTGGTCGGGCGGGATGCCGATGCCGGTGTCGGCGACCGAGAACGCCACCACCTGGCCCGCGTCGTTGAGCGCCGGCGTGGTGAACCGCTCGCCCGAGGCGATGCGGATGTCGAGGGTGACCTGCCCCGCCGTGGTGAACTTGACGGCGTTCGAGAGCAGGTTCCGGAGCACCTGCTGGAGCCGGTGCTGGTCGGAGAAGACCGTTCGGGGCACGTCGGGGGCGACGGTCACCGCGAACCCGAGGTCCTTCTCGGTCGTGAGTGGCCGGAAGGTCGCCTCGACGTACTCCACGACGCCCGACACCGCCACGTCGGCGGGGTGCACGTCCATCTTCCCGGCCTCGACCTTCGACAGGTCGAGGATGTCGTTGATCAGTTGCAGCAGGTCGGTGCCGGAGCTGTGGATGGTGCGCGAGAACTCCACCTGGCGGGGGTTGAGGTTCCCCTCGGCGTTCTCCGACAGCAGCTTGGCCAGGATCAGCAGCGAGTTCAGCGGGGTGCGCAGCTCGTGCGACATGTTCGCGAGGAACTCCGACTTGTAGCGCGACGAGAGGGCGAGCTGCTCCGCCCGCTCCTCGAGCCCGCGCCGGGCGTCCTCGATCTCGAGGTTCTTGATCTCGATGGCTCGGTTCTGCGCCGCCAGGAGCCGGGCCTTCTCCTCGAGCTCGGCGTTGGTCTGCTGGAGCTCGCCCTGCTGTGTCTGGAGCTCCTCCGACTTGTTCTGCAGCTCCGAGGCGAGCCGTTGCGACTCGACGAGGAGCTCCTGGGTGCGGGAGCTGGCGATGATCGCGTTCAGCGAGACCCCGATGATCTCCATCAGCTGCTCGAGGAACTGCATGTGCACGGCGCTGAACGGCGCGAACGACGCCAGCTCGACGACGCCGAGCACCTGGTCCTCGAACACGACGGGCAGGATGACGATGGTGACCGGCGGCGCCTCCCCGAGTCCTGAGGTGATCCGGATGTAGTCGGACGGAGCCTTGCTCACCAGGATCGGCGACTTCTCGAGGGCAGCCTGGCCGACCAGGCCCTCGCCGAAGGAGAACCGGTCGGGGACGTGCCGGCGGCGGTGGTAGCCGTACGCCGCGATGCGCCGCAACGACGACCGACCGTCCGAGTCGACCTCGCTGAGGAAGAACGACCCCTGGGTCGCGCCCAGCAGCGGGGTCAGCTCGCTGACGATGAGCCGGGTGACGTCGAGGAGATCGCGGCCGCCCTGCATGTGCCCGGTGAACCGGGCGAGGTTGGTCTTGAGCCAGTCCTGCTCCTGGTTGGCCCGCGTGGTCTCGCGCAGGTTGTCGATCATCTGGTTCAGGTTGTCCTTGAGCTCGGCGACCTCGCCCTGGGCCTGCACCGTGATCTCCTGGCTCAGGTCTCCCTGGGTGACCGCCGTGGAGACCTCCGCGATCGCACGCAGCTGGGTGGTCAGCGTGCCGGCGAGCTGGTTGACGTTCTCGGTCAGCTTGCGCCACGTCCCCGAGACGTCGGCCACCTCGGCCTGGCCGCCGAGCTTGCCCTCCGTGCCGACCTCGCGGGCCACACGGGTGACCTCGTCGGCGAACGACGAGAGCTGGTCCACCATCCGGTTGACGGTGGTCTTCAGCTCGAGGATCTCGCCGCGCGCGTCGACGTACGTCTTCTGCGTCAGGTCGCCGTGGGCGACCGCGGTGGTGACGAGCGCGATGCTGCGCACCTGGCTGGTCAGGTTGCCGGCCATGCCGTTCACCGAGTCGGTGAGGTCCTTCCAGGTGCCGGCCACGCCCCGCACGTGCGCCTGGCCGCCGAGGATGCCCTCGGTGCCGACCTCGCGGGCGACGCGGGTGACCTCGTCGGCGAACGCGCGGAGCGTGTCCACCATGGCGTTGATCGTGCTGGCCAGCGCGGCCACCTCGCCGCGTGCCTCGATCGCGATCTTCTGGCTCAGGTCGCCGCGTGCGACGGCGGTCGAGACGGTGGCGATGCTGCGCACCTGGTTCGTCAGGTTGCTCGCCATCGAGTTCACCGAGTCGGTGAGGTCGCGCCAGGTGCCGGCCACGCCTGGCACGTGCGCCTGGCCGCCGAGGATGCCCTCGGTGCCGACCTCGCGGGCGACGCGGGTGACCTCGTCGGCGAACGCGGAGAGCTGGTCGACCATCGTGTTGACGGTGCTCTTGAGCTCGAGGATCTCTCCGCGCGCGTCGACGGTGATCTTGCGGCTCAGGTCTCCGCTCGCAACCGCCGTCGTCACCTGCGCGATGTTGCGCACCTGCGCGGTGAGGTTGCTCGCCATCATGTTGACGTTCTCGGTGAGGTCCTTCCACGTGCCCGAGACGTCGTGTACGTCCGCCTGGCCGCCCAGCCGGCCCTCGGTGCCGACCTCGCGGGCGACGCGGGTGACCTCGTCGGCGAACGCGGAGAGCTGGTCGACCATCGTGTTGACGGTGCTCTTGAGCTCGAGGATCTCGCCGCGGGCCTCGACGGTGATCGTGCGGGTCAGGTCGCCGCGGGCGACGGCGGTGGTGACCTCGGCGATGTTGCGGACCTGGGCGGTCAGCGTGCCCGCCATGAAGTTCACGGAGTCGGTCAGGTCGCGCCAGGTGCCCGAGACGCCGGGTACTGCTGCCTGGCCGCCCAGCCTTCCCTCGCCACCCACCTCGCGGGCCACGCGGGTGACCTCGTCGGCGAAAGCCGAGAGCTGGTCGACCATCGTGTTGACGGTCATCTTCAGCTCGGCGAGCTCACCGCGCACGTCGACGGTGATCTTCTGGCTCAGGTCGCCCCGGGCCACAGCGGTGGTGACCTGGGCGATGTTGCGGACCTGGTTGGTCAGGTTGCTCGCCATGGAGTTCACCGAGTCGGTGAGGTCCTTCCACGTGCCTGCCACGCCCGGCACGTCGGCCTGGCCGCCGAGGATGCCGTCGCTGCCGACCTCGCGGGCGACCCGGGTCACCTGGGCCGCGAAGGCGGAGAGCTGGTCGACCATCACGTTGACCGTGCTCTTCAGCTCGGCGAGCTCGCCCTTCACGTCGACGGTGATCTTCTGGCTCAGGTCGCCGCGGGCGACGGCGGTGGTGACCTGGGCGATGTCCCGGACCTGCGCGGTGAGGTTGTCGGCCATGGAGTTCACCGACTCGGTGAGGTCCTTCCAACGGCCGGCGACGCCGGGGACGTCGGCCTGGCCGCCGAGGATGCCCTCGGTGCCGACCTCGCGGGCGACGCGGGTGACCTCGTCGGCGAAGGTCTGCAGGGTCGCGGTCATGGAGTTCAGGGTCTCGGCGAGCTCGGCGACCTCGCCCCGGGCGGTCACGGTGATCTGCTGGCTGAGGTCTCCTCGCGCCACCGCCTGGGCGACCGACGAGATCCCGCGGACCTGGCTCGTGAGGTTCGAGGCCATGATGTTCACCGAGTCGGTGAGGTCCTTCCAGGTCCCCTTCACCCCGCGCACGTCGGCCTGCCCGCCGAGGCGTCCCTCGGTGCCCACCTCGCGGGCCACCCGGGTGACCTCGACCGCGAAGGACGACAGCTGGTCGACCATCCGGTCCACGGTCGCCTTCAGCTGGGCCATCTCGCCGGAGACCTCGACGGTGACCGTGCGGGACAGGTCTCCGTTGGCCACCGCGGTCGTGACCAGGGCGATGTCGCGCACCTGTGCCGTGAGGCGCGACGACATGCTGTTGACGGCGTCCATCAGGTCGCGCCAGCTGCCGTCGGCGCTGCGCACCCGTGCCTGTCCGCCGAGCTTGCCCTCCGTGCCCACCTCGCGGGTGACCCTGGTGATCTCGTCGGCGATCGAGGAGAGCTGGTCGACTAGACCGTTCACGCTGCGCGCGAGCTTCAGCGGCTCCCCGCGGAGCTGCTGCCCGTCCACGTGGACGTCCATCCGCTGGGCGAGGTCACCCTCGGACACCGCGGCGACGACCCTGGCGAACTCTCCAGTGGGCCGCACGAGGTCACTGACTAGACCGTTGGCCGCGTCGATCGACTTCGCCCACGACCCCTCGCCGAGGCCCGGCTGAAGCCGCTCGGAGTGCCGCCCTTCCCGTCCGGCCACGCGGTGGACGCGGCTCAGCTCCGAGGCGAGATGGTGCTGCCGCTCGGCGATCTCGTTGTAGACGGCGGCCAGCTCACCGACCAGACCGTCGCTGACAAAGGTGAGCCGCTTCCGGAAGTTGCCGTCGCGCATGGCGGTCATGGCGTCCAGGAGACGCCTCAGCTGGGCCTCGTCGATGCCGTCGGTCGAGCGTGCAGCGGTGCGCCGCTGCGCCGGTGGGGCCTTGGGGCCCTTGCGGCTCGCCTCGGTTCGGGGAGTGGTCCTACTGGCGGCCATGCGTCTGGTCTCCTTGGTTCTCAGCTCCCCCGTGCCCACAGTCTGTCACCATGACAGAAGGGGGTCGCAGCAAAAACCCGATAGTTAGGTGTCCTTCCGAGTCATGCACAGCCAGCGCACGTTCACCCCGGAGGGTCAGTCCGTCCCCCGAGCACGGCGGTTCGTGCGACAGACACTCGAGCAGTGGGGCGCTGAGGACCTTACCGACGAAGCCGTCCTTGCGACGAGCGAACTGGTGACAAATGCGGTCGTCCACGCCGGCACCCCGGTCCGGGTGGCCCTCGAGGTCGATGCGCAGGGGCTGCGGCTGGAGGTGCAGGACCTGCACCCGAGCCGTCCGCTGCCGCTCGGTGTGGACCGCCCCGACGACGACGCCGAGCACGGCCGCGGGCTGCTCATCGCCTCCGCCCTTGCTGGTGCGTGGGGCGTCGACTACTCGGCGGGCGCGAAGAGGGTCTGGCTGAGGATGGAGCGGGGGAGCGACCCGCCCTCGACGAACTCGCGGCCGCGGCCCAGCACGCCGACTGACCTGACCGACCCGGGAGTCGCCGTCGTCGAGCTGTCGTCCGACGGGGACATCACCTCCTGGAACCACGACGCCGCACGGATGTTCGGCTGGGCTGCCGAGGACGTGCGCGGCCTCCCCTGGCAGGACCTCGTCGAGCCAGGGGACCGAGGGGCGACGGCGGCCGCGCGCTCCGACGTACCCTCCTGGACCGCCCGGCGGTGGCAGGGTCCGTGCACGGTACGTCGGAAGTCCGGAGCGCCGGTCCGGATGTTCGCCTCCCGGGTCGCAGGTGCCCCCGGCGAGGGCCTGGTGGTCCTGCTCGTCCCCTCGGCGAGGCGCGGGCTGCTGGAGTGGCCGGCGCCCGAGGCACGCGCTCTGCCTGCCGGGCCCGACCCGCTGGGGCTCCGCGAGGACGTGCTCAACCGGCTCGGGTCGCAGGCGTACCTCGACCTGGTCGTGGAACGTTCCCGCGACCGTCTCAACGCGGCGGCCGCCTACCTCCTCCTGGCTCGCGACTTCGACGCCGACTACGAGGTCGCCACGGTGAGTGGCCTGGACTCCGCGCTCATCGCGACGCGGATCGAGTCCGGCTCCACCGGGACGCCGAACGTGCGTAACCCGCAGCTGCCGGTGATGCTGTCCGACGTCTCCGCGTCCGACGTGCCGTGGCTCGAGGGGATGGGCCTGCGCTCGGTGCTCGTCGTCCCTGTTCTCATGGAGGGCAGGGTGATCGGCGCGCTCGGCGTGCTGTCCGACCGCGTGGCCGGTTTCAGCGAGGAGGAGGCAGTCCTCCTGCAGCGCATCGGGAACGTCGTCGCGGTGGCCGCGGACCGGGCCCGGTTGCGGGTGTCCGAGCGCGAGCGTCGCGGGTGGCTCACCTTCCTCGCCGAGTCGGGAGACCTGCTGGCCGGGTCGCTCGACCAGGAGATGACGATGGCCATCACGGGTCAGATCGTGGTGCCCCGGCTCGCGACCTGGTGCGCGGTCTATCTCGACGACACACGTGGGCACTCGGTGCTGCAGCAGGTGTGGCACAGCGACGAGCGAGCGGGGGAGTCGCTGCGCACGGCGCTGGAGCAGACCTCTCCCGAGCAGATCGCCGAGTCGCGAGATGTGCAGCTCCGTGGCGCACTGCTGCACATCCCCTTGATGGCCCGGTCGCGCCGCATCGGCGTGCTGGTGCTCGGCCGGCCGGCCGGGGACCCGTTGCACGGTGAGGCCCTCGTGGTCGCGGAGTCGATCGGCCGGCGCGCTTCGCTGGCCATCGACAACGCGCGGGTCCACGGTGAGCTCCAGGGGATGGGCGAGGCCCTCCAGCGCAGCCTGCTGCCGGCGTCGATCCCTGCGCCCCCCACGTTCGACGTGGGGGTGGTGTACGAGGCCGCCGGCGAGGCGAGCCTGGCCGGCGGAGACTTCTACGACGTCTTCCCCGTCGGGGGCGGACGGTGGTGCTTCGCCGTGGGCGACGTCTGCGGCACCGGCGCTGAGGCGGCAGCCGTCACAGGCCTGGCGCGGCACACCATCCGGGCGCTGGCCCTCGCGGGCTTCCCCATCGCGTCCACCCTCGAGCGGCTCAACACGGCGATCCTCGAGGAGCGGGAGCGGTCACGGTTCCTCACGCTCGTGTGCGGGATGCTCGAGCCCGAGCCCGGCGGTGGACTCAGGATGAGCCTGGTCTGCGCGGGACATCCGCTGCCCTTCGTCGTACGACGAACCGGCGAGGTCACCCAGGTCGGGCATCCGCAGCCGCTCCTCGGCGTGATGGACAGGGTGACCTTCGAGGCCGACGACTACCTGCTCGAGCGGGGCGACCTCCTCGTGGCGGTCACGGACGGCGTGCTGGAACGCCGTGACGGGCACCGGATGCTCGAGGAAGAGGGACTCGGGGCGGATCTCGCCCAGGTCGGCGACCTGCCTGCCCAGGCTGTCGCGGAGCGCATCCGCCGCCTGGTGGGTGACTTCGCGCCGGGGCCGCAGGTCGACGACATGGCGGTGCTCGCGATCCGGGTCTCCCCAGGACGGGTGACTTCCGCCGATTCCGAGTAAGCCGGGAACGAAGTTGGGAGAATCGGGCGGGTGACCACCCACATCGTCGACGTTTCAGCCCTGTGGGTGCGTTTCGGGCTGGTCGACGCGGTGCGCGGCATCGATCTGCGGGTCGCCGCCGGGAGCGCGACAGCGCTGCTCGGGCGTAACGGCGCCGGCAAGTCCACCACGATGCGCGTCCTGGCCGGCGTGGTGCCGCCGACGGCCGGCCTCGTCGAGGTCGCCGGCTACGACATCCGCAGCGAGACGCTCGCGGCGAAGCGGGCGACCGGCTACTGCCCCGACGTGGGTGGCCTGGTGCCTCGGGCCACGCCGTGGGAGCACCTGCAGCTCGCCGCCCGGCTGCGCCGGATGCCCGCGGGCTGGGAGGAGCGGGCGGGCGACCTGCTCGAGCGGTTCGAGCTCGGTGCCGCGGCACATCGCGTCACAGCAGCGTTCAGCCACGGCATGGGCAGGCGCATGTCGGTCGTGCTCGCGGCGTTCCACGAGCCCTCGGTGCTCCTCCTCGACGAGCCGTTCGACGGGGTGGACCCGCTCGGGGTGGACGCGACGATGGACGTGATCGCCGACGCGCGTGCGCGAGGGGCCGCGGTGCTGGTCTCCACCCACCTGCGCGAGCTCGCCGTCCAGGCGTGCGAGCAGGCCGTCGTGCTTCGCGGAGGCTCAGCGGTGGCGGCAGTCCCGGCCCACGAGATGAGCGGCGAGGAAGGTGCAGGTGTCTACCGCTCCCTTCTCGACTGAGGTCGCGAACCCCGTGCTGAGATGGGGCAGCGACGTGGTCCGTGCCGTCGCAGACGTCCGCGCCCTCGTGGCGTTTCGCGTCGCCGCCGTACGCGGGCGCGGGCGGAAGGTCGCCGGCGGCGCACTCGCGTTGATCTTCGCGCTGACCGTCGCGGCCGCCTGGCTGCCGGCGTACCTGCCCGGCGCTGCCGGCAGCGCCCCCGGTCAGATCCCGTTCAGCTCCGACGAGGCGATCCTGCTGCTTCCGAGTGCCTACATCGGGGTGCTCGTCATCTCGATCGTCTCCGCTGCCTCCTCCGGTGGGGGCCGTGAGCTGCTGGCCCGCGACCAGGGGGTCGCGTTCCCGGTCAGCCCGACGACCGACCACCTGGGCGCGTTGGTGATGGCGCCGCTCAACATCGCCTGGCTGCTGCAGAGCTGGGCCGTGCTTGGCCTCACAGCCTTCTCCATGGGGCCACACAACCTGCCGGCCGCCCAGGTGCCCGTACTGCTCTGGCTCGTCGAGGCGACAGCGGTCGCCCAGTTCGTGGCCTGGATCGTGGAGTGGACCCGCCGAGGTCCTCACGGGCTGTGGCTCGTGCGAGGACTCGCCGCGGCGCTGGTGGCCGTGATGGGCGGCATGATCGTGACCGACCAGGTGGTCGGGCTGCTCGACCGCTCGCCCACGATCGAGGTGCTCCTGGCGGCCCTCAACGGCTCGGAGGGCAACTGGGGGCCGTGGTTCCACTCGGTGTTCGCAATCCTGCTCGCCGCTGCCGCTGCGGTCGCCGTGGGCGCGGTCGCCGCGCACGCGCTCGCACGCAGGCCGCCCCGAGACGAGATGCGGGCGGAGAGCTCGCTGTACTCCCGGCGCGCCAACCCGGGCTCCGACCTGGCGGCGACCCTGCGGATGGACCGTGCCGCGGTATGGCGCTCGGTGCCGCTGCGCCGTGGGTTCGCGGTTCTCGCGCTGCTGCCCGGGCTGGTCGCGCTGGCGAGCGCGCTCGAGTGGTACATGCTCAACATCCTTCCCGGGCTGGTCGCCTCCGGCGGGGCCCTTCTCTTCGGTGTGAACTCCTGGTGCCTCGAGGGCCGCGGCGCCCTGTGGCGGGAGAGCCTTCCGGGGCGGCCGCAGCTGGGGTTCCTCACGCGTGTGATCGTGCTGGTCGAGGTGCTTCTGGCCGCGACCGTGCTCACGTTGGCTCTCGCGTCCGTGCGCGCGGGAGTCCCCACGGGGTCGCAGGTCGTCGCCGTGGCCTGCTCGACGCTGGTGGTCACCTTCCAGGTGGTGTCCGGGTCGATGCGATGGTCGGTACGCCGTCCCTTCGCGGTCGACATGCGCAGCGCCCGAGCCACCCCGGCGCCACCCTTGACCATGGTCGGGTACTCCACACGTCTCGCACTGGCCACCACGTTCACGGGCATGCTGTTCGTAGCCACGTCCGGCGCTCCGTGGCACTGGTCGGTCCTGCTCGCCGTACCCTTCCTGTTGTTCTCGGCGCTTCGCCTGGTGCGCACGTCGGCCGTCTGGGAGCAGCCGGAGACCCGGTCGCGGGTGGTCACGACCGTCGCCGGCTGACCCTGCCCCAGGTCGTCGCACCCGCTGTGGACAACCCGCCGAAGCGGGGTCGGTCTGTCCGTGGCCGCTGCCAGGGTCGGGTACGACGACGATCCCGACCCGGAGGTCCACCCCTCATGAGCTCACACCAGCACGACCCGCGCGCGGCGACCGGCCCGAGCGACGCGCTGCTCGCCAAGGTCCGCAAGATCCTGGCGAAGGCCGAGGACCCGGCTACCACGCGTGAGGAGGCCGAGACCTATACGGCCAAGGCAGCCGAGCTGATCGCCGCCTACGGCATCGACCGTGCCCTGCTCGCGGCGAGCAGCCCCGGGTCAGACATCGTCGGCGACAAGGTCGTGGTGCTCGATGCGCCCTACGCCCTCGACAAGGCGAACCTCCTGAGCGGCGTGGCCATCGCGCTGCGCTGTCAGGCGGTGCAGCGCACCTCGTACGACGCCGGCGCGAAGCAGCTCTCCATGCACCTCTTCGGCTACGGCTCCGACCTCGCGCGCGCCGAGGTGCTCTACACCAGCCTCCTGCTGCAGGCGTCCTCGATGCTGCGGCGTTCCCTCGCCCCGCCCGGGGAGAACCTCGCGGCCTACCGTCGCTCGTGGCTGGCGGGCTTCACGGCAGCGGTCGTCCGCCGGCTGCGCGAGTCCGAGGACCGCGCGGAGAAGTCAGCCCGGGCCAGCGCGTCCGCCCCGGCGGGACGATCGGTGGCTCTCGTGCTCGCCGACCGCTCGGTGGCGGTGCGCAGCGCCTTGGAGGACGAGTACCCCCACCTGCGCAAGGCGCAGCCCCGGTCGCTCTCGGGGAGTGGTGGGCGGTCGGGGTACCTCGCCGGCCAGCGGGCAGACCTGGGTGGGAGTCGCGTCGGTCACGGAGCCCGGGGGCAGCTCGGCGCCCGGTGAGCCCGGGGCCCGGCTGCTGGCTGCCTACGTCGAGCCGGCCGGGCCGGCGATGCGGGCCGCGAGAGGCACGTTCCTGGCGCGGGCACTCGACGACCGAGCCGAGCGCGACCTCCGCATCATCGAGGCGGCGTCCTGGGTCGGCCCTTCCGTCGGGTCCGGGTACCGACCCGCGCTCGCACTCGCGGGATCCACGCGGGCACCTCGGCTCGGTAGGTCCCGTAGCCGGGTCCGAACTGCCGGTGCAGTGTGGGCTCCTCGTAGAACCGGACGAACGTCGCCACGACGCCCCAGACCACCGCGCCGTACGACAGGGTCAACGGGCTTCCCCACCACAGCGCTTGTCCGAGGATGATCGTGACCACGGACAGGTACAACGGACGTCGGAACTGTCCGGTTCGTCTGGCACATTGGCAACCGTGAATGATGCACCCGAATCTCCGCCCCGGCCACGGGCCGTCGCTGTCGTGCAACGAGGCCAGGAGGTGCTGGTGATCAAGCGGCACTACAACGGCATCGACTACGCAGTCCTGCCCGGCGGGAGCGTCGAGCCGGGCGAGACCTTCGAAGAGGCCGCGGTCCGTGAGCTCTGGGAAGAGAGCACCCTCCGAGCCCGCGTGGACTACCAGCTCCTGGCGGGCGAGCACAACGGCCGTGAGGCGCGCTACTTCGTGATGGCTCACGTCGAGGGAACAGCCCGACTCTCGGGACCGGAGCTCAAGGCTCACAGCCCCGACAACAGCTTCGAGCTGATGTGGGCGGGTTCGCGAGACCTTCATCGGCTCGGCCTTCACCCTGAGCACCTGCGGGCGGACCTGCCGAGACTCCTGAACCTGGCCTGAGCCTCTCAGCCAGTCGAAGAGGCAGTAGCCGTCCACTCGTCGGCGAGCAGGGCATAGCCCAGGCCATCCAGCCACTGACCGGAGCGGTGCAACGACTCACGCCGCGTGTGGAGCTCGCGGCGCATTCCCAGCCGTTCCATGAGACGCCACGAGGTCTCGTTGTCGGCGAAGCAGTTGGCGGTGACACGACGCAGCCCCAGGTCCTCGAAGCAGAGCCGGATCAGGGCCTCGACCGCCTCGGTGGCGTAGCCGCGACCTTGGCACTCCGGGTCCAGGGACCAGCCAAGCTCTGCCTGCACGCCTCGGGCCTGAGCCGCGACCTCTGCCTGTGACCACGCGTCCTCGATCGCGACCATCAGGTCGCCGATCACCTGTCCGTCGAGCTCGATCACGAGCGTCTTGGCCAGCCGATCGGGATCCTCGAACTTCGCGCGGTACTCCTCGCGGCTCGTCGGGGCGGAGGTGATCCATCGACTCACCGTGTCGATCCTCCGGTACCGCCAGGTCGCGTCGACGTCTGCCTCGACCGCCGGCCGGAGCAACAGCCGTCGCGTGCGGACCGGCCACGCGATCTTCTGGAGCTTGGATGCCATGGCCTCATCATGCCGACCGTCGCCCCCGCTTCGGGGACAGATGCCCCCTGTGCCAGAGTCCCGCGAGCAGCATCGACGTCCGGCTGCACCGACTGAGAGGAGCTCGGCGATGGACGACAGGTCCACCTCGCTGCGGGCGAACCTGCCTGATCGTGAAGACCGACCCGTGAGCCGCCGTACTCGACTCATCACGCTCGACGACGCTCCGGTGCTGGCGGAGCTCCTCCGCGTCAACCGCGACTTCCTCGCCCCGTGGGAGCCGGTTCGTGCAGACGACTACTTCACCGTGCACGGCCAGAGCTCCGAGATCCGCGCCGCGCTTGACCATCACGAGCAGGGTGCGAGCCTGCCTCACGTCATCCTCGACGAGTCCGGAAGCGTGGTCGGCCGCATCACGCTCAACGGCATCGTCCGTCGCGCGTTCCAGTCCTGCAGCGTGGGCTACTGGCTCGGTGCGGCCCACAACGGCCGCGGTCTCGCCACCGCCGCGTTGCGCGACATCATGCGCGTCGCCTTCGACGAGCTGGGGCTGCACCGCGTCCAGGCGGAGACCCTGCTGCACAACGGCGCGTCGCAGCGGGTGCTGGAACGCAACGGGTTCGTCCGCTTCGGGGTGGCACCGGACTACCTCAACATCGCCGGTCGCTGGCAGGACCACGTCATGTACCAGGCGGTGAGACCCACGAGCGCCTGATCGGTCGCTGACTGCCTGGCGCGGGCGCCGCCGGCGACTTCTCGCCAGGTCAGCCGTCCGACCGGGCGTGGTGCTCGGCGAGGTAGGACAGGCGGCGCAAGGCCTCCTTGTTGCGCTGGTGGAGCACGAAGTCGCGAGCCGGTTTCGGCATCAGGGTCGCCGGCCCGGAGACCGCATCCTCCTCCATGACGACCTCGGTCTCGCCGTCGTCGACCGGCCGGCACGTGATGGTCACCCGGCCCTCGCCGGTCGGCCACGCCCTGACGCGCAGCTGCAGGACCCTGGGTACGTCGACCCGCTCCACCTCGGTGGTGTCGCTGAGCAGCACCGGCCACGCCCCCACGGAGTGGTGGATCCGTGCCCCGACGTTCGGCCAGTGGGACTCGACGTCTCTGATGCGGGCGGCGCCCACCACCCACATGCCATAGCTCCAGGCGTCCTCGAGCACCGCGAAGACGTCGTGCGGGGTGCAGCTCATGACTCTCGTCGTGCGGCTCATGGTCCGGTGCTACCCGTTGCGGGAGGCGCCTATGCACCGCGGTCAGGTCATCGCCAGAAGGGGCGTACCCGGTGATGTCCGAGGGCCGCGCGCGCGGCGTTCGAGCCACACGCACCGTGCACTCCGCCGCCCGGATGGGCGGAGGCCGAACCGAGGTAGAGGCCCTTCACCGGAGTCTCGGCACGCCCCAGGCCCGGCACCGGCCGGAAGACCAGCTGCTGGTGCAGCCCGGAGGTACCGCCGTTGAGGGCGCCGTTGTGCAGGTTCTCGTCGCGCGCCTGTATCTCCCGTGGACCGAGCACCCTGCGGGACAGGATGCGGTCGGCGAAGCCGGGGGCATGCTCCTCCACCCGGGCCTGCATCCGGTCGGCCATCCGCTCGAGGTCGTCGTGGTCCCAGAGCCCGCGGATCCCGCCGTCACCGGCGTCCCCGCGAACCTCCTGCGGCACGTGGGTGTAGGCCCACGCCGACTCCTGGCCGTCCGGCGCCCGCGTCGGGTCGGCCGCCGCCATCTGGCCCATCAGCAGGAACGGTCGCCCGGGCACGAGGTGGGAGGCGATCTGCCCACCCCAGGCGGTCACGTCGTCGACGTCGTCGGCGACGTGCACGGTCCCGGGCGGACTCGTCGGCGGCGCCGCCCAGGGAACCGGGCCGTCGAGGGCCCAGTCGACCTTGACCGTGCCCGGGTCCCACTCGAACCGCTGCATCTTCCGCTGCCACTTGCCCGGCAGGTCGTCCCAGGACACCAGGTCTCCGTAGAGGGCCGGCGCGGACACGTCGGCCACGACCGCCCGACGCGCCTCGACGACGTCGCCGTGCTCGGTCCGCACGCCCACTGCGCGCCCGTGGCGCACCACCACGCCCTCCGCCCGGGTGCTCGTTCGGATGGTGCCGCCGAGGTCCTCGAAGCGCTTGCCCATCGCGGCCGAGAGCATCCCGGCGCCACCCGTCGGGACGGGGAAGCCGAGATGCTGCCCGATCATCGAGAGCAGCCAGCCCATGAAGCCGGAGCCGGGAGCGTCCATCGGGATGTCGGCGTGGGCGGCGTTGCCGGCGATGAGCATCTTCGCGCCGTCACCCCGGAACTGCTTGTCCGCGAGGGTCCGGGCGGGTGAGAGCAGCGTCTGCACGAACGACAGCCCGCCCTGCGCCCGGCAGCTTCGCCAGCGCCCCCAGGCCGTTGCGGACCGGCGGGAACGGCGAGAGCAGCGCCCCGACGACCTGGTCGCCGATCTTCTGCCAGCCCCTGCACATCGCGAGCCACGCCTCGCCGTCGCCGGGGGCGAGCTCGTCGAGGGCAGCGGCCGTCGCCTCGGGCGTGCGGTGCAGCATCGCCCACCGACCGTCATGGAACGGGGTCGCCGCGACCGCCGGGGCGTGCGCCCACTCGAGGCCGTACTTCTCCAGCTCCAGGGACCTGATCGTCGGGGACGCCGCGGCCAGGGGGTAGAACGAGCTGAACGTGTCGTGCACGAAGCCCGGATGCACAGCGCTGTCGCTGCGTACGGCGCCACCGATCTCGTCCTGCGCCTCGAGCACGACCACGTCCCACCCGGCGTCCGCGAGCAGGTTCGCGGCGACCAGGCCGTTGGGGCCACTCCCGATGACGACGGCGTCCCTGGTGGTCATGCCGAGGTACTACCCGGTTGACCGGGCGGTACGCACGGGCACGACGGCACCGGGCGCCGGGAGTGGCCTCCCAGGGTCAGCGCTTGGGCGCCGGCTGGCCCGCCATGGCGCACTTGGTGAGCGGTTCGATCAGCGCCTTGCTCGCCGTCTCCTGGTCACCGGCGAAGCTGGCCTGGAGCATGGCGCGGACGGCCTTCTCGGTGACGGCGTCGTCGACGCACTTCTTCACCTCAGCACTCTGGGTGCCCATCTGCGAGGCGAGGCGGTCCTTCACGGTCGCCATGACGTCGGTGCAGTCGAACATGGAGTCCACCATGGTCTTGGAGTCTTCCTTCGACATCTTGAGACTCTTGGCGTCCTTGTTGACCGAGCCGTCCTCGTTCAGGAACCCGTACTTCTTGAGCTGGTCGACGCCGATCCCGTCGACCATGCCGTTGGAGATGCAGTCGGCGTCCTTCTTCTTCAGCGTGACCACCTGGGCGTCGGACTGCTGCTCCACGAGGTACTTGGAGATCGCGGCCTTCGCCTGTTCGTCCTCGTTGTTGCCGCAGCCGCTGAGGACCAGGGCGAAGCCGAGGGCTGCTGCCAGGATGGTGCGCTTCATGGAGGTTGCTCTCCCAAACGTGGAGGTCAGATCGCCGCGAGCCTAGCCGCCGGTGGTCGAGGGGCGGGCGGCCGGTCTGGGCCGGAGCAGGCGCGGATATCGTCACGACATGGATCTCAGCCCAGTGCCCGGCGCCGGAGAGGTGCGCCAGGAGGACGCCTTCGACGTACCGGCGGTGGCCTCCTGGCTGCGCTCGCAGGTCCTCGACCCCGGGCTCGCCGCCACTGTGAAGGGCGAGCCGGAGGTGCGGCAGTTCTCCGGCGGGGCGTCCAACCTCACCTACCTGTTGCGGTACCCGACGGGTGACCTGATCCTGCGCCGGCCGCCAGCGGGACAGAAGGCTCGAGGCGCCCACGACATGCGCCGTGAGTTCACGATCCAGTCGCGCCTGAAGCCGGTCTACCCCTACGTCCCGCAGATGGTCGCGCTCTGCGAGGACGAGAGCGTGATCGGCTCCGAGTTCTACGTGATGGAGCGCATCGAGGGCACGATCCTGGGTCGCGACCTGCCGCCGGGCATGGAGCTCTCCGAGCAGCAGGTGCGCGCTCTGTGCACCGGGGTGCTCGACCGGCTCGTCGAGCTGCACTCGGTGGATGCGGAGAAGGCCGGGCTCGGTGACCTCGGCAAGGGACAGGGGTACGTCGGACGCCAGGTTGCCGGGTGGACCGAGAGGTTCCGGCGGGCCAGGACGGACGACGTCGGCGACTTCGAGGACGTCATGTCGTGGCTCGCAGCCCACCAGCCGGACGACGTCGGCTCCTGTGTCATCCACAACGACTACCGCTTCGACAACGTCGTCCTCGACGAGAACCTGCAGGTCCGGGGCGTCCTCGACTGGGAGATGGCCACCCTCGGCGACCCGCTGATGGACCTCGGGGGCGCCCTGGCGTACTGGGTCCAGGCCGACGACGACGAGGTCTTCGCGCAGCTCCGCCGCCAGCCCACGCACCTGCCGGGGATGCTCACCCGTGCCGAGGTCGTCGAGTACTACACCGAGCGGACGAACCTCCTGGTCACGCCTGAGCAGTGGGCCTTCTACGAGGTCTTCGGCCTCTTCAGGCTCGCGGTGATCGCCCAGCAGATCTACTACCGCTACCACCACGGTCAGACGACCAACGAGTCGTTCGCGGTCTTCCTGCCCGCCGTCCAGTACCTCGAGCAGCGGTGCAAGGAGCGGATCCGGTGAGCCAGATCCTGCTGGTTCGCCATGGCCAGGCGTCGTGGGGGAGCGACGACTACGACGTGCTCTCCCCGTTGGGTGAGAAGCAGTCCTTCGTCCTGGGCGAGGTGCTCGCCGCCCGCGGCATCCGGCCCGACCACGTGCTGCGTGGTGCGATGAAGCGGCATCGCCAGACCGCGGAGCAGGCGGCCGCCGGCGCGGGTTGGGACACCGAGGTCGTCGAGGACGACGGCTGGAACGAGTTCGACCACGTGCAGATGCTGTCCATGCACCCCTCCAAGTACGGCGAGGGGGAGGAGATGTCGCGGGCGGAGTTCCAGAGGTGGTTCGAGGAGGCGACCCTGCGCTGGACCGGGGGCGACTTCGACGAGGACTACGACGAGTCGTTCGCGGCCTTCGGCCGGCGGGTCGACGCCGCTCTCCGCCGTACCGCCGAGCGCCTGCAGCCCAACCAGACCGCCGTGGTGTTCACCTCCGGCGGGCCGATCTCCTGGGTCGCCACCTCCCTGCTCGGCGCCGGCGCGGACATCTGGACCCAGCTCAACCCGGTGACCGTGAACTCGTCCGTCACCAAGGTCGTGGTGGGCAGCCGCGGCGCCACCATGGTCTCCTTCAACGACCACAGCCACCTCGAGACCGCCGGAGACGGCTTCATCACCTACAGGTAAGCAAGGACAGGTAAGGAACACCATGTCGACGGAACCGCGAAAGACGATCCTGATCACCGGCGCGAGCTCGGGGCTCGGCGAGGAGATGGCGCGGCAGTTCGCGGAGCGGGGCCACGACCTCGCCCTGTGCGCACGCCGTACCGACCGGCTCAAGGCACTCAAGGCCGAGCTCGAGGCGAAGCACCCGGGGCAGCGTTTCGAGGTGGCGGCCCTCGACGTCACCGACGACGACGCGGTGTTCGAGGTGTTCCGCGGGTTCAAGGCCGACTTCGGCACCATCGACCGGGTCATCGTCAACGCAGGCCTCGGCAAGGGGGCGCCGATCGGCACCGGCCGCTACGACGCCAACAAGCAGACCGCGATGACCAACTTCATCGGCGCCCTGGCCCAGGCCGAGGCCGCGATGGAGATCTTCCGCGAGCAGAACGCCGGCCACTTCGTGATGATCTCGTCGATGTCGGCGATGCGGGGCATGCCGAGCGCGGCGACCACCTACGGCGCCACCAAGGCCGGCGTCGCACACCTCGCCGAAGGGCTCCGAGCGGAGCTGATCGGCAGCCCGATCAAGGTCACGGTCATCTACCCCGGCTACATCCGCTCGGAGATGAACGAGAAGGTCAAGAACGCACCGTTCATGGTCTCCACGGAGAAGGGCGTGCACGCCATCGTGGACGCGGTCGAGCGGGAGAAGGCGCACGCCCACGTCCCGGCGTGGCCGTGGGTGCCGCTGGGTGCGGCGATGAGGAACCTCCCACTGCCGCTCGTGCGCAAGCTGCTCGGCTGACGGAGCTCTCGTCGCACCCCCGTCGCGATGACGGGGCGACGTGGACACCGGCATCAGCTGCCGGCGTCGCCGCCGTGCTTCCAGCGCTGGTAGCCGCCCACCAGGTCCGTCGCCCTGGAGAGGCCGAGGTCGCGGAGGGTGTGCGCCGCGAGGCTCGAGCCGTACCCCTCGTCGCACACGATGACGACCCGGCGATCGGGGTGCGCCTCGGGGATGCAGTGCGGCGAGGTGGGGTCCAGCCGCCACTCCAGGACGTTGCGGTCGATCACCACAGCCCCGGGCAGCTCACCGTCGCGGAGCCGCTGTTCCGCGGGCCGGATGTCGACGACCAGCGCACCGGCCGCGGCCTCGTCGGCGAGGTCGGCCGGGTCGACCCTGTCCAGCCCCTCGCGCGCGGCGGCCAGCATCCGGTCGACCGCGGACGTCTGCGTCATGGCCCCTCCGATGGATCACGCTGTTCTCGTTGTCTACCACGGGCGCGGCGAGCATGCTGAGTGGTGCGAGACGCGAGGGCGGCTCGACGCCGACGGCTACGGAGGAAGCTCATGATGCACGGAAGAGTGGTCCACTTCGAGATTCCCTACGAGGACGGCGACCGGGCTCGCTCGTTCTACGGCGAGGCGTTCGGGTGGGACCTCCAGTCGTGGGGCGACGGCGAGTACACCCTGGTGAGCACCGGCCCCACGGGTGAGCAGGGCGCCACCGAGCCGGGGTTCATCAACGGCGGCATGATGCAGCGCCAGGCGCCGTACGGCTCGCCGATCGTCGTCATCGCCGTGGACGACGTCGACGCCTCGCTGGCCGAGGTCGAGCGGCTCGGGGGTACGACGGTCACGGCGAAGCAGCCGGTCGGCGACATGGGCTGGTCGGCCTACTTCAAGGACCCGGAGGGGAACCTCATGGGCCTCTTCCAGACCGCCTGAACCACGCTGCTCGTGAGACGTCGCGTGACGGGACGTCAGGGGAGGTAGCGGCGAGCCCCGGCGTACTCCCTGCGGTACGCCGGGGTCGAGATCGGGACCACCTTCACGCTCTGCCCGGTGCCGGGGGCGTGCACCATCAGCCCGTTCCCGACGTACATCGACACGTGGTGCACGCGGCCGGCCCGGGCGTAGAACATCAGGTCGCCCGGGCGCGGGTTGCGCACCGCCGTACCGTGCTGCGACTGCGGCAGCGCGTCTCGCGGGATCCGAATCCCGTGCACCCGGTAGTCGAGCCAGGTCAGCCCGGAACAGTCGAGCCCGAAGCCGGACAGGCCCGACCACAGGTACGGCAGGCCGACGAACGACGTGGCCGTGCTGACCAGGCTCGCGCGTGTCGGTGGGATCGCCGGTGCGGCGGCGTCGTGGACCACCACGACGCCGGCTGCCAGGCGCCGGACCTCGCCGGTCGGCGTGACCACGCGGACGGCGCGGGCCGCCCTCCCGAGAACCGGCAACCGGGTCCCGAAGCTGATCCGCAGCAGCTTCGGTCCGTCGGCCCGGTCGGCGCTCAGCCACGCAGTGCGCTTCACCACCGTGGCGACCCGGCGCGAGACGGTCGGCTGCATCGCGGTGAGCTGACGCCTCGGGACCCAGCCCGGGTAGCCCCTTCGGTCGAGCTGGCTCGGCTGCGACGGGACGACGACCCTGGCCCAGCCGGGCCGGAGCCGTACGACGCGCACCCGGTCGCCGAGCAACGCCTGCGTGTCGGCGCGACCGTTGAGGGCGCGGCGCTGGGTGAGGGTCATCTGCTGTAGCCACCGCTCGATGTGCACCGGCCTGGTGAGCGCCGGGGCGTCGACCTCGCGCGGCGAGTCGGGCGTGCGCCAGAGCGTGGTGACGGAGACGGCGACCCAGGCGTTGCGACCGACGCGCAGGCGTGGCGCCGCGGTGGTGGCCGCTGGGGCAGCCGTGGTGCTGGTCATCGTGATGGCCGGGGCCGTGCCGGTCGCCTCCGGGCTCCTGAGCGCCGGTGACGCGGTGGGACCACCGGCCGTGAGCAGGCTGGAAGCCACCAGCGCCGCGACGACGGGGACTGCACTCAGCTTCCTGGCCACCCGAGCTACGGCGGGGATGCGACTCGTCATGGCACCAGCCTCCAACGGACGGCGCCCATCCGGGCCCAAACCCGCACCTTCCTGCAGGTTTCTGCATCGCACGAACCTGCAGGCGCAGTCGGACAGATCACGGTTGTCCGCAATGTGACACGCCTCATACGGTCATGGCTCGAGTCACAGGCTCACCAACCCCGAGCCCTGTCCGACAGGAGATGTATTCGTGCAAACCCACAGACGAGCGGTCTCTGCTCTGGCCGTCGCAGCCGCCGGTGCACTTGCGGTGACGACGCTGGCGGCCACCCCCGCCATCGCCGAGAACCCCAACAACTCGAACAAGATGGCCGAGGCGGTCAAGGTCGAGGCGGTCGCCGACCACCTCCGGGCCTTCCAGCAGATCGCGGACCAGTACGGAAGCCGCGCGGCCGGCACACCCGGATACGAGGCCAGCGCCGAGTACGTCGAGGGTCAGCTGCACGCAGCCGGCTACGAGACCGAGCGGCAGTACTTCGAGTTCGTGTACGAGGAGATCCTGGCGCAGTCGGTCAGGGAGGTCTCGCCGACCGCACGCGACTTCGCCAACCACATCATGAGCTACAGCGGGAACACCCCGACCGGTGGCGTGACCGCCGAGCTGGTGCAGCCCGCGACGGTCACGGGCTGTGACGCCGCTGCCTGGGACGGTGTCGACGTCACCGGCAAGATCGCCCTGGTCAGCCGGGGGAGCTGCACCTTCGCGGCGAAGTCTCTGGCCGCGGGCGCGGCAGGTGCGGCGGGCGCGATCATCTACAACAACGGTGACGGCCCGCTCAACGGCACCCTCGGGGGCCCGAACCCCGACTTCGTCCCCACGACCGGCATCACGAAGGCCGACGGTCAGGCTCTGGCCGCCGAGACGGCGAGCGGACCGGTCGTCGTGAACCTCGACCTGCGCACGTTCTCGGAGCCGCGCCAGACCTTCAACATCCTTGCCGAGACCGCCACCGGCCGCGACGACAACGTCGTGATGCTCGGTGCGCACCTCGACAGCGTCCTGGGTGGTCCGGGCGTCAACGACAACGGCACCGGCTCGGCCTCGATCCTCGAGACCGCTGTCCAGCTCGCTCACGTGAACAAGCTCAACAACAAGGTGCGCTTCGCCTGGTGGGCGGCCGAGGAGAAGGGCCTGCTCGGCTCGTGGCACTACGTCGACGACCTGGTCGCCAAGGACGAGGCCAACCACACGGACGAGCTGGGCAAGATCGCGACCTACCTGAACTTCGACATGGTCGGCTCGCCGAACTACGTCATCGGCGTGTACGACGCCGACGAGTCGACGTACCCGGCGCCGGTCGAGGTCCCGGCGGGCTCGGCGCAGACGGAGAAGGTCCTCACCGACCACTTCGACTCGGTCGGGCAGCCGTGGGTGGACACCCAGTTCTCCGGCCGTTCCGACTACCAGGCGTTCATCGAGAACGGCGTCCCGGCCTCCGGGCTGTTCACGGGCGCCGACGGGGTCAAGACCGACGAGCAGGCGGCCGTCTTCGGCGGCACGGCAGGGATCACCTACGACCCGAACTACCACACCGCCGGAGACACCTTCGACAACGTCGACCTGACCGCCCTGGACATCATGAGCGACGCGATCGCCGAGGCCACGATCTCCCTGGCGCAGGACACGTCCGCGATCAACCGGGAGCGCAGCGCCGGCAAGTCCAGCCACCCGCACCCGGAGGGCGCTCTGCCGACGAGCGACGAGGACGCCGCCTGACAATCACCCGACCAGCCCACGAGGCTGAGCTCGAAGTCGCCTGACGATGGCCGGTCCCTCGGGGCCGGCCATCGTCGCGTCCACCTGGGAAGGTCGGCGCCAGGGGTCAGCGGGAGCGCCAGTTGGCGGCGCCGACCACGATCAGCCGCAGCTGCTTCTCGGCGGTCCGCACGATCTCGCGCTCGACCTCCGGACGCTCCGGAGGTGCGTCGAGGATGTCCTCGGCCGTCGACACCATCGCGTTGACGATCAGGTTCGCCATCACCCGCAGGTCCTCGGCGGTCCAGGTGTCGAGGTTCGGCAGCCGGGCGAGGTCGGTGGCCAGCTCCCGCTCGAAGAGCTCGAGCTCGTGCCGGATGGCCTGGCGTACGACGGGCACGCCGCCGAACCGCTCCCTCGCGATGAACCGGAAGTAGGTCCGGTCGGAGTGCACGTGCTCCACGAGGATCGCCACCGAGCTCCGGATGACACCGCTGAGGGCGGGGTTCCCGCGGCGCGCCTCCCGGATCATCTGCCGCAGGCTCACGAACGAGCGGTCCACCAGCGCGAGGCCGAGCTGGTCGACCGAGGCGAAGTGTCGGTAGAACGCCGTGGGCACGATGCCCACCGCCTTGGTCAGCTGCCGCAGGGACAGGGCGGCGAGCCCCTCCTCGGCGACGAGCTCCAGGGCGGCGTCGAGGATCGCCTCACGGGTGCGCTCCTTGCGCTCTTGCCGGGTCTCGGCCGAGGGGCTCTCCACGCCGGCCATGCTATCGGCGCGTCACGACTCAGTGAACACTTGGTAACTCAACCACGCGCCGACTGAGGCGTGGGCCACGTCACGACGCGACATTGTTGACTGGGTGGGTGCGCATGCCTCAAGGTTTTCAGTGTACGGATGTTCACTGAAAGGTGGTGAGAGCATGAGTCTCTCCCTGAGCATCTCCTCCCGCGCGCCCCGTGCGAGCCGGCCCTCCGGCCCCGGCGGCGCGCTCACCACACGCCTGCTCCGCTCCCGCGCCGTCGCCGCTCTGGCCTCGCCTCACTCCGTGGACCGCTACCTCGAGATCGTGAACCCGATGTGGGCCGTCGACGAGGTCCGCGCCCAGGTGGTTCGCGTGCAGCGCGAGACCGAGGGCGCCGAGCCGGTCACCACGCTGACTCTGCGGCCCACCCGCACCTGGCGGGGCTTCCGTGCGGGACAGTTCGTCCAGGTCGGCGTCGAGATCGACGGCGCCCGTCGTACCCGCTGCTTCTCGATCAGCTCGTCCGAGGCCGAGGGGCTCGAGGAGCTCTCGATCACGGTGCGCGCGCACTCCGAGGGGCTCGTGTCGAAGTACCTCGCGTCGCTCGCCGAGCCCGGCCTGGTCCTGCACCTGTCCCAGGCGGAGGGTGCGTTCACGCTCCCCGACGAGCTGCCCGAGCGGCTGCTGATGATCTCCGGCGGCTCCGGCATCACGCCCGTCATGTCGATGGTGCGCACGCTCGTCGACACCGGCTACGACGGCCGGATCACCTTCCTGCACTACAGCCGGAGCCCCGAGACCACGATCTTCCGCGAGGAGCTCGAGTTCCTGGCCAGGCGTGAGAACGTCGACGTGACCGTCGTACACACGCGTCACGGTGGATCGCGCTTCACGCCCGAGGCCCTCGCCGTGATCGCGCCGGAGCACCGCGGGACCGCGACGTTCGCGTGCGGCCCGGCCGGGCTCATCGAGAGCGTGCGCGAGGCGTACGGCGACAGCGAGCAGCTGTCGGTCGAGTACTTCAAGACCTCCACGCTCCGGCCCGACCCGGCAAACGCCGAAGGCTCGGTGAGCTTCACCCGCGCGGGCGCGACAGCAGCCAACACCGGGGCCTCCCTCCTCGAGCAGGCGGAGGCCCTCGGGCTCACCCCGGAGTACGGATGCCGCATGGGCATCTGCTTCTCCTGCACCTCACGCAAGACCGAAGGAACCGTCCGCAACGTCGTCACCGGCGCAACGTCGAGCCTGCCCGACGAGGACATCCAGATCTGCGTCAGCCAACCCGTCGGCGACTGCGTCGTCGACCTCTGACCTCCCAGCGAAAGGACAACGAGATGTCCGAGCACAAGACCCTCACCCCCGAGCAGCTCGACGCCTTCGGTGCCGAGATGGACGCCATCCGCCAGCGCATCATCGGCGAGCTCGGCGAAGAGGATGCGAACTACATCCGCGGCATCGTCAAGGCCCAGCGCGGCCTCGAGGTCACCGGCCGCGCGCTGTTCTACCTCCCGCCGGCCTGGCCGCTCGCGGTCGCCGCGCTGAGCGTGGCGAAGATCCTCGACAACATGGAGATCGGCCACAACGTCATGCACGGCCAGTACGACTGGATGGGCGACCCCGGGCTGAACTCCAAGATGTACGAGTGGGACAACGTCTGCCCGAGCGAGCAGTGGAAGTACTCCCACAACTACATCCACCACACCTACACGAACATCCTCGGCAAGGACCGCGACATCGGGTACGGCGTCCTCCGCATGGACGAGGACCAGAAGTGGCGCCCCTACTACCTCGGCAACCCGGTGTACGCGACGCTGCTGATGCTGTTCTTCGAGTGGGGCGTGATGATGCACGACCTCGAGTTCGAGCGGATCGTCGCGGGTGAGCGGACCTGGGCCGACACCAAGCACCTCCACAAGGGCATGCTGCGCAAGATCCGCAACCAGACCCTCAAGGACTACCTGCTCTTCCCGGCGCTGACCGGGCCGCTGTTCGTGCCCACCCTCGTGGGGAACGCGGCGGCCAACTTCGTCCGCAACATCTGGGCCTTCAACATCATCTTCTGCGGCCACTTCCCGGCCGGCGTCGCCACCTTCACCGAGGAGGAGTCCGAGGACGAGAGCCGGGGCCACTGGTACTTCCGCCAGCTGCTCGGCTCGGCCAACATCACCGGCAGCAGGCTCTTCCACGTCATGAGCGGGAACCTCTCCCACCAGATCGAGCACCACCTGTTCCCGGACCTCCCCGCGCGGCGCTACCCCCAGATCGCCGCGGAGGTGCGGGAGATCTGCGAGCGGTACGGCCTCGACTACAACACCGGGCCCCTCCACAGGCAGCTCGGCAGCGTGGCGAAGAAGATCGTGAGGCTCTCCGTCCCGGACCGAGTGGCCCGGCGGCTGCCGACCCCGCCGGGCCTCGGTCGGCTGCCGTTCGTCGGCAGGTCTCAGGATGCGTCGAGGGTGGCGCCGGCCCGAGAGGCTGCCTGAGACTGGGTCTCATGACCCAAGCGCCACGCGACCACCTGAGCAAGGCCGAGATCCGCAAGGACGCTCTGCAGGACACGGTCGAGGCCACTGCGACCGCGGTGGGTGCGGTCACCACGATCGTCACCACCGCGGTGCGCGACCTCGCTCGGGCCGTCGGCGGGTACGCCACCGAGGTGTTCGAGATCCGCGAGTCCGCCCGCCGCGCCGCGGCTGACGCCGAGCCGTCCGAGCAGCCCCCGTCCGACTGACGCCTGCCGGCCCAGCCGCTTGTGACGAAAACGCTCGCCACGCGCCCTGCGCACGACGTTTTCGCTACGCCGCGCGGTTGGCAATGTTCCGCCCAGTTCCGCAGGCCCCGGCCGTACGGCGGAACCGGTCAGCCGCCGAAGGTCATCCGGAAGTCCCCGAGGCGGAACGACCCCACCGGTGTCCGGCCGGCGAGCCACGCGAGGGGCCCGTCGGCCCCGAACGCCCAACGTCCGCGCACGAGCACGTTGCGCGACGTCCCCGACACCGGCGTGACCACGCGTGAGCCGTCCTCCCGCTCCTGGCTGACCGTGAAGCGGAACGGCGTGCGCAGCGACGGCACGCGCGCCGCCGTGAAGCGGGCGGCCGCGATGGGGGAGCCGTTGATGTTGCCGTCCCAGGACGTGCGCCGGGCCGGGCCGACCGGGCGCTCGGCCACGTGAAGTTCGGCGAGGTCCTTCGGGATCGCCCACAACGACCGGCCGCCGTCGCGCGAGGCCTCCGAGTCCACCCAGATGTCGGTGATGTGCACCCTCGGCACCGCGCCGTCACGCACCAAGCGGGCGAGCAGCAGCTCGCGGTAGGTCAGGACGCTGCCCTCGACGTAGTCCACGAAGGCGGCGCCGTACAGACCAGGGGGACGGTCCGCCGTACCGGTGCGCACCGGGAAGAGCGACAACCACATGTGACCGTGCATCGACCAGGGCGGCGAGGGGAAAGGCACCCGAGAACCATAGACTGCCCGAACCCGCGGTATGGCAACCTGTTACACCTCCATTCGGGAAGGTCCTCCACATGAGCGCTCGGGTATGCGTCATCGGTGCTGGTTCGTCTGGAATTGCTGCCGCCCAGGTGCTGCATGCGAGAGGCATCGACTTCGACTGCTTCGAGCTCGGGAGCAAGGTCGGTGGCAACTGGCGCTACGGGAACGACAACGGGATGTCGTCGGCGTACCGCTCGCTCCACATCAACACCTCGCGGCAGCTGATGGAGTACCGCACCTACCCGATGCCCGAGGACCTGCCGGACTACCCGAGCCACTGGCAGATCGCCAAGTACTTCGACGACTACGTCGACCACTTCGGCTTCCGCGGCAAGATCACCTTCCGCACCGAGGTCGTGAAGGTCGAGCCGGTCACGGCCCGGAAGGTCCGTGCGGGCGACACCGCCGGAAACGCCGGCCGCTATGCGGTGACGCTCCGCAGCCGCAACGAGCACGGGGAGCCGAGCGAGCCGGAGGTGCGGCACTACGAGCACGTGATCGTCGCGAACGGCCACCACTGGGACCCGCGCTGGCCCGAGCCGTCGTTCCCCGGGGCGGAGTCGTTCCCCGGAGAGCAGCTGCACGCGCACTACTACAAGACCCCTGACATCTTCGAGGGAAAGCGCGTCCTCGTGCTCGGCATCGGCAACTCGGCCACGGACATCGCGGTCGAGTCCTCGCGGGTCGCCGAGGAGACGTACCTCGCCATGCGGCGAGGGGCGCACATCGTGCCGAAGTTCATCTTCGGCGTCCCCACCGACCACCTCACGGACTCGGTCGTCGCGCGGATGCCGTTGAAGGTGCAGCAGCTGTCGATGGCGGCGATGCTCCGCATCACCCAGGGCAGGGTCACCGACTACGGGCTGCCCCGGCCCGACCACGCCGTGCTGCACGCCCACCCGACCGTGAGCGACGACCTGCTCACCCGGCTGGGCCACGGCGACATCAACGTGAAGCCCAACATCGACCGGTTCGAGGGCTCCAAGGTCTTCTTCGAGGACGGTTCGGCCGCCGAGGTCGACCTCGTCGTCTACTGCACCGGCTACAAGGTGACCTTCCCGTTCTTCGACGAGAAGGTGGTGCGTGCCGAGGACAACCACATCGACCTGTACCGCCGGGTGGTCGACCCCGACCACCCGGGACTCTTCTTCGTCGGGCTGATCCAGCCGCTCGGCGCGATCATGCCGCTCGCGGAGATCCAGGCGGAGTGGGTCGGCGACCTGGTCAGCGGCGCGGGCGAGCTCCCGTCGTACGACGAGATGCGGGCGCAGATCGAGGAGTACGACGAGCAGGTCCGCAAGCGCTACGTGGCCTCGAAGCGGCACACGATCCAGGTCGACTTCCACAAGTACTTCGCCGAGGTCGAGCGGGAACGCCGTGCATCGCGAGCCCGCGCGCAAGGACTTCCGCCGTCTCGTCCCGACCAGCTCCGGGACAAGGCACGCACCCGCGTGCGAGAGCTCGCCGCCGCCGTGCGCAACGTCCGCCGCTGACCGCCGCCCGCACCCCGACGGGTCCTTCCTGCAACCCCGGCACCGCCGCCTCAGCCGAGGAGCGCGACGTTCTCGACCTCGGTCTCCCGCGCGCTGTCGCGGACCTCGGCGAGCGCCGTGCGTACCTGGTCCAGCGCCGCCGTGAGCCGGGCGACGCCTTCGCGCAGGCGAGCCTGGTATGCCATCTCGGCCTGCCGGGACGACGTGCTGGGAGACCACCCGGCGATCTGGGTGTTCACTTTCTCGAGCAGGCCGGTGATCTGCTCCTCGATCTGCTGCGAGGCGCGGGTGAGCGCGCTCTCCATCTCGGTGAGCGAGCCCATCCGGACGACCAGGCTCATGTCGCTCATGGGGTACCGCCGAGCCGGCTCGCGAGCCGGGAGAACGCGGCCTGCTGTCGCGCATCCGCCGCTGCCTCGGTCACATCGACCGCGGTCAGGTGCTGGGCGTACTCGTTCAACGTGGGCAGCAGGTCCGCCGCCGCCTCGAACCAGGCGTCCAGAGCGACGCCGAGACCGCCTGCGGCCGCTCCCCGGAACCCCGGCGATGCCGCGGCCACGTCGTTCCCGAGGTCTCTGAGCGCGGCCTGGAGGGGCTCGATGGCGCCGGCGACCATTCCCGCGGCACGAGCCTGGGCGCCGATCTGCAGCTCTGTCCCGGACATCATCCCCCGCTCTCGTTGACATGCCGGACATCGACGATGGTAGCCAGCCGGGGTCGCGCCCGCATCGCCTGATTCGTTACCGTGTGAGTCGGTTTTCGTGATCCACAGCAGAACGGGGGGCCTGGCGCGATGCCGTCGTACGACTTCGAGGTGGACCTGCAGAGCCTGGTGGCCGCGGCGCGGGGGACCTCCGAGACCGTTCAGCTGTTCAAGGACAAGGACGTCGAGGACCTCGTGCCGTCCGCGGGCGACCTCGGCAGCGACGTCGTCCGGGACGCGGTCAACGAGTTCAAGGATCGCTGGGAACGTGGCATGAACAACCTGGTGGGGGACGTCGAGGAGATGGCTGGTCGGCTCGGCAAGGTGGCGATGAACTACGCGGACTTCGACAAGGCCGGCAACGAGAAGCTCACCGCGGCCGCCGACGAGGTCCGCGGCGTGCGGATCATGACCCCTTGATGTCGCGGTAACGGGGGTGGGCATGGACTTCACGATCGAGGGAAGCCCGGGCAGCATCCGGGCAGGCGCGGCGACGGCTCGCGCCAAGGGCCGGCTGTTCATCGACACCGGCCACGCCCTGGCGAAGGTGACCACTGACGGCTGGACGGGTCGCGCAGCAGATCATTTCCGCGATGCCTTCGCGGCCGAGCCCGAGAGGTGGCTGCAGGCCGGCGAGGGGTTCCTGGGCGCGGCGGCGGCACTGGACCGCTACGCCGACGCCCTCGAGAGCGCCGGCTCACGAGCGGACTGGGCGCGACGTGAGTACGAGCGCGGCGAGCGGGTCACCGAGGAGGCTCGGGCGGCGTACGACGCCGACGTCTCCCGGGCACGCAGCGAGGTGGCGGAGGCCGCCGCGCAAGGTCAGCTGATGACGCTCACGATCATCCCCTTCCGCGACCCTGGACAGGCCGTTCGCGATGGCGCCGTGGCGGAGTACGGCTCGGCCAGGGCCGATCTCGAGGCTGCTGCCCACCTCTGCGCGGACGGCGTCCGAGCCGGATGCGCCGCTGCGCCCGCGGAACGGAAGTGGTGGGAGTCGGGCCTGGCCGCCGTGGGCGGGTTCTTCGTCGGCGCCGGCGAGGCGATCGCAGATCTGCTGACCCTGCCCGGGTCCCCGATCAGCATGTTGCAGGACTCCATCGACGTCGCAACCGGCCGCCTGACGCCAGAGGAGATGGCGACGAAGTACCGCCTCGGCGTCGAGCAGGTCGGCGCGCTGCTGCAGTCACTGCAGGACGACCCGGTGGAGTTCGGCAAGAACCTCGGCAAGGCGCTCCTCGACTGGGACACCTGGGCCGACGATCCTGCACGAGCCCTGGGGCACCTCGTCCCGGACGCGATCGTGGCCGTGGCGACCGGCGGCACGGGTGCGGCTGCGACCCGGGGCGTCAAGGGTGGCGCCGACGCGGTCGACGCGCTCGCCGACATCGCTCGGACCGGTGACCGGATCGACGACGTGGCGGGGGTCGGCAAGCTCGACGACCTCGACGTCCTGGACGACGTCGACGATCTCGGGCGGCTCGACGTCGACAACTTCGAGGCGCTGCACAGGTACGACGACCTCGCCGACCTTCCTGTCGGCGAGCGCGGCACGGACGCGTGGGCCGACGAGGTCGTCGCCCGGCACCCGGAGCTGTCCCGAGACGGTGCGCTCGGCCTCCACGACTACACGACCAACGACGGCTACAAGACCATGAACGGCTTCTCGCGGAACCCCGACGGCGTCCCGACGGAGCTGCATCCCGAGATCCAGGCGCGGATCGACCGCACCTCCCGAGGCATCGCCGAGCTCCCGCCGTACACCGGTCCGACGTACCGCGGCAGCAACGTGCCGAAGGCGGTGATCGACACGCTCGACGACACGGGGCTCTACCGGGACTCGGCGTACTCCAGCAGCTCGCTGGAGGCGCGCGTCGGCGAGGAGTTCCTGAGTGGGAACCCGCCCAAGGCCCACGAGGACCCGGTGATGTTCGCCATCGAGAGCCGCTCGGGTGTCAACGTGCAGCACTTCTCGCGCTTCCCCGGCGAGGCGGAGATCCTCTTCGACCGGGGTACGCCGTTCGACGTGGTCTCCAAGGAGTGGGACCCCGATCTGAAGCGCTGGGATATCGTCCTGAGGGAGCAGCCATGACCAACAAGCGCACGTCGGACATGACCGACGACGAGTTCATCGCCCACGCGAAGCGTGTCCGCGAGGAGCAGCTGGCTCGCTCCCAGGGGGAGCCCCTCGGCGAGGTCAACTGGGACAAGTGGGCGGACCCGCCCCAGCTGGAGTTCAGCGGGTGGATGCTCCACCTCGACCCCGGCACGCGCTGGCAGGTCACCGTCGACGGCCGCCCCGGCTCGGGCGAGGTCGTTGGTCGGCGCCGCGTCGAGGACGGGCACACCGACGCCGTCCTGGTCCGGCGCGACGGCGAGCTGCTGGCCCTTCGTCACGAAGGCGCCCGGGATGGCTGGGGACGCGACGAGCACGTCTGTCGTATCGACACACGCGACCGTGAGGTGCCCGTGCTCGCATGGCGGGTCCCGTCCGACACCGACCCGGTGCCCGCGCCGGCCGACTCGGGGTCGGGTGTGGTGACGGTGCGTCCGGCCGTCGAGGCCCCGGGTGGGCGGCATGGTGCCACGCCTCGGAACGACGAGCGCCGATGAACGCCGCGCACCCCCCCGACGAGCGGCTTCAGCGGCTGCTGGACGGCCTGGACCAGCTCTCGCCGCATCCGGGCATCAGCTTCCGGGGGCGTTCCCGGGACGCGAGCTTCGGCCGGATGGGCGACGTCGTCGTCACGATCGGGCTGCTGCCCACGTCGCGGGACGCACGCGTCGCCACCGAGAACTTCCGCACGCACGAGCTGTACGCCGTCCTGGGACGGACCGGCCGCTTCCTGCGTCCGTTCTCCGCACATCCCGAGGAGGAGGAGGTCCTCTTCCCTCCCGGGACGATGCTCCGGGCGGTCAGTTCGTTCGCCACCGGGCCCTTCGAGGTGACGCTGGTGGAGGAGATGGTGCCCGAGGAGGGGCAGCCACCCCCGCGGGACCTCGAGCACGACATGCAGCGGGTGGTCTCGGCGCTCGAGGCCGCACAGCGGCGCCCGGAGGTGCAGGTGCCCGTGCCGGACAAGTTCGTCGGCGACGTCGACTAGCGCCGGTCAGCGGTCCGACTGGGCGATGAGGCGCGTGTACCTGACCTCTGTCGGGTGCGGAGGCCACGGCGCCTCCTGCCTCTCGTCGGTCTCGCGCCAGCCCAGGTAGGAGTAGAGCCGGCGAGCCCGGTGGTTCTCCTCGAGAACCCAGAGCGATGCCGCGCTCGTCCCACGCAGGTCCATGGCGTGAAGCGCCGTCTCGATCGCCGCGGTCGCGAGGCCCTCGCCCCAGTGCCGTGGGTGCACCGCGAGGTGGCGGAGGGTCTGGTCGTCGTACGCCGCGAAGGCCGCGAGTCCGCCGGGTGCGTCACGGACGAGTACGACGGCAGACGGGTCGTCGAGGACGAGGCGCCACCGTGCGAGCACGTCGTCGAACGGGAACGGGTGCTCCTCCGGGGGGAAGACGTGACCCAGCGCAGCCAGGTTCGCGTCCCGCTCGAGCTCGGTCAGGGCGAGCAGGTCGGCGTCGGTCGCTTCCCGGAACATGGCCCCATCATCGCCGTACCGACCCACGAACCGCTCTCGCGGCACGACCCACCCGCAAAAAAAGGCAGGCTTGACTGTTTCTTATGTCGGCCGTGAGGATAGGACGCATGTCGACCACCGTCTCCCGCGTGCCGCAGGAGGAGCGCACCCGTGCCATGCGCCAGCGGCTGCTCGAGGCCACCGTCGAGCTGCTCGTGGAGCGCGGCTGGAGCGGTACGTCGACCACGCTCGTGTCGAAGCGGGCAGGCGTGTCGCGAGGGGCGCAGCTGCACCACTTCCCGACCAAGGACGATCTCGTCCTGGCCGCAGTCGAGCACCTCAGCGAGGTCCGAGGACGGGAGCTCGAAGAGGCGGCGGCCAAGCCGCCCACCGGCCGCCGCCGCACCCGCGCGGTGCTCGAGATGCTCGCCGACCACTTCACCAGCCCCGTGTTCACAGCGGCGCTGGAGCTGTGGGTCGCGGCACGCACCGACCCCCAGCTGCTGGCGGCGGTGGCCCCTCTCGAGCAGCGCATCGGGCGCGAGATCCACCGCCGCACCGTCGAGCTGCTCGGCGTCGACGAGAAGCAGCCGGGCATGCGAGAGCTGGTCCAGGCCACGCTGGACCTGGTCCGCGGGCTCGGCCTGGCCAACACCATCAGTGACGACACCGCCCGCCGCAAGAGGATCCTGGACGAGTGGGCGCGGACGCTGGACTCCCGGATCCGTGACACCCCCGAGCCAGAGGAAGCCCGATGACCGACACCTCCACGCGCGCCGAGCAGCTGCGCCTGGTCCTCGCCGACCTGACCGAGGAGGGCGACGAGCTGGAGCAGCTCGTCGCCCCCCTCGACGACGCGGGGTGGCGCACGCCGACCCCCGCTGAAGGGTGGGACATCGCGCACCAGGTCGCACACCTGGCGTGGACCGACGAGGTGGCCGTGAAGGCGGCCACCGACAAGGAGGCCTGGGACGCCACGGTGGTGGAGGCGATCAACGACCCGGAGGGGTTCGTCGACACCGAGGCCTCCCGCGGCGCGGCGGCCGACCCCACCGACCTGCTCGAGCGGTGGCGTGCCGCGCGAAAGGCGCTCGCGGCGACGCTCGCGGAGTACCCCGAGGACCAGAAGCTGCCGTGGTACGGCCCGCCGATGAGCGCGACCTCGATGGCCACCGCGCGTTACATGGAGACCTGGGCTCACAAGCTCGACGTGGCCGAGGCGCTCGGGGTGACCCTGCCCCCCACCGACCGGATCCGCCACCTCGTGCACCTCGGCGTCCGGACCCGCAACTTCGCGTTCTCGGTGCACCAGCTCGAGGCTCCGGCCGACGAGTTCCGGGTCGAGCTCACCTCGCCGGGCGGTGCGACCTGGGCGTACGGGCCCGCGGGTGCAGCCCAGTCGGTCCGCGGATCGGCGTACGACTTCTGCCTCCTGGTCACCCAGCGCCGTCACCGTGAGGACCTCGACCTGGTGGCCGACGGGCCGGACGCGGACCGTTGGCTCGACATCGCGCAGGCGTTCGCGGGACCGCCCGGCGCGGGCCGGGAGCCGAAGGGGGTCCAGGCGTGAGTACGACGGGCGAGGCGCTGCGCATCGGCAACTGCAGCGGCTTCTACGGCGACCGGCTCTCGGCGATGCGCGAGATGCTCGAGGGCGGCGAGCTCGACGTGCTCACCGGGGACTACCTCGCCGAGCTGACCATGCTGATCCTCGGCCGCGACAGGATGAAGGACCCGACGCTCGGCTACGCCCGCACGTTCGTCAAGCAGGCCGAGGACTGCATGGGCCTCGCGCTCGACCGCGGCGTGAAGATCGTGTCCAACGCCGGCGGCCTCAACCCCGCCGCGCTCGCCGACAAGCTGCGCGAGATCGCGAAGGCCCAGGGCCTCGACCCGCAGATCGCGTACGTCCAGGGCGACGACCTCATGCCCCGCGTCGCCGAGCTCGGGATCCAGAACGCCCTCACCGCCAACGCCTACCTCGGCGCCTTCGGCATCGCCGCCGCCCTCGACCGCGGCGCCGACATCGTCGTGACCGGCCGGGTCACCGACGCCTCGGTCGTGGTCGGCCCGGCGGCGTCCCACTTCGGATGGAGTCCGACCCAGTACGACGAGCTCGCCGGCGCCATGGTCGCGGGCCACATCATCGAGTGCGGCACCCAGGCGACGGGCGGCAACTTCTCCGGCTTCAGGTCGTTCAAGCCCGACACGACGCCCCTCGGCTTCCCGATCGCCGAGATCTCGGCCGACGGCACGTCGGTCATCACCAAGCACCCCGGCACCGGCGGAGTGGTCACGGCGGACACGGTCACTGCCCAGCTGGTGTACGAGATCGGCGGGCCGACGTACCTCGGACCCGACGTCTCGGCGCGCCTCGACACGATCGAGCTGAGCGAGGACGGTGAGGACCGGGTGCGCGTCTCCGGCGTTCGTGGCGAGGCTCCCCCCGAGACGCTCAAGGTCTGCGTGAACGAGCTGGGCGGCTTCCGCAACACCGTCGAGTTCGTCCTCGTCGGGCTCGACATCGACGCCAAGGCCGACTGGGTCCGGATGCAGATGGAGGTCGCGCTGGCGAAGAGCACCCCCGACTCGGTCGAGTGGACTCTCGCCCGCACCGACCGCGACGACGCCTCGACCGAGGAGGCCGCGAGCTGCCGGCTGCGCTGCTCGGTCAGGGACAGCGACCCGAACATCGTCGGCAAGCTGTTCACCGCCGCGGCGGTCGAGCTCGGCCTGGCGTCGTACCCCGGCTTCACCCTGACCGCCCCGCCGGCCCCGGCGTCCCCTTTCGGCGTCTACCGCGCGGAGTACGTCGACCGGGCCCAGGTGGAGCACACCGTGGTCCACGCCGACGGCACCGCCGAGGTGGTGGGTGCGCCGGCCGGCCTGGTGGGCGATACCGCTGCGGCCGCGCTGCACGAGAACGCCGGCCCGCCTGGCGGAGGCGAGGCGGACGCGGAGGACGGGCGGAGTGAGGGGGCTGTCCCGACCGTGGACGGACCCGGCAGCCGAACGACGGAGGAGCGAGGCCGGTCAGGCGGAGCAGCCCCGTCGAGCGGCCCGGCCGGCCCGGACCGCCCGACCGGCGAGGCAATGGCCGAGCTGGCACCGGCCGACACGGTCACGCGGCGGCTGCCGCTGGGGACGTTCGTGCACGCACGCTCGGGCGACAAGGGCGGTGACGCCAACATCGGCCTGTGGGTGGACCGGAGCGGTCAGACGGAGGCCCGCGTCGCGTGGCTGACGAAGCTCGTCACGCCGGAGCGGATCCGCGAGCTGCTCCCCGAGGCCGAGGACCTGCCGGTCGAGGTGTACCCGTTGCCCAACATCGGGGCGGTCAACGTCGTGATCCGCGGGCTGCTCGGCCAGGGGGTTGCAGCATCCACGCGGTTCGACCCGCAGGCCAAGGCACTCGGCGAGTGGCTGCGCTCGCGGCACGTGAGCATCACGGAGGACCTGTTGTGAGCTTCTTCAGCCCCGAGCAGGAGGCGCTGCGCGAGAGCGCCAAGGCCTTCGTGCGCAAGGAGATCCAGCCGCATCTGCAGGAGTGGGAGGACAACGGTGAGGTCCCTCGCGAGCTCCACCGACTTGCGGCCGAGCACGGCTTCCTCGGCCTCGGCGTGCCGGAGGGGAAGGGCGGCGACGGAGGCACGTTCCTCGACGCGCTGGCGCTGACCGAGGCGATGGCCGAGGCGGGGGCGAGCTCGGGCCTGCTGGCCGCGCTGTTCACCTCCGGCATCGCGCTGCCGCACATCGTGGAGGCGGGGAGCGAGGAGCTCCTCGACCGGTTCGTCCGGCCGACGCTGGCCGGCGAGACGATCGGGTCGCTCGCGATCACCGAGCCCGGCGGCGGGTCGGACGTCGCCAACATCCGCACGACCGCCGTACTCGACGGCGACACCTACGTCGTCAACGGAGCGAAGACCTTCATCACCTCCGGCGTGCGCGCTGACTTCGTGACGACTGCGGTCCGCACCGGTGGGCCCGGGTACGGCGGCGTCAGCCTCCTCGTGGTCGAGAAGGGCACACCGGGGTTCGAGGTCACCCGCTCGCTGTCGAAGATGGGCTGGCACTGCTCCGACACCGCCGAGCTGTCGTTCACCGACGTCCGGGTCCCGGCGAGCAACCTCGTCGGCGAGGAGAACAGCGGCTTCGTGCTGATCGCGCAGCAGTTCGTCACCGAGCGGCTCGCCCTGGCCGTCCATGGCTACGGCATCGCAGCCCGCGCGCTGGAGCTGACCGCCGAGTACGCCAAGCAGCGCGAGACCTTCGGCAAGCCGCTGGCCGCGCGCCAGGTTGTCCAGCACAAGCTCGTCGAGATGCACCGCAAGGTGGACGTCGCCCGCACCTACACGCGCGAGATCGCTCGACGTTTCGTCGACGGCGAGAACCCACTCGCGGAAGCGTTGCAGGCGAAGGCTTTCGCCGTGGAGGCGTGCAGCTTCGTCGTCGACCAGGCCGTCCAGATCCATGGCGGCACGGGCTACATGCACGGGATCGAGGTGGAGCGGGCCTACCGGGACGCCCGGATCCTGGGCATCGGCGGCGGCGCCACCGAGGTGCTCAACGACCTGACCGCCCGGTTGCTGGGCTACACCGCGGTCGCGGGTTGACGAGCCCCGACCAGAAGAAAAAGTCAGGCTTGACTGTTTGTTAGAACTCGCCCACGATGGTCCCATGACACGCGAGCCCTGGGCGGCTGCCGCATGAGCAGCCGTCGTACCGCCATGTTGGAGAAGATCGCCGCGCTCGACACCGAGCACGCGAAGGCGGTCGTCGGGGGCGGCGAGAAGTACATCGAGCGCCACCGCAAGCGCGGCAAGCTGCTTGCCAGGGAGCGCATCGAGCTCCTCGTCGACGAGGGGTCGGCCTTCCTCGAGCTCAGTCCCCTCGCGGGCTGGGGGTCGGACTACAAGGTCGGCGCCGCCGTCGTCACGGGGATCGGCGTGGTCGAGGGCGTCGAGTGCATGGTCATCGCCAACGACCCCACGGTCCGGGGTGGTGCGAGCAACCCGTGGACCGTGAAGAAGGTGTTCCGGGCCGCGCAGATCGCCCGGGAGAACCGGCTGCCCACGGTCAACCTCGTCGAGTCAGGGGGTGCGGACCTCCCCAGCCAGAAGGAGATCTTCATCCCGGGCGGCGGGCTGTTCCGGGGCATCACGGAGGCGAGCGCCGCGAAGACGCCGACCATCGCGCTGGTGTTCGGCAACTCGACTGCCGGTGGGGCGTACGTGCCCGGCATGAGCGACTACGTCGTGATGGTCAAGGAGGGCGCGAAGGTCTTCCTCGGCGGCCCGCCGCTGGTGAAGATGGCGACCGGCGAGGAGTCCGACGACGAGTCGCTCGGCGGTGCCGAGATGCACGCGCGCACATCGGGCCTCGCGGACTACCTGGCCGTCGACGAGTACGACGCGATCCGGCTCGGGCGACGCATCGTCGCGCGGCTCAACTGGCGCAAGGCCGCCGCCGGGCTCGCCGAGGCGTACGCCGAGCCCGAGAAGGACGCCGAGGAGCTGCTCGACCTCATCCCCGAGGACCTCAAGGAGCCGTTCGACCCGCGGGAGGTGATCGAGCGGATCTGCGACGGCGTGAGCGCGACCAACGGCGCGGTCTTCGACGAGTTCAAGCCGCTCTACGGCCCGTCCCTCGTGACCGGATGGGCCAAGATCCACGGCAACCCCGTCGGCATCCTCGCCAACGCCCAGGGCGTGCTGTTCAGCGAGGAGTCCCAGAAGGCCGCGCAGTTCATCCAGCTCGCCAACCAGATCGACGTACCCCTGCTCTTCCTGCACAACACCACCGGCTACATGGTCGGCGCGGAGTACGAGCAGGGCGGCATCATCAAGCACGGCGCGATGATGATCAACGCGGTCAGCAACTCCACGGTGCCGCACATCTCGATCATGATGGGCGCCTCCTACGGCGCCGGGAACTACGGCATGTGCGGGCGGGCTTACGACCCGCGCTTCCTGTTCACCTGGCCCTCCGCCAAGTCCGCCGTCATGGGCCCGCAGCAGCTCGCGGGCGTCCTGTCGATCGTCGCGCGCGCCGCCGCGGAGGCGAAGGGCGAGGTGTACGACGAGGAGGGCGACGCCGGCCTGCGGAAGTACGTCGAGGACCAGGTCGAGGCCGAGTCCCTCCCGTTCTTCCTCTCCGGCCGGCTGTACGACGACGGTGTCATCGACCCGCGTGACACGCGAACCGTCCTGGGCATCGCCTTCTCCGTGATCAACAACGCCCCGTACGCGGGCACCGACCGCTTCGGCGTCTTCAGGATGTGAGACATGAGCCTTTCTGGTGAACGTATCCATGGTGTTCGTCCGGCGCGCCCACCCATCACCCGGTTGTTGGTCGCGAACCGGGGCGAGATCGCCCGCCGCGTGTTCCGGACCTGCCGCACGCTGGGCATCGAGACCGTCGCCGTGTTCTCCGACGCGGACGAGGACCTGCCTTTCGTGCGCGAGGCCGATTTCGCCGTTCGCCTTCCGGGGAACACCCCGGGCGAGACCTACCTGCGGGGCGACCTCCTCGTCGAGGCGGCGCGGAAGGCCCGCGCGGACGCGGTCCACCCCGGGTACGGCTTCCTGTCGGAGAACGCCGCGTTCGCTCGCCAGGTGATCGACGCGGGACTGACCTGGGTCGGCCCGAACCCTGACTCCATCGACTCCATGGGCTCGAAGGTCGAGGCCAAGAAGCTGATGGAGAAGGCTGGCGTCCCGGTGCTCGGTGAGATCTCGCCGGCCGAGGTCACCGAGGACGACCTTCCTCTGCTGGTGAAGGCCTCTGCCGGAGGCGGCGGGCGCGGCATGCGCGTGGTCCGCTCGCTCGACGAGGTTGCCTCGCAGGTGGAGCTTGCCTCCAACGAGGCGGGCTCCGCGTTCGGTGACCCGACGGTCTTCTGCGAGCCCTACGTCGAGCACGGCCGCCACGTCGAGGTCCAGGTCGTCGGCGACACCCACGGCAGCGTCGTCGTGCTCGGTGAGCGCGACTGCTCCATCCAGCGTCGCCACCAGAAGGTGGTCGAGGAGACGCCGGCCCCCGGACTGTCCGAAGAGACGCGCACCGCGATGCACGACGCGGCCCGTGCGGCCGCCCACGCGATCGGCTACGTCGGGGCGGGAACCGTCGAGTTCCTCCTCGCGGGGGACCGGTTCTACTTCCTCGAGATGAACACCCGGCTCCAGGTCGAGCACCCGGTCACCGAGCTGGTCACCGGCCACGACCTCGTAGCGATGCAGCTCTCGGTCGCGGAGGGGCGGCCACTGGACGCCTCCGACGTTCCCCATCCGCACGGACATGCCGTCGAGGTCCGCCTGTACGCCGAGGACCCTGCCTCGGACTGGCAGCCCCAGAGCGGTCCGCTCACCAGCTTCGACGTCCCCGACGTGGCGGCGGAGTTCGAGAACCCGGCGGCGTGGGGCATCCGCCTCGACTCGGGGTTCGAGACCGGCTCGGAGGTCGGCACCCACTACGACGCGATGCTGGCCAAGGTCATCGCGTGGGCTCCGACGCGGGAGGAGGCCCTGCGCAGGCTCGCCGGAACGCTCGCGCGGGCCCGGATCCACGGGCTGAAGACCAACCGCGACCTGCTCGTCGAGGTCTTGCGGCACCCCGCGGTCGTCGGCGGCGACGTGAGCACGGACTTCTTCGAGCGTCATGACCTGGGGTCACTCGACGGCGAGCAGTACGGCTGGGGCGCGGTGGTCCCGGCCGAGGTCAGCGCCCACGCCGCCGCGCTTGCGTTGGCCGAGCGGGCCGTCGCGCGCCGCGGCGTGCAGCGGCGGATCCCCGTTGCCTGGCGGAACGTTCCGTCGCAGCCGCAGGTGACACGGTTCGTCCGGGGCTACCAGGACGGCACGCGGGCGTTGCCGGAGGACGACGTCGTGCTCGAGGTCGAGTGGCACGCCGGACGCGCCGGCTACCGCTTCGCCCACCAGGACCTGCCGGCCCTCGACGCGACCAGCATCCGAGCCGGGAGGGCGAGCGAGGACCGCGTGGTGCTCGAGGTCAACGGGGTGGACACGGCCTTCGAGGTCAGGGTGCGCGGAGACAAGGTCGACGTCGACTCGGTGCACGGCCACGTCGCGCTGACGAGGCTGCCGAGGTTCGTCGACCCCGCCGACCAGGTCGCCACCGGGTCTCTCTTCGCGCCGATGCCCGGCAGCGTGGTCAGTGTCGCAGTCGCCCCCGGCGAGAGCGTGACGGCCGGCCAGCCCGTGCTGGTGCTCGAGGCGATGAAGATGCAGCACACCGTGTCCGCCCCTCACGAGGGCGTGGTCACGGACCTCCCGGTCGGAGTCGGGGACCAGGTGGCCGCGGGCGCCGTGCTGGCCGTCGTACAGCAGGACCACGATCGAGAGCAGGAAGCCCCAGTTGACGGCAGAGCCGAAGGAGACAGCAATGAGTGAGCCCGTGAACCCAGCGTTCACCGAGTCCGAGGAGCGTCAGACCCTCCGCAAGGAGGTCGCCAAGCTCGCCGGCGGCTTCGGCCGTGAGTACTTCACGAAGCAGGCCCGCAGCGGCGGCAAGACCACCGACCTGTGGCTCGCGATCGGGAAGAACGGCTACCTCGGGATCAACATCCCCGAGGAGTACGGCGGCGGCGGGGGCGGCATCGGCGACATCGCCGCGGTCTGCGAGGAGCTCGCCGCCCAGGGCTGCCCGCTGCTGATGATGGTCGTCTCGCCGGCGATCTGCGGCACCGTGATCTCGCGCTTCGGCACCGAGGAGCAGAAGCAGCGCTGGCTCCCCGGGATCTGCGACGGCACACAGACGATGGCGTTCGCGATCACCGAGCCGGATGCCGGAACCAACTCGCACAACATCACCACCACCGGCCGCCGCGACGGCGACGGGTGGGTGCTCAACGGTCGCAAGATCTACATCTCCGGAGTCGACGAGGCGGCCAACGTCCTCGTCGTCGCCCGCGCCGAGGACGCCAAGACCGGCAAGCTCAAGCCCTGCCTCTTCGTGGTGCCGACGGACGCAGCCGGGGTCGAGTACAAGCCGATCCCGATGGAGATCGTCAGCCCCGAGCAGCAGTTCCAGGTCTTCCTCGACGACGTGCGGCTGCCGGCCGACGCCCTGGTCGGCGACGAGGACGCGGGTCTGATCCAGCTGTTCGCCGGGCTCAACCCGGAGCGGATCATGGCGGCGTCGTTCTCGACCGGCCTGGCGCGCTACGCCCTCGACAAGGCGGTCGCCTACGTCAAGGAGCGTGAGGTCTTCGGGGCGCCGATCGGGTCCCACCAGGGTCTCGCGCACCCGCTGGCCCAGTCGAAGATCGAGATCGAGCTGGCCCGGCTGATGACCCAGAAGGCCGCCGCGCTCTACGACGCCGGCGACGACATGGGTGCCGGCGAGGCGGCCAACATGGCGAAGTACGCCGCAGCGGAGGCGGCCTGCGACGCCGCGGACCGTGCGGTCCAGGCCCATGGCGGCAACGGCATCACCCAGGAGTACGGCGTCGCCGGCCTGCTGGTCGCGGCCCGGGCCGGTCGCATCGCACCGGTCTCCCGCGAGATGATCCTGAACTTCGTGGGCATGCACTCGTTGGGTCTGCCCAAGTCCTACTGACCCCGCAATCCCCTTGTAACGCGGGGTTATGGACGGTCCACAAGCGGCAAACCGCTTGGGGACCGTCCACAACGCTTGGGAAGTTGCCACCGAAACACCGAGAGAGATGGAAGTCATGTCTGACGAGCTCGTCCACTACGACGTCGCGGACGGCGTCGCCACGCTCACCCTCGACTCCCAGCACAACCGGAACGCCCTCTCGCGCCAGCTCGTCGGCGAGCTGTTCGAGAGGCTCGAGCGGGCCGAGGGCGACGCCGACGTGAAGGTCGTGGTGATCCGGGCCGAGGGGCGGACCTTCTGCTCGGGCGCGGACCTGTCCGAGGCCAGCGACGACGGGATGGAGAAGGCGGCCGGCGTGCTCGTCGACCTCCAGCGCCGGATCGCGACCCTGGCCAAGCCGGTCGTGACGCGGCTCCACGGCAACGTCCGCGCGGGCGGCATCGGGATCGTCGCTGCCTCCGACATCGCGATCAGTGCCTCGGATGCGACGTACGCCTTCACCGAGGTGCGCCTCGGCCTCACCCCTGCGGCGATCTCGCTGACCGTGCTGCCCCGGATGACCGACCGGTCCGCCGCGTTGACGTTCCTGACCGGCGAGGTCTTCGACGGTACGACGGCCGCGCAGATGGGCCTGGTGACCAAGGCCGTCGCGGAGGACGAGCTCGACACCGAGCTGCGCCAGGTCTGCGTCGCGCTGACGAAGGGCAACCCCCAGGGCCTCCGCGAGACCAAGCAGCTCCTCGGGCAGCCGCTCGTCGAGCGGATCGACCGTCAGGGGGAGGAGCTCTCCCAGCTCTCCGCCCGGCTGTTCGGGTCCGAGGAGGCCCGCAACGCCATGCTCGCCTTCCTCTCCCGCAAGAAGTAGCGCGACGCCGTCGTAGGAGGATCTCCGGCCCCTGACGCCGGGGATCCTCCTGCAGCTCGTGCCCCTCGAAGCGCCGGAGAGGTTCCCGCTGCGACGGGGTCCGTCAGCCTCGGCGAAGGCGCGGTGACAGCCTCACGTTGTCCGGGTTGATGCCCCCGTCCATCAGGGCGTCGTCCGCCCAGTACGTGTGCATCTGACCACTCATCCACACCGCGGCGGAGCCGAGGCGGACCCAGCGCGGATCGCTCACGCAGCTTCGCGGGAAGCTCAAGGTGACCACGTTGTTGTCGTAGTCGATCTTGTGGGCGATGTTGCACCTGACGGCGTTGCCGTTGGGGCGGGTCATCTGCGCCTGACCGGCCCACATGCCGGGTGCGGCGGAGATCATGACGTCGCGGCGGACCCCCTCGTTGGTGACGACGCGCAGGAGGTCGCCGCGGAAGTCGCCCGCCCGTCGCAGGTCGGCGAACTTGACGCGCACGGAGATCCGGCGGTCGCCGTGGCCCAGGGTGGTGCGCAGGATGTCGCCGTTGGTGATCGTCCCGGACTGTGCCACCGGCTGGTCGGTGTCGAGGTCATACGCCTTGACGTCGCCGCGCTGGTCCGCATGGTTCAGCACCTGCGCGGAGGCCGTGCCGGCGGTGCCGAGGGCGAGGCCGGCGGCCAGTGCCACGGTGAAGATGCTGCGCCTGATCGAACGCGTCATGACGTTCCCTTCCGAGTGATGAGCCGAGAAAATCCCGGGACAGCCTAGGGACGCCGGGCGGCCGGAGGAGACGCTCGACCCAACTGAATCCGAAACGTGACCAAGCGGGCGTTCTACCCGGATACGGACGGCGCAAGGCCCTCCTCGACCCGCCGAAAACCGTCCGGTGGCCGGCCCTGCTCGGGGTAGAGTTGACGACTCGGTTTTTCCAGCCGACGCAAGCGCACCAGCACGTCGAGGAGACGGTGACACCGCCTTGTCCGCACAACCCACGCATGACGACCTGGCCCGGCGAGAGATCGGCCGGGAGCAGGAGTTCGTCGACCGCGTCTACGTCCAGCTCGAGCAGTCGGCGAAGAACGCCCAGGCCCTCGCCAAGGAGGGGTACGGCCGCGGCCGGCTCGGGCACGAGGGCGGCCTCGTCGAGCGGGACGCCATGGTCTTCCAGGCGGCCAAGCGCCTCGCCACGCTGAACGCCGCGCACGAAGGACTCGTCTTCGGACGCCTCGACCTGAACGGCGACGGCGACGAGCCGCGCTACATCGGCCGGATCGGGCTGCGCGACGACAACCGCGACTCCCTCCTCGTCGACTGGCGTGCCCCCGCGGCGGCCGTGTTCTACCAGGCGACCGCCGCGGAGCCCCAGGGCGTCGTACGCCGGAGGGTTCTCCGTTGCGCCGGGCAGAAGGTCGTGGCCATCGAGGACGACCTGCTCGACGCCGAGGCCGACACGGACCTGCCGATCGTCGGCGAGGGCGCCCTGATGGCGCAGCTGTCCCGGGCCCGCGACCGCTCCATGCACTCGATCGTGGCGACCATCCAGGCCGAGCAGGACGAGGCGATCCGCGCTCCGGGCAAGGGCGTCGTGCTGATCACCGGCGGCCCGGGCACCGGCAAGACCGTCGTCGCGCTGCACCGCGCCGCCTACCTGCTCTACACCGACCGCCGCCGCTACGAGAGCGGAGGCGTGCTGATCGTCGGCCCCTCGGGCGTCTTCATGCGCTACATCGAGCGCGTCCTGCCCTCCCTGGGTGAGACGGCGGTGGCGCTGCGCTCCCTCGGCGAGGTCGTCGACGGGGTGAAGGGCACGCGTCACGACGACCCGGCCGTGGCCGACGTGAAGGGCGCGGCCCGAATGGCCGAGCTGATGCGCCGTACCGCGCGCCAGGCCGTCCCCGGCGCGCCGCGCGAGTTCCGCGTCTTCTACCGCGACGAGAACATCGTGCTCAGCCCGCGTGACCTCTCGGCGGTACGACGCCACCTGCTCTCGCAGGGCAAGCGCAACCGCCAGCTGACGCGGGTCGCCAACGCGCTGCTCGACGTGATGTGGCGGCAGGTGCGCGGCGAACGGGGTCGCGACCGCGGCCGGGAGGAGTTCAACGGCGAGATGCTCGACAACGCCGCGTTCCTCGACTTCGTGCTCGGCTGGTGGCCCCCGCTCGACGCCACAGATGTGCTGCGTTGGCTGGCCGACCCCGAGTTCCTGGCCCGTGTCGGAGAGGGCGTCGTGTCGCAGGAGGACCTGGCGCTGCTGGCCAAGTCCTGGTCGCACAACGGCGCGCTCGACGGGCACAAGGCATCGGACTGGTCCGTCGAGGACGTACCGCTGCTCGACGAGCTGAGGTACCAGCTCGGCGACGTCCCGGAGCATCGCGGCGACGAGGACGTGGACCCTCTCGCGCACCTGGTCGACGAGAACACCCGCGAGGTGACGACGATCAGCGACCGCGACTACGCGACCGGGCCGCGGACCTCGACCCGCACCGAGGACGACTGGTACGCCCATGTTCTCGTCGACGAGGCCCAGGACCTCTCCCCGATGCAGTGGCGCATGGTCGGCCGGCGCGGCCGGGCCGCGAGCTGGACCGTGGTGGGCGACCCGGCGCAGTCCTCGTGGCCGGTCCCCGCGGAGGCCGCGAGGGCACGCGAGGACTCGTTCGGCGACAAGCCCCGCCACGAGTTCCACCTCTCGACGAACTACCGCAACAGCAAGGAGATCTACGACTTCGCGGCGGCCTACGCCGCCCGGGTCGGGCTCGACGCGGACCTGCCCAATGCGGTCCGCTCGACGGGGATCGACCCGGAGGAGCGACAGGTCGCCGACCTCGAGGCGGGAGTTCGAGCGGCGGTTGCCGAGCTCGCCGAGTCTGTCGAGGGCACGGTCGGGATCGTCGTCCCCGCTGCCCGTCGTACCTCTGTGCAGGCGTGGGTCGACTCGTGGGACGAGCTCGGCGACGACCGGCTCGGGGGAGCGGACGCCCGGATCGCGGTGCTCACCGGCCTCGACACCAAGGGCCTGGAGTTCGACGGCATCGTCGTGGTCGAGCCCGCCGAGATCGAGCACGAGTCGCAGACCGGGCGGGCGACGCTCTACGTGGTGCTGACCCGTGCCACGCAGCGGATGGTCACCCTGTCGAGCTGACGGTGCTGGGCGACGGACGGAGCCTCAGGTCGCCCGACCCCCAGAACGGGTCATGTCGTGGGAGCGCACGCAGGCACATGCTGGCAGCAGACCGGCTACAGCGGAGGTGCGCGTATGCCGCGGTTGTCGCGCCTGTGGGTGGTGCTCGCCACCGCGCTCGCGATCCTGACGGCCTGCTCCGCCTGGCCAGGGCAGGGGCAGAGCCCGGCGTCTTCCCGCTCGGCCGCGCCGACCGACGCCCGGACCGCGGCGCAGGACACCAGTAGGGCGGGAGCATCGGCCCGGTCACGCAGGGTCACCAAGCTCCTGGTGTTCGTGGAGGAGAACCACTCCATGCGGCAGATGCGTCAGGGGATGCCGTACACGTTCGCCCTCGCCAGGAAGTACGGCTACGCCACGAGCTACTACGCGGTGGCCCATCCGTCGCTGCCCAACTACCTCGCGATCGCGGGTGGCACGACCTACGGGATCGACGACGACGCCTCGCCGTCGCAACACCGGATCCGCGGCGCATCCGTGTTCGGCCAGGCGCTGCGTGAGGGCAGGACGGCCGCGCTGTACGTCGACGGCATGCCGGGGAACTGCGCCGTGAGGGACGGCGGGAACGACTATGCGGTCAAGCACAACCCCTGGCCCTACTTCGTGCGCGAGGCGCGGCAGTGTCGTGCGCACGACGTGCCGGTGGCTCGGCTCGGTGGCGACATCGCGCGCGGGCGCCTGCCCAACGCGGGCATGGTCGTCCCCAACCGTTGCCACGACGCCCATGACTGTGACCTCTCGGTGGCCGACCGCTGGCTCCAGGGGTACCTGACCAAGGTCTTCGCCGGTCCCGACTGGCGGTCGGGGCATCTGGCCGTCGTGGTCACCGCCGACGAGGACGACCACTCGGCAGGCAACAAGGTCCTCACCGTGGTCGTCCACCCCAGCCAGCGCGGGAAGGTCGTCAGGACGCGCCTCGACCACTACGCGCTGACCCGGCTCTACGAGGACGTCCTTCATGCGCCGTACCTCCACCGGGCGGCCTCCGCGGCCTCGATGGCGAAGGCGTTCGGCCTCCCGGTGGGCTGACGGTCAGGGGCCGGCCACCTTGCGTGCGACCCAGACCTCGCCGTCGTCCACGCGGCAGTAGTTGCCGAGCTGGCTGCCGAACCTCAGGTGCAGCCGGCCGTCGCGGAGCAGGGTGGCGTCCCACGAGTTCTCGTCGCCCGAGGCGCACCCGCGGCCGCCCTGGGTGGAGAGGACGACGAGGCCATGGTCGTAGGTGAAGCTGCCGTAGGACACCGGGTCGTCGTCGAGCATGCTCCGCTCGTAGTCCATGGCGAAGGAGCCGTCGGCGTCGAGCCGGAAGACCATCGTCCCCGCGGCGTCCCTGCCCTCGTCGACGAGCCACGTGCCGAGGAGCTCCCGGCGCGACGGCACGCGCCCGATGGGCGCGTCGCACCGGCGGCGGTGCTCCTCGACCAGGATGTCGGCGCGTGTGGACAGCGGCACGACCTGCTCGACCCGGCCGTTCCCGAGGTCGAGCCGGACGCGCAGCTTGCTGGTCACGTCGGGTGTGGAGTCGCATGACATGTCGACGCCGAGTGGCACCTCGGCCCACTGCCGGGGTGGGATGTCGACGGGCTTGTTGTGCGCCTTCCAGCCGACCGGGTCGACGTCCAGCACGGTGAGGCTGCGCGAGCCCGGGTTGTACAGCGGCACCGAGTAGCCGGCGGGTGAGGCGGCCTTCGAGCTGGCGTACAGCGCGCCCGCGATGACGTGCTCGGCGCCGTGCGCAGCGGCTGGCGTGGGGGACGGGCCGAAGGTGCGTTGCGCGCCGACGCCGACCGCCGCGCCTGCGAGCACCAATGCCGCCGCGACGATCGTGGCTCTGGCCGGCGTGCGAGGTGGCGGGTCGCCGTGTGACAGCACCTCGGGGTCGCCGGTGGTCCCCGTCCGCACGGTGTCAGGGTAGGACCGGATCGGTCCGGACCGCGAGGAAAGCATCGATCGTCCCCTTCGTGTCGGCGGTCTTTCTTAGAGGAGTCGATCCCGAACCCGGCCGCCAGGCCGCCATCGGAAGGTCCGGAGGGAAAGATGGGGCCGTGCGGCAGGGGGTGCCGGGGTAGCGTTGCCGCACTATGAGCACACCCACCTCCCCCTCGGCAGTGCAGGCGCTCGACGCGTTGGTGCGGCACGAGGCGTGGGCGGCGATCCGGCTCCGCGACGCGAGCACGGTCACGCTGGTCGGCGGAAGCCGCAGCGAGGTGGAGAGCCTCATGGACGTCCCGCTGGAGGAGGGGACGCCCGCGGCAGGCAGGCGGTTCGACCGGCTGGTCGCGGTCCCCTTCCGCCAGGTGGCCGAGCGCGGCTTCGAGGTCCACGACGACGGCACCCCGCTGACCGTCGTACACCTCGACTCCGAGGTGGAGGTCCCCCTCGCCGAGCTTCTCGCCGCTCTTCCCGACGACGTGGTCGAGTTCGAGGACCGTGGTGGCTTCGAGACCAGCGACGAAGAGTACGGCGCCGTGGTCGACCGGATCATCAAGGACGAGATCGGCAACGGCGAGGGCGCCAACCTCGTCATCGGCAGGCACTACCGCGCACGGCTCCAGGGCTGGGACGCGCGCAAGGCGCTGACCGTCTTCCGGCGGCTGTTGGAGCAGGAGCGGGGGGCGTACTGGACCTACTGCTTCTACACCGGCGACCGGTACCTGATCGGGGCCAGCCCGGAACGCCACGTCAGCGTGCACGGCGGCGACGTCCGGATGAACCCGATCAGCGGCACGTTCCGGCTCAAGGGCCACGACGACCCGGTCGAGCGGAAGCAGGCGCTGCTGGAGTTCCTCGCCGACGAGAAGGAGATCTACGAGCTCTTCATGGTCGTCGACGAGGAGCTGAAGATGATGTGCGACGTCTGCAACGAGGGCGGGCAGGTTCTCGGGCCGTTCCTCAAGCCGATGACGCACCTGGTGCACACGGAGTACCTCCTCGCCGGACGCAGCAGTCGTGACGTGCGGGAGGTGCTGCGCGACACGATGTACGCCGCGACCGTCACCGGCTCGCCCGTGGAGAACGCCTGCCGCCTCATCAAGCAGTACGAGACCGAGGGTCGTGGCTACTACGGCGCCGCGCTCGCGCTCCTCGGCCGCGACGGCGAGGGTCGGCCCACGGCAGACTCGCCGATCGTCATCCGGACCGCCGACGTCTCGCCCGACGGCCACCTCGAGGTCACCGCCGGTGCGACCCTCGTGCGTGACTCCGTCGCTGCCTACGAGGTCGCCGAGACCCACGCCAAGGCAGGCGGCATCCTCACCGCGTTCGGTCTCGCCGAGCCGGCCAAGAGCGCGCCGGAGGGCGTGGCCGAGCTGACCCTGGACGAGGACGTCCTCATCGCGCTCAACTCCCGCAACCAGCGGCTGAGCAAGTTCTGGCTCACCGACCAGGGTGGTTCCCCACCGGCGCCGGAGCTGAAGGGGAGGACCGCGGTCATCCTCGACGGCGAGGACGACTTCGTGAACATGCTGCGCCACGTGCTCTCGGTGATGGGGATGACGTCAGCCGTCGTGCGTCACGAGGACTACCAGGCCGGCGCCCTCGACGGGTACGACCTCGTGATCGTCGGTCCCGGACCCGGTGACCCACGCGAAGGCGTGAGCCGCAAGATCCAGGTGTTCAGGGAGGCCGTCGACGAGCTGCTCGCGTCGGGCCGGCCGTTCTTGTCGGTGTGCCTCGGGCACCAGGTGCTCTGCAGCCGGCTCGGGATTCCCCTTGCCTACAAGGACATCGTGTTCCAGGGCACCCAGTCCCGCGTCTCCCTCCAGGGGCGCGAGGAGAACGTCGGTTTCTACAACACCTTCGTCGGGCGGCTCGGTGCCTCGGGTCCGCCCGAGGGAGTGGAGGTCACGTCGGACCCCCGGACCGGCGACATCCACATGGTGTCGGGGCCGCGCTTCCGCGGCGTGCAGTTCCACGCGGAGTCGATCCTGACCGAGCACGGGTACGAGCTGATCCACGACCTCGTGCTCGACCTGCTGACATGACGCAGCGGGTTGTGGTGGTCGACCACCACGACTCCTACACCTACAACCTCGTGCACCTCCTGGCCGCGGTCACCGGTGTCCTGCCGGAGGTCGTGGAGCACGACGAGGTGGAAGCGGACGCCCTGCTCACAAGGGGCTTCAGCCACATCGTGCTCTCGCCCGGTCCCGGCAACCCCGACGACCCCCGGGACTTCTCGGTCGGCCGCAGGGTGCTGCTGGAGGCGGAGGTCCCGGTGCTCGGCGTCTGCCTCGGCATGCAGGGCCTGGTCAGTGTGTACGGCGGGCAGGTCCGCCAGATCGCGCCGGCGCACGGCGAGGTCGCGGTCGTGACCCATGACGGTGGCGGGATCTTCGAGGGCGTGCCGAACCCGTTCGAGGCGGTCCGCTACCACTCGCTCGCGGCAGTCGCCCTGCCCGACGTACTGACCGCCACCGCGTGGTGCGACACCGACGCCGGCCCGGTCGTGATGGGCGTGGCGCATCAGGAGAAGCCCTTGTGGGGCGTGCAGTTCCATCCCGAGTCGATCCTCACCGAGCACGGCGAGACGATGCTCGCGAACTTCCTGGGCCTCCCGTGACCCCGGCCGAGTGGTCGGACCCGGTGACGGCGTTCCGCTCGGTCGCCGGGAGGCACGAGCGGATGTTCTGGCTGGACGGCGGCGGCTCCCGCGAGTGGTCCGGGCGCCGGTCGATCCTTGGCTGGCTCGAGGACGACGACGTCTCGCTGACCTACGACGCCGGGCGGCGCGAGGTGTGGCGGGTCCGCGGCGATCACCGGACGCTGGTCGGCGACGACATCTTCACCGTCCTCGGCGACGAGGTGGCCCGGGACCGGGGCGCCCCGGACATCAGCTGGGTCGGCTGGTTCGGCTACGCCTGCAGGCCCGACCTTCCCGCCCGCACGGGCAGCGGCGTGCCTGACGCGGTGTGGATGCGCTCGCCCCGCCGCCTGGTCTTCGACCACCCCGCCCCGACCGTCCAGGCCGGTCGTGTGGGTGAGGCCTCCCTATACGGAGGCCTCACCCACACGACGGCCTACGACCCCGACCCGCCCGACGCGGCGGCCGCCGTGAGCCGGGCGTCGTACGACGGCTGGTTCTCCCGCGTGCAGGAGCAGCTGCACCTCGGCAACACCTACGAGGTGAACCTGACCTATCGCGAGAACGTCGACAGCCGGCTCGCACCGGTCGAGGCCTACCTGCGTCTGCGCGAGATCAACCCGGCGCCCTACGCCGCCTACCTCCAGCACGACGGGGTCAGCGTGCTGAGCTCGAGCCCGGAGCGGTTCGCGACCGTCGACCGGAACCGCTGGGTGGAGACCAAGCCGATCAAGGGCACCACGCCTCGGGGCGGGACGCCGGAGGAGGACGACGCGCACCGGGAGGCGCTGCGGACCGATCCCCGCTACCGCGCGGAGAACCTCATGATCGTCGACCTGCTCCGCAACGACCTGTCGATGGTGTGCGAGCCCGGGACGGTGACCGTGCCGGTCCTCATGGACGTCGAGTCCTACGCCTCTGTGCACCAGCTCGTGTCCACCGTTCGCGGCCGTCTGCGGGAGGACGTGTCCACCCTCGACGCGCTGCGCGCGATGTTCCCGGCGGGTTCCATGACGGGTGCCCCCAAGCTGCGCACGATGGAGATCATCGAGGACGTGGAGACCACCCCCCGCGGCGTGTACTCCGGTGCGCTCGGCTGGATCAGCGGCGACGGCCGTGCCGACCTCGGCGTCGTGATCCGCACGCTGGTCGCCCACGACGGCGTGTACACGCTCGGCACCGGCGGCGGCATCACCGTGCGCTCGGACCCGGCGAGCGAGTACGACGAGACGCGGTGGAAGGCTGCACGGCTCCGTGCCGCTCTCGAGTGACCCCGGACATCTCACTGCGCCGGCCCGCCGGAAAGGGGGAAACCCGCGGACCGGCGCAGTGGCTCTGGGTCAGGACGCAGGTGCGCCCTTGTCGCTGTCGAGCGTCGCCTTCAGCTCGACCTGCTTGCCTCCGCGTACGACGGTCAGGGTCACCGTGTCGCCGGGCCGGTGGCCCCGGATCGTGGCGACCAGCGACGAGGCGTCCTGGACCGGCTGGCCGTCGATCTTCACGACGATGTCACCGCGCTGGACGCCGGCCGTGTCCGCCGCCGACCCGGACGACACCTGTTCGATCCCGGCGCCGGTGAGCAGGCCGTTCTTGCTGGAGGCGTCGGTCACGGAGACTCCGAGCCGCGCGTGCGTGGGCGTCTCGCCGTTTCGGAGCTGGTCGACGATCGGCAGCACCTCGTCGATCGGGATCGCGAAACCCAGACCGATCGAGCCGCCCTCGCCCATCGACGACGAGGTGCGGATGGAGGAGTTGATGCCGACGACCTCGCCCTGCATGTTCAGCAGCGGACCGCCGGAGTTGCCGGGGTTGATCGCCGCGTCGGTCTGGATCGCCGGGTAGGTCGTGTCGTTCCCGCTGCCCTGGCCACTCACGGAGACCGGCCGGTGCAACGCCGACACGATGCCGCTGGTGACCGTGGCCTCGAGGCCGAACGGCGACCCGACCGCGATGACCTGCTCGCCGACGTCGAGGTTGCTGGACTGCCCGATCTTGGCGGGCGTCAGCCCGGACACGCCCTGCGCCTTGATGATCGCCATGTCCGTCATGGGGTCGGTGCCGATGACCTCAGCCGGTGCGGTCGTGCCGTCGTTGAAGCCGACGGAGACGCTGCCGCCGTTCGCGGCCAGCTCGACGACGTGGTTGTTCGTGAGGATCTCCCCGTCGGCGCTGATGATCACGCCCGAGCCGGAACCGGCGCCCTGCGGGCCCTGGACGTTGATCTTCACGACCGAGGGCAGCACGGAGTGCGCCACGGCCTCGACGGACCCTGCCGGGGCAGGCGAGTCACCGTGCTCGACGACGGACGTGTTGCTCCCGTTGCTGCCGCTCGAGGTCGCCGCCTCGTCGCCGTTCACCAGGTCGTACGCCGCGGCGCCCCCGAGTCCTGCGATGCCACCGAGTGCGAGCGCGCCGACCAGCACGGCGGCGGTCAGTCCACCCTTGCGGGAGTGACCCGGCCTGCCCGGACCCGCCGGGGGATACTGCGGCGGTGGGCCGCCGAAGAAGGGTGCGCCGCCACCCGGGCCGGCTCCCGCGCCCCAGCCGCGCGTGTCGTAGGCGGCGGTGTAGCCGGCCGCGTCGGGCGGGCCGCCGGCCTGGCCGTACCGGTGTGTCTGGGAGCCCGAGGGTGCGGACGCCGGAGCGCCGGAGGGCCCGGCAGCGGGCGGCTGGGAGGCCGCCGTCGTAGGGGGCTCACCCTGCGCGTTCGACCCATCACCGGTCTGGTTGATCGGCCGGGTGTCGTCGTGCTCGCGGTGGGGACTGTCCTCGCTCATGTGTCCAGCATGCAAGGTCGGCCTGAGACGACTCTGAGAGGCTGCTACGACTCGGATGTGATCCCCGTCGCAGCGGAGGAGCCGGTGCGGTCTGAGGCGAGGTCCGCCTCGAGTGCCTCGCCGCGACGCTCCGGCAGCCCCCAGGTCGCGACGGCGGCCACGACGAAGAACCCGGCGAAGACCGCGAACAGCAAGCCGCTACCGCCGCCGACGCGCAGCAGCACCGGAACCGAGAGCGGTGCGAGGACCGAGGCGATCCGGCCGAAGCCGGCGGCCCAACCCGTGCCCGTGCCGCGGAACGAGGTGGGGTAGACCTCGGGGCTCAGTGCGTACAACGCCCCCCATGCGCCGAGGTTGAAGAACGACAGCGCCATGCCCGCGGCCACGGTGGCCGTCGTGGAGTCGGCGGTGCCGAACATCAGCGCCGACCCGGCCGAGCCGACGAGGAACAGCGAGAGCGTCGGCCGTCGGCCCCACAGCTCCACGAGCAGCGCCGCGACGGCGTAGCCCGGCAGCTGGGCGATGGTGATCACCAGCGTGTACCCGAACGACCGGACCAGGTCCATCCCCGAGGCGACGAGCAGCGTGGGGATCCAGATGAACGCGCCGTAGTAGGAGAAGTTCACCGCGAACCAGACCGTCCACAGCGAGGCGGTCCGGCCACGCAGGCCCGGGGCCCACAGCGCGCCGACCCCGGGGACCTCGCGGTCCGGGACCGCGAGGTCGGGAGGCGCCGGCGCGGCCGAGGGGGCCACCCCGGCAGAGTCCTCGAAGCGGCGTACGACGGACTCCGCCTCGTCGTACCGCCCGCGCCGCTCGAGGAAGCGCACCGACTCAGGGAGCCCGTAGCGGACCGCCGCCGCGTACACCGCGGGCACCGCGCCCAGGGCCAGCGCCCAGCGCCAGCCGTCGTCGGAGACCGGGACCACGAAGTAGCCGATGAGCGCGGCCAGCAGCCAGCCGACCGCCCAGAACGACTCGAGGGCGACGACCAGACGGCCGCGGATACGCGACGGCGCGAACTCGCTGACCAGGGTGGAGGCCACCGGGAGCTCGGCGCCGAGTCCGAGGCCGATGAGGAACCGGAAGACGAGGAGGGCACCGACCGACCACGACAGCGCGGCCGCCCCGGTCGCGACGCCGTAGACGAGCAGGGTGACCGCGAACACCTGGCGTCGGCCGACCCGGTCGGCGAGGAGCCCGCCGACACTGGCCCCGATCGCCATCCCGACGAAGCCGATGGAGGCGATCCACGACAACGTCGTCGTGTCGAGCTCCCACTGCTTGGCGAGCGCCGCCATCACGAAGCTGACCAGGCCGACGTCCATCGCGTCGAGGGCCCAGCCCGCACCCGAGCCCAGGACCAGCCGGCGGTGCTGTGCGGTGAACGGCAGCCGGTCGAGACGCTCGCTGCGGGTCAGCGCCGGCCCGGCGGCGGCGTCGCCGTGGGTGCGGCCGGGGTAACCGGTGGTGTGGCGGCTGCCGGTGTCGCGGGAGTCCATGCAGCCTGTTCTATCCCATCTCCGTCGGGGCTCCCCGGCACGGTGAGCCAGAACGCCGCGCCACCCGCCTTCGACCGGCCCGCGCGAACCTGACCGCCATGGCGCTCGGCGACCTGCCGGACGATGGCGAGCCCGAGTCCCGAGCCAGGCATCGCACGGGACTCGCGCGAGCGGTAGAACCGGTCGAACACGTGCGGGAGGTCCTCGTCGGCGATCCCGGCGCCCTCGTCGGCGACGAGCAGGGTGCCGCCGGACAGGTCGACGGTGACCGAGCCGAGCGGCGGGCTCCACTTCGCGGCGTTGTCGAGCAGGTTGGTCACCGCCCGCTCCAGCGCAGCCGGCTCACCGGTGACCCACCACGGCGAGGTGTGTACGTCGAACTCGAGGCTCGACGCGCGTCGCCGGACCCGCTGCACCGCCCGGTCGACGATGTCCGCGAGGTCGACCGGCTCCACCGTCACCGGCAGCCCCTCGTCGCGGGCCAGCTCGACGAGGTCGCCGATCAGGGTCGTCAGCTCCTCGATCTGGAAGCGCACGTCGGCGAGCAGCTCGGCCCGGGCCTCCTCGGACAGGCCGCCTCGCCGGTCCGCCTGCACCAGCAGGTCGAGGTTCGTGCGCAGCGAGGTCAACGGTGTCCGCAGCTCGTGTCCCGCGTCGGCGACCAGCTGGCGCTGCCTGTCGCGGGACGCCGAGAGCGCGGCGAGCATCGCGTTGAAGGCGGAGGCCAGGCGGGCGATCTCGTCGTTGCCCTCGACCTCGATCGGGTCGAGCTGCTCGGTCCGGGCGATCTCCTCGGCTGCCTGGGTCAGCCGCCGGACCGGGCGGAGCCCGTTTCGTGCGACCGCCCAGCCGGCGAGGCTCGCCCCGAGCACGCCGATCATGCCGAAGATCGCTAGCACGAGACCGAGCTTCTCGAGCGTCTCCTCCGTCGGCTCGAGGGACTGGGCGAGGACCAGCGCGACACCGGGCTCCCGCGTCGGGACCGCCACGACGCGGAAGCGGCCTCCGTCCGAGTTGACGGTGCGAAGCGAGTAGGCACGGTCTCCCCGGGCAACGTCGAGCTCCGGCTGTGCCAGGGGGATGCTGTCGCCCCGGTCGACGGTGGTCACCTGCGCCTGCGCGTCGATGAAGCCGATGAACACGTCGGCCGCGCCGAGCGTCCAGGAGGGGACCCGCTGGTTCGTCAGCACGCTGAGGGCGTTGGAGTGAGCCGCCGCCGAGGCCCGGTCGAGAAGTGACTGGTCGAGGGAGGAGTACGTCTGCATCCGCACGGTGGCGAAGGCGGCGAGGGCGACGATCGCCACGGAGAGCCCGACCGCCATGCCGGCCAGAAGGGTGACCCGGCTGGCCAGCGACCGCCTGTAGTGCAGGGGGAGCATCAGGCTTCTCGCAGCACGTAGCCCACGCCTCGCACGGTGTGCAGCAGGCGCGGCTCGCCCTCGGCCTCGGTCTTGCGGCGGAGGTAGCCGACGTAGACCTCGAGCGAGTTGGCGGTGGTCGGGAAGTCGTAGCCCCAGACCTCCTCGAGGATGAACGAGCGGTCCAGGACCCGGCGGGGCCGCCGCAGGAACATCTCGAGCAGGCTGAACTCGGTGCGGGTCAGGTCGATGGACCGCCCTGCCCGTCGTACCTCTCGGGTGGCGGGGTTGAGGCTGAGGTCGGCGAAGGTGAGCGTCTCGGCCTCGGTGTCGTCGGGGCCGGTCGGGGGCACCTGCACGCGGCGCAGCAACGCGCGCAGCCGGGCGAGCAGCTCCTCGAGCGCGAACGGCTTGGTGAGGTAGTCGTCGGCGCCGGCGTCGAGGCCTTCCACGCGGTCGCCGACCGAGTCCCGGGCCGTGAGCACGAGGATCGGCAGGTCGTTGCCCGCGGTGCGCAGGGCCCGGGTCGTCTCCAGTCCGTCGAGCCGCGGCATCATCACGTCGATCACCAGCGCGTCGGGTGACGCCTGCCCGATCGACGCGAGCGCCTCCGCACCGTCGTGGGCGAGGGTGACGGTGTAGCCGTTGAACTCCAGCGAACGGCGAAGGGAGTCGCGCACGGACTGGTCGTCGTCGACGACGAGGATCCGCTGGCGAGAGGGGTCGGAGTCGGTGCTGGCCACGCTCCCAGACTGCCACTTCGACCTGAGACACCGCTGAAAGCACGCCATTGGCCGTGCATCGTCCTAAACTCCGCTTATGGGGTCGGCGGGGGATTCCGGGCTGAGGGGGACGCGTCCGCGAGGGCGTGTTCCGACGGCTGCCCTGACAGCGGCCGGCGGGGCCTTCGGGGTCCTCGTGACGGCGCTGATCCTGGGCACGCCGTACCTGGTGTTCGGGTACCACAGCCCGGCCCTGCACCTCGTGCTCGGCTCGATCGACGCCTGCGTCGCGCTGCTCGTCTCCTACCTGGTGTACGGCCGCTTCGTCCGAGGCCGTTTCGTGCAGGACCTCCTCCTGGCACAGGGCCTCTTCCTTCTCGCGATCGCCGGGTTCGCCCTTGGCCTGTTCCTGCAGCTGTTCGACGGGGCGCTCCCGAGGACCTTCGACGTCTGGCTCCCGTTGGCGCTCCGCACGATCGGGGCGCTGTGCATCGCCCTTGCGGCGCTCGCGGGGTCTCGCCGCACCGAGGGATCCGCGCTCCGCTGGGGCCGGTTCCTGCCGTGGGTGGCCGTCGCCGCCGGCTTGCTGGCGCTGTGGATCATGCGCGACCAGCTTCCGGTGGCGCTGCCCGGCAACCCGCCCGCCTCGGCTCAGCGGCCGGTGATCACCGGACACCCGCTGCTGCTCGCGGCGCAGGCCCTCACCGCGGTGTGCTTCATGGTCGCCTCGGTCGCGTTCACGATCCGGGCCCGTCGCCGGCATGACGAGCTGCTGCGCTGGCTGGGCCCCGCCTGCGCGCTCGCGGCATTCGCCCGGGTCAACTACGTGCTCTTCCCTTCCCTCTACAGCGACTGGCTCTACACCGGTGACCTGCTGCGCACCGGCAGCTACCTGTTGCTGCTCGTCGGAGCGGCGAAGGAGATCGGGCAGTTCTGGTCTGCGCAGGCTCGCGCCGCCGTCCTCGAGGACAGGAGACGGCTGGCCCGCGAGCTGCACGACGGCCTCGTCCAGGAGCTCGCCTACATCCGGGCCGAGACCAGGATGCTCCAGCCCGACGCCGGTGCGGCCGGGCGGATCATGTCGGCCTGCGACCGGGCACTCGACGAGGCCCGGGCCGCGGTCGACGCACTCGGACGAAGCAGCGACGAGCCCCTCGGCTTCGTGTTGCACCGCGCGACCCAACAGGTCGCCGAGAGGTACGACGCCCAGCTGGATGTGGACCTCGACAACTCGGTGACCGCCGACCAGGAACAGCAGCACGCCCTGGTGCGCATCGCCCGCGAGGCGGTGTCGAACGCGATCCGGCACGGAGGGGCGCAGCGGGTGTGCGTCCGCCTGGCCCGTGACGGAGGTGGCCACCGGCTCGTCGTGGAGGACGACGGCAAGGGGTTCGACGTCGGGGCGGTGTCAGGCGACGCCACGGGCTACGGGTTGACCAGCATGCGCGAACGCGCGCTCGCCCTGCCCGGCTCGTTCGAGCTCCGGTCTGCTCCGGAACACGGTACGACGGTGGGGGTGACGTGGTGAGCCAGAAGCTGGTCCGGGTCGTGATGGCCGACGACCACGCGAGGCTTCGCGGAGTGATCAGGCAGGCCTTGGAGCAGGACGGGTGTGAGGTCATCGGCGAAGGGGCGACGGCCGGCGAGGCGGTCCGTCTGGCGGTCGAGCACCGCCCGGACGTCGTGCTCCTCGACATCCACATGCCCGGCAGCGGCATCCAGGCCGCCCAGGAGATCTCCCGGCTGCTGCCCGACACGGCCATCGTGATGCTCACCCAGTCGTCCGACGACGACGACCTCTTCGACTCGCTCCGGGCCGGAGCCTCCGGCTACCTGCTCAAGGACGCCGACCCCGCTCGGCTCGGGGACTCCCTGCGAGGTGTGCTGGCGGGCGAAGGCGCGATGGCCCCTCGGCTGGTGGCCAGGGTCATGGACGAGTTCCGGGCTCCCACCAAGCGCAGGCTCGGAAGGAAGTCTCCCGCCGCGACGAGGCTCAGCTCGCGGGAGTGGGAGGTGATGCAGCTTCTCGGACAGGGCCTCTCGACGGACGAGGTCGCGTCCAGGCTCTTCCTCTCTCCGACGACCGTCCGGGTTCACGTGTCGGCGGTGCTGAAGAAGCTGCGGGTCCGGGACCGCCAGAGCGCGCTCAGAGTGCTGAAGGGCGAGTGACGTCCCGGGCCCGGTCGACCAGCGAGGTCAGCGCCTCGACCACGGCGTCGGCCTCCGCAAGTGTGTACTCCTGTGCGCCCACGAGGACGTAGGGGCCGTCCTGGGCGCCGGTGGCGGGATCGACCGTGACGCAGAGGCGGATCAGGGAGTTCCGCACGCACAGCTGCCCGCTCACGTGGACCTGGTCCTCCTCGCCGAGGTGTACGCCGTGTCCGAGCACACACCAGGGCGGGCAGGTCGCGGGCCGTTTCGGGCTTCTCATCTGTCCTCCCACGCGCTGCTTCCCGGACCAGTGAGCCCCCACCCCGCGGATGCGGAGCGGGGGCCCACGGTTGTCTCGGCCGCGGACTACTTCTGGATCTTGAAGTCCGCGGTGAGGATGGTGCCGTCCGCCACCTGGACCTTCGCCTGGTAGCAGCCCAGCGCGGTGGGCGTCTTCCAGTTCTGGACGAACTGGGAGCCGTCGTACCGCAGCGAGGTGGAGCCCGAGGTCGTCTGCTCCACGCCGTCGGTGACAGCCGTGCCGTCACAGTTCATCGTGGCGACCTTGAGGCCGGTCACGACGCCCACGTCCTTCTGCTCGACGCCGTCCTTGTAGACCCGGAACTTCAGGGGCACGGTGCTGCCGCCCTTGACGGTGTTGAGGACCTGCTTCGCCGAGGTGCTCATGCCGACCGGCGCGAAGAAGCCCTGCGAGCTCCACACCGGTGCCGGCTGGATGACCACGCAGGTGCGGGTCACCGTGTATGACGCCGACCGGGTGTGGCCGACCCCGTCGGTGGCGACAGCGGTGACGCTGTTGTCACCGCAGTCGAGCGCGACGCTCTGGCTGAAGCTGCCGTCGCTCGCCACCGTCACGGACTGACCGTTCACGGTCACGCCCGCCACGCCGCTGCCGGTGTCACTCGCCGTGCCCGACACGGTGGCGCTGGTGTCCGCGGTGCTGGCCGGACCGGTCAGCGTGACTGCGGGGTCGGTGAGGTCGACCTGGACCGTCGCGGTCTGCGCGTCCTCGACGTTGCCGGCCTCGTCCACGCTGCGGAACTGCAGCGAGTGGGTGCCGTCACCGAGCGTCGCGCTGGTGCCCTGCGTCCACGCGCCACCGTCGACGGCGTACTCGGTGTAGTCGACGCCGGAGAGCCCGTCCTGGTCGCGCGCCGTGAAGCTCACGGTGACGGCCGAGCCCTGCCACCCGGTCGGGGCGTCCGAGGTGGTGGTCGGTGCCGTCTTGTCGATGTCGACCCCGTTCACCGTGGCCGAGGCGGTGTTGCCCGCCGCGTCAGTGGCGTGGCCGGTGGCGCCCTGGTCGGCACCCTCGGTGTCGAGGACCGTGCTCCCGAGGCAGGAGGCCACTCCGGAGCGGTCGTCGTCGCAGGTGAAGCTGACGACGACGTCGCTGGTGTACCAGCCGTTGGCTCCCTTGGTGCCGGCCCCGGCTCCGTCGATGGTCGGGTCCGTCTTGTCGATCTGGACGGCGTGGTCGACCGAGTTGGTGTTGCCGGCGTTGTCGGCTGCCCGGCCGGTGACGGTGGTCGTGCCCTCGTCGGACACCAGGGTGTCACCTGTGCACGAGGCGGAACCGGAGAGCGCGTCACCGCAGGTGAAGCTCACCGTGACGTCGGTGTTGTTCCAGCCCGAGCCGTTCTTCTCCGGATCCTGGGACGAGGTGATCGTCGGGGCGGTGAGGTCGATGTCGACGGAGGTCGACTTCACCTCCTCCACATTGCCCGCACCGTCGGTGCTGCGGAACTCCAGCGTGTGCTTGCCTTCGCCGAGGTCGATGCTCGTGCCGGTGGTCCATTCGCCGTCGTCGAGGCTGTACTCGGTCTTGGCGACGCCGGACAGGTTGTCCGAGGCGCTCAGGGCGACGGTCACGTGGTCCTTCTGCCAGCCCGTCGGGCTGTCCGCGGTGGTGACCGGGGCGGTCTTGTCGACCCGGATCGGGCCCACCGACGCGGAGGCGCTGTTGCCGGCGGCGTCGGAGATGCTGCCGGTTGCGGTCTGGTCGTCGCCCTCGCCCAGCTTCACGGGGTCGGGGCAGGTGCCGGCGAGGCCGGATCCGCCCTCCTCGTCGGCGCAGGTGAAGGTGACGGTGACGTCGTCGTCGTACCAGCCGTCGACCGCGTCACGGTCCGGAGCGCCGGTGATGGTGGGAGCCGTCTTGTCGATCGCGACCGTCGTGCTGTGGGGCTGCTCGACGTTCCCGGCGACGTCCGCGCTGCGGTACAGCACCGTGTGGGCGCCCTCGCCGAGTGTCAGGCTGTCGCCGTTCACCCAGCTCTCGCCACCGTCCTGGCTGTACTCGGTGTAGGCGACACCGGACAGGCCGTCCTGGTCGGTCGCTGTGAAGTGGAGGGTGACGTCCTTGTTCTGCCACCCTCCGGGAGCGTCGGAGGTGGTCGTCGGTGCGGTCTTGTCGACCTTGATGCCGGCGACGGTGGCCGAGGCGGTGTTGCCCGCTGCGTCGGCCGCAGTACCCGAGACGCTCTGGCCGGCGCCCTCACCCAGCATGCTGCTGCCCGGGCAGCTGGCGATGCCGGAACCCGTCTGCGGCGTTGCGTCGAAGCCCGGGTCGGTGCAGGTGAAGACGACGGTGGCGTCGCTCGTGTACCAGCCGTCCAGGCCGTGTGTTCCGGAAGCTGCGCCCGTGATGCTCGGGGCGGTCTTGTCGATGCTCACGCTGTGCTGGACCGTGTTGCGGTTGCCGGCGTTGTCGACCGCCGTGCCGCTCACGCTCGAGGTGCCCTCGCTGGTGACGGTGGACGGGTCGGTGCAGGACGCGACGCCGGACAGGTTGTCGTCGCACGTGAAGGAGACCGTGACGTCTGCCTTGTTCCAGCCCGACGTGGGCCGGACCGGGTCCTGGGAGGAGCCGATCGTCGGCGCGGTCAGGTCGATGTCGACCCGGGCACCCTTGGTGGCCTCGACGTTCCCGGCAACGTCCGTGCTGCGGTACTCCAGCGTGTGGCTGCCTTCGCCGAGCCGGATGCTCGTGCCGGTCGTCCAGGCGCCGCTGTCGAGGCGGTACTCCGTCGTCGCGACACCGGACAGGCTGTCGGACGCGCTGAGCGTCACGGTGACGCCGCTCTTCTGCCAGCCGCTCGGCGCGTCCGCCGTCGTCGTCGGCGCCGTCCGGTCGATCTTGATGCCGCTCACGGTGGCGCTGTTGGTGTTGCCGACGTTGTCGCTCACCGATGCGGTGCGGGACAGGTTGTCGCCCTCGCCGGCTACGGTCTGCGGGGCCGGACAGCCGGGGCTCTTGAGCCCGGTGCCGCTCTGGTCGGTGCAGAGCCAGCTCACGACCACGTCACCGCGGTACCAGCCGCTCTGGGCCGTGGGCGTGGCGGCAGCAGGGGCGTGCGAACCCGTGATCGCCGGCGGGGTGTTCCGCAGCTTGTAGACCGTGGTCGCCACCACGGTTTCGGCCGGGTCCTCTGTCGACCCGCAGAAGTTCACTGTCGCGCTGGAGCCGCTCCCCGAGAGCCTGGGCTGCGTGTCCGTGTAAGGCGTGGCGAGGACCGTGCGGTTACCGTCAGCGCCAGCAGGCGCGGTGAAGCTGAAGGACCAGCTCGATGCCTTGTCGGTGTTGTACGCCGATCCAAGGAACAGCGGCGCCGCTGGGTTCGTGATGTCCTCGAAGGTGAGGCACTTGGCGGTCGCCTTGCCCGACTTGTTGGTGTTCGTGGACACAGACAGCGTCAGCGTGTCGCCCTGCTTGGCGTAGGTGTCGCCGCCGACCTTGTAGCCGCCGCTGGTGATGGTGGCGATCGCCGCCTGCGCCGGCGTCGCGACCAGCAGCAGCGACGTCGGAACGGCCAGCGCGACCGCGGTGACGGAGGTCAGCACCCGTCGCGTTCGCCGGCGACGACGAGGACCCCCTGTCCCCCCCTGTGATCCGAGCATGTTCGAGCCTCTCGTTGCATAGGCAAACCCCTGATGAGCCAACCCCCAGCAACGAACGTATGGGCGCGATGTCCGTCAACGGGATGATTCGGTGGTCAATTTGCACAAACGCCGTTCAAAGACCTAAACGACTGCGGGAACAACTCGGACATAAAACGCAATGCGGAAGTCCGGAGGGCACCTGGCCTCAGAGCAGGGAGCGGGCGGACTCGGCGGCGCGGGCGCCATAGCCACCGCCGAACAACGCCGCGTGCACGAGAAGCGGGAACAGCTGGTGCAGCGCGACGCGCTCCTCCCAGCCGTCCGCGAGCGGCGTCTGCTCCTGGTAGGCGTCGAGCACGCGCTGCAGCTGAGGCAGCCCGAACAGCGCGAGCATCGCGAGGTCGGTCTCCCGGTGTCCGCCGTACGCCGCCGGGTCGACGACCCAGGTCCGGCCGTCCTGTCCCCACAGCACGTTGCCCGACCACAGGTCGCCGTGCAGGCGGGCAGGGGGCTCGTCCGGGCCGGCGAGCTCGGTGATCCGGCGGACCACGCTCTCCACGTCGAAGGCGTCGGACGTCGAGATCGCACCTCGGTCCCGCGCGAGCTTCAGGTACGGCAGGATGCGCCGGGTCGCGAAGAACTCCGGCCACGTCGGCGCTGTCTTGTTGGGCAGCGGGAGGGTGCCGATGAACCCGTCGCGGTGCGCGCCGAACCCGGGCGCTCCGGTCTGGTGCGTCACGGCGAGCCGGCGCCCGAAGTCCTCGGCGGCCTCGGCGCTGGGACGGCCGGACTCGACCCACGACAGGATCAGGCAGTCCGGCTCCGCAGCGAGCACGTCGGGGACGTCGACCCCGGACGTCGAGCCGAGCCACTGCAGCCCGCGGGCCTCGGTCTGGAAGAACCCGGCCGGAGCGTTCGGCCGGGTCTTGACCAAGGCCGACGAGCCGTCGGAGAACCGCACCCGCGTGGCGGTGCAGATGTCACCGCCCGCAACCGGCGTCGTAGCGACGACCGCCAGGCCGAGCAGCGTCTCCGCCCGGCCTGCGATGGTCCCCATGCGTGCCACGTCAGGAGCCACCGAGCTCCCGGTCGAGGGCCGCCACGATCGCGTCGGCGGTGCGCTCGACGACGGCCAGGACGTGGGCGAACCCGTCCTCGCCGCCGTAGTACGGATCCGGCACGTCGCGGTCGCCGCGCGTCGCACGTGGGTCGAAGTCGCGGAACATCCGCAGACGTCCCGCCGCGGCGTCCGTCACGAGGTCGCTGAGGTCCGCGTGGTTGTTCTCGTCCATCGCGAGGACCAGGTCGTACTCGTCGTGCCAGTGCGCCTCGAACTGCGACGCGCGGTGAGCAGACCCGTCGTACCCGTGCGCGGCCAGCACCGTCGCGGCGCGCCGGTCCATCGGCTCGCCGATGTGCCAGCCGCCGGTGCCGGCGCTGACCACCTCGACCACGTCGTCCAGGCCGGCCCGCGCGATCTTCTCGGTCAGCACCACCTCACCGATCGGCGAGCGGCAGATGTTGCCGAGGCACACGACGGCGACGCGGTACGGCGAACCGTCCCGGTGTCGCTTCGGGGGCAGCAGGTTCTCGGCCCGAGCCGTCACGGTCAGCCGCCTTCCGGCAGCACGGCCTCGAGGACCCAGGTGGCGATCGTGATCACGATGGCGCCGAGCACGGCGGTCCAGAAGCCGTCGACCACGAAGCCGAACCCGATCTGTTCCGAGATCCAGCTGGTGAGCAGCAGCATCGCGGCGTTCACGACGATCAGGAACAGCCCCAGCGTCACGATGATGAAAGGCAGCGAGAGCAGCTTGACCACCGGCGCGACCACGGCGTTGATCACGCCGAAGATCAGCGCGACCACGATCAACGTGATGACCTGGTCCTCGGTGGTGCGGCCGGTCACCCGGATCCCCTCGATCAGCCACGCGGCCACCGCCAGTGCCAGGGCGTTGACCGCGACCCAGATCAGGAACCTCACCCGGCCGATACTGCCAGACGGGTCGCGCTCACCGTCAGGGCCTCGGGGTCAGTGGTCGGTGCCGGCCGGGAGGTGCAGCGCCTCGAGCATGGAGCTCTCCGCATGCTCCAGGTGGTGCTCGAGCTCTTGGGCGGCGGCCTCGACATCTCCGCGCTCGAGCAGTGTGAGCAGGGTCCGGTGCGACGTGACCTGGTCCGGGGCGTTGCGCCGGATCCGGTCCACCTTCGCCAGGGCCAGCCGGATCTCGGCATAGAGCGAGTCGGCGAGAGCGAGCAGCCGCGGTGACTCGCTCAGCGCCGCGAGGGCCCGATGGATCGCGAGATGTGCCGCGGTGAGCTCACTCGGCGTCGCCTGTGACGAGGCGGCTGTGTGGAAGTCGACGAGCGCCTGGCGCACGGCATCGCGCGCCTGGTCGCCGGCCGCCTCCCATCGCCGTACACCGGCCACCTCGAGCACGGCCCGGGCCCGGCCGACGTCGCGGACGGCTTCCGGGTCGAGCTCGGTGACGAAGACGCCGCGGTTCGGCTCACGGGTGGCCAGGCCCTCGGCGACCAGCACTCCGAGCGCCTCACGGATCGTGGACCGGGAGACCCCCATCGCGTCCGCGAGCGCGATCTCGCGCAGCGGGGTGCCCGGCCCGACCTCGCCGTCGAACAGCGCACGCCGGAGCTCGTCGGCCACCCTGTCGACCGTGGAGGAGTGCTCCAGGCTGAGCGTGGCGAACGGGCTGGCCGGGTGGTCGGTCATGAAGACATTGTCCGACAAAAGTTGACTCACGAGAACTGGAGCCCCACACTTGGGCGTTGCCTGATTGTCGGACAATCAGGCGAGACCGTGAACCCGACTCGGCAAGGGAGGCGAGAGATGGGACAGCAGCTGCAGTGGGGCCGCCGCTACCTGATGGTGGAGCCCAACCACTTCCGCGTGGACTACGCGATCAACCCGTACATGGACGTCCACGACCAGCCCGACCACGTGCGCGCACGTGAGCAGTGGCTCGACCTCGTCGACGCCGTCCGCGCCGCCGGGGGAGAGGTCGAGGCACTCGAGCAGCGCCCGGACGCACCCGACATGGTCTACGCGATGAACCTCGGCCTCGTGGTGAACGCCCCCGGGCGCGAGCGCGTGATGCTGTCGCACATGCGGTACGCCGAGCGCCGGATGGAGACGCTCACCGCTGCACCGTGGTTCGAGGAGGCCGGCTTCGCGACGTCGTACCTCGGACGCGACGGAGTCGGTGCGCACTTCGAGGCCGGTGACGCCTTCGCCTGGCGCGACGCCCTCGTCGTGGGCTACGGGCCTCGCACCGAGCACCTCGGCCTCAAGCACCTCGCGGTCGGCCTCGACCTCAGGGTCCGTGGTCTGCGGATCACCCACCCGGGGATGTACCACCTCGACCTGGCCTTCTGCCCCCTCGACGAGACCCGGGCGATGGTCTGCCCCGCGGCCTTCGACGAGGAGTCGGCCGAAGCCGCGCTCGCGATGGTGCCCGAGCCGCTCGTCCTCAGCGAGGAGGAGGCGCTCACCTTCTGCGCCAACTCGATCGTGGTCGGCAAGACGATCCTGATGCCGACCTGCCCTGACCGCGTCCGCGTGCAGCTCGAGGAGTGGGGCTTCGAGATCGTCCTGGTCGACGTGAGCGAGTTCCACAAGGGCGGCGGGTCGATCCGCTGCCTGACCAACCCGCTCGACGTCGTCGTCGGTCGCGACCTGCCCGAGGTCCGCGGCGGAGCAGTGGTCCTGCCCTGATACCCCCCCGGCACGAAACGGCCCGCGTCGGATCGCCCGACGCGGGCCGTCTGCTGTCTGGCCGGCGCTCGTTGGGAGGAAGCCGTGGCTCACGAGCGCCGACCAAGACATGTGAGTGCGGGCGTGTCCGGCCCCGGCGGAGCGGTGAGGCTCCGCGGGGCCGGCACGGTGGTCCCCCCACCTAGCCCCAGGGCGGTCCCAGGTCTGCTCGCCGATGGCGCAAGGCGCCGCACGGGAGAATCCCTGGCCGAGACGAGTTCGATGACCCCCAACAGGTTGCCGGCTCGAAACCGTCCTGGTGCTGGCGTCCGGTCCAGACCCCCCCGGATCGGTCGCCTGCGTCTATCTTCGCCGCTTTCGCCACTGAATGCGCAGCCAAAATGTCTTTCAAAGGCGGATAGCGTGGCTAATGACGAGGCGGCACCCCAGGGTCGTGACCCAAGTGGACTACTAGGGTCGGGCTCTTCGTCTGGTTTCCGGTCAGGTGTCTAGTCTGCACGGGTTGTCCGACGAGACCCAGCTGTCAGGCCCCTGGCTCGTCCGCTGGGTTCCGCTTGCTGAGGAGCTGCGACAGGTCGCTGACCGCAGCCTGGCTCGGAGAGGCCGCGGCACGGTTCGAGTCGGCCAGCTCGGCGAGCAGCTCCTGCCTCCGGACCGCCACCTCGCGGGGTGCGTCCACACCGATGCGTACGACGTCGCCGCGGACCTCGAGGACGGTCACGACGACGTTGTCACCGATGACGACGCTGTCGCCGACGCGCCGGCTGAGGACGAGCATGGGGCCTCTTCCTGTCTGGGGACGACGAGCTGACGTGGTCAGTCTGCCGCGTTCACGAACCCGGGGCGCGGTCGGGGACCAGCGGAGCGCGTAACGGCAACGTCGCGTCGTCGAGGACCACCTGTGCAGCGAGCCGTCGGGCCGGGTTGACCAGCACCGGGGCGAGCAGGTTGGCGGTCGCGTCGGCCAGGCCATCACCGAGGGTCACCACCACGAGGGCCACGAGCTCCTCGGCGGTCACAGCCTCCAGCTCCGCGGCGGTCGCTTCGGTGATCTCAGGTGCGTAGTCGGCGAAGAAGAGGCCGGGAGGTACGACGACGAAGCGGAGCTCCGGGTCGTCCAGCGAGCGCAGGTCGCAGACCGCACCCTGCTCGTCGAGCCGGGCAAGGCCGAAGCGTCCGTGCTCGGGGAAGCCGAGCATCGGTCCCACCATCGTGAGTACCGGGATGTCGTCGGCGGTGCTGGCGACGAGGTCGGGCGTGGTGGCTTCCTGCATGGTCGCTGTCCCTTGGCCGTTCGTTGTCGAGGTGAGGGCGGTGTCGCTCATCAGCGCAGGAAGTCGAGCAGCGACGGCTGGATGACCCGGGCGGTCGCACCGAGAGCGGCCTGGTAGGCCACCTCCTGCATCTGGAGGTCGACGATCGCCTTCGCGATGTCCACGTTCTCCACCTCCGACAGGGCCGACTGCATGTCCAGTGCCGTGCTGTTGACCAGGGTCAGCGCCGACTCGACGCGACCATACCGGGTGCCCACGTCGGCGAGAGAGGTTTGCATCCGTCCCATCACCTTGTCGAGGCGGTCGAGGGTCGTGCCGAGGGCGCCCGGGTTGGTGCGCAGCTGGTCCGCGGCGTCTTGGAGGACGCTGAAGAGGTCGTCTCCACTCGGACCGAACGCGTCGGGCCCCACCACGTTCACCTGCACCTGCACGTCGTCGCCCACGGTGCGCTTCACCTGCGCCGGTACGCCGACGAACGTCCCGCTCGCGTCGTACGCCTTGTCGCCTGCCGTGGTGCCGCCGAACACTGGACGGCCCAGGTGCTGGGTGTTGGCCTGGGCCAGCAGTGCCTCGCGGAGCTGGTCCATCTCCTGGGCGAGCGCCTCGCGGCCGGCCGGCCCGCTGCTGCCGGTTGATGCGCCCTGGACCACCAGGTCCCGGGCGCGGCGGGTGCTGTCGAGCATCGAGGTGAGGGTGTTGTCGATCCGGCCGAGCCAGGCCAGGCCGTCGGAGGCGTTCCGGGCGTACTGGGTGCCGGCGGCCAGCTCCTCGCGCAGACGCATCGCGGAGTTCGTGCCGGTCGGAGAGTCCGAAGGCCGGTTGATCGTGCGCCCCGTCGACAGCTGTTCCTGGGACCTGGCGAGCCTGGACGCGCCGGTCTGCATGGCGTTCAGCGAGCGCTCGACCATGAGTCGCTGGGTGATCCGGACCGTACTCATCAGCGCGTCAGTCCCGTCCTGTTGATGAGCGTGTCGAGGACCGAGTCCACGGCTGTGATCACCCGGGAGGCGCCCTCGTAGGCACGCTGTGCGGCGAGCAGGTTGACCATCTCCTCGTCGATGTTGATCCCGGAGAGGGACTCGCGCGACGCGTCGACCTGGGAGGCGAGGATCGCCTGGTTCTGCGCGACCCGGCGGACCGAGGAGACCGTGACGCCGAAGTCGGTGACCAGCGATCGGTACTCCGCGGCGCCGAGCCCGGCGGTCGCGAGTGCGTCGGCGTTCGACGCGTCGAGCGGTCCCTTGCCCGGGTCGGCCGCAGCGACAGCGCGCGGGTCGGTGACCGCGACGGTCAGGTCGGCGGCCGTCGTACCGCTGAAGAAGGCGGCGCCGGCGTTGCCGTCGAGGTCCGCACCGGCGGTGTGCTGGGCGTTGGTCTCCGAGGCGAGTGTCGACACGAAGGAGTCGAGGCGGGAGAGGTAGCCGGGCAGATCCTTCGTGACCAGGTCGTACGACGCGCCGAGCTCGCCACTGAGACCGCGGCCGGCCGGCGGGATCGCGGTGCCGCCGATGGCGAGGGTCACCGGGTCTCCGGCCGAGGCGGCCAGCGAGCGGGCACCGCCGACGGTCAGCGTGTTGGCCGTGTTCCCCGAGACGAGGGCGACCCCCTCGACCCGGACGTCGACAGTCGTGTCGTCGTTCTCGACCACCATCCCGCCGGTGAGCTTGGCCAGCCGCATCGTGAGCTGGTCGCGCTGGTCGAGCAGCATTCCCGCGTCGGTGCCGGCGACGAACGCAGAGCGGAGCCCCTTGTTCAGCTTGGCCAGGTCGGAGGCGACCTCGTTGACCTCGCTGGCGACGGAGTCGAGCCGGGTGCGCTGGTCGGACCACTCGGTGGCGACCGAGCGTCCCTGGGAAGCGATCGACGAGCGCAGGGTCTCGGCCCGGCCGAGCAGCTGGCTGCGCGCGGCCTCGTCGGCCGGGTTGTTGGCGACGTCGTGCCAGCCCTGCTTGAAGGCCGAGAGAGCCGCGGCGATGCCGCCCTCGCCGGGCTCACCGAGGGTGGTCTCGAAGCGCACCAGCGAAGCGGCGCGTGTGTCGAGGTAGGAGAGCGCCCCCTGCTCGGTGCGGGCGCGGGCGTCGAGCAACGGGTCCACCATCCGCGGGATGCCGCCGACCTCGACGCCGCCGGCGCTGCCGTCCCACCTCGACCAGAGCGCCGGGACCGCCGGGGCCCCGACCGCCTGCGCGTGGGCGACGCGGCGGGTGTATCCCTCGGTGTTCGCGTTCGCGACGTTGCCGCTCGCCACGTCCATCGCGACACGGTTGTAGCGGAGGGCGGACAGCGCGCCGGAGAGTGAGGAGAAAGTGCCGCTCATCGGTCAGATGCTCCGATCCACGATGCTCGTGCGCCGGTGGACGACCGCGGAGCCGTCGGCCGTGTAGGTGGCGGGGGCGTCCGTGAGCGACCTGAGCGTCGCCTGCGCGGCCTGGTAGCCCGACGTGAGCAGCTCGCGGTTGTTCTCCGCCATCGACGTGATCTCGGCGGAGACGGACGTGAACGTGGCGCGGTGGTCGAGCCAGATGCTCTTCCAGGGCTCGTCGCTCAGGTCGGCGATCTGCAGCAGGCTCGGGTTCGGCTCGAGCCCGAGCTCGGCCGCGACCGCGTCGGCCTCGAGGCTGCGGAGCAGCTCGGTCTCGCGGATCGCGTCGAGGACCTCCTCGATCTCGCGTGCCGCGGCGGCGAGCCACCGGGTCCGGCCCGTGGCCAGCACGAGCTGCTCCACCTCGAGCTTGAACAGCAGCGTCTCGAGGAGCTCACGCTCCCGCCACAGGACGGATGACAGGTCCTCCATCGACATGGCTTCTCCCTCGTGGCGTTGGTGTGTTCCCGTGTCGTATCGGCGGCGCGGCGGATTTCCTTAGCGATAACGCCGCCATTGACGACGGATCTGCCCTGATTCGGATGGTCCGGGTAAATGGTCGGTTCTGACTAACCCAGGGTTCTCACAACTAGTCAGAAGTAGTGATATATGTCCCCCAGTCAGGGGATATAAGGCAAAAGCCCTCGAACGGATGTCCGTTTTGCGAGAGAAATCCCCATGTGACCCCCCACACGATGCTCCCCCCCGCTCGTGACGAATACGAAGAACTGGTCCACCAAGGCATGCCCTTGGTGAGCCACATCGTTCGCGAGACCTTGACCCGACTGCCTGCCCACGTCTCCCGCGACGAGCTGACCTCGGCCGGCTTCGCGGCGTTGGCCCAGGCCGCCAAGGCGTACGACGCCCAGCGCGGCGCCGGCTTCTGCGCCTACGCCTCCACCCGGATCCGCGGCGCCATCCTCGACGAGCTCCGCGGCATGGACTGGGCCAGCCGGTCGGTCCGTCGTCGGGCCCGGCAGCTCGACCAGGCGCGCGAGCAGCTCGCGGTGAAGCTCGGGCGGACGCCAAGCGACTCCGAGGTCGCGGAAGACCTCGGCATGTCGACGGACGAGCTCGCCGCTCACCGCGATGACGTCTCGCGCGCGTCGGTGATGTCGCTCCAGGGTTTCGACGAGACCGGCGGCGTGGACGACGTCCTCCCGGCCTCGACCCTCACGCCCGAAGCGGTCATCGAGCGCCGCGAGCGCCTGGCCTACCTGCACGACGCCGTGGCCGCGCTCCCAGAGCGGCTCCGGGTCGTGGTGGAGGGCTACTTCTTCCGCGAGCGGCCCATGGCCGACATCGCGGTCGAGCTCGGTGTCACCGAGTCGCGGGTCTCCCAGCTCCGGGCCGAGGCCGTTGCGCTGCTGCGCGACGGGATCAACACCGCCCTGGACCCGGACCTCGTTGCACCCGCGACCCGCCCGAACGGCTGCGCCACCCGGCGGCGCGAGGCCTACTTCGCCGAGGTCGCCTCGCACCGCTCCTACCTCGCGCGGCTCGCTCCGACCGCGTTCGAAACTCGCACCGCGTAAAACCTCAGGTCGCCGACCCGGCGGCCGATCTCAGTCGCTGACGGACCAAGGACGGACCGTCGCTCGACCCACTCAGGGAGGAAATGATCATGGGTCTTCGTATCAACCAGAACATCGCGGCGATGAACTCGTACCGCAACCTGTCGGTCACCGACGGTCAGATGGCGAAGTCGCTGGAGAAGCTGTCCAGCGGTTTCCGCATCAACCGTGCGGCTGACGACGCTGCCGGCCTCGCGATCTCCGAGGGCCTGCGCTCGCAGGTCGGCGGACTCAAGGTCGCCGTCCGCAACGCCCAGGACGGCGTCAGCGTCGTGCAGACCGCTGAAGGTGCGCTCACCGAGGTGCACTCGATCCTTCAGCGCGTCCGGGACCTCTCGGTCCAGGCCGCGAACGCGGGCAGCAACAACGCCGACTCGCTCGGGGCAATCCAGTCCGAGATCACCGAGCTCGGTTCGGCTCTGGACGACGTCGCCAAGCGGACGGACTTCAACGGCACCAAGCTGCTCGACGGAAACACCGCCTCGCTCACCTTCCAGGTGGGTAGCAACTCGGGTGACACGCTGACGGTGAACCTCGCCGACATCCAGGCTGTCGCGGACGCGGTCAAGACCATCGACGTGACAACGGCGGCGGCGACCGGCATCACCACCGCGGACGCCCAGATCAAGGCCGTCTCCACCGCTCGCGCGGGCCTCGGCGCCTCGCAGAACCGCCTCGAGCACACGATCAACTCGCTGAACGTGTCGGTGGAGAACCTGTCCGCCTCGGAGAGCCGGATCCGCGACACCGACATGGCCTCCGAGATGGTGGAGTTCACCCGCTCGCAGATCCTGTCGCAGGCCGGCACCGCGATGCTCGCCCAGGCCAACCAGGCCCCGCAGGGCGTGCTTCGCCTGCTCCAGTGATGACCCCTCGTCACTGACCGCTTGACGGCGAAGGTGCCCCCAAGTACACCTCCGCCGCCTCGCACCTCCGGTGGGAGCGGGAACGAAACCCTCCCGCTCCCACCGGACACCACCGATCAACCCCCGGACGACGGTCGGGGAGAGTCCTGGAGGAGAACGCAGATGGCCAATGCCAGCATCGGCGGGCTCGTCAGCGGCCTCGACACCGCCACGATCATCAGCCAGCTCATGCAGCTGGAGGCTCGCCCGCAGACCATGCTCAAGAGCAGGCTCTCGACGGAGCAGAAGGTCGTCACCGCGCTCCAGGGCCTCAATACGAAGCTGGCCGGGATCAGGACCAAGGCAGCCGAGCTTGCGAAGACCACCGCCTGGAGCCCGAGCAAGGCGACGAGCGACAACGACAAGGTGCTCGTGACGGCCGACTCCGGCGCGAGCGCGACCTCGCTCTCGTTCACGGTGAACTCGTTGGCGACCAGCGCGCGCGAGAGCTTCCCGACCACTGGGGCTGCGGCCACGAAGGTGATGGGCGCGAACCTGAGCTACGAGATCACCTATGCCGACGGGCGCCCTTCCGAGACGATCAGCACCGGCGACGGGACGATGCAGGCGATCACCGACGAGATCAACCGGAAGCAGGGTGTGAGAGCGACCCTGGTCAAGGTCGGTGACGTCAACGGGACCCCGACGTACCAGCTCCAGGTGTCTTCGACGGTGACCGGCAGTCAGTCGGGCTTCACCTTCACGCAGTTCGATCCGGCCGCCCCGACCACGCCGCTTCCGAGCCCGGTTGCGTTCATGGGAGAAGATCCCGCCGCTCCGCCCCCGGTCGGGACCGATGCCGAGATCCTTCTCGACGGTCAGACCACCCCGCTGAGCTCTCGTTCCAACACGATCACCGACCTCATGCCGGGGGTGGACGTCACCCTGAGCGTCGGTGCGCAGGGAACGTCGGCGACGATCACCGTGGAGCGGGACGTCGCGTCATTGTCCGACTCGGTCAAGGCGATGGTCGACGCGGTCAACGCCGCGCTCGGCGAGATCGACACCCAGACGGCGTACGACCCGGTGTCGAAGAAGGCCGGCCTCCTCGCGGGTGACAGCACGCTCCGGACGATCCGCAACCAGCTGCTCGAGTCCGTCTCCGGAGGGATCAACCAGCAGTCGCTCGCGCCGTACGGCATCCAGACCGACCGCTCGGGCAGGCTCGTCTTCGACGCGGACAAGTTCAAGGCCGCTTACACGGCCGACCCCACAGGCACGGCCGCGAAGTTCGCGGCGCCGGACCCCACAGCGCCGGCCCCGGTTCCGGCGTTCGCGGCGAACCTCGAGTCGCTCGGCAAGTCCTTCAGCGACTCCCTGGACGGCACGGTCACCCAGGCGATCAAGAGCCGTCAGTCCGGGATCAAGGGCATGGAGGACGACATCGCCGACTGGGACGTCCGGCTCGCTGCCCGTCAGACCACCCTGCAGCGGCAGTACACCGCCCTCGAGACCGCGCTCGGCAAGCTCCAGAGCCAGTCGTCCTGGCTCGCCGGCCAGATCGGCTCCCTGCCGTCGATGAGCAAGGGCTAGGAGAAGAGGACCAGAGATGAACAACCCACGCGCCGCCTACGTCGGCCAGATGGTGAGCACCGCGAACCCCTCGCGGCTCCTGGTGATGCTCTACGACCGGCTGGTCCTCGACCTCCAGCGCGCCGTCGAGGCGCAGAAGGCCGGCGACTTCCCGGCCGCAAGCCAGCAGCTGATCCACGCGCAGGAGATCGTGCTCGAGCTGAGCTCCTCCCTCCGCCTCGACGTGTGGGCCGGCGCGGACCAGCTCGCCTCGATCTACGGTTTCCTGCACACCGAGCTCGTCCGCGCGAACGTCGAGCGCAACGTCGAGATCACCGAGTCCTGCCTCGGGATCGTCACGCCGCTCGCCGACGCCTGGCGTGAGGCCGCTCTGGCCTCCCTGGCCGTCGGCTGACCCCTGCGATGGACGAGGCGCCCGCCCACGACACCGAGGCCGACTGGGCCTCGGCGTGGGCGGCTGCGCTCGACGAGCTGGAGCTGAGTCTCGACGAGACCGAGCGTCTCCTGCGTGGCCGGGCCCCGGACGGCGGTACGACGCTCGCCCCGTGGGCCCCACCGGCCCTCGACGGCCCGATGCCCGTGGACCTCCGCACCCGCGCGCTGGCCCTGCACCACCGCCAGCAGCAGCTCATGCGGGTCACCGCCGACGCTGCGATCGCGCTTCGCCGGCAGGCCGAGCTGACCTCGCGGATGTCGACGGCCCACCGCGATCCGAGCCCGGTCTACCTGGACATCACCGCCTGAACGCCGTCCGGCCGGCCGGCGACACGCAAGGCCGGGGAGCAAAATGTCCGGATTTCCTCAGGTCGCCCGGGGCGCGGCCGAATCAACCTCCTGAGCAGGGATCGCTCGCACTCCGCCGACGGATCGGCAGCCCACGTACTCCCAGGAGCAACTGAGCATGCTGGTCTCTGCCACTGATTCTGTTGCGGCTGCCCTCGGCAGCGCGCTCGACGGGCTGGCGATGCGGCAACGTGTCGCGGCGGACAACATCGCGAACATGGACACCCCCGGCTTCCGGGCGGCCACCGTCGACTTCGAGAGCTCACTCCGGTCGGCCCTTGCCGACGGAGAGATGACCGAGCCGGACGTCGTTCCTGCCACCGGCGTCTCGTCGGCACCCGCGGGTGTCAACGGGAACAACGTCGACCTCGCCGGGGAGACGATGACCGCGATGCAGTCGGTCTTCCAGTACCAGCTGCTCACCCGCGCCGTCGGTGACCGCTACTCGCTGGTCACCACCGCGATCGGCGGCATGTGATGAGTGCCTTCGAGATCCTCGGCATCGCCGGTAGCAGCCTGACCACCCACCAGACCTGGCTCGACGCGCTCTCGCACAACATCGCGAACGTGAACACCGCACGGCCGACCGACCAGGCCGCCTTCCAGGCGCAGTTCGTGATGGCGGACGCGGTTCCCGAGGGTGGTGTCCGGGTCTCCGGCATCGCGCTGGGCGACCCCGAGGGCCGGATGGTCCACGACCCGGAGAACCCGCTCGCGGACGCGAACGGCTACGTGCGCATGCCCGACGTGGACATGGCGAGCCAGATGAGCCAGCTGATCATGGCCCAGCGCGGGTTCCAGGCACAGGCCGAAGTGATCAAGAACGCCCAGGACGTCTACTCCTCGGCACTCTCGATCGGGCGCAGCTCATGAGCATCCCCGCGATCGACCCCACAGGTTTCCTGCCGTTCGTCGCGCCGACGCTGGCGTCGACCGCGGCTCCGGCCGCGAGCGCGACCGCCGGCACGGCACCCGTCGGCGCCGCCCAGGGGCTCGACTTCACGAAGATGCTGTCCACCGGCCTCGAGCGCCTCGAGGGGCTGCACGACCGCGCCGACTCGCTCGCGGTGCAGGCGGCCACCGGCGACCTGTCGCAGATCCACGACTACACGATCACCGCGACGGAGGCTGCCGTGAGCACGCAGCTGACGACGGCCGTCCGTAACAAGGCGCTCGAGGCCTTCCAGGAGATCATGAGGATCTCGATCTGATGCGCGACCAGATCACCGGCCGCTTCCAGGCCCTCCAGCGCACCTTCGCCTCCTTCACCGCCGGCCAGAAGACGGTCGCGGTCGTGGGAGGTGTGGCGATCCTGTTCGCCGCCTTCTTCGTGTTCCGGTGGGCCTCCACCCCGTCGTACGCGCCGCTCTTCACCAACGTCGCCGCCGCCGACGCCTCCGCGATCGTCGACGAGCTGGAGGCGGCGGGCACGCCGTACCAGCTCTCCGACGGCGGCGCGACGATCCTCGTCCCGCGGGCGGAGGTGTACGACGAGCGCATCCGGCTGAGCGGCGAGGGCCTCCCGAGCGAGGGGTCGAGCGGCTACGCGATCCTCGACAAGCAGGACCTCTCCACCTCCCAGTTCCAGGAGGAGACCGGCTACAAGCGCGCGATGGAGGGCGAGCTCCAGAAGACCATCGAGGCGCTCGACCCGGTGGACACAGCGGTGGTCCACCTCGCACTCCCGCAGAAGGAGCTGTTCTCCGAGGAGGAGAAGCCGAGCACCGCCTCCGTGCTGGTGCAGACCCGGCCCGGTGACTCGCTCACCCCGGAGCAGGTGCAGGCCGTGGTCCACCTCGTCGCCTCGAGCGTCGAGGGCCTCGACCCCAAGCAGGTCACCGTCGCCGACTCGACCGGCAAGGTGCTGACCACCTCCGGGGACGGCTTCGACACGGCAGCCGACACGCGGTCGCAGCAGGTGAAGGCCTTCGAGGACAAGATGAGCGGCTCCGTCCAGGGCATGCTCGACAAGGTCCTCGGCCCGGGCAACACCGCGGTCCAGGTCACCGCGGACCTGAACTTCGACAAGACCACCACGAACACCAAGCGCTACTTCACCGACCCCAAGGCGGTGCCGCTCTCCGACACGACGCTGACCGAGACCTACACCGCCCCCGGTACGCCGGGCGTGGGCGGTGTCGTGGGCCCGGACGGTCAGCTCGACCCGACCGCCGGCAACGGCCGCAAGGGCGACCCCACGAACTACCGCAAGGAGCAGCGCACCGCCGACAACGCGGTCGGTGAGACCACCGAGCAGCGTGAGGCGGCGCCCGGCACGGTCGACAGCCTGCACGTCGGGATCGTGCTCGACCAGGACGCCGCCGGCAACGTCACGCCCGCCGAGGTCAAGTCGCTGGTCAGCTCCGGTCTCGGCATCGACACCACACGCGGCGACACGGTCGAGGTCACCTCGATGGCCTTCGACCGCACCTCCCAGGAGGCGGCCGCCAAGGCCATCGCCTCGGCCAAGGCCGCCGACGACCGAGCGGCCCTGATGAGCATGCTCAAGACAGCGGCGCTCGTGCTCGTGATCGCCGGCCTGTTCTTCGCCGCCTGGATGCGCAGCCGCAAGCGCGCCAAGCTCCGCGACGAGGCGGCGAGCTACGTCGTCGAGCAGATCCGCCGCCGCGACGCCATCGACCAGACCCAGCTCGTCCCTGTCATGCCGGCACCGGCGCCGCTCGAGCTGGACCCGGCCGTCATCGACCAGGCGAACCTGCGTGCCGCCGCGCGGGACGAGATCGCCGCCATGGTCGAGCGGCAGCCCGAAGAGGTGGCGCAGCTGCTGCGCGGCTGGCTCGTGGACAGCAGGGGCTGACGATGACGGTGACGATGAACGAGACCGGCATCCGCAAGGCCGCGATCCTGCTCGTGCAGCTCGGCCAGGACAACGCCTCGAAGGTGCTCAGCCATCTCCGCGAGTCCGAGGTCGAGGCGGTCTCGTCGGAGATCTCCCGCCTCGAGTCGCTCGGGGCAGACGAGACCGACGCGGTGATCACGGAGTTCCACCAGCTCGCGACGGCACGGGCCAACGTCCTGAACGGCGGCCCGGACTTCGCCCGGGCCCTCCTCGAGGAGTCACTCGGCCGCGAGCGCGCGGACTCGATCATGGAGCGGCTCGCGGCCGCGGGACGCCAGCTGCCCTTCCAGTTCCTGCACCGGGCCGACCCGCGACAGCTGCTCTCGTTCATCTCGGGCGAGCACCCGCAGGTCATCGCCGTCATCCTCGCGCACATGCCGAGCGACCGCGCGACGATGGTGCTCTCGGGCCTCGACCCCGAGCGGCAGGCCGACGTCGCACACCGGATCGCCGTGATGGACCGCACCTCGCCGGAGGTGCTGCACGCGCTGGAGGTGGCGCTCGAGCGCAAGACCTCCTCGGTCCTCCAGCCTTCCGACTTCTCCACGGTGGGTGGCCTCGAGCCGCTCATCGACATCATCAACCGCTCCGACCGGGCGACCGAACGGCTCATCGTGGAGGCTCTCGAGCAGCGCGACCCCGCGCTCGCCGAGGAGGTCAAGAGCCGGATGTTCATGTTCGAGGACATCACCCTGCTCGACGACAAGGACATGCAGCTCGTGCTCCGGCAGGTGGAGGTCGCGGAGCTCGCGATGGCCCTCAAGGGGGTCAGCGACGAGGTGCGCACCAAGGTCACCACGAACATGTCCGAGCGCGCCGCCGAGAACCTCCTCGAGGAGGTCGAGCTGCTCGGTGCCGTCCTGCTGCGGCAGGTCGAGGAGGCCCAGGTCAACTTCATCCGCCTCATCCGGACCCTCGAGGAGTCGGGCGAGATCACGGTGAGGAGGGGCGCCGATGAGGAGTACGTCCTCTGACGGCGTCGTCGCGCGCGACCTCCCCGACGAGAGCCTCGGCACGCCCTCGCACACCACCGACCTGCGCTCGGGAGCCTGGACGCGGCTCGGTTCCGGCGGGGTCCTCGGCGACGCCGTGACGGAGGCGATCCTCGGCGGCCTCGCCGAGCGCTCGCACCAGGCCGCCCGCGCCCAGGGGTACGCCACCGGCTGGGCCGAGGGTCGCCGCGTCGCGATGGCGAAGGCCGCCGAGGAGGCCGAGGCGGTACGACGAGCAGCCGAGGCCGACCGGGCGCGCCGGAACGCCGAGCACCTGCAGGCCATGGCCGCCCTCGACGCAGTTCTCGACCAGGCGCGCACCCGGCTCGGCGAGGCCGTCGACGCGCTCGCCGGGCAGACCGTCGAGGTGGCCCTCGAGCTCACGCGCGCGATCCTCGGACGTGAGGTGGCCACCGCGACCGACCCGGGTGGCGACGCGCTCCGCCGGGCGATGGCCCTGGTGGACCCACACGTCTCCGCCACCGTGCGGCTGCACCCCGTCGACCGGGCGGCGCTGGACCCGGCAGCCCTCGAGGGACGCGACATCACGGTCGTCGACGACGCAGGCCTCGCACGAGGCGACGCCGTGGCCGAGACCGACGAGACCCTGGTCGACGCCACGATCGCCGGCGCGCTGGCGCGGGTGCGGGAGGTGCTCGCCCGATGACCGCCTCGATCCTGACCGAACGCCTCGACGCCGCCTTCGACGCAGCGCGCCCGCGTCGCCACGGTCGGCTCGTCGAGCTCAAGGGCCTGCACCTGCTCGCCCGCGGGATCGACACCGCCGTCGGTGACCTGGTCGAGGTCCGCGGCGACTCAGGTGTGGTGCCCGCCGAGGTCGTCGCGAGCACCCCTGAAGGTGTGGTCTGCATGCCGCTCGGCCCGACCAACGGCCTGCGTCGTGGCGCGCCTGTCGCGGCCACCGGCGGCCCGTTGACGATCCCGGTCGGTGCCGAGCTGCGAGGCAGGGTCCTCGACGGTCTGGGCCGGCCCATCGACGGCGGTCCCGCCCTCACCGGCATGTCGATGGTCCCTGTCGAGAACGAGGCCCCGCCCGCACTCAGCCGTGCCCGGGTCGACCGCCAGGTGGGACTCGGGGTCCGCGCCCTGGACGCGCTCGTGCCCTGCGGCCGCGGGCAGCGCATGAGCATCATGGCCGGCTCCGGCGTCGGCAAGTCCACGCTGCTCTCGATGATCGCCCGTGGCACCGAGGCGGCCGTGTCGGTGATCGCGCTCGTCGGCGAACGTGGGCGGGAGGTCCGCGAGTTCATCGAGAACGACCTCGGGCCCGAGGGGCTCGCCCGCTCGGTCGTCGTCGTCGCCACGTCGGACGCCCCGCCCGTCGTACGCCTGCGTGCCGCGTTCGTCGCCACCCGTATCGCCGAGTGGTTCCGCGACACCGGCCAGGACGTGCTGCTGATGATGGACAGCCTCACCCGGGTCGCGATGGCGCAGCGGGAGATCGGGCTCTCCGCCGGCGAGCCTCCGACGACGCGCGGCTACCCGCCGAGCGTCTTCGGCCTCATGCCCCGGCTCCTCGAGCGCAGCGGCCCGGCGGCGACCGGCAGCATCACCGGGCTCTACACCGTCCTCGTCGAGGGCGACGACCTGCAGGACCCGATCGGCGACACCGTCCGCTCGATCCTCGACGGCCACGTCGTGCTGTCCCGCCGGCTCGCGACCAGCGGCCACTTCCCGAGCATCGACGTCCTCGAGTCGATCTCTCGTGTCGCGCCCGCGGTCACCGACGCCACCCAGCTGGCCGACGCCACGACTCTCCGCAGGCTGCTCGCGGCGCACCGCGACGTGCGCGAGCTGGTGCAGATCGGTGCGTACGCGTCCGGCAGCGACCCCGACGCGGACCTGGCCCTCGCGCTCATCCCGCGGATCAACGACTTCCTCCGCCAGCCCGTCGACGCCCCGACGCCCATCGCGGAGACCTGGGCAGCACTGCACCAGATCGTGAGCACCTCATGACCGCGACCGGTGCCGACCGGGCACTCACCGCGGTGCGCCGGCTCCGCGAGGCGCGCGAGCGTGACAGCCGGATCGGGCTCCAGCAGGCCCTGGCCGCGAACCGCCTCCGTGAGGAGGAGGCCGACAGGTCCCGGGCCCGCCTCGACAGCGCCCCGTCGTTCCACTCCGGCACCGCCGAGGAGTACCGCGTGTACACGCTCCTGGTGCGGGCGCTGGCCGACGACGTCGCCGAGAAGCAGGAGCAGGTACGCCGCAGCGGCACGGTCGCCGACGAGGCGCGTCGTCGCTGGGGGCTCGACCGGCAGGCCGTCCGCACCGTGGAGCTCCTCCTCGAGCGTCGCACCGAGGAGCGTCGTGCCGAGCTTGCCCGCCGTGAGGCCGCGGAGCTCGACGAGCTCGCCGCCCAGGGCTGGCTACGCAGCAGGGTTCCTGCGCCGATGGAGGTGACCGCATGAGCGTCGCCGAGGTAGCCGGCCGGATCGCCCAGCTCCAGGGCCAGCTCGCCCAGCTCCGTGGCCCGGCACCAGCCCGCGGGTCCGCCGCGACCACCGGGTTCTCCTCCGTCCTCGGCGCCGCCCAGGCCGGTCTCACCGAACCCGCCTCAGCCGCCACCGGGGCCGCTCAGCTCGCCTCGGCCGGCCCGGTGGCTTCGGCCGCGCCGGCCGTCGGTACGGCGGAGGCGCAGGCCGTCGTCGACGAGGCCCGGAAGTACCTCGGCATCCCGTACGTCTGGGGCGGCACCGACCCGGCCAAGGGGCTCGACTGCTCCGGGCTCGTCCAGCTCGTCTACAAGAAGTTCGGCATCGACCTGCCGCGGGTCTCCTACCAGCAGGCCACGGCCGGGCGTCCTGTCGCGAGCCTCGCCGAGGCGCGGCCCGGCGACATCCTGGCCTTCGACAGCCCGGTCGACCACGTGGCGATCTACATCGGCGGCGGCAAGATGATCGAGGCGCCACGCACCGGGCTCGACGTGCGGGTGGCCGACGTGTACGAGAAGCCCACCGCGATCCGGCGCATCCTTCCCGACCAGCCGGTGGCCTCGACAGTGGCGACCCGTGGAGTCGCTGGTGTCTCGTCGCTTCCAGGCGGGACGCCCTACGCCTCGCTCTTCACCCAGGCCGCGCAGCGGCACGGGATCAGCCCCACGCTGCTGGCTGCGGTCGCGCAGCAGGAGTCCGGCTTCAACGCCCGCGCGGTCAGCCCCGCGGGCGCCCAGGGCCTCATGCAGCTGATGCCGGGCACGGCGGCAGGGCTCGGTGTGGCGAACCCGTTCGACCCCGCTCAGGCCGTCGACGGCGCGGCGCGCCTGCTCAAGGACCTGATCTCCGAGTTCGGCCGGGTCGACCTCGCCCTCGCCGCGTACAACGCCGGGCCGGGCGCGGTGAAGCGCTACAACGCGATCCCGCCCTACCCGGAGACCCGTAACTACGTGCCGGCTGTGCTGGCACACAAGGCTGCACTGGAGCGCGCATGACGATCAGCCCTGTGGCCGCCCCGGTCGCGGCTCCCGCGTCCGCCGGTCCGTCCACGTCCGGCGCCGGTGCCGACTTCGCCTCGCTCGTGGAGCAGCACCTCGCGTGCGACAGCGCGCCGGAGACGCCGTCCAGCGGTGCCCTGGCAGAACCGGCCGCGGCGATGCCGGAGGACGGGGTCGCACCCTCCGTCGTACCGCCCGACGTCCTGGCGACGCTGCTCGCCGGCCTGGTGACGCCGCCTGGTCCGGTCGCGGCGCCCGGTCCGGTGGCGGCTCACGCGAACGGAGACCCCGACAGTACGACGGCGGACGCCGCCGCGACTCCCGCCACGGAGACCGACCCCACTGCCGCGGCCGCCTCAGGGCTCGTCGCGTCTCTCGCCGCTGCCGCGTCAGCCACGACGACCCCGGCCGCGGGGACATCCGCGGTCGCGGTCCCGCAGGAGGGCACCTCGGCTGCCCCGGTGACCGCCGCCGGCCCGGGGATCCCCACCGCCACGGAGACCGACCCCACCGCCGCGGCCGCCGCGGAGGCGGCCGACCCCGGCACGGAACAGGCCGTGGACACGACCGACACGGGCAACGGGAAGCCTGCCGAGGGGGCCGCCGGTGGCGCCTCGGCAGCGGCGAACGGCCCGTCGGAGCAGGCCGGGCCCGTGAGCTCCGGAGCCCTGGCCCCGGTCGCAGCCACGGCGCAGGTCTCGGCGGTCGGCACCGGCGCGACGTCGTCGCAGAAGGCGGTGCGTGGCAACGCGGTCACCGAGCAGGTCTTCGGCCAGGTCACGCGACTGGTCAGCCGGGGAGAAGGTACGCACCGGCTCACCCTGCGGCTGCACCCCGCCGACCTCGGGGAGGTGAAGGTGGTCCTGACCGTCAGGAACGGGAATGTCGACGTCACCCTCTCGGCCGGTGCGCAGGCGCGCGAGGCACTCCGCGACGGTTCGCCGCACCTGCGCTCACTGCTCGAGCTCACCGGCGCCGGCGCCGGGCACGTGACGCTCCGTGACCTGTCCACCGGCGCCACGACCTTCACCTCCTCGTCGAGCACCTCGCAGCACCCCGCCGGTGGCGACCCGAACGACCAGCACGCAAACGCGGGTCGCGGAGGCCCGGCCCTCGCCGACACCCACGCAGAGACCGGAAGCGGCCACGACGGTCGCCAGAACGGCGGCCACGACGGCGGCGCCGGCCGGACCAGCCCCACTGCCGACGTACGCCTCGGCGCCCGACCGACCGGTCGCCCCGGTGGGCCCACCTCGACCACGTCCACGCTCGACCTCAACCTCTAGGAGACCACCGTGATCTTCCCGCTCTCCGCGGTGCCAGGCGCATCCACAGCAGGTACGTCCTCACCGGCGGCGTCGGCGACGTCCCAGCTCGACCAGGACACCTTCCTGAAGCTGATGGTCGCCCAGCTGCGCAACCAGGACCCGATGAACCCGACCGACTCGTCGGAGTTCCTCGCCCAGACCGCTCAGTTCACCTCGCTCGAGAAGCTCGGGAAGGTCGCCGACCAGTCCGAGCAGTCGTTCTCGGCCCAGATGGCCTTCGGCGCGAGCAGCCTGGTCGGCCGGACGGTGACCTACACCGACGCCGACGGCAACGAGGCCACCGGCGCCGTCTCCTCGGTGCGCTTCGGACCCAGCGGCCCGCTCCTGGGCGTCGGCGACGCCGAGGTGGCGCTGAGCCAGATCGTCACAGTGAAGGCCTGACCCGCCGGACACCCCCGCAAGCCAAACCCCCAGACCTCGGGCGACATCCCCAGACCCCGGACCCACCCAGGCCCGGCCCCCCGAAAGGAACCCCCCATGCTCCGCTCCCTCTTCTCCGCGATCAGCGGCCTCCGTGTGAACCAGACCATGCTGGACGTCACCGGCAACAACATCGCCAACGCCAACACGGCCGGCTTCAAGGGCAACGGCATCGTCTTCCAGGACACGCTCAGCCAGATGCTGACGAGCGCCGGTGCGCCGGTCGCCGCGGGCCCTGGCGGCACCCCCGCGGCACGGGGCGGCACGAACCCGATCCAGGTCGGCCTCGGCGTCTCGGTCGGCGGCACCACCACGAACTTCAACCAGGGCTCGGCCCAGGTCACCGGCCGGGCGACCGACCTGATGATCCAGGGCGACGGCTTCTTCGTGGTCGGTCGCAACGGCGAGAACCTCTACACCCGCGCGGGCGCGTTCAACTTCGACAGCGCCGGGAACCTGGTCACCCTCGACGGCGACATCGTCAGGGGCTACAACGCCACCAACGGGGTGCTCGGGACGACGCTGGAGCCCCTGAAGGTCCCCGAGCTCGCCGACGAGACCAGCGGCCTGCGTTCCTACGGCATCGGCGCCGACGGGATCATCACAGGCGTCTTCGACGACGGCAGCCGCCGCTCGCTCGGCCAGCTCGCCCTGGCGAACTTCGTGAACCCCGCGGGCCTCGACCGCGCGGGCGACACCGCCTTCCGCGAGAGCACGAACTCGGGCGCCGCCCAGGTCGGCTCGCCCGGAGCAGGCCGCCTCGGCTCGCTCGTCGGCGGCTCGCTGGAGATGTCCAACGTCGACCTCGCGCAGGAGTTCACCAACCTGATCATCGCCCAGCGCGGCTTCCAGGCCACCTCGCGTGTGATCACGACCTCGGACCAGGTGCTCGAGGAGCTCGTGAACATCAAGCGCTGACGCTCGACGGCTCGAACTGCTCAGGTTCGTCGGCGATCGGCCGATGAACCTGGGGCAGGGCCACGGACGGCCCTGTTCTCCACGGCACAAGGATGGTGCGCAGATGGTCACGCTTACGCGTCTCACCGGGATGCCGTTCGCCCTCAACCCCGACCTGATCGAGCGGGTGGACGAGACTCCCGACACGGTGATCACCCTCGTCGACGGCACGAAGTACCTCGTGCGCGAGTCGCTCGCCGACGTGGTCGCGGCCGTCATGGAGTACCGCGCACGCCTTCTCTCGGCTGCTGGCTCCATGGACTCCGCACGCACCCTCGACGCGTCCGAGCGGTCGGTCGTGCGCCGCAACCGTCTCGCCGCCGTGCCCGGCCCGGACGACCTCCCGGTCGGCTCGCCGCTGCGGGAGGGCTGATGGACCGCGCGACCCCGATCGGCATCGGCCTCGGGATCACCGCCATCCTCGCTGCCAACGTGATGGAGGGTGGCAGCCCGATGTCGCTGCTCCTCGTGCCGCCGATCCTCCTGGTCCTCGGCGGAACCGTCGGTGCCGCCCTCGCGGGCGGGACGATGGCCGACGGCAAGCGCGCCCTGCACTCGCTCAAGAGGGCGATGGTCTGGAAACAGGCCCCCGCCGCGGAGCTGGTGCCCGTCGTGGTGTCCCTGGCCGACAAGGCACGCCGTCAGGGCCTGCTCATGCTCGAGGAGGCGGTCAAGGACGTCGACGACGACTTCCTCAAGCGGGGGGTCGCACTCGCCGTGGACGGAACCGACCCCGAGGAGCTCCGGGAGATCCTGGAGGCCGAGCTGCACGCGAAGCGGCTCGACGACAAGCACTCCGCGAAGTTCTTCAACGCGATGGGCGGCTACGCCCCCACGATCGGCATCATCGGCACCGTCATGGGCCTCGTCCACGTGCTCGAGAACCTCTCCGAGCCGGACAAGCTCGGCCACCTGATCGCCGGCGCCTTCATCGCCACTCTGTGGGGCGTGCTGTCGGCCAACCTGGTCTGGCTGCCCATCGGCAGCCGCCTGATGCGGATCGGCGAGCTCGAGGCCTCGCGGATGGAGCTCGTGATCGAGGGCGTGATGGCGATCCAGGCCGGCAGCAACCCGCGCGTCATCGCGCAGCGGCTCCGGTCGCTCCTGCCCCAGGCCCAGCGCGACGAACAGCCCAAGGCGGCCTGACATGGCTACCACGCGACGCCGACGGGTGATGGAGGAGGAGCACGACAACCACGAGCGCTGGCTGATCACGTACGCCGACATGATCACGTTGCTGATGGTGCTGTTCATCGTGCTCTTCGCGATCAGCCAGGTCGACCAGAAGCGCTTCGAGATGCTCAAGGAGGGCATGGCGGCCGGCTTCGGGAGCACGTCGTCGCCGTTCCAGGGATCGCAGGCCGTGATGCCCGAGCCCGGAACGCAGCCGATGAGCCCGGTCGAGCCGATGAGCATGGAGGGGGCGCAGCCCCCGAGCACCCAGCAGCACCCCCGGTCGGCCACCGCCCAGGAGGACAACCGGGACCGCTACGCCGAGGCGGTGGCCGAGGTGAAGCGTCTCGACGACCTCCGCCGCCGCATCGACGCCGCGCTGCAGAAGCACGGGCTCCGCGAGGACGTCCGCATGAAGATCGACAGCCGCGGCCTGACCATCAGCCTCGTCTCACGGCACATCGTCTTCGCCTCGGACGTCGCGGACCTGACCGCCCGGGGCCGGCGGGTGCTCGACGTACTCGCTCCGATCCTGCAGGACATCCCGGACCAGCTCGACATCGACGGGCACACCAACCAGGTGAAGGTGAAGCCGAAGTTCTACGCGTCGGACTGGGACCTCTCGTCCGCTCGCGCGGTGACCGTGCTGCGCTACCTGAACGAGCGTCGCGGGATCGAGGGGGACCGGCTGTCGGCGGTCGCCTTCGGCCACGAGAAGCCGTTGATCGCCCCGTCGGACCCCCGCGCGCTGGTCCTCAACAAGAGGGTCGACATCGTCGTGGTCTCCGGAGCCGACGAGGCCACCCGCGCACTGTTCGAGACGGTCCTGGTGGACCGGGCCTAGAGGAGGACCAGACATGAGTGTGACAGAGGCGGTTGTCGAGACCGCCGAGGTGGAGGAGCCCACGAAGAGCAAGAAGAAGCTGCTCCTCGTGCTGCTCGTGGTGATCGCCGTGGCCGCGGCCGCCTGGTGGTTCATGATCCGGCCGGCGGGAGCGGAGGAGGGCCCGAAGCCCGGCGAGGTGCTCCAGCTCGAGCCGATCCAGATCAACCTCCAGGGTGGTCACTACCTCAAGATCGGCATCGCCCTCCAGGCAGTCGAGGGGGTCGAGGGGGTCGAGGGGAGCAAGGCGCTCGACGCCACGATCGAGCTGTTCAGCGGCAGCACGATGGCTGAGCTCACCGACAAGAAGACGCGGACCCACATGAAGGAGCAGCTCCTCGACGAGCTGGACAAGCGCTACGACGGTGAGGTCATGGAGGTGTACTTCACGGACTTCGTGACCCAGTGACGCCGGCCTGACCCACCGGCGGGGCACCCTCGCGGCGTCCGGTCTTCACGTTTCTGCTCAGGTCGCGGCACGACGGGCCGATACGGCCTTCGTGACCGTCTCCTCCTCCGCACACCCCGCGCGCGTGATCGCGTCCTCCACGCACGGGGGACGTCGCGCTGCGCAGACGGAGCCGGCGCCGTACGACTTCCGGCGACCCGTGAAGCTCTCGCGCGAGAACTCCCGGATGCTGCAGATCGCGTTCGAGACCTACGCGCGCCAGGCGTCGACCGTGATGACGTCCGCGCTGCGCTCGCTCTCGCAGTTCACCCTCGTCTCGGTCGAGCAGCAGACCTACGCGGAGTACGTCGGAACGCTGCGCGACCCGTCGTACCTCACCGTTCTCACGCTCGAGCCGGTGCAGCAGCCTGCCGTGCTCCAGATGCCCCTTGCCGCGACCATGGCCTGCGTCGACCACCTGCTCGGCGGGCCGGGCACGGTCCAGCAGCCGGACCGCCCGCTGACCGAGCTCGAGAGCGTCGTGGTCGGCGGTCTCTTCGAGCGGCTGGTCGCCGAGGTCCGCTACGCGTTCGCGTCGCTGGTCGAGGTGACCCCCGCGGTCGTGGGTGTGGAGTACAGCCCTCAGCTCGCCCAGGTCGCCGCCGCCTCCGACGCGATGGTCGTCGCGGGCTTCGTCCTCCAGCAGGGCGACACGGCGCACGACGTGACCCTGTGCGTCTCGTTCAACGGTCTGCTGCCCTACCTCAACGCCTCGGCCTCCGACGTGGTGAGCGACCGCGACCGCGCCCAGCGGGAAGAGGCCTCCGCCCGGCTCGCCGCCGGCTTCCAGGACGTCCCCGTCGAGGTGGCGGTCCGGTTCCGGGCCACCACGGCCGACCCGGTCGACCTCGCCGACCTCGCGGTCGGTGACGTGGTGCGCCTTCGCCACCCGGCCGAAGCCCCGCTCGACGTGACCGCGGCCGACGTCGTCTTCGCCCATGCCACCCCGGGCAGCCACGGCCAGCGCCTGGCCTGCCTCATCGTCGCGTCACCCACCCAGGAGAGCTGATGTCCCGCCTTCGACACGAAGAACCTCGCCCCCCAGGCCAACGTGCCGGGGCTCGCGGATGTGGAGGCCAGCGCGGTCCACGCCGCCCGGGCCATCCTGACCCTGCTCCCGGCCACCAGCGACCTCACCGTCGGAGCCGTCCAGCCGCCCGCCCTCGTCGACGCCACCGCGTGGGCCGGCGCGGCTGTCGCGCCGCTGGCCGGCAGCAAGGAGGGAATGGTCGGGGTGCTCGTCGGGGCGGAGCTCGTCACCGCGCTCGCGGAGTCACCGATGGGCCCGCTCGAGCTCGGCGCTGCGGTCCAGCCCTCGCTCGACGCTGCCGCTGCCGCTCTCGGGACGACGGCCGGGGCCGGCCGGACTCTCGACGCCGCCGAGCTGGTCGACGCGATCCGGAGCGCAGCCGTGGCCGTGCCGCTGATCGCCGGTGGGAGCACCGCAGCCGTCCTGCTCGTCGCCACGCCCACCGTGCACGTCGCCCCGGCACCGGCAGCGGCCGCCCTGGGGACCAAGCGGCGTCCCGGCATCGAGCTGCTCCACGGCGTGGCCATGGACGTCACCGTCGAGCTCGGCCGCACCCGGCTGTCGGTTCGCGAGCTGCTCGCGCTCACGCCCGGTGACGTGATCGAGCTCGACCGCGCCGCGGGAAGCCCGGCCGACCTCCTCGTGAACGGTCGGCTGATCGCACGCGGCGAGGTCGTCGTGGTCGACGAGAACTTCGCGCTCCGCGTCACCGAGATCGTCGCGAACGCCGCTGCGAGCTGACGTGATCGAGCTCGTCATCAGGGTCGTCTTCTCCCTGGCCGTCGTCCTCGGCCTGCTCTGGTTCGTCGCGCGGACGAGCTCGCGCAGGCTCGGCGGGCGCGGTCGGTCGATGGTCCGCGTCGTGGCCCGTCAGCCGCTGGCGCGTGCGGCCTCCCTCGCGGTCGTCGAGGTCGGGGACCGCGTGCTGGTCGTCGGCGTCAGCGAGAACGGCGTCAGCCTCCTCACCGAGATGGACCCCGAGGAGCTGCCTGTCGAAGAGCCCTCGCAGATCGCACCGGCCGACCCGGCTGACCGAGGCGGGCGCCGTCGTGCTGCGACGCCGACGCTCAACGGTTCCATGCTCTCCTCGCAGACCTGGCGCCAGGCTTGGGCGGCCGCGACGACGAGGAGCAGTGGCAGCAGTGGCTGAGAACCTCGCCGCGACGGTCTCGGGACGTCCGTCGGGGTTGCGGCCAGGGGCCCTCCGGCTCCTTGCCCGTGTGGCGACTCTCCTCGCCGGTGTCGTGGTGCTGCTCGCCTTCGGGGCGGGTACGGCGTCCGCGGTGACCGCGTCTTCCGTGGCGCCTCCCGCGGCGTCCGCCGCACCCGCCGCACCCGCCACGACGGCCCACCCGTCGTACTCCCTCGCGGAGCCGGTGGGCGGGATCGTGGTCGCGGCGCCCGGACCCGAGGGGCCGAAGGGACCGCGGGGTACCGGCGACGGCGACGTGACGGTGAGGTTCGACGACCTCACCAAGAAGCCGAGCACTCCGGTGCTCGTGCTGCTCGGCCTGACCCTGCTCTCGCTGGTGCCGGCGATCCTGCTCACCACGACGAGCTTCACCAAGATCCTGGTCGTGCTCGGCCTGACCCGCAACGCGCTGGGCCTCCAGCAGATCCCGCCGAACCAGGTGCTCGCCGGCCTCGCGCTGTTCCTCAGCCTGTTCATCATGGCGCCGGTGCTCTCGCAGATGAACGACGTCGGCCTGCAGCCCTACCTCGACGGCACGAAGAGCCAGAGCCAGGCCTGGCAGGACGGCATCGAGCCGTTGCGAGGGTTCATGCTGCGCCAGACCGGCGACTCCGAGCTCGCGCTGCTCACCGACGTGGCCGACCGGCCCCGGCCGGACAACGCCGACGACGTGGCCCTCTCGACGCTGGTGCCGGCGTTCATCCTCAGCGAGCTGAAGCAGGCCTTCATCATCGGCTTCGTCATCTTCATCCCGTTCCTGGTGATCGACATCGTCGTCAGCGCGGCACTGATGTCGCTCGGCATGATGATGATGCCGCCGGTGATGGTGTCCCTGCCCTTCAAGCTGCTGCTGTTCGTCCTCGTCGACGGCTGGGGACTGATCATCAAGTCGCTCGTGGCGAGCTACGGGGGTGGGTAGCGGCCATGACCGACAGCACCGTCCTCGACATCGCGCTGCAGACCATGATCGTGGCGTTCAAGCTGTCGCTGCCGATCCTGGTACCGGCGCTCGTGATCGGCTTCGTGATCTCGCTGATCCAGTCCATGACCCAGATCCAGGAGTTCACCCTCGCCTTCGTGCCGAAGGTGATCGGGGTCGGGATCTCGCTGCTGATCTCGGGCAACTGGATGCTGCACACGCTCATCGCCTTCACGCAGGACCTGTTCGAGCGCATCCCCGACATGCTGGGCTGAGCGATGACGGTCACCCTCTCGGGAGAGCCCTTCATCGTCTACGTCCTGGCCGGGATCAGGCTGCTGGCCTGGCTCATGATCGTGCCCCCCTTCTCGTCGAAGGCCGTGCCCGCCGTCGCGAAGGTGCTTCTGGCGGTCGGGCTGGCGTTCGCGGTCACACCCTTGCTCGCGACGACCTCGGTGCCGACAGACGGCCTGGAGCTGGCGGGCTTCGCGGTCCAGGAGGCCCTTCTCGGCGCCACGATGGGCTTCGTCACCTACCTGGTCTTCGCCGCCGTCCAGGCCGCCGGTGACCTGATCGACGTGTTCGGCGGCTTCAGCCTCGCAATGGCCTTCGACCCGATGTCCCTCAACACGAACTCGGTCTTCGGCAAGCTCCACCAGATGATGGCGATGATGCTGCTCTTCACCACCAACGCGCATCTGCTGGTCATCGGAGGGCTGCTCAGGACCTTCGACCGGATGCCCGTCGGGACGGCGTGGCAGGCCGCTGACGTGACCCAGGTGGTCACGGTCGCCTTCGGCGTCTTCTTCACCTCCGCGGTGCAGATCGCCCTACCGCTGATCGGCGTGCTGTTCCTGGCCGACCTGGGCCTCGCCCTGCTGACGAAGGTGGCGCCGCAGCTCAACGCGATCGGCATCATGTTCCCCGCCAAGATCGGCCTCACCCTGCTCGTGGTGGGTCTGTCCTTCCCGGTCCTCCCGCACGTGATCGAGCGGCTGGTCGAGGCCGCGAGCGAGGCGATGGGGGCGCTCGGATGAGCGAGGACCGCACAGAGAAGCCGACCCCGAAGCGGATCAAGGAGAACCGCAAGGAGGGCAAGGTCCCGCGGACGCAGGAGCTCGGGGCCTGGGGTGCGCTGCTCGTCGTCGCGTTGACGCTGACCTGGCTGGTGCCGCACGGCACCGACCGGCTGCGCGAGCTGATGCTGCGGTCCTTCGCCCTGATCGACGACCCGGACCCGGCGAAGGTGCTCGGCATGCTGCGGGAGGGCGCGGTCCTCGCGATCCTCATCACCGTCGCCCTCGGTGGCGGCATCATGCTCATCGCCGTGGCGGCCGGCGCCGCCCAGGGCGGCATCCACCTGGCCACGAAGTCGCTCAAGCCCAAGTGGTCGAAGCTCGACCCGATCCAGGGGGCGAAGCGGATCTTCGGGCCGCAGGCGCTGTGGGAGGGCGCCAAGCTGCTCCTCAAGAGCTCGGTCGTCGGGCTGCTGGTCTGGCGCGCGGTGGGGGACCTGATGCCCCTGCTCGGGGGCCTCGTACCGCTCGACGTCGGCCTGGGCCTCGCGGCCGGCGCCGCCACCGGGTTGATGCGCGACGTGGCCGCAGCGGGGCTTGTCGCGGCCGCGGCCGACTACGCCTTCCAGCGGCGGAAGATGGGCAAGCAGACCCGGATGACCAAGAAGGAGGTCCGCGACGAGCACAAGATGAGCGAGGGCGACCCGCTCGTGAAGAGCGCGATCCGCTCCCGCCAGCTCGCCGCGGCCCGGAACCGGATGATGGCCGACGTACCCGAGGCCGACGTGGTCCTGGTGAACCCCGTCCACGTCGCGGTCGCGTTGAGGTACGAGGCCTCGCGCGGCACACCCCGCGTGGTGGCGAAGGGCGCCGGTGCCGTGGCGGCCCGGATCAGGGCGGTCGCCGGCGAGAGCCGGGTGCCGATGGTCGAGGACATCCCGCTCGCCAGGGCGCTCCACGCCAGCTGCGAGGTGGGCCAGGAGATCCCGCCCGAGCTGTACCACGCCGTGGCGCAGGTGCTCGCGTTCGTCCTCAGCCGCAAGGCGCGGGGCGCCGGCGCGGGCCGCCACACGAGTCCCCGGCAGGGGAGCCCGCTGCCGGAGGTACGGCGCTCGGGCCGCCGCGTCCGCGTGGTGCCGGCTGACCCTGGCGGTGCGACCGGACCGGCCGCGGCGGACTCCTCAGGTCCGGGCCACCGCGGCCGATAGGACCCCTGCCAGGACGGCAGCCTCGAAGCACCACGGACGGTGCCCGTGAACGCGGAACCGTGTGTGAAAGGCAGTCCTCGTGCAGAAGCGAATCGCGCAGGTCGGAGTACCCGTCGCGGTCGTGGCCGTCGTGGTCATGCTGGTCGTCCCGCTCCCGGCGATCGTGCTCGACATGCTGATCGCGGCCAACATCACCGCGGCGCTGCTGATCATCATGACGGCGATGTTCGTCAACAAGCCCCTCGACTTCGCGGTGTTCCCCGCGGTCATCTTGGTGGGCACCCTGTTCCGCCTGGCCCTCAACGTCAGTGCCACCCGGCTGGTGCTCCTCGACGGCTACGCCGGCAAGGTGATCGACACCTTCGGGCACTTCGTGATCGGCGGCTCGCTGATCGTCGGCATCATCGTCTTCGCGATCCTCGTGGTCATCCAGTTCGTGGTGATCACCAACGGCGCCGGCCGCGTGGCCGAGGTCGGAGCGCGCTTCACCCTCGACGCCATGCCGGGCAAGCAGATGGCGATCGACGCGGACCTGAACTCCGGGCTGATCGACGACGACGAAGCGCGGCGGCGTCGTGCGGAGGTGTCCGCCGAGGCCGACTTCTACGGCGCGATGGACGGTGCCTCGAAGTTCGTGAAGGGCGACGCGATCGCCGCGATCATCATCACGCTGGTGAACCTCGTCGGCGGCTTCACGGTGGGCGTCCTCCAGAAGGGGCTCTCCTTCGTCGACGCGGTCCACACCTACAGCCTGCTGACCATCGGCGACGGCCTGGTCTCACAGATTCCGGCGCTGCTGCTCTCGGTGGCCACCGGCATCATCGTCACCCGGTCCGCGAGCGACGGGGACATCGGCTCCGACGTCATCGCCCAGCTGACCCGGCGCCGTCAGCCCCTCCGGCTGGCCGGCATCGCCGCGGTCGTGCTCGTGCTGATCCCGGGCATGCCGAAGCTGCCGTTCCTCATCGCCGGTGGCGCGGTCTTCTACCTGTCCCTGCGTCATCCGGGCGACCGGGACGAGGCTGGCCTGGCCGCCGGGTCGGACGTCCCCGCGCTCGAAGCGGCAGGGCCGCACCCCGACTCGCTCGAGGCGCTGGTCGAGGAGATCCGGGTGGACCCGCTCGAGCTCGAGCTCTCCGCCGACCTGATCGACCTCGTGGACACCACGTCGGGCGGCGACCTCCTCGACCGGGTGAAGGCGCTGCGACGCAAGGTCGCCACCGACCTCGGCGTGATCGTGCCGCCCGTGCGTACCCGCGACAACCTCGACCTGCCTCTGCGCACCTACGCGATCCGGCTCTTCGGCATCGAGGTGGCCCGTGGCGAGGCGCCGCCCGGCACGGTGCTCGCGATCGGCGACGGCCTCGACGGGATCCCGGGCCAGCGCACCCAGGAGCCGGTCTTCGGGCTCGCCGCCGTGTGGGTTCCGGTCGAGCTGCGCAGCCAGGCCGAGCTCGCCGGCGCCACGGTCGTCGACCGGTCCTCGGTGGTCACCACCCACCTGGCCGAGATCGTCCGGGCCCACGCATCGCGGCTGCTCAGCCGTGAGGACGTCCGCGCCCTGACCGAGTCGGTCAAGCGCAGCCACCCCGCCGTGGTCGACGAGCTCACCCCGTCGCAGCTGAGCCTGGGCGAGGTGCAGCGCGTCCTGCAGGCGCTGCTCGAGGAGCACGTCTCGGTCCGCGACCTGGTACGGATCTTCGAGGCGCTGTCGATGCGGGCCCGTGCGAGCAAGGACCTCGACGGACTGGTCGAGGCCGCGCGCCAGGTCCTCGGGCCCGCGATCGTCGCGCCCTACCTCGACAACGGCACGCTGCCGGTGCTCAGCTTCGAGCCGGCGCTCGAGCAGCGGTTGCTCGAAGGCCTCCGCGCCGGCGAGGACGGCGCCTTCCTCGCCCTCGACGTCGACCTGGCCCAGGGGGTGCTGAGCTCCCTGGCGGCGCTGGTCCGCGACGCCGAGGAGCGGAACCTCTCGCCGGTGCTGGCGTGTGCCCCGCAGCTACGCCCGGCGGTACGACGGATGACGAGCCCGTCGTTGCCGCGGCTGCCCGTCGTGTCGTACACCGAGCTGGGCGGGCCGATCCAGATCAGCTCGGTCGGTGTCGTGAGTGCCCAACCGGCCGCGGTCGGAAGCTGAGGAGGATGTCGTGAGTCCGTTTTCCCTTCCCGTGCTCGGCGGAGCCGCCCTGGTGAGCTCGCCCGCGCTGTGGAACGCCCTCGTCGACGGCGCCACCACCACCGAGGTCGCGATGACCCGCTACCTCGTGAGTGTCGTGCTCTGCTGGGTGGTCCTGGCGTTCGTCTCGATGCTCGTCGGTCCCGTCCCGAAGGCCGACCCGGCCGCCGCACCCGCCACCTCCGAGGAGGACGCGGACGCGATGGGCGTCAGGTGACCAGCGGAGGCTCGACCGGCATGTGACCCGGTCGCGCCGTCTGGGCGAGCACGATCCCCGCGACGACCGCGGCGCCACCGACGAGCGCCACGGCGCCGAGGCGCTCGTCGAACCAGATCCAGCCCAGCGCGCTGACCCCGACCGGCTCGAGCATCGCGACCATCGTCACGGTGGTGGCGCTCAGGTGCCGCAGCGCGGACAGCTCGACGCCGAAGGGCACCACCGTCCCCAGCACGACGATCCAGGCCAGCAGCATCCACACGGGTGCGTGGTACTCCTCGAGCGCGCCCAGCAGGGAGACCTGCTCGGTCAGCAGGGTCGTGTCGAAGTCGGTGACGGGCGAGACGAGGTTGAGCGCGACCGACGCCACGCCGAACGACCACAGGATCACGCGGAGGGGGTCGAGCGCCCCGACGCCGTGCTCGCCGATGACGAAGTAGGCCGCGAAGCAGACCGCCGCGCCGAGTCCGGCCGCGATGCCGACCGGGTCGAAGGCGGCGCCCTTCCAGATCCCCGTCGCCGCGGCGAGGCCGGCCATGGCGAGCGCGAGGCCGAGCCACATGCGGGGGCGGACCGGCTCCTTCTGCACAACCCGGGCCCACGCCGCCACCAGGATCGGGGCCTGGTACTCCAGCAGCAGGGCCATCCCCACCGGCAGCCGCTCGATCGCCACGAAGTAGGCCCACTGCAGGGCCGCGACCCCGACCAGGCCGTGGGCGACCACGAGCAGGCGCAGCCGTCCGGGTGGAGGGCGCAGCGCGGTACGGCGGAAGCCGGCGGCGACGAGGAGGAGCACCACGAACGTCCCGGTCACCCGGATGGTGGTGAGCGTGAGCGGGTCGACGCCGGCGCGCAGCGCGACCCGTGACACGCCCGCGTTGACGATGAACAACGTCGCCCCGAGGACGACGAGCCCGAAGCCGAGGGCGGGGTTACGGCGCAGCACCGGACGAGTGTAAGGGGCGAATGAGTGGCATGCCCCTGTCGCTCCCTGCGGCAGGATCTGGCTAGGCTGAGCGCCATGACGCACTCCGTTCCGCAGATCCGTCAGGCCATCGCCGAGATCCCGGCCTACGTTCCCGGCAAGCCGCCGAAGCCGCGTGAGGGCGTCCCGACGTACAAGCTCTCCTCGAACGAGAACCCGCACCCGCCGCTGCCGGGTGTGGTCGAGGCGGTGACCGCCGCGGTCGAGGCGATGAACCGCTACCCGGACATGGGCTGCACGGACCTCTATGCGGCGTTGAGCGAGCGGCTCGGCGTGCCGACCGACCACCTGGCGGCGGGGACCGGGTCGGTCGCGGTGCTCTACCACCTGCTCCAGGCGTTCTGCGAGAGCGGCGACGAGGTCGTCTACGCCTGGCGGTCGTTCGAGGCGTACCCGATCGCCGTGGCGGTCACCGGGGCCACCTCGGTGAAGGTGCCGCTGGGCCCGGGGGCACGCCATGACCTCCACGCGATGCTCGAGGCGATCACCGACCGCACGAAGGTCGTGATCGTGTGCACGCCGAACAACCCGACCGGGCCGGCCGTCCCGCATGCGGAGCTCGAGGCGTTCATCGAGCGGGTGCCGCCGCACGTGGTGGTGGTCGTCGACGAGGCCTACCGGGAGTTCGTGCGCAGCGAGGACCCGGTCGACGGCCTGCGGCTCTACCAGGGCCGGTCGAACGTGGTCGTGATGCGGACCTTCGCCAAGGCCTACGGGCTCGCCGGGTTCCGGGTCGGCTATGTCGTCGCGCCTCCGGAGATCGCGTCCGCCGTACGCGCCTGCGCCCTGCCGTTCGGGGTCTCCTCCGTCGCCCAGGCCGCGGCCGTCGCGTCGCTGGCTGCCGAGTCCGAGCTGCTCGAGCGGGTCGACCGGATCGTGGCCGAGCGTGAGCGTGTCATCGCCGAGCTGCGCCTGCAGGGGTGGAACGTCCCGGATGCCCAGGGCAACTTCGTCTGGCTGTCGCTCGGGGACCGGACCGCCGACTTCGCCTCCGCCGCCGAGGACGCCGGCATCATGGTCCGCCCCTTCGCCGGGGAGGGTGTCCGCGTGAGCATCGGCGAGCCCGAGGGCAACGACGTCTTCCTGGCGATCGCCGCGAAGTTCGTCACCGCCGACTGAGCCGTTCGGGCCATCCCGGCATCGCCGACCGAGTCATAGGACCGTCGTTCATGTGAACCCTTAGACCTGTTTTGACGGTCGTAAAGTCAAATTGCCGCAAATTCTCTATGCGGGATCGGTATGGACGGGAGAGGATGGCTTTGCGAACCCGACCAGGGTGGGGACTTTCGGTCGGGTCGCAGCGAAGCAAGCTAGGGCGGCTTCGGCGTCGGCGCGGACAGCGCTGGGGGACACCGACACCGTCTAGTGACCGAATCGCATCCGGCACTCGCCGGCGGCGACGAGAACAATCTTCGTTTGGAAATGCCACCTTGGGGGGCCTCGGTGGGGGGAAACGGAACATCTCGGCGACATCAGCGCCTCGTGCGCGGACGTCGTCGTTGATCTGCGTATCGCCTGCAGCTCTGCAAACAGGTGGCTGACCAGACCAGATCCTTGGGGGGATCATGGCCAGCCAGCTCAACCTTCGTCGTGCCAGTGGGGGGCCGCGCACAGCGGCAAGGCCCAGGTGGGCCGTCCTCGTACGTGTCGTCTTGGCGGTCGCACTCGCTCTGCTGACCCTGCCGTTGCTTGGGTCAGGCGCCTCGGCCGCTGGGGGCGGTGCGACGTCGGGAGGCAACGCGGCGGCCACCGTCACCGGGGTGCCCGGGGTCTGCGACACCAACCAGGGCACCGGCAAGATCGACTCGTTCATGCAGAACACCGAGCCCGATGGTTCGGGTGTGTGGGCCAACGGCAACATGAACGACGCCAAGGCGGACCTGGTCGAAGGGGACGTCGTCCCTCAGCGAGTGGAGATGAGCGGCCTCAAGCCGGGAGAGAACGAGCTCGCCTTCACCTACGACGTCTACGTGATGGACAAGGACGTCAAGAAGTGGGCCTACGACTACATCACGAAGTACAGCATGACCGGCGGTGCGACGATCACGAGGTGGTACGTCGAGAACGGCGACGGTCCGACCGCCAAGGTCTACGTCACGTTCGACGTGCCGGCCGGCGTGACCACGGCGACGCTCTACTACGACCTACACATCGCCTCCGAGCTCGACCACGGCGCAGGCAGCGGGGCCGGCAGCATCAACGGCTCGCCGTACCACGGCGGTCTCGTCAGCCTCAACTGCGCGGCGAGCGGAGCCAACGCCAACCAGATCATGGCCAGCGCCATCGACGCCGGCCTGCTGACCGTCGTCAAGGACGCCACTCCTGCCGACGGCACCGACTTCCACTTCTCGATCACGCCGGGGGGTGACGCGTCGACGTTCGCCCTCGACGACGACGGCGACGCCACCCTGCCGGACCGGCTCACCTACCGGGTCCCGCCCGGCACCTACACGGCCGAGGAGGTCGACCTCCCGGCCGGGTGGAACCTCACCGGCATCGTGTGCAGCAAGGCGGCCTCGGGCTCGACCCCGACCTCTCGCAGTGTCGCCATCGCGGACGACGAGAGCGTGACCTGCACCTTCAGCAACAGCAAGATCTCTCGTCGTGACCTGACCGTCACGGCGACCGCGAACCCGTCGTACGACCGCGACTACGACTGGAAGGTGGACAAGTCCGTCGTCGGGGCGCCGACCAAGAAGATCGCCGACGGGCAGAGCGCCGACTTCGACTACTCCGTCGTGGTGACCCCGTCGGCACCGAAGGACTCGAACTTCGAGGTCTCGGGTCAGATCAGCGTGGCCAACCCGAACGACATCGCGATCGACGGCGTGAGGATCGACGACTCGATCCCCGGTGCGACCTGCACGGTGTACGACGGCGGGAACCAGGTCACCGGCCCGGTCACCATCCCGGCAGGCGGGAAGAGCTTCACCTACAGCTGTGCCATGGGGGCCGGAACCCGCGCGGACACCACGGGCACGAACACCGTGAGCCTCTCGTGGTCGGCGTCGGACTACTACGGCACCAGCGGCACGGCCACCGGCACGAGGAGCTTCGACTTCGCCACCGCGAAGCCGGCCCTGACCGACGACTCGGTCACCGTGACCGACAGCAGCTACGACCTCGGTGGCTACCCCGGCGGCAACGTGGTCCAGGCGACGGGCGGAGCCAGGACGTTCACGTACCCGCTCACCTGGCCCGGCGAGCCCGGTGCCTGCAAGACCTACGACAACACCGCCACCATCACCGAGCCCGACAACGGCACGAGCTCCGACGGGGCGCGCGTCGAGGTGTGCGAGGGCAAGGACCTCACGGTCTCGAAGACCGTGGTCCACAGCTACTACCGGACCTACGACTGGTCGTTGAGCAAGGCGGTCGTCGGTGACGCCACGAAGGACGTCGGCCCGGGCGGCACGGCGACGTTCGACTACAAGGTCACCGCGACCGGCGGCAAGGCCACCGACTCCCGGTGGGCGATGTCGGGCGACATCAAGGTGAGCAACCCGAACTCCTGGGCAGTCACGCTCTCCGACGTCACCGACCAGGTGGACGTCGGTGGCGGCGCCACCTGCGCGGTGGACAAGGGCAGCGACCTGGTCGTCGCGGCCAACAGCGACCGGACGTTCGAGTACACCTGCACGTTCACGAGCAAGCCGTCGTACGACGGGACGAACACCGCGACCGCGACCTGGGTGGGCACCAACCTGGTCTCGCCGAACACCTCCGCGACCGGGACGGCAGCAGTCACGGCCGGCAGGTGGGACGAGGCCTCGGTCGACAAGACGGTCACGGTCGTCGACGACAAGACCGACCCGGCGAACCCGGTCACGCTCGGCACCGCCACCTGGGCAGGCGAGGGTGTGACGAAGGAGTTCACCTACACCGGCCCGGCACTCGCCGGCAGGAAAGGCGAGTGCGTCGACTACACCAACAACGCCTGGATCGAGGAGCTGCCGGCGAAGACCGCGTCCGCGAAGGTCACCGTCTGCGAGCCGGCGGACGTGTCGGTGAGCAAGGACGTGGACGCGACGTATGACACGACGTACTTCTGGGACGTCTCCAAGGACGTCGACAAGTCGTATGCCGAGGTGGGTCCGGGTGGCACGGCGAGGTTCGACTACACGGTGGTGGCGAAGCCGAACGGGTCTGTGGACTCGGGCTGGGACATGGGCGGCACGATCACGGTGTCGAACCCGAACACGTTCAAGTCGGTGACGGTGGCGCTGTCGGATGTCTACGACGGTGGTGGGGTGTGCACGCCTGAGTCGGCGAGTGTGGTGGTGCCGGCGGCGACGGAGTCGGGTGGTGTGGTGGTTCCGGCGTCGGTCCGGGTTCCGTATGGGTGCAGCTTCCCCGGCGGTGAGCCGGCGTACTCGGGGACGAACACGGTGACGGCGTCGTGGGAGGGGCAGCAGGTTTCGGCGACGGCTCCGGTGCGGTTCCGCCGGGTGGGTCAGACCGACTACCGGGTGCCGGTCTACGACGACCTGACCAACCCTGCGGGGACGGCGAAGCAGCTGGGTACGGCGGTGTGGGACGCGCCGTTGGCGGACCGGACGTTCCAGAACAGCCTCGACCTGGGTGCGGCGGCCGGCCAGTGCGTCGACTACACCAACACCGCCTGGGTCGACGTGACGGGACTGGACCTGGCCCTCATCGCCGGGGTCGTCGCCGAGGCCGCCGACCCGTCCGCACAGCAGACGGTCGAGGTCTGCGAGCCGGCGGACGTGTCGGTGAGCAAGGACGTGGACGCGACGTATGACACGACGTACTTCTGGGACGTCTCCAAGGACGTCGACAAGTCGTATGCCGAGGTGGGTCCGGGTGGCACGGCGAGGTTCGACTACACGGTGGTGGCGAAGCCGAACGGGTCTGTGGACTCGGGCTGGGACATGGGCGGCACGATCACGGTGTCGAACCCGAACACGTTCAAGTCGGTGACGGTGGCGCTGTCGGATGTCTACGACGGTGGTGGGGTGTGCACGCCTGAGTCGGCGAGTGTGGTGGTGCCGGCGGCGACGGAGTCGGGTGGTGTGGTGGTTCCGGCGTCGGTCCGGGTTCCGTATGGGTGCAGCTTCCCCGGCGGTGAGCCGGCGTACTCGGGGACGAACACGGTGACGGCGTCGTGGGAGGGGCAGCAGGTTTCGGCGACGGCTCCGGTGCGGTTCCGCCGGGTGGGTCAGACCGACTACCGGGTGCCGGTCTACGACGACCTGACCAACCCTGCGGGGACGGCGAAGCAGCTGGGTACGGCGGTGTGGGACGCGCCGTTGGCGGACCGGACGTTCCAGAACAGCCTCGACCTGGGTGCGGCGGCCGGCCAGTGCGTCGACTACACCAACACCGCCTGGGTCGACGTGACCGCCGGGGACATCGGTGTGATCATCCCGCAGGCGACCGTCCAGGCCACCAACCCGTCGGCGCAGCAGACGGTCGAGGTCTGCGAGAAGGCGGGGCTCACGGTCGTCAAGGACGCCAAGGCGACCTACGACACGACGTACCTGTGGGACCTCGAGAAGACGGTGTCGCCGGAGCGGGCAGAGATCCCGGCCGGTGAGAAGCAGGACTTCGAGTACGCCGTGACCGCCGTGCCGAACGGGTACGTCGACTCCGGCTGGGACCTCACCGGCACGATCACGGTGTCGAACCCGAACGCGTTCGAGTCTGTCGACGCCACGCTGGCCGACTCCTACGACAACGGCACCGCCGACCCGGCGGACGACGTTGCCTGCGCGGTGACCTACCCGAACGGCCTCGACCACCTGGTGGTGCCGAAGGGGACCACGTCGGGTTCGACGGTGACGCCGGGCACGGCCTCCGCGACCTACGACTGCGACTTCGTCTCCAAGCCGGCGTACTCCGGTCAGAACCACGTCACCGTGACCTGGGGCGGCGGCGAGTCGGAGTCGTTCGTGAAGGACGTGTCCTTCGAGCAGGACAAGACGACCGACAAGACGGTCACCGTCTACGACGACAAGATCGACCTGGACACCCCGGTCGCGCTGGGTGAGGCGACCTGGGCGTGGGACGAGGAGACCGACAAGCCGGTCAGCACGGTGTTCCCGAAGTACACGCTGACCCGGGGCGGGACGGCCGGGGAGTGCACCGACTACACCAACACTGCCTGGATCGACGTCACGCGGCCGCGGGCGGCCGACCCCGAGGCCTCGGCGACCTCGACCCTGTGCGTCGAGCAGCCCCTGGGCATCACCAAGACCGTCAGGGCGTCGTTCGACCGCGGCTACCACTGGTTGATCGACAAGTCGGTCGACGACTCCAGCGTCGAGGTGACCCACGACGGTGACGCGACCTTCGACTACACGGTCGAGGCGACCCCGGACGGCTACCTGGACTCCGGGTACCGCATGGGCGGCGCGATCACGGTGACCAACCCCAACACCTACACCGGGGGCGCGATCACCACGACGGTGACCGACGTGCCGGACGTGGGTGGCGGAGCGACCTGTGTCGTGCCGGGTGGCGACAGCGTGACGCTGGAGCCGGGGGAGAGCAGGACGCTCGACTACACCTGCTCCTTCACCAGCGCACCGGGCTCGAGCGGCACCAACACCGCGACAGCCACGTGGACCGGCCCGGACACGAAGTCGCACAGCTCCTCCACGGGAGCGGTGCCGGTGAGCTTCCGGCTGGACGGGATGACGAACCAGACCGTCACCGTGACCGACAGCATGACCGACCCGTCGGAGCTCGGTACGGCGACCTGGAACGAGGACGGCACACCCACGAAGTTCACCTACTCCCTCAAGCACGAGGGCAAGCAGAACAGGTGCGTCGACTACACCAACACCGCGAGGATCGTCGAGACGCAGCAGTCCGACTCCCAGACGGTCACGGTGTGTGACCAGGGCGACCTGGTGGTGACCAAGACGGCGACGGCGTCCTACGACCGGACGTACGAGTGGGACATCACCAAGGTGGCCGACCGTGCGCGGCTCGACACCGCCGCGGGTGAGACGGGCAAGGTCGACTACACCGTCGGCGTGACCCCCAAGGGCTTCGTCGACTCCGACTGGGAGATGTCGGGCGAGGTCACGGTGTACAACCCGAACGACTACAAGGACGTGACCGTCGACCTGACCGAGGACCCGGACCTGGGCGGGGGCGCGACCTGCGACTTCGACGAGACCGACGACCTTGTCGTGGAGGCGGGTGAGACCCGGAGCTTCCGCTACACCTGCAGCTTCACGGAGGAGCCGTCGTACGACGGGAGCAACACCGTCGAGGTCGACTGGGACGGTGGCCACGTCTCCGCGACCACCGAGGTGGACTTCTCGATGGACGAGGAGGTCGACAAGACCGTGACGGTCACCGACGACCTGCTCGACCCGAGCGAGCTGGGCGAGGTGACCTGGGACGAGGACGGCGAGACCGTCGAGTTCGAGTACGCCATGGAGTTCGAGGGGCAGGCCGACGAGTGCAACACGGTGACCAACACCGCGACCATCGTCGAGACCGGTCAGGACGCCCAGGCGGACGTGGAGGTCTGCGGGTCGGAGATCCTCCCGGCTGAGGGCGAGTCGGCTCCGCCGTCCAAGCCGGGGCCGCCGATCAAGCCGGAGGTGCCGGTCAAGCCGCGGCCGCCGGCGGAGATCCTCCCTGAGACGGGTGCACCCGGAGGCACCGGTATCTGGACGACGCTCGGTGGCCTCATGGTGGCCGTCGGTGCGGCACTGCTCATCCGGCGGCGGAGGGACGCGTCGTAGCCCACCCGGCACGCACCTCCCAAGAGGAAACGTCACTCCCCGCGGCATGTTCGTCGCGGGGAGTGACGCTTTCTCGAGGGACCCTGGGAAACGGCGAATATTCGGTTGGGCCATGTCAGGAGCAGGGGGTAATCTGCGTCTTACACGCACCCCGACGCTTCGACGAGAGATCACGAGTCGCTCGACCCTGCGCGGGACACCACGAGGGGACCTCCGCCACCTGATGTCGTCTGCCGCACCTACCCCGTCGAGCACGGCCCGCACCATCACCAAGCCCACCGAGCACCCACCGGCCGGCGTCCACTCGCTGTGGCGCCTGAAGGGCTACCTCCGCCCTCACGCCGTCTCGCTCGTGATCATGCTCGTCGCCTCGCTCGCCGGCGTCGGGGTCAGCCTGGCGATCCCGCTGGTCACCAAGGCGATGATCGACGGGCCGATCGCCGACCACGAGATCGGGCCGGTCCTCCCGCTCGGCCTCCTGGCGCTCGGCCTGGGCATCCTCGAGGCGCTGCTGATCTTCTGGCGCCGGTGGGTGCAGTCCAACGCCGTCCTGGGCCTCGAGACGCAGGTCCGCCACGACCTCTACGAGCGCCTCCAGCAGCTGCCGATGGCCTTCCACGGATACTGGCAGTCCGGCCAGCTCCTCTCGCGCGTGACGACCGACCTGTCGAGCATCCGCCGGTTCTCGGGCTTCGGCCTGATCTTCCTGATCATCAACGTCACCCAGCTGACCGTGGTCACGCTCGTGCTGCTCAACATGTACTGGCCCCTCGGCCTCATCGTCGCGGCCGCCGCGATCCCGATCATCTACCTGTCGATGCGGTTCGAGAAGGCCTACGTCGTCGTCTCCCGCCGCGTGCAGGACGAGCAGGGCGACCTCGCGACCCGCGTCGAGGAGGGCGCGGTCGGCATCCGCGTGATCAAGTCCTTCGGCCGATCCAGGCACGTCTCCGAGCAGTACGACGGAGCCGCCCGCCAGCTCTACGACACGTCCATGGACAAGGTCCGCCTGTCCGCGAAGTTCTGGACGTTCCTCGAGGTGATCCCGAACCTCGCCGTCGTGGTCGTCCTGCTCATCGGCGCCCTCGGCGTGGGCCGGGGCGACCTGAGCTCGGGCACGCTCGTGGCGTTCATCCTCCTGCTCCTCTCCCTGGTCTGGCCCGTCGCGGCCCTCGGCGTGATCCTGGCGATGGCGCAGGAGGCGATGACCGCGGCCGCCCGTGTGCTGGAGATCTTCGACACCGTGCCGGCGATCGTCTCCGGGCCCCGCACCCTCGACGCGCCCAACGGGCACCTGCGCTTCGAGCACGTCGACTTCGCCTTCCCCGACGCGGACCACCCCGACGACCCGGGCGAGCTCGTGCTCCGCGACGTGAACCTCGACGTCGCCCCCGGCGAGACCGTCGCGATCGTGGGCGCCACCGGCTCGGGCAAGACCACGCTCACCGCCCTCGTCCCGCGGCTGTACGACGTGACGGGTGGCCGGGTGACGATCGACGGGGTCGACGTACGCGAGCTGTCGCTGTCGAACCTTCGCCAGATCGTCGCCACTGCGTTCGAGGAGCCGACGCTGTTCTCGATGAGCGCGCGGGAGAACATCACGCTCGGGCGCGCGGACGCGACCGAGGAGGAGATCCGCGACGCGATCGAGGTCGCTCAGGCGAGCTTCGTCCACGACCTGCCGTGGGGCCTCGACACCCGCATCGGCGAGCAGGGCATGTCGCTCTCCGGCGGCCAGCGTCAGCGACTCGCGCTGGCCCGCGCCGTGCTCGCTCGGCCGAAGGTCCTCGTCCTCGACGACACGCTCTCGGCGCTCGACGTCCACACCGAGAAGCTCGTCGAGGCCGCGCTGCGCCGGGTGCTCCAGAAGGCCACCGGCATCGTGGTCGCGCACCGTGCCTCCACGGTGCTCCTCGCCGACAAGGTCGCCCTCCTCCAGGACGGCACGATCACCCACGTCGGTGCCCACAGCGACCTGCTCGCCACTGTTCCGGCCTACCGCGCGCTGCTCGCCGCGGACGCCAACGAGACCGCGGAGGTGTCCGCATGAGCACCACGACCCCCAGCCCCGGTCCCGGCAACGAGCCGCTCGAGGACGAGGCTCGCATCGTCGCCGAGAACGAGGACCACGAGCTGAGCTGGCGAGGCGTCGCCGCGGACGGCCGCGGTGAGGACGAGATCACCGAGCACGTCTCCGGCATGCTCCGCAACCGTTCGCGCCGGCTGCTCGGCGAGCTGCTCCACCCGCACCGCAGGTGGATCTACCTGCTGGTCGGCATCGTCCTCGCCGAGAACGCCGCGCGCCTGTCGATCCCCTACCTCGTCAAGGAGGGCATCGACAAGGGCATCCCGCCGATCCGCGAGAGCGGCGACACGGGCTTCCTGTTCACGGTCGTCGGCATCGTTCTCCTCGCGATCGTCGTGCAGGCGGCCACCCGGCAGACCTTCCTGGTGCTGTCGGGCCGGATCGGCCAGGACATGCTGTTCGAGATCCGGCGTCGGGTGTTCCGCCACTTCCAGAAGCTGAGTCCGGCCTTCCACGACGAGTACACGTCGGGCCGCGTCATCTCACGCCAGACCTCCGACATGGACGCGATCTACGAGATGCTCGAGTCCGGCTTCGACGGGCTGGTGACCGCCGTGCTCACCCTCGTCGGCACGGCGGTGCTGCTGCTGGTCCTCGACGTGAAGCTCGGTCTGGTCGCGCTGCTGTGCTTCCCGTTCCTGATGCTGCTCACCAACTGGTTCCGCAAGGAGTCGGCCAAGACGTACCGCGTCACCCGCGAGAAGGTCGCGCTGGTGATCGTGCACTTCGTCGAGTCGATGGGCGGGATCCGCGCGGTCCAGGCCTTCCGCCGCGAGGCCCGCAACCAGGAGATCTTCGACGACGTCAACGACCAGTACCGCGTCGCGAACCTCCGCGCGTTCCGCCTCGTCGCCTGGTTCATGCCCGGCATCAAGCTGATCGGCAACATCACGATCGCGGTCACCCTGCTCTACGGCGCCTACCTCGCCTTCAACGGTGAGGTCACGGTCGGTGTGCTCGCCGCGTTCCTGCTCTACCTGCGCCAGTTCTTCGAGCCGATGCAGGAGATCTCGCAGTTCTACAACACCTTCCAGTCCGCTTCCGCGGCCCTCGAGAAGCTCTCGGGCGTGCTCGAGGAGGAGCCCGACGTGCCGGAGCCGGTCGCGCCGGTGCTGCTGACCGACGTTCGGGGCGAGGTCCGGTTCGACCACGTCCGTTTCGAGTACGTCGAGGGCACCCCGGTGCTTCCCGACCTCGACCTCGCCGTGCCCGCCGGCCAGACGATCGCCCTCGTCGGTACGACGGGCGCCGGGAAGACCACGATCGCCAAGCTGCTCTCACGGTTCTACGACCCGGTCAGCGGGAGAGTGACCCTCGACGGGGTGGACCTCCGTGACCTCGACGAGCACACCCTCCGGAGGTCGATCGTCATGGTCACGCAGGAGAACTACATGTTCGGCGGCACCGTCGCCGACAACATCCGCTTCGGCCGCCCTGACGCGACCATGGAGCAGGTCATGGGTGCGGCGAAGGCCATCGGCGCCCACGAGTTCATCTCGGCGCTTCCCGAGGGCTACGACACCGACGTGGCCAACAGGGGTGGCCGGCTCTCCGCGGGCCAGCGTCAGCTCGTCGCGTTCGCCCGGGCGTTCCTCGCCGACCCCGACGTGCTGATCCTCGACGAGGCGACCTCGTCGCTCGACGTGCCCTCGGAGAGGCTCGTGCAGCGGGCGCTCCAGACGATCCTCGCCGAGCGGACCGCGGTGATCATCGCGCACCGGCTGTCGACGGTGGAGATCGCCGACCGGGTACTCGTGCTCGAGCACGGCCGGATCATCGAGGACGGCTCGCCGCGCGACCTGATCGAGGGCGGCGACGGACGGTTCTCCGACCTCCACGACGCGTGGCTGGCGTCCCTCGCCTGACCCTCAGCCGACCCGCAGCCCGCGGTACATCCCCATCAGCACATGGGGCATGCCGCCCATGTCCGCGTCCGGCCAGAAGCACATGAGGACGTAGTTGCCGGGCGAGACCCGGTAGTTGAAGCTCATGCTCCTGTTGGGGCTCACCACGCCGCTGTCGAGGCCGCTCGTCATGGCGAGCGGTGGCGGAACCTGCCTGCCCTGCTTGGCCTGCTGCACCCAGCGGCGGAAGTCCGCCATCGTCTTGCCCTTGGCGAGCTTGGCCAGGACGATGAAGTGGTTCTCGGTGGAGAGGTTCTGGAACCAGATCCGGCCGCGGGTCGGGATGCGCGGAGTGACCTTGCCCCACGTGGTGCTGTCGACGGCGCGGATGATGTGGCCCGAGTGCCGGCCGCCGACGAACTGCCCCGAGACCTCGAAGCCGGCCGCCTTGGCCGGGTCGAGCAGCCGGGGCGAGACGTCGATCGCCCAGTAGCTCCCCTTGGGCAGCCTGACCGACATCCTCGCGGGTCTGTCGGGACGGGAGGAGATCCCGCCGAGGAGAGTCGTGTTGGCCTCGAACCGTCGAAGCGCCCTCATGTTGTTCCTCGTGAACGCGGCGTTGGCGTCGCGAGTGGCCTCGCCCGCCGTGTAGCCCGGGGCCGGCCGGAGGATCTGGAAGCTCGCCGCGCGTCGCGAGGTGATGTCGAACGTCGTGAAGCCCGGCCTGATCGACCCGGGCATCACCACGGTGTGGTCCGGCTTGATGAGCACGTGGACCGACTGTCCGGCGGCGGGCGGGGCGGAGCCGGCCTCGGTTGTGCTGCCCATGCTCATGGGGGCGCCGGAGAAGAGACCGGCGGCGACGGTGCCCAGCGCCGTGCCCAGCACGGCGAGTCGACGGCTCATGGACATGGGGACCCCCTGAGGACGTTTGCGCCCGGGATGACGCCTGCACAGCACGTTCCGCCTCGAGACCTACGGCGTCGAGGGGCGCGCACCGAAGATCGCCCGTTCAGGTGATGCGGCTTGTCCTCCCGCTCGGACACGTCTGGCGGGCTAGCGTGGGGCCCATGCTGCCCTCAGACCTCGAGCACCTGATCACCGTCGGCCAGCCTGCGCTCTCCCCGGACGGCCGGACCGCCGCCTTCGTGGTGACGCGTGTGGACGCCGAGCAGAACGACTACCGCAGCCAGATCTGGCTCGCGGAGGTCGACGGAAGCGGCGCCCCGATGCCGTTCACGTCCGGTGAGCACAAGGACGCGAACCCGGCGTGGTCGCCCGACGGCACGAGACTCGCGTTCACCTCGAGCCGTGGCGCCGGCGAGCAGACCAAGGCGTCGCTGCAGGTCGCGCCGGTCCGCAGCGGCGGTGAGGTGGTGGGGCTGGCGCGCTTCCCCGAGGGCGTCGGCGAGCTCGCGTGGTCGCCCGACGGGAGCCGGATCGCCTTCACCACACGGACCCAGCACGAACGGTATGCGGAGAAGGACGAGGGCAAGCGCCCTCCTCGCCGGATGACCCGGCTCTTCTCGCGGCTCGACAGCGTCGGGCCCACCTCCGACCGGCCCTCCCACGTGTACGTCGTCCGCGCCGACGGCGCGACCCCGCCACGCAACCTCACGCCCGGGGAGTTCCAGTTCTCGGGACCGTCCTGGACACCCGACTCGGCAACCCTCCTGGTCGGTGGCGCCGCACACGACACCTGGGACCTCGACCGCAAGTCCGACGTACACGCCATCGACGTCGCGACAGGCGAACGCCGCGTGGTCACGGGCACGACCGGTGTCTACGGGAGCCCGAGCGCGTCCCCTGACGGGCAGCGGGTCGCCTTCCTCGGCACCGACGACCCCGACACGCACCCGCGGAACCCGCACGTGGCGGTCCGGGCGTTGAGCGGCGACGACGACCACGTCTGGGTCTCCCGGGAGCTCGACCGCACCTTCGCGCCCTTCCCCGACGGCAGGGAGCCGGTCTGGCTCGACGACGACACCATCCTCTGCAGCGCGGAGGACCGGGGCGACGTCCACCTGTACCTCCTCCGCGCCGACGGCAAGGAGGCTCCCGAGCCGGCATGGGATGGCACCGGCTGTGTGACCGGGTACGACGCGGCGGGTGGCACGATCGTCTTCACGCTCTCGACCGACACGAGGCCCGGTGAGCTCTACGTGCTCGATGCCGAGGGGCACCGCCGGGTCACCGACCTGACCTCGGGCTTCGCGGAGCAGGCGATGCTTCAGCAGAGCGAACGTCTCACCGTGCCCTCGTCGGACGGCTCCCTCGAGCTCGACGCCTGGCTGCTGCGGCCCGCGGACTTCGAGGAGGGCAAGACCTACCCGTTGCTGCTGAACGTCCACGGCGGGCCGTTCAGCCAGTACGGCAACCGGTTCTTCGACGAGGTGCAGATGCAGGCCAGTGCGGGGTACGCCGTCCTCTGGTCGAACCCGCGAGGCAGCTCGGGCCGGGAGGAGTCCTTCGGGCGGGCGATCGCGGGCCCTGCCCTGGGCGGGTCCGGCTGGGGGTCGGTCGACTACGACGACGTCATGGCCGTGCTCGACCACACCCTCGCGAAGCACTCCTTCATCGACGCCGAGCGGGTCGGGATCCTCGGCGGCAGCTACGGCGGCTTCATGACGTCCTGGGCGGTGAGCCACACCGACCGGTTCCGGGCGGCCTGCAGCGAACGCGCCGCGAACAACCTGCTCAGCCTCGAGTGGGGGAGCGACGCGGCCGGTGCCTTCCGGACCTGGTTCGGCGTCAGCCACCTCGACGCCCCCGACGCCTACCTCGCCCACTCGCCGATCAGCTACGTGCGTGACATCCACACGCCGTTGCTGATCATGCACTCGGAAGGGGACCTGCGCTGCCCGGTGGAGCAGGCCGACCAGCTGTTCGTCGCCATGCGGATGCTGGAGAAGGAGGTCGAGATGGTGCGGTTCACCGGGGAGAGCCACGAGCTGTCACGCTCTGGCAGCCCTGCGCACCGCCGCCAGCGGATGGAGCTGATCCTCGAGTTCTTCGACAAGCACCTCAAACCGTGAACAGCACCGTCTGGCTCGTCGGCATGGTCGTACTGACCGGCGCCTACGCGATCGCGCTCGTGGTCAGCATCCGGCGGGAGTACCACGCCGCCGAGGACCGCGGGAAGGTCGCGCTCGGGTACACCGGCATGGGCCTGCTGCTGGGCATGTTCATCCATCGCATCCTGACCGCGATCTAGCGCAGCTCAGCCGGCAGCGACGGCGTCCGCCTCCGCGGCGTCCTTCAGGCGCACGAGCGTCTGCTCGATCCCGCGACGGTTGCGTTCCGGGAACCCGGTGAGCTCGATCGCCTTGGCCCCGACGCTGTTGTAGCGGGAGTAGTCGAAGGTCTCCGTGACCGTCGTACCGCCGTCGTCGGTCGGGGCGAGCTCGTAGCGCCAGCGGTGCAGCCCCATGTGCCGCCAGGCGATCACCCGTCCGTCCTCGAACTCGACGACCTTGTTCGAGATCTTGTACGGCAGACCGAACAGCTTCATGTTCACCGCGAAGCTGTCGCCCTTCGCGGACAGCCGTTCAGGTGCCTCGATCACGGCGCCGACCGAGCCGGAACCGTCGATGCGGGAGTGCTGCCTGGGGTCGGCGATGATCGCGAACACCGTGGCCGGCGGGGCCTCGATGATGGTGGAGCCCGAGATCTTCCTGTCCGTCATGAAGTCAGGGTAGCCAGCCCCGGTCGGGCGTCACGCGGGCGGCCGGGGGATGTGTACGCCGGGCGGCGGCTCGCCGTGTCGCGAGCGGTACTCCTCGGCATAGGCGGCCACCGCCGTGGGCAGCGTCATGAAGACCCGGTCCTGGCCGACCTTGTCGACGAAGCCGGCGGCGTCGAGGTCGTCGCGCAGGTCCTGCTTCACCCGAGCCATCGCGAAGACGATGCCGCGGTCGGTCAGCGTCCGACGTACTTCGTCGAGGGCGTCCACGCCGGTGAGGTCCACCTCGATGTTCGCCTCCGCGTTGAGCAGGAACCACTCGACCGGGGTCTCCGAGTCGTCGACCGCCGAGAGCGCTCGCCTGGTGAAGTCGTTGGCGTTGGCGAAGAACAGCGGCGAGTCGTACCGGTAGACGACCAGCCCGGGCACGCGCTGGGCCTCGGGGTAGTCGTCGATGTCGTGCATGCCGGGGACGTCCGGGACGTAGCCGAGGATGCCGTCGTGGGGCCGGGCGACCCGCCGCAGCATGTCGAGGATCGAGAGCCCGATCGCGACCCCGATGCCGGGGAGAACGCCGAGCAGCAGCACCGACGTGGTGGTGATCAGCGCCAGCGCCAGCTCGCTGCGGCGGAAGCTCGCGATCCGGCGCAGCTCGGGCACGTCGATGAGCCGGATCGCCGCGTACACCACCACGCCGCCGAGGGCAGCCAACGGGAAGGCCGCGAGCACCGGCCCGAGGAAGAACATCGTGAGCAGCACCATGGCGAGCGCCACCAGCGAGTAGAGCTGGCTGCGGCTGCCCAGGGTGTCGCCGATGACCGTGCGGCTGCCGCTGCTGCTCACCGGGAAGGAGTGGAAGAGCCCCGAGGCGATGTTGGACGCGCCGAGGGCGAGGAACTCCTGGTTCGCGTCGATGCGCTCGTGGTGGCGGCCGGCGAAGGCCCGGCCGGTGAGGACGTTGTCGGTGTAGCCGACGATCGCGAGCCCGATCGCCGCCGGGGCGAGCTCGAGCATGAGGCTCGGCTCGACGTCCGGCAGCCCCGGCATCGGGAGCCCCGCCGGGATCGTGCCGACCGTCTTGATGCCGTGCGCGCCCAGGTCGAAGACCTCGACGGCTGCCGCGGCGAGCAGCATCACGAGCAGCGGGTTCGGCCAGCGCGGCCGGTATCGCTGCCCGAGCAGCAGGAGCACGAGGACCGCGGCGGCCATCGCGAGGGTTGCGAGCTGGACCTCGTCGAGGTGGGTCAGCGTGTACGACGCCTGCTGCAAGGGGGTGTCACCGCCGACGGACATCCCAATGAGCTTGCCGAGCTGGCTGATGATCATGAGGACGGCGATGCCGGCCATGTACCCCACGAGGACCGGACGCGACAGCAGGTCGGCGAGGAAGCCGAGGCGGCCGACGAAGCCGAGGAGGCAGACCGCTCCCACGGCGAGGGCGAGCGCGGCGGCGAGCGACGCGTAGCGGTCAGGGTCGCTCCCGGCGACGGCGGCGACCGCCGCGGCAGTCAGCAGGGCGGTGGTCGACTCGGGTCCGATCGACAGCTGCCGGGAGGCGCCGAGGACGGCGTACACGAGCAGCGGCCCCACGACCGCCCACAGGCCGACCACCGCGGGGAGCCCCGCGACCTCGGCGTACGCCATGACCTGGGGCACGAGGTAGGCCGCGACCGTGACGCCGGCGAGCACGTCGCCGCGTAGCCACCGGCGGTCGTAGTGAAGGAGGGTCCAGAGGTTCGGGGCGAGCGAGGCCAGCCGGTCAGTCGGCGTCGACGGGCTCTGCTTCGCCATGAGGCGAAAGTACTGCCTGGACCGTCTCCGGCGCCGGGGTCTCCGGAAGTGGCTTGCGCCGGGGCCGTTCGGCCGTGATGACGATCGCCACGGCGAGCACCACGATGCCGCCTCCGACCACGATGGGCGCGGTGACGGTCTCGCCGAGGATCAGCCAGCCGAGGAACACCGCGACGACCGGGTTGACGTAGGCGTAGGTGGCGACCAGGGAGATCGGCGCGTTCGCGAGGAGCCAGACGTAGGCGGTGAAGGCGAGCATCGAGCCGAAGACCACGAGGTAGGAGAGCGCGCCCCAGGTCTTCAGGCTGTAGTCGGCGGTGAACTTCTCGCCTGACAGGACCCCGACGGTGACCATGATCAGGCCGCCGCAGAACATCTCGTACACCGTGGTGACGAAGACGTCCTGGGGAAGCACCAGGCGCGGCTGGATGAAGGAGCCGAAGCCCCAGCAGGTGGCGGCGAACAGGATGATCAACGCCGGAACGAGCGGGAGGTCGCCGCCGCTCCCGCGCCCCGCGAGGACCAGGTAGGCCAGACCCGCGAAGCCGAGGAGCACACCGGCCACCGACAGTGCCTTGGGACGGTCACCGCTCAGGGCGCGGAAGATCACGATGATCAGCGGTGCGATCGCGATCAGGAGTGCCGTCGCGCCCGACGGGGCGCCCATGTTCTCGCCCACCGACACGAGGCCGTTGCCGAGCATCGGCAGCATCAGGCCGAGGAGCGCCGCCCCGGCGATCTCGCGGGGACGGACCACCACGCGGCGCCAGCCGCCCTTGACGGCGAGGACGAGCCCGAGCAGCAGGCCGGCCGTCGTGAACCGCAGCCCCATCGCCGTCAGTGGGGGCGCCTCGTGGACGACGACCCGGATGCCGAGGTAGGTCGACCCCCACACGACGTACACGATCCCGAGCGCGACGACCACCACTCCGACGGAGGGTGCCGCTTTCAGCGGCGTGCTGGGGGTGAGCGTCTGTGCCATGACCGTCCTGTCCTTTGACTCCTGACAAGGTTAGGGGTCGGGCGGCCCGCCCGTCGCGCGGGTTTCGGACAAGTTGTCTCGAGATCCTGCCAACCTGAACGAGCGGCTCGTCGTCGCCTGCGTCGATTAGGCGAGGCGTCGGATTGTCGGTAACTTATGTCCACTGAGATCGGTGTGTCGCCGGTCACAGCGACCACCCCGAGCAGCACCCCGACACACGACAAGATCGACCGGCACGACTACTGCGCACCACCCCCGCGCAACATCGCGCACGGTCGTGAACTCCAGCCGGCGACGGAGACCCCGATCGCCGACGACTCCAAGGAGTGCAGGTGACAGAGAGCAAGACAGAGTTCGGCCCCGACCTCGGTGAGGTCTTCGGGCCAAGCCACGCGGACGGCGGCCCCGAGCTGGTGCAGCTGCTGACGCCCGAGGGCGAGCGGATCGAGCACCCCGAGTTCTCCTTCGACCTCGACGACGAGGCGATCAAGGGCTTCTACCGCGACATGGTCCTGACCCGTCGGATCGACGTGGAGGCCACCGCGCTGCAGCGCCACGGCGAGCTGGGCATCTGGGCACAGCTCCTCGGCCAGGAGGCCGCGCAGATCGGCTCCGGCCGGGCGCTCGCGCCGCAGGACTTCGTCTTCCCGACGTACCGCGAGCACGGCGTCGCCTGGTGCCGCGACCTCGACCCGCTGCGCCTGCTCGGGCTGTTCCGCGGTGTCGACCAGGGCGGCTGGGACCCGAACGCCAACAACTTCGGGCTCTACACGATCGTCATCGGCGCGCAGACCCTGCACGCGGTCGGCTACGCCATGGGCATGCAGCGCGACGGCGTAGTCGGCACGGGTGACGCGGAGCGCGACTCCGCGGTCGTCGCCTACTTCGGTGACGGCGCCAGCAGTCAGGGCGACGTCAACGAGTCGTTCATCTTCGCCGCGTCCTACAACGCCCCCGTGGTGTTCTTCTGCCAGAACAACCAGTGGGCGATCTCCGAGCCGATCGAGCGGCAGACCCGGATCCCGCTCTACCAGCGCGCTCTCGGCTTCGGCTTCCCCGGCGTCCGCGTCGACGGCAACGACGTCCTCGCCTGCTACGCGGTCACCAAGGCCGCGCTGGAGCGTGCCCACGAGGGCAGCGGGCCGACCTTCGTCGAGGCGTACACCTACCGCATGGGTGCCCACACGACGACCGACGACCCGACGCGCTACCGGCTCTCCTCCGACGTCGAGAACTGGAAGCTCAAGGACCCGATCGCCCGCGTGAAGGTGTACCTCACCCGCAACGGCATCGCCGACCAGGACTTCTTCGACGCCGTGGAGGAGGAGGCCGAGCAGCTCGGTCACCACCTGCGCGAGGGCTGCAAGGCCCTGCCGGAGCCTGACCCGCTCAGCGTCTTCGACCACGTGTACGTCGACCAGACCCCTGAGCTGGCAGCACAGAGGGAGTCCTACGCGGCCTACCTCGCGTCTTTCGAGGGAGTGAGGCACTGATGGCGAAGATCACCCTTGCGAAGGGCCTCAACGCCGGCCTTCGCGCCGCGATGGAGAAGGACCCCAAGGTCGTCGTCATGGGCGAGGACGTCGGCAAGCTCGGTGGCGTCTTCCGCATCACCGACGGCCTCCAGAAGGACTTCGGCGAGGACCGGGTGATCGACACCCCGCTCGCGGAGTCCGGCATCCTCGGCACGGCGGTCGGTCTCGCGATGCGCGGCTACCGCCCTGTGTGCGAGATCCAGTTCGACGGCTTCGTCTACCCCGCCTACGACCAGATCGTCAGCCAGGTCGCGAAGATCCACTTCCGCAGCCAGGGCAAGGTCAAGATGCCGATCGTCATCCGGATCCCGTTCGGCGGCGGCATCGGCGCGGTCGAGCACCACAGCGAGAGCCCTGAGGCGCAGTTCGCGCACACGCCCGGCCTCAAGGTCGTCGCCTGCTCGAACCCCGTCGACGGCTACTTCATGATCCAGCAGGCGATCGCCTGCGACGACCCGGTCGTCTTCCTCGAGCCGAAGCGGCAGTACCACGCCGACAAGGCCGAGCTCGATGAGTCGATGACGCTCGCCGACGCCGACCCGCTGTTCAGCTCCCGCGTCGTGCGCGAGGGCAGCGACCTCACGCTGCTGGCCTACGGCCCGATGGTGAAGACCTGCATGCAGAGCGCGGAGGCCGCGGCCGGTGAGGGCAAGAGCATCGAGGTCATCGACCTGCGGACGCTCTCGCCGCTCGACATGGAGCCGGTGCTCGCCTCGGTCCGCAAGACCGGCCGAGCCGTCGTCGCCCACGAGGCGCACGTGAACCTCGGCATGGGCTCGGAGATCGCGGCACGCATCACCGAGGAGTGCTTCTTCAACCTCGAGGCGCCGGTGCTGCGGGTGGGCGGTTTCGACACGCCCTACCCACCGAGCCGGATCGAGGAGGAGTGGCTCCCCGACCTCGACCGGGTGCTCGACGCCGTCGACCGCTCCCTCGCCTTCTGACCACGGGAGACCGTAGATGCCTGAGTACAAGCTTCCCGACCCCGGAGAGGGTCTGACCGAGGCCGAGATCGTCTCCTGGAAGGTCAAGGTCGGAGACACCGTCAAGATCAACGACATCGTCGTCGAGATCGAGACGGCCAAGTCGCTCGTCGAGCTGCCCTCGCCGTTCGCCGGCACGGTGTCGGCGATCCTCGTAGAGGAGGGCGAGACCGTCGAGGTCGGCACTCCGATCATCGCGATCGGTGACGTCGCCGAGGCAGCAGCGCCCGCGCCGGCGCCGGCAGAGCCCGCCGCCGACGAGGGTGACGAGCCGCCGATGAAGACGCTGGTCGGCTACGGCCCGCGGACCGTCGAGGCGAAGCGCCGTCCCCGCAAGGGCAGTGCGAGCCCGGCGACCGACGCCGGTGCCGCGACGCAGCTGCAGGTGCAGGGCGCGTTCGCGCCGGGCGGTGCCCAGTCGCAGGCCGTCGCCGAGTCCGACGAGCCGGCCGTGCCCGCGCACTCGGCCCACGTCGCGTCCGAGGGCAACGGCTCGAACGTCCAGGTGCTCGCCAAGCCGCCGGTGCGCAAGCTCGCCAAGGACCTGGGCGTCGACCTGCGCTCGGTGACCCCGACGGGTCCCAACGGCACGGTCACCCGCGCCGACGTGGAGGGCGCCCGCGGTGGCGCGGGCTCGGCGAGCTCTGTCGTCGAGGCGGTCGAGCCTGTCGCCGTGCGGCCGGCCCCGACCGGCGAACGGGAGCGGCGCGAGCCGATCAAGGGCGTCCGCAAGATGATGGCGCAGGCGATGGTGGACTCCGCGTTCACCTCCCCGCACGTCACCGAGTGGATCACCGTCGACGTCACGAAGACGATGAAGTACGTCGAGAAGCTGCGCTCCCACCGCGACTTCCGCGACGTGAAGGTCTCGCCCCTGCTCGTCGTGGCCCGTGCGGTCATCCTCGCCGCCCGTCGTACGCCGGAGGTCAACGCGACCTGGGACGAGGCGGCCGGGGAGGTCGTGTTCAAGAACTACGTGAACCTCGGCATCGCCGCGGCCACCCCGCGTGGGCTGGTCGTGCCGAACGTCAAGGACGCCGACCAGCTGTCGATGGTCGAGCTCGCCCAGGCGATCAACGCGCTGGCGGCGACCGCCCGCGAGGGCAGGACACAACCGGCGGAGATGAGCGGCGGGTCGTTCACGATCACGAACGTCGGCGTCTTCGGGGTCGACGCGGGCACGCCGATCATCAACCCGGGTGAGTCGGCGATCCTGTGCTTCGGTGCGGTCCGCAAGCAGCCGTGGGTCCGCACGAAGAACGGCAGGGACAAGATCGCGATCAGGTCCGTGACGACGCTCGCGCTGTCGTTCGACCACCGGCTGGTCGACGGCGAGAAGGGCTCGCGCTTCCTCGCCGACGTCGCGGCGATCCTCGAGGACCCGGCGAACTCCCTGATGTTCTGACGCGGGGCGTCAGCGCTTCCGGAGCGCCTGGACCTTGGTGGCGACTCCGGCGAGCTTCTGCGCGACGCTCATCGCGATCGGAGGGACGTTCATGCCCTCCGGCTTCAGCGGGTGCATGATCGCGTCGGTGCCACCGTCGACGAAGACGGTGGTGCCGACGATCAGGCCGGCCTGCTCCGAGAGCAGGAAGCCGATGGTGGCGGCCACCTCTTCCGGGCGTCCCGGTCGGCCGAGCGCGCTCGGGTAGGCGTCGGCGAAGACGCCGAGCTCGGGGTCCTTGCGCAGCTGCTCGGTCATCGCGGTGGCGATCAGGCCCGGGGCGACGGCGTTGATGCGGATGCCGGCGCCGACCCAGGCCGGTTTGATGCCCTCGCGCCGTGACCAGTAGGCCAGTGCCGCCTTCGTCGCGGGGTAGACGTTGACGGCCTGTAGACCCGCTGCCTCCCCACGTGCCTTCTCCTCGTCGTGATCGAGGCAGGCGGCGGCGACGTCCGAGGCCCAGCCGGGCTGGCAGGTCACCGAGTTGGACGACAGCAGTACGACGGCCGGCTGCTCGCCGTTCGAGGCCGCCTGTGCGAGGAGCGGCTGCAGCCCCGTCAGTACGTCGATCGCCCCGAAGTAGTTCACGGAGACCACGAGCCGGGGGTCCACCCCTGTCAGGCCGGCCACCCCGGCGCAGGGAACGAAGCCCGCGATGCCGTTCGGGGCGAGATCGCCGACCCGCCGGATCACGTCCTCACGACCCTGCGGCGTGGACAGGTCGGCGGTGACGTCGGAGGGGGTACGGTCCACCCCGATCACCCGATGCCCCTGCTCACGCAGCAGCCGTGCTGTCGCGGCGCCGATGCCGGACTCGGCTCCGGTGACGACGTAGGTGCTCATCTCAGCTCCCGTCCTGCAGGCGGATCACGCCGGCGAGTGTTGCGACGTACGCGGACCCGTCGGGTCCTAGGTAGATCGCCGCGTAGTGGTTGTTCCATTGGGTCCCGGTGCCGGTGAGCCGACGCCACACCGTGCGACCGGTGCGGACGTCGATCGCCGTGAAGTACCACGGGTCCGACCGCTCGCCGGCTCGCTTGGCGTAGACGTAGAGCAGCCCGTTCGACAGCGACGCCTTCGGGACGGACGTGGGGGCGGTCTCCAGGGAGGTCCATCTCACCGAGCAGCGGCGTCGGCCGAGGTCGACCCGGGCGATGCCAGGGGTGGTGCTCGCGCCGTCCATCGTGGCGGCCGGGCCCGTGTAGCCGTAGTTGTTCTCCACGAGCACGGCCCGGCCGACCGCGACGATGCTGTTCTCGGTGGCGCTGTGTCCTCGGCGGAAGACGGGCTGGGCGCAGACCTGTCGGTGGTGCAGGCGGTCGGCGGTGCGCTTGAAGGCGACCACGCGCATCCGCGGGTCGGCGTTGTCGGTGATGACGACGAGGTCCCGCCCGACCAGGGTCGGCGTGGTGCCCGACCCCTGGGACAGCTGGCCGGGTTTCTGCGCCGAGCCGCGGTCGTAGGCCTCGCGCCAGGTGACCCGTGGCCTGCCGCGACGAGCGCTGTCGAACCGGTACATCGCGTGGTCGCTCACGATGAAGACGCCCCCGGTCTCGTCGGTGGCGAACGAGTTCACGATCTTCTCGCCCTTCAGCCGAAGGCTGTGCACGTCGCCGGTGCGGGGGTTCACGGTGCCGACGCCGCCCTCCTGGGTCACGAACCAGACCAGCCCGTGCCAGTCGGGGAGCAGCGCCACGAGGCAGTCGCCGTCCGGGACGTGCGCGGCCAGGTCGTACTGCCGCTGCACCTCGAAGCGTGTGCCCACCGGCGACTCGGTCTGCCCCACGACCCAGACCTGGGCGTTCGTGGTGGCGATGACCGCCCGGTCGCGGTGGTCGAGGTAGAAGTAGGCGCCCGCGCAGATGTCCTCGAGCGGGCTCTTCTCCGGGTTCACCTTGCGTGGCGGCAGAGGATGCGCGGCGAGGATGTCGAGGGTGTCCGGGTCGAGGAGCATCAGCCGCGACCCCTCGGCGCCGCCGCACAGAGCCTCGATCCGCCCCCGGCGGTCGAAGGCCATCGTGGCGCACTCCTCGACGCCGTACGTCGCGCTCGTGAGCCGGAGGTGACGCCCGAGCGGCCCGGGACCGGCGTAGGCGTCCGAGGCGTACGCGTCGTCGTGCATGCTGCTCCGGCCGTTCGGCGCGAGGAACGGGTTCCGCGGGACTGCCCGGCCGCGCACGCGGTGAGGCGTCGCGGCCTTGCCCTGGAACTGCGACACGGAGGAGTCGCCGGGACCGGGTGGGATCGGTACGGCGCCGGTGGCCGGGGTGACCCACGTGGCCCCCATGGCGAGCAGGGCGACCGAGGAAACCAGCACGCGTCTCATGCAGCCTCCAACGACTCTGTAACCAGGCGGTTACGACACCGGATTGTAACCACTCGGTTACAGTGGCTCGATGAACAGCTCTCCGCGAGGCCGCGAGGCCGTCATGGCGGCTGTCCTCGAGGCGACCGTCGCGCTGCTCGCCGAGGCCGGCCCCCACACCTTGTCGGTGCGCCAGGTCGCCGAGCGCGCCGGCGTGAACCACGCGCTGGTGCACCGCCACTTCGGGACCAAGGAGGAGATCGTCCGTCAGGCCCTCCATGTGCAGTCGGCGGCGATCGCCGACGAGATCCGGCGCCGCTCGCGGGACGGCGAGCCGGCCGTCGTACACGCGCTCGCGGTCCTCGCCGAGCATCCGGCGTACTGGACGACCCTCGCGCGCGTCGTCCTCGACGACCCCGACCTGGCCGGTGAGGGGACCGCCCCGACCACCGAGCTCTTCGCTGCGGCGGTGGGCGAGCAGGGCGGGGAGCTGGGTACGACGGGCGCCGCCGCATGCCTGATGCTGGGCTGGAGGGTGTTCGCGGACTTCGTCGTCCGAGCCACGGGAGTGCCCCGGGAGGAGCTCGATGTCAAGGTTTCGGCTCTCATGCACACTCTCCTGCGAGGCTGATCGAGCACTCCCTACGATTGAGGGACCATGCGCTCCTCCACCCGCCCGCCTCGCGCCAACGCGGCGCAGCGTGCCTACGACTTCGCCAAGTGGGCGATCCTCAACGCGGTGTACGCCGCGGGTGAGGCGGTCACCGTGACGTCCCTGGCCGGCGAGGTCGGCCTGGGTCGCAGCCCGGTGCGTGAGGCCCTGCTGAGGCTCGAGGCCGAGGGCTTGGTGCGGATCGTGCCGGGGCGTGGAGCCGTGGTCGCGTCATTCAGCCAGCAGGAGATGGAGGACGTGCTCGAGGCGCGGATCCTCGTGGAGAACTACACCGCGGCGCGGTCCTTCGAGAACCGCTCGCAGTTCCTTCCCGAGCTGCTCCGGGTGCACGAGGAGATGAAGCGGCGCCGCCGTGAGCGCGACACCGCCGGCTTCACCGATGCCGACCGGAGGTTCCACGAGATCATCGTCGACGGGGCACGCAACACGGTGCTGTCGGAGATGTACCGGTCGCTGCGTGAGCGGCAGACGTTGTTCACCTCGGCGATGGTCCGGGGCCGCTCGGACCGGATGGATGCCGCGATCGCGGAGCACGACGGGATCATCGAGAAGCTTCAAGGTGACGACGAGGACGCGTTCATCGAGGTGTTGAACGCGCACCTGCAGTGGGCGATCGCCCTCGCGCGTTCTTCCTCGGCCTGATCCCTCACGCGGATCCGAGGCGTGGGAGGACGCCTCGGACCCTGCGCGAGCTGGACCTGCTGTTCCCTGACGGACCCCCATCCGTCCGGAGAACCCACCTTGCCGTTTTCCCCCGGCTTGATGACTCAAATCTAGGGGCCGAGCCGACTCAAAGGGTGCACAGCAGGCCAAAGCCTCGGATACAAGAACATTCGGACATTCCGCCCTCGTCAACAGGTTGTCAACAAAACGGTCATTCCGCTGCGGGACGTCCGATCTTCTGGTAGCGCGCTGTCCTGCTGGCGACCAGGCTCGAGCGGTCACGCTGCCAGAGCTCCGCGAGCTCGTAGCGCAGGACGTCACCGAGGCGGGCACAGAACTCCTCGGGCTCGTCGGCGGCGTCCGGCTTCTCCACGACGATCCGGTCGACGATCCCGGCCGCGCGCATGTCGAGGGCGCGCACGCCCTGAGCGCGGGCCATGTCGGGCGCGTGGTCCAGGTCGCGGTGCACGATGGCGCTCGCGCCCTCGGGCGGGAGCGGTGAGAGCCAGGCATGCTGGGCCGCGATCACGCGGTCGGTCGGCAGCAGCGCCAGCGCGCCACCTCCGGTGCCCTCACCCAGCAGGAGGGTCAGTGTCGGCGCGTCGAGCGTCACCAGGTCGGCCAGGCATCGTGCGATCTCACCGGCGAGGCCGCCCTCCTCCGCCTCCACCGACAGTGCCGCACCCGGGGTGTCGATGACCGTCATCAGCGGCAGGCCGAGCTCGGCCGCCAGCCGCATCCCTCGGCGTGCCTCGCGCAGTGCGCCGGGCCCGAGGGGGTGGGCCTTGGTCTGCCCCCGACGGTCCTGGCCGAGGAAGACGCACGGTGACCCCCCGAACCGTGCCAGGGCGATCAGCAGGCCCGGGTCGGACTCGCCCTGCCCGGTGCCGTTCAGCGGGATGACGTCGGTGGCGGCGTACCTCAGCAGCCGTCGCACGCCCGGGCGCTCGGGCCGCCTCGACCGGGTGATCGAGTCCCACGTGTCGACGTCGGGCACGTCCTCGTCCACGGGGTTGGGGATCTCGCCGAGTGCGGTCTGCGGCGCCAGCAGCACCGTCAGGGCCCGGTCGAGGATGGCGGCGATCTCGGAGGGAGGTACGACGGCGTCGACCAGGCCGTGGGCGTACAGGTTCTCCGAGGTCTGCACGCCCTGGGGGAACGGCTTGTCGTACAACGCCTCGTACACGCGGGGGCCGAGGAAGCCCACGAGCGCGCCGGGCTCCGCGACCGTCACGTGGCCGAGCGAGCCCCACGAGGCCATGACGCCACCGGTCGTGGGGTTGCGCAGGTACACCAGGTAAGGCAGTCCCGCGCTCTTGTGGGCGGCGATGGCCGCGGAGATCTTGACCATCTGCATGAAGGCGACCGTCCCCTCCTGCATGCGCGTCCCGCCCGAGACCGGTGCGGCGAGCAGCGGAAGGCCCTGGGCGGTCGCGCGCTCGATGGCCACGACAAGACGCTCCGCGGAGGCGACCCCGATGGAGCCGGCGAGGAACCGGAACTCACAGGCCACGACCGCCACGCGCCGTCCGTGCATGAGGCCCTCACCGGTGATCACCGACTCGTCGAGCCCGGTCTTCTCCTCGGCGGCGCACAGCTCGGCGGCGTAGGCGTCGGAGATCGGTCCGCGGACGGGCGGGGTGTCCCAGGAGGTCCACGACCCTTCGTCGAGGACGAGGTCGATCAGCTCGGTTGCGGAGAGTCGCTCGCTCATTCGGCTCATTCTGCCGGGTGGGTCACCTGACGTGGACCGCGGCGGCCATCTCGGCCAGGGTCTCGGCGGCCGTGTGCGCGGGGCGCCAGCCGAGCTGGGCCTTGGCCCGAGTGGTGTCCATCAGCACCGGGGTGCGGGCGACGTGGATCCACTCGGCCATGGACGGCACCCAGGGCAGCTTCCCGACCACCTCGGACGCCAGCACGGCCGCCGAGCGAGGTACCGGCACCGGCCGGGCGCCGAGGGCGTTCGCCACGTCACCGAACGTCACGGTGCCGTCGCCCGCCAGGTTGTAGGCCCCCGGCTCGCCGCGCCCGACCGTCGTCGCCGCGATCGCGGTGGCCACGTCGTCGTGGTGGACCAGCTGGAGCGGGCTGCCGGGGTCGGGCACGACCATGCGGAGCCCCGGCACCCTCGCCAGCGCCGTGCGGACGACCGCTGGAAGCTTCTCGGCGACCTGGCGCCAGGGCATCGTGTCGGCGAGCGCCGTCGCCTGCGGCCCGGCGACGATGCAGGGACGCAGGACGTACACCTCGAGATCGCTCCCGGCGGTGCACTCCCGCAGCAGCTCCTCGCACTCCGCCTTCTGCTGCGAGTAGTAGTGCTCCTTCGAGCCGCGGGTCGGCACGCCTTCGGTGAGCGGCTGGGGGTTGTCGGGGTGGTAGCCGTAGGCGGCGACCGAGGACGTGTAGACGAGCCGCTTCGGCCGGTCGGCGGCGACCGTGGCCTCGAAGACGTTGCGCGTCCCGTCGAGGTTGACCAGGCGGCTCTGGGCACGCGAGCCCATGATCAGGTAGGCGAGGTGCACGACGACGTCGGCGTCGCGGACGAGGTCCGCCACGGCGTCGCGGTCGAGGATGTCGCCCTGGCGGTACTCCGTCTTGACCCAGCCGTAGGAGGTGGGGTCGAAGGACCGGCGCGCCATGCCGATGATCCGCTCCACCTCGGGCTCCCTCTCGAGCGCGTCGACGGCGGGGATGCCGATCTCGCCGGTGGGGCCGGTGACGGCGACGGTGAGTCCCATCAGGAGTCCTCCTCGTAGAGCGAGCCGCGGATCTCCTTGCTGTTGCCCACGAACCGCGCGACCACACCTGCGCCGTTGCGGACCTCCACGTCGTAGGTGCCGTCGCGGCCCTCGCGGCAGCGCTCGGTCGCGCTCGCGGTGAGCACGTCGCCGAGGCGTGTCGGCGCGAGGAAGGTGACCTCGCACTTGTAGGCCACGGTGCTGCGGTTGTAGCTGTTGCAGGCGAACGCGAACGCCGAGTCGGCCAGCGTGAACGTGAAACCTCCGTGCCCGATCCCGTGGCCGTTGACCATGTCCTCGCGCACGGTCATCTCCAGCGTGGCCGTGCCGGGTCCGACCTCGACGATGCGCATCCCGAGTCCCTGGCTCGCCGCGTCACCGGCCCACATCGCCTCCGCGCTGCGACGCGCCGTCTGCTGCGGGTCGCCCGTCACAGGTGCTTCTCCATGAGCGAGACCAGGTGGGCCTCGTCGCCGAGGCGGCCGACCTCGACGTACCCCCTCCGGTCGTGGAAGGCGAGGGAGATGTCGTTGCGGGGCACGAGGTTGACCTCGAGTCCGAGACGGCCGTACCTCCGCGCGACGTGCTCGAGCTCGTCGTACACGAAGGTGCCGAGGCCCTGACGGCGGTGCTCCTCTGCCAGCACGATGCGGTCGAGGTAGTAGAAGTCGCGGTGGCGCTCGGAGAACCACCGGTAGTTCTCGGAGTCGTACGACGACCCGGGGCCGAAGGTGATGACGAAGCCTCCGAACTCGCCGTCCACGTCGATCGCGTCGAACCGGTCGGCGAGCCGGTCGAGCTCGACCAGGCGGGCCTCGTCCATCGGGGCGAGGGCTTCGACGTTCGCCTCGTTGAGGGCGAGCACCTGCGCGTGGTCGGCTTGTTCGATGCGGCGGAGCTTGGGCACGGGACCAGCCTGCCACCTCACACGGCGGGGTACGCCGGGACCTCGAGCCGCAGCTCGGTGCCGCCGCCGTCGCCCGGGCCGACGAAGAGGTCTCCGCCCACGAGGGCTGCCCGCTCGCGCATGCTGAGGATGCCGGTGCGCTCGGGATGTCTGCCGACGCCCACCCCGTTGTCGACGACCCGGAGTACGACGACGTCCCGCTCGTGCACCAGCGACAGCTCGACCCGCGTTGCGTCGGCGTGCCGGGCGATGTTGGCCAGGGCCTCCTCGGCCACCCGGTACACGACGAGCTCGGTCTCCTCGTCGATGCCGCGGAACGGTCCCTCGAGCCTTCGGTGGAGCTTGATCCGGGGGTTTCGCTCGGTGAGGTTCGTCCCGAGTCTCGACAAGGCGCTCTGGAGGCCGAGGTCCTCGAGCATCTCGGGGCGCAGCGGGCGGCTGATCCTGCGCATCTCCACGAGGCTCGTCTGGGTGGTGTGCTGCACGGACCGGAGCTCGGCGGCGAGCTCAGGTGGGGCGTGGTCGATCGCCTTCTTCAACGCCACCAGCGCCGCGGCGAGGTTGTTCCCGACGTTGGCGTGCAGCTCCGCGGCCATCCGCTGCCCGTCGTACTCCTTGCTGGCCATCGACCGCGCGGTGACCGCGCGCCGCTCGCTCTCCCAGCGGCCGCGCAGTGCGCCCATGGCGGCCAGCAGCGGGGTGAGGCTCTGGCGGAGGTGGCGGGTGTTGACCGCAACGATCAAGGCGACGCCGACGAGCAGGGTGGCGAGAGCGGTGACGCCGTGGTGGCCCTCGGGGGCGAGGGACATCGCGAGCACCCCGAAGGCGAAGACGAGGCCGTTGAAGAGGACGAGTCGCAGGTGCAGCGGCGCGTTCTTCCGGGACCTCACGGGCTCACCCTATGAGGCACTCCCGCGACGCCGCGGCATGTGACACACTGACGCCTGATCTGCAGCCACCTGTCATAACGGGCGACCCCCGGGACGAGGACCTCCGCATGAGCCACGAACTCTTCGAACGACACCGCGAGATGCTCGAGAAGGCTGCCGCCGCGACGCGGTCGCGCGAGTACTTCTCCGCCTTCGACGAGAGCCCGTCGCCGCGCGTGTACGGCGAGGACGCGGCCCCCTCCGGGAAGGCGGCGTTCGAGGCGCTGCTCGGCTCGGTGTTCCCTCTGTCCACGCCGGGCGCATCCGGGACGGTCGCGACCGAGAAGTCGCCGTTCGGCTTCCACCTCGGGGTGTCCTACCCCCGCGTGACCGAGGCCGGGGTCGACGACCTGATCGCCGCTTCCCGCGCTGGCATGAAGGCGTTCCGTGACGCGGGCCCCGAGGCTCGTGTCGGGGTGTGCCTGGAGATCCTGCACCGGCTGCACGGGCGGATCTTCGAGCTCGCCAACGCCGTGCAGCACACCTCGGGCCAGGCCTTCGTGATGGCCTTCCAGGCCGGTGGCGCCCACGCGCTCGACCGGGCGCTCGAGTCCGTCGCGTACGCCTACGAGGAGATGACCCGCGTCCCCGCCAAGGCGGTCTGGGAGAAGCCGGCCAAGGGCGAGCCCCTCCGGATGGAGAAGACGTTCACGATCGTGCCGCGCGGTGTCGCGCTGGTGATCGGCTGCAACACCTTCCCGACCTGGAACTCCTGGCCCGGCCTGTTCGCCTCCCTCGCCTGCGGGAACCCCGTCGTCGTGAAGCCGCACCCGGGTGCGGTGCTCCCGCTGGCGATCACGGTGCAGGTCGCGCAGGAGGTACTGCTGGAGGCCGGCTTCGACCCGAACTTGGTGACCCTCGCAGCCGAGGACCCGGCGGACCGCCTCGCCGCGGTGCTCGCGGTGCGGCCCGAGGTGAAGCTGATCGACTTCACCGGCTCCAACGCCTTCGGCGACTGGCTCGAGGGGAACGCCCGTCAGGCCGTCGTGTTCACCGAGAAGGCCGGCGTGAACACCGTCGTCGTCGACTCGACCGACAGCTTCCGCGGTCTGTGCATGAACCTCGCCTTCTCGTTCTCCCTCTACACCGGCCAGATGTGCACCGCGCCCCAGAACGTCTACCTCCCCGCCGCGGGGGTCGAGACCGATGAAGGACACAAGTCCGTCGACGACGTCGCTGCGGGGATCGGTGCCGCTCTCGGCAAGCTGCTCGGTGACGACGCCCGCGCGGTCGAGCTCCTCGGCGGGGTCGTGAACGACGGGGTGCTGGCGCGCCTCGACGCGGTCGGTTCCCGTGGTCGGGTGCTCGTGGAGTCCCGCGAGGTCCAGCACCCGGCGTTCGAGGGAGCGGTGGTGCGTACGCCGACCCTGGTGGCTCTGACCTCCAAGGACGCGGACGTCTACGAGAGCGAGTGCTTCGGCCCCGTCGCGTACCTCATCGAGACCTCCGGCACCGACGAGTCGATCGACCTCTTCCGCCGTACCGTCATGGAGCACGGGGCCATGACCGCCGCGGTGTACAGCACGTCGCCGGCGGTGATCGACTCGATGCGCGACGCCGCGCTCGACGCGGGTGTGGCGCTGTCGGAGAACCTCACGGGCCAGGTCTTCGTGAACCAGTCCGCGGCGTTCTCCGACTTCCACGGCACCGGCGCCAACCCGGCGGCCAACTCGTCGTACACCGACACCGCCTACGTGGCCTCGCGGTTCCGCATCATCCAGTCCCGCCGCCACATCTAGTCGGTCGGGCTGAGCGTGATCCAGTAGCGGCGCTTGCGGCCGACCTCGGTGTCGCGGACGTCCTCGAGCACGCCGCCGTGGTGCTCGATCGTGCGTGCTGAAGCGACGTTGTCGGGGTCGCAGGTCAGGAGGACCCGGTCCAGCCCGAGCGCGCGTGCCTCGGGCAGGACTGCCCCCAGACCCCACGTGGCGTAGCCGCGCCTCCGGGCCGACGGGCGGATGCCGTAGCCGATGTGTCCGCCGGCCTCGAGGAGGAAGTCGGTCAGGCGGTGCCGGAGCTGGATCGCGCCGACGTACGTGTCGCCCTCGAGGATCCACCAGTTGGTGGCGTGGACCCATCCGTCTCGAGTCGGGATGGAGTGATCCGAGTCGTCGTGGAGCCGCTGCACCCACGCCTCGAAGCCCTCGGCGGTGTCGACGTCGTCATCGGTGCGTAGCCCGGCACCGTCCTGGTGAACCCCACGGCCCCAGTCGTCACGAGCCTCCAGCCAGGAGGCATGGAGGCGAGAGGTAGGGGCGATCAGCTCGGGCATGCGGCCCACCCTAGAGCGAGGGGTTCTCTGCCCTTCACCGTTCGCTGTCCGACGCGTCGGGGAGCTCGCATCGGCATCGCCACCGGGACGGGTTGGTCAGGCGCTGTGTTGCCAGTCGGAGAGGTCGATGGGGCAGTCGGTCTGGTAGATCTCCATCGCCCGGATCTTGCGGCCGCGCAGGGCACGGACGTCCAGCTCGGGGTCGGTCTGGGGGGGTGGCTCGGTGTGCGGTGGCTCGGTGTGCTGTGACTGGGTGGCCGGTGTCTCCGCCGGGCTGGCCCCTTGTGGGTCGGTCTTGCCGAGGGGGTGGGTGCCGTGGTGGTCGACGCGGTAGGTGTGGCCGTGGGGTGATCGCCATTCGTACACGCCGGGTTGGGGTTGTCGGATCGACCAGTGCCCGTGGGTCTTGGCCCGGTGTGGGAACCGGGACAGCGGGGCGAGGTTGTCCATGCTGGTCTGGCCGGGTGGGCCGCCGTGGTCGGGTGGCCGGTAGGGCTGGAGGTGTTCCATGTCCTTGCGCCGGGACCGGTTGGTGCCCCAGGGGGCGATGCAGACCGGGTGGCGCAGGTGGACCGCGTCACGCAGCGGGGCGGGGGTCTCGTACCCGTCCACGGGTTTCTGGTCGGCGAGGTCGACGACCGGGACGACCCGGACGTTGGTGTGGCCGAGGAACTCGCGGACCTGCTCGATGGTGATCGGTCCGACCCCCTCGAACCTCGCCACCCCCCGGCTGTCGCGGTTCAGGGACTCCTCGGCGAGGTGGAGGTAGAGGGTCGCGTTCGGCAGCAGCCGCCGCGGGTCGACCCGGCCGGCGCCGGCACAGGTCGGGCACGGCCGCCGCTGCTCGTCCGGTGCGGGTTTCGGGTCGTCGGCGTCGTTCTGGGACGGGTGCACGTCGGCCTCGCCGACCACCTGAGGGTCGTCCGGGTGGTCTGCGGGCTGGCCTGCGTCGCCCGCGGCCTCGGCGGCATCGTCGCTGGAGTCGGAGGGGTGGTCGTCGGTGCCGCCGGTGGTGCCGTCGCCCGCGGCGTTGTCCTCGGCGCGATCGTCATGCTCAGCAGGCGCACCGCCGCCTGCGCCGTCGGTGGGGTGGTCGGGGGCGTCGGTTCCCGGCCAGGGGTGGGTCCGGGCGGCGGCGGCCAGGAGGGTCTCGGCGTCCTGCAGCATTCGGACCGCGCGGGCCGGGGTGGCCAGGATCCCGATCGCCTTGGACCGGCGCACGTCGACCGGGTCCGGGTCCCCGTGCAGGGCGAGGACCTGCGCGATCCGGTCGACCATCGCCACGAACAAGATCACGTCCCCGGCGTTCGCCTTCGCCACCAGCAGCTTCAGGCCGTGCTCGGTGGACTGCCCGGTGCGCACGAACCGGGCCGCGGCCGCGGCCTTGCGGCGGGCCTCGGCCTCGGCGGGGTCGGCCTCGATGATCTTGGCCTCGACCAGCTCGGTGAACCGGCTCCACGGCAGCGACCCGGCATAGGGGGTGGTCACCGCGTCCACCCACCGGGCCTGGTCCCGGTCCAGCCCCGCCTCGGCGCACAGCCGCGCCACCCGCCGCGCCTGCCACACCCGCGGCGCGGATCCAGCCGAGGCAGCGTCGGCGGTGAGGGTCCGGCCGAGCGCGGCCCACATCGCCGGGTGCCGGTGCCGCACGTTCAACGCGTCCCGCAGGTACGCGGCCGCGGCGACGTAGCCCATCCCGACCAGGGCACCGAACTCCATCGGCGCGAACTCCGCCACCAGCGGCGTCCCGTCCGCCCCCAGCCGCCGGCCGCGCTCCATCCCCGGCAGCACCCGCCGACCCGACGCCCGGCGCTGGTCCTCCACCGCCTCACCCGAGTGCAGGTCCGCCCAGTGCGCGGCCAGGAAGAACTCCCGCGCCTCCGCCGCCACCAGCACCGCGTGCGCCCGCCCGACCGCGACGCACACACCGTCAGCGTCGAGACCAGCGACCCACTCTGCATCGAACATGACTCGAACATACATTCGACCGCCGACAGTTTCCGGCGTGCAGAAGGGGAGGTGCATGAGAGGGCGTCAAGAGTTGCCAGGCAAGCGCAGCAGTGATGCCCGGCCTCGCCCGACGGCGCCCGACGCCGTGATGGATCAGGGGAAGTAGACCCGCGTGGCCTCTTCCGAGACCTTCCACAGCTCGCCGGCCAGCATCTCGTCCCGCGCGACCCGCGACGGCGTCACGAGCGTCGGGCGGCCACGCATCTCGGCGAACCCCCGCGGCCCGATGTAGCTGCCACCAGGCAGTCCAGGCATGGTCGCCGCCATCAACGAGGGCTGAGCGCCCATGGCAGCCGTCTGCCCGATCAAGCGGGTGGCGCCGACGACGATCGCGCCGTCCGGCTTGGTGCCGTCCATGTTGAGGCCCGCGTGCATGAGGTTGGTCGCGGCGTAACCGGGGTGGGCGGCCATCGACCTCACCGCACTGCCCACGCCGCGAGCGCGCCGGTCGAGCTCGAACGCGAACAGCAGGTTCGCGAGCTTCGACTGCCCGTAGGCGATCCACTTCCGGTAGCGGCGGCCGGTGTCCTTCCGCGGGTCGTCGAGGGGGACCGAGCGCACGTAGCGGTGGGCCTGTGAAGCGACCGTGACGACCCGACCGGCCTCGGCCGCGGCGAGCTGCGGGTACAGCAGCCCGGTCAGCGCGAAGTGGCCGAGGTGGTTGGTGCCGAACTGCAGCTCGAAGCCGTCGACGGTACGGCGGCGCGGAGTCGCCATCACGCCGGCGTTGTTGACCAGGATGTCGAGGGGGCCGAGTCCGCTGACCTCGTTGACGGCTCGTCGCACGGAGCCGAGCTCGGCCAGGTCCAAGATCAGGGGGATCAGCGACGCGTTGGGAAGCACCCGCTTCACGTCCTCCACCGCGGAGCGGAGCTTGACCTCCGAGCGACCGGCCATGATGACCGACGCGCCGTTGCGCGCCAGCTCCAGGGCGGTGTGCTCCCCGAGGCCACTCGTCACGCCCGTGACAAGGGCGCGCTTGCCCGACAGGTCAGGGATGTCTTCCAGGGTCCACAGATGTGTGTTCACGGGGTCACCGCCATCGCCTCGAGCACGCTCCGGCCCAGGGACTCGTCGCCGCTCACCCCCACTTTCAGGGTGGAGGCCTCACGACGTCCGCCCGCGAGCATCACGAACGTCTCGACGTCCATCCGGAGCGACACCGACGGCTCCCTCGGCTCGTCGGTCACAGGTACGGCGCGGCCCGACTCGTCGATCTTCACGGCGAGGTGGACCGGGCTGACCCCCGTCACGTCCAGCACGACCGTCGTACCCACGGGTGGCCCTACGCGCTTGCCGACTGCGTACGGGAAGCTCCGCGTGAACGTCGCGACCGTGTGCGCCGCGCCCGGGGAGCTCATCCCTCCGGGGCGACCGATCGCCCGGCGGATGTCCTGCTCGTGCATCCACACGTCGACGACCCGGTTGCTGAGCAGGGTCTCCCAGCTCCAGCCGATCTTCCCCGGGGTGCGCGGCGGGTCGGCCTTGCCGTCCGTCGGCGGGTCGGAGAGCAGCTGCTCGTGGCGGACCTTCGCGCACTCCTCGAGCTCGTCGGTGATCTCAGCGCCGGTCATCTCCTCGCGGGCGACCAGGCCGAGCTCGGTGTACATCGATGTCGGCGACGTGAGGTGGTCTCGCTCCGGTACCTCGACCCGCTTCTGCTTCACCCCGGCGAGCTCGGACTCGAGGTGCGCGAGGTGGCTGGCGACCCCCTTCACGTCCCACCCTGGCAGGTCTGTCGGTCGTGCCCAGTCCGCGTCGTCGAGGGTGCGTAGAAGGGCGACGACGTCGTCCACCGCACTCCGCCAGGTCGCGACATATCCACTCAAACGTTCCTGGTCCGAGATCATGGCCGGAAGCGTAGGACATAGGCACACCCGGCCTCGGGGCCTCCCGAACTATGGTCTAGCCATGCTCATCGCGGAGGACCTCCTGCTGCTGCTGACCGACGATCAGACGGGGAAGCTTGCCGGAAACCCCAACGAGATCGACGTGGCGCTCGGCGGCGCGATGCTCATCGAGCTCACCTTGATGCATCGTGTGGACATCTCCGGATCGTCGGAGAACGTCCGCAAGGGTCGCCTTGTCGTGAGGGACCCGAGCCCGACCTCCGACCCGCTGCTGGACGAGGCACTGGCCACGCTGGGCAAGAAGGAGGGGAAGCGGCCCCGCGACGTCGTGGCCGCTCTCGGCAAGAAGCTGCGACCTCGGCTGTACGCCAGGCTCACCGATCGCGGGCTCCTCCGTGCGGAGAGCGGCAAGATCCTCGGGATCTTCCCCACCCACCGGTGGCCGGCTCAGGACGCCGTGCACGAGGACTCGGTCCGGACCGATCTGGCGACAGCCCTGAGGAACGGCATCACGGGCGACCTGAGGGTGGCGGCGCTCGTCTCGCTTCTGCGCGCGTTGAAGGTGGTCCACAAGGTCGTCGACCCGACCGCGGTCGGCTTGTCCAAGCGCGACCTGAACGCCAACGCGAAGCGGATCGCCGAGGGGGACTGGGCCTCCGAGGCAGTGCGCCGCGCCATCGACGGCATGAACGCGGCGGTGCTCGCGGCGGCAACCGCCGGGGCCGCGACTGCGAGCAGCTCGTGACGACTCCACGCGCCGACGGTCACCGGTCCGACGGTACGGCGTAGGCGGCGCCGCTCAGCCGCTGGTGGCCGGCTTCCGCGCCTTGCCTGCCGCAGGCTTGCGCTGCCCGGGAACACCCTTCGGCTTCCTCGCCTCGGCCTCGATCCTGGCCTTCACCTCGGGCATGTACGACGCGTTCGCCCTCGACGCCACCATGTCCGCGACGTTGCGCAGCAGGGGTAGCCGCCAGAACGACGCCGACTCGTGTTCCATGGTGAGCCTGGTGCCCGTTCCCTCCGGGTCGAACGTGTACTTCCAGGTGCCGACCGTGGCACTCGAGGACTTCGAGGTGATGCGCCTGTTCGGCACCACGTCGGTGAGCACGTCGAACATCTCGAAGGGGACACCGGCGATCTTTGAGCGGTAGCTCGTGTAGGTGCCCGTGCCTTCCTCGGTCGGCTTGACCTCGAGGATCTCCGTGTCGATCGGCATGAGGTCGATGTCGTTCCTCGGGTCCATGAAGTGGTCGAACACGTTCTCGACGGGTGCCTCGATGTAGATGCTCTGCTTCATCTCGCTTACCTCCTCAGCGGCTCGCGGCCGTCTTGCGTGGTCTGCTCGGGGCGGCCTTCGGCTTCCTCGGCGCGGCCTCCTCGATCGCCTTCAGCCACCGCGGCATGACCGCCTTGCTCACCTGCGCGAAGGCGAGTCCCACCAGCCTGTCGAGCGGCGGGAACCGCCAGAACGACTGCGGCTGGAGCGTGATGGTCAGCCTCGTCCCGGTGCCTTCCGGCTCGAGGTCGTACTCCCACCTGCCCGCCAGGGCGACGGAGGAGCGCTCCGCGATGTGCTTGTTGGGTACGACCTCGGTGAGCACCTCGAACCCCTCGAACCGGAGGCCGGCGACTTTGCGGCTCCAGGTGAAGTGTGTCCCGACGCCTTCCTTGGTCACCGTCACGTCGTGCAGGTCGTACAGCGCGGCTTCGCGCTGCTGGTTCGGATCCTTGATGTAGTCGAACACCGTCTCGACCGGTGCGTCGACGTAGAAGCTCTTCTTCGCGACCATGCCGCTCATCTCCTGCTTCTCACGGCCGGGCCGCCGTCGGCAGCAGATGACAGGGAGCGGCTCGGCCTCCCTTGGTGTCGACTCCACGCTAGGGACGCACGTCTCACCGGGGCAGAGGCCAACGGCCCAGGACCAGACACCTGAACGGGCTCGCCCAGCAGGGCGCTCGAGCAGAGTCCCGCCTCCCCGGGAAGGCGACTCCTCGGCCGTTGCCTCCCGGAGAGAGACTTGACCCCATGAACCGTCGCCCCCGCGTCCGCGCCCCCGAGCTCCGAGGCCGCGGCTGGCTCAACACCGACGGCTCGCTGGCTCTGGCCGACCTCCGGGGCCGCTTCACGCTGCTGGATTTCTGGACCTTCTGCTGCATCAACTGCCTCCACGTCCTCGACGAGCTGCGGCCCCTGGAGGAGAAGTACGACGGTGAGCTCGTCGTCATAGGTGTGCACTCCCCGAAGTTCGTCCACGAGGCCGACCCGGAGGCGCTCGCGGCGGCTGTCGAGCGCTACGAGGTCGGCCACCCCGTCCTCGACGACCCGGACCTGGAGACGTGGCAGGCCTACACCGCCCGGGCCTGGCCGACCCTCGTGCTCGTCGATCCAGAGGGCTACGTCGTCGCGCAGTACGCCGGCGAGGGTCACGAGCACGCGATCGACGCGCTCGTCGCCGAGCTCCGCGAGGAGCACCTCGCCAAGGGAACCCTCCAGCCGGGTGGCTCGCCCTACGTCGCACCCACGCCGGTGCCCCGCGACCTGAGGTTCCCGGCCAAGGCGCTCCGCCTCGCAGGCAAGGGCTTCCTGGTTGCCGACGCAGGACACCACCGGCTCGTGGAGCTCGCGCCGGACGCCGAGACCGTCGTACGCCGCATCGGGTCGGGCGAGCGAGGACGCAGCGACGGCGACGCCGACGTGGCCGGCTTCAACGAGCCCAACGGCCTCGCCGTCCTCCCGCCCGAGGTCGCGCACCGTGTCGGCTACGACGTCGTCGTCGCCGACACGGTGAACCACCTGCTCCGAGGCGTCGACCTGGCGACAGGGACGGTGAGGACCGTCGCGGGCGACGGGCGCCAGTGGATGCAGGGCGAGGGCACGACCAGTCTGTCGAGCCCCTGGGACGTCGCCTGGTGGCAGGACCGGGTCTGGGTAGCGATGGCCGGCATCCACCAGCTGTGGACCTTCGACCCGGTCACGGGGGCGGTCGAGGTCGCGGCCGGCACGACCAACGAGGGACTCCTCGACGGCGCCGTCGGGCAGGCGTGGTTCGCGCAGACCTCCGGCTTCGCGGTCGACGGCGACCGGTTGTGGATCGCGGACTCGGAGACCTCGTCGCTCCGCTGCCTCGAGGACGGTGAGGTGCACACGGCGGTCGGCAGAGGCCTCTTCGACTTCGGCTTCCAGGACGGTCCAGCCGACGAGGCGCTGCTGCAGCACCCGCTGGGCGTGACCGTGCTGCCCGACAGGTCTGTCGCGGTGTGCGACACCTACAACGGGGCGGTCCGCCGCTACGACCCCGCGAGCAGGACGCTGACGACCGTCGCCACCGACCTCGCCGAGCCGAGCGGCGCGGTCGTCGACGGGGAGCACCTTGTCGTGGTCGAGTCCGCGGCCCACCGGCTCACCCGGATCCCGCTCGGGCAGGCCGCGGAGGCAGGCGGGTTCGCGCACACCACGCAGCGGCCGGTCACCGAGGTCGCTGGCGGCGAGCTCGAGCTCGTGGTCTCCTTCGAGCCTCCGCCGGGGCAGAAGGTGGACGACCGGTTCGGCCCCTCGACCCAGCTCCTGGTCTCCGCGACACCTCCGGCCCTCCTCGAGGACGGCGAAGGGCGCAGCACCGACCTGGCCCGCACCCTCGTCATCGACCCCGCGGTCGGCGATGGTGTGCTCCACATCGCCGCGAGGGCCGCGTCCTGCGATGCCCACGGCGGTGAGGGCGCCGCCTGTCACATGCACCAGCAGGACTGGGGAGTTCCCGTCCGCGTTGGTCCCGAAGGTGTCCGACGTCTCGTCCTCCCGCTCTCCGGCGGGTCGGAGGCGTGACTCCGCACTGCTAGACTGGGGTCAGCCAGGTCACGGGTCTCACCGTTTTCGTCGGTGCAGTCCCGTGGCCTTTTCTGTGCCCGGTGTGGGTGCGCGGAGCAGAGCAACACTGCCGCGCGGGACCTTCGTGATCGGGCGCCTTGCGTCTCGCAGGCTCGCCGGACCACGCCGTGGCAACCGGGCTAGGACGCCCCGACCAGATCCCTGGAGCTACACCCTCGTGACTGTTGTTCAGTCGACCCTGTCCACCCCTGACTTCGCCCCCACCACGACCTTCGACTCCCTCGAGCTCCCCGCCGAGCTCGTCGGGGCACTCGCCCGCCAGGGCATCACCGCGCCCACGCCGGTGCAGGCGGCCGTCGTACCCGACGCGCTCGCCGGGCACGACGTCCTCGGCCGCGCGCAGACCGGCTCGGGCAAGACGCTCGCGTTCGGCCTGCCCGTGCTCGCCCGCCTCGCCGGCGAGCGCAGCAGGCCCAAGCACCCGCGCGCACTGATCATCGTGCCGACGCGGGAGCTGGCAACCCAGGTACGACGGTCGCTCGAGCCGCTCGCGAACGCGATGCGTCTCAAGCTCACCACGGTGTACGGCGGGACGCCGTACGACCGGCAGATCAAGCAGCTTCGCAACGGCGCCGACATCGTCGTGGCCACGCCCGGACGCCTCAACGACCTCATCGACCGGGGAGCGTGCCGTCTCGACGACATCGCGATCACCGTCCTCGACGAGGCGGACCACCTCTGCGACCTCGGGTTCTACCCGGTCGTGGACGCGATCCTCGGCCAGACGCCCGAGGGCGGTCAGCGGCTGCTGCTCTCGGCGACGCTCGACGGCGACGTCGACCGGCTCGTCCGCAAACACCTGCGCACCCCGCGGCTCCACGAGCTCGACGCCAACGAGGGCTCGGTGACCACCATGGACCACCACGTGCTCGTCGTGGGTGGTTACCGCGACAAGGTCGCGGCGGCCACCCGTCTGGTGGAGGCCAACCCTCGCTCGATCGTCTTCACCCGGACGCGTGAGGGGGCCACCGAGCTGGCGGCGGCGATGACCGAGGCCGGCATCGAGGCGGTCGACCTGCACGGCAACCTGTCGCAGCGGGTCCGGGAGCGCAACCTGCACAAGTTCTCCTCGGGCAGGGCGCGGGTCGTCGTCGCCACCGACGTCGCCGCCCGCGGCATCCACGTCGACGGCGTGGGCCTGGTGGTGCACTACGACACCCCCAACGACCCGAAGGCTTACCTGCACCGGTCCGGTCGCACGGCGCGCGCCGGCGAGTCCGGTGCGGTGGTCACGCTCACCACGCCGCGGCAGCTCGACGAGGTCCTGCGGCTGCAGTCGCGCGCCGGCGTCGAGTCGCGTCACCACGACATCCGGACGGCCCCTCAGCCGATGACCACAGAGGCGCTGGCGACCTCAGGTGAGCCGGCGGCGTCCGCGCCGAGGCGTGGGCGCGGCACGGCTCCGCGGCGTGCGACAGGCGGCTACCGCGGCGCGCGCCCTCAGCGCGACGACCGCCCGTCGTACCGCCGTGACCGTCGCGACGACGGCGGCCGGCCGGCTCGCCCTCGCGGCGAAAAGGCCGCGGTGAGCGGCAGCCGCAAGCCGCGCTGGTAGACCTTCCGCGCAGACGAAAACGCCCCGGTGCTCATCAGAGCGCCGGGGCGTTTCGCCTGCGTCAGCGGGTCGGACCGTCGTAACGACGTTCCTCGATGTGCTTGGTCTGCGAACGCTGCTGGTTCATCACCAGCGCAAGGGCGATCGCCAGGATGCCGACGATCACGAAGATCCAGCCCAGGGCGCCACTGTCGACGGGCAAGCTGTCGAGGCCCGGGATCACGTCAAGGACGAGGATCAGGCCGACAAGTAGAAGCACGATGCCCAAACCGATGCCCATGTTCTTTCCTCCTGTTTCAGCGGCAGCAACTGTCTGCTGCCTCGGCGACGCATCAGTAAACACGGCACGCCTGCCTCAGGGATACCCGCCCGGACGGCGTGTCAATCTCCGGACACGGCAAAGGGTGACCAGAAGCACGAGGGCCGCCCCACCGGAACGGTGAGACGGCCCACGGCGACCAGGGGCTCAGATCAGAACGCGTCCTCGGAGAGGTCCATCAGCGACAGGTCCGTCGCCTCGGCGATGCTGCGCTCCGCGGTGATCTTCGGGAGCACGTTGCGCGCGAAGAACTGTGCCGCGGCGACCTTGCCCTCGTAGAACGCCTTGTCCTTGTCGCTCACGTCGCCGGCGAGCTTCTCCAGCGCGACCTCGGCCTGACGCAGCAGCAGCCACGAGCAGACGATGTCGCCGAGCACCATCAGCAGCCGGCTGGTGTTGAGGCCGACCTTGTAGATGTTGCGCTGGTCGCCGCCCTCGGCGTTCGGGTCGGCGGCCATCAGCTGGTTGATCAGCGTGCCGACGATCGCCTGACCGTCCTCGAGTCCCTTGGCGAGCAGGTCGCGCTCGATCTTGAGGCGACCGTTTCCGGCCTCGGCCGTGATGAACTTCTCGACCTCGCCCGCGATGTGGCCGAGCGCCTGTGCCTGGTCCTTCACGATCTTGCGGAAGAACAGGTCCTGGCCCTGGATCGCGGTCGTGCCCTCGTAGAGGGTGTCGATCTTGGCGTCACGGACGTACTGCTCGATCGGGTACTCCTGGAGGAAGCCCGAGCCGCCGAAGGTCTGCAGCGACTCCGTGCCGAGCAACACCCAGGACCGCTCGGAGCCGTAGCCCTTGACGATCGGGAGCAGCAGGTCGTTGACGCGCTCGGCGAGCTCGTCGCGCTCACCGCTGAACTCGGCCATCTGGACCTTGTCCTGCCAGGTCGCGGTGTAGATGACCAGGGCACGCAGCGCCTCGGCGTACGACTTCTGGGTCATCAGCGACCGGCGTACGTCGGGGTGGTGGGTGATCGTGACGCGGGGCGCGGTCTTGTTGGCGGCCTCGGTGAGGTCGGCGCCCTGGACGCGGCTCTTCGCGTACTCGAGTGCGTTGAGGTAGCCCGTGGAGAGGGTCGCGATCGCCTTCGTGCCGACGAGCATGCGGGCGTTCTCGATCACCTGGAACATCTGGGCGATGCCGTCGTGCACCTCGCCGAGCAGCCAGCCCTTGGCGGGCTCGTTCTCGCCGAAGGTGACCTCGCAGGTCGTGGAGACCTTGATGCCCATCTTCTTCTCGACGTTGGTGACGTAGGCGCCGTTGCGCTCGCCGGTGAGCTCGCCGGTCTCGAAGTCGAAGTGGTACTTGGGGACGATGAACAGCGAGAGGCCCTTCGTGCCCGGCCCGCCGACGCCCTCGATGCCCTGAGGCCGCGCGAGCACGAGGTGGATGATGTTCTCGCTCATGTCGTGCTCACCCGAGGTGATGAAGCGCTTGACACCCTCGATGTTCCAGGAGCCGTCCTCGTTGAGCGTCGCCTTCGTGCGGCCGGCGCCCACGTCGGAGCCCGCGTCGGGCTCGGTGAGGACCATCGTCGCGCCCCACTTGCGGTCGACCATGTGCTGGGCGATCAGCTTGTCGCGGTCGTTGCCGTTGCGGTACACGACGTTGCCGAAGTTCGGGCCGGCGGCGTACATCCACACCGGCGGGTTCGCGCCGAGCACGAGCTCGGCCATCGACCAGATCAGCGAGGCGGGAGCCGGCTGTCCGCCGAGCTCGGCGGGGAGCTGGAGGCGGTACCACTCGGCGTCCATGAACGCCTGGTAGCTCTTGGCGAAGTTCTCGTTCATCTTCACCGTCTTGGTCTCCGGGTCGAAGACCGGCGGGTTGCGGTCGCCGTCCTCGAACGAGGCGGCGATCTCCTCGCGTGCGAGGCGGTCCACCTCGGACAGGATCGACTTCGCGGTGTCCACGTCGACCTCGTCGAACAGGCCGTTACCAAGGACCTCGTCGCGGCCGAAGACCTCGAACAGGTTGAACTCGATGTCGCGGATGTTGCTCTTGTAGTGGCTCACAGCTCCACCTTCGAAATCGGGGTACCGGCGCAGTCGCGGTCCGGTCCGGATCAGCCCGGAGCAGGGGAAAGCCCGGGGGGATACTGGTCAGTAACATGATTATCGTACCGGCGAGTAATAAGTACAACCCCTGACGCAGATCTGGGCTATGGGTGACCCGCGTCACGGGATGCACCTGCCGACCCGACTGCGGAGCGAGCCGGTCAGCCGGCCGGTGCGCCCCGCCGGGCCCGGCTGACTCAGTCCCACGGGGAAACCATGAACACTCGCCGCACCGTCCTTGCCACAGTCGCCGCGGCGGCGCTCGTGGTCTCCACCATCGCTTCCGGGGTCGTCTCCGCTCCGGCCACGGCAGTCACGGAGACCTGCCGCGCGGAGGTCGGCGGACTCACCTCCGGCAACAAGTTCCTCTCGCGGACGGTCGAGAACGGCAAGGTGCTCAAGCAGAAGCTCACCGCGACGTCGCTGCCCTATCGCGCCGGGCAGATGGGGATCTTCTCGGCCACCACGATCAGTGGCGGATGGAGGACCGCGTTCACCGTCATCGCGAACGACGGGCGGCCCCGCCTCCTGACCGTCACGAACCGCGACGCGTCCGGCACCCTGCAGTACTCGTCGAAGACGATGCTCAACCGGAACTTCCAGCCGCGTCTGTTCACGAACTCGGGCGGATACCACGTCTTCGCGCTGGACAGCCTGAACAGGCTGCAGCGCCTGACGACCTACCGGGACGCACGAGGCAACCTCGTGTTCGACAACCAGCAGCTCGTGCTGAGGCGGATGGGGAACCTCAAGACGCTCTCGTTCTACAACCGGCAGAAGGTCGCCGGCGTGAACACCGACCTCCTCTACGCCACCACGAAGGGTGGAGCACTCGTCCAGATCCGTGTGCCGGTCAGGCGCCCCGGCAATGCCAAGGTCGTCACGATCAAGCGCGCCGGCTTCGCCCAGTACACCGGGCTCTCGTTGAGCAGCTGTGGCAGCGACCGGGCGACGGCCTACATCATCGGTGTCAACGCCACTGACAACGTCGCCCGCTCCTACGTGCTCGTCCGGCAGGCGCAGCCCTCGGCCGCGAACCTGACAGGCAGGGGTCTCGTTCTCGGGCGTTACGGCTGGAAGCTGCACGCCGTCCTCTGAGACGCGCGTTGTCAGATGCGGGCGTTGATCGACTGGTAGCCGGAGTCCTCCCGCGTGCCGCCCTGGCCGTCGCCGTGGGTCGCGTAGTCCTCGACCCACTCGATCGACCGGAGGTACTTCACCATCTTGTAGCCGTGGATCGACTCGACGCGCAGTCTCAACGGGGCGCCGAAGGTGGGCGGTAGGGGCTTGTCGTTCATCTCGAAGGCCAGGATCGTCTCGTCCTCGTAGGCGAGGTCCATCGGCAGGCACGTGTAGTAGGGCTCGAGCGGCTTGCCGCCGTGCATCTTCTGCGCCAGGCCGAACGAGGTGAACTTCAGGTACTTCGCGTTCGGCTGCCGCTCGACGAGTGCGAGGACGTCGGAGAGCTTCACGCCGCCCCACTTCGCGATGCCCGTCCAGCCCTGCATGCACGTGTGCATCGTGATCTGCTCCTGGCGCGGCAGCGCCCGCAGGTCATCCATGGTCAAGGTGACCGGGTTGTCCACGAGGCCGCCGACCTCGAGCCGGTAGTCCCGCCACTCGTCCTGCCGGAGGGCCTCCCACTCCGGAGACTCCTCCGGTGCCGGGTGGCGTCCGTTGCTCCAGTGGTAGGGAGAGATGTCCTTCTCGGTCCACACCTGGGCCTTGCGCTGCCGCGAGGAGAACCGGTTGACGGTGAGCCTGCGCGCGGGCTCGGTGAGCCTGTTCAGCAGCACCTGGGTACGGCGGGGGTCGGCCAGGCTCCAGAAGCTCAGGAACAGCCAGATCCCGACGACCGCGGCAATGCCGAGGATGGTCATGGTCAGCGCCTGGGCGAATCTCGAGGGGTCCGCCTCGCCGAGCATCATGTGCGTCAGGTTGTACTTCGGGTGGACGACGAACACGAGCGTCACGTGGATGACGATGAAGAGCGTGAAGAACGCCATCCCCAGGAAGTGCAGGGACCGCGCCGCCTGGCGCCCCCCGAAGATCTTCGCGTACCACGGGAACCGTCCCGTCACCGCCGGCGACATCACCGGGCCGGTCGCGATCATCAACGGCGCCGCGACGAAGACGACGAAGAAGTACATGAGCTGCTGCAGGGCGTCGTACGGCTGGAAGTGCTCGATCGAGGGCACGCCGAACCCCGCATAGATCTTCAGGGAGTCCCAGGCCTGCGGGAAGACGTCCCACGAGGCGGGGACGAGCCGCCGCCACTGCCCCGTGCCGAACAGAAGCGCGACATAGGTGAGGCCGTTCACGAGCCAGAGCATCGTCACGAGAGCGTGCCAGTGCCGACCCGCTCCGATGTTCTTCCGCCCGGGCAGCGAGATCAGCGGCGACAACGAGCACTCGTCGTCGCGGGCCATGTAGGCACCCTCCTCGGCGGGCACCTTCCGCTTGGTGAAACGGATCCATTCGGTACCGGGACCACAGTCGTTGCGCCAGTACATACGCGGGTGGGTGGCGATGATCTCCCACCCGCTGCGGATCAGAAGGCCGAGGAACAGGAAGTTCAGGAAGTGCGTGATCCGGAGCCAGGCGGGAAAGCCGAGCTCCGGGTCTGCGGCGGCGGTGATCATCTGGATGCCCCTCTGGAAGCGACTCGTGCCCCCCGTTGGGCCCGACTCCCCCTACTATCGGCGGTTTCTCCCCGCACGGGAGGGGACCAAGGTCACTCGTCAGCAGGGGGAACGGCCCCTTTTGTCCCGCCTGGATCCGCGCATCTCGCCTCCGTCCCCGGTCGGGCGTGTCGTCCGTCACGGCGTCATCGAAACTGGGTCAAGTCAATTGACTTGCGTTAGTCTAGTCAATAACTTGCATTACATGACCTGCAGCCTGGGCTGCTTCTCATGGAAGGGCTTCCCCACATGCGCAACCTGATCGTGCTCGGCGTCGTCGGGCTCCTGGCTCAGCTGATCGACGGATCGCTCGGCATGGCGTACGGCGTGACGTCGTCGACCTTGCTGCTCGCGGCCGGCATCGCTCCGGCGGCCGCGTCGGCGGCAGTTCACTTCTCCGAGATCGGCACGACCCTCGTCTCGGGCATCTCCCACCACAAGCTCGGTAACGTCGACTGGCGAACCGTCAGCATCATCGCCGTGCCCGGTGGCCTCGGCGCTTTCGCCGGCGCGACGTTCCTGTCCAGCCTCGACGGAGACACCGCGAAGCCCTGGGTCGCCGCCCTGCTGCTCGGGCTCGGCGTCTATGTCGTCTGGCGGTTCCTGGTGATCGGCGGACGCCGGCCCCAGTTCAAGGGGAAGCTCTCGGCGTACTTCCTCGCGCCACTCGGAGTCGTCGCCGGCCTCATGGATGCCATCGGCGGCGGTGGCTGGGGTCCTGTCGGCACGACGTCGCTGCTCTCCTCGGGGCGGCTGGAGCCGCGCAAGGTCGTGGGCTCGATCGACACTGCGGAGTTCGTGGTCGCGATCGGCGGCTCGCTCGGATTCCTCTTCGCGCTCGGCACGCAGGGCATCAACTTCGGCTACGCTGCCGCGCTCCTTGTGGGTGGCGTGGTTGCCGCACCCGTGGCTGCGTGGCTGGTGCGGCACATGGCGGCGCGGGTCCTCGGCGTCGCCGCGGGTGGTCTGATCATCCTCACCAACAGCAAGACGATCCTCGAGTCGCTCGGTGCTTCCGGGTCGACCGTGGCCCTCTCCGCCTCCGCGCTGGCATTCGTCTGGGTCTCGCTGATCGTCTGGGCGGTGCGCCAGGAGCGCGCAAGCGTCACCAGCGAGGCGGAGCCAGGGCTCGAGCCGGCCGGGGTGTGATCCCCGGGCGGCCGGGTCAGTGTGGTCGCCAGGCTTCCTCGTCCTTGGTGAGCGCGGCGACCTGCTCGGGCAGGCTCTTGTCGGCGAGCGACCTGATCGTGACCCGCTCGAAGACGTCGCGGAGGCTGCTGCGGGCAGCGATCCAGACGTGTTGAAGGATCTCGGCCGACTCGTTGTAGGAGACGGCCTCCGGTCGCAGGCCGTAGACGCTGACCAGAGGCCCGTCGACTGCGCGGATGACGTCCGCGACGGTGACCTGGTCGGCGTCGCGGGCCATCCGCCACCCGCCGGCCTGACCGCGCTGGCTCATCACCACACCGGCGCGGCGGAGGTCGGCGAGGATCGCCTGGAGGAAGCCGCGGGGGATGTCTTGTCGTCGACCGAGCTCCTCGGCGCTGATCGCCGGCCCGTCGCTCTGGCTCGCTATCTCGATCAGCGCGCGAAGCGCGTAGTCGGACTTCGCGGAGACTCGCATGCGCCAAGTCTGTCAGATCGACTGTCTTGCTCGAGTTGACGGACTTGTCTACACCGGCGGCGTTCGGGAACAGCCGACGCCTAGCGGGGAAAAATTAGAACCCGTTACAGTTCGTGACGTGATCGAGACCGAAGCCATCACCTGGACTGCTCCCGACGGAGACCACCCGGCGCGTCGCGCCTCCCAGGTCTCTGCTGCCACTGTCGCTCGAGGAGCCAAGGACGACTGGGTAGCGCTGTTCGCGCCCGACGGCGTGGTGGAGGACCCGGTCGGTCCCTCGGTCTTCGACCCCGAGGGCAAGGGTCACCACGGCCACGAGGGCATCGCGCAGTTCTGGGATACGGCGATCGCCGGTGTGCACAGGTTCCACTTCACGATCACCGACTCGTTCGCCAACGGTGACTCCTGCGCGAACGTCGGCACCATCACGACCGTTCTGCACGACGGCAGCCGCGTCGACACGGAGGGCGTCTTCGTCTACCGCGTGAACGAGGCGGGTCTGATCACCTCCATGCGCGCGCACTGGGAGTTCGACCGTGCCATGGGGACCATCACCACCCCCTGAGCGTGCGAGGCTGCGACACGTAACCTGCAGACTGGACCGGTTACAGATTTTCGGCAGTGCCGTGTTTCAATTTCCCCCGGGTTGAGCAGCGCAGCCCATCCGGGCGACGGTTGGGTCTCGCGGGGGATCTGCGGGAGCGACCCCGTCGACGAGCCGTAGAAGATCCAAGGGTTGACGATGCACCCCAGCTACCTCTCATGACCACGGTCATCACGGGTCCGTACGGCCCCTTCACCTACAACGTTCTCACCAAGACGTGGTGGTGGTCCGACGACCTCTACCGGATACACGGCTTCGAGCCCGGCGACGTCGTCCCCACGACTGACCTGCTTGTCGCCCACAAACACCCTGACGATGCTGCCGTGGCCACGGCGATCATCCTCAACGCCTTCACCAGCGGCGAGCCGTTCGCCCTGTGGCACCGGATCATCGACGCACGGCTCCGGACCCGGACGGTCGTCTCGGTCGGTGACGGGGTTCGCGACGAGTCGGGGCGGCTGGTCGAGGTGCGCGGCTACATGGTCGACGTCACGGGCTCGAAGCGCGGGCAGACCGCCCGCGACATCGACGAGGCGGTACGCCGGTCGGCCGAGTCGCGCGGGACGATCGAGCAGGCCAAGGGCATCATCATGGCCACGCTCGAGGTGGACGCCGACACCGCCTTCGGCATGCTCAAGCGGAACTCCCAGAACGCCAACGTCAAGCTGCGGGACCTCGCGCAGACCCTCGTGACCACGCTCGACGAGATGCGGCAGGCCGGCCTCGACGCCCACAAGGCCGTCGAGCAGGTGCTCGGCCACGAGGCCGGCTGACCCAGGGCGGCCCGTCAGTCTCCGCCCGCGTGGTCCGAGACCCATTCGACGAACGGCGTCGCCTCGCGCCAGTCGTCGCGCACCCGGTCGAGCAGCTCGGGGGTGTGGATGAACGGCTCGAAGCCGTAGGACCTGCCCAGGGTCATGGACTTGTGGCGCAACAGCTCGATGCGCGGGTGGTCGGCGTCGTATCCGCGCGGTGAGGTCTTGAGGCGCTCGCCGCCCACCTCCCAGCCGGACGCCTCGAGAGAGGCGAGGATCTTCTCGAGCTCCAGGCCGCGACGCTCGTCCGCCATGGCCGCGCGGATCCGGCTCAGACGAGGGCCGGAGGCCTCGTAGAACCCGACTCCGACCCGGACGCCGGGTGCACCCACCTGGACGTAGAAGCCGGTCGCCGGGCCGCGCGCGATGAACACACCCTGGTGGGTCTTGTACGGCGTCTTGTCCTTGGCGAAGCGCACGTCGCGGTAGGGGCGGAACACCTTGGCCGCGCCGAACTCGTCCTCCAGCGCCTGCGCGAGGGCGGTCATCGGCCCGCGGACCGCGGTCTCGTAGGTCTCCTTGTGCGCGGCCCAGAAGGACTTGGTGTTGTCGAGCTCGAGGTCGTCGTAGAAGTCGAGGGCGGCCTCTGGGATCCCCGTGAAGCCAGTCATCGAGGCAGGATATCCGCGCTCGGGCTCACCGACGCAGGGGAGGGGCGTCCGTCGCCTCGGGTCCGCCACCGCGGCGGAGCACCTCGGCCCGCGCCCGCTCGATCCCGCCGTGCTCGAGTGCGGCGACCCGGGACTCCCCGGACCAGGCCAGGCGACCCCGCCGCCACACGCTCACCCGCAGCGTCGCGCCCAGGTGCTCGATCGCGCCCGGCACGTTGCGCCCCTCGGCGGGCATGGGCACCGGCAGCACGTGGGCGTCGTCGAGCGGGGCGTAGCCCTCCACCTCGACCCGCCACTGCGCGCTGCGCCCACGAAGCAGCCACCGTTCGTCGGTGACCTCCGCGCGCACCGGTGAGACGAGGGGGTCGCCGAGGCGGAGCAGCCTCCCGTCGGGAAGGAGTACGACGAGCGCGGTGACCCTCGTGCGGAGAGGGCCGGCGGTGACGTCCCCACCGGCGAACGCCACGCATGCCGTCGGGTCGTCGAAGCCTTGGGACTGGCCCCACCACCAGGCGTCGGGGAAGCCGTCCTTGCCCCAGTTCTTCTCGGCGTAGACGGACCATCCGTCGAGGTCCCACTCGTCCTCTCCCATGACCACGTGCCCTCGAGTGACGCCGCCGAGGAGCCACGGGTGCCAGTACTGGTTCAGGGCGGGCACCGTCTGGAACACGCTGGACCCGCCGAGGCTGCGGCGCGGCCAGCCGATCGGGCGGTCAACCCGCACGTCGAGCCGGGCGTCGGCACCCAGGTCCACCGACAGCCGGTCGGCCGTCCCCGCGAACGCGTGGCCGCCGAACGCCCCGAGCTCCGAGCCTGAGGCGTGCCCCTCTGGATGCGCGACCGTGCGCAGGAAACCGTTGGGGTGCCCGGCCAGCCCGAGGGTGGACCAGTGCGCGAAGGGGCCGCGGTTCACGCCGTTGAGCGCGATCACCGCGCGGCCGGTGACGGGCTCGGTGAACCGCCAGAAGTAGCCCTCGATGGCGACGTCGTGGGCGGGCAGCGGATCGCCGAAGGGCAGGTCAGCGCCTGTGGCTCGGTACGTCCGGAGCGCCCGTCGTACCGCTGTCGTCAGCGTGGAGAGCATCCGGCCATGATGTCAGCCGAACCCCGGCAACTGCCTCAGGCCACGACGCTCGCTGAGGTCTGTTCGCAGACGTCGAGGAGGTCTACATTCGGGTGACAGGCGGCTAAGGCTTTCGACTTGTTGCCGTTTCGTGACGACGACCTCATACATGCCAGGGACGTTCGGGGGAACAGTCGGGTCGCTGAAACTCGAACAACTAGGGAGCTAACCCATGGCAATCATCGGATTTCTCGTATTCGGCTTGGTGGTCGGCGCGATCGCGCGTCTGATCAAGCCAGGCAAGCAGCGCCTCAGCCTCCTCATGACGCTGCTCCTCGGCGTCGTCGGCTCTCTGATCGGTGGCATCGTGGCCAGCGCGCTCGGCACCGGCAACATCTTCGAGCTCAACATCCTCGGGTCGATCGTGGCCATCGTCGCCGCCTTCCTCCTGATCGGGGTCGCCGAGAACATGTCGGGCAAGAAGACCGCCCACATCTGAACGAACGCATGAGGAGGGCCCCGGGTGCACGCCCGGGGTCCTCTTCGCGTCCGGTCGTCATGTTCCGCGATATCACCTCAACCGGGGGCAAAGCCGACGATCCAATTCGTTGTCCGACCGTTGCCGGAGCGAGTCCTTGATTTCTCGCCGGATGGGGAGGATCAAGGTGGTTACAGCAGTGCCGCAGCCGCAAAGACGCGACTGTGGAATCAGGAAAGAAGGCACAACATGAGTTGGATCGGCGTCATCGTCGCTGGCATCATCATCGGCTTGCTCGGCAAGTTCTTCGCGCCCGGAAACCGGGACAACATCCCGCTTTGGCTGACCATCGTCTGCGGCATCGTGGGCGTCTTGCTCGGCTACTGGCTCATGGGGCTGACCAACGGGGTCGACTGGCTTCGCTGGCTCGTCTCGATCGTCCTGGCGGCCGTGCTCGTCATGATCGCGTCGACGGTCACCGGCAGGAACACGACCAGCAAGGTCTGACAGTCAACTCCTCAGCGGAAGCCCGGCCGATCGGCCGGGCTTTCGTCATGCTGGTGTCTTGGAGTCGGCAGGGTCAGCCGCCTGGTCGCCGCTCGACCCAGGCAGCTCGACGACGACATGGAGCGTGTTGGGCCCGTTCGGGGTGACGGTGGTGGGGCCGAGCCGGCGGAGCATCGCCAGCGAGGCGGGGTTGTCGCCGGCAACCTCGGTGACGAGCCGCTCGACCCCCACGGGGCGCTGCCGCAGCAGCTCCTGGAGCAGTGCAGACGCCACCCCGCGTCCCTGGTACTCCTCGAGCACGGTGACGGCGACGTCGGCCGCGGTGGGTTCCTCCGGGTAACGGATCATGCGGCCCACGCCCACGGGTGTGCCGACGCCTTCCTCCTCCATGAGGAAGATCACGAGTGCCACGTGCTCGACGCCGTCCACGTCGTCGACGAGGCGGTCGAGCATCGCGTCGGTGAGGTGCGGCACGGGCGTGAGGAACCGGTGGAACTGCGAGTCGGGCGAGAGGTTCTCGTACCCCTCGCGTATCGCCTCACGGTCGCCGGGCAGCAGACGCCACGTGATCGCGCGTGTGCCGTCTCGGAGCTGCACCTCGGTGGCCACGTGCCAAAAGTATCCGCGGAGACCCAGCCGTGGGTGAGAACCGCTCGTCGGCGGAGTGGTTCTCGTCACGACCTCAGATCTGGGTGCGGTGGAAGTTCTGGAACGACCGCGAGGGCGTGGGACCGCGCTGCCCCTGGTAGCGCGAGCCGTACTTCTCCGAGCCGTAGGGGTGCTCAGAGGGCGAGGACAGCCGGAAGAAGCAGAGCTGCCCGATCTTCATCCCGGGCCAGAGCTTGATCGGGAGCGTCGCCACGTTGGACAGCTCCAGGGTGACGTGACCGGAGAAGCCTGGGTCGATGAAGCCGGCAGTGGAGTGCGTGAGCAGCCCGAGCCGGCCGAGCGAGGACTTTCCCTCCAGTCGCGCGGCGACGTCGTCGGGCAGTGTGACGACCTCGTACGTCGACCCGAGCACGAACTCGCCGGGGTGCAGGATGAACGGCTCGTCCCCCTCGGGCTCGACCATCCGGGTCAGGTCGGGCTGGTCCTGCGCGGGGTCGATGTGGGGGTACTTGTGGTTCTCGAAGACCCGGAAGAACCGGTCCAGGCGCACGTCGATGCTCGACGGCTGCACCATGGCGGGCTCGAACGGGTCGAGCGCGACCCGCTTCTTGTCGATCTCGATGAGGATGTCGCGGTCTGAGAGCAGCACACGCGTAACTTACCGAGCCGACCCGCTCAGAGGCAGCACCGACTCCGCCCGGCGGTCCGGCGCCAGGTTCTCCGGGGCGTCACAGGCATCGCGGTCACGGTGGTCGCCGCGATCCTGCTCACGGTCGTCTGCGCGGCGCTCTCGAACGCGATCGCGCTACGCGGACGTTCGGCGCCTACCAACGCTCGATCTGAGGCAGCGACCCGGCGGGGGCACGGTCTACGCTCGGACCGTGCACCCGCCGTACGTCGCCGTGGTCGGCCCGTCGGAACCTGACCGCCCGAGCCTCCTCGAGTCGGCGCACGAGGCGGGGCGGCTCCTGGCGGAGCGCGGGTACATCGTGGTCACCGGAGGGCTCGGCGGCGTCATGGCTGCAGCGGCCGGTGGCGCGTCCGAAGCCGGCGGCACCGCCCTTGCGATCCTTCCGGGGACCTCTCGCGCCGACGCCTCTGCCGGGCACAGCATCGTCCTCCCCACTGGCATGGGGGAGATGCGCAACGCGCTGATCGTCCGCTCGGTCGACGCCGTGCTCGCGATCGGCGGAGCCTGGGGCACGCTCTCGGAGATCGCGTTGGCGGCTCGCACGGGGGTGCCGGTGTTCGCGGTCGACAGCTGGGACCTTCCGGGACCGGAGGTGTCGGCCTGCGACAGCGTGACCGACGCCGTCGTACGGCTGGCTTCGGCACTCGGCCGCTGAGCCCCGCATCCGTCGGGTACTATTCCTGCCGGTAGCCCCGCAAGGGCTCCTTTTGCGGATGTAGCTCAGTTGGTAGAGCGCGACCTTCCCAAGGTCGATGTCGCGAGTTCGAGTCTCGTCATCCGCTCCAGTCAAGGCCTTCGGCGCCGCTCTTGGCGGTTGCTCTCTTTCCCAGCAAGTGTCTGCTTCGTCCTCGCTTCAGGCCGGGAGGACCCCGCGCGCCGGAAATCGTCCTGTTCAAGGCTGCCGGTCTAGTCCCGGACCGCCGAGTCGGCCCACGCTCTGCCGCAGTTCTTATCGGACTCCTTGGTTTTCGTTATCAGGCGCTCACGCTGGGTACGCCCTTGTTTCCACGGGATGGCTGGAGGGGCCATCGAGGAGGGAGCAGTACATGTCTAGTACGACGCGCGTCGGAACGGCCATCGCGGCCGGATACTTCCTAGGACGCTTCAAGAAGTTGCGGCTGGCCCTCATGGTCGGGTCCGCCCTCGCCAACAAGAACGTACGGAGCAGTGGGCTCGGCCTGCTCCAGCAAGGCACCTCGGGTCTGACGTCCTCTCCGGAGGCCAAGAAGCTCACCGAGCAGATCACGAGCCAGCTCATGGAGGCCGGGAAGGCCGCTGCTGTGACGGCTGCAGCGGCGAGGATCGAGAAGCTCAGCGACAGGCTCAACGAGCGCACCTCGGAACTGCAGGACCTTGCAGCTTTGCCGGCCTCCGAGGAGGACGAGGAAGAGCCTGAGGACGAGTACGAGGACGAGGGCGAGAGGAAGAGGACGAGGAAGAAGAGCCTGAGGACGAGTACGAGGACGAGGGCGAAGGAGGACGAGGAAGAAGAGCCTGAGGACGAGTACGAGGACGAGGGCGAAGAGGAAGAGGAAGAGGAAGAAGAGCCTGAGGACGAGTACGAGGAAGAGTACGAGGACGAGGGCGAAGAGGAAGAGCCTGAGGACGAGGCCGAGGAGTACGACGAGGAAGAAGAGCCCGAAGAGGAGGAGCCGGAACCAGAGCCTGCTCCCAAGGCTCGCAAGACGTCGCAGAGGCGCCGTAGGGCCGCCTCGCCTGCTGGGAGGCGATGACCATGGCAGAGACGAACACCAAGTCCGCGCTGTCCGGACTCGCCTCGCAGCTGCCGCTCGGCAGGCTCAAGGAGGAGGCGCAGAGCTTCGGCCAGGCGATGACCAAGCAGGGCCTGACCAAGGCAAGTGGCCGCGTCGAGTCCGTCACCGGCAGGCTGAACGACTTCGCCGAGGGCAAGTCGACGACCACGAAGATGGCCGCGAACGTCGCCCAGGGCGACTCGCCCGTGAAGGCCGGGGTCAAGGCGACCGCCTCCAAGGTCAAGGACACCGTGAAGGAGAAGCTCGGGCTCGGGGGTGGAGGCGGCAGCAACAAGGTCAAGGTCACCAACATCCTCGAGAGCGTCGACGTACCCGTCAGTCGTGAGGTCGCCTACGAGCAGTGGACCCAGTTCGAGGATTTCCCGACGTTCATGAAGAAGGTCGAGAACGTCAAGCAGGAGGAGGACGAGAAGCTCAAGTGGAAGGCCCAGGTCTTCTGGTCGCACCGGACCTGGGAGGCAGAGATCGTCGACCAGGTCCCCAACGAGCGGATCGTCTGGAAGTCCAGCGGCGAGAAGGGGTACGTGGACGGCGCGATCACCTTCCATGAGCTCGGGCCCGAGCTCACCCGGATCCTCATGGTCCTCGAGTACCACCCCAAGGGGCTCTTCGAGCACACCGGGAACATGTGGCGGGCCCAGGGACGGCGCGCACGCCTCGAGCTCAAGCACTTCGCCCGTTATGTGAGCATCCAGACGATCCTGCACCAGGACGAGCTGGACGGCTGGACGGGCAGGATCGAAGACGGGCAGGTCGTCGAGGACGACGGCGAGCGCGACGAGGAGGAGTCGGAGGAGCAGAGCCAGGACGAGTCCGCCCGTCGTACCCGAAAGGGACCGGCGAAGAAGGCTCCTGCCAAGAAGGCTCCGGCCAAGAAGACGGCGGCCAGCGAGGCTCCCGCCCGGAAGACCGTTGCCAGCAAGACCGCGAAGAAGGCTCCCGCCAAGAAGACGGCGGCCAGCAAGGCTCCGGCGAAGAAGTCGGCTCCGGCGAGGAAGTCCTCCGCGGCGAAGAAGTCGGCTCCGGCCGAGAAGTCCACCGCGGCGAAGAAGGCTGCGCCGGCGAAGAAGGCTGCCCGGCGAAGAAGTCGGCCCGGCGAGGAAGTCGCGCGGCGAAGAAGGCTGCGCCGGCGAGGAAGTCCACCGCGGCGAAGAAGTCGGCTCCGGCGAAGAAGTCCACGCCGGCCAAGAAGTCCACCGCGAGGAGGCGCTCTGCGAAGAAGGCCTCCTCGAAGGCGGCGACGGGGTAAGCCATGGCGTCGGACCAAGACCGAGCCAAGGAGCTCGAGCTCGAAGTCGAGCGGTTGATGCGTGAGGTCGACAAGTACCGCACCGCCACCGAGGACGCCCTGCAGCAGCTCGACTGGTGCATCGGCTACTTCACCGGCTGCAACAAGTCGACCCTTGCGAAGTCCCTGAGCGCCAACCGCGCCTACATCCGTCGCCACCTCCTCAAACGGGAGGAAGCGGGTATGCCCGCTTCCTCATCTTGACCCTTCCAAGGAAAGGCCAGACCACATGACCGTCACACAACACCGCTCGGGCGGGGGATACGCCAACCGCCCCGCCCCGAGCGGGCTCGCCGACGTGATCGACACGATCCTCGACAAGGGTCTCGTGATCGACCTCTACATCCGGGTGTCGCTCGTCGGGATCGAGCTGCTCACCATCGACGCGCGCATCGTCATCGCGAGCGTGGACACCTACCTCCGCTTCGCCGAGGCGGTGAACCGACTGGACCTGACCGAGACCGAGACCAGCGGTATCCCCGAGCTCATGGAGGACATCACCAGCGCCGGTGCCAAGGGGAAGACCTCAGGAGCGCTCGAGGGTGCGAAGGAGAAGCTGTCCGGATTCCTCGGCGGCGACGACGAGGAGAAGGAAGAGGAAGCGCCCAAGCAACGGCGGAGCAGCTCGACCAGCAAGCGGACGCGGCCGGCGCGCAAGTCGGCTGAGCGGCCGAGACGGTCGGAGGAGAGCTGACCGTGGTCGTCCATCTGTACGGCGTGACGGTCGCTGACGCACCGCCGCCGCAGGTCAAGGGACGCCAGGAGGGCGACCTGCGGCTCGTCTCGGACGGGGAGCTCGCGGTGATCGTGAGCGACGTGGACACCGACGCGCCCGCCGGACGCAAGGACCTCCTCGCCCACGCCCACGTGCTCGAGTCGTTCGCGGAGGAGTCGACCGTCGTCCCGATGCAGTTCGGCATCGCCCTCCCCGACGACGACGTCGTGCGGGAGCAGATGCTCGGGCGCGACCGGGAGTCGCTGGACTCCCTGGTGAGGGTGTTCGACGGGCTGGTGCAGGTGACCGTGCAGGCGTTCCACCACGAGGAGCCGGCCCTGCGGGAGGTCCTTCGCCGTCACCCTGAGCTGGTAGAGGCGCGTGAGCAGCTCAAGACAATGCCCCAGGCGGCCTCGCAGGGGCAGCAGATCGAGCTCGGCCAGGCGGTGTCCGGAGCGCTCGAGGACCTCCAGGAGGAGGACCGGCTGCGGATCCTCGACCGGCTTGCTCCCCTCTCGCGTGCTGTCGCGGAGAACGACAAGGGCGGTGTGCATGAGGTCGCGCACATCGCGTTCCTCGTCGAGCGTGACGGCCGAGCCTCCTTCGACGAGGCGGTCGGGGCGCTCCGTGAGGAGAGCCAGGACCGGATCAGACTCCGGTACGTCGGGCCCCAACCGCCGTACTCTTTCCTGGAAGCGGCGCAGGCGGGAGAGCTCGTGTGGGACTGATCAGCGGACTGCTCACGCTTCCCCTCGCACCCGTGCGTGGGGTCGTGTGGGTTGCCGAGCAGGTGCAGTCGGAGGCCGAGCGGCAGTGGTCGGACCCGGCGATGATCCAGGCTGCTCTCACCGACATCGAGGCGATGAGGGAGGTCGGCGAGATCGACGACGACGAAGCAGACGCCCGCGAGGAGGAGCTGCTCCAGCGACTGATGGCGAGCTCGCCGCAGCAGGGCATGACCGTTACCCCATGGGAAGGCGCAGATGGCTGAGAAGCTGACGATCCGCAAGGTCGGTGAGATAGCGCTGACCGAGGTCTCGGAGCTCGTCGGCTGCCCCGCCGAAGGAGTGACCGGCATCAGGAAGGGATCCGACGGGTGGGTGGTCACCGTCGAGGTGCTCGAGGTCGGCAGGATCCCGCAGACGACCGACGTGCTCGCGAGCTACGACGTCCACGTCGACAAGGAGGGCGACGTGACCGAGTACCAGCGGTTGCGCCGCTACCTTCGGGCGCAGGTGGAGGACTGAGTGAGCGACTCGTTGCCGCAAGCATCCCAGTCGGCCTCGCCGAGCCACCGGACCGGCCCGACCTTCGTCGGGACGCGGGGGCAGCAGTCAGGGCAGAGCCTTGCCGACGTCCTGGAACGGGTCCTCGACAAGGGGATCGTGATCGTCGGGGACATCCAGGTCCGGCTGCTCGACATCGAGCTCCTCACGATCAAGGTCCGGCTCATGGTCGCCTCGGTGGAACGGGCCCGCGAGATGGGGATCAACTGGTGGGAGGGCGACCCCTTCGTGAGCACCCTCGCCGAGCAGGAGCCGCGGGACGGCGAGGACCCGGCCCAGCTGCAGCGACGCATAGAGGCTCTGGAACAGCGACTGGCCCAGGTCCAGGGCGTCGAACAGGGCCGGGAGCAGGACAAGGAACGTGATGAGCGGAGCTGAGGGCACCGTCGTGCACGCCTACGGCCTCGTGGACCCCACCTTCTCGGTCCACCTGCCGGAAGGTATCGACGGTGCCCTCGTCTCGGTCGTCAAGGGCGGCGAGGTCGCCGTGCTTGCCAGCGAGCTCAGCGCCGAGGCGTACGGCGCCGAGGTCTGGCGTGCTCACGGCGAGGACCCCCGCTGGCTGGAGCACGTCGCCAGCCAGCACCACGCCGTGCTCCAGGCGGTCGTGGAACAGGTCGACGTCCTGCCCCTGCGACTGCCCGGCATCCATGACGACCTGGCGACGCTCGAGCGCGTCCTCCACGACCAGCACCACGCCCTCGAAGCCGCCTTCGCCCGGGTGCGGGGGCACGTGGAGCTCGGCGCGAAGGTCTACGTGGTGGCGGACACCAAGGAGGCCGAGGTTCGCGAGCGCCCCGCGAGCGGCCGGGAGTACCTCGCCCGTCGATCGGCCGAGGCGACCAGCCGGGAGGAGTCACGGCTGAGGCGACAGTCGAAGGTGCTCGACGCCCACGAGGCCATGGCGCAGGCGTCGACGCACGCCGTGGTCAACCCGACCCAGGACGCCGCCCTGTCCGGACGGGCCGAGCCGATGGTCCTCAACGCCGCCTACCTGGTCGCGCGCGACCACCTCGACAGGTTCATCGACCTCGCGGAGCAGCTCGGCGAGCAGCTTCGCGCGGCAGGCATGACGCTGGAGGTCACGGGCCCCTGGCCGCCGTACAACTTCGCCGACGGCCACGACGAGACCGAGCCGGCCGTGGACGACGAGATCAGGGCCGGGGAGGCCTGATGAGCGTCGAGCACGTCGGGGTCGGGGAGGACGTCGCGCTGGTCGACCTGATCGACAGGCTGATCGGCGGGGGCGTGGTGCTCACCGGCGACATCGTGCTGTCGGTGGCCGACGTGGACCTGGTCTACCTCGGGCTGAGGCTCGTGCTGGCGCCCGCCCACACCGTCAGCGGCTCGATCCGGCTCAGCCAGCCGCGGAAGCCACTGGAGAGATGACGTGCTGCTTCTGTACGCCGTCGTCCCCGCCGACTGGCGCCCCTCGTCGTCCGCCGACACCACCGGCGGCCTCTCGATGCTGACCGGGTCCTCGGTGGCGCTGCTCTACGAGGAGCGCGAGCAGCCGCCGACGGGCGAGCGCGAGGAGCTGCTCGCATTCGGCCGGGTCGTCAACGACCTGGCGCAGGACGGTCCGCTGCTCCCCGTCCGCTTCGGCACCATGGTGGCGAGCATCGAGGAGCTCCGCGAGGTGCTCGACGAGCGGAGCGAACACTGGGAGAAGAGGCTCGCCGTGGTCCGGGGCCACGTCGAGATGCTCGTGCACGTGGTGGACGCGACCGCGCCGGCGAAGACGCCTGCCGCCCCCGGCTCCGGCCGCGAGTACCTGCTGTCCCGGGCAGGTGCCCATCGGCACACCGAGGAGCTGTTCGAGGGGCTGGCGTCGGCGGTCGCGGCGTACTGTCGGGAGTTCCGGCGCCTCGCCGGCTCCGACGAGCTCCGCGTGGCCTGTCTGGTGCCGGCCGACGCGGTCGACAGCTTCCGGTCGGCACTCGACGCCTGGTCCGCGGCACATGAGGGGCGGCGGAGCAGCGTCACCGGACCGTGGCCGCCGTTCAGCTTCACCGAGGAGGAGGACTCGTGACCCATCCGCGGGACGAGGAGATGTGGCCGCTCGACGAGGACGGTCGCCACGTCGACGTACCCGGCCTGTCCCGTCGGGTCAGTGCCGACCCCGAGAGCGTCGAGAAGGGGCTGGTGCAGCTCGTCCTGACCCTGGTCGAGCTGCTACGGCAGCTCATGGAGAAGCAGGCGATCCGGCGGGTCGATGCCGGCGGGCTCTCGGACGACGAGGTCGACCGCCTCGGCGAGACGCTGATGCTGCTCGACATGCGGATGACCGAGCTGCGTGAGCACTTCGGCCTGACCGTGGAGGACCTGAACCTGGACCTCGGTCCGCTCGGCAAGCTGCTCTGACTCTTCAGATGTCGATGCGGTCGGCGATCGCATGGAGCCGCCGCGCGAGGGCTTGACGGCCGGGGTGGCGGCGGCGCTGTCCAGGGATCCCCGAGCGCTGGGTCTGCGCGACCCGCTCGCGGATGAGGTCCTGGGCGTTCCGGTAGGTGACGTAGTGCTCGTACTCGGACATGGTGACTCCTTGGGGGGGCTGAGCGGCGTGGTCTGGGCTAGAGCTGCGAGAGGGTGATGTCTCCGCTGACCGTGGTGGCGCGGATCTCCACGTAGTCCTGGCCTTCCTCGGGCTGGCCGGCGCCCTCGAGGTTCGACCGGACGTCTCCGGTGAGGCAGCTGATGTCGGTCCACACGGGGATGCCCGCCGGCACACCGATGCGGACGTCTCCGGAGGCGGTCTTCGCCTTCATCACCCCCTTCCTCATCCGGCCCACCTCGAGGTCGCCGGATCCGCTGGTCATCGACACGTGGTTTGACCCGTCGACGATGCGAATCTCACCGGAGCCCGTCTTCGTGTCGATCGCGTCATCGGAGTCCTCGACCGTGATCCGACCCGAACCGGAGGAGACGACGGTCGAGCCGGCGACCCGGCCGACGTGTACGTGTCCCGAGCCGGTCTTCACGCGGAGGTCTCCGAGCGAGCTGCCGACCTCGACGTCGCCCGAGCCGGTCTGGATCACCGCGTCCTCGGTGAGCTCGTGGACGGTGACCTCGCCCGACCCGGACTTGATCCGTGCACCCCTGAGTCGACCGGTCGCGGTCAGGTCGGCGGAGCCGAGCTTGGTGGTGAGGTCGCTGTCGAGGGGCATGGTCACGCTGACCGAGAGGTCGGAGCCGAAGCCGAAGAACCCGAGTCCGCCGCCACCCTTGGGGCCCAGCACCACGATCTGGTCGCCGCGCTGCTCGACCGTCACGTCGTCGGCTCCTCGGCCCTCGACGAGTACCTCGGTCTCCGAGGTCTCGGTGGCGCGGACCTCCACCTGGCCGGCGCCGATCTCGACGTACAACGAGGTGGGCCGGTTGGTGGTGAACGACTTCTGCATGGGGATCTCCAAGGTCTGTCTCAGGGTGTGGTCGACTGCCCGAACCGGCTCGGCCGGTCGGTTGAAGAGGTGGGGAGTCAGCTGGGTGTCAGACCCAGCCGGTCATCCGGCGGCCACCGCGGCGACCCGGGCCTCGCTGCATCTCCTCGAAGAACGGGATGCTCGAGAGGTCGATGTCGACGTTGACCGCGTGCTCGCGGGTTGCGTTGCGGATCGTGGTGACGAGCCAGGTGTTGAGTGAGTGGCCGGTGCGTGCGGCCATCTCCTCGGCCCTGGCCTTGAGGGACTCCGGGATCCGGAGCGTGATCCGGGCGACGGCGCCGTCCTCGTCGGCCTCGTCCGGCCCGGGCGGCGGTGGGGGGCCGGGAGGTGTCGGCGCCGCCATCGGAATGGTGGGTACGTCGACCACGAACTCCGGCTCGCGGCCACGCAGGCGGACGTCGACCGAGCCGGCCGGGAGCTCGCTCGTGATCTCGGCCGCCGCCTGCGAGAGCGCGTCCATCAGGGCGAGCCGCATGGCGGGGTCGAGCGCGAGCGAGAGGCGCTCGGCCGCGGCCTTGGCCTCGGCGCCGCCCGCCTCAGCTGCTGCGGCGAGGTCCCGCCGGAGGCTGTCGACGTAGGGTGTGATGTCCATGCGCACCACAATGACACCATAGTGATGTCACGTCAAGCATCTTCGTGATGTCTCCTGGCGTCAATTTGCTTGGATGTGACGTCATCGGTTCCATCGGGCTCGCGGTGTGCGGAGGCTGCGGCGGCCACCGGGAGGCTGCGTCGACAAGGATCGTGCAGGTGCGAAGTTCTTACGTCGTCTCCGCGCTGCGGGGCGTCAGGATCGTGCAGGTGCACGATGTTGGTCAGGTCCCTGCCTGAGAAACGTCGAACGGGCCGCTCCCGGGGGAGCGGCCCGTTCGGTACGAGGGTCGTGCGGTTTGTGACTAGAAGTCGAAGAGCGACTTCTTCTCGTCGATGCCGCCCTCGGGCTTCTGCGGCTCGTGCGTCTCGCCGGACGATGTGGCCGTGGCTGCGGCGTTCGATCCCGCGTCCGCGGCCGGCTCGGCCTTCTCCTCGGGCGCCTCTGCCTCGGCCAGTTCGGCGTCGGGTGCCTCGGCGTCGGGTGCCTCGGCGTCGGGTGCCTCAGCCTTGGCTGCGGGCTCGGGCTCGCTGGGTGCGATGTCGAAGAGTGATCCTGTCGAGCTGATGCTGCTCTCGGTGGCGGGGCTCTCCGTCGCGGCGGCGGGCTCGGCCTTTGCCGGCTCGGCGGCCGGCTCCTCGACTGCCGGTGCAGCGGCCTCGGTCGGCTCCGACTTGGCGGCCGGCTCGGGCTCGCTCGGCGCGACGTCGAACAGCGAGCCACCAGCGGAGAGGCTGCTCTCCGCCGGCTTCTCGGAGGTCTCCGCGTTGGGTGCCTCCGCCTCGGCAGCGGGCTCGGGCTCCTTCTCGTCGGTCGCGGTCGGCGCGGACTCTGCCGGGGTGTCGAACAGCGAGCCGGAGCTGGCGGGCTTGCTGGCCTCGGCCTCGGGAGCCGTGTCGAACAGCGAGCCGGAGCTGGCGGGCTTGCTGGCCTCGGCCTCGGGAGCCGTGTCGAACAGCGAGCCGGAGCTGGCGGGCTTGCTGGCCTCGGCCTCGGGGGTCTTCTCCTCCGTGGCCGCAGCAGCGGCACCGACGGCCGCGGTGTCGGTGACGGTGTTCTCGGTCTGGGTCGCGTCGCCCTTGCTCGGCTCGGCCTTGGTCGCGGCACCCGCGCCGGCAGCCGCCTTGGCGGAGACACCTGCCGGGACCGGCGTACGGCTCTCGCCCTTGACCGACGCGAGCAGCAGCTGGGCCACGTCGAGAACCTCGACCTCCTCGCGAGCAGAGCCGTCGGACTGCATCGCGGTGAGACCGTCGGAGAGCATCACGCGGCAGAAGGGACAGCCGACAGCGATCTGGTCGGCCCCCGTCTCGACCGCCTCGGTGGTGCGGTTCACGTTGATCCGCTCGCCGATCGTCTCCTCCATCCACATGCGGGCACCGCCGGCGCCGCAGCAGAAGGAGCGCTCGCTGTTTCGCGGCATCTCCTTCAGCTCGGCGTCGGGGATGACGTTCAGGAGCTCACGCGGCGGCGAGTAGACCTGGTTGTGCCGACCGATGTAGCACGGGTCGTGGTAGGTCAGCGTCCGCTTCGGCGCGCCGTTGGTCGGGACCGGGGTGAGCTTCCCCTCGCGGACGAGGCGGTTGAGCAGCTGCGTGTGGTGGACCACCTCGAGCTCGACGCCGAACTGGGCGTACTCGTTCTTCAGGGTGTTGAAGCAGTGTGCGCAGGTCGAGACGACCTTCTTGACCTTGGTCTCCTTGAACACCTCGGCGTTCTGGGTCGCGAGGCTCTGGAACAGGAACTCGTTGCCGGCGCGGCGGGCCGAGTCGCCGGTGCAGGTCTCGCCGTTGCCGAGAACGGCGAAGGAGACGCCCGCCATGTCGAGCAGCTCGGCGACGGCGCGGGTGGTCTTCTTCGCGCGGTCCTCGTAGGCGCCGGCGCAGCCCACCCAGAACAGCCAGTCGACCTCGTCGAGAGACTCGACGTCCTCGCCGACCACCTTCACGTCGAACGGCAGGCCCTGCGCCCACTCCATGCGGGCGTTGGGCGACATGTTCCACGGGTTGCCCTTGTTCTCCAGACCCTTGAAGAGGCCGTTGAGCTCCGCGGGGAAGTTCGACTCGACGAGCACCTGGTAGCGGCGCATGTCGACGATGTGGTCGACGTGCTCGATGTCGACCGGGCACTGCTCGACGCAGGCGCCGCAGGTCACGCACGACCAGAGGACGTCGTTGTCGATGATCGCGCCGCCCTCCGGGTGCCACGCCAGGCCCTCGGTGTCACCGACGAGCGGACGCTCGGCCTCGGCCAGCACGGCGGCTGACTGCTTCCCGCGCTCCTCGTCGGAGTCGGCGAGGAGGTACGGCGCCTTCCTGAACGCGTGGTCACGCAGGTTGAGGATCACCATCTTCGGCGACAGTGGCTTCTCGGTGTTCCATGCCGGGCACTGGTCCTGGCAGCGACCGCACTCCGTGCACGTGGCGAAGTCGAGCATTCCCTTCCAGGTGAAGTCCTCGACCTTCCCGACACCCATCGCGGTGTCCTCGTCCATCTCCTCGACCATCTCGAGGTCGAACGGCTTGCCGTCGATCGTCAGCGGCTTGACCGCGCCCAGCGCGACGGGCTTGCGCCCGAACATCACGTTCAGAGGCGCGACGAAGATGTGCAGGTGCTTGGAGTGGACGACGAGGATCAGGAAGGCGAGCATGACGCCGATGTGCAGCAGCAGACCCACGCCTTCGAGCACTTCGAGCGTGTCGTGGCCCAGCGGCTCGAGGAGCTTGCCGACGGCTTCGGACACGAAAGCGCCGCTCTCGTAGGGGAGGTTGCCGGTGGCAGCCGCCGCGCCGCGGAACAGGAACATCGTCCAGATGACGTTGAAGATCATGAACAGCGTGAGCCAGGCGCCACCGAGGTGCGAGCCCTCGAAGCGCGACTTGCGGCCCAGGCGTTCCGGGGAGTTCTTGAACCGGATGGCCGCGAACACGATGATGCCGAAGAACGCCATCATCGCGATGAAGTCCTGCGCGAAGCCCAGGACCGGCCAGGTGCCGACGATCGGGATGTGGAAGTGGGGGCTGAACAGCGCGCCGTAGGCCTCGAGGTACACCGTGGCGAGGATCAGGAACGCCCAGAACACGAAGAAGTGCGCGGCACCGGGGACGGTCCACTTGAGCAGCTTCTTCTGCCCGAGGACCTCGACGACCTGCGACTTGGCGGCCTGGCCGACGTGATGCCCGACGTTCTCGAGCCGGTCCGGAGCAGGCTGACCGTTCGTGATCAGGCGGTAGAGGAACCAGACTCGTCGCCCGGCGATCGCCAGCGCGACCGCGGTCATCAACAAACCCAGGATCAACACAACGGGCATTAGTCACTCCAATTGCCGGCGGGGCGCCGGGTCTGCGCTGCACGTCTCGGCCCGACACTACTGAGTGGCTCAGGCCACCGGGTAGCCCGTCGGGTCATCCGAGACGGATCGTACCCAACAGTAACTTTGTGCGGCAGACCGGTCCACGACCTGTCTTGTCCAGGCCCGCCCCGGCCGCAGACGAGCGTGCCTAGGCTGGCGAGCATGAGGCGCTCACTTCCCTTGCCCGTACGACGCCACGGCGCCGGTCTCCTGCTCGAGCTCGACCTGACCCGGGGGCTCCTCGAGAGCCCACCGTCCTCGCCGTTCGAAGCACTCCGGGCGGTGCACGTGCCGAGCCTCCGCGGAGTCGTCGACGCGCTGCGTCGCGCCGCGGGCGACGACCAGGTCCTCGGCCTCGTCGCGCACGTCGGAGCCAGGCAGCCCACCCTGGCGCAGTCCAACGAGCTCCGCTCAGCGGTCGCTGCCTTCCGGGCCGGTGGCAAGCCGACGGTGTGCTGGTCGGAGAGCTACGGCGAGATGGGGCCCGGCAACGTCGGCTACCACCTCGCCAGCGCTTTCGACGAGGTCTGGGTGCAGCCGAGCGGCGACGTGGGCCTGGTCGGGGTCACCGCGCAGGCGGTCTTCGTTCGCGACACCCTCGACAAGCTCGGCGTCCAGCCGCAGTTCGGCCAGCGTCACGAGTACAAGAGCGCGGCCGACACGTTCCTCCGCTCGTCGATGTCCGACGCGAACCGCGAGATGGTCACCCGCCTCGTCGACTCCGCGATGGAGACGCTGGTGCGAGACGTGGCGACGGGACGGGGACTCGAGCAGGCCGCCGTGCGGGATGCTGTCGACGCCGCGCCGCTGAGCGCCGAGGAGGCCGTGGCCCGCAAGCTCGTGGACAGGGTCGGCTACCGCGACGAGGTGTACGCCGACCTTCGGCGGCGGCTCGGCGAGGTGGAGCTGAAGTACGTCGACCGCTACGGCAAGGGCGGTCTCGCGCAGGCCGGAGCGTCGATGGGCGCGTCGGTCGCGCGGCGGCACAAGCCGGTGCTCGCCGTACTTCACGCCTCCGGGCCGATCCACCTCGGACGCAGCAGCTCGACACCCCTGTCGGGCCGTTCCGTCGGGTCGGACAGCATCGGCACGGCGTTGCGCGCGGCCGCCAAGGACGACGCCGTGAAGGCCGTGGTGCTCCGGGTGGACAGTCCCGGCGGCTCCTATGTCGCCTCCGACGCGATCCGCCGCGAGGTGCTCGCACTGCGTCGTACCGGTCGGCCGGTCATCGCCTCCATGGCGAACGTCGCGGCCTCAGGCGGGTACTACATCGCGATGCCCGCCGACCGGGTGCTCGCCAGCGCGGGCACGATCACAGGATCGATCGGCGTGTTCGCGGGCAAGCAGGTGATCCGGGAGATGCTGGAGCGGGTCGGGGTCCGCCGGGAGAGCGTGACCGCCGGGAGGTACGCCGACATGTTCTCCAGCGACCGGCCGTTCGACGAGCAGGAGTGGAAGCGTCTCGAGGGATGGCTCGACCGGGTCTACGACGACTTCACGAGCAAGGCCGCTGAGGACCGCGGCATGTCCGTCGAGGACCTCCGCGCGGTGGCCCGCGGCCGGGTGTGGACGGGCGCTGACGCCCTCGAGCACGGTCTCGTCGACGAGCTCGGCGGGATCGAACGAGCGGTGGAGGTGGCCTGCGAGCGGGCGGGGGTCGACCGCGCCGAGGTCGAGCTCCGCACGATGCCGAAGCCCAAGCCGCTCGAGCGGTTCCTCCCCGTGGAGAACAGCGAGTCGCCGGCCGCGGCGTCCCTCGGTGACGGGCTCCCGTTGCTCGACGGTTTGCTCGCCGCGGCCGGCCTCACGTCGTACGGCGTCCTCTCCATGCCGGTGGGCTGGCGCCTGCAGTAGAACCGTCGTACTTCCCACCCGAGAACCCTCGTACTTCCCACGCGTTATGGACGGTTCCCAAGCGGCACGCCGCTTGGGAACCGTCGCTAACCCCGCGTTACAGCGGGTCAGGACACACGGAGGAGGTGGCCGGCCTTCGTGAACTCGACGTGCACCTTCGTGCGGGCGCCCGAGGCCTTCCGAGCGCAGTAGGTGAACGTGTCGCCGATCCGGGCGTCGGGCTGGCCGACCGCGAAGAGCACGCGGCGGGTCGACGCCCCGCGCGGGAGGTTCCGGAACGCCGCCACCCGGCGGATTCGGGAGCCGCCGGTGCAGCTGTTCGCCTTGACGCCTTCGGCGCGCTCCCAGGTGAGGAGGTACGCCTCCGCACCGCGGGACATGTCCTTGACGATCGCGTTGCCTGCGAGCTTGCGGAGGTCCTCGATCCAGTCGGGGTAGAGGCCGTAGTGGGCGACCCCGTCGACGTTGATGTCATAGACCCGCTTGCCGCTGACCTGCCTGTGCACCGTGACTCCACCCAGACCCTTGAACGGGTAGGTCACCGGGTTCTTGGCGTCCGCACCACGCGGGTCGCCCTGCGCGCCGAGTCCGTTGATGTCGGCGCCGTAGCCGAGGCCGAAGTAGTAGCGCTTGTCGGCCCGCCCCATGTGGTACCTCCACTTCTTCACGAAGCCGGTGCTGTCGCCGGCGTACGGTGCGATGAAGCCGCCGAGCTCGGCGATCCGTGGGTACGCGTCAGGGGTCGACCACGAGTGGCTCGACAGGATCCCCGGGTAGTTCATCCGGTCGACCAGGTCGAGCGAGGCCCGCCGGCCGAGCACGCTCATGTGGTCGGGGTCGAAGAGCATCTTGCGCTTGGCCAGCCCCCGGATCGTGAACCGCCCGAGGTCGGTCAGGCCACGCTGGTTGCAGTGCGGCGCTCCGGGGTAGACCGGGACGGCGACAGGCGGGCCGTACTCCTTGGCGATCGCGCCGAACAAGGGGTCACGGTCGGAGACATCGCGCGGCATGGCGTACTGCTCCTTGTCGTGCACGCCTTCGCCGTAGCCCTGCGGACACGTCTGCATCTTCCAGAACGACCCGGTCTCCATGAAGTTGGCGGAGTTCACCACCACGCCCGTCGTACCCTCGTCGCCGGCGACGCCGGACAGGGCGTTGTCGAACTTGTTGACCAGCTCCATCTGGCGCACGCCCATCTTGTGCACCTCGTCGAGCTGCCGGTCGATGTCGTCGGCGGTGCACTGCGGGATGTCGGCCTTCATCGTGCAGCCGAAGACCACGCTCGTCTCGATGCCCATGACCACGGCGAGCTTGCCCTGGTTGATGACGCGGCGGGCCTCGAACGGCGAGTGCACGATCCGGTACCAGCCCTTGCCGGGGCCTCCGTACTGCGCGTCGACGTACCGCTCGAGCTCCTTCATCCGCTTGGCCTGCAGCCGGATCGAGTCCATGTCGTCGCAGCTGTTCCGCTTGAGCGGGTAGATCTTGCACAGCTGGTCGTTCTCCACCAGCAGGTTCACGAACAACCGGAGTCCGCCGCGCCAGGACCGCTCCATCCACTTGTAGTACGTGCCCTCGTGGGTCAGCGAGTCGGGCGCCGGCCAGTCCTTGAACGTCGGCCAGCCCACAGGGTCGTGGCCGTCGACGTCGCCCGACAGGAAGCTCTCGAGCACGGCGCCCTTTCCGCCGCTGGCGGTGTGGTCGGGGCAGTCGACGAGGGCGTACTCCACGCCGTAGGGGTCCCACGGCTTGCCGCAGTGCACGTCGCCACCGAGGAACTCGAAGGCCATGCCGTGGGTGTGGGCGTCGGCATAGCCGCGGACCTCGTCGTACGACGTCTCACCGCGGTGCGGACGGCCGGAGACGTTGGTCTGCACCTCGGGCCACTTCGCGCAGGAGGTGGTACGCCGGATCGCGAACGGCGCGGGGCGGTCCGCGAGCACGAGGTTGCCTGCGCCGTCGACGCCGAGCGCCTTGCCCGACTTGGGCAGCGCGAAGCGGAACGTCGAACCACGCTTCGTCACGGTCCAGTCCGCGGAGGGGCTGGGCTTGTCGGCCGCCACGACGCCGCTGGGCCCGGTCAGGCCGACCGGGTCACCTGAGCCGGCGGCGACGAAGTCGCGCTTGGTGGCATAGAGGAGGTACTCACCGAGATCGGTCGCCTGGAAGTGCAGCGGCTCGCCGCCGGCCGGCCGAGCAGCGGAGGCCCGGAAGCCCGTGCCGGTGCGCCTGACCCACCGGCCACCCGTGCCGATGGCGTAGCAGCCGCCGGCCATGGCGTACCGGTTCTCAGGGGTGGCGCGCCGGGGGGAGGAGGCGGGACCGGGCAGCAGCCTGGGCTGGTTGTCGTCGCGCCGTGCGGCGACCGCGGCGGTGTTCGCGGCGATCTGCGCCTTGGTGGTCGGGTCCTTCGTCGTGGGGTCCGAGCTGTCGGTGACCGAGCGCGAGACGAGGTTCTTCGTCGCCGGGTCGGAGTGGTCGTGGCCGTGGCCGTCGGTGGTCGTGCCGGTCGGCGTACTCGTGGCTGTCTCCGTCACCGCGTCAGGTCCGGACGGGTCGGTGACGACGTGGGCGTACGACGGGACGCTCAGCGTCGCGGCGAGCACAGCCCCCGTCGCGAGCCCGATCGACCAGGCCAGCCGCTTGCGGGTCTGACGACGCCTCACTGGGAGCTCGAGCTTCGGGTTGACGTCGCCGGACATGCGCACTCCTCGAGGAACCTGACGTTTCGAACAGCAACGAGTTCCAGGGGGGTTAGGTCACGCGGCCGGACACCGCCGCTGAGCCGCGCCGGCGTGAGCCGGGTCACGTGCGGTGGCCGCGGATCCGGGCGGTGAGACGGTCGGCGGTACGACGGGTGGCGGCGATCGTCGCGGGAAGGTCTGGCGAGTCGTCGCTCGGGAAGGTGACGGCGACTCCGGCAGCGGGGTGCCCGGTGTGGTCCAGCACGACCGCCGCGACGGAGGCGAAGCCGGGGGTCACCTCCCCGTCCTCGAGCGCGTAGCCACGCTGGCGCGTCTCGACGAGGAGGGACCGCAACGCGCTCGGTGAGGCCGGGCCGATCCCGTGCCGGTCCACGAACGCCGACCGGTCCGGGTACAACGCGCGCACCTGGCTCGCGCTCAACGCCGCGAGGATCGCGCGACCGCTCGCGGTCAGGTGGGCCGGCAGGCGGACGCCGACGTCGGTGACCAGCGGTGGCCTGCCGGGTGCACGCTCCTCCAGCACGTAGAGGACGTCCCGGCCGTGCAGCACCGCGAGGTGCGCGGACTGGCCGACCGCGTCGACCAGCGCCGCCAGCGGTCGTCGCGCGATGCGCTGGAGCGGCTCCTGGCGGGCGTAGCCGCTGCCCACCTCGAAGGCCGCGACCCCGAGGCCGTAACGGTGCTCCTCGGCGAGGTGCACCACGAAGCCCTCGTCCGCCATGACGCCGAGCAGGTGGTAGGCCGTCGAGCGGGGAAGACCCACGGCGGTGGCGATCGCCTGGAGGGTGACGGGGTCGGCCTGGGACGCCAGGAAACGCAGCACGCGAAGTGCTCTCGTCGCGGCCGGGACCTGTCCCACGCCCGCGACCCTAGCCGCTCGAACGAGCGGCGGGGTCCGGTCTTGGGCGGTTGATGGTGTCTTGCCCGATTCAGGAGTTTTTACCAAAACGCCCCGCGACGCCCGGGTTGCGACCGAGGATAAGTAAAGAGTGCTCGACAGGGAGGTGTCGGGTGCACCCGCGCTGACGCCCCCCAGCACAGCGCGAACACCTTTGGAGTTTCGCGTGTCCGACGTACGTCGCCATCTGTTCCGTGCCCTCACCGGCGTCCTCGCCTGGTCCCTCGTCACCGGAGTCCTCGTCGGGCTCGGGGCGGGATCGGCCGAGGCCAGGGTGCCGAGGCCGGCCTTCCGCTACACCGCCGCCATCGAGCCGCTGGCCAACTACGTCGGGCAGTCGACGTGCTCACCGGTCGCCAAGCCCGGGACCTCCGCGTTCGCGAACCTGCTGCTGCGCACGTACCCGAACTCGCGCAGCCTCGGCATCTCTCGCTCGTGCAGCGTCGGCGGGACGTCCGAGCACAAGGAGGGCCGCGCCTTCGACTGGGGCGTCTCCGTGAACCGCTCCGCCGACCGGGCCGCCGTGAAGTCGCTGATGACGTGGCTGCTCAAGACCGACAGGCACGGCAACCGCTACGCGATGGCCCGCCGCCTGGGCATCCAGTACATGATCTGGAACCGGCGGATCTGGGGTGCCTACTCAGCCGGGTCCGGGTGGCGCAGGTACACCGGTGCCAACCCGCACACCGACCACGTGCACTTCTCGTTGAGCTGGGCCGGCGCTCGGAGGAAGACGTCGTTCTGGAACCCGCGGAACTTCCCGCGCAGCTCCGGGGCCGCGGGCGGCTCGAAGGGGCCGGCCAAGCCGAAGCCGGCACCCGACGCCCCGAGGAAGAAGCCCTCGGGCAAACACGACTACCCGGTGCCGCAGCCTGACGACTACCGCCGCGCACACCGTGCCCCCAAGGCCATCCCGGAGCCTCGGGCCCTGCGCAGGCTCGTGAGCGCTGCTCCGCTGGAGGTCGAGCGGGTGGCGGTCGCGGTCCATCGCCGCTCAGGTACGCGTACCCGCCATGCGCTCGTGGCAGGCCACCGCTACCTGCTCGAGGTCTCGGGCAGCTACCGCTACGCCCGCAAGGCCGGCTCCGTCGCCGACGCCGAGTGCAGCACCCGGCCCGGCGCTTCGTGGTGGCAGCGGGACCGCACCCTGCGGTCCGACGACTGGAACGCAGACCACCTCGACCTGTACGTCGACGGGCACGACCTCCTCGCGCGGGCCGACAACGACGAGGACTGTGACGCCACCGGCCACACCTACCGCTGGGTCTACGAGCCCAGCAGGACCGGACGCGCGCCCTTCGCGGTGTGGGACCCCAGCAACTACAAGGACAACAGCGGCAAGCTGTTCGTCCGGATCCTCGACCTCGGCACCGTGCGCGACTCGCTGTCCTGGACGGTGCCCGCGAACCAGGCGGCCGGTGTGACGAGCCCCGGCTTGCTGCCCGGTGGGCAGGAGTACCTGGTCACTGTCTCCGGCACCTGGGCCAATGGTCAGGGCACCGTCGCCGACGCCGAGTGCGCGGCGAGCTCCGGCGGGAGCTGGCGGCGCGACGCGGACTCCTTCGACATGGTCGCCGGCGACTGGGACTACGACAGCCTCAGCCCGAACCTCTGGGGCGTGCGGTCGAACCCGGTGAGCGGCGCGAGCGAGTGCGACCCGGGGCACGCGTACAGCTTCGTGTACCGAGCCGACCACACCACGCCGTTGAACGTCCGGGTCAGCGATCCGGGAAGCTTCACCGACAACACCGGCGCGCTCCGGGTGACCGTGGTCCCCAACGACGGATCGGGTCAGCCCACGCCCACCCCGACACCCACGCCGACTCCGACGCCCACGCCCACGCCCACGCCTGCGACCGAGCAGATCCAGGTCGACTCGCGTGCGTCGCAGGCGGTCCGCACGAGGACCGACTACCCGGCCGGCACGTCGCTGCGGGTGACGGCCAAGGGCGTCTACGTGCTGCGGGACGGTGTGAACGCCGATGCGGAGTGCACGGCGATCTCCAGCGACCCCTACCGCTGGCGAACGGCGAGGTTCGAGGGCGTGTTCCAGGGCCAGACCTCCCCCCTGGGCGACCTCACGGTCAACGGCGTGATCGGCACGTGGCAGCCGGCCAGCGGCTACAGCAGCTACAGAGGCTGCAGCTACCGCGAGCACGTCTACACGTACGACCTGACCACCACCAAGGCCGGTCCGCTCTGGTTCGTCGTCGCCGACGACGACTACAGCGACAACGACGGCGTGCTCGACGTGGAGGTGGCGAGCCGGTGAGCCGTGCAGCTCTCGCCGTGGCCACGCTGACCGTCGGGCTCCTGCTCGGTGGCTGCGGTCAGTCGCCGACCGAGCCGACCGCGGCGGGCGACCGGGTCACCACGCGTGACGTGGCCGCACCGAAGGAGAGTGCGAAGAGCGACCCGGCGAAGCCCAGGACGCCCCGGGCCGAGGTGAGCCCCTCGCTGCCCCCGGGCGACCCGGGTCTCGACGCCCCGTCGGTCCCGGACCCCGGCACGGCCGGCGCCGACCCGCACCGGCACGCCGCCCGTCGTACCGTCCCGCTCGAGGCGATGCTCACCGCCGACACCGTCGACATGGCACTGGGTGGCAGCTGGGCCAGGAAGTCCGGTGGCGCCGACGAGTGCGTGCGCCCGGGCGCTGCCCTCGCCGAGCGCGCGATGTCCTACGGCAGCTCGTCGGGGGGTGTGGTCGTCGAGACCGTGGCCACCTATCGCGACGACGCGGCTGCCGACTCAGCCGTTGCCGGTATCGGCCGGGCCGCGGCCGGCTGTGGCTGGACCGACGCGCGCGACCCGCGGCTCGGGTCGGCGTCCGTGGCGGCGGACAACGGCGACCGGTCCATGCTCGCTGTGTCCACGGAAGGCGTGGTGGTGCTGCTCATCGGCACCGGCGACTTCTCGCGGCAGGACGGCCGGTGGGGCTCGCTGGTCGACCTCGCGCTCGGCTCCTCGTGCCCGGCGGCACCGGACGGCTGCCACTGACGGCTGCGCTGAACCTCACCGACGGCGATGTGTCTCGAATCCGAGACACATCGCCGTTGTGCGTGCTGGTCCCGGCCCGGTACCCGCAGTGCAATGGATGCATGACAATCGTGCACGTCGGGGTCGGCCCCGTCTCCTTCGACGACGTCCTCGCAGTCGCCCGTGACGGCGCGGGCGTCGAGCTGGGTGAGGACGCGGTCGCCGCGATCAAGCGGTCGCGTGAGGCCGTCGAGCAGCTCGCCGCGGCGCCCACCCCGGCCTACGGGATCTCCACCGGTTTCGGCGCCCTCGCCACACGCCACATCCCCGCCGACAAGCGGGCCCAGCTCCAGCGGTCGCTGATCCGGTCTCATGCCGCGGGCAGCGGCTCCGAGGTGGAGCGCGAGGTCACCCGTGCCCTGATGCTGCTGCGCCTCTCGACGCTGGCCACCGGGCACACCGGTGTCCGGCTCGAGACGGCCCGGACCATGGCGGCGATGCTGACTCACGGCATCACGCCCGTCGTCCGGGAGTACGGCTCGCTCGGTTGCTCCGGCGACCTCGCCCCTCTCGCTCATTGCGCCCTGGCCCTGATCGGCGAGGGCGAGGTCCGCGACGCCGCTGGAACCCTGCAGCCCGGCGACCGACGCGCTCCGAGCGGCCGGCCTCGAGCCGGTCGAGCTCGCCGCCAAGGAGGGCCTCGCGCTGATCAACGGCACCGACGGCATGCTCGGCATGCTGGTGATGGCGATCGCGGACCTCCGGATGGTCCTGCGTACGGCGGACGTGGCCGCTGCCATGTCGGTCGAGGCCCAGCTCGCGACCGACCGGGTCTTCGCTGCCGACCTCCAGGCGCTCCGGCCGCACCCCGGCCAGGCCGCCTCCGCGGAGAACCTCAGCCGGATCCTGGCGGAATCCGGGGTCGTCGCGAGCCACCGCGGGCCGGACTGCAACCGGGTCCAGGACGCCTACTCGCTCCGCTGCTCGCCACAGGTGCACGGTGCGGCGCGTGACACCGTCGAGCACGCCGCCACCGTCGCGGCACGCGAGCTCGACTCCGCGATCGACAACCCCGTGGTCCTCGACGACGGGCGCGTGGAGTCCAACGGCAACTTCCACGGTGCACCCATCGCCTACGTCCTCGACTTCCTCGCGATCGCCGCCGCCGACGTCGCCTCGATCTCGGAGCGGAGGACCGACCGGTTCCTCGACAAGGCCCGCAGCCACGGCCTGCCGCCGTTCCTCGCGAGCGACCCGGGCGTCGACTCGGGCCACATGATCGCGCAGTACACCCAGGCCGCGATCGTCTCCGAGATGAAGCGCCTCGCCGCTCCCGCGAGCGTCGACTCGATCCCGTCGAGCGCGATGCAGGAGGACCACGTCTCGATGGGCTGGTCGGCCGCCCGCAAGCTCCGCCGGTCCGTCGACGGGCTCACCCGGGTCGTGGCGATCGAGGTGCTCACCGCTGCCCGGGCGCTCGACATGCGCGCGCCGCTCGAACCGGCACCGGCCACGTCCGCCGTACTCGCCCTGCTCCGGAAGACCGTCCCGGGCCCCGGACCCGACCGTTACCTGGCCCCCGAGATCGAGCAGGCCGTCGATCTCGTCCGCACCGGCGCGGTCCTGGCCGCCGTCGAAGCCACGATTGGAGAACTCCGATGACCCGCGAGATCCGCGCCCCGCACGGGAGCGTGCTCACCGCACGCAGCTGGCAGACCGAGGCACCCCTGCGGATGCTGATGAACAACCTCGACCCCGAGGTGGCCGAGCGGCCCGAGGAGCTCGTCGTGTACGGCGGGACCGGGAAGGCCGCGCGCAACTGGGCCTCCTACGACGCGATCGTCCGCACCCTCAGCACGCTCGCCGACGACGAGACGCTGCTCGTGCAGTCCGGCAAGCCGGTCGGGGTCATGCGCACCCACGAGTGGGCCCCGCGTGTGCTGATCGCGAACTCCAACCTCGTCGGCGACTGGGCAAACTGGGAGGAGTTCCGGCGGCTCGAGGAGCTCGGGCTGACCATGTACGGGCAGATGACGGCAGGCTCGTGGATCTACATCGGCACCCAGGGCATCCTGCAGGGCACCTTCGAGACCTTTGCCGCTGTGGCTGACAAGTTCGCCGCCGGCCGCGGTGGCGGCGGATCCCTCGCCGGGACGATCACGCTCACCGCGGGGCTCGGTGGCATGGGCGGGGCCCAGCCGCTCGCGGTCACCATGAACGACGGCGTCGCGATCTGCATCGAGTGCGACGAGTCGCGGATCAAGCGCCGGATCGAGCACCGGTACCTCGACGTCCAGGCGCCCTCCCTCGACGAGGCGCTGCGGATGGCTGTCGAGGCGCGCGACGAGCGCCGCCCCCTGTCGATCGGGGTGCTCGGGAACGCAGCCGACATGGTCCCGGCCCTGCTCGCGCAGGGAGCGCCGATCGACATCGTGACCGACCAGACCTCCGCGCACGACCCGCTCTACTACCTGCCCTCCGGCGTCGCATTCGAGGACTGGGCGGAGCTGCGCGCCAAGGACCCGGCCGGCCTCACCGAGCGCGCCCGCGGCTCGATGGCCCGGCACGTCGAGGCGATGGTCGGGTTCATGGACGCCGGAGCCGAGGTGTTCGACTACGGCAACTCGATCCGCGACGAGGCGCGCAAGGGCGGCTTCGCCCGGGCCTTCGACTTCCCGGGCTTCGTGCCGGCGTACATCCGGCCGCTGTTCTGCGAGGGCAAGGGCCCGTTCCGCTGGGCAGCCCTGTCCGGAGATCCCGCCGACATCGCCGCCACCGACAAGGCGATCCTCGAGCTCTTCCCCGACAACGAGCGGCTGCGGAAGTGGATCACGATGGCCGGGGAGCGCGTCGCCTTCCAGGGCCTTCCCGCGCGGATCTGCTGGCTCGGGTACGGCGAGCGGCACCTCGCCGGGCTGAAGTTCAACGAGATGGTCCGCACGGGCGAGCTGAAGGCTCCGGTCGTGATCGGGCGCGACCACCTCGACTGCGGCTCGGTCGCCTCGCCCTACCGGGAGACCGAGGGCATGCTCGACGGCTCCGACGCGATCGCTGACTGGCCGCTGCTCAACGCGCTCGTCAACACGGCCTCCGGAGCGTCGTGGGTCTCGATCCACCACGGCGGCGGCGTCGGGATGGGCCGGTCGATCCACGCCGGGCAGGTGTGTGTCGCGGACGGCACGGACCTGGCCGCCCAGAAGATCGAGCGGGTGCTGACCAACGACCCCGGCATGGGCGTGATCAGGCACGTGGACGCGGGGTACGACGAGGCGGTCGCGGTGGCTGCCGAGCGTGGCGTCCGCATCCCGATGCAGGAAGGCTGAGACGCTCGTCGTACGACAGATCCGTCAGAGGAGGAGGCCAGAGGTGTCAGCGGTTGCGGTGCCACCAGCGACGCCGCGCGGGCCGCTCGGCCCGTGCGGCGGAGGCGGCCGCGAGCTGCCGGCGCTGCTGCTCGCGTCGCTCGACCAGGCGCGCCCGCCATGCCACGACCTCCGCGTCCTCGTCACGGGTGGGCGTGACTACGGGCGGTCCTCCGGTCAGCTGTCGTCGGGCCTCGACGACGCGGCGGTTGAAGTCCTTGACGGTCCGTCGTACGCCCTCTTCGGTCGCCTCACGGTCGAGCAGCGCGTCGAGCTCGGCGTCCTCCTTGCGCAGTGCGAGCGCGGGCGGCAGCACGCCGGTGATGCGCTCGCGCTCGATGAGGCTCTTGACCCACCAGTCGGGGTCGTGGGTCGAGCCGAGGCCCTTGATCGGCTTGCCCGCCCCGGGAAGGTCGTCGAACTCCCCACGTTCCATCGCCTTGCGGACCTGGAGGTCCACCCACAGCGCCTGCTGCTCCATGCGCAGCGCGGGGGCGCTGTCGTCCTCGTCGGATTCCTCGGAGTCGGTCTCGGGCTCCTCGGGCGGCTGTCCCATCGCGGCGGTGATCGCCGCTCGACGCAGGCGCCGCTCCTCCTCGAGCTCCCTGTCCGGCTCGGCCACCGGTCCCACCCCCTCGCGTGGTCCTGGGTTGCCTCCACGATACAAAGCCCGTCACCAGCGGCCGCGGTGCAGGACCTCCTCGACCGGCCTGCGGCCCCGGCGGGCCGAGGAGCCCGGCGACCCGAGGTCCTCCGTGCGCCGGCCCAGGGTGATCGCGCCGATCGGCACGTAGTCGCCCGGCACCCCGAACGCCTCTCGGAACGCCTCCGTGCGCGAGCCCGGGATGCCGAAGAAGCAGGCCCCGAGCCCGGCGTCGACCGCGGTCAGCAGCATGAGGAGCGACGCCATCGCGGTGTCCATGTGCCAGTACGGCACCGGCCAGCGCGCCTCCGCCCGGTCGGTCCACCCCTTGTCGGCCTCGGCATACCGACCGACGTAGGCCGCCTTGTTCGACAACGGCACGATCACCACGGGCGCTGTCCGCATGCCGCGCAGCCAAGCATCGGGCGCCGCGTCGGGCTCTCTTTTCTCGGCCGGCGTGCATGCCTCCCAGAAGCGCGCCACGTCCTCCGCCTCGTCGAGCAGGAGGAACGCCCACCCCTGGGTGAACCCGGCGCTCGGGGCGTGCAGCGCGTTCGCGAGGATGCGCTCGACGACCGCGGTGTCGACCGGCTCAGGCGAGTAGTTGCGCACCATCCGGCGCCTGCGAACCACGTCTTGGAACTCCATGGAGCAGATCATGTCGCACCCTGACTTCGAGCAGATGTGGCGTGACCTCGCGCCCGTGGGCCGGTCCTCCGCGAGCGGCGGGTACTTCCGCCAGCCGTTCACGGCCGCGGAGCGCGAGGCGTTCGCCTGGTTCGTCGAGCAGTGCCGCGCCCGCGACCTCGCGCTCAGCGCCGACGAGTTCGGCAACGTCGTCGCCTGGTGGCGACCGTCCGGCGCCACCGGTCCCGGCGTGCTCACCGGCTCCCACCTCGACTCGGTGCTCGACGGCGGTGCCTACGACGGACCGCTCGGCGTCGTGTCGGCGCTGGCAGCCGTCGACCTGCTCCGCGACCGCGGCTTCACTCCCTCGCGGCCCATCGGGGTGGCGGTGTTCGTGGAGGAGGAGGGCTCCCGGTTCGGCCTCGCCTGCCTGGGCTCCCGCCTCCTCACCGGAACGACGACCATCGACCAGGCGCGTGACCTGCGCGACCGCGACGGGGTCTTCTTCCTCGACACGGCGGGCCCGGGTGACCTGCCCGGCGACGCCGCACCCCTGCGCTGGCAGGAGCTCCGGGCCCAGGTCGGCTGCTTCGTGGAGCTCCACGTCGAGCAGGGGCGCGACCTCGTCGACCGCGACGCCCCGGTGGGGGTGGCGAGTGCGATCTGGCCCCACGGCAGGTACCGCTTCGACTTCGGGGGCGAGGCCAACCACGCCGGCACGACCCGGATGGAGGACCGGCACGACCCGATGCTGACCTATGCGATGACCGCCCTGGCGGCGAACAAGCAGGCCCGCCTCTCCGGCCAGCGCGCGACGTTCGGCCGGGTCGACGTACACCCCAACGGGACGAACGCGGTCCCGTCACGCGTCACCGCCTGGCTGGACGCCCGCGCCGAGTCGCCGGAGCATCTCGCGGCGCTGGTCGGCCAGGTGGAGCGGATGGCGGCAGACCGCGCCGGCCGGGACGGTACGACGGCCGTGGTGACCGCCGAGTCGGTCTCGCCGGAGGTGGCCTTCGACCCCGGGCTCGCACGTCGGATCGCGGCTCAGGACGACGCGCCCGGCTGGCCGGTGATCCCGACCATGGCGGGCCACGACGCGGGCATCCTGTCGGCGGCCGGTGTGCCGACGGCGATGTTGTTCGTGCGCAACCCCACCGGGGTCTCACACTCCCCGGCCGAGCACGCCGAGACGGCCGACTGCCTTGTCGGCGTCGAGGCCCTGGCCGGCACCCTTCAGCGGCTGGCCGGCTCATGAGCGAGACCTACTGGCTCGAGCGCGCCTGGCGCGGCGACGGGCCGACTGGTTCGGCCGGCGTGCCCGGCTCGGACAGCGTGGCCACCGGCGTGCTCGTGACGATCGACGGCGGACGTTTCACGGGGGTCGCGGCCGACGTCCCCGCGCCACCGCCCGGGGCGCATCGCCTTGCGGGCCTGACGATTCCCGGCATGGCGAACTGTCACAGCCACGCCTTCCATCGGGCGCTCAGGGGGCGCACGCAGCGCGGGAGGGGGAGCTTCTGGACCTGGCGCGACCAGATGTACGCGCTCGCCGAACGGCTCACCCCGGAGACGTACTTCGACCTTGCCCGGGCCGTCTACCGCGAGATGGTCGCCACCGGGTTCACGGCGGTGGGGGAGTTCCACTACCTGCACCACGGCCCGGGCGGGACGCCCTACGACGACCCGAACGCCATGGGACAGGCCGTCATGGCCGCCGCCCGGGAGGCGGGCATCCGGATCGCGCTGCTCGACGCCTGTTACGTCGCGGCCGGGATCGGAGCGCCGCCGGAGGGGGTGCAGCTGCGCTTCAGTGACGGCGATGCCGCCGGGTGGACCGCCCGCGTCGAACGACTCGAGCACCCGGGCGACGACGACGTCGTCATCGGCGCTGCGGTGCACTCCGTGCGGGCGGCGCCCAGAGAGCAGATCCCGGCGGTGGCCGACTGGGCGAAGGGGCACGAGGTGCCTCTGCACGCTCACGTGTCCGAGCAGGTCGCGGAGAACGAAGCCTGCCTCGCGGCGTACGGCATGACCCCCACCCAGGTCCTCGCCGAGGCCGGAGCGCTCGGCCGTCGTACCACCGCCGTCCACGCCACCCACCTCACCGACCAGGACATCAGCTCTCTCTCCGAGACCGACACCCGTGCCTGCTTCTGCCCCACGACCGAGCGCGACCTGGGCGACGGCATCGGGCCCTCGCGGCCGCTGCGCGCCGGTGGCGCGACCCTGACCCTGGGCACCGACAGCCACGCGGTCATCGACCCCTTCGAGGAGATGCGCGCCGTCGAGCTCGACGAGCGCCTCGGCACCCAGAAGCGCGGCCACTGGAGCGCCGACGAGCTGCTCAAGGCAGCTACGGCTGACGGCCACGAGTCGCTCGGGTTCCGCGACGTCGGCCGGATCGCCGTGGGAGCGCGTGCGGACCTGGTGACCCTCGCTCTCGGCTCACCGCGAACAGCGGGCACCGGCGCGTCGGCCGAGACGGCTGTCTTCGCCGCGTCCGCCGCCGACGTGACGCAGGTGGTCTCGGGCGGCCGGGTGGTAGCCACCGCGGACGACCGCGAGGAGATCGGACGCGAGCTCGACTCCGTCATCTCGCGGCTGTGGGAGGAGGTCCGATGAGCAGCCTGCTGATCACGGGCATCGGCCAGCTGGTCACGAACCACAGCGGGCTCGGGGACGGTTCGCCGCTCGGCGTACTCACCCGCGCCGCGGTCGTCGTCGAGGCCGGCCGCGTCGCCTGGGCCGGGCCGTCCGCATCGGCACCTACGGCGGACACGGTGTACGACGTCGGCGGTCGCGCGGTGATCCCGGGGTTCGTGGACTCCCACTCGCACCTGGTCTTCGCGGGCGACCGGTCCGAGGAGTTCGCCGCGCGCATGAGTGGCACGCCCTACTCCGCGGGCGGGATCCGTACGACGGTCGCGGCCACTCGGGCGGCCTCCGACGAGCTGCTCGCGGCCAACGTCGCTCGTCACGTCGACGAGATGCGGCGCCAGGGCACGACCACGGTCGAGATCAAGAGCGGCTACGGGCTGACCGTGCACGACGAGGCACGGTCCCTCGCCCTTGCCCGGCTGGTGACCGAGGAGACCACGTTCCTGGGGGCGCACGTCGTGCCGCCGGAGTACGCCGACGACCCGGCCGGCTACGTCGACCTCGTGACCGGCCCCATGCTCGAGGCGTGTGCGCCCCATGCGAGGTGGATCGACGTCTTCTGTGAGTCGGGGGCCTTCGACGCCGACCAGGCGCGGGCCGTGCTGGCGGCCGGGAGCGCTGCGGGGCTGCGAGGTCGGCTGCACGCCAACCAGCTCGGGCACGGGCCGGGTGTGCAGCTCGCCTGCGAGCTCGGGCTCGTCGCCGTCGACCACTGCACGTACCTGTCCGACGCCGACGTGTCCGCCCTGGCTTCCTCCGGGACCGTGGCGACGCTGTTGCCAGGGGTGGAGTTCTCGACCCGTTCTCCTTATCCGGACGCGCGACGCCTGGTGTCGGCGGGTTGCGACGTCGCGATCGCGACCGACTGCAACCCCGGCTCGAGCTACACCTCGTCGATGCCGCTGTGCGTCGCGCTGGCGGTCCGCGAGATGCGGATGACCCCCGCTGAGGCGCTGTTCGCCGCGACCCGCGGCGGGGCGGCCGCGCTCGCGCGTGATGACGTGGGCCACCTCGCGGTCGGCGCAGCGGCGGACCTCGTCGTGCTCGACGCACCGTCGTACGTGCACCTGGCCTACCGGCCGGGCGTGCCGCTGGTCCGGGAGGTCTTCGTCGGCGGCTCGGTGATGGCGTCATGACGGTCTTCCTGGTCGGCGGTGGCGTGGACACCATGCGGACGCCTGGGTTGCTCGGCGCCTTCCTGGACGAGCTGGACGAGCGCGGCCGGCGGGCCGGACGCCGGCCGCGGCTGGCGGTCGTGCTCGTCGACGAGGAGGGCAGCGGGCAGCGCTTCCTTCCGGAGTACACCGATGCCTGGGCCACGGCAGGGACCGTCGAGGTCGAGCCCTTCTTCATCCGAGGGGGCAGCGTCGTCTCTCCCGACGTGTTCGGTGATGTCGAGGGGATCGCGGTCGCAGGCGGTCCGGCCCCGGCGTACCTGGACGGACTGAGCGACGCGGGCGACGTGATCCGCGAGCAGGTCAGGTCGGGAGTCCCCTACATAGGGTTCTCCGCCGGCGCGATGATCGCCGCAGCGTCGGCCATCGTCGGCGGCTACCGCATGGGGAGCCGGGAGGTGTGCCCCGAGGAGTGGGCCGAAGGGCTGGATCCGGTGACGGTACGACCGGGACTCGGGCTCGTCCCCTTCACGGTCGAGGTGCACGCGGCCCAGGCGGGGACGCTCGGCAGGGCCGTTGCCCTGGTGCAGTCGGGGGAAGCGCCGGGGGCCGTGGCGATCGACGAGGACACCTGCCTGGCTGTGCGCCCCTTCGACCCTCTGGAGCACGGTGGGGTGAGCGGGAGCGGCAGCGTCTGGACCGTTGCGCTCGCCCCGGGCGGTGCCGGCGCCCTCGTCACGCGGCGCTAGGCGTCCGACCGATGCGGATCCCTCGGTCGCGCCAGGGTTGCCGGCGTCCGCGGGACCAGGTGCCGGGACCGAGCGGTTCGATCGCGTACTCGCTCCTGGCACCTCCCTCCTCCACGCAGGTCCGGACACCATGTCTGATCAGTCGTCGTCTCGACAGAGACAGAAGGGATGCCCGGCTGGGTCGACAAGCACTCGGACGTTCTCCTGGGGTTGTGCCGTGGCCAGCGTGGCGCCCAGCGCGATCGCATCCGCGACGGCAGCGTCAAGGTCACCGACCTGGAAGTCGAAGTGCATCATCGGGCGCTGTTGTCCGTCGGTTGGTGGCCACACCGGAGCGTGGTAGTCGTTCGCCTGCTGGAACACCAGAAAGATCGGTCCCTGAGGGGCGGCAAGAATGGCCGTACCTGGTTCCTCGTGCCCGATCGGCCACCCGAGCAGCTCCGAGTAGAACCTCGCCAAGGCGCCGGGATCAGGCGCCTCGATAGCGGTTCCCCACCACATGCCGTCGGTTCGAGATCGCACCATGCACCCCTTCGTGGTGGCTCAGTCCTGATCGGTTTCGATCATGTCGGCAGCGTAGAACCGCTTGCGGACGATCCGCGTCCGGAATGTCGGGCCGAGGCGCTCCGCGCCGCCGCGTGACAGACCGACGCGGCCTCGGTGTGCAGTCGCGACCGAGAGAACGGACACCCGGTAAGGCAGTCCCGTGCACACAGATAAGGAGTTCTCCCGATGTGCGCGGCTACCTCAGACGCGCAGGCTCCATGCATCAGCAAGAACCGATGCACGAGGAGAACCCGATGTTTCCGGCAAACGAGATGATCACGGCAGCCGAGGTGGCCTACCGACGCGAGCGGATGATGGAAGCGATCGGTCCGCGGCGCCGCAACCGTCGCATCCGCCTCCACAAGTTCCCGAAGATCGGCTCCCTGTCCCACCTCACCAACCAGGCGACCCACGGGCCCCGCGCCGCGTGACGAGCTCGACCACACAGGTGGAAACAGGGCTGCGCCTGTCGGTGCCAGGCCCGATGATGGGGGACGTGCCCACCCACCTGTTGACCACGCCGCTCGTCGGGCGCGACGACGAGCTCGACGAGCTGGCGCGGCTGACGGGCATTGCACCCGGAGGGACCGCGGGTGTCGTCCTGCTCTCGGGCGACGCCGGCGTCGGCAAGACCAGGCTCCTCACCGAGCTGCGCCGGCGAGCTGAGAGCGCCGGTTGGCGGACGATGGCCGGACACTGTCTCGACTTCGGTGACAGCGCGCTGCCCTATCTGCCTTTCACCGAGATCCTCGGGCGTCTGGCTCAGGAGGACCCGTCGTTCGTGACCGCAGCGACAGAGGCACATCCGGCGGTCCGACATCTTCTTCCCGGCCAGCGCCTGCTGGTCGGGCAGGGGTCTGGCGACGTCGACGACGTGGAGCGTTCCGAGCTCTTCGAGACCGTGCACGCGGTGTTCGAGCGGCTGGCCGCGTCCTCGCCGCTTCTCGTGGTGCTCGAGGACCTGCACTGGGCGGACCGGTCCACCCGCGACCTTCTCGGGTTCCTCTTCCAGCGGCGGTTCGCGGGTGCGGTCGCGATCGTCGCGTCGTACCGCAGCGACGACCTGCACCGGCGGCACCCGCTGAGGACGTCGGTCGCCCAGTGGAGCCGCATCCCCGGCGTCCAGCGCTTCCAGCTCGGGCCGCTCAGCGACACCGCCGTCCGGGCGCTTGCCCGGTCGATCCACGCCGGCCTGCTCTCCGAGGCCGACCTCCAGGCGATCGTGACCAGGGCCGAGGGCAACGCCTTCTTCGCCGAGGAGCTCGTCGTCGCCCAGGAGCTCGGCGGCAGCGCTCTGCCCGACGACCTCGCCAGCCTGCTGCTCGTTCGGATCGACCAGCTCGACGAGGGCGCCCGGCAGGTGGTCCGCGCTGCGTCCTGCGCCGGGCGACAGGTCTCCCATGAGCTGCTCGCAGCCGTCGTCGACCTCGACTCCGACCGTCTCGACCGTGCCCTGCGCGAGGCCGTCGACACCAATGTCCTCGTACCGGCCGGCATCCGGTACGAGTTCCGCCACGCACTCCTCGGCGAGGCGGTCTACGACGACCTCCTGCCCGGTGAGCGCGTGCGGCTGCACGCCAAGTACACCGAGGCGCTCTGCAGCCGGGTGGCTCCGGGCACCGCGGCAGAGCTCGCCCGACACGCGCGGGCGGCCCACGACGTGGTGACCGCCGTGCGCGCCAGCATCGAGGCCGGCGACGACGCGATGGCGGTTGGTGGGCCCGACGACGCCGCACGCCACTACGAGGTGGCTCTCGAGCTGCTCGGCAACCCGGCCACCCGCCGCGACGGTCTCCAGGACATCGATGTCGTCTCGCTCGCCGGCCGTGCCAGCGACGCCCTGATCGCCTCGGGCGACCCGCACCGCGCATGGCAGGTGGTCGCCGACCAGCTCGCGCAGCTCCCGGGCGACGCGCCGGCCACCGAGAGGGCGCGTCTGCTGATGGCCATGGCGAACGCCGCGTTGATGGGCCCCAGCGAGAACGACGCCCTCGACCTCACGAGTGAGGCGCTCCATCTCGTGGCACCGGAGCCGACAGTTCTCCGCGCCAGGCTGCTGAGCCTGCACGCCCACGCGAACTCCGCCCGCCAGCGGGTCGACGAGGCGATCCGCTGGGCAGGCGAGGCGGTGGAGCTCGCGCAGCAGGTCGGCGTCCCCCGCATCGTCCTCGACGCAGCCACCACTCTGGCCAAGCTCGAGCAGCGGGCGCAGGACCCGGACACGTCACAGCGGACGTTCGAGAAGATCGTCGCCCAGGCGCGCGCGGACGGCGACGTGGCCGCGGAGCTTCGGGGCCACGCCCACCTCGGCACCTTGCACTACGAGCTCGGACGGCTCGACGAGGCCGCCGAGGCGTACGCCGTGACCAGCCGCCGCGCGGAGGCGGCCGGGCTTCCCTGGGCGCCTTACGGGTTCGACGCCAGGGTGATGGGCGCGATCACCGCGTATGTCGCGGGCCGCTGGGACGACGCGGTCCGGATCAGCGACGTGACCGGCGAGTCCGCCCCGGGGATGCCGTGGGCCACGCTCGCGTCGGTGGGTCTCGCCGTCTCGGCGGGGCGAGGTGAGGTCGCCGCGCTCAAGACGCTGACCCAGATCAGGGCCTGGTGGGAGCGTGACGGCTTCATCGCGATCCTCAGCGGCGCCGCGGCGATCGACCTGCACGGCGACGCCGGAGACCTCGAGGCGGTGCTCCGTCTCCATGACGACGTGGTCGACGCCGTCCGCGACCGCTGGCAGGTCACGACCTTCATGGCCCAGGTCCGCCTCGCCGCGCTCGCCGTCGGCCAGCTCGCGCAGCACGCACCCTCGCTCGGTGCCGCGGAGCGCGAGGCGCTCGTACGCCGGGCTGACGACCTCCTCGCCGCGGGCCGCGACGCCCTGGCCCGTGCCGAGGCCGGTCGCCGGATCGGCCCGGAGGGCCTGGCGTGGGCAGCGCGGGCCGAGGCGGAGCAGCTGCGGCTGCGTTGGCTCACGGGCATCGCGAGGCCGGGTGAGGACGAGCTGCTCCACGCCTGGGAGGGCGCGGTCGCCGGGTTCGACAGGTTCGGCCACGTCTTCGAGCTCGCGCGCTCGCGCAGCCGGCTGGCCGTCGTGCTCCGGTCTCTGGGGAGGACCCAGGAGGCCCGCGAGCAGGCCGACGCGGCCCGCGAGGTGGCGCATCGACTCCGCGCCGCGCCGCTGCTCGCCGAGCTCCGCGCAGCGGGCATCGCGCCTCAGCGCACCGAGGCCGGGCTCGGCGCTCTCACGCCGCGCGAGCACGAGATCCTCCGGCTGGTGGCCCAGGGGCGGTCCAACGGCGAGATCGCGAAGCAGCTGTTCATCAGCGCGAAGACCGTGAGCGTCCACGTCTCGAACATCCTGGCCAAGCTCGGTGCCGCGGGCCGCACCGAGGCCGCCGCGCTCGCCCGGCGCCGCGGCCTGCTCGACTGACCCGGACTCCCGCCACCGGTGCGGAGACGAATAGGTTGAAGGTTCGCGTTTCGGGCACCCTCACCGTCGGTGCACGACGTGTGAGGAGGGCTCTTGCTCGAGGCTGCATGGTGGGGTTTCGTCGGCGGTGCCGCGCTGCTGATCGGCGCGGTGGTCGGGGTCTTCCTGCCGATACCGTCGAGGCTGATCGGGCTGATCATGGCCTTCGGCTCGGGCGTGCTGATCAGTGCGCTCTCGTTCGAGCTGACCCGCGAGGCGTACGACAAGTCCGGAGGTACGGCGGTCGTGCTCGGCCTCCTCGCGGGGTCGGTGGTGTTCTTCGTGGGCGACTGGTTCATCGACCGGCGCGGCGGGCACCGTCGCAAGAGCCCCACGGGTCATCAGGCCGGCGCGGGCGGGATGGCGCTCGTGCTCGGGGCGCTGCTCGACGGCATCCCCGAGAGCGCCGCGATCGGCGTGAGCCTCCTCGGCGGCGGGTCGGTGGGTGTCGCCGTCGTCGCCGCAGTCTTCCTGTCCAACATCCCGGAGTCGCTGTCCGCCTCCACCGGCATGAAGATCGCCGGGCGGTCGACGAAGTACATCCTCGGCCTTTGGCTGGCCGTCACCGTTGCCTCGGCGCTCGCGGCCGCCCTGGGCTTCGTGCTCCTCGGTGGTGCCTCACCGCTCGGGGTCGCGGTGATCCAGGCGTTCGCCGCGGGGGCGATCTTGACGATGCTCGCCGACACGATGCTTCCCGAGGCCGTCGAGCACGCCGGTCCGCTCGTCGGGCTGCTCGCCGTGCTCGGCTTCACGGCCGCCTTCCTGCTCTCGGCGGCCTGACCCGGGCCGACTCAGCGATCCGTCGCGGCTCTGACCAGCGCCCGGAACAGGCCGGCGTCGGCCGCCATCTCCGGGTGCCACTGGACCGCCACGCAGAACCGCTGCCCAGCCACCTCCATCGCCTCGAGCGTGCCGTCGTCGGCGTACGCCGCGGGCGCGAAGCCGGGGTGCTCGCGCACCGACTGGTGGTGGTGGCAGTGCACGCTGAGCCGGTCACCCACGAGCGAGCGGACGAGCGACCCGTCGACGAGATCCACCTCGACCGTCCCGAAGGCGTCACCGCCGGGGTTGTGGTTCTCGTGCCCGACGAGGTCGGGAGTGTGCTGGTGGAGCGAGCCGCCCGCCCTGACCGCCATCAGCTGCATCCCCCGGCACACGCCCAGCGTCGGCAGGCTCGCCTCCTCTGCTGCGTCGAGGAGGGCGAGCTCCCAGGCGTCCCTGTCCTCCCGCCAGGTCACCGTCCGTGGGTCGGGCTCCTCGCCGTACCGTCGGGGGTCGACGTCGGCACCGCCGGAGATGACGATCCCGTCCAGCCGCGCCACCACGGCACGTGCCGCCTCCGTCGGGTCCGACTGCGGCGGCAGCAGCACCGGCGTGCCACCGACCGCCTCCACCGACGTCACGTACGACGTCGGCAGGAGGTCGGCCGACGTGTGCCACACCCCCCACCGGGCGGTCTCCCGGTAGGTGCTCAGACCGATCAGGGGGCGCATCGCCTCAGAGCGGCGTGACGTAGGCGCCGGAGATCCCGCCGTCGACGAGGAACGACGACGCGGTGATGAAGCTCGACTCGTCGGAGGCGAGGAACAGCACGGCGTTCGCCATCTCCTCAGGCTCCCCGAAGCGGCCCATCGGGATGTGGACCAGCCGTCGGGCGGCGCGCTCGGCGTCCTTGGCGAACAGCTCCTGCAGCAGCGGCGTGTTCACCGGGCCCGGGCAGAGCGCGTTCACGCGGACGCCCTGCCGGGCGAACTGCACGCCCAGCTCCCGTGACATCGACAGCACCCCGCCCTTGGAGGCCGAGTAGGAGATCTGCGAGGTGGCGGCACCCATCACGGCGACGAACGAGGCGGTGTTGATGATCGAGCCGGACCCCTGCTCGAGCATGTACGGCAGTGCGGCCTTGCAGCACAGGTACACGCTGGTGAGGTTCACCTCCTGCACCCGCCGCCACGCGTCGAGGTCGGTCTCCAGGATCGAGTCGTCCTCCGGTGGGGAGATGCCGGCGTTGTTGAACGCGATGTCCACCGAGCCGTACGTCTCCTTGGCCGCCTTGAACAGCGCGTCCACCTGCTCCTTGTCCGTGACGTCGGCGTGCACGTAGGTGCCACCGACCTCACCGGCCACCTCCTTGCCGCGGGCGTCGTCGACGTCGCCGATGACGACCTTGGCACCCTCCTCGGCGAACCTGCGGACCGTTGCCAGGCCGATGCCGGAGCAGCCTCCGGTGACGACGGCGACCTTGCCCTCGAGACGTCCAGTCATTCAAGTTCCTTTCGGGTTGGTGCACTCAGGTTGTCGTGGGGGTGTCCCCGGTTGCCCTGGGACGCCGTCAGTCGTGTGCGATGAAGACGTTCTTCTCCTCGGTGAACGCGTTGGGTGCGTCCGGACCGAGCTCCCGGCCAAGCCCGGACTGCTTGTAGCCGCCGAACGGTGTCCAGTAGCGCACCGAGGCGTGCGAGTTGACGCTGAGGTTCCCGGCCTCGATCCGGCGGGAGACCCGCAGGGCCCGTCCGAGGTCGCGGGTGTAGATCGAGCCCGACAGGCCGTACTCCGTGTCGTTGGCGAGCGTGACGGCCTGCTCGTCGTCGTCGAACGGCATCACCGCGACCACGGGGCCGAAGACCTCCTCCCGCCACACGCGCTGGTCGGTGGAGTCCGCCAGCACGACCGTCGGCGGCACCCAGAACCCGTCACCGCCGGGCGTGCTGCCGGTGAAGGCCACCTGTGCCTCGTCGATGTACCCCTGGACCGACCGCTTCTGGTGGGCCGAGATCAGCGGACCCATCTCGCTGGCATCGTCGGCCGGGTCGGTCACCTTCATGCCCTTGACCGCCTGCTCCAGTCGGCCGAGGAACTCGTCGTACGCCGACCGCTCCACCAGGATCCGCGACCGGGCGCAGCAGTCCTGTCCTGCGTTGTCGAAGACGGCGTACGGCGCGGCGGCGGCCGCCTTCTCGAGGTCTGCGTCGGCGAAAACCACGTTCGCGCTCTTCCCGCCGAGCTCGAGGGTCACCCGCTTCACCTGCTCGGCGCAGCCGGCCATGATCTGCTTGCCGACCTCGGTGGAGCCGGTGAACGTCACCTTGCGGACCAGCGGGTTGGTCACGAACCGCTCACCCACCACCGACCCCTTGCCGGGGATCACGTTGAAGACGCCCTCCGGGATGCCCGCCTCCAGGGCGAGCTCGCCCAGCCGGATCGCCGTCAACGGGGTCAGCTCCGCGGGCTTGAGCACGACGGTGTTACCGGCCGCCAACGCGGGACCGAACCCCCAGCCGGCGATCGGCATGGGGAAGTTCCAGGGCACGATGATGCCGACCACCCCGAGCGGCTCGTGGAAGGTGATGTCCACGCCGCCCGGCACGGGGATCTGCCGGCCGAAGAGCCGTTCGGGGGCGGCGGAGTAGTAGTTAAGGACGTCGCGGACGTTGCCCGCCTCCCACCGTGCGTTGCCGACGGTGTGGCCGGCGTTGCGGACCTCGAGGTCGGCGAGCTCGTCGATGTGCTCGTCGACCACCGCGGCGAACCTGCGCAGCAGGGTCGCCCGCGTGCCCGGTGCCAGGTCACGCCATGCCGGGAACGCCTCCTGGGCGCGCTCGATGACGGCGTCGGCCTGCTCGACCGAGGCCAGCTCGACCTCGGTGACCGCTGCGCCCGTGGCGGGGTTCAGGACGGTGAAGGTGTCTTGGGACATCTCGCCCTCTCGTCGTTGTGGGTTGTCAGAAGCGTTCGAAGCCGCGCCGAAGCTCCCAGTCGGTGACGGTCGACTCGAAGGCTCTGAGCTCGACGTCGGCCATGTTCGTGTAGTGGTCGACCACCTCGTCACCGAAGGCAACCCGTGACAGCTTGGAGGAGGCGAAGACGTCGCGCGCCTCCCGCAGGGTCCTGGGCACCTTCGGCTTGTCCGCGGTGTAGGCGTTGCCCAGCTGCTCCGGCTCCAGCGGCAGCTCTCGCTCGATGCCGTGGAGCCCGCCGGCGATCATGGCAGCAAGGGCGAGGTACGGGTTCACGTCCCCTCCCGGCAGCCGGTTCTCCAACCGGGCCGCGGCGCCCTTGCCGACCAGCCGGAGCGAGCAGGTCCGGTTGTCGTTGCCCCAGGCGATCGTGGTGGGCGCGAACGACGCGTCGGCGAACCGCTTGTAGGAGTTGACGTTCGGCGCGTACATCAAGGTGAAGTCGGCCATCGTGTCGAGGATCCCGGCGACGAAGTGGTCGTAGAGGGGAGTAGGACGGCCGTTCTCGTCGTCCCAGAAGACGATGGAGCCGTCCTGCCCGCGCAGGGAGAGGTGGATGTGGCAGGAGTTGCCCTCCCGCTCGTTGAACTTGGCCATGAAGGTGATCGACTTGCCGTGCAGGGAGGCGATCTCCTTGGCCGCGGTCTTGTAGACGGCGTGGTTGTCCGCCGTCACGAGCGCATCGGCGTACAGGAAGCCCACCTCGTGCTGACCGAGGTTGCACTCTCCTTTGGCGCCTTCAACGTCCATGCCGGCGGCGTACATGGTGTTGCGGATGTCGCGCAGCAGCGGCTCGATCCGGGTGGTGCCGAGGATCGAGTAGTCGACGTTGTACTGGTTGGCCGGCGTCAGCCCCCGGTAGCCGGTGCTCCAGCCGTGCTCGTAGGTGTCCTCGAAGGCGATGAACTCCAGCTCGGTCCCGGCCAGCGCGACCATGCCACGCTCGGCCACGCGCTCGAGCTGCCGGTGCAGGATCCTGCGGGGTGACGGCTCCACCGGACGGTGGTCGTTCCAGACCAGGTCGCACTGGACCAGAGCCGTGCCGGGGAGATGGGGGAGCAGCCGGATCGTGTCGAAGTCCGCGACGAACTCCATGTCGCCGTACCCCTGCTCCCAGGAGGACATCGCGTAGCCCTCGACGGTGTTCATGTCGACGTCCACCGCGAGCAGGTAGTTGCAGCCCTCCGCCCCGTCGGCTACCACGTGGTCGAGGAAGTACCTGCCGTGCAGGCGCTTGCCCTGCAGCCTGCCCTGCATGTCGGTGAAGGCGATGACCACCGTGTCGACCTTGTCGGCCCTGACGAGCTCGGTCAGCTGCTCCAGGGTCAGGTGCCTGTCGTTGCGCCTCGCAGATTGCATGTCGTTCCTTCCGTCGGGGCGGTTGCCCCGCCTATCCGAGAAGCCCGCGCAGCAGGGCCGCGGTGTCGTCGCAGTGGGCCTCCATGACGCGCCTGGCGCGGCCCGGGGTGCCGGCCAGGATCGCCTCCACGATCGCCTCGTGCTGGGCGTTGGAGTGCTCGATGTTCACGTCCAGCACGGGAATCGCGTTGAGCATGTCGTGGAGGTCCGCCTGGCACTGGGTGACCGCCGCGACGGTGAGCGGCGACTCGGTCACCGTGGCAAGAGCCAGGTGCAGCCGGGAGTCGGCCTGCCGGTAGGAGGCCGTGTCCGGCGCGCCCGCCACCTCCTTCAAGGCCGTCGTCAGCAGGTGCCGTTGGTCATCGCCGAGCCGGCGGCACGCCGCGAGATGGCAGGCGCCAGGCTCGACGATCCGGCGGAACACGAGCGAGTCGAGCAGCGCGGGCCGGCGCTCGTCGAGGTTCTCCAGACCTCTGCGCCGGGGTGTCACCGGTTCGTGGTCCACCACCGTGCCGCCGCCGCGACCCCGTGTCGTGCGTACCATGCCGGCGGTGCGGAGTGCGGCGATCGCCTCGCGCAACGTCGCACGCGACACCCCCATCCGTTCGGCCAGCTCGCGCTCGGGCGGGAGGCTGCTCCCGTTGGGGAACGCTCCCAGCCTGATCGCCGTCGCCAGCTGCTCGACGCAGCTCTCGAAGGCGTGGTGCCCTCGAACGGGGCGCAGGGCGACGGCGGTGAGGTCGGCCTCGCCGCCGACGATCGTCGTGCCCTGCCCCCGGTTCGCCATCGGATCCGGACCGCTCAGAGGATCTCGTCGAGGGACTTGGTGAGGTACTCGTCCTTCGCCCCGTGCATGAAGTGCTTGCGGCCGCCGACGATCCACGTGAACGTCGCCCACAGCAGCACCGCGACGACCGCGATCGGCGCGTAGTTGAAGGAGTCGACGGTGATCGGGCTGACCGGCGGGAGCACGAAGAGGATGCAGATGAAGATCACCCAGGCCACGGCGACCCAGCCGACCAGCGGGCTCCACCTGCCCAGGTGCCACGGGCCGACCTGGAACTCCGGGTGCATCCGGCGCAGGAAGACCGGAGTGACGTAGGCGATGTAGAGACCGATCACCGCGATCGACGTGACCGCGAAGTACGCCGTGGTGTTGAACAGCGCCGGCGAGGCCAGGAGGATCGAGCCGGCCACGCAGAGCCAGATCGAGTTCGTCGGCGTACCGGTGCGCTTGTTCACCCTCGCCCACATCCGAGAGCCAGGCAGCGCGTTGTCTCGCGAGAAGGCGAAGGCCATGCGGGAGTTCGCAGTCACCGAGGCCATGCCGCAGAAGAACTGCGCTACGCAGACGATGAACAGCAGGAACTGCGCCATCGTCGGGTTGTCGAGGGCGTCGAGGAAGATCTGGGCGGGCGGCAGGCCGGTGTCGCTTGCTGCCAGGGCGGCCAGGCCCTTCTCCGACTTGTCGGGGATCGCCGCGGTGATCGAGTACAGCAGGATGAAGCCGCCGATGACCGAGACCAGCACGCTCATCACGATGCCGCGCGGCGCACTGTGCTGGGCCATCTTGGTCTCCTCGGCGACGTGCGCGGAGGCGTCGTAACCGGTGTAGGTGTACTGCGCCATCAGCAGGCCCATGAGGAAGACATAGGGCGCGAAGGTCCACCCGGTCTCGTTGTGCCAGCCGGTCAGCGTCCAGCTGACCGACTGGTGCGAGTCGGGCAACGCCCAGAGGATCACGACGATGATCAGGACACCGATGACGTGCCACCAGGCCGAGACGTTGGACAGGACTGAGACCAGGTTGACGCCGAACTGGTTGAGCAGCGCGTGGGCCAGGATGATCGCGACGAACAGCAGGAAGGTGTTGGTCGCCGTCGGCTCGACACCCCAGGTCAGCTTCGCGAACGCCATCCACGTCGCCGCGGCGCCGTAGTCGATGGCGGCCGTGACAGCCACCTCGCCCAGGAAGTTGAACCACCCGACGTACCAGGCCCACTCGCGCTTGTGTCGCGTGGCCAGCCGGCCGGCCCAGAAGTACAGACCACCGGCGGTGGGGTAGCGCGAGCAGATCTCCGCCATCGCCAGGGCGACGCAGAGCACGAACACGCCGACGATCGCCCAGCCGAGGACGATCGTCGACGGGCCGCCGGACTTCAGGGCGATCCCGTAGGCGGTGATGCAGCCGGCCAGGATCGAGATGATCGAGAAGGAGACTGCGAAGTTCGAGAACGCGGACATGCCGCGATGCAGCTCCTGCGTGTAACCCATTTCCGCCAGGATCCTGGCGTCGTCGTCCATGTGCTCGTTGGGCCCGGCGGCGTCGCCCAAGGGCTCGTCGGTCCTGCTCATCCATCTGTCCCGTCTGCCGAAGGGGGTGGGTGCGCGGTGGGTTGGGTGCGAGTCTGATGCGGGTCGCGGACCGGTGTCAATGGCTTGACCTCAGACCATTCGAGGAGTAAATCAACGGCGCGCGCCGACTACGCCGAGAGCGGGAGCTGCGGGCGCAGCAGGCCAGCAAGCCATGGGCTGAGTCTTCCAACGGTCAGGTCATACCCGTAGTATGCGAAACACGTTCTAGCACCGGGATGTGGTCATGACCGTCACCGACGATCGCTTCGCGAAGATGAAGCCCTACAACGCTGGCTTCGCCCGCAAGATCCCCGCGCGCGACCTGCCGCCCGGCCCGCGCATGCCCGCACTGCTGCAGAGCATGCTGCTCATGCGGTTCCGCCACCAGTTCATCCCGGCGATGCACCGCAGGTACGGCGACGTCTTCACGATCCGGCTCGTCCCCAAGGCCTCGCCGCTCGTGCTGTTCACCCGACCGGAGCACACGAAGGAGATCTTCGCGGGTGACCCCGAGGTCTTCCACGCCGGCAAGGGCAACGCCATCCTCGGACCGATCATGGGCGAGCACTCGCTGCTGCTCCAGGACTCCTCCGAGCATCGCCGTGCACGCAAGCTGCTGATGCCGGCCTTCAACGGCGCCGCTCTCCGTCGCTACGAGTCGGTCGTCACCGGCCTGGCCAAGGACGAGGTGGCCCGCTGGGCGCCCGACGTACCCTTCCGGTCGCTGGACCGGATGAACGCGCTGACCCTCGAGGTCATCCTGCGCGTGGTCTTCGGGGTCACCGACGAGCAGCGGCTCGCCGAGCTGCGGCCCCTGGTCAACAAGACCGTCGACATCAACCCCGTGGTGCTGCTCGGCTGGGGCTACCCCTTCCTGCAGAGGTTCGGGCCGTGGAAGGCAACGGTCGACAACCAGCGCGGCCTCGACAAGGTGATGTACGCCGAGATCGCCGAACGCCGTGCGGCCGGCGACCTTCACGAGCGCACCGACGTGCTCTCCCAGCTGCTCGCTGCGGGCGACGGCGAGGACGGTCTCTCCGACGCGGAGCTCCGCGACCAGCTCGTGACGCTGCTGCTTGCGGGCCACGAGACGACTGCGACCGCTCTCTCGTGGTCGCTCTACGAGCTCGGTCGCGACGAGGCCCAGCTCCGGAAGGCGCAGAAGGCGGCCGACGAGGGCGACAACGCCTACCTCGAGGCCGTGATGAAGGAGGCGATGCGTCTCCACCCGGTGATCCCGATGGTCGTGCGGCACCTGATGGCGCCCGCCACGATCGGCGGGTGGGACCTGCCTCAGGGCACCAACGTCGGGCCCTCGATCATCGTCACGCACAGTCGCCCGGAGAACTACGCCGATCCCGAGGTGTTCCGCCCCGAGCGGTTCGTCGAGGGCCACATCGAGACCAACACCTGGATCCCGTTCGGTGGTGGGGTCCGCCGCTGCATCGGGGCGGGGTTCTCGCTGATGGAGGGCGTCGCCGTGCTCCGGGAGGTGCTCGCGGCGTACGACGTGCGGGTCCCCGCAGGGGCTGACGACAAGCCGAAGGTCCGCAACATCACCAGCGTCCCGCGCTACGGCGCCCGGATCGTCGTACGTCCTCGATAGCCCCTTGTAACGCGGGGTTATGGACGCTTCACAAGCGGCAAACCGCGTGGGGACCGTCCACACCACGTTGGAAGTCAGGTCCGGGTTCGACCTGCGCGGATGCTTCGGGCCACCCGCCTGGGGTGGTCAGAAGCGGGCGAGGACCTCGTCCTCGGTGAGGCCGTAGTCGTCGAGGGAGTACCGGTGCGACGGGCGGCGGCCGCCCTGGCGTGACTCGGCGTCGATCGCCTCCACCCGCTCCTCGACCCCGGCGGTCCACGGCAGGTCGAACGCGCCGTAGATCCCGCGGACCGTCTCCACGGGGTCGGCCACGAAGTCGTCGTACTCCACGTCGACGAACTGCGCCTGGTCGTACGTCGCGCGCTCCTCCGCGAACCGGGCCCAGGCACCCGACAGCATGTCGAGCTGGGTCCGCCCGATCACCGACCCCTGGAAGACGGTGGACCAGCCGCGGGTCGCCTCCGCGCTGAGCGAGCAGGCCGACGCGATCGCCACGCGCGGGTCGCGGTGGGTCTGCACGATGAGCGCGTCGGGGTAGACGCTCATGATCGCGTCGAGCCCGACGAGGTGAGAGGGGTTCTTCAGCACCCACCGCTTGTCCTGGTCGTTGAGCCCGATCAGCTGCAGGTTGGCCTTGTGTCGTTCGTAGGCGTCGGTCCAGTCCTGCTTGGCGAGCCACGCGGAGTAGTTGGGCAGGTAGGCCAGCGACTCGTAGCCGATCGACTTCCCGGACTGCCGCAGCAGGCGCCAGCACTCCTCGACCGAGCCGGCGTCCATGTAGTGGATCCCCATGAACTCCGGGTTCTCGACGTGGTGCTCGGCGTAGGCGGCCTGGATCCCGGCGAAGACCGGGTTGTCGTCCCACGTCGACCGGGGCGGGCGTGGCTGGGGGAACTCGGTCAGCCAGAGCTCGACGCCCTGGTGCCTCGGGTCGGCGGTGAGCAGCCGGTGCAGCGCGGTGGTGCCGGTGCGGGGGAGGCCGGTGACGAAGACCGGTCGCTCGATCGGTACGTCGACGTGCCCGGGGTGCTGCCTGAAGCCCATCTCGCTGAGCAGCCGCGCGATCAGGGCGCCACGCACGAAGGACCGCTGCATGTAGTTGCCGACGCCCGTCAGCCCGGCCTCGTGGGCGTAGTCGTCGAGCAGGATCCGCAGGCCCTCTTCGTACTCGTCGCCCCCGAAGTCGTCGAGCCCGGTCGCGCGGGACGCCGCCTCGTGGAGGTCCTCGAAGCTCCCGACGCTGTCTCTCTCGCGCATGCCGCGTCTCCTAGTGGTGGTACTCGCCGCAGTTGACGTCGAGGCACTGCCCGGTGATCCCGCGCGCCAGGTCGGAGGCCAGGAAGACCACCGCGTCGGCGATCTCCTCCGGCACAGGCAACCGCCGAAGGTCGCAGGCGGCGGCCGTCTCGTCGTACACCTGCTGGTGGGTGACACCGCGCTCGCCGGCCAGGTAGTCGAAGTACCACTTGAGCGAGTCGGCGTAGATGTAGCCGGGGGCCACCGAGTTCACGCGGACGCCACGCGGGCCGACCTCGCTGGCGAGGGTCTGGGACATCGCCAGCAGCGCGGCCTTGCCCATCTTGTAGGCGCCGTACTCCGGGCTGCTGTGACGCAGCACAGCGGAGTTGATCATCACGACCGCGCCCTGCGTCCGCTCGAGCGCCGGCACGAAGACCTTCGACATGCGCAGGGCGCCGAGCACGTTGGTCTCGAAGCCGGAGCGGATCGCGTCGAGCTCCGCCTCGCTCACCGGCTCGATCGGCGGCATCACGAACGCGTTGTTCACGAGCGCGTCGACCCGCCCGTGCTCCTCGAGCGTGCGGTCGAGCAGGTTCTGCGCGGAGGCGTCGTCGGTGATGTCGGTGGGCACCACGAGCGCCGTCCCGCCGATCTCCTGGACAGCGGCCGCGACCTTCTCGAGCCGCTTCTCGGTCCGCGCGGCGAGTACGACGGTCGCCCCGGCCTTCGCCGACTGGAGGGCGATCGCCGCTCCGAGGCCGGGCCCTGTGCCCGACACCACGACAACGCGGTCGTCGAGGATCCCCATCAGCTGAGCATCCTCCGGGCGACGCCGACCTGCCGGGCCTCGATGCGCGAGGCGTACTCAGCCGGTGTCACCTGCTGCGACTCGTAGTGGGGCACGACGTCGCCGAGCTCGTCGAACTTCACCAGCTCCACCCGGGGACCGTCCTCGTCGGTGAGCTCGCGGGAGAGCCGCTGCCACCGGAGCATCATCACGCCGCGGGAGTGGCCGGTCGTCTCGAGCCAGTTCGCGATGCCCGGGTCCCTCTCCGAGACCACGTAGCGCAGCATCCCGTCGGGGTCGACGACCGACTGGGCGGCGGTGAGGGAGGTCTGGTGGTGGACGTAGTCGGTGGAGATGTACCAGGCCGAGCCGATCTGGATGGCCTGGTAGGCGCAGTCGGCCTTCGGCACCGTGACGACGAGCGCCTGGTCGTCGGTGAGGTCGTAGTGGCCGATGCTCGAGAACTGGCTCGACAGCCCGCCCGGTGTCACCTTCGGCGAGGTCAGCGTGTTGACCGGCTCCTTGTAGGTGAACCAGTCGGGGAAGGCGAACCAGGTGTGGATCCGGCCGACGAGCATCTTCGCCGCGACGGCGTACCGCTTGGCCATCCGCTCCACCGTGGCCGGCTGCGGCACCGTGCCGAGCGTGTCGACCCGGTGGATCTGCAGCCGGCCCCGCTCCTCCGTGCTCCAGTCGCTGTAGACCTCGCGGACGATCAGGATCGACGAGCCGGGTGCGAGCGCGAAGTAGTTCTCGGGCGCGTCGCCCCGGGCCGGGCCGAACCGCACCTCGAAGCTCCCGTCGGCGGCCACGTGGATGGCGCGGTCGTCGAAGGCGGCGACGCTGTCGGGCGCCTCGACCGGGGAGTAGTTCCCGTTCATCACCTGGAACGACAGGTCGGCCGTGGTCCCACGGCGGCCGGTGACGACGTACTCCGCATCGTCGGTGATGTAGGCGTGGAAGTAGATCGCGTCGGGGTTGTCGAGCCCCTGCTTGGAGTACTGGTGCGTGGAGTTGATGAACAGCGGGTGCTCGAGGTCGTACTCGAACGCCGCCTGCAGCGAGGCGCGGATCGAGCCAGCGAGGTAGTCGTAGCCTTCCGCGAGGTCCTGCTCGGTGCGGATGAACGGCGCGCCCTCGACCAGCCGCTCCGCCTCGGCGACGGCCTCGGTGAAGGGCCGGGTCAGCTCTCGGCTCACGGGCGCACCTTTGCGATGACCGACTCGGCGAAGCGCTCGAGGTGCTCGACCTTCTTGTCCAGCGGCTCGGTGTCGGGTCCCATCACGTAGGGCAGGCGGAAGCCGACGATCACGTCGGTCACGCCCTTGTCCTCGAGCCGCTTGATGCCGTCGGGGGAGTAGGCGTCCATCGAGATCACGTGGATCTCGAAGGGCTTCTCCGCGACGCCTTCGGAGGCACGCAGCTTGGCGAGCTTGTCCAGGAGTACGTCGAGCTCGTCGGCGTCACCGCCGGCGTGCATCCAGCCGTCCCCTCGTCGTACCGCGCGTCGGAGGGCAGCGTCGCTGTGGCCGCCGACCAGAATCGGGATGGGCGCGCTCGGCGCCGGCGTCATCTTCATCGTCGGGATGTCGAACACCTCGCCGTGGTACTCGAACCAGCCTCCCGAGGTGAGGCCGCGGACGATGTCGATCGCCTCGTCCATGCGCTTCCCGCGGCCCTTCCAGGGCACGCCCATCGCGGTGAAGTCCTCCGGCCAGGGGCTCAGCCCGACGCCGAGGCCGAGCCGGTTCCTCGTGAGGAAGGCGATGGAGCTCGCCTGCTTCGCCACGAGCACGGGCGGCCGGACGGGCAGCTTGAGGACGAAGGGCGTGAAGCGGATCCGCTCGGTCACCGCGCCCATCGCCGCGATCAGCGTGAAGGTCTCGATGAACTCCTTGTCCTCGAGGAACTCACGGTTGCCGTCGTCGGTGTACGGGTAGGTCGCGTCGGACTCCTTGGGGTAGATCAGGGAGTCGGCGACCGTCATCGTGTCGTAGCCGGCGGCCTCGGCGGCCTGCGCGAGCGGGAGGTAGTACTCCGCCTGGGTCATGGCCTCGGCATAGGTGAAACGCATCGGGAGACTCCCTGGCGGTCGGGGGTGAGTCGCACCATGCTAGAACGTGTTTCAGTTTCGGTCCAGAGTGCGGCCTCGCCCCGGCGCACGGCAAGGGCCCCGTCCCGTGGGAGGAGGCCCTTGCTGTTGCCTGACGCGCCTGGTCGGAGATTGCACAGGCAGTCGGGTTCAGTCGTTCTCTAGTGGCGCCTGCAGCCGTCGTCGTGGTGGTGGTGACGGTGGTGCTTGTAGTAGCCCTTGTGCTTGCCGTTGTCGTGGCACTTGTCCTCGGGGGTCCACCGGTTGTCGTGGGAGGACCTGTCCCTGTCGCCACAGCACCTGTCGCCGTCACGCCGGTCCTTGCCGTCGCGGCAGCTCTTGTTGCGGTCACCCCAGTCGTCGTTGCCGTGCTTGGACCCGTCGTGCTTCTGACAGGTGCACGAAGAGCGGTCGTGGTCGTGCCCCCGGTTCCCTGTCGCTGCCGCGGGTCCTGCCGAGAATGCAAGAAGAAGCGACGCTGCCGCGAGCCCCGCGAAGAGTACTCCGAGGCGGCGCAAGAGATATTGGGTCATGGGTTCCCCTCATTTCCAGTACGACCGCATTTCTCATGCGGTCGAGTTTGCGCGCCGGTCCGAGAACACTTGCCAGGTACCAGGCAGCCTCGATCGACTTCCTCCGCGAGAGGCCAGCTTGCGGTGACGCGGACGCGACTTTCTCTTGGCGTCCGCCAGCCGATTTTCCGAGCCGTTTGCCGGCACGCGACCAAACTTCATAGTCACTCCGGACATGGGGCTTGGCGAGGGGTTCTCACCCTTCTTAGGGAAGCGCTGCGGGACAGCCCGCCGTGGCGGCGACGCTCTTCCGGTTCGGTCACAAGTCCTCTGGTCAAAGCCGATTCGCGGTTTGCCCGACCCGCCGCATGCGTCTGCGTTGTGGCTCCCCCTAGGCTGGAGGGCGATGGCTGACGACGATGAGACCCCGTGGTACCGCCCCCTGCTCGTGGGTCTGGGTGCGCTGCTCGGTGTCGCCGTGCTCGTGGGTGGCCTGATCAGCCTTGTGGCACTGGGCGCGGCCCACATCTCGGGCCTCGGTGACGGCCCCTCCACGGTCCAGGAGAAGCCGACTCTCTACATTCCGTCGCGCACGCCGGAACAGCACGGGAGCAACGATCCGGGCCTGACTCTGAAGGACCTCAACGGCGGCAAGGACCCGACGGCATCCGAGTCTCCGAGTGCAGAGCCCTCGGAGACGAAGGCGCCGAAGGAGGAGAAGAGCAAGCCGCCCCGCTCGGTGATCAGCCTCTCTGCCAGCCCGGTCGAGGTGTCCCGGATGGAGCGGATCTACCTGACGGGCACCTACCCCGGCGGGGAGGGGGCCTCCTTGCAGGTTCAGCGGCTCTCTGGGACGACGTGGAAGGACTTCCCGACGTCGACGTCCGTGAGCGGTGGGACCTTCTCCAGCTACGTGATGACCGGCCAGTCCGGCTTGAACAAGTTCCGGGTGATCGACTCCGCGACCGGCAAGAAGTCGAACGTCGTCAGCGTCCGCGTCCGCTGATCTCGGCCCGATCCGTTCAGCTCGCGCCGTACGATCGCGGTCTGACGGCAGCGAGGAAGGGGCCTCCGTGACCAAGGTGAAGCCGAAGGGGCTCGACTCGCCCCTCGTCCCGAAGCTGCTCAAGCGCGCCGCCGCGGTCAACGTCTGGGTCTACCGCCGGACGAACGGGCGGTTGATGGGGAAGCTGCGCATCGGCGCCGCCTTCCCCTGGGGTGTGCCCATCTGCCTGCTGACCCACACGGGACGCAAGTCCGGCGAGCTCCGGACGACCCCTCTGCTGTTCCTGCCCGAGGGCGACCGGGTGGTCGTCGTGGCGTCCCAGGGTGGCCTGCCCAAGCACCCTCACTGGTACCTCAATGTGCTCTCGAACCCGGACGTCACCGTCCAGGTGCGAGGGAACGTGCGCCGGATGCGCGCGCGTACCGCGACGACCTCGGAGCGCGCGGAGCTCTGGCCGCGACTCGTCGACCTCTACGCCGACTTCGACAGCTACCAGTCCTGGACCGACCGCGAGATCCCGGTCGTCCTGTGTGAGCCGGTCGCCGGGTGACCCGTGACGCGGGTGCGCTGCCCCGACGTGGCGGCGCAGTCAGGTACATCCAGCTCGTCCTGGCCTGCGTGGTGCTGGGCGCCGGCGTGGCGCTGCTGCTCGAGGCGGCGATGGGGTCGGACGGCTACTCCACGCTGGTCAGCGGGCTCACCAAGGTGACCGGCCTCCCCTTCTGGCAGCTCAACATCGTGGTCGGCGCGGCGTTCATCGGACTGGCATGGGTGCGTGGCACGCGTCCGGGCCCCGGGACGCTCGTGCAGTGGTTCATGGTCGGGCTGGTGATCTCGGTGGTGATGGCCGCCGTCCCCGACGTGTCCTCGATCGGCGCCCGGGTGGGAATGCTGGTGCCGGCGCTGGTGCTCATCACGGTCGGGGTTGCCGCCTACCTCGCGAGCGCCACGGGCGCCGGCCCCGCGGAGGCGATGGCCATCGCCTGGGACCCGCCGATCCCGTTCCGGTGGAGCTACAACCTCGTCCAGGCAGGCGGTGCCCTGGTCGGCTGGTTGCTCGGTGCAGCGGTCGGACCCGGGACGGTCCTGGTCTTCCTCCTCCTGGGGCCGGCGGTGGACCTGTTCCGCCGTACCTTCCCGCGGCTCGAGCGTGGCCCCGCTTACCGGGGCTGACGTCCGTGCCCAGGCCGTCGCCTGGGGAATGATGCCGAGATCGCTTGCGTTCATCCCCATGACAAGAGTTGAGTTGAACTGACTCAAGTTGTTTGACAGACTCCAGTCGACGGAAGTCGCTACGGCTCCCGTCCCCAGAACAGCGACAGATACACGCAACTGATCACAGCAAGACTCCTCGCCACCGTGGCGAGGACGATCCGTGGAGGTAGAGAACATGGCACGCGCGGTCGGCATCGACCTGGGTACGACGAACTCCGTCGTCTCCGTCCTCGAGGGTGGCGACCCCACCGTCATCGCAAACGCAGAGGGTGCCCGGACCACGCCGTCCGTGGTCGCCTTCGCCAAGAACGGCGAGGTGCTCGTCGGTGAGGTGGCCAAGCGCCAGGCCGTCACCAACGTCGATCGCACCATCCGTTCCGTCAAGCGCCACATGGGCACCGACTGGAAGACCAAGATCGACGACAAGGACTTCACGCCGCAGCAGATCTCGGCGTTCATCCTCCAGAAGCTCAAGCGCGACGCCGAGGCCTACCTCGGCGAGACCGTCACCGACGCGGTGATCACGGTCCCGGCGTACTTCTCCGACTCCCAGCGCCAGGCCACCAAGGAGGCCGGTGAGATCGCGGGCCTCACCGTGCAGCGGATCGTCAACGAGCCGACCGCGGCTGCGCTGGCCTACGGCCTCGACAAGGAGCACGACCAGACCATCCTGGTCTTCGACCTCGGTGGCGGCACCTTCGACGTCTCCCTGCTCGAGATCGGCGACGGCGTCGTCGAGGTGAAGGCGACCTCCGGTGACAACCACCTCGGTGGCGACGACTGGGACAACCGAATCGTCGAGTGGATGGTCAAGAAGTTCAAGGCCAGCAACAACGTCGACCTCGGCGCCGACAAGATCGCCCGTCAGCGTCTCCAGGAGGCCGCCGAGAAGGCGAAGATCGAGCTCTCCGCCTCGAGCGAGACCACGGTCCACCTGCCCTACATCACGCACTCCGAGTCCGGCCCGCTCCACTTCGAGGAGAAGCTGACCCGGTCGGAGTTCCAGAAGATCACCGCCGACCTGCTCGAGCGCACCAAGTCGCCGGTGCAGCAGGTGCTCAAGGACGCCGGCCAGGACATCTCCAAGATCGACCACGTGATCATGGTCGGTGGCTCGACCCGCATGCCGGCCGTGACCGAGCAGGTCAAGCAGCTGCTCGGCGGCAAGGAGCCCAACAAGGGCGTCAACCCCGACGAGGTCGTCGCCGTGGGTGCGGCCCTCCAGGCCGGTGTGCTCAAGGGTGAGGTCAAGGACGTCCTGCTCCTCGACGTCACGCCGCTGTCGCTGGGCATCGAGACCAAGGGTGGCGTGATGACCAAGCTCATCGAGCGCAACACCACGATCCCGACCAAGCGGTCCGAGGTGTTCACCACCGCCGACGACAACCAGCCCTCGGTGCAGATCCAGGTCTACCAGGGTGAGCGCCAGATGGCGGCGCAGAACCAGCCGCTCGGCAACTTCGAGCTGACCGGTCTGCCGCCGGCGCCGCGCGGTGTGCCGCAGATCGAGGTCACCTTCGACATCGACGCCAACGGCATCGTGCACGTCTCGGCGAAGGACCGCGGCACCGGTCGCGAGCAGTCGATGACGATCACCGGCGGCTCGGCGCTGTCGAAGGAAGACATCGACAAGATGGTCAAGGACGCCGAGCAGTACGCCGAGGAGGACCGCCAGCGTCGCGAGGCGGTGGAGACCCGCAACCAGGCTGACAGCCTCGTGTACACCACGGAGAAGTTCCTCTCCGAGAACGCCGAGAAGATCCCGGCCGACGTCAAGACCGAGGTCGAGGCCGACGTCGAGGCCCTCAAGAAGCTGCTCGAGGACGAGCAGGCCGACAAGGGTGCGCTCGACGCGGCGCTCAGCAAGCTCGGCGAGTCCAGCCAGAAGATGGGTGCGGCGATGTACGCCGCCGGCGAGTCCGAGGCCGCCGCTGCCGGTGGCACGACGGGCACCGGCGACTCCGACGAGGACGTCGTGGACGCCGAGATCGTCGACGAGGACAACGAGGGTGAGAACAAGTGACCTCTGCTGAACACCAGCACGAGAGCACGCCTGCCGACACGGAGGCCACCGGGACCGCGGGGCCGCAGGAGACTGCGGCCCCCGGGCCCGGTGCCCCGGGCGGAGACGGCCGGGCAGAACAGCCCGGCGGTGCCGCACCAGCCGACCAGGAGGGAGGCGCCACGATGAGCGACACCAGCACCGGCGTCGCGGCCGACGCGGAGCTCGGCACGGAGGCCGGCATGGAGGCCGGCATGCCGGCGACACCCCGACCGAGCTCGTCGCCGACCTGGCCAAGGCCCAGACGGACGTCGCGACGCTCACCAGCGACCTGCAGCGGTTGCAGGCGGAGTACGTCAACTACAAGCGCCGGGTCGACCGCGACCGTGACCTGGTCAAGCAGAACGCCACGTTCTCGGTGCTCGCGGCCCTGCTGCCGGTCATCGACGACATCGACCGGGCGCGCGAGCACGGCGAGGTCGAGGGCGGCTTCAAGGCCGTCGCGGACTCGCTCGAGCGGATCGTCGCCGGCCTCGGCCTTCAGAAGTTCGGGGAGCCTGGTGACGAGTTCGACCCGAACCTCCACGAGGCGCTCATGCACGGCCACTCGCCGGACGTGACCACCACGACCTGCCAGAACATCGTCCACGCCGGCTACCGGATCGGTGACCGGGTCGTCCGCCCAGCGCGGGTGACCGTGGTCGACCCCGAGCCGGAGGCGCCGGGCGAGAGCGACAACCAGTAACCACCAAGGCCATCGGAGGGAGGTGCGCGCATGACCAATGCAGACTGGGCGACCAAGGACTTCTACAAGGTTCTCGGCGTCTCGAAGGACGCCTCGGCCGACGAGATCAAGAAGGCGTACCGCAAGCTTGCGCGCGCCAACCACCCCGACTCCAAGCCGGGTGACAAGGCCGCCGAGGAGCGGTTCAAGCAGATCGCCGAGGCCTACGACGTCGTCGGCGACGCCGAGAAGCGCAAGCAGTACGACGAGCTGCGCACCTACGGTGGCGGGTTCGGGCCGTTCACCACGGGCCGACCCGGTGGTGGTGCCGGTGGCGGTGGTCAGCCCTTCGACATGGGCGACTTCCTCGGTGGACAGGGTGGCGGAGGCGGCTTCAGCGACCTCTTCGGCACGGTGTTCGGTGGTGGCCGCACGCGTCAGCAGTCTGCGTCGCGACGCGGCGCCGACATCGAGACCGACGCGACGATCAGCTTCGTCGACTCGATCGAGGGGGTGACTGTCTCCCTGCGCCTGTCCTCCGACGCGCCCTGTCCCGACTGCAACGGCACCGGGGCACGCTCCGGCACCGTCCCTCGGGTCTGCCCCGAGTGCGAGGGCGTCGGCATGCACGCCGCCTCCGTCGGGGGGGCGTTCACGATGAACGAGACCTGTCCTGCCTGTCGCGGGCGTGGGCTCGTGGTCGACGACCCCTGCCCCACCTGCCACGGATCCGGCCGCGGGCTCTCCTCGCGCACGATCCAGTCCCGGATCCCTGCGGGCGTCAAGGACGGTCAGCGGATCCGGCTGCGCGGCAAGGGTGCGAGCGGTGAGCGCGGCGGACCGGCCGGCGACCTGTTTGTCACCGTGAAGGTGTCCCCGCACCCGGTCTTCGGGCGCAGGGGCGACAACCTGACCGTGACCGTGCCGATCAGCTTCGACGAGGCGGCCCTGGGCGCGGAGATCAAGGTGCCGACCCTCGGCGGCGCGCCGGTGACCGTCAAGATCCCCGCCGGGACCCCCAACGGCCGCACCTTCCGCGTGCGCGGCAAGGGCGTGCAGCGCAAGGACGGCCATCGCGGCGACCTGCTCGTGACCGTCGACGTGCACGTGCCCGCCGTACTCGACGAGAAGGCCAAGCAGGCCGTCGAGGCCTACCGGGAGGCGACTGCGGGCAGCGACCTGCGCGCCAACCTCCTCGCCGGAGGGGCCCGATGAGCACGCCCCAGCGACCCGCCCAGAGTGGCCGGCCGATCACGTCGCGGGGCACCGACGGCCGCGCCCAGAAGCGGGCCCCACGGGTGGAGGCGCCGTCGCCTGACGTGCCGGTGTACGTCATCTCGGTCGCCGCCGAGCTGACCGGGCTGCACCCCCAGACGCTCCGCGCCTACGACCGGATCGGCCTGGTGCGTCCCGGCCGTGCCGGCGGCGGCGGTCGCCGCTACTCGTGGCGCGACATCGAGCTGCTCCGTGAGGTCGCCGAGCTGACCGCGTCGGGCATCGGGCTCGAGGGTGTCAAGCGGATCCTCGAGCTCGAGAACCAGGTCGCCGCACTTCGGATGCGCGTCGCCGAGCTCGAGGACGACCTCAGCGCGACCCAGTACGCCCTGCAGAAGACGATCACCGACGCCAAGAGCCAGAACCTCCCCGTTCTCCGGCCCTCCGCCCACGCCGTGACCATCTGGCGGCGCGGCCGGATCTGAGACCGGCGGGCCGACTTCGCACCACCGTTCGAGACAAAGGACGACGCACCATGGACGCATCGAAGTTCACCACTCGCAGCCAGGAAGCCATCAACACCGCGATCTCCACCTCGGCCGCCGCGGGTCACCCGCAGGTCGAGGCGGTCCACCTGCTCGCGGCGCTGCTCGCCCAGCCCGAGGGCATCGCGCGGCCCTTGTTCGAGGCGGCGGGCGTCCAGCCGACGCAGGTCATCGCCGGTGTCGAGGCGGAGCTGAAGAGGCTCCCGGCTGCCTCCGGTACGACGGTCGGCGCGCCGTCGTACTCCCGCGCGGCCCTGCAGATCCTGAGCAAGGCCGGGGACATCGCCGCCGAGATGAAGGACGAGTTCGTCTCGACCGAGCACCTGCTGATCGCCGCCGCGACCGTGGAGTCGCCGGTGCAGAAGGTGCTGACCGACGCGGGCGCGACCCCTGACGCACTACGCGGCGCTCTCGCGAGCGTCCGGGGCAACCGCCGCGTCACCAGCCAGGACCCCGAGGCGACGTACCAGGCGCTCGAGAAGTACGCCGTCGACCTGACCGCCGCCGCCCAGGAGGGCAAGCTCGACCCGGTCATCGGGCGCGACTCCGAGATCCGCCGCGTCGTACAGGTGCTCTCGCGGCGCACGAAGAACAACCCCGTGCTCATCGGGGAGCCTGGCGTCGGCAAGACGGCCGTCGTCGAGGGTCTGGCCCAGCGGGTCGTGGACGGCGACGTCCCGGACTCCCTCAAGGGCCGGCGCGTGCTTGCCTTGGACCTCGCGGCGATGGTGGCGGGCGCAAAGTACCGCGGCGAGTTCGAGGAGCGGCTCAAGGCGGTTCTGGAGGAGATCAAGGACTCCGAGGGCCAGATCATCACCTTCATCGACGAGCTCCACACGGTGGTGGGTGCCGGCGCCGGCGGTGACTCCGCGATGGACGCCGGCAACATGCTCAAGCCGATGCTGGCCCGCGGCGAGCTGCGGATGATCGGCGCGACCACGCTCGACGAGTACCGCGAGCGCATCGAGAAGGACCCCGCTCTCGAACGCCGCTTCCAGCAGGTGTTCGTGGGGGAGCCCTCGGTCGAGGACACCGTTGCGATCCTGCGCGGCCTCCAGGAGAAGTACGAGGCGCACCACGGTGTGAAGATCACCGACCAGGCACTCGTGGCAGCCGCCATGCTCTCGGACCGGTACATCACCGGCCGCCAGCTGCCCGACAAGGCGATCGACCTCGTCGACGAGGCGGCCTCGCGGCTGCGCATGGAGATCGAGTCCTCCCCGGTCGAGGTCGACCAGCTCCGCCGTTCCGTCGACCGGATGAAGATGGAGGAGCTCGCCCTCGAGCGCGAGACCGACGTCGCCTCGAAGGACCGGCTGGAGAAGCTGCGGGCCGAGATGGCCGACCGGGAGGAGGAGCTCCGCGGCCTGGAGGCCCGCTGGGAGCGCGAGAAGACCGCGCTCGAAGGCTCGGGCGAGCTGCGCAAGCGGATCGACCAGCTGCGAAGCGAGGCCGACCGGTTCCAGCGTGAGGGTGATCTTGCGAAGGCCAGCGAGATCCTCTACGGCCAGATCCCGGCGCTCGAGAAGCAGATCCAGGAGGCCGAGGAAGCCGAGACGGCGCTGTCGGGGGAGACCCCCATGGTGCGCGAGGCCGTCGGCCCCGAGGAGATCGCCGAGGTGGTCGAGGCCTGGACGGGTATCCCCACCGGCCGGCTGCTCGAGGGCGAGACCGCGAAGCTGCTCCGCATGGAGGAGGTCATCGGCGAGCGGCTGATCGGCCAGGAGTCCGCGGTCAGGGCCGTGTCCGACGCGGTACGTCGCTCCCGTGCAGGTATCTCCGACCCGAACCGGCCCACCGGCTCTTTCCTCTTCCTCGGCCCGACCGGCGTCGGCAAGACCGAGCTCGCCAAGTCGCTCGCGGACTTCCTGTTCGACGACGAGCGGGCGATCGTCCGGATCGACATGAGTGAGTACTCCGAGAAGCACAGCGTTGCGCGGCTCGTCGGCGCACCTCCCGGCTACGTCGGCTACGAGGAGGGCGGCCAGCTCACCGAGGCCGTCCGGCGCCGGCCCTACTCGGTCGTCCTGCTCGACGAGGTGGAGAAGGCGCACCCGGAGGTCTTCGACATCCTCCTGCAGGTGCTCGACGACGGCCGGCTCACCGACGGCCAGGGGCGCACGGTCGACTTCCGCAACACGCTCCTGATCCTCACCTCGAACCTCGGGTCGCACTACCTCGTGGACCCCACGCTCGAGGAGGACAAGAAGCGCGACTCTGTCATGGCGGTGGTGCGGCAGTCCTTCAAGCCGGAGTTCCTGAACCGGCTCGACGAGATCGTCATGTTCGACGCGCTCACGCAGGCCCAGCTGTCCCACATCGTCGACCTGCAGGTTGCCGAGCTGAACAAGCGCCTCGTGGTGCGTCGGATCGCCGTCACGGTGACCGAGGCAGCGCACAAGTGGCTCAGCCGCACGGGGTACGACCCGGCGTACGGCGCCCGCCCGCTGCGCCGGCTCGTGCAGACCGCGATCGGCGACCCGCTCGCACGGCTGCTGCTCTCCGGCGAGGTGCTCGACGGCAGCCAGGTCGTCGTCGACGTCGACGAGTCCGGAGAGGGGCTGACCCTCCAGCCGGCCCAGGCGGCTGCGTGATGCCTCACCCGTCCGCGACCGCGAACCCGGGTGGAGTGTCCACCGGGGTTGGCCGCGCATGATGCAATGTCGTCATGACTGAGCAGAGCGAGGGCGTGCGGCCCAGCCAGGTGACCATGGCCGGCTGGGTCGCCGTCATCGGATCCGCACTTCTGGTGCTGACCCTGTTCGACGCGGTCTCGCGGCTGCGCACGGTGGAGTTCCGCGACAGCATCGACGAGTTCCTGTCCACCCCGCCCGGCAACGGTCTGGGACTCGACATCGCCGAGGTCGTCGACATCCTGCGTGGGCTGATGTTCTTCAGCGGCGCGGCCGCCGCGGCCGCGACAGTGCTCGCGATCTACGTCCTGCGGCGCCACAATGCCGCTCGCGTCGGCTTCACGATCGCCGCTGTCGCGATCATCCTCACAGCCCCGGTCTCGGGTGGGTTCCTCCCGGTCATGATCGCCTTCGCCGCGATCATGCTCTGGACCAGGCCCGCCAGGGAGTGGTTCTCGGGCGTGCCGGTCTCGGGTGCGGCCGGCCCGGCCAACGGGACCTACGCCGTGCGTCACGCGCGCTCCCGAGTGGAAGGCAACCTCTTGTCAGAGAACCAGCCGTCGCAGGAGCAGCCCCACAGCCCGCAGCCAGAAGGGGGTCCGCCTGGATCGACCCACGCAGGGGAGACCCCCGCCTGGCCGCAGATGCCGGACGACTCAGCAGATCGGCCCCTGCCGCCGCCGACCCAGGGCTTCGGCACGCCTGCCTCGCAGGGTGCTCCCGGAGGCGGCCAGCAGGGCCAGCAGGGCCAGCAGGGCCAGCAGGGCCAGCAGGGCCAGCCCGCCCAGCCAGCCCAGCCCGGTGGGCCCGGTGGGCCCGGTGGGCCCGGTGGACCGTCATACCCCCAGGGCGGCTATCCGCCGCCTCCCTACGGCCAGCAGCCAGGCGGCTACGGACAGCCCGGGCCCTATGGGCAGCAGGGTCAGCCTGGCCAGTACGGTCAGCGTCCTCCCTACGCTCAGGCTCCTTACGGACAGCCGGGCCACCCCTACGGCGCTCCCTCCGCGGGCTATCCCCAGCAGTACGGACAGCCCCAGTACGGACAGCCCCAGTACGGACAGCCCCAGTACGGGCAGCCGTACTACGGCGCGCCGCAGCGTCCGGTCGACCCGGACCAGCGGCCGCTGACGGTCACGATCGCGGCGTGGCTCACCTGGGGCTTCTCCGCGCTCACGATTCTCGGCCTCCTGCTCGTCGGCTTCGTCATGGTGGCGGCGCGCGACGAGTTCCTCCGTCAGCTCGAGCAGGACCCGGACTTCCAGAGGCTGAACGCGAGCACGGGCCAGGTCGTCGCAGCGGTCTGGGTGATCGCCGCCGTCACGCTCTTCTGGTGTCTCGCCGCCATGGTGCTCGCCTGGTTCGCCTACCGCCGTGCGAACTGGGCAAGGATCACGCTCGTCGTCTCCGCCGCTGCCACCGTGCTGTTCAGCCTCGCCGCGTTGCCGGTGAGCCTGCTGTACACCATGGCCGCGGGAGGCGTCATCGTCCTCCTGTTCGTCGGCGGCGCCAACGAGTGGTACGCCCACCGGGCGGGCCACCAGGGCTTCCCCGGCCAGTTCCAGCCCTACGGCCAGCAGCCGGGCCAGCCGGGCCAGCCGGGCCAGCCGCCGCAGGAGCAGCAGGAGCAGCAGGAGCAGCAGTACGGCGGCCAGGCGCCTGAGCAAGGTGGCCCGGAAGAGCCTGCACGGGAGCGCGGCAAGGACGAGCCCCCCTCGAACGTCTGGTGACCCGGGCCACCGGTCACAGGCGGACCGAGCCCCTGGAACCGACCGGTCGGCGTTGGTGACACAGGCCTACCAGCGGTCAGACGTGCAGGTCTGACTCCACGAGGCGGCGGACGCCCTCGTCAAGCACGTGCTGCTCCTTGCAGAACGCCCACCGCACCTTGTGCCGGCCCTCCTCGGCGTCGTCGTAGAAGACCTGGGACGGGATCGCCACGACGCCGGCCTTCTCCGGCAGGGCCCGGCAGAACTCCAGCCCGTCGAGGTAGCCGTAGCGGCTGACGTCGGTGGTGACGAAGTACGTCCCCTCAGGCACGTACACGTCAACGTCGAGTCGCCGCAGCCCCTCGCACAGGCTGTCGCGCTTGGCCTGCAGCTCCTTGGCCAGGCCGGTGTAGTAGTCCGCCTCCTCGTTCAGGGCGTGCGCGATCGCCGGCTGGAGAGGCGCTCCGGAGCTGAAGGTCAGCCACTGCTTCGCCGCGTCGACCGCGCGGACCAGCGGCTCCGGCCCGGTCGCCCAGCCGACCTTCCAGCCTGTGAACGAGAACGTCTTCCCGGCGCTCGAGATCGAGAGCGTGCGCTCGAACATGCCGGGCAGCGTGGCCAGAGGGACGTGCTCGTGGTCGTCGTACACCAGGTGCTCGTAGACCTCGTCGGTGATCACCACGAGGTCGTGCTCCAGGGCGACCTCGGCCACCGCTTCGAGCTCGACTCGGCTGAGCACGGTCCCGGTCGGGTTGTGCGGGGAGTTCAGGAGCAGGACCGTCGTTCGCCCGGTCACCGCGGCTCGCAGCTCGTCGACGTCGAGACGGAAGTCCGGGGCGCGCAGGGTGACGGGCCGCCGCACACCGCCCGCCATCTGGATGCACGCGGTGTAGGAGTCGTAGAACGGCTCGAGCACGACCACCTCGTCGCCGGGGTCGACCAGCGCGAGGAGGGCGGCGGCGATCCCCTCCGTCGCCCCCGTGGTGGCCAGGACCTGCCGCCCGGGGTCGAGGTCGAGGCCGTAGTGCCGCGCCTGATGGGCGGCGATCGCTTCCCGGAGCTCGGGAACGCCGATCCCGGGGGCGTACTGGTTCCGCCCCCCACGAAGGGCGCGCACCGCGGCCTCCACGACCGTGCTCGGGCCGTCGCGGTCGGGAAAGCCCTGCCCGAGGTTGAGCGCCTGCGTGCGTACGGCGAGCGCGGACATCTCCGAGAAGATCGTCCCGGGAATCCCGCGGAGCCGCTGGGCCAACCGGTCATCTGGGTCCATGGATGCCATACCGGCGACTGTAGTCGGCGGCGTCAGCCATGATTGGGGCGTGAGCCAGAACACCGGAGCAGCGTCCGCCCGCGCGTCGAGGGGCGGAGCCGACGGCCCGCCGCCAGGGCGGAGGTCCCGGTCGAAGCCCGGACGAGCCCGCCGCGGTGTCACCTTCTGGGTGGGCATCATGCTCGTGCTCGGTGGTCTCGGCATGCTCGGCTACGTCGCCTGGCAGTTCTACGGCACCAACATCGTCGCCAGGCAGGCCCATCACCGGATCACCCAGCAGCTGGAAGAGCAGTGGTCGGTCGCCCCGAGCACGACCGTCGACCGCAAGGGTGCTCAGGTGCCGCTCGGCGACGCCTCCGCGCTGATCCGGATCCCGGCTTTCGGCAAGGACTACGTGGTCCCGGTGCTCGAGGGCGTCGAGACCGAGGAGCTCGCCTCGGGCTACGGCCACTTCCCCGACTCCGCCGAGCCCGGCAAGAAGGGCAACTACGCCCTCGCCGCCCACCGGGTGACCCATGGCGAGCCGCTGCGCAACATGCCCGACCTTCGGCCGGGCGACGAGGTGATCGTCGAGACCCGCGACGCGATCTACACCTACGTGCTCGACACGAACCCCAACGACCTGATCGTCACGTTCCACGACATCTGGGTGGTCGACCCGCTCCCGGCCAACCCCTATGGCGGCGTCGAGCCCGAGCAGAAGCCCGGCCAGAAGCTCATCACGCTGACCACCTGCTCCGAGCTGTTCCACACCGACAACCGCATGATCGCCTTCGGCCACCTCGTCGAGACCGAGAAGAAGTAGCCCGGACCCGCTGGCTAGAGTCGCTCCCCATGAGCGACCGCGACGCACTCCTCGACCAGATCAAGAGCAAGGCCGTCGTGCACGGCAGGGTGACCCTGTCGTCGGGCAAGGAGGCCGACTACTACGTCGACCTGCGCCGGGTGACGCTCGACGCGGAGGCCTCCCCGCTCGTCGGTCGGGTGATGCTCGACCTGACGAAGGACTGGGAGTACGACGCCGTCGGAGGCCTCACCCTCGGAGCAGACCCGGTCGCGCTCTCGATGCTGCACGCGGCCGCTGTCGAGGGACGCAAGCTCGACGCGTTCGTGGTGCGCAAGGCCGAGAAGACGCACGGCATGCAGCGCCGCATCGAGGGACCCGACGTCGAGGGCCGTCGCGTGCTCGCCGTGGAGGACACCTCGACCACCGGCGGCTCGGTGCTCACCGCGGTGGAGGCGCTGCGCGAGGCGGGGGCCGAGGTGGTGGGCGTGGCGGTGATCGTCGACCGCGCCACCGGGGCCAAGGAGCGGGTCGAGGGCGAGGGCTGTGACTACGTGTACGCCTTCGGCCTCGACGAGCTCGGCCTCGCCTGACTCGGAGGCCCTTCGCCTCTGGCCGCCCACGTGGTCGGGCCGCAGGCTGCCGGACGACCAGCCGGTGGTCCCGGGTCAGTCCTCGGTGACCTCGGCGATCTTCTGCGCCGCGCGGTGGCGGAGGTACTCCACGAGGATCGGCACCACGGAGATCAGGACGATCGCCAGCAGCATGACCTCGATGTTGTTCCGCACCCAGTCGATCTTGCCGAGCCACACGCCCAGCAGGGTCACGCCCGACGCCCAGAGCACGGCGCCGATCGTGGAGTAGACCATGAAGCGGCGGAAGCCCATGGTGCCGACGCCGGCCATCACGGTGATGAAGGTGCGCACGATCGGCACGAAGCGGGCGAGCACGATGGCCCGGTTGCCGTACTTCTCGAAGAACACGTGCGTCTTCTCGACGTACTCCTTCTTGAAGAGCCGTGAGTCCTCGCGGTGGAAGACCTTCGGCCCCGCCCGGTCGCCGATCGCGTAGCCGCAGGCGTTGCCGATCAGGGCCGCGAGGGTGAGCACCAGGCAGCAGACCCAGACCGGGTACGAGATCTTGCCCTGTGCCGCCAGCAGTCCGACGGTGAACAGCAGCGAGTCGCCCGGCAGGAAGAACCCGATCAGCAGCCCGCACTCGGCGAACACCACGAACGCGGCGCCCCAGAGGGCGTAGTCGCCGAACTGGTTGAGCAGGTACTCCGGGTCGAGCCAGTCGATGCCGAGCATCTGGAGGTTCACGGTCATCGGCAGGAGGTCGGTCACCGGGTCAGCCTACTGTCGGCCGGTGACGGCCCATCCGGCTGGCCTACCATCGCCTCCGTGCAGGACAGCCACGTCGAGACACCCAACAGGGAGCCGGGAGCGCCGGCGAGCGAGCCGAGGGCGCCCTACGACCCCATGCCCCACGGCCCCGCCGAGGTAGGCGTCGGTCCGTGGGAGGGGGAGTGGCCCACGGGCGATGAGTACGACGAGCGCCTGCTCGCCGAGGGGGACCGCCGCAACGTCGTGGACCGGTACCGCTACTGGACCATGGCGGCGATCGTCGCCGACCTCGACAGCCGGCGCCACGACTTCCACGTCGCGATCGAGAACTGGCAGCACGACTTCAACATCGGCACGATCGTCCGGACAGCCAACGCCTTCCTCGCCAACGAGGTGCACATCGTCGGGAACCGGCGCTGGAACCGCCGCGGGGCGATGGTGACCGACCGCTACCAGCACATCCGCCACCACGAGACGGCCGCGGACCTCGCTGCCTACCTCCACGCGCAGGGTGTCACGTTGCTCGGCATCGACAACCTCCCCGGATCGCGGCCGATCGAGACGCTCGAGCTGCCCCGACGGTGCTGCCTGCTCTTCGGGCAGGAGGGGCCCGGGCTGTCCGACGGCGCGCGGGAGGCGTGCGACGGCACCTTCTCCATCGCGCAGTTCGGCTCGACGCGCTCCATCAATGCCTCGGCGGCGGCCGCGATCGCGATGCACACGTGGATCCGGCAGCACGCCGACTTCGGCGCCGCGAACTCGTGGAGGGGGTAGGCCGCCGACGCGGCTAGCACTCGACCTCGAGCAGCAGCTCGCCCTGCTCGACGTCCACGTCGACCGGCTGCTGAGCCACCGTGGAGGGGTCGCAGTCGAGTACGACGACCGCGCACACCGACGAACGTCCGGACCGCTCGACGTACTCCGGGTCCCACGCGACGATCGAGTCGCCCGCCTCGACCTGCTGGCCCTCGTCGGTCAGGAGCGCGAAACCGTCGCCACCCATGCGGACCGTGTCGATGCCGAGGTGGACCAGTACCGCATGCCCTGTGTCGTCGACGACGACGAAGGCGTGGGGGTGCAGCTTGACCAGCCTGCCGCTGATCGGGGCCACCGACTCCTGGCGGCCGGGGCGGGGGCGGACGGCCACGCCGGGGCCGACGAGGCCCTTCGCGAAGACGGGGTCGGGGACGTCGCTCACGGCGAGGCTGTGGCCTGCAACCGGTGAGACGACCCGAAGCATCAGAGCAGTTCTTCGATGTCGCTGGCCAAGGTGTCCGCCTCCGGACCAACCACGACCTGCACCACCGATCCCGCGCGCATCACCCCGTGCACGCCTGCGTCCTTGAGCGCCTGCTCGTTCACCAGCGAGGTGTCCGCGAGCTCGGTGCGCAGCCGGGTGATGCACGCCTCCACCTCGACGATGTTCGCCCGGCCTCCTAGCCCCTCGACGATCCGCTCTGCTTGCCCCATGGCCCAATTCAACCACCCACCCCGATGTACATCGACCCGGCCGCGCGGGTCACCATGGCGTCCTTGACAGTCGACCGACGGTTGAGGACCGTCGGGTGAGACAGGATGTCGAGGAGGGCGATGAGCACCGCTGAGCCCACGGGGGAGCGCCACCCGCGCAGGATCACGGTGCCCAAGGCCGGACTCGGAGTGCTGCAGCGACTCGGGCGGAGCCTGATGCTCCCGATCGCGGCGCTGCCCGTCGCCGCCCTGCTGCTCCGGCTGGGACAGCCCGACATGCTCGGTGCCGGTGACACCGGCCTGGCGCTGGCCTCACACTGGCCCTGGCTCGAGCCCGTGGCCGCCGTACTCGCCGCGGCCGGCAACGCGCTCTTCCTGAACCTCGGCCTGCTGTTCGCGGTCGGGGTCTCGGTGGGCTTCGCGCGCAGGTCCGACGGGTCCACGGCGCTCGCCGCGGTCGTCGGCTACCTCGTGTTCGACGCGGTGACGAAGGCGATGTCGCCCTACGTCCTGACGGATCACGCGGCCACTGACGGCGGGCAGGTCGACTACGGCGTCTTCGGGGGCATCCTCGTGGGGCTCACGACGGCGCTGCTCTGGCAGCGGTACTACCGGGTCAGGCTCCCGACGTACCTGGCGTTCTTCGGCGGGCGTCGCTTCGTGCCGATCGTCACCGCTCTGGCCACCCTGGTGCTCGGCGTGCTGCTGTCGTTCATCTACCCGGCGTTCGACAGGTCCCTGACCGAGCTCGGCAGCTGGCTGGTGCAGAACAACACCACCGGTGCCGCGGTCTACGGGTTCGGCAACCGGCTGCTGATCCCGTTCGGTCTCCACCACATCCTCAACTCGGTGCCGTGGTTCGTCGTGGGGGACTTCCAGACCAGCAACGGTGAGGTGGTCCACGGCGACATCGCCCGCTTCCTCGCCAACGACCCGACCGCCGGGTCGTTCATGACCGGGTTCTTCCCGATCATGATGTTCGCGCTGCCCGCGGCGGCGCTTGCGATCTACCAGGAGGCGAGGCCGGAACGCCGTACCTTCGTCGGCGGCGTGATGCTCTCCGGCGCGCTCACGTCCTTCCTCACCGGGGTGACGGAGCCGCTCGAGTTCGCGTTCCTGTTCGTCGCCTGGCCGCTCTTCCTGATCCACGCGATCCTCACCGGGACGTCGCTGGCGCTGGTGAACGCGCTCGGCATCAAGGACGGGTTCGGCTTCTCGGCCGGCTTCATCGACTACGCCCTGAACTTCACGACCGCCACCCGTCCGCTCTGGCTGGTGCCGATCGGGCTGGGCTACGCCGCGGTCTACTACGTGGTCTTCCGCTTCGCGATCCGCCGCTTCCGCCTCGCCACGCCGGGCCGCGAGCCGGGCGAGGAGGTCGAGAACGTGGAGGAGGCCGCCAACGTGGAGCAGGCCGCCAACGTGCAGCAGGCCGCCACCGCGGAGGAGTCGCGCGCGTCGGAGTGACTCCACCGGACAGGGGTCGCCGCTGTGCACCCGGGCTTCTAGAGTGGCAGTTGGCGCCGGACACCCCCGGACCGCTCGACCAGCCGTCTGACACAGGAGACCAGCTCGATGCCTATCGCGACCCCCGAGGTCTACGCCGAGATGCTCGACAAGGCGAAGCGCGATTCCTTCGCCTACCCGGCGATCAACGTGACGTCCTCGCAGACCCTGAACGCCGCCCTCAAGGGCTTCGCCGACGCCGGGAGCGACGGCATCATCCAGGTCTCGACGGGTGGCGCCGAGTACCTTTCCGGCCCGAGCGTCAAGGACATGGTGACCGGCTCGGCGGCCTTCGCCGCCTACGCCATGGAGGTCGCGAAGAAGTACCCGGTCCACGTCGCGCTGCACACCGACCACTGCCCGAAGGACAAGCTCGACAAGTTCGTGCGGCCGCTCCTCGACATCTCCGTCGAGCGGGTCAAGAACGGCCAGGACCCCCTGTTCCAGTCGCACATGTGGGACGGCTCCGCGGTGCCGCTCGACGAGAACCTCCAGATCGCGCAGGAGCTGCTCGAGAAGGCGGCCGCGGCCAAGATCATCCTCGAGATCGAGGTCGGTGTCGTCGGGGGTGAGGAGGACGGCATTGTCGGCGAGATCAACGAGAAGCTCTACACGACGCCCGAGGACGCCCTCGCGACCGTCGAGGCCCTCGGCGCCGGTGAGAAGGGTCGCTACATGACCGCCCTCACGTTCGGCAACGTGCACGGCGCGTACAAGCCCGGCCACGTGAAGCTGCGCCCCGAGATCCTCAAGCACGCCCAGGAGGCGGTTGCGGAGAAGCTCGGCCTCGACGCCGGCTCGAAGCCGTTCGACCTGGTCTTCCACGGCGGCTCCGGCTCGCTCCCCGAGGAGATCGCGGCGGCCGTCGACTACGGCGTGGTGAAGATGAACGTCGACACCGACACGCAGTACGCCTTCACCCGTCCGGTGGCCGGCCACATGTTCCAGAACTACGACGGTGTGCTCAAGATCGACGGCGAGGTCGGCAACAAGAAGATGTACGACCCGCGCTCGTGGGGCAAGGCGGCCGAAGCAGGTATGGCGGCACGAGTCGTCGAGGCCTGCCAGAACCTCCGCAGCGCCGGCACGTCCGTCTCCGGCTGACCGCGACCTCCCCGCTGTAACGCGGGGTTACGGACGCTCCACAAGCGGCAGGCCGCTTGGGATGCGTCCATGTCGCTGAGGAACTTCGCTCGTGACAGGTGGCCACCGCTGAGTCGGTGGCCACCTGTCTGCACAATGGCGGCATGACCTTCAACGACCTGATGGCCGGACCGCCGCCCACCCACCTTCCCGAGGACTCCGCAGCCTCCGAGCTGGCCGGCGGTACGTCGGCCGCCGAGGTCGTTCGCGCACACCCCGAGTCGCCGCTGGCCTGGGCGACGCTGGCGGAGGCGGCGCTCGAGGACGGCTCGGTCGATGACGTGACCGCCTACGCGTACGCCCGCGTCGGATACCACCGAAGCCTCGACCTCCTGCGCCGCAACGGCTGGAAGGGCCACGGGCCGGTGCCGTGGGAGCACGAGCCGAACCGCGGCTTCCTGCGAGCCCTCGCGGCCTTGGCGCAGGCTGCCGACCGGATCGGTGAGGCCCCGGAGGCGCAGCGGTGCGCGGAGTTCCTGCGCGACTCGAGCCCCACGGCCTACGACGAGCTGCTGGGCGACCGCTCGCTGTAACGCGGGGTTATGGACGCCACCCAAGCGGCATACCGCTGAGGAGGCGTCCACGACACTTGGGAAGTGCAGAGCCAGGTGTCGTCCACCACGCACTGTTCTCGAGTCGCCGTCCACCGCGCATGGTGCGCGTGAGGACGGTTCCGCCCCCGCCCGCAAACCTTGGCGCATGCGACCTGAGCTTCGCGCCCGCGCCTCCGCAAACGGTGGGGTCTTCACTCGACGTGATGCCGTGGAGTGTGGTTGCACCGAGCGAGAGCTGAAGACACTCACCGGTCATCGTGGCGCCTGGGTGGTGGTACGACGCGGCTGTTACGCCGAGCGCACGTTGTGGCAGTCCCTCGACGACGACGGTCGCTACCTGTTGCAGGTGCGCGCGGTGAGTCTGTCGCTGACGCATGACGCGGTGGTGAGTCATGCCTCCGCCGCCGCTGCCCATGAGATGCCGCTGCGCCCGCGATGGCGCGAGCTCGCGCACATCACCCGGTCCGACGTACGAGGATCGCGGACCGAGAACGGTGTAAAGCATCACCTCGGCGCTCTCGGTGAGCAAAGCCTGGCGGTGGTGGACGGTCTGCGCGTCACCGGACTGGCCCGCACGGCACTCGACGTGGGTCGGGAGTTCGGCTTCGAGGACGGTGTCATCGCCTCTGACGCCGCCCTGCGCCTCGGGGCCACTCGCCAGGACCTCGACGTTGCGCTGGTGCAGATGACGTGCTGGCCCGGGGTCACCAGGGCGCGCGCCGCTGTCGAGGTCGCCGATGGTGGTGCCCAGACGATCGGGGAGTCGTTGCTCCGCCTCATGGTGCTCGAGCTCGACATCGGCATGCCCCAGACCCAGTTCGTGATCGAGGAAGGCGGGCGGCGCGCCGAGATCGACATGCGCGTCGGCCGCCACCTGTTCGAGTTCGACGGCCGGATCAAGTACGTCGGGCGCGATCGCGGAGGCGTCGCGGACCAACCGCCCGAGGAGATCCTCTGGCAGGAGAAGCGGCGAGAGGACTGGGTCCGCCGTGCCAACGGGGGCTACGGCGTGTCGCGGGTCGTCTGGCCGGAGATGTTCGGCCCCGCGCGGCGAGTGACGCTGCGCAGGCTGCACGACGAGTTCACCGCCACCAAGCGGCGCTTCGGCGACGCCATGTGGCACTGACGCGGCCCGAGCTCATTGCCCGACACGTGGCGTTGTGGACCGCGCCCCCACCCACTTCCCACGTGGTGTGGACGCTTCACACCCGGTATGCCGCTTGTATTGCGTCCATAACCCCGCGTTACAGCGGGGAGACAAAGGCGGAGCGCCGGAATCGTCCCCTGCTGCGATTCCGGCGCTCCGACTGGGAAGGGCGGCCCGAGCGCTTCGTCCCCCGAATGCTGCGGCCGTCTTTCCGCTGGTCAGTCTTGCAGCCATCAGGGGGACGGGGTCTGGCCGGTTCCTGCCACTGGCACTATGCTGTCGAAAATGGCGGTCAAACCGGACGCATCAACTTCTCCGCTCGAGATCGCCGGTCTACTTCCGGGTGACGAGCGGCTGTACCGCAGCATCTTGCGGGCCTCGGGCACCCCGCGCCAGCGGCTCCCCGAGGTCACCGGCCTCCCCCCCGCCTCGCTGGAGGAGGTGCTCGACCGGTTCGCAGCGGCCGGCCTGGTCCAGATCTCCGACGACGTGGTGGCAGTCGTTCCGCCCGCGGATGTGCTCGGCGAGGTGATCGCCGGCGAGACCGATCGCCTGCACCGCGAGAACGCTCAGGTCGACGCCCTCCGCAACCTGTTACCGAGCCTGGTGGCCGAGCACTCGTCCCTCTCCCACGCCAGAGGCGACGCCGTCGACGTGCACGCCGTGCACGGCGGCGACGTGGCGGCCCTGATCCGATCCCTTGCCGTGGAGTCAAGCGGCGACCTGATGTGGTTCCGCCCTGACCAGTGGCGCCTCCCGGTCACCCATGAGGTGGACGCGATGGTCCGCGAGCTCGTCGCGTCGGGGCGCAGGTCGCGGGCGATCTACCCGGCCCGCGCGCTCGAGGAGGCCCCGGAGGTGCTTCGAGCGAGGGCCGATGCGGGCGAGCTGGTCCGGATCGTCGCCTCGGTGCCGACGCGGATCTCGATCTTCGGCAGGAGCGCCGCCCTCATCCCTGACCGATGGGCTGCGAACAGCGGGCGGCGGCTCGTCGTGCGCGAGCACTCCCTCGTCGGAGCCCTCGGTGCGCTGTTCGACAACGTCTGGGAGCACGCGATGACGGTGCCAGGCCTCCATGGCGCAGCGGACGACCCCAACGGCCATCGCCGGCTCCTGCTGCAGCAGCTGACGCGTGGCGCGAAGGACGAGCAGATCGCCCGGGTGCTCGGGGTGAGCCTCAGGACCGTGCGCCGTCGGGTGGCCGACATCATGGACGATCTGGGAGCCGCGTCACGCTTCCAGGCAGGCGTAGAGGCCGTTCGTCGCGGCTGGATCTGACGGTGCCGCTTCCCGCCGACGGAGGGGTCAGTGCGGCAGGGCCATGCGGAGCGCCCCCTGCTCGACCCGCCAGGTGCGGTGGTGCTCGGGGCCGTAGACCTCGCCGTCCGCGCTGCAGTAGAAGTCCTGGCCGCTGACCGAGACCGTTGAGGCGCGGAGGTACTTCACGTCCTCGCGCTCGTGGTGCTCGCCCTTGCGGAACCCGCGCAGCCACCCGATCCGGGCCAGCGGGCCGATGGCGAACGAGATCATCACGTCGACCTTCCCGTCCTCCGGGTCGGCTTCCGGAGTGATCTCGGCGCCACCGCCGACGGTGGGGCCGTTGCCGATGGCCACCATGAGGATCGGGTGCGCGAAGTCGGCCTCCTCAACGCCGTCGACCTCGATGCGCAGCCGCACGAAGGGCGGGTTGACCGCCGCGAGCGCGGCGCCGATGGGGTAGCCGACACGACCCAGGCGCTTCTTCCACTTGCTCGCCTTGCGGCTGGCCTGAGCGCCGGCGCCGACGTGGACGTTGTTGACCACCACGCTGCCCACGCAGTCGACGATCAGGTCGACCGGCCGGACGTCCCCCTTGACGACGACACGAGCCGCCTCCTCCGGGTCGAGCGGGATGCCGGCGCCGCGGGCGAAGTCGTTGCCGGTGCCCAGCGGGATCAGGCCGAGGACCACGTCGTCGAGCTCGTGGCGACGGTGCAGGGCGGCGACCACGGCGTGCAGGCTGCCGTCGCCGCCCGCCACCACGACGCGACGGCTTCCGCGGCGGTGGAGGACGCCGTCGAGCTCGCCCGGGTTGGAGGTCGCGCACACCTCGACGTCGGCGGCGTCGCGAAGCACCGCGAGAGCCTTCTCGACGTTCTCGGTGTCGGTCGAGCCGGCATCGGCGTTGGTGATCAGCAGCAGGGGGTCCACGACGCGGAGACTACATCGGCCCTCGGACGCTCTGTTATCGTTCTGTCGCAAGAGCCCCGGTGCTGTTGCAAACAACCGGGGCTTCTTCGTTGCCTGGCCGCGTTGCCCCGGCCACATCTGCCCAGGGGTCGGTGCCGGCAGGGCTCGGAACCGACCTGCACGGCCGGCGAGAGGGGTGCGTCATGCCCGCGATTGTCCTAGTCGGAGCCCAGTGGGGCGACGAGGGTAAAGGGAAGGCGACCGACCAGCTCGGCGCCTCCATCGATTATTGCGTCCGCTACCAGGGCGGAAACAACGCCGGACACACCATCGTCATCGACGGTGAGAAGTTCGCCCTCCACCTGCTGCCGTCGGGCGTCCTGACCCCGGGCGTGACCCCGGTGCTCGCCAATGGCGTGGTCATCGACGCCGCCGTCCTGCTCAGCGAGATCGAGGGGCTCGACGCCCGCGGCGTCGACACCTCGCGCCTGCTCGTCTCGAGCAACGCCCACCTGATCACGTCGTACCACACGACGATCGACAAGGTGACCGAGCGCTTCCTCGGCAAGAACCAGATCGGTACGACGGGGCGGGGCATCGGCCCGGCGTACGCCGACAAGATCAACCGCATGGGCATCCGCGTCGCAGACATCTTCGACGAGAAGATCCTGCGGCAGAAGGTGGAGGCCGCCCTCGAGCAGAAGAACCACCTGCTCGTGAAGGTCTACAACCGCCGCGCGATCGAGGTCGACGCGATCCTCGAGGAGATCGCCGCCTACGCCGACAAGCTCAAGCCGATGGTCGCCGACACCTCGCGGGTCATCAACGAGGCGCTCGACGACGGCAAGACCGTGCTCTTCGAAGGGGCGCAGGCGACCATGCTCGACGTCGACCACGGCACCTACCCGTTCGTCACCTCGAGCAACCCGACGGCCGGCGGCGTCTGCGCCGGTGCCGGCATCGGCCCCACCCGGATCGACCGGGTGATCGGCGTGGTCAAGGCCTACACGACCCGCGTGGGCGCCGGGCCGTTCCCGACCGAGCTGCTCGACGAGGACGGCCGGCAGCTGCGCGACCTGGGGGCCGAGTTCGGCACCACGACGGGCCGAGACCGCCGCTGCGGCTGGTACGACGCCGTCATCGCCCGCTATGCCGCCCGGGTCAACGGGCTCACGGAGTTCTGCCTCACCAAGCTCGACATCCTCGGCGCGTGGGAGCGGATCCCGGTCTGCGTGGGCTACGAGATCGACGGGGTGCGCCACGACGAGATGCCGATGACGCAGTCGGAGTTCCACCACGCCAAACCGATCTACGAGTTCTTCGAGGGCTGGAAGGAGGACATCTCCCACTGCCGCAGCTTCGAGGAGCTGCCGAAGAACGCCCAGGTCTACGTCAAGGCGCTGGAGGAGATGTCGGGAGCTCCGTTCTGGGCGGTCGGGGTCGGTCCCGGTCGCGAGCAGACCGTGATCCTGCGCGAGAGCTGAGGTCCGAGCCGTGAAGGTCCTTGTCATCGGCGGCGGTGGCCGTGAGCACGCCCTGGCGCTCGCCCTCTCCCGTGACCCCGAGGTGACCGAGCTCCACGCCGCTCCGGGCAACCCCGGGATCGCCGCCGTGGCGGAGCTGCACGACGTGAAGGCCGACGACGGTACGGCGGTCGCCGACCTCGCCGAGGGCCTCGGCATCGACCTGGTGGTGATCGGGCCCGAGGCGCCGCTGGTCGCAGGGGTCGCCGACGCCGTGCGGGCCCGCGGCATCGACTGCTTCGGCCCGTCACAGGAGGCGGCCCGGCTCGAGGGCTCCAAGGCGTTCGCCAAGGAGGTCATGGCCGCGGCGGAGGTACCCACGGCGATGGCCCACGTGTGCACGAACCCCGAGGAGGCCGCGGCCGCGCTCGACGCCTTCGGCCCGCCCTACGTGGTGAAGGACGACGGGCTCGCGGCCGGCAAGGGCGTGGTCGTCACGGAGTCCCGCGACGAGGCACTGGCCCACGCGGCTGCCTGCGACCGGGTCGTGGTGGAGGAGTTCCTCGACGGCCCCGAGGTGTCGCTGTTCGCGATCACCGACGGAGTGACCGTCGTACCCCTCCAGCCCGCGCAGGACTTCAAGCGGGTCGGTGACGGTGACGAGGGGCCGAACACCGGCGGCATGGGCGCCTACACCCCGCTGCCGTGGGCGCCCGAGGGGCTCGTCGCGGAGGTGACCGAGCGGGTCCTCCAGCCGACCGTCGACGAGATGGCCAGACGCGGCACGCCTTTCTCCGGACTGCTCTACGCCGGCCTCGCGATCACCGAGCGCGGCGTGAGGGTGATCGAGTTCAACGCCCGCTTCGGCGACCCCGAGACGCAGCCGCTGATGGCGCTGCTCGACTCACCGCTCGCCGTACTGCTGAGGGCGGCCGCCCGCGGCAGCCTCGACGAGGTCGCCGCACCGCGGTGGAAGGCCGGTGCCGCCGTCGCGGTCGTCGTGGCCTCCAAGGACTACCCCGCCACGCCCCGGACCGGGGACCTGATCCACGGGCTGATGGACGCCGAGCGGGTCGAGGGTGTCGACGTCATCCACGCCGGCACCGCCCGCGGCGAGGACGGCGCGCTGGTCACCTCGGGTGGCCGCATCCTCGCGGTGACGGCGGTCGGGTCCGACGTCGCCGACGCCCGTGCCAGGGCCTACGAGGCCGTCGGGAGGATCCGCATCGACGGCAGCCACCACCGCAGCGACATCGCCGCCGGCATCTGAGGCCACCGTGCAACTCGCATCGAACGGGCTCCACGAGTCCGGCTGGCCCGCCCAGGATCAGCCGGCCTGGTAGACCAGCCGCCGCTCGGTGGCCCAGCGGACGTACCACCCGGTCCGGGTGCGCAGCCGCACCGACCACGACCCGTCCCCGGTGCAAGGGCAGTTTCACTCGGCGGAGGCCGACGCGGACCGGGAAGGCGCGGACGTAGGTTCGTCGACCCTGCCGGGCCACGAGACGCACCGAGCCGGGCGCCTGCACGTCGAGACGCAGCCCGTCACGAGTGTCGCGCACGGACCTCAGCAGCCGTCCGCGCTCGGCGACGTGGGCGCAGCCCCGCTTCATGTAGCACCTCAACGACGGCTCCGCGGTGACGTCCGGGCCGTCGTCGTGCCCGACCGGGGCCAGCGCGGGGGCCGAGTAGACCCCCGTCTCGGCGACCAGCAGCGGGCTCACCCCCCGAGGGAAGGCCTGGGTGCACGAGTCGGCAGGCAGTCGGGCCGGGTCGGCCGGGCCCGGGTGGTCGAGGGCGTCGAGGACGATGTCGCTCGTGGTGCCGTCGACCGCGAACGTGTAGTGGTCGGCGTACTTCTGTGGTCCGCAGAGATCCTGGAGCACGATGTTCCGGGCACCGTCGAGATGGCTCGACTGCGGTGCGGGGACCACCACCTCGTCGTACCTCGAGGCCACCGTGGTGTACGACGGTCCGGCCGGCAGCGGGTGGGCCATGAACTGCCGGAGCCATCGCGCACCGGATCGCATCTGCTGGATCGGCTCGCCGCACGAGGTCTGGCAGCGCAGGTCTCCGAACATCGACTTCTGGAGCAGCGGGGCGAGGCCGACGTAGTCGTCGACCAGGTGCGCCAGGTCGGGCCAGAACCTGATCGCGTAGACCAGCTGTGTGCCGCCCTGGCTGTGCCCGATCACGGCCACCCGGCCGCCGTGGCGGTGGGCCATCACGCGGATCGCGTGAACCACCCGCTCCACCGACCGCTGCAGGTCGACGGTGCCTCGCTTGACCAGCTCGACCGTGCACACCCCTCGACCGGTGCCCCGCAGCCACGGGACGTAGGTGTGCCAGTTCTCGTCCGAGGTGACTCCGGTGCCGTGCACGAGGAGCACCGGCGTCGGTGAGGCCGGCCCGATCCGGCCGTGGCAGCTGAGCGCCCGGTCGAGCTGGGTCTCCGGCGCTCGCAGGCGTGGACCGGGCTGTGCCGGGTCGGCGGAGGCCGGGCCCGCGAGTCCGGTCACGGCGCAGAGCAGAGCGGTGACGAGCACCAGCAGACGTCCTCGCGTTGGCATGTCCGTCCAACGAGGGCGCGACCGGGCGGTTATGCGGCCCCTGCGAGAATACGGCGGTGAGCATCCCCAACGTCCTCGCCAACAGGTACGCCGGTGCCGACCTCGCCCAGCTGTGGTCCCCGGAGCACAAGATCGTCCTCGAGCGGCAGCTGTGGATCGCCGTGCTCAAGGCCCAGAAGGACCTCGGCATCGATGTGCCGGACGGTGTGGTGGAGGCGTACGAGGCCGTCGTCGACAAGGTGGACCTCGCCTCGATCGCCGCACGCGAGCGGGTCACCCGCCACGACGTGAAGGCGCGGATCGAGGAGTTCTGCGCCCTCGCGGGCCACGAGCACATCCATAAGGGGATGACCTCGCGCGACCTCACCGAGAACGTCGAGCAGCTCCAGATCAGGGCGTCCCTCGAGCTCATCCGCGACCGAGTCGTCGCGACGTTGGCGCGTCTGGCCCGGCTGGCGTCCGAGCACGAGGCGCTGGTCATGGCCGGGCGGTCCCACAACGTCGCGGCCCAGGCGACCACCCTCGGCAAGCGCTTCGCGACCATCGCCGACGAGATGCTCGTCGCCCTCGCCCGGCTCGAGGACCTGATCGGCCGCTACCCGCTGCGTGGGATCAAGGGACCCGTCGGCACCGCCCAGGACATGCTCGACCTGCTCGGCGGCGACGACGCGCTGCTCGCCACCCTGGAGGAGCGGGTCGCCGCCCACCTCGGCTTCGACGACGTGCTGACCTCGGTCGGCCAGGTGTACCCGCGCTCGCTGGACTTCGACGTCGTCTCCGCGCTCGTGCAGGTCGTGGCGGGACCCTCGAACCTCGCCACGACGATCCGCCTCATGGCCGGCATCGAGCTCGTCACCGAGGGGTTCAAGGAGGGCCAGGTCGGGTCCTCCGCGATGCCCCACAAGATGAACACGCGCTCGTGCGAGCGGGTCAACGGCCTCGCGGTCGTCCTGCGCGGCTACCTCTCCATGGTCGGCGAGCTCGCCGGCGACCAGTGGAACGAGGGCGACGTCTCGTGCTCCGTCGTACGCCGGGTGGCCCTGCCCGACGCGTTCTTCGCCGCCGACGGGCTCTTCCAGACCTTCCTGACCGTGCTCGACGAGTTCGGTGCCTTCCCCGCGGTGATCCAGCGGGAGCTCGACAGGTACCTGCCGTTCCTCGCGACCACGAAGGTGCTCATGGCCGCGGTGCGCAACGGGGTGGGGCGCGAGACCGCGCACGAGGCGATCAAGGAGGCCGCCGTCGGGGTGGCGCTCGAGATGCGCCAGGGCCGCACCGACAACGACGTCTTCGACCGGCTCGCCGCCGACGAGCGCCTCGGCCTGACCAAGGAGCAGCTCGACTCCCTGGTGGCCGAGCCGATCACCTTCACCGGCGCCGCGGTCTCACAGGTGCAGGCCGTCGTACGCCGGGTCGCTGAGGTCACCGCGCGCTACCCGGAGGCCGCGGGGTACTCGCCCGGCGCCATCCTCTAGCGTCCGCCGGCCACCTCTCCGGTCGTGTGGTTCAGCGCGCGCCATGGCGCCCCCTCACCCACACGAGCCGAGGAGAGGGGAGCTCAGACGAGTGACTCGCCGTCGTGGTTCGCCAGCTTGCGAGCCACCTCGCGCAGGTCGGCCCGCCAGATCTCCTCGGGCACGGGCGGGAGCATCTCGTCCCACTCGACCGCCATGCTGCCGAGGACGTTGGTCAGGCGCGCGGTCCGGGCGATGAACCAGACGTGCAGGTGTGAGCCGCCGTCACCCCACTTGCAGACGTGCACCCGCCCGATGTTCGGCAGTCCGGCCATGATCCGGTGCAGCCAGTTCGACACCCGGCCGTACTCGGCGGCGAGGTCGTCGTCCATGTCGGAGAAGTCGAGGTGCGCGCGAGGGTGGAGGGTGAGGATCAGCGGGAGGCCCCCGGGCTTGTCCTTGGAGGTGACGAGCCAGCGCTCGTTGCGCCAGATCGTGTCCTTCGGCTCCCCGTCCCGGCAGAAGCACGGCTTGTCGCCCTCGCCCCACCGCGGCTCCTCCGCGACCACCGGTGGCTGCAGGACCTTGGCAGCCATCTCGCCCTCCCACGGGAAGATGTCCCACTCGTGGACCGGTGGCATCGGGAGCCGGCCGTCCTCGCCGACCTGTGCCACCACGCGCGCGTAGATCTCTTCTGCTGACTCAGGCATGGGGGTCAGCCTGCCATCTCAGGTCAGCCGGGAATGCAGAAGCCTGCGCTCGGCGGCGTTGTCGGTGAGCTCGAGCGCCCGACGATCCGCCGCGGTCGCCTCGCTCACCCGGTCGAGGGTGCGCAACAGGTCGGCCCGTGTCGCGTGGAACAGGTGGTAGCGGTCGAGCTCGGGGCCCAGCCGGTCGACGTACTCCAGTGCCACCTCGGCACCACGCACCTTGCCGAGCGCGACCGCGCGGTTCAGCCGCACCACGGGTGAGAAGTCGTGGCGCAGCAGGATGTCGTAGAGAGTCAGGATCTGGAGCCAGTCCGTCGCCTCCCAGGTCGGTGCAGACGCATGGCACGCCGCGATCGCGGCCTGGAGCTGGAAGCGACCCGGACGCCGCTGCGCTGCCGCCCGCTCCAGGAGCCGGTCGGCCGACTCCACCGCGCCTCGGTCCCACAACGTCCGGTCCTGGGCCTGAAGGAGCACCAGGTTGCCGGAGGCGTCGAAGCGCGCCGGCTGGCGGGCGTGCTGCAGCTCGAGCAACGCGAGGAGCCCGAGGGTCTCCGGCTCGTCGCGCATCGCCGTCGCGAGCAGGCCGGCCAGCCAGATCGCGTCGTCGGCGAGGTCGCGGTCGTCGGTCGCGCCCCCGCTGGAGACGTACCCCTCGTTGTACATCAGGCACGTCACCGTCAGGACGTCGTCGAGCCGTCCGCCGCGCTCGTCCGGCTCGGGCACGGTCAGCGCGATGCCCTTGTCGACGATCTTCCGCTTCGCGCGCACGATCCGCTGCGCCATGGTCGCCTCCGGCACGAGGAACGCGCGGGCGATCTGCGCAGTCGTGAGCCCGAGCACCGCGCGCAGCGTCAGGGGCAGCCGGGCGTCGACGGGGAGGGCGGGGTGGCAGCAGGCGAAGACGAGCCCGAGCGGTTCGTCGACCTGCCCGGCCTCGTCCGGCGAGACGTCCTGCCGCAACCGTTCGAGCACCTTGACGTGCCGTTGCTGCCGTCGGAGCCGGTCCAGCGCGTTCCGGCGCGCGGCGGTCTGGAGCCAGGCACCGGGACGGGCGGGGATGCCGGAGCTGCGCCAGGTGCGAAGCGCCTCCACCACCGCGTCCTGCACAGCCTCCTCGGCAACGTCGAAGTCACCGACGAGGCGGTGCAGCGACGCGACGATGGCGCCCGCCTCGGCCCGGACCGCGACGGCGAGCGCCTGGTCCGGGCCGTACCCGCCGTCCATCACATGCTGTGCTCGACGATCGGCCGGATCTCGACGGCGCTGCCGTCGTAGACGAGCGGAGGCCAGGTCTTCGCCATCGCGATCGCTCCGTCCAGGTCGGGCACCTCGACGACGGTGAAGCCGCCGACGACCTCCTTCGCCTCGATGAACGGCCCGTCGACCACGGTCGGCTCGTCACCCTTCCGACGCACGGTGGTGGCCGTGCTGACCGGCTGGAGCTCGGCGCCGCCGATCGCGATCCGCCCGGCCTTGCCGTGCTCGTCGAACCAGGCCCAGACCTCCTTGTACACCTTCTCCGCCAGAGCAGGGTCGACGGCCGCGTCGAGCTCGGGGCTGCTGGTGAACATCAGTACGTACTTCATGGGTTTTCCTTCCGGTCGGGAACAGTCTCATCGGTACGACGCGCGAGGGCGACCGTTCTCGACAGCAACCCCGGACCGATTTCGGTGACCGGTCAGTAGGATCACGACATGAGCGGCACCCCCACCTCCGACCTAGGCATCCCCGAGGCTCCGGAGATCCCCGGCGCGACCCACATCCACTCGGGAAAGGTGCGCGATCTGTACCGGCTCGAGGACGGGCGGCTGCTCATGGTCGCCTCCGACCGGATGTCCGCCTACGACTTCGTGCTCGAACCGACGATCCCGGACAAGGGCGTCATCCTGACCCAGATGTCGCTGTGGTGGTTCGAGCAGCTCGCCGAGATCGTGCCCAACCACATCGTGTCGACCGACGTACCCGACTCCGTGCGGGGTCGCGCGGTCGTGTGCGAGGAGCTCGACATGTTCCCGGTCGAGTGCGTCGTGCGGGGATACCTGACGGGTTCGGGCCTCGCCGACTACCGGGCCGCCGGTGAGGTCTGCGGCATCGTGCTGCCCGACGGGCTCGAGGACGGCAGCCGCCTGCCGGAGCCGGTCTTCACCCCCGCGACGAAGGCCGCTCTGGGGGACCACGACGAGAACGTGTCGTACGACGCCGTGGCCGGCGTGATCGGCGAGGAGCGTGCCGCCGAGCTCCGGCGACTCACGCTCGAGATCTACGGCCGCGCCGAGGAGATCGCCCGGGAGCGGGGGATCATCCTGGCCGACACCAAGCTCGAGTTCGGGGCGCGCGAGGACGGCACGGTCGTGCTCGCGGACGAGGTGCTCACCCCCGACTCGTCGCGGTTCTGGCCGGCTGACGACTGGGAGCCGGGCCGTGCCCAGCCGTCCTACGACAAGCAGATCGTGCGCAACTGGCTCACCTCGCCCGAGAGCGGCTGGGACCGCGCCTCCGGCACGAAGCCACCGGCACTGCCCGACGAGGTGGTCGCCCGGACCCGCGCGAAGTACATCGAGGCGTTCGAGCGCCTCACCGGCCAGCAGTTCAAGAGCCCGTCCCTCTAGAGTCGCGTCACCGTCCAACCGAAGGAGCGTCCCGTGCTCAACCTCTCCGTCTTCCTGGAAGCAAGCGCACGCAGCAACCCCGACCGTGAGGCGGTCGTCATGGGCGACCTGCGGCTGACCTACGCGCAGGTCAACGGCTTCGCCAACCAGGTGGCGAACCTGCTGGTGTCCCGGGGCATCGAGCCCGGTGACAAGGTCGCGATCTCGTGCCCGAACCTGCCGTACTTCCCGATCGTCTACTACGGCATCCTCAAGGCAGGCGCGACGGTCGTGCCCCTCAACGTGCTGCTCAAGGGCCGCGAGATCGCCTACCACCTCGAGGACTCCGACGCGAAGGCGTACTTCTGCTTCGAGGGCACCGCGGACCTGCCGATGGGCCGGATGGGCCACGAGGGCTTCGAGAAGGCCGAGCGCTGCGAACACTTCTTCATGATCACCGCCGACATGATGGCGCCGTCGCCGATCGAGGGCACCGAGACGATGGTGCAGGCGCTCGGCGGCCAGGGCGCCGAGTTCGAGTCCGTCGACACCGAGCCGACCGACACCGCCGTGATCCTCTACACCAGCGGCACGACCGGCCAGCCGAAGGGCGCCGAGCTCTCCCACAGCAACATGGTGATGAACGCGCTCACCTGCAACCGGCTCTTCGACTCGCTCGCGAGCCAGCACGACGTGCACCTGCTCGTGCTACCGCTGTTCCACTCCTTCGGGCAGACGGTCAACATGAACGCCGGGTTCTCCACCGGCGCGACCCTCGTGCTGCTCCCGCGCTTCGACGCGGACCAGGCGCTCGGCCTGATGCAGAAGGAGGACATCACCTTCTTCGCCGGCGTCCCGACCATGTACTGGGGCCTGCTCGGCGCTCTCAAGGAGGGCGTCGACGTCAAGCGCATCGCGGACAACCTCCGACGTGCCGTTGCAGGCGGCTCGGCGCTGCCTGTGGAGATCCTGAGGCAGTTCAAGGAGAAGTTCGGGGTCCAGATCCTCGAGGGCTACGGCCTCTCGGAGACGTCTCCGGTCGCGACGTTCAGCGACCCCGAACGCGACCCGAGGCCCGGCTCGATCGGCGTCCCGATCTGGGGCATCGAGGTCAAGCTGGTCGACCAGGACTGGAAGACCGTCGAGGGCGCAGACCAGATCGGCGAGATCGCGATCCGCGGCCACAACATCATGAAGGGCTACTACAAGCGCGCCGAGGCCACGGCCGAGGTGATGAACAACGGCTGGTTCAAGACCGGTGACCTGGCCCGCCGCGACGACGACGGCTTCTACTACATCGTCGACCGCGCCAAGGACATGATCATCCGCGGCGGCTTCAACGTGTACCCGCGCGAGATCGAGGAGGTGCTGATGACCCACGAGGCGGTCTCGCTCGCCGCGGTCGTCGGCATCCCGGACGAGAGCCACGGCGAGGAGATCAAGGCGTTCGTGATCCTCAACGAGGGCGCGCAGATCACCGGGGACGAGCTCCGCGACTGGTGCAAGGAGCAGATGGCGAACTACAAGTACCCACGCATCATCGAGTTCGCCCCGAGCCTGCCGATGACCTCCACCGGCAAGATCCTCAAGCGTGAGCTGAGCTAGCGGTCCGGGCGGTACGACGGTCAGGGCGATCGTCGTACCGGGCCCACGGTCACATCGTGGGCGGCACCCAGGCCGTCTGCACGACCTCGACGCCGCGGTCGCGGGTCACCAGCCTGCCGCGGCCGGCGGGGCCACGTTGGGGCTTGGTCGTCCCGATGAGCGGGCCCTCGTCAGGACTCCCCGACAGCAGCAGACCCGGCATGGCCAGGTCACGGAGTGACTGGACGACCGGCTCGAACAGCGCCCGAGAGGCACCTCCGGAGCGACGGGTGAGCACTAGGTGCAGGCCGATGTCGCGGGCCTGCGCCAGCAGCGGCACCAACGGCTGGAGCGGCGAGCCCTGCTGGGTTGAGACCAGGTCGTAGTCGTCGACGAGGACGAACGCCTCGGCGCCGGTCCACCAGGAGCGCTCACGCAGCTGGTCGGGGGTGACGTCCGGGCCGGGGAGTCGCTGCCCGAGGTACCCCGCGAGCTCTGCGATCGCCGGCGTCGCCTGGCCGCCGCTGGTGAGATAGTGCAGGAGGTAGTCGTCGGGGACCTCGCCGAGCAGCGAGCGCCGGTAGTCGAGGGCGACCACCTGAGCCTGGTCGGCGCTGCGGGTCCTCAGCAGCTCGTGGAGGTAGCTGCGCAGGACTGTGCTCTTGCCGGAGCCCGAGTCACCGAACACCAGCAGGTGCGGCTCGAGGTCGACGTCGAGCCGCACAGGCGCGAGGTCGCGCTCGTCGACGCCGATGAGCAGGCGCCGGTCCTCACCGAGGGGCTCTGCCTCTTCACGAAGCCGGGCCAGGTCGATCCGGTCGGGGAGCAGCCGGAGCTTGGGCCCGGGCTCGCCCTGCCACGCCACGCGCACCTGGTCCACCAGGCGGGCCAGGCCCTCGCCGAGGGTTCCGGCGTCGGGGTCCTTGTCGATGCGGGGCAGTGCAGCGAGGAAGTGCAGCCGTCCGGGAAGCAGGCCCCGCCCGGGACGACCGGCCGGGACGAGCTGGGCCACCTTGCGGTCGATCTCGCTGTCGAGCGGGTCTCCGAGCCGCAGCTCGAGCCGCGTGCCGAACACGTCGCGCACCCCGGAACGGTAGTCGGCCCACCGGGACGCGGAGGTCAGCAGGTGTACGCCGAACGTGAGGCTTCGCTGGGCCAGCGCCTGGAGGTCGAGCTCGAGCATGTCGAAGTCGCTGCGCAACGTGCCCCAGCCGTCGATGACCAGGAAGACGTCGCCGTACCCGTCGTCGGCCCGCCCTTCGCGCCGACGGGCACGGTAGGTCTCGATCGAGTCGATGTTGTGCCGGCGGAAGTACAGCTCGCGCCGGTCGACGATCCCCTCGACCTCGGCCACCACCCGGCGTACGACGTCGGGCTCGGAACGAGTCGCGACTCCGGCGACGTGGGGCAGGTCGACCAGGGAGGCGAAGGTGCCGCCACCGAAGTCCAGGACGTAGAACTGCGACTCCCGCGGGGTGGTCGTCAGGGCGAGGCTCGCCACGAGCGTGCGAAGGAGTGTGCTCTTGCCGCTGCGCGGGCCACCGACGACGGCGGCGTGGCCGGCTGAGCCACCCAGGTCGACGGTCAGGGTCTCGCGTCGCTGCTCCCGGGGGCGGTCGACCGTGCCGAGCGGGAGGACCAGGCCCCCGCGGGCCCGCCACGAGGGAGAGACCAGGCCGACCTCGGCCTGCTCGACGAGGTCCGGCATCAGCGCGTCGAGGGTGTCCGGCACGTCGAGCGGGGGCAGCCACACCCGGTGCGCCTCCGGCCCCTGGCCGACCATGCGTTCGACCGCGACGTCGAGGACCGACCTGCTCTCGACGCGCTGCTCGAGACGGGGCGCCGGGTCCGGGGCGGGCAGCTCCTCGTGGAGCATGAGCACAGGGGTGGTCGTGAACGGCAGGATCCGATGAGGACCGGCCTGGCTGCGCTCGCGACGATCACCGTCGTACGGCGGAGGGCCGGACACGTAGGCCGCCTTGAACCGAAGCAGCGTCGACTGGTCGGGCTTGAGGTAGCCCAGGCCCGGCACGGGCGGCAGCTCGTAGGCGTCGGGGGCGCCCAGCACCGCTCGCGACTCCGCGGCGGAGAAGGTGCGCAGGCCGATGCGGTAGGACAGGTGGCTCTCCAGGCCGCGGAGCCTGCCCTCCTCGAGGCGCTGTGAGGCGAGAAGGAGGTGCAGCCCGAGCGAGCGCCCGAGGCGACCGATGGCGACGAAGAGGTCGATGAACTCCGGCTTGGCCGAGAGCATCTCCGAGAACTCGTCGACGACGATCAAGAGGCTCGGCAGGGGCTCGAGGTCCTCGCCGGCCGCCCGCGCCTTCTCGTAGTCACGCACAGAGGCGAAGTTGCCGGCCGAGCGCAGCAGCTCCTGGCGCCGGACCATCTCCCCGGACAGGGCGTCCTGCATGCGGTCCACGAGCGTGAGCTCGTCGGCGAGGTTGGTGATCAGCGCGGCGACGTGGGGCAGCTCGGAGAGGCCGGCGAACGTGGCGCCGCCCTTGAAGTCGACGAGCACCATGTTCAGCGACTCCGACGAGTGCGTCATCGCCAGCCCGAGCACGAGCGTGCGGAGGAACTCCGACTTGCCCGAGCCGGTCGCTCCGATGCACAGCCCGTGCGGGCCCATGCCCTGCTGCGCGGCCTCCTTCAGGTCGAGGTGCACCGGCGAGCCGTCGTCGAGGACACCGACCGGGACGCGCAGCTGGTCCCGGACCGGCCGGGGCCGCCAGGCGGTCTCGACGTCGAGGCCGCGCACGTCACCGAGGCCGAGCAGGTCGGTGAGCTCCGTCGTGGAGGACTCCGGGTCCTTGCGGGCCGAGCCCGGAGCGGCGGTGAGCGGCGCGAGCCGGCGGGCGAACGCTGCCGCGGTCTCGGCGTCCATCTGGTCCCCGGCGCTGCGGACCGGCGCCTCGTGCAGGCGCAGGGCGGTCAGGCTGACCCGCCCGTCGGGACGCGGCCGCGGCTCGATGTGGAGCCGGAGCCGGGTGGGGTCGTCGAGCTCGCCCCACCGCTCGGGCAGGTCGAGCACGGTCACCCCGTGCAGGCCTTCCGCTGGGATCACGTGGTTGCCCGGCGGCAGGTCGCCGCCGTCGACGACGAGCAGGATGTGCGGGGTCGCGGCGCGCTGGTCCGCCCCGAACCGCGGCCGCTCGGAGAGGTCGGCCGGAAGCATCAGCGCCAGGTCCTCGAGCGAGGTGGCGATCATCCGGGAGGGACCGATCGCGTCGCTCTCCTCGGCGCTGTGGGTGTGTGGGAGCCACTTCGCCCAGTCCCAGAGATGCACCGACTCGTCGCTGCCGAGCACGGCCACGACGAGCTGGCCCGGATCGTGGAAGGTGGCGGCGGAGCAGACGATCGAGCGGGCCAGCGCCCTTGCCTGCTCGGCGGGGCCGGTGATCTCGACCCGGTCGAAGGCGCGGAGGTCCACGGCGGCGGGAAGGTCTGGCTGGACCCGGTGCACGACCAGCAGCCGGTGCAGGGCGGAGGCCGCGACAGGGTCGACCTGCTCGATCGGAGCGCTCTCCGGCGGGACGAGGTCGAGCGCGAGGGGCTGCGCGGAGACGCCGTACCTGACCTGCAGCAGCTCCGGGCTGTCGGCGCTCCGCTCCCACAGGCGCGTGCGGTCCTCGGCAAGGGCAGGGAGGGACGAGGGTTCGGGGTGGCGCCACAGCAGAGCCTGACGCTGGTCGGCGGCTGCGGTGCGCGCCACCTTCCGCACGCCGCTGAGGTACTGGAGGTACTCCCGCCGAGCACCTCCCACCTTCGCGGCGCGGCTCTTGCGCTGCCGGTCGAACTGGACGGCGACGAACCCGAGTGTGGCGACGAGGAACATGCCGCCCGCGACCAGGCCGCGGCCTCCCGGCTGGGACGCCGAGACGAAGATGATCGCTCCGACGCTCCCGAGCATCGGCAGCGCCATCATCAGCGCACCGCCCGCCCCCTCGTGCGGCTGGAGCTCGGGCGGGGACTGCAGGACGAGCTGCCCCTCGGGCATCTCCGGTGGGTCGAGTCGCTGACCTCCACGAAGTGTCGTGGACATGTCCTCGCCTCCCCCTCGTGGGGGCGCCCCCTTCGGACGCCCGACTACATCGGTTCAGGATCTCACCGGTCGTGCATGATAGTGACAACGGTGTCTCACGAGGAGAAACCGGACCATTCACCCAAGTTCGGGTAAGCCAAGTGTGGGGGAGGCCGTCGTGTCCGAGGCGACTGCGCTCGCGCTCCTCCGGCTCACCGTCCGTGGAGCTGCCGGGGTCGTCGACCTCGTCGTGCCTGCCGGTGCGGATCTCGAGAGCCTCGGGCGTGAGTACGCCGCAGCGGTCGGCGGCGTCGCACCGGTGCTCGTGTCCACGACGGGCAAGCCGCTCGACCCTCGCCGGCGCCTGGACCAGCTGGGGCTGAGCCCCGGCGACGTCCTCGTGGCTGTCGACAGCGACGCGGTCCTCCCCGACCAGGACCCTCGCCCGACGGAAGCGGAGTCCACCTCTCGGCTGAGGTCCGGCCCCTGGATCGGCGTGGTCGCGGTGGGTTTCGGCGTTGCCGCGGGTGTGGCCGGGGCGGTGGCCTCAGCCGGGCCGCTGAGAGGCGCAAGCGTCGCGCTGCTCCTGCTGTCCTCCCTCGTCTCGGCTGCCTCCGCATCTCGCTCCGACGACTCCTTCGGACTCTCGCTCGCGACGGCCGCGCCCGCGTTCGCGGCCGCGGGTGGCTTCCTGCTCGTGCGGTCACCGGCGCCAGGAGGGGACCTGCTCTCGGTGACGGTGGGTGCGCTGGCGGCGACGGCGGCCGCCGCCTTCGTCCGCACCGGCGCGGACCGACGCGTCGAGCGGCTCATGCGCGTCTGGCTGGTCGCGGGCGGGACGGTCTCCGTGTGCGCCGCGCTCGCCCTCGTCGCCGGCGCCCCGGAACGGTCGCTTTGGGCGGTGCTCTTCGCGGGTGCCGTCGCTCTGGGCCGGCTCCTTCCCTACCTCGTCGTCGACGTGCCGGACGAGACGCTGCTGGACCTCGACCGGCTCGCGGTGACCTCCTGGTCCGCCCGGGACCGTCCAAACCGCCGCCGTCGGGTGCTCATCCGTCCCGAGGGGGTGGCGGACCTGGTTCGCGAAGGGCGGCGCCTGCTCGTCGCTGGCGCCGTCGCGGTCGCGGTGGTGGCCTCCGCCGCGGTGGCCCTGCTGACGGTGGCACCGGGCTCGGGCATCGACGCGATCGGCGTACACCTGCTCCTGCTCTTCGGCGGTGGCGCGCTGGCCCTGACCGCTCGGTCCTACCGGGCTTCGGTGCCCAGGGCGGCACTGCGCCTCCCCGGTGCCCTGGCGCTGTCCCTGGTGGTGGCCGACGCGCTCGTGGCGCTCTCCGGACCCGGGCTGGCCTGGGCCCTCGCCGGCGTCGCAGCCGCCGCCTCGGCTGTGCTCGTCTCCGCGGTCTCGCTCGGCCGGGGCTGGCGGTCGATCTGGTGGGCCCGCACGGCCGACGTGGTCGAGGCGCTCTGCGTCGTGCTGTGCGTCGCGGCTCTTCCCGTCGCCGCCGGACTCTTCGAGCTGGTCCGCCGGCTCCCGTCCTGAGACCTCGCTCGCGAGCCTGTGTCGGCGGGCCCGACCCTCCAGACCACGGCGCCGGCAGTCCCCTCGGTGAGCCTGGAGTAGTCCGGTCGGTGGCAGCCGGATAGTCCGTTCGGGCCGGCGCAAGGTACCCAAACCTGCTCCATATGGGTACGATCCCTCCCGGATCGAAAGCGCTGACGGCACCTCAGCCGCCATGTGCTCAGTGTTTCTCGAGCGGGGGGCCGAGAGCGGTCTCCCGGCGGGGGAGTCGAAGGGAGGCTGGCGATGGCCGGCGAGATGAGCAAGCAGGACCAGGCACTCACGCGTGCTGCCCAGATGGTGCAGTCCGCACGTGGAGACCTCGACCAGCAGCTGAGCAGCCTTCGCGGCAAGCTGTCCGGCATCGGGGCACAGTGGCAGGGGTCGGGCTCGACCGCCTTCCAGCAGGTGATGGTCCGCTGGGACGAGGACGCCCGCAAGATCACCGCGGCGCTGAACGAGTTCGAGGCGAACCTCCAGGCCTCGGAGCAGGCCTACAACGCTGCCGACGAGCAGCAGTCGTCGACGTACTCCAAGCTGTCCGGTCGCCTGGGCTGACGCCCGCACCGCAACTCGAGAACCAGGGGAACCAGCCATGAACGCAGGACAGCTCAAGGTCAACTTCGGCGGGCTCGAGGCCGCTGCCGCCGACATCCGCGCCTCCGCGGCGCAGGTCCAGGGCCGCCTCGACCAGCTCGAGTCCGAGCTCGCGCCGCTCCGGTCCGACTGGACCGGCGCCGCCTCGGCGGCCTACCAGCAGGCCAAGACGAAGTGGGACGCGGCGATGGCCGACATGAACCTGCTGCTCGCCGACATCGGCAGCGCGGTGTCGACGTCCAACAGCGACTACCAGGCGACCGAGAACCAGAACCAGTCCCGCTGGGGCTGACCGCCGCAACGGCGAGTAGATCTTCCGATTCTCGTGGAGCCGGACGCGTGACGTCCGGCTTCACGAGGACCTGTAGGGGGTGGGCCGGATGTCCGGCGAGTTCGAGATGACCATCGAAGCGGTCCGTGAGATCGCCAACCGCACCATGGGGACGATGAAGAGCAAGGCGCAGGCGTCGTCACGAGTCTTCGGCGACGTCGACCTGCCGCCCGCCGCATTCGGAGGGTGGCAGCAGGGGGTGGCCCTCGGGCGACACCATCAGGGCGCGCACGAGGTCTTCATGAAGACCCTCGAGGGCGTGCTCGCCGACCTCGAGGAGTTCGAGCAGAACCTCCGCGACACCGCTGACTCCAGCGAGCGGCGAGACGAGGACGTGGAGGCGTCGCTGCTCGCCCTCGGGCGGGGCTACCGCGACCGCAGGTTCAGGTCCCAGGAGAGGTACACCGAAGCCGTCGAGGCCGAGAGCGGGCGCAAGGGCATCGCCGCCGACGAGCTCGCCGCCGAGGCGGCGGCGACCGAGGCCGCTGCCTCCGACGCGTTCTCGGGGAGCGCGGGCGATCCGGGCGCGACGCCGGATGCCGCCAACGACGACGTCGCTGCTCAGCCGGCCGCGGCTGCGGACCCACAGCCGATCACGCCGAGCTTCTAGAACCGGACGAACGCGATGGAGCACCCTGTGAAGCACCGCAGCGCGAGACGGCTGTTCGCCGCCGCGCTTGCCTGTGTGCTCGTGGTGCTCGGCTCCGGCCCGGCGACCGCGCAGGAGCGGCTCCGTCCGCCCCGGACCGTCGAGGAGGGCGCCTGGTGGTACGACGTCATGCGGATCGCGAGGGCACACAAGGTCTCCACCGGGAAGGGCGCCACGATCGCCCTGATCGACTCAGGGCTGGACCCCTCCGTCCCTGATCTCCAAGGTGCCGACATCAGGCTCCGGTACGACTGCCGCGAGAAGCGGGCCAAGCCGCTGACCGGGCCCCACGCCACCCATGGGACCACCCAGGCGGCTCTGCTCGTCGGCAACGGCAGGGGCAACGGCGCCGGAGGGACGGGGGTCAGCGGCATCGCGCCCGACGCGACGATCCTGGCCTACGACTACGACCTGCGTCCCGAGCAGCCACACATCCAGTGCCCGACGGAGGCGTTCGACCGGATGTTCGACGACGCCGTCCGTCAGGGCGCGGACGTGATCAGCGTCGCCGCCACCCTGGGCGCCGACATCATCCCGGCCATCAAGCGAGCGATGGCCGCAGGCGTGGTCGTGGTAGGTGCCGCGGGAGCCGACGACGTCTCGAGCGGGGTCTTCCCGAGCGACATGGCGGGGGCTGTCTCGGTCTACGCGGTCGACAAGCTCGCCCGGCCGTGGAAGCACCAGCGCACGCATGGAGTTCCGGTGATCTCGGCCCCGGGGGTCTTCGTCGGCACCGGCGGCATCTTCGACTCGGGCTGGACGTCCAACGCGTGGAGCACCGGCACGTCGCCGGCAACCACGATCACCTCGGGAGCGCTGGCGCTGGTCAAGGCGAAGTACCCGAAGGCGACAGGCAACCAGCTGATCCAGCAGCTGATCCACCACACCGGTGGCGAGGGGCCGTACGGCTGGGACGACAAGTACGGCTTCGGCATCGTGTCGGCCGTCGAGATGCTCGAGACCAGCCCGACCCAGTGGCCCGACGAGAACCCCCTGGGCAAGCACGTGCCCGAGGCGGTGACCAAGTACCCGATGTCCGCCTCGACGCTCATCGCCGAAGAGGCATCCCCGGCGGCCGCGCCGACCGCCACCGAGGGGTCCGAGCACGTCGCGGGCGGCGTGGACGAGAAGGCCGGCGGGACTTCCGATGCGGGCGGCCCAGGCCGCGGTGTCCCGGCGTGGACGTGGCCGGTGGGCGCCCTGGTCGTGATGGCGGCTGCCGTCGGCGTACTCATGGCGAGGCGTGGGCGTCGTACGACGCCGAGCGTCGTTGAAGAGACACGGGGAGCGTGATCGACGTGGCAGGTCCGCAAGAGCAACGCCTGGCGAAGGCCCAGAGCGCCCGGCCGGACGCGATCCGGTCATCGGCCGACTCGTGGCGGACGGCCGCAGACGGGCTCGCCGAGGTCGCCGATGCCCTGCGCAACGCCAAGGCGCGGATCCGTGAGTCCTGGTCGGGCACCTCCGCGGACGTCGCCGTGGCGGCCTTCGACTCCCTCGCCGCCAGCGTGGACCAGCAGCAGGAGACGATGCGGCACGCGGTGGTGTCACTCGAGACCGCTGCCTCCGGGCTCGAGACGGCCAAGAGCGACTACTCCGCCCTGCCCGCAGTCCTCCCGATGCCGGACGCGCCGGACCTGACCGGCCAGAGCGACACGCAGTCGATCCAGGCGGAGGTCCGCTACATCCGCCAGGTGGGCTCCCACCGCCAGTCCGTCGACGCCCGCGAGTCCCAGGCAGCTGCGGCGAACACCCGGCTCGCGCAGCAGCTCGACGAGGCCTCGACCGAGATGGGAATGGTCGCCCCCGAACCCGAGAGCGGCCGCGCAGGAGGCACCGGCACCGGCTCGGCAGGCGGGGGGACGGGCGACGCGCGCGCCACGTCGGGTGGCTCCGGTTCGCACGGTGGCACGCTCACGAGCCCCTACGCCACCGGCTCGGGTGGGACCTACGTCTCCGGCTCCGGCGGAGGCGTCGCATCGGCCGGACTCGCTTCCGGCGCGATCGGCGGCCGCGGCCCGTCCCGCTTCGGCTCCTCGCGCAGTCCGGCCACCGCAGACGGGGCGGTCGACGGTGTCGTGCCGGGCGCAGGCGAGTCCTTCACCGGTCACGTTCCCGGAGCGACCGGTGACGTGGCCCCGGGGGGCGCTGCGGGCAGTGGCGTGATGGGTGGCGCGGTGGGGGCCGCCGGGGGCGCAGCCGGGATCCGTGGCGCGCTCAGCGGTCTCAGGGCCGGAAACCCGGCGCCCGCCGGCACCCCCGCCGCTCTCGGCAGGACAGTCGGAGGCCGGATCGGCAGCTCGGGCGTGATCGGTGGGTCGGCGGAGCAGTCCGGGTCGTCCGCCCCGCGCGGGACCCTGGGCAGCGCCCGGGGCTCGTCGGTCGCGGGCGCCCAGGAGCCTTCCCAGGTCGGTGGCCGGGCTACGGCGTCCACTCCGGGAGGCTCGGGTACGGCCGGCGGACGAGCCGGAGGTGCCGCCCGCCCGGCGAGCGCGGGCGGAAGCGGTACGGCGGGCCGCGCGGCGTCGAACGGCTCCGACGGCATGCGCGCCGGTGGCCGGGGGGCGACCGCAGGGCAGCGAGGGTCGGGCACGACGGGAGCCGGTCCCGCGAAGGACGACGAGGACCACGAGCGCACCGCGATCACGTTCGAGGACGAGTGGCTCGACGACGACGAGACAGCGCCGGGAGTGCTCGGATGACGCACGCGACGACGGAGATCGGTGGCCTGGTGCGGGTCACGGTGGTGGGCGGCGAACGACGTACCGACCTAGCCCTGCCCGGGACCGTCCCGGTGGCGGAGCTGTTGCCCGAGCTGGCCCGAGCCCTGGGGATGCTCGACCCCCGCTCAGTCCACGCGGGGTACCGGCTGATGACGGCCGACGGCAGGACCCTCGGCGCCGAGGCCGGACTGACCTTCCAGGGCGTGGAGGACGGAGCGGTCCTCACCGTCGCGTCGGGAGTCGACGACGAGCCTCCGCGGGTCTACGACGACATCGTCGAGGCGATGGCCGACATGGTCGAACGCGACCTGCGGCCGTGGGAGCCCGCGGCCGGCCGTCGTACGGCGCTGGTCGCCGCCGCACTGCTGCTCTCCCTCGGAGCCCTTGCGCTCGGACTGCAGCGGGTCAGCCTCGTCGCAGCGGCGACCGCGGCAATCGTGTCGCTGCTGCTCGTGGTGGCTGCTTGGGTGCTCGCTCGGGTCCGCGCCGAGCATGAGGTCGCCGTCGTTCTTGCCTGGACGTCTGTGCTGTACGGGGCGGTTGCCGGGACCACAGCCATGCCCGTGGGTGAGCTGCTCGGCCCACCGATCGCGGTCGGCGGTGCCGCTGCGCTCTTGACGGGCGGACTCGCGCTGGCCGGGCTCACGGTGCATCGCACCGCGCTGATCCCCGCTGTCGCAGTCGGTGCTGTGGTCGCGGTCGTAGGCGGCATCGTCGGCTCCACCGACCTCACCGCCGGCCAGGTCGGCGCCGTGGCGCTCGTGCTCTGCGTGCTCGGCGGGAGTCTGGTCCCGTGGGTTGCGCTGGGCACCACACGGACAGCCGTGCAGCCCGCGCACAGCCACGCCGACCTCACCGCGGAACCGATGACGGTCGACCCCGGGCAGGTCCGCGACGACCTCCGGTCCGGTCACGAGCTGCTGCTCGCGGTGACGGTCGCGGTCGGGCTCGTGCTCGTCCTCGCCACACCGCTTGCCGTCGGGCTCGGCGTCGCCGGGACCCTCGTCGCCGTCCTCGCCGCCGCGATCCTTCTGCTGCGCACGAGGCAGTACCGCTCGGGGAGCGAGGTGCTGGTCGGCATGGTCACAGGGCTGGGCGGCCTGGTCTCGGTCGTCGCGGCCGTGATCGTCCTCCACCCCGGGTGGCGTCCTGCGCTGAGCCTGGTCCTGGCGCTGACCGGGGCCGTCCTGCTCGTGCTCACCCTCGTCCCGAGCGCGCCGTCGGTACGCCGGGGGCGGGTCGGCGACATCGCGGAGGGCGTCGCACTCGTCGCGCTCCTGCCGCTTCTCGTGGCGGCCGTCGGACTTGTGGAGGCCGTTCGGGGTTGAGCACCAGACCGCATCAAGAAGATCGAACCAATGGGGGGTCAACAGAGATGAAGAAGAGGAAGACCATGATCATCGGGCGAAGGCTTGCCGCTGTAGGACTGACGGTGGGAGGGATGGCGCTGCTCGGCCTCGGTCCGGTGTACGGCGACACCGGCGCCATCACTGCCACCGAGCCGACGGTCACGATGCAGGCCGTGAGCGACACTCCGCCGCTCCCGACGTGTGACACCGAGCCGACCCTGTGTGAGCCGCCGGCCGACCCGCCGCCGGTCCCGACCTGCGAGACCGACCCGAGTCTGTGCGAAGAGCCTCCGCCGGTCGACCCGCCGGTTGACCCGCCGGTCGACCCGTGCGACTCCGATCCGGCCCTCTGTGAAGAGCCGCCCCCGGTCGACCCGCCGGTCGACCCGCCGGTCGAGCCGCCGGTCGACCCCGGCCCGACGCTGTGCGAGGTCAACCCCAGCCTGTGCCCGACCCAGCCTCAGCCTGAGCCCGGGACGAAGCCGGGCAAGGGCAACGGCGGCCACAACGGTTCCGGGCACAACGGTTCCGGGCACAACGGCTCTGGCGGCGGCGTCGACGCGGGCCAGGGCTCCTACGACGGCGGCGCGCACGCCGAGGGCAGCGTCCCCGGAGCCACCGCATCACCCGACGAGCAGGACGTCGTCGGGTGCACCGACCCGGTGCTGTGCCGTGCGGTGGCGCTCGGCGAGGAGACAGCAGCCGGGGCCGCGCCCGCGGCGCGGCCCAACGGGGCCCTTCCGGCGACCGGTAGCTCCTCGTCCGATCTCCCGCTGACCGTTGTCGGCGGTCTGATGCTGGTCGTCGGCGCAACCCTGATGCGTCGCCGCACTCGCAACGCTGGAGCGCACCGGGCCTGAACGCCCGTCGCGACCCGAAGACGCCGGCGTGGGTGAGCGGACGTCCGCCCACCCACGCCGTCCGTCGCCGGGACGCACGAAGCAGGATCTGAGGACATGTCAAGCAAGCGCGATCTCGTCGAGGCGCACTCCTTCAACCGGCGCCGCCTGGTCACCGCCTTCATCAGCGGAGCCCCCGGCGGCCGCGAGGTCGAACCCGTGCGGCCGGGACGCACCCTCGTGGGCGGGGTGGTTCTTGCCGTGCTGCTCGTCGCAGGCGCGGGCATCGCGGGCTTCTTCAAGGACACTCTCCCTCACGACTGGAACGAGCACGGGCTGGTCGTCGGCAAGGACACCGGGTCCCGGTACCTCGCCTACCAGGGAAAGCTGTACCCCGTCATCAACACCACCTCCGCCCGGCTGCTCCTCGACGACTTCAAGCTCACCTTCGCGCCGGAGGACAAGATCGCCGAGCAGACTCCCGGCGTGACCATCGGGATCCCCGGCGCGCCCGACGCGCTGCCCTCGTCGCACGCACTCGTGCAGACGGGTTGGACGTCCTGCGTCGGCGACGCACAACAGGTCAAGACCCGGCTCAGTGAGCAGCCGGGTGCCCGGTCCGCGGGGCGCGACGCCGTCCTCGTCGAGGCCGCCGGTACGACGTACGTGGTCACCGGAGGGAACCGGTACCCGGTGCCGGCTGCACACCGAGACGCGACGCTGCGGGCGCTGGGCCTCGACGGCCAGACCGCCCGACCGGTCCCCGGAGTGTGGCTGGACCTCTTCCCGCTCGGCACCGAGCTCACGCCGTTCAAGGTGACCGGGAGTGGTCGCCCGGTCCCCGCGGGCCTCGCCGCTCCGGCCGCCGCCAGCCGCATCGGGAGCATCCTCCTCGTCGACGGGCGGCCGTTCGTGCTCGCCGAGGACGGGCTCGTCGGCCTGAGCGACGTCGACTACGCGGTCTACCGCTCAGGCGGGCAGGGGGCCGACCTGCCCAAGGTGAAGGTCGGCGCCGGTGAGATCGCCTCGCTGCCGTCCTCCGCGCAGGAGCCGGCCCCGTCGGACTGGCCGGACGCCGTACGGTCCTACGTGCCTCCGGCCGACGACACGACCGGGTCGCTCTGCGCGCTCCTCGAGACCGAGGACGGCAAGGCAGCGACCGTGCACCTGGCCGCGCCGGTCGGCGAAGCCGCGGTGCCGGCGACCGGGGGCCCGGCACGCAGCGTCGAGGTGGACAGCGGACACGGCGCGCTCGTGCAGGCCACTGGGGGAGCTGTGCTGAACCGCGGCAGCCTCTACCTCGTCGACGCCTCCGGGACGCGGTACCCGCTCGGCGGCACGGTCAGCGAAACGTTGGCACGACTCGGCTACGACGGTGTCGCCCCGGCGGACGTACCGATCTCCTGGACGGACCTCTTCCCCGATGGTCCCGAGCTCAGCCGGGAGCGCGCCTGGCGCCCTGCGGTCTCACCATGACCCCTGCCCTGAATCGAGCTGGTCGGGCCCTCCTGGCCGTCGCGGTCATGACGGTCTGGCCGGCACTCGCCCAAGCACCCGCGTCGGCCGACGTTCCCTGCGGTGAGGGCGGTGCCCGCTACGTCGACCAGCCGTCGAAGGCTCTGCAACGACTCGCGGTGGGGACCGCATGGCGTCTCGAGACCGGAGAGGGGATCACCGTCGCGGTCGTCGACTCGGGTGTTGCCGCGGACAACGCGCACCTGCGCGAGGCGGTGATACCGGGGCGGTCGTTCGTCCAGGGCGATGGCGACCCCGGCGGCCGGACCGACCTCTGGGGGCACGGGACCGCCGTCGCGGGCCTGATCGCGGCCCGCCCCGTCGAGGGTTCCGCGGTCTACGGCATCGCCCCGAGCGCGACCATCCTCCCCGTGCGGGTCTTCGTCCAGGGGCAGACCGGTGATGCCGTCGTGCCTGCCGCCCAGCTCCCCGACGTGGCCCGGATGGCCCGAGGCATCGAGTGGGCCGCGAAGAACGGCGCCGACGTCATCAACGTCTCGATGAGCACGCGGACCGACGACCCCGCGCTGCGAGCGGCCGTGCGGTACGCCGTGAAGCGGGACGTCGTGGTGGTGGCCTCCGGTGGCAACCGCACCAGCGAGGAGGAGCAGGACGGGCTGCGTTACCCAGCCGCGCTGCCCGGTGTCGTGGGCGTCGCAGCGTCCGACGACTTCGACCGGGTCACGTCGAGCTCCATCCACGGCCCACAGATCGACGTCTACGCGCCGGGGCAGAACGTGCTGACCGCCTACAAGTCGGGCGGGGACTGCCTCGTCGGACCGGAGATGCCGTACTCCAGCTACGCCACCGGCTACGTCAGCGGCGTGGTGGCGCTGCTGCGAGCGAGGTACCCGCACGAGACGGCCGAAGAGATCATCTACCGGCTGACCGCGAGCGCTGACCGCCCACGACGAGACCAGCGCGACGACGTCCGGGGGTGGGGTCTGGTGCAGCCGGTGGAGGCGCTCTCTCTCACGCTCGACCCGAGCCGTCCCGGACCACCTCTCCCTGGAGGGCGGGAGACGGTGTCGAGCGACGGGGCCGGCGGCATGCCGCCCATCGAGCCGCGTACGGATCCGTTGGCCCCGCTGCGCGAGGACATGCTGTGGTGGCTGTTGTCGGGGGTCGGCGCGGTCGGGCTGGCGTTCCTGCTGCGGCCTCTGGTGGGCCCCGCCCTGCGTCGCCGTCGCGAGCGCCCGACCTCTCAGAGGGTCTGAGCCGGCGCTTCGCGGCTCGCCACGCGCGCCCGTCCGTGGTACGCCACAGCGGACTGCGTCGGAGAGCGACCGGGCCCGGCTCTAGACTGGGCCTGCCCGCCCAGCGCCCACCTCCAAGGAGCCCTCCCGTGGCCCGTGTCGTCGTCGACGTCATGCTCAAGCCCGAGATCCTCGACCCCCAGGGCAAGGCCGTGCACGGCGCACTGCCTCGGCTCGGGGTCACCGGCGTCAGCGACGTCCGCCAGGGCAAGCGCTTCGAGCTCGAGGTCGACGAGCTGACCGACGCGAGGCTCGCAGAGATCCACGACATCGCCGAGAAGCTCCTGTCGAACCCGGTGATCGAGGACTTCACCGTGCACGTGGAGGACCAGGCGTGAGGATCGGCGTCGTCACCTTCCCCGGTTCGCTCGACGACGTCGACGCGTCGCGCGCGGTCGGCTTCGCCGGCGGTGAGGCGGTCGCGCTCTGGCACGACGAGCACGATCTCCGCGGTGTGGACGCGGTGGTCCTCCCGGGTGGCTTCTCGTACGGCGACTACCTCCGCTGCGGCGCCATCTCGAGGTTCTCTCCGGTCATGACAGAGGTCGTCGCGGCCGCCGGAAAGGGCATGCCCGTGCTCGGCATCTGCAACGGCTTCCAGATCCTCTGCGAGTCCCACCTCCTGCCGGGGGCGCTGATCCGCAACGACGCCCGGAAGTTCGTCTGCCGCGACCAGAGGCTCCGCATCGAGAACAACAAGACCCCCTGGACCTCGGAGTACGACGAGGGTGCCGAGATCACCGTCGTCCTGAAGAACGGCGAGGGGAAGTACGTCGCCGACGAGGACACCCTGGACCGGCTCGAAGGGGAGGGCCGCGTCGTGGCCCGCTACCTCGAGGTCAACCCCAACGGGTCGTTGCGCGACATCGCCGGCATCACGAACGAGGCCGGCAACGTCGTGGGCCTCATGCCACACCCGGAGCACGCCGTCGAGGACCTCTGTGGTCCGGGCACGGACGGGCTGGCGTTCTTCACCTCCGCGGTGTCCCAGCTGCTTCGCGCCTGAGCGCGGCTCAGACCACGACTCGAAGGATCCGGTCGTCGTGGGGCGCGGCCGGTGAGGGCCGCCCGTCGTGGTTGCTCGTGGTGATCCACAGCGACCCGTCCGGGGCCCTCTGAACGGTCCGGATCCGCCCGAACCGCTCGTGGAAGTAGCGCACGCGACGGCCGGCGTTGGGGCCGTACAGCCGCACCGCCCACAGGGCGTGCCCGCGAAGCGCGCCGAGGTACGCCCGGCCTCCGGCGATGGCCACGCCGCTCGGCGAGCAGTTCTCGGGTCGCCACCTCGTCAGCGGGTCGCGGTAGCCGCCACGGCCGTCGCCGCCCTCGGCGTACGGCCAGCCGTAGTTGCCGCCCTTCACGATCCGGTTCAGCTCGTCCCAGCGGTCCTCGCCGAACTCGCTGGCCCAGAGGTTGCCCTTGCCGTCGAACGCGATTCCCTCGACGTTGCGGTGGCCGAAGGACCAGGTGTGGTTCCCGAACGGGTTGCCCCGAGGGACGCGGCCGTCCGGGGTCATCCGCAGGATCTTGCCGGCCAGCGACCCGCGGCGCTGGGCGAGGTTGCCGTTCTCGGCGTCGCCGGTGCTGGCGTAGAGAAGGCCGCCGTGGAACACGAGGCGGCCGCCGTTGTGGTGGGTGTTCGTCGGGATGCCCGCGAGGACGACGTGCGGGCGGCCGAGCGAGCCGTTGCTGAGGCGCATCCGCACGATGCGGTTGTCGGAGCCCGTGGAGAGGTAGGCGTAGACCCAGTGGTCGTTGCGAAAGCTCGGGGAGAGCGCCAGCCCGAGAAGGCCGCTCTCACCCCAGTTGGCCTTCTCGCTGCGCACCCTGAGCCGCCCGACCTGGCGGCGGCCGCCCGTCTTCCTGACCCGGTGCACCCTCCCCGAGTCGCGCTCGCCCACGAGGGCGTCGCCGTTCGGCAGGAAGGCGATGCCCCATGGCGTGGAGAGGTCGTGGGCGAGCGTCTTGACGACGCGAGGAGCGGCCTCCGCGGACTCGTTGAGGCCGACGGCCGTGGGGACGAGCAGCCCTCCAGCGGTCGTGGCCAGTCCCGCTTTGAGCAAGGTACGTCGGTCCATGGCTCATCTCCGTCGTGAGTGCCGGGTGTGGCAGGTGGCGATGCACGGTGCGCATGGGGCGCGTAGGCCATACCTTGCCACGGCGGTGTTGCCCGGCGACAGACCTGAAGCTGGTTCCGGCAGCCGGGCTGACGCGGGACGGAGGCGGCCCGGAAGGTAGATTGGCCGCGGCCACACCGTCCTGATCGACCGATCCGAAAGTCAACATCGGTGACCCAACAGCGCCCTGACTCCCGGCTCGACACCGTCGAGATCGCGAGCAGAGACCCCGAACACGAGCAGCCCTGGGCCGACCTCGGGCTCAAGCAGGACGAGTACGAACGGATCCGCGAGATCCTCGGCCGTCGCCCGAGCTCCTCCGAGCTCGCGATGTACTCCGTGATGTGGAGCGAGCACTGCTCCTACAAGTCGAGCAAGGTCCACCTGCGCCAGTTCGGCGAGAAGGTCACCGACGAGATGCGCACGTCGCTGATGGCGGGGATCGGCGAGAACGCCGGCGTCGTCGACATCGGTGACGGGTACGCCGTCACCTTCAAGGTCGAGTCGCACAACCACCCGTCGTACGTCGAGCCCTACCAGGGCGCGGCCACCGGGGTCGGCGGCATCGTCCGCGACATCCTGGCCATGGGAGCCCGCCCCGTCGCGGTCATGGACCCGCTGCGCTTCGGCCCCCTCGACGCGGACGACACGCACCGCGTGCTGCCCGGGATCGTCGCCGGCGTCGGTGGCTACGGCAACTGTCTCGGCCTGCCCAACATCGGTGGCGAGGCGGTCTTCGACGAGTCCTACCTCGGCAACCCGCTCGTCAACGCGCTGTGTGTCGGGGTGCTGCGGCACGACGAGCTCCAGACCGCCCAGGCGTCCGGCGTCGGCAACAAGGTGATCCTGTACGGCGCGCTCACGGGAGGCGACGGGATCGGCGGCGTGTCGGTGCTCGCCAGCGAGACGTTCGACGCCGGCGGCCCCGCCAAACGGCCGGCAGTGCAGGTCGGCGACCCGTTCATGGAGAAGCTGCTCATCGAGTGCACGCTCGAGATCTTCGCCGAGGACCTCGTCGCCGGCATCCAGGACCTCGGCGGCGCGGGACTCTCGTGCGCGACCTCCGAGCTCGCGTCGGCCGGAGACGGCGGCATGCACGTCGACCTCGACCTGGTGCCGTTGCGCGACTCCTCGCTGGCTCCCGAGGAGATCCTCATGTCGGAGTCGCAGGAGCGGATGATGGCGGTCGTCGAGCCGGAGAAGGTCGGCCGGTTCCTCGAGATCTGCAAGAAGTGGGAGGTCGACGCCACCGTCATCGGCGAGGTCACGGACACGGGTCGGCTTGTGATCGACTGGCACGGCGAGACCGTGGTCGACGTACCCCCGCGCACGGTGGCCCACGAGGGTCCCGTCTACAACCGGCCCTACGAGCGGCCGAGCTGGCAGGACGCACTCCAGGCCGACGCGGCCGAGGCGCTCGCCCGCCCCACGACCGCCGACGAGCTCCGCAAGACGCTTCTGCGCATGGTGGCCAGCCCGAACCTGTGCGACAAGTCCTGGATCACCGACCAGTACGACCGCTACGTCCAGGGCAACACCGTCCTCGCGCAGCCGGAGGACTCGGGCATGGTGCGCGTCGACGAGGAGAGCGGCCTCGGGGTCGCGGTGTCCACCGACTGCAACGGGCGGTTCGCCAAGCTCGACCCGTACACCGGTGCGCAGCTCGCCCTCGCCGAGTCCTACCGCAACGTCGCCACCTCCGGTGCCCGTCCGCTCGCCGTCAGCGACTGCCTCAACTTCGGCTCGCCCGAGGACCCCGAGGTGATGTGGCAGTTCGCGGAGGCCGTGCGTGGCCTCGCGGACGGCTGCCGCGACCTCGGTGTCCCCGTGACCGGCGGCAACGTGAGCCTGTACAACCAGACCGGGACCACGGCGATCCTGCCCACCCCGGTGGTCGCCGTCCTCGGCGTGATCGACGACGTCGCCCGTCGTACTCCCTCGGGTTTCGTGGCCGAGGGCCAGCAGATCTACCTGCTCGGTACGACGCGCGAGGAGCTGTCGGGCTCGGAGTGGGCCAGCGTGGTGCACGGACACCTCGGCGGCCGCCCGCCGCAGGTCGACCTCGACGCCGAGCGAGAGCTTGCCGACATCCTCGTGAACGCGTCACGCGACGGACTCATCGATGCCGCCCACGACCTGTCGGACGGCGGTCTCGCGCAGGCGCTGGTCGAGTCCTGCCTGCGCCGGGGCATCGGTGCGCGGGTGTGGTTCCCCGACGAGCTCGACCCGTTCGTGGCGCTGTTCAGCGAGTCCGCCGCCCGGGCGATCGTCGCGGTGCCGCGCAGCGAGGAGGTGCGGTTCACCGACATGTGCTCTGCCCGTGGCTTCCCGCACGTGCGGATCGGGGTCACCGACGGGAACGGCGCCGACGCGCTGCTCGACGTGCAGGACCAGTTCTCGGTCACGCTCTCGGAGATCCGGGCAGCCTGGTCCGGGACGCTCCCGGGAGCGCTCGACAGCTGAGCTCGAGAGAACGGCACTCCCCTCGACAGCTTCGTCGAGGGGAGTGCCGTTTCTCCAGGGACCTTGGGAGAATGCCCGAAGGCGAGGGCAGCCGTCAGAACGTGCTGGCGTCGAGCAGGCGCTCCTTGGTGCTGTCGTGGTCGTCGGCGTTGTTCCAGTCGGTGGTGCCGGCGTTCTGGAGGGCGCTCTTGACCTGCGCGGGCGTGGCGCCGGGGTTGTTCGCCTTGTAGAGCGCGGCCGCACCGGAGACGTGCGGGGTGGCCATCGACGTGCCGGAGATCGTGTTGTAGCCGCCGCCCTTCCAGGTGGACTCGATGCAGACGCCCGGCGCGATGATGTCGACGTCGGCGCCGTAGTTGGAGAAGTCGGCGAACGTGTCGTCGACGTCGCTGCGGCAGGTCGCGGCGGCGCCACCACCGGGCTGACCGTTGAAGTCGGCGAGGGCGCTCACCGTGATGACCTCGTCGTAGGCGGCCGGCACGTGGTTGGCGGCGTCATCGGTCTCGTTGCCGGCCGCGACGACATAGGTGACACCTGCAGCGACCGAGTTGCAGATCGCGCGGTGCATCGCGTCGTTGTTGGTGTTGCCGCAGTTGCGGTCGTCGGTGCCGGTGCCGCCGAGGCTCATGCTCGCGACCTCGATCTCGGAGGCGTGGGCGGTCACGTAGTCGATGCCGCAGACGATGTCGGAGAACGTCCCGCTGCCACGGTTGTTGAGGACGCGGACCGGCCACACGCGCGCGCCTGGCGCCATGCCGACCACGCCCGAGCCGTTGTCGAGGGCGCCGATGGTGCCGGAGACGTGGGTGCCGTGGCCGTTGCCGTCGGCGGCGGACGAGCCGGAGGAGCAGTTCTTTGCACCCGCCGTGTAGACGTTCAGGTCGGGGTGGGTCAGGTCGATGCCGGTGTCGATGACCGCGACGTCGACGTTCACGCGCTCGTCGGTGCCGTTGATCTTCGCCGTGGGGCTGGCATCGGCGTTCGCACGGTTGATGCCAGTCGGCAGCGACTGTGCCGAGGTGTGGGCGACGCCGTCACGCTGCACGTACAGCACGCGAGAGTCCTGGCTGATGCGCGCGGCGGCAGCGGCGCTCATGTGGGCCGAGTAGCCCTTGAGGGCCGATCGGTAGACGTGTCCGATCTGGGCGTCGTAGCGGCGGCTGTGCTCCGCTGCCACGTTGCCGGAAGCGGCGCCGTCCTTCAGGACGACGATGTAGCCGGTTGAGCTCGAGCCCGCGGCGGGAGCGGCGTTCGCTGTCAGCGTGGGTGACCCGAGTGCGACGAGTGTGATCGCCGTCAGGGCGGCGGCCGTAGTTCTGCGCATGTGCGTCCTCACCTGGAGTTGATCTGCCTGGTCGGCAGGGAGAACGTCATTGCACGGCGGTGTCCGGTTGGGACGCAATAGCAGGAGATGTGCGCGTTTGCGCAACTTCAGCTTTCTGCAGGAGTACGGCGGCCGTCTGACCGGCGTACGCATTGCCGCACCCCCCAACGGGAAACGGCACTCCCCTCGACGATTTCGCCGAGGGGAGTGCCGGTTTCTCGAGGGACCTTGGGAAGCGCCCAAGGCGAGGGGCGACGCCGTCAGAAGGTGCTGGCGTCGAGCAGGCGCTCCTTGGTGCTGTCGTGGTCGTCGGCGTTGTTCCAGTCGAGCGACCCTGCGTTCTGGAGGGCGCTCTTGACCTGCGCGGGCGTGGCGCCGGGGTTGTTCGCCTTGTAGAGCGCGGCCGCACCCGCGACGTGCGGGCTCGCCATGGAGGTGCCGGACAGGGTGGCGTAGCCGCCGAGCTTCGACGTCGAGTAGATGCACACGCCGGGGGCGATGATGTCCACGTCGGCGCCGTAGTTGGAGAAGTCGGCGAACGTGTCGTCGACGTCGCTGCGGCAGGTGGAGGCCGCACCGCCTCCTGGCAGGCCGTTGAAGTCGGCGAGGGCGCTCACCGTGATGACCTCGTCGTAGGCCGCGGGGGTGAAGGTCGAGGCGTCGGCCGTGTCGTTGCCGGCCGCGACGACGAACGTGATGCCGGCAGCCACCGCCTTGCAGATCGCGGCGTGCATCGCGTCGCTGTTGCTCTTGCCGCAGTTGCCGTCGTCCGTGCCGCTGCCGCCGAGGCTCATGTTCGCGACCTCGATCTGGTCGGCGTGCGCGGTCACGTAGTCGATGCCGCAGATCACGTCGGAGTTCAGGCCGCTACCCGCGTCGGTGAGCACCTTGACCGGCCAGATCCGGGCGCCCGGGGCCATGCCCACGACGCCGGCGCCGTTGTCGATCGCGCCGATGGTGCCGGAGACGTGGCTGCCGTGGCCGTTGAGGTCGTTGGCGTTGATAGCGCCGATCGAGCAGTTCTTGGCGCCGGCGCTGTAGATGTTGAGGTCGGGGTGGGTCAGGTCCGCACCGGTGTCGATGACTGCGACGTCGACGTTCACGCGCTCGTCGGTGCCGTTGATCTTCGCCGTGGGGCTGGCGTCGGCGTTGGCGCGGTTGATGCCGGTCGGCGTGGTCTGCGCTGTCGCGGAGACCGGGCGGTCCTTCTGGACCCACGCGACGGCCGGAGACGCCTTCACCCGGTCCGCCACCGAGGCGGGCATCGTGGCGGAGTAGCCCTGCAGGGCCGAGGTGTAGACGTGGCCGACGTCGAGCCCGAAGCGCTCGGCGTGCGCGGCCGCGACGGCGCGTGCGGACGCGTTGTCCTTCAGCACCACGACGTACTTCCCGGCCGGGTCGGGAGTGGAAGGGGCAGCCGTGGCGGCGAGGCCGGAGGTGCCGAGGACCAAGGTGCATGCGGCGGCAGCCGCGAGGGAGATTCTGCGCATGGAGTTCCTTGCTTCCGAGACGAGCCGCGCGTGCGCGGCCGAACGGAACTCCCAACGAGCCTCCCCACGTCCCGTCACGGGCCGGCGGGGTGCAGGTTTCAGCAGTTCAGAAACCTGCACCCCCCGCCGCGACGTCAGAGGTTGCCGGCCTGGAGCTTGGCCCAGGTGTCGGCCGCGACCACTCCGGTACGTCGGAGGCCGACCTCGGCCTGGTACCTCCGGACCGCCCCGGTCGTCCCCGGCCCGAACACGCCGTCGACCGGGAGCCCGGCCTTGACCGCGGCGTTCAGGGCTCGCTGCACGCGCCGGACGTTGTTGCCCCCGGACCCGATCTTGACGACCGGGGTGGTGCCTCGGGAGAGCAGCATCGTCCAGGTACTCCGCGGCATGCGGCCGGTCGCCCGGACCCCGTGACGCTCCTGGAACCGGCGTACCGCCCGCTCCGTGCCGCGGTTGTAGAAGCCGTTGATGCGCCCGCCGTACAGGTTCCTCTGCCTCATCAGACACTGCAGAGCACTGACCTGAGCGCCGCGCGCGCCCGCCTTCAGGAACCGGTAGGTCGGGAAGTCGACGCGGGTGCCGCGGCAGAACGTCGGGGCCCTGCCGGCGCGCGTGCCACCGCCGATGTTCAGGTAGTTCGTGTCGATGTTGATCGTGACGCCGCCGTAGGTCTCGTCGTGGCCGCCGCGGTACTGCCGGACCCGGCTGAAGGGCATCCACCCGTCATCACTGACGTAAGCCGAGAACAGGCTCGGAGCCGTCATGGTCGGCGGCCTCCGGTAGGCGCTCTCGGCCACCCACTCCGCGGTCCAGATGCGGTCGGGCATCACATACGTCCGCGGGTACCGCGCGCGCTCTTCGTCCAGGGCCCGGATCCCGGAGGAGGCGCTGGAGTAGACGCCCGAGACGTACCCGAGGTTGTGCAGGGCGCGGGTCCACGCGGTCAGGAAGAACAGCGCCGACTCCCGGCACGCGTCGTTGTGGATGTCGTAGGCCTCGATGTCGTACCAGAGCGTGCTCCTCGCGGTGATGCCGAGCGCCCGGGCGCGGGCCACCGTGTCCTGCGCCTCGAGCCGGCCCTGCTCGCGGGCTGCGGCGTAGAGGTCCGCCGGGTTCGCGGAGATCCGGGTCTTCTTCTTGGGGTTGACGTAGCAGGACGCCTGAGGCCCGACGGTGATCGGCATCAGCTTCCAGCCGTTGCGCAGCTGCGTCGCTACCCACTCGGAGGTGAGGTTCGTCTGCACCGCGTCGCCGCAGTGACGGTTCTTGCCGGCGATGTAGACGCCCACGGCCCAGTACGGTGACGAGGTCAGCCAGGTGTCCATCGCCTCCTGCGACTGCGTCTTGCACTGGTCGAAGCCGTAGCCGCTGAAGCCACCCGGTGTGACCCGGTTGGCGGCCTCCGCGGGCGAGACGACGCTGAGGCCGGCGACGGCGGTGAGTATCGAGGTCAGGAGTACGACGGCGCGAGTGGTGGTACGCCGGATGGTCGAGAGCTTCATGAGACGACTTCCCCGTTTTGGTTGCTTAGTCGCATCAGCGTAGGAAAGTAAAGAGTCGGACGTGACGGTTTTGCGAACTTCCGTCCTCCACCTGACCGGCTCGCGGCGACCGCCGGGAGATACTTGTCGGCATGCCCGTCCGTCTTCGCGCCGCCGACCCTGCCGTCGTGGGCCCGGCGCTCGACCGCTTCCGGTCGCAACAGGCCTCCTCCGAGGACCTTCGGCTGCTCACCAAGCACCTGCTGGCTCTCCTCGTGGCCAAGGCGCCCGGCGGGGCCGTCGAGGTCCGGGTGCCGCCCTACGCCGTGGCCCAGTGCGTCGAGGGCACCCGCCACACCCGCGGGACCCCACCGGCCGTGGTGGAGATGGACGCGGCCACCTGGGTCGCCGTCGCCGCCGGGGACCTCGCCTGGCGCGACGCCGAGGACGACGGCCGGCTCACCGCCTCGGGTGAACGCTCCGACCTCAGCCCGCTGCTACCTCTCGTGGAGGCTCGATGACCTACCGGCCGACCGTGTCCGACGAGGAGGCCGCGCGGATGCAGGCGTGGCACGACGAGCACTACGCCTACCTGAAACGGGTGTCCGAGGAGGGTGAGCTCTTCGACTACCTCGGTCTGACGCTCGTCGTACCTCCTCATGTGCAGGTCATCGAGAGCACCTCCGACCTCCTCGGCCGGGTGGTGCTCGACGAGGTCCGGCCCGGCGAGCGTGTGCTCGACATGGGCACCGGCAGCGGGGTCAACGCGATCCTCGCCGCGACCCGTGGCGCCGACGTGGTGGCCGTCGACCTCAACCCGCACGCCGTTGAGGCCGCCCGGGCCAACGCGGAGCGCAACGGCGTCGCCGACCGGATCTCGATCCGGCAGAGCGACCTGTTCGCCGAGGTCGAGGGCCGGTTCGACCTGGTCGTGTTCGACCCGCCGTTCCGCTGGATGAAGCCGAGGGACTGGGCGGAGGCGGCGATCACCGACGAGGACTACCGCGCGCTCACCGCCTTCTTCGCCAGGGTCCGGGAGCATCTCGTCGAGGGCGGCCGGATCCTGGTGTTCTTCGGGACGACCGCCGACATCGGCTACCTGGAGCGGCTCGTCGAGAGCAACGGCCTCTCCTTCGAGGTCGTCGCCCGGCGGGAGCTCGACAAGGACGGCCACCTCGTGGAGTACCGCACCTACCGGATCACCGTGGCCGACCTCGCCCTGCCCGGCAGCGTCGCGGGAGCCTGAAACGGCCGGGCTCTAGGGTTGTCGGCATGACGCCCCAGACCAGTGCCACCACCGTTCTCCGCGAGGCCGTGCAGCAGGTGCTGCCCTCGGTCCGTGCCGACCTCGAGGCTCTCGTGCGGATCCCGTCGGTGAGCGCCGACCCCGCGCTCAAGGAAGAGGTACGACGGTCGGCGGAGGCCACGGCCGAGCTGTTCCGGGCCGAGGGTCTCGACGTGACGATCCTCTCCAGCGGCGGGGGCGCCCCGGCTGTCGTGGCGAAGAAGCCGGCCCCCGCCGGCGCGCCGACCGTGCTGCTCTACGCGCACCACGACGTGCAGCCGGTCGGCGACCGGGCGACCTGGGACAGCGAGCCGTTCGAGCCGACCGAGCGCGGTGAGCGTCTCTACGGCCGTGGCGCCGCGGACGACAAGGCAGGCATCGCCGCCCACCTCGCGGCGATCCGTGCACTCGGCGGGAACCTGCCCGTCGGCGTGACCGTGTTCGTCGAGGGGGAGGAGGAGGTCGGCTCGCCGACGCTGGAGGCCTTCCTCGCCGAGCACAAGCAGACCCTGGCGGCCGACGTGATCGTGATCGCCGACTCCACCAACTGGGACGTCGGCCTGCCCGCGCTCACCACGACGCTGCGCGGCAACGTGGACGTCTTCGTCGACCTGGCGACCCTCGACCACGGGGTCCACTCGGGCATGTGGGGCGGGCTCGTACCCGACGCGCTGATGGCCATGGTGCGCCTGCTCTCGACCCTGCACGACGACGAGGGCAACGTCGCCGTCGAAGGCCTCGTCAGCGGGCCCGCGAGCGACGTCGACTACCCCGAGGACCGGATCAGGCAGGAGTCCTCGGTCCTCGACGGCGTCTCTCTGATCGGGTCCGGGTCCTACGTCGAGCGGTTGTGGACCAAGCCGTCGATCTCGATCATCGGTCTCGACACCACCCGCACCGCCGAGGCCAGCAACACCCTGATCCCGTCGGCCCGCGCGAAGGTGTCCCTGCGGATCGCCCCCGGCGACGACGCGACCTCTGCCCTCGACACGCTCATCCGCCACCTCGAGACCCATGCTCCGTGGGGCGCCAAGGTCACGGTGACCCCGGGGCGGGAGAGCGGCCAGCCCGGCGTGATCGACGCGCAGGGGCCGGTCTACGACGCGGCCAGGGCGGCGTTCCGGGAGGCCTGGGACGGCGTCGAGCCGGTCGACATCGGCGTCGGCGGGTCGATCCCGTTCATCGCGTCGTTCCAGAAGGCGTTCCCGGCGGCCGCCGTACTCGTCACCGGAGTCGAGGACCCCGACACCCGCGCCCACGGCGCCAACGAGGGGCTGCACCTCGCGGAGTTCGAGCGGGTCTGCCTCGCCGAGACGCTGCTGCTGCACAGCCTCGGCCGCCGCGACTAGGTCCGGGTGCAGCGGGCGTCGACGACGCACCCGCGATTCGTGACGAACCTGCTGTCCAAAGGGCCCGGAGACAGCAGTTTCGTCACAAGCGGGAGCGTCTGCCGCTCCCAGCCGCTGGTTGAAGCCGGCTGAGCGCCGCGCCGTCCTGGACGGATTCCGTGGCTGATGAGGCCTGCCCGTAGACTCGAGGCGTGCCAGGGAATGTTCGCCGCGGTGACGGCCGCCTGAACCACGACCTCGACCCCCACGAACGCGGACCACAGGACGCGTGCGGCGTCTTCGGGGTCTGGGCTCCCGGGGAGGACGTCGCCAAGCTCACCTACTATGGCCTCTACGCGCTGCAGCACCGCGGCCAGGAGTCGGCCGGCATGGCAGTGAGCAACGGCCGCCAGATCCTCGTCTTCAAGGACATGGGCCTGGTCTCGCAGGTCTTCGACGAGACCACGCTCGCCTCGCTGCAGGGCCATCTGGCGGTCGGCCACGCGAGGTACTCCACCACCGGCGCGAGCACCTGGCACAACGCCCAGCCGACGTTCCGCCCCACGGCGACGGGCTCGATCGCCCTGGCCCACAACGGCAACCTCACCAACACGCACGAGCTCGCCGAGCGCGTCGCGGCGCTGCCGAACCTCAACGGCGAGCTCGACATCCCGGCCCGCGGTCTGGAGTCCACGAACGACACGAGCCTGGTCACCGCGCTGTTCGCCCACCACCCCGACCAGAGCCTCGAGGAGAACGCCGTCGAGGTCCTCCCGTCGGTCCGCGGCGCCTTCTCGTTCGTGTGGATGGACGAGAACACCCTCTACGCGGCCCGCGACCCGCAGGGCATCCGGCCGCTCGTCCTCGGCCGCCTCGAGCGCGGCTGGGTCGTCGCCTCGGAGACCGCTGCGCTCGACATCGTCGGTGCGTCGTACATCCGCGAGGTCGAGCCCGGCGAGCTGATCGCCGTCGACGAGGACGGCCTGCGCAGCCGCCACTTCGCCGAGGCCGCCCCCAAGCACTGCCTGTTCGAGTTCGTCTACCTCGCCCGTCCCGACACGTTGATGAACGACCAGCGAGTGCACAGCGTCCGGGTCGACATCGGGCGGCGGTTGGCCCGCGAGTTCCCCGTCGAGGCGGACCTCGTGATCCCCGTGCCCGAGTCCGGCACTCCCGCCGCGATCGGGTACGCCGAGGAGAGCGGCATCCCCTACGGCTCCGGGCTCGTGAAGAACTCGTACGTCGGACGCACCTTCATCCAGCCCTCGCAGACCATCCGCCAGCTCGGAATCCGCCTGAAGCTGAACCCGTTGCGGGACGTCATCGAGGGCAAGCGGCTCGTCGTCGTCGACGACTCCATCGTCCGCGGCAACACTCAGCGCGCGCTGATCCGGATGCTCCGTGAGGCGGGAGCCCGCGAGGTGCACGTCCGGATCTCGAGCCCGCCGGTGAAGTGGCCGTGCTTCTACGGCATCGACTTCGCCACCCGTGCCGAGCTGATCGCGAACGGCCTCTCCACCGACGAGATCGCGCGGTCCATCGACGCCGACTCCCTCGGCTACGTCTCCCTCGACGAGCTGGTCCAAGCCACGACGGTGCCGAAGAACGACCTCTGCCGGGCCTGCTTCGACGGGGTGTACCCCGTGGCGCTGCCCGAGCCCGAGCACCTCGGCAAGCACCTGCTCGAGCTCAGCGACATCTCCGACGTGGACGGCCTGTCCACCAAGGTCGGTGGCGGTGGGGCGTCCGACGCGCTCGACCGCCCGTGACCTCCACCCCGCCAGCCAGCCGACCCAGGACGGACGAGGACCCCATGCCTGACGAGAACGCGCCCGCCACGGCCAGCACCTACGAGGCCGCGGGGGTCTCCATCGAGGCCGGCGACAAGGCCGTCGAGCTCATGAAGGGGTGGGTCGAGAAGGCCCGGCGCCCCGAGATGGTCGGCGGCATCGGCGGGTTCGCGGGGCTCTTCGACGCGAGCGCACTGAAGAAGTACGACCACCCCCTGCTCGCCAGCTCCGCCGACGGTGTGGGCACCAAGGTGGCGATCGCGCAGGCGATGGACATCCACCACACGATCGGCTTCGACCTCGTCGGCATGCTCGTCGACGACCTCGTCGTGTGCGGCGCCGAGCCGCTGTTCCTCACCGACTACATCGCCACCGGACGGGTCGTGCCCGAGCGCATCGCCGCGATCGTCCAGGGCATCGCGGAGGCGTGTGTCCAGGCCGGCTGCGCGCTGATCGGTGGGGAGACGGCCGAGCATCCTGGGCTGCTCGGTCCCGACGAGTACGACGTCGCGGGCTCGACGACGGGCGTGGTGGAGGCGGCCGACCTGCTCGGCCCCGGGCGGGTCCGCGACGGCGACGTGGTGCTCGCGATGGCCTCGTCGGGCCTGCACTCCAACGGGTACTCCCTCGTGCGTCACGTGCTCCTCAACACCGCGGGCTGGTCCCTCGACCGTCACGTCGACGAGCTCGGCCGGACCCTGGGCGAGGAGCTGCTCGAGCCCACCCGCATCTACGCCAAGGCCTGTCTGGACCTGGCTCGCAACACCCGCACCCACGCGATGTCGCACATCACCGGCGGCGGCCTGGCGGCGAACCTCGAGCGGGTGATGCCTGAGGAGCTGGTCGCCGACATCGACCGGAGCACCTGGACGCCCCAGCCGGTCTTCGACCTGGTCCGGCGCGTGGGCTCGGTCGACCAGGCCGACCTCGAGAAGACGTTGAACTGCGGCGTCGGCATGGTCGCGCTCGTGGCTCGCGACGACGTGGACCGTGCGATCGCGATCCTCGACGGCTACGGAGTCGCTGCGTGGGTGGCCGGCGAGGTGACCGCGGCAGGCGCAGCGAGCGGCGCGGCTGCCGGCGGGTCGGTGACGCTGACGGGGCAGTACGCCGGCTGGTGATGGAGGCAGGTTCCTGGGGACCACGCACCTCGGTTTGACCTGAAGATGCGGACGGATGTGCGATATTCACCAGGGGCCAGGTAGCCTTAGGGCAGGACAAATACGAACGAGAGACCGGACGCGCGGGTTCTTCGTCGGCGCCAGGGCGACCTGACGGCGGACGAGGCCGCTCGTGACTCCGGCCGAGTGTGCGAGGGGGTCGACCCTATGGGGCGCGGCCGAGCAAAGGCTAAGCAGACCAAGGTTGCCCGCGACCTGAAGTACCGCTCTCACGAGACGGACCTCAGCGCGCTGGCCCGGGAGCTGCATGGCGATTCGGGAAGCAAGGCGTCGGACGACGCGAGTGAGCCCGACGACTACGACGAGTGGGCTGGTTACTCAGAGCCCAGCCGTCGCGACTGACTCCACTCAGAGCATCACCTGACGCGCGACAACCCGCGGCACCCCCGCCGGCATGCCGGTGAGGACCGCGGGTTTCGCATGCCAGTTTCCGGCCGTAGCGCGTGGTTGCCGCTCGCGGGGTGCGCGGTCGGGTGACCGGTAGTCCGTGAGCAGGCTGCTGGTCCGCACCAGCTGCAACGACGTGTTGCTCACGGACTACCGCTGAGACCTCAGTGGGCTCCCGTCGTAAGACGAGGGCCACGGACGTCCTACGACGAGCGCGTCAGCGGTTGAGCCAGAGGCCGCGCAGGCGGCCCACCTCGGTCATCCTGCGCTCGGCGAGCCGGTCCGCGGCTACGGCCGGCGGCACGCCCTCCTCGGCAGCGAGGGCGAACACTCGCGCGGTCGTGTCGAAGATCTTCTCCGCGCGCTGCTTGGCCCTTTCGAAGGAGAACCCCTCGAGCTCGTCGGCGACCTGGATCAGACCACCGGCGTTCACCATGTAGTCGGGGGCGTAGAGGATGCCGCGGTCCTGGAGCTGCTTCTCCACGCCCTCGTGGGCGAGCTGGTTGTTCGCCGCGCCGCAGACGACCTTGGCGCTCAGCACCCCGACGACCTCGTCGTCGAGGGCGCCGCCGAGCGCGCAGGGGGCGTACACGTCGAGCTCCGCCGCGACGAGCGCGGTGGTGTCGGGAACCGCGCGCACTGCCGGGTGCTCGGCCTGGACGCGCGCGACCGCGACCGGGTCGACGTCCGTTATGACTACCTCGGCGCCGTCGTCAACCAGGTGGGTGACAAGGTGCCGGCCGACTTTTCCGACCCCGGCGACCCCCACGACGCGGCCCCGAAGCGTCGGCGAACCCCAGGTAACCTCGGCCGCGGCGCGCATCCCCTGGAAGACGCCGTACGCCGTGAGGACCGACGAGTCGCCCGCGCCGCCGTGGGCCACGGTGCGGCCGGTGACGTACGACGACTCGCGTGCGATGTTGTCCATGTCCTCCGGGAAGGTCCCCACGTCGCAGGCCGTGAAGTAGCGGCCGTTGAGGGACTGAACGAAGCGGCCATAGGCCCGCAAGAGCGCCTCGGTCTTGATCTTCGTGGGGTCGCCGATGATCACGGCCTTGCCGCCGCCGAGGTCCAGACCGGCCAGAGAAGCCTTGTAGGCCATGCCTTTCGAGAGGTTGAGCACGTCCTCGAGTGCTTCCTGCTCACTGGCATAGGGGTAGAAACGGGTGCCGCCCAATGCCGGGCCGAGGGCTGTGGAGTAGATGGCGATGATCGCCTTGAGACCGGTCGGTTCGTCGTGACAGAAGACGACTTGCTCGTGGCCGGTGCCGCGCTCGAACACGCCGGCGGACTGCAGTGGTGCGGTCACGGTGGTGACCCTTCCTCGTTCGGGCCCGCGGGGTGTGCGGGCTGCTGGTAGGTGACGTCCGCGGGGGTGGTGCGGGCCGTCAGGGAGAGCCTACGGAGATCTGACACCGACTGCGACAAGGGTCACACTGGGGGTGTCACAGGGCCCTGTCCGCGTATGGCTAGTCCAGACCACTTAGTGGCTCATAGAGACCATTGTCCGAATTTCAACTGCTGCCTAGTCTCGGTGGTGTCACCATGGAGTGAGCATGACCAGGGCCTCCTCCCTGGTTGTGGGTGGGTTTCGACAGGGAGGGAGGGATCGCATGAATATGCGACCACCTGAGTCCGAGGCGCTGCTCACGCCTGCTGAAGTCGCAGCCATGTTTCGTGTAGACCCGAAGACGGTCACGAGATGGGCTAAGGCCGGCAAGCTGAGTTCGATCAGGACTCTTGGCGGACATCGGCGTTATCGCGAGTCCGAAGTGCGCGATCTGCTGACCGGGATGGTTCCCGAGCAGCGTCGCGGGGATGAGAGCTAAGGCTCGACATCCAAAGGGGGGACGTAACAGCTTTGGTAGGTGCCGGGGGGCAGCCAGACCTCAGTTCGCGCGTTCAGGACCTAGCACCGCAAGCGGTGCTAGGTCCTTCTTTGTCAGCACGGACCGCCATCGGTACGTCGGTCAGCGCAGCCTGCGAACGTACCCGGCGACGGCTTTGGCGTCCCGCACCCGCTTCTCCCAGGTGATGCCCGTCGCGACGAGCAGTGCCCCGGCGGCACCGATCAGCGCCCACCTGGGCACCGCCTCGGCGATCGGCGTGGCGAGGCGGATCACCAGCAGCGCGCCTACGAGCGCACCCCACACGACCGGCGCGCTCCAGCGAAGCCGCACGCCGCCGAGCACCAGCGCGAGGCAGGCCGCGCCGAGCACCACGGACCGCAACGCGATCGGGTCGGCGAGGACCCACAGGAGGCTCGGGACCAGCGCGAGCGCCAACCCGGGGCTGAGGGCAGCGATCGTGCCTGAGGCGGCGTTGCGGCGCAGGTGGACCACACCCACGACGAGCAGCGCGACGGCCGACGGCAGGGTGTAGGCCTCGGGCGTCTCCACGCCGAGGTCTGCGAGCCGCACCCAGCTGGCTGCCGCGAGAAGGAACCCGCCGAGCCAGCCGGCCATCCGGCGGTCCGGTCGCAGCAGTGCCATGGCGCACGCGGTGGCGCCGGTCAGCGTCAGGTACACCGCGAGCCACGTCGCCTCCGACACCTGGACCGCGACGTCGAACCCCGCGACGGAGACAGTCGCGGCGGCCACGATCGCGCCGATCTCGATGCCGAGGCGCGCGTAGGTCGCCGGGCCGCTCACCCGGGGCCGGTCCACGTACGGACCGCCGAGCACGACGGCCGCCAGGACGAGCAGGGCTGCGACAGCGGTCCACTGGGCCGGGGCGTCGGCCACGGCACCGACGGTCCACACCAGCCCGGCTACGGCCCCTGACGCCAGCGCGCCGGCCCCCACACTGATCTCGAGCATGGACGCCCGAAGGTGAAGCGTCGCAGTGGCAACGAGCACGACGACCAGCGTGACGAGGGTCAGCCACTCAGCGTGCAGGGACAGGTCGAGCGCGAGGGCGAGGAAGAGGGCGGCCAGCCCGAGCGGTACGGGGTGCTGTCGCTCGACCGTCTCGACCACGTAGCCAGAGCCCGTGACGAGCAGCACCGCGGCCACGAGCCACATCGGCACCGGGTACAACGCCAGGGTCAACGCGGCTGTCATCGCCGCGACCGCGACGACCTGGTCGAGGTCGGTCAGCGGGGCGACCAGCCGGTCGGCGAGGTCGAAGGTCCGGGCCAGGGCCACCAGCGCCGCCGCGACGGCGACCATGGCGACCGGGAGCAGCCACGAGGCCATCTGCCAGTCCTCGACGACCCGCACGGGGAAGGTGTCGGTGCCGGAACCGGCCCAGAACAGGTCGCCCGCGTCGATGATCCGCGCCAGCCCACTGATGGCCAGCGCCCCTGCCGCCCCGATCATCCAGACCAGGCCGAGTCCGATGGGCGCGCCGAGGCTGCGGCGCCACGGCTGGGGCACGAACCACGCCGCCCCGCTGACCACGGCCAGGAGGGCGGCGCCGGCGGCGGCCAGCTCGGTCGAGGTCGCGTCCGCCAGCGGCGCGAGGACGGCCGAGGCGAGGACGACCGTGGCGATCGCCAGGGCTGTGAGGCGAGCGCCGAGAGGCAGAGCGGCGACCAGGGCGAGCACCCCGACAAGGGCGGCGGACACCAGGAGGGGCCAGCCCTCGAGCTCGACCCACAGCTCGTGCAGCGACGGGTTCCGCACCGCGCGGTCCCACGACGAGATCGCGAGCACCAACCAGGCCGACATCGTCACGAGCGCGGCGCCGACGCGCAGAGTCGTCAGCCGTGCGGCATGGGCGTTGAGGGTGACACCGGCGGCAAGTACGACGGCCAGGGTCAACGCCGCGGACCAGGCGAACCAGTCCGCCGTCACGACTCCGCCGACGGCGCACGCGAGGCCGAGGGTCGCGATCACCTCGGCGCCCACGAGCACGCCGACCGGCGTCCGACGTACTGCGAAGGCGGCGACCACACCGGCCACTGCCAGCACGGCGCCGAGGACCACGGCGAACTCAGGCGTCGTGAGGTCCCCGAGCCAGCCGGCGTCGCGTGCGCCGAACATGTCGAAGGCCAGGAGGCCCAGCGCCACCACGCTCAGCGACTCCGCGGCCGCACGGAGGTCGCGACGCGCGGCCCAAGCGGAGAGGCCGGCTGTGACGACGGTGAAGCCCACGAGCGTGGCCGTGCGGCCGGCGACGCCCATCGCCGACCAGGCGACGGCGAGGAAGACCAGGGCCGCGATCAGGAGGCAGAGCGCGCCGAGCGCCAGAAGGATCTTCGGCACCGAGGCACCGCCCATGCCGCCGTGTCGCGGGACCTCCTCCGGTGGCGGGGTGGAGCCGCTAGGTGGGGCGGCGGAGGCCGGGCGGGCCAGGGTGGCGACACCGCCGGCCGTGGGGACCGGCGCCCTCTCGCTCGGAGCGGCGAGCCCGGGTCGTGCCGCTGCGGCCGGGGCGGGGGTGCGCATCTGGCCGAGCAGCTCGTCGGCCGCACTGAGCGTCGTGAAGAGCCGGGCGGCGAGGGGCCCCTCGAGCGAGAGGCCACAGCTCGGGCACCGCGTCGCGCCGAACGGCATCGCGGCCAGGCAGTCGGGGCACCGCTCGGGGTCGGCGTATCTGGTCATGTCCTCATTGACCCACCTTCGGGCAGGTCGGAGGCAGGGTCCATCGGCTCAAGATGCGCTGAGTATCCGCACCCAGCCGACCCTCACGTGTCGCGCCGAGTACGGCCGAGCCCCGTCGCATCTGGTCCGGCGAGGCCCGAACAGGGCCGGACGGCCCTAGCGACGCTTCCTCACCTGCGCGCAAATGAATGGAGGACCTCGAGGAGGTGGGTGTCGTGGCAGTGCTGGACCAGCGGATCGACCGGAGCATGCTGGAGGCTGTCCTTCGTACCGTGGAGCCCGTTGCGGCGGTCTATCTCGGGGCCGCGCCCGACGTGGCCGACGAGTACCAGCTGGAGTGGGAGACCCGGTGGCGGCCGCTTGCCACGACGCTGCGTGAGCAGGGTGCGGACGAGACCACGGTGGCTGTGCTCGAGGGTGCAGTCGCCACCCCGGCGTCGTCGCGCGCGGCCCAGGGCTCCGGACAGGTCGCGGCGTTCGCCCAGCATGGGCGGGTGCTCGCCCTGGTGACGCTCGCGGACCTGCCAGGACCGGACCTGGCCCACTACGGCGCTCCCGCTCACGTGCTGCCACTCCTCATGTGGAGGCAGCAGCGGCCGGCGTACGTGTTCGTCGTCGTAGACCGGACCGGTGCCGACCTGGAGAGCTCGATCGGCGGCGGGAGCGTGACCGTCCGGTCGGCCGTCGAGGGACCGGACGACGAGATCGAGCGCAACGCTCCGGGTGGGTGGGAAGGTCTTACGCAGGGCCGCTACCAGCGCCGGGCGGAGGACTCGTGGGCGCACAACGCCGGGGTGGTGGCCGAGGCGGTCGCCTCTGCGCTGCATCGTGCCGAGGCCCAGGTCCTCGTCGTCTCCGGGGACGTCCGCGCGACGCAGCTGCTGCTCGAGCGGCTGCCGGAGTGGGTGAACCAGAGCGTGACGGTGAAGCGCGTGAACGGCAGCCGGGCTGCCGACGGCTCCCAGCGGACGCGCGCGGACCTGGTCGCACGGACCGTCCGCGACGCTGTCGAGGAGCAGACGGCAGCGCTCTGGCACACGTTCCTCGAGGAGCGCTCTCCCCATGGCCTCGCGGTGGCCGGCTCCCATGCCACGCTCGACGCGCTCGCCGAGGGGCGGGTGGCGACCCTGATCGTCGCGGCCGACGGCGATGGGGACGGCGTGGAGGCGTGGTTCGGGGCCGCACCCACCGAGGTGCAGCCGACCGACCAGCCGGACCCTGCGTGGTCCGGTGCGCGTCGCGGGCCGCTCATCGACGTCGCGGTGCGGGCCGCGGTCCTCACCGGCGCCCGGGTGTGGCTGATCCCGCCCGGTTCCGGCTTCGGACCCGAGCGTGGCGTGGGCGGGATCTGCCGCCACCGTTGAGCGCTGAGCGAGCTAGCCGAGCGACATGCGCGGCTCGCCGTTGAGCAGGCCCGTGCCGCTGATCGTGCACGTGCCGCCGCGCGGGCTGCCCGCGTTGTAGGCCTGCCGCACGCACGACCGGGTGGCCAGCTGTGCCCAGTAGTTGGGGTGCAGGGACTCCTGCACGTAGTACGGGCTGCCCGAGCAGCACGTCGTCACGGTGCGGATCTGGTTGACCCACTCGGTGTTGTCGACCGCACCCGCCTGGGTCCAGCTGGTCAGCCCCTTCTCCTCGTAGAGACCGACGGTGGTCTCGCAGAGCCGGCGCCCGTTGAAGGCAGCGGCCAGGTCGAGCGTCTTGCTGTTGCTGATCCCGGCCGTGCCCACCGCACCGACGACCGTGTTGTTGATCGTCGGGAGCGCTGTGGCGTTGGCCCAGTTCAGGTCGGCGTTCCAGAAGCCGCACCCGCCGGTGTCCTGCCGGGTGTAGCCGCTCTCGCCGTACCTCATGCCGTCCGAGCGGGGCAGCGGGGACGGGTAGTTCTGGACCAGCATCGTCCAGGAGCTGTCGGCGTAGCCCGCGTTGCGCATCGCGGTGCGGAGGTTCTGGTACGCCGTCGCGATCCGCGACTTCACCGCGGCGACGTTGCTGCTGGTGAAGTTGGAGGTCACGCTGCTGTCGTCGTTGCAGTAGTCCTTCCACCAGGTCGGCGAGCCGAGGAAGTCGCTGACACAGGTCTGCACGATGGAGCCGAAGTTGAAGTCGTTGCCGCCGATGGAGACGACCACCATGCGCACGTTGTGGCCCACCGCGAACTGCTGGAGCGCCTTGGCCTGGCCGATGTTCCCAGCGCCGTCGTCGTAGAAGTCCAGGCCGGGCTTGAAGCGGCCGTTGCTGTCGGTGAACGTCGCGGTCTGCGCGCCCGAGCAGGCCAGGTTCAGTCCGCTGACGCCGCCGCCGACGAACGCCTCGGCCGACCTGCTCCGATGACAGCGCTCGATCTGCTCGCCGGTGCCGGAGGCGTTGTCGAAGTAGGCGGTGCCGCCGAGTGCGTCGGCATAAGAGCTGGAGGCGTTGGAGCTGCCGGCCCAGCGACCAGCCTCGCCCGAGATGTACGAGTCACCGACGGTGACCACCCACGGGGTACCGACCCCTGGACCGTCGGCCTGCGCCGGCGACATGGCGAGCCCCGAGCCGCTGAGTGCGAGAGCGACGGCGGAGACGAGGACCGCGATCCGGCCCCGAGACGTGCGAGATGAGTGCAACCTGAACCGCTTGGACAACATTGTCCCCTTCGAGACGCATTGCCTCCCTCGTCCCACCGTGGGACCTCCCGCAACGTAGCGGCCCGGTCGTGTGGTTGGGAAGGGCAGGAGGCGACGGGTCCGCGGGCCGGCGCGGGTGCGCGGTCAGGTACGGCGGTGGGAGCGGACGTGCCGTGTCTGCAAGGCGATCCGCGACAGCATGGCCAGGGCCACGATCACCGACACGACGAAGACGCCGAGGGCGATCCGGTTCTCCGCCGAGGGGTGGCCGTCGGGGGAGCGGGCGAGCAGCGCCGAGGCGAGGATCATCGCCGCCAGGATCAGGCCGGTCGCGATCACGTTGGCCAGCTTGTGCAGGCCCCGGAGGAACTCGTCCTCGTCGAACGCCTTGACGCGAAGCTCGAAGTGGCCCTCGCCGATCGCGTCGAACGCACGGTTGACCCGGCCGGGGAGTGCCTCGACGAACTCCTTCGCCTCCAGCACGGTGGCCAGCATCGCCGCGGGCGAGGTCCGCATCGACGTGGTCATCAGGGCCGTGGTGTGGCGCCGTAGAGCGTCCCGTGGCTCGAAGCCCGGGTCGAGGGTGGCGGCCACCTGGTCGAGGTTCAGCAGGGTCTTGCCGAGCATCACCAGCTCAGGGTCCATCTTGAGCCCGGCCTCGCCGGCCCGGCGGGTCAGCTGGAGCACCATCGCGCCGACGTCGAGCTCCGACAGGGTCGCATCGGCGGAGCGGCCGACGACGTCGGTGACCGCCCGCTCGAAGAGCACCGGGTCGTAGTCGTGCAGCTCCTCACCCATGGTGTGCATCACCCGGGCCACCTCGTCGGGGCGGCCGTCGGCGAGGGCGAGGAAGAGCTTCACGAGCCGCTCGCGGTAGGCCGGCGCCAGTCGCGCCACCATGCCGATGTCGAGCAGGGCGATGCGGCCGTCGGAGGTCAGCAGGACGTTGCCGGGGTGCGGGTCGGCGTGGAAGATGCCCTCGACGAGGACCTGCTCGAGGTAGGCGGCGAAGAGGTCGTCGGCCAGCGGAGCGCCGTCGAGCTCGAGACGCCCGAGCGGCCCGATGTCGGTGATCTTCCTGCCGTCGACGTACTCCATCGTCAGCACGCGGCTGCTGGAGAAGTCGGGGAAGGGCTTGGGGACCACGATGCCGGGGTGGTCGGAGAGGATGCCGGCGATCGTCGTGAGGTTGTCGGCCTCGCGGCGGTAGTCCAGCTCGTCGAGCAGGGACTTGCGGAACTCCTCGAGCAGGTCGGCCAGCCCGTAGCGGCCGAGCTCGGTGTGGGTGTCGGCGAGCTCCGCCAGGTCGGCCAGGACCTCCATGTCCTCGAGCACCTGGTGCCGGATGTCGGGCCGCTGCACCTTGACGACCACCTCGCGGCCGTCGCGCAGGGTGGCCCGGTGGACCTGGCCGAGCGAGGCCGCCGCCAGCGGCTTGTGGTCGAAGGTCGGGAAGACCTTGGAGAGCCGCACGCCGAGCTCTTCGCTGACGATCTCCTCGACCTGCTCGAAGGGGAACGGCGCGACCTGGTCCTGCAAGCGTGCGAGTGCGTCGATGTACGCCGGAGTGAGCAGGTCCACTCGCGAGGACATGAGCTGGCCGAGCTTGACGAACGTCGGCCCCATCGCCTCCAGGTCGTCGGCGAGGCTCGCGGCCGCATCAGGGTCGCCTTCGCTCACCTGCTCGTCGTCGAGCACACCGTCGATCCCGGCGGAGCGCACGAGGTCGCCACGTCCGTGCCGGATGAGGAGGGCGGCGATCTGGCGGTACCTCTTGGCATGCCCCGCGCGCATCTTGAGCTTCATGGTGCTTCGAGGGTAGCCAACGCGGATGTGGGGAAACGTGTGTGACGGACCACACGCTCAGGGCGTCATCCCGGCCGTGGCGAGCGGACGGCCCGGCGACGTCCACCGTCGCCGGGCCTGTGGCTCAGCGCGCGAGCCCCCGGACGACACCGACGGAGTCGACCCACACCGGCCGGTCTGTGCTCGTGACCGTGGCGCGGACCTGGCCGGAAAGCCCTGCCGCAGGGAGCACGAACTCCTGCATCGCCCGCTTGCTGCGGTCGAGGTTGATGCCGGCGAGCTTCTGCCCGCCGACGGTCACGTTGAGGCGTCCCATGCCCGGGCCGGTCAGCGCGACGACGCGGACGAGCCCGATGGCCCCCGTGCTCCGAACGGTGAGGGCGGCCCCCTGGGTCCGGGTAGCGGTCGCCGTGCCGGCGTACCAGCCGTCGCGCTTCACGGTGCGCCACGCGGGGCTCGAGGCAAGGCCGGCAGCGTCTATCGCGCGGGCTCGGCACAGCGTGCCGGTCCAAGCCGTCTGCCGACCCACACCGTCGCGAGCGCGGACCTCGAGGCAGACCGTTCCGTTCCGTGCGGGCAGCCCCGTGGACCGGGGAGCGGCCTTCCGGTTCTGGAGCCGCGCCGGGTAGCTCCACGGCGTGAAGGCGCCGCCGAGCGGGGCCGTGCGTCGTCGTACGTCGACGTCCCGCACGCCCGAGGCGGAGTCGGTGACCCGCCACGACAGCGGCGCGCGCTGGAGCGTCGAGACCTGGTACCCCGCGGATCGCGTGCTGACGCGGGGAGGACGCAGGTCCACCCCGAGACTGCCGTACCGGCTGCCGACGTTGCCGGCCTTGTCGGTGACGTAGATCGTCCAGTTCTGCCAGCCCTCGCCGTGGATCCGCAAGGTGGCCTTGCCGTGACACCCGATGGCCTGGTGGCTGCACCAGTGACGCAACGAGCGAGCCGGGTTGTCGGGGTCGCTCACGGTGTACCGGATCACCGGGCGGTTGTTCCGGCTCCAGCCAGTGGGTGCGTGGACGTTCGCGATCCGCGGCGCGGTGTGGTCCCCGGGGCGACGCGGCGCGGGTGTCCCGTCGTCCACGTTCGCCGGAAGGTCAGCGATGCAGCCGATGCCGGCGCAGTCCTGAAGTGCCTTGCTGGCGGCGCGCAGCGCGGCGAGCGCGGTGGTCTCGTGCTCGTCGCTTCGCAGCTGGAAGGGGTCCTTGTGCAGGTTGTAGAACTCCTCGTCGGTGGAGTCGTTCATCAGCCAGCCGATGTACGAGAACCGCTGCGACCGGACGCCCTGGTAGAGCCAGGGCCGCGTCGTGGCGTTGAACCGTTTCTGGCCGGACAGCGGACCTGCCTCGATCGGCATCACCCGTCTGGCGTGGACCTTGGGGTCGCGCGCCATGCCCGTCAGGGAGACGCCGTCCAGGAAGCCGGGGACCGAGGCGCCGTCCTGGTACCTCATCGGGACTGCTCCCGACGCCTCGACGGCCGTGGCAGTGATGTCGACCAGGCCGACCGGCTGGTGCCGTCGTACGCCGGCGGGCAGGCCCGGGCCCCGGATCAGCATCGGCACGGTGAGGGACTCCTCGTACGGCAGGATCTTCTTCTCCGCGCGGTGCTCACCGAGGAGCCAGCCGTTGTCCGAGATGAACATGATCATGGTCTTGCCGAGCAGGCCGTGCTTCTTGAGCGAGAGGACCGTGTCGGCCACCGACTCGTCGAGCGACTGGAGCGCCTCGAGCCGGCCCTCGTGCACCAGCTTCTGGTGCTTCAGGTCGAGCTTCGGCCTGTCGCGCATGAAGACGCCCTTGTCGGACATGTCCGCCTCGTTCGAGGCGGGGCTGGCCGGCAGCGGCATGCCGGCGAACATGCCCTCGTGCCGCTTGGCCGGAGGGGTGGGCAGGGCCGGGCCGCCCTGGCAGTAGTTCTTGCCGTTCGGGCCGTGGCCGAGGTGGGGCGAGAGGTGGGACTCCCACAGGAAGAACGGCTTCTTGGATCGCGAGTACTTCGCGATGAGTCGCTTGCTGATGTGGGTGTAGAGGTCGGTCTGGTACTTCCCCGCGTAACGGTGCAGCTTCCCGTCGTCGTTGAGGGTCGGGCAGTAGTAGGCCATCACCTTGCCGACCGAGGCGTGCCAGTCGTTCCAGCCCGGGGGGATGTAGCGCGGTCCTTCGGCGTACTCCGTGGGGTCCATGCTGCCGTAGTGGTTCAGGTACTTCCCGATGAAGCCGGTGTTGTACCCGGTGCGCCTGAGCCACACGGGCAGCGTCTCGTGCTCGGCGCCGCTCTTCCAGAACGCCTTGTGGCCACCGAAGGGGTACTCGTTGCCCTTGATGCCGTTGTTGTGGGAGTACTGGCCGGTGAGCAGCGTCGCGCGCGCCGGGCAGCACAGGGGGTTGTTGGAGAGCGCGTTGGTGAAGGTCACGCCTGCCTGGCCGAGGAGCTTCCTCGTCCTCGGCATGAACTTGATGTCGTCGGCTCGCATGTCGTCGGCGCTGATCAGCACGATGTTCGGCCGGTCGGCCGAGCCGGCCAGGCGTGGGGCGGTCATGGAAGTGCCGGCTGCGTCTACCGCTCCGCCTGCATGGGCTGCAGGGCTCGTCGAGGGCACGCTGAAGGTCACCCCCCACACGAGGCAGAGGGCGGCGAGCAGGCCGAGATGGCGGCGTCTGCGCATGTTTCTAAGGCTCCCCGAGGATGGTAGGCCTCACCAAATGCCGGTGGGGCGACGGTACAAACCATCGAAAACGGTAGTCGACTGCCGAAGTCCGCGCTGCGAATCGGGTGGTTTGGGTGGCAACTGCAACGAAGGGTGGGTCCCCCGGCCGGGAGCGCGGGCAAACCGGTCCGACGGGACCGATGTCGGGCAGAGCGGGACCAACGGCCTCTCCATGTCTAGACCGCGGCGCGTCAGGCTGGTGTCGTTCGGCAGTGACCGAACCGCAGATGACAGGAGACGGGCAATGCTGGTAACCCAGTCTGAACCGGACACCCTCCGCGCCGCGGTGCTGACAGCGGTCGAGGAAGGCGCGTGGGCAACGGCCGACGTGGTGGCCTCCGTCGCGACAGACTACGCAGCGGACCGCGCCACCATCGTGGCGACGCTGTGGGACCTCGTCGACGACGGCCTGGTCCGCTACGACAACGACTTACGGTTCGCGGGGTTCAGGCGCTGCTGAACCGCTCGGCCGGTCTCAGGACGGCGGAAGCCAGCCGACGGCCTGCAGGCCGCCGAAGTTCGTGCTCGCCCACTCGGTCAGGGCACGGGCGCCGGAGGTGGAGTAGCCGCCGGGTGCCCCCAGGGTGGCCACCGCGACCCGGTGTCCCTCGATCTCTGTCACGACCACGAGGGTGTTCTGCGCAGGCGTGGTGTATCCGCTCTTGCCGAGCGCGCCGGGGTAGCGGTTGACGTAGTCGGTGCTGCGCCACACGGTGTGCCGGAGGCGACCTGCCGCGGTCGCGATCTCGGCCGAGCGCATGCCGAGGATCCTGGAGATCGTCGGGTCTGACACTGCTGCGCGGAGCAGGATCACGAGGTCTCGCGCAGAGGAGTGCGAGCCCGCCGCGGTCAGCCCCGAGGCATTCTTGGCGACGGTGTCCCGGGCGCCGAGCTCGTGCGCGACGGCGTTCATCGCGCGGTAGAACGCCCTGCGGCCGCGAGGGTGCGAGCCCGCTACCGCCTCGGCCGCGTCGTTGCCCGACGGCAGCAGCATGCCCGCCAGGAGGGTGTCGCGCGTGTAGACACGGCCGCGCCTGAGGCCCGCGCACGAGCAGGTCTGCCGCACGTCGTACCTGGTCACGCGGTAGTGCGTGCCCGGCTTGATCGTCCGGATCGCCGTGAGCGCAGTGAGGAGCTTCATCGTCGACGCCTGGGGCAGCCACTGCCGAGCGTTGTGCTTTCCGAGGAAGCGGCCGGTGTCGAGGTCGACGACGACCCAGGACCTGGCCCGCACCGGCGGAGGGAGGGCCACTGTTGTGCGGCGGGGCCGGAAGTCGGTCCGGTTCGCGACGTACAAGGTGCGACCGTCACCCTCGATGAACCCCCTGTGGCGCCTGAGCTCCACGCGGTTCGCGGCGACCAGGCTGATCGAGCCTGCGGTTTCGGCTCCGGCCTTGGTCGCCGCAGTGCGGGGGTGCTCGGCCGGGGCCTGTCCCGCGACGAGCGCACCTAGCGCGGCAACGGCGACGACGGACGTCGTCCAGCCGAGCCGGGCCCGGTTTCGCGGGGTACGGCGAGGGTTGGACGTGAGGCGACGAGCGGGGCACATAGTGACAAATCATGGTGCTCCGGGCGGGATCGCGCAGAAGAAGTAAAGAAGTCGCCGACGCCCCCGGTCAGGCCCCGGACTCGGTGACTGCACGGTCGCCTGCGGACGAAGCCCGACCCGCGTCCCCAGCCTTGGGGAAGGGCGATCGGGCCGACGGTCATTCGTCCTCGGGCAACTTTTTCGCTAGTTACGCTGGAAATGCGCTCGGTGGGGTCGAGCTTTCGTGGGGATAAGGGGTTCTACGGCCATGAATCGGATCGTCATCCTGCTCGCCGCACTCGTGCTTGCGCTCCCCATGGCAGCTGCCTCGGCGACGACGCCTGGAACCTCGTTGCAGCCGACCGCCACTGTCCGGAAGGTCTCGTACTGGAAGCTCGTCGTGAACGACCAGTTCAGCTCGGGCGGCGTGCCGAGCCACTGGAACAAGTACGACGGTCCCTACGGGTCTGACCCGCACAACTGCGCGACGCCGGCTCACGCCTGGGTCGCGAAGGGCGCGATGCGGATGGTCATGCGCTACCGCAAGTCGGGTGACTGCGGCGCGGGGTGGTACTCCGCGGGCATGATGCTGTCGAAGCCGTACGAAAGTGTGAGCCAGAAGATCTCGCTGCGGTTCCGGGTGCAGAGCTACGGCGGGGTTCTGTCCCACCGGATCATCCCGATGCGCTGGCCGTCGTCGGGAGAGTGGCCGGCCGGGGGTGAGGAGGACTACTGCGAGGGCGGCGACCTCCGGGGCTGCTCGACCTACCTCCACGGCCGGCGCGACGCGTACAAGCACTATTACCTGAACATGACCAAGTTCCACACCTGGACCTTCATCCGTCGTGGCTACACCGTCCGGACGTTCGTCGACGGCAAGCAGCAGTGGTTCTACCGCGGCACCTCGGCCCAGCTGCCCGCCACGCTCAAGCGGCCCGTGCTCCAGCAGGAGTGCAAGGGCCGCACCGGCTGCCCCCGTGGCACGACTGGATCCGAGACCATCATCATCGACTGGATCAAGGTCTGGAACCCACGCTGAGCGGGCGTGCCGTCATGCCGCCGGCGTCGCCTCCCATCTCGTTTCCGAGCCATGAGTCCCGCCAGTCGTGACCGCCACGACGTCGAGCGGGATTCCCGGCGGTGTCCCCCGCGTGGGCGGCAGGTGCGTGTGCCGCTTATCGGACCAACCACCTCGATTCGGTCTAGAACACTGGACAGGTCTGCGGTGGTTTGGTCGAGTGGTCTGAAAGGCCACAATCGCGGGGGATGGAGGGACTCCATTCTCGTGAAGCGGATCATCGGCATGCTTCTCCTCTGCGCCCTGGCGCTCCCGCTCGCGTCCGCCTCGGCGACGACGATGGCGACGTCGCGGGGGTCCACCTGGCGGCTGGTGGTGGACGACCGGTTCAGCACGGGTGGTGTTCCACGGCACTGGTCGAAGTACGACGGGCCCTACGGATCCGGTCCCGGGAACTGCGCCCGGCCCGACCACGCTTTCGTGAAGGGTGGCACCATGCGCATGGTCCTGCGCCATCGCGCGTCGGGTGACTGCGGCGCCGGGTGGTACTCCGCCGGCATGATGCTGTCGAAGCGCTTCGAGAGCGTGGACCAGAAGATCTCGGTGCGGTTCCGGGTGAGCTCGTTCGGTGTGCGGGGGCACCGGATCGTCCCCATGCGCTGGCCTTCCTCAGGGAGGTGGCCGGCCGCCGGCGAGGAGGACTACTGCGAGGGCAGTGAGCTCGGAGGCTGCTCGACCTTCCTTCACAGCTCCTCGGGCCAGCAGGAGCGGCACTATCGCGTGAACCTCAGCAACTGGCACACCGTGACGTTCGAACGTCGTGACTTCACGCTGCGCGTCCTCATCGACGGCCGGCAGCGTTGGGTCTATCGCGGCTCGCAGCGCACCTTGCCCGCGACGCTCAAGCGCCCCGTGCTCCAGCAGGAGTGCGACGGTGACGGCTGTCCTGGAGGAACGCGCGGCAAGGAGACCATCATCATCGACTGGATCAAGGTCTGGAACGCGCGCTGACCTGTTCCGGGGAGACCCTCACGGCGACGACTCCGTCGGCCGTCGCAGCGCCCTGGCGAGTGGCGTCTCGAGCCTCTCGATCGCCCGCAGCACCGGGCCCGTGTCGGCACCGAGCTCGGGGCGATGCCGCAGCACGTAGATGAACAGTCCGGCGAACACCATCCCGAGGCCGACCAGGACGGCGCTCCAGCCCAGCGAGGGGAACTGGGCCGCCGCGGTGACGAAGGCCACCACCGGAAGGAACACCCCGCCCCGCAGCCGGATGCCGGGCTCGGGCCAGCCCTGACGAGCGAGCTTGAAGGCGGCCACGTTGACGATCAGCATGGCGGCGATCGCCGTCACGTTCGAGATCGCGACGATCGCGCCGAGGCTGCCGAACGTGACCAGCGGGATGACGATCGCGGTCGCGAGGAGCACGCTCGCCGCCGGGTGGTTGTGCCGGGTCAGCTTTCCCCAACGTCCGGCGACATCGCCTTGGGCGGCCAGCTTGATCATCAGCTCGCTGGAGCCGAGCACGTTGGCGTTCCCGCTCGAGAGGGTGGAGACGCAGGCGGCGAAGGCGACCAGCACGCCACCCCACGGACCCATCAGCGCCTCGGCGGCCTTGCCCAGACCCGCCTCGCCGAAGTTCTCCTCTCCCGAGGCCAGCAGGGCGATGATCACCCCGACGTACACGACTGCGGAGATGAGGATGGACAGCATGATCGCGAGGGGCACGGTCCGCTCGGGACGGCGAACCGACCCGGCCATGTTGGTGACCACGTTGAACCCGGTGTACGCCGTGAAGAGCATGGCCGTCACCCGGAGCAGCGAGCCACCACCCTGGGGTGTGAGCGGCTGGAGGTCGCCGGGGGAGAGAGCGATCAGGCCGTAGACGATCAGCAGCAGCAGGATCGCGACTTTCAGCGTGACGAGGAAGGTCTCTGCCCGCCCGACCAGGTCGGCGGGGCCGAGGTTGAGCAGCGCGAGCGCGACGGCGGCGAGCAACGCGGCAAGCGTGATGGGAGCGCTCGGCACGAAGTACTGCTTCAGGTAGGAACCGAACGAGATCAGGACGAACGCGAGGCAGGTGACGGCGTTCAGGTAGAAGGCCCACATGGTCAGGAACCGCCACTGCGGACCGAGGATCGTGCCGATCGAGGCATAGCCCGAGTCACCGGCCTTCGACCGGCTTGCCACCGCGGAGAACGACGTGGCCGAGAGCAGCATCACCGCACCGGCGATCAGGTAGCCGAACACCGCCGAGGGACCTGCCTCGTCGACTGCCACGCCCGACAGCGTGAAGACGCCGCCGCCGATCATGGTGCCCACCGAGAACGCCAGACAAGGGATGAGGCCGATCTTGCTGCCCGAGCCGGTTGTCTCCGCTGCGTCCTGCTTCATGGGGCCTCACCTCCTCGGACGGCCGACCCGCGCGACGGGCTGTACCTCCTGGGTTCAGCTTCCACGGTGCCCGCGCCACCGACACGACGGACAGGGGCAGACGCCAGGGCAGGGTCGGGCCCAAGGACCCTGTTGGCCCGGCCAAGACCCCCTCGCTGAAGAGGGGTCGGACGGCCCTATGTCGCGCCGGCGTTCGCGAATAGACAGGAAGGAGACCGTCTGCGGCCAGCCTGCTGTCCTTGCCGGCGCCGCCGAGGCGGGCAACCTGCCGGAGGGCCGAACCATGACAACCGACATCGCGGCAGTGCTGGGGGACGACGCCGCGCAGCTCTTGGACTACGAGTGCAAGAGCCTTCCGAAGGACGACCTTCATCTTCCCGGGCCCGACTTCATCGACCGGGTCTGGCGCGACACCGACCGCGGGCCGCACGTGCTGCGCAACCTCGCGGCACTCACCGGTCACGGCCGGCTGGCCGGCACCGGCTACCTGTCGATCTTCCCCGTCGACCAGGGGATCGAGCACTCCGGTGCTGCGTCGTTCGCGCCGAACCCGATGTACTTCGACCCCGAGAACATCGTCCGGCTGGCGCTCGAAGGGGGCTGCAACGCGGTCGCGACCACCCTGGGCGTCCTCGGCTCCGTGTCGCGGAAGTTCGCTCACAAGATCCCGTTCGTCCTCAAGCTCAACCACAACGAGCTCCTGACCTACCCCGCGGTCCACGACCAGACGATGTTCGCCTCGGTGCGGCAGGGGTTCGACCTCGGCGCGACCGCCGTCGGAGCGACCGTCTACTGGGGAGCCGAGGTCTCCCGTCGTGAGCTCGAAGAGGTGAGTGCGGCGTTCGCGGAGGCCCACTCGCTCGGCATGGTGACGGTCCTGTGGTGCTACCTGCGCAACCCGGCGTTCAAGAAGGACGGCATCGACTACCACGTCTCCGCCGACCTCACCGGGCAGGCGAACCACCTCGGCGTGACGCTGGAGGCGGACCTGGTCAAGCAGAAGCTGCCGGAGAACAACGGGGGCTTCCCCGCCATCTCCTTCGGCAAGACGAGTCAGCTCGTCTACGACACCTATGTCGGAGACAACCCGATCGACCGGTGCCGCTGGCAGGTGCTGAACTGCTACGCCGGACGCATCGGCATGATCAACTCCGGCGGCCCGTCCTCGGGAGCGTCTGACCTCCATGACGCCGTCCGTACGGCGGTCGTCAACAAGCGAGCCGGCGGCATGGGCGTGATCGCGGGGCGCAAGGTCTTCCAGCGCCCGTTCACCGAGGGCATCGACCTGCTCCACGCGATCCAGGACGTCTACCTCGACCCCAGGGTGACCGTGGCCTGAGTCACGGCGGTGGGCGCGCCGCCTTGGGGTGTCTCGGGCATCTGCCCCTTCTCCTGATTTTCCCGACGTATTGAACGAAACTGTCCATGGTCCCCTCTCGGGAGCCATCGGACTTACGGGGTGTTTCAATGCGTCGGGCTCTCTTCCGCGTGCTTTCTGCTGTCGTCGTTCTGGTGCCTGCTCTGGTGGCGGTGACGCCTGCCAGAGATGCCGTGGCGAGCTCGGCCGCGCCGCCGAACATCATCCTGATCACCACGGATGACCAGAGCCTCAACGACCTGAAGTACATGCCGTACACGCTGGAGCTGCTCGGGGGCGGTGGCGTCACCTTCACCGATGCCATCTCGCCGTACCCGCTGTGCTGTCCCGCCAGGGCGACCATCCTGACCGGTCAGCAGGCTCACAACCACAAGGTGCTCTCCAACGCCCCGCCCGCAGGTGGCTACCAGGCCATGCGCCGCTTGAACGACCGGTCGCTCCCCGTGTGGATGAAGAACGCGGGCTACCGCACGACGTTCGTCGGCAAGTACCTCAACGAGTACGGACACGACGACCCCACCGAGATCCCAGCGGGCTGGGACGACTTCCACGCCTCTGTGCACCACGAGTACGACTACGAGAACGCCTGGTTCAACGACAACGGCGTCGTGGTCGACCACGCCGACGACTACCAGGCCGACCTGACGCAGAAGGTGACGGAGGCCGCCATCAGTCAAGGCGTCGAGGACAAGGAGCCGTTCTTCATCTGGCAGTCCAACCTCGCTCCCCACGGCGCCTGCCCTCTCGTGGACGGGCGGTGCCAGTGGAGCCCGGCCACCCCTGCAGAGCAGGACCGGGGCAGGTTCGCCGGTCTCCCGCTGTACACCGAGAGCCTCCCGAGCTTCGACGAGCGGGTCGTGGTCGACAAGCCCGCGCGTATCCGAAAGCTCCCTCGGGTGGACGCCTGGCGCACCAGGTGGCGCCGGGTCAACCAGATGAGCGTCGAGTCCCTTCAAGCCGTGGACCGCAACGTCCGGGACACCGTCGAGCTGCTCGAGGACCTCGGGCAGCTCGACAACACCTTGATCGTCTTCTCCTCCGACAACGGCTACCTCCTGGGGCAGCACCGGTGGCGCGGCAAGACCCTCGGCTACGAGGAGAGCGTCCGGATCCCGATGCTCATGTGGGGTCCGGGTGTCGGTGTGCCGCAGGGCAAGACCATTCACAAGACGGTGAGCCTCGTCGACGTCGCGGCCACCTTCGCCGACGTGTCGGGCGCCGAGCCGCTGCTGGAGCTCGACGGGCGGTCACTCCTCGACGTGGCGCTCGGAGAGAGCAACGGGTACGACGCGATGGCGATCGAGGCAGGCCCGGGCCTCGCAGGGGTCCCCACGGACCAGTACCTGTACCGAGGTGTCCGGACCAAGCGCTACACCTACATGCGGCATCCGGTGACCGGTGAGATCGAGATCTACGACCGCAAGGTGGATCCGTACCAGCTCGTCAACGTCGCCTACCGCCCCACGCACCGCGCCACGCGCCTGGCGCTCGAACGGTTGCTCGCCAAGCTGAGCACCTGCGCCGGCGCTACCTGCTACACGACCTCTGCCGTGGTGCCGAACCCGCAACCACCCCAGGGCCCCGTCCACCCCGACGAGCTCGGCACGGTCGGCGGAGCCACGCAGATCGTCACCGTGACCGCACCCCGATGGCGCGCGACGCACGGGGTAGCCGTCGCCTGGCAGAAGCGGGGTCTCACCTGGCGCGCCGTGCGGGGTCCGGTCAGGGTCGCGCTGGGCGCCACCGGGCTGTCCTCGTCGGCCACCCGCCGGGCAGGGGCCACCCCGGCAGGGGTGTACCCGGTCGCGAGCGCCTTCGGCATGCGGCCGGACCAGGGCGGCGCACTTCGGTACCGCCGTCTCGATGCCGACGACCGGTGGCCGATGGACCCCCGCTCGAGGAGGACCTACAACGTCCTCGAGCCGTTCCGCTCTCCTGCCGCGAACTGGCGGCGCTCCCGCGAGGTGGTGTTCGGCGACCATCCCGGTTCGTTCGAGCGGGGACTGCTGCTGGGCTTCAACCTGCCGAGCCAGATCTACTGGTCGACCGAGCGCAAGCAGGCGATGGCGAAGGTTCCCGCGGACGTACGTCGAGGCAGCTTCCTCATCCACTCGGGCCCGCGGGTCGGCCGCAATGGCTGGGTCTCGATGCCGACACGTGACGTGAGCTGGCTGGCGCGTTGGGTGGATCCCGCACAGCGGACGAAGATCGTCGTCGGGACCCCGTCGTACCTGCGCGACAACCTCTGACCACGACGGCCCCGGCTTCCGGATCCGGAAGCGGGGCCGTCTGGATCGGGAGCGACGTTCAGCAGACGGAGTCGCCCCGGCTCTCGTGGGAGCCTGAGGGGGACCGTGTCCGTCGACACCGGCCGGGAGGGGAGGCGCGGTGACCTTCGTCGAGGTCATGGAACACGTGGCGCAAGGCTTCGAGGCCTTCGGCGCCGCCGTCCTGGTCGTGGGCGGGCTGTGGTCTCTCGTGCTCGCGGCGACGGTCTGGCGGCGATCCGGGCACGGCAACGACGCCTACCGCGTGCTGCGGTCGGCGTTCGGCGGCGTCCTGCTCCTGGGTCTGGAGATCCTCGTCGCCGCCGACCTGATCAAGACGGTGGCCGTGGCCACGACGTTGGAGAACGTCGCCGTACTCGGTCTGATCGTGCTGATCCGGACCTTCCTCAGCTTCTCGCTGGAGATCGAGATCGAGGGAACCGTCCCCTGGCGGCGGGCGACCTCGAGCGGCCTCGGGCTCATGGGCCGTGCGGCAGCGGACGCGCGCGACCAGACTGCCCCTGGGTGAACGGCGCCACCGGCCCGGAGCAGTGTCGGATCGGCGCGAGTAACCAGCCGCGCGGCTTTGGCGGAACCAAGGACAAGAAGGCGAAGACGCCGTTTCCTGAGCAGAAGGGCAAGTCGTAAGGGAGTAGAGGAATGACGCACGGACTCGCGGCGGAGACACAGGCCGACCCCGACCCACTCGGATCTGCCAGAAGGATGCTCACCTACACGGGTGCGGTCGTGATGCCCCCGACCGATCTCAACAGATGCTTGGGGTCCGACGAGAAAGAGTGGACCCGGTTCTCCTCGCACTGGGAGGAACTGGTCCCGGACAGGTACGCGGCAGAGCTGGGCACGCGACGGCTGCGCCGTTACGGGCACTTCTTGTTCAAGCCTGCCGACGGGTACGCCCAGTTGATTCCGCACCGTGCTTTCGTGCAGCCGGAGGACTCCAACCCGCTCTACGTCGAAAGGGACCGCTACTTCGAGCCGTTGACCGACGGCTTCGCGAATGATCCACTTCTGCACGGCCTGCTGAGGCTGCTGGGCCATGTGGCGACGGCGCTGGAAGACACTCCCGAGTGGAGCGCCAAGGTGACTCCTTTCCGGGTGCTTGCGTCGGCGGACGGTGAAGGGCAGCCCACGCCCGAGGGACTGCATCGCGACGGCGTCACGCTCGTCACCTCGCTGCTGGTCGGCCGTCGCAATGCCGGTGGTGGCGAGAGTTCGGTGTTCGACCTGGACGGCCGTCAGCTCTTGACGACGACGCTGTCCGAGCCCGGCACGCTGCTCCTGGGCGACGACCGTCGCACCTTGCACGGCGTCTCGCCGATCCGGGCGCTCGACCCCGCAGAGCCCGCACAGCGGGACGTCCTGGTGATCACCTTCGCTCCGTTCTGATCAGGACGCCGACGGCGCAGTCACGTGCACAAGGTCGTCCACTACTCCCTTGAGGCCGCCGTGCCGCGCCGCGGAGGCACGCTGGCGTTCCGCACCGCTGCCGCGTGTCGCGAGGCGTCGCAGGAAGGCCGTCACCAGATCCGTGTCCCCGTGCTCCTCGAGCGCGGGCCTGACATGGTCGAGGAGTCGCTCCGCCTGCACTCGGGCTGGGAGGATCCGACCGGTCAGCGCATCGACACCGCTGCCCGACCAGCCGTCCCTGGCCGCTCGCCAGTACGCGGCGCGCAGCACCTCACTCGGCGGTCGCGGACCCGGGTCGCCGCCCAACACGCTCGCCGTCGATGTTGTCACGAGTGCCCGGATGAGCACGGCCAGGGCCACCGCGTCGTCGATTTCGGCCGTCACGTCCATGGACCGGATCTCCAACGTCGGCAGCCGCGGGTTCGGCCGGATGTCCCAGAACGGGGTGCTCGCGTCGAGCATCGCCTCGGACTCCGCCACGGCGATCGCAAGCTCCTGATGGTGCCGCAGCGACTCGGCGTACGGAGGCGGGCCCAGGCAAGGGAACCGGCTCCTGATGACGGCGCGCCAGTCGGCGTACCCGGTGTCGTGTCCCTGGTGAAAGGGGGAGTTGGCACTCAGCGCCAGCAGGAGCGGCAGCCAGGGCCTGAGGTGGTTGCCGACGAGTACGGCGAGTTCGCGGTCGGGTAGATGGATGTGCGTGTGCAGCGCAGAGACCGCGAAGTCCTCGAGCATGGCGCGGTACTGATTGACACCAGCGCGGTAGCGTGCGTGGTCACCGACCGGCGCGGCCTCGCAGGGGGCGACAACAGGCGTGCCCGAGGCGCAGATGCGCAGGCCTTCCGCTGCTGCGGCCCTCGCCGCCGCGGCCCGTAGCTCGAACAGCTCCTCGAGCAGCCGTCCGGCGTCCGCGCACGGCGACGTCCTGATCTCGATCTGGTACTGGGTGAACTCGCCGGCGACTCGGTCGCCCAAGTCTTTGGCAGCCCGTGCGACCACCCGGGCAGCGGCCGGTTCCGGGGCCCGGGTGGTGGGGTGCACGAGGAAGTACTCCTCCTCGATCCCCATCGTCGGTGCCCCTTGACCGCTCATCGCCTGATGCTATAGCACGGTTGGCCGCCGGAAATGACGCCAGCCCCCTAGCTCAGGCGACCGTCTCACGTGCAGATTGGACGAGGTCGCGGTACTCCCCGCCGGGCTCGCTCGCCGTTCGGCAGCCGCAGGTCGTAGTCCTGGCTAGCGTGGTGGGTGAGCAGCTGCGGCGAGGGGGAGGGGGACATGACCCGTCGAAGGCGGAATGGCGCCGGGTACCCCGGTTCTGAGAAGCCGACGTCCCGCACAAACGCACGACCGGGCCTGACTGCCGGAGTGCTGCTGACGGTCCTCGGCCCGGCGCTCGGCTACACCATTGCCCAGATAGACCCACTCCTGTTCTCGCTGAACCTGGCGACGATCAGCAACCAGCTGGATGTCCCGCCCGGCAAGATGGGCTTCCTCGGTGGGGCTGCGACGCTCGTGGTCGCTGCGCTCGTGCTCGCGGTGGGCAACCTCGGGGACAGGTACGGCCTCAAGCGGCTGCTCGTGTACGGCCTCGTGGTGAGCGTCGTCGTCAACCTGCTGAGCACGCTGGTGCCGAGCTACCAGGTCCTCCTTGTGGCGCGGTTCCTGGACGGCCTCGCTCTGACCGCCTTGCTCGGCCTGTCCCTCGCTCTGCTGTCGGTGTCGGTTCCAGCAGCGGTGAGGCCGGCAGCGATCGGCGTCATGATGGCGATCACCACGTTGCTGTACGGCGTGACCCCGCTGTTCGGTGGATGGTTGGTGGAGACGCTGGGCTGGCGCTTCTTGTTCCTCGTCAGCCCGGCCCTGGCGTTGGCCGCCCTAGTCTTCACAGTCCGACACACGGTCGAGCAGCCGCGCCAGCAGCTTCGCGAGCTCGACGTCCTCGGCGTGGTCCTGTTCGGCGTGGCGCTTCTCGGTCTCGTCTACGGCCTCGGCGGTGCCGAGATGGGGCTCACCGAACCCCAGGTCTGGGTGCCGTTGAGCGTCGCCTTGCTGGCGCTGGCCGTCTTCGTGCACCACGAACGGCGTGTGGACCAGCCCGCGCTTGACCTGTCCCTTTTCGGGAGCCGCGCTTTCGTGGTGGCCGTCCTGGCCGTGGTCACTCTCAACTTCTTGGGTGCTGGCCTCGGCACCGTCCTCGGCCAGTTCGGGATCTACGTGCTCCAGCTGTCGTCTCAGACCATCGGGCTGCTCTACCTACCGGGCACCCTGGTGGTGGCCGTCGCGAGCATCGTGGCCGGCCGCGTGGTGGCAGCCACGACAGCGCGACCGGTGCTGGTAGTCGGGCTCTCGATCATGGGCGCTGCCTGTCTTCTCATGGCGGCGACCGCATCGATCACGATGGCCACCATCCTCCTGGTGACGGTGACGTGGCTCACGAACCTCGGTGGGTTCGTCACCGCGACAGGGGCCTCCGACACGGTCTTGTCGCACGCGGCCCCTGGAAAGGCAGGGTCCGTGGCGGCTGTGTATCCAGCCTTCGCGATGACCGGCTACGCCATCGGCCCGGCGGTCTACCTCCTCCTGCTCAACCTCATGTTCCAGACCGAGTGGCAGGCCGACGCGGAGGCCCGCGGCATGTCGGCGAAGGCGGCGCAGAACAGCGTCGACGCGGTGACCGGCTCGCTCGCGAGCAGCTCGGGCGGCGTCGGCTACGACCCCGACCTCCTCAAGAACGCGGCGGGGCTAACGCTCGGCGTGGACTACACCGACGGGCTCAGACTCACCTTCCTGATCGTCTCCGCGGTGCCCGTGCTGGTCGCGATCCTGGCCTTCTTCCTCATGCCCCGGAAGGCTCGCACGGGCTAGCGGTGTTCCGGGGCACGGCCCCTGGCTCGCAGGGGCGGAGGCTCGTTGAGCGTCTTGCCTGAGGCGGTTTCGGCCTGGGATGCCGGTCAGACCGTCCGGGCAAAGAGAAGCCGCAGGCCGGGCGCGTGGCCCGACCTGCGGCTTTTGCTTGTGGGCAGGGGCGGGGTCGAACCGCCGACCTTCCACTTTTCAGGCGGACGCTCGTACCAACTGAGCTACCTGCCCAAGCAGGGGAAAACGATACATCAGCCGGTGTCGGAACACGGAATCGAGGCCTGATCCTCCGAACCCATCGAGGAGCCGAGGAGCCGGTGAAGGCGCACGAGGACGCGGTGAACCCGAGCGCAGTCCATGCGAGTGCCAAGAGCAGGCCGCGCCAGCTCGTGACCGCCCAGCTGAAGCCGGCGGCCGTGCGACGGCCGTTGCAGAGTTGTGCACTGCACGAAATGTCATCGTTTGCGGCTTTACTCACGAGCGCGCACGTCGTCTGATTGCGGTGTGCCGGCCGGCTCGGGTCGGCCTGAGCCAGAGGAGCATGTGCGTGCGGAGCAGACGCAGAGCGGTAGCGGCGGCTGGTGTCGTTGCGCTGCTGACAGGGGTCACGACCGTGATGGCGGCGCCGGGGGCGACCGCGTCGGACTGGAGCCGGTGCCTCGAGGGCACCCACGACCGGCAGGCGGTGTTCGCTCGTGCGGCCGCGGTGAGTGGCGTGCCGCAGGACGTCCTGCTCGGGGTCTCCTTCATGGAGTCACGGTGGGACGACCACGGCGACAGCCCCAGCGCGTCGGCCGGCTACGGGCCGATGCACCTCACCGCCGTACCCGACTCGGCTGAGGCCGCTCCTCACCTGCAGGGCAAGGGTGAGGGAACCCAGGACGAGGACCCGGCGCCCGCAACCGAGTCGCCGGGGGTGGAGCCGGACCGTGCCGCCCTCGACACGCTGGCGACCGCCGCGCGGCTCACCGACCTGCCTGCCGAGCGCCTGAGAAGTGACGACGTGGCGAACGTCTGCGGCGGCGCGGCGCTGCTGGCGTCCTACCAGGAGGACCTCGCTCCGGCGCAGGCATCCGTCAAGGACCCGTCGGCGTGGAGCAAGGCGGTCGCGCGCTACAGCGGCGCGGTCGACCAGGCCTCCGCGATGCGGTTCGCCGAGCAGGTCTTCGCGGTGATCAGCGAGGGCAGGACCCGGGTCACCAACGACGGTCAGCGGGTCACGCTCGCCCCCGCGCCTGCGGAGGTCGACCGGCAGGCGATCCGGTCGATGGACCTCGTGGTCGCCTCGGACGACGGAGTGGACTGCCCCGAGAACCTCGGCTGCGAGTCGATCCCGGCGCCGTACGAGTGGTACGGCGAGCCGAGCCCGGGCGCCTACGGCAACCACGACCTGGCGGACCGCCAGCACGACATGGACATCGACTACATCGTCATCCACAACACCGAGGCGTCCTGGGACCGGACCCTCGACCTGGTCACCCGGCCGAACTACCTGGCCTGGAACTACTCGCTGCGCTCAGTCGACGGGCACATCGCCCAGCACCTCGACAGCAAGGACGTCGGCTGGCACGCGGGCAACTGGTACGTCAACATGCACTCGATCGGCCTCGAGCACGAAGGCTTCGCCGCTGAGGGCGCGAGCTGGTTCACCGAGTCGATGTACGAGACCTCCGCGGCACTCGTCCGCTACCTGGCCGACGAGTACGACGTCCCGCTCGACCGGGCGCACATCGTCGGGCACGACCAGGTCCCCGGGCACATCCCGAGCCGTATCCCCGCGATGCACTGGGACCCGGGCCCGTACTGGGACTGGGAGCACTACTTCGACCTGCTGGGAGCACCGCTCGACGCGCCCCGCGACCGGCTCGCGTCGGGTGACGTGGTGACCGTGCTTCCCGGCTACGAGGGGAACTCGCAGCCCATCACCGGATGCGGCGACAACCCGTGCGTCACCTCGAAGGCGAACTTCGTCTACCTGCGCCAGGCCCCCTCGGAGACGGCACCGCTGGTGAACGACCCCGGCGTCCGGCCCAACGGCGCTGCCTCGACCACCCGCGTGTCCGACATCGGCGCGCGAGCGGCGGCCGGCCAGAAGCTGCGGGTCGCCGAGCGTCGCGGCGACTGGGTCGGCGTGTGGTGGCTCGGGGGGCTCGGGTGGATCCACAACCCGGAGGCGGCCCCCGTGGTCGAGCCGGCGAGGGCCCAGGTCGTCGTCCCCGCGGGAGACGACCCGGTGCAGGTCTACGGCCGCGCCTACCCGGAGTCGTCGGCGTACCCGGAGGCCATCCCCGACCAGGGCGTCGTGCCGCTCGGCTACACGATCAAGCCGGGACAGGGCTACGTGCTGACCGACCGCGACCTGCAGACGGACTACTACTACGCCAAGACGTTCCAGTGCGGCTACGTCGAGCTGGACTGCACGCAGGTCCTGGGTGAGGACAGGTACTTCCAGATCGAGCTCGGACACCGGTTCGCCTACGTCCGTGCCGCCGACGTGAAGGTGCACAGCTTCATGGGCGACGGCCACTCGTCGCCCGACCTGGGCTGATCAACGAACGACGGGCCGGCCGGGGACGGTCACCGGCGGCCCGTCGTTCGCGTCACGCCACCAGTGCGGTTGTCATCAGCTGCCGGACGATGGTCCAGCGCATCGCGACGAAGGCGAGCGCCGCGGTGTACACCGCCATGAACGTCCCGAACGTCCCGAAGGCAAAGCCGGTGAAGCCGAGCAACCCCAGGACTGTCAGGACGACGGCAGCCACCAGCGCCACCGTCGAGCCGAGCAGCACGCCGAACTCCCATGGCCGTCTCGGCAGTCTCTCGAGCAGGTGCCTCTCCCACTCGGTGCCGCCGTGTGGCGTGCGGTGACCTGACTCGAGCTCGTGCCGGAGCCGACGTGCGCCGAAGACAGACACGAACGAGGCGACGGCGATCGAGCTCAGAACGAGGTCGAGGGTGAAGAGGAAGACGGACACGAAATGGATCCCCCTACTGCCGATCAAGGTGACGGTGGGGTTCAACGCCGCGTTCACGATCGCGGCGATGAGCGCTGCCCTCCAGATGTAGGCACCAGACACGGCGAACCGCACCTCCTTGCCACCATGGTGGCAAGGTCGGCGTTCACACGGTCAGAGGCCAAGGTCCTCCGACGCCTGGGTTCGTGGACGGGCGCTGGCTAGCATCGCGGACATGACCGAGAGCGCATCCAGCCCCATGCCAGAGCTCCCCCGAGACGCCGTGACCTTCGCGAGCGGCGGCCGGATGCCTCTGCTCGGCTTCGGCACCTGGCAGATCAGGGGCTCTGAGGCGACCGCTGCGACGGAGGCGGCGCTCGAGGCGGGCTACCGCCACGTCGACACGGCGACCATCTACCAGAACGAGGGCGAGGTCGGCCGCGCCCTGGCCAACGGCGGAGTGGCGCGCGACGACGTCTTCGTGACGACGAAGTGCCCTCCGCACCTGGCGGGACAGGAGCTCGACACCCTCAAGCGGAGCCTGGACCTGCTCGGCACCGAACGCGTCGACCTGTGGCTGATCCACTGGACTCCCGAGCAGGGTGTCGGGCTCGACATCTGGGAGAAGTTCATCGAGGCGCGGGAGCTCGGACTCGCCCGGGACATCGGCGTCAGCAACTACTACGCCGAGCAGATCGACGAGCTGACCGCCAAGACCGGCGTTGCTCCCGTGGTCAACCAGATCAAGTGGAGCCCGCTGCTCTTCAAGGCGAAGGTGGTCGAGGAGCACCGGGAGCGCGGCGTGGCGCTCGAGGGCTACAGCGGCCTTCGCGGCGGGACGCTCGACAACCCGACCATCGTGCGGGTCGCCGAGAGCCACGGGCGTACGCCGGCCCAGGTGATCGTCCGTTGGCACCTGCAGCACGGCATCATCGTCATCCCGAAGTCCCGCAACACGGAGCGCATCCGCTCCAACGCCGACGTCGCGGGCTTCGAGCTCTCCACCGACGACATGGCGGCGCTCGACGGCTTGGGCTCCTCCTCCTGAGCACAGTCGCCCACCGCCCTCAGAAACAGCTGTAACGCGGGGTTATGGACGGTCTGCAAGCGGGATACCGCTTGGTTTGCGTCCATAACCCCGCGTTACAAGGGGGGTACGACGGGGGAGAGCTCAGGCCTCGAGGACGACCTCGGCCTGCTCGAGTCGGGGAAGCCGGTCGAACCAGGCGTTGTCGCCCGGCCGGCCGATGTTCACCACGAGGAGCGACTTGAGAGCCGTGCCCTCGAAGAACGCGGCGTCCACGCCCTCGGCGTCGAAGCCCGCCATCGGACCAGCGGCAAGCCCTGCGGCGCGCACACCGAGCAGGAAGTAGCCGATCTGCAGTGAGGCGTTGAACTTCGCGGTCTGGGTGCGAGCCGTGTCGTCGGCGAACAGGTCCTTCGCGCCGGGGAAGTGCGGGAACGTCCGGGGGAGGGTCTCGTGGAAGTCGATGTCGGCGGCCAGGATCGCGACCAGCGGGGCGTTGGCGGTCTTGTCGCGGTTGCCGTCGGCCATCTGCTTGAGCAGGCGCTCGCGGGCCTCGCCCTGGCGGACCAGGACGATGCGGAGCGGCTGCGCGTTCATCGCGGTCGGGGCGTACTTCACCAGGTCGTAGATCGCGGCGATCTGCTCGTCGGTGACGGGCTCGTCGGTGAACGTGTTCGCCGTCCGGGCGTCGCGGAAGAGCAGGGCCTGGGCTTCGGGGGACAGTGCGAGGGGGTTGGTCATACGGGGACTAACGATGATTGACCGTTCAAGTAATCCCGTGACGCGTGTGACACCGCCCACGGTCGTCGTACTCCCGCGGTGCCAGGGCGTAGAAACGACGAAGCCCTGGACCTTGCGGTCCAGGGCTTCGGCTGGCGACCCCGACGGGACTCGAACCCGCGGCCTCCGCCGTGACAGGGCGGCGCGCTAACCAACTGCGCTACGGGGCCATGCTCTTTGTGTTGCTCGAGCGGTGGAATGCTAACCCATCCACCACCGTTCGTCCGAATCGGCCGAAGCCGGCTCGGGCTCTGCACCCCCAACGGGATTCGAACCCGTGCTACCGCCGTGAAAGGGCGACGTCCTAGGCCACTAGACGATGGGGGCTGGTGACCCATGGGCCGTCGGGCGCGACTGCCGTCAGGGACCGGTACAGCATAGGGCACACCAGGTGACGTCCCAAATCACATCACCGACTGGTCGCCCGCGGAAGTGCAGGCACACTGGAGGGGTGATCGACATGAGCCGGGACCGCTTCGAGGAGCTCGTCGGTGACGCGCTCGACGGGGTGCCGGACGAGCTCGCGTCGCTGGTCAGGAACCTCGTCGTCCTGGTCGAGGACGAGCCCCCGGCGCATGATCCGCACCTGCTCGGCGTCTACCACGGCACGCCGCTGACCGAGCGCGACACGAGGTACGCCGGCGTCGTCCCGGACCGGATCATGATCTTCCGCCTGCCGCTGCAGCGCATGTGCGAGGACGAGGACGAGCTGGTCGACGAGGTCCGGATCACCGTCGTGCACGAGATCGCCCACTACTTCGGCATCGACGACGACCGGCTGCACGAGCTCGGCTACGCCTAGTTCGAGCCGCCGAGGACGTCAGCGATCTGTCGAGGGGGCGCCAGTGGCGTGCCAGCGGGTCGTGGCGGGGCTGGCATCGACGTTGCCGGCCGTATCCGTGGCCCTCACGGCGAAGGTGTGCCACCCGGAGTCGAGCCCCGAGTAGCTCCGCGGAGAGCCGCAGGAGGTGAACGCCGCTCCGTCGAGGCTGCAGGAGAACGATGCCGGCTCGGTCGCGCTGAACGAGAACACCGCAGCGTCTGCCTCAGGGAACTGCTGGGACAGGCTGGTGTTCGGCGCGGTGCGGTCCCGCGGTGCTGCGCCGCCCTGGTGCGACGTGCTCGTGGAGGGTGACGGGGTTGCGATGCTCGGCGAGCGTGTCGCCTGGCGGAGCTTCGAACGCACGGTCGGAGCGATCGATCCCGTGGACGGGGTCACCGACTCCGTCGAGGTCTGCGCCGAGCGCCCTTGGGACGGAGCCGCCGAGGTCCTGCTCGATTCCGAGGGCGTCCGGCTGGCAGGTGTGTGTCTCTCATCGGTGAGCTTCGGTCGCTCGCTGTTTCGTGAGGTGGCCGGGCCGGGCCGCGGACCAAGGGCCTGCGACTCAGACGGTCGGTCCGAGGAACCGCCCACGTCCGACGCGACGGCGACGACCACACCGGTGCCAAGACCCAGCATCAGCAAGAAGGCCACCAGGGCCCGGGCCGGGCCGAGTCCGGCCACGGCGCCGAGCGGCCGTGCGGTGGCTCGTGGCAGGCGTCGCCACAGGTCGATCAGTGGTCGTGAGGCTCTGTGTCGCATGTAGACATCTCCGGGTAGCTCGCGGGCACCCCCGAGGTCCCTCCCTCGCCCGCGACGGACACGAGGAATTCACGCTAACAGTTGCCGCAGAAGACCTGAAACCTGTGCGGAAGGCCCGAGCCTGGGCACTTCAGACCGATTGGGCAGATGCCGGCAGTGTCGGCGAACGCTGTCTGCCCGCCGGATCCGAGGGAACGGAGCCCTGTCAGGCGGCGCCGAGCCAGAAGCCGAGGAAGCACAACGCCAACGCCGGTACGACGGTCAGGGCGACCGTCACTGCCCCCTTCCGGGGACCCAGGTCGTGCACGTGCACCGCGAAGGCGGAGTACGTGGTCAGCGCGCCGCACAGCCCCGTGCCGAGCAGGGCTGCCGTTTCCCCGGAGACCGCGAGCCCGCTGAACAGGCCGAGCAGGAACGACCCCACGACGTTGACGAGAATCGTGCCCCAGTGCAGCCCGTCCTGGAAGGCGCCGCGGCCTCGGTCGAGCAGGTGTGCAGCCACGTAGCGCAGCGGGGCACCGACAGCGGCCCCTGCCGCGACGAGCAGGAACGTCACAGGTCGCCTTCCTCCTCGTCGAACTCCGCCCGGCTCATGGCGGTGCTGAACCTGTCCGCGAGGGCGACCCCGGCCAGGCATGCCGCGAGCGTCCCCACCACGTAGGCGGCCGCGGTCGCCGCATGTCCGTCCGACACCAGCCGCCGGGTCTGGTCGGACCAGGTCGAGAGCGTGGTGAACCCGCCGAGAACCCCTGTGCCGAGGAGCGGGGGCAGCAGGTGGTGGCGACGTACCCACGCCGAGGCGGGAAGCAGGGCCAGGAGACAGGACCCGACGACGTTGATGGAGAAGGTGGTCCACGGGAAGCCGTGGTCGTCGGGCTCGGCCACGAGCAGGGCATGACGCAGTACCGCACCCACGGCACCACCGAGGGCGACCGCGAGGAGTACCGACGCGTGCAGGGGGTGGCGTGGCCTCACGAGACCTCGGACGTCCGGTCGACGGTGAAGGACCCGGTCCACGGGCGCGGCTCCTCCCCGGCGTCCTGCCGGACGAACTCACCGAGCCACCAGCGCTGCACCTCGCGCTCCTGAGGCGTGGCGGCGAGGACCAGCAGCCGCTGGTCGCGGCAGAACTGGTCCGCGCGCTCCAGCTTGTCCAGCAGCCGGGCGCAGGTGGCGGGTGACGACTGTGGCGCGAGCAGGTCGAGGTCGACCCGCTCGACGCCCGCGGACATGGCCTCGTCGAGCTTGTCGAGGCCCCGGGTCAACCGGCGCTCCTGCTCGCCCTGGAGGAAGACCTCCGTCACCTCCGTCGCGATGGGGTACGTGTGACCATGGGCCAGGGAGAGGAGGCGCAGCTCCCGGCCGAGCTCGGTGAAGCGCCGACGGAACTGCGCCATGAGAGCGACAGGAACGTCTTTGAAGACGATCCGGACGGGCTTGTCGGGGAGCCCGGTCTCCGCGATCCGCTCCTGCACGGTCTGGTCGAGGTCGAAGACCGCCCCGCTGAGATCGCCGTCCAGGCGCGGGTTGTCCGTCGGCTCGAACCAGACCACCTTGCCCTCCGGCACCAGCTCGGCACCCCAGGCCGAGGAGTGAAGGGCGACCAGACCCAGGCCACGGCCGAAGGTGGCGAGCAGGTGCTCCTCGTCGGTCATCTCGACGTTGACCTTCGGCGGCCGGCTCGAGCAGTCGCGGACCTCCACCCGAGGGTGGTCCCTGGTGCCGCGCACCCGGATGGAGATCGGCGGGGTCCCGTGCAGGATGGCGTTGGTGACCAGCTCCGAGACACCGAGCTCGGCAGGGTCGAGGATGTCCTCCCGGTGGAGGCGGGTCAGGATCTCCCGAACCCAGGCGCGCGCCTGCTTCACCGACTCCGGATCGGGGGCGAGCGCGAGCGCCTTCAGGTTCAGGGGCATGGTCAGGCCCGTTTCCTCATGGCTTGCAGGCCGACGAGCCGGGTGACGACCATCGCGATGTAGAAGATCCCGGCCACCTGCTCGATCATCACGACGCTGCGCGCGTGTCCGGTGAGCGGCGTGATGTCGGACAGGCCGGTGCTCGACAGCGTCGTCGCCCGGATCGCGATCACGGCGAGCGCAAGTACCAGGATCCCGAAGATCGCGAACGCCGCACGGCCCGCCGAGCTCGACTCCATGAACGGGTAGAGGAGTACGCCGACCAGCTGGGCGACGAGCAGCAGCGCGCACGGCGTCCGCTTGACGAACCCGATCGCTCCCATGCGATGAGGCTAGCCCTGCTCGGCAACCTGCTGTCTATCAGCGGGGTCATCCTGGTCCGTACACGCCGCGACGCGTTTCTCCCCGCAAGAGCCGTTCGTCCCCGGGTAAGCGGGTCGTCAGGTCACGGTCGTCGCCGGTCCTCGTCGGTGACGCGGAAGAGCTCGAGCTCGGCGTCGTAGTACGCCGCGGTCCTGCCCAGTGCCGTCATGCCCAGACGGCGGCAGACGTTCTGCGCTCGAGGACCCACTCATCGGTCGAGGTGCCTCGCCCAGGCGAAGGCGAAGAGCCCGTAGCAGGCGAACCCGGCAGCGAGGGCGATCAGCATCACCATGCCGAACGGCTGCTGGAGCACCTGGTGCAGCGCCTGGTCGAGCCCCCCGGACTTCTTCGGGTCACGGGTCCATGCGGCCCACATGAAGAGGCCGGCGACGACGAAGAACGCCAGGCCCTTGCTGACGTAGCCGATCTTGCCGAAGGTGACGAAGGCCTTGCCGGCGTCGCCCATCCGGCCGCGGATGTCGAGCTTGTCGGCGAAGTCCTCGCTGAGGCCCCGGAAGATCAGCCTCAGGGCGAAGCCGAGAACCGCGAGCCCGACGACGCCGACGAGGAGCTGTCCACCGGGCATCGACATGACCTTCGCGGTCATCGTGTCGGTCCCGCCGCTCGAGCTGCCACCGCCCATCGCGATCTTCAGCGCGCTCAAGCCGAGGCCGCCGTAGATGATCACCTTCAGGCCGGAGCCGAGCCGCTTGAACACCCGCTTCTTGCCCTCCTGGTCGCGGTGCCCGACGAGTGCCTCGATCAGCTGCCACACGACCAGCGCGGCGAAGCCGGCGGCGACCACGTAGAGGAGCACGCCGCCGAGCGGCGTCTTCGCGAGCTGGCTGAGCGCGCCCTTGCTCGATGCCGAGCCCGCGTCGTTTCCGAAGGCGAGCTGGATCGCGACCCAGGCGATCAGCAGGTGCACGACGCCGTAGGCGATCAGGCCCACGCGCACCGCGTGGTCGAGGAACTTGCTGTCATCGGCCCTGCGTCCGACGTTGGCCGCATCCACGGACATGTTCCCGGCGCTCATGGGTTCCCTCCCTCTCGAAATCCCGGAACGACCGGGGCTGGTCCCTTGTACCCCGTCAGGCGGTAGGTATATCCGACCCGGCTCGGTCGGTACCCGCGACGCCCGCACCAGGACGTGGGCGCAGCCTGTTGGCCGAAGCCGCTTGGCGGCGTCGGGAACGGGTAGACATGGGGGATGACCCAGGACCCCCTCGTGCTCGGACCCCTGCTCAGGTACGTCGACCAGACCAGCGCGAGCATCTGGGTCGAGACCCGTGACGCCGCCGTGGTCGTCGTACGCGCCGACGACCGGTCGTGGTCGGCCCGCACCTTCGCCGCACACGGCCACCACTACGCGCTCGTCGAGGTGGACGGTCTCGAGCCGGGCAGCAAGAACCCGTACCGCGTCGAGATCGGGGGTACGACGGTGTGGCCGGACGAGTCCTCGTCGAACCCGCCGAGCATGATCGCGACGCTCGAGCCGGGGAAGCCGTTGCGCATGGCCTTCGGCTCCTGCCGGACGAGCGTCTCCCACGACGAGAAGGGCAACAAGACCCATGGCGTCGACGCCCTCCGGGCCTACGCGTTGCGCCTGGCCGATGGCGAGCAGACCGGCGAACCGGAGAGCTGGCCCGACCTCGTGCTGTTCCTCGGCGACCAGGTCTACGCCGACGAGACCACCGCGGAGATGGAGGAGTTCATCAAGGCCCGCCGCGACATCGAGCAGCCGCCCTGGGACGAGCTGAAGGATTTCGAGGAGTACGCCCACCTCTACAAGCTGGCGTGGAGCGACCCCGCGAACCGGTGGCTGCTCTCCACGGTGCCGACGCTGATGATCTTCGACGACCACGACGTCCGCGACGACTGGAACACCTCCCTCGGGTGGAAGCAGAAGATGGAGGCCACCTCGTGGTGGCACGAGCGGATCGTCTCGGGCCTCGGGTCCTACTGGGTCTACCAGCACCTCGGGAACCTCTCGCCCGAGGAGCGAGCCAACGACGAGCTGTGGCAGGCGGTCAGAGGCGGTTCCGCGGGCGCCTCAGGGGGCGCGGCCGGCGAGGTCGACATCACCGCGCAGCTCGACGAGTTCGCGGCGCGGGCCGACCAGGACCCGACGACGTACCGCTGGAGCTACACCCGCGACATCGACGACGTGCGTCTCGTCGTGGTCGACTCGCGAGCCGCGCGGGTGCTCGACCCCGAGAACCGCTCGATGCTCGACCCCGAGGAGCTCGACTGGCTCGACCAGCAGATGCAGGGTGGCTTCCGGCACCTGCTTGTGGGCACCTCGCTCCCGTTCCTGCTCTCGCCTGGCCTGCACCACCTCGAGGCGTGGGACGAGGCGCTCGTCGGCGGCGCCTGGGGTGCTCGCGGCGCCCGGTTCGGTGAGTGGGTGCGCCAGACCGTCGACCTCGAGCACTGGGGCGCCTTCCAGCACGGGTTCGCGGAGGTCGCGGAGATGGCGCTGTCCGTGGCGTACGGCGAGCGGGGGCCTGCACCGGACACGGTCACGTTCCTGTCCGGGGACGTCCACCACTCCTACGTGTCAGAGGTCTCCAAGGTCTCGACCGAGGGCGAACACCGGCATCGGACCGGGCCGCGCAGTCGCATCGTCCAGGCGGTCTGCTCGCCGATCCGCAATCCGCTGCCCCGCTCGATGCGGTTCGCGACCGCCTTCTTGTCCTACGGCCTCGCCGGGCCGATGGGCGCAGTCGCCGCGAGGTCCGCGCATGTCCCGGAGGCACCGTTCACGTGGGGGCTGATCAAGGGTCCGTGGTTCGACAACAACCTCGCGTTGCTCGAGGACAAGGGACCTGAAGGGCTCCAGATGTCGTGGTGGACCGGCGTGGTCGCGGACGGGAACCACGAGCACCCCGGCCTGGAGGAGGTCTCCTCTGTCGTGGTGTCGCCGGGGGAGCCGGCCCGCCGCGACCGGCTCGGCGGCCCCGTGACCGGGCGTGTGATCAGCCGGGTGTCCCGGTCCGTGGAGCGTCGACGGCGACGCCGAGAAGGACGTTCTCCACGACCTCGCTGAGCGCCGGGTGGATCCAGTACTGCCCGCGCGCGAGGTCGTGTGCGCACTGCCCGAACGCCATCCCTGCGATCAGCGGCTGGATCAGGTTCGACGCCTCCGGCCCCATGATGTGTGCGCCGAGCAGCCGTCCGGTCTCGGGGTCGGCGAGGACCTTCGCGAAGCTCGTGGTGTCCTCCATCGCCCACCCGTAGGCGGTGTCCCCGTAGAACTGCCGCGCCACGACGTAGCGGACGTCCTGCTTGCGCGCCTCCTGCTCGGTCAGGCCGACCGAGGCGACCTGCGGTGTGGTGAACACCGCGCTCGGCACCGCTTCGTGGTTGGCCTTCAACATCGCGGCGGGTTCGTCGAGGTGCAGGAGGTTGTGCTGGACGACCCGGGCCTCGTGGTTCGAGACGTGCTTGAGCTGGTACGGGTTGCTGATGTCACCCAGTGCCCAGACGCCGTCCGCGGTGGTGCGTTGGTACTCGTCGACCACGACGAGCCCGTGCGCGTCCACCTCCACACCGGCCAGGTCGAGGTCGAGCCCGTCGGAGTTGGAGCGCCGGCCCGTCGCGACGAGCACCGTGTCGACGTCCAGTACCTCCGGGCCCTCCGGCGCGTCCAGGTGCAGGCGGATGCCGCCGTCGTACTCCTCGACCTTCGAGGTGGTCGTCCGGTGCCTGACGTCCCAATGTCTGTCGGCGAGGTCGGTGAAGCGCGCGGAGACCTCCTCGTCCTCGCCGCGGAGCAGCCGCTCGGACCGGTTGACGATCGTGACGTCGGTGCCGAAGGAGCCGAAGACGTGGGCGAACTCCGCCGCCACGAAGCCACCGCCGATGATCGCGAGCCGCCCGGGGAGCGAGTCGATGCGCATGATCGTGTCGCTGGTGTGGTGCTCGACCTCCGCGATGCCAGGGATGTCGGGTACGACGGCGCGGCTGCCCGCAGCCAGGACGATCTGGTCGGCGGTGATCGTCTCCCCGGTGCCTGTGTCGAGGGTGCGGAGACCCGTGAAGCGAGCATGGCCCTCGAACAGCGTGACGTTCTGGAGCCGCTCGGCGCGGTAGTTGCGACCGGCCACCGCGATCGGGTCGATCCGGCGGAAGATCCGGTCGCGGATCTCGACCCACCGGACCCCGTCGACGTGGAGGTCGACGCCCAGCTCGTGCGCGTGGTCGACCGATGAGGCGAGGTCCGCGGGGTGGACGAACATCTTCGTCGGGATGCAGCCGACGTTGAGGCAGGTTCCCCCGAAGATGCCCTTCTCGACGATCGCGATCTTGCGGTCGGCGAACCGTTCGTCCGGGATGGAGTTGCCCGAGCCGCTGCCGATGATCACGAGGTCGAAATGGGTCACGCGGCCCATACTGCCCCACCTGCCGGTGTGAGCCTGGTCGCACTTTGCCGTGCCGCTCGTCAGGTCGTCCGGTGCGGGCCTGTGAGCCAACTCATCGTCGGCGGGGTAAGCATCGAGACCCCCGCGTTGTTGTGTCTGGTGAGGTCCGAGAATGGGCACAGTGACCGAAGGGCTCGACGTCACAGGAACCAGGAGAGGCAACGCGATGAACCAGGTGGCACCGGACCGGCACAAGGTCGTGGTGATCGGCTCCGGCTTCGGAGGCCTGTTCGGCACGAAGGCGCTTCGGCGATCCGACGTGGACGTCACGATGATCGCCAAGACCACCCACCACCTCTTCCAGCCCCTGCTCTACCAAGTGGCCACCGGCATCCTGTCCGAGGGCGAGATCGCGCCGCCGACGCGGGAGGTCCTGTCCTCGCAGAAGAACGCACGAGTGATCCTCGGTGAGGTCACCGAGATCGACCTCGAGGCCCGGACGGTCACCTCCCACGTGCTCAACCGGGTCACGGTGACGCCGTACGACTCCCTGATCGTCGCCGCCGGCGCCGGCCAGTCCTACTTCGGCAACGACCACTTCTCCGAGTACGCCCCGGGCATGAAGTCGATCGACGACGCCCTCGAGCTGCGTGGCCGGATCTTCGGTGCGTTCGAGCTCGCCGAGCTCGCGGAGGACGAGGAGGAGATCGAGCGGCTGCTCACCTTCGTCGTGGTCGGCGCCGGTCCCACCGGCGTGGAGATGGCCGGCCAGATCGCCGAGCTGGCGCACCGCACCCTCCGCAAGGACTTCCGCAGGATCAACACCCGCGAGGCGCGGGTGATCCTGCTCGACGCCGCCCCGCAGGTGCTGCCGCCCTTCGGCGCCAAGCTCGGCGAGAAGACCAAGCGCTCGCTCGAGGACCTCGGCGTCGAGGTGCAGCTCGGGGCGATGGTGGTCGACGTCGACGAGCGTGGCCTGGAGGTCAAGGACAAGGACGGCACCCGCCGCCGGATCGACGCGGTCACCAAGATGTGGGCCGCCGGGGTGCAGGCCAGCCCGCTGGGCAGGACGCTCGCCGAGCAGACCGGGGCCCCGCTCGACCGCGCCGGCCGGATCGGCGTGAACTCCGACCTCACCCTGCCCGGGCACCCCGAGGTGTTCGTGGTCGGCGACATGATCAGCCTCAACAACCTCCCCGGCGTCGCGCAGGTCGCCATCCAGGGCGCGAAGTACGCCGCCAAGCAGATCGACAACCGCGTCTCCGGCAAGGCCCCGCAGCAGCCCTTCAAGTACTTCGACAAGGGCAGCATGGCCACCATCTCCAGGTTCCGGGCGGTCGCCATGGTCGGCAAGCTCCGGCTGACCGGGTTCGTCGCCTGGCTCATGTGGCTCGCCGTGCACCTCGTCTACATCACGGGCTTCAAGAACCGCGTCACCGCGCTGCTGCACTGGTTCGTCAGCTTCATCGGCCGCGGCCGGTCCGAGCGCACCACGACCGAGCAGCAGATCTTCGCGCGCGCTGCGCTGAACCGGCTCTCAGGCGGTGCCTCCGACCTGGTCAGCACCCCGGGCGCGTACGACGCCACACGCGAGATGCTCGAGGCGACCCGCCGGGCCGAGCTCGAGGCGCAGGCCGCGGAGGAGGCGCGCCTGACCGACTCGGGCGAGCGCGGCATGAAGAAGGAAGAGACCGCCGCCTCCCGCCGCTGACCACCGCCGACCCGTCCCCTCCGTCCTGACCGCACACCCCGGGCTCATGCTCGGCCGTCCATCGGGCACCCGTCCCGTGCAAGGCGGGGGTTACGTTGGATGTGCAGCCACTCAGGAAGGTGGAGAGGACATGACGGAGAACATCGGCGACACCAGCCGCGAGGACTACGGCGAGTACAGCGTCGACGACGAGAACCAGCTCCAGCCCGAGGACACGCTGGTGGACCGCGGCCTCGACGACGCCTTGGACGAGGGGTACTCCCCGCCGGAGAAGTGGTCGCCCGCAGAGGGCTACGGCAACACCCCCTACGAGGAGCAGGTCGGCGAGAGCCTCGACCAGCGGATCGCCCAGGAGGAGCCGGAACCCGACCCGTACCTCGAGGCCGAGAACGCCGGCGAGGACGTCACGGGCGAGGTCGGTGACGCTCGCGCGGGCCGGCTCGTCGCCGAGGACGAGGGCGTCGGCGAGGACGTCGAGAGCGAGATGGTGGCCGACGACGTCGGGATCAACGGCGCCGGTGCGAGCGCCGAGGAGGCAGCGGTCCACGTCATCGACGAGGAGTGACCGGCTGCACCGCGGCCTGGGACCGACGGTCGTCAGGCGGACGTCCGCGCTGCTGGGGCGGAGGCGACCCGGCTACTCGAAGGTGTGGCCGCGCTCCTTCGCCGCCGCCATCGCCTCCCTCGCCCAGCGCGGAAGGATGAAGAGACCCTCGGCCTCGACGGTGGGCTCGCCGTCGGAGGCGAGGATGTGGCCGCGGACGGTCGTCTTGTAGCCGTCCACCTCGTGGATCCACGCCCTGGCGCTGAGGTCGCCGAGCGGCGTCGGGCGACGGTAGGTGAGGTTGAGCCGCCCGGTCATCCCGGGGGACCCGCCGGCCGCGGCCGCCTCGCCGAGCATCTGGTCGAGGATCAGCGCGCTCACACCGCCGTGGACCAGGCTGGGCGGTCCTTCGTAGGCCGCGCCGAGGCGGAACGACGCGAACGCCGTACCGTCCTTGGTCTTCTCGATCTTCAGTGGGGGCGCGAACGGGTTCCGCAGGCCCACGACGGCGTTCCCGTGGTTGCGCCCCGAGCCGTCGGGGCCGATCTTCACGCCGAGGTACGCCGGGTCGCTCTCCTTGGTGAGCCGGTCGGTGAGCGCCTCGAGGGTCGCGGTGACCTCCTCGATCTCGGAGTGGTCGACCGTGGTGTGCAGGCTGGCGTCGATGAACTCGCGGGTGCGCTGGGCGAGGGCGCCGTAGACCCGGTCGTGCTCGACCATCTCGTCGAGGGTCATCGAGATGCGCTCGTAGGAGTTCTGATCCATCCGGCGAGCCTAGAACACGTTTCGCCGGCCGCCCCTCGAATGTGCTCCACGGCACAGCTGCTGCACGAACGGCTCGCCGACCAGGTCCTCCTCGCGCGACGCGGTCAGCCGGAACGCCGGCCGAGCTCGCGTTGTGGCGCAGTGCCCCTCCGCTTCCCGGGGACCGGGCGCCGGTGGGCCCCGGGCGTACGACGGTGGGACGTCGCGGCGGGCGGCGACATCGGAGGCAGCTCCATGAGGTGTGCAGAGCCGACGGTCGCCTGGATCGGCAGTGTCGTGTCGGCGAGTGCCTCGGCCACGGTGGTCTGGCAGACGACGTCCATCGCCAGCGTGCAGTGCGGCATCCAGTTGCCCGGTTGGTAGTACGACCAGCTGCCCGTCGTGCCGAGGGCGTCGTGGACCTCGTCGTGCAGCTCCAGCAGCCGACGGGTGGGGGCGACCGCGAGGTACGCCGGGGCCTTGTTGGTCAGGAAGAACCCCAGCGCCGTCATCGTCATGGGGAGCCCCGAGACGCGTGCGAGTGGCCTGCGCAGCTTGACCGCGATGTTCTCCGGCTGGGTGGTGTTGACGATCGCGAGCGTGACGTGTGGGCGGAACCCCGGTTCGTTCGTCGCCGCCGCCGACGGCACGCCGTGCTCGTCGAGTGCGTCCCACGCCTGACGCACCCGCCGCTCGGAGAACTCGTCGAAGTGCAGCACGACCGCGAAGGCAGTGGGTAAAGGCTCCGTCACCGGCGTCTTGGGTACGGCTGTGAAGTCCGGCGCCGAGTGGCGGCCTGAGCTCGTCGAGCGGTCGGTGAGGTAGTCGTCGAGGTAGCGGACGTCTCGATTCGATGCCACAAGCTGCTCCTGTAAACCGATCCGGGTGCGATGTTCGGCTTTGCCGCTCAGAGGCCGGACGACACGGCTGCGGTGCCGTCGAGCTGCCAGGTCCGCTGGGGTGTGAGACGGGTGACCGACGGGCTGTCTCGCGCCTCGAGCAGGAGGGCGGTCGCGGCCTCCTGCGCGTTGCGGAGCATCGCCCGCTTCTCGGCGCGCGCCACGGTGAGCATGTCGCGTGACCGTCGTACCGCCTCTTCGACCAGCTGGTCGGCCATCTGCTGCGCGTGCATGAGCAGCGCCGCGGCCTGAGACGTGACCTGTGGAGCGGTCAACGGAGGAGGCTCGTTCGCGAGGCGGTGGTTGTTCGACCGGAGGGCTTCGTTCTCGGCGCGGAGCTGCTCGTTCTCCTCGCGTAGCCGCTCCTGCTCCAGGTTGCTGCTGTGCACCTGGTCGGCGAGGAGGTCGAGGAACTCGGCTACTTCGTACTCGTCGAGGCCCCTGATGCGATGCGAGAACTGCACGTCGCGGATCTCTGCCGGCGAGCGGTAGTAGAGAAAGGCGTGTTCATGTTGTGTCACGGTTGGTCACCCTCCCGAGCGGGCGTCGTCGCCTGCACTTCCCACTTGTGCGGACGTGGCGGGACTATGGAATTGAGCCCGGGCGTCGGGGGAGGCTCCGACGCACGGCCCCCCGAGAGGACGAGTGTCCGTCAAGCCGGACAAAGGTCGCAATGTCGTCTGGACCGCTTTGTTGTCGATGTTTAAACAGGTGCCAGAAGACCACCGGCCCGCGTTCGCCGGTGGTCTCCGGAGCTGGTGGGATCGCTGAGCCGCGGAGGCCTCAGGATCGTGGATCAGTGGTTGTCGAGGTCGATCGTGATCTTCGCTTCCCGGGTACTCACGAACACCACGCGGGCCTCTCCCGAGACGCCCTTGTATGCGCCCGTGCCGCCGGTGATCGCGATGGCGTGCGACTCGGTGGTCGACGGGCGGGTGGACTCCCGGATGACGCCATGCGCGGTGAGCTGGCCCTTCGGCAGCACCATGGTCACGCCGCAGAGCTCGTTGAAGGTCTTCGACGACTTGTCGATACGCGTCAGGGTGCAGACCCCGTTGAGCGTGCCGATCTGGTGGCTGCCCGAGTAGACCTTGTCGCTGAACACGAACACGTCACCCAGGCTGATCCCCTTGGGGGCGTTGTCGATCGGCTTGAACTGGTCGGTGCGGGAAGTGAGCCTGAGCTCTCCGTTGTCGTGGAAGGCGGCGTTGCTGTCGTGGCCCTTGCCGTCCTTGCCGTCGTTGCCGTCCTTGCCGTCGCGGCCTGCGGACGCGGTGGCGGACATGAAGGCGAAGCTGCTGATCAGCAGAGCAAGAGTGAAGAGCACCATGGCACTTATTCGTCGCATGCCGGTCTCCCTTCGGGAGTCATGGGGGCGGGAACCGGGAGACGTGTTCTCGGTGGAGTTTGACCTGAGCGAACCATGAGGGCAGAACGGCAACAATGACGACTTCGGGGTGGCACTTCGGGGTCCGCCCCGATGCACTAGCCCCAGGCATGGCATACCTCGCACTTCGGGAGTAGCCGCCAAAGGGTTTCACCGCGGGCTTCCAGGGGCACCAGCCTCGCGACCCGATCCATGCTCGCCGAGGAGCGCGATGTCCCAGCACGTGGCAGAACCCCAGCCGGACGCCGAGAGCTCCGGTGGGGAGAGCACGACCACGGTCGTCATCGCCTTCTTCGCGAACCTGGCGATCGCCGTGGCGAAGACCGTGGTCGCCCTCGTCACAGGCTCCGCCTCCATGCTGGCCGAGAGCTCCCACTCGTGGGCCGACACGGGCAACCAGGTGCTGCTCCTGGTCGCCGACCGGCGTTCTCGCCGTGAGGTGGATCCCTCCCACCCGTTCGGCTACGGCCGTGAGGCCTACGTCTGGTCGATGCTCGCGGCACTCGGACTGTTCACCGCGGGTGCGGTCGTCTCCGTCTGGAACGGCGTCACCAAGCTGTCGGCATCGAGCGAGGACGTCTCCTACACCTGGGCGTACGTCGTACTCGCCATCGCGTTCTTCTTCGAGGGCATCTCGTTCACGCAGGCCTTCCGGCAGACCCACCGGGAGGCGCGTGACCTCGACCGCGACGTACTCGAGCACGCGCTGGAGACCTCGGATCCCACCCTGCGAGCCGTGTTCGCCGAGGACGCGGCCGCGCTGAGCGGCCTGGTGATCGCAGCACTCGGGATCTTCCTGCACCAGGTGACCGGCAACGCGGTGTACGACGCGATCGGCTCGATCCTGGTGGGCCTGCTGCTCGGCGTGGTCGCGATCATCCTGATCAACCGCAACCGTCGGTTCCTGACCGGCCAGGAGACTGACGAGCGACTGCGCGACGCCGCGGTGGAGCGGCTCAAGGAGATGCCCGAGGTCACCCGGGTGACCTACCTGCGGCTGGAGTACGTCGGGCCGCGCCAGGTGCTGATGGTCGCCCGGGTCGACCTTGCCGGCGAGCAGCCGGAGACGAGGGTCGCCTACATGCTGCGTGACCTCGAGCAGCGGCTGAAGCAGGACCCGAACGTCACGGAGGCCGTCCTGACGCTCGCCACCCCGGAAGAGCCGAGCATCTAGCCCGACGGCGCCGGTCTAGGCGGACTTACGCGGGACGGCGCGCGGGGGTGCCGGCGACGACCTCCGACGTTGACGCCGCCTCGCCATCGGCCGCCGAGGTGGAGAGCGGGCCGTTGCCGGCGGCTTCGGAGCCGTCGCCCTGCAGCGAACGCTCGGGGGCGGGATAGGTGAGGTAGGTCAGACGCGACTGCTCCTGGCGCATGTGCATGACCGACTCGAGGATGTAGCCCACGAGGAACACGAGCGTCGCGATGGTCATGATGGCGGCGGCCAGGATCGCTGTGGGGAAGCGCGGCACGGTGCCGGTGCGGAGGAAGTCGGCGATGACCGGGATGCCGAGGATGATCGCCGTGAGGGCGAGCAGTCCCGCGATCACGGCGTGGACGAGCGAGGGCCGCTCGCGCCGCGCGAGGTTGAGGATGACTCGCAGGATCCGCCAGCCGTCTCGGTAGGTCCGGAGCTTGCTCTCGCTTCCGGCAGGTCGGTCCTTGAAGTCGACCTCGAGCTCGGCCGTGGGGAGCCGGAGGTTGAGCGCGTGGACCGTCATCTCGGTCTCGGTCTCGAACTCGCGGGAGAGCGCGGGGAAGGACTTGACGAAGCGCCGGGAGAAGACCCGGTAGCCGCTCAACATGTCGGTGACGTCGTTGCCGAAGAGGACCCGTACCGACGAGGTGAGCAGCTTGTTGCCGACCGCGTGGCCGGGACGGTAGGCGCCCTCGACGGTCTCGCGGCGAGCGCCGAGGACCTGGTCGTAGGGGCCGTCGAACAGCAGGTCCACCATCTCGCGAGCCCGTGCCGCGTCGTACGTGTCGTCACCGTCGATGATGAGGAGGGCGTCGGCGTCGACGTCGGCGAAGGCGCGCCGGATGACGTTGCCCTTGCCCTTGCGCGGCTCCCGCCGGACGATCGCGCCGGCTTCGAGAGCGGCCTCCACCGTGCCGTCGGTCGAGTTGTTGTCGTAGACGTAGATGTCGGCCTCGGGGAGGGCCGCCCTCAGGTCGCGCACCACCTTGCCGACGGCGGCCTCTTCGTTGTGGCAGGGCACGACGCAAGCGATCGAGGGGCTCACGGGCTCTCCTTAAGCTTCACTGTCTCTGGCCATCGGTCAGTCTACGGTCGCCGGCAGCGGGCTGGGGACCGAGGGACGCCCACCCTGCCGTTACCATCTCCACTGTGTCGGTCCTCGCGTCTCTGGCGCTGCGCAGCAGCGATGTGGTCAGGGGCATCTGGCGAGAGGCGGCCAAGTTCGGGATCATCGGCGCGCTCGCCTTCGTCGTCGACAACGGCGGCTACACCCTGCTGGTCTTCGGCCTCCCCGGCAGCGGCGGTGGGCCTATGGAGTCCGCGCCCATCCAGGCCTCCGTGGTCGCGACGGCCGCGGCAACCATCTTCAGCTGGGTCGGCAACCGCTACTGGACCTACCGGCACCAACGCCGTGAGAACGTCGCCCACGAGCTCGCGCTGTTCGTCTTCGTGAACATCATCGGCATCGTCATCACGGCCGGCGCGGTGTACGTCTCCAGGCACCTGTTCGGCCTCGACTCGGTGCTCAGCGACAACGTCGCGCGCATCTTCGGCTGGGTGCTCGCCACCCTCTTCCGGTTCGTCACCTACCGGCGCTACGTCTTCGTCTCGCCCTGAGGGGCGTCCGCCTGCGGCGCGCGGTGGTCTACCCGGTCGAGACCTTATTCAACCGATCGGTTGACGAACCCTGAGGTGCGTCGTACGTTGGTATTCAACCAATCGGTTGAAGACGGGAGTGGCAAAGTGACGGAGGACCGGCTCTCCCGGGTGTTCGCGGCCCTGGCCGACCCGACGCGGCGGGACATCGTGGCCCGGCTCGCTGTCGGAGATGCCACGGTCAACGAGCTGGCCGAGCCGTACGACGTCACCGTGCAGGCCGTCTCCAAGCACCTGCGGGTGCTGGAGGACGCGGGGTTGGTCAGTCGCAGCAGGGACGCCCAGAGGCGGCCGTGCCACCTCGAGCCCGGGGTCTTCGACCTGATGACCAAGTGGATCGAGCGCTATCGCCGCGAGGCGGAGGACCGTTTCCGCCGACTCGATGCCGTGCTCGAGCAGATGAAGGAGGCTCCTGTGGAGGAGCCCCGAGCGAACGGAGCAGCATCATGAGCACTGCCAGCACGAACCACCGCAACGAGACGCAGATCGTGGCCGACCCGGCTCTGCCCACGATCGTGATCACCCGGGAGTTCGAGGCTCCGCCGGAGCGCGTGTTCCGGGCGTACACCGAGCCCGACCTGGTCGCCCGGTGGCTCGGCCCACGCCGGCTCGCGATCCGGATCGACAGGTACGACGCACGCACCGATGGTTCCTACCGCTACGTGCACGTCGCGGAGGACGGGACGGAGTACGGCTTCCGGGGCGTGTTCCACGAGGTGCGCCCCTGCGAGCGAATCGTGCAGACCTTCACCTTCGAGGGGTACCCGGACGGAGTCAGCCTGGAGACGGCCGACTTCGAGGACCTCGGCGGCCGCACCCGCGTGACGACGACCTCGGTGGTCGACTCGATCGAAGGACGCGACGCGATCATCGCGAGCGGGATGGAGGGCGGGCTCCGCGAGGCCTACGATCGGCTCGAGGAGCTCCTCTCCGAGGCCGTCTAGGGCGGCGTCCGAGAGTGCGAGAGGGAGGCAGGGCAATGAGCAGCGAGGCAGACGAGCACCGCGTCATCGCCGGCGGCTTCACCGAGCGGGTCCGCGGCGCGCGGCCGGAGGTCTGGGACGACCCGGCACCGTGCGAGGGCTGGACGGCCCGGGACGTGGTGCGGCACCTCGTCGAATGGTTCCCTTCCTTCTTGAAGGCCGGAGCGGGGGTCGAGCTGCCGAAGGGGCCTTCGGTGGACGACGACCCGGTGGCGGCCTGGACCGTGCACAGCGACGGCGTGCAGGCTCTGCTCGACGACCCGGCGACGACGGGAAGGGTGCTGTCGAACCCGCACATCGGCGAGGTCCCCCTCGACCAGGCGGTCGACAGGTTCTACACCGCCGACGTGTTCATGCACACGTGGGACCTGGCGCGGGCCACTGGCCAGGACGAGCGGCTCGACCCCGACAAGTGCGCCCAGCTGCTCGCCGGGATGCTGCCTCTCGACGAGCTGCTGCGCAACAGCGGTCAGTACGGCCCGCGAGTACAGGTCGCCGAGAGCGCCGACGTACAGACCCGCCTGCTCGCGTTCATCGGTCGCAACCCCTGACGCGGAGCCCAGCCCGCCGGCCCTGCTCGACGAGCAGGGCCGGCGCTGTCTGCGGCTCAGGCGGAGGCGACCTGCTGCGGGTCTCCGGTGCGACCGCTCGAGCGCCCGGCTCCGACGAGATGGTCGGCCAGCCGTGCTGCCTGGACGCGTAGGTCCGGGATGGCGGCCACCTCCCACTCGACGCCTCTCCGTGCCGCGCCGACGGCGTAGACGTCCGGATGCGGTGTGCCCGCCGCGTCGATGACGCGTCCGTGCTTGTCCAGGTCGAGGCCGAGGCCGAGGCGGTGCGGTCTGATCGAGCCGCGCTCGAGCAGGGCGTCGACGAGGCGGTTCCACCCGCGCGTGGTCACCGGGGAAGGGCCCGTGCAGTTGATGACCCGGTCGAACTCCGAGACGTCGACCTCGTCGACGCGTGCGACACGAAGCGTGCCGTCCTCCTTGAGCTGGTCGATGTACTCAGCCATGTCCGGAGACATTCGGTGCCGGACGATCTCCCAGCGGCGGGCGACCTCCGCCACGAACTGTTCCTGGTCCGCGGGGGAGAGGTTGCACCAAAGGTCGTTGGCGCGGGCGCGCACCGAGTCGACCACGTCGCGCCAGTCGCCGCCCGAGCCCGTTCCTTCCAGCTCACGGATGCGCCTCCGCACACGCACAAGAAGTGCATCGAGCGACGCCGTCCCGGGGTCGAAGGTGTCGTGCAGCCGCAGGCCGCCTCGCCTGTGAGCCGCGGGAAGCAGCCCGTTCCGCGAGACCGCGGTGAACCGGGTGGTGGGCGAGGAGGCGTGGAGCCTTGCCACGACGTCGACCATGGTCAGGCCGGTTCCCATCAGCAGGACCTCACGCGCAGAGCCGATGCTCTCGGTGAGCCCTTCGGACCACGGGTCCGGGAGGTAGCGGTCGCCCAGGTGTTCGAGGTCCGGCCTGCGACGCGGGGGAGGGGTGCCCAACGCGAGGACGACCTTGTCGGCTCCGGTCGTCCAGTCGCCGGACAGCCGCACGGCGAGGTGAGGTCCGTCGTCGCGCAGGTCGGTGACGACGGCGCGGGTCCTGCGCAGCATGCTCCCCTGCGGGACCACCGTCTCGTCGAGCACGTCGGCCAGGTACCTGCCGTACACCTCCCGCTGCAGGAAGGACGTGGGGTCGGCCCGCAGGCCGCGGTCGGCACACCACCTGAGCAGGTGGTCCGGGTCCCCGTCGACCGCGCTCATGCGCCCGGCGAAGTTGTTGAGCGTGTGCTGAGGGTGGCGAGTCCGGTAGGCCAGGCCCGGCCCCATGGTCGCGTCCTTCTCGATGAGCTGTACGTCGACGGGGTGCTCCGCATCGGCGGCGCGCAGGACGTGCGTTGCGGTGATGACTCCCGCGGCGCCTCCTCCGACGATCACCACCCTCGTCGGTCGGGGCTCCAGGTCCTGCTCGGTCACCGGATACTTCATCGGCTCTCCTTGTCGTCCCACGCGTCGAGGCGGTTTGCGGCTTGGGTCTCAGATCTGTTTAGTATTACTACTAACTTACTAGAGAAAATCCAAGTTCTGAGGTAGGTGGCGTCATGTCTGTGTCCCCGGAGATCTCGGCGAACGATGTCGTGGTCCTGGTCGGCAACCCGGTCCCGGGCTCTCGCACCAGCGGTGTCTCCAAGGTCGTCGCGTCCGGGCTGGTGCCGGACCTCGACTCCGTCCCCGAGGTCGTCGAGCTCGCCGACCTCGGTGCCGACCTGTTCTCCGCGGAGAGCGAGCGGGTGCGCAGGGCGCGGCGCCTTGTGAGCGGCGCCCGCGTCCTGGTGGTGGCGACCCCGGTGTACAAAGCCGGCTACACCGGCGTCCTGAAGGTGTTCCTCGACGGTCTGGAGTCGACCGCTCTGGAGTCGACGGTCGCGGTCCCTGTGGTGCTGGCGGCATCAAGTGCACATGGGGCGATGGCCGACCTGCAGCTCAGGGTCGTCCTTCAGGCGGTGGGCGCGATGCTGCCTGTCCCCTCGTTCGTCCTCGAGGAGCACCACCTCGACCACCTTCCGCAGTACGTCGACGCGTGGCTGCAGCGCTTCGGGCCCGCAGTCGCTGCCGTGGCCGGCGCCCTGCGTCCCGAGGAGGCGGTTCTCGGGTGAGCGGTGTTCGGGTCATCGCGCCCCGGGGCGGTGCGGCCGCCAGGCCCCGCGGGCATGGAAAACGGCCCGGTGAGTACGGGGGATGACTCACCGGGCCGCTGCGCCAACCATACGCAGGGGGGTATGACCCTGCGAGCATCTGTGACGGTTGTCACGGGCTCTCGGGTGGGACGGCATCGAGGACCGGATCACCGCGACGCCGGGGGAACGCGGTCATCGGCAGCTCCGCACGCTGTGCGCAAGCTCGTGGCCGAAGGCTGAGCGGGCAGATGCGAGCGTCTGCGTGGGCTCCTCGCCCCTCGGCTCACCGGGCCACCAGCTGCGCCAGCGTGGGTGTCCAGGGCTGGTACAGCAGCGGCATCCGGGCCTGTGCAGGCGTCCGCCCGTCCTTGACGTTGTTGCACCGCGCGCACGCGGTCACCAGGTTGTCCCAGGTGCTCCGGCCGCCCTGGCACTGCGGGACGACGTGGTCGACCGTCGCGCCTCCACGTCCGCAGTAGGCGCAACGGTGCCGGTCGCGCAGAAGCACGCCCTTCTTGGTGCAGGCGGCCGGGCGGTGCAGCCACTTGGCGGCTACGTACCGCACGAGCCGGACCACCCGAGGCCATGGGTAGGGGCCGATCATCCTGCCCTCCTCGTGCACCTCGACCTCGGCGACCTGGCGGACGAGCATGTTGACCGCGTGCTTCAGCGTGGTCGCACCGAGCCACTCGTAGGAGGCGTTGAGGATGATCACTTGGGTCACCGCACACACCTCCTCAGGGGTTGCAGCGTGGTCAGCCGCCGAGGGTGGCGCAGTGGTCCGGGACGTAGGTCGCATGCTCCCGCGGAGGCCGTTCGTAGCCCTTCGGCTTCGGTCGGGCCGGCAGCTCCAGGGCGGGAGGGGGTACGTCGACGTACGGGATGGTCGACACCAGGTGGGCCATCATGTTGAGCCGAGCCCGTCTCTTCACGTCGCTCTCCACGACGTACCACGGCGCCTCCGGGATGTCGGTGTGGACCATCATCTCGTCCTTGGCGCGGGAGTAGTCCTCCCAGCGGGTGATCGACTCGAGGTCCATCGGCGACAGCTTCCACTGCCGCATCGGGTCCTCGAGGCGGGACCTGAAGCGCCGCTGCTGCTCCTGGTCGCTCACGGAGAACCAGTACTTCCGCAGCAGGATCCCGTCCTCGACGAGCAGCCGCTCGAAGATCGGGCACTGGTGGAGGAAGCGGCGGTACTCCGCTGGAGTGCAGAAGTCCATCACCTTCTCGACCCCGGCCCGGTTGTACCAGGAGCGGTCGAACAGCACGATCTCGCCGGCGCTGGGCAGCTGCTCGATGTAACGCTGGAAGTACCACTGCCCTTTCTCGCGTTCCGTAGGCGCCGGCAACGCCACGATGCGGGCGACGCGCGGGCTGAGGTACTGCGCGACCCGCTTGATGGTGCCGCCCTTGCCGGCGGCGTCGCGCCCCTCGAAGACCACGACGATGCGCTGCTTCTCGGTCTTGACCCACTCCTGGACCTTGACCAGCTCGGCCTGCATCCGGAACAGCTCGGCGTCGTACGTCGCCGCCGGCACGCGCTGCGCCGCACGCTCGCCCTGTTGCTTGGCCATGCTCAGCAGCGTAAACCGTGGACGCTCCCGCGAAGGGCCGTTCGGCTCTGGCCTCGAGATGCCTCTGGGCGCTCAATGAGTGGGAGACGGCGGCAGCAAACGTGGCAGCGGAGGAGCGGCGTGACGGAGCAGGCTTCGGCGGTGGAGGGAGAGGTTCCCGCTCAGGTGAACCCTGAGGAGTCGCTCGATCGCTTGCTGCGAGACCTGAGGAGCCGCAGGGAAGGCCTCTCCGATCGCGAGGCGGCACGCCGGTTGGTCAGTGCGGGGCCGAACGAGCTCGTGCGCGCGCGAGGACGGGGTTGGCTGTGGGAGCTCGCGAAGCAGCTCCTCCATCCGCTGGCCCTGCTGTTGTGGCTGGCCGCCGCACTCGCGCAGCTGGCCGGGACGCCGCCCTTGGCGATCGCGATCGTGGTGGTCATCCTGGTCAACGCGCTGTTCGCGTTCCTTCAGGAGCGGCACGCCGAACAGGCGGTCGAGGCGCTGTCCGCATACCTGCCGCAACAGGCGCGCGTCCTTCGTGACCGAGCCGAGAAGTACGTCGACGCGCGCGATCTCGTTCCGGGCGACGTGATCGTCGTGGCCGAAGGCGATCGCGTGTCCGCGGACGCGCGGCTGGTGTCGGGATCTGTCGAGATGGACATCTCCGCCCTCACAGGGGAGTCCCTTCCGGTCATGAGGACCGCCTTCCCGGGCGAGACGCAAGGCCCGCTCCTCGAGGCGCGGGACCTCCTGTTCAGCGGGACCAGCTGCACGGAGGGGGAGGCGACGGCGGTGGTCTTCGCCACCGGGATGCGCACCGAGCTGGGACGCATCGCGGCGCTGTCCCAGCGCGTGGAGCACGTGGAGAGTCCCCTCGAGAGCCAGGTGAGACGCGTCGCGAAGCTGATTGCGCTGGTCGCGGTCGGGATGGGCCTCGCGTTCATCCCCCTCGGCACGCTTCTGGCGGGTCTCTCGCTGGGTGACACCCTCAACTTCGCGATCGGGCTGCTCGTGGCGAACGTCCCGGAGGGGCTGCTGCCGACGATCACCCTGGCCCTTGCCGTCGGGGTCCGTCTGCTGGCGCGCGAGGGCGCCCTGGTCAAGCGCATCTCCGCGGTCGAGACGCTGGGCTCCACGAGCGTCATCTGCACCGACAAGACGGGGACCTTGACGCTCAACCGGATGCGCGTGGTCCGGGTGTGGAGCGGTGGAGAGGTAGTCGACCTCGGGAACGGCGTCCCGGTCGCCGCGCCGCTCGCCGGCTCGCCCGTCTCCCGGCTCGCCGCCGCCGCGGTGGCCTGCAACAACGCCGAGATCGACCCCGCCGGTCAGGAGCTGGGCGACCCCACGGAGCTTGCGCTCCTGCACCTGGCCCCCGCCCTCGGCGTGGCACCGACCTCCTCGCGCAGCGACCGGCTGGCCCAGTTCCACTTCGATCCGGCCTTGCGCCGCATGTCGACGGTCGACCGTCGACCCGACGGTGTCCATGTCAACACCAAGGGTGCGCCGGAAGAGGTCCTGCCCCTCTGCGTCCGCGTCGCCGGCGGCCCGTCGGGCGACGTACCCCTGGACCGGGTCACGTCCGAGCGCGCGGAGCGGTTGGTCCACGACTGGGCCGATGAGGGACTTCGGCTGCTGGCCGTCGCCACACGTCCAGTCACCCAGGGCGAGCTCTCGGCTTTGACCCGCGAGCAGGCCGAGCGGGATCTCACCCTGCTCGGCTTCGTTGCCATGGTCGACCCTCCTCGACCGGAGGTCGCCGACGCCGTTGCTCGCTGCCACACCGCGGGCGTGCGGCTCATCGTGGTGACCGGGGACAACGGGCTGACTGCGCGCCGAATCGCTGAGGGCGTCGGGATCGGCCGGTCCGGACTTCTCGTCGTCAGCGGTGCCGAGCTCGAGGACATGACGGAGGGGCAGCTCGACGACCTCCTTGCCGGCGACGAGGAGATCGTGTTCGCCCGGAGCTCCCCGGAGGCGAAGATGCGAATCGCCGACGCTCTACAGGACCAGGGGCACGTCGTCGCCATGACGGGCGACGGGGTCAACGACGCTCCTGCGCTGCGCCGGGCCGACATCGGCGTCGCCATGGGGCGGTCCGGCACGGACGTCGCGCGAGAGGCGGCCACGATGGTCCTGACCGATGACGACTTCGCCACCATCGTGAGCGCGATCGAAGCGGGACGCCGGGTCTACGACAACGTTCGCAAGTTCATCGTCTACATCTTCGCGCACGCCACACCCGAGGTCGTGCCGTTCCTGCTCTACGCACTCTCCGGCGGGCGCATTCCTTTGCCCCTCACGGTCATGCAGATCCTCGCCATCGACCTCGGGACCGAGACCCTGCCTGCTCTCGCGCTCGGCCGCGAGCCGGCCGAGCCAGGGGTGATGGACCGGCCGCCTCGAGAACGCGGCCAGAACGTCATCGACGGTCCGATGCTCGCGAGGTCTTGGGGCCTCCTCGGCGGGGTCTCGGCGGTGCTCGTCATCACCCTGTTCCTCATCACGCTCGTGCAGGGTGGGTGGGCGCCCGGAGCGGACGTCGCAGCGGGACACCTGCATCAGGTGTGGCGGCAGGCCACGACCATGAGCTTCCTCGGAATCGTGGCCTGTCAGATCGGGACCGCCACCGCAGCGCGCACCCAGCGAGCGTCCCTGGCGCGGATCGGGGTGGCCTCGAACCCGCTGCTGCTCTGGGGCATCGCCTTCGAGGTCGTCTTCGCTGCCGCCGTCGTGCTCGTCCCACCGCTCCAAGCGGTGTTCGGCACCGCTACGCCGCAGCTGTGGCAGGTGCTGGCCCTGCTTCCGCTGCCTGTGCTCGTGTGGGGCGCTGACGAGGTGTGGCGATGGACCAGGCGTCGGCAAGCGCATGTGGCCGCGGCTGCTGCCGACCGACCAGCGTGACGGAGCTCTTCGGCGGATCAGCTGACGAACCGGTAGCCCATGCCTGGTTCGGTGATGAAGTACCGGGGGCGGGACGGATCCGGCTCCAGCTTCCGTCGCAGGTTCGCCATGTGCACCCGGAGGTAGTTGGTCTCGGCCTCGTACGCCGGACCCCACACCTCGTGGAGCAGCTGGCGCTGTGACACCAGGCGTCCCGGGCGGGTCACCAGCGCCTGCAGCAGGCCCCACTCAGTCGGTGTCAGCCGGACCTCGACGGTGTCGCGCCACACCTGCTTCGCGGCCAGGTCGATGCGGAACGCCGGAGTCTGCACGGTCTCGGCGCTCAGCTCGGCGCCGGAGCGGCGGACGGCGGCCCGCACCCGGGCGAGGAGCTCGTCCATGCCGAACGGCTTGGTGACGTAGTCGTCGGCCCCGACGTCGAGGGCCTCCACCTTGTCGTCCGAGCCGTCGCGAGCCGACAGCACGATCACCGGGACCTGGCTCCAGCTGCGCAGCTGCCGCAGGACCTCCACCCCCGAGAAGTCCGGCAGGCCGAGGTCCAGGATGACCAGGTCGGGGGAGTCGGTGCGGCCGAGTGACACAGCGGTGCGGCCGTCGGTCGCCGTACGTAGCTCGTAGCCGTGTGCGCGCAGGCTGATCGACAGGGTTCGCAAGATGGCGGGGTCGTCGTCCACGACCAGGACCTTGGTCATGGCTGTCTCGTAACGGGAGGGCTGTCGATGTCGCGCATCCGGTCGGTCTGGGCGCCGACGGCGGGGGTCGACGTGGCTGCGGGGAGGTCGACCGTCATGGTCAGTCCGCCGCCGGGGGTGTCCTGGGCGGTGAGCCGACCACCCAGGACGCTGGTGAGGCCGGAGGCGACGGCCAGCCCCAGCCCGACCCCTTCGCCGGTCGGTGCGTCACCCAGCCGTTGGAAGGGCTGGAACAGCCGGGACTTGTCGGCGTCGGGCACCCCGGGCCCGTGGTCGACGACGCGCAGCCGGACCCGTTCGCCGCTGACCTGGGCACACACCTGGACCGGTGACTCCGGCGGCGAGTAGCGGAGCGCGTTCTCCACCAGGTTCGCGGTGATGCGCTCGAGGAGCCCGACGTCGACATGGACCTCGGGAAGGTCCGGAGAGATGTCGATGTGGATCCGGTCGGTGGCAGGCAGGACCCGGACCGTCCGGGTCACGACGTCGTCCAGGCCCACGTCCTGGGAGACCAGGTTCACAGCACCGGTCTGGAGCCGGCTCATGTCGAGCAGGTTCGCGATGATCGCGCCCAGCCTGTCTGTCGAGTCCTCGATGGCGGCGAGCAGGTCGCTCTCGTCGCCGGGCGCGAACGTCACACCGGGGGTGCGGAGCGTGGACACGGCAGCCTTGATCCCGGCGAGCGGTGTTCGCAGGTCATGTGAGACAGCGGCCAGCAACGCCGTACGCATTCGGTTGCCTTCCTCGAGCCGCTCCGCGGCTGCCGTCTGGGCGGCGAGGCGTTCTCGGTCGGCGACCACTGCCAGGTGGGTGGCGAACGCGGTCAGCACCCGCATGTCGTGCGCGGCCAGAGGCCGTCCGCGCAGGACCAGCCTGGTGGTCGCGGATGCCTCCGCGCCGGTGTCGGCCTCCTCCGGTCTGCGCGGCGGTTCCGGGCCACTGCTCGCGATCACCACCCACCGGTGCTCGCCGGTACCCGACGTACGACGCAGCAGCGCCGCCGAAGTCATCGCAAAGGTCTCGCGAACCACGTGCAGGAGCGCCGCCAGGTCGTGGTCGCCGCGCAGCAGGGTCTGGTTGAGCATGCTGAGCGTGTCTGCCTCGCGGCGTGCCAGCTCGGCCTGCAGGCTGCGCCGGGCAGCGGCGCCGACGACAGACGCGACCAGCAGAGCCACGAGCAGGAACAGGAGGAGGGCGGCGACGTCTTCGGCGTTGGCGATGGTGAGCGTGTGCAGCGGTGAGGTGAAGAAGTAGTTGAGCAGCAGACTGCCCAGCAGCGCAGCGGCCAGTGCGGGCCAGAGTCCGCCCACCACGGCGCAGACGACGGTCGCGGCGATGAACGCCAGCGCCTCGAACGCCGGCGTGGGCGAGCCACGCAGCGGTAGCAGGACCGCGGTCAACAGTGGCGGTGCCGTGAGGGCGAGGCACCAGCCGGCCACCAGTCGCGGCCGGCCGAGCGCCCGGGTGGAGGTCGAGCGGACTGCGAGGTGCGCGGTGCGGGCGTAGGGGTGGGTGACCATCAGGACGTCGATGTCGCCCGACCCGGCGACGATGCGGTCGCTGACGCCGGTGTGGAACGGGCGCCTCCATCGACCGTGGCGGCTGACGCCGACCACGATCGTTGCGGCGTACACGCCGCGTGCCAGGTCGAGCACGGCTTCGGCTGCGTCGTCGGCGACGACGTTGTGGAAGCTGCCGCCGAGCGCCTCGGTGAGTGCGCGATGCCTTGCCAGCTCTGTCGGGGAGAGGTCCGTGCCGCGTCCGGGCCGGGACACGAGGACGGCGTCCAGGTGCCCGTCGGTGCGTGCCGCAAGGCGTGCGCCGCGGCGCAGGAGGAGCTGCGACTCGGGGCCACCCGTGAGTGCGACCACCACGTGTTCGGCGCCCGGTCGATCGGTGCCGCGACCCTGGTCTCCGTGGTACTGCGCGAGCCCCTTCTCCATCCGGACCTCAGGCATGCTCATGGCCTCATTGTGCGCCGGTCAGCCGACGTGCACGTGGGGCCGCCGGTCTCTGCGGGGTTCGGCTCGGCGCAGCACCTCGCGGGTGACCGGGGCGACCTCTCCGACGCCGAACAGGAGGAACTGCAGGAACTTCGCGACCGGGGTGCCCTCGGTCCACTCGAAGTACATGTGCGGGGTCACCCCCACCAGGTCGCGCACGTGCAGCAGCAGCGCGGCGAGGGCGTTCGGGACCGAGGACGACTCGACGGTCAGCACCCTGTACCTGTCGTGGAGCACGTGACCGTGCACCTCCAGCCGGGCCTCGAAGTCGGACGGGTCGGTGACCGTCACCTCGACGAAGATGACGTCCGGGTCGGCAGGCAGGTCGTTGTCGTCGCGGATCTGCTTGATCTTCTCCGCGTACTCGGCCCGGTCGCGGGCGCCCGGCTCGTTGGCGACCAGACGGAGGGTGCGGCGGGCCGCGTCCCGGACGAACAGGTCGGCCGTCTCGTCGAGCTCGACCCGGGTGACGCGCAGCTCGAACACCCGCTTGAGTCGTGAGACGAACGAGACCACGAGGATGGCGGCGATGAAGCAGGCGCCGATCTTCACGCCGTCGGGCCGTTCGATGACGTTGTCGACCGTGGTGTAGACGAACACGGCTGTGATGACCGCGAACGCCAGCATCAGCCTGCGTTGTCCCGCACGACGTGCGGCCAGCGTGACCGCGGTGCCGGCGGAGGTGAACAGGACCAGGACCCCGGTGGCGTAGGCACCGCCCTGGGCGTTGACGTCGGCCTTGAACAGCCAGGTGATGAGGAACGTGATCGTGGTGAGCACGAGCACCAGTGGTCGGACCGCGCGGGCCCAGGTGGGCGCCATCCCGTAGCGGGGCAGGTAGCGCGGGATCAGGTTCAGCATGCCTGCCATCGCCGAGGCGCCGGCGAACCACAGGATGGCGATCGTGGACAGGTCGTACGCGGTGCCGAACACGTCGCCGAGGTAGCGGTGAGCGAGGAATGCGAGAGCCCGGCCGGAGGCGGCTCCTCCGGCCTCGAACGCCTGGTGAGGAATCAGCAAGGTGGTGACGACGCTGCTCGTGACCAGGAAGACGCTCATGATGATCGCAGCGGTCGCCAACAGCCGTTTGGTGCCGCGGATTCGGCCGACCGGGTGCGCTTCACTCTCACCCTCGGGGCCGGTGAGGGGCTCTCCGTCGACGTGCGTCATCACGGCAACACCGGTCTCGAAGCCGGACATCCCCAGGGCGAGCTTCGGAAACACCAGCAGCGCCACCGCCACCATCATGGCCGGGTTCCCGTGCTGGGTGGTCAGCGCCTCTTGCCAGCTCGTGACCACCTGCGGGTCGGCGGCGATGTGCACCAGGGAAACGGCGATGACGACTGCGTTGAGCAGCAGGTAGGCGCCGACCAGGAACACGGCAAGTCCGATGGCCTCGGTGAAGCCGCGCAGGAAGACCGCCCCGAGCAGGGCCAGGAGGCCGAGCGTGATCCCCACCTCGTGTCCGCTGAGCAGCGCCGGGACATGGGGGTTCTCCACGATGTGCGCGGTCGCGTCGGCCGCGGACAAGGTGATGGTGATGATGAAGTCGGTAGCGGCGAAGCCCAGCAGGACGAGCACGAACAGCTTGCCCTTCCAGAACGACAGCAGCCGCTCGAGCATCGCGATCGAACCCTCGCCGTGCGGGCTCTCCTCAGCGACCCGGCGGTAGACCGGGAGCGCACCGAACAAGGTCAGGGCGACCAGGACCAGGGTGGCTATCGGCGACAGCGCACCGGCGGCGAGGGCGGCGATGCCGGGTTGGTAGCCGAGGGTCGAGAAGTAGTCCACGCCGGTCAGGCACATCACCTTCCACCACGGGTGCCGCTGGTGTGCATGCCCCTCCTGCGCGTGCGGGCCCAGATGCTGCGCCGTCGGTTGTCCCGACCCGTCGAGCAGCCACGACCGGAGCCGGTGGCCCTGGGCGGTCACCGGCAGGGTCCGTGTCGGGGTGCTGGTCATCTGTCTCCTACGGGTTCGCGCGCGGGGCGCCTCGTCGGCGGCGGCGTACGACGCTACGGCGACCGGCGATCGCGACACGCCTCGCCGGCGTCAAGATCGCGTCAAGATGTCGCCCCGACGCCGCGCTGCACCCAGCGATCGAGACCAACAGCACCAAGCGGCCGAGATCGCCGGGTCCCTTGACCAGGAGCGCACCGCCGTCGTTCACGATGAACCCGGTGACGAACAGCCAGCCGGTCAGTCCTGTCCCCGCTGCCACCAGCTCCCGCTGGCCGAAGCTGCACGCTGCGACGACGAGAGCCACGAGCGACATCGCCACCCACGGCGAGATCGGCAGGACCTTGCCGACGTCGACGGCCAGCAGGCTGCCCCAGTAGGCAGCGAACAGTCGGAACGCCGGAAGCTCGGCCAGCCGGCTGTCCTCCAAGGCACGAGACGTCATGAGGCAAGCGTGCGCCGACCTTTCGCTGGTGAGTCGAGCGTTGACGGCACCTTCACGCGGCACTGACGCGATCTTGACGCCGCGATCGCTACTGCGGGTCCCGTGGCGGAGAGGCGTTCGGCGACTCGGTTACCCGACCTCGACAGTGGGCGCTGAGTCGTCAGTGGCTGCGCCGTCGCGCGGTCAGCCTTGCGCGGTGCGCGGAGACACGTGACCACACAGCCTGTTGAAGGGCGAGCGTGGCCCACCCCGCCAGCGCCATCCCTGACAGGTTGACCAGCAGCTGGAGCGAGCTGCCCCAGATCTCGCTGCCGGAACCGAACGCGAGGCCGAGAGCCACGTTCCCGGCGGCCGGGATGGTCGTGACGGAGATGAAGACGCCTGAGAGGCCACCGACTCTTGCCGACGTGAGCGACAGGACGCCCGCCGCGGCTGCGATGACCGCGACGATGAACGACCACTTGTCCGGGGTGTAGATGAACGCCGTGTCCGGTCTGGAGCCGGTCACGTCGTCGAGCGTGACCCAGCCGAGTGACCGGCCGACGAGCGCGGCGGCCGTGGTCGCGAGGATGGCCAGGCCGAAACCGACGAGCAGCGTCCGCGCGGCCAACGTGAACAGAGAGAACCGTCGACGTACCAGGGCGACACCGAGTGCAGCGATCGCCCCGAACTCGGGCCCGAGGACCATCGCGCCGATCACCAGGATCTGGGAGTCGAGGACGATCGCGATTCCGGCGATGAGGGTGGCGAGGATCATGAAGCTCGCGTACGTCCAGTTGAGCTCGGAGTCCTCGTAGGCGCGCTGCGTGACATCGACCCAGACGACGGAGTCGGCGCTGCTGCCGGGGGAGAGCCTCTCGGCGTCCAACCCGCTCTGGGACAGCCAGGCGCGCACCGGTTCCACGTGCAGGGTGCCCTCCTGGGGGAGCCCGATGTCGCGCAGCTTGTCGACGATGTCGCTGGTCGCTTCCCTGGCGACGTCGGCGAAGACCAGGTCGCCGGGTGGCTGGACCGAAGCGCCTCGGATGGTCGAGAGGCTGCTCACTGCCGGGTCCTCGGACAAGACGCTCATCACGTCGTCCGCCAAAGCAGAGGGCACTGAGATTCTCAGGTGCAGCATCCGAAGAGTCTGCCGTAGGAAGCCCTTGTCCGTGCGAGGGCGCGCTACTCGCAGGCGACGCCGTCCCCGTCGCCGTCCAGACTCGTGCTGTACCCGGGGTCGCCGCGGTGCACAGGTGCGGCGCCGGCCGCACGCGCCTCGTCGCAGTTGCCGAAGGGGGAGGTCCCGCCGTTCCTGGGCTCCGCAGAACTGCCGGCCCCGCCGTCGCCTGAACCTGCCGAGTCGCTCGGTTCCGACAGCCTCAACGGCGCGATCACCGGCGCACCGGAGTCGGGAACCCTCGGCTGTGACGGGCACGTGGCGAGGACGCGCGACATCGCGTCCTTCTCCGCCGCCGTGACCCAGAGCCCGTACTTCGCCTTCACGCCGATCTGGCGGGCGACGTAGGCGCACCTGAACGACTTGTTGCTCGGGAGCCACGTCGCGGTGTCCCCATCGCCCTTCTGCCGGTTCGCCGACGCGTCGACCGCGAGCAGGTTCATCGGGTCGTTGGCGAGTGCAGCCCGCTTCCGGATCTCCCACCGGAACGCGCCGGTCACCCAGGCGTTGCCCAGAGCGACCACGTGGTCGATGTCGACCAGGTCGCCGTCACCCTTGACGAACCGGATCCGGTCGTCGGTGTACGGGTCGCCAAGGATCCCGGACAGCACGACGCAGCCGTGGGTCTTGGGATCGTAGGAGCGGTGGGTCAGGTCGCGGCCGAGGATGTCGTTGCGGGTGTCGCAGCCGTTGCGGTCGGCGTCCAGCCACGCGGCGCCGAACCGCTCCCGGTCGTAGCCCGTCAACGGCGCCCGCCCCTTCACCTCGAGGGTGGCGAGCTGGCTGAGCGCCGTGCCGGGCCCGGATTTCGCCGGGGAGACGCTTGCCGAACCATTGCCCTGATCGGTTGCGTGTTCGGGAAGGCCCTGCACCGCGCACGCGGCCAGCAGGACGAGCATCGCCTGCCCGAGAAGCAGTCGAAGCCATTGCACGTTGGTCACGAAGGAGAACCCTGCCGCACGGTGACATCGACGCTGACCGGCGCCCCGGGTCACAGTAGATCGGCAGGTAGGGGACAGCCTGCTGCTTGTCGGTTTCGGGGCCGGTGCGATGGTCGCCGTCACGGGAGGCGCACTCGCATTTCGCGGAGCCTTTCGCCTGACATCTCCGATGTTGCTGCTCTAGAGTCCTCACTATGCCGCAGATGAGGATTCGGGAGGCCGCCTCGTTCCTCGGTGTCAGCGACGACACCGTGCGCCGCCTGGTCGACAGCGGTTCGCTCGAATCCGTCGTCGACACCTCGGGCCGCAAGGTCATCGACGCCTACGAGCTCGCCATGTTCGCGCGACAGCAGGCCAACACCGCGCCCAACCCTCTGGGAGTGGCCAGCTCCGCGCGCAACCGGTTCGTCGGCCTGGTCACCGAGATTCGCACAGACTCGGTGATGGCCCAGGTCGAGCTCCAGTGCGGTCCGTTTCGGGTTGTGTCACTGATGAGCAGCGACGCCGTGCGTGACCTCAAGCTCGAGCTGGGATCGGTCGCCGTAGCGGTGGTGAAGTCGACGACGGTCATCGTCGAGACTCCCGAGGGAGAGTCATGAGGCGGTGGGCCGGGGCTGCGGCTGCCGGACTGCTGCTGGGATCGGTGGCTGCATGCGGTTCAGGCGGCTCGCCGGGCGGTAGCTCCGACGGAGGCGGTGAGACCACGCTCACCGTGTACGCCGCGTCGTCGTTGACCGAGCCGTTCACCGAGCTGAGCCAGAAGTTCGAGGCGTCCCACGACGGGGTGAAGGTCGCCTTCAACTTCGCCGGGTCCTCCGATCTCGTGGCCCAGCTTCAGCAGGGAGCCCCGGCGGACGTCTTCGCGTCTGCCGACGCGGCCAACATGGAGAAGGCCGTCGGCGATGACCTCGTCAGCGGTGACCCGGTGGACTTCGCCTCCAACACCCTGGAGATCGTGGTGCCGCCGGACAATCCCGCAGGCGTGACGTCGTTGCAGGACTTGGCCAAGGCCGGGATCGACGTCGTGCTGTGCGCACCCGAGGTGCCGTGCGGGGCCGCGTCTCAGCGCGTCGAGAAGGCCGCGGGAGTCGACATCAGGCCCGTCAGCGAGGAGCAGGCCGTCACCGACGTACTCACCAAGGTCGCGTCCGGCGAGGCGGACGCCGGCCTGGTGTACGTCACCGACGTGAAGGCCGCCGGCGACCAGGTGAAGGGCGTGCCGTTCCCGGAGTCCAGGTTCGCGGTGAACACCTACCCGATCGCGGCCCTGGCGGACAGCAACAACCCTGACCTCGCCAAGGAGTTCGTCGACCTGGTGACGGGCCCCACCGGAGACTCGGTGCTCGCCCGGGCCGGGTTCGCGAAGCCCTAGTCATGGGGAGGCGAAGCGGCGTCGGGCTGCCCGGCTGGGTGTTCCTTCCAGCAACCCTCGGCGTTGTCTTCGTGGCGCTCCCTCTGGTGGCGATGACCACCAGGGTCGACTGGGGCAGCTTCGGTGACCTCATCACCTCGGAGTCGTCGGTCGCGGCGCTGCTGCTCAGCCTTCGCACCTCGACCGTTGCCACGGCGCTCTGCGTGCTGTTCGGCGTCCCCATGGCTCTCGTGCTGGCTCGGACCAGCTTCCCGGGCCAGAACATCCTCCGCTCGCTGGTGCTGCTCCCTCTGGTGCTGCCGCCCGTGGTCGGTGGGATCGCGCTGCTCTACACCTTCGGGCGTCGAGGGCTGCTCGGGCAGTCGCTGGAGGTCCTCGGCATCCAGGTGGCGTTCTCCACCACTGCCGTGGTCATGGCCCAGACCTTCGTCGCGCTGCCGTACCTGGTGGTCAGCCTCGAGGGGGCGTTGCGCAGCTCCGGGGAGCGGTACGAGTCGGTCGCGGCGACCCTGGGTGCGCGTCCGACGACGGTGTTCCGGCGGGTCACCCTCCCGCTGGTTCTCCCCGGCCTCGGCGCCGGGGCGGTCCTTGCCTTCGCTCGAGCCCTGGGTGAGTTCGGCGCGACGATCACCTTCGCCGGCAGCCTCCAGGGCGTGACCCGCACCCTTCCCTTGGAGATCTACCTCCAACGAGAGGTCGACCCGGACGCGGCCGTGGCTCTCTCCCTCGTCCTGGTCGCCGTCGCGGTGCTCGTCGTCGGGCTGGCGCGTGGCAACCGGAGCACGCTGTGACCCTGGAGCTCGAGGCAGCCCTCGACGACCGTCACCTCGAGGTCGGCATGCGAGTCGACGACGGCGAGATCGTCGCCGTCCTCGGGCCGAACGGAGCGGGCAAGTCGAGCCTCCTGGGCATCATCGCCGGGCTGCTGCGGCCGGATCGTGGGTTCGCCAGGCTCGACGGACGCGTGCTCTTCGACGTGGGGACACCCGGCCGTTCGGACACCTGGGTGCCGCCCCACGCCCGTGGCGTGGCGCTGCTGGCGCAGGAACCTCTGCTCTTCCCCCACCTCAGCGCCACCGACAACGTCGCCTTCGGGCCGCGTAGCACCGGTGCTTCGCGATCGCAGGCCCGTGCCAAGGCGGGGAAATGGCTCGAGGAGGTCGACGCGAGCGAGCTGGCGGGCCGCAAGCCCGCGCAGCTGTCAGGGGGGCAGGCCCAGCGCATCGCGGTTGCCAGGGCGCTGGCCGCGGAACCACGACTGCTGCTCCTCGACGAGCCGATGGCCGCCCTGGACGTCGGGGCCGCACCGGCTCTGCGCCAGATGCTGCGGCGTGTTCTCGCTCGTCGTACGGCGGTCCTCGTCACCCACGACGTCCTCGACGCACTCCTGCTCGCCGACCGGGTGATCGTGGTCGAGGGCGGGAAGGTGCTCGAGCAAGGAGAGACGGCTCACGTGCTGTCGCGTCCGCGCAGTCCGTTCGGGGCCAGGATCGCCGGACTGAACATGATGCGCGGGTTTGCGGAAGGTGACGGCGTCCGCGACGGCGGCGGCCGGTGGATCGAGGGGCACGCCAAGCTCCCCTGCAGGCCGGGGGAGTCCGCGGTTGCCGTCTTCCGACCGAGCGCCGTCGGTGTGTTCCAGCATCCCCCGGGTGGCAGCCCCCGCAACGTCATCGACGTCACCGTCACCGAGCTCGAACCACTCGGTGACCAGATCCGCGTCCGCGCTGACGAGCTCAGCGCCGACATCACGGCGGCTGCCGTGGCGGACCTGCACCTCGAACCAGGCGCACGGGTCTACTTCGTGGTCAAGGCCAGCGAGGTCACCGTCTACCCCGCGTGACGCGCTGGACCCTCTGACCCGGCATCGCCTGCCGCGCCTTCTGGCGGGTCAGGCCGTCGGCTTGCGTGCACGGATGATGGCGCCGTGCATGCCGGGCGCGGCCTCGTGGGTGAACGTGACCTCGGCGTCGGCGAACCCCACAGCGGCCAGCCCTTCGACGTACTCGCTGCGGGACAGGGCTCCCGCGATGCAGCCGACGAAGGAACCCCGTTCGGCGCGGTCGGCGGGAGTGAGGTGGTCCTCGGCGACGACGTCGGAGATGCCTATGCGCCCGCCGGGGACGAGAACCCGGAACATCTCGGCGAGGACCGCCGGCTTGTCGGTGGACAGGTTGATCACGCAGTTGGAGATCACGACGTCGACCGCACCGTCCGGCAGCGGGATGTCCTCGATGACGCCCTTGATGAACTCCACGTTGCCGACGCCCGCCTTCGCCGCGTTCGCGCGCGCGAGGTCGAGCATCTCGTCGGTCATGTCGACGCCGTAGGCGTAGCCGGAATCGCCGACGCGGCGGGCTGACAGCAGTACGTCGATCCCGCCGCCCGAGCCGAGGTCGAGGACCTTCTCGCCCTGTCGGAGCTCGGCCACCATCATCGGGTTTCCGCAGCCAAGGCTGGCCGCGACCGCCTCGACAGGGAGCTCCCCCTGCTCGCCGGCGGAGTACAGGCCGGCGCCGAAGACCGGACCAACCTCGACGGTCTCGGAACAGCAGGAATCGGTCGCCCCGCCGGCGCCCGACGAGGGGGCGCAGCACTGGTCTGCGTCCACGATCTCCAGGGCGGTGTGCCCGGTCGCTCCGGCCACGGCGGTCGCAGCCGCGGCGTACCGGGCTCGAACCTGCTCACGAGTCTCTGGGTCTGCCATGGCCTACTCCTCACATCGACATCTGTCTATGTGAGGCCAACTTACCGCCTGGTCGTCCGTTCACCACCCCAGACGGCCCGGGCAGGCGGTGACTCTCGATGCTGTCTGGCCTGGGTCAGGCGGTCCGGCGTACGTGGCGGGCGGCCTCCCAGATCTCGAACCGGCCGAGGGGGCTGCCCAGGAAGTCGTTGATCCTCGTCTCGAGCTGGGCCACCTCGTCTCGCATCCCGAACGCCTTGAACTCCGCCAGTCGTTCGGGGTCGCACCGGTGCGCGGCCTCCTCCGAGCGCTCGACGCTCGCGCCGCACTCCGAGCACGGCATGTACCGGGACATGAACACGCAGACACCTCCACCTCGGCCCCGTTCGCAGACCAGCGGAGTATTCCCGCGCGGTGAATGACCGAAACGGGTGGTCGCGTCCGCCGCACTGCTAGGAAGCCCGGAGCCGGCCGGCGTCCCCGTGCTTGGCCGCGCGGTCGGAGCTGCTGTAGGTGACCACTGCCAGGGTGGCGTCGTCCTTGAGGCGCTCGGACCCGAAAACGTGCACAGTGTTCATGACGTCCTCGGTGAGCGTGCAGGCGTCGTCGGGAGCGGCGGCGCGGAGGCAGGACATGAGACGTTCGTCGCCGAACTCCTCTCCCGCGGCGTTGCGGGCCTCGGTGATCCCATCGGTGTAGGCGACCAGGATCTGCCCCGGGCCGAGAGAGGTCTCGCCGGTGCGCCAGCGTTGCCCTGGTAGCGGCCCGAACAGCGGTCCGGTTACCGAGAGCTCGTCGACCCGATCGGGGCCGAGCAGCAGCGGCGGGGGGTGGCCGGCGTTGGCGTAGCGGCATGCTCCGGTCGAGGCATCGACCTCGATGACCACGCACGTGGCGAACCACTCGCCTGTGTCGCCGATCTCCCCGGCCACCCAGTTGAGAGCCTCGCCGGGCTCGAATCCCATCCGAACCGCCGGCACCAGCAGGTGTTTCAGCCACAAAGCGCGAAGTCCCGCCTCCTCGCCGTGCCCGGACACGTCCACCACCAGGACAGCAGCGCGGTCCTCGTCGATCCTGACGACGTCATACCAGTCGCCGGCGAGGACGCCCTGTGCCGGTTCAAGCGTCGCCGACACGTGCAGACCCGCCGGCAGATCGGACGTGGTGCCGGCCCGCAGCTGGGCGCGCATGCTCGACACCAGCGGAGCACCTTGTTCCAACCCTTCGATCGCCTGCGTCGTTGCTCGCAGCTCGTTCACGATCCGCCGGCGCATGCGTTCCATGTTCTTGCCTATCGTCTCGAACTCCGCCGGGCCGACTCCCTGGATGTGGGCGTCGAGGTCCCCGCCGGCGACACGTTCGGCCTGCGTCGAAAGCGTGGCGACAGGAACGGTGATCCACCGGCGCATGGCCCAGACCGATCCGGCGATCACCAGGAGACTCAGAGAGGACATGCTCAGCAGCTGCTGGTTCAACCGCCCCCGAGCCGCCTGAACCGAGGAGATGGTCTCCTTCTGGCGCGCATCCAGCCCGTGCACCAGACTGTCGGCTGCACTGCGCACCCGATCGAACAGCGGCTCTCCAACGCTCGCGACCAGTCGGGCTCCCAGCCGCGCTCGCTCGTCCGCGGCCGCCCGGATCACCGGGTCGGCCAGCTGTTGCTGCCAGGCAGCCATCGCGTCCTTGGCCTCGAGCGTGCTCCTGAGCAGAGCAGGCTCCTGCCGCAGCAGAGTGACCAGCCGAAGACGTCGTTGACGTTCATCGCGCCGCTGCGCCTGGTAATCGCTGAGGAACCCCTCGTCGCCGGTCAGCGCAAATGCGCGGATCGCCAGGACCTGGTTGTCCCTGGCAACCTGCAGCCGCTCCTCCACTCGAACAGCCGCGACCAGACCGGCCTGGACCCGGTCCAGCTCGGTCACGTGTGCGATCTCGCTCCGGGTCAGCGCAGTGAACGTCACGTTCAACGTGGCAAGCAGGACGAGCAACGTCATCACCCGCCACCGAAGCGGTACCCTCAGGGCCGAAAGACCGGCCATGCTCCCCAGCATTGCACCGCCGGAACACGGCGGAGGCGATCTCCAGGATCTAGCGGTGCACGGATCAGGGACAGGTCGATGGTCCCTGGGCGGCGGGCATCGCGACGAATATGCTCCGGCAATGGAGCCGGGAAGGGGCCAAAGGGCCCTGGGAAGCGTGCTTGGGGCCGCAGAGGCCGCCTCGCCGGTCGAGGCTGTCGAGTCGGTCACCCGCGAGCTGGCCCTGGCGTTCCAGGCTACGACCGTCTCGTTCCTCATCGCCGACCTTTCAGGGCGGGCTCTGGTCCGTCTCGCACACATCCCGCGGCAGACCGCCGAGGAGACAGACAGCACCGAACTGATCGGGAGCGGGGAACGTCGCGAGGAGGAAGAGTCCGCGACGGTGATGCCCTTCGACGGGGGGCCGGAAGAGCAGGTGGTGCGCACTCAGCACGTGCAGGTGTTCGAGTCCCGGGGAACGCTTGCGGGATCCGGACGACGGCCCGACCAGTGGCGGGTTCTCGCGCCTGTGACCGAGCGTGGCGAGGCCATCGGTCTCCTGGAGCTGTTTCTCCCCGACGAACCCGACCACCAGACGGTGGCTGAGATCGCCCAGCTCGCGCACCTGTTGGCTTTCGTGGTGATCGCCAATCGGCGACACACCGATCTGTATGAGTGGGGACAGCGCACTCGACCTCTGAGCCTGTCCGCGGAGATCCAACACCGGCTCCTTGCCGGACCGCAGACCTGTGAGGCTGGGGCGTTCACCCTCGCGGGCTGGCTGGAGCCGGCAGCGGCCATCGCCGGCGATACGTTCGACTTCAGCCTGGCGCGCGACGTGCTTCACCTGTCGATAACTGACGCCATGGGTCACGGCGTGGCTGCCGCCCTGAATGCCACGCTGTGTGTGGGAAGCCTGCGGAATACGCGCAACGTGGGCGCGTCGCTGCTCGACCAGGTCGGCTCAGCCAACCAAGCCCTGGCCGAGCATGCAGCCAGCAGCGGTATCGAGGACTTCGTAACGGGACTGATCGGCCGCCTCGACCTGCGCACCGGAACAATGCAGCTGGTCAATGCCGGACACGTTGCTCCGTACCTCGCACGGGGTTCACACGTCACCACTGTCGACCTGCCCGTGGATCTCCCACTGGGAATGTTCCCCGACACCGCCTATCGCGACAGCCATGTCACGTTGGAACCAGGCGACCGGTTCGTCTTCGTGACGGACGGCATGCTCGAGCGCCATGCCGCCGGTCTCGACCTCCTGCATGCGATCAGAGAGACCCGGGTGCTTCACCCGCGAGAGGCGGTTCGCGCTTTGGCCGACCGCGTTCTCGACGCGGCAGGGGGAGTCCTCATCGACGACGCGACCGTCTTGTGTCTGGACTGGCACGGTGGTCACGGCCGCGATCGGAGCGCTGTCCACGGAGCCAATCGGGGGCGCGCCAGCAGGCCTCTTCGCTGAACGGGGTGCAGCTCCAGGGGTCCAAGGTCCCCGGAGGCGGCTCCCGTTCGTGCTCTTCACGACCTCACCGCGCGGGGCGCAGAATCGGTGTCAGGTCCTCCCGTCAGGGAACTCGCGGGACCTCGGAGAGCTGGGCGGAGGGCGAACCATGCCCGAGATCGGTGAACTCGGATTGAAGGCCAGAGTCGAGGAGATCCTCAACCGCCGGCCGGCCGTTGGTTTCGCACTGGGAGTGGTGCGCGAAGGGTCGCTGGAGTTCTTCCACGGACACGGCCTCGCCGACGTGGCGTCGAGCCGCCCCGTCGGCGAGGACACGATCTTCCGGGTCGCCTCCATCACCAAGACCTTCACGGCGGTCGCTGTGATGCAGCTCTGGGAGCAGGGACTGGTCGACGTCGACGCGCCCGCCAACGACTATCTTCGCGCCTACCAGCTGGTTCCCGCGAAGGCCGGCTGGCGGCCTCCGACGGCACGACACCTGATGACCCACACCGCCGGGATCGGCGAGCAGGTGCCCCGCTCCGGCATGCTCCGGCGGGACTTCGGCGAGAGCGTGAAGGTGGGACGGCGGGTGCCTTCCCTCACCGAGTACTACGGAGGGGGTCTGCGCCTCGACGCGGAGCCGGGCACCCGGTTCCGGTACGGCGACCACGGGCCCTCGACGCTCGGCCAGATCGTCGAGGACGTGACTGGTACGTCCTTGGACCGCTACCTTCGCGAGCACGTCTTCGAGCCGCTCGGCATGGCGGACACCAGCCTCGTCCGATCCGCGCTGGACCAGTCACGGCTCGCAACTGGATACACGTTGCGCTCCAGTGGCGTCAGGGCGGTCCCGGAGCGTGGCTGGGTGACGGCGGGAGCCACCAACGCCAACTCCACACCCAGGGACATGGCCCGCTACCTGGCGGCGCTCATGGGCGGCGGCGCCAACGCGCACGGCGCGGTGCTCAAGCCCGCCACGCTCGCCACCATGTTCGCGGCCCAGTACCAGCCTCATCCCCGGATACCGGGCATGGGGCTGGCATTCTGGCGCCGCAACGCGGGCGGGCATCCCGTGGTCGAGCACCAGGGGGTCATCCCTGGCTTCGACTCGCAGATCCTCGTGGCACCCGACGACGGGATCGGTGTCATGGCCTTCACCAACGGGACTCGCGGTGGAGGGTTCTGGCTGCCGTCTGAGCTGTCGAGTCTCCTCAACCACCTGCTCGGCGTCCCCGACGAGGTGATCCGCACCAACGTTCCGCAACGTCCCGAGATCTGGAGTGACATCTGCGGTTGGTACTACCTGCCCGGTCCGCTCACGGACACCCGTGTGAGAGCCGCAATGGGCGTTGGGGCCGAGGTCTTCGTGCGCCGTGGTCAGCTCGTCCTTCGCTTCCTGTCTCCGGTACCAGTTCTGTACCGGGGCTTCCCGCTGCACCCTGACGACGACACGGACCCGTACGCGTTCCAGATCGACCTCTCCGAGTTCGGGCTCGGCGCCTTCCCCGTCGTGTTCAGCCGCGAACCTGAATCGGGAGCCACGGCAGTTCACTTCGAGCTGATGCCACTGTCGGCCTTCAGGCAACCGGAGAGAACGAACCCGAGGCTGTGGGTCGAGAGCGCCGGTGCTGTCGCCGCGACGACCGCCCTCGGCCGCCGGCTCCGCAGGGCACGACACCAGCAGAAGCGAGGCTGAGTTGGGTGTCGTGGTGGTGTCCCGGGTGCTCCGGGAGCGGCGCAGCCTACGGCGGCACGAACGGTGGACTCCCGCCGAGGTCAAGGAACACCAGCGAAGAGAACTGGCGTCACTGCGCGCATTCGCATACGACCGATCGCCGTTCTACCAACGTTTCCACGACGGGGCCCGTGGAGCCCCGTTACGGGAACTGCCCGTGCTCACCAAGGCCACGCTCATGGACAACTTCGACCAGCTCAGCACGGATCCAGCGGTACGGCTGGCCGACCTCCAGACCTACCTGGAGAACCTGCACGGCAACGACCTGTTCGCCGGCAGGTTCTCGGTAACGGCGACTTCAGGAAGCTCCGGACGGAAGAGCATCATCCCCAGCGACCCGGCGGAGTGGGCGATGACGATCGCCTCCTATGCCCGCGCGAACGAGTGGGCCGGGATCGAGTCGGGTCTGACTCACCGGGTGAGCATGGCCGTGGTCAGCTCCACCACCGCGTGGCATCAGTCCTCGCGGGTTGCTGCCACCGTCCGCAGCCCGTTCTTCGCCACCGAACGCCTGGATGCCGCAAGCCCGCTCGCGGAGGTGGTGTCCCGGCTCAACGAGCTCCAGCCCGACGTGCTGGTTGCGTACGCCTCGATGGTCCGGTCCCTGGCCCATGAGCAGCTGGCCGGACGGCTGCGCATCACGCCGCGCGCGGTCAACTCCTCCTCCGAGGTACTCACCGATGAAGCCCAAGCCATGGCCACCCTTGCCTGGGAGGTTGCTCCGTTCAACGTGTACGCAGCCACGGAAACCGGCGGGATCGCAGCCGACTGCCACGAGCACCACCGCATGCACCTCTTCGAAGACCTGGTCGTCCCGGAGGTGGTCGATGCCGAGTACCAGCCGGTTCCACCCGGGCAGACGGGCGACCGGCTGTTGGTGACCGTTCTGTTCAGCCGGACGATTCCGATCATCCGCTACGAGCTGACCGACCGTGTCCAGCTCGCTGCTGAGGGCTGCACCTGCCCGCTGCCATTCGGACTGGTGAACTCGATCGAAGGCCGCACCGACGAGGTCCTCATCCTCGCCGCGCAAGCCGGTGGGACCGTACGGATCCATCCCGTCTTGTTCCACCAGGTCCTCGAGCTGGTCGATGTGGGCGGCTGGCAGGTGCGCCAGCAAGAAGGCCAGTTGAGCGTTCTTGTGATGGACCCGGGACCCGGCTTTGACGCCGGCGTGACCGAAGGCACCTTGCGGGCTGCTCTGACCCAGGCTGGCGCACGGGCACCCGTGGTCCGAGCGCTGGTCGTGGACGCCATCCCGGCGGGCGCCGCGGGCAAGCGCCCGCTCGTCGTGGCCGCAGGGGCGGCCACCGGGAGCCCGTAGCCGGTCACGAAAGATGCGCATCACGAACGTGCGTCGACGGCGGGGTGGTCGTATGTCATGGGGCCTCGTCAGGCCCGGTAGGACAGGCTCGTCATCATGCCGGTCTCGGCGTGGTAGATGTTGTGGCAGTGCGTCGCCCACTGGCCCGGGTTGTCGGTATCCAGGTCCACCTCGAGCATCTGCATCGGCCGCACGATCACGGTGTCCTTGCGTGTCCCGCCCTGACGCAGCGCGAACGTGTGCCCGTGCACGTGCATCGGGTGGAACATCATGGACGCGTTCGCGAACCGCAACCGGACCCGCTCACCCTCAGCAACCGGGAGCGGCTCGCTGTCGGGAAACGTCTTGCCGTTGATCGTCCACCGGTACGGCGCCATCGACCCGCTCAGCACCAGGTCATGCCGCCGGTCGATGGCCCGGTGCGGCAGCCGCACCGCATCAGCAGCGTCGAGGTCGGTGCCCAGGAGCACCTGCCCGGTCAGCTCCCGCGGGCGCACCGACCGCGCCGGAGCGCGCCGCCCTGCGCCGGTGCGGACCACCGCGAGGCCCTGACCGCTCTTGCCCTCCGCGGAGGCGACCAGCGGGAACACCCCGTCCTCGAGGGTCACCGTCACGTCGAACCGCTCGCCCATCCCGATCAGCAATGCGTCGGTGGACACCGGCACGACGGGGAAGCCGTCACTGTGCGTGAGTGTCATGCGGTGCCCACCGACGGCAACCCGGAACGCGGTGTCGGAGCCGGCATTGACGAACCGGATCCGGATCCGCTGCCCGGGCTTCCCGCTCAGCGTGACCGGTGCGTCCGGAGTGCGGCCGTTGACCAGGTAGTACGGGTAGTCCACGTCGCCGGCGCCACCGAGCAGATCGGAATGCATCCCACCGCCCATGCCGCCCATCGACCCGTGGTCCATGCCGGACATCGACCCGTGGTCCATCCCGCCCATGTCACCCGTGCCGGACGCCGCCCCCAGCTTCTCGAGGACCTGGTCCGGGGTGCGTCCGGTGCCGTCGACCCAGTCGTCGAGCACGACGACCCACTCGGCGTCATAGGCGCCGGGCTCGGCGGGGTCGTCGACGACGAGGACGCCGTACAGCCCGCGGTCGAGCTGGACACCGGAATGCGGGTGGTAGAAGTACGTCCCGGGATCGGGGACCGTGAACTCGTACCGGAACGTGTCACCGGCCCCGATCGGGTCCTGGGTCATGCCCGGGACGCCGTCCATGTCGTTGCGCAGGGCGATGCCGTGCCAGTGGACGCTGGTATCGGTCGAGAGCTGGTTGTCCACCTCGACACGAAGCAGGTCACCGGCGTTGGCGCGCAGCAACGGACCGGGCACCGTGTCGCCGTACGCCCAGGTCTGCACCTGGCGGCCACCGAGGTCCACGCCGACGGCGCGCGGAGTCAGCCGGGCGGTCACGACGTTGCGCCCCGAGGTCCTGCGGGCGGTTTCGGCCCTGGCCACCGCATCGGAGGTGGGGTCGACGGCGGTCCCCGAACGGCTGCAGGCCGCGACGCCACCCAGCGTCAGGACACCGGTGAGACCGAGAGCTCCTCGAAGCAGGCTTCGGCGGGTGATGTCGGACAACAGAGGACTCCTAGCGGGTGCCGGCGGGTGCCTTGGTGTGGTGTGAGGCGACAGGGTGCGCGTGGTCAGTGGTCGGCGGCGCGAAGGACTTGCTGGCGCGCGTGGTACTCGTCCTCGTCGATCTCTCCGCGGGCGAACCGCTCGTCGAGGATCTCCATCGGGTCGCGGCGCGTTGCCCGGTCGCCCGGCCCGAGGTCCTTGCTCGTGCCGCGGAAGATCGCGACCACCGCGACGATCACCAGTGCCCAGAACACCACCATCACGAGGCTCATCGCGATCCAGCCGCCCCAGCCCATGCCGTCGTTGTACCAACCCATCATCGTTCTCAGCTCCTTCATCGCTGCTGATCTCAGCATCGGCCGCGCACCCTGGGGGAGCGGTGGTGTTCCTGTGAAGGTTCTCTGAAGAAACCGCTGCCTCGCTCGCCGAGCCGGACGCCGGCGGGAGGGCGACTGCCACCATGGGGCTCATGACCGAGAACTTCACGGCTGGCCTGCGGCGCACCAAGGCTGCGCCGTCGGCCTCCGGAGCCGGCGCGCGACCCCGGTCGGGGCTGCGTGCGATGGTGGTCGAGGACGAGACCGAGCTCGCCGCCCTGGTCGGCAGCTACCTCGAGCGTGACGGGTTCGAGGTCACGCTGAGCCACGACGGCGCCGGGGCCGTCGTCCTTGCCCGCCAGGTCGACCCTGACGTGATCGTGCTCGACCTCGGCCTGCCGGGGATGGACGGCGTCGAGGTCTGCCGCCAGCTGAGGACGTTCTCCGACGCCTACGTCGTGATGCTCACCGCCCGCAGCGACGAGGTCGACACCCTTATCGGGCTCTCCGTCGGCGCTGACGACTACATGACCAAGCCGTTCAGCCCCCGAGAGCTGATGGCCCGTGTGCAGGCGATGCTGCGCCGACCCCGTCCCCTCGGCCAGGCTGGGACCGCTGACGCGGGGAGGCGTACGTACGGGGCGTTGACCGTCGACCCGGCCGGCCGCGACGTGTGGCTCGACGGGGCGCCGGTCGCCCTCACCCGCACGGAGTTCGACCTCCTCGCGACGCTGTCGGAGCACCCGCGCATGGCGTTCAGCCGCCGGCAGCTGATCGACGCAGTCTGGGGCCCGGCCTGGGTGGGTGACGAGCACCTGGTCGACGTCCACGTCGGACACCTGCGCCGCAAGCTCGGCGACGATGCGGCCGAAGGTCGCTTCGTCCGCACCGTCCGCGGTGTCGGATACCGGATGGGAACCGGACGATGACCGCCGCCGAGGTCGGAGTCTCCGACACGGCGCGGGCAGGCCGGCTCAGGTCCGGGTTCGCCGGTCGGCTGCTGGTCTCCCAGGCGTTGGTGCTGGTGGCCGGGGCGCTCACCACCTGGCTGGTCGCCTCCGCGGTCGGCCCCGGCATCTTTCACGACCACCTACGACAGGCCGGGGTGTCACACACCGCCTCAGAAACCAAGCACGTGGAGGAGGCGTTCGCGTTCGCACTCCTCGTGTCGCTGTCGGTGGCGCTGCTCGCTGCACTCGTTGCCGCGCTCGCCGTCACCTGGTACTTCAGCCGCCGGATACGACGCTCCATCTCCCCGGTCACGGCGGCTGCCTCCCAGATCGCCGCCGGCCGGTACGACGCAAGGGTCCCCGACCCTGGCCTCGGTGGCGAGTTCGCGACCCTCACCACCACCTTCAACGCGCTCGCCGACCGGCTCGACACCGTGGAGACCAGCCGTCGCCGCATGCTCGCCGACCTCGCCCACGAGATGCGCACCCCGCTGGCCACTATCGACGCCCATCTCGAGGCCGTCGAGGACGGAGTCCGCGACCTCGACGACGCCACCCTGGGCGTCATCCGCGACAGCACCCGCCGGCTGAGCCGGCTGGCCGAGGACATCGCGGCCGTATCCCGTGCCGAGGAGGGCAACCTCGACATCAGCACCCACGCCGTCGACCCGGCCGCCCTCGCCGAAGGGGCTGCGGCGGGGGCCCGCGACCGGTACGCCGCCAAAGGGGTCCGGCTGCGCGTCAGCGTCTCCACCCACGACCCGGTGGTGGCCGACACCGACCGCATCGGTCAGGTGCTCACGAACCTGCTCGACAACGCGCTGCGGCACACACCCACCGAAGGAACAGTGACCATCGCGTGCAGCCGGGTCGACCGGTGGGTCCAGTACCAGGTGACCGATACCGGTGCCGGGATCGCGGCTGAGCATCTCGCGCACGTGTTCGACCGGTTCTACCGCGTCGACACCGCCCGCGACCGCGGCCAGGGCGGCAGCGGCATCGGCCTGAGCATCGCCAAGGCCCTGGTCGAGGCGCACGGAGGCGGCATCCAGGTGACCAGCGCCGGCCCCGGCACCGGCGCCACCTTCACCGTTCGCCTGCCGGCGGCCGAGACGCAGCTGTGACTAGCGGCTGCGTCGTCCCCTCGGCCGATGAGGTGTCACGGTGGCGACGGCGATCGCTGTGGTGGCAGGTACGGCGAGTACGAGGCCGATGGCCGAGGCCAGGGTGCGGGTGACCTCTTCGGCGATGTCCTCGGTGGAGAGCAGGTCGATGAGCGGCCGCTCGTAGAGGAAGAGCAGGAGAAGGACGCTCAACGCGGTGCCGGCGTACGCGAAGACGATGGTGTAGATCGTGGACGCGATGTGGTCGCGGCCGATCCGCATCGCGCTGGTGAAGAGCTCGCCGCGCGGCATCAGCGGGGAGGCCGCGCGCAGCTCCCAGACCGAGGACGCCTGGGTGATCGTGACGTCGTTGAGAACGCCGAGACCGGCGACGATGATCGCGCAGGTGAGGAGGCCTTGGAAGCTCACATCGCCGACGAAGGAGGTCAGGAGAGCACCGGACTCGTCGGTGACTCCGCTGAGCCGTTGCGTCCGGACGGCCGTTATGCCGGCGAGCGCCGTGATAGCGATGCCCACCAGGGTTCCCGCCAGGGCGGCGCTGGTGCGCAGTGAGGGCCCGTGCGCCAGGTAGAGGACGACGTACATGATCGTCGTGGAGCCGACCAGGGCGACCGCCAGGCCGGACTCACCCGTCAGCAGCGCGGGGAGCATGAACTTGGCCAGCACGAGGGCTCCGAAGCCCAGCCCGACCAATGCGAGGATCCCCCGTAGCCGCGCCACGATCGCCACCGTCAGTACGAATAGACCGGCAAGCCACCACATGGACGTGGAACGGTCGACGCTGAAGAGCGAGAAGCTGGGCGGCTGGCCCTGCACCGACGGCGTCTGGATCAGCTGGATGCTGTCTCCACGTGAGATTCCTGACCGGGAAACTTCGGGGGCAACCGTCGCCGTGACGGTCTGCCCTGACTGTTCGCCGGTCCGAACCTTGGCCATGATCTGCCCGCAGCCGACGGCGGAGGACCCGACCTTCGACCCGGGGGCCTGATACTTCGAGTTGCCCTCGCCTCCGCGCGGGCAGGCTGGATGAACCGCCAGGACGTCCGCGTGCGGGAACGTGGTTCCGGGAGCGGCGAAGGCGGACGCAGCATCAGCAGGGCGAGGATCGGCGTGCGGCCAGAAGACGACCAGCCCCACGACGGTGATGAGCCCGACCAGCCCTAGCGACACAAGAAGGGTGAGGCGTGCAGCCCCGCCGACGGGAACGTCGGGTACGTCGCCGTGGTCATGGTGGTGGGCATGGCTGCCACCCATAAGGCCTCCGTCGACCGTCGCGCGAGATCGGTGTCTTTACCGGCGGTAACGATAGAACCAGCGTGCGCCGCGGAGGTGTGAGGGTCACTCGACGGACCTCGAACCCTCTTGACTGGATACCCCTTAGGGGTATTCTGAACGTGACTCGATACCCCTGGGGGGTACAACGGGTAAAGGGGGAGGCAGGACCCATGAGGAACGTCGCCCACACCCATCGGGGTTCACACTGAGCTAGGGAAGGCAAGCCATGACCAGCCAGCAGCACGACCACCGCGGACACCACAGCCAAGAGGGCACCTCCACCACAACGGTGCTCGAGATGTCGGGGTTGAACTGGGCGACCAGCAAGAACGTCGCCGAAGCAGTCCTGTCCCGCCGGCCCGGGGTGCTCGCCGTGGACGCGAACCCCGTCGCCCAGACCGCCACCGTCACCTACGACCCGGCACTCACAGACCTGGGTGACCTGCGGGACTGGGTCCGCGACTGCGGCTTCCACTGCGATGGCCAGTCCGTCCCGGAGCACATCTGCGACCCGATGGCCGAGGCAGGGGTCCACGGACAGGCGGTTCCCGAGTCGCATGAGCACCGGCCGGTGGGGGCGGGCACCGCCGAGGCGGCCCCGATGGCCTCACCGCACGACGCGATGGGCCACGGCGGACACGGCGCCATGTCGATGGAGGACATGGTCCGCGACATGCGCAACCGGTTCTTGGTCGCCGCGCTGCTGTCGGTACCGATCTTGCTGTGGTCCCCGATCGGGCGCGAGGTCATCGGCTTCACGGCGCCGGCGCCGTTCGGGCTGCGTGACGACGTGTTCAGCCTGCTGCTGTCGTTGCCCGTGGTCTTCTACTCCGCCTGGATCTTCTTCGACGGCGCCTGGCGGGCGCTGCGAGCCCGCACGCTGGACATGATGGTGCTCGTCGCGGTCGCCGTGGGCGCCGGGTGGCTGTACTCCCTCGGAGTGACCCTGACCGGTGGCGGCGAGGTGTTCTACGAGGCCGCCACGGTGCTGACCGCGTTCGTGCTGCTCGGGCACTGGTTCGAGATGCGGGCCCGCGGCGGTGCCAACGACGCCATCCGCACCCTGCTCGACCTGGCACCACCGCAGGCCCTGGTCATCCGTGACGGCGAGCCGGTCGAGATCCCCACCGCCGAGGTCGCCGTCGGTGACCTGCTCCTGGTGCGGCCCGGCGCCAAGATCGCGACCGACGGGGTCGTCGAGGACGGCGAGTCCGAGGTCGACGAGTCGATGGTCACCGGTGAGAGCCTGCCGGTCAGCAAGGCACCCGGCGCCTCCGTCATCGGGGCCACCGTGAACACCAGTGGCACCTTGCGGGTGCGTGCGAGCAAGGTTGGCGCCGACACCGCCCTGGCCCAGATCGTGGCGCTGGTGCAGCAGGCGCAGAACTCCAAGGCACCGGGGCAGCGACTGGCGGACCGGGCTGCGTTCTGGCTGGTTCTGGTCGCGTTGATCGCCGGCACCGGCACGTTCCTGGCCTGGCTCGCGGTCGGACGCCCGGTCACCGAGGCGCTGCTGTTCGCGATCACCGTCGTCGTGATCACCTGCCCCGACGCCCTCGGCCTGGCGACCCCGACCGCGATCATGGTCGGCTCCGGCCTCGGCGCGAACCGCGGCATCCTGTTCAAGAACGCCACTGCGCTGGAGACCTCCGCCCGCATCGACACCGTCGTCATGGACAAGACCGGCACGCTCACCAAAGGTGAGCCCGAGGTCACCGACGTCGTCGTCGACGGGCTCGACCGAGATCGACTTCTGGCACTCGCCGCGGCGGTCGAGCGCGAGTCCGAGCACCCGCTTGCTCAGGCGGTCGCGCGGTACGCCGACGGCCACGGCATCCCCACGCTGCGGGCGACCGGGTTCCGCAACGTCGCCGGGCACGGTGCCGTGGCCGAGGTCGACGGACACCGGGTCGCGATCGGCAACCGGCGCCTGATGGACACCGAAGCAGTCACGTTCAGGGAGCTCGCCGAGCGCCGCGAGGCAGTCGCAGCAGGTGGCCGGACCGAGGTCCTGGTCGCCGTCGACGGGCAGGTCGCCGGAGTGCTCGGCATCGCCGACGCCGTCCGGGACACCTCAGCGGCAGCGGTGGCCGCCCTTCACGCAGCCGGTGTCGAGGTCGTCATGCTGACCGGAGACAACCAGGCCACAGCGCAACGCATCGCCGACGAGCTCGGTATCGACACCGTCATCGCCGAGGTGCTCCCCGAGGACAAGTCCGGCAGGGTGACAGAGCTCCAGCAGGCCGGTCGTCGGGTCGCCATGGTCGGCGACGGCGTCAACGACGCACCCGCCCTCGCCGCCGCAGACATCGGCATCGCGATCGGCACCGGCACCGACGTCGCCATCGAGACCGCCGACGTGGTCCTCATGCGCTCCGACCCGCTCGACGTACCGACCGCGCTCACGATCGGCCGCGGCACCCTTCGCAAGATGCGGCAGAACCTCGGCTGGGCCGTGGGCTACAACGCGATCGCGCTGCCGATCGCGGCCGGGGTGTTCGAGCCGGCGTTCGGACTGGTGCTCCGCCCCGAGATCGCGGCGCTGTCCATGTCCGGTTCCAGCTTCCTGGTCGCGGTCAACGCCCTCCTGCTCAAGCGGCTCCGGCTGCCGGACCAGCCCACGCGTCCGGAGCCGGCAGCTGCCCGGGAGCTCGAGCCCACCGGGTAGCTCGACCGTACGCCGAGCTGCCGACGGACTTGGGACGCTGGGACGGACTAGAGCGGTGGCTTGGTGGGACGATGGTGCCGTACGTCGGGCTCTTCGACTCGACCCCCCGATTGGCCGCCCTGGTTCTTCTGGCCGCCTGGGGATTCATCACTGCCTACCTGATGTGGCAAAGATCGGGTGAGTCGGATCAGGCGGTACGTCTCCGGAGCTAGGCATCCTCGGCGTACCTCGAGCGCACTGACGATGATCCCGATGTCAGTACATCCGGGTGACGCGACCGTCATGCTCGAGGACCCATGTGCCATCGGCTGCGGCCAGTACCCCCCGAGGTGGCCACGGCTCCCTCTCCTGCTGCAGCTGCGCGACCGACGCCACTCGGACTGCCGGACCGGAATCGCGCAGCAGCACCGCGTCTGCGGCGGAGGACTCCCACTCTCGCAAGACCGTGTCCAGCCTCGAGTACGAGGCGACCATCGGGAGCCGAACCGGAACCCTGTCTGTCTGCTCACGCCGCGCGAGCGCAGCTTTCAGCATCTGCGCGTAAGCGGCGGCTTCAAAGCTGCTCATCTCCGCCAACACGAGTCCTTAACTTACTCTGCTCGCGCGAAAGCTCGGAGTCCTGGGTATAGGCGGTCGAACTCCGAGATGTCCTCGATCCGCAGGTGAGTTGCGACAACCGCGCAGACCACGTTTTCCCTTGTTCAGAGCGGATGTGCGTCTTGCTCCTCCCAAGACCATGCCGAACTGTGACGTGCATTTCACTTAGGCGGTGATGGCTGGAGTGGTGCACGCACCGGACACCTCGGTGTCCTAGGCTGCGGAGCCGGCGGGAGGGGACCAACCGGTACGAGAAGGGCGCGTGATCATGCCTGGACGGCACTCAGCGGCCCCCAGCCGAGGACGGCAGCGGGCACCCTGGCAGCTGTTGGTTCTGGTGGCGGTGCTCCCCGTCGCCCTCGGAGGCGTCCTGTTCAGCGCCAACGCCTCACTTCCCGGTCTCGGTGGATGCGACGGCTCGTTGCCGGTCTCGATCGCCGCGACTCAGGAGACCGTCGATGTGCTCCAGGACGCTGCCTCGAGCCTGGAGCAGAACGGCGCCGAGGTCGATGGCCACTGCGTGGACTACCAGGTGCGCGCCGCCGCGCCGAACGAAGTCTCTCGGTCCCTCGACGCGCGTGCCGCCGGCTCGCCGGACCTGTGGGTGCCGGACTCCTCGGCCTGGCTCGAGCGAATCGACGGCTTCGCAGGTGAGCCGACAGTGGTCGCCCGATCACTGGCCAGGTCTCCCGTGGTCGTCGCCAGCCGCGGGAACTCTCAACCGCACTCCTGGCGTGAGGTTCTCTCCCGCGACGACGTCACGTTCGTGGATCCCCTTCGCAGCTCTGCGCCGGCCGCGGCGCTGCTCGCCCTGAAGGCCGAGTCGGACTCGAGCCGGGGTTCCGACACGAACGTCGACTCAGTGATGGTGCCGCTTGCTCAACGCCTCGGCGGGGACAGGGACGCGCCCAGAGACCTGACCCAGCTCGCACTCGACCCGGGCGGCGCGGCGATCCTCAGCGAGCAGCAGCTGCTGGACCGTCGGGCTCACGGCTTCGGGCGCGACCTCGAGGCGCGGGTTCCCGAGACCGGGACGATGGTGCTGAACTACCCGCTCGTCGCCCTCACCGAGGAGCAAGCCAGCCTCGAGGCGGCCGACCAGCTGGCCGACTACCTGGGGAGCCCGGCGGGTGCGAAGCTCCTCGAGGTGGCAGGGTTTCGGGCGGCGGACCTCCAGCCCCTGCCGCTGGATCGGGGCGCCGGTAAGTTGCGTGTCCTGCCCCAGCCGAGAGCCGACGCGGTCGCCACCATGCTCCGACGCTGGTCGGTGCTCACGGTGCCGTCGCGGATCCTCGGCGTCTTCGACGTGTCCGGCTCGATGGACCAGGTGACCGCCGGGCAGACCAGGGTCTCCCTCGCGTCGAAGGCGTCGGCGGATGCGCTGGGAATGTTCCCCGACCAGGCCCGGATCGGGATGTGGGCGTTCTCCGTCGGCCTGGGCGGCCGGGACCGGGATCATCGCGAGCTGGTGCCGATCCGACGGCTGGACGCGCGGGTCGGTGGCGTTGGTCAGCGCCGACAGCTCGACCGCGCCATGGCGGAGCTTCCTCGCCTGACGTACGGCGGTACCGGGCTCTACGACACCACCCTGGCGGCGGTGCGTGCGGTTCGGTCCGGCTACGAGGGGCAGGCGGTCAACGCCGTCGTTCTGATGACCGACGGGCGGAACGAGGACCCGGGCAGCATCTCGCTGCCGCAACTGATCCGCACCCTCGGGCACGAACGCGACCCCTCCCACCCCGTCTCCGTCATCGCCATCGGGGTCGGGCCCGACGCGGACGCCCAGGCGCTGCGCCGTATCGTCGCGGCCACAGGCGGCCGGAGCTACGTGGCCCGGGACCCGGCGGACATGAGCAGGGTCTTCAAGGCAGCGCTGCTGAGAAGGTGAACGTCGAGCGCGAGGTGCTTGACTTTCCGCTGGACAGTCGCCCGGCGCGCCGTGGGACACCGTCGACTGGGAGTTCACCTCCGCCGCCGAGGAGGTGCTCGGCCTCGGTGCCGGCGAGAGGAGGTTCCCACGGGGTTTCACTGTCCGCCATGGCGACACCGTAGACCGCGTTGCGGACGTTCTGCTTCCGCTTCTGCCGGGGTCATCACGGTCGTCGCGGCACCTTCCGCACTTCTTCGGAGCCGGGGACGACCTGGCCGTCGATGAGGAGTTCGGAGGTGTACGCGTCCATGTCCTTCGGGATCTCGAAGGGGGCGTATCCGGCTCCGTCGACCTCGTAGACCTTCAGGTCCTTGGTGTAGTCGCCTGAGGTGATGCGCACGGCGGTGACATCGGGGTGGACGGCGTAGACCCAGACGAACGAGTCGCCGACATGGCTCCCCGAGGCGGTGAAGAGCGCCGGGTTCTTGAGGTAGCGGGAGGTGTCGTTGACGTAGCCGCAGCCCGTCTCGGTCTCCTCGCCGTACTCATAGCCCTGGGTGTTCCATTCGCTGCCGAGCAGGTTCTCCTTCTCCTCGACCAGCTCCACCCCGGTGACCGGCTCACCACACTCGCCGGTCCGGTCCGACTCGACGAGCAGGTAGCGGCTGCCGTCCACACTGCCGGTCATGACGATTCGCTCTGGGGCGATGGTGTCGACGTACTCGGGTCCCTCGTGGACGAAGGCGGATGCCGCCAGCGCCAGGGGGACGGCGACCGCGCCGACACCCAGTGCGATGCGCCGCCTGCGGTGCGACCTCCGGGCGACGGTGGGCTGGGTGGTGGTCGCGAACGCGTCCTCGGTGACCGTCTCCGCAACGCTGTGGAGGGTGTGTCGCACGCGCTGCTCGATGTTGTGAGGGTTCTGGGTGTCGTTCATGCGAGCGCCTTTCGGAGCTTGTCGAGAGCGCGGCGGTGGTCGGAGCGGACAGTTGCTGCCGGGCGGTCGAGGACGGCTGCCACCTCGGTCAGGGGAAGGTCCTCGTAGTAGTGGAGGACGACGACGGCGCGCTGGACCCACGGCAGCCGTGCTATGTGCGCCCACGTCTCGTCGATCTCCGGTGGGAGGGCCACCAGCGGTCGTTCAGGGGTTCTCGCCAGCAGGCGCAGGCGTCGCCGTTGCCTGTCCTTGACGACGTTGACCACGGCTCTCTTGAGGTAGGGCAGCGGGTTCTCGATCTGGTCCCAGCGGTCATGCGCCGAGGTGAACACAGACTGGACCACGTCCTCGCTCACGTCGTGCGAACCGGACATCAAGTACGCCAGCCGCAGGAGCGCAAGCCGGTACTCGCGGTACGCCTCCTCGAGCCCCAAGGCGGGCACCTGCCCCTCTGTCGTCATCACACCTCTTCAGTCGTCGCAGCAACCCGAAACGTTGCACTTCGCACCGGACTTTTCGTGACGATCTTCTGAGATTGCCGGGCGGAGCGGTCCCCGACATCGTGCCCGTCCACCACCGGACAGGTCACCGAATCCAAGGCGCGCCCGCGGTACGACCGCTCGTCGGCGTGTGCGTGAGTTGTTCGATGCTCTACGGCCGTGCATGCCGGGTCTGAGCGCATCCGAAACTGACCCGGTCCGTCCTCTCGGGGATCTGCGGGTGGCTGGTTCGACGCGGCGCGCTCGTCACGAACACTGTCCGTGACCTGACTCCTCTGGAGCTCGACAGAGACCGGACGGCGCGGGCGTTGTCGGTGGAGGAACTGCGTACGTGGTGGGCGGCGCTGTTGGACGCCAGCCCGTTCCCAGGGCGGAACGATCGCCCGGAGCTCGCGCGGTCCATGCTTGCGACCGGGTTGCGACTGGGGGAGGCACTCGGCGTCACCTGGGCCGACGTCGACCTCGCGCAGGGCACGGTCGCGTACGGCGGACGATCGTCCGCGTGAAAGGGCAAGGGCTTGTCGCCAAGCGGGTTACAGAGGCGTTAGCGGGCCCCGGGGGACCCCTCTGGCCGCGTCTTCGCAGGTCAGAGGGGGTGTGACAGTGGTAGGCGACAGTGGTAGGCCTGTCCGAAGTCGGTTGAGGGTTGACGGATCTGTTTCGGCTGATCCTTGACACTCTGAACTACAGGTTAGGCACGTTTGCCGGTGCCTGCGGCGTACTTCTTCCTCACCTCCCCGGTGCTGCGTCGTTTCGCGGTCTTGAGGAGTTCGTCGTCGATCCAGAACTGGAGCAGCTCTGGGGTGACCAGCACGTCGCAGCGCTGTCCTGCCCGGTGCTTGCCGATGCTGACCTGCTGCCAGGAGACGCACACGATGCCGTTGGAGCAGACCTTGCGTGTCACCCAGGACTCACCGTCGCGGTCCGGGACCGGCCGCACCCACGTCGCCACCTGCCCCACCTGGCCGGTCGCACCCACAGGTCGCTGCTGCGCGAACCGCACCCCGGGCGTGTCGTAGTCCAGGGCCTGGTGGGGCCGTTGTTCGTTGTAGTACGCCACCCACTCGTCCAGCGCTCCCTGAGCCGCGGCCAGGCTGGTGAACACCCGGGTGGTGTCGAACTCCGCGCGCAGGGTGCGGTGGAAACGCTCGATCTTGCCGGTGGTGGTGGGCGATCGGGGCTGGGTGAGCAGGTGCTCGACCCCGTTCTCGCGACAGATCCGGTCGAACAAGACCTCCACCGGCGGATGGTGGAACCGGCCGGTGAACACCTTGCCGTTGTCGGTGAGGATCTGCTCCGGGACGCCGTGACGGCGCAGCGCCGACGCCAGGCCCTCACACACCGGCTGGGTGCGCTCCCGGGGCATCAACAGCGCCGAGACGCAGTACCGGGAGTGGTCGTCGACCCCGGTCAACGCCTTGGCGTGGGACCCGTCGGCCAGCAAGAACCCGCCCACGATGTCCATCTGCCACAGCTCCATCGGGCGGCTGCGCTCCCACCGTCGCCACTTCTCCCGGCGGCGGTGACGGGGCTGGGACTCCACCATGCCGGCGCGGACCAGCGCCCGATACACACCCGACGCCGAGGGCGCAGGAACCACCCCGCGCTTGGCCACCTCCAAGGCGATCCTGCGCGGCCCCCAGAACGGCCGCGTCCTGCGCAGCTCGAGCACCGCCGCCTCGACCTCGGCGGGCATCTGGTGCGGACACGACCTCGGACGATGTGAACGGTCCGCCAGACCCTCCAGTCCGCCGAACTCGTACTTGGCCAGCCAGGCATGCATCGTCTGCCGGCTCACGCCCCACTGGGCGGCGACTTCCTTCACGTCCCGGCCGTCGGCGATCACGCCCAACACGGCCTGGTACCGCTGCTCGGCCACGCTCATCTCCCTCATCACGGGAGTGTCAAGAATCAGCCGACACGGCTGTCAAGCGTCAGCCGGAACACTGTCAGGCATCAGCCGAAGCCGAAACGTCAAGCCTCAGCCGGAGTACTACACCGACAGTGGTAGGCCCCGTGGGACTCGAACCCACAACCCGCGGATTAAAAGTCCGCTGCTCTGCCAATTGAGCTAGAGGCCCGGGACAAAGGGACTCGTTCGGAGAACCCTGAGGACTAGCCTCGGGAATTACCACCACTCTGACCCGGGCACATCATCGCAGACACAAGTGCCTCCCTATCGGCCGACCTGCGTGACCTCGCGGCTGCGACGTCACTCCCCGGCGTGCGTGATCATGCAGCCCGAGGCCATCCCGATCCTGCTGAGCAGTGTGAGGTCACCGGCTCCGAACCGGGCCGGGTCGTTGTCCATCACCGGTTCCATGATCTGGCCCTGCCCCGACGTGTGACCGCCACCGAGGGCGTGGGTGATCTCGTGCATCAGCAACTGGCCCCGAGTCCCCTGGAAGCCGTGGCGCGGACCGGTGCCGAACCCGCCGGCGAGGTGGAGGTCAGCAGCCAGCAACACGCTCGCCTTCTGGGTCTCGTACACCGCGCCCAGCGCGTCACGGGCGCCGCCCATGGACAACTCCGGGCCACCGACGCCGGCCCACGAACCGAGGTTCGCCGCCTTCTTGCGGTCCTGCCAGGCGATCACGATGTTCGCGTCCTCGGGCCACTGGCCGGTGCGGTTGGCCCTCGGGGTCGCGTTCGTGGAGCCGAGGTACCTGAATCGCATGCCGGACGCCTCGCCGATGCGGTTGAAGGCGCCCTTGACGTCGGCGAGCGCGCGCTTGCCTCCGCGGCGGGCGTTCACCCGGTAGGTGATGACCTGACACGGGTCGAAGCGCATCCGCTCGCGCGGGCCCCGGATGTAGGACCAGGAGGATGCGGAGCCGGCGGGACGGTACGACGGCGTGACGACCACGGTCTGAAGCGCGGACGTGGCGGCGGCGTGCGTGCTGGTGGCGGGGGCCATCACGGCGTAGACGTGCCTGCCGTAGTACCTGGTGGGTGCCTGAACCCGGAAGCCGCCGTTCCTGACGCTGTTGGCCGAGCCGACGACCCGCCAGCCTGAGGGCAGCTTCTCGACGACCTGGATCGCACGGCTACCGCCGGTCACCCTGCCCGATACGTACACCGCGGTGTGGACCTCGACGCGGGTGCTCGTCATCCGGGCGGTGACGGTGGTCGAGGCCGGCGAGGTCGCGGTGTCCGCCGTAGCCGCGGAGACGAGTCCCGGCGCGAGGACCAGGACGACGGCAAGGGCTGCTGTCGGCGTGAGGCGACGGACGCGCGGGGCCGTCGGTCGGTTCATGCCCTTCAGGTTCGGCAGGAAAGAGCCTGAACGGACCTAAATGAGAAAAAATGACTAAAACGGACAAAGGGCCCGATAGCCCACTTGGGATGCGTGCATAGCGACGCGGTGGCCCTGCCCGTCCGACAAAGGTCCCGCACGATGGTGCAGGTCGGTCGACGCGCGCCCTTGCGCCGCTGGTGAGGTACGGCGGATGGCGGTGAGATCGAGGCCGACGGCGACAGCCTTCCCAGGCTGCTTCGGCACGGCCGGCGGGCGCGGAACCACTACAGGCGGGACCTCAGCTCCGTCGTGCTGCGTATGAGCCTGTCTTAGCGGGCGCATGGTCTGCTGTGCGCTCCGCAGGATGCCCGCAGGTAGTGTCGAGACGAGCACACGCTTCCCACCCGATGGAAGGGGGAGCATGCCTACTCCGAACGGGCACCCGGCCCTCCAACAGCCGCCCGGCTGGGCGGTTGACCAGGCGATCGACGAACTGCGCGACGTTGATGACCCGCTGGCCATCGTGCAGCGTGCTTGGGAGCTCGTCCGTGACGTTGAGGAGCGAGACGCCGAGCGGCACGACGAGTACGACGATCCCGACCAGGGTGGCGAAGCCTGAGGCGCCTGCACCCCGCCGGCAGGCCGGCTCACGTCCTCCGGGGGTGGCGCCGGTAGTAGTCGCGCCAGATCAGCCGGTGGACCGGGATCCACCGAGGGATCGAGCGCAGGCCGGGGATGAACGGCAGCAGCATCAGGCCGAGGGTCAGCAGCATCATCAGGCCCCAGACCAGCGCGTCGGCGTTCTCCGAGGTGGAGAAGGGCTTGACCTGGTACCAGAAGGTGTAGAGCCACATCCACGGCTGGCCGGGATAGTCGCCGGTCTCGTTCATCATGCCCCACTGGTCGCCACCGAGCTGCCGCGCTCGTGCGGTGTCCTCGAGGTAGGCGCCGTCGGAGAGCAGCAGCAGGCTGCGTGTCTGGTCGCCGCCGTAGAAGTTCCCCGAGGACGTCAACGCGCCCTCCAACCCGCCGCTGCGCGCCAGGGCCAGGAAGCCTCCCGCGATGACCGGAACCGGTCCGTAGTCTCCCGGTGCGACCTGGCCCGGCTGGCCCTCCGGCGCCTTGGCCAGTGCGTCCGCGTAAGCCGTGGCCCACGCCGTCTGCTGGGACGTACTCGCTGCGTTCCACCGGGCCAGGGCCACGGTGAGGAGCGGGTTTCCCTTCACCCCGGCCAATGGCTGGAGGACCAGCTGCTGCGAGTCGACCGGCAGCCTGACTCCGCCCCACTTCTGCAGCGGTATCCCGAGCAGGGTCTGCCCCTCCGAGGCGGTGTTGTACGGCGGTCCGTAGGTCGCGCTGGCCGTCGTACCCGCAAGCTCACCGCTCGCTGTGGCCACCACGTCGGCAGGAGCGATCTGTGCCCACGACCTCATCGTGATCGCCTTCTCGTCAGGTGACGAGAACAGCGCCGCGAGAAGGACCGTCAGCACGCTCACCACCACCAGTGCGATCACGAACTCCTTGACCAGGTCGTAGGGCCGGGTCGGGAAGCTGTGCGAGTCGGGTGTGTGGCGGGCCGGCCGCGCACGCTCGGTTGTCGTGGCCACGTCACTCGCCGCCTTCGGCGTCGAGCGGAGGCACCACGCCGTGCCGGCGGACGAGCACGATGTGTACGACGGTCAGCACGCCGACCACCAACGGCAGCAGCACGACGTGCCACAGCAGCATCTGCCCGGGGTTGAGCACGTTGAAGTAGGCGCCGATACCGACCGCGTTCAGACCGTCCTTGGCCTCGGCGCCGATCCACTGAGCGTCGTAGTTCGACTGGGACAGGTAGCCGGTGAACGCGGTGCCGATCGACGCCACGAACGCGATGACGCCGGTCACCCAGGTCAGCGCCCGCTTGCCCCGCCATGCCGCCATCCAGAACTTGCCCCAGAGGTGGATCACCATGAAGGCGAAGAACAGCTCCACGCTCCACAGGTGCAGCGAGTTGACGAAACGGCCGAGGCTCGAGACGTGCCACCAGGCCGCTCCGCCGGCAGCCAGTAGCCCGCCCGAGACGAGCACCACGACCAGGGCGGACAGGGTGAGCACCCCGAACACGTAGATCCACGAGGCGACGTACGCCGGTTGTCGGTCCGGCAGGACCTGTCCGGAGGGCACCACGTTGGCCAGCCGGTTCCTGAGCCCGACGGTCCAGTTGCCGCGCTCGCCAGCGGTCCCGGCGGCGCCCCGGGACTCGGCGCTCACGGCCGGTCCTCGTGCTCCCGGGTCGGCTCCTCCGCTCCGCGGGGGAAGGGGAGGACGAGCGCGAGGACGAACACCACCACCATCGCGAGGATGATGAGCAGGTTCGTCACGCTGATCGAGATGACGCCCCAGTGGAAGTAGTGTCCCGCCACCGATGAGGCCACCGGGACAGCGGCGAGTGCTGTCATGTCAGCCGCCCTTCTCCGTGCGCACGCCGCCTGGACGTCCGCTCAATCACAGGGTGTGACCGGGGTCACCGGCGGACCTAGGGACCTTGGTCCCATTCCGCGGCGCGAAGGTGTCAGTCGCTTCCCGAACGCTGAGACACAGCTGGAGTAAGTAGGCTATCTAAGTAAAGTCGAGTAACTTACTCAACTAAATCCAGCCTGCGGGCGTGAGCGGAGAGAAGGAACACCATGAGTTTCAGGCGTCGAGTGGCTGCAGTGGCCTCGGTTGCGGGCCTTCTGGCCCTGGCGGCGTGCGGGGGCGGAGCCAGTGCCGGAAGTGGGGACGGCGCGACGAAGCTGAGCCTGGTCGGGTTCTCGACACCCGAGAAGGCCAACGACGACATCGCCAAGAAGTGGGCGCAGACCACGGCTGGTAAGGGCGTCGAGTGGCAGACCTCCTACGGCGCCTCGGGCGATCAGAGCCGGGCTGTCGAGTCGGGCCTCGACGCGGACTTCGTGCACTTCTCCCTCGAGGGTGACGTGACCCGGCTCGTCGACGCCGGCCTGGTCGACAAGAACTGGAACACCGGCGAGCACAAGGGCATCGTGTCGCAGTCGGTCGTGGTGCTCGTCGTACGCAAGGGGAACCCCAAGCACATCGAGGGCTGGGACGACATCGTCAAGCCCGGCGTGAAGATCGTGACGCCCAACCCCGGGTCATCGGGCTCGGCCCGGTGGAACATCCTCGGTGCCTACGGTCACGTCGTCGCCAACGGGGGCAGCGAGAACGAGGCGAAGGACTTCCTCACGAAGTTCTTCAAGAACACCGTGGCGCTCCCGGGCAGTGGCCGTGACGCCACGACGGCGTTCAGCGGCGGCACCGGCGACGTGCTGATCTCCTACGAGAACGAGGCGATCATCGCGCGGGCCTCGGGTGAGGACTTCGACTACGTCGTGCCCGACGACACGCTCCTGATCGAGAACCCCGGGGCCGTCCTGAAGGACGCCGACCCCAAGGCGAAGGAGTGGCTGGACTACCTCCAGACGAAGGACGCGCAGACCGAGTACGCCAAGTTCGGGTTCCGCCCCCTGGTCGACGGTGTCGACGTCGACGTCCCCGGTGCGAACGACCCGGGCAACCCGTTCCCGGAGCCGGCCAAGCTGCTGACGGTCGACAAGGACTTCGGCGGCTGGAGCGAGGCATCCACGAAGTTCTTCGACGAGGAGTCCGGGATCGTCCCCGCCATCCAGAAGGAGACCGGTAAGCAGTGACGAGTCTCCAGACGGCCCTTCCGGGGCGGTCGGCGCGCACGCGCCGGTCGCCCCGGAAGGGCGCCCTCACCCCGGCCTCGGGCCTGGGCCTCGGGATCGCTCTGCTCTGGTTCAGCCTGCTGGTGCTGATCCCGCTCGCCGCTGTCGTGGCGACCACGGCCGAGGGCGGCTGGGCGGCCTTCGCCACGGCTCTGACCAACGAGCAGACCATGGCCGCGGTCCGCCTGACGGTGGTCGAGTCGGTGCTGGTCACCGTCCTGAACGTGGTCATGGGTACGACGATCGCGTGGGTGCTCGTGCGGGATCGTTTCTGGGGCAGGGCCGTCCTCGACGTCATCATCGACATCCCGTTCGCGCTGCCCACCATCGTCGCCGGCCTGGTGCTGCTTGCCCTCTACGGGCAGCAGAGCCCACTCGGCGTGAACGTCGCGAACACCGAGCAGGCGGTCTTCCTGGCACTGGCCTTCGTGACCCTGCCGTTCGTGGTCCGCACCGTCCAGCCCGTCCTCGAGGAGCTCGAGCGCGATGTCGAGGAGGCGGCTGCGTCGCTGGGTGCGAGCCGGCTGACGACGTTCCGCCGGATCATCCTGCCCAGCCTGGCGCCGGCGATCGCCGCGGGCGCCGCCCTGTCCTTCGCGCGGGGGATCAGCGAGTACGGCTCGCTCGTCCTGCTCAGCGGCAACCTGCCGATGCGCACGGAGGTGGCGTCGGTGCGCGTGCTCACCTACATCGAGAACGGCGACGCCCAGTCGGCCGCCGCGGTGGCGACGATGATGCTCGCCGTCGCGCTGGCCGTGATCGTGCTGCTCGACGTGATCCAGAGGCGGGTGGCTCGCCGTGGGTAAGACGCCGTGGCCGATCCGTTGGCTGCTCCGGGTCCTGGCGATCGGGTACCTGTTCCTCCTGGTGGCCTGGCCGGTCTCCCTCGTGGTGGTCCGGACCTTCGAGAACGGGCTGACCAACCTGCTGACCGCCTTCTCCGACCCGGTCGTGACGCACGCGCTCCAGATGACCGCGCTGGTGGCGGTCCTCGCGGTGGCCATCAACCTCGTGTTCGGCGTCGGGATCTCGCTGCTCCTGGTGCGCTACGAGTTCCCCGGGAAGCGAATGCTCTCCGCCCTCGTCGACGTACCCCTGTCCGTGTCGCCGATCGTGGTCGGCCTTGCACTGCTCCTGGTCTACAGCGGCCGGGACGGCTGGTTCGGCCCGGCACTGCACGAGGGCGGGCTGCAGGTGATCTTCGCGTCTCCCGGCATGGTGATGGCCACGACGTTCGTGGCGCTGCCGCTGGTGATCCGCGAGGTCGTGCCCGTGCTCGAGGAGATCGGCGACGAGCAGGAGCAGGCGGCGAGCAGCCTCGGCGCGAGTGCGGCGCAGACCTTCCGACGCGTGACCCTGCCCGCCATCAAGTGGGCGGTCGTCTACGGGGTGGTGCTCAGCCTCGCGCGTTCCCTCGGGGAGTACGGCGCCGTGAAGATCGTCTCGGGCAATGTCGTGCAGAAGACCCAGACCGCCACCTTGGTGGTCGAGCAGAAGTACCAGAACTTCGACCAGAGCACCGCCTACGCCACCGCATTCGTGCTGGCGTTCGCCTCCGTGGTCTGCATCGTCATCGTGTCCATCCTCAGGCCGAAGGAGTCATCGTGAGCATCGAGGTACGAGGAGTCAACAAACGGTTCGGAGACTTCGTCGCGCTCGACGACGTGTCCGTGTCGATCCCGACAGGGCAGCTCACGGCGCTGCTCGGGCCCAGCGGCGGAGGCAAGTCCACCCTGCTGCGGATCATCGCGGGGCTGGAGTCCGCGGACGAGGGATCGGTCGTCATCGAGGGTGCGGAGGCGACCCACCTGCCGGCGCAGAAGCGCAACGTGGGGTTCGTCTTCCAGCACTACGCGGCCTTCAAGCACATGTCGGTGGCCAAGAACGTCGCCTTCGGTCTGGAGATCCGCAAGCGTCCCAAGTCGGAGGTGAAGGAGCGGGTGGACGAGCTGCTCCGGCTCGTGCACCTGCAACAGTTCTCGCACCGGCTCCCCTCCCAGCTCTCGGGCGGGCAGCGTCAGCGCATGGCACTCGCTCGTGCCCTGGCAGTCGAGCCCAAGGTGCTCCTCCTCGACGAGCCGTTCGGGGCGTTGGACGCCAAGGTCCGCAAGGAGCTCCGGGACTGGCTGCGACGGCTTCACGACGAGGTGCACGTCACCACGGTCTTCGTGACCCACGACCAGGAGGAGGCACTCGAGGTCGCCGACGAGATCGTGGTCATCAACGACGGCCGTATCGAGCAGATCGGCACCCCCGACCAGCTCTACGACGAGCCCGCCAACGACTTCGTGATGAGCTTCCTCGGGCCGGTCACCAGCCTCAACGGTCAGCTGATCAGGCCGCATGACATCGACCTACGCGAGAAGGGCGACGCGCTCGGCGCCACCCGAGGGGTCGTCACCCGCCTCGTGCGTGTCGGGTTCGAGGTCCGCCTGAGCATCAGGACCGACGACAACCCGGACCTCCAGGTCGTGCTGACCAGGGCGGAGGCGCGCGCCGAGTCCGTCGAGGTCGGCCGAGAGGTGTGGTGCGTCCCGGGCCGCGGTGCGTTGACCGTGCCCGCGATGACCCCGGCCCGCACCGCCGTCTGAGCTGCCCTTCGTCGTTTCCGGAGGCGAAGTGCCCTAGTGCGCCCTCGGCGGCCATGCGACTCTGGAACCGAGGGCGCACCAGTCGCGCCGCCAGGGCCTGCCTCGCATCCCCTGACCCGGCGGTGTGGAGACGGGGCGAGGGAGGAAGAGTCGTGATGACGACGACCACCGGCACTACGGACACCAGCACCTACCCCACCCCAGCGGTCTCGGTCGCCCGGATGTTCTACGACCGGGTCGCGGCGACTCCCGATGCGGAGGCCTTCCGCTTCCCGACGGACGGCGGCTGGACGTCGGTGACCTGGGAACAGCTGGCAGAGACGGTGAAGACCACCGCTGCCGGCCTGCTCGCGCTGGGGATCCGGCCCGAGGAGCGTGTGGCGATCGCCAGCACGACGCGCATGGAGTGGTTGTACGCCGACCTCGCCATCATGTGTGCGGGTGCCGCGACGACCGCCGTCTACCCCACGACCATGAGCGACGGCGTCGCCTTCATCCTGTCCGACAGCGGGTCCCGGATCATCTTCGCGGAGGACGACTCGCAGGTCGCCAAGCTGCGCGAACAGCGCGACCACCTGCCCGACCTGCTCCGGGTGGTCACCTTCGACGGGGAGGCGGACGGCGAGTGGGTGCTGAGCCTGGACGACCTGCAGGCGCTGGGCGCCAAGCACCTCGTCGAGAACCCGACGGCGGTCGACGAGGCGGTCGCCGCGGTGCAGCCCGAGGACCTGGCCACGCTGATCTACACGTCGGGGACCACAGGTCGGCCGAAGGGCGTGGAGCTGCCTCACCGCTGCTGGACCTACATCGGCGCGGGAGCCCAGGCGTTCGGCATCCTCTCCCGCGACGACCTGCAGTACCTGTGGCTTCCGATGTCGCACTCGTTCGCCAAGATGCTGCTGGCGGTGCAGCTGCAGATCGGCTTCGCCACCGCCGTCGACGGCCGCATCGACAAGATCGTGGAGAACCTCGAGGTCGTCCGGCCGACCTTCATGGCCGGCCCTCCGCGGATCTTCGAGAAGGTGCACGCGAAGGTCGTGCAGACGGTCCAGGAGGAGGGCGGGGTCAAGTACCGGCTGTTCACCTGGGCGTTCGGGGTGGGCAACCGGGTCGCGCAGGACCTGCTCCAGGGTCGTCGCCCCAGCCTGGTGACGCAGGCCGAGCATCGACTCGCCGACCGGCTGGTGCTCTCGAAGGTCCGCTCCCGGCTGGGCGGGCGGATCCGCTTCCTGGTGTCGGGCAGCGCCGCCTTGTCCACGGACATCGGCGCCTGGTTCTACGCCGCCGGGTTGAAGATCATCGAGGGCTACGCGCTGACCGAGACCAGCGCCGGGGCCTGCATCGTGCACCCTGACGACCTGGCGTTCGGGGTCGTGGGCCGGCCGCTTGTCGGCACCGAGGTCAAGATCGCGGGCGACGGGGAGATCCTGGTCCGCGGCCCCGGGGTGATGCGTGGGTACCACAACCTGCCGGAGGCGACGGCCGAGGTGCTCAGTGACGACGGCTGGTTCGCCACCGGCGACGTCGGCGAGATCGACGACGTGGGCCGGGTGCGGATCACCGACCGGAAGAAGGACCTGATCAAGACCTCCGGTGGGAAGTACATCGCGCCGCAGGCCATCGAGGTGATCTTCAAGGCGGTCTGCCCGCTGGCCAGCCAGATGCTGGTTCACGCCGACGGCCGCAAGTACGCCACCGCGCTGATCGCGTTGGACCCCGAGGCACTCGAGCAGTGGGGCCGGGCGCACGGCCTGACCGGACTCGACTACCAGTCGCTGGCAGCGGACCCCACGGTGCGCGCCTACGTGCAGGACTGTGTCGACGAGCTCAACGGGAGGCTCAACCGCTGGGAGACCATCAAGGACTTCCGGATCCTCGACCACGACCTGTCGGTCGAGGAGGACGAGCTGACTCCCAGCATGAAGGTCAAGCGCAAGGTGATCGAGGCGAAGTACGAGTCGCTGCTCGACTCGATGTACGAGGGCGAGCCGAGAGGCTGACCGGACGGGCTGTGTCGTCGAGCCGCTACGGGCTCGGCTGCTCGGGTGGCGTGCGCAGCTTCTCGAGCCGGGCCCGCAGCAGCGCCTCGCGGTGCAGGTTCCCGTGGAGGCCCAGGTAGCGGGTCCCGAAGATCGCCAGGAGCGCGTCGTCGAGCCGGCGCACGGCACCCGGCGGGTACCGGTAGTCCATCCGGGCGTTGATCACGGTGCTGTCGACGGAGGTGAGCAGCCCGGCGAGCTCGTCCAGTGACGTGATGCCGAGCTCGAGCAGCAGCCCGGAGACCCAGGCGTAGTGGTCGCTGCGGGACCAGCCGGCGTCGGCGTACCGACCGGTGAGGAAGGTGGCCAGGTCCTGCGGGCTGATCCGTGGGTCGCTGACGTCGGCCTCCTGCTCCTGCTCCTGCTCCGTGACGGTGGCCTGCAGCCGGTCGCGGATCAGCGAGAACTCGCGGTCGGCGAGCTCGAGGAGCCCCGCCGCGAGGGTGAACCTCCGGTCGAGGTCCGGCACGTGCTCGGCGGGGATCGTCCCCTTGTAGCGGATGGCGTGCTCGAACTCCGCCCATGCGTGCTGGAGCACTGTCCGCACCTGCACCTGGGCACGCCGGCCACGGAGCGCTTCGTACGTCGGAGGTGTGCCCCGTGCCGGGTCGAGCGCCACGAGCAGATGCCTGCTCGCATAGCCGAAGCGGCCCTCGCTGGCCGTCTCCTGGCCCATGTCCCGGTCGTCGAGGACCGTGAGCTGGTCGCCCAGGAGGTCCGCGACCGCGGCGACGTCGCTGTGCAGGTAGGTGATGACTCGGACGCCGATCTGGTCGGTGATCTCCTCGAGCGGGTCGGTGTAGATCGGCTTTCCGCCCGAGCTCCGATCAGCCTTGGCCGCGAAGGACGCGACGCTCTTGGCCCGTCCGGTGACGCTGAGGTAGTTGATCCCGGCGTCGTCGAGGAGCGTGGTGACCAGGGCGACGTACCGCTCCGTCACCTGTCGGAGAGCGGGCTGCATCTCGGCGTACGTCTGCACGGCCAGGCGGACCGGGTCCCTGTCCACCTGGGACGGTGCCGGCGGTTCGAGGCCCGAAGGCCTTCGCGGTGACGGCTCGTGCCCGTCGGGGAGGGTCGGCGTGACGATGTAGCCGGAACCGAGGTCGCCGTAGGTCGTGGTCATGTCGGGCCGGCGCTCGGCGAACATCGCGACGTAGGCACACACCACCGCGTCGACCTGGTCCTCCGCCCGGCGTAGGTCGCTCTTGCGTTCCGCGGACTCGACCTGGGCCACGAGCTCCTTCCACGGCTGGTGCGCGGCGAGGTGCAGAGGGAGGGGGGAGTCCTCGAGCCCTTCGAGCAGCCAGACCAACCGCAACAGCTCCGACCGGAGCTGTGCCAGCGGCCGCCCGGCCTTGTGCTTGTACTTCAGGGTCCGCCCGAGGCGGAAGAGGGTCACCGTCGCGGGATGCGGGTAGACCTCGATCGCCCGGCGACTCGACCGCGACGAGGGGTCGAGATCGAGGCCGAGCGTGGCGGCGAGCCTCGCTCCGCGCGGACCTTCGGCGAACTCGGGCTTGCTGGTGTTCGAAGGATGAGCGCCCGCGTCGAAGCGTGCGAAGTCCCGGTTGAGCGCGGCCTCACAGGGCCGGTTGCCGGTGGCGTTCTTCACGACGAGCGGGGCGTCGACCGCGACGAGACAGGCACCCTCGACGAAGGGCCTCAGGGCAGCCACGATGGCGTCGTCGCCGCCCTGCGCGGACACGTGGACCAGGCGCCCGTCGGCGTCCAGGACCGCCAGACCACTGGGCTTCTCCTGACCCCACGCGAGGTCGACGCCGACGAAGTGCATGGGGCCACCCTGCACTGTCCAGAGGCTGGACGCACGTATCACCGGCGCGGCGACCGTCGCCACGCGGACCACCGGTGCTTCAGCCTCCTGAAGCAGCACCTCCCTGGCTTGCAGCCGCGGCGACGGCAAGCCGGTCCGCCAGGTCGTTCATCGGGTCGCCCGAGTGACCCTTCACCCACCGGAACACGACGTCACCGCGTTCGGCCACCAGGTCGATCAACGGCTCCCACAGGTCCCGGTTGGCCACCGGCTTCTTGGCCGAGTTGACCCAGTTGTTCTTGTGCCAACCTCGCCACCACGCGTCGTGGAAGCACTTCACCACGTACGTCGAGTCGCTGACCACGACCAGGGGACCGGTGAGCGCACGCACCGCCTCGAGAGCGGCCCGGATCTCCATCCGCTGGTTCGTGGACGGATCCTCGCCTCCGGAGCCCTGCCGGCCGTCGGCGACCGCCCACGCCCAGCCGCCCGGGCCGGGGTTTCCCGAGCAGGCGCCGTCGGTGTAGACCTCGGTCGCCCCTGGTGGGGCAGGCATCGCCAGAGAAGTCCGAGCACGCGACTTCTTCGCGGCTGTTCGAGAGGCCGCCGGGGACTTGCCCCGCGCTGTGGCCGCCGGAGGCTTCGCAAGAGCGGTCGCTGCCGCCTCTGCTTCCGGACGGCACCCCTCGTGCACCCAGCCACCGGCCGAACCAACCGTTGCGATGTGGTCTCCCGGGGCGATCCGCTCCGGGCAGACGGCGCACCGGGTGGCGTACTTGGCGATCATCGACGTCCTTCGCTGTGCCGGTCGGAACCCGGAGTGGCCGCTCCAGGGAGGGCCAAGCGTAACGACGTGCATCGCGGCAGCTCGTGGCCGTCTCCCTCGTGCGGCTCCTACCGGTGCGGGTCAGACACGGAAGGCTCGCATCTGCAGCGCCAAGGTGGCGTAGTAGCCCACCAGCGTCGTGAGCTCGAAGACCGTCGTGCGGTCCAGCGGCGGCACGCAGGACACCCAGGTCTGGTCGTCCACGTCACCCGCGACCAGTGCGCGGGTGAGGCGCAGGCCGGCCGCCTCGACGGGGTCGTCGAGCTCGAGAGGGGCCTGCTCGGCGATGGCCGTGAGCTCGGGTTCGGTCAGGCCGACTGACCTCCCCACGGCTTCGTGGGCCGACCGCTCGAACGCGCTGTCCCACGCTGCGGCGACGGCAAGGATCGCCATCTCACGGACGCGGTCGCTCAGGCTGCTCCGGTAACGGATCGCGGTGCCCAGCTGCTGCAGCGCATCCCCGAGCGGGGGAGAGAGCAAGAACTCGTTGAAGGGTCCGAGCAGTGTCCCGGAGGCGGACACGATGTCGAACAGCTGCGGCCCCTGGCTGCGTGGACCTTCGGTGACCGACCGGTAGACCGCGAGCTGTTCGCCGGCCAGCTCGTCGGGGGTGAACGCGTGTTGTCGTGTCATTGCGCCCCTCAGACGTGGATGAGCGGCGGACCGTCTCGGGTCAGTCCGCCGCTCAAGGCACGATGGTTGCATGCGCGGCCCACGCGTGTTCGCGAAATCGCGGAAGTCGCGAGCCAGTCCCGAAACTTGGTGAACCGGCACGCCGCGAGGTCAGTGGTGATGGGCCATCCTGACCGCGATCTCCGAGCGATGTGCGCGAAGGACCAGCCAGTAGGAGAAGAAGGCGACCGCGATCATGCTGAGCCAGATGAAGACCTCGTACCGCGTCGGGTAGAGGACACCTCTGAGGTAGTGGGCGGTGAAGCTCTCGTCGTACGGCGTGCGACCGCCGAGGCGCAGCAGCCACTTCTCCAGTGCGGTGAGCGGGCACCCGATCGGCGTCAGCGTCACCGTGATGGACCAGGCCGTGGAGATCAGGTGGGGCCACAGCCAGACCAGGCTGCGGAGCGCGAGGAAGCCGCCGACCGTGGCATAGGCGAGATAGCCGAGATGCACGAGGACGACAAGTCCTGCGGCCATGGCTGCCACGCTCTGAAGGTACGGCGCGAAATCCGGCCGCCACACGTGCTGAAGGACCCCCTGATCTGACACATTCGCGTCATCCGCGACGTGCCCTTCAGCCCCCGCGCGGGACCCGGGCGCGGGGTTCAATGAGAGCGTGACCTTGCTGAGGTCTCGGGGCGTCGATGCGACGGGGGCGACGGCGGAACCGTCCGTACGCCCTCTTCTCGGCTGGCTGTGCGCCGGGGTCGTCCTGGCCCGGGTCTCCTACGTCCTGCAGCCGTTGAGGTCCGACGAGGGCGGTTACCTGCTCGTCGCCCGGCAGTGGCACTCCGGCGGCGAGTTCCTGTACGGCGACTACTACGTCGACCGGCCCCCTCTGCTGATGGCGATCTTCTGGGTCGCGGGCCTGACCGACTGGGACCCGGCGATCCGCCTGCTCACGATCCCGTTCGCTCTCGTCTTCCTGCTTGCCGCTGCGCGGGCAGGCTTCCTCGTCGCGGGGAGAGCCGGCGCCAGGTGGTCTGCCGTGGTGGCGGCCGGCCTCATCTGCTCGCCGGCACTGGGGGCGGACCAGGCCGACGGGGAGCTCTTCGCCGCCGTCCTCGTGATGGTCGCGCTGGCACTGACCCTCGAGGCGTGGCACGCCACGGCCGGTGCTCGCATGCTCCGGCTGGCGATTGCCGCGGGCGTGTTCGCGGGAGCCGCGCCACTGGTGAAGCAGAACTTCGTCGACGGGCTGCTCTTCGCGGCTGTGCTCGTCGTTGCTGAGGTGCTGCGTCACCGGCAGGTGGATCCCAGGGCGGTCACCGTCGTCGCGGGCGGGCTCGTCGGCGCGGCGATGCCTCACCTCGTGGTGTGGGCGTGGGCCGCGAGGGTCGGTGTCGAGCCGGCGGGGATCTGGGAAGACCTCGCCGGCTTCCGGGCTCATGCCTTCGACGTGATCTGGTCCGGCAGCCTGCACGCCCCCTTGACCCGTGCGGTCACGCTCGTGGCGCTGGGCGTCGTCAGCGGTGTGTTCCTCGTGGCAGCCAGCTGGTTGCTCCGGGCCGGGAGCCTGGAGAGGAAGCTGTCACCGGAGGAGTGGGCGATCAGCTCGACACTCTTGTTCGGGCTGGTCGCGATCGCCGCAGGTGGCAGCTACTGGCCGCACTACCTCCTGCAGCTCGCGCCGGTCGGTGCCCTCGCCGCTGGGGCGGTGGCGGCAACCACCACAGCAGCCGGGCGCTGGATGCGCGCCAGCGGTCGCACCGTCGCGGGCTCCGCGGCGCTGGGGGCCGTGGTCGTCGCGACCGTCTACGCGACAGTCCCGTCGGTGTGGTTCCAGCAGCGCGCGGGCGACTGGCTCGCGGCCTCCGGTCGCCCCGGCGACACCGCAGTCGTCGTCTACGGGCACGCGTCCGTGCTGGAGGCGGCCGGCATGCAGTCGCCCTACCCCCACCTGTGGAGCCTGCCGATGCGCACCCTGGACCCGACCCAGGCGCGGCTCAGGGCGACGCTCCAGGGACCCCGGGCGCCGGCGTGGGTCGTTCAGATGGGGCACCTGGACTCGTGGCGGATCGACAAGGGTGCTCGGCTCCGTGGCGTGATGGAGCGCCGCTACCGGGTCGTGGCCGAGGTCTGTGGGCGCCGGGTCTGGCTGCGGTCAGACCTCGACCGGCGGCTCGCCCCCGCTCCGCGCTGCTGAGGTCTCGGCGGAGCTACCGAAGGTCGGCCTGCCGTGTGAGCGACCGCGGCACGGTCGCCGGGTCGGTCAGGACCGTCGTCGCCGAACCGCCCGGAGACTGCGGAAATCGCATGTTCTGTGCGGGAGTCGAAGGTCGGCCCGGCCCAGAGTCCAACGGCACTTACCCCGCCTGACGGCCCGCGTAGCGTGGAGTCGAGAAGGGGTGTCAGAGATGACAAACATCGAGAGTGCTCGAGACACCGAGCTGCGCGACCTGGCCATCAAGCGCCTGAAGAAGCGCCACGACTTCCACGGCCACCTGCTGGTCTACGTGCTGGTGAACACGTTCCTCGTCGTGATCTGGGCCTTGACGACCCCCGGCGGGTTCTTCTGGCCGGTCTTCCCCATCGTGGGTTGGGGCATCGCCGTCGTGATGAACGCCTGGGACGTCTACTTCGGCTCGGAGATCAGCGAGGACGAGATCCATCGGGAGATGGAGCACCTCTCGCACCGAAGCTGAGGACCCGGGTCAGCTGGCGAGGGCTGGACGAAGCATGTCGCGCAGCGGCGACCTCGCGGCGTAGGCGCCGGCGGCCAGGAACGACTCCTGGACGATCTGGTCCACTCGCTCGGCCGAGAGGAAGTCGTTGCCCATCGCCTCCTGTTCCGCGTAGCCGGGGCGGAAGGTCACCACAGGCGTACCGCTGTTGCGCAGTGTCCTGACCTCGCGCGCCGCCAGCCGGGCGGAGTGCCAGCGCGAGGCGCCGTAGAGGTCGCGGGGGAGCATCGAGGGACCCGACATGGGTGAGACCACGATGACCAGGTCGAGGTCGCGGCCGCGCAGGAGGTCGGCACAGGTGGGGGAGTGCGCGCCGCCGTCGACGTACGTGCGCCGGCCGATCCGGACGGGGGAGAAGTAGCCGGGGACCGCGCAGGACGCCGAGACCGCCAGGTGCAGCGGGGCGTTCGGGGCACCGTCACGCCCGAAGACGACATGCTTGCCGTCCTCGCGGCGAACCGCGTTGATCCACAGGTCCTCGGTGGGCCAGGTGTCGGCGCTGCCCAGTGCGGCGAGCTGCTCGACGATGTCGAACGGGCCGGGGCCGAGAAGCGCGAGTGCCGCCCTCAGAGGCCTGAACTCACACGGGTGCCGGACGGCGTTCAGCACCATGCCGGGCCGCGGCAGGCTCGGAAGCCTGCGGACCATGTCGAGCGGGCGGAACGGCTCGAGCTCGGGGTGGGTGCTGCCGAACATCTGCTCGAGCAGGCGACCCTCGTCGGTCAGCGGTGCGCGGACCGTCCAGGCGGCAAGCTCGCTCGCCGGGACGCCCCTCCTGAGCAGGGCGCCGGTGATCGACCCGGCTGAGGTGCCGATGACGACCTCGGCGGATCGGGGGTCCCAGCCGTAGTCGTGCTCGAGGGCGGCGAGAACACCCGCGTGATACGCCTGCCCGACAACACCGCCGGCACCGAGGACGAGTCCTACCCGAGGCACTGAGCCACCACCTTTCAGTTGCTCCCCGGACGTGTCCTACCCCACATGAGCAGCATCTACTCATGCGAAAGCACGCATATCGGCGCTCGGTGGATCGGGAGCTAGAGCGCCGAGGAGCCTTCCGGGGTCTGCGCGCGGGTTGGCAGGTACTCCGCGACGGTCTCGACCGCGATCAGCAGCGCGCGCTCCATGAGGTCGAGCGGCAGGCTCGGCATCCGCGGGTCCACGGCGGCCATCTCGGACGAGGCGGGGAAGTGGATGAAGCCCGCCAGCGCCCGGCTGCCTTGACGGCGCAGGTGGTCCAGCACTCCGTACATCGTGTTGTTGCAGATGTAGGTCCCCGCGGTGTTCGAGATCGCCGCCGGGACGCCGGATGCGACCAGCACGGCCTGGATCTCCCGGATCGGCAGTGTGCTGAACAGCCCGTCGGGGCCGTCGCTGATCCGCTCGTCCACCGGGCGCCGGCCCGCGTTGTCGGCGATCGACTCGTCGGTCGCGGTGTCCTTGACGTTGATCGCGATGCGCTCGGGGGTGACGGCGGTGCGTCCCGCGGCCAGACCACAGGTGATCACGGCGTCCGGTCGGACCCGGTCGATGTGGGCAAGGACGGCGGCCAGGCACTCGTCGTACGTCACCGGCAGCACTGCCGTGTGGAGCTCGACGCCGGGGACCGACTGCTTCCCCAAGGAGGACACGATCTGCTCGGTCGGGTTGACGGTCAAGCCGCCGAACGGCTCGAAGCCGGTCACCAGGATCTTCGCGCTCACCACGCCACCGTAGACGCTCGCCACGAGGGCCGCGGTCGTGCACGGACAGGACGCGCTAGGTCTGGTCGGAGTCGCGCTCCACGTCTGCCACGACCTCGGCGATCTCGCTGACGCTCACGTCGAACTGGTGCAGCAGGCCGGCGTCGGCCTCGGTGTCGACGTGTCGCGGCAGGGCACAGCTCACGCTCGCTGCCTTGTCGTGGTCTCCGCGTGCGCGGAGCAGATCCACGACCTCTTCCTTGTCCACCTGCACGGGAACTCCCTCCCCAGGGCTCGTGTGCATCAACCCGTTGATACCCGCGATCCCGTCGTCACATGCGGCCATCGGTGCGGATTCCGCACATCGGCATGGCTCTCGACATGCCCGTGTTGTCCCAGGCACGCCTGATTCGGTCATTTGCACCACAAGCCCGTGAAAAGTAAAGGACACTCATTTACGACGTGGCCGCCCCCACGGCCCCCCGGTTCCTGTGCGAGGCTCCATGACCCCCAGCTCCGTTGTCGCGCGTGTCCTGATGCGTGCCCCGTCGTACTCGGTGAACCCCTACCGGAAGACCCGCGTCCCGACCCACGCCGAGCTCCATCTGATGAACCGGATGGGCTGCGGCTACTCCCGTGGGACGTGGCGGCAGATGCGCCAGGCCGGGGGTGCGGCGAAGTGGTTCAACCAGCAGCTGCGTCCCGGACGAATTCCGGAGAGCGGCCTCGCCAAGGCCGCGGACGACTGGTTCCCGCAGCGCAACGACGGCCCCGCCAAGCGCTGGGCCAACCTGCAGGTCAGGAGCGGCGCGGCCTGGCAGTACGGCCGTGACCTGGGCGCCTACACGATGCTCAAGCGGATCTACTCCAACCGGCCGGTCCTGGAGCGGATGGTGGGGTTCTGGTCCGACCACTTCCACATCGCGGTGACCGGCGACATCGCCTGGCTCTACCGGGACAGCTACGACAAGACCATCCGCCAGCACGCCCTTGGCCGGTTCGACGCGCTGCTCGAGGCGGTCACCCTGCACCCGTCGATGCTGCTCTTCCTGGACAACTACCTGTCGGTGCGCGGCGCCCCCAACGAGAACCACGGTCGGGAGCTGCTCGAGCTGCACACCGTCGGCCGCACGTCGGGCTACACGGAGGCGATGGTCAAGGACTCGGCCAAGATCCTGTCCGGGTACACCGTCGACGTACGCGGGACCTGGCGCTCCTACTACGACGCCGGCCGGCACACGACGGGCTCTGTCAAGGTGCTCGGATTCGCTGCCGCCAACCTGCAGGCGGACGGCCGTGAGATCACCAGGAGCTACCTGCGCTACCTGGCGCACCACCCGGCCACCGCACGCACCATCGCCCGCAAGCTGGCCGTCTCCTTCGTCTCCGACGCGCCCTCGGCGGCCCTCGTCGAGCACCTGGCTTCGGTGTTCCTGAAGTCGGGCACCGACATCAAGGCCACGCTTCGCGCGCTCGTGGCGCACCAGGAGTTCAAGGCGTCCGCCGGTCGGAAGGTGCGTACGCCGATCGACGACCTCGTGCAGACCGCGCGAGTGCTCGGTGTGACCTCCCGCAAGCCGCGGAGCGAGGCATCCTTCGCGGTCGCGATCGCCAACTCGCACGGTGGAGACCTGCTGTACTCCTGGCCGCGGCCGGACGGCGCGCCGCTCACCGACGACGCCTGGTCCTCGGCCAGCCGGATGCTCGGCTCCTTCAAGATGCACTGGAACCAGTCCGGCGGCTACTGGCCGCACGAGGCCGTGTCGTACCGGTCGGCCCGTTCCTGGCTGCCGCAGCGCCGGATCCGGTTCGACCAGTACGTCGACCACCTCTGCCGCATGGTTCACGGGCGGGGCTCCACCCGACTGCTGCTCAAGGCCGCCTGCCAGGCCACCGACTGCCGTCCGGGCGAGATCGTGACCCGCGACCACCCGGTGGCCAACTGGCTCTTCGTCCGACTGATGGCCGTCCTGCTGGACTCGCCGGCCCACATGACCCGCTGAGGTGGCACCCATGACCAACGAGCACCTGAGCTGCGCGGAGTTCGAACGCGCCGCGAACCTCTCCCGCCGTCGCTTCCTCCAGGGGGTCGCTGCCTCCGGTGCCGGCGCGGTGGCGACCACCATGTTCGGCGACGCCCTTCGACAGACCGCCTTCGGAGCGACCACGGGCGGCAACGTCCTCGTCGTGATCAGCATGCGCGGTGGCGTCGACGGGCTCGGCATGGTGGTGCCGCACGGCGACCCCGCCTACTACACGGCGCGGCCGCGCATCGGAGTCTCGGTGGGCAGCCTGGTCGCGAAGAACGAGCTGTTCGGCCTCCACCCCTCGATGAAGCCCCTGGAGTGGCTCTACAACAGCGGCGAGCTCGCAGCAGTCCACGCCGTCGGGATGGAGAGGCCCAACCGCTCGCACTTCCTCGCCATGGAGGAGATCGAGGACGCCGACCCGGCATCGAGTGCCCGTCGCGGCTGGGTCAACCGGATGGTCGGCCTCAACGACGTCTCGCAGCCGACCGAGGCGATCCACATCAACGGCACCGTGGTGCCCACGATGCTCGCCGGTCCCTCGCCGACCCTCTCGGCCACCAAGCTCGAGAAGCTCAAGCTGCCCGGGGCGACCCGGCCGTGGGCCGACAACCGGCGCACCCAGCTCAACACCGTCTGGGCGAACGCGGGTGGCCCCCTCGGCGTGGCCGGCCGGTCCGCACTGCGGGTCGCCGCGCGGCTGGGCCCGATCGCGGACCAGACCTACCAACCGCGGAACGGCGTGAGCTATCCGGGCGAGTACCCCTCCAAGCCGCTCGCGGACGCGCTGAAGGACACCGCGCAGCTGATCCGCGCGGACGTCGGCGCGGAGATCATCTCCGTCGACTACGGCTCCTGGGACATGCACAGCGAGTACGGCGGTGAGGACGTCGGCCACATGCAGTCGATGGTCAAGGGCTTCGCGCGGTCCGTCGACGCGTTCCTGCGCGACCTGGGGACCCTGCGCTCCCGCGTCACGGTGGTGACCATCAGCGAGTTCGGCCGCCGCGTGGCGGAGAACGGCAACCGCGGCCTCGACCACGGCTGGGGGAACATGATGCTGGTCATGGGCGGCGGCGTTAAGGGCGGACCCAACGCTCCCTTGCAGGGCTACTACGGCAACTGGCCCGGGCTCGCCAAGAGCCACCTGGAGGACGGGGACCTCAAGGTCACCACCGACTACCGCAACGTGCTGGGCGAGGTCGTCACCCGTCGCTTCCCCGACCGGTCGATCAGCAGGGTCTTCCCGGGCCTGGGGTACAGCCCCCTCGGCGTGATGAAGTAGCCGGAGGGCGAGCGGCTCTTGGGCGGCGCTTTCCCAAGGTCCCTTGGGAAAGCGTCACTTCCCGTGCCGAATTCGTCGAGGGAAGTGCCGGTTTCCATTGGGAAGTGGGGGTCGCACGCGTCAGGGTCGCCCCGGGTCAGCGCCTCCGCAGTACGACGGTCAGGGTGCCTGTGTTGTCGGTGTAGCGGAACGGGTCCCAGACCTTCACGCGGGCCCGGCCGTTCACTACGGGCTTGAACACCCCGACGTAGCGGTGCGACCTTCCGTCACAGGGACGCGAGGACCCTGGCGCGCGCAGAGCCACCCGCACCCCCTGGACGTAGAGCGAGAGGTGGTCGGCGCTCGGCGTGGCGAGGTCGAGGGTGTGCTGGGGCCGCAGCCGCCCGGCGTAGCTCACGCACTGCCCGTCGAACCGTGTGGAGCCGCTCGTGGCCGTCCCGGTCACAACGACCCGGTAGCGCGCGCTGCGCCGAAGGGCCCGTTTGGTGAGCGCTCCTCGTGCCGAGGCCGCGCGCACCGTGACGTCCTCCGAGACCAGCCTCCGCGCGGCGGGCCCGGCCCTTCGCGCGGGCCGGGGCTCAGCTCGGCCGGCGACCCGACGCGTCGCGACCGTGCCGGCCGGGAGGTCCTCGCGGAGGATGGAGAAGGTCAGCGTGCCCTCGGTGTCAGCGGGCGAGCTCTCCGCGACCCGGAGCTTCAGGAAGTCGGTCTCGGTGGGGGTGTAGGTCGCCTCGTACGTGTGGCGGTCGCTGCACGACGCGGGCCACGGGCTCGTCCCGCCGACCCGCAGCATCCCGGCCGGCGTCCAGCCGCTGCGGGTCCACCGGCACGCCGCGTCGGCCACCTGAGATCCCGCGCCGGTGCGGACGAGGCCGTCGGCGACGATGCGGTAGGCGACGCCGCGGGTCAGCTTGAAGTCGGTGGTGACCGCGCGGCCGGTCGCCGGGATCTGGAAGGTCGCCTCGGCGGTGCTCACCGGGTCGAAGCGCCTCGTGCCCGGGTAGAGCACCGGCACCGACGGCACGTTCCGGGCCCGGTAGAAGGTGGTCTGCGCGGCGGCGCCCGACCGCGACAGCGAGATGTGGACGTGGTCGCGGTGGCGCAGCGTCTTGGAGCAGTTCTGCGGTCGGTCGCACCCCTCGTAGGGCTGCTTCTGGAAGCCGTCGTAGGCGCGGTAGATGTGGTCGTCCCAGATGACGTACATGATCCCCATCCGCCGCGCGAGCGCATCCGGGTTGCCCTGGGGGTCGGTCGCGAAGACCTGCCGCAGCCACCCCTCGGCGACGGCCCTCTCCGTGCGCACGTCGGCGTCGAGCCCCCAGTCGAGCGCGCGCCCGTCCTTGTGCTCCGAGGTGGCGCCATCGCTGCACGGCCGCAACGTCGAGACGGAGCGCGATCCGGGGTGCGTGCGGACCAGGTACCGCAGCAGGTAGTCGGTGCCGGGTAGGACCGCGGAGGCACAGGTGGACTGGCCGTCGTACCCGGCGTAGCCGTCGACCGCGGTCGCGCCGGCGCTGCCGGCCGAGCCGGTCAGGCCGACGAGGAGGAGTACGACGGACATGAGGGCCGTCGCGAGCCGGGTGAGGGTGGTTGTCATGAGTCGCCTTGGCGGGTGAGGCAGATGCGGACAAAGGGCGCATGCCGCCTGCCCAGCGTAAGTAAAGGGACCGCTGTGCCGTGGCGTTTTGGGTGGATCCGCCCCTTGTCGCCCGGTAGGGCCACCTGGGCTGGACCAGCGGTGTAGCGCACCGGGGCCCCGGGTACGCCCTTCACCACGGCACGGAGGTAGAGGATTCCGGGTCAAGGGCGACGTGAAGCGGTTCAAGGACTACATCGAGAAGCAGGGCAGCCCGGACGGCGGCTGGCGCGGCAACGTGGATGCGCCACCCCGGAACGGCTGAGCGGGGCCCTGTGATGGGGAGGGAGGAACGGGTGTGGCGCCGGCTGTCGGTGTCACACCCGTTTCCGTCTCACGCAGGTACGACGGTCAGCGCCTGCCGTGCGATCTCCCACTCCTCGTTGGTCGGCACCACCATCACGGCGACCCGGCTGTCCGGGGGTGAGACGACCGCCGGCTCGCGACCGTTCGCGGCATCGTTGAGGTCGGGGTCGACCTCGACACCCATCGGCTCGAGCCCCCGCAGCGACGTCGCGCGGACGGTCGGGGAGTGCTGACCGACCCCGGCGGTGAACACGATGGCGTCCACGCGGCCCAGGACGGCCGTGTAGGCGCCGACGTACTTCCGGATCCGGTAGCAGTACACGTCGAACGCGAGCTGCGCCCGCTCGTCGCCGGCGTCGACCATCCGTCGCAGCTCGCGGAAGTCGTTCTCGCCGGCCAGGCCCTTGAGCCCCGACTCCCGGTTGAGGACCCGGTCGATCTCCTCGAGGCTCCAGCCGTTCTGCCGGTGCAGGTGCGCGTGCAACGCCGGGTCGATGTCTCCCGACCGCGTGCCCATGACGAGGCCCTCGAGCGGGGTCAGCCCCATCGACGTGTCCACCGACCGGCCGGCGGCGACCGCCGTCGCGGAGGCGCCGTTGCCGAGATGCAGGACGATCAGGTTCACGTCCTCCGGCCGGCGACCGAGCAGCCGCGCCGCCTCCCGCGACACGAAGGCGTGGGAGGTGCCGTGGAACCCGTACCTCCTGATGCGGTGCTCGTCGCGCCAGGACCGGGGCACCGCGTAGGTGTAGGCGTGCTCGGGGAGCGTCTGGTGGAAGGCGGTGTCGAAGACCGCGACCTGAGGGAGATCGGGGAAGAGCCTCCGCGCGACCTCGATCCCCTCCAGGTTGGCGGGGTTGTGCAGCGGCGCCAGCGGGATGAGCCGACGGACCTCGTCGACCAGCTGGTCGTCGACCAGGACCGGGTCGCCGAACCGCGCCCCGCCGTGGACGACCCGGTGCCCGATCGCCGCGACCTCCACCTCGTCCAGGCTCGGCCCCTGCGTCTCGAAGGCTTCGAGCACTGCGGCCAGCGCGTCCTCGTGGGAGGCGATCGCCTGCTCGAGCCGCTTCTCCCCGGATGGCCCGTGGTGCGTGAGCATGCCGTTGGCCTCGCCGATGCGCTCCACGAGGCCGCCGGCCAACGACTCGCCGGTGTCGCCGTCGACGAGGCTGTACTTCAGCGACGACGAGCCGGCGTTGAGCACGAGCACGAACCTGCTCATCGGACCGACCCGCCGGGCATGTGCTGGGCCTGGATGGCGGTGATCGCAACGGTGTTCACGATGTCGCGGACGGTCGCCCCTCGTGACAGGTCGTTGACCGGCTTGCGGAGGCCCTGCAGGACCGGCCCGACGGCGACCGCACCCGCGGAGCGCTGCACCGCCTTGTACGTGTTGTTGCCGGTGTTGAGGTCCGGGAAGATGAACACCGTCGCCCGCCCGGCGACCTCCGAGTCGGGAAGCTTGGTCCGCGCGACCGCGACGTCGATGGCGGCGTCGTACTGGATCGGCCCCTCCACGAGGAGCTCGGGGGCTCGCTCGCGGACCAGGGTGGTCGCCTTCAGAACCTTCTCGACGTCGCTCCCGCTGCCCGAGCTGCCCGTGGAGTAGGACAGCATCGCCACTCGCGGCTCCACCCCGAAGGCGGCGGCCGTCTTGGCGGACGAGATCGCGATGTCGGCGAGCTGCTCCGCGGTCGGGTCGGGGTTGACGGCACAGTCGCCGTAGACCAGCACCTGGTTCTCCAGGCACATGAAGAACACCGACGACACCACCGACACGTCCGGGAGCGTCTTCACGACCTCCAGCGCGGGGCGGATCGTGTGGGCGGTCGTGTGCGTGGCGCCCGAGACCATCCCGTCGGCGAGCCCGAGCAGCACCATCATGGTGCCGAAGTACGACACGTCCGTGACCGTCGTGCGCGCCTCGTCGAGGTCGACGCCGCGGTGCTTGCGCCGCTCGTAGTACTCCTTCGCGAAGCGTTCGACGAGCTCCTCGTCGAGGGGGCTCAGCAGGTTCGCCTTCGACACGTCGACGCCGAGGGAGGCAGCTCGTGCGCTGATCTGGATCGGGTCGCCGAGCAGCGTGAGCTCCGCGACCCCGCGGCGCATGAGGATGTCGGCCGCGCGGAGGATCCGCTCCTCCTCGCCTTCGGGCAGCACGATGCGCTTGCAGTCGGCGACCGCCTCGTCGATGAGCTTGTGCTCGAACATCAGCGGCGTCACGACGTCGGTCCGGGCCACCTCGAGCTTGTCGAGCAGCGCGTCGCCGTCGACGTACTGGCCGAACAGCGCGAGTGCGGTCGCGACCTTGCGCGGAGCGTTCTTCGTCAACCTGCCTCGCACCGCGGTCAGCGCTGTGGAGGTGGCGTGCGTTCCGAGCTCGGTGGCGATGATCGGCATGGTGACGCCGAGCCCCTCGATGAGGCGGGAGACCTGCTCGGGAAGCGGCAGGCCGCCGTTGAGCACGATCCCCGCGATCTGCGGGAACGTGGGCGAGGCGTGCGCCATGAGTACGCCGAGGACCACCTCGGGACGATCTCCGGGGGTGACCACGACCGCGCCCTCGAAGAGCCGGTCGAGGACGTTGGGCATCGTCATGGCCGCGACGACAAGTCCGGTCACCTCACGGCTGAGCAGGCTCTCGTCGCCGCTGACGAGCGTGCCGTCGACCGCTGCCAGCAGGTCGGCCACGGAGGGGGCGCTCAGCAGCGGCTCCTCCGGAATGGCGTAGGCAGGCACGTCCTGGGTGGACAGCGCGGCGATGTCGCGGGCGACGTCCTCGGCGCTCACGCGGTTCGCGATGACGGCGAACAGCGTGCCGTGGTTGGCATGCAGCTCGGCGACCGCCATCTCGGTGACCGTGTGCAGGTCCTCGGCGGTGCGGCCCGACCCGTTGAGCACAAGCAGCACCGGGGCGCCGAGGTTCGCGGCGATCCGCGCGTTGAAGGAGAACTCCGTCGGTGTGCCGACGTCGGTGTAGTCGCTGCCGACCACGACCACGGCGTCGCACTTCTCGGCCACCTCGTGGTAGCGCTCGACGATCCGGTCCAGCGCCGCGCCCGGGTCCTCGTGGACCTCGTCGTAGCTGACCCCCGTGCACTCGTCGTACGACAGCGCGACGGCCTCGTGCGCCGTGAGCAGGTCGAGGACGTAGTCGCGGCCGTCGTGGCGTTCCGAGTCGGCGCGCACGATCGGGCGGAACACCCCGACCCGCTCGACCCGGCGCGAGAGCTGCTCGAGGACCCCCAGCGCGATCGTGGACTTCCCGGTGAAGCCCTCGACCGACGCGATGTAGACGCTGCTGCCCATGTCGCCGAGCCTAAGCGCGGTGGCACCTCCTCACCCACCTGTGAGGGACCAATGCCGCACAAAGGGGGCGAAGGTCCCGGAACCGGGAGTCGGGCGAGACGTGCGTCAGTGCCTCCAGTCGATCACCAGGCGGCTCGGGTTCGTCCTGGTGAAGATCCGGTACGGCGCCTTCCGGTCCGTGCCGAAGCCGAAGCTGACCTGCCCCTCGAAGTCGCCGGTGAACGCGATCCCGCGCAGCGTCGGCAGGTCCAGCCGGACCTTGCGGGGCCCCTTGTAGAGGTTCGCACCGGCGCTGGTGTGGGCGAAGGCGGGGAGAATCGTCAGCGACATCTTCTGCCGGCCGTGCAGCCGGACCGGCTTGCCGCTCCCCTCGTAGTACACGCGGTTGGCGTAGGCGATGCGGTAGCCGGGCTGTCTGCGGCGCAGGTCGATGACGACCCGGTCGAAGCGGGCGTGCTCGCTGTAACGCAGGCCCAGGACTCTCACGACGTGGTTCGAGCGGTGCACCGTGGGCGTCGTACGCCAGTCGGGCAGGGCGCCCGCCGGGGCGGAGGTTGCGACGAGGCCGAGCGAGACCGCCGCGGCGGCCAGGACGAGACGGGCGTTCCGGAGCATGACGTGTGCCTCCCACGGGGCCCCTCGGAGACTCGCAGCGCCCTGCGTGCGGGGGCCGGACACACCCCATGATGCGCCGTTCGCGCGGTCTGTTCACCCGAAAGTCGAGAGTGGTTCCGGAGACGCTCGACACGTGTTGCATCAGTGGTATCGGATTTGGCGAGGTTAGTTGGTAGTGTCGTCCGTGCATCAGGTGCAAGTTCCAGCAGGTAGAAGCCCGCGGAGTTTGTGATCCGACGGCGTTTCTTCTCAGATTTAGCTCATGGCTTTTCGAGGGGGCACGGCGTTTCACCGCATCTGGTGCGGGGCCGTCGAAGTGACGGTCTCACGCCCCGTTAGAGGAGTAAGTGAGCATGGCTCAGGGCACCGTTAAGTGGTTCAACGCCGAGAAGGGTTTCGGCTTCATTGCGCAGGAGGACGGCGGCGACGACGTCTTCGTGCACTACTCGGCGATCCAGTCGCAGGGCTACAAGTCCCTCGACGAGAACCAGAAGGTCGAGTTCGACGTCACCCAGGGCCCCAAGGGTCCCCAGGCTGAGAACGTCCGCCCTCTCTGACCCAGAGGACACGTCTAGTCACGCAGACGTAACAGGAGGCCCCGACGGATTCCGTCGGGGCCTCCTCGTTTTGTCGTCAATGACTATGGGTAGGAGGAAGGCCGTTCCGCGACAATGAGGCCACGGCGCGCGGACCATGGTCGACCAGAGGGCACGTAGAGGTGGGTAACGTCATGGCCATTCGAGAAAGGAGCCGCGTCGTGGACGACAAGCTGAACGTCCCGCTCGAAGACGCCGAGCTCCTGGCAGAGGTCGAGCTCACCACCAACCTCATCATTGCGGCCAGCGAGTCGGAAGCGACCCTGACGCAGGACCAGGTCGACGAGCTGCTCGGTGTCGCCGCCGACGCGTCCCAGGTCTCCGCGCAGGGGATCCCTGTCCAGCCTCACCGCCCCGCCTGAGGGGTGCGACTCCACGTGCCCGTGGCGGCCGGTGTGAGCACCGGCACCAGCGGAAGTTACGTCGAATGGCACCTAACGCCCTAGCATGTCCGATGGTCCATTCCCGGTTCGTCAGGAGTTCCCCGTGGGTTTGCGTTTCCGACCAGTAGACGCCACGTTCTACGACCTCTTCGCGCAGGCAGCCAACCACCTCGTGGGGGGCGCCGCTCTCCTGGCGGAGATGCTCGGTGACGGCAACGACCGCGAAGGCATCGCGCAGCGCATGCGTGACGCGGAGCACGCGGCCGACGAGACCACCCATGAGATCGTGCGGCGGGTCAACTCGACGTTCGTCACGCCGTTCGACCGAGAGGACATCTACTCCCTCGCCTCGGGGCTCGACGACGTCATGGACGAGATGGAGGAGGCAGTCGACCTCGTCCTCCTCTACGGCGTGACCGAGCTTCCGGGCGACATCGCCCAGCAGGTGGAGGTGCTCCAGCGTGCAGCGGACCTCACCGCCGAGGCGATGCCACGGCTCGAGTCGATGAAGAACCTCGACGAGTACTGGATCGAGATCAACCGCCTCGAGAACATGGGCGACAAGTCCTACCGGCGCATCCTCGCCAGGCTGTTCAGCGGTGAGTTCGAGGCCCTCGAGGTGATGAAGCTCAAGGACGTGGTCGACTCCCTCGAGGCCGCCATCGACGCCTTCGAGAAGGTGGCGAACATCGTCGAGCAGATCGCCGTCAAGGAGTCCTGAGCGTGGAGCTCGCGATTATCATCGCGGTAGTCGTCATCGCGCTCATCTTCGACTACACGAACGGCTTCCACGACGCCGCCAACGCGATCGCCACCTCGGTGTCGACGCGTGCACTCACCCCGCGAGTGGCCCTGATCATGGCCGCGATCATGAACTTCGTGGGTGCGTTCCTCGGGCAGAAGGTCGCCAAGACCGTCAGCGAGGTCATCTCACCACCGGAGGAGACCGCCGGGCTGATCGTGGTGATGGCCGGACTGGTCGGCGCGATCAGCTGGAACCTCATCACCTGGTACTTCGGCCTTCCCTCGTCCTCCTCCCACGCGCTCATCGGCGGGCTGGTCGGGGCGGCGATGGCCTACGGGGCGCTGCACGGAGACGCCCTGGCGCTGGTCCACTGGTCGGTGATCCTCGACAAGGTCGTGATCCCGATGGTCGCCTCGCCGTTGGTCGGCTTCGCCGCAGCGTTCGTCGTCATGCTGGCGATCATGTGGATCTTCCGGCGGCGCAACCCCCAGCGCACCAACCGTGGCTTCCGTTTCTCACAGACGTTCTCGGCCGCTGCCATGGCGCTGGGCCACGGCCTCCAGGACGCTCAGAAGACGATGGGCGTGATCTTCCTGGCACTGCTCACCGGTGGCTTCGTCACGGCCGACCAGAGCCTGCCCGTCTGGGTGATCGTCGCTGCCGCAGGAGCGATCTCGCTGGGCACCTGGTCCGGAGGCTGGCGCATCATGCGCACCCTGGGTCGTCGGATCATCCACCTCGACCCCGCCCGTGGCTTCGCGTCGGAGTCGGTCGCGGCCGGTGTGCTCTACACGACCGCGTTCGTCTTCTCGGCCCCGGTCTCCACGACGCACATCATCACGTCGGCGGTCATGGGTGCAGGCGCCACCAAGCGGTTCTCGGCGGTGCGCTGGGGCGTCGCGCGCTCCATCGTGACGGCGTGGGTGCTGACCTTCCCGATGGCCGGTCTGGTCGCGGCGCTGTTCTACTGGGCGGCGCACCTCCTCCTCGAGGTCGTGTTCTGACGCAGGCGCTTGACGTGTGAGGGTCAGGCGCGCACCGCGACGCCGAGCGACTCGAGCAGGGCGACCACCCGCGCCCGGATCTCGTCGCGGATCGGTCGGACGGCCCCGAGGCCCTGCCCGGCCGGGTCGGCGAGCTGCCAATCCTCGTAGCGCTTGCCGGGGAAGATCGGGCAGGTATCGCCACAGCCCATCGTGATCACCACGTCCGAGTCCTGCACGGCCTCGGTGGTGAGGATCTTCGGCTGCTCGGCGGACATGTCGATGCCCTCCTCGAGCATCGCCTCGACCGCGGCAGGGTTCACCTGGTCGGCGGGCGCCGAGCCGGCGGACCGCACCTCCACCGCGCCGTTGGAGAGGTGCGTCGTGTAGGCGGCGGCCATCTGCGACCGGCCGGCGTTGTGGACGCAGACGTAGAGCACGCTGGGCTTCGACATGGGGCGCCTTTCAGGCCAGGGGTACGTCGGACGCGCGGCTGTCACGGGTCGGCCCGCCGCGCGGGAAGAACCGGCGCGCCCAGAGGCTGACGTAGACCAGCCCCACCAGCACCGGCACCTCGATCAGAGGGCCGACCACCCCGGCGAGGGCCTCGCCGCTGGTCACCCCGAACACCGCGATCGCCACGGCGATGGCGAGCTCGAAGTTGTTGCCCGCGGCAGTGAACGCGACTGTCGTGGACCGCTCGTACGACAGGCGCGAGGACCACGCGGCGACCAGCGAGCCGGTCCACATGATCGCGAAGTAGGCGAGGAGCGGGAGGGCGATGCGTGCCACGTCGAGGGGGTGGGAGGTGATCGCCTCGCCCTGCAGCGCGAAGAGCAGCACGATCGTGAACAGCAGCCCGTACAACGCGAACGGGCCGATCCTCGGCAGGAAGGTCTGCTCGTACCACGCACGGCCTCGCCGCCGCTCGCCGATGCGGCGGGTCAGGTACCCCGCGGCGAGGGGGATGCCGAGGAAGACGACGACGCTGCCGACGATCGTCCAGGGCGACACGTCGAGCCCGGTGGTGTCCAGGCCGAGCCAGCCCGGGAGCAGGTCGAGGTAGAACCACCCGAGGAGGCCGAAGGCGAGCACCTGGAACACCGAGTTCAAGGCCACGAGGACCGCTGCTGCCTCCCGGTCACCGCAGGCCAGGTCGTTCCAGATGATCACCATCGCGATGCAGCGGGCGAGGCCCACGATGATCAGCCCGGTGCGGTACGCAGGGAGGTCCGGCAGCAGCAGCCAGGCCAGCGTGAACATCAGCGCGGGTCCGACGACCCAGTTCAGCACGAGGCTGAGCACGAGCGTGCGGCGGTCGCGGGTGACCGTGTCGAGCTTGTCGTAGCGGACCTTCGCGAGCACCGGGTACATCATCAGCAGCAGGCCGAGCGCGATCGGGAGCGAGACCGAGCTGACCTTCACCGCGTCGAGGGCCCCGCTCAGACCCGGGACCCACCGTCCTGCGAGCAGCCCGGCCAGCATGGCAAGGCCGATCCACACGGGCAGGAAGCGGTCCAGCGTGGAGAGTCGTTCGACGACGTGGGTCTCGGCGCGCGGGTTCTGGAGGTCGTTCGACACATCGACTAATATATCAAGTTGTGCTGATGTCAGTCGATGGTGATGTGCTGCGCCTGCTCGGAGATCCGCTCCGGCTGCGCATCGTCGAGCTGCTCTCCCGGGAGCAGCTGTGCACCTGCCACCTCGTGGCGGAGACGGGCGCCCGCCAGACCAACGTCTCCAACCACCTCAGGGCGTTGCGCGAGGCAGGCATCGTCGAGGCTGAGCCGGCGGGCCGCTACACCTACTACCGCCTGGTTCCCGAGGCGCTGGAGGCGATTGCCGCCCAGCTCGTGGGTCTGGCTGACGCGGCGAGGCGTACGTCGGACGTCCGCCGACCGTCCTGCGACTGACCGTCACGCTCGGGGCACGACCTCCACCGAGCCGTGCACGTCGCAGACCGCGGCCAGGGTGTTGTAGACGGTCCCGAACTTGCGCAGGTTGGTGTGCATCAGCTCGACGCGTCGCTCCGGCTCGTCCGTCGTGACCCGAAGCGTGTAGCCGACCGAGACGAACCGCGGGGGCCTCTCCTCGCGCTCGACGGCCACGTCGACCTCTGCCGCGTCGTACTCGAAGCCGAGCAGCGCCCGCGACCGCGAGAGGTTCTTGAGCAGGCAAGCGGCGAAGGCGCCGGCGAGGAGCTCGGCCGGTCCGGGGAGCCCCTCCACGGTCGACTCCCAGTCCGCGTTGAACAGGACCGGAGAGCCGGCGGCGTCGATCACCGCGGCCCCCGAGGCGTCGGTGCGGGCGCTGACCCGGTACTCCGCCTTCCCGCGACGACCCGGAGGGGTGACTGGCTCGACGATGCTCATGGCGGCCCTCCCGTCTCGCAGGCGCGATGAGTGGTTTGTGCTTCACGCCAAACCTAGGACGGCGGCCGCCGTGAGATCAGGGGCTTTCGGCCTGTCCCGGCAGCGTTCGCCGACCGCGCCGACACCGGCCGCGCCGACACCGGCCGCGCCGACACCGGCCGCGCTGCGTGTCGGCGAGGGTCAGCCGAACCGGCCCGAGATGTAGGCCTCGGTGGAGGGCTCGTCGGGGTTGGAGAAGATCTTGCGGGTCGCGTTCATCTCGACCAGGCGACCCGGCTTGCCGGCCCCGGCGAGGTTGAAGAACGCGGTGTCCTCCGAGACGCGGGCCGCCTGCTGCATGTTGTGGGTCACGATCACGATCGTGTAGTCGGACTTGAGCTCGTGGATCAGGTCCTCGATCGCGCTGGTCGAGATCGGGTCGAGCGCCGAGCACGGCTCGTCCATCAGCAGCACCTGAGGCTCGACGGCGATGGCGCGGGCGATGCACAGCCGCTGCTGCTGGCCGCCGGAGAGGCCCATGCCCGGGCGTCCGAGGCGGTCCTTGACCTCCTCCCAGAGGTTCGCGCCGCGCAGCGACTTCTCGACGATGTCGTCGGACTCGGACTTCTTCAGCTTCTTGGAGTTGAGTCGCGAACCTGCGAGGACGTTGTCGTAGATCGACATCGTCGGGAACGGGTTGGGCCGCTGGAAGACCATGCCGATCTCCCGGCGTACCTGCACCGGGTCGACGTCGGGGGCGTAGAGGTCCTGCCCGTCGATGACGACCTTGCCCTGGACGCGGGCGCCTGGGATCACCTCGTGCATGCGGTTGAGGGACCGGATGAAGGTCGACTTGCCGCAGCCCGAGGGGCCGATCAGCGCGGTGACCGACTTCGCGGGGATCGTCATGGAGACGTTCTCCACCGCGAGGAAGTCGCCGTAGTAGATGTTCAGGTCGGAGACGTCGATGCTCTTGGCCATGGATTTCTCTTCCTCGGTTCTCAGCGGCCGGTCTTGGGGGCGAAGTAGCGGCCGATCGCTCGGGCGAGCAGGTTCAGTGCCATCACGAGCACGATCAGGACGAGAGCGGCGCCCCAGGCGCGGGCCTGGCCGAACTCGGGCGGCACACCCGGCTGCATGTAGGAGTAGTAGATGAAGACCGGCAGGGTCATCATCCGCTCGTGGAACAGGTTGAGGTTCAGCGAGTCGGTCGAGCCGGCGATGATCAGCAGCGGCGCGGTCTCACCCGCCACGCGCGCGACCGCCAGCATCACGCCGGTGACGATGCCCGACATGGCGGTCGGAAGCACGACCTTCAGGATCGTCCGCCACTTCGGGACACCGAGGGCGTACGACGCCTCGCGGAGCTCGTGGGGCACGAGCTTGAGCATCTCCTCGACCGACCGGACGACCACGGGGATCATCAACAGCGACAGGGCGACCGAGCCGCCGATGCCCAGCCGGACGCCAGGGCCGAAGATCAGCACGAACAAGGCGTAGGCGAACAGGCCCGCGACGATCGACGGGATGCCGGTCATCACGTCCACCAGGAAGGTGACCGCGCGCCCCAGGCGGCTCTTGCCGCCGTACTCCACGAGGTAGATCGCGCTCAGCACACCGACCGGGATGGAGATCGCCGCGGCTCCCGCGGTCACGAGCAGCGTGCCCATGATGGCGTGGTAGATACCGCCGCCCTCGCCGACGACGTTGCGCATGGAGAAGGTGAGGAACTCCGCGTCGATCACCGGTGCCCCCTCGGAGACAACCTTCCACGCCAGCGAGGCGAGGGGCACCAGCGCGATGGCGAAGGAGATCCACACCAGCGTGGTCACGAAGCGGTCCTTGGCGGCGCGGCGCTTCTCCACCTTCAACGACCACAGCGGCAGGCCCAGGGCGTAGAACAGGACGGCGACGACCACCCAGGCGACCGCCCCCCAGCCCAGGGACATCGTCACGATCCCCGACGCGGCCGCGGCGACGACGGCGGCCAGCGCCGGTGCCCAGCGCGGCAGCATCGGGTGGGAGAGGGGGAGATGCGAGCGGTCGGTCCGGGTGTCGCCCTGTGGCAGGGTCTTCAGGTCACTCATCACTGGAACCTCTTCTCGCTGCGTGCCACGACCGCCCGGGCGGCGAAGTTCACCGCGAAGGTGATCACGAACAGCACCAGACCGCTGGCGATCAGGGCGTTCACGCCCAGACCGGTGGCCTCGGGGAAGTTGTTGGCGATGTTCGCGGCGATGGTCGACGGGTTGACGCCGCTGATCAGGTTGAGGGTCACCACGCCGCTCGTCGCCGAGAGCACCATGGCCACGGCCATCGTCTCGCCGAGTGCGCGTCCGAGGCCGAGCATGACCGCCGAGACGATGCCGGAGCGGGCGTACGGGAAGACCGCCATGCGGATCATCTCCCAGCGGGTCGCCCCGAGAGCCAGCGCCGCCTCCTGCTGGAGGGTGGGCGTCTGGCTGAAGATCTCGCGGGTGATCGCGGTGATGATCGGAAGCGCCATGATCGCGAGCACGATGCCTGCGGTGAGGATCGTGCGGCCGGTGCTCGACGCCGGACCGGCGAAGAACGGGATGAACCCGAGGTGCTTTTCGAGCCAGGCGTACACCGGGCCGAGCCGAGGGCCGAGGTAGGCGATGCCCCAGAGGCCGTACACCACGCTCGGCACGGCGGCGAGCAGGTCGATGACGTAGCCGACCGGCCGGGCCAGTCTGCGAGGTGCGTAGTGGGAGATCATCAGCGCCACGCCCAGCGAGAACGGCGTGGCGATGACCAGCGCGATCGTGGCGGCCAGGAGGGTGCCGTAGAGCAGCGGCCACACGAAGGCGGCCAGACTCTCGGCGCCGCCGAGCTTGCTGGGCGGCGCGTCGAGCGCGGGGATGCCTTCGAGGGTCAGGAAGATCGCGACGCCTGCGAGCGCGACCATGATCAGCAGCGCGGCGGTTCGCGTCGCGCCGGAGAAGATCAGGTCGCCTTTGCGCTGTCGCGGCTTCGGGCGGCGAGCGGTGGCTGTGGTGGACACCGGGCTCCCTCTTCTGGAGTCAGCTGTGCTGGTCGGTCAGCCCGGACCCTGGTTGGGTCCGGACGCGGACCAGGGCCCGAGTCACCAGCAGGTGCTGGGACTCGGACCCGGGTCCAGTGCTCAGGCGGTCAGCCCTGAGCCTTGATCTTCTCAACGATCCCCTGGGCTTCCTGCTGCAGCGAGGCCGGGAGGGGCGCGGAGCCCGCCGCCTTGGCCGCAGCCTGCTGGCCCTCGTCGCTGATGATGTAGGACAGGTAGCCCTTCACGCGGTCAGCGGCGCCCTTGTCCGGGTAGGTCTGGCAGGCGAGGAGGTAGGAGGTCAGCACGATCGGGTACGCACCGGACTCCGTGGTGGTCCGGTCGAGGTCGATGGCCATGTCGACGGGGGCGCGACCTTCGACGCGCTTCGAGACCTCGAGGACCTTGGCAGCGGACTCGGCAGAGGGCGCGACGTACTCGTTGCCCACCTTGACCGAGGCGACGCCGAGGTCGCCGGCCTGGCTCTCGTCGGCGTAGCCGATCGTGCCGGAACCGTTCTTGACCGCCGCGACGACGCCAGAGGTGCCCTGAGCGGCCTCACCCGACTTGGTGGGCCACACGTCGTCGGCCTCGTGCTTCCAAGCACCCGCAGACGCCTGGTTGAGGTAGTCGGTGAAGTTCTTGGTGGTGCCCGAGTCGTCGGACCGGTGGACCGGGGTGATGTTCTGGGCCGGGAGCTTCGCGCCGGGGTTGTCGGCGGCGATCTTCGGGTCGTTCCACTTGGTGATCTTGCCGTCGAAGATCTCGGCGATGACCTGCGGCGACAGCTGGAGCTTGTCGACGCCGTCGATGTTGTAGACGACCGCGATCGGCGAGACGTAGTTCGGCACCTCGATCGCGTCCTGGTTGGAGCAGCGCTTCTTGGCGCCGGCGAGCTCGCCCTCGTCGTCGGACAGGTAGGCGTCGGAGCCGGCGAAGTCCACGCCGCCGGACAGGAACTGCTCACGACCGCCGCCGGAGCCGACCGGGTCGTAGTTGACGGTGACGTCGGAGTTCGCGCTCTGGAAGCCGGCGGTCCACGCGGACTGGGCGGCCTCCTGCGCGCTCGAGCCGGCGCCGTTGAGGGTGCCCGAGAGGCCCTTCACCGTGGCGCTGCTGTTGGTGGTGTTCGCGGACTCGTTGCCTGCGGCGCAGGCGGACAGGCTGAGGCCGAGAGCGAGGGCGGCGATGCCGGGGCCTGCTGCACGGCGAAGGATGGTGCTGTTCACAGCGTCATCTCCTGTGTTCGGGACATTCACACACTGGGTTGTCGACCATGAACGTAGGCAGCGCAGGTGAAGCGATCCGTCGGCGTAGGTGAACGTGAGGTGAACGGTGGCGGGCGATGTGGTCACGGGCCTACGGACCTGAGACGTCGGTCACGTGAACACCGGCGCGCGCTGCTGTTCCCGGCCTCGGTGGCGGGGTACTTTCTTTACTTTTGCCCGCTAGCGGAAGCTGACGTCGTGGTGCTCGGTGGCCAGCACCTGGCCGCGCCGGTGGTGGACCACGAACACCGATCCCGGGGCGAGCGCCTGGGGCTCGAGCCCGAGCGCCTCGAACACCCAGGGCAGCACCGGCCGGTGCGTGCAGAGGACCGAGCCCTCCTTGCGCGCGAGCAGCCCGCGCACCTGCTCCTCCACCCGCTCCGGCGTCGCGTCCTGCTCCGAGAGGTCGTCGGTGTCCTCCAGGTCGAGGCCGGCCATGTCGGCGTACGGCGCGACCGTCCGCCAGCACCTCCGGCTGCTCGAGGTGAGGATGTGGCTGACGCCGTACGCCCCGAGCACCGGCACCACCTGCTCGGCCTGGAACTCGCCGGCCTTGGTGAGGGGGCGCTCGCGGTCGTCCTTCGTCCACGACTTGCGCGCCTTCGCGCGGCCGTGGCGCAGGATCACCAGCGGGTAGGACTTCTTGCGGAGCCGTTCGTACTCCTCGAGCGTGGCGAGGTCGTAGTCGTAGTCGAGCCGCTCGCGGGCCTCGTCGTGCGGCAGCCAGACGACCTCGTCGATCTCGTTGTTCACGGTGTACGACGAGACGTCGTCGTCGCCCACGACCCGGCCGACCCAGTAGTACACGCGCTTGATCCGGCGCTCGCCGTTCTCGACCCAGTACCGCTGCGTGCTCAGCGGAGGACCCAACCGGATGTCCAGCCCGGTCTCCTCCGCGACCTCGCGTACGGCGGCCATGGTCACGTGCTCGCCCGGGTCGAGCTTGCCCTTGGGGAACGACCAGTCGTCGTACTTCGGTCGGTGCACGAGGAGGACGTCCCCACCCTTGCGCGTGACGACCGCCCCTGCGGCGAGCACGTCGGCGGGGCGGCGGGCTGATCGAGCCATGGCAGTAGTCTCACACCACTGTCGGCCAAGGAGGGTGAACCCCACGTGCACAAACGTGTCGTTCTCGTGACCGTGGCGTGTGTGTTGGTCGTGGCGGTCGCTGTGGGGGGTTGGTACGGCTGGCGGGCGATGCACCGTACGTCGTACGAGGAGGCTGTCGCGACGCTGCCGAAGTCGACGTTGCGCGCCACCTACACCGACTGGGCCGACGTGCGGAAGCTCGCGGGCGGCTCGAAGCTCGACTCGTCCTCGTCGGAGAGCGACGTGGAGGGCTTCGTGTCCCGGGCCTACGACCTCGACCTGACCTCCACCTCGGCGGTCGTCGACTCGACGTACGTGATGAACCGCCGCTTCGGCTTCTCCCCGCTCGACGCGGAGTGGGAGATGTACGGCCAGTCGCGCGAGGGCGCGGTCGCGGTGATGCGCTTCGGGGACGGCGTGGACCTCGACGGCGTGGAGCGCAACCTGCGGGGGCTGGGCTACTCGCCGCCCGCCGACGGCGCCGGGTCCGGCGGGGTCTGGGCGGGCTCGCCCGACCTCGTGGCCACGATCGACCCCTCGCTGACGCCGGTGATGCAGAACATCGTGGTCCTGCCGGACCAGCGGATGGTGCTGATGTCGGACAGCCAGTCCTACGCGTCCTCGTCGGCCTCGGTCGTCACCGGGTCGGCCGCCGGCCTCGACGAGGAGGACGGAAACTCTGCCCTGGCGGCTGCGGCCGGTGAGCCCGCGAGCGCGGTGCTGTGGGCCTCGGACTTCGCGTGCGACGCGTTGAGCATGGCCACGACCGACGAGGAGGACCAGGCCACCGCGAAGGAGCTGGTCGCCTCCGCCGGTGGGGTCAGCCCGCTGGCCGGTGTGGTCGTCGCGATGCATCCCGACCGGTCGATGGTCGTCGGCATGCACTTCGAGACCTCCGAGCAGGCGTCCGACGACCTGCGCCCCCGGACCAAGCTCGCCTCCGGCGACGCCCCCGGGCAGGGCGGCACCTTCGGCGAGCGCTTCCGTGTCGCCCAGGCGGCCGCCGACGGCAAGGAGATCGTGATGCAGCTCGAGCCGGCCGGCCGAGACCTCCCGCTGCTCAGCGACCTGACCGAGGGGCCGCTCCTCTTCGCCACCTGCTGACCCCGCGCGTGGGCCGCCGCGGACGGACGACACGCACCCGCCTCGCGGCTCGCGGCTCGTGCGAGGGCTCGCGGCTCGCGGCTCGTAGCGAAAACGTCGTTCGCGCGGTGCTGTGAGAGCAGTTTTGCTACGAGTTGTGCCCGATGGTCGGCCTGTCGCCATGGAGCGCGGCGCGGTACTCCAACCGTTGGTCCAGGTTCATCGCGTCGAACGGCGAGTCGTACCAGTCCTCGGGCGGGAGAAGCGTCCACGCTCTTTCGTCAGACGGCTGGAACTTGGCTCGTGCCCTGGTGGTCAGCATCCGGTCCACCACGAGGCCGACATCGGCGAGGTCGAGGCCGACCACCTTGAAGTACTCCAGGCCTGCACGGCGGAAGAGGTCCTCCCTCATGACGTCGCGGCGATGCCGTCGGCCGGCACGGTGCGCTGCCCCGTCGTACTCACCCACCACACCGGCTACTGGGTCCAGCAGGTCTGCGATGCCGAGCAGCCTCCCCCGCGCGTCGAACACCGGTTGGTTCACCAATGGCCGGGGCAGCTCGGCGTCGAGCACCCAGATCAGTCGCATCCTCGTCTCGTTGGGCGACATGCTGTTCTCATCAGCCAGATCCAGCGCGGCACGTGCCTGACCCACGCCGCGCCATCCCGGGTGGCGGACCACGTACGCCCGCATCGTGTTGATCGAGACCAGCTCGGCCGCGGATGCCATGTCCATGGCAACGACCGCTTCACGAGCACCGGCTGCCCATCGCATCTCGTCGAACAGTCCTCGGGCCAGCACCGCGCACGCGATTCCCTGCACGGTTCTCACCTCACTCTCGTCGAGCCGGTCCCGCGAGATCCTGACGGCCCGGTCCTGACGAATCAGGCAGTCGGGCCCGATCGCAAGTGGAACCGGGCGGTGCGTCGTACCGTCCCGCTCCAGGCCGTCGAAGAAGGCAGCCCCGTGCAGCCGGCACGCTGCCCAGCCGGTCACGGCGCCGTGAGGAGGAAGTCGTACGGACTGCTCGAGGATGCGCTGCTCGGCCACGTCATCAGACACCGAAGAGGGCACGTAGAAGCCGTGCGAGGTCTTGCGCCACCGCGGCCCTCGGCTCTGGCCCGGAGTGGGTCCGGCGACCCCCGAGGGGTCGATCCGGACCGGGCGCGTGAGCTTTCCCGGAGCGCGACAGATGGGCCGCCAGGTCTCGCCTCGCGCTTCCATTGCCTCTGAGAATGGCGAAGCGAGCTCGGTGCAATCCTGTTGTCCACAGGGCAGTTCGTCGCTTCCCCGCGGGGCAAGTAGTCGCGGCGTAGCGAAACCGCTGCTCGAGGTCGCTCAGGGCAGCGGTTTTGCTTTGAGCGGCACGGCGAGGCCGCGCTGCCACGAACGCAGGCGGCACGGCGAGGCCGTACGGCGGGGGCGAGAGCGTGACGGGTCAGCGGAGGCGGCGGCGCTTGGACTGGATCAGGGACTCCTGCATGTCGCGCAGCGGCGCACCCTCGGCGTCGAACCCGTGTCGCACCCACTGGCCGGTCGGCTCGAGCCACCACGCGGACGTGCCCTCGTCGAACGCGAGGTCGAGCACGCGGCCGACCTCGGCCACCTGTGCTTCACCCGGGAGCTGCACGAGCGCCTCGACGCGGCGGTCGAGGTTGCGATGCATGAGGTCGGCCGAGCCGATCCACGCGGACGGCCTACCGGCGTTCTCGAACCAGAAGATCCGGCTGTGCTCGAGGAACCGCCCGAGAACCGAGCGCACCCGGATGTTCTCCGAGAGGCCCGGCACGTCGGGGCGCACCGCGCAGATGCCGCGGGTCAGCAGGTCGATGGGCACACCGGCCTGGGAGGCGAGGTACAGCTCGTCGATCAGGGCCTCGTCGACGATGGAGTTCGCCTTGATCCGGATCCGCGCGGGCCTGCCCTGCGCGTGGTTGGCGACCTCCGCGCGGATCCGCTCGATGATCCCGTCGCGGACCGAGTCGGGAGCGACGAGGAGCCGTTGGTACTCGGTGTGGCGCGAGAACCCCGAGAGGTTGTTGAACAGGTGCGCGACGTCCTCGCCGATCTCGGCGTTCGCGGTCAGCAGCCCGAAGTCTTCGTACAGCCGTGCCGTCTTCGGGTTGTAGTTGCCGGTCCCGATGTGCGTGTAGCGGCGGATGCCCTCGGGCTCGTCGCGCACCACCAGCGCGAGCTTGCAGTGGGTCTTCAGCCCGACGAGCCCGTACACGACGTGACAGCCGGCCTGCTCGAGCTTGCGTGCCCATCGGATGTTGGCCTGCTCGTCGAAGCGTGCCTTGATCTCGACGATGACCAGCACCTGCTTGCCCGACTCGGCGGCGTCGATCAGGGCGTCGATGATCGGGGAGTCGCCGGAGGTCCGGTAGAGGGTCTGCTTGATCGCGAGGACGTTCGGGTCGTCGGCGGCCTGCTCGATGAACCGCTGCACGGAGGTCGAGAACGAGTCGTACGGGTGGTGCACCAGGACGTCGCGCCGTTGCAGCGCGCCGAAGACGTCCACGGGGGAGGCCGACTCGACCTCGGCGAGGTCGGTGTGGGTCGACGGCACGAACGCCTGGTACTTCAGCTCCGCGCGGTTGATGTCGGCGATCACGCCCAGGCCACGCAGGTCCAGGGGTCCGGGAAGCCGGAACACCTCCGCGGCCGAGACGCCGAGCTCGGACACCAGGAGCTCGAGGATGTGCTCGTCGATCGACTCCTCGACCTCGAGGCGCACAGGCGGACCGAACCGCCGGCGCAGCAGCTCCTTCTCCAGGGCGGCGAGGAGGTTCTCGGCGTCGTCCTCCTCCACCTCGAGGTCCTCGTTGCGGGTCACCCGGAAGGTGTGTACGGCGAGCACCTGCATGCCGGGGAACAGCGACTTCAGGTGCTCGGCGATGACGTCCTCGAGCGGGACGAACCTCTGCTCGCCCACGGCCACGAACCTCGAGAAGATCGGCGGCACCTTGACGCGGGCGAAGTGATCCTTGCCGGTCTTGGGGTTCCGCACCAGCACGGCGAGGTTGAGCGAAAGGCCGGAGATGTAGGGGAAGGGGTGCGCAGGGTCCACGGCGAGCGGGGTGAGCACCGGGAACAGCCGCTCCTTGAACAGCCGCTTCATCTGCTTCTGCTCTTCGCGCGACAGGTCGGCCCAGCGCAGCAGCTCGATGCCTTCCTTCGCCAGTGCTGGGATGATCTCGTCGCGGAACAGCGCGGCCTGGCGAGCCATCAGCGCGTCCGTCGTACTCCAGATGTGCTCGAGGACCTCGCGCGGCATCAGACCGGAGGCGGCACGGACCGCGACCCCCGCGGCGATCCGGCGCTTCAGGCCGGCGACCCGGACCATGAAGAACTCGTCGAGGTTCGAGGAGAAGATCTGCAGGTAGCGCACCCGCTCCAGCAGGGGGAGCGTCTCGTCCTCGGCAAGCTCGAGCACGCGGGTGTTGAAGTGCAGCCAGGACAGCTCGCGGTCGAGGAACCGGTCCTCAGCGAGAGCCGGCGGCGAAGGCTCGGTCACGGCTTCCATGACCCCATGCTGTCACCGGCAGGTGAACGCGGGGTAGCCAACGGCAACTCCGGACCCGGCCAGCGGTATCTTGCCGCGCATGGCCAACGCATTCGCCGAGAAGGTCGAGCCCGCAGTCTTCCGTGCCCTCATGGGTCTCCCGCGGCCGCTCATGCGGGCCCTGGCCGGCCGGTCCGTCGTGGTCGACGGCCAGGTGCTCGACCTCGAGACCCAGTGGATGCTGCGGCTGCAGCGGATCATGCGCGAGCCAGCTGCCGAGACGCTGCCCATGCGGGAGGCGCGCGCCGCGATCCTGCGCCAGTCCAGGCTGGTTGGCGGCACGCAGCCGATCGGGCTGGTGCGCGACCTCCGGATCCCTGGTGCCGAGGACGAGATCCCCGCACGCCTCTACGTGCCGCGCGGCCAGGTCGCCAGCCCCAAGCCGTCGCCGTTGCTCTTCTTCGTGCACGGCGGCGGCATGATGTACGGCGACCTCGACTCGCACGACGCGGTCTGCCGCTTCCTCGCCGAGCGCGCCGACGTCCGGGTCCTCTCCATCGACTACCGCCTCGCGCCCGAGCACCGTTTCCCGGCCGCGGTCGAGGACTGCTGGGCGTCCTTCCAGTGGGTCAGCGAGTACGCCGAGCAGCTCGGTGTGGACCCGGACCGGATCGCCGTGGGGGGCGACTCGGCCGGCGGGTACCTCAGCGCGGTCACGGCGATCCGGGCCGCCGAGGCGGGGCTCCCCGTGGCCTACCAACTGCTGATCTACCCGGTCACGAACATGGCGGAGAAGAGCGAGAGCCGGAAGATCTTCGGCGAGGGGTTCTTCCTGACTGGAGCGTTCATGGACCTCGCCGAGACGTCGTACCTCCACGAGCACCACGACCGGAGGGACCCGAGGATCTCGGTGTACTTCCACGAGAGGTTCCCCCCGGACCTCGCCCCTGCCTTCGTCGCGACCGCCGGCTTCGACCCGTTGCGCGACGAGGGTGAGGCCTACGCCAAGCTGCTCGCCGAGCATGGGGTGAAGGTCGAGCTGAAGAGGTACCCCGGCTTCATCCACGGCTTCGCGAACGTCGTCGGAGCAGGTCGCTCGGCGCCTGCCGCGATGGCCGAGATGGCGATCAGGTTGAAGAGGGCGTTGGCGTAGGGCCCCTGGGCCGCGTCTCAGCGGTCCGACCCGCGCCGCGTCCACATGACGTCGGTGTCCTCGTCGGCGTGGGTGAACCCGAGCCCGGAGTACACCGCCACCGCGGGAGCGTTGTCGGCCTCGACGTAGAGGATCACCTCGCCCAGCCCCAGGTCGCGCAGGTGGTGGAGGCCCGTCAGGGTCAGCGCCTTGCCGAGGCCGAGACCCTGGGCCGCGGGCGAGACTCCGACGACGTAGACCTCGCCGTACGACGGGTCGTCCTGATGAACCTTCGTCCAGTGGAACCCGAGCAGCGAGGGGCTCTCCACCGCCTGGTTCGCCTCGGCGCCGGGAGCATCGGCCGGCTCGGCGACGAAGAACCCGGCGGGATCGAACCACGGCTCGGCCATCCGCTCGTCGAGGTCGGCCCGGGTCATCGAGCCCTGCTCGGGGTGGTGCGCGAACGACTCCGCGTTCAGGGCGAGGAACGCCTCCTCGTCCTGGCCGGGACGGAAGGTCCGCACGACCACGCCGCGCGCCGCGAGCTTCTCGAGGTCGACCTCGGGCAGTGGCCGGTCGTGGGAGAGCGGGCGGCGCATCACCCAGAGGTCGCGGGCGCGCTCGAAGCCGAGGGCCTCGGCCAGGCGCGCCGCCGCGGGGTGGTTCCCGTGGGACCACGCCGTCACCTCGTCGTGCGCGAAGGTCTCGAGCACCCGCTCGGCCAGCGCCCGCCCCACCCCGTCACGGCGTGCGGAGGGAGCTACGACGAGGTTCACCTCGAGCGGCTCCCGGGAGGCGGAGGCAGCCGGTTCCCGTGACGCGAGGGCGAAGCCGACCACCGAACCGGACTCGTCGCGGGCGACCCACAACGACTTGCCGGAGAGCCCGCGATGCCGCAAGGACAGCAGGGTGGCCTCGTTGAGGGGGCTGCGCCCGTCGGCGCGTGCCGTGTCGGCTGCCACCCGGCGTACCGCCTCCGCTACCGTCTCGGTGTCGACGTCCGGCGCGGTGACAACCTTCTCGTCGTCCGGTGCGTCGTCATGGTCAGGGTCCACCCGGGAGATCAGCGTCACGCGCCCACTCTAAGGAAGCGGCGCATGAACCTGGGGAAGCAGGGAACCCAGGTTCTAGTCTGCTTGTCGAGGTTTGGGAGTTTTGGTCATGAGCGATGCAATGACGCTCGCGTTCGCTGCAGCCGTGCCGTTCCTGTGTCTCGGTCTTCTGATGTGGCTCGCTCGTCTCGAGGAGACGCTGACCGACGGGCTGGAGAGTCCGAAGGCGACCCGAGAGCCCGCAGTCGCTCCGGCAGCTGCGGTCGCCACATCCACCGAGGCCGCTCCCGGGGCCGTGGTCGCCGCCTGACCCTCTCGTCACGAACAGAGTCGGCTAGTCGGCGACAGCCGGCTCCTCGTCCTCCTCGGCGACCTTGTCGCCCGCACGATCCGCCGGCGGCAGCACGAACCGGTAGCCCACGTTGCGCACCGTGCCGATCAGCACCTCGTTCTCCGGCCCCAGCTTGGCTCGCAGCCGCCGGACGTGGACGTCGACCGTCCGGGTGCCACCGAAGTAGTCGTACCCCCAGACCTCCTGCAGCAGCTGCTGCCGGGTGAACACCCGCCCGGGGTGCTGGGCGAGGAACTTCAGCAGCTCGAACTCCTTGAAGGTCAGGTCCAGCGGCCGGCCCCCGAGCTTCGCGGTGTACGTCGCGTCGTCGACCGTGACCTCACCGGAGCGGATGACGTGGGCCTCGGGATCCGCTGACTCCTTGGTCGCGGCGAGGCGTCCGATGGCGAGCCGCAGACGGGCCTCCACCTCGGCAGGTCCCGCCGTCGCGAGAAGCACGTCGTCCATGCCCCAGTCGACGGCCACGACCGACAGCCCGCCCTCGGTCACGATCAGCACCACCGGCTGGTCCGACCCCGTGGTGCGGATCAGCCGGCACAGGTCACGAGCGTGCACGAGGTCCTTGCGGCCGTCGATGAGCACGACGTCGGAGTCCGGCGCCTCGAGAAGCGCGCTGCCCTCGGCAGGAAGGATCCTGACCCGGTGGGAGAGCAGGCCGAGGGCAGGGAGTACCTCGGCTGAGGACTGCAGGGCGCTCGTCAGGAGGAGCAGGGTGCTCATGGCACCTCCTCGTTCGGGGAGGGTCTCCGACTCGCCGTTGAGCCGCGCTACGTCACCCGGACTTCGCCGGCCACCCGGTCGTGGGCGTCTGGTCATAGGCGGGGCCCGATGAGGCAGGATACCGGATATGGCCGACACCACACCCGACACAGCGGCCGAGCAGCCCTCGGTCCTCGTGCGTTACTGGGCCGCGGCCCGCGCTGCCGCGGGTGTGTCCGAGGAGTCCGTGCCGGCACCCCTGACACTTGCAGACCTGCTCGCCGAGGTGGTCGCCCGCCATGCCGACCGGCCGCGTCTGAAGGACGTCGTGTCCGTGTGCTCCGTGCTCGTCGGAGACCGTCCGGTCAGTACGTCGGACCCGGCGACCGTCGTACTCAATGCCGGCGACACCGTCGAGCTGCTCCCGCCTTTCGCCGGCGGCTGAGACGCCTGTCTAGGGCACGGAAAAAGCAAATCAGAAGAACTAGATATTTCGGGCTATTCTCCCGTAACCCCGGCGCAGTCCGGGCGTTGTCTCGACTGTTCAGGCGTGCAACTGGTGTGCGCCGGCGAGGTTGGCCCCTGTCTGTGGGCCGGGTATCGATGAGGAGCCCGATGAACGTCAAGCAGAGCATGTTGCGCCTGGCCGCAGCCACGACTGTCACGGTATTCATGACCGTGGGTGCCGTGGGTCCGGTACACGCAGCCGACGGGAAGACCGACGACACGTCGGCCTCCTCGCACAAGACTCAGCAGGAGAGCGAGTCGACGGACGACACGACGACAGACGAGAGCACCAGTTCGGACAACACCGACGGCAACGCCTCCACCACCGGCAGCTACGACGAGCCGCAGCCGGAGAGCACGGCCGACGAGAACGACGGCGGCGCGAACGCCGGCACCTGTCCCGAGGGTCAGTACTGCTCCACCCGCGACGGCAGCGCCTCGGCCAACGGCGAGGGCGATGGCGAGGCCAAGGGCCGCCCGTGCGCGGGCTGCGTCGGCAGGGCCGACAACAAGAACCCCAAGGGCCAGGTCGGCGAGGACCCCTCGAAGAACAAGGGCTACGAGTGCGACGACAACAAGGGCGTCGGCAAGGGCAACCCCGCCCACACCGGCTGCACCGAGGGTTCGACCGTGTGCCCCGAGGGCGCGACGATGAGCGACGAGGGCGAGTGCGTCGTGGCGGCCGAGCAGACCGTCTGCCCCGAGGGCGCGACGATGAGCGACGCGGGCGAGTGCGTCGTGCCTGCTGAGGAAGCCGGCGTGTGCCCCGAGGACGCGACGATGAACGACGAGGGCGAGTGCGTCCTTCCCCCCAAGGAGGTCGTCTGCCCCGAGGACGCGACGATGAACGACGCCGGTCAGTGCGTCGTCCCGGCCCTTCCGGCTCTGGCGCAGGCCGGCTCAGCGGCGACCGCCGTTGTCGCTGGCGTGGAGACCGGTGCTCCCGCCGACGCACAGCCCCAGGCCTCCACCGCCAACCGTGCACCCGCGAAGGCGGACCCGGCCTCCGGCATCCTGCCCTCCACCGGTGCCGGCGCGTACGGCTTGGTGATCCTCGCCGGACTCGGCCTCCTGGCCGCCGGTGGGGTGCTGATCGCCCGCAAGCGTCCTCAGGCCAACCGCTGACCCTCCCGGGCAGCACCCCTTAGGCACTCGAAACCCCCGCTGGATCCTTCCGGGCCGGCGGGGTTTCGTGTGCCCGGGCATCGCGTCGACTCGGACGGCCGGTGTCCGGCCTTTGTCAGGAGTCCGGCCCGGGGCTCTCGCACAGCGGTCGTCCGGAATGTCCTGACACGAGGGGTGGTTGAATCCGAGCGTGAGCAATGGAACCTGGGTCCTGGTCGTCGCGCTCGCCCTCGCGACGGGTTTCGGGGTCTGGCGAGCAGTACGTGACGGCCGCTTCCGCGGCACCCACCAGGTTCGCGGGGCGGGCCCGGCGGAGAGCGGGGAGGAGCAACCGGTGAGCGTGCTGCACGGCGCCGAGATCGACCACGAGCTGGGTGAGCGGGCGACGTTGCTGCAGTTCTCCTCCGCCTTCTGTGCGCCGTGCAGGGCGACCCGGCGCGTGCTCTCCGAGGTCGCCGCCACCGTGCCGGGCGTCGCGCACGTCGAGGTCGACGCAGAGCATCACCTGGAGCTGGTGCGTCGCCTGGGCGTCTCCCGCACCCCGACGACCTTGATCCTCGACCCACACGGTCGCGAGGTGTCCCGGGCGAGCGGAGCGCCCAAGCGCGACGAGGTCATGGCGACGCTGGCGAGAGACTTCGCCTAAGCAAGCCGCCCGCAGAGCGGTCCGCATTCTGGATGGGTCGTCCAACATCCGAGACGCTGGTCGCCGTGCCGGTACGGGTCCCCTAGGCTTCCCTGCATGTCCTCGACCATGCTGACCAAGCGCCGCGCAGTGGATCACTGCCTCGTGCGCTCGGCGCTGTGTCGAATGTCCTGACGGGTACGTCGCTCGTCACGGTCCCCTCGGATCCCTGTCGTCTGAGTCCCTGAGTGGGCTCCACGCCCGACGTACCCGTGCCTTCCAAGGCCGCCCCCATCCCTGCATGCCCATCGTGACGCCTCTCCGGCGCCGGCTGTCCGCCGGCTGAGTGAGCGCGTGCCCGGGGCATGCGCCGACGCAGGAGAATCCATGCCCGATCCCGGGACCTCATCCACCCGCATCGATCCGCGAGGCCCGCGGTTCGCTGCGACGCTGACCACCGCGCTGCTCGCGGTCGTCCTCCTCACGGCGCCGTCCAGCACGGCGACCGCGCTGCTCGTCGTACAGACCGCGCTGTTCGCCGCCGGGGCCATCGGCGGAGTGCAGCGCACGCCGTACGCCTGGCTCTTCAAGCGACTCGTCCGACCCCGGCTCGCGCCGCCCACCGAGCTCGAGGACGCCGCGCCGCCCCGGTTCGCACAGACCGTCGGGCTCGCCTTCGCGCTCATCGCCCTGGCCGGCTTCGGCACGGGCGTGTCGCTGCTCGGCCTTGTCGCGACGGGCTTCGCGCTCGCCGCGGCCTTCCTCAACGCGGCCTTCGGCTTCTGCCTGGGCTGCGAGCTCTACCTGCTCCTCCGCCGAGCGTTCCCCAACCGTTCCGCCAGCACCGCCGACACCAAGGCCCAGGACGCCCCGTCCGCCGCCTGAAACCCCGCTGATACGCAAGCCCGAAAGGAACATGCCATGAGCCGCGACAACGTGCTCGTAACCGCCGACTGGGTGCAAGAGCACCTCGACGACCCGAAGGTCGTCCTCATCGAGGTCGACGAGGACACCACCGCCTACGACAAGGGCCACATCCGCAACGCGGTCAAGCTCGACTGGAGCGTCGACCTCCAGGACCAGGTCCGCCGCGACGCCGTCAACAAGGACCAGTTCGCCGCCCTGCTCTCCGAGCGTGGCGTCAGCAACGACGACACCGTGGTTCTCTACGGAGGCAACAACAACTGGTTCGCGGCCTACGCGTACTGGTACTTCAAGCTCTACGGCCACCAGGACGTGAAGCTGCTCGACGGCGGTCGCAAGAAGTGGGAGCTCGAGAGCCGCGAGCTCGTCTCCGAGATCCCCACGCGCGAGAAGACCACGTACGTCGCACAGGACCAGGACCTCGCGATCCGGGCCTTCCGCGACGAGGTCGTCGAGGCGATCGGCACCAAGAACCTGATCGACGTGCGCAGCCCGGACGAGTACGCCGGTCGTCTGCTCGCCCCGGCCCATCTCCCGCAGGAGCAGGCTCAGCGCGCCGGGCACATCCCGACCGCGGCGAACGTGCCGTGGAGCAAGGCGGCCAACGACGACGGCACCTTCAAGTCCGACGAGGACCTGAAGAAGCTGTACACCGACGCCGGTGTCGACTGGGACAAGGAGACCATCGCCTACTGCCGCATCGGCGAGCGTTCCTCGCACACCTGGTTCGTGCTGCACGAGCTGCTCGGCGACAGGTCCACCAAGAACTACGACGGCTCGTGGACCGAGTACGGCTCGCTCATCGGCGTCCCGATCGTCCTCGGCGACGAGGCTGGTGTCGCCTGATGTGCGGAGCGACGACAGGCGGTCTCTCGCTCGACGGCGTGAACGTGGAGAAGGAGTCGGTGATCCAGGGCATCGTCACCCGCGGGGCTGGTGACGCGGCCGAGCCGGTGGGCAACGCCTACGTCCGGCTGCTGGACCGCACGGGCGAGTTCACCGCCGAGGTGCCTACCTCCGCGACCGGTCACTTCCGGTTCTTCGCCTCGCCGGGCACCTGGACGCTGAGGACCCTGGCGCCGGCTGTCGAGCCCGTCGACCGGGCGGTGGTTGCGCAGCAGGGCGTCGTCGCCGAGGTGACGATCAGCCTCTGAGCTGCCGGGGCCGTCCGCAACTGAAGAGCTGAAGAAATTCGAGAAGGCACGTTTCAACCGTGTGACCTGGGGCACTGCCGACACAGACCGTCCAGCCGCTGTTCACAGGTTGCAGGCCGGCGAGGACCCTCGCGTTGCTCACGCAGCCAACGCGAGGGTCTTTCACTTGGCCGGACCGGGGGAGGGCCCCGGGCCGCTGTTCACATATGCAGGGTTCCCGGAAGAAACCTCCCGAAACGGGTGGTCCAGTTGGCCGGGGCGGTGGCGGGACGTACGCGGCTTTTCGTAGGGTGTCCTGCGACATGAATCCATCCCCGGACGACGAGTACGCCGAAGCGTTCCGCCGCGGCTACGAGCGTGCCCGTCGTGGCGAGGGGCACGCGGGTGGGCCGACAGACGAGTCCACAGGCAAGCCCGCCGACGAACCCACGGTCGTCCTCGATCGCGATGCCCTGGTCGCGCACGAGGGGCCCGCTCCGGTGCGGCAGCCCGAACCACCCGACCTTGCGCCGGAACCCGCGTTCGCACCAGCGTTCGCGTTCGAGGAGGAGGCCCCGCGTTCGAGCACGTCCTGGGAGACGCTGAAGGGTTCCACGTCGCGCGCCGCGATCGTTCTCGCCCTACTCTCGCTGGTCCTGGTCGGAGCCGCGTTCGGCCTGGGCCGGCTGTTCGCCGACAGCGCCGCAGACGGGCAGGTCGGGGCGGCCGAGAGCGCTGGAACCCAGGACGCGCAGCGGTACGACGGTGCGGTGGGCGCGGTACGGATCGCCGACTCGACGGCGAGCTGCCAGGCCGACAGCAGCGTCGACGCGGCGGGCAACACCGTGACCTACCAGCCCGCGAACGCACACGACTCGGATCTCTCGACCGCGTGGCGCTGTGACGGTTCCGGGGTCCGCGAGCGGTTCACGGTCATCTTGCCCAAGGACATGGACGTCGCTGAGGTCGGGCTGGTGCCGGGGTACGCGAAGACCGACGCCGCGAGCGGGGTTGACCGGTACGCCGAGAACAACCGGATCACCAAGGTGCGCTGGCGGTTCGACGACGGCACCACCTACGTGCAGACCATGAGCGGCAACCCCAACGACCGGAGCCTGCGCACGATGCGGGTGCCGGAGACCTCGACCCGGCGCGTCGTGCTCGAGATCCTGGCCTCCCAGCCCGGCCCACGGAACACGGTCGCGATCAGCGAGATCAAGATCGGCACCCCGGCCGACTGAGCCTCAGGACGTCTCGAGGACCAGGGTCACCGGGCCGTCGTTGACCAGGCTCACCTGCATGTCGGCTCCGAAGCTCCCTCGCGCAACGGTCGCGCCCAGGCGCTCGAGCTCCGCGCACACTGCGTCGTACATCGGCTCCGACACCGGCCCAGGTGCCGCGGCGTTCCAGGTCGGCCGACGGCCCTTGCGGGCGTCGCCGTACAGGGTGAACTGGCTGACGACGAGGATCGGCGCATCGAGCTCCGCCGCCGACTTCTCGTCGCGCATGATCCGCAGGTCCCAGACCTTGCGCGCCATCCACGCGACCTCGGAGGGCCCGTCGGTGTGGGTGACGCCGAGGAGTACGACGAGACCGGGCCCGCCGATCTCGCCGACGACCTCGCCGGAGACCGCGACGGCGGCTGAGAGGACTCGCTGGACGACGGCGCGCATGGGTCCGAAGGCTACCGGCGCGCCCAGCAGGAGTGGTCGATCGTGACATGATCTCGGCGCCTGAACCGGTCACCATTGACCACTTCGCACCCGCGGCGGCCCCGACGCTGTGGAACTTCCTGCAAACTGGCCTCAAGGCCAGAAGGTTTGCGGCGAGTGGATCGACTCGCCGAACGAAGTCTGGAACGATGCGCACATGACCACGCCTGCCTCCGACCGGCTCCTCGTGACCGTCGCGCCCACCGGCGCGGAGACCGCCAAGGACGACTGCCCACAGCTGCCGACCACCCTCGAGGAGCTCGTCGAGACGGCGCAGCGCTGCCAGGTCGCCGGCGCCGCCATGGTGCACGTGCACATCCGCGACGACGAGCACCAGCCCACGCTCGACCTCGGCCGGCTCACGGCGACCGTGGACGCCCTGCACGAGCAGACCGACCTCGTCGTACAGCTCTCCACCGGCGGCTCTGTCCACGACCCTCTCGAACGGCGTCTCAAGGTGCTCGACGCGCAGCCTGACTCGTGCTCGCTGACGATGGGCACGACCAACTTCGGCGACGACGTGTTCTCCAACCCCTGGCCGTTCATCACCGAGCTCTACCAGCTCGCGCAGGAGCGCGAGGTCGTCCCGGAGTTCGAGCTGTTCGACCTCGGGCACGTGCACGCGCTGCACCGGCTGCTCGACAAGTACGGCCTGCCCTACGGCGGGCGCGTGCACTGCGACCTGGTCATGGGCGTCCCAGGCGGGATGCCTGGTACGGCGGACGCGCTGGTCGCCGCGGTCAGCGCCCTGCCCGACGCCGTCACGTCGTGGTCCGCGACCGGGATCGGCCGTTCGACGCTCCCGGTGGCGCTGGCGTCGCTGAGCAAGGGCGGGCACCTGCGCGTGGGCATGGAGGACGTGCTGACCATGGCCAAGGGCGTCCCGGTGGAGCACAACGCCCAGCTCGTCGAGCGCGCCGTGGCCATGGGCCGGCTGGCCCAGCGCGAGCCGATGTCGTGTGACGAAGCCCGCGACCTGCTCCAGATCAAACGCCGTTAGACTCGCCGCCATGGAAGCTGTGTTCATCGCGCTCATGGCAGCGGTCGTGCTGCTCAGCGGATTCGTGTCGATCCTGGTCGTGTACAAGCTGATGAAGGCAGATAACTCCTAAGCATGCCTTTCGAGCTGCCTGACAACCTGCACCCCGACTGCGCCCCCATCGCGTGGCTGCTCGGCACGTGGCACGGCAACGGTCACGGGGACTACCCGACGATCGAGCCGTTCCAGTTCGGGCAGGAGGTCATCTTCACCCACGACGGCCGCCCGTTCTTCCACTACATGAGCCGGGCCTGGATCGTCGACGCCGAGGGCAAGAAGGTCCGTGACGCCGCGATCGAGACGGGCTTCTTCCGGCCGAAGGCCGACGGGACGCTCGAGGTCGTGATGACTCACAACACCGGCTTCATCGAGATCTGGTACGGCCACGCCGAGGGCGCCAAGCTCGAGATCTCGACCGATGCCGTCGGGCGCACCGAGACGGCCAAGGAGGTCACCGCGGGTCACCGCCTCTACGGCCTCGTCGAGGGCGACCTGCTGTGGACCTACGACATGGCCGCCGTCGGTCAGAAGCTCCAGCCTCACCTCTGGGGCCGGCTCATCCGCCAGTAGTGCCGAACAGCACCTTGGCCGCCTCGCGAGCCATCGCCGTGTGGTCGTGGTCGATCCCGGGAACGACGGCCAGGTGCCAGCGAAATGTGAGCGAGTGCTCGGCGGCGGACTTGCGGGCGTTCAGGTAGAACGAGAGACCGCGTTCCAGCCGGGTTGAGCCCTGTGCGTCCGCGCCGTCATCGTGGCGGAGCCTGCTGTCCCCGGTGTCGATGTCGTCCGCGCCGAGAAGAACCGTGAGGTTGGCCCCGAAGGTGTCGCCCAGATCCTCTTCGTCCCTGGGGACCCCGTCGAGGCCGTAGGGGAACTTCTCCGAGTCGTCCGGCATCGTGTACCAACCGGCGTTGGCGGCCACCGCCGCCCGGACCCGAGTCGGCATGAACTCCATGAACCTGTGCACGAACTGGGCACCCGCCGAGTGGCCGAACAACGAGAAGTCCTTGGCCTGGCTGTGCACATCCGCGACGACGTGGTCGAACAGTGCGTCGATGACCGTGAAGCTCCACTGGTCGGGTGGGTTCGGGTCGCCGTCACCGTCGACGAGGTTGCCCAGGTTGTAGGCATCGACGGGGTAGTCCTGCTCGTCGAAGGTGGGGATGACGACGAGGACGTGACGATCCTTCACGAGGGGTTCCCAGTCGGATTGGTAGCCCTCCGCATCCCGGGACGCGCCGGGGATCACGAAGAGGATCTCAGCGGTGGCGAGGTCGCCCTCGGGAGCGATGTACCGGACCCGGATCGGGTGGTCACGGACGGCCGCAGCGCCCGAGAACATGAAGCTGCCGGTCCCGGGACCCTCGATGCCGGTCTGGGCGGTGTCAGCCACGCCGACGCCTGGGCCGGTGCAGCCGTCGAGTGCCACGAGACAGACGGCGACAGCGGCGAGCAGCCCGCTGGTGACTGTTCGCTGTCGTCGCCTTTCGCGACCACGATCGGGCAAGTCGCTCACCCGTTCCGCGCCGCCGGTTCCGGTGACTGGGCGAAGCCTCCGTTGCCCTCCATCACGATGCCTGGGACCAGCTTCGGCAGGAACTGCCTCGACAGCTTGGGTGCGCACATCTTCGGCCGGTAGTGGACGACGTCGTTGTCCGTGACGAGACAACGCACGTACAGCCGGATCCCTTGGGCCCTGCTGAGGTCGGCCCGCACGGTCAGGCCTCGGCCAGGCACTCCGAACCCGTCGAACCGGCCGGGCGCGCCGAAGACGAAGTTGCCCAGGCTGTACACGATGGGAACGCCGTGGAAGAACTCGATCGGTTGTGCGATGTGTGGCCCACTGCCCACCACGAGGTCGTAGCCGGCGTTGACCAGCATGCGTGCCCAGTAGCGCTGCTGGGCGTTGACCGGCATGTAGTTGTCGCCCCAGTGCACGAAGGCGATGACCCAGTCGGCGCCTGCGGCGCGGGCCAGGTCGACTCCCCGCTGCACGGACTGCGGGCTGAGCACCACGGTGCCTGCCTGCGCCGCCTCGGCGCGGATCGAGCTTCCGAAGTTCTCGCCCAGGCCGACGATTCCCACAGTTCCCGCGTTCGAGTGGAGCAGGAGCGGCTGTTCAGCCCGCTCCAGGTCCGCGCCCGCTCCGAACGCGGGCAGCTCGGAGACGCCGAGGAAGGCCAGCGTGTCCCTGAGACCTTGTGGCCCGGCGTCCATCGCGTGGTTGTTGTCCAGGCCGACGGCATCCACGCCGGCGCGCTTGATGGCGGCGACGGCGGCGGGGTTGACGGCGTAGGAGAAGTCCTTTCCCCGGTTGAAGGGCGTGGTGATGTGTGTGAACGCCCCTTCGGCGTTCGCGACGACGAAGTCACCGTCGAGCGCCGCCTTGACCCCGGGCCGGAACGGTCGGTCGTAACCCCACCTGTTCAGCATCGGCTGCGCCCCGTCACCCAGCATGGTGTCGCCCACGAACTCGACCGACAACAGGCCGTCGTCGCCGGCGGCGACCTGGGCGTCGACGGTCTGCACAGGGGGCCCGTCCGCGGTGGCGAGGTGGTTACCCACGAACCCGGCGCACAGGACGGCCACCATGGTGAAGGTTGTGATCAGCTTCTTGTCGCGGGTCATGGTCACATCCCGTCCGGCTGGGAGCCGGAGACATCGGGGTCGCGAAGGAACCCCATCGTCCGTTCCACGAGGCCGCCGGCTCGGACGGCCTCGGAGAAGGAGTGGCCGCTGTCGGGAAGCAGGTCGAACGTGATCCGTGACGGCACGCCCTGCAGCCGCGCGACGTCCTCGACGTGGTCGATCCAGCGCAGCGCCCGTGTCAGCCGGCAGGAGCCCTGGCGACGGTCGATGGTGCGTCCGGTGCGGAGGGAGCCGTCACGTTCGACATCGTGTTCACCCACCAGGACGTGGACCGGCACGCGGAGGAACCCACTGACGTCCGGGCGGTCGCCCGTAGCCGGACTCGGCGCTGTGCCACGAGGGAACGGGCGTGCCTCGTCGAGGAAGGTGTACCACCCAGCGGACGCCAGCACGGCGCGACGTACGGCGTGGGGCTGCATGAGGGCGAAGCGGTGTGCGAACTGGGCGCCGCCCGAGAACCCGAAGAGGTCCACCGAGGACGTTTCGAGACCGAACGTCGTGCGGGCGTCCTCGAGAGTGAGGTTGACCGCCTGCAACGCGGCCAGCGGACCCTGCGTGCCGGCAAGCCGCTGGTAGCCGGTGAACTTGTCGGTGTCGAACGTCGGGACGACCAGTGGCACGTTCAGCCGGATCGCCAGAGGCAGGAAGGCTCGGAACTGCCGGGCCGCCCGGCGGTTGCATCCATGGACGATGACGAGCGGGGGGTGGGAGGCGACCTGCGGCAGGAACGCCCGGTAACCGAGGGGCAGGCCTTTGCTCGAGGCCCGCTCTGTCAGGAGGCGACTACGCGCGGCCACGACGTCCCCTTCCGCTCGGCGACCCGCATCCGGCTCTGGAAGGCGTCTGCCGACAGTACGTCGACCACCCGACCGTGCTCGAGGCGCCAGACCTGGTCGGCCAGGGCTATCTCGTCGGGGTCGTGGGTGACGAGCAGAACGGTCCCCTGGTGACGGGCCAGCATGCGCCGGAACTGGTCCTTGGCTTCGTCGTCGAGGGTGAGTGTCGGCTCGTCGAGCAGGAGGATCGGGGGATTCCCGATCATGGCGCGGCCCAGTGCGACGCGTTGCCGCTGAGCCGCGGACAGGTTACGGCCACCCTCGGTCACCCAGGCGTCCAAGCCACCATCCAGGTCACCGAGGACCTCGTCGAGCCCGCTTGCCAGCACGACACGGTCGATCTCGGCGTCGGAGGCGTCGGGAACGCCGTACGTCAGATTGCGCCGCACGGTGCCACGCATGAGCGGAAGATCCGGACTCACCAGGCCGATGTACCTGAACGTGGACCTCGGTGTCGTCTCCGCGAGGAGCTGGTCGTCGATCCGCACATCACCCGCGTCTGCCTCCACCAACCGAGCCAGGAGGGCCAGGAGCGTCGACTTCCCTGCCCCCGCGCCGCCCGTGACAGCGACCAGCTGGCCGGCCTCGGCCTCGAGCGTCACCGACTCGAGAGCGCCGTCGACACTCACGTCCCGGAACTCGATGCGTCCCCTCCGCACGCGCAGGTGGCCCAGCCCGGGTGGCTCGAGGCCGTTGCTCGAGCTTTCCAGGAAGTCCTTGATCTTGTTGCTGGAGACCCGCGAACGATGCCAGTAGTCGTGCGCCAGACCGAGAGTCCGGACCGGCCCGCTGAGCTGGCGGGTGGCCAACGCGCTGGCCACGACGAGGCCGACCGAGGCATAACCTCGCTCGACCTCGACCAGCCCGACGGCGAGGACAGCGACCACGGCAAGCAGGCCGAACGTGGCGGCCACGCCTCGCAGGCGACCTCGCAGCTCCGCAACCCGGAACAGCGACTCGTTGAGCGCGTCGTTCTGCCGGGAGAGTCGCGCGTACTCGCCCGGCGCCCTCCCGAACACCTGCACGACGGGAAGCGAGTTGAGCTGCTCGTCTATGTTCCCCGTGACCAGAGACCGCTTCCGCCTCATGTTGCGGGTCGCCCTTCGCATCTGCCTGCCACTTCCCAGCGAGGTAGCGGCGCCCAGGGCCACGACGGCGACGACCGACAGACCGATCCAGAGGTCGAGGTAGGCGAGCACGGTGATCGTGCCGGACAGCACGATGAGCGCGACGACTCCCCCCAGGAGACCCCGGCTCAGCCACATGCGAAGCATCGACAGGTCGCCGACGAACCGGAGCAGCAGACCTCCCCGGGCACGGCGCTGCAGCTGCTGCGGCGTCATGCCCTGCAGGTGGGCGTACATGTACACCCTCAAGTCCCGGACGACGTTGTAACCGACCTTCTCGGAGACGCTGAACTGGGCGGCGCGGAGCCATCCGAGGAGGGCCGCAACCACGGCCAGGGCACCGAGCTCGAGGAACGCCCTGTTTCGGGTCGCGATCGCCGCCTCCCCGACCGTCGTGGGCGTCAGTGCGTTCACCACGGCCCTGGTGAGCAGCAGGAACGCCACGAGGGCCGCGACCTGGCCGAGTCCCAGGAGCACCACCTTCGCGATGTCGCGCCGCCGCAGACGGAACGGGTCGTCGTGTCGGGTCATCGCTGCTCCGAGAGCGACTCGTCGGGCAGGAGTGCCTCCGAACGGGAGAGCGAGTCCTCGAGAACCAGCGGGTGGTCGGGCGAGCCCTCCCCGGCCGGCCAGGGCACTCCGCTGCTCTCGGGCCAGAGCGGCAGCGTCTCGCTCACCGGTTCGGCGTCCCGGCGCCGGTCGACCAGAGGGATCTGGAGACCGAGCAGGTCACGGACGAGCTCAGGTTGCATCAGCTCCGCGATGCCGAGGACCGGGAGTCCAGTGGCCCGTTCTGCTTCGCGTCTTGCCAGGGGCGACCTGGTCAGCCGTCCCGAGACCGCGACCACGTCGATGCCGAGCTCTCGCAGATGGTTCACGCCCATCGCGGCCCCCATGGCGTCGTTGGCCGCGAACACGGCGACGTCCACCACCGACTGGAAGACGTCTGACTCGACGAGCTGGGCGGTCTCCTGCTGGTAGATGCCGTCGGCTACCTCGATGAAGTTGACGCCGCTTCCCGAGGCGGTCAGGTGTTCGACGAGCTCGACGGCCTTGCGCTCGAGCAGAGCGAGCGGCTGGCGGTAGGTCGAGGCAAGCCCGACGTCGGTGAAGTCGAGCATCATGTGCGCCCCGGCATCGAGCATCACCCAGTAGTCGTTGCCCGAACCGGTCCCGGTCACCTTGGTGGCGGAGGGCAGGAACCCGGCACGGCTGAGGCCGTGGACCAGGTAGTGAACGGTGGTGGTCTTGCCTGAGTTCATCGAGGTGCCGATGACCGCCACCGTGCGCGGGGCCGGGGCGGGCTCCAGGACCGGGGACAGCGCGAAGTCGGCCAGGTTCAGCGGACGCCCTCGCTCGTCGCCGATGAGGCCGATCGGCAGGATGTCGGTGGCATTCCTGACGTCCATGCTTCGGCTGAGCATCGAGGAGGCGATCCCTCCCGACGCCACGAGCTGGGTGCGTCCGAGGGTCGGAGGTACATGCGACTCGAACTGGTCGGGTGCATAGCGGTCGCCGTAGACGACGATGATCTCGTCGCCCACATGCAGGGCGCTGCGTCTGCCGTCGGGTCGCTCGATACGTCGGTGGTGCCCGAGCCGGTCCACGCTCGCAAGCACGAGGTCACCTGGACGCGGCCGCAGCGTGCCGGCGATCGTGGTTCGCATGGCCTCGGCCGGGACGCGTCGCGTTGTGAAGCTTCGCTTTGCTCGGTCGCGTTGGCCCGAGTCCAGCGGTTGCACCCAGATACGTCGTTTTGCAGCAGTCACCGGCCGTCTCCCCCTTGGGCACAATCCCCTACGGACAGGCCCATGTATTCACACGAAAGTAGGAACCGTCAGGCCTTGACTCGAAGAGGGTCTTTGTTTGCCGCAATTTGGGTAGGGACGACGACGGTGTAGTCCGGCCGATCGGTCGGGTTCGCCGGCTGGAGCCGGTTTCGAACAACCCGGCCTGCCGTCAGCCTGGCATGCCCTGCCTAGCTGGCCAGGTGGCTCCACTTGTCCAGGTCGGCGTCCTCTGTCTGCGCCGGGTCCAGCGCGAGCTCGAACCAGACGGTCGTGCCGTCGGCGTTGTGCTCGGCGCTCCAGGCCGAGACCAGCGCGTCGACGAGGGAGAGGCCACGTCCGGAGATCGCCTCGGGGTCGACCCCGACGGGCTCTCGCACGGGGCCGACACCGACCCCGCCCTGGTCCTGCACCATGACGAGGACGTACTCCTCGTCGGTGCGGACCGTCACCGTGGACGTCGTCCTGGAGTGGATCACGGCGTTGGTCACCAGCTCGGACACACACAGCTCGGCGGTCTCGACCACCTCCTCCTGCACCCGCCAGTCCCGCAGGACCGAGGTGACGAAGCGCCGGGCGATCGACGCGGCGGAGGAGTCGGCCGGTAGCTCGCGAGTGGCCGTGGGCTGCGCGGCCGATGCGGTGAGTGCCAGCATCGTGACGTCGTCGTCGACCTCGTCGCTGAGCATCAGCTCGCTCAGCCGCGCACACAGCTCGCGAGGGTTGCGCCGTCGCGCCGGCAGCAGCTCCACGTGGTCGCGGAGCATGTCGATGCCGATGGCGAGGTCCTGCCTGCGGTTCTCCACGAGGCCGTCGCTGTAGAACAGAACGCTCATGTTGTCCTCGAGCGCGATCGTGGAGGTCTGCCACGGACCGGCTTCGAGGCCGAGCGCCGGGCCGAGCTCGTGGTCGAGCAGCTCGGGCCGGCCGGACGGCGACACCAGCAGGGGCGGCGGATGCCCGGCCGAGCCGAGGCGCACAGCGGTACGGCCGGGATCCACGACTCCGTAGAGCATCGTGACGACCTGGTCGGCGAACGGCATCATGCACACGAGCTGGTCGAGCCGCTCCAGCACGACGGCGGGGTCGGGGTCGAGCAGGGCGTAGGCCCGCGTGGCCGACCGCACCTCGCTCATCACGATCGCGGCCGGAACGCCCTTGCCCATCACGTCACCGAGCGCCACGACGGCGGACCCGTCGGGGAGGGTCATCACGTCGTACCAGTCGCCGCCGACGTCGACGTTGACACCGCCCGGCTGGTAGTGAGCTCCGAGGGCCAGGCCGGGAAGCTCGGGCAGGGAGTGCGGCATGAGGCTGCGCTGCAGCTGCTCGGAGGTTGACCGCTGCACCTGGTAGGCGAGCCCGCGGCGCAACGCCTGGCTGACCTGCGCGGCGAAGGCGCCGAGGAAGGCGCTCTGCTCAGGCGGGTAGTCCTGCGGGCTGCTGTAGGAGACGAGAAGCCCGCCCACGCAGGCGCCTTCGACGGTCATCGGCACCGAGGCCATGCTGCGGGTGCCGATCCGCCGCTGACGGGCTGCGAGCTCGGGGAACTCTTGCGCGATGTGGTCGTCGGAGGTCAGGTAGACCGGACGGTTCGTGCGGACCGTGCGCGCCAGCGGGACCTCCGCGAGGCCGTCGATCGTGCCCCACCGCACTGGCATCGGGCCGAGTGCCCCGTCGTCGGTGGAGGCGAAGCTGAGCTCGCGACCGGCACCCTGGCTCACCGCGAGGCCTGCTCGGACGACAGAGTCCACGCGGAGCAGCTCGGCAAGGGCAGCCCGGGCAACGTCGTCCACGGTCACGGCGTCGCCAAGGGCGGCGGACAGTCGCTCTAGATGGTGAAGACGTTCGGGCAAGGCAGAACCCCCGGTTCCTTTCCCGTCAGACTAGTCAGCATGGGTGGTCTTGTCGCGGCGGTCTGGCCCCGTCCTGTAACAGGTTTCACGCTATAGCGGCGTAACCCACCCCACTGGCTTCGCGTTGGACAGCGAGTAGCCAACCCGGGGAGTCACCCATGCGTCGTACCACTCTCGCCGCGGTCGTCGCGGCCGCAGCCACCGCCGCGACGGCAGTCTTCGCCGCGGCTCCGTTCGCCTCGGCAGGTCCGGTCGGCGTGCCCGGCACGGTGGCCGGTACGACGGGCGTCCCGGCCGCCCAGCCCACCGCCGCCATCACCCCCCTGGCGAGGAGCAACCGGACCCGCCCGGTGATGTTCGTCGGCAACAACTGGGACGGCACCGCGACCATCGTGGACGCCCGGACCTACCGCCGGATCAAGACGATCAACACCATCCCCGACAAGGACCAGCGGATGGCCGAGATCATGACGAACCCTGACAAGCTGGCGTTCTACGTCGCGATCCAGCAGGCGATCGGCGAGGGCCACGACCAGTACACCGACGACATGTTCACCACGAAGGACGGCCGGCTCGTGGCAGTCAGCCGGCCGAGCTTCGCCGACGTCGTCGGCATCGACCTCGAGAGCGGCAAGATCGTGTGGCGCTTCCCCATGGAGGGCTACCGCGCCGACCACATGGCGGTCTCGCCGAACGGTCGCCGGCTCCTGGTCAGCGACTCGACCGCCAACAAGGTGCACGAGCTCAACATCTTCACCGGCAAGAAGCTCCGGGAGTTCGCCAGCGGCGACACTCCTCACGAGAGCAACTACACCAAGGACGGCAAGCGCATCTTCCACGCGAGCATCGGCCGCGTCTACACCCCGGTCGACCGCACCGAGCTCGGTCCCGCCTACGACACGTCGAAGGGCGAGCGGGTCTTCCAGATCGTGCGCAACAGCGACTTCAAGATCCTCAAGCGCTGGGACATGGGCAAGGAGCTCGCCGAGGCCGGCTACCCCGACATGAGCTCCGCCGTCCGCCCGATGGCCGTGGCGCCCGACGAGCGGTTCGTCTACCTCCAGGTCTCGTTCTTCCACGGGTTCGTCGAGTTCGACACGCAGGCGCGTGACCGCAAGCAGACGTACGCCGGTGAGCCGCTCGTCGGGAGGGTACGACGGGTCGTCCCCCTGCCCGACCGCACCAACGGAATGCCCCGAGAGCAGTACGTCCTCGACTCCGCGCACCACGGCCTCGCCATGAACGCCCGCGGCACCAAGCTGTGCGCTGCGGGCACGATGTCCGACTACGCCGCGATCGTGAACCGCGAGACGCTGCGCCACAAGATCGTCAACGTGGGTCCCAAGCCGTACTGGGCGACCAACAACCCCGGCGGTGACCAGTGCTGGGTGTCGGTGAGCGGCGACGACAAGATCGTGGTGCTGTCGTACCGCAACGCGGCCCGCGTCGCGACCGTGAAGGTGGGCGACCACCCGCAGCGGGTCCGCGCCGGCCGCGTGAACGTCGACGTCGTCCGCTTCTGGCGCCGCCGCTAGCACCGGCAGCGCCGGGCGGAGGCAACGGGAGCGAGGGCAGTCATAGACTCGGCTGGGTGAGCTCGACGGACTGGCAGACCACGCTGCGCGCGAAGGGGTACCGGTTGACCCCGCAGCGGGAGCTGGTGCTGCGCGCGGTGGACCGGCTCGGCCACGCGACGCCCGACGAGGTGCTTGCGGCGGTGCGTGAGGAGTCGCAGGCGGTCAACATCTCGACGGTCTACCGCACCCTGGAGCTCCTCGAGGAGCTCGGCCTGGTCCGCCACAACCACATCAGCGACCGTGCCCCGACGTACCACTCGACCGCCACACCGGACCACGTGCACCTCGTCTGCAGGGGGTGCGGCGCGATCACGGAGGTCGCGCCCCAGGTGATCACGCCGATGACCGAGAAGCTGCGCGAGGCGTACGGGTTCACCACGGACATCGGACACCTGACGGTCTTCGGCACCTGCCGCGACTGCGCCGCCAAGTAGCAGCCGGCCAGCGTGCGTCCGATCACGCCTCCGCCGGCCGTGCCCGGTTCCTGACGATTGCAGACGTCTTTTCGGGGCGGGCCGTCTTATGCTTGCCCCTTACCTGTTGCGGCCGGGAAAGGGGATGCAATGACCTCGTCACGTCGCCCCGGCCGCGTGCAGAAGATCGCGTGCGACGACACCCCCATGAACTCACGCCGTCCCGACATCGACGCGCGCATCGGATGGCTGCTGGCGATGTCGCGGCTGCACCACACCGACGAGGACATGGCCGACGGCCGCATGTTCGTGCAGGCACTCCATGCCGCGGGGTGCAACGCGAGCCGCAGCCTGGTCAGCCGCTGGGAGTCGGGGGAGATCCCGATCTCCTACGAGGGCATGTCGGCCTACGAGAAGGCACTCGGTCTCGAGACCGGGCAGATCTCCTCTCTCACCGGCTACATGCGTTCCGCGATCCCGGGGGTGAAGGCGAGGGTGATCAGGCCTCAGCTCGACCCGGCGGCCAGGGAGTTCTCGCTGCGCCTGGACGAGCTCATCGAGCGCGCCGAGGACGGGAAGGCTCGCGCGACCGACTGGCAGGACCTCGGCTGGCACCTCGCCGCGGTGCCGCTGGTCCACCTGAGGGCGCACACCTGGGAGGCGATCACGCACCGGGTCGTCAACGAGCTGCCGCGGTCGGTGAAGGTGCCCTACCGGCAGTACAGCACCGCCGCGATGAACATCGCCTCGGTCCCGCGCGCCCAGGAGGTCCTCACCGAAGCGGTCGCCCAGCACCTGAACACGCCCGGTGTGCAGGTGATCACGAACCCGATCGGCATCCTCGACCAGCTCCCCACCCGCAAGGCGGCGAAGATCGTTCTGGACCTGATCGAGGACCCGCCGAACGACGGGGCGTTCGCGCTGGCGGTGTGGGTGGCGGCGCAGAAGGTGACCCGCCGCGACTTCACCCCGGAGGAGCGCACGCGGCTGGACATGATGGTGCTCAAGATGTGGCGGGCCAACCCGGTGAAGGCCGCGGAGGACCTCGCCGAGCTGATCGCGTCATTGCCCGAGGGCCTCCGGTCGACGCTCACGGACGCCGCGATGAAGGCCGGCCGGCGCAAGCTCGGGTACGTCGTGGAGTCCGGGGAGGACCTCGCGCCGACGATGGCCCGTAGCCTGTCGCACGACCTCGCCGAGTCGGCGCGCTCCAGGGCACCCGGCGATCCGACGTACGACGAGGACCGGATGCTCGTGCGCCTGGTGCGCGAGGCGCTCTTCCACCGTGACTCCGAGCGCCGCCACCTGGCCTCGCTGCTGATCTCCGCCTCGCCGTTCGGCAACGCCGTGGCCGACGGGCTGCTCTCGCTGCTCGGCGCCCCCAACGCGCCGACCCTGGTGCGCATCCGGGCGGCGACGCTCGCGCGCTACCTCAGCAACGACACGCATCGGCTTCGGATGCTCGGCTTCGTCGACGACCCGGTCGACGAGGTCGGTACCTCCGTCGCGCAGGGCATCGGTCACATGACCTTCACGGCGTTCTCGGACCAGGTGATCCGCGCGGCGCTGAAGGATGAGTGGTCGCAGCGTGAGCGCGCGAAGATGTACGCCCTCGGCATGTCCGGGTCCCCAGGGCTGGAGACGATCGTGCGCTCCCGGAACGCGCCGGAGTGGCAGCGGACCGCTGCCCGGTGGTGGCTGTCGCAGGGGCCCGCTGTCCGCGTCTAGCGCGTCTGGCCGGCGTTCTTCCTCACCGGGCGGAGGACCTCAACCGCCGGTGACACGGACCGGGCGAGCTCGACGGCGAGGTCGACCCTCCGTGCGAGATGCGCGCGGTGCGGGTCGGGCACCGCGTCCAGCGCCCCCGCGACCGTGATCTGGAGCGGCACCCCGAGACGCGCCGCCTTGCGGGTGGCCTCGACGACCGCGTCCAGCGAGCACTCGAACTGGTCGACCGCAACGGTCACGGGTGAGGGCCCGCGTCGGGGCTCCTCGCCGTCGGGGAACTCCTGGCGCAGCTGGTCCTCCAGCCACCGGACGAGCCGCCTGTCGGTCGAACCGGCAGGGTCGCCTTGGCAGATCCCGCGCACGAGTGCGTGGGCGACCTGCTCGATGCCGACCTGGGCCTCGCCGGCCCATCGCTCGATCAGCTTGAACGCACTGCAGGCATCGATGCCGTAGCGGAAGATGAGCACACCCTTGGCCTGCTCCAGAAGCGCCGTCGCCGAACCTATCTGCTCGATCTCGCGGTTCAGGTCGAGTCGACCCTCACCGCTCGCAGGCCAGACAGCATCATCGATCGTTTCGGTCATATCTGTCCCTCTGTCCGCAGTCGCCCCGAGCGCCCGCTCCCGAGGAGCGCACGACTGCGGTCGGCAAGTTACCCCGTTTTCGTGCACTTCAACCACATTGGTTGCAGCGGTTTCAGGTGCCGTGTGGCAGCGGGTTGGAAGCGCCGCTGTTGACGCCGGGATCGCACCGGACCAGGCCGGTCCAGACACCGGCTGCGCGTGGCGGCGGCCCTCCGCCACAGGGACATGCAGTCGAGCTGAGGGCCCAGGCGTCTGAGCGGTCAGTAGACCAGCGCCTGCACGCCCTCGCCGAGGGCCTCCTCGACGAACGTAGGAGCACCGGCGATGCGAACCCCGGGCAGTACGTCGGAAGCGCCGACGTCGCGTCGCTGGGCGCACTGCGTGCAGACGGTGACCGTGCCTCCGCCGAGCACCGCGGCGAGCAGGTCGGCCACCGGCGCGGCGTGGGGGAGGGCCAGGTCGGGGGCGCGGTCCTTCACCGCGAACCACACCGACTCGCCGGTGAGCCACAGGCTGACCTCGACGCCGGAGGCCACGGCAGTGGCGGCGACCGTGAACGCCTGGTTGCACCGCTCGGCGTCCTCGACACCGGCGGTGACCTTGATCAGCAGCGAGCGACTCATGCTCGTAGGTTAGGCCGCTACTTCTCGGCCGGCAGCACGTGGAACCCGTTGGCGACCGCGTTGACCAGCGGAAGCACGACGGCCGGGTCGGAGTCGTGGGCGGCGTAGGCGGCGATCGTGTAGTTGCGGGTCTCCGCTGACACGACCAGCACGACGAACCGGATCTGCACGCCGTTGGCGTTGACTGCCTGGCCCGATGTGGAGAGCGCCGGGTGACCGTCGACCTGCATCGGCTCGGTCGCCATGATCTCGAAGCGGCTGTAGCCGCCCTTCATCCTGGCGAGGAACCGCTTGTTCGCCGTCTTCAACCCGCCCTGCTCACCAGGCCCCACGTTGACGACGAGGCTCTTGTCCTCCGACGAGAACTTCACGGTGTGGCCCTTCGCCTCCGCCTCGAGGCTCTTCGGGGCGTCGACGCTGAAGCCGGCCTCCTCCGACACGAAGCGGTGCGGGTCGGCAGCAGTCGTGGCCGAGGCGGGGTCGGCGAAGACGGTGTCTCGAAGGGTTATGTAGCCGAGGAAGCCGCCGAGCAGCAGTGCGCACACACCCACGACGAGGAGCGTCCGCACGCCCTTCTTGCGGAGGAGTCGCCTCCGCCCGGGGCCGCGCTGTTCTGCACCAGGCTCGACCTGCTCTGCACCAGGCTCACGCTGCTCTGCACCAGGCTCGACCTGGTCGGATCCCTCACCCATGTCTTACTCCCTGAACTGGGCCGAGGGCCGGTGACGGTTCACCGGCCCTCGGCCTGTCTAGCTCTGTCTTGCTTGGTCAGGCTGCGCTGAGCGCGCGGCGACGGCCGATCGCGGTCAGCAGCGACCCGGCGCCGATGCCGAAGAGGCCGAGAGCGAGCAGGCCGCTCCAGAACCCACCGGTGTTCGGCAGTACTCCACCAGCGGCGTTGCCCGGAGCGCCCGGACCACCCGAGCCGGCGCCCGCGCCGGCCCCAGGACCGGAGACGGTGGCGTCAGCGCGGCCGTCGTTGTGCACGAGGGACTCGGAGCGCGAGAGCTCGACGATCAGGTCGAGGTTGCCCGGAAGCACAGAGGCGTGGAGGGCCTCCTGGGCGTGGCCGGCAACCCGGTCCCCGACGTACGTCTCACCCTGGTTCAGGAACAGGCACAGCAGCGCGGCACCCTCGGGGCAGCCGGGCGGGAGCGCGAAGCCCTGCGGGTCACCGATCCGCAGCTGCTCCTGCTTGCCGAGCTCGGCAGCGGCCAGGTAGGAGTCGCGGTTGGCAGACGCCTGAGCGCCACCGGAGTCGGACTGCCCGTCAGAGTGGAGAACCCGCAGACCCGCGTCGCAGCCCTCGGTGGTCGGGTCCTGCTTCAGGCAGACGCCCGCGACCTCGGACTCGGAGCTCGCCGTCGTCTGGCCGCTGGCCTGGTCACGGTTGGCCTGGCCCTTGCTGGTGACAGCGCCCACGGAGACAGGACCGGAGCACTCGGCTTCGGGGTCCGCGCTGGTGCCACCGAGGCAGGCGTCGGCCACGCCGTTCTGGCTGCGCGAGCTCGAGGTGCCGCCGTCGTCGGTCGCCCAGGCGTCGGCGAACAGCAGGCGGAGGCACACCTGGCCGTCGCTGCCGTCGCAGAGCGCGGCCAGCGGGTCACCGAAGTGCGACTCGCCGGTCTTGCTCGAGTCGGCGTGGGTCCCCATGATCTCCTGGCCGCCGATGGCGAGCAGGGTGGAGTCGGCCGTGGTGCTGTCGTCGTCGCCGACGGACGCGTCGTTGTCGCCGGCGGTGAGGACATCCTGGCCCGCGAGGTCGCCGTCGGCGACGGTTGCGCGCCCGTGATCGGGTGCCGAGGGGTCCTTGGTCTCGTGGCCGTCGGAGTCGTCATCCGAGGTCGGCGAGGGAACGCCGGTGCCCGGCGTCGCCGTGGGGTCGCCCGGAGCGCCCGGCAGCTGGCCGTTCTGGACAGATGTGATGACGTCCTTCAGTGAGTCCTCGTCGGCGGATGCCGCCCCTGGACCCACGGCGACGAGGGCAATGGCGGCGAGGGCTGCCAGGGGTGCCCTGAGTCGCCTTGACTTGCTTCCCATTCGTTCACCTTCCGTGATGATGTGTCCTACCCCCGTACCGGCGGTCTGACCTTTTGCTTTTGGGCTTCGGTACACAACGGATACGGGCGGGTTTCGTTACGGCCCGGTGCAAGGTTTCTCAGTTTCTGGCGAAGGTCCTCGGCGACGGAGGCGGCAGCGGGCAGCGGTACGCTCGAAGGCGTGTCCAACTCAGTCGAACCCAGCCCTCTCCTCAGGCTTCCCGGAGCCGTCGGCGGTGACGGCATCGACTCGCCCGTCGCCGCGCACTACGGGTCGTTCAACAACGAGCAGCGGGTCCTGGAGTCAGGTGAGGGGTTCGTCGACCTCTCCCACCGCGGCGTGGTGCGGGTCAGCGGTCCCGACCGGCTGACCTGGCTGCACTCGCTCACCAGCCAGCACCTCGAGAGCCTGGCCCCCAACGTCGCGACCGCCGCGCTGATCCTGAGCCCGCAAGGGCACGTGGAGCACGCGATGTACGGCGTGGACGACGGGGAGGTCTTCACCGCGCACGTCGAGCCCGGTCAGGCGCCGGCACTGGTCGAGTGGCTGGACAAGATGCGCTTCATGATGCGGGTCGAGGTCACCGACGTGACCGAGGAGGTCGCGGTGGCATGGCGCCCCGCCGCCCGGGTCGACGGTGCGCCGTACTCCGGTTATGTGTTCGTGCCTCGTGAGGAGCTCGCGAAGTTCGCCGAGGCCGCCGGGCCGGCGTGCGGGATGTGGGCGTTCGAGGCGCTGCGGATCGCACGCGGTGAGCCGCGGCTGGGGCTGGACACCGACCACCGCACGATCCCCAACGAGGCGGGCTGGATCGGCACCGCCGTCCACCTCGACAAGGGCTGCTACCGCGGCCAGGAGACGGTCGCGCGGGTGCACACGCTGGGCCGTCCGCCCCGTCGTCTGACACTGCTGCACCTCGACGGGTCGGTGAACCGGCTACCGGTGCGTGGTGCTGAGCTGCTGTACAACGGCAAGAGCGTCGGTTTCGTCGGTACGTCGGCCCGCCACCACGAGCTGGGCCCGATCGCACTCGGCATGGTCAAGCGCAGCGTCCCGCTCGACGTGACTCTCGACGCCGACGGCATCCCGGCGGCCCAGGACGTCGTCGTGGACCCCGAAGTGGGCCTCCACGTCCGCCCGAACCTGCGCTGACCTCCACCCCAGTCACCGGCCGTCGAGCCGTCATGGGCGGCTCATCAACCTTGGCTAATCACCGGGCTATTTCTCCCGTCGACCGTACGACGTCCCGTTCGTCGCTTCTAAGTTGGTCCCGAGGGGAGACGGGGGCCGCAGCGATTCTTGTGGGGGAGTCCGGCCGTCGCGACTAGCGGCGGCGTTCCCATGCTCCCGGCCGGTAATCACAGAGGGGGAGCCGTGCGCATCATCCCAAGTTCCGACAAGCCGCGTGATCTCGAACGAGTCCACAGGCTCATCGTTGCCCCGCACGCCGACGACGAAGCCCTTGGCTGCGGTGGTCTCCTGGCCAAGTATCCCGACGACAGTGCCGTCGTGGTTCTGGCGAGGCCTGACGACATCCGGGCCAAGGAGTTCGAGGCAGCCCAGGAGATCCTCGGCTACTCGGCTGCCGCCTTCCTGGATCTACCCGACGGCAGCGTCGGGCAGGACATGCACAACCTGGTGGGTCTGCTCGACACCGTCCTCTGCGCGTGCCGCCCTGAGGAGCTGTACCTGCCGTACCCGTCGACGCACCAGGACCACGTGGCGACCTACGAGGCGGGAATGCGGTCGGCACGGCTGTCGATGAGCGCTCATCACTGGTTCCCGCCCACCGTCATGGTCTATGACGTTCCGGCCTACGACCTGGCGCTGTACCCGACCGACCTGCGCTGGAACGTCTTCGAGTCCCTGGACGAGTCGCAGGTGGACAAGAAGGTCGAGGCCGTTGTCGCCTACGCCTCCCAGCAGGTCCAGGGGCCGCATCCGCTGAACGGGATCAAGCAGAGTGCCCACGCGTTGGGCTCTCCTCGGCAGGTTGCGTTCGCCGAGCAGTTCGCGCTCGTGCGCGCGGTGCGCCCTCGGCAGGAGGACACCCTCTTGGAGGCGGGGGCCGCTCGATGATGGTCACGACCCACCAGGCGGACCTGCTTCCCTACTCGGGGTTCTGGTTCAAGATGGCGAAAGCAGACCTCTTCGACCTGAAGATCTACGACCAGTTCCAGGCGCGTGGGTACCAGCGTCGTGTGCCCATGCGTGGCAAGTGGGCCTCGATCCCGGTGGTCGGTAACCCCACCCGGGCCAGGATCTGTGACGTGCGGATCCGCCCGGACGAGGCTCGCGTCGCACTCAAGAACCTCCTCGTCGGCCGGTACAGCGACGCTCGCAACTGGCACTTCATGGGCAAGGCGATCATCGAGATGATCGATGGCATCAGCACGGAGCATCTGTGGCAGTTCAACCTCTCGCTGATTCTCGGCGTCCGTGAGCTGCTCGGCATCACCACGCCCATCGCCATCGGTCTTCCACCGGAAGGGCGCGGGAGTGTCGGGCTGGTCAGCGTCCTACGTCGCTACAACGCTGAGACGTACCTCGCGGGCACAGGTGGACGCGCCTACATGGGCGACTGCGAGGAGTTCCGTGAGGCCGGCATCGAGGTGCAGTGGTCCAACCACAACCCCGTCACCGGCGACTCGATCGTCTCCGTCCTCATGGACTACGACGACCCGCTGTCCGTGGTGCTCGCAGAGCAGTGACACGCCTGCGCAATCTGGCTGCAGGCAGCTCGACGGCAACTGACCTTGAAGGAAGTAGGCAGAAGATGAAGGTTCTCGTAACCGGCGGCGCCGGCTACATCGGCTCCACGACGGCCAAGGCGCTCGAGAGCGCGGGCCACCTCCCGGTGATCCTGGACTCGCTCGTGACAGGGCCGCGCGCGTTCGTGCGGGACCGGATCTTCTACGAGGGCGACATCGCCGACCGCGACCTGCTCGCGCGGATCGTCGAGGAGCATCCCGACATCGACTGCACCATTCACATGGCGGCGCGCATCGTCGTTCCCGAGTCGGTGGAGCAGCCGTACATGTACTACCGCGAGAACGTCGCCAAGTCGATGGAGCTGTTCGACCAGCTGGTCACGCTCGGCAAGCCCCGGGTGCTGTTCTCGTCGTCCGCGTCCGTCTATGCGCTGGCTGACGACTTCGAGGTCCGCGAGACCTCGCGCCTGGAGCCGGCGTCGCCGTACGCGCGGACCAAGCACATGATGGAGCAGGTCCTCACCGACATGGCCGAGGCCACCGGGCTGCGCGCGATCATCCTCCGGTACTTCAACCCGATGGGATCCGACCCGGACCTCGAGTCGGGTGTCTACATCCGAGAGCCCTCGCACGTGATCGGTCAGCTGGTGATGGCTGCCCAGGGGCAGCAGGAAGCCTTCACGATCACCGGCGTCGACCTGCCGACCCGCGACGGAACCGGCCTGCGCGACTACGTGCACGTGTGGGACCTGGCGCAGGCCCACGTGGCCGCGGTCGAGCAGTTCGACGAGGTCCTGGCGAAGGTCGACGCACCGAGCACGGTCATCAACATCGGTACGGGCGACGGCATCACCGTGCGCGAGCTCGTCACCGCCTTCGAGAAGGTCTTCGGGGAGCCGTTGGCGGTCAAGGAGGCCGGCCCTCGTCCCGGGGACGCCATCGGTTCCTTCGCGAACGTGGACAAAGCCCGGGAGGTGCTCGGCTGGCGCTCGAGGCTGACCGTCGAAGAGGCGATCGAGTCCGCCCTGGGCTGGGCGAAGAAGCGGAAGGACGTCCTGGGGTACGAGTGACAAACACCCAATCTTGGTGAAAACGCGACGGCCTCGATCCCAGAATCTACGGCTCTGACCCGGGTCTCAGGCTGCTCCCCTACCCTGAGGGTTGTTGTGGGGAACAGAAGTGGGGCGAACGCACATGACTCTCGAGTACGAAGCACGCGTGGCGATGGATTTTGAGGAGCGACCCTGGGGCTCGTGGCACGTCATCGACGTCGACCACGGCTACAAGGTCAAGCGCATCCACGTGAAGCCGGGCTGCCGGCTGTCGTACCAGACCCACGACCACCGCTCCGAGCACTGGGTCGTCGTCTTCGGCATCGCCACCTGCGTCGTGGACGGCGAGACGATCGTCGCCGGCCCCGGCCACAGCATCGACGTGCCGCAGGGCGCCAAGCACCGGCTGTGCAACGACTCCAGCGAGGAGCTCGTGATCATCGAGGTCCAGCGCGGCTCCTACACCGGCGAGGACGACATCCACCGCTTCGAGGACGACTACGGCCGCTGCG
>CAVOZH010000010.1:0-176239 GCA_963700955.1 uncultured Actinomycetota bacterium | reverse complement strand
TTCGTCCCGATCCGACCCTGCTCCAGCGACAGGTGGAGTCGCTCAGGGCACAGTCTCTTCGTGAATGGCGATGCCTGGTAGGCATCGATGGGTCGGCCCCCGAAACTCGCGCGCTTTTGGAAGAACTGGTTGGAGATGATCCCCGGTTCCAGGTCAGGGAGTACCCAGAGAACGTCGGCCACTATCGGAACTTCGAGAGGCTCACTGAAGAAACGCCTCATACGGCAGGTTGGGTCGCCTACTGCGACCAGGACGACTACTGGTACCCCCAGAAGCTCGAGCGGTTGGTGACTCTCCTGCAATCGACAGCCGACAATTCTGCCGTGGTTGGTGCGGCGCAGGATCGTCGATCGTGACGGAAACGTGCTCGGTGAATCGACGGCGGCAGTCCGGTTCCTGCGCACAGCTGCTTCTCAAGAACGAGGTGACCGGTTCCTTTGCGATATTCCGTCCAGACGTGCTCGATCTCGCTCTGCCGTTTCCCGAGGCGACTCGCTGCAGCAGTGCACGACCACTGGCTCGGCGTCTGTGCAGCGGCGCTTGGACAAGTCGCTTTCTCTGATGAACCCCTACAGGACTACGTGCAGCACGGCGGCAAACGTGATCGGTGAGGCCAACCGTCGACTATCCGCACACACCTCGCGAGTGCGAGAGTCGATGGCGGACTCATTCGCCACCTCGACGTGGTGAGTCGTGAACGGTGGGGTTGGCGAGTATCGATGGCACGAACGTTGCTCGCCCGCCTCAGCGCAGATCATGAGGGTCTCGCTACTGCCATTCGTCCTGTGGCGTCGCGGTCGACTGACTGCAGCGCTTTGCCGGCGTCTAGTCGCTGAGGTCCGGGCTGGGCATTTGTCCGTTCGTAACGGCATATCCATGGCAGTGGCGGCGCTGTGGTGGCCGCGTGCCACGAGGTCGCGGGATCAGGAGTCCCGGGCTGCCCGCCAGACCGAGCGTTGAATCTCGGCAAGCGCTGGTGACCGTCTCGCTCGCCTTGCCGACAACAGCGCCGGATACCTGCGGTAGAAGCTGATCCCGGATCGCATCTCGTGAAGCCAGGGCTTGAGGCGCAGGTGTGTAGTCTCGCGCTGCCACCCATGGGCCCACCTCACCGAGGGGTCCACCACGACGGGCCTGCCCGAGGCCCATGCCCGCAGGCCGATGTCGTGATCCTCGTAGTACAGAAAGAACCGCTCGTCCCATCCGCCCATGGCACGGAAGTCGTCGGTCTTCCCGGCGAGTGCAGCGCCCATGACCCACGCGACGTACACCGGTGTCTTCAGGTCGGTGCGCACGTAGTCGTGAACGTCAACGCCCGGCAGTCCGCGGGCGCGGTGTGCAAGCTTGCTGAGCGGATAGGGGAGGCCCCTCGCGTTCGGCTGCTCGGTGCCGTCGGCATTGAGTAGCTGGGGCGCCACCAGTCCGCCGTTGACCTGTGCTGCGCGGCCCAGGCGCACGAGGTCCTCGCCGCTGGGGATGGTCACGTCAGGGTTGACGAAGGCGACCCAGTCGCTCTCGGCCTGCTTCAAACCGACGTTGTTGGCGGCGCTGAACCCGATGTTCTCGGGAAGCCGGATGACCTCTGCGCCGAGCTGTTCGGCGACCGCGACGGTGCTGTCCGTCGACGCGTTGTCGACGACCAGCCACCTGGCGTCGCCGAGGGCGCCAGGAGCCCAGCACGACCGAAGATGCTCAGCCGAGTTGTACGTGACCGTTACGACGGTCCAGTGCTGGGACCCGACCCCACGTCCGTCATCGCTCGTCACGGGTAGCCCAGGATCTCCTCGCGGCGGTCGAACCAGGCGAGCGCGGACGCGATGCCGTCCTCGAGCGTCAGTGAGGAAGTCCAGCCCAGTACGTCGCGCGCCTTGTCGACGTTCGCGAACGCACCGACAGCGTCGCCGGGACGTGGCGGCCCTTCCTTGACCGGGACGGCCTTGCCGTAGACCTTCTCGAAGGTCTTCACGAGCTCACGCACCGTCACGCCGTCGCCGGTGCCGAGGTTGATCACCGTGCTCGGCGCCTTCTCCTGCTCCAGGACCTTGTCGAACTGTTCGACCGCCCGGACGTGGGCCTGGGCGAGGTCCCAGACGTGGATGTAGTCGCGGATGCCCGTGCCGTCGCGGGTCGGGTGGTCGACGCCGGTGATGGTGAACGCGTCCTTCAGCCCCTGGGCCGCCAGAGCGAGCTGGCCGAGCACGTGCGAAGGCTCGCGCACGTAGACGCCGGACTCCAGGTCCGGGTCGGAACCGATGGGGTTGAAGTAGCGAAGGATGATCGCCCGGAGGTCGGTGGCGGCGGACATGTCCTCCAGCACCTGCTCCATCATTCGCTTCGTCCGGGCGTACGGCGACGGCGGTTCGAGTGGGGCGCTCTCGTCGACCTCGAAGTCCTCGACCATCGCGTAGAGCGACGCCGAGGAGGAGAACACGACCCGCGGCTTGCCGAGGCGCACGAGCTCGTCGAAGAGCTCGAGCGACTTGGCGACGTTGTCCCGGTAGTACTCGTACGGCTGCTCCACCGACTCGGGTACGACGATCCGGGCGGCCATGTGGATGGTGCACTCGATGTCGGGGTGCTCCTCGACGATGCGAGCGAGCAGGTCGCGGTCGGCGATGTCGCCCTCGTAGAAGATCCGGTCCCGCACGAACGCCCGGGGGCCGGTCAGGAGCGAGTCGAGGATCACGGGGGTGTGCCCGGCGTCCTCGAGCGCTTTCGCTGTGGTCGATCCGATGTAGCCGGCGCCGCCGGTGACGAGAACCTTCATGCGCCTACCCTAATGAAGCGAAGCGGGGCCCTCTGCGGCTGACCCATGATTAGGCACGATGCGCGGGCCAGACAGTCGATACGAGCGCCGGTACGGCGGCGACACCGTCGGCGTGATCGCTTCTCGCCGGACCGCTGGACTGCTCCTGGCGGTCTACTTGACCGCCGTCGCGTTGATCGTGTTCTGGCCGAACTCCGACGTGGCCACCAACGCCATTGTCGGCATCTTCCGGCTGCTGCGTGACGCCGAAGCACCCAGCTGGATCACGCCGACGGTCATCGAGTTCGCCACGAACGTGCTGCTCTTCATCCCGCTGAGCCTCATAGGCAGCAGCTTCAAGCCACGCTGGCGGTGGGGGAGCTGGCTGCTCGCGGGCCTGGCCTGCACTCTGACGATCGAGCTGGCGCAGATGGTGTTCCTGTCGGCCCGCTACCCAGCGATCTCCGACGTCATCGCCAACACGCTCGGCACCATGATCGGCTACCTCCTGGTCACCCTGACGCGCCACAGGTGAGTGCTGCCTCGGCGCTCCCGCCGACAAGCGAAACGGCCTCCGACTCGTGAGAGTCGAAGGCCGCTCGGCCGATGTCGGACAGTCAGCTCGCGCTGTTGATCATCCCGGCGCCGACCGTCACTCCGGTGGCCTCGTCGATCAGGATGAAGGAGCCCGTGGTGCGGTTCTTGTTGTACGGGTCGCACAGCAGCGGGACCGTCGTACGCAGCTGCACGCGACCGATCTCGTTGAGCCCGAGCTCCTTGGTCTCCTGGTCGCGGTGGAGCGAGTTCACGTCGAGGCGGTACTGGATGTCCTTGATCAGCGCGCGGCCCGTGCGGGTCGTGTGCTTGATCGCGAGCTTCTGGCGCGGCCTGAGCGGCTCGTTGGTCATCCAGCAGATCATCGCGTCGATGTCCTGGCTCGGCTTCGGAGCGTTGGACGGGCGGCAGATCATGTCGCCGCGGGACACGTCGACGTCGTCCTCGAGCCGCATCGTCACCGACATCGGCGGGTAGGCCTCGGAGATCTCCTTGTCGAAGAGGTCGATGCCCGCGACCTTCGAGGTCATGCCGCTCGGGAGGACGAGCACGTCGTCGCCGGGCTTGAAGACGCCGCCGGCCACCGTGCCGCCGTACCCGCGGTAGTCGTGGAACTCGTCGGACTTCGGCCGGATGACGTACTGCACCGGGAAGCGGGCGTCGACGAGGTCGCGGTCGGAGGCCACGTGGACGTGCTCGAGGTGGTGCATGAGCGAGGGGCCTTCGTACCACGGCATGTGCTCGGAGCGGGTCACGACGTTGTCGCCCTTGAGCGCCGAGATCGGGATGATCTCCAGGTCAGGGATGTTCAGCTTCGTCGCGAAGGAGGTGAACTCCTGGTGGATCTGGTCGTAGATCTTCTCGTCGTAGTCGACGAGGTCCATCTTGTTGACCGCGAGCACCAGGTGCGGGACCCGGAGCAGCGACAGGATCACCGCGTGGCGCCGTGACTGCTCGGTCAGGCCCTGGCGGGCGTCGACGAGCACGAGGCCGAGGTCGGCGGTCGACGCGCCGGTGACCATGTTGCGGGTGTACTGCACGTGGCCCGGGGTGTCCGCGATGATGAACTTGCGGGTCGGGGTCGCGAAGTAGCGGTAGGCCACGTCGATCGTGATGCCTTGCTCGCGCTCGGAGCGGAGGCCGTCCGTGAGCAGCGCGAGGTCGGTGTAGTCGTAGCCGCGGGACTGGGACGTCGCCTCGACGGCCTCGAGCTGGTCCTCGAAGATCGCCTTCGAGTCCAGGAGGAGGCGGCCGATCAGGGTCGACTTGCCGTCGTCAACGGAGCCGGCGGTTGCGAACCGGAGAAGATCCATCAGAAGTAGCCCTCACGCTTACGGTCTTCCATGGCGGCTTCGGAGAAGCGGTCGTCGCCACGGGTCGCGCCGCGCTCGGTGACCCGGGCGATCGCGATCTCGTCGATGATTTCGGGGACGGTCGAAGCCTCGGACTCCACGCACCCGGTCAGCGTCAGGTCGCCGACCGTGCGGAACCGGACCGTGCGCTCCTCGGCGACCTCGCCGCTCTTGCACGGGTTGAACTCGGACTCCGTCAGCAGCATCCCGTCGCGCTGGAACACGCGGCGCTGGTGCGAGAAGTAGATCGAGGGGATCTCGATCTCCTCGCGGCCGATGTAGTGCCAGATGTCGAGCTCGGTCCAGTTCGACAGCGGGAAGATCCGCATGTGCTCGCCGCCGTGGATCCGGCCGTTGTAGAGCGACCACAGCTCGGGCCGCTGGTTCTTGGGGTCCCACTGGCCGAAGTCGTCGCGGTGGGAGTAGACGCGCTCCTTGGCGCGGGCCTTCTCCTCGTCGCGCCGGCCACCACCGAAGGCGGCGGTGAAGCCCTCTTCCTCGATCGCGTTGAGCAGGGTCCCGATCTGAAGACGGTTGCGGCTGGTCTTGCCGTCGTCGACGACGATGCCGTTCTTGATGGCCTCCTCGACCGAGGCCACGATGAGGCGCACGCCGAGACGGTTGACCCAGTTGGTGCGCGTCTCGAGGACCTCGGGGAAGTCGTAGCCTGTGTCCACCTGGAGAACCGGGAAGGGGATCTTGGCGGGGTAGAAGGCCTTCTCCGCGAGACGCATCATCACGATGGAGTCCTTGCCGCCGGAGAACATCAGCACCGGCTTCTCGAACTCCGCGGCGACCTCACGGAAGATGTGGATCGACTCCGCCTCGAGCTCGTCGAGCTGGCTCAGGCGGTAGTCCGCATGGGTTTCGGTCATCAGTTGATGGGACCTCTCATCGGGGATCAGCCAGCATCGTATCTACTTACCCAGATCAGGGATAACCGACGCCAAGTGGTCTGTTACCGCGGTCACCTCAGTCGTCGGTGCGACCCGGGGCTGCGCTCGAAGCGGTCACGGGGATGCTGTCGAAGGCCGGAAGGCCCCGGGTCTGGCGGATGAATCCCCAGAGCACGGGCCCGAGGATCAGCATCCCGGCGCCGATGATCCCGACGATCTCGGGTGCCACGCCGAGCATCTTCAGGCCGGTCAGCGTCAGCACGATGACGATGCCGCGCCGGATGACCGACTGCGAGACCCAGTTGGCGAGCCGGGCGCCGAGGAAGGTGCCCGGCGTACCTCCGACGATCAGCGGGATCAGCACTGCCCATTCCACGCCGCTCACCAGCACGTGGCTGATCGCGGCCGAGAGCACGAGCGGCACGGCCTGCACCAGGTCGGTCCCGACCAGCTTCACCGCCGCCAGCGTGGGGTAGAGCAGGAGCAGGGCCACCATGATCAGCGAGCCCGAGCCGACCGAGGTGATCCCCACGAGGAGGCCGCCGAGGGCCCCGACGAGGAACGTCGGAACCGGCCTGATGACCGGGTCCTCTTCTGAGAGGACGCCGCCGTCGGTGACGATGCGGAGGTTGAGGTACATCCGCATCGCGTAGGTCGCCGCCGTGAACAACAGCGCGCAGCCGATCGCGATCGTGAGGAACTCGTCCTGCTCGGCCTCGCCGCCGCCCACGGCCTTGATGATGAAGGCTCCCGCGAAGGCGAACGGCACCGAGCCGATGATCAGCCACATCGCGAGCTTCAGGTTCGGTGAGCCCTCACGCCAGTGCACGGTCGCTCCGACCGACTTGTTCACCGAGGCGGCGACCAGGTCGTTGGCGACGGCCGCGGTCGGGTTCACGCCGAGGAAGATCAGCGCCGGCGTCATCAGCGCCCCACCGCCCATGCCGGTGAGGCCCACGACGATGCCGATGAAGAAGCTGACGACCAGCACGGACAGCGCCGACAGGGTGAGGAGCTCGTTCACGAGAGGTACCCCTCGCTGCGAAGGTGCGTGAGTACGTCGTCCAGGGCGTCCTCGATGGTCCGGCCGGTCGTGTCCACGCGGACCGCCGCGTCCTCGGGCTCCTCGTAGGGCGACGAGATGCCGGTGAACTCCGGGATCTCGCCTCGTCGCGCCTTGGCGTAGAGACCCTTCCGGTCCCGACGCTCGCACTCCTCGAGTGGCGTGGCGACGTGGATGAGCACGAACGCGCCCCCGGCCTCGTCGACCATCTCCCGGACCTGCTTGCGCGTGCTGTCGAAGGGGGCGATCGGGCTGCAGATCGCGATGCCGCCGTGGCGGCTGATCTCGGCGGCCACCCAGCCGATCCGGCGGATGTTGGTCTCGCGGTCCTCCTTGGAGAAGGTCAGTCCCGCCGAGAGGTTCCGGCGTACGACGTCACCGTCGAGGCTGGTCACCGTGCGGTCGCCCTGCTCCAGGATCACGTCGTGGAGCGCGCGGGCCAGCGTCGACTTCCCGCTCCCGGAGAGGCCGGTGAAGAAGAGCACGAGCCCCTGCTCGTCGGCGGCCGGCAGGGCGGCGTCCACGACCTTCGCGACGTCGTCGGGCAGCTCGCCCTCGCCGGTGACCGCGACCACCTCGCCCGGGGCGTACGCCGCGACGACCCGCTGTCCGAGCTCGTGGTCCAGTGCGGCGTCGCCGCGGGAAGCGAGCGGGACCGCCACCACCTGGGCGTCGGGCAGGTGCGCCGCTGCTGCGAGGGTCGCGCGGATCAGCGCGGGGGCGGGGAGGTCGGGTGTGCCGGTCCCGACGAGGGCGAGCAGTACGACGGGCGCACCGTCGGCGGCCTTGCCGATGTGCTCGAGGTCCTGGGTGGTCAACGGTCCGGCGACGGGGACGGTCACCGCGCGCTCGCCGTACTGCTGCCTCACCTGCTCGGGGGAGAGGAAGAGCCGACGGAAGGCACCGAACTCGTTGTGCGTGATCGGCGCGACGTCACCGACGATGCCCACCCGGCCCTCGACGGCTGTGTCGTACGTCGACTCCACGGTCACCGTTGCCAACGGCACGCCTTCGGGGTCGACCAGCTCGAGGGCTCCCGATGCGCTCGCCGAGGCGGCGATGTCGGCGGGGACCTGCAGCGTGACGAGGCCCTCGGGCCCCTCGAAGCCGGTCAGCGGCGCCAGCGCGCCGTGGCTCAGCAGCTCGAGGTCGTCGAGCTCGCGAGGGGAGGGGGAATGCTGCGGAGCGGGGGTGGGTGAACCAGGCACCCGCACATGGTGCCACCTCGGGGGTCAGCGCTCCGCGAGCAGCCTGAGGAGATAGGTGCCGTAGCCGGACTTGAGCAGCGCCCGGCCTCGCGCCTCGAGCTCCTCGTCGGACAGGAAGCCCTGGCGCCAGGCGACCTCCTCGGGGACCCCGATGTTGAGGCCCTGCCGGTGCTCGACGGTGCGGACGAAGTTACTTGCGTCGAGCAGGGACTCGAAGGTGCCCGTGTCCAGCCAGGCGGTGCCCCGCTCCAGCACCTCGACCCGGAGCCGGCCCTCCTCGAGGTAGCGCTGGTTGACGTCGGTGATCTCGTACTCACCGCGTGCGGAGGGCTTGAGGTCGCGGGCGATCTCGACCACGTCGTTGTCGTAGAAGTAGATGCCGGGGACGGCGAAGCTGCTTCGCGGCTCCGTGGGCTTCTCCTGGAGGGACACCGCGCGTCCCTCCTCGTCGAACTCCACGACGCCGTAGGCCTCGGGGTTCGCCACGTGGTAGGCGAAGATCGCGGCGCCGTCGAGGTCCTGGAACCGGTCCAGCTTCCGGCCGAACCCGGGGCCGTAGAAGATGTTGTCGCCGAGGACGAGGGCCGAGGACTGGTCGCCGATGAAATCGGCCCCGATGACGAAGGCCTGCGCGAGGCCGTTGGGCTCCGGCTGCTCCGCGAAGGTGATGTCGATGCCGAACTGCGAGCCGTCGCCGAGAAGTCGCCGGAACTGGTCCGCGTCGTGGGGCGTGGTGATCACGAGGATGTCCCTGATGCCGGCCAGCATCAGCGTGGACAAGGGGTAGTAGATCATCGGCTTGTCGTAGACCGGCACCAGCTGCTTGCTGATCGCCTGGGTGATCGGATGCAGCCGCATCCCGGAACCGCCCGCCAGAATGATTCCCCGCATGCTGCCGGATTGTTCCACGGTCACCGCTCGACGGGGCCGAAGTGCGGAAGACGGTTCGGGCTATGGTCGGCGCCATGTCGAAACCAGTCGTCGTGGCAGAGATCGTGCGCTCGGGGTTCGTGGAGGGACACCACTACGGGTCCGTCGTGGCGCTCGACGCGGACGGTTCCGTGGCCTGGAGCGTCGGGGACGCGGCCTCGCAGATCTTCCCGCGCTCGTGCAACAAGCCGGTCCAGGCGCTGGGCATGCTGCGGGCCGGGCTCGACCTCGACGGGGAGCTCCTCGCGCTTGCCTGCGCCTCGCACTCGGGCGAGCCGTTCCACCTCGACGGGGTGCGGAAGATCCTGGCTGGGGCCGGTCTGGACGAGTCGGCTCTCCAGACGCCGCCCGACTACCCCCTCGACGACGAGGCGCGCGAAGCGGTGATCCGCCAGGGCGGGGCGAAGGCGCCGATCACCATGAACTGCTCGGGCAAGCACGCCGCGATGCTCGCCACGTGCGTCGCGAACGGCTGGGACACCTCGACGTACCTCTCGCCCGACCATCCGCTCCAGGTCGCCATCGCGGAGACGTTCGCCGAGCTCACCGGCGAGCCCGTCGAGGCGGTCGCGGTCGACGGGTGCGGGGCGCCGCTGCTGTCGACCTCGCTGTCGGGGCTGGCTCGCGCGTTCCGGGCGCTGTCGGTCGCGGAAGAGGGGCCGGAGGCGCGCATAGCAGGCGCCATCCGGGGCAACCCGGAGTACGTCTCGGGCACGCGCCGGGACGAGGCGCGGCTCCTCCGCGCTGTGCCAGGTGCCATCGGGAAGGCGGGAGCCGAGTCCTGCTACGCGGTAGCCCTGCCCGACGGGCGCGCTGTGGCGCTCAAGACGGACGACGGTGCCGCCCGGGTGCGGCCGGTGCTCATGGCCGAGGCGTTGCGACGTCTCGGGGTCACCACCACGCCAGGCGTGGACGCCGCGGAGGTCGAGGCCACCGGACGGGTGGAGCTGCTCGGCGGCGGGCGCCCCGTCGGGGAGATCCGCCCCACCCGCTGGTGACGACTCACGACGCTAGGAGTTCTCGTGGCCGCTAGAAGCTTTGGGTCGATGTTCGGCCGGATGCTGTTGCTGATCGTGCTCGCGACGCTGGCCCTCGCCGGCTACACCCTCTACCAGGCGGTCCACGTCAGGAACGGACTGGAGAGGGCGGCCGGCGAGCTACAGCCTGCCGTGCAGGACCTCCAGTCCGGAGACGTCGCGGCCGCCAGGAGACGACTCGACACAGTCCAGGAGGGGGCCGCCGAGGCCGCGGACAACTCCAACGGGCCCGGTTGGTGGATCGCAAGTCGGGCGCCGGTCGTCGGCGACGACGTCGAGGCGGTCAGGACGGTTGCCGACGTCAGCGACGTGCTGGCCTCCGGCGTACTGCCCGACGTCATCAGCGCCACCGAGAAGGTCACGAAGGTCGACCCGTACGACGGGCGCGCGGCTGTCGCGCAGCTGAAGCGGGCGGCGGCCTCGCTGGACAAGGCCGACACAGAGCTGCGCCGCCAGGAGGCCCGGGTCGCCGCCATCCAGGTGGACGAGCTCGACTCACGTCTGGCCGACCCGGTCAGTCAGATGCAGGTCGCGCTCGCTGGGGCGTCGGACTTCCTGGGGCGCACGTCGCGCGATGCGCAGCAGGCGCTGGACGCCGTTCCCTCACTGCCCTGATCGCAGGCCGCCGGCCTGACTCGGCCCGAGCGGGTGGCCAGAGGCGTGTTTCGCGGCGCTAGCGAGCCTGCAAGCGGGGGGTCTGATGGGATTTCCCTTGTTCTGAAGGAGAATCCCGCGAGAATGTGGGCTGCCTCACGTCTAGTGCACTTGAATCTGCTTGCAAGAGTTAGCACTATGGAGGCATGGCCAAGTCGAAGGTCGGCAGGACCGTCGAGAACCTCGGCGAGTACCTCCGGGAGCAGCGTGTGAACGCTGAGCTCTCGTTGCGTCAGCTCGCGGAGCAGACCGGCGTGTCCAACCCGTACCTGAGCCAGATCGAGCGCGGTCTGCGCAGGCCGTCCGCGGAAGTGCTTCAACAGCTCGCCAAGGCGCTCCGTGTCTCTGCCGAGACGCTCTACGTCCGGGCCGGGATCCTCGACCCGAACGAGGCGGACGTCCGCTCCGTGGAGCTGGCGATCCTCGCCGACCCAGGGCTGACCGAGCGGCAGAAGCAGTCGCTGCTGGACGTCTACCAGTCCTTCCGCGCAGCCAACGGCACACCGGTCGACCCAGTCCCGGGTCCGGCCGAACCAATCACTCCCGGTGTGGGCACGGACGACGCCGGGGAAACCAGGAGGTAAGCAGATGGACGTCAAGAAGATCGACGCAACCCGCCCGTTCTACGCCGTCGTCGGCGCGACCGACCTCGCGGTCGAGTACGCCCGCAACTACACCGCGGACGTGCAGGCTCGCTTCGCCAAGATCGACCTCGAGCCCAAGTCGCTTCGCGACCAGGCCCGCACCGTCGTCGCCGCGCGGATCGACGAGCTGAACAAGGACGCCAAGGGTGCCCGCACCACGGTGGAGACGCGTGCCAAGGAGGCCCGCACGACGGCCGAGGCGCGTGCGAAGGAGGCTCGTGAGCAGATCGAGTCGTACCTCAACGAGCTCGAGACCTACCTCAACGAGACCGCTTCCGACGTCACGGAGACCTACGAGGACCTCGCCGAGCGTGGCCGCAAGCTCGTCGCCCGGATCCGTCGTCAGCAGGCGACCCAGGACGCCAAGGCCGCGACCAAGAGCACGGTGACCAGGGCCAAGACCGCCAAGACGCAGACCACCAAGTCCGCGAAGGCCACCACCGGCACCGCCAAGCGCGCCGCGAAGTCCACCTCGGCTTCGGCCAAGAAGACCGCCGGCACCGCGAAGACCAGCGCCAAGTCGACCAGCACCGCTGCCAAGAAGGCTGCCGGTGCCTCCACCAAGGCCGCCTCCGACGCCGCCGACAAGGTCGGCGACTGACCGTTTTGTAGCCCGAACGCCACGAAGCCCCCGTCGTACGACGGGGGCTTCGTGCTGTCCACGCGTAAGATGGGCCCGTGCCGTTCGTCTACGACCTCCAGAACTCGATCCTCCTGGTCGCCACCCTCGTGCTCTTCGCGCTCGAGGCATGGGCCTTCGTCGACGCCGTCGCGCGCCGCCCCGAGGAGTTCCACGCGGCCGACAAGCAGAACAAGAAGATGTGGCTCGTCATCCTCGGCATCGCGCTGGTGGCCCACATGATCTTCTGGAACCCGATCCACCTGCTCAACATGGTCGGCGCGGTGGCCTCGATCGTGTACCTGGTCGACGTACGCCCGGCACTTCGGTCCCTCACCCGGCGCTGATCCTGGCCGAATGAGCCTGCCTAGTCCCGTCTGAACCAGGCACAGCCCCTCTGGGACGTATATCCGATTTCCACCCGAACCCTCGGTCCGTCGCGGTTACCCTCATTTGGGGACCAGCGTCGAGGCTGTTGGGAGGTGGGGCGACGTGGCGGAGAGGAACCGCGTCCGGCGCCACATCTCGCGTCTGCTCCTGCTGGTCGCCGCGGCTGACCTGGCCGTCGTCGCCGGCGCGATCCTGCTGGCCTGGGACCTCCGGCTCAACCTCGACCTGGGGATCTGGGCAGCGGACGCGCGGCCCTCGGAAGCGCTCTCCAGCACCGTCGGCCCTTATGTCGCGGTCGTCTGGATCGTGCTGCTGTTCCTCCAGGGCGCCTACTCGGGCCGCAACTTCGCGGTCGGCCCGGAGGAGTTCAAGGTCATCCTGCACGGGTCGCTGCTTTCCGTCGGCGCTGTGGGCCTCTTCTGCTACCTCGCGAAGATCGACCTCTCGCGAGGCTTCCTGCTCCTGACCTTCCTGCTCGGCATCCCGATGCTGCTCGTGGAGAGGTACGTCGTCCGCCGGTTCGTCCACCGTGCCCGCGCACGTGGGCGGCTGCTGCGCCGCGTGGTCGCCGTCGGGGGACCCGCGGACGTCCAGGAGCTCTTCACGGTGCTCAACCGCGAGCGCTATGCCGGGTTCCAGATCGTCGGAGCGTGCCTGCCCAGCGGGATCGAGGCGGAGTCGGCAGTGCTGCCGGTGCCGCTGCTCGGCTCCGTGGTCGACACCCGTCGCGTCTGCGAGGAGTCAGGTGCGGACACCGTCCTGGTCGCTCGGGGCGGCTACTCCTCGTCAGCGGACCTGCGGCAGATCGCCTGGGACCTCGGTGACTCCGAGATCGACCTGGTCGTGGTGCCCTCGCTCACCGACGTGGCGGGGCCACGGATCCACATGAGGCCGGTGGGCGGGCTGCCGCTGCTGCACGTCGAGGGGCCGCAGGCGACAGAGGCCGGAGGGCTGGGCAAGCGGCTGTTCGACATCGTGGGCGCGTCCGCCGTACTCCTGCTGGCGATGCCCGTGTTCCTCGTCGTCGCTGCCGCGATCTGGCTCGAGGACCGCAGCCCGGTCCTCTACCGACAGCTCCGGATCGGGCGTGACGGGCAGGCGTTCGACTGCCTGAAGTTCCGCTCGATGTACATGGACGCCGACTCCTTCGAGGAGGAGCTGCGCGACCTCGTCGAGCACGACGGCGCCCTCTTCAAGCACCCCCGGGACCCCCGTGTGACGAGGGTCGGCCGGTTCATCCGGAGGTACTCCCTCGACGAGCTGCCCCAGCTCCTCAACGTGCTGCGCGGGGAGATGAGCCTGGTGGGGCCGCGGCCGCAGCAGGTGTGGGAGGTGGAGACCTACAACGACTCGGCCCGACGCCGGCTGCTGGTGCGCCCGGGGATGACGGGGCTCTGGCAGGTCTCCGGCCGCTCGACGCTGAGCTGGGACGAGGCGGTCCGGCTGGACCTCTACTACGTCGACAACTGGTCGATGCTCACCGATCTCGTGATCATGACGAAGACGGTCCGGGCAGTGCTCTCGTCGAACGGCGCCTACTGACCCCCTGTCCTTGGGGCTTGCAAGCGGTTCCTGGTTTGACGGGGACGGGTTCGGGCTACATCCGGACATGGCTCGACTTCGCACCGTCTCGCCCAACGGGTCGGGCTGGGCACGCCGCCGCTCCGGCAAGGGGTTCGTGTACCTCGACGCCTCCGGTGCGCGTCTGTGCGCCGAGGACGTCGAGCGCTGCAAGTCGCTGGTGATCCCGCCGGCGTGGGAGGAGGTCTGGATCTGCCCCCAGGCCAACGGTCACATCCAGGCAGTGGGGGTCGACGCCGCGGGTCGGCGGCAGTACCTCTACCACCCGGACTGGCGGGTCAAGCGCGACAAGCTGAAGTTCGACCGGGTCGCCGAGGTCGCGGCCCGGCTGCCCAAGGCGCGGGCGGCGGTCCTCGAGCACATCGCCCTCGACGGCATGCCCGTGGAGCGGGCGGCGGCGACCGCCGTACGCCTCCTCGACCTCGGCTACTTCCGGATCGGCTCCGACTCCTACACCGACGCGAACGGCAGCTTCGGTCTGACCACGCTCGAGAAGCGGCACGTGCGACGGTCGGGGGCTCAGCTCGTCTTCTGCTTCACCGGCAAGTCGGGGGTCGAGCACTGCATCGAGATCGACGACTCGCTCGCGATCTCCGCGGTGGAGACGATGCGTCGGCGGCGTGGCGGAGGGGACCGGCTGCTCGCCTACCGCGAAGGCCGGAGCTGGTGTCCGCTCGACGCGGTGACGGTCAACGAGTACCTCCGCGAGACGACCGGCGCGGAGATCACCGCGAAGGACTTCCGGACCTGGCACGCCACGGTGCTGGCGGCCGCGTCGTTGGCCGCGTCGGAGGAGCCGGGGGAGTCCAAGGCGTCGCGGAAGCGGGCGGTGCGCGCCGCGATGGTCGAGGTCGCGGAGTACCTCGGAAACACCCCGACGATCGCCCGGAGCTCCTACGTGGACCCGCGTGTCATCGACCTCTACGAGGACGGTACGACGATCGCCTCCGCCGTACGCCGCTCGTACGACTCGCCGGACGAGCGGCAGCTCGCCTTGGAGCGGGCGGTGCTGCGCCTGCTTCGGGAGGACGCGGCGTCGTCGGAGCGGGCGGCTCGCCGTAAGGCCGTCTGAAGGTCTACCTGCGCGGGAGGGTGAGTCGCCTCTTCTCAGGCATGGTGGCGGCGCCGACCAGCTGTCCTGCCAGGAACACTGCGAGAAGAGAGTGCACGACGAAGAGTGCGATGCCTGAGACAAGCGACATCGCGAACAGCGTGGAAGCGAACACCAGGAGGACGTTCGCGACCGGCAACGGCGTGAGCATGTGTCGACGTTAGGCCCATTCCCGGGGAGGAACGACACCCGAATTGGGGAGAATCGGTGCTTCGTCTGGTGGCGGCGGGATGGGAGAGATGACACGAAAGTGTCGGAGGGCTCTGGTTGTATTCGAACAGGTGTTCGAGAGGATCAGGAGGCTCATCATGGACCCGAGCGGCACAGACACGATGACCGGCGGCGCACCGCCGGGTGACTCGGCGTCCGCGGGGAGTCTGGGCACGACCTGCGACGACCGGGCGCTCCTCGACTCCGCCTTGGCGGCGATGCTCGACGGCAACCGCGCCCACGCGATCCGCCTCGATGCGGTGAGCCGGTTCCACGCCAACCGGGTGGCCGAGGCGGAGGTCGGAGGGTCCGATTCTCCGCGCTTCTTCGTGCTGACTCCGCTCCAGGCCACGAAGGTCGAGTTCGCCCCGCTTCTCGGGATCAGCGAGCTGTACCTCCAGCTCGACCTCGACCTGACCGACGGCCTCAAGAGGTGGTTTCCCGGCGTCTGGCGCCGCTGCCTCGAAGGTCGGCTCGACATCGGCAGGGCGCGCTTGCTCTTCGACCAGCTGAACAACCTGACCAGTGATATCGACAAGGCCGCCTACGCCGAGCTCATGGAGGCGTACTTCGACCAGATGGACGACCCGGCTGCGCCGCTGTACCCGGTCAGCCGGGCGACCCTCCAGCGCGCGGCACGGCGTCGGTGCCTGAAGTTCCCGCAGAAGGACGAGCAGTCCTCGTTCGGCGAGGCGTTCAAGAAGCGGCGGGTAAGCATCGAGTCCGACGAGAACGGGATGGCGTTCTTGACCGCTACCACGGCGGTTCACGAGGCGCTCACGGCCGACCACCGGCTCACCCTGATCGCCAAGAAGCTGAAGCAGGCGGAGGGCGAGACGCGCACGCTGCAGCAGCTGCGGGTCGATGCCCTCTTCGACCTGATCCACGGGCGCCTCGCAGTCGGGGCCACCGTGGGAGAGCTCGAGGACGACCGCACGAGCGACGATGATGACCCCGCGACGACCTTCGATCGCAAGGAGTCGGTCGGTGGCTACGCCCGGCCGGTCATCAACGTGACCGTGCCTATCACGACGCTCATGGGGATGAGCGACGAGCCGGGGACGCTGGCGGGCGGTACGTCGATTCCCGCGGAGCTCGCACGCCAGATCGCGATGGACCCGGGGGCGACCTGGTACCGCCTGCTCACCGATCGACGCGGTCGCTTCGTGGAGCTGTCGACGAACAGCTACACGCCGAGCCCTCCGATCTGCCGGTGGGTGGTTGCCCGCGACCGGGAGTGCATCTGGCCGGGATGCTGCCGTCCCGCGACAGTCATCGAGCTCGACCACAGAGTCAGTTTCCCGTTGGGGGCGACGTCCACGCTGAACCTCCAGCCGCTGTGCCGTCGCCACCACCTCGTCAAGCACTCCGAGGGGTTCTCGGTGGTCCGCGAGGCAGACGGGTCCTACACCTGGACGAGCCGGTTCGGGAGCACCTTCCGGAAGCCGGCGCCGGAGTACCCCGTCGTGGACCTCCAGCGTGAGGTCGACGCCGAGTTCGAGTCGCTCATGGAACGCGAGTTCAGCGCCCTGATCGGGCAGTGATCATTGCGCGCTAGTTCGTCGTGTACTCGATGTGGAGCAGCGCCGCGCTCGCCGCTCCGCTCTCGAACGCCGCCGCGGCGCGTCGCCCAGTGCCGCGGAACTGCAGAGCCAAGGCGTTCCCTGAGAGCCATCCGGTCCGGCTCACGACCGCCTGTATGGGGGCCGATAGGTCCGTGGTCCGCTGGTCCGGCCCGGCGACTCCCACCGTCGGCCACACCACGGGTGACCAGGAAGCACTGGCCGTGGTCACCGCCCGGCGGGTCAGGTTGTAGGCGTCGCCCTTGTACGTCGCGGTGTTGTCGACGTCCTCGGCTCTCACGGTGAAGGACGCGGCCTTGTCACTCGCTTTCTTGACCCGGAACTGCACGTAGGCGTTGGTGATCGTGGCACCCGCGGGCACCTGCACGCCCGTGAACCGGAAGCCCACCACCTGCACGTGGGTGCCATCGTTGGCAATCTCCAGGGAAGAGTCGCCCAGCTTCGTGCCGCCGCTCTTCACATCCTGTTCGGCGTCGTCGGATTTCGCCGAGACCCGTCGTTCGAAGACCTGCACCGTCTTGGGTGCGCTGGCGACAGTGACCAGGACGTCGTCGGAGGTCTGCAGGGCGCCGTCGTCTGCGGTCAGTCGCAGGGTGTAGGTGCCGGCTGTGGTGAAGGAGGCGGTGGTGTCGACCGCGGTCGGGTCGGCGAAGGAGGCGGTGCCGGGGCCGCTGACCGTCGACCAGGTCGTGCTGACGGCGCCTGGCGGGTTGGGAAGGCCGTCGTCGGTGACCGTGCCGTCGAGTGCTGCGGTGTTGGGCAGGGTCAGGTTGGTGTCCGCGCCGGCGTTCACCGCGGGAGCTGTGTTGGTCACCGGGGCGTCGGCGACGGTGACGAGGACGTCGTCGGAGGTCTGCAGGGCGCCGTCGTCTGCGGTCAGTCGCAGGGTGTAGGTGCCGGCTGTGGTGAAGGAGGCGGTGGTGTCGACCGCGGTCGGGTCGGCGAAGGAGGCGGTGCCGGGGCCGCTGACCGTCGACCAGGTCGTGCTGACGGCGCCTGGCGGGTTGGGAAGGCCGTCGTCGGTGACGGTGCCGTCGAGTGCTGCGGTGTTGGGCAGGGTCAGGTTGGTGTCCGCGCCGGCGTTCACAGCGGGGGCCTGGTTGGAGACAGGCGCGGCGTTGTTCGTCGGTGTGCTTCCGGAGTCGAACACCGTGCCCAGGGGATTGGTGAGGTCGTCCTTGCCGTTCACGGAGGAGTCCATGCGGCCGGACGAGAGGTACTGCCAGGAGTACGAGTCCGCGCTGAGGGTGAGCTTGAGTACGCCGAAGTGCTTCGCGTCCCGGAACTCCGAGTTGGGCTGGATCGTGGTGCTGAACGGGTTGAGCGCAGCACCCCCGGTTCCGACGACGAACTGGCGCATTCCGGCAGGGTCGGCCACCCCATTCGCGTTCTGCTTACCGAAGCGCTCGTAGTTGTGGGCGTGCCCGCTCAGGAAGAGGTCGCCTCCGGCGGCTTGGAGCGCCTGCCAGAGCGGTGACATCGTCGGGTCCGGTGCGTGTCCGCCGTCGGAGGTGTACCTCGGCCTGTGGACGTATCCGAGGTAGTGCAGGCCGGGGTGTGCGGCGAGGTCGGACTTGAGCCAGGCGAGCTGGGCGGAGCTGGACCCGCACGCGATCTCGCAGTTGAGCGCGTACAGCCGCCACCCGCCACAGTCCGTCGCGTAGTACTCGTTGCCCGGTCGACTGCCCCCGAAGAAGTAGTCGTAGTAGCCCTGGGCGTTCGTGGTCCGGTACTCGGCGTTGCCCGGCATCGGCCGCGTGATCGACTTGAACGAGCCCCACGTCGGTTCGTACTTCGTGTTGTACTCGTCCAACGTGCCGTTCGAGTAGGCGTTGTCACCGCCCGCGAGCGCGTACGTCGGAGCGATGTACCTGACGGTGTCTCCGGTGCGGAGCGCGTTGATGTAGGCCGGACTCGCTGGATCGGCGGAGCCGGCGATGTCGCCGGCAACCGCAACGACGCAGTCGCCGGCGGCAGTGGCCGGAGGTACGCCCAAGGTGGGAAGACAGGCTGCTGCAAGAACCGCCGCGACGACGGCGGAGAATCCACGGCCCATGTTGGGCACCCCCGGTTTCTGTGCGGGCAACGCGCAGCCGAGTTCGCCAGTACCTGCCTGCGCCTGCCGCCATTCGAACGTATGCGGCGGCACGAAGGCAGTGCAGAGCCAGCAGTCCTTCCATAAATCCCCCATACAGGAGGACGTACCGACCCGATATGAGGAGTCACCTTCTCTAGGGACATAGCCCGGAACGGCTATCCACGAGAGTCCACCGGGCGGGGTCAGCTCGGCGGGGCAGGCTTGTTCGTTGCCGTGGTGCCGGAGTCGAAGACGGTGCCGAGTGGGTAGGTGGGGTCGTCCTGGCCGTTCATGGAGGAGTCCTTGCGTCCGGACCCGATGTATTGCCAGGAGTAGGAGTCCGCGCCGAGGGTGAGCTTGAGTACGCCGAAGTGCTTCGCGTCGCGGTACTGGGAGTTGGGTTGGATCGTGGTGCTGAAGGGGCTGAGTGGAGCGCCGCCGGTGCCGACGACGAACTGGCGCATTCCGGCGGGGTCGGCGGCGCCGTCGGCGTTCTGCTTGTCGAACCGTTCGTACTGGTGTGCGTGGCCGCCCACGAAGAGGTCGCCTCCGGCGGCTTGGAGCGCGCGCCACAGCGGCGACATGGTGGGGTCGGGGGTGTGCCCGGAGTCGGAGGTGTATCTGGGTCGGTGGACGAGGCCGAGGTAGTGCTTGCCGGGGTGTGCGGCGAGGTCGGACTTGAGCCAGGCGAGCTGGGCGGAGCTGGACCCGCATGCGATCTCGCAGTTGAGGGCGTAGATGCGCCAGGCCCCGCAGTCGGTTCCGTAGTACACGTTGCCCTGCTGGGTGCCGCCGAAGAAGTAGTCGTAGTAGCCCTGGGCGTTGGTGGTGCGGTACTCGGCGTTGCCGGGGATCGGGCGGGTGATCGACTTGAACGACCCCCAGGTGGGGTCGTACTTGGTCTGGTACTCGTCGAGCGTCCCGTTGGCGTAGGCGCTGTCGCCTGCGGCGACCGCGTAGGTGGGGTTGATGGAGCGCACGGTGTCGCCGGTGCGGAGCGCGTTGATGTACGTCGGGTTGGTGGGATCGGCCGAGTTCGTGATGTCACCCGCCACGGCGACCACGCAGTCCGCCGCGACGGGTGTGCTGGCGACAGTGATGGTGACCTCGCCGGAGGACTGAAGGGCGCTGTCGTCGGCGGTGAGTCGGAGAGTGTAGGTGCCGGCGGTGTCGAAGGTGGCGGTGGTGGTGGTCTTGGTGGGGTCGGCGAAGTTGACGGTGCCAGGGCCGCTGACCTTGGTCCAGGAGGTGGAGACCGTGCCGGGTGGGCTGGGGAGGCCGTCGTCGGTGGCGGAGCCGGCGAGGGCAGCGCCATCGGAGAGGGTGACGGTGGTGTCGGCTCCGGCGTTGACCACCGGTGCGGTGTTGCCGGAGGCAGGCTTGTTCGTTGCCGTGGTGCCGGAGTCGAAGACGGTGCCGAGTGGGTAGGTGGGGTCGTCCTGGCCGTTCATGGAGGAGTCCTTGCGTCCGGACCCGATGTATTGCCAGGAGTAGGAGTCCGCGCCGAGGGTGAGCTTGAGTACGCCGAAGTGCTTCGCGTCGCGGTACTGGGAGTTGGGTTGGATCGTGGTGCTGAAGGGGCTGAGTGGAGCGCCGCCGGTGCCGACGACGAACTGGCGCATTCCGGCGGGGTCGGCGGCGCCGTCGGCGTTCTGCTTGTCGAACCGTTCGTACTGGTGTGCGTGGCCGCCCACGAAGAGGTCGCCTCCGGCGGCTTGGAGCGCGCGCCACAGCGGCGACATGGTGGGGTCGGGGGTGTGCCCGGAGTCGGAGGTGTATCTGGGTCGGTGGACGAGGCCGAGGTAGTGCTTGCCGGGGTGTGCGGCGAGGTCGGACTTGAGCCAGGCGAGCTGGGCGGAGCTGGACCCGCATGCGATCTCGCAGTTGAGGGCGTAGATGCGCCAGGCCCCGCAGTCGGTTCCGTAGTACACGTTGCCCTGCTGGGTGCCGCCGAAGAAGTAGTCGTAGTAGCCCTGGGCGTTGGTGGTGCGGTACTCGGCGTTGCCGGGGATCGGGCGGGTGATCGACTTGAACGACCCCCAGGTGGGGTCGTACTTGGTCTGGTACTCGTCGAGCGTCCCGTTGGCGTAGGCGCTGTCGCCTGCGGCGACCGCGTAGGTGGGGTTGATGGAGCGCACGGTGTCGCCGGTGCGGAGCGCGTTGATGTACGTCGGGTTGGTGGGATCGGCCGAGTTCGTGATGTCACCCGCCACGGCGACCACGCAGTCCGCCGCCTGGGCTGGAGGTGCGGTGAGCTCTGGTAGCAGGGCAGCGGCGGCGATCGCGCTCGCCGCGATGACGGCAGCCAGTACACGGCGCATATCGCTTCCCCCGGAGGTTCCATCAACCCGACGCGCGGACGGTCCCGCCAAGTCCGCACGTTCCCCCCGTCTTCCGACAGTACGGGATTCTTCTGACAGCGCGCGAGATGCGAACAACCCAGTTTCGCCTCACCCGCGCAACGGCGTCGAACCGCCCGATGTGAGGGGAAAGGTTGTTCCGGGAGGTGGCCCAGAGCGGCTATCGGACGCCCACCGCGTGATCCCGTCACGCCTGAGTCCCGGAGCTGTCCCTGGTCGGTCGTAAGGTGCTGGGCATGGAGCTGACGGTCGTCGAAGGGGACATCACCAAGCAGCAGGTGGACGCCGTGGTGAACGCGGCGAACGAGCGCATGCGTGGTGGCGGTGGCGTGGACGGCGCGATCCATCGTGCAGGTGGCCGGGAGGTGCTCGAGGACTGCATCGCGCGCTTCCCCCACGGGCTGCCCACCGGCGAGGCCGGCTGGACCACGGCCGGCAACCTGCCTGCCAGGTGGGTCATCCACGTCGTCGGGCCGGTCTACGGAGATGGCACCCGGGACCAGCTGGTCTCGTGCTACGCCAACGCCCTGAGGGTGGCCGACGAGCTCGGGGCCCGGTCGGTTGCGTTCCCGTTGGTCTCCGCCGGCGTCTACGGCTGGCCACTCGAGGACGCGATCCGTGCGGCGGTCGACACCATCCGCGAGACACCGACCTCCGTGACGGAGGCTCGGCTCGTGGCATTCGGCCATCCGACGTACGAGGCCGTGCGCGCCGCGCTCTGACCAACGCGCCGATGAAGTGCGCCCGGGACGAATCGGTCGAACCTCAACTACCCAACATGGGGCTGTCTTCCACCCAAACACGGTCCTAGCGTCGAAATGGACCGGCCGGCGCTCAGATGCGTCGGCCAAAACGACTCCGATTGATGGGGGAGTCGGAGGTGGGGAGTGAAGCACGATGGTGCATTCGATCCGAGAACGCGGCCGCCCATTCCGGGTCGCTGCATCGATCCTCCTGGCCTTGTTCGTGCTTGGGGTGACGAGCCCGTCGTACGCGAGCTCAGGAAACGGCCAGGGCAACGGCCAGGGACATGGCCAGGGGTCGGATAACGGCAACCCCGGCAACAAGGGAGGAGAGTCCGAGAAGGGCTCGTCCCACGGCCATGGCGAAGGCGCGGACCACGGCCAGGCGTCGTGGAAGCACCCCCAGCCGATCAGCAACGCGGACTCGAACAACGGCGGCGCGAACGGCAAGTGCCGGGGCGGGCCGTACTGCTCCACGAGGCACGGCCACCCGTCCAGGAACGGCAACGGACAAGGCAAGGCCATCGGGAAGCCATGTGCGGGCTGTGTCGGCAAGGCGGACAACAAGAACCCGCCCGGTCAGATGCCTAACGGCAGAGACCACAACGCGGGCTACGAGTGCGACCGCAACCATGGCGTCGGAAGGACCAACCCGGCGCACACAGGCTGCAAGCGGCATGAGGAGCACAAGCGCTGCAAGCCATGTGGGCACAAGCACGAGGAGCACAAGCCGGCGGTGATCCCGCACGAGGCGGCTCCGCCTGAGGTGGTTCCGGCAGTGACCCCGCCCGAGGCGGCTCCGGCAGAGGTGTTCCCGGCAGTGACCCCGCCCCGAGAGGTGGCAGGAGTAGAGACCGTCGTGACACCGCCTGCAGCGCCCGTCCAAGGTGCGCTGCCACCGACCGGTGCAGATGCGGGATGGGGCGCGCTGGCCCTTGCGGGAGCGGCGACGTTCCTCGCGGGAGGCATCCTGGTCCGGCATCGCCGAAGGACATAGGCCGAAGAAAGGCCTGAGAGTTGGCGTCGGCCACTGGTCAATAGTCGGTCGGCGTCGGGTACCCCCCAAGGGAGGCGGGCGGCAGCACTCGGATGAGAGCTGCCGCCCGTCGTTTGTGCTGCCACTGATGCGGTTCTCCGCCGCCTTGTCCGGGTTCATGGAGCGCGGCTTACCCCATTCTGAGGGTGTCCTCTGGTTCCCCGCGTTTTAACTTCAGAGAGTCCAGAAGGCTTGCAGGGCGGGCCGCCTGTGAGCGACGACGATCCCGGCGCATCGGGCGTTCGAGGGGGAATCTCATGCAATCCATACGTATTCGCCGCACAGTCCGGGTCGTTGTATCGGTCGGCATGGCCCTTTTCGTCCTTGGCGTGTCGAGCCCGTCCTACGCCGACGACTCCAATGCGGACTCTTCTGCGACCCAGGGCACTGCGGCCTCCCCGGACAGCTCGTACGTCGACGGCACCGAACCCAGCGGCGCCCTCCAGCCAGGGGCGGACACGTCCGGTGGTGACCCGTCCAGCGGCGGAGCCTCAAGCGGTGACACATCGGCGGCTGGTGGGGCCACGACCGGTTTCGACATGACGGACTGGACCGCGCTGTGGAGCTACAACCCCGCCAGCCAGCTGACTCCGGAGAGCGGCTCCACGACGGGCGGCGACACAGGCGGCGGCACCACGACGGGCGGCGACACAGGCGGCGGCACCACGACGGGCGGCGACACAGGCGGCGGCACCACGACGGGCGGCGACACAGGCGGCGGCACCACGACGGGCGGCGACACAGGCGGCGGCGACACAGGCGGCGGCGACACTGGCGGCGGCACCACGACGGATTTCAACATGTCGGACTGGAACGCGCTGTGGAGCAACAACGGCTCCAGCAGTGGGAGCTCGGGCAACACGCACAACGGCAGCGGCGGGTGCGACGGCAACGTCAACTGCAACTGCGGTGGCAGCACCTTCGACTGCAACAACCGTTGCGACGGGAGCTCGTTCGACTGCCACAACGGCTGCGACAGCGGGAGCTCGTTCGACTGCCACAACGGCTGCGACAGCGGGAGCTCGTTCGACTGCCACAACGGCTGCGACAGCGGGAGCTCGTTCGACTGCAACTGCAATGGGAGCTCCGACTGCAGCAACCGCTGCGATCGAAGCACCTTCGACTGCAACTGCGGTGGCAGCACCTTCGACTGCAACAACCGTTGCGATGGGAGCTCGTTCGACTGCCACAACGGCTGCGATGGGAGCTCGTTCGACTGCCACAACGGCTGCGATGGGAGCTCGTTTGACTGCAACAACCGTTGCGATCGGAGCACCTTTGACTGCAACAACCGTTGCGATCGGACTGACGGCGACAGGGACGACGACCACCACGGCGACAAGAGCGACCGGGACGACGACCACCACGGCGACAAGAGCGACAGTCACTGCACGACAGTGACCACCGAGGACACTCCGCAGGTCACGACTCCTGCGACCACGCCCGTCACGCCTCCGGTGACCACTCCGGTCGAGGTGCCGGTGACGACGCCGGTGACGACGCCGCAGGAGGTCGTGGGAGTCGAGCCGGCGGCGCCGGTGGCGCCGGCTGTCGCGCCCGCGGTTGCGGCGGCTCCGTCGCAGGGTGAGCTTCCCGCGACCGGCGCCGACGTGACGGACGAGGTCCTTGCCATCGGCGGCGCCGGGATGTTGCTCACCGGGATGATCCTCCTGTGGAGTCGCAGAAGGGCCTGAGAGCTGGCTCCGGCCGCCTCTCCAACCCGCCGGGCCGGGCGTCGGGTACCTCCCAAGGAAAGCGGGCGGCAGCCCTCAGATGAGGACTGCCGCCCGCGCTTTCTTCCTAAGTGCTGTGGACGCATCCAGAGCGGCATACCGCTTGTGGAGCGTCGATAACCCCGCGTTACAAGGGTCGGTCAGCGGGGGGCCATGCGCAGGGCGCCGTCCATCCGGATTACCTCGCCGTTGAGGTAGTCGTGGTCGACGATCGCGAGCGCGAGCCGGGCGTACTCGTCGGGTCGGCCGAGACGCTGCGGGAACGGCACGCCCGCGGCGAGCCCGGCGCGGAACTCGTCGCTGACCGTCGCGAGCATCGGGGTCTCGACGATGCCGGGGGCGATCGTGCAGACGCGAATGCCGTACTGCGCGAGGTCCCGTGCAGCCGGCAGGGTGAGCCCGACGATGCCGCCCTTCGAGGAGGCGTACGCCGCCTGGCCGACCTGCCCGTCGTACGCCGCGATGCTGGCCGTGTTGATGATGACGCCGCGCTGGTCGGACTCGAGCGGGTCGGTCTTCGCGATCTCCTCCGCGGCGAGCGCGAGGACGTTGAACGAGCCGACCAGGTTGACCTGCACGACCTTGGCGTAGAAGGCGAGGTCGTGGACGCCCTTCTTGCCGACGATCCGCATCGACGGCCCGATCCCGGCGCAGTTCACGACGGTCCGCAGGGGTACGTCGGACGCTGCCGCCTGTGCGACGCCGGCGCGGACCTGCTCCTCGTCGGCGACGTCCACCGCGACGTACTCGACGCCGTCGACCTCAGCAGCGTTCTCGATCGACTGCGGGAGGTCGAAGGCGAAGACCCTCGCGCCGTTCTTCGCCAGGGCGGCGGCCGTCGCGGCGCCGAGGCCGGAGGCGCCTCCGGTGACGATCGCGGCGGTGTTGTCGAGCTTCATCAGTTGTTCTCCTGTGTCGTGGGGCGGCTGACGGTGACCGTGCCCCTGTTCTCGCGGTCGAGGTGACGGGCGATCACCATCCGCTGGATCTGGTTCGTGCCCTCGAAGATCTGCATCACCTTGGCCTCGCGCATGTAGCGCTCGACCGGGAAGTCGCGGGTGTAGCCGTACCCGCCGAGCACCTGCACCGCATCGGTGGTGACCTTCATGGCGTTGTCGGTGGCGACCATCTTCGCGATGCTCGCCTCCCGGCTGAACGGCAGCCCCTGGTCCTTGCGCCGGGCCGCGGCCAGGACGGTCGCCCGGGCGGACTCCACGGCCGCGGCCATGTCCGCGAGCACGAAGGCGAGTCCCTGGTGGTGGATGATCGGCTTGCCGAAGGTCTCCCGCTCCTTGGCATACACGATTGCCGTGTCGAGCGCACCCTGTGCTAGCCCGGTAGCCACCGCGGCGATGCCGAGGCGACCCGAGTCGAGCCCCTCGAGCGCGATGCGAAGGCCGTCGCCCTCCGCGCCGAGACGTCGCTCGACGGGGATGCGCACGTTGTCGAGCCGCATCGTCGCGGTGGCCGACCCGGTCAGGCCCATCTTGCGCTCGGGCGGGTCGGCGACGAGGCCCGGCGTGTCCGCCGGGACGAGGAAGCACGAGATGCCGTTGCGGTCGTCGCTGGTGCGGGCCATCACCTTGTAGAAGTCCGCGTGGCCGCCGTGGGTGGTCCACGCCTTGGCGCCGTTGAGGACGTACTCGTCGCCGTCGCGGACCGCCCGCGCCCTCATCGCCGCGGGGTCGGATCCGGCGTGGGCCTCGGAGAGGCAGTACGCCCCGAGCTGCTCGCCGCTCAGCATGTCCGGGAGCCAGCGCTGCTTCTGCTCCTCGGTGCCGCGGGTGAACAGGCCGAAGCACGACAGCGCGTGCACCGAGACGCCGACCCCGACGGACGACCACACGGCGCCGATCTCCTCCAGGACCTGGAGGTAGACCTCGTACGGCTGACCACCTCCGCCGTACTCCTCGGGGTAGGGGAGGCTCAGCAGGCCGGCCCGGCCCAGCGTCCGGAACACCTCGCGCGGGAAGGTCTCGGTCGCCTCCGCCGCCGCGACCGGAGGCGCGAGCTCCTTGTCGACGAGGTCGCGGGTGAGCGCGATCAGGTCCGCGGCCTCGTCGGTCGGCATGACACGGGTGGCAGGCATAGACAGTCCTTCGCGGGCTGGGGCTGGGGCGGCGGGGGTAGGGCGCTGCGTCGAAATGATACTGCGGCCAGTCCGAGCGTACTGTTGTGAGTACGATCACGCCATGTCCCGTCGTACTGCCCGCCAGGTCGACCTCCTCGACAGGCTCGTCGCGCTGATGGCCGCCGAGGGGTTCTCGCGGTTCACCCTCGACGACCTCGCGGAGCGACTGCGCTGCTCCAAGACCACGCTCTACGCGCTCGCACCGACCAAGCAGGAGCTGGTCGTCGAGGTGGTCAAGCAGTACTTCCGCTCCGCGGTGGTCATCGTCGAGGCACGGGTGGACACGGCCTCCGCCCCCTCCGAGAAGGTCGTGGCCTACCTCCATGCGGTCGCGGAGTACCTCCAGCCGCTGTCACGGGTGTTCATGGACGACCTGTCGGCGTTCGCGCCGGCGGCAGCGGTCTACCGGCAGAACACCGCCGCGGCAGCGGACCGGATCCGCGCGCTGATCGCCGAGGGCGTGACGGCGGGGGCGTTCCGCCCGGTGCATGCGGCGTTCGTCGCCGAGATCGCCGCGGTGGCGATGTTCGAGATCCAGCGGGGTGAGATGTTCGCGCGGTTGGAGATGTCCGACGCGGAGGCGTACGCCGAGCTCGCCTCGCTCGTCGTACACGCCCTGTCGGCGTGACCGAGCCGCGTCAGGTGAGTGCCTGGACCCGGGCGAGCATCGGGAGGCTGGGGAACCTGTCTTCGCGGATCTTCTGCATCAGCAGCTCGGCGTAGGCCGGGACCTCTTGCGGCGTGAGCAGCTGCTCAGCCATGTCCATCATGGTCGCCGAGGGATAGGTGTCGCTCGCGATCTTGCCCATCAGCACTCGAAGAATCTCGCGGCGTACGTCGTACGCGTCATCTCTCGCCATAGGTCCCTCCCCAGGTTGGCCGTCGGACCGATTCTTACCCTTCTGCCACCGAACCATGTGCGCGTAGCCTCCCGAACATGAGCGACCAGCCGATGCCACCGCTGCCTGCGACCACCGTGCTGTCCATGTTCCGCGAACGGGTGGCCGATGCGCCAGACGCTCCATCGATGCACTACTTCGGCCGCGACATCAGCCGTGGCGAGCTCGACCGGTTGAGCGACGCGGCCGCGCGGGGGCTGGCAAGCCTGGGCGTCTGGCAGGGGGACCGCGTGGCGATCTCACTCCAGAACACCCCTGCCTTCCCGATCTGTCTGCTGGCCGCCTGGAAGCTGGGCGCGATCGTGGTGCCGGTCAACCCGATGCTCCGCGGCAAGGAGCTCTCGCACCTGCTCGATGACTGCGATCCGCGGGTGTTCGTCTGCCACCCCGAGATGCAGGGGCTGGTCGACGAGGCCCGGGACCGGTCGGGACGGGACCTCGAAGTCGTCTGGTCTCTCCCGAGCGACTTCGCCGGGGACATGCCGGGGCCGTGGTCGTCCGGAACACCGTCAGTCGGTGGTGCGTCCACCGTCGAGAGCCTGGTGGACGGCGGCCCGCTGGGTACGACGAGCGAGCCGGGACCTGACGACGTCGCTCTGCTGACCTACACGTCCGGGACGACCGGCCCCTCCAAGGGGTCGATGAGCACGCACGCGAACCTCACCTACCAGGCAGTCGTGTCGGGCGAGTGGTTCGGGCTGACCGAGGCGGACCGGATCCTCACGACCGCGCCGTTCTTCCACATCACCGGGCTCGGCCTCCACCTCGCCGTCGCGCTCGGGAACGGCATCCCGATGGTCCTCACCTACCGGTTCGACCCGGCGACGGTGCTGAGCCTGCTCGACCGCTACCGGCCGACGTTCACGATCGGTGCGATCACGGCGTTCATCGCGCTCGCCGACCACGCCGAGCCCGGCAACGAGGCGATGGCCCGGATGAGCACCTGCTTCAGCGGGGGAGCGCCGGTCCCGGAGACCGTGGTGGAGAGGTACGAGCGGGACTTCGGCGTCTACATCCACAACATCTACGGCCTCACCGAGAGCACGTCCGCCTGCATCGCCGTACCGCGAGGAGCTCGCGCACCGGTCGACGAGACGTCAGGGGCACTCTCCATCGGTGTCGCACTCCCCGGCACCCACGTCACGGTCGTAGGCGAGGACGGCGCCGAGCTCCCTGCCGGGACGGCCGGCGAGATGGTCGTGCGCGGACCCTCCGTCGGGACCGGCTACTGGAACCGGCCGGAGGAGACCGCCAACGCGTTCCGTCCCGCAGGACTTCACACGGGCGACGTCGGGGTGATGGACGAGGACGGCTGGATCTTCGTGGTCGACCGCAAGAAGGACCTCCTCGTGGTGAGCGGATACAAGGTCTGGCCACGCGAGGTCGAGGACGTCCTGTACCTCCACCCGGCCGTGCGGGAGGCCGCGGTCGTGGGGCGCCCCGACGACTACCAGGGCGAGTCCGTCCAGGCCTTCGTGACGCTCCGGAACGGCCAGAGCGTCACCGCCGAGGAGCTCCAGGCGCACTGTCGCGAGAACCTGTCGGCGTACAAGTGTCCCCGCACGATCGAGTTCCTCGACGACCTGCCGAAGACGGCGACGGGGAAGATCCTCCGCAGGGAGCTCAAGGAGAGATGACGACATGACCGCTGGTACGTCGCACGAGGCGCCGTTGTGGGAGCCGTCGGAGGAGGGTGTGGGCCGCGCGAACCTCACGAGGTTCCAGGACTTCCTGCGCACGACCCGCGGGCTGACCTTCGACGACTACAACGCCCTCTGGCAGTGGTCGGTCACCGACCTCGAGGGGTTCTGGGCCGCCCTGTGGGAGTTCTTCGACCTCGACGAGATCAGCGGCTACGAGGCCGTGCTGGGGAACGACACGATGCCCGGGGCGCAGTGGTTCCCGGGCGCACACGTGAACTTCGCCGGCTACCTCCTCGCCCAGGGCGCGCCCGACGCGGTCGCGATCGTGAGCGTCGACGAGTCAGGAGCCGTCTCCCGCCTGACCTGGGGTGAGATGCGCTCGCAGGTGGCGTCCCTGGCATCGACGCTCACGCGGCTCGGGGTCCGGACCGGTGACGTCGTCGCGGGGTACCTCCCGAACATCGGTGAGTCCGTCGTGGCCTACCTGGCGACCGCCTCGCTGGGCGCGATCTGGTCCTCGGTCGGGCAGGACTACGCCCCGTCGGCCGTCGTGGACCGCTTCGCTCAGCTCCGGCCCAAGGTGCTGTTCACCGCCGACGGCTACCGGTTCAACGGCCGCGAGCACAGCCGGGTCGAGGCAGTCGACGAGATCCGCGAAGGGCTCGGCACGGTCGAGCACGTGATCCTGGTGAGCCGGCTCCGTGCCCTGACCTCGGGCGACTTGCTGCCGTGGGAGGAGGCGGTGGCCGGGACCGCCACGCCCACGCCCGACCCGGTGGTCGTGGCCTTCGACCACCCCATGTGGGTGCTGTTCTCGTCGGGCACCACCGGCCTGCCCAAGGGGCTCGTGCACGGCCACGGCGGGTTCCTCGTGGAGACGCTCAAGCAGATGGTGCTGCACTGGGACCTCCGTGCCGAGGACCGGGTGTTCTGGTACACCTCGCCGAGCTGGGTCATGTGGAACCTCCAGCTCTCCACGCTCGTCACCGGCGGCAGCATCCTCTGCTACGACGGCTCGCCGACCTACCCTGACGCCTCGACCCTGTGGCGTCTGGTCGCCGAGCACGGGATCACCTTCTTCGGGACGAGCCCGGGGTACCTCCAGGCCTCGGAGAACGGCGGCGTCCGTCCCGCCGAGGACTTCGACCTCTCACGGCTCCGGGCCATGGGCTCGACCGGTTCGCCGCTCGCGCCGTACCTCCACCGATGGGCCCGCGAACACGTCGGCGGACTGCCGCTGTGGTCGATGAGTGGCGGGACCGACATCGCCGGCGCCTTCGTCGGAGGGGCGCCGACCGTCCCGATCCGGCCCGGCGAGATCTCGGTCCGCTGCCTCGGCGTGGCGATGGAGGCGTGGGACGAGCACGGCCACCCCGTGTACGACGAGGTCGGCGAGCTCGTCGTACACCGCCCGATGCCGAGCATGCCGGTGTGCCTCTGGGACGACCCGGACCGGAGCCGCTACACCGAGGCGTACTTCTCCACCTTCCCCGGTGCATGGCGCCAGGGCGACTGGATCACGATCACCCAGCTCGGCAGCGTCGTGATCCACGGCCGCTCGGACTCCACGCTCAACCGCAACGGCGTCCGCATGGGGAGCGCCGACATCTACGCCGCGGTCGAGACCGTCCCCGAGGTCACCGAGGCCCTGGTCATCGGCGCGGAGCAGGCCGACGGGACGTACTGGATGCCGCTGTTCGTGGTCCTCGACGAGGGGCGGCCGCTCGACGACGCCCTCGTGGAGCGGATCAGGCGCGCGATCCGGGAGCAGGCGTCGCCGCGCCACGTCCCCGACGAGGTGATCGCCGTCCCGGGCATCCCGCACACCCGCACCGGCAAGAAGCTCGAGGTGCCGGTCAAGCGGATCCTCCAGGGTGCGCCGCCGGAGCGGGTGGCGAACCCCGACGCCGTGGATGACGCCACCCTGCTCCGTCCGTTCGTGGACCTGGCGGCCGAGCGCTCGGCTCCGGGCCGCCGCTGAGCGGCAGTGGTGGCAACCGACATCTCGCCCTGGACGAATGTGGCGTCCGTCACTATGGCCGGTCGACTGGGAGGTTCCTAGCGTTACGCCAAAGCCCGAGCCAGGTAGCGCCCGGGCGGGCTCCTTGCAGGAAGGAACGGAGTGGCGTCGACGACCCGGGTGGCCTTGCGCACCGAAGGACTGACCAAGTACTTCCGTGGGTTTCGGGCGGTCAACTCCGTGAGCCTCGAGGTCCACGAGGGCGGGGTGCACGCGCTGGTCGGCCCCAACGGCGCCGGCAAGACCACGTTGTTCAACCTGCTCACCGGGTTCATCAAGCCCTCCGACGGGAGGATCACGGTCTTCGACGAGGACGTGACCGGCCTCCAGCCCGAGCAGATCGCCCACAAGGGCGTTGCCCGGTCCTTCCAGATCACCAGCCTCTTCGAGAACCTCACACCGCGGGAGCACGTGGAGCTCGCTCTGCAGGGCCGGACCTCCCAGGGCCTGCGATTCTGGCGCTCCGAGCGGCTGCTCAGCCGCTACCGGCCCGAGGTGGACGACCTGCTCACCCAGGTCGGTCTCCTCGACCTCGGCGACCGGCCCTCGGGGCTCCTCGCCTACGGCCAGAAGCGGGCGCTCGAGATGGCCCTCGTGCTCGCCCTCGACCCCAAGGTGATGCTTCTCGACGAGCCGACGGCCGGGATGGGGATCGAGGACGTCGACCGGACCATCGACCTTGTCCGCCGGATCGCCGAAGGGCGGACGGTCGTGTTCGTCGACCACAACATGCACGTCGTGGGCAGCCTCGCCAGCCGCGTCACCGTCCTCCAGCAGGGAGCCGTCCTCGCCGAGGGCAGCTACGACGAGGTCCGCAACGACGAGCGTGTGATCACCGCCTACCTCGGGGAGTCGCACCATGCTTGAGGTCCAGAACCTGAAGGCCTGGTACGGCGAGGCGCAGGCGCTGCACGAGGTCAGCCTGAGGGTCGCCGACGGAGAGGTCGTCACCCTCGTCGGCCGCAACGGGGCAGGCAAGACCACCGTGCTGCGCAGCCTGATCGGCCTGCACCGCCAGGTCGAGGGGAGCATCGACTTCCTCGGCACGGAGATGACCGGTGTGCCCGCGCACAAGCGGGCTCGTGCGGGCATGGGCTGGGTCCAGGACGACCGCGGCGTCTACGCGAACCTGACGGTCGAGGAGAACCTGCTCCTGCCCCCGAAGGTCTCCGACCGGGCCTGGGCTCTCGACCGCGTCTACGGCGCCTTCCCGGTCCTCGCCGACCGCCGCCGAGCACCCGGGACGACGCTCTCCGGCGGGGAGCAGCAGATGCTGGCGATCGCACGAGTGCTCCGCACCGGCGCGCGCCTCCTCCTGCTCGACGAACCTTCCGAAGGGCTCGCACCGGTGATCGTCGCCCGGATCGGCGAGATCATCCGCGAGGTCAAGGAGGCCGGAGCCGGCGTGCTGCTGATCGAGCAGAACGTGAAGTTCGCAGCGACCGTCGCGGACCGCCACTACCTGCTGACGCAGGGCCGCGTGGTCGAGTCCCTCGACAACAGCGAGTTCGTCGAGCGCGAGGAAGAGCTGCTCGAGCACCTGGGCATCTGAACGCCGAAGCACAACACGAGAAGAGGAACATCGAATGAGCAAGAAGTTCGCAGCTGGAGCGGCTGCCTTGATCTCGGGCGCGCTGACCCTGAGCGCGTGTGGCGGCGGCCCGAGCGCATCCGGGGGAGACTTCACCGACGACAAGGTGGTCCTCGCGGTCCTCAACGACCAGTCCGGCGTCTACAAGGACGTCTCGGGGCCGAACAGCGTGAAGGCCGTCGAGATGGCCGTCGCCGACTACAAGAAGAAGTACGGCGACAAGGCGGTCGTCAAGGACATCGAGGTGACCTCGGCCGACCACCAGAACGACCCCGAGATCGCCAACACCAAGGCTCAGGAGCTCTACGACCGCGAGGGCGCCGACGTCATCCTCGACGTGCCGACGTCGTCGGCCGCACTCGCCGTCGCGAGCCAGGCGAAGGCCAAGAAGAAGCTCTTCATCGACATCGGCGCAGGCACCACCGAGCTGACCGGCGCCTCCTGCAACAAGTACACCTTCCACTGGGCCTACGACACCTACATGCTGGCCAACGGCACGGGCACGACCGTGACCAAGAACGGCGGGAAGAACTGGCAGCTGGTCTACCCGGACTACGCCTTCGGGCAGGACATGGTGAAGTCCTTCAGCAAGGCGGTCGACGGGGCCGGCGGGAAGGTGCAGGGCACCATCGCCACACCGTTCCCGAACGACAACTTCGCGACGTTCCTCACCAAGGCCGCCTCGAGCAACCCGGACGTGATCGGCACGATGCAGGCCGGTGGCGACCTGATCAACTTCGTCAAGCAGTTCAACGAGGCGGGCCTGCGCGACAAGGGCATCGAGCTCGCCGTGGGTCTGATGTTCATCACCGACATCCACTCGCTCGGCGTCGACCAGTTCGCGGGGACCCAGTTCACCGACGCGTGGTACTGGAACATGGACGACAAGAACCGCGAGTTCGCCGACCGCTTCAAGGAGAAGACCGGCCAGCGCCCGTCGTTCGCCCACGCCGGCAACTACTCGGCGGCGTTCAACTACCTCGAGGCCGTCCAGGCGGCCGGCACCGACAACGCCGACAAGGTCGTCTCCGAGCTCGAGGGCAAGAAGATCGACGACGTGTTCCTCCGCAACGGCGAGGTCCGCAAGGAGGACCACAACGTGATCCACGACGCCTACCTGGCCAAGGTGAAGCAGCCGGGCGACGTCAAGGAGGACTGGGACTACGAGGACATCGTCAGCACGATCCCCGCAGACCAGGCGTTCATGCCGGCGTCGGAGTCCGGCTGCTCGATGAGCTGACGGGGGTCAGTGGTGCCCCGGGTCATGTGAGGTGGCCCGGGGCGCCAACCACGAGAAGGAAGTCATGAACGCAGTCCTCCAGTACACGGTGCAGGGCCTGGCGGCCGGGAGCTTCTACGCCCTGGCCGCACTCGGCCTTGCCATCATCTTCGGCGTGCTCGGCGTGGTGAACTTCGCGCACGGCGCGTTCTACATGCTCGGCGCGGTCACGGCCGCGGTGCTGCTGGACACGCTGGATCTGGGGCTGTGGGCGTCGCTGCTCGTCGTCCCCCTGCTCATGTTCGTGTTCGGCGTGGTCATCGAGCGGCTGCTCGTGCAGTGGCTGTTACCGCTGGACCCGCTGTACAACTTCCTGCTCACCTTCGGCCTCACCCTGCTGCTGGTCGACCTGGTCAAGCGGCGGTACGGCGTCTCCGGCCTCCCCTACCAGAAGCCCGAGGTGCTCCGGGGCCAGTTCGAGCTGCTGGGGGTCGGGCTGCCGAAGTACCAGGTGTTCGTCCTCGTCTTCTCGCTGGTCGTCTGCATCCTGGTCTGGCTGCTCATGACGCGCACCAGGATCGGCATGATCGTCCGCGCGTCGACCGAGAAGCCCGACCTGGCCCGTGCCCTCGGCATCAACGTCGGGCGGTGGGTCACTCCGGTCTTCGGCTTCGGCGTCGCGCTCGCGGGGCTGGCCGGCGTCCTGGCCGCGCCCTTCCGGGCGATCACCGCCGACATGGGCAGCAACTTCATCATCATCCTGTTCGCCGTCGTCGTGATCGGCGGGCTGGGCTCCATCTTCGGAGCCGTCGTGGCCGGCTTCCTGGTCGGTCTCGTCGAGGCGTTCGGACAGGCCTACGCGCCGACCTACGCCCAGATCCTGATCTTCGCCCTCATGGCTGTCGTGGTGCTCGTGCGCCCGGCCGGCCTGTTCGGACGGGAGGAAGCAGCATGACGAGCCCGACTGCCTCGGTGCTGGCCGACACCTCGGTCGAGGAGGCCCACGCCGCGGTCGCGGGCGGTCGGCCCTGGCAACGGTGGGCCCTGCTCGCCGCCGGGCTCGTGGCCGCGCTCGCGCTTCCGTGGCTGATCTACCCGCCCGTCGCGATGGACATCGCCGCCTGGGCGCTCTTCGCGGTCGCGCTCGACATCCTGCTCGGGTTCACGGGCCTGCTGTCCTTCGGCCACGCCGCGTTCTGGGGCGGCTCGGCCTACGTGACGGGTCTCATCGCCGTGCACTACGGAGTGCCCTTCCCGCTCGCGATCCTCGGCGGCGCCGTCTTCGCGATGATCCTGGCGCTCCCGATCGGCTACCTCTCGGTCCGCCGGTCGGGGATCTACTTCGCCATGGTGACGCTGGCGTTCGCCCAGATGGTCTACTTCGTCGCCTACCAGTGGAGGGACCTCACCGGCGGCGAGAACGGACTGCAGTCGGTGCCCAAGACCTTCTTCGGCATCGAGCTGGTCGAGACCGACTCCTTCTACTTCTACTACGCCGCGATCCCGATCATCCTGCTCGGGATGTGGGCAGCCTGGCGGATCGTGCACTCGCCCTTCGGCCGGGTCCTCGTCGCCATCCGCGACAACGCACCGCGGGCACGCGCTCTGGGCTACGACGTCGAGAGGTACAAGGTGCTCGCCTTCGTGCTCTCGGCCGGACTGTCCGGGCTCGCCGGTGGGGTCTTCGCGATCAGCCACGGCTTCGTCGCCCTCCCCAGTCTCGAGTGGGAGACGTCGGGCGAGGTGGTGCTCGTGACGGTCCTCGGCGGCATCGGCACCTTGTGGGGCGGCGTCGTCGGCGCCTTCGTCATCGTCGTCATGGCCGACCAGCTCGCCTCGGCCGGTTTCGAGGGCATCGGCATCATCACGGGAACCGTCTTCATCCTCGTCGTGCTGCTGTTTCGTCGAGGCATCTGGGGAACGGCGCGCCACTACTGGATCCGGTGGCAGGCGCGCCGTCAGTCGGGCAGCTGACTAGGAGGCGAGCTTGTTGAGCCTGAGCGCCAGCTGTACCTCGAGCTGGCGCTCGGGCTCCTGCCATCCCTCGCCGAGGAGGCGGGAGACCCGGTCGAGCCGCTGGGTCACGGTGTTCACGTGCACGTGCAGCTCCGTGCTGGTGCGGGTCAGGTTGCCGCCGGCGCGGAAGTAGGCCTCGAGGGTGCCGACCAGCTTGGTGTTCCGGCTGGCGTCGTACTCCAGGACCGGGCCGATCACCGACCGTACGAAGCTCATCACGTCGTTGCCGGATCCGAGCAGGAGGCCGACGAACCCGAGGTCCGCGGCAGTGGCGACCTCGCCCTGGCGACCGAGCGCCAAGAGGGCGTCCAGGCACTGCCGGGCCTCGCCGTGGGCGGACCCGATGGCGGACAGGCCGGACGTCGGGCCCGCGGTGCCCGCGGTGAGTGCACAGCCGGTCGCCTGACGAAGGCCCTCGTCGACGATGGCTGCTGCGTCGGCGGGCTGCCGACCAGGCAGGATCACCACGAGGCGGCCCTGGTGGACGGCGGCGAAGCCGCCGTTGACGCCCGCGACGTACGCGGCGGCCTGGCTGACCCGCGCGCGGTCCCCGACGATCTGGGCGACCACCACGGCGTGGGGTTTCTCGAGGTCCGCGCCGAGAAGGCGGGCACGCTCGCGCAGGCCACGGGGGTCGCGGTCGGCGCCGGTCAGGAGGTCCTCGAGGAGCTCGCCGCGGACCCGCCCCTCCGCCTCGGCGACACTGCGACGGAACAGCAGCAGCAGTGCGGTCACCAGCGCTGCGCGCTCCAGGGTCCGCTGGTCGCCCTGCTCGAGGTTTCCGTCGTACCTCAGCATGAGACAGCCGAACTGGTCGGCCCCTGCGACGACCGGCGTTGCCCAGACGTCCGCGCCGTCCGCGGTGCGGCTGGTGCTCAGGGCCTTGCGGGCGGTCTCCAGCTCCGTGTCGGTCGGAGGCTTCTCCGTGTCGGTCGTGGCGAGGACGACGCCGCTGGTGTCCACGACGACCACCTCGCCGCCCAGAACCTCGCGCACGTCGTGCGCGACGTCGTCGACCCCGCCGCCCTGCAGCACGATCCTGGTGAGGCGGTCATGGGCGTCGGCAGCGCGCTCGACGCTCTCGGTGTGCAGCTTGAGCAGCTCACTGGCGGCCTGGAGCTCGCTCAGCGCCAGCTGCGTCTCACCGAGCAGCCGAGCGTTGTCGATCGCGATTGCCGCGTGTGCGGCCAGCGACACGAGGAGCGCCACCTCTTCGCGACCGAACGGACGGGCGGTGCGGTTGGCCGCGTAGAGAACGCCGATCACCTGCTTGCCCAGGAGCAGCGGGACGCCGAGGATCGACGTCAACGACTCGTCGGCAACCACGCCGTCGATCGGACCGGTGTGCCGGAACCGCTCGTCCGCGAAGTAGTCGGCGGTGGCGTACGGCGTCGCGGTCTGCGCGACGAGGCCGCCGAGCCCGGCGCCCATGGGCAGCCTGATCGCCCTGAAGGCGGCGGAGAGGATCCCTTCGGTGACCCGCATGTACGTGTCACCGCGCTCGTCGTCGTTGAGGGACAGGTAGGCGACGTCGCTGTGCAGCAGCTGACGCGCCCGGTGCACGATCGCCTCGAGGACGGAGTCGACGTCCGTGAGCGCTGCGAGGTCGCCAGCCGTCTCGTAAAGCGCGGAGAGCTCGATCTCCCTGCGGCGGCGAGCCTCCAGCACAGCGCGGACCTGGAGGGCGAGAACCTTGGCGCGCTCGAGCAGCTCGAGCTTCTCGGGGTCGGCGTGCTCCGCCCGGGCAGAGAGCAGCGGCCCCTCGAACTCCACGGGGGCGGCGTCTCGAGCGAGCAGCTCGAGGAACTCAATGCCTGCCACCCGGCCCATTGTGGCCGATTTCGTCAGGGATCGGGCTCGCCCGCCTCTGGTCCCCGGCAAGGGCGGCGAGTCTGGCATGGGTCCGACCTTCTAGTGAGCGGACCAGCCGCCGTCGAGCACGACGTTGCTGCCGGTCATGAAGGCGGCGTCGTCGGAGCAGAGGTACGCCACCGCGGCGGCCACCTCATCAGGCTCGATCAGCCGCTTGATGGCCGACTGCGTGAGCATCACCTTGGCGAGCACCTCGTCCTCGGAGAGGCCGTGCACCCGCGCCTGGTCGGTGACCTGCTTCTCGACGAGCGGGGTGCGCACGTAGCCGGGGTTGATGCAGTTGCTGGTGACGCCGTGCTCCGCGCCTTCGAGGGAGAGCACCTTCGAGAGACCTTCGAGGCCGTGCTTGGCAGAGACGTAGGCGGACTTGTAGGCGCTTGCCCGCAGACCGTGGGCGCTGGAGAGGTGGACGAGCCGACCCCAGCCGCGGTCGTACATGTACGGCAGGCAGGCCCGTGACAGCAGGAACGGCGTCTCGAGCATGATCCGGAGGATCTGCGCGAACTTGTCTGGTGGGAACTCCTGGACCGGGGCGACGTGCTGGATGCCGGCGTTGTTGACCAGGATGTCGGCCTCCAGTCGCAGGTCGGCGAGCTCCTCGGTCTGGCTGAGGTCCACGACCCACGCCTCGCCGGAGATCTCCTTCGCGAGGGTCTCGGCGCCGTCGCCGTCACGGTCGCAGACCACCACGTGAGCGCCGGCGTCCGCGAGGCGGCGGGCGGCGGCGGCACCGATGCCGCTGGCTCCACCCGTGACGACGGCACGCTTTCCGGTCAGATCGAGTGATGCGTTGGTCCCCATGCCCAGAACCTACGGAGTGACGGACCGCCGCTCGATGGTGCTTCCTCACATATTTGAGGGCGTTCCAGTGTGGTTCAGCGGGGGTGGTTCCCGCCCTGGTCAGCGAGCAGGCAGGTCCATGGCCAGGCGGGCTCAGGCTTCCCGGGCGATCTCGGCGTGCTCCTCGCGCAGCTGGCGCTTGAGGATCTTGCCGCTCGGGTTCTTCGGCAGCGCCTCGGCGATGACCACGCGCTTGGGGGTCTTGTAACCGGCAAGGTGCTTGCGGGCGTGGTCGATGACGTCCTGCTCGGTGAGCGAGGACCCGGGCCTGGGTACGACGACCGCCACGACCGCCTCGATCCACCGCGGGTGGCTCACGCCGAACACCGCGACCTCGGCAACACTGTCGAGCTTGTAGATCGTCTCCTCGACCTCGCGGCTCGCGACGTTCTCGCCGCCGGTCTTGATCATGTCCTTCTTGCGGTCCACGACGGACAGCCGGCCCTCCTCGTCGAGGCACCCGAGATCGCCCGAGTGGAACCATCCGTTGCGGAACGCCTCGGCGGTTTTCTCCTCGTCCTTGTAGTAGCCGAGCATGACGTGCGGGCTGCGGTGCACGATCTCGCCGACCGTGCCGGCCGGCACCGGGTTGTCGTCGTCGTCGACGACCCGGGTCTCCACGTTGAGGGCGGCTCGACCGGCCGAGCCCGCGTGGCTGAGCTGCTCCTCGGGGCCGAGGATCGTGGCGAGCGGTGCCATCTCGGTCTGGCCGTAGAAGTTCCACAACCGCACGTTCGGCAGTCGCTCCCGGAGCTCGTTGAGCACCTCGACCGGCATGGCGGAGGCGCCGTAGTAGCCCTTGCGCAGGCTGGACAGGTCGGTGCTGTCGAAGTCGGGGCAGCGCAGCAGGGCGATCCACACCGTCGGCGGCGCGAACAGCTTGGTGACCTGCTCGGTCTCGATCGTGCGCAGCAGCGCCGCCGGGTCGGGCCCGGGGAGCACGATGCTCGTCGCGCCGAGGTACATGTCCGGGCCGAGAAAGCAGTCGAGCTGCGCGCAGTGGTAGAGCGGCAGGGAGTGCACCTCCACGTCGCCGGACTCCATGCCGCCGTCGACGATGCAGGAGACGTACTGCCACATCAGGGACCGGCTCGACAGCAGGGCGCCCTTGGGTCGCGACTCGGTGCCGCTGGTGTACATCAGCCGCAGCGGGTCGTCGTCCTCGACGAGCACCGTGGGCGGCTCGCCGTCGTGCTCGAACCACTCGGTTACGTCGACCCAGCGGTCGCCGGCCACCCGCCCCCCGGCTTCGCCTGACCCGATGACGGCGGTGAGGCGGACCGAGTCCGACCCGGCCGACTTCATCGCGGCCTCGGCGGTCTTGACGAGCGCCTCCTCCACGACGAGCACCGACGACTCGCTGTGGTCGAGGATGTAGGCGATCTCGTCGGGACCGAGCATGAAGTTGATGGGCACGAGCAGCACGCCGAGCCGTGCGGTCGCGAAGCTGAGCACCACGAACTCCCAGCAGTTGTGCGACAGCAGCGCGAGGCGGTCCCCCTTCGCCATGCCCGCGGCGTCGAGTGCGGCCGCCGTACGGCTGATGACCGCGTCGAGCTCGGCGAAGGTGAGCCGGGTGTCGCCGTCGACGACCGCGAGCTTGTCGGGGAAGCGGTTCGCGGTGCGCCGGGGCAGGTCGCCGAGCGCCTGGTGCCGGGCCTGGGCGATGGGAGATGTGGACATGCCGTGCTCCTTAGCTCTGCTGGGGTTTCTGCCGGCTGGTCAGGCGAAGCAGGAGGTAGCCGACAACGGCGGCGACCAGGCTGCCGATCAGGATGCCCAGCTTCGCCAGCTCGATCGCGCCGCCGTCGTCGAAGGCCAGGTTGGCCACGAAGATCGCCACGGTGAAGCCGATGCCTGCTGTCGCGGAGACGCCGAGCAGATGTGCCTGGCCCATGCCGGAGGGGTACCTCGCCACCTTGAGCCGGACCATCAGCCAGGCGGCGCCGAAGATGCCGATCGTCTTGCCCAGGACGAGACCGAGCCCGACCCCGAGCACGACCGGGTCGGTGAGCCATACGGACGCCGGCACGTCCGGGAAGGGCAGGCCCGCGTTGGCGAAGGCGAACAGCGGGACGATGCCGAAGGCGACGTACGGTGCGAGCGTGGTCTCGTTGCGGTGCAGCGGCGACTGCGTCTCGAGCGTCAGCCGCCGGATCTCCCGCAGCGTGTGGTCGTTGGCCTCGTGCTCCTCGGCGGTGACGATCCCGTCCTCGTTGCGGCGACCGACCTCGGCGACCAGGCGGGTGGCGGCGTCGGGGTAGAGGTTCGGTGGCAGGAGCGCGAAGGCGGGCGTGATCAGGCCGAACGCCACCCCGATGATCGTGGCGTGCACGCCCGACTCGTGGAGGGCGTACCACCCGACCGCGCCGAGGGCGAGGTACGCCCCGATGGCCCTGACCCGCACGCGCTGGAGGAGCAGCGCAGCTCCGACCGTGCCCGCGGCCACGAGCAGCCAGCCGAAGGCGAGCCCGCCCGAGTAGAAGACCGCGATCACGAGGATCGCGCCGAGGTCGTCCACGATCGCCAGGGTGAGCAGGAAGAGCCGCGCGCCGAAGGGCACCCGGCGGCCCAGCGAGGTGAGCAACGCGACCGCGAACGCGATGTCGGTGGCCATCGGGATGCCCCAGCCGTGCACGTACGCGCCACCCGCGTTGAAGGCGACGTAGATCGCGGCCGGCACGATCATGCCGCCGACCGCGGCGACGATCGGCAGCGCCGCCGCCTTGGGGTCACGCAGCTCCCCGAAGACCAGCTCCCGTTTGATCTCCAGCGAGACCAGGAGGAAGAACAGCGTCATCAGCCCGTCGTTGACGACCTCGCGGAGCGTCAGGTCGAGCAGGTGGAGGTCGCCGGCGTGGAACACGAGCCGGCTGTCCCAGAAGCGCTCGTAGTCGGAGTGCAACGGGGTGTTGGCGATGACCAGGGCCGCGACGGTCGCGACCAGGATGACGACGGCGCTGCTGGTCTCGACGTGCATGAGGTTCTGGAGCGGACGCACGACACGGCTGGGGACGAACCTGTCCGTCTCGCGCCAGCTGTGCGCGAGCACCTGTCGCTCATCGTCCGACGGAGCCCGGCTCATGTCACTCCCTGCGATCGGTGCTGACGAGCCGCCAGACTATCGAGCGCCGACAATCCTGAGGGCCAGGTCGCTGTAGTGCTCGGCGATCTGCGTGGGGGTCCACTCGCCCTCGTCGCGGTACCACCGGGCCACGTCGATCCCGAGCGACAGCAGCGCGAGCGCGGTCATGTGCGGGTCGGGCGTCTCGAACACGCCCGCCGCGACCCCGCGCTCCACCACGTCGCGCATCTCCTGCTCGATCTCCCGCCGCGTGGCGGCGATCTCCTCGAGGTGCTCCGGCGACAGCGCGGCGAGCTCGTAGTTCACGATCCGCGCGCCGGTGTGGCCCTCGGCGTGGTGGACGACGAAAGCGTGTACGACGGCCAGCAGCTGCTCGCGCGGGTCGCGCGAGGAGCCCACGGCCTCCCGGACCAGCGCGAGGGTCCTGTCGTGCCCCGCCCGGCTGATCTCGTGGAGCAGGTCCTCCTTGGAGCGGTGGTGGACGTAGAGCGCTGCGGGACTCATGCCGGCCCCCGAGGCGATGTCCCTGGTCGTCGTACCGTGGAAGCCCTTGGCCGCGAACGACTCGACGGCCGCCGCCATGAGGCGGTGACGCGCCCCAGGCTCGGCATCGGGTGGTTGACGGATCTGCTCCACCTGAGGAACGCTAAGCGAACGCTTACCTGCTAAGCAAGCGCTTAGTGCAGACGTCTCCAAGAAGGGCAGCGCATTGAAGAGGTTCGAGGGCAAGGTCGCGATCGTCACGGGCGCCAGCCGGGGCATCGGGCTCGGCATCGCGGAGCGGCTCGTCGCCGAGGGGGCCAAGGTGGCCGTCACCGCCCGCAAGAAGGAGGCGCTCGACGAGGCAGTAGCGAGCCTCGGCGGACCTGACGTCGCGCTCGCGGTCGTGGGGAAGGGCGACGACGTCGAGCACCAGGCCGACGCCGTCCGCCAGACCATCGACACCTTCGGCAGCCTCGACCTGCTCGTGAACAACACGGGCATCAACCCGGTGTACGGCCCGATGGTCGAGCTCGACCTCGCCGCGGCCCGCAAGATCTTCGAGGTCAACTGCCTCTCCGCCCTCTCGTGGGTGCAGCAGGCGCACAAGGCGTGGATGGGCGAGCACGGCGGCTCGATCGTCAACGTGTCGTCCGTCGGAGGCCTCAAGCCGGCCCCCGGGATCGGCTTCTACGGCTCCAGCAAGGCGATGCTGAACCACATCACCCAGGAGCTCGCCGTCGAGCTCGGCCCCTCCATCCGGGTCAACGCGGTCGCCCCCGCCGTGGTGAAGACCAAGTTCGCGACCGCGCTCTACGAGGGTCGCGAGGACGAGGTCGCCTCGACGTACCCGCTCAAGCGGCTCGGCGTGCCGGAGGACATCGGCAGCGTCGTGGCCTTCCTGCTCTCCGAGGACGCCGCCTGGCTGACCGGGCAGATCGTCGTGATCGACGGCGGCCTCACGCTCACCGGCGGCGTCTGACATGGACGTCGACGGGGCCGGCGTCGTCGTCACGGGCGCCGGTCATGGCATCGGCCGGGCGATCGCGGAGCGGATGGCTGCCCAGGGCGCGCGGGTCGTCGTGAACGACCTCGACGCCGAGGCGGCCGAGTCGGTCGCGGGGGCGGTCGGCGGTGGCCTCGCGGTGCCCGGTGACGCGGCCACCGAGGAGGGCGTCGCGAACCTCGTCGCGAAAGCTCGCGACCACCTGGGCAGGATCGACGTCTACTTCGCCAACGCCGGCGTCGACGTCGGCCAGGGCCTCGACGCACCCGCCGAGGACTGGGCCCGCGCGATCGACGTCAACGTCATGGCGCACGTGCGCGCCGCGCAGCACCTCGTGCCGACGTGGCTCGAGACCGGCGGTGGGCGGTTCGTGGTCACGGCGTCCGCGGCCGGGCTCCTGACGATGCTCGGCAGCGCGCCGTACTCCGTCACCAAGCACGCCGCCGTCGGGTTCGCGGAGTGGCTCTCGGCCACCTACGGCCACCGCGGGATCGTCGTGCAGGCGATCTGCCCCCAAGGGGTGAGGACCCGGATGCTCGAGGAGGCCGGGCCGCTCCAGGAGCTGCTCTCCCACGACACCGCGCTCGAGCCGGAGCAGGTCGCCGACACCGTGTGGCACGCCCTCCAGGACGACCGGTTCCTGATCCTTCCGCACCCCGAGGTCGCGGACTACTACAAGCTGCGCGCGAGCGACACCGACCGCTGGCTCGCCGGCATGCGGAAGCTGCAGCGGCGGCTCGACGAGGCGACGGGGACGGGATCGTGAACGCGGAGCTGCCCGGGCTGGACCTCGACCGGTTCCGCTCGTACTTCGAGAGCGCGTGCCCCGGCGAGGTCACCGGCCCGCTGACCGGCGCGCTCGTGGCCGGCGGCAAGTCGAACCTGACCTACGTCGTCGGCGACGGCCGGCGCGAGTGGGTGGTGCGCCGTCCGCCGCTCGGTCATGTGCTGGCCACCGCCCACGACATGACGCGGGAGCACCGCGTGATGACCGCGCTGCGCGACACCGACGTCCCGGTCCCTCGGACCTACGCGCTGTGCGACGACGAGTCCGTGATCGGGGCGAGGTTCTACGTCATGGAGCGCGTGCACGGGAGGCCGTACCGCAAGGCGACCGAGCTGGGGGCACTCGGCCGCGAGCGCACGCGCGCCATCTCGCGTCGAACGGTCGAGACCCTCGCCACCTTGCACGCCGTCGACCCGGCGGCCGTGGGGCTCGCCGACTTCGGCCGGCCCGAGGGGTTCCTCGAGCGGCAGGTCCGCCGCTGGAAGAAGCAGCTCGACGCCTCGCGAAGCCGCGACCTGGCCGGGGCCGACGAGCTGCACGCCCTGCTCGCCGAGAACATCCCCGCCGAGCAGGCGCCGGCGATCGTGCACGGCGACTACCGCCTCGACAACCTGCTGGTGGACGAGGACGACCGGGTCGCGGCGGTGATCGACTGGGAGATGGCGACCCTCGGCGACCCGGTCACCGACGTGGCCCTCATGGTGGTCTACCACCGTTTCGCGGCGCTCAACACGGCCGTGGCCGACGCGTCGACGGCTCCCGGGTACGTCGGCGAGGACGAGACGATCGAGCTGTACGCCGAGCGGAGCGGCCGTGACCTGTCGGCCATGGGCTTCTACCTCGGGCTCGCCGCGTTCAAGCTCGCCGTGATCTTGGAGGGCATCCACTTCCGCTACACCCAGGGGCAGACCGTGGGCGAGGGGTTCGACTCCGTCGGTGCCGCCGTCGAGCCCCTGATCAACGCAGGCATCACCTCGCTGAAGGAGAACTGACATGGAGTTCGCGTACGACGCCCGCACCGAGGAGCTCCGCGAGCAGCTGCTCGCGTTCATGGACGAGCACATCTACCCCAACGAGGGCCTCTTCCACGATCAGCTCGAACAGCTCGAGAACCATTGGGACTGGACCTCCGCCCCGGTGATGCAGCAGATCCGGGCCGAGGGGAAGAAGCAGGGGCTGTGGAACCTCTTCCTCCCCGGCGAGCGCGGCGCCGGCCTCACGAACCTCCAGTACGCCCCGCTCGCCGAGATCACCGGCCGCTCCGGCCACCTCGCGCCCGCGGCGCTGAACTGCGCAGCCCCCGACACGGGCAACATGGAGGTGCTCGTGCAGTTCGGGACCGAGGAGCAGAAGGAGCGCTGGCTCTCGCCGCTGCTCGACGGCACCATCCGGTCGGCCTTCGCGATGACCGAGCCCGACGTCGCCTCCTCCGACGCGACGAACATCAGCACGACGATCGTCCGTGACGGTGACGACTACGTCATCAACGGCCGCAAGTGGTGGATCACCGGGGCGATGAGCCCGGCCTGTGAGATCTTCATCGTGATGGGCAAGACCGACCCGCTGGCCGACCGGCACAGCCAGCAGTCGATGATCCTCGTGCCCCGCGACACCCCCGGCGTCGTCGTGAAGCGCGGCATGGAGGTCTTCGGGTACGACGACCACGAGCACGGCGGCCACGCGGAGCTCGAGTTCAACGACGTCCGGGTCCCCGCGTCGAACCTGATCGGCGCGGAGGGCACGGGCTTCGCGATCGCCCAGGCCCGGCTCGGTCCGGGGCGCATCCACCACTGCATGCGCGCGATCGGCGTCGCCGAGCGGGCGATCGAGCTGATGTGCAAGCGGTCGGTCGAGCGTGAGGCCTTCGGCAAGCCCCTCGCGCGGCAGGGCGTCGTGCGTGAGTGGATCGCCGAGTCGCGCGTGAAGGTCGAGCAGCTGCGCCTGCTGGTCCTCAAGACCGCGTGGCTCATGGACACCGTCGGCAACAAGGGTGCCCACACCGAGATCCAGGCGATCAAGATCGCCACCCCTGAGACCGTCCAGTGGATCCTCGACAAGGCGATCCAGCTCCACGGCGGCGGCGGGCTCTCCCAGGACTTCTCGCTGGCCCAGTCCTTCGCCGGCATCCGCACCCTGCGCTTCGCCGACGGCCCCGACGAGGTGCACAAGATGTCGCTCGCGCGTCGCGAGATCAAGCGGCAGGTCGGCCTGTGACCTCGCCTGAGGACACCCGCCGCGACCTCGCGGCCCGGGTCGAGAAGCTGCTCTCGTCGTACCCTCCGGCCTCCACCGACCGGCTCGACTTCCTGCGCGCGCGGTTCGACGCGGGTCTGGCCTGGGTGCACTTCCCCGAAGGGCTCGGCGGGCTCGGCCTCGCGCGTGGCTTCCAGCAGTACGTCGAGCAGCTGCTCGCCGAGGCCGGGGCACCCGACAACGAGCCGCGCAAGATCGGGATCGGCCTCGGCATGGCCGCACCCACGATCCTGGCCTTCGGCACCCCGGAGCAGAAGCAGGAGCTCCTCCGCCCGTTGTGGACCGGCGAGGAGGTGTGGTGCCAGCTGTTCAGCGAGCCCGGCGCAGGGTCCGACCTCGCCGCGCTCGCGACGCGGGCGGTGCGCGACGGCGACGAGTGGGTCGTCAACGGGCAGAAGGTGTGGACGTCGAGCGCCCACAAGGCACAGCGGGCGATCCTCGTGGCGCGCACCGACCCGGAGGCGCCGAAGCACGCCGGCCTCACCTACTTCCTGGCCGACATGACCGACCCCGGGGTCGACGTACGCCCCTTGCGCCAGCTCACCGGCGAGGCGGAGTTCAACGAGGTCTTCCTCTCGGACGTACGCATCCCCGACGCACACCGGCTCGGTGCGGTCGGCGAGGGCTGGAAGGTCGCGAACGCCACGCTGATGAACGAGCGCGTGGCGATCGGCGGGCATGCCGCCCCGCGCGAGAGCGGGATGGTCGGCAAGGTCGCCTCGACCTGGCGTTCACGCCCGGAGCTGCGGTCGCCAGGGATGCACGACCGGCTGATGTCCGGCTGGGTCGAGGCGGAGGTGTTCCGGCTGACCGGCATGCGCCTGCGGCAGAAGCTCGCGGTCGGTGCCCCGGGCCCCGAGGGGTCCGCGATGAAGCTGACCTTCGCCCGGCTCGCCCAGGACCTCAGCGGCCTCGAGGTCGAGCTCCTCGGCGAGGACGGGCTGCGCTACACCGACTGGACGATGACCCGGCCGGAGCAGGTCGACTTCACCGGCCGCGACGCCGGCTACCGGTACCTCCGCGCGAAGGGCAACTCCATCGAGGGCGGCACCTCCGAGATCCTGCGCAACATCGTCGCGGAGCGGGTCCTCGGCCTGCCGACCGAGCCGCGCGTCGACAAGGACATCCCCTGGAAGGACATCCCGCGATGAGCGACCTGAACCTCCTCTACTCCGACGTCGAGGACTCCCTCCGCTCGTCGGTGCGCGACCTGCTCTCCTCCCGATGTCCTGCTGACGCGGTGATCGCGCTGTACGACGGCGACCGCTCGGTCGTCGCCCCGCTGTGGCGGTCGGTCGCCGTGGAGCTCGGGCTCGCGGGCCTGCTGGTGCCCGAGTCCTTGGGGGGTGCGGGCGCCACGGCTCGTGAGGCTGCGGTCGTCCTCGAGGAGCTCGGCCGGTTCGCGGCGCCGGCGCCGTTCCTGACCAGCTCGGTTGTGGCGACGGCGGTGCTCGGTGCCGGTTCGCCGGAGCTGCTCGGAGCGCTGGCGGCGGGGGAGCGTACGGCGGCCCTGGCGGTGCCGTTCGCGGCGAGCGCGATGGCATTCGCTCCGACCGTCACCGCGTCAGGCGATGCGCTGACAGGCCGGGTCACCTCGGTCGCAGGTGCCCTGGAGGCGGACGTGCTGCTGGTCCCGGTGGCAGACCCGGGCGGTGGCTCGGGCATCGAGGTGCGCGCGGTCGACGCCGCGTCGGCCCGGGTCGTGCCGGTGACGTCGCTCGACATGACCCGTCAGCTCGCCGACGTGTCCTTCGACGGCGCGTCGTCGCAGGCTGTGGTGCCCGCGGACGCCGGTGATGCCGCAGTTCGGCGCGCGCTGGTGCTGGGCGCCGCACTCATGGCTTCGGAGCAGCTCGGCGTCGCGCAGTGGTGCCTCGAGACGAGCGTGGCGTACCTCAAGGAGCGGCGCCAGTTCGGCCGTGTCGTGGGTGGGTTCCAGGCGGTGAAGCACCGCCTCGCGGACCTCTACACGCTGGTCGAGCAGGCTCGTGCCGCAGCCCGCTACGCCGCGGCCACCGTGGCCGAGGGCGACCCGGACCAGGAGATCGCCTCCTCTGTCGCGCAGGCCTACTGTTCCGAGGTGGCGGTGAAGGCTGCCGAGGAGTGCGTCCAGCTCCACGGAGGCATCGGGATGACCTGGGAGCACCCGGCCCACCTGTACCTCAAGCGCGCCAAGGCCGACCAGGTCGCCCTCGGCACTCCGGCGGCGCATCGGGCGCGGCTCGGCGAGCTCGTCGACCTACCCGCCTGACTGCTTGTCTGCGAAACGCATCCCTGGTCGCCGTACAGGGCTGCACCACGCAGCAGAGCGCAACGGACTTGCTGCGCCGGCTCGCGCCGAGCGGGAGGACCTCAGTCGACGGCGACTCATGCGCTCAGGCTATGCGGCGACCCGTGACCTCGCGCCAGTCCAGCCTCACGTACATCGGGCGTGCGCCGTCGGCCCACGGCGTGGGGTCGTGCGCCCATCGGATCTCCTCGATCTCCTCGACGTCCTCGACCAGCGCTCCTCGGCCCACCGCGACGACGCTCCACCCTTCGTGGTGCTCGAGGTCGATCTGGTCCACCTCGAAGGCGATCTCGCCGGACCAGCCGTAGGTGCCGAGCACGCTGTAGGGGGCGGTGCGGAACACCACCGAGTCCCCGTCGACGGCGTAGTTGACCGGAACGACATGGGGACCGGTAGGCGTGCAGATCGCGGCCCGGCCGACGGTGTGCGCGCTCATGAGCTCGACGCACTCATCGACGGTCAACTCATGAAGCTTGCCCATGGTCATGACCCCTCCCAGGTAGCCCGCACCTCCAGCATGGGTCGGCCCGACTGCACCCGGGATGGGGCGAAAGGCCCGCCTGGGCCGGACAGTGGTCAGGTGCGTGGCGGCGGCCGCGGACCCTTCATACGTACCGGCGAGTAGGCTCCGCCGCGTGACTGTCGCGCCGCTCTCCGGGCCGCGATCCCTCTGATCCCGAGGAGACCCCCGAATGCCCGTCGACCCCCACATCGCGCCCCTGCTCGAGCTGCTCGCGACCGTCCCGCCGATGTCCGAGGGTTCTCCCGAGGCCGCGCGTGAGGCGTTCCGCCAGCTCACCGTCGGCGGCCGGCAGCCCGAGCAGGTGGTGCCGGTCGGGAGCGTCGAGGACACGACCATCCCCGGTCCGGCCGGCGAGCTGGCAGCGCGGGTCTACCGGCCCTCGGAGGAGGGGCCGGTGCCGACGGTCGTGCTGTTCCACGGCGGCGGCTGGGTGATCGGCGACCTCGACACCCACGACAACATGGCCCGCAGCATCTGCCGGGACTGCACCGCCGTCGTGGTGTCCGTCGACTACCGGCTCGCGCCCGAGGCGCCTTTCCCCGCTGCGGTGGAGGACGCCGTCGCGGCCACGCGATGGGTCGGTGAGCGGTTGGCCGACTTCGGTGGCGACCCGCGACTGGCGGTTGCGGGCGACAGTGCGGGCGGCAACCTCGCCGCGGTCGTCGCGCAGCAGCTGCGCGACTCGGGAGGCCCGGCCCTGGCGGGGCAGCTACTCGTGTACCCGGCCACCGACGTGACCGGCGACTACGCCTCGCGGACCGAGAACGCCGAGGGGTACTTCCTCGACCTGCCCACGATGCTGTGGTTCATGGAGCACTACGCCGACGAGGCCGCCGCGCACGAGGACCCCCGCCTGTCGCCGCTGCGTGCGACCGACCTCTCCGGTCTCCCGCCCGCGGTGGTCGTCACCGCCGAGTACGACCCGCTGCGCGACGAGGGCGAGGCCTACGCCGCCGCCCTCTCCCAGGCCGGGGTGCGGGTCGACGTACGCCGCTTCGACGGGATGATCCACGGCTTCTTCGACATGGGCACCTTCTCGCCCGGGGCGCAGGCGGCGATCGACGAGGCGTGCACGATGTTCGCGAAGCTGCTGGCCTCGTAGCCGACGAGACGCCGACGAGACAGCGTGACCCGTCTGCGCAGCCGGGTCAGGACTGCAGCTGGAACGGGTCGTGGTCGGCGAGGATCTTGTCCACCCGCGCCTGGTCGAGCCGGGTCACGATCTGGCTGCTCTCCTGGGCGTCGCGAACGCACTTGGCCAGGGTGAACGACGACGTGACGAGGAACAGGCTGCCGAGGGCCAGGAAGGCTCGCATCCACGGGTCGACCGGCAGGTACACGACGCCGAGGATCACGGCGCCGACCGCGACGGCGAAGGAGAGGCCGGCCTGGATGTAGAACGCCGACGTGGTCTTGGAGATCGCTGGAGTGTTCATGCCTCTCACTGTCCCGGACCGGGCGCCGTCGCAGATCCGGACGAGTACCTGGATCCGGATAGGTACAACTACCTATCCGTTGCGGCGCTTGGCCCAGCCGGCGCGCCCTCAGAACATGCACTCTCGGCCGTCTCGGGCCTGGATCACGCTCGTCGGCGTACGGCGGGGGCGGTGACTGCATGTTTCGCGGTCCCGGGATGACTGGATGTTCTGCAGTCCCAGGCCCTGTGGACAACGGGATGCGGAGGTGATCGCGGCCCGGCAACCTCTCTGGGGTGAGACCGGAAGAGGCGCTCGTCAGGCTCGGCGGGATTGCAGACACGAAGACGCTCAGGCGCTTCGCGTCACGAAGACAGATCCGGAAAGCCGTGGCTACCGGCGCCATCGTCCGGGACGCCCGTGGACGTTACTCGCTTCCCTCCGCGTCGGAGGCCCTCAGAGCCGCCAGTCGGCTGAGCGGTGTGGTGTCTCATGTGAGTGCTGCCCAGGTCCACGGGTGGGAGGTCAAACATCCACCGGCACTACCCACGGTGACCGTGCCTCGCAATCGCCGGGTTGCACCTGAACGGCGAGAGGGGGTGGCCGTCAAGTGGGCGCACCTCGCTCCCCCGGAGGTTCTGAGCGGGCGTGTCACCTCGTACGGCCGGACGGTCGTGGACTGCGCCAAGCACCTGCCGTTCGACGAGGCGCTCGCCATCGCGGATTCGGCGATGAGGCACGGCAACGTGACGAGGTCATGGCTCATCGAGCTGGCCGGCCGGATGCCCGATCGCTTCCGCGAACGCTGCCTTCGCGTCGCCCTTGCTGCCGATCCGCGTGCGGCCAACCCTTTCGAGTCCGTGCTGCGGGCGATCGGGCTCGACATCCCGGAGCTCGCCCTGGAGCCGCAGGTCGTGATCTCGGGCGAGGGGTTCTCGGTCCGCCCGGACCTGGTCGACGAGTATCGCCGGGTGGCCGCAGAGGCTGACTCGTTCGAGTGGCACGGCAAGCGGAAGGCGCTCCACGCGGACTGCCATCGTTACAACGCGCTCGCCCTCGATGGCTGGCTCGTGCTGCGGTTCAGCTGGGAGGACGTGATGTTCCAGCCCGACTACGTGCGGCGATGTCTGCTCATGGCCTCCCGGCGCGAGCCCGTAGAACATGCACTCGGCGGCGCCCAGAGGGACATCCCCGCCTGACGCCGTACCGCGGCCGGCATGACTGCATGTTCTTCGGGCCCGGGGGCCGAGCGGGGTCAGCCGTTCTTGCGGGCGCGGGCGGCGCTCCGGGCGCGCTGGCTCGCGTCGAGCACCACCTTGCGGATCCGCACCGTCTCGGGCGTCACCTCGACGCACTCGTCCTCGCGGCAGAACTCCAGGCACTGCTCGAGCGAGAGCTTCTTCGGCGGGATCAGCTTCTCGAAGTTGTCTGAGGTGGAGGAGCGGACGTTGGTCTGCTTCTTCTCCTTGGTGATGTTGACGTCCATGTCGTCCTCGCGAGAGTTCTCGCCGACGATCATGCCCTCGTAGACCTCCGTGGTCGGCTCGACGAACATCGTGCCGCGCTCCTGGAGGTTGGTCATGGCGTACGCCGTCGCCGCACCCGCCCGGTCGGCAACGAGCGACCCGGAGGCGCGGGAGCGGATCTCGCCGGCCCACGGCTCGTAGCCCTCGAACACGTGGTGGGCGATCCCGGTGCCGCGGGTGTCGGTGAGGAACTCGGTGCGGAAGCCGATCAGGCCACGGGCCGGCACCAGGAACTCCATCCGGACCCAACCGGTGCCGTGGTTGGTCATCTGCTCCATGCGGCCCTTGCGGACGGCGAGGAGCTGGGTGATCGTGCCGAGGTACTCCTCAGGGGCGTCGATGGTCAGCCGCTCCACGGGCTCGTGGACCTTGCCGTTGACCTCCTTGGTGACCACCTGCGGCTTGCCGACGGTCAGCTCGTAGCCCTCGCGCCGCATCTGCTCGACCAGGATCGCGAGCGCCAGCTCGCCACGCCCCTGCACCTCCCACGCGTCGGGACGCTCGGTCGGGAGCACGTTGATGGACACGTTGCCGACGAGCTCGGCGTCGAGGCGGTCCTTGACCAGGCGGGCGGTGACCTTCGAGCCCTTGACCCGGCCGGCCAGCGGCGAGGTGTTGGTGCCGATCGTCATCGAGATCGCCGGCTCGTCGACCGTGATCAGTGGCAGTGCCCTGGCGTCGTTCGGGTCGGCCAGCGTCTCGCCGATCATGATGTCGGGGATGCCGGCGATCGCGACGATGTCGCCGGGGCCGGCGGACTCGCCCGGCTTGCGCTCGAGCCCCTCGGTGACGAGCAGCTCGGTGACCTTGACGTTCGACACCGACCCGTCGCGCTTCATCCACGCAACCTGCTGGCCCTTCTTGAGCTGGCCCTCCTTGACGCGGACCAGTGCGAGACGGCCCAGGAACGGGCTCGAGTCGAGGTTCGTCACGTGCGCCTGGAGCGGGGCGTCGTCGTGGAACACCGGCGCGGGGATGGTGTCGATGATCGTCTGGAACAGCGGCTCGAGGTTCTCGCTGTCCGGCAGCCCGCCGTTCTCCGGCAGCTCGAGGGACGCGCGGCCGGCCTTGGCGCTGGCGTACACGACGGGGAAGTCGAGCGCGTCCTGGCTGTGCGAGTCGTCGAGCAGGTCCATGAACAGCTCGTAGGTCTCGTCGACGACCTCGCTGATCCGCGCGTCGGAGCGGTCGACCTTGTTCACCACGAGTACGACGGGCATGTCGGCGTTGAGGGCCTTGCGGAGCACGAACCGGGTCTGGGGGAGCGGCCCCTCGGAGGCGTCCACGAGCAGCACGATGCCGTCGACCATGGACAGTCCGCGCTCGACCTCGCCGCCGAAGTCGGCGTGTCCCGGGGTGTCGATGATGTTGATCGTCATCGCGCCGCCCTCGACGGACTTCGCGGCCTCACCGGTGTAGCGGATCGCGGTGTTCTTCGCGAGGATCGTGATGCCCTTCTCGCGCTCGAGGTCGCCGGAGTCCATGGCGCGCTCGTCGACGTGCTGGTGCTCGCCGAAGGCGCCGCCCTGCCACAGCATCGCGTCCACGAGCGTGGTCTTGCCGTGGTCGACGTGCGCGACGATCGCGACGTTGCGCAGGTCGGTGCGGCTCTTGCGGCTGGTGTTCTCGGACATGCGGATGCGAATCTGCTTTCGGGTCGGGGTTCCCGCGGAGTCGTAGGTGCCGGCGCTGGTGCGAGCCGCACGGAGAGTCGTGGCGGGAAAAGACACTCCAGTCTACCGGCGGCACCCGCTCCAGCCGAATCGTGCGGCCGTCGTACTGTCAGGTGGCATGGACTATGTGAAGCTCGGCCGCACCGGCCTCGACGTCTCACGGATCTGTCTCGGCTGCATGACGTACGGGGAGCCTGACCGCGGCAACCACGCCTGGACCCTCACCGAGGGCGAGAGCCGGCCGCTGATCAGGCAGGCCGTGGAGCTCGGCATCAACTTCTTCGACACCGCGAACGTCTACTCGGCCGGGTCGAGCGAGGAGATCGTGGGGCGGGCGCTGAACGAGTACACCCGTCGCGACGAGGTGGTCATCGCCACCAAGGTGCACGGCGCGATGAACCCCGACAGGCCCAACGGCGCGGGCCTCTCGCGCAAGGCGATCATGACCGAGATCGACAACAGCCTCACGAGGCTCGGCACCGACTACGTGGACCTCTACCAGATCCATCGCTGGGACTACGAGACGCCGATCGAGGAGACCCTCGAGGCGCTTCACGACGTGGTGAAGGCCGGCAAGGCCCGCTACATCGGCGCCTCGTCGATGTACGCCTGGCAGTTCGCCAAGGCGCTCTACACCGCCGACCTCAACGGGTGGACCCGGTTCGTCTCGATGCAGGACCACTACAACCTGCTCCACCGCGAGGAGGAGCGGGAGATGCTGCCGCTGTGCGAGGACCAGGACGTCGCGGTGCTGCCGTGGAGCCCGCTCGCCCGCGGCCGGCTCACCCGTGACTGGGACGAGACGACCGAGCGTGCCGAGTCCGACCATTTCGGGCGCACGCTGTACTCCGCGGCCTCGGACCGCCAGGTCGTAGACCGGGTCCGGGAGATCGCAGAGGAGCGCGGGGTGCCCAGGGCACAGGTGGCACTGGCCTGGGTGGCGCAGCAGCCGGCCGTGACCGCGCCGATCGTCGGCGCCCGAAAGCCGCAGCACCTCGAGGACGCAGTGGCGGCGCTGGACCTCGAGCTCAGCTACGAGGAGACCTCGCGGCTCGAGGAGCATTACGTCGCGCAGACCGTGGCGGGCTTCCGGTGACGCGGGAGCGGTCGGCGGAGGAGGCCCTGGCCGAGGGGGCCTTGCTGGTCCGGCGCGGCGACCACGCGGTGGAGGTCGTCTTCAACCGCCCGGAACGGCACAACGCCTTCACCAGCGGCACCTACGAGGGACTGCTCGAGGTCTGCGCCGAGCTCCGGCAGAGCCCCGACGTCCGGGTCGTGGTCTTCCGCGGTGCGGGCGGGAGGGCGTTCGCCGCGGGCAACGAGATCTCGGAGTTCACCTCACTCGGCGACGGCTCCGGAGGGGTCGCGTACGAAGCGAGGGTCGGCCGGGTGCTGCGCGGCATCGCGGAGCTGCCGCAGGTCACCGTCGCCGCAGTGGAGGGCATCTGCGTGGGTGGCGGGCTCGCCGTGGCGACGCACTGCGACCTGAGGATCGCCACGGAGGGCTCACGCTTCGGCTACCCGATCGCCCGCACCCTCGGCAACGCGCTGTCGGCCTTCATCGTCTACCGGTGCGCGAGCGTCTTCGGGGAGTCGCTGACCCGCGAGATGCTGCTCGCCTCGCGTCTGGTCGACGCCGACCGGGCGTACGCCGTCGGAGCGGTCATGGGCGTCGTACCTGCCGACGGCCTCGACGAGGAGCTCCGCGGCCTGGTCGAGGGGATCGCCGCGGCCTCGCCGATGACGCTGGCGGCCACCAAGGAGCAGCTGCTGCGTCACTCCGACGCCCTCGAGGTGTCGCCCGCCGACGACGTGGAGCGGCTCGAGAAGGTGTACGGCGCTCCGGACTTCCGTGAGGGGGTCCGCGCGTTCCTGGCCAAGGAGAAGCCACGCTTCGGGGAGGCGGGCCGATGACCGACCCGATCACCGAGCTGGCCGGCCTGCTCGCCGCGAGCCATCGGGTGACGGCGTTCACCGGCGCGGGGATCTCGACCGAGTCCGGCATTCCCGACTTCCGTTCGCCCGGGGGCGTCTGGACCCGCTACGACCCGCGGGACTTCACCTTCGACAGGTACGTCGAGTCCGCGGAGGTGCGCGCGAACTCCTGGGCGATGCGCCGCGAGTTCTTCCTCCGCGAGGCGCGGCCGAACCCTGCTCACGTCGCGCTTGCCCGGATCGAGGCGGCGGGACGAGGGCACGGCGTCATCACGCAGAACATCGACGGACTCCACCAGCTCGCCGGGTCCACGAACGTCGTGGAGATCCACGGCACCGCCCGCGAGGTGATGTGCATCGGCCACGCGCCCCGGCAGGGCACGCCTGAGGGGTGCGGGTTCACCGCCCCGCACACCTGGGTCTTCGAGCTGCTCGACGCGGGCGACCCGGACCCGTCCTGCCCCGAGTGCGGCGGCCTCGTGAAGTCCTCGACGGTCTCCTTCGGGCAGATGCTCTTCCCCGGCGTGGTCGAGCAGGCCACGACGCTCGCGACGACCGCGGACCTGATGCTCACCGTCGGCTCTTCGCTCCAGGTCTGGCCGGCAGCCGACCTCCCGGTGTCGGCGGTCCGGGCCGGCGTGCCCCTGGTCATCGTCAACGACGAGCCGACGCCCCTCGACGAGATCGCCACGGTGGTGCTGCGAGGGCGGGCCGGCGAGGTGCTCCCCGAGGCAGTCGACTCCGTGCTCTGAGCCCGCCGTCCGATGTGACCCGAAGCAGGGTTTGCCCGGTTCGGCCACGGGTACGCCGCGGTGTCAGATCGCACTGAGGCAGGAGAACGGCATGGACGTGGGCGGCAGCTTCAACCGGGCGTGGGAGGGTTTCTTCGGGTTCCTCCCGAACCTGCTCGGCTTCCTTGTCCTCCTGCTCGTCGGCTACGTCGTGGCGAGGCTGGTCGCCACGGCTGCGCAGAAGCTCCTCGAGAAGACGGGCGTCGACAGCAAGCTGCGGCAGTCCGACGCGAACCGGTACGTCGAGATGGTCGTGTCCGGAGCGCGGCCGTCTCGGGGGATCGCGCGGGCGGTGTTCTGGCTGGTCTTCGCGTTCTTCCTGTTCTCGGCGATCGGCGCGCTCGGCATCCCGGCGCTGACCACCTTCATGAACGAGGTTCTCGCGTACCTGCCCAACATCATCGTCGCCATCGTGATCTTCGTTGTCGCCGCGATTGTCGCGGGCGCCGTCGCCTCCGGTGTCGGCCGGGTCATGGGGGACACCCCCACCGGCAAGATCGTCGCGACCGTCGTGCCCGCGCTGGTCATGATCATCGCGATGTTCATGATCCTCGAGCAGCTCGAGATCGCCGAGGAGATCGTCCGGATCGCCTTCGCCGCCACGATGTTCGCCCTCGCGCTCGGCCTGGCGCTGGCCTTCGGCCTCGGCGGCCGTGACCTCGCCGGGGCCATGCTGGAGGACGCCTACCGCAAGGGCAGGGACGACAGGGAGCGGGCCAAGCGCGACCTCGAGAGCGGCCGGGCACGCGCCGACGCCTCGTCGGGCTACTCCACCGGCTCGTTCAGCTCGGGTTACTCGTCCGCTCCGGAGGCGGCCGACCCGAGCCTCGGGCGGGACCCGGGCGCCACCCAGGCCTGGCCATCGGACTCTCCTCAGAGCCGCTTCTGAGGGAACTCCGGGTGCGGAGGCGCGCTTTCTAGCAGCAGGGGTCGCGCCTCCGTACCCCCTGACCCGGATCGCCTCAGTCGAAGACGCGGTGCACCTTGTGCTGCGCGGCCTGGGCTCGCGGGCGGATCACGAGCTCGTCGATGTTCACGTGCGAAGGCCGGGTGACCACCCACGCGATCGCGTCGGCGACGTCCTCGGCCACGAGTGGCTCCGCGACTCCGGCGTACACCTGCTCGGCCCTCTCGAGGTCGCCGCCGAAGCGCACCATCGAGAACTCGTCGGTCCGCACCATGCCCGGAGCGATCTCGCTGACCCGGACCGGCTGCCCAACGAGCTCGAGACGCAGGGTCTCGGTGACGACCTGGGTGCCGTGCTTGGCCGCGGTGTAGCCGCCACCGCCTTCGTAGGCGATCCGGCCGGCGGTCGATCCGACGTTGACGATCACCCCGTCGCCGCTCGCGACCAGCGCAGGCAGCAGCGCCTTGGTGACGTTGAGCAGACCGATGACGTTCACCTCGTACATCGCGCGCCAGTCGTCGGGGTTCGCCTCCGCCACGGGATCCGACCCGAAGGCGCCCCCGGCGTTGTTGACGAGCACGTCGAGGCGCTCGCCGACCTCCTTCGCCAGCGCCGCGACGTCCCCTGACGAGGTGACGTCGCACCGGATCGCCGTCCCCCCGATCTCGTCGGCCAGGGACTGCACACGCTCGGTACGACGGGCGGCGCAGTACACGTGGTAGCCCTCCGTTGCGAGACGTCGCGCGGTGGCAGCGCCGATTCCACTGCTTGCGCCGGTGACGACGGCGGTCCTGCGGTCGGTCTGCTGGTCGGTGGCCATGCCTGGATTCTGGCATCGGTGCAGACCGGAGAGCGGCTAGGGGGTGCGCCCGGGTCGTCCGGAAAGGCACACTATGCGCATGGACCCGAGGAGAATCGTTTCGATCGCGGCCGTCGTGGGAGGCGTCGGCTGGCTGGTCAAGGTAGGTCTGATCTGGTACAGCGGCGGGGAGACGACCAGCGGAGGGCTCGTCGACAAGGCCTTCTATGGAGGGTTCGCGGCGTTCGCCGTCGCTCTGGGAGCGGCCGGCTACACGCTTGTGGACAAGGCGCCGGTGTGGCTGCGTGGCGTGGTGGCGATCGCCACGCCGCTGCTCGTGCTGATGATGTGGCAGCTGTTCGACCAGGCGGTCAAGGCGATGTACGGCGGGGACACGTGGCTCCACGACCAGCTGAGCGTCATCATCGGCGCGGTCGCCGCCCTGATCACGGGTAGGTGGGCTCACGGACGAGCCGTGGCCCACGCGGAGGCGGCTGCTGCGCAGCGTCCGGCCCCGGTTCGAGGGCGCCGCGCCGCTCGCTGAGTGAACCGTCCGGCGTGGCACACACCACTTTGTCTCAGGTAAGCCTTACCTAATAAACTCCCTCGGTGCGCATCGCTCCCACCGATCCTCGTCCCGGCTCGGGCCCGCTGACGGCGAGCCCCGGCGCAGTGGCTTTCGCGGCCCGGCTGGCGCAGTTCGGCGAGCGGGTCGCGGTGCGAACGTCCGACGAGACCGTCACCTACTCCGCTCTCGCCCGGCTCGTGACCGCCCGCTCCGCCGCGCTGGGCAGCACCCGCCGCCTGGTCCTCGTCGCCGGCGCGAACCGGCTCGATCCCCTCGTGACCTACCTGGCCGCTCTGGCCGCCGGGCATCCCGTGATCCTCGTGCCCGGCGACAACCCCGGAAACGTCGAGGCGGTCATCTCGGCCTACGACCCCGATGTCGTCGCCGGGCCCGGTGGTGGGCTGGCCGAACGCCGCGCCGGCACTGCCCATGACCTGCACCCCGATCTGGCGCTCCTGCTGTCCACCTCCGGCTCGACCGGGTCGCCGAAGCTGGTCCGGCTCTCGGTGGACAACGTGCAGGCCAACGCCGAGTCGATCGCGACGTACCTCTCGATCCGACCCTCGGACGTGGCGGCGACGACGCTGCCGATGCACTACTGCTACGGCCTGTCGGTGATCAACAGCCACCTGCTCGCCGGCGCCTCGCTGATGCTGACTTCCTCGTCGGTGGTCGACGGCTGCTTCTGGGAGGAGTTCCGGGCCGCAGGGGCCACGACGTTCGCGGCGGTGCCGTACACCTTCGACCTCCTCGACCGGGTGGGCTTCGACGAGATGGACCTGCCGTCGCTGCGTTACGTGACCCAGGCCGGCGGCCGCCTCGCGCCCGACCGGGTCCGTCACTACGCCGACCTCGGTCGGCGCCGCGGGTGGGACCTGTTCGTGATGTACGGCCAGACCGAGGCCACCGCGCGGATGGCCTACCTGCCTCCCGACCTCGCGCTCACCTCTCCGGGCGCGGTCGGGGTACCCGTGCCCGGCGGGTCGTTCCACCTCGAGCCGCTCCCGGAGCTGCCCCTCACGCGCTCCGGCGCCCCTGACGTGGGAGAGCTCGTCTACGAAGGGCCGAACGTGATGCTCGGGTACGCCGAGACCCCGGCCGACCTGGCACTCGGGCGGGTCACGACCTCCCTGCGGACCGGTGACGTCGCCCGCCGTACCCCGGAGGGGCTCTTCGAGATCGTCGGCCGGCGCAACCGGTTCGCCAAGATCTTCGGGCTGCGCATCGACCTCGACGAGGTGGAGCGGGTGTACGCCGACGAGGGGATGCTGGTCGCCTGCGCCGCGGCGGAGGCCGCCTCGGGCGAGCGGCTCGTGGTAGCGGTCTCCGACGACGCGGGTCCGGTCGACGTCGCGCGCGTCGCCGCCGTCGCCGTGGAGCACGTCGGCCTCCCGGCCGGAGCAGTCGCCGTCTGCCCGGTGCACGCCGTGCCGCGGCTGCCCAACGGCAAGCCCGACTACCGTGCGGTGGCGGCGCTTGCGCGGTGCTCTCCCGAGGGACCTCGGGAAACCGTCACCTCCCGCACCCCCGGTACGACGGGCGCGCGGCTGCGCGAGGTCTACGCCGACGTGCTCCGGCGCGAGGTCGTGCGCGACGAGGACACCTTCGTCTCACTCGAAGGGGACTCGCTCTCCTACGTGGAGATGTCGATCCGGGTCGAGGAGGTCCTCGGCCACCTCCCGCCGAACTGGCACGTCACGCCGATCGGCGAGCTGGCGCCGCACGACGGGAAGGCGCGACGCGGCAGGTCGCTGGAGGTGAACGTGCTCCTGCGAGCACTGGCGATCGTGGCGATCGTCGGGACGCACGCGAACCTGTTCACCGTCGTCGGCGGCGCCCACGTGCTGCTCGGGGTGGCCGGCTTCAACTTCGGCCGGTTCCACCTGACCGGTGCCGTGCGCACCGACCGGATCCGGCACCTGGGGTCGAGCATCGCCCGGATCGCGGTGCCCTCGATGGTCGTGATCGGCATCGTCGCGACCTGCACCCGGGGGCTCGGGTGGCGCAACGCCCTCCTGGTCAACGGGGTCGTCGGCCCACCGACCTGGACCGAGCCCGCGTGGCACTACTGGTTCATCGAGGCTCTGGTCCACACGCTCCTCGCCCTGACGGTCGTGATGGCGCTGCCGGGCGTGGACCGGGCCGAGAGGCGCTGGTCGTTCTGGCTGCCGATGACGCTCGCGGGGCTCGGGCTGCTCACCCGCTACGAGGTGGTCGAGCTCATGGGGGGCGACGCGATCCACCGCGCGAACGTCGTCTTCTGGCTGTTCGCCCTCGGCTGGGCGACGGTGAAGGCGACCGCGACGTGGCAGCGCGTGCTCGTCTCGGCCGTCGTGGTCGCGACCGTCCCCGGGTTCTTCGACGACCCGGCGCGCGAGGCCGTCGTCGTCGCGGGCCTGCTGGCACTGGTGTGGGTCCGGTCGGTCCGGGTGCCGTCGTGGGCAGGTCGCCTCGCCGGGGCCCTGGCGAGCGCGTCGCTCTACATCTACCTCGTGCACTGGCAGGTCTACCCGCACCTCGAGGACGAGCTGCCCTGGCTCGCGACGGTGCTGTCCCTGCTGACCGGCATCCTGCTGTGGCGGGCGGTGGAACGGGCCACCCCGCGCGTCGTACGCCTCGCTCGTGCGGTGGCGGCCGTCGCCTCCCAGGAGGCAGTCCTGACGCGGCGCGAGTGGCCCTGGGGGAATGGGGAACAATCGCGGATGGTTTGACCCATCGGAGGTATGCCGTTTCGTGAGTCCTGTGTCCCCGAACGCCGCGCACGCCGCGAGCGCCTCGCCGCGCCCTGCGCACGGCCGGGTCGCGATGATCAGCCTGCACACGTCCCCGCTCGACCAGCCGGGCACGGGTGACGCGGGCGGGATGAACGTGTACGTCATGGAGCTCTCCAAGCGCCTGGCCCAACGCGACATCGCGGTCGAGATCTTCACGCGCGCGACCTCCTCGGCGCTGCCGCCGGTGGTCGAGGCGGTCCCCGGTGTCCACGTCCATCACGTGCATGCGGGACCGTTCGAGGGTCTGCTCAAGGGCGAGCTGCCGCCTCAGCTGTGCACCTTCGCCCGTGAGGTGCTCCGGGCGGAGGCGGGTCACGAGCAGGGCTGGTACGACCTCGTGCACAGCCACTACTGGCTCTCCGGCCAGGTCGGCGCGCTGGTCCGCGACCGGTGGGGCGTCCCGCTCGCGCACACCATGCACACCATGGCGAAGGTCAAGAACGAGATGCTCGCCGAGGGGGACAGCCCCGAGCCCATGGCGCGGCTCATCGGCGAGGAGCAGGTGGTCGAGGCCGCCGACATGCTGATCGCGAACACCGACATCGAGGCCAAACAGCTGATCAACCTGTACGACGCGGACCCGTCCCGCGTCGAGGTGGTCCATCCCGGCGTGGACCTCGACGTGTTCCGGCCGGTCGGTCAGGCTGCTGCGCGGGCCCGGCTCGGCCTCCCCGCGGACGCTCACGTGCTGATGTTCGCCGGCCGGATCCAGCCGCTGAAGGCTCCTGACGTCCTGCTCCGCGCAGTCGCGGTGCTGCTCGAACGCGACCCGTCCCTGCGCTCGCACCTCGTCGTCCCGATCGTCGGCGGACCGTCCGGCACGGGTCTCGAGCACCCCGAGTCCCTCGCCCAGCTCGCCACGTCCCTCGGCCTCGACGACGTCGTGCGCTTCGTCCCGCCGGTGGCACAGTCCGTCCTCGTCGACTGGTACGCCGCCGCGACACTCGTCTGCGTCCCGTCGTACAACGAGTCCTTCGGGCTGGTCGCCGTCGAGGCCCAGGCAACCGGTACGCCGGTCGTGGCCGCCGCCGTGGGGGGACTCACCACCGCGGTGCACCACGGCGTCTCCGGCCTGCTCGTCGAGGGGCACGACCCGGCCGACTACGCCCGCACGTTCGAGCGGGTCCTCCACCAACCGGCCTTCCGCGACGAGCTCTCGGCCGGCGCCGTACGCCAGGCCGCGAACTTCGCGTGGGAGGCGACCGCGGAGCGCACCGTCGAGGTGTACCGCCAGGCCAGCGCCGCGCTGCGCAGCGACCTGAAAGGGATGACGTCATGACCGAACCTGTCGACCAGCTCGCCGGCGCGATGACCGAGCAGCAGCAGGTGGCCGCCGCCACCCTGCGGGAGGTCTTCGACACGCACGAGCTGGAGTGGAAGGAGATCGAGCCCGGCGTCTTCACGGTCGTCCTCCCCGGCGAGAAGAAGCTGCAGACCCCGTGCCGCTTCGACGTCGGCGAGCACGCTCTCGGCGTCCACGCCTTCGTCGTGCGCCGGCCCGACGAGAACCACGAGCGGGTCTACCGGTGGCTCCTCGAGCGGAACCTCAAGCTGTACGGCGTCGCGTTCGCGCTCGACCACCTGGGCGACATCTACCTCGACGGGCGGCTGCCGCTCAGCTCGGTGACACCCGACGAGATCGACCGGCTGCTCGGAGCGGTGCTGTCCTACGCCGACGAGTCGTTCAACACGATCCTCGAGCTCGGCTTCGCCACCTCGATCCGCCGCGAGTGGGACTGGCGCAGGTCCCGCGGTGAGTCCACCCGCAACCTCGAAGCCTTCCGCGGCTGGCTCGAGAACGGCGAGCAGCCCGGCTAGCGTCGGTCACGTGCTCACCGGCTCGCGCTGCGTGGCGCGGGTCCGTGGCCGTCGCCGGGCAAGGGCCACCCCGGCCAGGCACAGGCCGCCACCGACGTACGCCAACGCAGGAGGCACCTCGGCGAGGAGAACCCAGCTGAGCAGGACCGTGATCGGCGGGACGAGGTACGTCGTGACGCTCAGGCTGCCCGCGCTCATGTGGCCGAGTGCGTAGGCGTACGTCGAGAACGCGATCGCCGTGGGGAACAGCCCGAGGTAGACCATCCAACCGAGGTCGGCCGGCGTCGCCTGCCCGGCCTCGCGGACCAGGTCGGCGGTGAACGGCAGGCACGCCAGCGCACCGACCGTGCACGCGATCCAGGTCACCTCGACCGCCGCCAGCCGCGAGACGAGCGGCTTCTGCAGGACCAGGCTGACGGCGTAGGCCGCGGCCGAGACCAGGCAGAGGGCCACCCCCAGCGGGTCGCGGTCGCCCTGGTCGGAGGTGGACGTCGCGATCAGCACGACGCCCGCGAAGGCGACGAGCAGGCCGACGACGAGGGTGGGTGTGGCCTTCTCCTTGAGGAACACCGCGGCCAGCACGGCGACGAGGACCGGGGAGAGCTGGATGAGCATGGCGGCTGTTCCGGCGTCCACGCGGAGCTCGCCGGCGTTCAGGGCGACGTTGTACAGCCCGAACCACAGCAGCCCGATCGCGACCAGTCCGGGCCAGTCGCGGCGTGCGGGCATCCGGCCGCCCCGCATGGCGAGGACCACGCCGAGCGCGACAGAGCCGACGGCGAGCCGCCCCAGCGACAGCGCTCCGGGCGAGAACGTCGCGCCCAGATGCCGGATGGCGACGAACGCAGAGGACCACAGCAGCAGCGTGACCGCGACGGCGACGAGCGGCAGGGCGTGGTGGCGGGGAGCGGTCATGGCTGCAACGCTAGCCCCGGGAGGCTTCGGTCCCGACCCAGCTGTCGTGGGTCAGACCTCGAACTTGTAGCCGAGCCCTCGCACCGTGACCAGGTAGCTCGGCGACGCCGGGTCCGGCTCGATCTTGGCGCGCAGCCGCTTCACGTGGACGTCGAGCGTCTTCGTGTCGCCGACGTAGTCCGAGCCCCAGACCCGGTCGATCAGCTGCCCGCGTGTGAGCACCCGGCCGGGGTTGCGCAGGAACATCTCGAGCAGCTCGAACTCCTTCAGCGGCAGCTTGGTGTCCTCACCGGCGACCGTCACGACGTGCCGCTCGACGTCCATCCGTACCGGCCCGGCCTCGAGGGTCACGGGCGCGAGGTCCGGCTCGACGCCACGACGCAGCACCGCGCGGATCCGCGCCACGAGCTCGCGCGGTGAGTACGGCTTGGTGACGTAGTCGTCCGCGCCGAGCTCGAGCCCGACCACCTTGTCCACCTCGCTGTCCTTGGCGCTGACCATGATCACCGGGACGTTCGACGTCTGGCGGATCACCCGGCAGACCTCGGTCCCGGGCATGCCCGGAAGCATCAGGTCGAGCAGGACGATGTCCGCGCCGGTCCGGTCGAACTCCGCGATCGCGTCGGGGCCGGTGCTGGCGATGCCGACCTCGAACCCCTCCTTGCGCAGCATGTACGCCAACGCGTCGCTGTAGCTCTCTTCGTCCTCGACCACGAGTACCCGTGTCACGGGCGTGCCTCCTGCTGGCTGGGTTGGTTCGCCGGTTCGTTCGTCGGCTCGTTCGACTGGGTGTGCGACGGGCTGCTGCCCGTGGTGGTACGGCGGGGGAGGGTCAACGTGAACGACGACCCGTGCCCCGGGGCGGACCAGACCCGGACCTCACCGCCGTGGGACGCCGCCACGTGCTTGACGATCGACAGCCCGAGGCCGGTGCCTCCGGTGGAGCGGTGACGTGCCGGGTCGACCCGGTAGAACCGCTCGAAGATCCGGTCGAGCTCGGCGGCCGGGATGCCGATGCCCTGGTCGGTCACCGTGATCTCGACCATCATGTCCGCCGCCCGGGCCGCCACCACGACGTTGGAGCCCTCAGGGGAGTAGGCCACGGCGTTGGCGACCAGGTTGCCCACGGCGAGGGCGACCTGGTCCGTGCTGCCGAGCACCTCGAGGTCGCGCTCGCCGTCCTGCACCACCGAGATCTGCTTGCTCCCTGCGTCGATGGCGCTGGCGTCGATGGCACGGGCAACCACCTCGTCGACCTTCACCTGTGCGGGTGCCTCGAGCGGCTCGTCCCCCTGGAGCCGGGAGAGCTCGATGATCTGCTGCACCAGCCGGCCGAGCCGCTCACTCTCCTTCTGCATGCGTGCGGCGAAGCGCTCCACGGCCTCCGAGTCGTCGGAGGCCTCGCGCACCGCCTCGGCGAGGAGGCTGATCGCGCCGACCGGGGTCTTGAGCTCGTGGGAGACGTTCGCGACGAAGTCCCGCCGGATCGCGTCGACGCGGCGCTCTCGGGTGCGGTCCTCGACGAGCGCGAGCACGAGCCGAGAGCTCAGCGGCGCCACCCGGGCGGTGACGTGGATCGGCTGGGACTCCCGGCCGTGGGTCAGGGTGAACTCGGTCTCGCGGATCTGCCCGTCACGACGTACCCGCCGGACGAGGTCGGCGAGCTCGTCGACCGCGATCTCCTTGCCGCGGACCAGGCCGAGCGCGTGGGCCGGGGCGGACGCCTTGAGCACCTCGTCGTTCTCGTTGACCACGAGCGCGCTGCTGCGCAGGACACTGAGGACGGTGGCAACCCCTGAGGGGACGGCCGGTTCCTCGTGAGGCGCGACCCGTAGCTGCTGCTGCTCGCTGATCCGCCAGGCGAGGACGACGCCGGCGCCCAGCACTGCGCCGAGCAGCGCGAACAGGAGGGCCTGCGTCGTCTGGTCCACACCAAGATCGTACGCACGGCGTTCCGGCCCGCTCGCCGCGCAGCAGGGTCGGCAAGCGGGGTTTCGGACACTGTTCACCTCCAGTTCATGCCGCTACCCCCATTGGTCACCCGCACTTATTACGGTTAGCCCCATGCGAGACGCCTACTACGACCAGCTGGACGCCGTCATCGACGAGCTCGTGACCATGACCCACGAGGTCGGCACCGCCGTCGGCCAGGCCACCCGGGCACTCCTCGAGGCCGACGCGGAGATCGCCGAACAGGTCATCTCGCACGACGCCCACATCGACTCCGAGCGCGAGCGCATCGAGGAGCTGAGCTTCGAGCTGCTCGCCCTCCAGCAGCCCGTCGCGGGCGACCTGCGGATGCTCGTCGCGGCACTGCGGATGGTCTCCGACCTCGAGCGCATGGGCGACCTGTGCGTGCACGTCGCGAAGATCGCCCGCCTCCGGGTCCCCGACGTGGCGATCCCCAACGAGATGCTGCCGACGATCAAACGGATGGCCGAGGTGGCCGAGGAGATGGTCGGGCAGGTCGAGAGCGTCATCGCCAACCGCGACGTCGAGGCCGCGGTCGAGCTCGAGCGCTGTGACGAGGAGATGGACCAGCTGCGACGCTCGTCGTTCCGGATGATGCTCAGCGACGACTGGGCCCACGGCGTGGAGCCGGCCGTCGACATCGCGCTGCTGGGCCGGTACTACGAGCGCATCGCCGACCATGCCGTGTCGCTCGCCCGCCGCGTCGTCTTCCTCGTGACGGGGCAGCATCCCGCGGTTCTCGACGCCTGATCTTGCCAGCGCGGCCCGCCCTGGGATGATGAGGGCATGGCCGTTGTTCAGCGGGGCGCCGCTGTGTCGGCGGTCGACTTCGTGTCGGCCTACGCAGCGGCGGCGGCCGAGGTCGTCGCGACGATTCCGGCGTGTGACATGGGCGGGCGCGTCGCGGCTTGTCCGGGCTGGTCGACGTACGACCTCGTCGTCCACCTGGGCAACACCCATGCCTGGGCGGCGACGATCGTGGAGACGGGCCGGAGTGCGGCCGAGCAGAACGACCGGCCCCGCTGGCACCACCCGAGGACGGTCGCGCGGTGGTACGCCGCGAAGGCTGAGGACCTCCTCCAGGTGCTCCGTGCGGCGGCTCCGGACGAAGCGTGCTGGACGTTCTCCGCCGATCACGCCACGAAGGGGTTCTGGCCACGGCGGCAGACCCACGAGACCCTGGTGCACCTGGCCGACCTGCAGCACACACGAAGTCGTACGTCGGACATCCCCGCGCACCTCGCCGTCGACGGGATCGCCGAGGTGCTCGAGGTGTTCCTCTCCCGGATGCACGCGCGGGGGCGCCCCGCCACCTTGGACGCTCCGCTCCTGCTCCACGCCTCCGACACCGACGACAGGTGGCTGCTGACGCCCCGCGTCGACGGGCCGCCGGCGTGGCGTCACGTCGAGCCGACCGGACATGTCGGGGCCGGCCACGACCTCGTCACCGCTCCCGCCGCCGATCTCATGCTCCTGCTGTGGAGGCGGCTGTCCCCGGAGCACCCGAGCGTGACCCTCGACGGTGACCCCGACCGCCTTGCCGCCTTCCTCAGCTCCCCCCTCACCCCCTGACCGGGACCGCACCATCCGCGGCGCGCGGCGACCAGCTTCGTGCATCTGCGAATTTCTGACGTCGTCAGGGCCGATGCGGCCGCAAAGATCGTGCAGCTGCACGATCTTTGTCGCCCGGCCCCCGAGCGCCGTAAACGGACGCCCTGTGGATGACGAGATGCGTCTCGCCGTGCTCATGGGCAGTCTCCTCGGCATGGTTGCACCGGAGACGTCGCTCACGGTCCCGCATTCCCACCTCGAAACGCGTCGACCGTTCACACGTGCGGACGCGCTGGCAGCAGGGATCCCCGCGCGTGACCTGCGCGGCTCGAAGTTTCGCCGGATCTTCAACGGGGTGTACGTCGATGCCCGAGTTCCCGATCATCCACTGATTCGCGCTCAGGCCGCGCTCATCGTCCATCCGACCTCTGCGTTCGCCAGCCATGTGTCCGCGGCGCGGATCTACGGCGTCCCGATACCGTCGCACCCAGATGAGCACGTGACTGTGGAGCGGGCCGCGGACCGTAGCAAGCGAAGAGGAGTCGCCTGCCACGTCGCGCGGACCTCGGACGTGGTGGAGAACGCCGGAGTGCGAGTGTCCGGGCCACATCGGATGTTCGTCGAGCTGGCGTCGATGCTCTCGCTGGTCGAACTGGTGGTCGTCGGCGACGCGCTCGTTCGCTCGGGCAGGACGAGCGCCGACGAGCTGCTGCGCGCTTGCGAGGCGAGTGACGACCGGTACGCAAACGCGGCCGCGCGGGCAGCATCTTATGTCCGTGACGAGGTGGACTCGCCGATGGAGACCCGGATGCGCATGCTCATCGTGCTCGCTGGGTTGCCCGAGCCCGAGGTCAACCACAAGGTCCGCGACGAGTACGGCCGGGTGACTCGCCGCTTCGACCTGAGCTATCCGAGCGTCCGGCTCATCGTCGAGTACGACGGTCGCCAGCACGCCGAGGTTCGGCGCAACTGGGAGTCGGACCTGAAGCGGCGCGAGGAGCTCGACGATGCCGGCTGGCGCATCCTGGTCGTCACGAGCGACGGGATCTACAAGAACCCGGGGGAGACGGTCGAGCGGGTGCACAAGGCCTTGCGCAAGCAGGCGTGGCCCGGTCTGCCCGCGCGTACGTCCGACGCTTGGCGGCCCTTCTTCCCCGGGCGGTCCTGACGCGGGCGGTCCTGACGCGGAAGGCCTGAAGTCGGTGACCTCCACCACCGCCCCGACAAACATCGTGCATGTGCACGATCTGTGCGCCGAAATCGATCGGAGCGCCGTCAAGACTTCGCACCTGCGCGATTCTTGTCGCCGGGCGCGCCAGCCGGACGCGGCCCGCGGGGGAGGAGCGGCGGCGCGGCCCGGCGGGGTCAGCGGCCCTGGTTGGCGACCGCCTTGATCGCGTCGGCCGCGGCCTCGGGGTCGAGGTACTCGCCACCGCGCTGGGTCGGGCGCATGTTCTCGTCGAGCCGGTAGACGAGGGGGATCCCGGTCGGGATGTTCAAGCCGACCACGGCCTCCTCGCTCATCTCGTCGAGGTGCTTGACCAGTGCGCGGAGCGAGTTGCCGTGCGCCGCGACGCAGACCGTCTGGCCGGCGCGAAGGTCCGGGACGATCGCGTCGTACCAGTAGGGGAGCATCCGCTCCACCACGTCGGCGAGGCACTCGGTACGCGGCACGATCTCGTCGGGGAGGTCGGCGTAGCGGCGGTCACCGATCTGCGACCACTCGTCGTTGTCGTCGATGCGCGGCGGTGGGGTGTCGTAGGAGCGGCGCCAGAGCATGAACTGCTCCTCGCCGTACTGCTCCAGGGTGGCCTTCTTGTCCTTGCCCTGCAGCGCGCCGTAGTGACGCTCGTTGAGGCGCCACGACCGCTTCACCGGGATCCAGTGCCGGTCGCACTCGTCGAGCGCGAGCTGCGCGGTGGTGATCGCGCGGCGCAGCACCGAGGTGTGGAGTACGTCGGGAAGCACACCGGCCTCGGCGATCAGCGAGCCGCCGCGGATCGCCTCGGCGCGACCCTTCTCGGTCAGGGCCACGTCGACCCAGCCGGTGAAGAGGTTCTTGGCGTTCCAGTCGCTCTCGCCGTGACGGAGCAGGACCAGGGTGTACGGGGCCTCAGCACTCATGCGCCACACCCTATCGAGGAGAGAGCGGCAAGCGACCCGCGCCCAGCACGCGGAAGAGCCTGCCCCGGTAGACGAGGCAGGCTCTCCATCACCACGCTAGGCGTGGCTCAGCGTCACTGAGCAGTGATGGTCCACTGGCGCGCACCCGCGTCGCAGGTCACTGGTGCGTTCGCCAGCTGGCTCGTGAGCACGTCGACGGAGACGCCGCAGACGTTGGCAGCGGCGTTGATCGGCACCGTGACGGCGACCTCGTTGTCGTTGAGAAGGTTGCTGATCTGCACGTTCACGAGATTGCCTGCGGCGACCGGCTGGGCCTGTGCAGGTGCGGTCATGGCGACGGTGCCACCCACGGCCAGGGCCGTGCCGGCTACTCCTGCGGCGATGCGCTTCATCATGATGCTCCCTCCTTCGTCGCCGGCCCCGTGCCGGCAACTCCTGAGGTCGCTGTGCCCTGTGGTGCGCGCGACAAACCGGAAGAACTCCGGGTTTGTCACATACCGCCAGGATGTGTCTTTCCGGGCAAGCCCTACGGGAGCGGGACGTCGGCGAAGTCGCCGCGGTGCGCCACGACCGGAACGTCGAGGGTGACGCTCTCACCGCGCTGGAAGCTGAACGTCAGCGTGACGAACGAGCCGGCGGTGATGGCCTTGCCCTTGACCGCGATCGGGGTCTTCTCGTCGGCGAGCTGCACCGCCCCGGCGGGCTTGATGTCGATGGGAGCGGGGATCGTCACGGCGACGCCGGAGTCCTCGCCGGAGCCCGCGACACCGGTGAGGGCGTCACCCTGCTGCTCGTCGTTGTTGACCAGACCCGCGACGAGTGTGCCGGTGCCGTCCTGGCCGGAGACGACCAGCGCGTGGAGTACGTCGACCGTGCCGCTGCGGTCGTTGACCCCGACGCCGGGGTTGTACACGCGGTCGGTGGGCTGGTCGAAGCCGCACGAGGACAGCACCGGTGCAAGCACGAGGGCTGCGACGGCGATGCTGCGACGAAGGGTGACGTTCACGTTCTCCACGGTTCCTCTCGGGGGGCGCCCGCGGTGGGCACTAGCTACGACCAGTTCAGGGGGCGAGGCGGCCACGGTGACGGCTCGGCCTACAAAGCAGGCTGCAGTCTAGCGTTCACTGGCGGATGCCGACCGTGAGCCCTGCCACGACGATCCCGGCAGCCACGAGTGCCGTGTAGGTCACTGAGATCCACAGCAGCCTGGGCGCTCCGATCCTCAGTGCGACGCGGAGCGGGAGGTGGCGCACGCCGGTCTCGTTGTCCTCCACGAGGTCCGGGAGCGTGTTGAGGAAGTGGACGCCGATGCCGAGCATCGCCGCCAGGACGGTCATCGCCCAGGTGGGTGGGCCGCCGTGCATGCCACCGCCGAGGCCGCCGTACGACAGGAACGCCGGCAGCAGGCCGAACGAGACGGCATAGGGCAGCCAGGAGAACACCGACCTCTTGAACCACAGGTTGTAGAGCCACGCGGAGGCGACCGCGGCGAGGTGCGCGATGCCGGCGTAGGTGCCGTTCGCGATCGAGAGCGGGATCACCGCGAGTACGACGACCGCGATCGCGAACGTCACGGTGCCGGGGTCGACCCACCCCATCGCGATCGGCTTGTCGAGCCGGCCGACCTGGGCGTCGCGGTGCCGGTCGACGAGGTCGTTGAGCCATCCCACCGTGAGCTGGCCGGAGAGGACGGTCACCGCCACCAGCCCCACCTCGAGGAGGCTGCGCCCCATGAGCGCGGCAGCAGCAGTGACGCCGATCGTCATGGCCAGCGTGGGAAGGGGGTGGCTGGACAGGATGAGTGACAGGGTCGTGCCTCGCTGCTTCCTGTACTTCATGGCTCGCAGTATTGACCACCGCCCCATGCGATGGGGGGACCCCCTCGCGATTCGCCTGGGAACACAAGGGTTCCCGCCGCCCCGAGGCGTCCGCTGAACGTGCACAGGGGGCCTCGCACGCATACCAATCGGGCATCTGTCAAGCCCCGATTTGGCCTCTGACCTGCGCAAACGCCAAAAGGGCCGGTTCCGGAGTCGTGTTAGACTAGTCACCTAGGAAGGGGTACTTGGCACATGACATTTACCGTCGGCGAAACGGTTGTATATCCAAATCACGGGGCCGCAGTAATCGAGGACATCGAGACCCGCCAGATCAAGGGTGAGGACAAGCAGTACCTCGTACTGCGCATCGTCGCCCAGCAGGACCTGGTCGTTCGAGTCCCTGCTTGCAACTTGGATCTCGTAGGTGTGCGGGACGTAGTCGACAAGGAGGGTCTGGACCGAGTCTTCGAGGTGCTGCGCGCGGCGCACACCGAAGAGCCGACCAACTGGTCGCGTCGCTACAAGGCGAACCTGGAGAAGCTGCACTCCGGTGACGTGATGAAGGTCGCCGAGGTCGTGCGTGACCTGTGGCGCCGCGAGCGTGACCGCGGCCTGTCCGCCGGCGAGAAGCGGATGCTGGCCAAGGCGCGGCAGATCCTCGTCTCCGAGCTCGCGCTTGCCGAGCACACCAACGAGGACAAGGCCGAGGCCCTCCTCGACGAGGTTCTCGCCTCCTAGTCACATGTTTGACCTTCGAAGGCCCCCGGGACGGAAACGCTCCGGGGGCCTTCGTGGTCTGATGGGCCCGTGAGCACGAGCTACGACTACGACGATCCCGACGAGACGGCCACGCCGATGGGCCAGGTCCCCACGACCGGCCGCGGCTCGATGCCGTTCGCGACCCTCGACGGTGAGCCGCTCGTGGCGCTCGCCTCGTTCGCCCTGGAGGACTCGGGCGTCGAGCTCGTCGACTTCAACGTCGACCTGACCGACCTCCGCGACCGGCACCGGCCCCTGGTGCTCCACGACCCGCTGTGCCCTCTCACCCCGATCGCCTTCCTGCGCGAGGCCGTCCACGTCGCGGTGACCGAGGACGTCGTCGTGGTCGGTGTGCTGCCGGTCACCGACACGATCAAGTCGGTGCGCGCGGGAGTGGTGGGCGAGACGGTCGACCGCGAGGGCCTGTGGACGGTCACCTCGCCCGTCGTACTGCCCGACTCGGTGGTCGCACAGCTCGACGGCTGGCCGGACGCCGACGACCCCCCTGCGCTCGTGGCGCGGCTGCGCGAGCGGTTCGAGGTGCGCTTCCTCGAGGCGCCTGCGCTCGGCCGTCGTGTCGAGGACGAGTCGTCGCTCGCACTGCTCGAGGCGTTCGCGGCGCAGCACGCGACGCCCCAGCCGCAGGGCTGAGCCTCAGCGGTCCTTGCTCGTCGCGATGGCCAGATAGGAGTACGACGGTCCGCGACCGTCCCTCGGGCTGAGCGCACGGCAGCCACGGCGGAGGTTCTCGCAGCGCACCCGTCGCCCACCGTCATGGCCGAGGTCGAGCCGCGACAGGTAGTAGAAGCTGAACACGTTCCCGTCGCCACCCGGGTCGACCGACGCCTCGATACCGTCGCGGCGCCACCGGTCGGTGAGGAGGCGACGCTGCGCGCGCCGGTCGCCCTTGACGTACCTGTCGAACCACGCGGTGGTGTACCAGGCCGAGGCGTCGATACCGCGCAGCGTCGCGCCGAAGGCCGGCATCGGCAGGTAGGACCACTCGTAGTGCGTGCCACCGCGGATCACGATCTCGCCGCTGTCGACGCGGGCCTTCGAGAACGCGTAGGAGGCCAGCGTCTTCGCCCGCGGGTCGGGCGCGGTCGTGAAGGGGGTGGGGGTGAGGAAGTAGTCGGCGGAGAGGCCGAGGGACGGCACGCGCAGCCGCGGCTTGCCGAGGCCCCCCGTGCCGCAGCCGCCGTCGCCGGACCCCGGCGTGCTGGACGGACGGGTCGCGTCGCACAGGTTGTCCCAGGCCACGACCGCGTCCACACGGTGGTCCTGCTGGCCGACCCAGCTGACGCCGCTGGCGCCGAACGAGTGGCCGGCGAGCCCGATGCGGGTCCGGTCGACGAGGCGCCAGAACGGGTTGTAGCGGGTGGCGAGGCCGTCGGCGACGCGGGCCTTCTGCTTGTCGCAGTGGCTGGTGCGGGATCGGCTCGGGCGCGGGCAGTACGGCCTGCCCGGACGGGACAGCGCGAAGTCGATGGAGTCCTGGGTGTGGTCGTAGAACGTCACGCCTGTGCTCTGCGACGGGAACCCCTCGCCCGCGTCCTTGCCCTCTCCGAACGTGTCGGAGCGGCCCTGCATCTGCGGGTCACGGGTCAGCACGACGTACCCTGCCTTGGCCAGCGTCTGCGCTGCCCACCAGTACAGCTCCTCGCTGGCCTGCACCGAGCCGTTGGTGATCACGACCAACGGCCGCTTGGCGGGCCCGGCCCTGGTCGCCCAGACGTGCCCGGCCATGGTCGAGCCGTTGCGGGCGACGAAGTGCACCGGCCTCACGATCCCGAAGCCCTGCTCCTGCCAGTGCGCCAGCCGGGTGTCGCCTCCGCAGGCGAGGGCCTTCGACCAGCACAGGTCGGTGACGAAGAGCCGGCCCGGGTCGGTCGCCTGCTCCAGGGCCCCACCGGCGAACGAGTCGGCGCCCTGGGTCGCCTGGTCGGCAAGCGCCTTCGGGGTCAGGTAGTCGGACGCCCGCTCGCTCTGCTTGCTGTAGTTCGCCGCCTCACGGCCGGGGTCGACCGGGTCGCCCTCCGCACCGTGCGCGGGGTCGGAGAGGATCGTCGGCACGGAGAGAAGAATCGCGAGCAGGGCGGTGAGCAGCGCGAACAGCAGGGTGCTGACGGTCTGGGGCAGGCGGGGCATGTCGTTCCCAACGACCCACCGGTGGGCGGGTTACCCCTGTCGCAGCAGCCGTTCGGCGAGTGAGACGTCCTCGGGGAAGGTGATCTTGATGTTGGTCGCCGGACTCGCGACGCAGTGGATCGCCGTGTCGGTGTACTCCTCGACGCAGGCGGCGGTGTCGGTCCCCGTGAAGCCGTCGCGCTCGGCCTTGCGATACGCGTCCAGCAGCGGCTGAGCACGGAACGCCTGCGGAGTCTGTACGGCGACCAGCTCGCTGTCGAGGGTGTGGCCCGGGTCGCGTGGCACGAGCGACCGCTGGGCCCGGACCGGGAGCGCGCCGCCGTGCTCATGCGCTGTGCGGGTCACCGCCTCGAACAGGCCGACCTCGGCGAGCGGCCGGGCGGTGTCGTGGATCGCCACGACGTCGACCTGCCCGTCGTCGATGGCGTCGGCGACTGCCTTGAGGGCGTTCCACTCCGAGCCGTGCCGGGTGCTGCCACCGGAGACGATCCAGACCGCGGCGCCCGGATGCCGCTCCGCGAGCAGCTCGAGGCCGCGGTCGATCTCGGCCCGGTCCTCGGGCCGGATCACGAGGACGACATGCGTGACCCCGGGCAGCTCGAAGGCCCGGCGCAGTGACCACGAGAACACCGGCTCGCCGAGGAGCGGCAGCAGCACCTTGTTCGTCCCGGCCCCGACGCGGCGGCCCTCTCCGGCGGCGAGCAGGACGACCGCCGTACGCGGGCTCTCGGTGTCCGTCACGGCGGACACGCTAGCCGGTGCTCGGGTGTGGGCTGTGAGGGAGTGAGGAGAAGTTGACGTCGCGGGCACATCGTCACAGCCCCGGGGAAACACCGCCTTCCTAGCGTCTGGCCTGTCGAATCCCGCACGACCCAGGAGCACGCCATGACCGTCACCGAGAGCAAGCCACCCGCGACCGAGCACCGCACCGGCCGCTGGATCGAGAAGTGGGACCCGGAGGACGACGTCTTCTGGGAGACCGGGGGCAGCAGGGTCGCCCGCCGGAACCTGGTCTGGTCGATCCTCGCCGAGCACGTCGGGTTCTCGGTCTGGATGCTGTGGAGCGTCGGCGCGGTCTACCTCGTGCAGGCCGGCTTCGACTTCTCCGTGAACCAGCTGTTCTGGCTCGCGGCGGTGCCGAGCCTGGTGGGCGCGACGATGCGCTTCCCCTACACGTTCGCGGTGGCCCGCTTCGGCGGCCGCAACTGGACGGTCGTGAGCGCGTTGCTGCTGCTCGTTCCGTGCACGTTGCTGGTGGTGTGCGTGTCGAACCCGGCCACGCCGTACTGGATGTTCGTCCTCGCGGCAGTCACCGCGGGGCTCGGCGGCGGCAACTTCGCCTCCAGCATGGCGAACATCTCCTACTTCTACCCGGATGCCAAGAAGGGCTGGGCTCTCGGCCTCAACGCCGCCGGCGGCAACATCGGCGTCAGCACGGTGCAGCTCATCACCCCGGTCCTCGTGGGTGTCGCGGTGCTCGGGCTCGGCTCGTCCGCCGGCCCGCACCTCGAGAACGTCGCGCTCGTGTGGGGCCCGCTGGCACTGCTCGCGGCACTCGGCGCCTGGCTGTTCATGGACAACCTGAGCCTGGCGAGGTCGCCGATGCGAGAGCAGGTGCAGGTCGCCAAGGACCGCCAGACCTGGGTGATGTCCTTCCTGTACGTCGGCACGTTCGGCTCGTTCATCGGCTACGGAGCGGCGATGCCGCTGCTGATGTCGACGCAGTTCCCCGAGGTCTCGGGCAAGTACGCGTTCCTCGGGGCGCTCGTCGGCTCCCTCGTCCGGCCGGTCGGAGGTCTGCTCGCGGACCGCTGGGGCGGTGCCCGGATCACGATGGCCACGTTCGTGGCGATGGGCCTCGGCGTCCTGGGCGTGGTGTGGTCGGTGGGGCAGCACGCGTTCGGGCCGTTCCTCGTGTCGTTCATGCTGCTGTTCACGCTCGCCGGGATCGGCAACGGCACGACGTACCGGATGATCCCCGCGATCTTCCGGGCCCGCGTCGGCGACGGCGACGAGGACCGCAAGCGCGCAAGGGCGCAGAGTGCAGCCGCCCTGGGAGTCATCTCGGCGGTCGGGGCGTACGGCGGGTTCCTGATCCCACGCTCGTTCGGGATCTCGATCGCCAACACCGGTGGGATCGAGGCGGCGCTGTACGGGTTCGTCGTGTTCTACGCGGCGTGCGCGGGCCTCACCTGGTGGTGCTACCTGAGGAGCCGGGTGCTCGCCGCACGGCTGCCCAGCCTCGCCCACGCGCAGGTGTGAGCCGATGACCCCGCCACCGAACCCGGGCACCCACTGTCCCTACTGCTCCCTCCAGTGCGGGATGCGGCTGGCCCTCCGGGGACGCGAGACGGTCGTGGAGACCTGGGACGAGTTCCCCACCAACGAGGGCGCGATGTGCCGCAAGGGCTGGACGAGCGCCGCCCTGCTGCGGGACCGCGAGCGGCTCACCAGTCCGCTGGTGCGCGACCCGGAGACCGGGACCTTCAGGACCGCGAGCTGGGACGAGGCACTGGGCCTGATCGCCGAGCGCGTCACCGCGACCCAGCGGAAGCACGGCAAGGACGCGGTCGCGGTGTTCGGGGGCGGCGGGCTCACGAACGAGAAGGCGTACTCGCTCGGCAAGTTCGCCCGGGCCTGCCTCGGCACGAGCATGGTCGACTACAACGGCCGGTGGTGCATGTCCTCGGCCGCGTCGGCGGGGGTGCGGGCGTTCGGGATCGACCGGGGGCTGCCGTTCCCTCTCGCGGACATCGAGCAGACCGACGTACTCGTGCTCGTCGGCTCGAACCTCGCCGAGACCATGCCGCCGGCGGCGCGCCACCTCGACCGGCTGCGTGCGCGAGGCGGCACGGTGGTCGTGGTCGACCCGCGCCGCACCGCCACCGCGGACCGCGCGGACGTCCACGTCCAGCCGGTGCCCGGCACCGACCTGGCACTGGCGCAGGGGATCCTGCACGCCGTGGTGGCCGGGGGCTTCGTGGACCAGGAGTACGTCGACCAGCGGACCGTCGGCTTCGACGCGGTGCGGCGGTCGGTGAGGTCGTGGTGGCCCGAGCTCACCGAGCGTGTCACTGGTGTGCCGGCCGGCCAGGTGCGCGACCTCGCACGACTCCTCGGCGAGGCGGAGAACGTCATCGTGCTCACCGCCCGTGGCGCCGAGCAGCATGCCCAGGGCTCGGACACCGTGCTGGCGTGGATCGACCTCGCGCTTGCGCTGGGGCAGTGCGGCAAGCCGTACTCCGGCTACGGCTGCCTCACCGGCCAGGGCAACGGACAGGGCGGGCGGGAGCACGGGCAGAAGGCCGACCAGCTCCCGGGCTACCGCTCGATCGAGGACCCGGTCGCCCGCGACCACGTTGCTGCTGTCTGGGGTGTGCACCGGGACTCCCTTCCAGGCAAGGGGAAGTCGGCTTACGAGCTGCTCGACGCACTGGGGACGCCGGGTGGCCCGAGGGCCCTCCTCGTCTTCGGGTCGAACATCGTCGTCTCGGCCCCCAACGCCAACCACGTCACCCGCAGGCTCGATGCGCTCGACCTGCTCGTGGTCGCCGACGTCGTGATGTCGGAGACCGCGGCCCGTGCCGACGTGGTGCTCCCGGTCACGCAATGGGCGGAGGAGACCGGGACCATGACGAACCTCGAGGGCAGGGTGATCCTGCGCCGCAAGGCGGTCGACCCGCCGAAGGGCGTCCGCAGCGACCTGGAGGTGCTCGCCGGCCTTGCGGAGCGGCTCGGCTCGCCGGTCGGGCTGGAGACGGATCCCGAGGCGGTCTTCGCCGAGCTCGGTCGCGCGTCGGCGGGAGGGCCGGCCGACTACGCGGGCATCGACTACGAGCGGATCACGGAGGAGAGCGGGGTGTTCTGGCCATGCCCTTCCAAGGAGCACCCTGGCACCGAGCGGATGTTCCTCGACGGGTTCGCGACCCCTGACGGGCGGGCGCGCTTCCACGCCGTCACCCACCGCGGCCCGGCGGAGGTGCCGTGCGCGGAGTACCCGCTGCACCTGACGACGGGCCGGGTCCTCGTGCAGTACCAGTCGGGCGCCCAGACCCGCCGCATCCGCGACCTCGACGACATGGGCGCGTTCGTGGAGCTGCACCCTCTCGTGGCGGGTCGGATCGGGGTGACCGACGGCGCGCGGGTCCGCGTGGACACCCGCCGCGGGACGATGCAGGCACCCGCTCGGGTGAGCGAGACGATCCGTCCCGACACGGTGTTCGTCCCGTTCCACTGGGTCGGCGCGAACCAGCTCACCAACGACGCGCTCGACCCGGCGTCGCGGATGCCGGAGTTCAAGGTCTGCGCGGCCGCGCTGAGTGCGTCATGAGGGTCGTCGTCGTCGGGAACGGGATGGCGGCGACGCGGCTCGTGGAGGAGCTCGCGGCGCGCCGGGAGTCCGGCGCCGGGGACCTCGACATCACGGTCGTCGGCGACGAGCCGGGTCCGGCGTACAACCGGATCCTGCTCTCCGCGGTCCTGGAAGGAACCCATCCCGAGCGCGAGATCGCCTTGCAGGACGAAGGGTTCCACGTCGAGCACGGCGTCACCCTGCTCACGGGCACGCGCGTCGCCGAGGTCGACCGCGGGTCGCAAGAGGTGCTGCTGGAGGACGGGCGCGGCATCCCGTACGACCGGCTGGTCCTGGCCACGGGCTCCATCCCGACCCTGCCGCCGATCCGCGGCATCGTCACGCCCGAGGGACGGCTGCACCCGAAGGTGCACGCCTTCCGCTCGCTGGCCGACTGCCGCCGTCTCGACGCCGCGGTGCCCGATGCCCGCAGGGCCGTCGTCGTCGGCGGCGGGCTGCTCGGCCTCCAGGTCGCCCGCGCCCTCGGTGTCCGTGGTCTGGAGGTGGACCTGGTCGAGGGCACCTCGCACCTGCTGTCCTCACAGCTCGGCCGGCAGGCCGGGGCAGTCCTCTCCCGCAGCATGCGGCGCCTGGGCACCGAGATCTACACGCACACCCGCGCGGTCCGGATGACGGCTGAGGGGCTGCAGCTCGACAGCGGCTACACGCTGCCCGCCGACCTCGTCGTGCTGACCGCGGGCGGACGTCCGGCGACCGCGATCGCCAAGCGGGCCGGTCTCTTCGTGCGGCGAGGCATCGTGGTGGACGCGCAGCTGAGGTCGGTCACCGACGAGCGGGTGCACGCGATCGGCGACTGTGCCGAGCACGGCGGCCGCACGACGGGTTTCGTCCCGCCGGCGTGGGAGCAGGCCGCTGCGCTCGCGGCGGTGCTGACGGGGGAGGAGCACAGGTACGACGGCTCGCGGGTCGTCGCACGCCTGCGTGCAACGGGCCTCGACGTCGCCGTCATGGGCGATCCCGAGCATGCCGAGGGCGAGGTCGTCGAGGTCGCGAACCCGATCGCCGGTACCTACCGCAAGCTCGTCGTGCGAGGCGGGGTGATCGAGGCGGCCGTGATGCTCGGCGACCTGTCGCGGGTCGGTCTCATCACGCAGCTGTTCGACCGTCGTACCGTCCTCGCCCCCGAGGAGCCCGGCCTCCTGCTCATGGCGGACGCCCCGTCTGTCACCGCGCCGCTGCCCGACGACGCGGAGGTCTGCGCCTGCGCCGGTGTGACGGCGGGGCGCATCCGCGGGTGCTCCGACCTCGCCACCGCCATCGCGGACACCCGTGCCACCACGGGCTGTGGCGGGTGCGCGCAGACGGTCAAGGAGCTCGTCGGAGTGCATGCAGCGCTGTGAGAAGGGGTTTTCCTGCCCGAAACATCCGCAAAACCGCTGGCTTACGTGAGCCGCCTACCTTCAACCCAACCCGAAAGGACGTACCCAGATGACGCATCTGCGACAGACCCTCGTGGTCGCCGGGCACGGCATGGTCGGCCACCGTTTCGTGCAGGCTGCGATCGAGCGCGGGCTCACCGAACGGTTCGACGTCGTCGTGGTCGGAGAGGAGCCCCGGCCGGCGTACGACCGGGTCGGGCTCACCTCGTTCTTCAGCGCGGGCGGCGCCGAAGAGCTGTCGCTGCTCCCGGCGGGCAGGTACGACGACCCGCGGGTGCGTCTCACGCTCGGCACCACCGTCACGCACGTGGACCGAGCCGGGCGCAGCGTCACCCTCGACAACGGAGAGTCGCTGGCCTACGACGTGCTCGTTCTGGCGACCGGCGCGGCGCCGTTCGTCCCGCCGGTCCCGGGGCACGACCTGGAAGGCTGCTTCGTCTACCGGACGATCGAGGACCTGGAGGCGATCCGGGACGCCGCCACGACCGCCACGAGGGGTGCGGTCATCGGCGGCGGCCTGCTGGGGCTGGAGGCGGCCAACGCGCTGGTGCAGCTCGGCCTCGAGACCCATGTGGTGGAGATGGCGCCGCGACTCATGCCGGTGCAGCTCGACGAGGCGGGCGGCACCACGCTCGTGCGCCACATCGAGAAGCTCGGCGTGCACGTGCACACCGGCGCCGCCACCCGTCGTGTCGTCGAGGCCGACGGGCGAGCGGCGGGCCTCGAGCTGGGCGAGGAGACGGTCGACGCCGAGGTCGTGGTGTTCTCCGCGGGCATCCGGCCGCGCGACCAGCTGGCGCGCGGCTGCGGCCTCCCCGTGGCCGAGCGGGGTGGCGTGCTGGTCGACGAGCACTGCCGCACCGAGGACCCGCAGGTCTTCGCGATCGGGGAGTGCGCGGCGCCCGGAGGGAAGATGTACGGCCTCGTAGCGCCGGGGTACTCGATGGCCGAAGTGGTCGTGGACACGCTCCTCGACGGCGAGGGCACCTTCACCGGCGCCGACATGTCCACCAAGCTCAAGCTGCTCGGTGTGGACGTCGCGAGCTTCGGCGACGCCTTCGCGACCACGCCCGGCGCGCTCGAGCTCGTCCTCGCGGACGCGGTCGCCGGGGTGTACAAGAAGCTCGTCATCAGCGAGGACGCCACGCGCCTCCTCGGCGGCATCCTGGTCGGCGACGCCTCGGCTTACGGCACCCTCCGGCCGATGGTGTCCTCGGGGATAGCGCTTCCCGACAACCCCGAGGAGCTGATCCTGCCTGCGGCGTCGGGTCGTTCCGGTGCCGCCGCTGCGGGGATGCCGGACGAGGCGGTGGTGTGCAGCTGCAACAACATCACGAAGGCCGCGATCTGCGGTGCGGTCGACGCCGGCTCCTGCGACACGGTGGCGTGCCTCAAGAAGTGCACGAAGGCCGGATCCACCTGTGGCTCCTGCGTGCCTGTCGTGAAGAACCTCCTCGACGAGCGGCTCGCGGCCTCCGGGGTCTCGGTCGCCACCGGGATCTGCGAGCACTTCGACCTGTCCAGGCAGGAGCTCTTCGACGTGATCGCGGTGCACGGCTACCGGACCTTCGACGACATCGTCACCGCTCACGGTCGGGGACGCGGCTGCGACGTGTGCAAGCCCGCGGTGGCCTCGATCCTCGCCAGCCAGCTCGGCGGCCACGTCCTCGACAAGAGCACCGTGGCGCTCCAGGACACCAACGACGCGTACCTGGCGAACATCCAGCGCAACGGCACCTACTCCGTCGTGCCTCGCGTGCCGGGCGGCGAGATCACCCCCGAGAAGCTCATCGCGATCGGGGAGGTCGCCCGCGACTTCACCCTGTACACCAAGATCACCGGCGGCCAGCGGATCGACCTCCTCGGTGCGAGGCTCGAGCAGCTGCCCGCGATCTGGCGCCGGCTGGTCGACGCGGGCTTCGAGTCCGGCCACGCCTACGGCAAGTCGTTGCGGACGGTGAAGTCGTGCGTCGGCTCGACGTGGTGCCGCTACGGCGTGCAGGACTCGGTGCGGCTCGCGATCGACCTCGAGAACCGTTACCGCGGCCTGCGCTCCCCGCACAAGATCAAGGCCGGCGTCAGCGGCTGCGCCCGTGAGTGCGCCGAGGCGCGCGGCAAGGACTTCGGCGTGATCGCCACGGAGAAGGGCTGGAACCTGTACGTCGGCGGCAACGGCGGCGCGAACCCCGCCCACGCGCAGCTGCTCGCCGCCGACCTCGACACCGAGACGCTGGTGAGGTACGTCGACCGCTTCCTCATGTACTACATCCGCACCGCCGACCGGCTGCAGCGCACGAGCACCTGGATCGCCTCGCTCGACGGCGGCCTCGACCGGGTGCGGGAGGTGGTCGTCGACGACGCTCTGGGTCTCGGTGCGGAGCTCGAGTCGGACATGGCCCGCCACGTCGACACGTACTTCGACGAGTGGCGCGCGACCCTCGAGGATCCCGACAAGCTCCGGCGCTTCGTCTCGTTCGTCAACGCCCCCGGAACCCCCGACTCCACGATCGAGTTCACCACCGAGCGCGAGCAGATCCGCCCGGTGATCGCCGGCGCGTCGATCCCGGTGGGCGAGCCCGAGACGGCCGGGTCGTCCCGATGACCTCCACCGAGACCTGGACGCCGGTGTGCCCGCTGGCCGAGCTCGAGGTCGAGCGCGGAGCCGCGGCCCTGGTGAACGGGCAGGCGGTGGCGATCTTCCGCACCCACGACGACACCGTCTACGCGCTCGGGAACCACGACCCGTTCAGCCGGGCGAGCGTGCTGGCCCGCGGCATCGTCGGCACCCGCACCGTGGACGGGGAGGACGTGCCGTTCGTGGCCTCGCCGATGCACAAGCACGCCTTCGACCTGCGGACCGGCCAGTGCCTCGACGAGCCGCAGATCGTGGTCGCCAGCTACGACGTGCGGGTCACCGAGGGCGTGGTCCTCGTCGGGCCGAGGAGGGCGTCGCCATGACCGGCGCGGTGGCGGGGCCGATCCCGGGACCGCTCTCGGGGTTCCGCGTCGGGATCACGTCGGCGCGCAAGGTGGACGAGCTCACCAGGCTGCTCGAGCGACGTGGAGCGGAGGTGGAGTCGGCGCCGGCGATGGCGATCGAGTCGCTCGACGTCTCCGACCTGCGCGCGGCCACCGAGGCCGTGGTCGACAGCCCGCCTGAGCTCTTCGTGGCCACGACCGGCCTCGGCCTGCGTCGGTGGTTCGAGGCGGCCTCGGCGTGGGGCCTGCTCGACGACCTCGTGGCCGCTCTCGGCCAGGGGGCGGTGATCGCCCGGGGGCCCAAGTCGGTCGGCGTGCTGCGCGCACACGGGCTGCGCGAGCAGTGGACCCCGGAGTCCGAGTGCCTCGCGGACGTGCTCGCCCACCTGCGCGGGACGTGTCTCGCCGGCAGGCGGATCGTCGTACAGGAGCACGGGCGTTCGCTCTCCGTCGTGGCCAACGCGCTGAGGCGGCAGGGCGCGGAGGTCCGCGTGGTGTCGGTGTACCGCTGCGCTCCTGCCGACGACCAGGCGGCGATGTTCCGGATGGTCGACCTGGTGGCCGAGCGGAAGGTCGACGCCGTGACGTTCACGAGCGCTCCCGCCGCGGAGATCCTCATGGACGTGGCGGTCGCGAGCGGCCGTCGCGCGGAGGTCCTCGAGGCGTTCCGCGACGACGTCCTCGCCACGTGCGTGGGTCCGGTGACCGCGGCGGCGTTCGAGATGTGGGGGGTGCCGTCGGTGCAGCCGGACCGGGCCCGGCTGGCCGCGATGGTCAGGACGTTGGAGCTCGAGCTGCCCAGCCGGCGGCGAGGGACCGAGATCGTCGTGCGTGGACACCGCCTGCTGCTGCACGGTGAGCGCGTCTGCGTCGACGGCGCCGAGATGCAGCTGTCGCCGGCGCCGCTCGCGGTGCTCCGGGCGCTGGCCGACCGGCCGGGACACGTCGTCTCGCGGCGCGAGCTGATGGCACACCTCCCGAGCGGGCTGGCCGGCAGCGAGCACGCGGTGGAGGTCGCGGTGGCGCGTCTCCGAGCGGGGGTCGGTTCCCGGCTGGTGCAGACGGTGGTCAAGCGCGGCTACCGCCTGCCGGTCACCTGAGGTCCATGACGAGGAGGCAGCGTTGAAGGCACGTCTGGTCACGGTCGCCCACGGAACTCGCAGCAGCGAGGGCCCGCGGACGATCAGGGCACTGGTGCGTCGGGTGGGGCACAGGCTGCCCGACGTCGAGGTGGTGGAGTCCTACGTCGAGCTCGCCGAGCCCCTGTTCGACTCGGTGATGGCGACCGCGACAGGTCCCTCGGTCGTCGTACCCCTGCTGCTCTCCACCGGCCACCACGTCAACCACGACCTGCCGGAGTCGGCGGGACGGAGCCCCTTCCCGGTCACCATGGCGCCGCCGCTCGGGCCGCACCCGCTGCTGGCCGCCGCGGGCGCGATGCAGCTGCGAGCCGCCGGAGCGTCGCGGGGCGACGCGGTCGTGCTCGTGGTGGCCGGCTCCAAGGACCCCGACGCGACGACACAGGCCCTGGTTGCCGGGCGGCTGCTGCGGGCGCACTGGGGCGGCCCGGTGCGGGTGGCCTTCCTGAGCGGTTCGGGCCCGAGCGTGCCGGAGGTGTTCGCGCGGCTGCGCGCCGAGGGGCACCGGCGGATCGCCACGTCGCCGTACCTCCTCGCGCCTGGGCACTTCGCGTCCAAGACCGCCGCGCTGGCGACGACCAGCGGAACCACAGCGGTCGCGAACCTGCTGGGACCGCACCCGCTCGTGGCCGAGCTGGCCGTCAGGCGCTACGTGGCCGTGAGCCGGTCAGCGCTGGTCTCCGGCACCGGCGTCGGCCGGTCGCGGGTCGCCTGAGCCTGCTCGACGAGCTCGACGAGGACTCGGGACACGAGCGCGTCGCGCTCGAGCGGCAGCATGTGGCCCGCGCCGGGAGCCACCGTCAGCCGCGCCCCCGGGACCTTCTCCGCGAGCAGCCTCGCGTGTGACGGCGGCGTGAGCCGGTCCTTGTCGCCCACCATCACCCGCACGGGGACGTCCTCGAGTGCCGAGAGCCCCTCCAGCCGGTCGTGGCGCATGACGTCCTCGAAGAAGCCGCACATGGAGGCGGCGGGGGTGTTGATGATTCCCTCGACGGTGAGCATGTGGTCGCGCAGGCGCATGTCGTCGCCGAAGAGGAACCTCCGCGCGACCATCGCCTCGATGACCGGCGCGCGGCGGCGCCGTCGGCGGCTGAGCATCCTCGAGCGCATCGCGAGCATTGCGGGGATCTGCTCCCGCACCCGGTCTCCCACACGGGGCAGCCCGAGGGTCACCTCGTGCAGCGACCCTCCCGACGTCGCCACGAAGAGCACGCCGCGGACCCGCTCGGCGTACAGCTCGGGTCGGTGCTCGGCGAGCGCCATCAACGTCATCCCGCCGATCGAGTGCCCGGCGAGAACCAGGTCACCGGTCGGTGCGTGGGTGTCGATGAGGTCGGCGAGGTCGCGGCCGAGGTTCTCGATCGTGGCGGCGTCCCGCGGGGTCTCGTCGGAGGCCCCATGACCGCGGTGGTCGTAAATCACGATCCGGACGGCGTCGCCGAAGCGGTGCCGCAGGTCGCGCACCTGGTAGCGCCACGAGTCGTGGTCGGAGGTCCAGCAGTGCGCGAGTACGACGGTCAGCCCCGCGTCGAGGGGCCCCTGGACGTGGACGTTGAGATGGAGGCCGTCATGGGTCCTCATGCGCGTGCCCCGACGAGGCGGCGGACGATCCTCGGCGCCCGCACCCCGCGGTCACCGGAGCCGGCGGGCCGCCTCCGGCTCGCCAGGGAGTAGCCGACCGCCACCGTGCCGAACAGGCCGGTGAAGAGCACACCGACCACGCCGTAGCCGGCACCCCAGAGCCAGCCCGGCACGCCCTGCTTCTCCTCGCGGCGCATGATCACCTTCTCCTCGACGAGCCGGCGGGGGCCGCTCACGGCGGGGTACTCCTTGGCCGGGATGGCCGGGTCGGCGGGGAGGTAGACCGGGGCGGCCGCGAGCGCGTGCAGCGGGGTGTGCAGCCGGATCAGCGTCTTCCAGCCGCCGCTCACGGGCATCGGCTCGTCGGTGCGCCACGCCCCGTGCCCCACGGGCTCGAGCTCCCCTCGCACCGACCCGCCGCCCTGCCAGGAGAGGGCCTCGAACCAGTAGGCATGCCTCGCGACCTCCGGGTCCATGCGCACCGTCAGGTAGGCACGGCCGTCGTGGACCTCGCCGACCGCCACGTCCGCCGTACCGCCCTCCGGTGCGTCCGGTGGGACGTTGACGACGAAGACGGTGAGCACCGCGAGGGCGGCCGCGAGAGCCCATCGGCCGGCGTGCCTGACCGGTGCCGGGGTCGTCTCCGCGGCGTCGTCCCCTGCCACCGCGGTGAGCTGCTGGTGCATCCAGGTCACGACCATGCCGGTCCCGGCGCCGGTGACGCCGGCGAAGAGCACCGCCCACGGCATCATCTCGGCCGGCCACGGCATCGGCCGGGTGGCCTGGGTCCAGAAGTACTCCACGAGCAGCATGCCCATCGCCATCGCGACACCGGCCACAGCGCCGTACGCCATCGTCGGCCGCGCCCGACGGGCGAGCACCGCGGCGACAACCGCACCACCGAGCAGGAGCGGCGGCCAAGGGGTCAGCGCGTCGAAGGCCCAGACGTTCAGGGCGACCAGGATGCCCTGCAGGGCTGCCTGGGCGACCCAGATCGAGACCACCCAGCGCAGGCCACGGTGCATCGCCAGCCCGAACGTGCCGACCGTCGCGACTGTGAGCACGATGGGGTCGTTGATGAGCGGGAACTGCGGCACGCCGAAGGCGAACTCCAGCAGGAAGGCCACCGGGCCTGCAGCCAGGATCAGGATCGCGACCCACTCGAGCGTGGCGCGCGAGCGAGAGGCGCCGACCTGGCGAGCCTCGGCGCAGGTGAGCAGCATCGTGTACGGCAGCATCAGGGTGCCGCCGATCATCAGCACGTGCGTCGGTCCCCACTCCGTGACGTCCTGCCCGAAGAGCCGGTGCCACAGGTCGTCGAGCGGGAACCCGAGCAGCGCGAAGAGCGCCACGGCGGTGCCGACTGCCGGGCCGAGCGGGACCCGCCAGGTGCGGCTGAGGCGGAGGGTACGGCGGGGGAGGCGGTCGTCCGCGAGGGCGAGGGCGAGTGCGCCTCCGGCGAAGATCGCGATCAGGCCGATGAAGATGAAGTAGTGCGCCGGGTTGGCCAGCGGGCCCTCGTCGCGGCCGAGGGCGATGTGGAAGCTGACGTCCCAGTAGAGGCCGACCGCCCCGGAGAGGGCGCCCGCGACGCTGACCGCGAGGGGGAGGGCGAACCACCGCGGGCTCCCGTCGACCCGGCCGACCGCTGCGGCGAGGCGGCCGACCAGCGTCGGGTGGCCGGTGCGCTCGCGAACCATCACCCAGAGGAGCGCGGCGTACACCACGGCGGTGAACGCCGAGACCACGAGGATCTGGTCGAACGGTGCGCCGCCGGCAGAGGGCGCTTCGGCGCCGAGTCGCAACATGGGTGCCTCCCGAGAGGTGCGTCTTGCCCGGTATGTGACATTTGGGATGTAACATGAAGCATGGCACATGATGGTCGACGCATGTCAAGGCCTTGTCCGCGACACCTGGGAGGATGACCCGGTGACCGCTCCCGCCGACCCGAACACGCAGCAGATGACCATCGACCAGCTCGCCGCGGCGGTGAACATGACCGTGCGCAACGTCCGCGCCTACGCCGGGCGAGGGCTGATCCCGGCGCCGCAGCTCGTGGGGCGCACCGGCTACTACGGGTCCGAGCACGTCAGCCGGCTGCTACTGATCCGCGACCTCCTCGACCGCGGCTACACCCTCGCGGCGGTCGAGAAGGTGCTGCAGCGCCAGTCGACGGCGACCGCGGGCCATGCGCTCGACCTGCTCAACACGCTGGAGGAGCCCCTCGGGCAGACCGAGGAGCCGGAGGAGATGAGCGTCGACGCGCTGCTGCGTCTCGCCGGGGTGGAGCAGCAGACCGGGTTCCTCGACCGCCTCGTCGACATCGGGCTCGTCGAGCGCGTGGACGACGACCGCGTCCGGTTGCTGCGGCCGTTCGTCGTGCGCGCGGGCGCCAAGGCGATGCAGCTCGGCCTGGACCGGCGGTCGGTGCTCGACCTGCTGCCGTTGCTCGGCGAGCAGCTGCACGTGATCGCGCAGCGGTTCGTCGACGAGTTCCGCGCCCAGATGTGGAAGCCCTTCGCCGACGCCGGGCTGCCCGAGGACCGGTGGCCGGCGATGCTCGACAGCATCCGCACGCTGCTGCCGGTGGCGTCCCAGGCGGTGCTCGCGGTCTTCCGCGACGAGCTGAACCAGGTGATCGAGGAGGCGCTGGGCGAGGAGCTCGGCCGCCTCGCCGAAGGCTAGGTCCGCGGCGGTCGGCGGACCTGGGCGCCCCAGCCTAGGAAGGCAGGAGCAGAGCGGTGGCGATGGCGGCGACCCCCTCGCCCCGCCCGGTGAGGCCGAGGCCGTCGGTCGTGGTGGCCGAGACGGTCACCGGAGCCCCGCACGCCGCTCCGAGCGCTCTCTCCGCCTCGGCGCGGCGCGGCCCGAGCTTCGGGCGGTTGCCGATCACCTGCACCGCGACGTTGCCGATCTCGAAGCCCGCGGCGCGCACCCGTCGGGCCGCCTCGGCCAACAGGGTGCCGCCCGGAGCGCCCGCCCACTCGGGCGCGGCGGTGCCGAAGTTGCTTCCGAGGTCGCCGAGCCCAGCCGCGGAGAACAACGCGTCGCACGCGGCATGAGCCGCCACGTCGGCGTCGGAGTGCCCCTCGAGGCCGCGCGGCTCATCGGGCCAGGAGAGTCCCGCAAGGTTCATCGGCACCCCGTCGACGAGACGGTGCACGTCGGTGCCGATGCCGATCCTGGGAGTCTTCGGGCCTGCGTTCACCTGCCCGATCATGCCGCACACCCGTCCCCGTCGCGCCGATGGGCGAACATGGGGGTGTGACCCCCGCTCCGCGACGCCTGTACGCCCTCGCCGGCCTCGTCGCCGGTCTGACCGGGATCGCGGTCAGCCATGCGGCCACGATGCTGCTCACGGTTCGTGCGACGCCGCTGCTCGCCGTGGCCGAGGCCATCATCCGGATCACCCCCGGACCCATCGCAGAGCCCCTGATCCGGCTTGTCGGGCAGCACGACAAGACGGTCCTCATCATCGGCGTGACCATCGGGCTGCTGGCCCTTTCTGCCTGGGCCGGGGTGCTCACCCAGCGCAGCCAGGCGCTAGCCGTGGCGGTCTTCGTGGCCATGGGCGTGCTCGCCGGCGTGGCGGTGTCGACCCGGCCGGGTGCCGGTGTGTACGACGTCGTCCCGGTCCTCGCGGGGACGGTGACCTGGATCGTCGTACTCTCGCTCCTCGTCGAGCAGCTGACCAAGAGCCACCGCGAGCACCAGCCGGACGTGGCCCGGCGCCGGTTCCTCGTGACCGCCGGTGTCGTGGCAGGGGCTGCCGTGGTGGTGGGAGTCGTCGGGCAGATCGCGGGAGCCTCGCGGCGGGGGGTCGAGACCGCCCGCGGCCTTCTCCGGCTGCCGGTCAGGGGCGGCTCGCTCCCGCCAGGCGCGCAGGTCGCCGGTCTGGGGCCCTGGCGGACGCCCAACGCCGAGTTCTACCGGATCGACACCGCCGTGGTCATACCCACGATCGACCCGACCGACTGGCGGCTCCGGGTGCACGGCATGGTCGATCGCGAGGTCGTGCTGACCTACCGCGACCTGCTCGACCGCAGGCTCACCGAGGACTGGGTCACCTTGTGCTGCGTCTCGAACGAGGTCGGCGGCGACCTCGTCGGCAACGCGTTCTGGAGCGGGGTCCGCGTCGCCGACGTGCTCGCTGAGGCCGGCGTCCACCCTGAGGCCAACGCGGTGCTGCAGACGTCCAAGGACGGCTGGAACTGCGGCACGCCGATCGAGGTGCTCACCGACGACCGCAACGCGATGCTCGCCATCGCCATGAACGGCGAGCCGCTCCCTGTGGAGCACGGGTTCCCGGTGCGCATGGTGGTGCCGGGTCTCTACGGCTACGTCTCGGCGACGAAGTGGGTCGTCGACCTCGAGGTGTCGCGGTTCGAGAAGTTCACGGCGTACTGGACCGAGCGAGGGTGGGCTCCTCAAGGGCCGGTCAAGACCGAGTCGCGGATCGACGTACCCCGTCCGGGCGCAGACGTCACCTCCGGCGCCCTGCGCATCGGCGGGTCGGCCTGGGCGCAGCACACGGGGATCGAGCGGGTGGAGTACCGGCTCGACGGGCAGCCATGGGCGGAGGCGGACCTGGGCCGGGTCCCCAACGTCGACACCTGGGTGCAGTGGACCGCCTCGGTCCAGGTCCCGCCGGGATCGCACAAGCTCGCGGTGCGGGCCACCGACCGCAGTGGGTACACCCAGACCGGGGTCCGGACCGAGGTCGTCCCCAACGGGGCCACCGGCTGGCATACGATCGAGTTCCAGGCGGGCTAGAGCGACGAAGGGATGTGCGGACCATGCGTGCAACTGCAGTCACCACCGTCCTGGCAGGGGCAGCCGCCGCGGCGGGCAGCCTCGGCACCACACCAGGAAGCACGTGGTACCGCGGCCTGGACAAGCCGCGCTGGCAGCCGCCGGGGTACGCCTTCCCGCTGGTGTGGACCCCGCTCTACGGCCTGATCGCCTGGGGGACGGGGCGCATGGTCGACAGGGCCGACGCGACGGACCGGCGCCGGCTGCTGGGACTCACGGCAGTGGACCTGGCCGTGAACGCGGGATGGTGCTGGGCCTTCTTCAAGAAGGAGTCCCCGGCGAGCGGGCTGGCAGCTATCGCACTCCTCGACGCGCTGAACGTCGCGCTCGTCAGGGAGGCGGCCGCGCGGGACTCGAGGGCCGGGGCGGCCTTGTTGCCCTACGCGGTGTGGACCGGCTTCGCGACCGTGCTCAACGCCTCGATCTGGCGCCGTAACCGCTGACTCCTCGCCCCTCGCCCGAGCCGGGGCGTAGGTTGCCGCCATGTGCGACACGATGGTCAGTCTCGCCCCGGACGGGGTGCTGTTCGCCAAGAACAGCGACCGCGACGCCAACGAGCCGCAGGTCCTCCGGTGGTACGACGGGCAGCGGCACGGGCCGGGCGGACGCGTTCGTTGCACGTGGAGTGAGATCCCGCAGGCCGACCGCACTCACGCCGTGCTGCTGAGCCAGCCGTGGTGGATGTGGGGGGCGGAGACGGGCGCCAACGAGCACGGCGTCGTGATCGGCAACGAGGCGGTGTTCACCCGCGGTGCGAAGGACGCTCGCGACGAGGACGCGCCGTCGCGGCTGCTCGGCATGGACCTCGTCCGGCTCGGTCTGGAGCGAGCAGCGACCGCGCACGAGGCGGTCGGCGTGATCGTCGGGCTGCTCGAGGAGCACGGCCAGGGTGGCGCGTGCAGCCACGAGCACCCGAGGTTCGGCTACGACAACTCGTTCATCGTGGCCGACCCGTCCGGCGCGGTCGTGCTCGAGACCGCGGGTCGTCGCTGGGCCAGCGAGGAGGTCTCGGGCCCGGGCCGCTCGATCAGCAACGGGCTGACCATCCCGGCCTTCGCGCGCAGGCACGCCGACCCACTTCGCGGGCGCGTCGCCGCGTGCGCGACGAGGCGGGCCCGCACCGAGACGGCGGCCTCGGCTGCGAGGGGGACCGCCGACCTGATGGCCGCCCTGCGCGACCACGGCCCCTCTGCCGGGCCGCGCTGGTCGCCGGTCAACGGCGCGCTCTCCGCGCCCTGCGCGCATGCCGGGGGCCTCGTCACCTCGACGCAGTCGACCGCCTCGTGGGTCGCCGACCTCCGCGAGCGGGCCACGCCGCTGCACTGGGTGACAGGCACCTCCGCGCCGTGCACGTCGGTGTTCAAGCCGGTGCGGGTCGCCGAGGCGCTCGACATCGACCCGGCCGCGATGCCACGTAACGTCTTCGACCCGTCGTACCGCTGGTGGCGTCACGAACGGCTGCACCGCCTGGCCCTGAAGGACCACCCCGCGTCGCTGGCGCGGTTCGTCGCAGAGCGCGACCGGATGGAGGCCGGCTGGCTCTCCGACCCGCCCACCGGAGCGCTCGCCTTCGAGGTCGCCGATGCGGCGGAGCAGCGCTGGCTCGCCGACCTGGCCGGCGCTGGCCTGCCTGATCGGCGGCCGGCGTGGCTACGGCGACAGTGGCGCCGCACGGACGGCGCCGCCCGCTTCCACGGTGGGGTGGCCGCATGACCGTCATCGTGGTCGGTGCCGGCCTCTCCGGTCTGGCCGCCGCTCGCAAGCTCACGGCCGAGGGCGTCGAGGTCGTCGTGCTCGAGGCCCGGGACCGCGTCGGCGGTCGCACGGAGGGGCACCTGCTCGACGACGGAACGCCGCTCGAGCTCGGTGGCCAGTGGATCGGACCCACGCAGAACCGGATGTACGAGCTGCTCGACGAGCTCGGCCTCGAGCACTTCCGCACCTACAACGACGAGGGCGACCTGCTGCTCGACCTCGGCGGCAGGCAGTCCCGCCTCAAGTCGCACCGCGGGGCAACTCCGCGGCTCCGGCCGTTCGCGCTCGCCGACCTCGCCCAGGGCCTCGCACGGTTCGAGCGCCTGGCCACCCACGTCAGCCTCACCGAGCCGTGGAACACGCCGCGCGCCGACGTCCTCGACGGCCAGACCTTCGAGACCTGGATCCGCCGCAACCTCCGCACACCCATCGGCCGGGCCTACTTCCGCGTGGCCTGCGAGGCCGTGTTCGCCGCGGAGTCGACCGACATGTCGCTCCTGCACGCGCTCTTCTACGTCCACTCCGGGACCGACTTCGAAACCCTGCTCTCGGTGGACCTCGGCGCGCAGCAGGACCGGATCGTCGGCGGCTCGGTGCTTATCGCCGAGACGATGGCCGAGGGGCTCGGTGACCGGGTCCGTCTCGGAAGCCCGGTCCGGACCGTCGCGCAGCACGACCAGGGCGTCACCGTGACCACCCGGGCCGGCGACCGCTTCGAGGGCAGCCACGTGGTCGTCACGCTGCCTCCCACGCTCGCCGGCCGCCTGGAGTTCGACCCGCCGCTGCCGTCGTGGCGTGACCAGCTCACCCAGCGCCTCCCGGCTGGGTCGGTGATCAAGGTGTACGCCGTCTACGACGAGCCGTTCTGGCGCGCTGACGGACTCAACGGGCAGGCCGCCTCCGACACGGGCCCGGTCAAGGTCACCTTCGACAACTCCCCGCCGTCCGGGACGCCCGGCGTGCTCATGGGGTTCGTAGAGGCAGGCGACGGACGTCGTCTCGCCCGTCGTACCCCTGGGGAGCGGCGCGAGGCGGTGCTGGGCTGCTTCGTCCGCTACTTCGGACCCCGCGCGGCGACGCCCCGGGAGTTCGTGGAGCGGGACTGGATGGCCGAGGAGTTCAGTCGCGGCTGCTACGGCGCGCACTTCACGCCCGGGGTGTGGACCAGCTACGGGCATGCGCTCCGCGAGCCGGTGGGCCGGATCCACTGGGCCGGGGCCGAGTGCTCGCCGGTGTGGAACGGCTACATGGAGGGCGCGGTCCGCTCAGGCGAGGACGCCGCGTCGGCGCTGGCTCACCAGTTGGGTTCGTCGGGCGCCTGAGGCAGGGGTACGTCGGGGGGCCGGATCACGTAGGTGACGCCGCCCGAGGAGCGCATCCAGGCCTGCTCGAACTGCTCGCGGTCGAAGGTCGCCCGGACCTCCTCGTTGCTGGCGATCTCGTGCGACGCCGGGTCGTTGCAGACCACGTCGCCGTGCTCGTCGAAGCCGACCACGACCGCGAGGTGGCCCGCCGTGTCGTAGCCGGCGCCGTCGAGCTGGTCGCTGGTGAACGCCACGCCCACCACGAGCGGGATGCCCGCCGCGACGAAGAGCTCCGCCTCCGCGAGCGAGCGCAGGCGCGTCACGAACGCGACCGCGCCGAACCGTGCGGCGTAGGCGGCGTTGAAGGACCAGTTGCCCGGCGCTCCGTAGGCGTGGTCGAAGGTGTGCCGCGCGGCGTAGGGCACGAACCGGTCCGCGATCCCGTTGTCCACCCACGCGTAGTCGGACCTCGACGGCCCGAGCCCCCAGTAGCCGAGCACCATCGAGGTCGAGGTCGGCGAGCACCAGGACTCACCGCCGTTGGCCCACTGGGGGTACTCCCCGAGGTGCAGCCGCTGGGAGTACGCCGGCACGTCGAGCACCGTGCCGGCCGCGGCGTCGCGGTCGGCCAGGTCGGTCCTCCTGGCCGGCCCGTCCGAGGCGACGCAGCCCAGCAGGGACACCGAAGGTGTCTCGGTGGAGCCGGGCCGGCGGAGCAGCGTGGTGCGCAGCTGGTACGACGACCAGCGCCCCGGGTCGTCGAGGGTCAGCCGGTCGACCTCGACACTGGCGTGCTCGTCGCACTGGCCTGGCACGGAGGTCGGCGCGACGTCCCGGTCGGTCTCCGCCCAGCGCGCCATGACGTACCAGGGTGTGGTGGCTCCGCCGGGCGCGGTTGCCCTCAGGGCGACCTCGAGCCACGTGCCCTGTGGCGTGTGCGCGTTCCACGACGCGACGAGCTCGCGGAAGCCGAACCCCGGCGACACCTCAGGCGAGGTCCAGGTCGCCTGCTCGTAGTCGTGCGCGGGCCCGTCCCGGTGCGGGTCGTCGTACTTCCGGACCGCGGTCGGTGACGCCAGCACCAGAACGCCGTCGCGAACGGCGGTGCCGTCGTGGACTCCGGTCGCGAGGCCGTCGGCGTCGCGCCAGCCGGTGAACCGGATGCGCCGACTCACCAGTTGGTGCCCCGGGTCGGCGGCAGCGCGCGGTCGCGGTTGCGGATCACGTAGACGAGCCCACCGGACTTGGGGATCCAGGCGTTCTCGAACTGACCGCGGTCGTAGGTGCGCACCACGGTCCGGTTGCGGGGAGCGGCCGGGTCGTTCACGATCACGTCGCCCTCGGCGGTGAATCCGACGATCACGAGCAGGTGCCCGTTGGTGGAGCTGATGGGGGCGCCGGTGAGCTCTCCCCGCGCGAACTTCACCGAGGCGGCAAGCGGGATTCCGGCCTTGATGAACCGCTCCGCCTCCCGCAGGTTGCGCAGCCTCGTGACGAACGCGGAGTCGGCGTGGTTGGCGGCGTAGGCGGCGCTGAACGACCAGTTCCCGGCGCCGTCGAACCCGTAGTCGTACTGGCTGCGCGCGGCGTGGTCGACCCAGGGGTTCGGGTGGCCTGCGGGGACCCAGGAGCGCTCGCGCTCGGAAGGCAGGCGGCCGTAGTAGCCGAGCACCATCGACACCGACGTGGGGGAGCACCATGCCTCCCCGCCACCGTCGTACTCCGGGTAGTCGCCCTGGTGGATCATCTGCGAGTAGGTGGGCAGCCGCAGGCGGCCGATGCCGCTGGCGACACCGGGGCTGGACGTCCGGACCCGGGAGACCGAGGGCAGGTGGGAGGTCATCGCGCCCACGGTGTCGACCGACGGCGTGGCCGTGGTGCCCTCGCGGCGCAGCAGGGTGACGTTCAGCTGCCAGGCGGTGAACCCCATCGAGTAGCGGGTCTTGAGGGTGTCCACGGCGACCTGTGCGAGGTCGTCGGCCTGCGAGCCGAGGCTGGTGCGGTGGAATCTCGCGTCCCCGGCCGACCAGTTGGCCATCGTGTACCACTTGCTGAGCCGGCCGGACTCGCTGCGACCGCGGACCTGGATCTGCACCCAGGAGTCTCGCGGGGTTGTGGCGTCCCACGACGGGATCAGCTCGTCGAAGACGTAGCCGGGGTTCTGCCACGGTGAGACCCAGCGGCCGAAGTCGTACCGCTTCGTGCGGTACCCGTGCCGGTCGGTGTAGGTGCGGGTGCCCGACGGGGCGGCGAGCTTCAGCACGCCACGCACGGACCGGGTGCCGACGAACCTGCCCTTGGCGAGCTGCCTCTGGGTGTCCCACTGCTGGTAGGTGATCTGGCGCGCGGTCGGCGTCGCGACGGTCCTCGACGTTGCGAGGGCGGTCGCCGGGGACGTGGTGGTGGCCAGAGGTGCGACGAGCGCGGCGGCGCTCGTGGCGACGAGCAGCCGGCGGGTGCGCCCGAGGGCGGCGCGGCGGCTCATGCGGGTCCGACGGAGAGTACGCACCGTAGAACCATAGGCCAGCCCAGTCCCTCCAGTGCGCTCTTTGCACAAGCGTCACTCACCGTTTCCCCCCCTCGCGCAGGCTCGGATACGGCCCGCCGTGCTGGCTGGTCGGAGGGGCGCCTGCCGCTCGTTAGGATTGGCGGGTGACTCTACGGCTCTACGACACCGCCACGCGCGAGGTCCGCGACTTCGTCCCCCTCGAGGAAGGCCGGGCGGGGATCTACCTGTGTGGGCTGACCGTGCAGTCCGAGCCACACGTGGGCCACGTCCGGTCCGGAGTCAACTTCGACGTGCTGCGGCGCTGGATGACCGCCCGCGGGTACGACGTCACCTTCATCCGCAATGTCACCGACATCGACGACAAGATCCTGATCAAGTCCGCGGAGCAGGGCCGCCCCTGGTACAACCTCGCCTACGCGATGAAGCGCGAGCTCGACCGGGCCTACGACGCGCTCCACGTGCTGCCGCCGACATACGAGCCGCTCGCGACGGGGCACATCCCGGAGATGATCGAGCTGATCTCGCAGATCATCGTCCGCGGGCACGCCTACGCCGCCGAGGACGGTTCCGGCGATGTCTACTTCGACGTGAGGTCGTGGCCGACGTACGGCGAGCTCTCCGGGCAGCGGGTCGACGAGATGGAGCCGGCGGAGGACGCCGACCCGCGGGGGAAGCGCGACCCACGCGACTTCGCGCTCTGGAAGGGCCACAAGAAGGAGTCCGAGCCGGCGACCGCCGCCTGGCCCTCTCCGTGGGGCCCGGGGCGTCCCGGCTGGCACATCGAGTGCTCGGCGATGGCCCTGAAGTACCTCGGCTCGTCGTTCGACATCCACGGAGGCGGCACGGACCTGCGCTTCCCGCACCACGAGAACGAGCAGGCCCAGTCCCGCGCCGCGGGCCACGGGTTCGCGCGCTACTGGCTCCACAACGCCTGGATCACGACCGCCGGCGAGAAGATGAGCAAGTCGCTGGGCAACTCCTTGATGGTCCCCGCTGTCCTCGAGCGGGTTCGTCCGATCGAGCTGCGGTTCTACATGGTCGCGGCCCATTACCGGTCGCACGTCGAGTTCTCCTACGAGGCCCTCGAGGAGGCGGCCTCGGGGTTCCGGCGCATCGAGCATTTCCTGACCCGGGCAGGGGAGATCCTCGGCGAGGTGCCTGAGGGCGGCCTGCTCTGCGCGGAGTTCGTGGAGGCCATGGACGACGACCTCGGCACCCCCGCTGCGGTGGCGGCGATCTACGACGTGGTGCGCGAGGGCAACAAGCTCCTCGCGGCCGGTGGCTCGCCGGCTCTCAGCGGGAATGCCGCCTCGGTCCGCGCGATGCTCGACGTACTCGGCCTCGACCCCTTCGACCCGCACTGGTCGGCCGGCGGCAGCCGACGCGACGAGAAGCTCACCGCTGCGATCAACGCGCTCGTGTCCGGGCTGCTCGAGCAGCGCGCGGAGGCTCGGGCGAACAAGGACTTCGCCGCGGCCGACGCGATCCGCGACCAGCTCAAGTCCGCCGGCTTCGAGCTCGAGGACACCCCGCAGGGCCCCAAGTGGTCACTGTGATCCGAGGGCAGAGTCCCAGCGATGTCATAACCGGGAGCGCGTCATAGCTCTCCTCTCACAAGCAAAGGCGATCTGATGGCAGGCAACTCCGCGCGTCGAGGCGCGGTCAAGAAGACCGGCAAGGGCAACCCCACCGCAGGCTCCGGCGGTCGCGTCCGCCGCGGGCTCGAGGGCAAGGGGCCGACCCCCAAGGCCAAGGACCGTGAAGGCCACAAGGCGTTCAAGGCCCGCCAGAAGGTCGAGAGGGCCAAGTCCGCCAGGCCCAAGCGCGCCGCCAAGCCAGGCGACAGCGAGTGGATCGCCGGCCGCAACTCGGTCGTCGAGGCGCTGCGTGCGCACATGCCCGTCACCTCGGTGTACGTCGCCGAGGGGGCTGAGCGCGACGGTCGGCTCCGGGAGGTCTTCCGCACTGCGGCCGAGGCCGGCATCTCCCTGCTCGAGGTGCCGCGCAACGAGCTCGACCGGCTCACGCAAGGGGCGGTCCACCAGGGCCTGGCCGCGAAGGTGCCCGCGTATGAGTACGCCCATCCCGACGACCTCCTCGACCGCGCCGCCGAGGTCGGCGAGAAGCCCCTGATCGTGGCGCTCGACTCCGTGACCGACCCCCGCAACCTCGGTGCCGTGGTGCGCTCCGCTGCGGGCTTCGGCGCCCACGGCGTGCTGATCCCCGAACGCCGTGCGGCGGGGATGACCGCATCTGCCTGGAAGACGTCGGCTGGTGCGGCCGCCCGGGTCCCTGTTGCGCAGGCGACGAACCTGACCCGTCAGCTGAAGGCGTACCAGGACGAGGGCTGCATGGTGATCGGGCTCGCCGCCGACGGCGACGTCGCCCTCCCCGACCTCGACCTCGCCGACGGGCCGCTGGTGGTCGTCGTCGGCTCTGAGGGCAAGGGGTTGTCCCGGCTCGTCGCGGAGACCTGCGACCAGCTCGTCTCCATCCCGATGGTCAACTCGCTGGAGTCGCTCAACGCGGGCGTCGCCGCGTCGGTGACGCTCTATGCCATCGCGGAGCGCCGAGGCACGCTCGCCGGCTGACCGTCGTACCTGCCGGCGGATCCTGCCGAAAGTGTCGGCGCTGTCATCTCTCAAGACATCGGTGACGGTCTTCCGCCAGGCGGGCGTGGCCAGGGCCGAGCCGAAGAAGAAGCCGCGCTCGGCGTGGCGCCGGTTCGTATATCCAGCGCCGAACGCGTGCTGGCAGCTGGACGCGACGGAGTACGTGCTGACCGGCGGGCGCAGGTGCGTGATCTTCCAGCTCATCGACGACCACTCCCGCTACGCGGTCGCCTCCCACGTCGCGTGGGGTGAGACCGCCGAGGCGGCGATCGTGGTGTTCGACAAGGCCGTCGCTGCCCACGGGGTGCCCCAACGGCTGCTGTCGGACAACGGGGTCGCGCTCAACCCGTCCCGGCGCGGATTCCTGGGCCAGCTCGTGGACCACGTCTCGAGCCTGGGCGTGGAGGCGATCACCGGCAAGCCGTACAAGCCGACCACCCAGGGCAAGAACGAACGCTTCCACCAGACCTTGTTCCGCTACCTGGACAAGCAGCCGCTCGCCGACACGCTGGCCTTGCTGCAGGCGCAGGTCGACGCGTTCGACCACATCTACAACACCGAGCGTCCCCACCAGGGGCTACCCGGTCGCGTCACGCCTCGGATGGTGTGGGAGGCCACCGCGAAGGTCGAGGCTCCTCGCCCCAAGCCCGACCCGCCGTTCTTCGTCCGGGCCGCCGCCAAGCGATACCGGCCCGCGCCGGTGCCGTCAGACCTTCCCTCCGGCACCCGCGTCAAGAAGTTGACCACCGCCGGCACGTTCATGCTGGCCGGGGTCACCTACAAGGTCGACGGACGGCGCGCTCTCGAGGAGGTCTTGGTCATCACCGACGGCGACAAGATCACCGTCGCCGACCTGCAAGGCGAGATCCTCATCGAGCACACCCGGCCCGCACCCGAGGTGACATACGTCGGCAACGGCAGACCCCGCGGCCCACGCCCCAAGACCCCGGAAACGTCACCGAAGTCCTGACACACCAACTGTCACCGAAGTCCTGATACAGAACCGTCACCCATGTCCTGAGACATCACACGAAAGTGTCGGCGGTCGGCTCTAGACTCGAACACATGTTCGAAGGAATGGATGACCTGGACCCGCCGGCGGCACTCGCCGCGGCTGCGCACCGGCGGCGGGCCGCGGACGTCGCTGAGGCCGAGCTGCTCGCGCTGGCCGCGCACTGGGCGGACCTGCACGCGGTGCTGCCCGGCACGACGGCGCCCGGGTCACGGTGCCCGGGATGGAGCGGCTGGTCCGGCTCGCCGGCGACGGCACCCCGGAGGTCGCCGAGTTCGCCCCGGCCGAGCTCGCCGCGACCCTGGGCATGTCCACGTTCGCGGGGGCGTGCCTGGTCGGCGACGCGCTCGAGCTGCGGCACCGGCTGCCCCGACTGTGGGCCCGGGTGCGCGCCGGCACGCTGCCGGCGTGGCGGGCCCGGAAGATCGCCGAGCACACCAAGACCCTCCCACCGCAGGCCGCGGCCTGGGTGGACGACCAGGTGGTCGGGTTCGCCCACAAGATCGGCCTGAAACGGGTCCTGGACCTGGTCGCCGTCGCGCTGCTCAAGTTCGACCCCGACCAGGCCACGCGGCGTGCCAAGGCCGCCCAGGACGGCCGCCGGGTGACGGTGGGCGAGGAGATGACCAACGGCACCCGGTCGATCTGGATCGAGGCCGACGCCCTGGACGTGGCGGAGTTCGACGCCACGATCACCGCGATCGCCGACGCGCTCGCCGCGCTCGGGAACACCGACCGCACCGACCTCCGCCGGGCCACCGCGATCGGGGTGATCGCCGACCCGCAAGGCGCCCTCGACCTCCTCACCCACGCCACCCACCCGGAAACCGCTGCCGACCAAGACCGCGGAGAGGGCGGCGGTCAGGGCAGCGAGAAGCGCGGCGGAGCGGCCGCGAGGAAGCAGAACGGATCAGGCCGCGGCCGGGTCGGGCAGCGCGGGAAGCCGGTCCTGTACATCCACCTGCACGCCGACGCCGTCGCCGAGCACGGCGCGGACGCGCTGGCCCGGGTCGAGGGCGGCGGCCCGGTCACCGCCGGCCAGGTGATGGAGTGGCTGGGCCGGACCGACCTGCGCATCCAGCCGGTGATCGACCTCGCCGACGCAACCAGCGTGGACGCCTACGAGGCACCCCCGCGGGTCCGGGAGATCGTGCTGCTGCGCAGCCCGTGCTGCCCGTTCCCGTGGTGCAACAACCTGACCCGGAACAAGGACACCGACCACATCACCGAATACACCCCACCCCACGACGGCGGCCCACCCGGGCAGACCGGGCCCGACAACCTCGCCCCACCCTGCCGACGGCACCACCGGCTCAAGACCCACGGCGGCTGGACCTACACGATGCCCGAACCCGGCATCTACCTGTGGCGGTCCCCGCTCGGCCAGCGGTACCTGGTCGACAACACCGGCACCACCAACCTCACCACCCCAACCCACCCGGTCCCCGCCCACCCAGCGCCCGCCGCGGCGGCCTGAACACCCAGCACGAGCACGAGCCACCGCGACCACACCGCCGCGGCGCCTCGTGCTGCCCAGACGTCGAACGTCGGGGTTTGGTGGTCAGCCTGCAAGTCTCGAACAACGGCGGGGCGGGCCAAGAACATCGAACCCCGAGTGAGCTCATTCAGTCCCTGCTATTGCCACGCACCCATCGCTGGACTAGTTTCTGGACACATGTCCAGTTACCTGTCCAGCGCGGTTGAGCCGAGTGGGTCGATCTCGACCGAGGCCACCCGCCGCGAGCTGAACCCGCGCCAGGCCGAGACCGTCGAGAAGCTCGCGCAGGCAGCGCTCGAGGAACTTCGACAGGTCGGGTACGACGCCCTCACCGTGCGCTCCGTGGCCGGCAGGGCGCAGGTCGCCCCGGCGACGGCGTACAACTACTTCTCGTCCAAGAACCACCTGGTGGCGGAGGTGTTCTGGCGCAGGCTCGCCGCCCGGCCCCGTCCCGAAGGTGCCCGTGGGTCGGGCGCCGACCGGGTGATCGGGGTTCTGGACGACCTGGTGCAGTTCCTGGGCGAGGAGCCCGAGCTCGCCGCTGCCGCGAACCAGGCGATGCTCGGGGGAGACCCGGAGGTCCGGCACCTGCGCCTGCGGTTCGGGCTGGAGGTCCAGCACCGCCTGTCCGACGCCCTCGGCTCGGACGCTGACCCGGAGGTCCTCGACACGCTGCTCATGCTCTGGGCGGGCGGTCTGCTCCAGGGTGGCATGGGCTACGCCACCTACGAGCGGGTCGGCGAGCAGATGTCGACCGCGGTCCGCCAGATCATGGGGGGAAGGCGATGACCATGGCTCCCGGGCAGACGGCGCAGGCCGGGGCCAGCGACAGCGTGGCGTTCGACCCCTACGACTACGCGTTCCAGGAGGACCCGTACCCGACGTACGCCGACCTGCGCGAGCACGCCCCGCTCCACCACAACGCCGAGCACGACTTCTGGGCGCTCTCCCGGCACGCCGACATCGTCGCGGCGCTGCGTGACGAGGGCACGTACTCCAACGCGATGGGCGTCTCGCTCGACCCGTCGGCGTGGGGGCCTCACGCGCACAAGACCATGTCGTTCCTCGCCCTGGACCCACCCCGTCAGACCCGGCTGCGGAGCCTCGTGTCCCGCGGCTTCACGCCGCGGCGGGTGGCCGAGCTCGAGCCGCGGATCCTCCGCATCACGCGGACCCACCTCGACCGGGCCCTCGAGCAGGGGGAGTTCGACTGGATCGGTGCCTTCGCCGGCAAGCTGCCGATGGACGTGATCTCCGAGCTGATGGGGGTCCCCGAGGAGGACCGCGACGAGATCCGGCGGCTCGCCGACCTCGTCGTACATCGGGAGGACGGCGTGCGCGACGTACCTCAGGAGGGGATGGAGGCCGCGCTCCACCTGATCGGCTACTACGCCGACATGCTCGCCGGACGTCGCAGACGGCCCACGGAGGACCTGACCTCGGCGCTGCTCACCGCTGAGGTGGACGGGGACCGGCTCGAGGACGACGAGATCATCGCCTTCCTGTTCCTCATGGTCGTCGCCGGCAACGAGACGACCACCAAGCTCCTCGGCAACGCGCTGTACTGGGCGAGCCTGCACCCGGCCCAGCTGGCGAGCGTCCTCGCCGACGAGACGCGGGTGCAGCCGTGGATCGAAGAGACCCTGCGCTACGACACCTCCAGCCAGATCCTCGCGCGGAGCCTGCGGCGCGACGTCGAGCTGCACGACCGGGTGGCGCCCGCCGGCTCCAAGCTCCTGCTGCTCCTCGGCTCGGGCAACCGCGACGAGCGCGTCTTCCGCGACCCCGACATCTACGACCTCGACCGTGACCCGGCCGAGCTGGCGCAGCTGGTGAGCTTCGGAGGCGGCCGGCACTTCTGTCTCGGCGCCAACCTCGCCCGGCTCGAGGCCAGGGTGGCGCTCGGCGAGCTGGTCCGCCGGGTCGGGTCGATCGAGGTGGACCACGACCGCGCGACACGCGTGCACTCCGTCAACGTTCGTGGCTTCGCGACCCTTCCCGTGACGATGGAGGTCCGCTGAGATGACACTCTCCCTCCCGCACCCTGACCGCAGGCCGGTGGTCGTGGCCGGCGCCTCCTCCGGAATCGGCGCGGCCACGGCCACTGTCTTCGCCGCCGCCGGCCATGCCGTGGCCCTCGGCGCGAGGAGGACCGACCGGTGTGACGAGGTCGCGGCCACGATCCGGCGGGCCGGAGGCGAGGCGGTCGTCCATCCTCTCGACGTCGCCGAAAGCGAGTCCGTGGAGAAGTTCGCCGCCGCAGTCGCCGCGGACCTCGGCGATGTCGAGGTCGTCGTGGTCAACGCTGCGGTGACCTGGCCGGGACTCGCGCACGAGCAGGCGACCGAGGACTTCGAGCGGATGGTGCAGGTCAACGTGGTGGGCGCCCACCGGCTCGCCACCACCTTCGTCACCGAGATGGTGGCCCGGCGCCGGGGCGACATCGTGTTCGTCTCCTCCGACGTCGTACAGACGCTTCGGCCGAGGCTCTCGGGCTACGTCGCGACGAAGTGGGCGGTCGACGGACTCGTGCAGACGATGCAGCGCGAGCTCGAGGGTACCGGCGTGCGCGCATCGCTGGTCCGCCCCGGCCCGACCGCGAGCGAGATGGGCTTCGACTGGCCCCAGGAGGAGACCGAGCGCCTGATCAACGAATGGGTCACCTGGGGCCTCGCCCGCCACGGCGCCATCCTCCCGGCCGAGGCGATCGCCGGCGCCATCCACACCATCGCCTCGGCGCCCCGCGGCACGCACATCACCGCCATCGACGTACAGCCCGAAGCCCCGCTCGACCACGCCTTGAAGGAGGAGTCATGACGACCACTTCGGCTCCCGCGCTGAAAGAGGTCTCGCGCCTGGACCCCGAGGACGAGAACGGCCACCTCGAGGAGCTCCGCTCCGACCCGATCGGCCTGATGCGCCGGCTGCGGGAGGAGTGCGGAGACGTCGGTACCTTCCAGCTCGCCGACCGCGACGTCGTACTCCTCACCGGTGCCGACGCCAACGAGGTCTTCTTCCGCGCACCGGACGACGTGCTCGACCAGGGTGAGGCCTACCCGTTCATGACACCGATCTTCGGCAAGGGCGTGGTCTTCGACGCCTCACCCGAGCGCCGCAAGGAGATGCTGCGCAACCAGGCGTTGCGTGGCGAGCAGATGAAGGGGCACGCCGAGACCATCTCGCGCGAGATCGAGCGGATGGTCGCCGACTGGGGCGACGAGGGCGAGATCGACCTGCTCGACTGGTTCGCCGAGCTCACCATCTACACGACCTCGGCGTGTCTCATCGGCCCGCGCTTCCGTGAGGAGCTCGACTCCACCTTCGCGCACCTCTACCACGACCTCGAGCGGGGCACCGACGCCCTTGCGTTCGTCGATCCGCATCTTCCGATCGAGAGCTTCCGCCGACGCGACGAGGCACGCCTCGGACTGGTCGCACTCGTGCAGGGCATCATCGACCGCCGCCAGGAGTCTCCGCCGCCGAGCCGGGAAGAGCGCGACATGCTCGACGTGCTGATCTCGCTCAGGAGCGACGACGGATCGCCACAGTTCAGCGCCGACGAGATCACCGGCATGTTCATCTCGATGATGTTCGCCGGCCACCACACCTCGTCAGGCACGGCGGCCTGGACGCTGATCGAGCTGCTCCGCAACCCCGAGGTGATGCAGGACGTCGTGGCCGAGCTCGACGACCTGTACGCCGACGGCTCGGCCGTGTCCTTCCAGGCGCTGCGCGAGATCCCGTGTCTCGAGTCCGCGCTGAAGGAGACGCTGCGCCTTCATCCGCCGCTGGTCCTCCTGCTCCGCGTCGCCAAGCAGGAGATCGAGGTCGAAGGCCACAAGATCCCGGTCGGCGCGATGGTCGGCGCAAGTCCTGCCATCTCGAACCGGATCCCCGAGGACTTCCCGAACCCCGCCGTATTCGACCCCGGCCGCTACGTCGAGCCGCGGCAGGAGGACCTGGTCAACCGGTGGACCTGGATCCCGTTCGGGGCCGGTCGGCACCGTTGCGTGGGGTCGGCCTTCGCGATGATGCAGCTCAAGGCGATCTTCTCGGTGGTGCTGCGCGACTACGAGTTCGAGATGGCCCAGCCCTCGGAGAGCTACCGCGACGACACCTCGAAGATGGTGATCCAGCTCCAGCAGCCCTGCACCGTCCGCTACCGCCGGAGGCAGCGCGCATGAGAGTCGAAGCAGATCTCGACCTGTGCCAGGGCCACGGCATGTGCGCCGTCGAAGCACCCGAGGTCTTCGCGCTCGGCAAGGGCGACGACCAGGTCCGCATCCTCCGGCCCGAGCCCGACGAGTCCGCGCGCCAGGCGGTCCAGGACGCCGTCCGGTACTGCCCGGCGACCGCGCTCACCCTCCACGAATGACGACCGAGACCGAGGAGCACACCATGCCCGAGTTCGACCGCGAGGAGATCGAGGAGTTCTGGCAGCGCTGGCTCGACGCCAACCGGCGGGCCGAGGAGACCAAGGACTGGAAGCCGCTCGCCGACTTCTACGCCGAAGACGCGACCTACGGCTGGATGTACCACCCCGACGAGCACTTCATGGCGGTCGGCCGCGAGCAGATCCGCGAGCTCGCTCTGGGCACGGAGATGTTCGGCATGGACGGCTGGACCTACGAGTACGTCGCCACGGTCATCGACGACCGCACCGGGATGATCGTCGGCTTCTGGAAGCAGCACTCCGGCATCTACGACGACGCCGGCAAGGAGTACGAGATCGCCGGCATCGGCGGGAGCTGGTTCGGCTACGCGGGTGGCGGCACGTTCGCCTGGCAACGCGACTGGTTCGACCTCAACAGCACCGGCCAGACCTTCCTCGAGATCCTCCAGGCGGGCAAGGCCCCCGACGTGCTGGTTGAGCGGATGAGCCTCGACGGACCCTCCCAGCCCGGCCACTACACAGCGGCCGACCTGCCCTCGACGGTGTGGCCGCCGGTCGTCGAACGCGCAGCGGCGGGAGGCAGGGCATGACCCAGGACGCCCGTTCGCCGCAGCTGCTCGTCGACGGCAAGCTCGTCGGCTCCTCCGACGCCAGCACCTTCGCGATCCTCGACCCGGCGACCGGTGCGGTCATCGGCCACGCCCCGGACGCCACGGCCGAGGACATGGAGGCCGCGATCGCCGCTGCCCGTCGAGCCTTCGACGAGACCGGGTGGTCCACCGACGTCGAGCTGCGTGTGCGCTGCCTGCGCCAGCTGCACTGCGCCCTGGTCGACCACGGCGACATCATGCGGGCGCTGACGACCGCCGAGGCCGGAGCGCCGGCGTTCCTCACGACGGGCCCGCAGTACGACGTACCGGTGGAGGCGCTGCGATGGACGGTCGACCTCGCCGAGTCCTACGCCTGGGAGACCGACCTCGGCGTCGCCGAGCCGATGGGCATCCCGACCCGGCGCACGGTCCGTCGCGAGGCAGTCGGAGTGGTCGCGGCGATCACCCCGTGGAACTTCCCCAACCAGATCAACCTCGCCAAGATCGGCCCGGCGCTGGCAGCAGGCAACACCGTCGTCCTCAAGCCCGCTCCCGACACCCCCTGGGTGGCCGCAGAGCTGGGCCGCCTTGCCGCGGAGCACACCGACCTCCCACCGGGCGTGCTCAACGTGGTGACCACGAGCGACAACGACGTTGCCGCCCTTCTGACCACCGACGAGCGCGTCGACCTGGTCTCCTTCACCGGGTCCACGGCGACCGGCAGGGCGATCATGGCCGCCGCCGCGCCCACGTTGAAGAAGGTCTTCCTCGAGCTCGGCGGCAAGTCGGCCGCCATCGTCCTCGACGACGCCGACCTGACAGCCGCGGTGAGCACCGCTGCGTTCAGCGTCTCCATCCACGCCGGACAGGGATGCGCGCTCACCACACGGCTGCTGGTTCCTCGCGAGAGGTACGACGAGGCGGTGAAGGTCGCCGCGGACACCATGCGGTCGATCGGCACCGGCGACCCGGCCGACCCGGGCACGGTGTGCGGCCCGGTGATCTCCGCCGTCCAGCGCGCACGCATCCAGTCCTACCTCGACCTCGCCCGCGAGGAGGGCGGCACGATCATCACCGGCGGCGGCACCCCTGAAGGGCGTGACAGCGGCTTCTGGGTCGAGCCGAGCGTGGTCGCGGGGCTGTCCAACGACTCGCGCGTCGCCCGTGAGGAGATCTTCGGCCCCGTCCTCGTCGTCATCCCGCACGACGGTGACGACGACGCCGTACGCATCGCCAACGACTCGCCCTACGGCCTGTCGGGGTCCGTCGACAGCGGTGACCTCGAGCGCGCGCGCCGGGTGGCCGCCCGGGTCCGCACCGGAACCCTCGCCGTCAACGGCGGCGTGTGGTTCGCGCCCGACGCGCCCTTCGGCGGCTACAAGCAGTCCGGCCTCGGTCGCGAGATGGGTGTGGCGGGCTTCGAGGAGTACCTCGAGACCAAGCTCGTCGCCGAGCCCGCCTGACGACGTCCCAGAAGTCCAACGAAGAGGAGTCCCATGAACAGTCCCAGGTTCGACGGCAAGGTCGCGATCGTGACCGGCGCCGCCCAGGGGATCGGCGAGGCCTACGCGAGAGCGCTCGCAGCCGAAGGTGCGGCGGTCGTCGTCGCGGACGTCAACGAGCAGGCAGGTACGACGGTCGCCAAGCAGATCGCCGAGGACGGGGGACGCGCGCTGTTCGTGCGGACCGACGTCTCCTCGCCGGAGTCGACGCAGGCGATGGCCACGACCGCGGCGGAGCAGTTCGGCGGCATCGACCTGCTCGTGAACAACGCCGCGATCTACGGCGGGATGCAGATCGACCTGCTCGTCACGGTCGACTGGGACTACTACAAGAAGTTCATGAGCGTGAACATGGACGGCGCTCTCCTGTGCACGCGGGCGGTCTACCCCCACATGCAGAAGCGCGGCGGGGGAGCCGTCGTCAACCAGTCGTCCACCGCCGCGTGGCTGTACTCCGGCTTCTACGGGTTGGCGAAGGTCGCGATGAACGGGCTGACCCAGCAGCTCGCGCACGAGGTCGGCGGCATGGGGATCCGGGTCAACGCGATAGCACCGGGCCCGACCGACACCGAGGCCACCCGGTCGGTCGTGCCGCAGGAGATGGTCGGCGACCTCGTCAAGGGCCTGGCGCTCAAGCGACTCGGGCAGCCCCAGGACATGGTGGGAGCCTGCCTGTTCCTGCTCTCGGACGAGGCGTCGTGGGTCACCGGCCAGATCATCAACGTCGACGGCGGTCAGGTGTTCCGCTCATGACCGCCGTGGAGGTGGGACAGGCAGTCGGGTTCATCGGGCTGGGCCAGATGGGGCGGCCGATGGCGCGACGGCTGGCCGACTGGCCCGGGGGCCTCTGGGTCCACGACGTCGACCCGGACGCCGTGGCCGCCCTCGAACGCTCGGGTGCCAAGGTCGCCGCAACCCCTCGAGAGGTGGGTGAGCGTGCTGGAGTCGTGTCGGTGATGGTGCGCGACGACGACCAGGTGCGGGCCGCGCTCGAGGGGCCCGACGGGGTCCTTGCCGGAGCGATGCCGGGCACCTGCGTCGTCGTGCACTCGACGATCCGTCCCGACACGGCACACCAGCTCGCGGAGAACGCCGCGTCGCGGGGGGTGCACGTCGTCGACGCGCCGGTCAGCGGCGGCTTCATGGGCGCCGCCGACGGCCGGCTCGCGATCATGGTGGGTGGCAGCGACGAGGCGTTCGCTGCCTGCCGGGAGGCGCTCGAGCGCATGGGCCAGGTCGTCGTACACCTCGGGCCTGCCGGCGCAGGAACCCGGGCGAAGCTCGCACGCAACCTGATCCACTTCGTCGCGTTCGCCGCGGTCACCGAGGCACAGCGTCTGGCAGAGGCCAGCGGGATCGACCTTCCCGCCCTGGGGCGGGTCGTGCGCCACACCGACTCCGTCACCGGCGGACCGGGAGCGATCATGCTGCGCGACACCGCCGCGGAGATGTCGCCGCACGACGACTGGTACCCGGTCCTCGACCACGTCCGGGTCCTCGGCGAGAAGGACCTCTCCTTCGCTCTCGAGCTCGCCACTCAGGTCGGCGTCGACGCACCGCTGGCTCGGCTGGCCCTCGAGCGTCTCGGCCCCGGGCTCGGCCTCCCCGACGACGCGGAGGGGCAGCAGTGACCGAGACACCCGAGCAGCGGCGTGCCCGCGGCCTGGCCAAGATGAGCGAGGTCTACGGCTGGGAGTTCCAGGACGGCCCCGGTGACTTCTTCGCCCTGACCGCCGACCACCTGTTCGCCGAGATCTGGTCCCGGCCCGGGCTCGACGTCGCCCAGCGCAGGCTGCTGCTGATCGGCATGCTGGCCGGCCAGGGCCGTCACGACGTGCTCGGCATCCAGCTCGAGGCTGCCCTTGGCTCCGGTGAGCTCGACGCCGACGCGCTGCGCGAGATCGTCGTCTTCCTGTGCCACTACGCCGGCTGGCCGGTGGGCGCGACCATGAACACACAGGTCGAGGAGATCCTGGGCAAGCACGCGAAACGAGCAGCAGGAGCCTCATGAGCGGCGCCGGGGACTTCGACGGAAGGGCCGGTGGCGCCCTCGTGGTCGGCGGCAGCGGCGGTCTCGGGTCCGCCATCGCGATGCTGCTCGCCGAGCGCGGCAGCGACGTCGCGGTCACCTTCCGTCGCAACGAGGTCGCGGCGGACGAGCTGGTCACGGCGATGGGCAAGCACGGCGTCCGCACAGCCGCCTGGCAGGCCGACCTCACCGACGCCGACCGTTGCGCGCTCGTCGTCGAGCAGGTGGGCCAGTCGTTCGAGGGTCTCCACACGCTCGTCTACGCGGCCGGTCCCCACGTGCCGATGCGCCACCTCAGCCGCGTCACCCCGCAGGAGATGGAGCAGCAGCTGGGTTCCGACGCGGCAGGCTTCTTCAACGTCGTGCACCCTGCCCTCCCGCTGCTCCGCGAGCTCCGAGGCAGCCTGGTGGCCGTCACCACTGCGGCCACACGCCGCTTCCCGGTGCGTGACGGGCTCTCGGCCGGGCCCAAGGCAGCGATCGAGGCGCTGGTGCGTGGCCTCGCCGCCGAGGAGGGGCGGTACGGCGTCCGGGCGAACTGTGTCGGCCCCGGGATGCTCACCGACGGCATGGCCGAGCGGCTTGTCGCCGGCGGCGAGCTCGACATGCAGGCGCTCGACGTGGCACGCGCGAACATCGCCCTCCGCCGCTTCGGCAGGGCCCATGACATCGCGGAGGCGGTGTGCTTCCTCGCCTCGGACCGGGCGGGGTTCATCAGCGGACAGAAGCTCGACGTGGACGGAGGGTACGGCGTCTGACGCCGTGCGCGACCGACGAGGAGAGATCATGACCAACCGACGTCAACAGCTCGCCGCAACCATTGCGGTCGCTGTGCTCAGCCTGGTGCTGGCGGCCTGTGGGTCACAGCTCGACCCGGAGGACGTGCGGGCGGCAGTCGGCTCGGGCATGGGAGGAGGGCTCGACCAGGCGGCCGGGTCGGCGGCCGACGACGCGGGATCGAGCACGGCAGCGGACGGGCCGGCCGGCCAGGCGGCCGGTGAGGACGGCGGCGGGGCCGGCACCGCGACCGGCGGAGGTCCTGCCGGCGGCACCGGTGGGTCCGCGGGCGGCGCGGCCGCAGCCGAGGCGGGCGGTCGGCACGCCCCCGCAGGTGACGTGAAGGCGGGCAACTGTGCCGGCTTCAAGAACCAGACCGGGATCACCGACAAGAAGATCACGATCGCAAACGTGTCGGACATCAGCGGCCCGGTGCCCGGTCTGTTCGAGTCCACCCAGCAGGCCACGCGTGCCTTCGCGGCGTACTTCAACGCGACGTCCGACATCTGCGGCCGCAAGCTGGAGGTCGTCACGCTCGACAGCCGTACCGACGCCGGCGCCGACCAGCAGGGCTACGCCAAGGCGTGCGAGTCCGCCTTCGCGGCGGTCGGCTCGATGTCGGCGTTCGACGCCGGAGGAGCCGCAACCGCGGACCGCTGCGGGATTCCCGACATCCGGTCGACGTCCGTGACCCCGGAGCGCAACCACTGCTCGACCTGCTTCAGCGCCCAGGCGGTCGCTCCCAACCTGCTCCCCAACTCGGTGCCCGACTACTTCGTCAAGCGGTTCCCGGACGCGGTGAAGAAGGCCGCCATGCTGTCCTTGAACGTCCAGGCGACGAAGGTCAACGCGGACAGCGCGGCAAAGGCCTACGAGAAGCGGGGCTTCCACTTCGTCTACCAGGACACGATCGACGTCTCGGAGTTCAACTACGCGCCCTACGTCCAGGAGATGAAGAGCCGCGGCGTGCGGTGGGTGCGCTTCCTCGGGGCCTACCAGCAGGCAGTCCGTCTCGCCCAGGCGATGCAGCAGCAGGGGTTCAAGCCCGACGTGTTCCTCCAGGACTCCACCGTCTACGACCCGCGCTACGTGGAGTCCGGTGGCGACGCGGTCGACGGCACCTGGGTGTTCATGAACATCGTGCCGTTCGAGGAGACCGCGAGCAGCAAGGAGATGCAGCTCTACCAGGCCTGGCTCCAACAGGTGAAACCCGGAGCGACGCCCGACTTCTTCGGCGTCTACGCCTGGTCTGCCGCACGGCTCTTCGTCGAGCAGGCGGTCAAGCTCGGCGGCGACCTGTCGCGGCAACGGCTCGTCGAGCAGATCCGGAAGGTCCACGACTGGACCGGGAACGACATCCACTCGCGTCAGCCGGTAGGGGACAAGCGCACGTCGGAGTGCTTCGGGATCATCCGGCTCGAAGGTGGGAAGTGGGTGAAGAAGTCGCCCGGCAGCTACATGTGCGCCGGCCTCACCGACAGCGGCATCGGCGGCTGAGCCTTGCGAAGAATTAGAACGCGTTCTAGCATCGGTCGCGGGAGAGGGAACTGCCGGTCGAGATCCGCGGACAGGTGAAGAGCATCACTTTTCGCACCACGGGTCGTTTACCGGGTCAGAACGAGCACGTAACACGCAGACCTGAGTCCTGGATTCGTTGCAGGGAGCCGCGATCCGGGCGACAAGGAGCCCCTCCCGTGATATCGCGCGGAAGCACAATCGCCATGGCCGCCGTCGTCGGTGCGCTCAGTCTGGTACTGGCCGCCTGCGGCTCCCAGCTCTCGCCCGAGGAGGTCCGGGCCGCCGGCGGAGGTACTGCTGTGGGTGGGCTGGACCAAGGCGCCGCTGCCGGTGACCCCGGTGCCGCGACCGGTGCCGCCGGCGCGACCGGTGGTGACGTGGGTACGACGAGCGGCGCGTCGGGCGGCGCGGCCGGCGGGTCGGCCGCTGCCGGAGGCGGCTCAGGATCGGGCGGCTCGGCACCACAGGCGGGTGGCGAGAACGCACCGGGCGGGACGACCAAGGCCGGCAACTGCGCAGGCTTCAAGAACCAGACCGGCATCACCGACAAGACGATCACGATCGCCAACGCCTCCGACGTGAGCGGGCCGGTGCCCGGCCTCTTCGAGTCGGCGCAGCAGGCGGTCAAGGCCTACGTCGCCTACTTCAACGCCACCTCCGACATCTGCGGCCGCAAGCTCGAGCTGCTCTCGCTCGACAGCCGCACCGACGCCGGCGCGGACCAGCAGGCCTACGCCAAGGCGTGCGAGAAGGCCTTCGTCGCGATCGGGTCGATGTCCGCCTTCGACGGCGGCGGCGCGGCGGCCGCTGACAAGTGCGGGATCCCCGACCTTCGCTCGGCCAACGTGTCGGCCGAGCGGCAGAAGTGCGACAACTGCTTCGGCGTCCAGTCCGCGAACCCGAACACCTTCCAGAACGCCGTCCCCGACCACATCCTCAAGGAGTACCCCGAGGCGGCGAAGAAGGCTGCCTACGTGTGGATCAACGCCGGTGTCGGGCCGCTCAACGCCAACAACCAGGCGAACGCGATGGAGCGGCGCGGAATGAAGTTCGTCTACCGGCAAGGCATCGACGTCTCCGAGTTCAACTACGCCCCGTACGTCCAGCAGATGAAGGACAAGGGCGTGAAGTACGTCCAGTTCCTCGGTGCCTACCAGCAGGCGGTGCGGCTGGCCCAGGCGATGCAGCAGCAGGGCTTCAAGCCCGACGCGTTCGTCCTCGACCCCACCGGATACGACCCCCGGTACGTCGAGTCCGGCGCCGACGCGGTCGAGGGCACCAAGATCTTCATCAACATCGCGATGTTCGAGGAGGCCAGGTCGAACAAGGAGATGCAGCTCTACCAGGCCTGGCTGCAGCAGGTGAAGCCCGGTGCGACGCCGACCTTCTTCGGAGTCTTCTCCTGGTCCGCGGCCCGGCTCTTCGTCCAGCAGTCCCTTGCGCTCGGCGGCAAGCTCAACCGCGAGAGCCTGCTGCAGTCGGTGCGGAAGGTCGACAACTGGACCAGCAACGGGCTGCACAGCCCGCAGCACGTGGGCTCGAAGGAGACCGGTGACTGCTGGCGCTGGATCCACCTGCAAGGTGGCAAGTGGGTGCCGGAGGGCTCCACGAAGTACACCTGCAACGGCGTCTCGAATGCGCACTGAGCCATGAGCAGCCTCCTGTCGTTCACCGTCCTCGGCATCTTCACCGGTGCTGCGTACGCCATCGCCGCCAGCGGTCTCGTGCTGACCTACAGCACGACGCGGGTCTTCAACGTCGCGCACGGCGCCTTCGGCATGGTGATGGCCTTCGTCTACTGGGACTTCAGCCAGCGCCAGGGCATCCCGGCCTGGTTGGCACTGGGCATGGTCCTGCTCGTGGTCGCACCGCTGTTCGGGCTGTTCGTCCAGCGGTTCGTCACGCGAGGGCTCGGCGACGCGCCGGTCAGCGTCTCGCTCGTGGTCACGGTAGGCCTCTTCGTCGGTCTGATCGGTGTGGCGCAGCAGGTCTGGCCTCCGGCCGCCCGGAGCGTCCCGCAGTTCTTCAACCAGGCGGGCTTCGCGATCGGCGACGTGTTCATCACCTACCACCAGCTGCTGACGATCTTCTTGTCGGCGGTCGTGGCGGCGGGGCTCTTCCTGCTCCTCAACCGCACCCGCGTGGGCACGGCGATGCGGGCCTCGGTCGACAACCCCGAGCTGCTCAAGCTGTACGGCGGGAAGCCAGGAGTCGTGGCGGCGCTCGCCTGGGCGATCGGCACCTCGCTCGCGGCGCTCGCCGGCATCCTGCTCACGCCGGTGATCGGGCTGGACTACTACGACCTCACGCTGCTGGTGATCAACGCCTACGCGGCGGCCATGCTCGGCCGCCTGAAGAGCCTCCCGCTCACCTTCGCCGGCGCGATGACCCTGGGCATCCTCCAGTCCTACGCAGTGGCCTACCTGCCGAGCAGCGGTGACCTCTCCGGCATGCGCGCGGTCATCCCGACCCTGTTCCTGTTCGCCGTGATCATCTTGATGCCGCAGGCGCAGCTGCGCGTGGGACAGGTCAAGGGCATCGTGTCCGCGCCGCTGCCGACCGTGCCGCGCTCGTTCGTCACCGGCTGCGTCGTGGTCGTCGTGGTCGCCCTGCTCACGCTGTCGTTGTCGTCGTCGAGCGTGCTGCTCGCAGGCACCGCCGCGACGTACGCGATGGTGATGCTCTCGCTGGTGCTGCTGACCGGCTACGGCGGCCACGTGTCGCTCGCGCAGTTCACCTTCGCCGGCGTCGGCGCGCTCGCCTGGGCCAAGCTCGACTCGCCCAACCTGATGGGCCTCGTCCTCGCCGCCCTGGTCGCAGCCGCGGTCGGGGCGCTCGTCGCCCTGCCCGTGCTCCGGCTCACCGGCCTCTACCTCGCGCTGAGCACGCTGGCGTTCGGCGTACTCATGGACAAGCTGGTGTTCCAGGCGTCGTTCGCGTTCGGCTTCAACGGCAGCCTCCCCGCGAAGCGGCTCTCGCTGCTCGGCATCACGATCAGCGACGGCGGCAGCTACGTCCTCCTCATGACGATCTTCTTCGTGGTGATGGGCGTCGGGCTGCTCCAGCTGCGCCGCGGACGTCTCGGCCGGATCCTGATCGCGATGCGTGACAGCCCGGCTGCCTGCGGCACGCTCGGACTGAACATGCGCTGGTTCCGGGTCGCGCTCTTCGGCCTCTCGGCAGGCATGGCCGGCTTCGCCGGGGCGCTCTTCGCCGGGCTGCGGCAGACGATCTCCGCGACGGACTTCCAGCTTTTCGCGAGCCTGCCGCTGCTGTTGCTCGCTGTCGTGTGCGGCGTCACCTCGGTGACCGGGGCGGCCATCGGTGGCGTGTTCTTGATGATGCTCCCGGTGCTGCAGAGCAACTATCCCGGCCTCGCCGGCCTGGCGTTCGTGGTGATCGGCTTCGGTGCGGTCGCCCTCGGCCGTGACCCCAACGGCCTCGCGAACCTGCTCTTCGGCCTCGGCCGCAAGCTCGAGGCGCGGCTGTGGCCCGCGATGTCGTCGCGGATGCCGCGGCGGCCCTCTCTGCCCGTTCCCCGGCTGCTGAACCGAGGCGAGGAAGGGCAGATCGGCAAGCACAGACACGACGACAGGCCCGTCTGGACGGTCGACCTGATGGACGACACCCGGGTGGTCTCGAGGGAGGAGGTGGCCGAGCATGGCGCTTCTCGAGGTTGACGACGTCGTGGTGCAGTTCGGCGGCGTCACGGCGGTCAACGAGGCGAGGTTCTCCCTCGATGCGGGCCGGGTCACCGGTCTGATCGGTCCGAACGGCGCCGGCAAGACGACGTGCTTCAACGTGATCACCGGCCTGCAGAAGCCGACCAGCGGCCATGTCCGCTACGACGGCAAGGACATCACCTCCATGCAGCCGCACCGGAGGGCCAAGCGCGGGATGGCGCGGACCTTCCAGCGGCTCGAGGCGTTCGGGTCGCTGACGGTGCGGGACAACGTGCGGGTCGCTCTCGACATCCACCACGGTGTGCGGGGGCTCTTGCAGCGCACACCGTCCGGCAGCGTCGACGCGCTGCTCGAGAGGGTCGGGATCGAGGAGTACGCCGCCGAGCGCGCCGACTCGATCCCGACCGGCACGGCGCGGCTGCTCGAGCTCGCCCGGGCGCTGGCGAGCGAGCCCAAGCTGCTGCTCCTCGACGAGCCGTCCTCCGGCCTCGACGAGAGCGAGACCGACGACTTCGGCGACCTGCTCCGCGAGCTCGCCGCCGAGGGCCGGGCGGTGCTCATGGTCGAGCACGACATGGACCTCGTGATGACCGTGTGCGACGAGATCCACGTGCTCGACTTCGGCCACATCATCGCCTCGGGCACTCCCGCGGAGATCCGCGCGAACCGTCGCGTCCAGGAGGCCTACCTCGGACAGGCCGACAACGTCGACGACGAGCCCGTCGTAGAGCAGACCACCATGCTCGACCCCGTCACGACCGAGATTCCGGCGGTGCGATAAGTCATGAGCGTTCCCATCCTCGAGGTGATGGACCTCCACGCGGCGTACGGCCGGATCGAGGTGCTCCGCGGGGTCGACCTGATCCTGCCTCGCGGCGCGGTCGTCGCGCTGCTCGGTCCCAACGGCGCCGGGAAGAGCACCTTGCTGAAGGTGGTCAGCGGCCAGATGAAGCCCACCAGCGGCGACATCCACATGGCCGGTGTCAACGTCGAGGGGGCGAGCACCGAGGACCTCGCGCGCAACGGGCTGTGCACCGTGCCGGAGGGCCGCAGCGTCTTCCCGAACCTCACCGTCGAGGAGAACCTCAAGCTGGTCTCCTACGCCGGTGTGCCCGCCGAGAAGGTCCTCGAGACCGCCTACGCCTACTTCCCCCGCCTCGACCAGCGCCGCCACCAGCTCGCCGGCACGATGTCGGGCGGTGAGCAGCAGATGCTCGCGCTCTCGCGCGCGCTCGCCTCCGACCCGGCGCTCCTCATGCTCGACGAGCTCTCGATGGGTCTTGCGCCGCTCATCGTGGAGGAGCTCTACGACACGGTCGCCCGGATCGCGGAGACCGGGGTCTCGATCCTCGTGGTCGAGCAGTTCGCGCGCACGGCGCTGCGGGTCTCCGACTACGCGGCTGTCATGACCGGGGGTCGCATCGTGGCCACCGGGGAGCCCGACGAGATCAACGAGAAGATGTCCGACGTCATCCTTGGAGGAGCAGCATGAGACGCATCGTCCTGGCCTGTCTGGCCGCGGGTCTCGCGGGGACAGCTGCCCCGGTCCCCGCGGCCAACGCCGAGCCGGCCTTCGGCGGCTACTCCACCCAGGCAAGCGCGACGCCGGTCAAGATCGAGGTGTACGAGCCCACCATCCCGATCCCGGCCTCCCCGCAGGCGGAGCTGGAGTTCGCCTACACGAAGGTCGAGGCCGCGAGCGGCCCGACCGGCAAGGGCGTGGCCAGCTGGCTGTGGCCCGGCGACCCGGTCGGCCAGGGCTTCAAGACCTTCGGAGACCTGCTGCACCTCCCCCCGGAGGTGACGAAGGACGGCTACCCGATCCAGGTCAACTCCGAGACCCCGGGCGAGCCGAGCGAGGACTCCGACGAGCCCTTCCCCGGTTCCCTGATGCGCACCAGCGCCTCCGCCGACGGCGTCCGTTCCACCGTCGGATGGTCGAGCGACCAGGACGTCTCCGACAAGGACCGGAAGAGTGGCGAGGCTCCAGGCGTGCCCGGCACTCCCGCCCCGCCGGCCAGCCCGCTCGACTCGCTGGGAGCTGCCATCACCGGCAAGCACCAGGCCGCCGCCGCGGACCCGGCACCCCCGAGCGGCGGACTTCCGCCTGAGCTGGCGGCCCTGGTCGACGTCGACGGCGTGGTCAGCGACTCTCGCACCGAGACAGTCGGCAACACCGTCCAGGCCGTTGCGACCAGCAAGCTGAGCAACGTCTCGATCCTCGGCGGTGTGGTCACTGCTGACTCCATCACGGTCAAGACGACGACCTCGACAGACGGACAGAAGCCGACCGCCTCGGGTGTCTCCAAGGTCGTCGGCCTCGAGCTCGCCGGGAAGCCGATCACGGTCACCCGTGACGGCGTGCAGCTCGTGGACAAGAAGGCGGGGATCCCCGGCCTGCCCGACCAGCCGGAGAAGGCACTCGCACAGCTCGGCATCTCGCTGGTGCTGCCCAAGCCGGAGCAGAGCGCCCGGGGCGACAACGGTGAGGCGGCGTTCGAGGGGCTGCGCATCGAGATCGACACGAGGCCGCTGCGCTCGCACCTCGACGGCATCCCGTTCGACACGGTCCTCGGTCTGGTTCCCGACCAGGCCAAGGAGGTCAAGAGCGCGATCCAGGCAGCCACGCTGCTCGCGCCGAAGTTCGTGATCCACGCCGGGAACGCCGCGTCCGAGAGCAGCACCGTGCCGAAGATGGAGTTCGACCTCCCGACGGTCGACCCGAGCGCGCTCGCCGGTGCCGGCACCCCGCCCGTCAGCGGCACCACCGGCGGCACGAGTGGCGCAGCCGGCGCAGGCGCTGCCGGGGCCGCCCCTGCTCTCGGCCAGGCGAGTGCGGCGGGCGGTGACGCCGGCGACGTCGGCACGCTTGCCGCGAAACCCATGTCAGCGGGCCTCCCTCCGCTCGCCAGCATTCCTGGCGCGTTGATGGTGGGCGCCCTCGTCATCGCCGCCGGCGTCGGTTGGTGGCTGCAGAAGATCGGTGGTCTCGTGCTCGGCGGAGCGGGTAGCTGCTCCCACGGCCTCGAGACCGGCGTACCCGACCTCAGAAGGGCTTGAAACCAGTGACCGTACAGACCACCACCACGACCGGCCACGTGATGCCCCGGGCGCAGTCCCGGACGGACTCGTCGAGCGGGGCGGCGCCGCTGAGGAACAACGGCTACCGGATCCTCCAGGTCGTGCTCTTCGTAGCCGGGGCGGTGATGCTGCCGCTGGGCCTCGTCGTGATCATCCTCGGGTGGTACGGCGCCGCCCACACGCCGTACTCCTATGACCAGCTGTCCTACCTGGTCTCCGGCGGCCTCCTCGGCCTCGGCCTGACCTTCTGCGGCGGGTTCCTGTACTTCGGCGCGTGGCTGGCCCGGATCGCGGCTGACCAGCGCGACTCGGCGAAGCGGTTGTCCGACACGCTGCTGGTGCTCGCCGACGTGGTGTCGCGCAGTGCGGCGAGCTCGAACGGCGCCGCTTCGCACGTACCCGCCGCCGAGCGCGATGCGGGTGGAGTGCTCGTCGTGGCCGGTGGTGGGACGACGGTGCACCGCGCCGACTGCTCGCTGATCGCGCAGCGCGACGACTTGCGGCCGGCCGGCCCGGACGCCCCGGGCCTCACCGCCTGCCGTCTCTGCAAGCCCGACCGGGTCTGAGCCGGACCCGCCGGGGGTCAGTCTCGCGGCGCCGGCATCAGCAGGTCGGGGTTGTCGCTGGCCGTGATCGCCTCGTACGGCCGCTTCGCGAGCACGGTGTCGATGTAGGAGCGGGCGGTCTCGGCGAGGTCGACCTCGTGGCCCGCCTGCTCCGAGAGGAACCAGCGGTGCTCGAGGATCTCGTGGAAGATCTCGGCCGGCTCGAGCTTGCCCCGCATCTCGCGGGGGACCATCGCCAGGATCGGCTCGTAGACCGTCGTCAGCCACCGGTGCGCCACCACTGCACGGTCCTCGCCGCCGAGGTCGTAGTACGCGGTGAACGCGGCGAGGTCGTTCAGGAGACGCCTGGCCTGGTTGTCCTCGACATCGAGGCCGGTGAGGCTCTGGAGGTCGCGGCTGTGGTGGCCGGCCTCCACCACCTTGGGCTGCAGCCGCACCGTCGAGCCCGACCAGTCGGTGACGATGTCGAGCTCCTCGACGTCGAAACCGAGCGTGTTGAGCCGCTCGACCCGCTGCTCGATGCGCCACATCTCGCTCACGTCGAACTCCTCGATGCCGGTCAGCTCGTCCCACAACGCGGTGTAGCGCTGCTCGACGAGCTCGACGATCGCGTGCGGGTCGACCTCGTGGTCGACCAGCCCGCCCGCCTTCAGGTCGAGGAGCTCGCCGAACAGGTTCCCGTAGGCCACCTCGAGGTCGTGCGCTCGTTGTCCCCGTGACAGCTGGGGGTGCAGCTCGCCGGTCTCGGCGTCGACGAGGTAGGCGCTGAACTCGCCGGCGCTGCGCCGGAACAGCACGTTGGACAGCGACACGTCGCCCCAGAAGAAGCCGGCGAGGTGCAGGCGCACGAGAAGCACTGCCAGCGCGTCGATCAGCCTGGGCAGGCTGTCCGAGCGGAGACCGTGGGAGAACAGCGAGCGGTAGGGCAACGAGTAGGTCAGGTGCTGGGTCACCAGGGCGGACTCGATCTCCTCGCCGTTGTCGGCCTCACGCCCGGCGATGACGGCGACCGGCTCCACGGTGGGCAGGTCGAGACGTCGCAGGTCGCGCAGCATCCGGTACTCCCGGAAGGCGATCGGCTCGCGGGTCTCCTTCACCGCATAGACGTCGGACCCAAGGCGCACGATGCGTACGACGTGCCGCGAGAGGCCCCGGGGGAGCGGCACGACGAACCTGTCGGTCCACTCCTCGAGCGGGAGGTTCCAGGGCAGCGTGACGAGAGCTGGGTTCGGCTTGGAGGCCACGATGCGCAGAGGCATGCGCCCACCCTAGCCGGGCCGTCTTCCGGTCGGCTCGAGGAAGACCGCGCCCGGACCCCGGGGGGCCACCTCGTCGGACGGGTTGTTCAGGGCGCAGGTGCGCAGGCTGAGGCAGCCACAGCCGATGCATCCGTCGAGCTTGTCCCGCAGCCGCTCCAGGCGCTCGATCTGCGCGTCGATGCGCGGGCGCCAGCCCCGCGAGAGCCGGGCCCAGTCGGACTTCGTGGGAGTCCGCCCCTCAGGGAGTGTCGACAGTGCGTCCTCGATCTCCTCGAGCGAGAGGCCGACCCGCTGCGCGGAGCGGATGAACGCCACGCGTCGGAGCATCGCCTGGAGGTACCTGCGCTGGTTCCCGGCGGTGCGTTCAGAGCTGATCAGACCGCGTTCCTCGTAGTAGCGCAGGGCCGAGGTAGCAACTCCGGACCGCTCCGAGAGCTGGCCGATCGTGAGGTTCGCCGCACGTCTTGGCACGGCCCCATTCTATTCGGTGTTGACTTCAAGTCCACTTGAACTTACATGCTCTTCCGCATGACAACTGCCGAAGCTCTCGTGGCCGCCGAAAGCCGGTCCGAGTACACCTACGCCGACCTGCTGCCCCTGATGGCCTTGATGACCGGGGACGAGAAGCACTCGACCGCCGCCACGTCGACCCTCGACGTGATCTGGGTGCTCTACGACTCGATCCTCGACGTCTCCCCGGAGACCATGGCGGACCCGACGCGTGACCGGTTCCTGCTGTCCAAGGGGCACGGACCGATGGCCTACTACGCGACTCTCGCGGCCAAGGGGTTCTTCCCGGTGGCATGGCTGGCCGACTGGGCGTCGTACGACTCGCGGCTCGGCCACCACCCGGACCGGACGCTCGTGCCCGGCGTCGAGATCTCGAGTGGCTCGCTGGGTCACGGGCTGCCACTCGCGGTGGGGACGGCGCTCGGGCTGAGGGCGCAGGGACTCGACTCGCGTGTGGTCGTGCTGGTCGGTGACGCAGAGCTGGACGAAGGGAGCAACCATGAGGCGATCGAGCTTGCGGCAGCGCTGGACCTGGCGGCGCTCACCGTCGTCGTCGTCGACAACCGGTCGGCGAGCTACGCCGTTACCGGGCGGATCGAGGAGCGCTTCGCGACTGAGGGGTGGCACGCGGTGGGAGTCGACGGCCGCGATCACGCGCAGCTTCGTCTGGCACTGAGCAGGCCCGAGCAGACCTCGGCGACGGGCAAGCCGTCGGTCGTCGTCGCGTACGTCGAGGCGAAGGCATCATGAGCCGCGACCCCCGGGCGACCTTCGCCGCAACCGCAGCGGAACTCGTCGAGGACGACCTCTCGGTCGCGCTGGTCTACGCCGAGATCTCCGGTCAGTACTTCGGGGAGGTCGAGCAGCGGCACCCCGAGCGGGTGATCAACGTCGGGATCCGCGAGCAGCTTCTCGTCAACGTCGGGGCGGGTCTTGCGCTCACCGGTCTGCGCCCCGTCGTGCACACCTTCGGGTCGTTCCTCGTCGAGCGGGCGTTCGAGCAGGTCAAGCTCGGCTTCAACCACCAGGACGTCGGAGGCGTGCTCGTCGGGTCGGGCGGGTCCTACGACAACTCAGGCGGAGGACGCACCCACCAGGTGCCGGGCGACGTCGCGCTGATGGACACCCTGCCGGCTTGGACTGTCCACGTGCCCGGACATGCCGACGAGGTGGAGTCGGCAGTGCGACTGGCCGTCGCCGGCTCAGGCCGGGACTACGTGCGTGTGGTGTCCCAGCAGAACCGCGAGGCGTTCCCGGTGCGGCCGGGGCGGTTCCATCTCGTGCGCAGGGGAGAGGGGGCCACGGTCGTGGCCGTGGGGCCGATGCTCGACCCGGTGCTCGAGGCACTGGGCGACCTCGACGTCACCGTGCTCTACGCGAACACGGTGCGGCCCTTCGACGGAAGGACCCTGCGGGCCGTGCTCGGTACGCCGGAGGTGGTGCTGGTCGAGCCCTACCTGGCGGGTACGTCCTCGCGCTGTGTGAACGACGCGCTGGTCGACGTACCCCATCGGCTGCTGGCTCTCGGAGTGGGTCGCGAGGAGCTGCGCAGGTACGGAGCGCCGGCCGACCACGCCTCCGCTCACGGGTTGGACGCCGCGGGCATCCGGCGGGCGGTGACGGCCTTCCTCGCGGCCTGAAGCAGCGCACGTGCGGACACAGAGGCGGGGCGGTCCCGTGGGAAAACCGCCCCGCCGCCTGTTGGAACCGGGTTACTTGTTGAAGGCGTCCTTCACCTTCTCGCCCGCCTGCTTGAGGTCGGCCTTGCTCTGGTCCTTCTTGCCCTCGTTCTCCATGGACTTGTCGTTCGTGGCGCCGCCGAGCTTCTCCTTGGCCTTGCCGAGACCGCCCTCGGCGGAGTTCTTGAGCTTGTCGTCCTTACCCATGGGATTTCCTCCTCGGTTAGGGTTCCCCTGAGGTACCCGTCTCGGTGTTGGCCATGCGTCGGTCTACCATGGGCCTTCGCGTCCGTCCCCCTTCCGGTGCTGGTCACCGGGCTCGTCACGGTGCCGGGCGCAGGCCGGCCTGGCGCAACTGGCAGCGCACCTAACTTGTAATTAGGGGGTTAGGGGTTCGAGTCCCCTGGCCGGCTCCACTTCCGGGTCCCACCACGTCGCCCTCCGCGCATGGTTCCGCGCCCCGACGATCTGCGCATATGGTGCATGCAGACCATCCAGGGCAGATCGGGGGCTTTCTGTGGCGCAGGGCAGGAACCGGCCCAAGAAGGGCTTCATCTCCGGGGCGCTGGCCGCCCTCGTCGCATCCGGGCTCACGACGTGGGGCGCGCAGGCCGTCGAGCCGGCCGCCGCGAGCGCGAGGTTTCCCACGCGGGCCGCGCTCCTCCTGCCCGACCTGGTGGCGCTGCGTGCCCAGGACCTTCACGTCACGCGTCAGAACGGAGTCCGCAAGCTGCGCTTCGAGTCCGCCCTGGCCAACATCGGTGACGGGCCGGTCGAGGTCCGTCCCGACCAGCAGCAGACGTGCCCCGACGGGAAGCGCCACGCCAGCCAGATCATGTACCGCGACGTCGACGGCAACGGCCGGTACGCCGTGAAGGTCGACACCCAGGTCGCCCGACGGTCCGCCGGATGCATGGTCTTCCACCCCCACCACAACCACTGGCACTTCGAGGCGGCGTCGCGCTACACGATCTTCCGGCCGAACCGGCCCTCGGACACCATCGTGGCCCAGAGGAAGATGAGCTTCTGCCTCCGGGACAGCAAGCGGGTGCCTGCGGCGTACGGCAGTTTCCGCTACGCGCAGCACTACGGAGCCTGCTCCCGCTACTCCCCGCAGGGAATCTCGATCGGCTGGGCCGACGTGTACCAGTCCTACCTCGCCGGGCAGGCGATCAGGCTGCCGAGGAGCATGGGCAACGGCCTGTACTGCCTGCGCGTCACGGTAGACCCGAAGGACGAGCTGGTGGAGACCCGCAACAACAACAACAGCTCCCTGCGGGCGTTCTCCCTGAGCGGGGACAAGGTCATCTATCGAGACTCGGCGAGGTGCCGTCCAGCCGGGTGACCTCGAACTGCATCGCCGGGGAGGCCAGGCGGTCCTGACTCTCGATGATCCGCATCTCGCGGCTCTCCGCTGCGGCGGTGGCCTCCATGACCGCGAACACCGACGACGCCGTGCGTGCGAGCGCCGTCGGGAGGTCGTAGCCGCCGAGCACGTTGGCCAGGAAGACCGCCGACGTCAGGTCGCCGGCGCCCGGTGGGTTGATCGGCAGCCGCGGGGTGCGGACGACGAAGGCGCCTTCGCCGGAGACCGCGACCATGTCGAGGCTGTCCTCCGGGGTGTCGTCGGTGATCACGCTGGTGACCAGGACGGTCTCCGGGCCCGTGGCTCGCACGGCCCGAGCTGCGGCGACGACCTCCGCGTGCGTCGCTGTCGTCTCCCGGCCGGCGAGGAAGCCGAGCTCGAACTGGTTCGGCGTGATCACGTCGGCGGCGGGGACCACCTGGTCCCGCATGAACTCCGGGATGCCCGGGCGGACGAAGAAGCCCCGGCCGACGTCGCCCATGACCGGGTCGCAGAAGTAGATCGACCCGGGGTTGCGCTCCTTGACGTTGCGGACGGCGTCGAGGATGACTGCCCCGACGTCCTCGGCTCCCTGGTAGCCGGAGAGCACGGCGTCGCACCGGTCCAGTGCGCCGCGGTCCTCGACGCCCCCGATGACCTCCGCGATGTCCTCGGCCCGCAACAGGGGGCCCCTGGCGGCGCCGTACCCGGTGTGGTTCGAGAAGTGCACCGTGACCACGGGCCACACGTCGAAGCCGAGGCGCTGAAGCGGGAAGAGCGCCGCGCTGTTGCCGGCATGGCCGTACGCCACGAGGGACTGGATCGACAGGATGTTCACGGGTGCGATCCTTTCATCCCTGCTGGTCGCAGAAACCTCGCGGTGCAAGCCTGTACGGCGGAACTAGAACGCGTTACAGTTCTCGACGATCGGGGTGGGGAAGCCCCTGCCCGGCCGACGCGAGTGATCGAGGTTTCTGACATGGGCACTGCGGACTCTGCCGACTACGTCGTGATCGGCGCAGGCAGCGCCGGCTGCATCGTGGCCCGGCGTCTGGCCGAGACCGGGGCGTCGGTCGTGCTCCTCGAGGCGGGGCCCGTCGACGCGACGCGGTTCGTGCGCAAGCCGGGCATGATCGCGGTGTTCCACAACGTGCCACAGCTGAAGAAGCGACTGGACTGGGGTTTCTACACCACCCCCCAGGAGCACGCCCTCGGCCGCAGGATCCCGCAGACGCGAGGCAAGGTCCTCGGCGGTTCCAGCTCGGTCAACGGCATGCTGTTCGTCCGCGGTAACGCCAAGAACTACGACGACTGGGCCGCGGAGGGCAACCGTGGCTGGAGCTTCGACGACGTGCTGCCGAGCTTCAAGCGCATGGAAGGCTGGGAGGGTGGCGCCGACGACCTGCGCGGTGCGGACGGGCCCGTCAAGGTGACCCGGCAACAGGACCTGACGCCGGCGACGCTCGAGTTCATCGAGGCGCTGAGCGACACCGCCGGCGTCGCGAAGATCGACGACTACAACGGCAAGTCGCAGGAGGGTGTGAGCGTCTTCCAGCAGAGTGCCCACAGTGGTCTGCGCTACAGCTCCTCGGTGGCCTACCTCGACGACCACGCGCTGCCGAACCTCCGGGTCGAGACCGGCGCGACGGTGGCGCGGGTCGTCATCGAGGGTTCACGCGCGGTCGGTGTGGAGGTCCTCGGCAAGGGCGGCAAGCGGGTGATCCGGGCCGACCGGGAGGTCGTCGTGTCGGCCGGTGCCTTCGGCTCGCCCCAGGTCCTCATGCTGTCGGGCATCGGGCCGGCTGCCCATCTGCGTGGGCACGGCATCGACGTACGCGCGGACCTGCCGGTCGGGGACAACCTGCACGACCACATGTTCGTCCCGATGACCTATGTGATGAAGGGAGCCCGCAACAAGAGCTCGGCTGCCTACTTCGCCCGCGGCATGGTCCAGGAGGCGTTGCGTGGCAACAGCTGGATGGGCCGCACTGTCTTCGAGGCGGTCGGGTTCGTGCACTCCTCTCGAGGCGCCGACGTCCCGGACATCCAGATCCACGCACTCCCGTGGTCCTACCCGTTCCCGAACCAGGACGCCCCGATCCGTCACAAGGTGGACCCCGCACCGGCGCTCACGATCATGCCGACGCTGATCTACCCCGAGAGCCGCGGCACCCTGCGCCTGGCATCGGCCGACCCGACCGCGGCGCCGCTGATCGACCCCGGCTACCTGTCCGAGAAGGCCGACCGCGACCTCCTGGTCGAAGGCATGAGGCTGGTCCGGGAGACGATGGCCAACCGCTTGGTCTCCGCCGGGGTCAGCGCCGAGCTCAACCCCGGGCCCGACTTCCCCGACGAGGCCTCGCTCGCCCGCGAGCTGCCCAACCGCGCCACGACCGTCTACCACCCGGTCGGGAGCTGCCGCATGGGCGTCGACGACCGCGCCGTGGTCGACCCCGAGCTGCGTGTCCGCGGCATCGAGGGGCTGAGGGTCGCCGATGCCTCGATCATGCCGTCCATCACCGGCGGCAACACGAACGCCCCCGCGATGATGATCGGCGAGCGCTGTGCGGAGCTGATGACCTCCGCGTGAGGGGTCTGTACCCACAAACTAGAACGCGTTACAGTTGTCGCCCGGGGGTGACCCGCGACACAGCAGCCACTCGAGGAGTACCTATGGCCCGTCAACCACGTTCCCTTGCCGGCAAGGTCGTCGTCATCACAGGGGGAGGCCGCGGAATCGGCGCCGCCACGGCGGCCCACCTCGCACGGGAGGGCGCAGTCGTCGCCATCGGCGACCTCGACGAGACGCTCGCCAAGGAGACGGCGGCGCGGGTCGGTGGCAAGGCCGTGGGGATGGCGCTCGACGTCACCGACCACGCCGGGTTCACCGCCTTCCTCGACCAGGTCGAGCGCGAGGTCGGTCCGATCGACGTGCTCGTCAACAACGCCGGGATCATGCCTCTGAGCCGGATCGAGGACGAGAGCGCCGCGACGACCCAGGCGCAGGTCGCCGTCAACCTTCTCGCCGTGATCCACGGGACGAAGGAGGCGGTACGTCGGATGAAGGCCCGCCCGGGCGCTCAGGGGCACATCGTCAACATCTCGTCGGCCGCGGGCCGGGTGCCTGTCGCGGGCGGTGCGACGTACACCGGCACGAAGCATGCGGTGTCCGGGTTCTCCAACGCCCTGCACATCGAGTTCAAGGCCGACCGGACCCCCATCGACATCACCGCCGTGCACCCGGCGATCGTGCGCACCGAGCTCTCCAAGGGCCTCAAGGACAACAAGGGGGTCTCGCCCGTCACGCCCGAGCAGGTCGCGGCCGCCGTCGTCGGCGCGCTGAAGTCGCCCAAGCCCAACGTGTACGTGCCCAAGAGCCTCGGGACGGCGACCAAGACCGGCGCGCTGGTGCCGCAGCGTGTCGGCGAGTGGCTCAACAAGGTGCTCGGTGGTGAGCGTGCCGCCCTCGACGCCATCTCGTCACCGGAGCGGCAGGAGTACGAGACCCGTGTGGCGCACAGCGCGCCCGGCGCCGAGAAGGAGCGCAGCGCATGACCCTGCCAGCCAGCATCGACGACGAGCTGCTCACACGGCTGACCGACCTCGTCGCCTCCTCCGGAGGTGACACCTACAAGATGACCGAGGTCTACACCGGCGAGGTCATCACGGCACTGCCCCAGTCGAGTCCCGAGGACATCGCCAATGCCTTCGCGGAGGCCCGGGCGGCCCAGGCGAAGTGGGCCTCGTGGCCGGTGTCGAAGCGCATGAAGGTCTTCAAGAAGTTCCATGCGCTGCTGCTCGAGCACAACGACACGGTCGTTGACCTGATCCAGGCGGAGAGCGGCAAGGCGCGCAGGATGGCCTTCGAGGAGACCTGCGACGTGCCGATGGTGATCAGCCACTACCTGAAGCGGGCTCCCAAGCTCCTCAAGCCCGTCAAGCGCGGCGGGCCGGTGCCGGTGGTCACCACGTCGACCGAGGTCCGCCAGCCGAAGGGAGTCGTGGGCATCATCGCCCCCTGGAACTTCCCGTTCGCGACAGGTCTGTCTGACGCCGTACCCGCCCTCATGGCCGGCAACGGCATCGTGCTCAAGCCCGACAACAAGACCGCGCTGAGCCCGCTCTTCGGGGTGTCGCTGCTCTACGAAGCAGGGCTGCCCCGAGGCCTGTTCCAGGTGGTGTGCGGCGAGGGGCCGGTGGCGGGCCCGTCTGTCATCGACAACGCGAACTTCGTCATGTTCACCGGTTCCACTGCGACCGGTCGCTTCATCGGCCAGCGGGCCGGCGACAACCTGATCGGGTGCACCCTCGAGCTCGGCGGCCACAACCCGATGATCGTCATGGACGACGCGAAGCTCGACGAGGCGATCCCCGGCGCGATCGAGGGCGTGTTCCGCAACACCGGCCAGGTGTGCATGCACATCGAGCGGATCTACGTGCACGAGCGGATGTTCGAGGAGTTCGCCCGCCGCTTCGTCGAGGCGGCGCGTGCCATCAAGCTCGGGGCGTCCTACGACTTCGAGCCCGAGATGGGCTCGCTGATCTCCGTCGACCACAAGGACCGGGTCGCCTCCCATGTCGAGGACGCGCGCGCCAAGGGCGCCACCGTGCTCACCGGCGGCCGGGCCCGCCCCGACCTCGGTCCCGCCTTCTACGACCCGACCGTGCTGACCGGCGTCACGAAGGAGATGCTCACCGGGTCGTGCGAGACCTTCGGCCCGGTGGTCGCGCTCCACCCCTACCGCACCGTGTCGGAGGCGATCGCGCTCGCGAACGACACCGACTACGGCCTCAACGCGAGTGTCTGGGGAACCGACCTCAAGCGCGCGACCGAGGTCGCCCTGCAGCTCCAGGCGGGCAACGTCAACGTGAACGAGGGCTTCGCCGCGGCCTATGCGAGCAAGGGCACCCCGTCCGGCGGTGTGAAGCAGTCGGGCGTGGGAGCGCGCCACGGCGACAACGGCCTGCTGAAGTACACCGACGTGCAGAACGTCGCTGTGGTGAAGAAGCAGGTGATGGGCGTGCCGGCGGGGCAGTCCTACGACAAGTACGCCAGGACCACGCTCAAGTCGCTCGCGATCATGCGCAAGACCGGCATCCGGTAGGACGCCCCGGCTCACGCTGCCGAAGTGGTCGAGGGTGACGGGTTGCGGCGCCGAGATCACGCGCCGCTTCCGGTCCCCATCGACCACGTGCGGTGGAGCCGGGCGGGGTGTGGTCAGGCGACCTGGAGGGAGCGCTTGGACAGGCCCATCCAGTAGCCCTCGATGCGCTGCTCACCGGGTACGTCGGCCGTGGTGGCTGCGCCGAGCGTGATGAACAGCGGCGTGAAGTGCTCGACGGTCGGATGCGCGAAGGGCATCCCGGGAGCCCTGTCGCGGTACGCCGCGAGCTCGTCGACGTCCCCACGGGCGAGCGCCTCGCCCGCCCAGGCGTCGAACTCCCTCGACCAGCCGGGAGCCGCCGCGTCGATCCGCCACTCGCGGAGGTAGGGCAGGCCGTGGGTGAGGAAGCCCGACCCGATGATCAGCACCCCCTCGTCGCGCAGCGGCTGGAGCCGGCGGCCGAGCTCGAGCAGCTTCGCCGGGTCCTGGGTGGGCAGCGACATCTGCAGCACCGGGACGTCGCCGGCGGGGTACATGATCTTCAGCGGCACCCAGGCCCCGTGGTCGAGGCCGCGGCTGGTGTGCTGGTGGACGGGCTCCGTGTCGGGCATCACCGCGGCGACCCGGGCGGCCAGGGCCGAGGCATCCGGCGTCACGTAGGTCATCTCGTAGTACCGCTGGGCGAAGCCGCCGAAGTCGTAGACCAGCGGCGTCCCTGAGGCAGTGGCGCTGAGGCTCACCGGCGCCGACTCCCAGTGCGCCGAGACGATCAGCACCGCCCTAGGCCGCGGCAGGTCCGCAGCCCAAGCCTCGAGCTGGCCGCTCCACACCGGGTCGTCGAGGAGCGGAGGTGCGCCGTGCCCGATGTAGAGGGCGGGCATCCGGCCGTCGTGGGTGCTGCTCATCGTCGTACTCCATGGTTCTCGAAGGTTCGTCAACCAGCGTAACCCAAGAAGGTTGAAGCCTCAAGTGTCTGTTGCTACGATCGACCCATGACGAACTCCACCCGCTGGCTCGACAAGGACGAGCTCCGGGCCTGGCTGCTCCTGGCCGGGGTGATGCTCAAGCTCTCCCCGGCCCTGGACTCGCAGCTGCAGCGCGACTCGGACATGACGCACTTCGACTACCTCTGCCTGGCCATGCTCTCGGAGTCGGACGACCGGACTCTGCGGATGAGCGAGCTCGCGGCCAAGGTGAACTCGTCTCTGTCCCGGCTCTCCCACGTGGTGAAGAAGCTCGAGCTTCGCGGGTGGGTCGAGCGGTTCCCCTGTCCGGACAGCCGGCGGGTGACCATGGCCCGGCTCACGCCAGAGGGCTGGCAGGTCCTCGTCGCCGCCGCCCCAGGCCACGTCGAGACGGTGCGGTCGCTGGTGTTCGACGGGCTTCCGCGCGAGGACGTCGCGGCGCTGGAGCGGATCGCCGGACACGTCGTCGAGCGGATCGAGCAGGCCGGCTTGCGCACGGTCACCTGAGGTGTCGGTGCCCGGCGCCGCCGGCTACGGCAGTCGCCAGTCGACCGGGCTGCCGCCCTGTCGCTCGAGCAGCCGGTTGACCCGGCTGAACGGCCGCGAACCGAAGAACCCCCGCGCGGCCGAGAGCGGGCTCGGGTGCGGCGACTCCACCCAGGGGATGTCGCGGAGCATGGGCTTGAGACCCTGCGCGTCGCGCCCCCACAGGATCGCCGCGAGCGGACCGCCCCGTGCGGCCAGCGCCGTGATCGCGCGCTCGGTCACCGCCTCCCAGCCGCGGCCACGGTGCGCCCCGGCCGATCCCGGCGTAACGGTGAGGACCCTGTTGAGCAGGAGCACGCCCTGGTCCGCCCAGGGCGTGAGGTCCCCGGTGCTCGGCGGCCCCACACCGAGGTCGTCGTAGAGCTCTTTGAAGATGTTGGCCAGGCTCCGCGGCACCGGTCGCACGTCCGGGGCGACGGAGAACGAAAGCCCTACGGCGTGGCCGGGTGTCGGGTAGGGGTCCTGCCCGACGACCAGGACGCGTACGTCGGACATCGGCCGCTCGAAGGCCCGCAGGATCCGGTCGCCCGCAGGAAGGTAGGTCCGGCCCGCCGCGAGCTCGTCTCGCAGGAACGCGCCCATCCGGGTGATCACGTCGTCCACAGGCGCGAGCGCCTCCGCCCAGTCCGCAGCGACGAGCCCACGGGCCACGAGACGTTCGAGAGCGCTCATGCGGCACACGATATTGGTCAGGCCGGACTCGGGATCGACGGCCTCCCCGAGCCGGGAGGTCGACGCCCCGTCACCGGCGATCCGGGTCGCCCGGGCGGTTGGGCGGATAGTCACCCCCGGCGGGGACGGTAGTGCGACACTCTCAAAAGGGACATCGGGCGAGGGGAGCCGGAGTTGGATGTCAGGGGGAACGACCAGCGCGTTGCGGGCTCGGCCGGTGTGGACTCACGCGGGCAGGTGAGCGCACCTCGACGTCGTCGCAAGCGGACGGCCGTGATGGTCGTCGTGGTCTGTCTACTCGTCGCCGGAGTCGTGGTCGTGCCCATCGCACGTCTCGTGGCCCAGGTGGACCGGATCCAGGGAGCCTTCGACGGGCTGAGCGGCCGCCCGCCCGAGTCAGGGCGAACGCGTGGTTCCCTCGACGTCCTGGTCGTCGGCGTGGACGGCTCGGGTGCGAGCGAGCCGACGAGCTGGCCGGGCGGGAGCCGAGCGCCGTTGAGCCTGATGGTGATGCACTTCGACGCCGACCGGCGCGGCGCCACGGTGGTGGGGCTGCCGCTCGAAGTCGAGGTCAAGGTCCCGGGCCACGGCACCAGGACACTTGGGTCGGTGCCGGAGCTCGGGGATCCGCCTCTGCTCGTGGCCACGGTGGAGAGCCTGACGGGCTTCAGGATGGACCACGTCGCAGTCCTCGACTGGCAGGCGTTCAAGACCATCGTCGACAGGCTGGGAGGCATCGACGTGATGGTCGGCGGTGGTGGTGGTGCCCTCAGCGGGGCGTACCGCATGCAGGTCGACGGGACGGAAGCCCTGAAGGTCGTGTCACCACGGCACGGCGTGGACAGCGTCGCGCAGCTGCGACTCCAGCTGACCCTCATGGACGCAGTGGTCGACGGGTCGCTTCATCAGCACAAGAGCCCACTGCTCGTCTACAACTTCCTCGACGCCGTCACCGAGAACCTGGCTGTCGACGAGGGTTGGTCGGTCGCCTCGATGGCCAGGCTGTTCTTCTCCGTGTGGGCGCTTCGGTCCGCCGACATCGAGTACGTGACGCTGCCCGCGTCGTGCGCTCCCGGCCGGGACCTTTGCCGGCCGAGGCTCGACGAGCGTGCGGCGCCTGACTTCTGGAGCGCGGTCGAGCGCGACCGGATCCAAGCGTGGCTCTCCGAGAACGACAGTCGCGGCCGCGTGAACGCGCACCGCTGACCTGCTGGTCACTCGAGGGCGTGGACGACCTGCTCGGCGACGGCTGCCTCTCCCTCGGCGAACGGGTGGAACGCCAGGGCCTTGCCCTCGACGGTCTGACCGCCGTTCACCCACGGGTCGTCCGAGCACACGTCGTGCCCGCGCGAGGCGGCGTACATGTCGACGAACTCGACGCGAGTGCGCCTGGCCGCTCGCTCGATCGCGGCGTTCAGGGCCTGGGAGACGCGTTGGCCGAAGGCGTAGTCGCCTGGGGCGAAGGGCAGCTGGGCACAGCGCCCCGTCGAGGGCGCGAGCCGGAGGTAGCCGACGAGGACGACGCTCGTCCGAGGGGCACGGAGGCGGATCTCCTTGACCGCTGCCTCAACCCGGGTGCTGATCTCTCGGGTCTCGGCCACCAGGTCCACGCCCCGGGCACGCAGCGTGTCCGCGCAGGGAGAGTCGCCACCCGTCCGCCGCAGCTTCGAGCAGGTCGCGACCAGCGTGCTGAAGAGGTCGAAGTCGTTCCCCCCGATGCCGAGGGTGACCAGGTCGGTGTTGCGGTCGACGGCGGCCAGCTGCGGCGGGACGGTCGTCTCGCCCACCGTGCGCTGTCGATGCGTCAGGTCCCGGGTCTTGGCGCCGCTGCAGCTGACGTCGACGAGCTTCGCGATGTCGAGCCGCTCGGCGACGAGCGCCGGGTAGTTGCCGTCGGACCGGAAGCACCCGTTCGCGACGTCCGTGGTCGGGACCAACGGCGCCGCGGTGTACGAGTCGCCGAGGGCGACGTAGTGCTTGAACTCCGGCGGTGTGGTGTCTGTGGCGTCCTCGGCCCGCCGCTTGGCCGCCTGAACCGTTTCGCCCCCCGTCGAGCAGCCGAGCAGCAGGAGCGACGCGACGAGTACGGCGACGAGGAACCGGAGCAGCTCGAACCGCCTCATCGGGGGTACCTCTCTCTCATGTCGGCGCGTACGACCCGGGCGCCGGCGACCAGCCTGAGCAGCACCGCGGTCGTGATCGCCTGGGCCGCCATCAGACCGATGAGCACCATGATCTGCGCACTCCCGGCTTCGAGCGGGGTGCCGCCACCGAGGAGCACACCGACGAACGCGCCGGGCAGCGTGACCAAACCGACGGTACGGGTCTGGTCGAGTCCGGGGGTGAGCGCCTCCTTGGCGCTGGGCTGGATCACCTCGAACGCGGCCTCCGGGCTCTGCAGTCCGAGCGCCAGCCCTGCTTCATATGAGCCGAAGTTGCCCGTGATCTCGTCGTAGGCCCGTCGACCGGTCAGCGTCGCCGCGGTCATCGCGCCCCCGATGACGATGCCGGCCGTGGGCACCAGCCCGGCCCCGTTGAAGGGCACCAGCCCCGAGCCGAGGATCAGCGTCAGCACCGGCACCACCCCGGCGGCGATGGCCAGACCCACCCAGGCGACCTGGCTGCGGGGTACGTCGATGCGTCCGGATGACGTCCACGTGGCCACCGCGAACATCAGCAGGGCGAAGGCCATCGACCACCAGAGGGAGCCGAGGGCCGCGGTGATGACCAGGGACACCGCCGCCAGCTGCGCGACCGCACGTGCCGCGGCGGTCAGGTGCTGCCGCTCGACGCCCAGCTGCCCCAGGTAGGACGCGCTGACCGCGACCGCCACGAGGGCGACCAGGACCGCCGCGAGCCGCCAGTCCGGAGTGGGCGCGATCGTCGAAGCAGCGGTCACGAGCGAGCCGACAGCGACCGCGACGTCGCCGAGCCGTAACGGCGCTTCGGGTTCGACCCGATCGCGTCCGCCTGGGGCGCGGTCTGCTTCGCGGGCACCTTCTTCGCGGTGCTCTTCTTCGCCGCAGCCTTCTTGGTGGCGGCCTTCTTCGCGACCGTCTTCTTGGTCGCGCTCTTGCGAGCCGCAGCCTTCGCCGGGCTCTTCTTCGCGGCCTTCCTCACCGGTACGTCGGGCGCAGAGGCCTGCTCGTCGAGGAACTCGTCGATGATCCGCCAGGTCGTGCGCCGGGAGGCACGGCCGGTGAGCATCCCGAGGTGGCCTCCGGGCACGACCTCGAAGCGCACCGAGGCGGCGTTCGACAGCAGGTCGACCATCGGCCGGATCGACCTGACCGGTGCGATGCCGTCGCTCTCACCCGCGAAGACGAGCACCGGCACCCGCAGGTCGGCCAAGGCGATCTCGCGCTTGTCGTCCATCCTCACCACACCGGTCGCGAGCTGGTTGCCCTTGAGGATCCGGTGGTAGATCTGGCCGAAGGTCCGCCCCGGGTAGGCGATCATGTTCGCGGTGAACCGGTCCACCGCCTCGATCTGGGCGAGGAAGTCGGTGTCGTCGAGGTTCGCCGCGATGGCGAGGGGCTTGGTGACGAGCTTGTTGAAGCTCGACAGCTGGAACGCCCGTCGTACCAACGGTTTCGGGGCGCCACCCATGGCGCGGTAGAGCTGCGTGACGATGCCGCCGTCGGTGAGGTTGAGCAGCGGGCGGATCGGCGCGACCAGGGGGACGCGGGTGACGTCCACGGGGGAACCGATCACGGTGAGCGAGCCGATCGGGAGCTTCGGCTGGTCGGCCGCCGTGAGCAGCGCGAAGATGCCGCCGAGGCTCCAGCCCACCACGTGCACGGGCTTGCCGCCCGCGTGCTCGCTGACCTCTCGGATGGCCGCGGGGATGACCTCGTCGACCCAGTGCTCCATGCCGAGGGTGCGGTTGGCGAAGGAGACCTCGCCGTACTCCACGAGGTAGGTCGGCCGCCCCTGTGTCACGAGGTGCTCCACGACCGAGCAGCCACGACGAAGGTCGAAGCAGAGGGCGGGCGCCGCGAGGGGCGTGACGAGGAGGACCGGGTCGCCGGTCTCCTTCACCCTGCCCTGCGGGCGGTAGTGGTAGACCTCCCGCAACATCCCGTCGTCGATGAGCGTTCTGGGCATCGGACGTAGATCGGCCACCCCGCCGTACAACATCTTGTGTGCGACGTTGCTGGCCGCTGAGACGACCTGGTCCGGCTTCGGGATCAGATCCATGGGGCGAAGGATACCGGTCGAGTCGAACCTGCCGGGCGGGGTACAACGGGGCCATGAGACTGTCTCGCGCTCTGAAGTCAGCTCCCGTCGCGGCCCTGGCCGGGCTCGCCGCCTACGACCTGCTGCAGAAGAAGCACGCGCTGCTGCGGAACTTCCCGCTTCTCGGCCACGGCCGCTACATGCTGGAGGCGGTCGGACCTGAGCTGCGGCAGTACATCGTGACCGACAACAACTCCGAGCGTCCGTTCAGCCGGGACCAGCGGCGATGGGTCTACGCCTCGTCGAAGCTCGAGAACAACTACTTCGGGTTCGGCACCGACAACGACACGGAGCACACCGAGGGCTACCCGATCATCAAGCACCGGACGTTCTCGGAGGTGGCGCCGCCGACCGCCTCGCACGCGGGTCAGGAAACCGGTCTCCCGTCGGCGAAGGTGCTCGGCGGCCCGCGCGCACGCAGGCATGCCTTCCGCCCGTCCTCGCTGGTGAACGTCTCCGCGATGAGCTTCGGCTCGCTGTCGGGTCCGGCGGTGGAGGCGCTGAACCGGGGGGCTGCCCTCGCCGGGTGCATGCACAACACGGGGGAGGGCGGCATCTCGCCGTACCACCGCACGGGCGGGGACCTGGTCCTCCAGATCGGCACCGCCTACTTCGGCGTCCGCGACGAGCAGGGCCGGTTCGACCTCCAGCGGCTCAGGGACCTCGTCGCCTCGGCCCCGGTCCGGGCGATCGAGATCAAGCTCAGCCAGGGCGCCAAGCCGGGCCTCGGTGGCCTGCTCCCAGGCGCGAAGGTCACGCCGCAGATCGCGGAGATCCGCGGCATCCGCGAGGGCGTGGACTGCATCAGCCCCTCGCGGCACGCGGAGTTCAACGACGTCGACAGCATGCTCGATTGGGTGGAGCTCCTCGCAGACGAGACCGGGCTGCCCGTCGGCGTCAAGTCCGCCGTCGGCGATCTCGCCTTCTGGGAGCAGCTGGTCGCCCAGATGTCGCGGCGGGACCGTGGGGTGGACTTCGTGACCATCGACGGTGGGGAGGGCGGCACCGGCGCCGCACCCCTCGTGTTCAGCGACTCGGTGTCGCTGCCGTTCCGGGTGGCGTTCAGCCGGGTGTACCGGATCTTCGCCGAGGCCGGCATCACCGACGACGTGACCTTCATCGGCAGCGGCAAGCTGGGCCTGCCCGACAACGCGGTCGTCGCGATGGCGCTGGGCTGCGACCTGCTGAACATCGCCCGGGAGCCGATGCTCTCGATCGGCTGCATCCAGGCGCAGAAGTGCCACACCGACCGGTGCCCCACGGGCGTAGCGACCCAGGACCCCTGGCTCACCCACGGGCTCGACCCACAGCTGAAGTCGGTCCGTGCGGCCAACTACATCAAGACCTTGCGCCGGGACCTGCTGAAGGTGGCCGAGTCCTGCGGGGTCGAGCACCCGGCCCTGATCGACGGCGACGACATCGACGTGCTCTACGGCGACCAGTCCGCGCGGTCGCTGCGCGAGGTGTACGGCTACCAGCCCGGCTGGGGGCGGGTCTCCGAACGCGACGCCTGGGAGATCCGCTCGCTCATGGCCGGTGCGCCGCAAGGGGACTCCGCGCCGGAGTCCGCGACCGGGCGCTAGGGGGTACGACGGTCAGGTGCGACGAGCCGGCCGCAGCTGCTTCTCGTGCGGCGGCACCTCCTCGGCCAGCTCGGCGAGGAAGCTGGAGGCCCAGTCGGACACGTTGTGCTCCGACACGGTCTTGCGCATCGCCCTCATCCGCCTGTGGAGGTCACGGCGGTCGGCGTTGACCGCCCGCAGCATCATCGACTTCATGCCGTTGATGTCGTAGGGGTTGATCAGGTAGGCCTGGCGCAGCTCGTCGGCCGCTCCGGCGAACTCCGACAGAACGAGGGCGCCGTCGTCGTTGAACCGGCAGGCGACGTACTCCTTCGCCACGAGGTTCATGCCGTCGCGGAGCGGGGTCACGACCATGATGTCGGCCGCCTGGTAGAGCGCTGCCATCTCGTCGCGCGGGTAGGACGAGTGAAGGTACGAGATGGCGGGCCGGCCGATCCGCCCGAGGTCACCGTTGATCCGGCCGACGAGGCGGTCGATGTCGTCGCGCAGCACGCGGTACTGCTCGACGCGCTCCCGCGAGGGCGTCGCCACCTGGACGAACACCGCGTCCTCCACGTCGATGTGGCCCTCGGCGAGGAGCTCGCTGAACGCCCGGAGCCGGGCGTAGATGCCCTTGGTGTAGTCGAGCCGGTCCACGCCCAGCAGGATGTGCTTGGGGTTGCCGAGCTGGTCGCGGATCTCCTTCGCTCGCTGCTGCACCGGCTCGCTCCGGGCGAGCTTCTCGAGCTCTCCGCAGTCGATGGAGATCGGGAACGCGCCTGCGCGCACCGTGCGACCGTCGGGCAGGTAGACCATGTCGCGATGGGTCTTGTGGCCGACGCGCTGCCGCACGAGGCGCACGAAGTTCTGCGCCGCGCCGGGCCGCTGGAAGCCCACCAGGTCGGCGCCGAGGAGTCCCTCGAGGATCTGTCGCCGCCACGGCAGCTGCTGGAACAGCTCGGCCGGAGGGAAGGGGATGTGCAGGAAGAAGCCGATCCGCAGGTCGGGTCGCAGCTCGCGCAGCATCGCCGGCACCAGCTGGAGCTGGTAGTCGTGGATCCACACCGTCGCCCTCTCGGCAGCCACCTCGGCGGCCTTCTGGGCGAACCGGCGGTTCACCGTGACGTAGGCGTCGAACCACTCACGGTGGAACTCCGGTTTCGCGACGACGTCGTGGTACAGCGGCCACAGCGTGGCGTTGGAGAAGCCTTCGTAGAACTCCTCGACCTCGGCCTCGGTCAGCGACACCGGCACCAGCGAGAGGCCGTCCTCCACGAAGGGCTCGAGGTTCTCGTCGGTCCCGCCCGGCCAGCCGATCCACGCGCCGTCGTTGGCGCGCATCACCGGCTCCAGCGCCGTCACCAGGCCGCCGGGGGAGCGGCGCCAGTCGGTGCTGCCGTCGGGGTTCACGACCCGGTCCACCGGCAGCCGGTTGGCGACGATCACCAGGTCGGCAGAGTGTCGTGGTGCTTGGGAGGAGCTCACAGGTTCGACCCTAGTTGGTTGACGGTCACTCGTGGCCGTTCCATACCCGAAGGGTGGGTGGTCACACGGGTACGTCGTCCGCGGTGTAACGCAGCCCGATCCTCTCCCGGACCCGGTCCATGAGCCGCATGATCGCCAGGGTGTCGTCGTGCGGCACCAGCGGGCTCTCGGTCTCACCGTTGCGGAGACACCGCATCACCTCCGCGGCCTCGTTGGCCAGCCCTGTGCCGATCACGTCCTCGTGGAGCAGGTGGCTCTCGCCGGCCTCGGTCCACCGTGCCTCGGTCGGGTGGTGGAACCCGTCGTACAGGTCGATGCGCCCCCGGTCGGTGGCGATGGAGGCGCTCCGAGGGGACCAGGCGGTCATCGTCGCGGACAGCGAGGCGACCGCACCCCCGGCCCAGCCGAGGCTCAGCGCCAGGTTCAGGTCGACCCCGGTCTCCGACATCTCCGCCACCGCCTCGACCTTCTCCGGGTCGCCGAGGAAGAGGTGGGCGAAGGTGAGCGCGTACACGCCCATGTCGAGCAGCGCCCCGCCGCCGAGCTCGGGCGCGAGCAGGCGGTCGGTCTCTGGGGCGTCCACCAGGAAGCCCAGGTCGGCGCGCACCTGCTGGATCCGGCCGAGATCGCCCCGATCGGCGAGCTGCTTCACCCGGCGGATCACCGGGTTGCAGCGCATCCACATCGCCTCCATGAAGAACAGCCCTCGGTCGCGGGCGACACGCACGAGGTCCTCGGCGTCGCGGGCGGTGAGCGTGAGGGCCTTCTCGCAGAGCACCGGCTTGCCCGCGTCGAAGGCGAGCATCGTGTGCTCGTGGTGCAGGGCGTGGGGGCTGGCGACGTACACCACGTCGACGTCGGGGTCGGCGACGAGCTGCTCGTAGGAGCCGTACGCCCGGGTCCCGGCGTCACCGAGCTCGCGCGCGAACTCCTCCGCCGCCTCGAGGCGTCGCGAGGCCACGGCAGCGAGCTGCGCGTCCGGCAGCAGGGCCAGGTTCTGGGCGAATCCCCGGGCGATCTTGCCGGTCGCTAGGATTCCCCAACGGACCGGTCGGTCGGCCGGGAGCGGGTCGGCGAGCGTGGGCCCGGGGGTGACGTCGAGCGGCGGGAGCGGTCCGAAGGGCAGGTGCATGCCCGCAATGACACCGGTCGGAAACGCCCGGATGCAAATGACATCGTTGTCGTTCCCACCTAGCATGGGTCCAGAACGATCTCAACCCCGAGTCTTACGCAGGAGTCGCCTCAATGGATGCCGCGAACGCCCTCAACCAGGGTCACGACGACGCACCCTCGGCGGACGAGCTCTCGGAGCGGGACCGCGAGATCCTCAACTTCGAGCGGCAGTGGTGGAAGTACGCCGGCGCGAAGGAGCAGGCGGTCCGCGAGAAGTTCGACATGTCCTCCACGCGCTACTACCAGGTGCTCAACGCCCTGATCGACCGCCCGGAGGCGCTCGCGTTCGACCCGCTCCTGGTGCGGCGTCTGCGCCGGCTCCGCGCCACCCGCCAGCGCGCCCGCTCCGCGCGGCGCCTCGGCTTCGAGGTCTGACATGCGCGTCCCGTCGCGCGACGAGCGTGGCGTCGCGCTGCCCTCCCCGGTGGCTGCGCTGAGCCTGGGCGCCGTGCTCCTCGCAGGGGTCGCCTTCGTGACCACCTCGGGCAACACCGACGAGCCGGCCGCCGCGACCCGTCCGGTGACCGCCAGTACGACGCCGACCACGCCGACGGCGCCGCCGACCACCGCGGCCGCGAAGCCGGCCCCCGAGAAGAAGCAGCCGGAGAAGAAGAAGCCCGCCGTCCGCCGCGGCGACGTGTACGTCGAGGTCTACAACAACTCGGGGATCTCCGGCCTCGCCGGCACCACGGCGAGCAAGATCTCCGGGGCGGGGTGGCAGGTCGTCGGCTCCGACAACTGGTACGGCACGATCGCCGCCAGCACCGTGTACTACCCCCCGCGCCTGGCCTCGGCGGCGAAGATGCTCGCCCACGACCTCGGCATCCAGAGGGTCAAGCCCGCGATCTCGCCGATGCGCCTCGACCGGCTCACGGTCATCCTCACCACCGACTACGCCTGACCCGAAGGCGGCTCCCGACTCTGGTTGAGTAGGGCCATGGACTTCCGGACCCCCGAAGGGCAGCAGCGGTACGACGACCTCGTGGCGGATGCGGCGAGGGTGGTCGTCGGCCTCGACTTCGACGGGGTCCTCGCACCCATCGTCGCCGACCCGGCGAGCGCGACGATCCACCCGGACGGCCCCGAGACGCTGGTCGCGCTCGCCGACCAGGTCCGCGCCGTCGCCGTGATCACCGGGCGGCCGGCGCGACAGGCGATCGACCTCGGCGGCCTCGACGAGGTCGGCAAGGTCGTCGCCGCGCACGACCGGGCGCTCTACCTGATGGGGCAGTACGGCAACGAGCGCTGGTCCTCCGTCGACGGCGGAGTCGTCTCGCCCCAGCCTCCGGAGGGCCTGGACCGGTTCCTCTCCGACCTTCCCGGACTGCTGCGCGAGCATGACGCGGCTGACGCGTTCGTGGAGGAGAAGGGGCTCGCCGTCGCCGTCCACACCCGCCGGCTGCCCGACCCGGCCGGGACGTTCGAGCGTCTGCTGCCCGTGCTGAGCGAGGCGGCGGCCGGCTACGGCCTCGGCGTCGAGCCCGGCCGGATGGTGATCGAGGTGCGTGCGCCGGGGATGCACAAGGGGCAGGCGCTCCGCACGATCCACGCCGAGCTCGACGGTCACGGCGTGATCTTCGCCGGCGACGACCTCGGCGACATCGAGGCGTTCCGAGCCGTGGCGGCGCTGCGTGGCGAGGGGCGTCCGGGGTTGCTGATCTGCTCCGGGTCGGAGGAGCAGCAGGCGCTCGTCGACCTGTCGGACATCGTCGTCGACGGACCCGACGGGGTGCTCAGCCTCCTCAGACAGTTCGCGCGCGACGCTGCCGCAGCCTCCGGCTGACCAGCGGGTAGCCCCCGTCGGCCAACCCCGCCCTGACCTCGAAGAGGTTGTACGTCGACAGGTCCCCTCCGCGAAGGTAGGACCAGGCGGCCGCGACGCCGTACAGCGGCAGCATCGCCAGCCCGAGCGCCTCGGCGTACTGCCAGCTGTGCCGCTCCTCGTGGGCGAGCATCCGGTCCCGCTGCGCCAGCCACTCGACGTCGTGCCGGGTGAGCACGACGTTGCCGAGGGTGAACGCCCCGGCCCGCGGGAACCGGTACGCGTAGCTCGTCGCCAGCACCATCCCGCGCGGGCCCCGGCTCAGGTGGGCGCGCCCCACCGCGGCGACGGCCAGGCCGAGCAGGGTCGACCCGTTCACCAGGTTCACCAGGGCCTTCACCCGCCACCACTGCATGGGCCCGAGTCAACCACCCGCGGCTACGCTGCCGGGTATGGCTCGCAAGATCGCATCCGCTGAGAAGGTCGACCGGGAGACGCTGCTGGAGTTCGTCCGGCCCCGTCACAAGGGGACGCTCGTGACCATGCGCAAGGACGGACGACCACAGATGTCACCGGTGAGCTGCGGTGTGGACGAAGCCGGTCGGATCGTCGTGTCGACGTACCCCGAGCGGGCCAAGGCCGTGAACCTCCGGCGTGACCCGCGGGTCTCGATCCTCGTGCACTCCGACGACTGGAACGACGCGTACGTCCAGGTCGACGGCACCGCCGAGGTGCTCGACATGCCGGAGGCGCTCGAGCCGTTGGTGGAGTACTACCGCTGCATCGCCGGTGAGCACCCGGACTGGGACGAGTACCGCGAGGCGATGCGTGCGCAGGACAAGTCGCTGGTCCGGATCACGCCTGAGAAGTGGGGCCCTGTGGCCACCGGAGGGTTCCCTCCGAACCGCGCATGAGCGGCTGAAACGTAAGAGGCCGGAGAGCGGCGTTTCTTAGGACTCCGCGTCTCCGGCCAAAACCCCGTCGCACCCACGAGGTGTCCATCAGGCTAGAACTGCCGGGGTTGGGGGTCAATGGTTCGGTACGACGCCCACCGGGACGGGGTATCGCTGTCTAGACACCGGGCGGGTCGTGGCTCGGAACCCCGCGGCCAGGGACCTCGGCGAGACCCGCCGCGCTCGCCACAGGGTCGCCTTGCACTCGCCCTTGTCGAGTGCTAAAAATTGGTTAGCACTCTCCAGGTGAGAGTGACAGTTCAAGGACCGGGAAGATGAGGTCTCGAGCGCCGGCGGGAAGGGACTGCCGGTCCGCAGAGACCGTCCGTCGCGGGCATCGACCCGGTTCATTCACAACTCTACGCGTGAGGAATCGCAGGAGTTATGTCGAAGCTTATTGCGTTCAACGAGGAAGCCCGACGCGGTCTCGAGCGGGGCATGAACACGCTCGCAGACGCCGTCAAGGTCACCCTCGGCCCCAAGGGCCGCAACGTCGTCCTGGAGAAGAAGTGGGGCGCCCCCACGATCACCAACGACGGTGTGTCCATCGCCAAGGAGATCGAGCTCGAGGAGCCGTACGAGAAGATCGGTGCCGAGCTCGTCAAGGAAGTTGCCAAGAAGACCGACGACGTAGCCGGTGACGGCACGACCACCGCGACCGTCCTGGCCCAGGCCATGGTCCGCGAGGGTCTGCGCAACGTCGCCGCAGGTGCGAACCCGATGGCGCTCAAGCGCGGCATCGAGAAGGCCGTCGAGGCCATCTCGGAGCAGCTGCTGGGCATGGCCAAGGACGTCGAGACCAAGGAGCAGATCGCCTCCACGGCCTCGATCTCCGCTGCTGACACCCAGGTCGGCGAGATCATCGCCGAGGCCATGGACAAGGTCGGCAAGGAAGGCGTCATCACCGTCGAGGAGAGCAACACCTTCGGGCTCGACCTCGAGCTCACCGAGGGTATGCGCTTCGACAAGGGCTACATCTCGGCGTACTTCGTCACCGACGCCGAGCGCATGGAGACGGTTCTCGAGGACCCCTACATCCTCATCGCGAACCAGAAGGTGTCCAACGTCAAGGACATGCTTCCGCTGCTCGAGAAGGTCATGCAGTCCGGCAAGCCGCTGCTGATCCTTGCCGAGGACGTCGACGGCGAGGCGCTCTCGACCCTCGTGGTCAACAAGATCCGCGGCACCTTCAAGTCCGTCGCCGTCAAGGCTCCGGGCTTCGGTGACCGCCGCAAGGCCATGCTGCAGGACATCGCGATCCTGACCGGTGGCCAGGTCATCTCCGAGGAGGTCGGCCTCAAGCTCGAGACCACTGGCATCGAGCTGCTCGGCCAGGCCCGCAAGGTCGTCGTCACCAAGGACGAGACGACCATCGTCGAGGGTGCCGGAGACGCCGACCAGATCGCTGGTCGGGTGAACCAGATCCGCGCGGAGATCGAGAAGAGCGACTCCGACTACGACCGCGAGAAGCTGCAGGAGCGCCTGGCCAAGCTGGCCGGCGGTGTTGCGGTGATCAAGGTCGGCGCGGCCACCGAGGTGGAGCTCAAGGAGCGCAAGCACCGCATCGAGGACGCCGTCCGCAACGCGAAGGCAGCCGTCGAGGAGGGCATCGTCGCCGGTGGTGGCGTGGCTCTCGTCCAGGCCAGCGACCGCGCGTTCGAGAAGCTCGACCTCGAGGGCGACGAGGCCACCGGCGCCACGATCGTCAAGCACGCCAGCGAGGCTCCGCTCAAGCAGATCGCGATCAACGCCGGTCTCGAGGGCGGGGTCGTGGCCGAGAAGGTGCGCAACCTCAAGGCCGGCTTCGGTCTCAACGCTGCCACCGGTGAGTACGTCGACATGGTCGCCGAGGGCATCCTCGACCCGGCCAAGGTCACCCGCTCGGCGCTGCAGAACGCCGCGTCGATCGCCGCGCTGTTCCTCACCACCGAGGCAGTCATCGCCGACAAGCCCGAGAAGGCCCCGGCCATGCCGGGCGGCGACGGTGGCATGGGTGGCATGGACTTCTGATCTGGCTAGACCAGTCAGAGCTCCGGCTCAGCGACACCACGGAAGGGTCCCGGCTTCGGCCGGGGCCCTTTCGCGTTCCCCTGCGTGCTTTCTCGCTGCTCTGGCGAGGCCGCCCGGTTCGCCCGATCTGACCGAACTAGGACCTAGGCCACCAGAGATACCCTCTCTGGGTCATTTTCGGCCGTCAGCCTCCAGAACGCGGCGAGGAAGACCTATAACGGTTGTAAGAGCGCGTGGAGCCCGATCACGCGCGTCGAACCCGTGGGGGGAACGAGACGATGGAAATGACTTCAAACGAACCGACCGAAGTGGGACGCACTCGCTGGCGTCGCTTCGGCCTTGCTGCCGGCGCGGGATTCGGTGCGGTCGCCGTCGTCGGTTACCTCGCCGCCACGGGCGCTCTCGCGCTCTCCTTCGCCTTCTCCGGGATCCCGTTCACCCTGACGGCTGACAATCTCACAGGCACCGGGTTCGTGCAGTACGCGTTCCCGGACAGGCTGGCCTCCGGAGCAGCCGCACCTCTCCTCGAGGGCAAGGCGCGCCAGATCTCGCAGGCCGACCACGCCCTGGACAACACCAAGCAGGGATCCGACGGGAACTTCTACGCCTCCGACACGGTGACCCAGTTCCGCAGCGCCACCATCGCCGGGCTGAACCAGGTGATCTGCGCTCCGGCACCGTTCGGGCTCGGTGCCATCCAGGTCACCCTCACCGGCGCGGGTGACACCGAGGCCAGGAACCTGGTCATCCAGTCGCCCGCTCTGGCGGCCGACACGGCGACCTTCAACAACATCATCATCGGCGAGTCCGTCAGGGACTCCTTGCTGGGCCAGGGCTACACGGGCGGCAGCGACTTCACCGACCCCTACGGCGCACTCGCCAACCCGCCGCAGCCGATCGCCGGCAGCTTCGGGCAGAACGCCGACCGTGCGGTCCTGACGGGCATCACGCAGGTGGGCGTCGGAACCGAGGCCGGTAGCTTCGCCATCCAGGACCTGAGGCTCTTCGCCGAGTTCTTGAACGCCTGCACCTGACCGGCGCGCAACCCGCCGTCTGTCGGCCGGGAGAGGGGCAACCCTCTCCCGGCCGAGCCATGTCCGGCCCACCGCTACGCGCGCCCGCTCACCATCCAGGTGGGCGGGCTCAAATTGCGTGAGACGGCGGATATTCGGTGAAACGGCCCCGGAGCCACTAGTCGGGCGTTTAGCATCAATAGGCAGAAGTCGTGACGCCGGGCTCCAGGGGGGTTCTGAGAACTCGTCGCTACGACGAGGAGCACCACGCTGAACGTCGTTCGGCCGGGGGACGGTGCAACCTTCCCCGCCGGGCCTTGCCTGATCGGAAGCGCATGTCTTACGAGGACGAACCCTTCTTCGAGAACTCTTACGAGGACGGGCCGCAAGAAGAGACCGAGCCACCGCGGCTGAGCCGGCGTCGCCGGTTCCGGGCCTGGCGACGTTCGCGGCCCTTCTGGGGCGGCCTGTTCTCGCTTCTGGGTGGTCTCGAGATCGCTCTGATCCCGCTCAGCGCCTACCGCATCATCCTGGTCTCGCACAACGTCGCGCTTGCGGCTGTCGTCGGGGCAGTCATCGCGATCTTCGGCCTGCTGATGTGGATGACCCCGAGCCAGAACAAGCTCTACGGGCTGCTCGTCGTGCTCCTCGGCGTGGTCTCCTTCGTCACGAGCAACGTCGGCGGCTTCATGCTCGGCGGGATACTCTCCATCATCGGAGGCGCACTGGGGTTCGCCTGGGTGGTCCTGCCCCCGGAGGGCGAGGTGCCGAGCGCCGATCGCGAGCCGGAAGCCGATGGTGGCCCCGAAGCGAATGGCGGGCCGGAAGCCGCGCAGACATGAGCGCCCCCCTCCGCCGCCGGAGGCGGCGCAAGGTCGCCGGTCTCTCCTTCGCGTCGATCGCGGTCCTGGCTTTCGTCCCGCTCGTCGTGGACGCGTCCAGCGCGGCCGGAAGCACCGTCCCCGTGGCTGTTCCAGCGGCTGTCCCCGTGACGGCGCCTCTTCCCGCCAGCGGGGCCACGCTCACCGCCGCGTCCGCGGTCCTCGGGGGCCTGGTCTACGACGGGAACGTCACCGTCTCCACGACAGCGGGAGACGTGCCGACCCTCAAGCTGTCCAGTGCCTCGGCGACGCTCACCGGCCTCAGGCTCGACGTCCCGTGCCAGGCCGTCCCGGGCCTGGGCGGGATCAGCGCTGCCGTCGTCACCCCCAGCGCGAGCAAGTCGACAGCGGAGAAGGGTGTCACCCTCTTCGCCCGGTCGGTCACCGCCACCATGGCGGGCACCACCGTGACGTGGACGCCGGCTGCCCCGCCACCCGCGCAACAGCTCGGTGACGCCACTCTCACCGACGCGACCGTCGAGCTGGCCACCATGAGTGCGCCCGCGCTCACCCTGCCGCGCCTGCGGCAGACGACGACCTTCTGCACCCCCTGAACGACCGTCGAGCAGTCCGGTTCAGCGGACGCCGCGCGGGCGGAACTGGACGCTGATCCGCGGCCCGACCGGCTTGGTGGTCTTGGGCACGGCGTGCTCCCAGGTGCGCTGGCAGGAGCCGCCCATCACGAGCAGGTCGCCGTGACCGACGGAGAACCCGAGGGTCGCCCCGCCGCCACGCGGGCGCAGCAGCAGGCGGCGAGCCTCCCCGAACGACACGATCGCGACCAGGGTGTCCTCGGTGCGGCTCCGGCCGATGGTGTCGCCGTGCCAGGCCACGCTGTCGCGGCCGTCGCGGTAGTAGCAGAGCCCGGCAGTGGTGAAGGGCTCCCTGAGGTCGGGGGCGTAATGCTCGGTCAGGCGCTCGCGGGCCTCGACGAGCACCGGGTCGGGCAACGACTCTCCGGCGCCGTAGAACTTGAGCAAGCGAGGTACGTCGACGACGCGGTCGTACATCTGCCGGCGCTCGGCGTACCAGGGAACCTCGTGCACGAGCCGCACGAACAGGTCGTCGGCACCGGTGACCCAGCAGGGCCGTACGTCGACCCACGCGCCGTGGCTGAGCGCGGTCCGAGTCACGGTCGGTCCGAGCTCCCCGAGCACCGGCGCCGACTCTCGCGTCCGTGCCAGGTCGTCGAACAGCGAAGCCTGGAAGTCCAGGGTCATGGGCCCAGCCTACGAGGATTCGAACAGGTGTTCTAGTGTTCCGGCGAGGCTGTTCGGGGAAACACCTACGGGAGGTAGTAGACCGAGCCGTCCCGGGTTCGCACGAGCAGTCGGTGGTCGACGAGGTACCTGCGCAAGGTCGCGGGGTCGTCGGTGAAGGCCCGTAGCCGCTCGTTGAGCTCGGGCTCGCCGAGCCCTTCGTCCTTCCCGACAGCCTCGGCGACCACGTGCTCGAGCAACGCCCGGCGATCGGTCATGCGTCGGGGATAGACCGCGATGCGGCCGTCGACGAGCCAGCGGCGCAGTCGGTCCGCGGGGTCCTGGTGGGAGGTCACCTGCCCACTTTCGTCGAGGAGTGCGGAAGGGGCAACCGGGTTCCGGGGCTGGGGAGAGACCGACCGCGTTCCAGGACGTCCACGGATGAGCCACAACGTGCAGAACTCCCACGGGTCAAGATGATCCCCTCGCATGAGGACAGACGCCGGTTTTTGTCGTAACGTCAGCGTCCACGGCGTCCTGAAGCGACGCTGACCCGGTGAGGGCCCGGCGCGTAGGTGGGGGATGATCGCCAGGGAATGACGCGACGGCCGCACGCACCACTCTTCGCCGGGCTAAGGTGAGAGCAGGGGGAGATGGGAAGTTCGGCGATGGGTGAGGTAGTCACGCCTGATCGTTCCCGCCAGCCTGTGCTCAAGCACGTGCAGGTGCGGGAGTATGTCCGCAGCTTGATCCAGGATGCTGAGCCAGGAAGTCCGGCACCCTCGGAACGAGAGCTCGTGCAGCGCTTCGGGGTCGCACGCATGACTGTGCGCCAAGCGCTCGACGCACTCGTCACGGAGGGGCTGCTCGAGCGGGTTCCTGGCCGTGGCACGTTCGTGGCGCGGTCGAAGATCGACGTACAGATCCGGCTCTCCAGCTATACCGAGGAGATGGCGCGTCGGGGGATGACCGCGTCGTCCAAGACGCTGCTTGCGCGCATGGAGTCCGCCGGCCCCGGCGTGGCACGCGCGCTGGAGATCACCGAGGGCGACAAGGTCGTGCACTGGCAGCGGATCCGCTCCGCCGACGAGACGCCGATGTGCATCGAGGACGCCTACATGGCCGACAGCATCGTTCCAGAGTTCCTCGAGTCGCCGCTGCCGGAGAGCCTCTACGCCGAGTTCAAGCGGCGCGACCTGCTGCCGACCTGGGGCGAGGACTCCGTCGACGCCGACCTCGCGCGGCCCGAGGAGGCCAAGATGCTCGGGATCGAGCCGGGCTCGCCCGTGCTGCGCATCGCGCGCCGGGCCTTCGCGGGCAACATCGCCGTCGAGGTGTCCCGCTCGACCTACCGCGCAGACCGGTACACGCTGTGGGTCCCGGTCTGCCGGCCGAACACTCCCGTCGGCCGACGCTGAGGTCAGGCCCCGGGTCGTCGGCGGTTGTGATGGTCGACCACCTGCTGGGCGACCTCGGTGATCTTGACGTTCAGGTCCTGCGACGCCTTGCGCAGGATCCCGAACGCCTCGTCGTCGCCGACCTTGTGGAAGGCCATCATCAGGCCGATGGCCTTGCCGATCTCTCGGTTGCTCTGGAGTCCTTCACGCAGAGTGCGCGCCTGCTCCTGGTTGCTCGCCGCCATCAGGGCTACCGAAGCGAACGCCACCAGGACCGCGGCCTGGTCGACTGACCTCTCGCTGAGCCCATGCGCACGGTCGCTGAACACGTTCAGCGCGCCGACCTTCTGGTCGCCGAGCATGAGGCGGAACCCCGCCATGCCCCGAACGGGGGTCTCCTCGAGAATCCGGTCACGGAGCCTCGGCCAGGCCGAAGCGTCGTACAGGTTCGGGTCGAGCTGGGCGGCGTCGTCGTGGATCGCGTCGACGCAGGGGCCTTCGCCGACCTCTCGCTCGAGCCGGTCGATGCCACGTGCGGTGGCGTCGGTCGCGGCGGCAGTGGCGAGACGGCCGTTCCTCGCGATCATGATGCTGGCGTGGTCGCAGCCGTCGACCAGGTGCAGCGCCGCATCACAGACCGCCTGGTACATATCGCCGTAGTCGTCTCCCGCGTAGACCAGCTCCGCCAGCCTGCGGAAGGCCACGCCCGGCTCGCCGGCGGCGGCCTGCTCGACCCGTGTCTCGTCGGAAGTCACTGACGTGCCCTCGGTGCTCTCCAGGAAGGTGTGTCGCCCTGGGGCCGGGCGACGAACGGCGTCAAGCATGCCACACGGGGAGGCCCCCCAAGGGAGCCACCGCGATACCGGAGCTCTCGCAAACCCAGGTGGGGTCCGGACCTCCGAGCTCGGGGTGGATGTAGAGGGCGTGGGGGTCGAGGTGGTCGCAGGCGCGGCACAGAGGCCACCGCCCGACGCGCTCGAGCAGGGCGTCCTGCACGTCCTGGGCGATCAGCCCGGCGACGTACTGCTTGCCCTCCTCCCACTGCGAGGTCCACCAGCGCCGGGTCGTCACGGCCTCCTCGAGGGCCGAGACCGTCTGGGGGTCCGCGGCCTGGGTCGCCTCGAGGTCGTGCAACACGAGAGCGCGTGCCGTCATCAGGGCGTCGTCGGATGTCACGATGTCCATTGTGAACACAGCCGGTGAAGCCGAGGCGGCCGCCGCCCTCCTGGAGGTGGTCGTCGTGCACCCCCGCGACGTCGCCGGGGCGGACGAAGGCGGTGCCGACCGGCTCTTCGTCCTCGCGGACGTCGAGGCCGGCGGCTTGTCGCCGGAGCCTGCGACCGTGTCCGCGGTGTGCAAGGAGACCGAGGTCCCGGTGCGGGCGATGCTTCGCCTCAACGACGGGCTCAGCACGACCGGGGGCGAGCTGAGCCGGCTGGTCGGGCTCGGGGAGGACTACCTCTCGATCGGCGTCGAAGGGGTCTCCTTCGGGTTCCTCACCCCCGACCTGGAGGTGGACGTCGAGGTCTGCTCGTACCTCGCCGACCGCCTCCCGCAGGTGCCGTGGAGCTTCCACCGTGCCGTCGACTCGGCGCTCAGCACCGACCGGGCCTGGCGGCAGCTCGCCGGGCTTCCCGGCCTCGACGCGGTGCTGTCGGCCGGGTCGCCGCGCGGGCTCGAGGCCGGCTGCGACGAGCTCGTGGACCGGGCAGCCGCGGACCCGGTGGTGGCGCGGCTGCTCATGGCGGGAGGCGGGCTGCGAGGCGAGCACGTGCCGTGGCTCGCGCGCGCAGGTGTGCGGCAGTTCCACGTCGGCTCGACGGTGCGCCCGGGCGGGTCCTGGACCAAGTCGTACGTCGACCCCGGGCACGTGCGCTCCTGGCGGATGCTGCTCGACGACGCGGTGGAGCACGCCGAGGCGATCCGACGACGCGTCGGTGGGTCCGCCGGGTGACCCTGCTGATCGACCCCCCCAACACGCCAGGGCACGGCCGGATGTGGTCCCACCTCGTGAGCGACGACTCGTTCGAGGAGCTGCACCGGTTCGCGGAGGGTCTGGGTATCCCTCGGCGCGGGTTCGACCGCGACCACTACGACATCCCCGCCGATCGCTTCGACGAGGTGGTCGCCGCGGGTGCGGTGCCGGTCTCGAGCCGCGAGCTGATCCACAGGCTGGCCGCCGCCGGCCTGCGTCGCCGCAAGGCCGAGGTGCTGCGTCCACGCAGGCCGGGTCAGTCCCTGGTCCGCGCGCGAAGGCTGGTGCCCGGGGACACGGTCGCGGTGGTCGCGCCGGCAGGGCCCGTGTCGGCCGACCGGCTCGACGCAGGGCTGGAGGTGCTGCGGTCGTGGGGTCTCGTCGTCCAGGAGGGGCCGCACGCGCGAGGGCGCCACGAGGACCTGGACTATCTCGCCGCCACCGACGGGTCGCGCGCGGCCGACCTCATGGCCGCCTGGTGCGACCCGGGTGTCTCGGCGGTCATCTGCGCCCGCGGTGGCTACGGCGTGCAGCGGATGGTGGACCTGCTCGACTGGGACGCCCTGGCCGCGGCCGGTCCGAAGGTGCTGGTGGGGTTCTCCGACGTCACCGTCCTGCACCAGGCCTTCGCGAGCAGGCTCGGCGTCTCGACGATCCACGGCCCTGTCGTGACCAGTCTCGGCTCGGGGGACGACGAGTCCCGAGAGCGCCTGCGGACGATGCTCTTCGAGCCCGGATCGGTGCTCTCGCTGACCCCGGAGCCGGTCCCGGCGCTCGTCGGCGGTCGCGCGGTGGGCCCGCTCGTCGGAGGCAACGTGGCGCTCCTCGCGGCGGAGCTCGGCACGCCCACGGCGATGTCGGCGGCGGGCTGCATCGCGGTCCTCGAGGACGTCGACGAGAGCCTCTACCGCCTCGACAGGCTGCTCACGCAGCTGCTTCGCGCGGGATGGTTCGACCGGGTCAGGGGAGTCGCGGTGGGCGGGTTCAGCGGCTGTGGCGCGGAGGAGTCGCTGCGTCGCCTCTTCGAGGACCGCCTCGCCCCGCTCGGAGTGCCGACGCTGCTCGGGGTCCCGGTCGGGCACACGGAGCGCAACCTCGCCGTGCCGTTCGGGGTCACGGCTGTGCTCGACGCCGACGCCGGCACGCTCGTGCTTCGGGAGCCGGCGCTGCTCTGACCGGCCCGGTCATCCGCCGAGTGCGCGCAGCTCCGCCTCGACGTTCGCTCGTGCGCGAGCCTCCCAGGCATTCTGGGCGAGAGGCGTGTGGAAGAGGGTCGGCTTGTCCAGGAGTGACCGCAACACCCGGGCCCGTCCGGTGCGGAACGTCTGGTCGTCGAGATGCGAGTACTCCCGCCGCACGTCGCTGACGTACTCGTCGTACCGCTCCGGGGCGGCGGCGAGGATCGCGAGGTCCGCGTCGCAGAGCACCTGACCGGCGAGGTCCTCGGGCCCCGGACGATGCTCCCGGGTGAGCCGGACCAGGCGAGCCACCTCCGCGACCAGGCTCCGCGGCAGGTCGCAGGCGGCGAGGGCGGTCTCCGCCAGCCCGGCGGACCGCTCCTCGTCGTCGGGGCGCCCGTCGTACACCGCGTCGTGGAACCAGGCGGCGAGCACCACGGCGTCCCTCTCGACACCGGCCGCGTCAGGCTGGGCCAGCAGCTCGTCGACGTGCCCGAGCACCTCGACGAGGTGGCGGGTGTCGTGGTAGCCGCGGTGCGGGGCGGCGTACGCCTCGGCCAGCCGGTCGCGAAGGGCGGTGCTGGAGCACAGCCGACTCGGCCACAGCTGCTCGAGACCGGTCACCCGGCGAGTGTGACATCTCGGGCCGAAGGACCCTCGGAGGACACCGGGCAGGCGGCAATGATGGTGTCGTGGACACAGCCTCCGGCGCACGTCTCGGCCATGCCGGCCTGACCGCGGCAGACGCGGTGCGCAGGCTGCAGGAGTACGGTCCCAACAAGCCGCCCGAGACGCCGCCACGAGGCTGGGCGCGGCGGGTCCTCGACCAGCTGCGCGACCCGATGATCCTGCTGCTGCTCGCGGCGTTCGCGGTCACCGTGGTCATCGGCGACCTCACCGATGCGGCCATCATCGCGACCGTGGTGGTGCTCAACACCTCGATCGGGGTCTTCCAGGAGGTCCGCGCCGAGCACGCCATCGCCGCCCTCGGCCGGATGGCCGCTCCGCACGCGCACGTGTTCCGCGACGGGAAGCTGGTCACGATCCCGGCCTTCGACGTGGTGCCCGGCGACCTGGTGCGTCTCGAGGCCGGTGACGTCGTCCCCGCGGACGCCGTGCTCGAGGAGGCCTTCGCACTCCAGATCGACGAGTCCGCGATGACCGGGGAGTCGGTGCCGGTGGCGCGCGGGACCGGCGAGGAGATCCTGGCAGGCACCGTCCTGACGAAGGGTCGCGCGGTGGCCACGGTGGCCCGGACCGGTGCGCACAGCGGCCTCGGCCGGATCGCCGCGCTCATCGCGAGTGCGGGCATCCGTCCCACGCCCCTCCAGCAGCGACTCAAGCGTCTCTCCCATGTGCTGGTCATCGCCGTCGTCGCGCTCTGTGCCCTGGTGTTCGTGCTGGGCATCGTCCGGGGAGAACCTGTGACGGAGATGCTGATCCTGGCGGTCAGCCTCTCGGTTGCCGCGATCCCGGAGTCGCTGCCGGCGGTGGTCTCGATCTCGCTGGCGCTGGGGGCGTACCGGATGGCCCAGCGCTCGGCCGTCGTCCGGTGGCTGCCTGCCGTCGAGACCCTCGGGTCGGTGACCGTGCTGGCGTCCGACAAGACCGGGACGATGACCGAAGGGCGCATGGTCGTCCAGCGGCTGTGGACTCCAGCGGGCGAGAGTGCGGTCAGCGGACGCGGCTACGGTACGTCGGGCGCGATCGAGCCGCGAGCCGGCGACCACCTGCTTCGCGACCTCGTCCTGTGCAACGACGCCCATCTCGCCGGTCCCGACGACGGGGAGTGGCGGATCGTCGGCGACCCGATGGAGGCGGCACTCCTCGTGGCGGCCGCCAAGGGCGGCGTCACTGCCCCCGCCCTCCGGCGGGAGTGGGAGCGCGTCGAGGAGCTCCCCTTCGACAGCGAGGGACAGCGCATGACGACGCTGGACCGGTCGTCCTCCGGCGAGTGGCTCGTGGTCTGCAAGGGCGCCCCCGAGGTGGTCCTCGACCTTGCGGGCACCCACGCACGAGGCAACGGCGTGGACCAGGTCGGGGCGGCTCGTCGTATCGCGCACGAGCTTGCCTCGCAGGGGTTCCGGGTCATCGCCGTCGCCGAGGCCGCCCACGCGCAGCGGCCGGCGCACGACGTGCTCGAGAGCGGGCTGGAGCTCGTCGGCCTTGCCGGCATCGCCGACCCGGCCCGGGAGACCGCGGCGCAGGTGGTCGCCGACTGCCAGGACGCGGGGGTGCACCTCGTGCTGATCACCGGCGACCACCCCGAGACCGCCCGCGCGATCGCCGAGGCGCTCGGGATCACCGCTGCGGCGCCCGGCGTCGCGCTGGGTGAGACGGTCGCGCGTGGCGAGCACGTCGACCGGGTCGAGGAGATCGGGGTCTACGCCCGGACCAAGCCCGAGCAGAAGGTCGACATCGTCAAGGCATGGCAGGACCGTGGCCACGTCGTCGCGATGACCGGCGACGGTGTGAACGACGCGCCGGCCCTCCGGAGGGCCGACATCGGTGTCGCCATGGGGCAGCGCGGCACGGAGGTCGCCCGCCAGGCCGCGGACCTCGTCCTCGCAGACGACGACCTGCGGACCGTCGTGGTCGCGGTCGCGGAAGGACGGCGGATCTTCTCCAACATCCGCACGTTCCTGCGCTACGGCCTGTCCGGGGGCTTCGCGGAGGTCGCCGTCATCCTCGCCGCCCCGTTCCTCGGCCTGCCGCTGCCGTTGAACGCCGCCCAGATCCTGTGGGTCAACATGCTGACCCACGGGCTGCCCGGTGTGGCGTTCGGTGGCGAGCCGATCGACGAGGCCGTGATGAAGCGCCCCTCGCTCTCCCCGTCGCGGTCCGTCCTGGGGGAGGGGCTCGGCCGGCAGATCGTCCGCACCGGCATCGTGATCGGGCTCGTGTCGCTCGCCGCCGGCCTCCTCGCACAGTCGCAAGGCGAAGACGTTCAGACGTGGGTCTTCCTGACCCTCGGGCTCGCGCAGCTCGGCGTCGCGCTCTCCCTGCGGGCGCCCCGGGGCGACTCCGGTTGGCGGGGGCGTGGCCTCGAGCTCGCCGTCGCGGGCGCCGCCCTGCTGCAGGTCGGTGGCGTCGTGTTCCCGCCGTTGCGCGAGCTGCTGGGCACGGAGCCCGTCACCGGACAGGTCTTCTTGATGCTTCTCGGGCTCAGCTTCATTCCCGGCCTGCTGATCGGCCTCGAACGGCTGGTCCGACGACTTCGCTCGAGGTGATGCAGGTTTTTACGGACCCGAAACACCGCCGTAGCGGCCAGGCAAGGCAGCACCACGAGACTCGATGCGCACCCACCGAGAAGAAGGAGCCGCCATGTTGTGGCAAGTACGCGCCCTGCTCGACGACCGACCCGGCGCCATGGCCGCACTCGCGGTCAGCTGCGGGGACCAGTCCGTGAACATCCTGGGACTGCAGATCTTCCCCGCCGCCGACGGCCGTGTGGTGGACGAGCTGGTCCTCCACACACCGGGCGGCTGGACCGCCATCGACGTCGAGCAGCTGTGCGTGCTCGCGGGTGTCGAGGACCCGATGGTCACCGCGTGCTCCCCGCACGCGCTCGAGGACCAGCCGGTGCGCTACCTGCGTGCCGCCCAGGTGGTGACCGAACGCCCGGACCTGCTCGAGGACCAGCTCTGCAAGCTCCTCGACGCCTTCCCGGCCGACGGTCTCCCCGGCCCGGAGAGGCTGGTGCTCGACGACGAGTACGGCCCCGCGGTCGCCCTCGCCCGGTCCGCCCCTTTCACCGACACCGAGGTCGCGCGGGCCTCCGAGCTCCGTCGGCTGGCCGCGGCAGTGCTCGGCACCGACCCCGACCCCGCGATGCTCACGACGGTCCCGGACGCCGCAGCGGTCGAGCCGGGAAAGGTCTCCCTCCGCCCGGCGACGGCCAGGGACGCAAGGGCCCTTGTCGCGATGCACGCACGGTGCTCCGAGGAGACCGTCTACCGGCGCTACCACTCTCCGGTGCCGCACCTGACGCCACGGCTGGCCAGGGCCCTGCTCGAACCGGCCGAGGGCCTGAGCCTGGTGCTCACCGTCGGGGACGACATCGTCGCGATCGGCATGTTCGCGCCGGGCGCTGCCGGCGCCGAGCTCGGCCTGATGGTCGAGGACCGCTGGCAGCGCCGGGGCCACGGCACCAAGCTGCTGCGTGCCCTCGCGATCGAGGCCGCGAACCGTGGCCTGGACACGGTCACCTGCCTGGTGCAGTCCGACAACGACGCGGTGCTGCGGACCATCCACCGGGCACGCCTGAGGGCGCTGGTGAGCTACGTCGACGGGGTCACGGAGTACCGGATCCCCGTCGGGAAGCTCGCGGACTCCCCGCGCAGGCGCACCAACCGTCCGGTGATGGGCGGTGTCACCGCTCCGCTGGTCGCGCTGCTCCACGAGCGGCGCGAGCTCCGCGAGGCCTACCCGCCCGCCGACCTCATCGACCAGGCGGTTCGCGGCGGGGCATGAGCTCCTCGGGCAGGTCCTCGGCGTGGAGTACGACGAGCGACGTCACGGCGCGGGTGAGGCAGACGTAGAGCCGGCGGAGGCCGGTGAGCCGGTCGGCCTCACCCGCGACCAGGCCCGCCGGTTCGAGCAGCACCACATGGTCGAACTCGAGGCCCTTGGCGAGCGACGCGGGCACGAGGTCGAGCTTGGCCTCCACAGCGTCCGGCTCCTCGCCGAGCACGGCATGGGCCACCCCCACGTCGTCGAGCGCCGCGGAGACCTTGGCGACGGCCGCGTCGGGGACGATCATCCCCACCGAGCCGACCCGGTCCAGAGCGCGACGGGCCTGCTCGGCCGAGGCGGTCACCAGGTCGTCGACCCGGACCACCTCGAGCTCGCCCCGCGTCCGACGTACGGAGGTGGGCGGCTCGAGGTCGGGGGCGATCACGGGCAGGAGCCGGGCGGCGTACTCGATCACCTCGCCCGGCACGCGGAAGCCCTTGGTGAGCTGCTCGACGTGGGCGCGTGGCTTGCCCAGGTGGGTAAGCGCCTCCTCCCACGACCGGCTGCCCCACGGGGTGGTGGCCTGGGCGAGGTCGCCGAGCACGGTGGTGGACCCCGTCGTGCAGCGACGGCCGACCGCGCGGAGCATCATCGCGGACAGGTCCTGGGCCTCGTCGGCGACGACGTGCCCGAGGCTCGGGGTGCGTGAGACCAGGTCGGCGGCCTCGTCGATCATCACCGCGTCCGCGACCGACCATCGCACGGAGCCGGGCCCCTTGGCCGGCCTGGGCCACAACAGGAGGGACTGCTCCTCGTCGCTCAGCACGCCCTCGGCCGCGTGCGCGAGGAAGTCCGGCTCGCTCAGCAGACGCATCACCAGCCGCGCTGGGTCGACGGCTGGCCAGAGGAGGTCGGCGTACTGCCTGACGGGGCGGCTGCGCGCAACGGCGTCCTGCACCCGGTCGTCGGGGGAGTCGCCGGCGAGCTCCATCTTCACCAGCACCGCGTGGGCCAGCCGCTGCGGGAGCATCGCGCGTGCCGCGCCGTAGCGGACCCCGCGCTCCCGGAGCGCCGCGACGATCTCCTCTGCCTCGTAGGTCGCGACCCGCCACCGTCGCGCGCCGCGCGGGACGACCAGCCCCTCGACCGGCGTCGCGAGGTGCGACCACAGCGCACGGTGCAGCACCGTGGCCATCCGGGCGTCGCCCTTGAGCGTGGCCGCCTCCGGGGTGTCCTCGCCGCGGATCGTGTATCGCGCGTTGAGGTTGCCGAGGGTCTTGCCGACGAGCTCCTCGATGGTGGTCTGCTGCGCGTCGATCTCGCCGAGTGCGGGAAGCACGTCGCCGATGTAGCGCAGGAAGGAGGCGTTCGGTCCGACGACGAGCACGCCTTGCCGGGAGAGCTGGTCGCGGTGGGTGTAGAGCAGGTAGGCAGCGCGGTGCAGACCCACGGCGGTCTTCCCGGTGCCCGGGGCACCCTGCACGCACACCGAGCGGTCGACGTCGGCCCGCACGATCAGGTCCTGCTCCGGCTGGATGGTGGCCACGATGTCGCGCATCGGCCCCACGCGTGGCCGCTCGATCTCGCTCTCGAGGATCTCCGAGTGGGTCTCCTCGATCCCCTCGAGCAGGCGCTCGTCCTCGAAGGCGGTCATCTCCCCGTGCTGGAAGCCGAACCTGCGGCGGAGGCGGACGCCCATCGGCTCGCCCCGGCTCGCGCGGTAGAACGCCCGGCTGATCCGGGCCCGCCAGTCGACGACCATCGGGTCGCCGGACTCGTCGGTGACGTGCCGACGGCCGATGTAGAACCGCTCCCCACGTGCGTCCTCGTGCGCTTCGTCGTAGTCGAGGCGGCCGAAGAACAGCGGCACGGTCGGGTCGTCCTCGAGTGCCTTCATGCGCAGGTAGATCGTCGACTCGAGGACCTGCTGGCTCACCCAGTCGCCGGCAGCAGAGGTGTCCAGGGACGCGGTGCGGGCGCGCATGCGCGCGAGAGCCGCACGCGAGCGCGTCAGGTGCTCGCGCTCGGTGGCGATGGCGGGATCGGGGACGTCGTCGGAGTGGGTGGCGGCGGACGTGGACACGCAAGGACCTCCGCTGTCGCGCGGCTCGGATGGGGCCGTGCGACGTTACCAGCAGCGCCCCGGGCCGTCATGCGATTTTGTCGGCCAGGGGCGCAGCCCGTCGAGGATGACCCGGAGCACTCGCTTCGCCTGGTCGTCGGCCAGGTGCATCGCGGCGGCCGGCCCGTGTCAGGACTCGGCGGCGATGTCGTCGGCGTCCATGATCCGGTAGGCGTAGCCCTGCTCGGCGAGGAACCGCTGCCGGTGCTGGGCGAAGTCCGCGTCGACGGTGTCGCGCGCGACGATCGCGTAGAACCTGGCCGAGCGGCCGTCCTCCTTGGGGCGCAGCAGACGTCCGAGCCGCTGGGCCTCCTCCTGGCGTGAGCCGAACGAGCCCGACACCTGGATCGCCACGGCCGCCGAAGGCAGGTCGATCGAGAAGTTCGCGACCTTCGAGACCACGAGCAGGTCGATCTCCCCGGAGCGGAAGGCGTTGAAGAGCCGCTCCCGCTCCCTGACCGGGGTCTCTCCCTTGATCACCGGGGCGTCGAGCCGCTCGCCGATCTCGTCGAGCTGGTCGATGTACTGGCCGATCACCAGCGTCGGCTCGCCGGCGTGCTTCTTCACCAGCTGCTCCACGACGTCGCTTTTCACGTGGGTGCAGGAGGCCATCCGGTAGCGCTCGTCGGGCTCCGCGGTGGCGTAGGCGAAGCGCTCGCCGTCGGGCAGCGTCACCCGCACCTCGACGCAGTCGGCCGGCGCGATCCAGCCCTGGGCCTCGATGTCCTTCCAGGGCGCGTCGTAGCGCTTCGGCCCGATCAAGGAGAACACGTCGCCCTCGCGGCCGTCCTCGCGGATCAGGGTCGCGGTCAGGCCGATCCGGCGTCGGGCCTGGAGGTCGGCGGTCATCCGGAAGATGGGCGCAGGCAGGAGGTGCACCTCGTCGTACACCACGAGCCCCCAGTCGCGGGCGTCGAAGAGCTCGAGGTGGGAGTAGACGCCCTTACGCCGCGTGGTCATCACCTGGTAGGTCGCGATCGTGACCGGGCGGATCTCCTTCTTGGTGCCGGAGTACTCTCCGATCTCGTCCTCGGTGAGCGAGGTCCGTCGGACCAGCTCGTCCTTCCACTGGCGCGCGGAGACTGTGTTGGTGACCAGGATCAACGTGGTGGCCCTGGCATGCGCCATGGCCGCAGCGCCGACCAGCGTCTTGCCGGCGCCGCAGGGGAGTACGACGACCCCGGAGCCGCCGTGCCAGAACGACTCTGCCGCGTCGCGCTGGTACGAGCGCAGCTGCCATCCGTCCTCGCGCAGGTCGATCGCGTGGGCCTCGCCGTCGACGTACCCGGCGAAGTCCTCCGCGGGCCAGCCGAGCTTGAGCAGCGCCTGCTTGAGGTTGCCGCGCTCGGAGGGGTGCACCACGACCGTCTCGTCGTCGAGCCGCGCGCCGAGCATCGGCTTGACCTTCTTGGCGCGCAGCACCTCCTCGAGGACCGGCCGGTCGGTGGAGGCGAGGACGAGACCGTGCACGGGGTGCTTCTCGAGCCGCAGGCGGCCGTAGCGGGCCATGGTCTCGGCGATGTCGACGAGGAGCGCATGCGGCACGGAGTAGCGCGAGAAGGCCAGCAGGGTGTCGATCACCTGCTCGGCGTCGTGGCCGGCGGCGCGGGCGTTCCACAGGCCGAGAGGTGTGAGGCGGTAGGTGTGCACGTGCTCCGGAGAACGCTCGAGCTCGGCGAACGGTGCGATCGCCTTGCGGCAGTCCTGGGCGCGCTCGTGGTCGATCTCGAGGAGCAGGGTCTTGTCGGACTGGACGATCAGAGGCCCGTCGGTCACGAGGCCGCCCCGGCCGTCGACTCGGTAGCGGTCGAGCCTGGGGCGGACGACCTGGTCGTGACGCCGCCCGAGACCGCCCTCTGCCTCGCGCGGTAGGCCGCGACGTTCGCCCGCGACGAGCACCGGTCCGAGCAGTAGCGTCGCGACTGGTTCGGGGAGGTGTCGACGAAGACCTGCGTGCACGGGCTCGCGTCGCAGACCCCGAGCCGGGTCGCACCGAGGTCGCACACCAGCGTGGAGAGGCCCATGAGCGACTCCGCCACGAGGAGCTCGGCCACCGTGGAGGTGCTGTCGGCGACGTGCATGTGCCACTTGCCGGGCTCGTGGCCGGCGATGTACGGCGTCACCGGGTGCTTGGCCAGCAAGCCGTTGAGCAGCTCGACGACCCTCGCCTCGTCACGCTCGTTGGAGGCCTCGAACACGGGTCGGAGCTCTCGCTGGAAGCGGCGGAGGGCGGCGGCGTCGCGCTCCACGACCTTGCCCTGGAGCCAGGCCCGCTCGCTGAGGAAGCGCACGAGGGCGTCGGCGTCCTCGACCTCCGCGTTCACCAGGTCCGCGGACCGCTCGGCGTAACGAACAAAGTCCATGGGTGCAGGTTACCGGCCCGCGACAAGCCGATGCGCTGGTAAGGGTCACCGGTCTAGCCGCAGCTCGATGTCTGCCCGGGTTCGAGCCCCAGAACGGCCAGCGACTCAACCGACAAAGCGGCCAACCGCTCCGACTCGGAGACGGTGGCGTGCAGGTGGTAGTTCGGGTAGCCCCAGTCGGTCTCGGTGGTGTCCCCGGGCGCCAGCCATCCCAGGGCGCGTAGCCGGTCCTCGACCTCCGCGGACAGCGGCAGGTCGCCACCGAACGATGTGGATCCGGCGCACTCCGCCTCCAGCGCCTCACCGACGCGGAGGAACTGCACGTACCGCGTCGGAGCGGGCCGGGCCCGTCTCCTCAGCAGCCCGCGCGGAGGGCCGGGCGCCGCAGCGGGCTCCCCGACGGTCACGAACTCGCGGTCCGCCAGGGCCCCGAGAGCATCTCTTATCCGGATGCGCAGCTCGTCCCAGTCGTCCGCCACCGTGTCTCCTGATTGTCCTGGTTTCGCCGGGCTCCTAATCTAGGCAGATGCCGGACGGATTTCAGGTGGACCCGACCGCGCTCTCCGGGGTGGCCTCCGACCTCGACGACGCGGGTCGAACCCTCTACGTCCACTCAGCCGACCTCGAGGTCAGCCCCGATGCCGGCAGCTCCACGGGCGAGCTTGCCCGGACCACAGCGGACCTGAGCTCGGCGCTGGCCGCGCTCGCGGAGCACATCGGCGCCATGTCCGACACGCTCCGGGACACCGTGGCCGCCTACCAGCACACCGACTCGGTCGCCTCGGACCGGCTCGGTCGGCTCGGAGGATCGCGATGATCGACCTGAAGGTCTACGGCGAGCCGGGATCGTGCCGGGTCGCGGCCACGGGGCTCGCGGACGGCGCCGTCGCGCTGCGAACAGCCGCGGGCGACCTCGAGGCGGTCGACTCACGCAGTAGCGCGGTGTGGGCGGGGGGCGCGGCGGAGGCGTTCCGGACGCGGGTCGAAGACGTCCGCGAGGACCTCGACGAGCTCCGGGGCCGCGTGCGGACGGTCGAGAAGGCGCTGGAGACCCTCGCCGGCGAGCTGACCGCAGTGGAGAACGCGATGGCGCAGGCCCGTGAGACGGCCCGTGCAGGTGGGGTCGGCGTGACCGCCCACAGCATCGCCGAGCCGACGTTCTCGGGAGACCCCACCGACGAGGCGCAGGTCGCCGCTCACGACGCCGAGATCGAGGTCTACAACCAGGCGGTCACGGCCGTGCAGGAGGCCCGTGACAGGGAGGCTGCTGCCCACGAGGCGTTCCAGACCTCGCTGGACCGGGCGGTCGGAGACGGGTGGGTCCTGACACTGCTCCGCAAGCTCGGACTGGCGCCACCCGAGCACCTCGACCTCGCCGGCGGTGTCCTGTGGGGAGCCGGCCTGGCCGGCACCGGCTTCGGTGTCGGCGCCGACTGGATGATCAAGGGCAGGTACGGCGTCTTCCAGCCGCGCGACGCCGGCGGCCGCTTCGGGAGTGCGAAGCCGCTGACGCGGTGGCAGCGCGGTATCGCCTCGCTGGACAGCGACAACTGGCGCGCCACCTCGTACGACGCGGCGACCCGGAACAGGTGGGCGACCGCGGGCAGGTGGACCGGGCGTGCAGGTGCAGCCCTCTCCTTCGCTACCTCGTCCCTCGACGAGTGGAGGTCCAGCGCCGACGACCCGTCGATGAGCACGAGCGAGCGGGTCGGGAGCGCTGCGACGGTCGGGGCAACGACCGCCGCGGGCGCCTGGGCCGGCGCCAGCCTGGGCGCACAGGCCGGCGGCGCGATCGGCACCATGATCTGCCCGGGCGCCGGAACGGTCATCGGCGGTGCGGTCGGCGGCCTCGTCGGCGGGTTCGCGGGGTCCGAGCTGGGTGGTGCCGTGGGCGACGCACTCAAGACCGGCGTGGGTGAGGCGGCCGGGGCGGTCACCGACTTCGCCGGCGGTGCTGTCGACAACCTCGGTGACGTTGCGGGCGACGTCGGTGACACCTTGAGCTTCTGGGACTGAGCATGGATCGCGCCCACGTCCTCTTCACGGTCCTCGGACTGCTGCTCCTCGGCGGGTCGCTGTGGAGCCGCGCCGGCCGCAGCGACGGTGCCCGGTGGTGGGTCGGGTCGGCGAACACCGAGCGGGCGGTTCTCGTGCTGTTCCCCGCGCTCGGCGTCGTCGCCGTTCTCGCCGGGCTGACCCCGCTGACCGAGGACTCACACGCCCTCACGGTTGCCACCGGACTGCTCGTCATGCTCCTGCTGGCGATCGCCGTCGGCTGGGGAGTCTTCTCCCTGCCGCTGCCGCGGTGGGCGAAGCCGGCGTGGTTCGCCAAGCGCACCGCCTACCGCGCCGAGGCGCGCCGCAAGCGCGCGAGACAGACCGGCGGTCACGATGAGGACTGAGCAGGTGCTGCACCGGGCCACCGGCGTGTCGGTGTCGGTGCCGCTCGGTTGGGAGGTCCGGCAGGACCTCCATCCAGACGTCGCGCTGCTGGCCGTCGAGCCGCCACGGGAGGCGGGCGGCTTCCGCGCGAACATCGTGCTGACGGTGGGCGACACAGGAGGGCTGAGCTTCCGGGACTGGCAGTCCGGGACCGACGAGATCCTGCCCCGGACCCTGGCCGACTACCTCCTCGTCGATCTCGAGAAGCTGCCGGCCGGTGACCGGCCCGGTGGCCGTCGGCTGGCGCACCACGCAACGCCCGACGGTGTCGCGGTCACGATGGAGCAGTGGTTCACGCAAGCCGGCAACCTCGGGTACACCCTCACGGCGACCGTCGACACCTGGCGGTACGACGTGCTCGCGGACGACCTCGCGGAGCTGGGGCGGAGCATGCGGCTGCCGGGGGCCGACGCCTGATGCGGATCGATCTCGACGACCGCGGCCGGCTCCGGCTCGACCAGGCCGGGTTCGAGGCACTGGTCTCCTCAGACCTCGACGACGCCCGAGCCACGGGTGGGAGCGGCCTCGCCCCGCCGGCCCGGGCCGCGGCACCGGCCCTGTCCGCCGTACGCGACCCTCTGGTCCGGCTGCGCTGCCGGGTCGGGGGTCGGCTGGTGCTGGAGCACCACGGCTGGGTCACGCCGGAGGTGGCGGCGTTGCTGCTCGACTCAGGGAGCGGCGAGTACGAGCTGGTGTCGCTGGAACCGCAGTTCCTCGCCGCCGCTCTGGCCAAGGTGGTTCAGCTCGGTCCGCGTGAAGCCGCGGCTCCCGCCGCGACGACCGTCGACGCCGACACGGTCGAGGACTTCTTCCACCACGACCACCTGCGGCGCACGTCGGCGCTCGCCCAGGTCGAGGCGCGGCTCGCGTGGTCGGTCGAGGTCGCCTGGGAGACGTCCGGTCGTGCGCTGACCGTGGTCGACACGTTGCGTGGCGCCCAGCTCGTCGTGTCTGCCACCGAGCCGGCGAGCCAGCGCGCACCGTCGCTGACCCCGACCACCGCCACAACGCTGTGGCGACGGCTGACCACGCTGCTGCCGGCAGACGAGGAGCTCGAAGTCAGTCGTCGACGACGCTGACTGCCGTGACCCGGTGGATCGCGAAGGAGCGCACGTCGTCGGCCCGGTGGTCGAAGGCGGTCAGCCAGCCCGCGTCGACCTTGACCGGGTCGACCACGCGCTCGACTGTCGAGCCGTGGTTGTCGAGGTACGAGATCCACACGGTCGACTTCGCCTCGACCGCCTCGCGGAGGGCAGCCATGGTCGCCATGGGGCCGCTGCGCGCCGGGCCGGCGGCATCCGAGATGCGGGGCCTGCTCTGCGCTGCCCGGTCGCCTGCACGGATCGCTCCGACGGTCGCCGCGACCCGGGCGGCCGTGCGGGCTGCGCCGACGTCGGGGCTCGGCGGCCGGTGGCGGGGGACTCGGGCCCGGTGCGTGTCCTTGCGAGCGAGCCGGACCGTGCCGTCGGGCGCCTCCACGACAGGGGCCAGGCCGAGCTCGCGGAGCCGAGGCAGCAGTACGTCGACCGTCACGTCGCTCACGACCACGGTGGGCGCGATCTGCCGCAGGCGCAGGCCCGACGCCCGGGGGTCGTGCACGAGGCCGGCGAGGGCAGACTCGTCGTCGCTGCGGAGGAACGACCCCGCCGCCCCGACCCGCACCGTGCCGAACCGGCGCGCCACGTCGTCGACGAGGTACACCAGCGGCTGAGGCACGGGGGTCCGTGACGCCGAGGCGACGAAGCCGTGCACCTCCGCCGAGGACCAGCCGGAGTCGAAGGCACGGCGTACCGACGAGGCGGTGAACCGGTAGACCGTCGCGCCGCCCCGCGACTCGATGTCGGCCATCATCGCCAGCTTGTGCGCGAGATCGTGCTCGAGCGGCCCGGGAGCGACCGCCGTGAGGTCGGCCTGGAGCAGCACGTGGCCCACCGGCTCTGGAAGCAGCGGCTCGAGTGCCTTTGCGGCGGCGCGACGCGGGTCCTCGCCGCGCAGCAGCGCGCGGCCGTGTGCCGACAGGCCGCCGAGTGCGGTCACCCCGAGGACGGCAGACTCCTCGACGGCCCAGGCCAGCGCCTCAGCGCGCTGTGCCGGTCGCCGCGGACGCAGCCAGCGCACCCGGTCGACGAGCGAGGCCGTGCCCGTACCGGCTGCGAGCACCTCGCCCGAAGGGAGCTCAGACATCACGTCGAGGGCGCTCCGCCGGGTCTCGGCAGCCCAGGACCGTTCGAGGTCGGCGACGAGGGCGTTGACGGCCTTGCGGTTCTCGTCGCGGCTGCCGACGAGCCCCATCAGCCGTGGGCTGCCGAGCCACGCCACCGCGAGCGCTGCCCACTGTGCGCCCGGGCTGCCGCTGCTCCAGAGGTCGAAGGCGTCGGTCGGGAGCCACGCCGCGTCGAGCTCGCCGGTGTCTCCCACGGCGACCAGGCCGGCGGCGGCGGCGACCTCCACGTGGAGTGCGGCGGTGCGCTCGTCGACGTGGAGCAGCTCTGCTGCCGCGCGGAGGTCGCGCACCCCGAGGCCGCCCCCGCGCAGCGCCGCCGGCGGGTGGGTGCCCCAGTGCTCGAGAAGGAGCTCGACGTGGCGGACCACGTCGAAGGCGGCGCCCGCGGCGGCCCGGTCGACGAGGTCCTGGCTGCGGTTCGAGGTGGCCAGGTCCGGGGTCTGGTCCACCCGGTGTCGTGTGGTGCGGCCGCCGCGCAGGCAGATCGCCACCTCGCGCGGGACCATGACGTGCTTGCGGTCGCGGGCGATCACGAGCCCCCGGGCCAGCAGCTGGTCGACGGCGCTCTGCGACTCCGATCGGCTGACCGTGCGGTCGGTGGACTCGACGGTGCCAGGTGCGGAGTCGCGTTCGAGATGGTCGAGGATCGCCCGGGCCCGCTCGTCGAGCTCCGAGACCAGCTCGTCCACGACCTCCCGCTCCGAGAGATGACGGGCGATCGTGACGATGTCGGTGTGCCGGTCGCCCGACGCCTCGAGGCCCAGGTCGCGGGCGAGGGAGGACACCCGGGCGGGGCCGTAGGCGGACAGCAGCTGCTCGGCTGAAGGGCCGAGCCCGCTGACCGTCGTACCGACGACGTCGGCGAGCACGCTGACCGCCCGGAGCTCGTCACGGACACCCCACAGCAGTGCGCGGGCGTGGAGGTGGTCCACGGCGAGGGAGACCGAGTCGGCAGCCGCGTTCACGTGCTCCTGGAGGTCGGCGAGCGAGCAGCGGCCGCCGAGCGCAACGGTGGCGTCGAGTACGGCGAGCTCCAGTACGTCGAGCTGGTCCACGGCGCGCAACGCGGAGGCGCGGGTGCTCGCCCGGGACGCCAGCTGGGTCGAGTCCTGCGGCGTCGGGACGGAGAGGTCCGGCCGGAGCTCGAGCAGTCGCCCCAGCTCCTCGTCCGACCAGGCGCGGAACTGGTCGGCCAAGGTGCGCGGGGCGCTGCTTTCGGCCATCCGTCCAACGGTACTAGCGACCCGGGCCGACGAGGTCGCGCCGGGGTCACGCGGGGCCGTGGCCGTTGGACCCTGGCTGCGCCTGCTGCGGCGGTTCGGTGGCGCCGGACATCAGCTTGTTGAGGAACGGGCCGACGATGTCGACGGGGAGCGGGAAGACGACGGTGGAGTTCTGGTCGGCACCGAGCTCGAGCAGGGTCTGGAGGTAGCGGAGCTGGAGGGATGCCGGGCTCCGGCTCAACGTGTCGGCCGCCTGCCGCAGCTCCTCGGAGGCCTGGAGCTCCCCGCGGGCGTTGATGATCTTGGCCCGCCGCTCCCGCTCCGCCTCCGCCTCGCGCGCCATGGCCCGCTGCATGGCCTCGGGGATCTCGACGTCCTTGATCTCGACGACGCGGACCTCGACACCCCACGGCTCGGTCTGGGTGTCGATGATCTTGCGGAGGTCCTCGTTGAGGTCCTCGCGATGCTCGAGCAACCTGTCGAGGTCGGCCCTCCCGAGGAGGGAGCGCAGCGTGGTCTGGGCGATCTGGGAGGTGGCCACGGCGAAGTTCTCGACCGCCATCACCGACTTCACCGGGTCGACCACCTGGAAGAGCACGACAGCGTTGACGCGGGCCGGCACGTTGTCGCGCGTGATGATCTCCTGGGGCGGGATGGTCAGCGTGACCACCCGCAGGTCCACCCGGATCAGCCTGTCCACCGCCGGGAGCAGCAGCCGGGGACCGGGTTCGTAGAGCGGGCGGAGCCGTCCGAGCCGGAACACCACACCTCGTTCGTACTCCCGGAGCACGCGCGTCGACGCCGCCAGCAGCACCGCTGCCGCGAGCAGCACCAGTGCGATCACCACGGTCACGATCATGTTCGCTCCTCCTTGCGCGCCTGGCCGAAGCCCCAGCGGGTGGCGTACCGGTCGACGGCGGCGTCGAGGTCTGCCGAGACCCCGACGACCTGTGGCAGGTGGGTCGGAAACCCGGACGGCGTTCGCCACAGGTGTGACGCCAGCGGGATGCCGCCGAGCACGACCGCGATGACGGTCAGGCCCAGCACGAGGACGTCGGAGGCGGTGTGGCTGCCGAACAGCATGCCGAGCGGCAGCAACAGCGCCAGGAGCGCCAAGGAGCAGGCGATGCCTCGGTGGAACCTGCCGGCCTCCGAGTGGGGCCACGGGTCGACCTCACGGACCACCTCGCGGCCGTGGGCGGACGTGGTGCAGTCCTGCTTCACCGGGCAGCTGTTGCACACCGACGGCTTCGCCCGGTAGCGCATCGTGCGCTGCTCCGGGTCGAACGTCGTGGGCCACAACCACTGGTCCTCGGGGCACACCCAGGCGTCGTGGTCGGCGTGGTAGGTGAACGACCCGTTGCGCCAGGCCTGGGAGCGCCTGGCGACCCGGCGCGCGAGCAGGTCGAACGAGTAGGCGACGGCCAGCAGGAAGCCGCTGTACGCCGCCACCAGCCAGACCGCCAGGTCCGGCGAGGTCACTCCCGCGCCCCGGCCGCGACGGGCTCGAGCTCGGTGAACAGCACGTCCTCGGGCATCTCATGGGTGACGTTCCCGGAGCGCAGGTGGCGGATGCCGAGCCATGCGATCCAGAGGAACGGCAGCGTGCCGCCGACGATGAAGATGACGTCACCGGGGAGCCGCATCCACTCCAGCAGCGAGTTGCCCGGGGTGGTGATGTAGCCCAGTGACCGCGCGTCGAAGTAGCTCTGGTCCACGGAGTGGTAGAGCTGCAGGACCCCCAGGGGCAGGAGCGTGGCGAAGACCATCCAGGCCAGGCCGATGTTCAGCGACCAGAACGAGATCTTGGCCAGCTTGTCCGGCCACTTGTCCGCGGGGATCAGGTAGCGCAGCGCGAACATGCTCAGGCCGACCGCCAGCATGCCGTAGACCCCCATCATGGCGGCGTGGCCGTGGTTGGCGGTGAGCGCGGTGCCGATCTGGTAGTACGACACGATCGGCAGGTTGATGAGGAACCCGAACACACCTGCGCCCAGGAAGTTCCAGAAGCCGACGGCGACCAGGAACATCACCGCCCAGCGGTGCGGGAACGGGGCAGCGGTCTTGCGCTCCTGCCGTGACCCGAGCTGGAGGAAGGTCCAGGCCTCGACGGTCAGGAACGTCAGCGGGATCACCTCGGCGGCGGAGAAGAAGGCGCCGAGGGCCATGTGCTCGACCGGGGTGCCGGAGAAGTACAGGTGGTGCATGGTCCCGATCACGCCGCCCGCGGAGTACAGGATGACGTCGAGGAAGATGATGCCGAGTGCGATCCGCTCACGGACCACTCCGAGCATCACGAAGATGTAGGCCACCATCACGGTCGTGAACAGCTCCAGGAAGTCCTCGACCCACAGGTGGACCACCCAGAACCGCCAGAAGTCGGCGACGCTGAAGTGGGTCTCGGTCCCGGCCAGCAGGCCGACGGCATAGAACGCGGGGATGGCCAGCGCTGAGTAGAAGAACAGCCACGGCATGTTGCCCTTGGACTCCCGCTTCAGTCGGGAGCGGATGCCGCGGAAGACGATGACGATCCAGAAGACCATGCCGACGGTGAGCAGGATCTGCCACACCCTCGGGAGATCGAGGTACTCCCATTGCTGACCGAACAGCGGGCTGTTCTTGGCCCACGAGACACCGTGGATCGACAAGGCCTCGCTGGTGAGGCTGCCGAGCACGACGACGACGAGGGCCCCGAGCAGGCCGTAGGAGAGCCAGTGCTGCTTCTTGGGCTCCCGTCCGGCGATGAACGGAGCGAGAAAGATCCCGGCCGCCAGGAACGCCGCGGCCGTCCAGAAGAGCGAGAGCTGCAGGTGCCACGTGCGGGCGAGGTTGAACGGAAGGAGCTTCGCCAGGTCGAACCCGAAGAAGTTGGTCAGGTCCGCTCTGTAGTGCTCGGCGGCCGCTCCGACAAGGGTCTGTAAGACGAACAGGGCCGCGATCACGAAGAAGAACCAGGCGGTCGACCGTTGTGCCGGGGTCAGCGCCACCTCGCCGGGCTGCCGGAAGGCGATCGCGGGGGCCTCGCTGCTGTGCCAGCCGATCCTCTGGCTCCACCGGCCGTAGACCGCGAAGAGGACGCCTGTCCCGCCCAGCAGAGCGATCAGCGAGAGGCCGCTCCACACCACGAGGTCGGCCGTCGGGCCGTTGTCCACGGCGGGCTCGGCCGGCCAGTTGTTCGTGTAGGTGTACGAGTGTCCCGGCCGCTCCGCCGCCGCGGCCCAGGCGGTCCACGAGAAGAACGAGGTGAGCTGCCGGATCTGCTCCGGGTCGGTCACCGCCCGCGGCTTGAGGCCGTACTTGGTGGAGTCCTGGCCGAAGAACGAGGCATAGTGCTTGACGTTCGCCTCGAAGGCCGCGACCTGGGCGTCGGTGTACACCAGGTCGCCGGAAGTCTTGTCGTAGCGGTTGGTGCGGAACTCGTCCACGACGGCCGAGCGGGGGTCCTTCACGCCCTCGCCGCGGAACTGCTCGTCGACGTGGTGTGTGGCCCGGCGCAGGTAGTCGGCGGTGTAGTCAGGACCCAGGTAAGCGCCGTGTCCGAGCACCGAGCCGTACTCCATCAGCCCACGGTTGAGGAAGAGCTTCTGGCCGGCCGTGACGTCGTCGCCGGTGAAGACCACGTCGCCGGACTCGGTCACCACGCGGTCGGGCAGAGGCATCGAGGCGGTGTACGTGCGGTAGGCCAGGATGCCCATCACGAAGAAGCCGAACAGCAGCACCAGGGCGACGCCCTGGATCCAGCCTTTCGAGACGATCATCGGACGGGGGTCGAGGGACCCCGGGCTGGGCGCAGACGAATCTGACTTGAGGCTCATGCTTCTCCCGAAATCAGTCGAAATGGTTGCATAACGGCTGGAAAGGTAAAAATCGCTTCTGGGCCGGGAGGCTAACAGCGGCCGCACGGCCCTGCCTAGACCTCGCGACAGCCGGCGCGTCCGGTATTCGGCCGCGGCTATGTTGCCTGCATGACCCGGTCAAGCCCGTTCCTCGACCTGCTGTACGAGGAGGCGCCGAGAGAGGCGTACGACGACGTGCTGGACCGGGCGGGGAAGGCCGGGGCGTCCGGCGCGGAGCTCGACGAGCTACGGGAGCAGCGGCGTGTCGCGCTACGCCTGCGCGAGCAGTTCGTCCGCCAGCGGCAGCGCGAGGCCGAGATGAGCGCGCTGTACGAGACCGCGAAGGACCTCACCGCGATCCGTGACGTCGACGAGATCCTCGCCGCGATCGTCCGCCGGGCCCGGTCGTTGCTGCATGCCGACATGACCTACCTCTCGCTCAACGACGAGGAGGAGGGTGCGTCGTACATGCGTGTCACCGACGGCGCGCTGACCGCCGAGTTCCGGAACCTTCGGCTGCCCCTCGGCACCGGCCTGCTCGGGCTGGTCGCGCAGGCGGGGGCGCCGTACTTCACCGACGACTACCAGTCCGACGATCGGTTCCTGCACCGCGAGTACATCGACAGCGCCGTCGCGGGGGAGCAGATCCGCGCCATCCTGGGCGTGCCCCTGGTCGTCGACGGCAAGGTCATCGGTGCGCTGCTCGCCGTGCACCGGACGGTCCGCCAGTTCCCTCCCGCGGAGATCAGCCTGCTCACGTCCTTCGCGGCACACGCGGCGGTGGCACTCGAGAACGCCCGTCTGTTCCAGCGTGCGCAGGCCGCGCTCGCCGAGGTGGACGAGGCGAACCGGCAGATCAGCGCCCACAGCCAGGCGGTCGAGGTCGCGGCAAGCGCGCACGACCGGCTCACCGAGGTGCTCCTGCGAGGCGGCGGCGTCCCAGGGGTGACCGCGGTGCTGGCGGACGTCCTGGACGCCTCGTTGACGGTCTACGACGCGGAAGGACGTGCGCTCGCGTCGGTAGGGGAGGAACCGGCCCTGCCGGAGGGGTTCACGGAGGCGGTCGCGGAGTCCCGCGGTTCCGGGCGCAGCGTGGAGGTCGACGGTGACGGGGAGCGGAGGGTCTACGTCACCGCCGCCCTGGCCGGCACCGAGCACCTCGGCACCCTCGTCCTCCGTCGCGCCGACGTCCTCGGTCTCGCCGACCGCAGCACGGTCGAGCGCGGTGCGCTCGTCACCGCGCTCGTGCTGCTGTTCAACCGATCGGTCGCCGAGGCGGAGGACCGGGTCCGCGGCGAGCTGCTCGTCGACCTGCTCTCGGGCCGCGAGGCCGACACCGCGCGTCTCGTGGAGCGAGCGCGGCGGCAGCGGGCCGACCTCGAGGGTCGCACAGTCGTAGCCGTCGCGGAGGTGCGCGGGCTCGAGCGGCACCGTGCCACCCAGGTTGCCGCCAGACACGCCGGTGACCTGCGCGGCCTGGGCGGAGACCATGACGGCTACGTCGTCGTCGTGGTCCCCGGCGACGACCCGCTCGCCGCCGGGGCTGCTCTGCAGGCCCGCGTTGCCGCCGCCGGTGGGTCCGCCACAGTGGGAGTGGTCGCGACCGGACCGGACGTCGGAGGCCATGCCTCTGCCTACCGCGAGGCCGCGGGCTGCCTGCGGACGTTGCTCACGCTCGGCAGGGAGGGGGAGGTCAGCGACCCCGCCGGTCTCGGGCTCGCGAGGCTCGTGCTCGGCGCCAACGGGCCCAGTGAGCTCGACGCGTTCGTCGAGGCGGCCATCGGCCCGGTGCTGGCCTACGACGAGCGGCGGGGGACCAACCTCGTGGAGACGATGGAGGCGTGGTTCGCAGCCGGCTCCAGGCCAGTGGAGACGGCCAAGGCCCTCGTCATCCACCCGAACACCGTCGCCCAGCGGCTCGAGCGGGTGACCCGACTGCTCGGAGCGGGCTGGCGAGACCCGGCGCATGCGCTCGACCTGCAGATGGCGCTGAGGCTCTACCGGCTCCGACGACGCTGAGTGAGCGGCTCTCGTCAGGAGACCACACTCGACGCACGGGTTTGTGTGGTGCGGTCACATACCTCATCGGGGTAAACCCCACGTAGCGTCACGCCCCGTGACAGAAACAACAGAGACGCAGGTCACGTCACTCAGGGGCCGAACGGCTCTGGTGACCGGAGCGGCAAGCGGCATCGGAAGGGCCGTCGCGACCCGGCTCGCCGATGCCGGCGCGCGCACCATCGTGCTGGACCGGGACGAGACCGGGGCCAAGCAGCTCGCCTCCGACATCGGCGGGGACGACCTCGTCGCCGACCTCTCGGACCCCTCGATCGTCGACAGGCTCGGCCTCGACCAGGCCGGCATCGACATCGTGGTCAACAATGCCGGGCTGCAGCACGTGGCGCCGGTCGAGGCGTTCGACCCCGAGCAGTTCGCCCTGATCCAGCGGGTGCTGCTCGAGGCGCCGTTCCGGTTCACCCGCGCCGTGCTCCCCGGGATGTACGCGCGCGGCTGGGGCCGCATCGTCAACATCTCGTCGGTGCACGGACACCGGGCCTCACCGTTCAAGGCGGCCTACGTCAGCGCCAAGCACGGTCTCGAAGGACTCTCCAAGGTCATCGCCCTGGAGTCGGCGGGCAGGGGCGTCACCAGCAACACGGTGTGCCCCGGCTACGTCCGCACCCCCCTGGTCGAGGGACAGATCTCCGACCAGGCCCGCACCCATGGTGTCCCGGAGTCGGAGGTGCTCGACGAGGTCCTGCTCGCCAGGACCCCCGTCAAGCGCCTCGTCGAGCCCGCAGAGGTCGCCGACCTGGTGGCGTTCCTCTGCGGTCCCGGAACCGACTCGATCACCGGTAGCTCCTTCACGATGGATGGCGGCTGGACCGCCGCATGAAAGGAAACACAGCCATGTCAACGCAGGCCCAATCGGTGTCCTCCGCCGGAGGCTCGACCCAACCAGGCGAACCGGGGCAGAGGACCCCGATCGTCAAGGTCGTCTTCGCCAGCCTCATCGGCACCGCCGTCGAGTGGTACGACTTCTTCCTCTTCGGGAGCGCGGCCGCTCTCGTCTTCGGCGAGGTCTTCTTCGGCAAGATCGGAGGAACCGAGGGCACGCTCTACGCGTTCATGACCTACGCCCTTGGCTTCGCCGCGCGGCCGCTCGGAGGCATCGTCTTCGGTCACTTCGGCGACCGTGTCGGTCGGAAGAAGATGCTCGTGACCTCTCTCCTCATGATGGGCCTCGGCACCTTCGCGATCGGCGTCCTGCCGACGTACGCGGCGATCGGCATGGCCGCGCCGGTGCTGCTGGTGCTGTGCCGGCTCGTCCAGGGGTTCGCCGTCGGCGGCGAGTGGGGCGGGGCTGTTCTCATGGCCGCTGAGCACGGCCACGACGACCACCGAGGCTTCTGGTCCTCCTGGCCGCAGGCCGGCGTCGCGATGGGCAACCTGATCGCGACCGGTGTCCTGTGGGTCCTGGCAGCCGTGCAGAGCGACTCGGCGTTCCTCGCCTGGGGCTGGCGGATCCCCTTCCTGCTCAGCGCGGTGCTCGTGATCGTCGGTCTCTGGGTAAGGCTCAGCATCGAGGAGTCCCGGGTCTTCCAGGAGGCGCGGCAGCAGCTCGCCTCCACGGACCGCGAGAAGTCGCACATGCCCTTGCTGGAGGTGCTCCGCAAGTACCCGAAGGAGGTCCTCATCGCCATGGGTATGCGCATGGCGGAGAACATCTCGTACTACATCTTCACCGTCATCGTGATCACGTACGCGACGAGCTACCAGGGCATCGAGAAGCCTGTGGTGCTCCGGGCGCTGCTCATCGGCGCGACCATCCAGTTCCTGGCGGTTCCGGCACTGGGCGCGCTCTCCGACAGGGTCGGTCGCCGTCCCCTCTACCTGTTCGGTGCCGTGGGGGTCGCCGTCTGGACCTTCGTCTTCTTCGACCTCGTAGACACGAAGGACCCGACCAACGTCCTGGTCGCCGTGGTCGTCGGGCTCGTCCTTCACTCGTTCATGTACGCCCCACAGGCGGCGTTCTTCTCCGAGCTGTTCGGCACCTCGGTCCGCTACAGCGGTGCGTCGGTCGGCTACCAGTTCGCGTCGATCTTCGCCGGTGCCCTGGCCCCGATCGTTGCGCTGAAGCTCCTTGGCGACGTGCAGGACGGCAACACCACAGCGGTGGGGATCTACGTCGCGATCGCGGCGGTGCTGACCGTGATCTCGGTGCTGATCGCGAAGGAGACGAGCCGGTCGTCACTGCGCCACGACCGCGTCGTGGAGACGGCAGAGGTCTGAGCCGCGGCCCACGCAGCAGCACCAGAAGGCCGGGACCCGTCGCGCTCGACGGGTCCCGGCCTTCGTGCGAGCCGAGACCGTGCTCAGTCCGTCGTGATCCGGATCGTCACATCCGGGTTGCAGGTCATGTTCGCCATGATCCCGGTCAGGTAGGCGGTGACACGGATGTTCTTGTCGTGGCCCACCCAGAGGTCGTTCCACTCGTGCCGGATGTTCGACTGGATGAAGGCATAGTCCTCCGACCACTTCGTCCGGTACTTGTCGCCGTTGCGGAAGATCGTGGTGCGACCGCTCACGTAGAACCCGGAGCTCGCCTTCATGACGACGTCGATCTTGCCGCCACCGACGTCGACCACCTTCAGGTAGCCGCTTACGCAGTCGTCGACGATGTTCTTCGTGACCGCGCTGGCCGGCAGGACCGACGTCCACATGAACGCCAGAGCCAGGCCGAGCACCACCAACGGTCGACGGAATCTCTTCTGCGTCGTTGCTCCCCGCCTTAGTGCCGGACGTCGCGTCCGGCGGGTAGAACCAACCTAGTAGCCCGATATGAGGGATATGTCTGTTTCGCTGAACTGGCGGATGCCGTAGGACTGCGACTCGGT
>CAVOZH010000009.1:0-332085 GCA_963700955.1 uncultured Actinomycetota bacterium | reverse complement strand
CCTCGTCACGTTCGGACGGCCGTCGCGATGGGTAACCTGACAGATAGCCATGACTGCTACCGAACCGCACATAAGACCGCTCCCGCACGACGGCGAGGTCTGGTACGTCAGCTATGGGTCGAACATGTCCGAGGCCCGGTTGTCGTGCTACCTCGAGGGCGGATGCCCGCCGGGTGGGAATCGCCCCAACCCGGGTGCACGCGACCCGCGTCCACCCCGACACAGCATCGGGGTGGAGCTCCCCGGCTCGGTGTACTTCGCAGGCCAGTCCCCCCAGTGGGGTGGCGGGGTGGCGTTCTACGACCACGAGACCCCCGGTCCCGCCGCAGCCCGTGCCTACCTCGTCACGGCTCAGCAGTTCGCCGACATCGCCGCGCAGGAGATGCACCGCGTTCCCGATCCGGAGGACCCGATCGAGGAGATCGTGCTGGGCGGCCTCGACCCCGAGCTCGACGGGCGCCACCACGTCGGCCCGGGGCACTACGAGACCCTCGTCGAGGTCGGCCAGATCGCCGGTGCGCCGATGCTCACCTTCACCGCGCCGCACGGCATGGACCACGTCGACCACAACCACCCCAGTTCCGCCTACCTGGCGATGCTGGAAGAGGGCCTTCGCGAGGCCCACGGGTGGGACGAGTACGACGTCGCGGGCTACTTCGCGCGGCTGACCCGCCGCTGCTGAGCCGGGCGACGCTTCCATCCCGAACGGCTGACCAGCCACTCGAGCACCGGTTGCGGCGTCATCCTGATGATCACCGCCGCGCGACGCGGGAGGATCGCCTCCTTCGTGTCGCGCTCTACCGCCCGCACCACGTCGCGCGCCACGGCCTCGGGCGTGATCGCGCCGCCGAGCAGAACGGACACCTTGGGGATGCGCTCGCGCGAGCCCGGGTTGTGGTCGAAGTACGGCGAGTCGACCTCCGACGGCGCGACCAGGGTGACGCCGACCCCGGTGCCGCGCAGGTCTGCACGCAGCTGGCCTGCGAACGCCCTCATCGCCCAGCGCGCGACCGCGTAGCCGGCGGCGCCTGGCACGTGCACGTAGGCCGCCACCGACGTCATGCAGACCACCTGACCGCTGCCGCGCTCGATCATCCCCGGGAGCAGAGCGCGGGTGAGCTCGAAGGCCGCGAGATACGGCACGGACATCATCTGCGCCGCCTCGCCGGCCGGTGTCTCGTCGACCGCCAGCCAGCGGCCCGCGCCGGCGTTGTTCACCAGGACGTCTGGTGGCCCGTCGGCGAGCACCCGAGCCGCGAGGTGCCCGACCTCGGTCACGACCGAGAGGTCGGCGGTCTCGACGCGCGCCTGCCCACCGGCCCCCCGGATCTCCGCGGCCAGGATCTCGAGCGGCTCGCGGCTGCGTGCCACCAGAGTGACCTGGGCCCCGCGCTCAGCCAGCTCTCGCGCGATCGCGGCACCGATGCCGCTCGAAGCCCCCGTCACCAGTGCCGTGCGACCGCGTAGATCCATCCCGCAAACCTACCCGTGGCGCCCCTCGAGTGATTAGGGTCGCGCGTATGGAGTCCTACGCCGCCGGAGAGACCAACCCGCCCCTGATCGAGGAGACGATCGGCGCCAACTTCGAGCGCATCGCCCGTGAGCATGCCGACCGGGAGGCGCTGGTGGACGTCGCCTCCGGGCGGCGGTGGACCTACGCCGAGCTCGACCGGGACGTGGACGCACTCGCCCGCGGGCTTCTCGGCGCGGGCATCGCGAAGGGCGACCGCGTGGGCGTCTGGGCGCCGAACTGCCCCGAGTGGACGCTGGTGCAGTACGCCACCGCGAAGATCGGTGCGATCCTCGTCAACGTCAACCCGTCATACCGGACCCACGAGCTCGCCTACGCGCTGAACCAGTCCGGCCTGCGCATGCTCGTCTCGGCGACGGACTTCAAGACCAGCGACTACCGCGCGATGGTCGACGAGGTCAAGCACGACTGCCGCGCGCTCGAGCGTGTGGTCTTCATCGGTACGTCGGACTGGGCCGATCTGCTGGCCGAGGGCGAAGGCCTGCCGCAGGAGGCGGTCGCCGAGCGCATGGCAACCCTCGACAACAACGACCCGATCAACATCCAGTACACCTCGGGCACCACCGGCTTCCCCAAGGGCGCGACGTTGTCGCACCGGAACATCCTCAACAACGGCTTCTTCACCACCCACCTGATCAACTTCACCGAGCAGGACCGGCTGTGCATCCCGGTGCCCTTCTACCACTGCTTCGGGATGGTGATGGGCAACCTGGGTTGCACCTCCCACGGCTCGACGATGGTGATCCCGGCGCCGGGGTTCGACCCCGCCGCCACGCTGAAGGCGATCGTCGACGAGAGGTGCACGGGGGTCTACGGCGTCCCGACGATGTTCATCGCGATGCAGAACGTGCCCGACTTCGAGTCGTACGACCTCTCGAGCCTGCGGACCGGTGTGATGGCGGGGTCGCCCTGCCCGGTCGAGGTGATGAAGCGCTGCGTCAATGACATGAACATGGCCGAGGTGGCGATCTGCTACGGCATGACGGAGACCTCGCCGGTGTCCACGCAGACACGCAGCGACGACGACCTCGACCGTCGTACCACGACGATCGGGCGGGCGCACCCGCACGTGGAGATCAAGATCGCCGACCCGGTGACCGGCGAGACGCTCGAGCGGGGAGAGACGGGGGAGTTCTGCACCCGCGGCTACTCCGTGATGCTCGGTTACTGGGACGAGCCCGAGAAGACTGCCGAGGCGGTCGACGAGGACGGCTGGATGCGCACCGGTGACCTTGCCGTGATGCGCGAGGACGAGTACTGCAACATCGTCGGGCGGATCAAGGACATGGTGATCCGGGGTGGGGAGAACATCTACCCGCGCGAGATCGAGGAGTTCCTCTACACCCATCCCGACGTCGAGGATGCGCAGGTGATCGGCGTACCGGACGAGAAGTACGGCGAGGAGCTGTGTGCGTGGGTCAAGATGCGCAGCGGAGCCGATCCGCTCGACGCCGAGAAGGTCCGCGAGTTCGCCACCGGCAAGCTCGCGCACTACAAGATCCCCCGCTACGTGATGCTGGTCGACGAGTTCCCGATGACCGTGACCGGCAAGATCCGCAAGGTGGACATGCGCGAGGAGGCCGCGAGGCGACTCGGGCTCGCCTAGGTCGCCGCCGGGCGCGAACTCCCCGCGCAGTCAGTTGACGGTGACGAAGGTGCGGTCGTGGGACCCGGCGTACTCGATGGATCCGAACCATCGGGTGGTCGGGTCAAGGCCGTCCCAGGACAGGTCCACGCTGAACGACTGGCCCCCGCTCACCGGCAGGCTGTCGGGCACGTCGAGGTTCCCTGTCGCGTCGTCCGGCACGACCCAGGTGTAGAGCTGCGCCGTCGTCGTGGAGCCGTTGCCTGCCACCGACGAGGAGACGTAGAGGTCGTACTCACCCGGCTCCGGGTCGACCTCGGTGAGCAGCTCGTCGGCGCCGCTCCCACTCGCCGACCCGACGAGCTTCTCGCCGCGGTAGAGGTGGAGGTCGAGGTCGTCGCTGTCACGGCCCTCGAGCTCGACGCGCAGCGCCGACGCGCCGCTGGTCACGTCGAGTGGGAACCGCGCGGTGTCGGCGTCGGCGACGGGATGGTCAGGGTCGAAGTCGCCGGGCTCGAGGGTGAGCCCGACGGGCTTCGCGCCCACGAGGCCGGAGACGTCGAGGTCCAGCTGTCCGCCGGTGCCGGAGCGCACGTCGAAGGCCACGGAACCTGACGTGCCCGATCCCGCCGCCTCGGCGGGGGCGGAGACGGTGCGCGGGGTCACCACGACCGGCATCCGAGCCCGGTGGGCCAGGCTGGTCCACACGAGAGAGCCGCGGGCGGGCGCCTCGAGCCGAGCGCCTCCTCGGTCGAACCGCACTGTGAAGCGGCCGGTCTCGCCGGGGGCGAGCGTGAGGGCGCGGGGCCGGACGCCCACGGCGAGCCCGGACAGGCCCAGCACACGTGCGCTGTAGGTCTCGGTCCGCCCTGAGACGTTGGTCAGCCGACGGACCACCTGCGCGCTGCCGGTGAGGTCGCCGACGGCGATCGACGGCAGGTTCAGGTTCTCGGGGTCGGCATGACCCGCGAGCCAGGCGCGGAAGCGGCGTGGCGGCGCATCGAGGACGACTCCGGGATCGAGCACCTCGGCGGCGTCGACCTGGCCGGCGCCCTCGGCGAGCGGCCCGCTGACACCGTTGAGACGGTCGGCCGTCGTCGACATCGCGGACTTCACCATGGCCGGAGTCCACTTCGGTCGCTCGCCCATCACCAGGGCGGCGAGGCCGGCGACGTGAGCCGCGCTCATCGACGTCCCGGAGTACTGGTCCCACGACCGGCCGCTGTTCGACGGCGGCGCGACCGCGGAGAGCACGCCGACGCCCGGCGCCGTCACGTCGGGCTTGAGCACACTCGCGTCACCGCTCGGTGCGGGCGCCCGGGAGGAGAACGGGGCCATCCGCGGCACCGGCGTGCCGTCCGATCCGGAGGGATCGATGGCGGCGGTCGGGTGCGCGGTCCTGGCGACGTACCTCTTGATCGCGGCGGCCGCCGCGACGTCGACGTGCACGGTGGGCACCGCGTGGAAGTCCGAGTCGACGCTGTTCGGACGAACGTTGGCGAGCACCATGCCGGCGCCGCCCGCTCGTGCCACTGCGGCGGACTTGTCGACGCGGGCGATCCGACCCCGGTCGCAGACCACGATCTTGTCCTGCACGACGTCGGCGTCGAGCGAGCCCGGGCGGCACAGCCGTGCGTCCTGGCCGGTGCTCGTGCCGGACGCGGCGTCCTCGCCGAGGACGATGCCGGTGCGCTGCACGGCGTCCTCGGAGACCATCGCTCCGACGTACGACTCCCCGCCGCCGAGGACGAGCGACCCCTGGAACGCGTGGTAGGTGCTGGCGCCCACAGTGGTCACCCATGGGCTCGTGTGTCCGACCCTGCCGGCGCCAGGGCCGCGGTTGCCGGCGGAGGTGGCGACGAAGACGCCGGCGGCCGTGGCGTTGAGGAACGCGATCTCCACCGCCTGCGACTCGTGCCCGGACGAGCCGGATGCCGCGTAGCTGATCACGTCGACGCCGTCGGCGACGGCCTGGTCGATCGCGGCGACGGCGTCGGCGGTCGTGCAGCCGTCGTCGGACGGCTCGGGTGCGCTCCAGCAGATCTTGTAAGCCGCGATGCGGGCAGCCGGGGCCATTCCCGAGGCCTTGCCGAAGTCCTGGCCCTCGACGCGGACCCGGACGCCGTGGTTTCCGGCGGCGATCGCCGCGACGTGCGAGCCGTGGCCGGTGCCGTCGCGTGGGGAGAGGTACTCGGACGCGGCCAGGTTCTGCTCCCCGAAGCCCTTCACGAAGTAGCGGGCGGAGACGACCTTGCTGTTGCAGTCCTCCGCGTCCCACTGCTCGCCGTGCTCGCAGGCGCCGTGGAAGCCTACGGGGCCGCGGGGGGACGTGCCGGGGAGCGCCGCGAAGCTGGGGTTCTCCGGCCAGATGCCGCTGTCGACCACGCCGACGACCCGGCCTCGCCCGGCACCGTCGGGTCCGCCGGCCGCCGCCCAGGCCTTCTGGGCCCCCAGGAAGCGCTGCGAGTCGACCGAGTCCAGGCGCTGGGTCGCACTCCGCTCCACCAGCGAGACCCGGCGGTCGGACCTGAGCTGTTTCACCTGCTCGCGGGTGAGCAGGGCGGCGAAGCCGTTGAGTGCGGAGTCGAACCGGTAGAGCACCTCGGCTCCGCCGATCTCGCGCAGCAGGGCGTCCTGGTCGGCCCGCTGGCGCTCGGTCACCCGAGGCGCGTGAGGTCGAGGGGCGTCGTCGAGGGCTACGATGTAGAGGTCAGGCGCGGCGGCCTTCATAGGAAGCACAGCCGCGCCGGCCGTGCCCGTCGTACTCGCGAGGCCGAGCAAGGCGGTCACCAGGACGGTCGAGACCCGTTGGAAGCGCGGCGTCGTGCTCAACGGGACACCCTCTCCAAGGACTCGTGCTCGGGACCGCCCTCCGCCGGTCAGAACCATCCATTTTCGCAGGGTCTTCGGTTGGTTTCAATCGATTCGCCTACATAGGCTGGTGCGGTGACTTCTCCGGATCGGCTGGTCGTGGGCTTCGACCTCGATATGACCCTGATCGACACCCGTCCGGGTTTCGCCGCCACCCTCCGGCAGCTTGCGACCGAGACCGGCGTCGCGCTGGACGTCGACGCGCTCTGCGAGCGGCTGGGGCCACCGCTGGACCAGATGCTGGCTCCGTACTACCCGGCCGACCAGCTCGCAACGCTCGTCGACCGTTTCCGCGCCCACTACCCCGACCACGCGATCAAGCCGACCCTCGACCTCGCGGGTGCGCACGACGCGCTGGCCGCGGTACGACGGCACGGCGGCGAGACCGTCGTGGTCACCGGGAAGTACACCCCGAACGCCGCCCTCCACGTCGAGGCGCTCGCCTTCGACGTCGACCACCTCGTCGGCGAGGTCTGGGGTGTCGGCAAGGCTGCCGTGCTCGAGAGGCACGGCGCGACGATCTACGTCGGCGACCATGTCCACGACGTCGAGGGGGCGGTTGCCGCCGGCGCGGTGAGCGTCTCCGTCCTCACCGGAGGATGCACCGAGGAGGAGCTCCGAGCCGCGGGCACCGACGTGGTCCTCGAGACCCTCGCCGAGTTCCCCGCCTGGCTCGACCAGCATCTTCTCGGCAGCAGGCTGGCCGCCCTCGAGGCCGACCTGCGCTCGCGCGGGTCCGTGATGGTGGCCTTCAGCGGCGGCGCCGACAGCGCCTTCCTGCTCGCCGCCGCGGTGCGCGTCCTCGGGCCGGAGAACGTGGCGGCGGCGACGGCGTACTCCGACTCGCTCCCGCAGGGGGAGCGGTCGCCGGCGCGCGAGCTCGCCGAGAGCCTCGGGGTCCGGGTCTTCACCCCTGAGACCCACGAGATGGAGCGGGAGGGCTACCGCGCGAACGCAGGGGACCGCTGCTACTTCTGCAAGGCCGAGCTCCTCGACGTCCTCGCACCTCTTGCGGTCGAGCACGGGTTCGCCCACGTGGCCACCGGGACGAACGCGGACGACGCGGTCGCCGGGTTCCGCCCGGGCATCCGCGCCGCGGCGGAGCGCGGTGCGATCACGCCACTTCGCGACGCCGGGCTCACCAAGCAGCAGATCAGGGACGCTTCGCGGGCCTGGGGGCTGCCCACCTGGGACAAGCCCGCTGCGGCATGCCTGTCCTCGCGGGTCGCCTACGGAATCGAGGTGAGCCCGTTCCGCCTCGCCCGCATCGAGCGCGCCGAGGCGGGCGTCCGTGCGGCGCTCGCCGAGGCCGGCCTGCCTGTGCGCAACCTGCGCGTGCGCGACCTCGACGACGTGGCGAGCATCGAGCTCGACGCCGAGGTGCTCGAAGTGGCCGCGCGGCTACCGGCAGTCCTGGACTCCGCTGTCTGCGCCGGCTTCGACACCGCCCGCCTCGACCCGAAGGGTTTCCGCTCCGGGGCGATGAACGAGCTGCTCCCCGAGGCCGACCGGTTCCGCTAACTGGTTCGTTCGCCAGGCCTCCACGGCCATATCCTGGGTTCCGGTCCCGTTTCCCGGGCCGCCGCGGCAGTTTCCTGCAGACGAGTAGAAGAAGAGGTCAACCGGTGCCTACTGGCAAGGTCAAGTGGTACGACGCCGAGAAGGGCTTCGGCTTCCTGTCCAAGGACGAGGGCGGTGACGTCTACGTCCGGGCCGCTGCGCTGCCCGCCGGGATCACGACGCTCAAGGCCGGTCAGCGGGTCGAGTTCGGCATCGTCCAGGGCCGCAAGGGTGACCAGGCGCTCCAGGTGCGGGTCCTCGAGCCGGCCGCGTCGGTCTCGAAGGCGATGCGGAAGAAGCCCGCGGAGATGGTGAACATCATCGAGGACCTCTACCGGCTGCTCGAGAACATCGAGAAGGGCTACCGCGCGGGTCGCCACCCCGACCCGAAGACCGCGAAGCCGACCGCGATGCTCCTCCGGGCGCTCGCCGACGAGCTCGAGCTCTGACGCCTCAGCCCTGCAGCCGGGTCCTCGCGACGCGGGTCCTCAGCACGAGCGCGCTCCACGCCACGAGGATCGCGCCGGCGACGCCGAGCCCGAGCCGGGGGTTGAGCGGCATCACGATGCCGATCAAGCCGCCGACCACCCAGGCGAGCTGAAGCAGCGTCTCGGCCCGGGCGAAGGCGCTCGTGCGGGTGCGCTCGGGCACCTCGCGCTGGATCAGCGCGTCGAGGGAGAGCTTGCCCAGCGACTGGGCGAGCCCCGCGGTCAGGCCGAGGAGCACGGCCGTCGGGAGGCCGTAGAAGACCGCGACGAGGACGGTCATCAGGGTGTCCGCCAGCAGGGTGGCGATCACGGTCACCTCCGGCCGCACCGAGCGCAGCAACGAGCCGAGGGCGACCCCGATGGTGCTGCCGACGCCGGCCGCGCCCACGACGAGCCCGAGGAGCAGCGTGGTGCTGTCCTCCCACCCCGGGAACGGCTCCTCGCGGAGCAGGAAGGCCATGTACATGGTCAAGAACCCCGAGAGCAGACGCAGTCCGGCGTTGCTGCGCAGCGCGACGACCACCACGAGCGGCACCCTCGCCCGGAGGCGGGGTCGGCGCCCGTCGCGTCCGGCTACCGGTGTCAGAGCCAGCTGCTCCTCGCCGAACGACGAGTCCACCCGGGCCGGCAGCAAGATGGCGAGGATCGTCGCACCGACGAAGACCGCGAACGCGTAGCGCAGGGACCACTCCGGTCCGAACGACGACGCCAGCACCGCCAGTGGTGCCGAGATCGCCGCCCCCGCGACACCGGCGAGCGAGATCCGGGAGTTGGCCTTGACCAGCGTGAGTCGCTCCGGGAGCAGTCGGGGGACCGCCGCCGCCCGGGTGACGCCGTACGCCTTGGACGCGACCAGGACGCCGAGGGCCGCCGGGAAGAGCGCCGCGGAGCTGGTGAGCACGGCGCCGGCGAGCACCCAGCACAGGAACGCGCGCAGGGCCATGGTGCCCCCGATCGCCCATCGCCGACCGTGGCTGAACCGGTCCAGGAAGGGCCCCACGAGCGGCGCAACGATGGCGAAGGGCAGCATGGTCAGCCCGAGGAACTGTGCGACCTGGAGCCGTGCCTCACCGGTGGGCACCTGGAAGAACAGCGTGCCCGCGAGGGAGATGGCGACGGCGGCGTCGCCGGCGGCATTGAACGCGTGCAGCTCGATCAGCCGGTAGAGCCCGGTGTCGCCGGCGCCCTCGGCCCTGGTCGCGCGCCGCGCCTGACGGTAGGTGTAGCCGGCGGCACGACCCGTCGCGGCCCCGGCCCGCCGCGCCGCGCCGGTGACGACACGGGTACGTCGCCGTCCGGTCCGGCTCGCCTCCTGCTGCGCCATGGCACCCATCCTGCCTGTCCCGGCCCGGGAATGTGGCACCCGGCGAGACACGGCTGGTGCTCATGGGAGAGAATCGCGACGTGATGGCAGCCGCTCGCGCATACAAGCCTGACACCGTTGGTGTCCGGGCGGTCGACCTCGCCCGCGACGCCCTCCTCGAGCTCGTCGACGCCGCCGACGCCGGCGAGCACCTCGGCTACGCCAGCGAGGACGAGCGTGTCACCACCCACTTCTTCGCCTGCACGCGCACCGGGTACCGCGGCTGGCGATGGTCGGTGACCGTCGCCCGCGCCCCGAGGCAGAAGCAGGTCACGGTCGACGAGATCGTCCTGCTCCCCGGTGACGACGCGCTCGTCGCTCCCGCGTGGCTGCCCTGGCGCGAGCGCATCCAGCCCGGAGACCTCGGCCCCGGCGACCTGCTGCCGGTCGAGGAGAACGACCCCCGTCTTGTCCCCGGCTACCTCGCCGACGACGAGGTGATCGACCCCGACACCGCCAAGGCCGTCGCCGACGAGGTCGGCCTCGGTCGGACCCGGGTGCTGTCTCTCGAGGGGCGCGACCTCGCTGCGCAGCGCTGGTACGACGGAAGCCACGGCCCTGAGGCGTCCATCGCCCAGTCGGCGCCGGGCAACTGCGCAAGCTGCGGCTTCCTGGTGCGACTGGCCGGGCCGCTGTCACAGGTCTTCGGGGTCTGCGCGAACGCCTATGCCAACGACGACGGCCGGGTGGTCTCCTTCGACCACGGCTGCGGAGCGCACAGCGAGGCACAGCTCCACAAGCGGAACCTCCCCGCACCGTTGCCCGACCCCGTGCTGGACACCCTGACCTGGGACGACCTCGAGCAGTTCTAGCGACTCGCGCGCGCGGCCGCCAGCGTGGCCCGGCGGCGCCGGCGGCAGTAGTCCCAGCCGAGGATGCCGAGCCCGAAGCCGGCGACGCAGGTCCACAGCCACCACACCCGGCCGCTGGCCTCGAGGCGGGGGTAGAACGGCAGCAGCAGCACGAACGCCAGCGCCCAGAGGGCCGTGCCGACCGCGACCGTGCGGACGCCGTCCACGTCGAGCGGCTCGACGTCGGCGACGATGAACCTGCGGTTCCCGATCTCGTGAACCTGCACCTGTTCGACCGGCTGCTCCTCGTGCTCCACGAGCCCCAACCTAGTTCACGCCCCTGACAGGGTCCACGCAGCGAGCCCTCCCGTGCGTTGACGGGCGTCGTTCTGGAAGGATATGTACCGACGTACCGTCACAGGTCGTCCGGCGCTTCCCGCCCCGTCACAGCACAAGTCAAGGGAACTCCTGTGGACAACACCAAGACAGCCGAGCGCGTAACCACGCAGCAGACGTTCGTGGACAGGTTCTTCAAGATCACCGAACGAGGCTCCACGGTCGGCCGTGAGGTCCGCGGTGGCCTCGTCACCTTCTTCACGATGGCCTACATCGTGGTGCTCAACCCGCTGATCATCGGCACACAGGCGGACTCCACCGGCACCTTCCTCGGAGGTGGCAAGGCGCCCGAGCTGGCCATGGTGGCGGCCGCGACCGCGCTCGTCGCCGGCGTCATGACCGTGCTGATGGGTGTCGCAGCCAACTACCCCCTGGCACTGGCCACCGGTCTGGGGCTGAACGCCTTCGTGACGTTCGGCATCGCCAAGCTGCCCGGTATGACCTGGGCCGACGCCATGGGCCTGGTCGTCCTCGAGGGCCTGATCATCCTGGTGCTCGTGCTCACCGGCTTCCGCAGTGCGGTGTTCCATGCCGTCCCGGCCCCGCTCAAGACCGCGATCAGCGTCGGCATCGGCCTGTTCATCACGATCATCGGGCTCGTGGACTCGGGATTCGTCCGCAAGCCCACCGGGGGCCCGGTGCCCGTCGAGCTCGGCATCGGCGGCTTCCTGGCCGGCTGGCCGCTGCTGGTCTTCATCGCCGGCCTGCTCGCGATCATCGTGATGATGGTCAAGCACGTCCGCGGCGCGATCCTCTACGGCATCGTCGGTGCCACCGTGCTGGCCATGGTCGTCGAGGCAGTCGCCAACATCGGCAGCCAGACCGACGCGACCGGCAAGGTCGTCAACCCCAAGGGATGGGGCCTCAACGTTCCGACCATCCCCGACAAGCTCGTCGACGTACCCGACTTCGGGCTGCTCGGGCACTTCTCGCTTCTGGGGTCGTTCTCCGCCATCGGGGTCGTCTCGGCGGCGCTCCTGATCTTCACGCTGATGCTCGCCGACTTCTTCGACACCATGGGGACGATGGTCGCGATCGGTGCCGAGGGCGACCTGCTCGACGAGGAGGGGAACCCGCCGAACCCGCAGCGCATCCTGGTCATCGACTCCCTCGCCGCAGCCGCCGGAGGTGCGGGCAGCGTGTCGAGCAACACTGCCTACATCGAGTCCGCGTCGGGTGTGGGCGAAGGCGCCCGCACCGGTCTCGCCTCCGTCGTCACGGGCGTGCTGTTCCTGCTCGCGACCTTCCTGGCGCCGCTCGTGCAGATCGTGCCCTACGAGGCGGCGACCCCGGCCCTCGTGGTCGTCGGGTTCCTGATGATGCAGCAGGTCAAGAACATCGACTGGGACGACCTGGAGATCGCTGTTCCCGCCTTCCTCACGATCGTGCTGATGCCGTTCACCTACAGCATCACGGCGGGCATCGGTGCCGGCTTCATCGCGTACGTCGTGATCAAGCTGGCGCGCGGCAAGGTCGCCCAGATCCACCCGCTGATGTGGGTCGTCTCGGTGCTCTTCGTGCTCTACTTCGCGATCGAGCCGGTACGTCAGCTCCTCGGGGCGTAAGTCCCTGCCGACCGGCCTCCACCGGTGCCACAGTGGAGGCATGAGCACCGCGATCTCTGTCTCGGGTCTGGTCAAGACGTTCGGTACGACGGTCGCCCTCGACGGCCTCGACCTCGAAGTACGCACCGGTGAGGTGCACGGCTTCCTGGGCCCCAACGGCTCCGGCAAGTCCACGACGATCCGGATCCTCCTCGGGCTGCTCCGGGCCGACAGCGGCGAGGTCACCCTCCTCGGGGGTAACCCGTGGCGGGAGGCTGCCGCCCTGCACCGCCGACTGGCTTACGTGCCGGGTGAGGTGGCGCTGTGGCCGAACCTGACCGGAGGGGAGGTCATCGACCTCCTCGCCCGGCTTCGAGGGGGGATGGACAAGAAGCGTCGTGAGGGGCTCCTCGAGCGTTTCGACCTCGACCCGACGAAGAAGACTCGCAGCTACTCCAAGGGCAACCGGCAGAAGGTGGCCCTCGTCGCAGCGCTGGCCTCCGACGTGGAGCTGCTGCTCCTCGACGAGCCCACCTCGGGCCTGGACCCGATCATGGAGGCAGCCTTCAAGGAGTCCATCGAGGAGCTGCGCGCGCACGGCCGGACCGTCCTGCTCTCCAGCCACATCCTCGCAGAGGCGGAGGCGCTGTCGGACCGTGTGAGCATCATCCGGGCCGGCAAGGTCGTGCAGAGCGGGACCCTCCAGGAGCTCCGCCACCTGACCCGCACCACGATGATCGTCGTCACCGAGAAGCGGTCCGACCACATCCATGAAGTGCCCGGGGTGGAGCACGTGGTGCACGAGGACGGCCGGGTCTCCTTCGACGTGGACACCGACCACATCGACGAGGCGATGGACTACCTGGCGCCGCTGAAGATCACGTCGCTGATCAGCCACCCGCCGACTCTGGAGGAGCTGTTCCTGCGCCAGTTCGGTGAGCACGTCCCCGCGGAGGAGGCCGTGCGGTGACCGCCTTCACCGGCGTAGGGCCGCTGGTCCGCTTCGTGCTGCGGCGGGACCGGATCTACCTTCCGGTGTGGCTCCTGTCCATCCTCGGCGTGGTCTACGCCTCCGTCGCCGCCGTGCGGCGCACCTATGACACGCCGGTGGAGATCGCGTCGTACGCCGTCAACGTCGGCGGCTCGCCGGCGGCAGTCGCGATCGGCGGACCGCCGGTGGCGCTCCACGAGATCGGCGGCATCCTCATCTACGAGACCAGCCTCACCGCGCTCCTCGGTGTCGCCCTGATGGCGGTCTTCGTGGTGGTGAGACACACCCGTAGGGAGGAGGACGCGGGACGGGTGGAGCTCCTGGGCTCGACGGTGGTCTCCCCGCACGCGGTGATCACAGCCGCGGTACTCGTCGCGGCCGGCTCCTCGGTCCTGGTCGGGGCGGGAGTCACGCTCGCCTTCATGGTGGAGGACCAGCCTGCCGCCGAGTCGCTGCTGTTCGGTGCGGCGGTGGCCGCGATGGGCATGGTGTTCGCCGGCGTCGCGGCCTGTGCGGCCCAGCTGATGAGCCATTCCCGTGGTGCCACGGGTGTGTCCCTGGCCTTTCTCGGCCTTGCCTTCGGCGCCCGCGCGATCGGTGACGTCTGGGAGAACGCCTGGTCGTGGCTCTCCCCGATGGGCTGGTCCCAGCAGGTGAAGGTCTACGCCGACAACCGGTGGTGGCCGCTGGCGCTCTCTCTCGCGTTCACCGCGTTGCTGTTGCTGGCGACTGTGGCGCTCGAGTCCCGTCGCGACCTCGGCGCTGGTGTCGTGCCGTCGCGGCCCGGTCCCCCCAGCGCCGCGCCCGCGCTGGCCGGTGTCGTCGGGCTCGCGTGGCGGCTGCAAAGAGGGGCGGTCCTCGGCTGGGTGGTCGGCATGTGGGCGATGGGGCTCCTCCTCGGCTCCTTCAGCGAGTCGATCGAGAACATGGTCGAGGAGAACCCGACGCTGCGGGAGTACCTCGGCCAGAGTGGCGTGAGCAACTTCGTGGACGCGTTCTTCGCGACTTCGATGCTGCTCCTGGCCATCGCTGCGGGGGGCTACGCGGTCTCCTCGGCCCTGCGGACCCGAGCGGAGGAGGCTGCGGGACGGGTGGAACCCCTGCTGGCGACCGCGGCGTCGCGGACCCGGTGGCTGCTGGGCAACCTCCTGGTCACCCTTGTGGGTACGACGCTCGTCGTGGGTGCAGGTGGGCTTGGGGTGGGGGTCGCTTATGCGGTGACGAGCGGGAACGTGGCCGAGGCGTGGCGGATGACCGGCTACGGGCTGGCCTACCTGCCGGCAGTGCTGGTGCTCGCCGCGGTCGCGGTGCTGCTGTTCGGATGGGTGCCCCGCGCGTCCGGGGCGGCCTGGGCGCTGGTCGCCATCACCTTCGTGGTCGGATACCTGGGCGGCCTCCTCGAGCTGCCTGATGCCGTCGTGAAGGCGTCTCCGTTGTCGCATGTCCCGGCGGTCCCGGCGGAGGCCCTGACGGCCGCCCCGCTCGTCGTACTCGTGCTCGTCGCCCTGGCTGCGGTCGCTGTGGGGTGGGTCGGGTTCCTCCGGCGCGACATCGGTCGCGACATCGGCTGACCTCTCCATACGACTTCCGACCCGGGAGGTTGAAGACGGAATACTTAGCAAGGGTAATGACTTATGCTAAGTACATGGCTCCGACGATCGAGAAGATGACCCGGACCGACGCGGGACTCGCGGCTGCGCTGCGGGTCTCGGTCGCGCGGCTGACCCGGCGTCTGCGCAGCGAGCGCGACCCGCAGAACGAGCTGAGCATCGGGCAGCTCTCGGTGCTGGGTGCGCTCTATCGCAACGGCGCCTGCTCGATCGGAGAGCTCGCCGCCCACGAGCGCGTGCAGCCGCCCTCGATGACGCGCACGGTCAACTGCCTCGAGGAGGCCGGCTACGTGGTGCGCCGTCCGCACGAGACCGACCGCCGGCAGGTCGTGATCGAGCTCGCCGACAAGGGCATCGCCACCCTCGAGGCAGATCGCCGGCGTCGTGACGCCTGGCTCGCCAAGCGGCTGCGCGAGCTCACCCCCGAAGAACGTGCCGTCCTGCGACAGGCGGCACCGATCCTAGAAAGGCTGGCACACGCTTGAGTCCGACGTTCCGGGCGCTCTCGAACCACAACTACCGGCTCTACGCGGCCGGCGGTGTGGTCTCGAACACCGGCACCTGGATGCAACGCGTCGCCCAGGACTGGCTGGTCCTCCAGCTGACCGACAACTCCGGCACAGCGCTCGGCGTCACCACCGGCCTCCAGTTCCTGCCGATCCTGCTGCTCTCGCCGTACGCCGGTCTCGTCGCCGACCGGTTCCCCAAACGACGCCTGCTCCAGGTCACCCAGCTGATGATGGCGGCGCCGGCGCTGCTGCTCGGCCTGCTCGCGGTCACCGGACAGGTCGAGACCTGGCACGTCTACTCGCTGGCACTCGCGTTCGGTGTGGGCACCGCCTTCGACGGCCCGGCGAGGCAGTCGTTCGTGAGCGAGATGGTCGACAAGGCGGACCTGTCCAACGCGGTGGGCCTCAACTCCGCTTCCTTCAACCTCGCGCGCATCGTCGGCCCGGCGCTCGCGGGGTTCATGATCGCCTGGCTCGGTGGCGGGCCCGAGGCGACCGGCTGGGTGATCGCGATCAACGCGCTCTCCTACGGCGCCGTGATCCTCGCTCTGCAGCGGATGCGCGCGGACGACCTCGACACCCCCCTCCCGCAAGGGCGCGAGAAGGGCATGATCCGCGACGGCCTGCGCTACATCCGTAGCCGCCCGGACCTCATGATGGTGCTGGCGATCGTCTTCTTCGCGGGCACGTTCGGGCTCAACTTCCAGATGACCTCGGCCCTGATGGCCACCGAGGTGTTCGGCAAGGGCCCCTCCGAGTACGGCATCCTCGGCACCACGATGGCCGTCGGGTCGCTGTCGGGTGCGCTCCTCGCGGCGCGTCGCGGTGTGGTGCGCCACCGGCTCGTGATCCTGGCCGCCGTCGCCTTCGGCGTCGCCGAGGTGGTCGCTGGGCTGATGCCGTCGTACCTGTCCTTCGCCCTGTGGACTCCGGTCATCGGCATCACGGCGCTGACCATGATCACGGCGGCGAACACCACGATCCAGCTGAGCGTCTCGCCCGAGCTGCGCGGGCGCGTGATGGCGCTCTACATGATGATCTTCATGGGCGGGACGCCGATCGGCTCCCCGGTGGTGGGATGGGTCGGGGAGACGTTCGGCGCCCGCTGGACCCTGCTCGGCGGCGGCGCGATGACGATCTTCGGCACCCTGCTCGCCGTCGCCGTGTTCAGCAGGACCCAGGGTCTGCTCGACCCGGAGATCAACGACCGGCCGCGGCTCCTCGCGATGCGAACCAGGGATGGTGCAGGTCGAGGTAGCTGACGTCGCGGGTCACGCGGTCGAAGTCCTCCATCAGCTCGCGGACCCTGCCGGCCACCGGCATCGCCTTGGCCTCGCCCTCGCGGGCGGCACTCTCGTTGGTGAACGCCACCGTCTCGATGAAGCTCCCGTCCTCCTCGATCGCGAAGGTCCCACCGAGGATCTCGGGACGCTCCTGGTGAAGCACGTTGTTCATCTCGTCGAACTCCGCCTCCAGCAGGGCCGGGTCGGCGAGCTTGCCGCGGATGATCTGCACGAACTGTGCGTCGTCCGAGCCGCCCTCGAGCATCAGCATCACCTTGTCGGCGTCGTGGAACTCGACCGGCCCGTCGAAGCACTTCGACATCTCGGCCCACCACTCCGACTGCTCGCGGCGTGAGGAGTTGGCCATCGCCGCCTCCTTGGACTCGAAGCGGACGACACCCACGAACGTGCCGTCGTCGGTGAAGCCGTAGGTCCCGCCGAGCCACCCCTCTGCCTGGGGGCTGAGGTCGCGCACCCACTGGTCGCTGAGGGTGCGGAGCTTGTCCTGGTTGGTGCACTTCCCCTGGATTACCTGGATGAACACTGCTGGCCTCCCTGTGATGTGCCGGCCCCCGTGACGTGGTCTGTGTCCTCGTGTGACGCTACGACCGGCCATGCACCGGGTCCATAGCGCGATCGGGCCAAAGGGAAGCCTTCGATAAACTCGGGCACCATGAACCCCCGCTACCGCCGCATGGTGATCCCCGGCGCCCTCGTTGCGCTGATCCTCGTCGTGGTGGTCGCCGCGCTGGTGCGGGGCTGAGATGGCCGAGCCTCTCCTGCGCGTCCTGGCGAGGATGCGCTCGCTGATCCTCGACGAGGAGTCCCTGGTCCGGGCAGTCGCCTCCGGCCGCCAGAAGGGGCAGAGTCCGCGGTGGCGCCGGGTCGAGATGAGGTACGTCGACCTCAAGGCGGGTCGTCACCTCCAGGTCACCGCCTATGACGACACCCAGGCACACACGACGAACCACGCCGTGGGAGAGGCTGCCAAGCACGCCGTCGACGACCTGCTCGACGAGCCGTTCGGCAACTGGCACCTGGAGACCGTCACCGAGACCCACCAGGTGCGGGTGACCAAGAAGCTCGAGGCGATGGTTCACACCAGTGCCCGCCGTGAGGAGGGTGCCGGTGAGGTCGAGCCGCAACGCAAGCACGACCGTGCCAAGCCGAGGCTGCTCCCGGAGGACGACCCGGCACTGGTCGCGGTCGGGATCTCCGACGAGCAGGGCCGGGTGAAGCCGAGCCGTCAGGCGAAGTACCGCCAGGTCGAGGAGTTCCTGCGGAGCCTCGGGCCCGCCCTCGACGACGCGCTCTCATCGGGCCGGCTGCGCACGCCGACGCCCGCCGAGCCGTTGCGCGTGGTCGACCTCGGCTGCGGCAACGCCTACCTGACCTTCGCCGCGCACAGCTACCTCAGCCGGGTGCGGGAGCTCCCGGTGCACCTGGTGGGTGTGGACGTGAAGGACCAGTCCTACCGTCACAACACCGATGCAGCCGCGCAGCTCGGCATCTCCGGCTCGATGACCTTCGTCCAGGGCGACATCGGGTCGGTCGAGCTCGACGAGGCGCCCGACGTCGTACTCGCGTTGCACGCCTGCGACACCGCGACCGACGACGCGCTCGCGAGGGCGGTGCTCTGGGACGCCTCCCTCGTGCTCGCCGCGCCCTGCTGCCACCACGACGTCGCGGCACAGCTGCGAAGGTCACCGACCCCGGCGCCGTACGCCCTGCTCACCCGTCACGGCATCCTGCGCGAGCGCTTCGCGGACACCCTCACCGACGCGCTGAGGGCAGGCGTCCTGCGGTTGCTCGGCTACCGCGTCGACGTGATCGAGTTCGTCGAGAGCCAGCACACGCCGCGCAACACCCTGCTCCGTGCGACACGCACCGGCGCGGCCGCAGGGCCCGGGGTGCGCGAGGAGTTCGAGGACCTCGTCCGGACCTGGAACGTGCACCCGCGCCTGGCCGAGCTGCTCTCCGAGCGGCTCTCGGCGGCGCTTCCGGAGCGGTCTCCGGAGGGCGCGGGCTCGCTGGTCGATGAGCCCGCGCACTAGGTACTTCGCGGCCAGCCTGCTCGTCGTCGCGCCGTTCGGCGGTCCCAGCGCCGTGGGGCCGTTCATCTCGAACGGCAGCTCCGACGTCGAGCCGAAGGTGGTCGTGACGTTCCGCGACGACAGGATCGACGAGTCGAGCGGGCTCGTGGTGCGCGGCGGTCGGCTGTTCACCGTGAACGACTCGGGTGACGGGCCCTACCTCTACGAGGTGGACATGCGCAGCGGCGAGACCCGTGCCGTGACGACCTTCGACGACGAGGACCCGGAGGACGACGAGGCGCTCGCGCCGGGACGCGCCGGCACGGTCTGGGTGGGGGACATCGGGGACAACCGGAGCTCGCGCCACTCGATCCGGCTCTACCGGGTCGCGCCCGCGCGCTCGGACGGCACCGTCAAGGCGGCGACCTACGACCTGGCGTACCCCGACCGGCCCCACAACTCCGAGACGCTGCTGGTGCATCCCCGGACGGGGCGGGTCCTGGTCGTGACGAAGAGCATCACAGGTGGCGTCGTCTACGAGGCCCCCACGCGGCTGAGGCAGGGGGAGACCCACGAGCTGCAGCGGGTCGGGTCGGTCCCGGGGCTGGTCACCGACGGCACCTTCCTCCCCGGTGGGGACCGGGTCCTCCTGCGGACCTACGGAGCCGCGGCGGTGTACACCTACCCGGACTTCACGTGGGTCAGGGACGTGCCGCTCCCGGTGCAGGAGCAGGGCGAGGCCGTTGCGGTCGACCGCGGCGGGCGGGTGTACCTCAGCTCGGAGGGGGAGCACTCCGACGTCCTCATGACCAACCTGGCCCCTTTGCCCGAGGCCGCCGGGACTGCGACGCCGACCCCCACCACGGCGCCCGCGCCGGAGACCCGACCCGAGCCGAGGCAGCGCCGGGAGTACCACCCGGAGCCGTGGCTGGGCCTCGGCCCCGGGCCGGTCCTGCTGGCTGCGCTCGGCTCGGGTGCGCTGGTGCTGCTGGTCAGAGCCGCTCTACGACGTAGTCGACGCAGGCGGTGAGCGCCTCGACGTCGGCCGGCTCGATCGCGGGGTACATCGCGATGCGGAGCTGGTTGCGGCCGAGCTTGCGGTACGGCTCGACGTCCACGATGCCGTTGGTGCGCAGCGTCTTCGCCACCGCGGCGGCGTCGATCGAACCGTCGAAGTCGACCGTGCCGATCACGAGTGAGCGGTGCTCGGGGTCCTCGACGTACGGCGTCGTGTAGCTCGTCTTCTCAGCCCAGCCGTAGAGGCGGTTCGAGCTGTCCGTCGTGCGGGCGACCGCGAAGTCGAGCCCACCCTGGCCGTTGAACCAGTCGAGCTGCTCGGCCATGAGGAAGAGCGTCGCGATCGCCGGGGTGTTGTAGGTCTGGTTCTTCAGGGAGTTGTCGATCGCCGTCGGCAGGTCGAAGAACGCCGGCACCCAGCGGTCGGTCGAGGCGATCTGGGCCGCGCGCTCGAGGGCGGCCGGCGACATGACCGCGACCCAGAGACCGCCGTCGGAGGCGAAGCACTTCTGCGGCGCGAAGTAGTAGGCGTCGACCTGGTCGATGTCGACCGGCAGGCCGCCGGCGCCCGAGGTTGCGTCGATGAGCACGAGGGCGTCGTCATCAGCCCCCTCGACCCGCTTCACCGGGGCCATGACGGCGGTGGAGGTCTCGTTGTGCGCCCAGGCGTACACGTCGACGCCGGCCTCCGCCCGCGGCTCCGGCCGGCTGCCCGTGGGCGACTCGATCACCGTCGGGTCGGCGAGGAACGGCGCCTGCTTCGCAGCCTTGGCGAACTTGGAGGAGAACTCGCCGAACGACAGGTGCTGGCTCTTCTCGCGGATCAGGCCGAACGTGGCGATGTCCCAGAACGCCGTGGCGCCGCCGTTGCCGAGGACGACCTCGTATCCCTCCGGGAGGCTGAACAGCTCGCGCACGCCGTCTCGAACGCGGCCCACGAGGTTCCTGACGGGAGCCTGGCGGTGGCTGGTGCCGATCAGGGAGGTGCCGGTGGCGGCGAGGGCCTCGACGGCCTCGGTGCGGACCTTGGAGGGGCCGGCGCCGAACCGGCCGTCGATCGGCTTGATGGAGTCGGGGATGTTGATCGCGTCGGTCACGGAGAACCTCGTGTGCTTCGAGTGGTGGTGACCTGACTTCGTTGTCAGAGTGCTCTGCGCCCTTATTGTGTCACCTCGCAGGCATCACTCAGGAACGGGGAGGACAGTGGAGATCCGTCTCGTCCCGTTCACGCATCCCGACGTCGTGGTCCTGGTCGACGAGGTCCAGGCGGAGTACACCGTGAGGTACGGCGGGCCCGACGAGACACCGCTGGACCCGACCATGTTCGACCCGCCGCGGGGAGCGTTCTTCGTCGGGTACGTCGAGCAGAAGCCCCTGGCCATGGGCGGCTGGCGCTTCCGCGCCGACGTGGTTGCCTTCGGGCAGTCGTCGGTCACCGAGATCAAGCGGATGTACGTCGCGCCGGGCGCACGCCGAAGCGGCTTCGCCCGCAGGTTGCTCGAGCACCTCGAGGCGACGGCGCGTCGGGCCGGAGCGGGGGTGATGGTCCTCGAGACCGGTGTCGAGCAGCCCGAGGCGATCTCGCTCTACCTCTCCTCGGGCTACAGCCCGGTCGAGGGCTTCGGCCACTACAAGTGGTCGCCGAAGTCGCGGTACTACGGCAAGCCGCTCTGACGCACCCCAGCCAGCGCCTCTCACGGGTCGCAGGTCGGACAAACCGGGAGAGACCGGTCACATCTGCGGATATCGCTGACGGTGGGCCACGTCCGTCGTACGGTCGAAGCGTGGGGGGAGGCCGGACTCCCTCGCGATCCGTCCGGCACGCAGAACACGGGGTTCACGTCATGGAAATGTTCCTACTACTCGCGGCCGTGCTCGTCGCCGCCTGCTGCCTGCTCGTCCATCGCCATCAGCAGGTCGTGGCCTGGGACCGCGAGCTCGACAAGGCGTTCGGGATCACCGGGTCTCGCGAGATCCCTCGTCACCGCACCCTCTGAGGCAGGCGGGCCGCCCGCACACCGTTCTCCCAGCGGTGGACGTCAGTGAGTGCTGACGACGACGTACCGCTCGTCGTCGATGTCCTTGCCCCAGTACACCGGCTCGGGGAGCAGCCGGAGGGTCGCCTCCTCGCGGTGCTCGCGAACGAGCTCGAGGGTACGACGGGCGGGGAGACCCGACCCCGTGAACTCGTCGTCGAAGGTGTCCGCCTCGGCGTCCCAGACCGCGCGGGTCGCCTCGAGGGAGTCGCTCATGCCCAGTCGGGGTTCCAGCCCGCGATGTCCTCTGCCTTGCGCGCGCCCGGGCCGACGTACACCGCCGAGGGGCGGATCAGCCGGCCGGTCCGCTTCTGCTCGAGGATGTGCGCCGACCAGCCACCGGTGCGGGCGCAGGTGAACATGGAGGTGAACATGTGCGGCGGCACCTCGGCGAAGTCGAGGACGATCGCCGCCCAGAACTCCACGTTGGTCTCGAGGACGCGGTCGGGACGGCGCTCGCGAAGCTCGGCGAGCGCGGCCTTCTCGAGAGCTTCGGCAACCTCGTAGCGGGGAGCGGACAGCTCCCGCGCGGTGCGACGCAGGACGCGTGCGCGGGGGTCCTCGGCCCGGTACACCCGGTGCCCGAAGCCCATGAGGCGCTCCTTGTTGTCGAGAAGCTCCTTGACGTAGTCGCGGGCGTCGCCGCGCCTCTCGACCTCCTCGATCATGCCGAGCACGCGGGACGGGGCACCGCCGTGGAGCGGGCCGCTCATCGCACCGATGGCACCGGAGAACGCAGCAGCCACGTCGGCGCCGGTGGAGGTGATCACGCGGGCGGTGAAGGTCGAGGCGTTCATGCCGTGCTCGGCGGCCGAGCTCCAGTAGGCGTCGATCGCCGTGACGTGCTTGGGGTCGGCCTCGCCCTTCCAGCGGATCATGAACCTCTCGGCGAGCGTCCTTCCCTTGTCCACCTCGCGCTGGGAGACGACCGGCTTGTCCAGCCCGCGGGCCGCCTGAGCGGCATACGACAGCACCATGACCGCGACCCGGCTGAGGTCCTCGCGGGCCTGCTCGTCGGAGATGTCGTAGGTCTGGCGCATCCCGAACGCCGGGGCGAGCATCGCGACGGCCGCCTGGACGTCGACCCTGATGTCGCCCGTGTGGATCGGGATGTTGTAGGGCTCGGCGGGAGGCAGGCCTGGGTCGTAGGCGCCGTCGATGAGCAGGCCCCAGACCTTCTCGAACGGCACGCGGCCGACGATCTCCTCGATGTCGACGCCGCGGTAACGCAGCGCGGAGCCTTCCTTGTCGGGCTCGGCGATCTCGGTCTCGAACGCTACGACGCCCTCGAGCCCGTGCTGAACCTCGGTCATGTCGACTCCTTCGTCTGCTGATGATCCAACGACGCATTCTGCCGGTTCGGTTCCGTGTCGTCACGCCGGGACCTGCACGGGCACTAGATTCGGATGCGTGGATGCGCGAGAGCTCAGTGACCTGCGCCGGGAGTACGCCGTCGGGGGACTCGACGAGGCCGACCTCGAACCGGACCCGTTGAGCATGTTCCGCCGGTGGCTTCACCACGCTCTGCGCGCGGGGCTGCACGAGCCCAACGCGTTCGTGCTCTCGACGGCCGGCCCGGACTGTGCTCCGGCCTCGCGCATCGTGCTCCTCAAGGGGCTCGACGAGCGCGGCTTCGTCTTCTTCACCAACTACAGCTCCCGCAAGGGCGAGGAGATCACCGCGAACCCGCGGGCGGCGCTGCTCTTCCCGTGGCATGCGCTCGAACGGCAGGTGCGGGTCGAAGGGGTGGCGACGCGGCTCACCGACGCCGAGAACGACGCCTACTTCGCCAAGCGGCCGCGTGCGTCCCAGCTCGGGGCGTGGGCGTCGCCGCAGTCGCAGGTCGTCCCCGACCGCGCCGCACTGGACACCCGGTACGACGAGGTCGTGGTCCGGTTCGGCGAGGGCGACGTTCCTCGTCCCGAACACTGGGGCGGCTACTGCGTGGCGCCGGAGGTCGTGGAGTTCTGGCAGGGACGGGTCGGCCGGATGCACGACCGGCTCCGGTACCGACGCGTATCGGTAGGCTCGACCGGCGCCCGGTGGCACGCCGACGACGGGCGCACCTCCGAAGGCACCCGCTGGCTGACCGAGCGTCTCGCCCCGTGACCGCTCTACGAAGAACCGATGGTGCGTGACAGATGCTCGTCCGACTGCTCAAGACCTACCTGAGGCCGTACCGCGACCCGCTGCTCGCGGTGGTCGCCCTCCAGTTCCTCGGGACGATGGCCGCGTTGTACCTGCCCACCCTCAACGCCGACATCATCGACAACGGCGTGGTCACGGGTGACACCGGCTACATCATCCGTACCGGCGCGGTGATGCTCGCGGTCGCACTCGTCCAGATCGCGTGCACGGTCACCGCCGTGTACTTCGGGGCACGCACGGCGATGGGCTTCGGCCGCGACGTGCGAGCCCGCATCTTCCACCAGGTCGGGTCGTACTCCGGGCGCGAGGTGGACCGCTTCGGCGCCCCGTCGTTGATCACGCGCAACACCAACGACGTCCAGCAGGTGCAGATGCTCGTGCTGCTCGCCGCGACGATGATGGTCGCCGCCCCCATCATGATGGTCGGCGGCGTGGTGATGGCGATGCGTCAGGACCTCGGACTGTCCTGGCTGCTCGCGGTCGCGGTGCCGGTCCTGATGGCCACGGTCGGGCTCATCATCTCGCGGATGCTGCCCGGGTTCCGCGTGATGCAGGAGCGGATCGACACCGTCAACCGGATCCTCCGCGAGCAGATCACGGGCATCCGCGTCGTGCGGGCGTTCGTCCGCGAGCCCTACGAGACGAGCCGCTTCGCCGACGCGAACACAGAGCTCACGGGCGTCGCGATCACCGTCGGCCGCTGGATGGCGACGATGTTCCCCGCGGTCATGCTGATCCTCAACGTCTCCAGCGTCGCCGTGCTGTGGTTCGGCGGGCATCGTGTCGACGCAGGGCTGATGGAGGTCGGTTCCCTGACCGCCTTCCTGGCCTACCTCGTGCAGATCCTGATGTCGGTGATGATGGCGACCTTCATGCTCGTGATGGTTCCGCGCGCGGCGGTCTGCGCGGACCGGATCGTGGAGGTGCTCGACACCGAGTCATCCGTCGTACCTCCCTCCGACCCCGTCACGCCGGACCACCTCCGCGGCGAGCTGGAGTTCCGGGGGGTCGAGTTCAGCTACCCCGGCGCGAGTGACCCGGTTCTGCGCGACCTGACCTTCGCCGCCCACCCCGGCCAGACGACCGCCATCGTCGGCTCGACGGGCGCGGGCAAGACGACCCTGGTGAACCTGGTCCCGCGGCTCTTCGACGCCACTGCCGGCGGGGTGTACGTCGACGGGGTCGACGTACGAAGCCTCGATCCCGAGACGCTCTGGGCCCGCATCGGGCTCGTGCCGCAGAGGGCGTACCTGTTCACCGGCACGGTGGCGAGCAACCTGCGCTACGGCAAGCCCGACGCGACGGAGGAGGAGATGTGGGCCGCGCTCGAGGTTGCGCAGGCCCGCGACTTCGTCGAGGCGATGCCCGAAGGCCTCGACGCGCCGATCGCGCAGGGCGGCACGAACGTGTCGGGCGGCCAGCGACAGCGCCTGGCGATCGCTCGGGCACTGATCAAGCGGCCGAGGATCTACCTGTTCGACGACTCGTTCTCGGCCCTGGACCTGGCCACCGACGCACGGCTGCGCCAGGCCCTCGTGCCTCTCACCGCGGACGCGTCCGTGCTGATCGTGGCCCAGCGGGTGTCGACCATCCTCAACGCGGACCAGATCCTGGTCCTCGAGGACGGGGTGGTCGTCGGCCGCGGCACGCACGAGGAGCTCCTGGCGGGGTGCGAGACCTACCAGGAGATCGTCGAGTCGCAGCTGACGGCGGAGGGCGCTGCATGAGCACCATGAAGGAGACCGAGCGGGTCGAGGCGGGCCGCGGCCACGGGCCGTTCGGTGGCGGCATGGTCGGCCAGAAGTCCGAGAACTTCGGACCCTCCGCCAAGCGGCTCATGCGCCGCCTCCGCCCCGCGCGCACGAAGGTGCTCACCGTCGTCTCCCTGGGCGTGCTCAGCGTCGCGCTGTCCGTCGTCGGCCCGAAGATCCTCGGGCGGGCGACCGACCTGATCTTCGCCGGCCTGCTGGGGCGCGACATGCCGTCCGGCATCACGCAGGAGCAGGCCGTCGAGGCGGCCCGAGCGCAGGGCCAGAACCGGATCGCCGACATGTTGGCCGGGATGCAGCACCTCGTGCCGGGTCGAGGCGTCGACTTCACCGCCGTCGGGCAGGTCCTGATGCTGGCGCTCGGGGTCTACGTGGTGTCCGCACTGCTGGCGTGGCTCCAGGGCTACATCCTCAACGACGTGGTGCAAGGCACCGTGTTCCGGATGCGCTCCGACGTCGAGGAGAAGATCAACCGGCTGCCGCTGCGCTACTTCGACAAGCAGCCGCGCGGGGAGCTCCTCAGCCGGGTCACCAACGACATCGACAACATCAGCCAGACGTTGCAGCAGACGATGAGCCAGCTGCTGACCTCACTGCTCACCGTGGTCGGCGTGGTCGCGATGATGTTCTACATCTCGCCGGTGCTGGCCCTGGTCGCCCTGGTCACGATCCCGCTCAGCGTGCTGGTCACCGGCGCCATCATGCGGCGCAGCCAGAGCCAGTTCGTCGCCCAGTGGCGGCGCACCGGCCGGCTCAACGCTCACATCGAGGAGGCTTTCACCGGCCACGCGCTCGTGAAGGTCTTCGGACGGCAGCGCGAGGTCGAGCAAGTCTTCGCCGACGAGAACGAGCAGCTCTTCGACGCCAGCTTCGCGGCGCAGTTCGTCTCCGGCCTGATCATGCCGACGATGATGTTCATCGGGAACCTCAACTACGTCGTGATCGCGGTGCTGGGCGGCCTTCGGGTGGCGAGCGGGTCGATGTCCCTGGGCGACGTCCAGGCCTTCATCCAGTACTCCCGGCAGTTCACCCAGCCGCTCACCCAGGTGGCGTCGATGGTGAACCTGCTCCAGTCGGGTGTCGCCTCGGCCGAGCGGGTCTTCGAGCTCCTCGACGCCGACGAGGAGACGGCCGAGGTCGTGCGCGCAGAGGTGGCGCCGCGACAGCGGGGCGAGGTGGTCTTCGAGGACGTCTCCTTCCGCTACGAGGCGGACGAGCCGCTCATCGACGACCTGTCGCTGGTCGCCCGGCCGGGACAGACCGTCGCGATCGTCGGACCCACCGGCGCGGGCAAGACCACCCTGGTCAACCTCGTGATGCGGTTCTACGACGTGGACGCCGGCCGGATCACGCTCGACGGAGTGGACATCGCGAAGATGCCGCGCGCGGACCTGCGCGCCCAGATCGGGATGGTCCTCCAGGACACCTGGCTCTTCGGCGGGACGATCCGCGACAACATCGCCTACGGGCGACCCGAGGCATCGGAGGAGGAGATCGTCGCGGCGGCGCGGGCCACCTTCGTCGACCGGTTCGTGCACTCCCTCCCGGACGGTTACGACACGGTCATCGACGAGGAGGGCGGCAACATCAGCGCCGGCGAGCGGCAGCTGGTGACGATCGCGAGGGCCTTCCTGTCCGACCCGGCACTGCTGATCCTCGACGAGGCGACGAGCTCCGTGGACACCCGCACCGAGCTGCTGCTGCAGCACGCGATGGCGGCCCTGCGCGCCGACCGGACCAGCTTCGTCATCGCGCACCGGCTCTCGACCATCCGTGACGCCGACCTGATCCTGGTGATGGAGGCCGGGCGGATCGTCGAGCAGGGCACCCACGAGGAGCTGCTCGTCTCAGGTGGGGCGTACGCCGCGCTCTACGAGTCGCAGTTCACCGCACCGGTGGCGACCTGACCCGCGTGCCACTTCCCAAGCAGTGTGGACGCATACCCTGCGGTGTGCCGCTTGCGGACCGTCGATAACCCCGCGTTACAGGGGGAAATGAGCGACCCGCAGGCGTCTGCGGCTCCTCCGTCATGGACGGGGGTCGCTCTCCGGGCGGACGTCCCGGAGCACCTGCGGGTCGGGTGACTGCTTGGGATTGCCAGCTGCCCACCGGTCTCGTGCCGGGAGCACAGTCATGCTGGCCGGTGCGCTGCTAGCGAGCAGCCACCTCACGAGTCCGTAAAGAATTCACTTCTGGACCACCTCCCTTCTCGTGTGCGTCAAAGGTACGACTCCCCGTTGGGCCGGACAAGCACATTTGTGACCCAGGTCGCTTTGGTTGCAGCAAGCAACTAACTCCGCTAAAGTTGCCGTCGGCAACTAACTACCCAGGGAGACCGGATGACAGCCACTGCCGATGTCTCGCGCGAGGCCGCAGCGACGGAGCTGCTGCGCGCCCTCACCGGCCTCAAGGCATGGTTCCGCGAGATCCAGCAGGGTGTGTACGACGGTCACTCCGCCGGGTCCTTGATGATGCTCGCCCTGCTCGAACGCAGCGGTCCGTCGAGGGTCACCGACCTCGCCGAGGCCGCGCGCGTCGACGCCTCGGTCGTGAGCCGCCAGGCCGCCCACCTCGAGGCCGAGGGCCTCGTCGAGCGGACCCCGGACCCGTCCGACGGGCGGGCGCACCGCCTCGGCGTCGCCCCTGCGGGGGCCGAAGTCCTCCGCCGCGGCCGGGAGCGGCTCGTCTGCCTGCTCGCCGACCGCCTCCGGGCGTGGCCGGCCGAGGACCTCGTGTCCTACGCCGCTACCACGACCCAGCTGCTAGCCGACCTGAACGTCCCCACCAACCGAAACAGGAACCACTGACTTGTCTCGTTCACCCAGTACAGAGCCCCAGACCCAGCCTGGTGGCCAGGCCGAACCGCAGGCCGCGGGGACGGCAGAGCCCATGACACACCGCGAGGTGCTCGAGGCCCTGTCCGGCCTGCTGATCGCGATGTTCGTGGCGATGCTGTCGTCCACGGTCGTCTCCAACGCCCTGCCCCGCATCGTCACCGACCTCGAGGGCAGCGAGTCCGGCTACACCTGGGTCGTCGTCGCCACGCTGCTCACCCTGACCGCGACCACCCCGATCTGGGGCAAGCTGGCCGACCTGTTCAGCAAGAAGGCCCTGGTCCAGATCTCGCTGGTGATCTACCTCGCCGGCTCGCTCCTGGCCGGACTCGCCCCGAGCATGGGTGTCCTGATCGGTGCCCGTGCGATCCAGGGCGTCGGGGTCGGTGGCCTCACCGCCTTGGTGCAGATCGTGATCGCCTCGATCGTCCCGCCGCGTGAGCGCGGACGCTACTTCGGCTACCTCGGGGCGGCCTTCGCCATGGCCACGGTCAGCGGTCCCCTCGTCGGCGGCCTCATCGTGGACACCCCCTGGCTCGGCTGGCGCTGGACGTTCTTCGTGGGTGTGCCCTTCGCGGCACTCGCCTTCATCGTGCTCCAGAAGACCCTGCACCTGCCCACCGTCAAGCGCGAGGTCTCCATCGACTACCTCGGCGCACTGCTGATCACCTCCGGTGTCTCCATCCTGCTGATCTGGGTCTCCCTCGCCGGCAGCAGCTTCGAGTGGCAGTCGTTCACGACGACCTGGATGGTGACCCTGGGCGTCGTACTCCTGCTCGCCTTCGTGTACGTCGAGGGCAAGGTCCAGGAGCCGATCATCCCGCTGCGGCTGTTCCGGGACCGGACGACGAGCCTTGCCGTGTTCGCCTCCGTGATGGTGGGCGTGGCGATGTTCGGCGCGACGGTGTTCTTGTCGCAGTACTTCCAGATCGCCCGGGGCATGTCTCCCACGCACGCCGGGCTCATGTCGCTGGCGATGGTCGGTGGCCTACTCGTCTCCGGCATCGCGAGCGGCAGGATCATCTCGGCGACGGGCAAGTGGAAGCGGTACCTGGTCGCCGGCTCGGTCCTCATCGTCGTCGGGCTCGGGCTGCTCAGCACGATCGACGGCTCGATCGGCCTGGTCGAGGTGGGCCTCTACATGGCGGTGCTCGGCATCGGCGTGGGCGCGGTGAACCAGAACCTCGTCCTCGTGGTCCAGAACAACGCTGCCCAGAAGGACATGGGTGCCGCGAGCTCGCTCGCCGCCTTCTTCCGCACGATGGGCGGCTCCATCGGGGTCTCCGCGCTCGGCACCGCGCTCGGGCACAAGGTCAGCTCCGGGGTCCTCGAAGGTCTCGCCAAGCTCGGCATCACCCCTCCCGAGGGAGGCGGTGCGTCCATCCCGGACATGTCGACTCTCCCGGCTCCGGTCCGCGCGGTGTTCCAGACCGCCTTCGCGGATGCGACGGGGCACATCTTCCTGCTCGCGACCCCGTTCGCGGCGCTGGCCTTCGTCGCGATCCTGATGATCCGTGAGGTGCCGCTGCGGACGACCATCGAGCGCGCGGACGAGCTCGAGCCGCGCGCCGCCGACCTCGAGCCCGCGGGCGCCTGAGACGCTGTCGGGTATGTCGTCGGTGACGTCACAGGGGCCGCCCCAGGCCACGTCCAAGGCCACGAAGGCCGAGTCGCTGCTGCGCATCGAGCGCGAGCTCAGGGTGCTGGTCCACCGCCTGCGGCGTCGCTCCGCGCAGAACGCCGCGGCGGTGCACCCCGAGCTGCAGCCGGCGGCGCTGCCGGTGCTGATGTTCGTGGTGGACAACGAGGGGGTGCGGGCCTCCGACGTCGTGGAGCACTTCGGCATCGACAAGGGCGCGATCAGCCGGCACGTCGTGCACCTGGAGGTCCTGAGCCTGCTCACACGGGCCTGCGACCCGGACGACCGACGGGCCCAGATCCTGGTCCCGACCGACGAGGGTCGTGACCGTGTGCTGGCCGTCAGGGCCGACCGCCGCAAGGAGATGGCCGGCCGCCTCGAGGGCTGGAGCGCAGGTGAGCTGACCGCGCTGGCCGACCAGCTCACCCGCTACAACGCCTCGATCGGGGACTAGGCCGTGCGGAACCAGGCGGCGGCGTCGGGGGGCAGCTGACCGTCCTCGAGAGGGGCGCTGGCGAGCACGAGCTCGCCGGCCTCCACGGGGACCGGGGCCGTAGTCGAGCCGCAGTTGAGCGCGCAGACCAGGCCGCCGCCGCGCACGAAGGCGAGCGTGTCGGGAGCGGTGTCGAGCATGGTCACCTCGTCGGGCAGGTCGTCGGTGACCTCCCGGCGGGTGCGCAGCGCGAGCCGGTAGAAGTTGAGCGTCGAGTCCGGGTCGTCCTGCTGTGCGGCAACCGACAGCGCGTCCCACGTCGCCGGCTGCGGCAGCCACGGCTGGCCCTCGCCCGGCCCGAACCCGAACGGCGGCTCCTCGCCGGACCACGGGATCGGCACCCTGCAGCCGTCACGGCCGACGCCGCCGCCGCGGAGCCACGTCGGGTCCTGCCGGTCCTCGGGAGCCACCTCGATCTCCTCGAGGCCGAGCTCCTCGCCCTGGTACACGTAGGCCCCGCCGGGCAGCGCGAGCATCGCGAGGAGTGCCGCCTTGCCACGAGCCAGGCCGTGCGCCCCTCCGCCGTACCTGGTCACGTGACGGGTGACGTCGTGGTTCGACAGGACCCACGTCGCGGCGGCGCCGGCGAGGCTGACCGCGTGGAGGCTGTCGTCGACGACGTTGCGGAACGACTCGGCGGACCAGTCTGCCTGGAGCCAGTGGAAGTTGAACGCCTGCTGCAGCTCGTCGGGGCGGATGTAACGGGCCATCGACTCCGGGGTGTCGGTCCAGGCCTCGGCGACGGCCATCCGGTCCCCGTCGTACTCGTCGAGGATCTTGCGCCAGCGGCGGTACACGTCGTGCACCTCCGGCTGGTCCCACATCGGGAAGGTCTCGCCCTCCTTCAGGTCCGCCATCTCGATCGGCGTGTAGAGACCGTGCGCGACGTCGATCCGGAACCCGTCGACGCCGCGGTCGAGCCAGAAGCGCAGGATCGACTCGAACTCGTCGCCGACCGCCGGGTTCCACCAGTTCAGGTCCGGCTGGGTGACGTCGAACATGTGGAGGTACCACTGGCCGTCCTCCACGCGCGTCCACGCCGGGCCGCCGAAGACGGACTTCCAGTTGTTGGGCGGCGTCGCCCCGTCGGGGCCCTGGCCGTCGCGGAAGACGTACAGGTCGCGGGCCGGGTCGCCGGGCTTGGCGTCGAGGGCCTTCTGGAACCACTCGTGCTCGATCGAGGTGTGGTTCGGCACGAGGTCGACGATCACCCGCAGGTCGAGGTCGTGGGCCTTCGCGAGCATCGAGTCGAACTCGTCGAGCGAGCCGAAGAGGCGGTCGACGTCGCGGTAGTCGGCCACGTCGTAGCCGTGGTCGTTCTGGGGCGAGGTGTAGAACGGCGTGATCCACACCGAGTCGACACCCAGGTCGGCCAGGTAGGGCAGCCGGCTCTCGATGCCGGGCATGTCGCCGATCCCGTCGCCGTCGGAGTCGGCGAAGCTGCGGATGTAGATCTGGTAGCACACCGAGTGCTTCCACCAGGGGCTGGTCGCGGGGGTCTCAGAACGAATTTGCACGATCCAATCCCAGGCTAGTCGGGGACGTGTGTCAAACCCGGACTCGACGACCGGTCCGGTGACTCAGGTGAACGCAGCCGGGTCGATCGCGATCCAGGTGTGTCGGGCCCGCGCGACGATCCGTCCGTCGGAGTCGTAGATCGTGCTCGCCGTGAAGGTCTTGCGCCCCTCGGAGGAGAGCTCCGCCCCGACCACCACGTGGGGCTCGCCGACGACGGGGAGCGCGTCCACGCGGGCGGCGATCTGACCCAGCACCATGGGCCGCCCTTCGAGGTCGGTGCTCCAGCCGCCGACGCAGTCGAGCGCCGCCCACGTGGTGCCGAGGCCTACCCGCTGCACGCCGGGGTCGAGCAGGTCCGACGCCTCGGCGAGGCTCTCGTGCGGCACCCACGCCGACGCCACCCGTCCGTCGCCGACCGGGCCCGGGAAGATCCGCAGGCCGTCGCCGTCGGCGCGCTCGGGGCCGCAGGCGAAGCAGCGAGGGAACGGGTGGGAGCGGAGCCCGGCGTACGACGCCATCGCCTCGGCCGCCGTGGCAGGGGAGACCTCGTCGACCGCGTCGAGCTCCTCGTCGGTGCACCGGGCCTCGGCGACCAGCGCGCCGCCGTCGAGCAGACGCATCACAGGGCGTTCCGGGAGGTGCTCCACCGTCAGGTCGGTGTCGAGCGGAGGCGGCTTGCGGAGGGTCACCTCGACCACCGGGCACTCGAGGGGCCGGTGCGGGTGTCCCTCCTCGGACGCGAGGCGCTCCGCGAGCAGTCCGGCCGTGTAGCCCCCGTTGCCCGAGCTCGTCGGGCCGCAGAAACGGGCAGGGACAAGCAGGTTCGTGCTAGTGGCCGGCACGGTGCATCAGCTCTTCATTCGGTCCAGTCGGGCGAGCGCCTCGCGACGCTCCTCGGCATGGTCCAGCAACGGTGGCGGGTACCCGTCCGGGAGCCCACCCGGCTGCGCCGAGGGTTCATGAATGTACGCCGTGTCGACGTCCGCGAGCTCCGCGACCCACCGACGGACGTAGTCGCCGGAGGGGTCGAACTTCCTCCCCTGGGAGGTCGGGTTGAACACCCGGAAGTACGGCGCGGCGTCGGTGCCGCTCCCGGCCACCCACTGCCACCCGTGCTGGTTGGAGGCGAGGTCGCCGTCGACCAGCCAGCGCATGAAGTGGCGGGCGCCGTGCTGCCACTCCAAGTGCAGGTCCTTCACCAGGAAGCTCGCGACGATCATCCGCACCCGGTTGTGCATCCACCCGGTGGCGCGCAGCTGCCGCATCCCGGCGTCCACGACGGGGAACCCTGTACGGCCCTCCTGCCACGCGATGAGGTCGGCTCCCGGCTCGTCGTACTCCATCGCGGCGAACTCTCGCCGGAGGTACTCCCGTGCGCTTTCGGGCCGGCGGTGCAGCACGTCGGCGTAGAACTCCCGCCATGCGAGCTCGTTGCGGTACGTCGCCGCACCCTCGCTGCGGAGACGCGCCAGGTCGGCCAGCAGGGTCCTGGGGTGAACCTCGCCCCACTTGAGGTGGACCGACATGCGGGAGGTGCCGTCGAGGTCCGGGCGGTCCCGCGCCCGGTCGTACTCCGCGACGTGCTCGAGGAACTCCCGCCACCGCGCGAGCGCGGCCCGCTCGCCCGCCGCGGGGAGCCTGAGCCCGTCCGGGACAGCAGCCTCGGGAACGCCGTCGGACCTCGCCTCGAGCCACGGCGTGCCGGCTGGTCGCCCCGCCGGCGCCCGCCAGCCGTGCTCGGCCCACGCCTTCGCGAACGGCGTGAACACCTTGTAGCCGTCTCCGCTGTGGTTGACCACCCGTCCCGGTGCGACGGCGTACGGGGAGCCGGTCCTCCTGAGCTCGATGTGGTGCTCCGACAGCGCCCGCTCGACCGCGGCGTCGCGCTGGGAGCCGTAGGGGCCGTAGTCGGCCGCGACGTGCACCGAGTCGGCTCCGACCTCCGTCGCCGCCCGGAGCACCTCGCGGGCGGGGTCGCCGTGGCGCACGACGAGCCTGCCGCCTACCGACTCGTCCAGGGCGGCCAGCGACGCCGCGAGGTAGGCCCGCCGCGCGGGGCCGGAGGGGTTCCACAGCCGCGGGTCCGCCACGAACAGGAGCAGTACGCCGGAGGCCCGCTCCGGCTGGCTCGCGCACGCCTCGAGCAGGGCGGGGTTGTCGTCGAGTCGGAAGTCGCGGCGGAACCACATCACGGCGGTGGTGGAGGAGTGCTCGCTCATCCCGTCCACTGTGCCAGCGGGAGCGACCGATGCGACACAATGACCGAGTGAGCGACCTGATCGACACCACCGAGATGTACCTCCGGACGATCTTCGAGCTGCAGGAGGAGGGCATCGTGCCCCTGCGTGCGCGGATCGCGGAGCGGCTGCACCAGAGCGGCCCCACGGTCAGCCAGACCGTGGCTCGGATGGAGCGCGACGGCCTGCTCACCGTCGAGGGCGACCGCCACCTCCAGCTCTCCGACGAGGGCCTGCGCCTGGCGACCCGGGTCATGCGCAAGCACCGCCTCGCCGAACGACTCCTGACCGACGTGATCGGGCTGGACTGGGAGCTCGTGCACGCCGAGGCGTGCCGGTGGGAGCACGTGATGTCCGAGACCGTCGAGCGTCGGCTGGTCGAGCTGCTCGGCCACCCCACCGAGTCGCCCTACGGCAACCCGATCCCGGGCCTCGACGAGCTCGGCGAGTCCGGCAACGGCGAGGACTTCATGGACGGCGTCGAGCCGCTCGACCAGGTCGCCACGACGAACACCGAGATGCGCGTGCTCGTGAGGCGGATCAGCGAGCCGATCCAGACCGACGAGATCCTGATGGCAGCCCTGCGCCGGGTCGGTGCTCTGCCCGACAAGGTCGTGACCGTCACCGCGGGCGCCGAAGGAGTGCTGCTCGGCAGCGGCGGTGAGACCGCCGAGATCGACGCCGAGGCCGCCTCGCACATGTTCGTCAGGCGACTCTGAGGCTGCGCTTCCCAATATGCCGGTCCGGTCGTCGGCACGGTGGTTGGATGGGACGCATGGTGCGGGAGGGAAGACAGGTCGACGTCGTCGGCCTGACCAAGATGTTCGGTGCCCTCAAGGCCGTCGACGACGTGACCTTCTCGGTCCGCCCCGGCGTCGTCACCGGCTTCCTGGGGCCCAACGGCTCCGGCAAGACCACCACGCTTCGGTGCGTGCTCGGCCTGCTCCGTCCCACCTCGGGCACCACCTCGATCGGCGGCGTGCCCTACGCGCAGCTGAGTGACCCCATCGGCACCGTCGGCGCCGCGCTCGAGGCCTCCAGCTTCCATCCCGGCCGCTCGGCGCAGGCGCACCTCGAGGTGATGGCGATCGGCGCCGGGATCGACCGCGCGCGGGCCGGCCAGATGCTCGCGCAGGTGGGGCTGACCGAGGTCGCGGGCAAGCGCGTCGGCGGCTTCAGCCTCGGCATGCGGCAGCGGCTGGCGCTCGCGGCGGCCCTGCTCGGTGACCCCGAGGTGCTCCTTCTCGACGAGCCGGCCAACGGGCTGGACCCTGCCGGCATCGCCTGGCTGCGACAGTTCCTGCGCGCCCTGGCCGCCGAGGGGCGCACCGTCCTCGTGTCCAGCCACGTCCTGAGCGAGGTGCAGCAGACCGTGGACGAGGTGGTGGTGCTCTCGCGCGGCCGGCTGGTGCGGCAGGGCCCGCTCGCCGAGCTCGACGGCGGCGAGCCCGAGGTGCTGGTGCGAACGCCCGAGCCGGAGCGTCTCCGGGACGTCCTGTCCGCAGCCTCCCTCAAGGTGGTCGGCACCGACGGATCCGGCCGCCTCCGGGTGGCCGGAGGTACGACGGACGAGGTCGGCCACGCCGCGTTCCGGGCCGGCGTGGAGCTGCACGAGCTGGTGGCGGAGACGAGCCACCTCGAGCGTGTGTTCCTGGAGCTGACCGAGGGAGGCCAGGCGTGAGCGCACTGCTGCAAGCGGAGCTGAGGAAGATCACCTCCACCCGGCTCTGGTGGGCGCTGCTGATCGGCGCTCTGGCGTTCAGCGCGGTCCAGTCGGTCGCCAGCGCCATCCTCGCCGGCATGGAGGCGCAGCCCGGGTCACCCGCGCTGCCGGGGCTCGACACCGCCGAGGCGGTGCGGTCGGTGTACCCGTCGGCGATGTTCACCGGCACCTACATCTTCGCGATGGTGCTCGGCATCACCGGGATGACGGGGGAGTACCGCTACCAGACGATCACGTCGACGTTCCTGGTCTCTCCGCGCCGGAGCCGGGTCGTGGTGGCGAAGATCCTCGCCCACGGCCTGATGGGTGTCCTCTACGGCGTGCTCGGCCTGCTGACCGTGCTGGTGTTCGGCGGCATCACGATGACCATCCGGGGCTACGGTCTCCAGCTCGACGCCGACCGGCTCTGGGTGACCATGGGCCTCGCCGTGCTCGCGGTCGCGATCTGGGCGATTCTCGGGATCGGCATCGGCACGCTGATCCGGAGCCAGATCGCGGCCGTGATGACCGGCGTCCTCGTCACGTTCCTGATCGAGCCGCTGGTGACCTATGCCCTCGCGGCGGCGGACATGGACCGGGTGGTCAAGTGGCTGCCGTCCAACGCCTCCTCGGCGCTGATGGCCCCTGCCAACACGCTGCTGGACTACCTCGACTGGTGGGTCGGTGGCCTGGTGCTGCTCGCCTACGGGCTCGTGCTCGCCGGGCTGGGGATCGTGCTGTCGGTGCGCCGCGACGTCTCCTGACCCGCGAGGGCGGTGAGGAAGTCCGCACACCCGGTGTCGAGCTTGTACGTCGCCAGGTCGTCGCCGCGGGTGGCGCCCCGGTTGACGATCACCACCGGGATGCCCAGCTTGTGGGCGTGCCTGACGAAGCGGAAGCCGGAGAGCACGGTGAGCGAGGACCCGGCGACGAGCACGGCGTCGGCAGCCTCGACCGCGTCGTAGCAGCGCCGGACCCGCTCCTTCGGGACGTTCTCGCCGAAGAAGACGACGTCCGGCTTGAGCACGCCGCCGCAGAGCTCACAGCCGGGGACTCGGAAGTCGGCGGTGCTCTCGAGCTCGACGTCACCGTCGGGTCGGCCGGCCACCGCGCCGTGACGCGCCGCGAAGGCCGGGTTCAGGAGGTCCATCCGGGCCTGGAGGGCGGCACGCCTCGTGTGGTGGCGGCAGGAGAGGCACACGACGTCCGCGACCCGGCCGTGCAGGGCGCACAGCGAGCGACTGCCCGCGCGTTCGTGCAGTCCGTCGACGTTCTGGGTCATGAGAAGGCGAACCCTCCCGGCCGCCTCGAGGCGCGCGAGGGCATGGTGGGCGGGGTTGGGCTCGGCGTGCCGCATTCGCGTCCAGCCGAGATAGGACCGGGCCCAGTAGCGCCGCTGCGCCTCCGCGCCCGACGTGAACTGCTGGTAGGTCATCGGCGCGCGGACCGGCGTCCCTGGCCCCCGGTAGTCGGGGATCCCCGAGTCCGTGCTGACCCCCGCGCCGGTGAGGACGGCCAGGTCACCGGACGAGAGCAGGTCGAGCGCTGGATGCACGCGTCCAGCGTACGGTGGCGAGAGAGCCCTCCAGACCGGGCCAAAGGTCTAATCCGGTCAGAATATTTACGGAACCGACGAGCATCGATGAGCATCACCACCTAACCTGGCCGCATGCGCTCTGAGTGGGTCCCCGTCTCGGCCGCTGCGCTGGTCACCGGTGTGATGGCCCTCGTGCTGGCGCAGATGCTGAACCCCAGCGGGAGCGAGACCTCCCCGGCCGCCCAGATGCTGGTGGCGGCGGAGTACCCCGGCCGGTGGCTCGCGATGAGCGTCCTCTTCTTCGGCGGCGCCGCGAGCCTGGTGCTCGGGATGCCTGCGGTGATGACGCTCTTCCCCGACCGCAGAGGGCGCGGCCTGGGGCTGACCGGCGTCGGAGTCTTCACGGTCGGCTGCGTCGGAATCGGTGGCCTGGCGGCGCTGATGCTGATGTTCCGCGCGCTGGCCCTCGAGACCCTCAAGGGTGGCCCCGTGAAGACCAGCGAGATCACGCTGGTGACCGACTCGCTCAAGGACACCGGACTCACCGTGAGTCTCAGTGTCTGGGTCTACGGGTTCATCGCCGGTGTCGCTCTCATCGCCCTGGGCCTGCTCCGGTCGCAGCAGACCCCGCGGTGGGTCCCTGGGCTGCTGCTCGCGTTCCTGGCGATGCAGATCGTGATGCCCTTCCTGGGCGAGGGGACCGGTGCGCGTGTCGCGTCCGCGGCCGCCCTGATCCTGCTCGCCGGCGGCTTCACCGGCATCGCGACGAACGCAGCGGCTCCGCGAGGTGTCGGGCCGGTGACGCACAGCCTGGTCCGACCCTAGGCTCGACGACCAGCTCTCACGGGGTCAGGGCTCGACCAGCGGGACGAACCAGTACCACCCCTCGTGGCTGACCTCCGGCCCGTCTGCGGTCCGACGTACCACCGTCATCCGGCCCTCGACCGGCACCACCATCAGGCCACCGCCCACGAGCTGGTCGAGGAGCTCGCCGGGCAGCCGGGTCGCCTCCGCGGAGACCAGCACCCGGTCGTACGGCGCGCTCTCCGGGGCGCCCAGAACGCCCTCGCCGGCCTGCCGGACACTGGTCCACGGCATGTCGTACGACGCGAGGTTCGCCCGCCCCCACGACACCAGCTCCGGCACGATCTCGACGCCGACGACCTCACCCTCGGGACCGACCAGGTGGCCGAGCAAGGCCGTCGTCCAGGCTGACCCGCAGCCGACGTCCAGCACCCGGTGACCCGGCTCCACGTCGAGGAGGTCGAGCATCGCGCGCACGGTGCTCGGCTGGCTGTTGGTCTGGCCGTAGCCGATCGAGAGCGCGGTGTCGTCGCCCGCGAAGCGCTGCTGGTTCCGCGGCAGGAAGTCGGTCCGACGCACACGGTCGAACGCCGCGTCCAGCCTGCCCGCATCCGTCATGACGCCGTCCTGGCGCGGTCAGGCGTAGCGTGCGGCGGCGCGCTCACGGGCCCTGGCGGCCTCCACCTCGCGGTTCTTCGGTGGGGCGGAGGTGGTCAGGGCGTCGAGCAGGCGCTGGGTGGCCTCTGCGACCTCGCGCACCGCCTGGTCGAAGGCCTCCTGGTTCGCCTGCGAGGGGCGGGTGCTGCCGCTGACCTTGCGGACGTACTGCACTGCGGCGGCCTGCACCTCCTCCGTGGTCGCGGGCGGCTCGAAGTTGTACAGGGTGCGGATGTTGCGGCACATGCCTCGAGCCTACGGCTCCAGCACGCTCAGCGTCCGGCCCGCGACGAGAACCACCCGCCCGTCGTCGAGCGGGAGGGTGCGGACGGCGGAGACGTCCCAGCCCGGCAGGCTGCGGCCCGGTCGCCGGGTGAGCCGGCCGTCCCTGCCGACGTTGAGCACCACGAGCCGGATACCGCCGTTCCAGTCCTGGATCGTCGCGAGCAGCGTGCGCGAACGCGGCAGGTAGGTCACGCTGCGCGGGTCCCACTGGGTGGCGAACTGCGTGTTCCGGGAGAAGTTCTCCGTGTCCACACGGCGGGGGTCGGCGAGGTCGTGCAGGTCGAAGACCGCCGCCTGAGCGCCCTTGGTGCTGCCGTCCCTCGAGGCGTCCTGCCCCAGACCCAGCAGCAGGTCACCGCCGAGCGGATGCAGGTAGGCCGAGAACCCGGGGATCTTCAGCTTCCCGACGACGCGGGGTGCGCTCGGGTCGGCCAGGTCGAGCGTGTACAACGGGTCGGTCTGCCGGAACGTCACGACCACCGCGACCTGCCCGAACCAGCGCACCGACTGGATCTGCTCGCGGATGCCCATCCGCGCGACACGGCCGACCTCGACCAGGTCGGGTCCGCGTTCCTCGAGTACCACCACGGCGTTCTCGTCGGGGTCCCAGGAGTCCTTGCCGAGGGCCGTCGCGACACGGAGGTGACCGTCGTACTCGCTGAAGGACCACCGGTCGCGGACCTGGCCGGGGACCCGGCCGGAGGCGACGTAGGTCGTGTCCAAGCCGTCGAGGTAGAAAGCGTGCACCTCACTGGCACGTCGCTGCGTCGTGGCCAGGTAGAGCCGGTCGGTGGAGGAGTAGACCAGGTCGCTGCCGGTCGTCACCGCGGTCGTACGACGGGCGTCGGGCTCACCAGGGTCGAGGGCGACGACGGTGACCGTCCCGTAGCCGGAGGCGTTCCGGGGGTGCTGCACGTCCCCGCAGCCGACCAGCCGTGACGACGTGCCGTCGCTCTCGACCCTCGGCAGCCAGTCGTCGATGCCGCTCTCCCGGACGAGCCGTCGGTTCTCTCGCGTCGCCTCCTCGGCGGTGCGGCCTCGCCGGGGCGTCACGAAGTCGATCGCGGGGGACTGGGTGGACACGACCAGCCGGACCACGCCGTCGTACTGCCGTGCCGAGACGAGCCCGCCGTCGAAGGAGGAGTCGTCCTCGACCTCTGGTGCGGTGGGGTCGCCGATGTCGACCACGAGCACGCGGGTCGTCCCTGCGCCTCCCGGGAGGATGCGCCCAGGCTTCACGTCGAGGGTGGTCCGCATCGGCCCCTCCCAGTCCCAGCTGGTCCCCAGCACGACGAGACGGTCGCCGACGAGGAGCAGCTCGGCGCTCTGCAGGTCGCGGGGGAGCCGGAGGGTGGAGAGCTCTCGTGGCTTGTCACCGGTGGCGTCGGTGAGCACCACGTGACGGCCCCGGACGTGGGCCACGAGGCTGCCGTCGGTCTTGGCCAGGTCGGGCTCGTCGACCCCGGCCTCCTGCACGTTGGTCCCGGTCGGACCGTTGCCGACGGCGTTGTCGGGGGTCTTCAGCGCGTCCCCGGCGAGGTCGGCGGTCGTGCGGGCCCCGTCGAGCGACTCCGCCCACACCGCACCGTCCAGCCCCCAGGGGCCGACGTGTGGCAGGGCTGCGTCGACGTACCACTGCCGGAGGTCCTGGCAGCCGGAGAACCGCTGGAGCTCGGTCGCGGCGGCGGATGGCGCGACCAGGTGGCCCACCCGGTTGCCCGAGGGACCGACCATCCCGGTGACGAGCGCGGTGGCGACCAGGACCGTGGTCGTGCCCAGGGCGAGGGTGGTGCCGGTTCGTCGTCTCACTGTGGTGGGACGCACGTTGTCCGTGACCGGTTCCACCCACCAGAGTGGGCTCCCATGAGCCAGCAGAGCGGATCGCGCGACCACGACATCGTCCTCTTCGGCGCCACCGGGTTCACCGGCGGGCTGACCGCCGAGTACCTCGCCCGCAACGCACCGAAGGGGTGCACCTGGGCGCTCGCGGGGCGCAACCAGACCAAGCTCGAGGCGGTGCGCGCACGGCTCACGGAGATCGACCCTGGCCTCGCCGACCTGCCCCTGCTGCACGCGGACGCCACGGACCCGGAGGCTCTCGCCGAGGTGGCGCGGTCCGCGAGGGTCGTGATCACCACGGTCGGGCCGTACATCGAGTACGGCGAGCCGCTGGTCGCCGCCTGCGCGGAGGCAGGCACCGACTACGTCGACCTCACCGGGGAGCCCGAGTTCGTCGACCGGATGTACGTCGCCCACCACGAGCGCGCGCGAGCGACCGGCGCCCGGATCGTCCATGCCTGCGGCTTCGACTCGATCCCGCACGACCTCGGGGTCTGGTTCACCGTCCAGCAGCTCCCCGAAGGCGTTCCGGTCCGGATCCGGGGGATGCTGCGCGCCGGTGGGCGACCGTCAGGTGGCACGTTCGCGTCGGCGATGACCGCTTTCTCCCGTGCCCGGCAGATGAAGCAGGCCGCGGCCGCGCGGCGCAAGGTCGAGCAGCGGCCGGCCGGCCGGAAGGTCCGAGCCACCGCGCGCCCCCCGCATCGCGACGCGGCCACCGGCTGGTGGCTCGTACCGCTGCCGACGATCGACCCCTTGGTCGTCAAGCGCTCGGCAGCGGCCCTCGACAGCTACGGGCCTGACTTCGAGTACGCCCACTACGCGGCGGTGAAGCGGCTCCCCGTCGTGGTCGGCGGGGTCGCGGGCGTCGGTGTGCTGGCCGCCGCGGCACAGGTCCCGCCACTGCGGAGGCTGCTGCTCAGCCGCCTCCCGCAAGGGGAGGGGCCGAGTGCGGAGACGCGCTCGAGGTCGTGGTTCAAGATGCGCTTCGTCGGCGAGGGTGCTGGTCGCCGCGTCGTCACGGAGGTCTCCGGAGGCGACCCGGGCTACGACGAGACCGCGAAGATGCTCGCCGAGTCCGCGCTCTGCCTGGCCTTCGACGACAACCCCCCGAGCTCGGGGAACGTCACCACCGCCGTGGCGATGGGGGGGAACCTCGTCGACCGACTGGTCCGAGCAGGTATGAAGTTCGAGGTGCTGCGGACCGAGGTGCTAGAGACCGCATAGTCCGGGTGGGGGATTCGTCGGTCGATTCGGCCGAATGCCTGCGAACGGGACGCATCGGTTCCTACGTTGGAAAACGGGTCGGACTAGCTGGGGGGCTGTTGAGGATGCACGTGAGGCCGACACGCCGGATGAAGACATCGGTGGGCGCTGGGGTGGCAGTGGTCCTGTTGCCGCTCGTGGCCACGTCCGCACCGCTGGTCCCAGTGGCCGGCGTCGCTACGGCGGACAAGTCCGAGACGGTCGCCGCCGGGGACACTCACGCCTTCACGATGGCGAGCCGCTCCGGCGCTCGGGACGCGATGCTCGACCACGTCGACCCGAAGACCGTTCTCGGTGCCGCTGCACCGCTGCGCAAGGGCGAGGTGGAGGTCTCCTCACCCAAGGGCACCCGCGTGTGGACCGTCAGCGCCCTCAGCGAGCACGGTCTTCCTGTCGCCGCGGAGAAGGCCTACCGGCACGCCGCGGCGCAGATGGCCCAGAGCGACCCGGGGTGTCGGCTGCCGTGGACCCTGCTCGCCGGCATCGGTCGCATCGAGTCCGACCACGGCAGGTACGGCGGGGCGCGGCTCGACACCCACGGCGTGAGCCGGCCCCGGATCATCGGGGTCGCGCTCGACGGCGCTGGTCCGGTGGCAGCCATCCGCGACACCGACCACGGGAAGTTCGACGGCGACAAGGTGTGGGACCGGGCCGTCGGCCCGATGCAGTTCATCCCGTCCACCTGGGCGTTCGCCGCCCGCGACGGGGACGGCGACGGCCGCATGTCGCCCCACGACCTCGACGACGCCGCGGCAGCGGCCGCGTCGTACCTCTGCTCCGGCGCCGGTGACCTCTCCGACCCGCTCACGCAGGCCGCGGCGATCTACCGCTACAACCAGGACGACTACTACGTCGCGCTCGTGCAGGCGTTCGAGGTCGGTTACCGCACCGGCGACTTCGAGATGCCCCCGCCGCCGGCTGTCGAGCCCGCGGCCAAGAAGCACCACAAGAAGCGGCGCGCCGCCCACGACGACACCGTCGCCACCGGGCAGGACCGTCGTAAGCGCCGTGGCGCGGGGGCCCCGGACCGGCCTGCACAGACGAGCCCGACCACGTCCACGCCGACGCGGGCTCCCAAGCCGTCGCCGAAGCCCAGCCCGAGCCCGAAGCCGAGCCCGACGCCTGAGCCACCGGCACCGTCGCAGCCCACGGAGATGCGGGGGCTGTTCACCAAGTCGGCCGGCGGCGACTACCTCCTGGACGGGAAGCTGCTCGACCTCGGCATCGTCGGGAACCTGGCTGCGACGGCGGTGGGCGACTTCGACCTCAGCGGCCAGGCCGAGACGAACCAGGCCGAACTCGAGGGTCTGATTGCCGAGGGGACCGTCACGATGGTCGTCGTCCCGGTGGCCGGCGGCAGGCTCGGGATCCTGAGCATCAACGGGGTGTCGCTGTCCTGAGACGCCGTGTGTAACCGATCGGCTGCAGTGTCGTTGAACGCACAAAGTAAAGGCCCACGTGCGAAGGCGACGGACATGAATCGACGGCCGCTCCTCAGACCAATCACCGGTACGGCGGCGCCCAGCCTGACAACTAGGCAGCCCTGAGCGGGTCAGTACGGGGGACAAGACGACTCCTGGCGCTGCTCGCCGCGCTCGTGCTGCTTGGGGGGTGCTCGACGGCGGGAGCCGCCTCTGGCGTCAGCCACGCAGACGCGGTGAAGGCCTATGACGCCGCACTCGAACCGCTCAAGGAGCGCTCCGACGTTCTCGAGGAACGGTTCGCCGAGATCCAGCAGGACGAGCACGCCGACCCGCAGAAGGTGCGGCAGGTGCTCGAGGAGATCATCCCGGCGTACGCCGAGCTGCTCGACAAGACCCGGCGGATCGAGGTCGACGACGCGGAGGTGAAGGCAGCGCACGAGGCCTTGCTCGCGAGTCTCGAGGCGCAGCAGAAGGGGCTCGAGCTTGCCCTGCGTTCGCTGAAGGACGGTGACTCGGACCTGATGTCAGAGGCCGGTTCCGATCTCGACGAGGCGCAGCAGCTGCTCCTCAAGCACCGTCGCCTGCTCAGCCGCGCACGGGGCTGAGGCGTGCCAGACTGCCCCCGTGGCAGAGATCCGGATCGGTATCTCAGGGTGGAACTACGCCGGTTGGCGCGGCGACTTCTACCCCAAGGGCCTCGTGCAGCGAAGGGAGCTCGAGTACGCCGCCTCGAAGCTCACCTCGATCGAGATCAACGGCTCGTTCTACTCGCTCCAGCGGCCCTCCAGCTACGCTGCGTGGCGCGCACAGACGCCTGACGACTTCGTCTTCGCGGTGAAGGGTGGCCGGTTCATCACCCACATGAAGAAGCTCGCCGGTGTGGAGACGGCGCTGGCGAACTTCTTCGCCTCCGGGGTTCTCGCGCTCGGTCCCAAGCTCGGACCGGTGCTCTGGCAGCTGCCGCCGAACCTCGGCTTCGACGCCGAGCGGCTCGCCGCGTTCTTCGACCAGCTGCCGCGTACGACAGGCGCGGCCGCCGAGATCGCCAAGGCACACGACGCCAAGGTTCCCGACGACCGGGCGCTCACCGTGACCGAGGACGACCGGCCGATGCGTCACGCGCTCGAGGTCCGGCACAGCACCTTCGCGACGTCCGAGGCGGTGGAACTGCTTCGCGCGCACGACATCGCCTTCGTCGTGGCGGACACCGCCGGCCGGTGGCCCCGTGTCGAGGAGCCGACGAGCGACCACGTGTACGTCCGGCTCCACGGCGACAAGGAGCTCTACACCAGCGGCTACACCGCCGAGGCGCTCGACGGGTGGGCCGGGAAGGTCCGGCATTGGGCCGACGCCGGCCTGGACGTCTACGTGTACTTCGACAACGACGTGAAGGGCTACGCGCCGCATGATGCGATGGCGCTGATCGAGCGCGTCTAGGGTTCACCCGTGGAGCTGCTTCGTGGACCCCTGCCACCAGGGCTGGTCGGCGACGGCCAGGCCCTCGAGATGGCGATGGCCCAGGCGATGCTCCGGCGGGTCAGCCGGGGCGACGCCGGTGCGGCACTGCGGGTGTACCGGCCGAGCGCGCCCGCCGTGGCGTTCGGCCGTCGAGACGTCCGGCTCGCCGGCTTCCCCGAGGCGGTCTCGGCTGCGCGCCGGGCCGGGTTCTCGCCGTGCGTGCGCGCCCCTGGGGGCAGGGCGGTCGCCTACTCCGAGCAGGCTCTCGTGGTGGACCACGTCAGCCCGGACCCGGAGTGGCCCTCGGGCCTCGAGGGCAGGTTCGCGGAGTTCGGTGAGCTGTGGGTCGGCGTGCTCCGTGACCTCGGGGTCGATGCGCGAGTCGGAGAGGTGCCGGGGGAGTACTGTCCCGGCTCGCACAGCGTCAACGCCCGCGGCGTCGTGAAGCTCGTCGGGACGGCGCAGCGGATGGTGCGCGGGGCGTGGCTGTTCAGCGCGGTGCTGGTCTTCGACGGTGCGCCCGTGCTGCGCCACCTGCTCGACGAGGTCTACGGCGCGCTGGAGCAGCCCTTCGACGTCGCCTCGGTCGGCTCGCTCTACGACGAGGTGCCAGGCTCGAGGCTCGAGGCGGTGGAGGACGCCGTCCTGGCCGCCTACGACGAGCGTTTCGGCCTCGTCCCTGTCGACCTCGGGCAGGACCTGGCCGCGGAGGCGCGGACGCTCCTTCCCGACCACGTCGCCTGACCACCCTCCCGTCACGTGAGGGTGTGAGGCTGCGCACAGCGCTGAGCGCTGCCCGACCGGAGGCGCCCTTGCTCGATGTGACTCTGACGCTGCGTGACGGTAGCGTCAGGAACTCCGCACCCACGAACTCCTGAGGACTTTCCCGGCCCATGGGCCTCCACCACATGCAGATCGGCGAGGTCGCCGAGCAGACCAGCCTGAGCCTGCGCACCATCCGCTACTACGAGGAGATGGGCCTGGTCACGCCATCGGGGCGCACGACCGGCGGCTTCAGGCTCTACGCCGACTCCGACGTCGCCAGGCTCCGGCTGATCCGGCGGATGAAACCGCTGGAGTTCAGCCTCGAGGAGATGCGGCAGGTGCTCGGTGTGCTGGACGACCTCGAGGCGGCCGACCCGGCCGGTCCCGGCCGCGACGAGCTCGTGGAGCGGCTGGAGGGCTACCGCCAGGCCGCCGACGTACGGGTGGCGACGCTGCGCGAGCAGCTCGAGGTGGCTGAAGGGTTCGCCGCCGACCTGCGCCGGGAGATCGGCCGACAGAAGAGAATGACGAGGCAAGGTTCATGAGCGCGTCCGATACCGTCACGAGCGAGATCGCCGCTCCCGTCGTACGCCGGGAGGCAGGCCGCCGTCGTACCTTCGCGGTCATCAGCCACCCCGACGCCGGCAAGTCGACGCTGACCGAGGCGCTCGCCCTGCACGCCCGCGTCATCTCCGAGGCGGGCGCCGTGCACGGCAAGGCGGGCCGCAAGGGCACGGTCTCCGACTGGATGGAGATGGAGCGCGCCCGCGGCATCTCGATCACGTCGGCGGCGCTGCAGTTCGAGTACGGCGACTCGGTGATCAACCTGGTCGACACCCCCGGCCACGCCGACTTCTCCGAGGACACCTACCGCGTGCTCGCCGCGGTCGACGCGGCCGTGATGCTGGTCGACGCGGCGAAGGGACTCGAGCCGCAGACGCTGAAGCTGTTCCAGGTGTGCCGCCACCGCCGCATCCCGGTGATCACGGTGATCAACAAGTGGGACCGGCCCGGCAGGGACGCGCTGGAGCTGATCGACGAGATCCAGCGGGAGATCGGGCTGCGGCCCACACCGCTGACCTGGCCGGTCGGCATCGCCGGTGACTTCCGCGGGGTCATCGAGCGCAGCAGCGGCGACATGATCGCCTACACCCGCACGGCGGGCGGCGCCACCCGTGCGCCGGAGCAGCGGCTGGACCCCACCACGGCGCTGGCGTCGCAGGGCGAGGCGTGGGAGGCCGCGGTGGAGGAGCACGAGCTTCTCGACGTCGACGGCGCGGTGCACGACCAGGAGGAGTTCCTCGCCGGGAACACGACGCCGCTCATGTTCGCCTCGGCGATCTTGAACTTCGGCGTGGCCCAGCTGCTCGAGACCCTCGTCTCGCTCGCGCCGCCTCCGCGCGGGACCACCGACCGGGACGGGGCAGTGCGTGAGGTCGACGACCCGTTCAGCGCGTTCGTCTTCAAGGTGCAGGCGGGCATGGACACCGCGCACCGCGACCGGCTGGCGTTCGCCCGGGTGTGCTCGGGCGTGTTCCGTCGCGGGATGGTGGCGACGCATGCTGACAGCGGCCGGCCGTTCGCGACGAAGTACGCCCAGGCGGTCTTCGGTCGTGAGCGCACAGTGCTCGACACGGCCTACCCCGGCGACATCATCGGCCTCGTGAACGCCTCCGCGCTGCGTGTGGGGGACACGATCTTCGAGGACGAGCCCGTGGCGTTCCCGCCGATCGCCAGCTTCGCGCCCGAGCACTTCATGTCCGTGCGCGCCGCCGACTCCGGCAAGTACAAGCAGTTCCGTCGCGGCATCGAGCAGCTCGACCAGGAAGGCGTCGTACAGGTGCTGCGGTCCGACGTGCGCGGCGACCAGGCCCCGGTGCTCGCCGCCGTCGGCCCGATGCAGTTCGAGGTCGCGTCCGCCCGTATGGAGACCGAGTTCAACGCCCCGATCAGGCTGTCGCGCCTCGACTACTCGGTCGCGAGGCGCACCACCGCCGAGCATGCGGCGGAGGTCAACGACCTGCGCGGGGTGGAGGTGCTCACACGCAGCGACGGTGCACTTCTCGCGCTCTTCCCCGACAGGTGGCGAGCCGAGGCCGTCGAGCGGCAGCACCCGCACCTGGTGCTCGAGCGGCTCGTCGCCGGCGAGCGCTGAGCCGACCGGACGCCTTTCACGTTCTGGCCTGCCCGGAACGTCGCCGTCGAAGCGTCAGATGCGTGGGCGGCGCGACGCGTCAGGATGACTGTCGTCGGCCTCGGCGACGCTCTCCGTCACCACGGTCTCCCGCACGACCTCGGTGGGCTCCCCGCCCTCGGAGCTCTCCTGGATGTGCGTCACCACCTGCTTCTGGTGGGTCTCCCGGCGGAAGTAGACGATGATCGCGGCGCCCGCCAGCATGAAGATGAGTCCGACCGTCTGCAGGTCGACGGCAGAGGCGTCGGTGCGTACGGCGAAGGCGAGGATCGCGCCAAGCACAACGAGGGTGATTCCTGGTGCCACGGTCGGAGCCTTTCGATCAGTCGGGGGTCCACTGCGGTGATCGACCAACCCCGTGCCCAAATCGGACATCCGGAAACCCGACCAGGTACCTGCGCGGCCGCGTGTCACTGTGCCTCGGACACGGTCGGGCCAGCGCGCACGGGGGAAGCGGTCCCTGTAGCCTTGTCGCCGCGCCCCAGTAGCTCAGTGGATAGAGCAGCCGCCTCCTAAGCGAAAGGTCGCCAGTTCGACTCTGGCCTGGGGCACCACTGCGACGTCGTCTGCCATGGCGTGTCCATGCCCTGTCGAGCCCGCGGACCGCGCCGGTCGGGGGCTCCGATCCACGCGAACATCCCGGTCACATATGTCCCAAACGTCCCGGTAGGTAACGGTCGAGTGGAGATTCCGTGGAACGCGGCTCACAATGGATCTCAGTCCGCGTATCCTCCGACGTGGCCTCAGACCCGCGACCGTCCGATGATGTGCCGGACCCGACAGAAGAGACCCCTGCACCCGTGACTCACCCTGCTCGCCACCGCGACCACGACATTGCCCGCAAGCGTGCCGTCCGAATCGCCTCAGTGACGGCGGTCGTGGTGTCTCTCGCCATCGTGCTCGGAGGAGTCTTCGCCTATCGCCATCTCAACGGGAACATCACGGCGATCGACACCAGCAAGCTGCTCGGCAACCGCCCGGAGAAGGTGGTCGACAAGGCTGAGCCGCTCGAGCCGATGAACATCCTGCTGCTCGGCTCCGACACTCGCGAGGGCCAGAGCGGCCACATCGGCGGCGAGACGCCAGGCCTCTCCGACACGACGATCCTGCTGCACCTGTCGGCGGACCGGAAGCACGCGTACGGCGTGAGCCTCCCGCGCGACGCCATGGTCCAGCGGCCGGACTGCACCAAGGAGGACGGCACCACCGTCCCGGGTGAGCTCGCGATGTTCAACACCGCCTACGCGGAAGCCGGACCGGGCTGCACCCAGCGCACCGTGGAGCAGCTCACGGGGATCCGGGTCGACCACTTCGTCGTCGTCAAGTTCGACGGCTTCAAGTACATGGTCAACGCGCTCGGTGGTGTCCCGATCTGCGTTCCCCAGGAAGTCAACGACGACATCGGCAAGATCCACCTCGCGGCCGGTGCCTACGACGCCACCGGCGACCAGGCTCTCGACTACGTCCGCCTGCGGCACCAGCTGTCCGAGAACGGCGACATCGGGCGCATGAAGCGCCAGCAGGTCTTCCTCGCGTCGATGGCCAACAAGGCGATCTCCGCCGGAACGCTCGCGAACCCGGTGAAGCTCTACAAGTTCCTCGACGCGGCGACCAAGTCGCTCATCACCGACCCTGCCCTGGCCAACGTCAAGGACCTCGGGAACATGGCCAACCAGGTCCGCAACATCGGCCTGAAGAACATCCAGTTCATCACCGTGCCGTGGGAGACCTACCAGCCCGACCACAACCGGGTGGTCTGGGCGCCCGAGGCGAACCGCCTGTGGCGTCTGCTGAAGAACGACAAGGAACTGACCCCGGACCTGTCGAAGAACGTGACCACCGCCGCCGACAAGCCATCGGGCGGCCCGAGCAAGAGCCCGGGCGCGGCCAAGAGCCCGAGCCCCAGCCACAGCACGTCCGGCAGCCCTTCCCCGACGCCGACCGAGGAGGCCAAGGCCGAGACGGCCCGCGAGTTCGGCCTCTGCGGCTGAGACTCCGGATCCAAGCCGACGGGCCTCAGCGCCTCGTGGCCTCCTCGGCGAACTTCTCGGCCGTGACCAGGTCGAACTCTCCGTGGCTCGTCGTGAGTCCCTGCGCCACGAGCGCTGCTGTCGCGGAGCCGAGTACGGCTGCCGCCTCGAGGCTCCTCCCGGCGGCGAGCCCTCGGAGGAACCCTGCCGAGAACGCGTCACCGCAACCGGTGGTGTCGACGACCTCGACCTCGAACGCCGGGACCGCGAATGCCTCGTCGGCGGTGACCACGAGGGCACCCTCCGCGCCGCGGGTCACCGCGACGCAGCCGGCTCCCTTGGCGACGATCGCCCGCGCCGCATCCTGGAGCGAGGGCTCGCCCGTCAGGCCGAGCAGCTGCTCGTCGTTGGGCAGGAAGTAGTCGGTGTAGGGGAGCGCCGCCTCGACCCACTCGAGCATTCCCGGGTCGCCCGGGGCGAGCATGTCCACCGAGGTCACGACGCCGTTGGCCTTCGCGTGCGAGAGCACCTTCGCGGCGGCCTCGCCCCCGAGGAACTCCGGTCCACCGAGATGCAGGTGGCTGGCCTCGGCCACCGCGTCGAGATCGACGTCCTCGACGGTGTAGACGCCGTTCGCGCCGATGCAGTGCCAGGCCGGACGGTCACCGTTGGGACGGACCGGCAGGACGCTGGCGGAGGTCTGCGCCGAACCTCGCCGGACCAGGTTCGTGGTGTCCACGCCCGCGGCGTCGAGAAGGCCGACCAGCGTGTCGCCGAGCGCGTCCTTGCCCACCGCGCCGAAGCTCCGCACGTTCGCCCCGAGCTTGCGCAGGATCGTCGCGGTGCCCCCCGCGGTGCCCGCGGCAGACATGGCGATCTCGTCGACGATCGTCCCGTCCGACCCGGAGGGGATGCCCTCCACCGGACGCACGTGGACGTCGAGCACGTGGACCCCGAGGGTGATGACGTTCATGCTGCTCACCGGTATTCCTTCCCTTCCACCTCGTGGGTGGTTCCGTACTTTCGTTCGATCGCGGCGGTGACCACCGCCGCCTGCTGGTCCTCGTCGAGCACGCGCGGGGCTCCCACAGCGTTCGCGCTGCGGTAGACCGTGCAGATCCACTCGAGGAGCAGCGCGTTCTCGACCGCCTTGTCGAGAGTCGCCCCCGTGGTCACGGAGCCGTGGTTGGCCATCAGGGCAGCCTGCCTGCCCGCGAGCGCTTCGACGACCGACGTCGCGAGCTCCGGGGTGCCGAACGTCGCGTAGGGCGCCACGCGCACGGTGCCCCCGAGCATCAGCTGCTGGTAGTGGATGCACGGCAGCTCCTCGAGCACGCACGACAGTGCGGTCGCCGCGGGAGCGTGGGTGTGTACGACGGCCAGGGCGTCGTGCCGTGAGTACACGCCGAGATGCAGGTCGATCTCCGAGGTCGGCTCGAGCGTGCCCTCGACGAGACCGCCTTCGCGGTCCACGACCGTGACCTCGTCGGGGGTGACCCGGGACAGGTCCGCACCGGTCGCGGTGACGGCGACGTGGTCCCCGACCCGCACGCTGACGTTGCCCGACGTACCGATCAGAAGGCCCTCGGCCGCAAGCCTTCGCGACGCCTCGGCCACGGCGGAACGTGCTTCGGCCGAACGCGCTCACGCCGGCACCCCGTCGAGCCCCGCCGGGCTGGCGTGACGCTCGAGGTAGCTCCGGACCAGGTCGATGCCCTCCGCGACGAGCACCTTGTCGCCTCGGAGCTTCGTCTCGAAGGCGAGCTGGAAGACCCGGTCGCCCACCTCCACTGCGAGCTCGGCGTGGAGGAGCCTCGTGCCGGAGCGGACCAGGCCTGCGTCGCGGGCGAACCGGAACAGGTCGCTCGCGACCTGCTTGTTGTGGGCGCGTCCGTACTCGCTGATCGCGGCGTTCGTGCGGCCGCGAAGCCAGATCACCACGAACGACGGCCTGCGCAGGTAGACCTTCACGAACGCCCGCATCGTGGTCTCCACGACCGATCCGATGCTGAGCACGTCGAGCCTGCCGAGGTCCGCCGCGACCTGGGCGTCCATCTCGGCGATGTCGCGTTCGACGAGGGCGAGCAGGATCTGGTCCTTGTCGGCGAAGTACTGGTACAGCGAGGCCACCGGCACCCCTGCACGCTCGGCCACCGCCCTGGTGCTCACCGCGTCGACCCCCTCTGCGACGACCAGCTCGGCAGCGACGTCGAGGATGCGCTCGACCCGCTCGATGCTGCGCGACTGCTGGGGGACCCGTCGCTTTCCGGCGGGTCGCTCGTTGGACTCGTCGGAAGGGGTCCCGGGGACCCTTCGGTACTGTGAACCCGAACCTGACACGTGTTCAGGTTAGCGGACACTCTGGCGATTGGGGAGACATGGTCTCGACAACCTCGACCACCGATACGAACGTGAGTGCCACCACCGGGGTCAGCCGGCGAGGGCTCCTGGGCGGCATGACCGTGGGTGCCGGGCTGCTCACGGCCGGCGGACTCGCCCACCCGGCCGAGGCGGCCACCCGGCAGGGCAGCCTGCCGCGGCGCGTCGACGTCGTCGTGGTCGGCGGCGGCCTCTCGGGTCTGGTGGCCGCTCGCCGGGTGGCCAGGGCCGGCCGCTCGGTGCTCGTGCTCGAGGCCCGCGACCGGGTCGGCGGCCGGATCCTGAACCACACCCTTCACAACGGGGCCGTGATCGAGTCCGGCGGCGCGTTCGTCGGCCCCACCCAGGACCACCTGCTCGGGCTCGCCCGGGAGCTCGGCGTCAAGACGTTCAAGGAGTACGCCACCGGCGACAACGTCTACGTCTCGGGCGACCGGACGACCCGCTACCAGGGCACGGTTCCGCCCGACCCGCTGATCCTCCCGGACGCCGCCCAGCTCATCGCCCGCATCGACGACATGTCCAAGGACGTGCCGGTGGATGCTCCGTGGGCGGCACCGAAGGCGGCGGAGTGGGACGCCACGAGCTTCCACGACTGGGTGGCACGGAACAGCGTGAACCCCGCCGTGCAGAACCTCCTGCTGTCCTACCTGCAGCCGACGTTCGGCTCCGACGGCCGCGACATCTCCCTGCTCTTCCTGCTCTGGTACATCGCCTCGTCGGGCAACGAGCGCAACCCCGGGTCCTTCGAGCGCTCCTCCGACACCGCCGGCGGCGCGCAGGACTCCCGCTTCGTCGGCGGGTCCGGGCTGATCCCCCAACGACTCGCCCGGCGCCTCGGCGACATCGTGGCGCTCGACGCCGCGGTGCGCCGCATCGAGCAGCGCCAGGACCGGGTGCTGGTCACGAGTGACCGCGGCACGGTCACCGCCGGGCGGGTGATCGTGGCGACCCCTCCGGCAACAGCGTTGGCGATCGACTGGTTCCCCTTCCTGCCGCCCAAGAAGATGCAGCTGCTCCAGCGGATGCCGATGGGCCAGCTGATGAAGGCCGATGCGGTCTACAAGACCCCGTTCTGGCGCAAGGACGGGCTGACGGGCATGGGGGTCTGCGACAACGGAGCGGTCCGCGTCTGTTTCGACAACAGTCCCGCCGATGCGAGCGTCGGCGTGCTCCTGGCGTTCATCGGCGGCTCGACGTGGGGACACTACGGAGCTCAGTCGCTCGCCGCCCGTCGTACCGCGGTCCTCGAGGGGTTCGCGAAGGTGGTCGGGCCGCGGGCGCTCGAACCGATCGAGTACGTCGAGCAGGACTGGACCCACGAGCGCTGGACGAAGGGCGGCCCGGTCGCACTCATGGGCACCGGCACCACGACCGCCTTCGGCTCGATGATCCGCACGCCGTTCCGGCGGGTGCACTGGGCCGGGACCGAAACCTCGACCTACTGGTCGGGCTACATGGACGGAGCGGTCCGTGCGGGCGACCGCGCCGCGCGAGAGGTGCTGGAGCGACTGTGAGGAACCGGATCGCCGCCCTCGTCGTGGCAGTCGCCGGCCTGTCGGTCCTCGCGGCGCCCGTTCCCGCAAGCTCGGTCGCCCAGGTCGGGCGCCCCCGGTGGGACACGCGCGTGTTCGCCCGGGTGCCGAACCCCGGCTACCCCGCCTTCGCCTACGCGCATCCGAACGGCCGCGTGTACGCCGGCAGCTACACCAACCCGCAGGGCGACGGCACCAGGTCGCGGGTGTTCGAGTGGACCGCCCGCGGGACGCTGCTGCGCTCGTGGACCGTTCCCGGTCAGGACCTCTCGGAGCCGCACGGCGTGCAGGTCGCGACCAGCGACGCACGAGGCCGGCTCGTGCTCCTGGAGAAGTCCACCTCCCGCGCGCTCATGCTCGACCCCCGCACGGGCCGCTTCACCCGCTACGCGACGTTCCCCGACCTGCCGGTCTGCGGGGCGAGCGCCACGACCGGGTGCTCCCCGAACCTGGTGGACGACCCGGCGGTCCCCAACTACGCGGCCTGGGGCCGTCACGGCGAGCTCTACGTCACCGACTACGGCCAGGCGGTGATCTGGCGGGTCCCACCCGGCGGCGGCAAGCCTCGCGTCTGGCTGGCGGACCGGCGGCTCGACGGAGTCGAGTTCGGTACGGCGGGCATGCTGCTCGCCCCGGGCGGGCGCGCTCTTCTCGTGGCTCAGCAGACCTCCGCGGGACTCGGCGAGGCCGACCCCACCAGCGGCAAGCTCTACAGGATCCCCATCCGCGACGGCCGCCCGGTCGGGATGCGCCTGATGTGGGAGAGCCGGCCCGGCGACCTCCCCGACGGGTTCGGCATCGGCCGATCCGGCCGGATCTACCTCGCGAACGCCGGACTGAGCGCGCAGATCGTCGTACTCGCCGCCGACGGCAGGGAGCTCGAGCGCTTCCCGAAGACCCCAGGGACGGGGGAGAACGGAAGCGAGATCCCGTTCGACACGCCGTCGAGCGCCACGTTCCTGGGCAGGCGGATCCTGGTCGCCAACCAGAGCTACCTCGGCACGGGGGACAACCACGCCGTCCTCGACGTCGCGGTCGGCGAGCGCGGGCAGCCGGTGTTCATTCCGAGAACCGCCGGTCGCCGCCGCTGACCACGACCTCGGCGAGCGGCACCTCCTCGCGCGCCAGGCGGTCGCGCTCGACCCGCCTGCCGACGATCGACCGGATCGGCTCCGTCGCGTCCCAGTCGTTGGCGTGCATGCCGGCCAAGACGGTCCCTCCGCGCAGCCAGAAGGCGGTGAAGGTCCGGGTGCCGTGCGGATCGCCGCGCAGGACGACGTCGTCGTACCCCTCCCGACCGACATGCCCGACGTACTCCATGCCGAGGTCGTACTGGTCGGTGAAGAAGTACGGAAGCCGGTCGTAGGCCTCGTCGCGCCCGGCCAGGTTGTGGCCGGCGACGGTGCCCTGGCCGATCGCGTTGTCCCAGTGCTCCACGCGGATCCGCGCTCCCAGCAGCGGGTGCCAGGCGGCGGCCACGTCACCGGCGGCGAACACGTCGGGGTGGGAGGTGCGCAGGTGCTCGTCCACCGCGACCCCGTTGTCGATCGACAGTCCCGCCCGCTCGCCGAGCCCGATGTTCGGGAGCACCCCGACCCCGACGACGACCAGGTCTGCGTCGAGGGCGGAGCCGTCGCGGAGGTGCACCAGGGCCCGGTCGCCCTGCCGCTCGACGCCGGTGAGCTCTGCGCTCAGGCGCAGGTCGACGTCGTGGTCGCGATGCAGCTGCGCGAACACCTGCGCCACCTCACTGCCGAGGACCCGCAGCAGGGGCAGCTCGAACGCCTCGACGACGGTGACGTGAGCACCCGCGGTGCGACCTGCCGCCGCGACCTCGAGGCCGATCCAGCCGCCCCCGACGACGACGAGCCGCGACCCCGCGTGAAGGGTGGCCTTGATCCGGTCGCTGTCCTCGATGGTGCGCAGGTAGGTCACCGGCGCACCGCTTCGGTCCGCGAGGTCGAGGTGCCGCGGTGAGGAGCCCGTGGCCAGGAGGAGCTTCGAGAACTCCTGTGTGCCCGAGGCGGAGCTGACGCTGTGGCGAGCGAGGTCGACCTCCTGCACCCCCGAGTCGAGCCGGAGGTCGATCCCGTGCTCGACGTACCAGCCGGCGTCGTGCACGAAGGCGGTGTCCAGGGGCTTCTCACCCATCAGATAGGACTTCGAGAGGGGCGGCCGCTCGTAGGGCACGTGCGGCTCGTCGCCGTACACCACCGCCGGCCCCTCGTAGCCTGCCTCTCGCAGGCCCTCGACGGCCTTGGCCGCGGCCAGCCCGGCCCCGACGACGACGACCGGGGCGGTCATCGCAGGCTCCCGCGCGACCGGGTGAGGGAGAGGAACTCGGCGCGGGTCGCCGGATCCTCGCGCAGGTTCCCGAACAACGCCGAGGTCACCGTGCGCGTGCCTGCGGCCCGCACGCCACGAAGGCTCATACAGGTGTGCTCGGCCTCGATCACCACGCCGACGCCACGCGGCGCCAGCTGCCGGTCGAGCTGCTCGGCGACCTCCTTGGTCAGCCGCTCCTGGGTCTGCGGGCGCTGGGCGTGGAACTCCACGACTCGCGCGAACTTCGACAGCCCCAGGATGCGTTCGCCGGGAAGGTAGCCGATGTGGGCGACCCCCACGAAGGGAAGCATGTGGTGCTCGCACAGCGACCGCACCGGGATGTCCTCCACGACGACCATCTCGTCGTAGTCCTCGGTGTTGGGAAACGACGTCAGGTCGAACGTCGGGACCGTCAGCATCTCGGCGAAGGCCTGTGCCATCCGGCGCGGGGTCTCCAGCATGCCGTCGGACTGCAGCGGCAGCCCGAGAGCGGTGAGGAGGTCGGCGACCGCACGCTCGGCCGCCACGAGATCGGCCTGGGGCTGGTCGTGCACCAGCCGGGGGCGCCACGACGAGAGCGCGGTCGCGGGTTCGGATCGGTGGTCGAAGGGCTGGTCGTCGACGGTTGCGACGGGCTGGGTCATGGGTGCCTCACATCTAAAGGAGAGTATGTTTGACGTTAGGCCCGCACCCGGGTTTCGTCAACACATGTATCTCTTAGATCCCTCGAGGAGGGCTCGTGGCCGACGACTTCGCCGCCCAGGTCACCGGAGTCGGTGCTCTCGCCGAGCCGGCCCGCCGGACGTTGTACGAGTTCGTCGTGGCCCAGCCCGACGCGGTCAGCCGTGACGAGGCCGCTGAAGGCTGCGGGCTGCCGAGGCACTCGGTGAAGTTCCATCTCGACCGCCTGGTCGAGGTCGGGCTGCTCGACGTCGAGTTCCGCCGGCTGTCTGGGCGCACCGGGCCGGGCGCAGGACGCCCCGCCAAGCTCTACCGCCGGGCCGCTCGCCAGGTGAGCGTGTCCTTGCCCGAGCGCCGTTACGACGTGGTGGGTGACATCCTCGCGACCGCCGTCGAGCGCTCGATGCGCGACGGGGTCGAGCTCGAAGTCGCCGTCGGTGAGGCAGCGTCGTCCCACGGCCGGGACCTCGTCAGGGAGGCGCAGCGCGAAGCGGCCTTCGAGGGATCGGCCGGCGAGCCGGACCAGCTCTCCTGTGTCCTGGCCGCGCACGGCTACGAGCCGGGTACGTCGGACGGGGAGCTCGTGCTGGAGAACTGCCCGTTCGACGCTCTCGCGCGTGACCACACCGACCTGGTCTGCGGCATGAACCTTCACCTTCTCACCGGCGTCGTCGAGGAGCTCGGCTGCCGGACGCTCGAAGCCGTGCTGGCGCCGGACCCTGACAGGTGCTGCGTCAGGGTCCGGCGACGCGGCTAGGAGAGCGCCTCGACCAGCTTGGCGTTGAAGGCCTTCAGGTCGTCGGGCTTGCGGCTCGAGATGAGGTTGCCGTCCACGACGACCTCCTCGTCCACCCAGGTCGCGCCGGCGTTGCGGATGTCGGTCTGCAGGCTCGGCCACGACGTGAGCGTGCGCCCTTCGAGCACGCCCGCCTCGACCAGGGTCCAGGGGGCGTGGCAGATCGCCGCGACCGGCTTCCCGGAGCCGACGAACGCGCGCACGAAGCCGACCGCGTCCTGGTTGGTGCGAAGCGCGTCCGGGTTGGCGACGCCACCGGGAAGCACGAGCGCGTCGAACGACGCCGGGTCGGCCTCCGCCACGGGGACGTCCACGTCGAAGGTGTCGGCCTTGTCCAGGTGGTGGAACGCCTGGACCTTGCCGGCCTTGGGCGAGACCAGCATCGGTGTGCCGCCCGCGTCCTGGACCGCCTTCCACGGTTCGGTGAGCTCGACCTGCTCGATGCCCTCGGAGGCCACAAGGAAGGCGACCTGCTTGCCGCTGAGCTGGTTCGACGTCTCGGTCATGGGTCCTCCTCGTGAGTGGTCGTACGTCGGACCCCGAGGTGTTATCCGAGCCCCTGCGGGCTAAACCCCTGGGGTTTTTGTCGCACCCTTCGTGGGCAGTTACTTGGCTGGAGGGAAGGGGACTGATGTCAAGGTACGCCCGTCTCGCGACGAGGGCGGCCGAGGTGCTGCGCGACCCGGTCGCGTGGACCGAGGGGCTCCAGATGCTCAAGACCGTCGTGGCCGCGGTCGTCGCCTGGGTGGTGGCCTCGGAGATATTCGACCTGCCACAGGCCTTCCTCGCGCCCTGGAGTGCGCTGCTCGTCGTCCACGCGACGGTGTACAGCTCGTTCTGGAAGGGGGGCAGGCAGGTCGTCGCCGCCGTCCTCGGTGTCCTGCTCGCCTGGGCCACCGGCAGCCTGTTCGGCATCGACCCCGTGACGCTCGGCGTGATGCTTCTCGTGGCACTGCTGGTCAGCCAGGCGCGGTGGCTGCGTGACGAGGCGACCACCGTCGCGGCCACGGCCATGTTCGTGCTCACCACCGGCTCCAGCAACGAGGACCACGTGTTGATCGGGCGGTTGTTCGACACCGCGATCGGGGTCGGTGTCGCACTCGTGGTCAATGCGCTGGTCTGGCCGCCGCTCCGCGACCTCGCCGCCGCGCGGGCGATCGAGAGGGTCGCACGTGGGGTCGGGGTGCTGCTCGCACAGATCGCGGACGAGTTCGGTGACGACTGCTGCGAGGAGCACGTGGACGACTGGCTCCAGCGCAGCCAGACGCTCGACGACGAGGTCGACGCCGCATGGGCGCTGGTGCGACAGGCGCGAGAGAGCGGCCGGCTCAACCCACGAAAGGACTCCGCGGTCGTACGGAAGCCGGGCGCGTTCGGCGAGATCCTCGACCGCACCGAGCAGGCGCTCGCCGAGATCCGGAGCATGGCGCGCACCATCGGTCACAGCATCTCGGCCACGAACACGTGGGACGCTGGTTTCCGCGACCGGTGGACCGGGCTGCTCCACGAGGTCGGCAGGGCGATCGAGAACCGCGACGTCCACAGGCTGACCGAGCTGCGGACGAAGCTGAGCGCCCTGGCCGCCGACTACTCCGACGAGGACCTGTCCTCACGGCACTGGCCGGAGTACGGCGGCCTCATCCTGAACCTGCGCAACATCACCTCGTCGATGGACGACGTGGCGGCCTCCGACCCCGTGTCGGCGTCGTCGAGAGGCCCTCTGGGCGCCCCGGCGTTATGATTCCGTTACCGCCGGGCGGGACCTGGTCCTGCGGCGATGACTGGGGGAGCCGACAGAGAATGGGGAAGACGTTCGTGAAGGTGGCGGTTGTGGGAGCCACCGGCGTGGTGGGTGGCTCGGCCGTCCGTGCGCTGGTGGACGCCGGGCACGACGTCTTCGCGATGGCTCGTACCCCCCAGAAGGGTGCGCTCCTCGAGTCGTGGGGAGCGACCGCCGTACCCGCAGACCTCTTCGACCACGCGAGTCTCGTGTCGATGTTCGAGGGCTGCGACGTGGTGGTGAACGCCGCGTCGCAGGTCCCGGTCGGCTTCCGAGCGGCGCGGTCCTCGGCGTGGCGTGAGAACGACAGGCTGCGCACCGAGGGTGTCGCCATGGTCGCCGCGGCCGCCCGCGCAGCCCACGTCCGGCGTCTCGTGCAGGAGAGCGTCTCCCTGGTGTACGCCGACCACGGGGACGCGTGGATCGACGAGCAGAGCTCGCTCGACATCAACTGCGCCACCGAGCCGGTCTGCGTCGCGGAGTCGGCCGTGCAGGGCTACCAGAGCGACCTGCGCCAGGGGGTCGTGCTGCGGTTCGGGATGATCGTCGGCGACGACGAGATGACTCGCTTCTTCCTGCGCGGAGCCCGCCTCGGGCGCCCGATCGGGATCGGCTCACCCGACGGCTGGTTGCACCCGCTGCACACCGACGACATCGGCCCGGCGGTCGTGGCTGCCCTCAGCGCCCCGAGTGGCGTCTACAACGTGGGGTCCGAGCCCGTCCTCCGGCGCGACTTCGTGCAGGGCTACGCCGACGCGGTGGGCCGGAAGTCCGTTGCGTTCATGGGACCGCTGCTGCGCCGGCTGAGCGGACGACGCGCCGAGCCTGCCACGCGGTCGCTCCGCGTGAGCTCGGAACACTTCCGGAGCCAGACCGGTTGGAGCCCACGACGGGCGCGGTTCGACGCGTCCTGGTTGGCTGACGTCGGGACTGTGAGGGTGGACCGGTGAGCGAGAACCGCAAGGACCTGGAACGTGAGGCCGAGCGGCGACGCCGGCTGGCCGCCGCATTCGGCGACGCGCTACCCGACCGGACGAACGACGAACGACCCGACGGGTGGGGAGAGAGTGCCTCTCCCTCCGGCGGCGCGGGCGACGAGGACTGGCTGCGAAGCCAGGTGCCGCCCCACCACGGCTGACTCTCGGACGGGGGCAGGCGTCAGACCTGGCTGCTACGCGAGGAGAGCAGGTCCCGGATCTCGGTGAGGAGAGTGACCTCCTCCGAGGGAGGAGTCGGCTCGTCGCCGCGAGCGCGGCGGGCCTGCAGCTTGTTGTAGGGCGTGACGACGAAGAAGTACACGACGAACGCGAGGATCAGGAACGAGATGGCGGCGGTGAGGAACGCCCCGACCGGGACCTTGCCCGGCTGCCAGTGGGTGAAGTTCAGACCCTCGCCGGTGAGCTTCGTGACGAGCGAGAGGACGACGGCGGTGAAGGTGGTCACCACGGTCGCGAAGGCACCGCCGATGATGAACGCGACGGCCAGCTCGACGAGGTTGCCTCGCATGACGAACTCTTTGAATCCTTTGAGCATGGGTCTCCTCAGTGAGTGGGGATCGATGACGGCCTGCCGGTGAAGGACGGACAGCGTCACGTTAACGGGTGACCACGACGGACAGGTACCCCGTCACCGCCGCTTCGGCGAGGGCCTGAGCGGTCTCCTCGCCGACCGCGAGGACCACCAGTCCGCCGGTGGCGAGGGCTGTGTCGGTGGTGCGCGGCAGCGCGACGACAGGAGCTTCGTCAGCCACCACCACCGGCTCGCGGTGCCCCTGGGGGTCGGCCGCTATCACGTCCACACGGTCACCGATCCGCAGGAGCGCGACCGCACCGGGGTCGCCGATGCGCACCGGAGCCGCGACCCGGCCGGGGTACCCGTCGAGAAGGGATCCGCTCACCAGGCGAAAGTCGGTGATCGGCTCGCCCGCACGGACCGGGCCCGTCGTCGTGCGCCCGACGACGGCACGAGCATCACCGATCACGCCGTCGGGAACGCTGTCGGGGGCGAACTCGGTGTGGGTCAGGTCGGCGGGGCCGAGCACCGACCCACCCGGCAGATCACGTGCCGCGGTGAGGACGTCGCGGGTGGGTGCCGTCGGTGGGGCGGCTGCCTGGAGCCCGACGAGCACGGAGAAGGCGGCGGCAGTCGCGGCCAGGAGACGACGGCGCGCCAAGACGGCGCGACGGGCGCGGCGGTGCCAGGGGGATCCCAGGCGTGCTGGGCGGTTCGGCTGGTCCATGCCTGCCGAGGCTAGGCAAGTTCACGCGGCCGTGCGCCGCGTCGTCCACAGGCCTGGGGTCAGGCCGCACCGGCCTCGGTCTTCGCCGGGGTGCTCTTCGGCGTCGAGGAGTCGCTGGAGGTGCTCGACGGGCTCGACGGGCTCGTGGTGGTGGCGGAGGAGGACTTCGAGTCCGACCGGCTGTCGGTGCGGTAGAAGCCCGAGCCCTTGAAGACCACACCCACGGCGTTGAAGATCTTGCGCAGCCGACCCTCGCACCGCGGGCACGTGGTCAGCGAGTCCTCGGTGAAGCTCTGGACCTGCTCGAAGGCGTGGTCACAGTCAGTGCAGGCGTACTGGTAGGTCGGCACGCTCGTCCTCCGGAAGTTCGTCGTTGGCACTCGCACGGTGCGACTGCCAATTATCTACAACGCTGGATGGATTCGCCAACTTCCCGGGCCAGTCAGATCCGTGCAGGGGCACCGGTCCGTCGGGTCCGAAGCCCGGGTACGGCACAATTGCGGCCGTGTCCGCGACCTCCGACGTCCCAGCCGAGCAGCGCGAGAAGACACAGGCCGCGGGGGCCGGGTTCCGGTCCTGGCCGAAATGGGGTCGCTGGGCGACGTACGTCGCGGTCCTGCTCGTGCTCCTGCTCGTCGCCGGCCTGGTCGCCGCTGTGACCGTCGTACGCCGGCCGTTCCCCACCGTCGACGGGGAGATCAAGGTCCCGGGGCTGAGCGCCGAGGTGGACGTGGTCCGCGACGGCCACGGCGTCCCCCAGGTCTACGCCGACAACGCCGACGACCTCTTCTACGCACAGGGCTTCGTGCACGCCCAGGACCGCTTCTTCCAGATGGACTTCCGGCGCCACCTCACGGCGGGACGACTCTCCGAGCTCCTCGGCAGGGACGCCCTCCCGACCGACATGTACATCCGGGCCATGGGCTGGCGGCGCGTCGCGGAGCAGGAGCTCTCGCTGCTCAGCTCCGACACGCTCGACTACCTGAAGGCCTACAGCGCCGGCGTCAACGCCTACATCCACTCGCACGACCCGGGACAGATGGGGCTGGAGTACTCCGTGCTCGCCCTCGACGGCCTGAGCTACACGCCTGAGGACTGGACGCCTGCGGACTCGGTCTCCTGGCTCATGGCCATGGCATGGGACCTGCGCGGCAACATGGACGACGAGATCCAGCGGGCGATCATGTCGGTCCGGCACACCCCGCAGGAGATCGCCTCGCTCTACCCGGAGTACCCGTACTCACGGAACAAGCCGATCGTGAACCAGGGTGCCGTCGTGGACCGGGTCTTCGAGCAGGACGCCACGAAGGGCGAGACCCGGCTGCCGACCCGTCCCGCGTTGCCGGCCGGGACGGTCAAGGCGCTCGAGAGCCTCGACAAGGGGCTCAAGGCCATGCCCGACATGATGGGCAAGGGGAAGGGGATCGGCAGCAACGGCTGGGTGGTCGACGGCGAGCACAGCACGACCGGCAAGCCGATCCTCGCCAACGACCCGCACCTGGGGATCTCGGTGCCGGGCATCTGGCACCAGATGGGCCTGCACTGTCGTACGGTCGACGCCGCCTGCCCGTTCGACGTCTCCGGCTTCACGTTCTCGGGCATGCCAGGAGTGGTCATCGGCCACAACCAGCAGATCGCCTGGGGCTTCACGAACCTCGGGCCCGACGTGGTCGACCTCTACCTCGAACGCGTCGACGGCAAGACCTATGAGTACGACGGGAAGAAGCTCCCGCTCAGGATGCACGACGAGAGCATCGAGGTGAAGGGCGAGGAGGAACCGGTCACCTTCACGGTGCGTTCCACCCGGCACGGCCCGTTGCTCTCCGACGTGTCAGCCCAGCTGAGCACCGTGGGCGCGAACGCTCCGGTGAGCGCCGGCGCCCCCGAACGAGGCAACGGCTATGCCGTGGCGCTGTCGTGGACCGCGCTGACGCCCAACCGCACCGCGGACGCGATCTTCATGATCGACCGCGCCACGAACTGGGACCAGTTCCGCGCCGCCGCCCGCGAGTTCGCTGCGCCGTCGCAGAACATGGTGTACGCCGACCGCAAGGGGCACATCGGCTACCAGGCCCCGGGGCTCATCCCGATCCGCAAGTCCGGACGCACCGGTGACTACCCGGCGGAGGGGTGGCTGCCGGCCAACGACTGGACCCGCAACTTCGTGCCCTTCGACGCGCTCCCGAGCCTGCTCGACCCCAAGGGTGGAATGGTGACGACCGCGAACCAGGCGGTCATCGGCAAGGGCTATCCCTACTACCTCGGCGACTCCTGGTCCTACGGGTACCGCAGCCAGCGGATCCTCGACCTGCTGCAGCGCAAGAAGCGGCTCAGCGTCGAGGACATGGCGGCGATCCAGCTCGACGACCGCAACGGGTTCGCGCCGACGTTCGTGCCCTACCTGATCGACGTGTTCATGCCCTCCCAGTACCTCGCGGCAGGGCAGCGGCTCCTCCAGCACTGGAGCTACCGGCAGCCGGCCGGCTCAGCGGCCGCGGCCTACTACAACGCCGTGTGGCGCAACACGCTCGCCCTGACCTTCCACGACCAGCTGCCGGAGTCGGTGTGGCCGGACGGTAGCGACCGGTGGTTCGAGGTGATGCGAGCCCTGCTCGCCGACCCGAACAACCCGTGGTGGGACGACGTCGACACCGAGACGGTCGTCGAGTCCCGCGACCAGATCCTCTTCCGCGCGATGGCGGATGCCCGCGACGAGCTGGTGCGCCGTCAGGCCCGCCGCCCCTCGCAGTGGACCTGGGGACACCTCCACCAGATGGACCTGAAGAACGAGCCGCTCGGTCAGTCCGACGTCAGCCTCGTCCGGTGGCTGTTCGACCGGGGCGGCTACGAGCTCGGTGGCGGAGAGTCCGTCGTCGACGCCACCGGCTGGACCGCGTCCAAGGGGTACGACGTGGACTGGGCGCCGTCGATGCGCATGGTCGTGTCGTTGGCGGACCTCGACGAGTCGCGCTGGATCAACCTGACGGGTGTCTCCGGCCACCCGTTCAGCAGCCACTACGTCGACCAGACCGACCTCTGGGCCGATGGGAGGACCCTGCCCTGGTACTTCTCGCCCGACCAGGTCGAGGCCGCCGGCAGGGACACGCTCAAGCTGGTGCCTGGCGAAGGCGAGTGACCCCGCTCGGCGTCACGACCGCGCTGACCGGGCGGTCGTGCTCCTCGGCCGGCACGCGCTCGAGCAGCTCGCCGTCGTAGAGCAGCGTGCACACGAAAGTCCCGACCGGGACCCGGGCGAGCGCCCGGTCGTAGGAGCCTCCGCCCCGGCCAAGCCTGTGTCCCCGCCGGTCCACCGCGAGGCCCGGGCAGAGCACGACGTCCGCCGTGGCGATCGCGTCCGGGCCGAGCCGAGGCCCGGTCGGCTCCAGCAGGCCTCGCGCCGCCGGGGCCAGGTGGGTCGGCCCCTCGTAGACGGCCCAGTCGAGGTCGTTGTCGGGCATGAGCAGGGGCAGGATCTGGCGCCGGCCGAGCGCATGCAGCTGCTCGACCAGGGGGCCGGTGCCCGGCTCGTTGCTCAAGGACACGTAGATCGCGACGGTTGCCGCCCGTCGTACCTCGGGCGTGCGGAGCAGGTGCTCGGCGATCGCCTCGGCGTCCTCACGTGCGGCCGCGAGCGGGTGTCGGCGCCTCGTGGTCAGCAGCTGGTCGCGCAGCGCCACCTTCTGCCCGTCGGCGTCGAACACTCCAGCCATGCTGGGCACGCTACCGCGGTGCGTCCAGGACGCCCTCCACAGCCACGTGCTCTGCGGGGACCCCCTAGCATCAGGGCCATGAGCGAGCAGGGACTTCAGCAGGCACGCGAGAAGATGAAGGCGGCCGGGGTCGATCCCGTCGCGATCGACGTCTTCAGCCACTACTACCGGCTGGTGGAGAGCGGGGAGACCGGGATGGTCCCCGAGTCCACGATCGACCCGCTCGACATGGAGGCGCTCGCCGACGTCGACGTGCCCGACGCCGCGGCCCGCGAGGCCATCGGCACGACGGTCGTGATCAAGCTCAACGGGGGCCTGGGCACCTCCATGGGCATGGACCGCGCGAAGTCACTGCTCGAGGTTCGCGACGGCCTGAGCTTCCTCGACATCATCGCGCGGCAGGTGCTCGCCCTGCGGGCCGAGTACGACGCCCGACTCCCGCTGATCTTCATGGACAGCTTCCGCACCTCCGCCGACACCATGGCCGCCCTCGCCCCCTACGCCGACCTCGCCGTGGACGGCCTGCCGCTGGAGTTCCTCCAGAACAAGGAGCCCAAGCTCCGCGCCGACGACCTCACGCCCGTCACCTGGGAGAAGGAGCCGGACCTCGAGTGGTGCCCGCCCGGCCACGGTGACATCTACACCGCGCTTCGCGGCACGGGGCTGCTCCAGCAGCTCATCGACGCCGGCTACACACAGGCGTTCGTGTCGAACTCCGACAACCTCGGCGCTGTCCCCGATGCCCGGGTGGCCGGCTGGTTCGCCCGCTCCGGCGCACCGTTCGCGATCGAGGCGGTCCGACGTACTCCCTCCGACCGCAAGGGCGGCCACTTCGCCGTGCGCAAGGACGACGGCCGGATCGTGCTCCGGGAGAGCGCGCAGACCCTCGACGAGGACAAGGGGGCGCTCGCGGACCTCTCTCGGCACAAGTTCACGAGCACCAACAACCTGTGGTTCGACCTCCTCGCGATGCGCGACGAGCTCGACCGGCGCGACGGCATCCTCGGCCTGGCGATGATCAAGAACACCAAGACCGTCGACCCCGCCGACCCCACCAGCCCCGAGGTGATCCAGATCGAGACCGCGATGGGCGCGGCGATCGAGGTGTTCGACGGCGCGACCACCATCGAGGTGGGCCGGGACAGGTTCGTGCCCGTGAAGACGACCAACGACCTGCTGGTGCTCCGCTCGGACTGCTACGACCTCAGCGACGGCTACGTCCTCGAGCAGCGTCCCGAGCGGATCCCGTTCGTGGACCTCGACTCCCGGCACTACAAGCTCGTCGCGGACTTCGACCAGCGCTTTCCCGACGGCATGCCGTCGATGGAGCGTGCGACTTCGCTGGTGGTGCACGGCGACTGGACCTTCGGTGAGAACGTCACCGTGCTGGGCGACGTCGAGCTCGACGCGCCGGCCGACGGCGAGGCGCGCCTGGAGCCGGGAACGACGTTGGGTGAGCGTTAGGGTCTTGACATGCCTGCTCCCACGAGCTTTCCCACGACTCGGCCCAGCACGGTCGACGAGCACGTCGAGCGGATCCTCGAGTCGCTGACCCCCCTCCAGCCCTACGACCAGCCACTCCTCGAGGCGCTCGGCCTCCCTGTCTGCGAGGACATCGTCTCCACCGTCGACCTGCCGGGCTTCGACAACTCGGCGATGGACGGCTACGCCGTGAGCTTCGAGGACGTCGCGACCGCCTCCGAGGACCACCCGGTCCACCTGCCCGTCGTGGGAGAGGCCGCAGCAGGCCAGACGAAGCTGTTCGCGCTCTCCCCGGGCACGGCGGTGCGGATCATGACCGGCGCGCCGGTGCCGCAGGGGGCGGACACGATCGTCCCCGTGGAGTCGACCGACGGTGGCGTCGCGACGGTTCGGATCCACGTGGCGCCCACGCTCGGCCAGCACATCCGGCGCCGCGGCGAGGACGTGCTCGCCGGTGACGTGCTGATGGAGGACGGAACGCTGCTCGGTCCCCGCCAGCTCGGCCTGCTCGCCTCGGTCGGCCGGGCCCAGGTCAGCTCGCGTCCGCGCCCGCGCGTGGTGATCATGTCGACCGGCTCGGAGCTCCGCGAGCCGGGCACGGCGCTCGGCCACGACTCGATCTACGACGCGAACTCCTACATGCTCGCCGCCGCCGCCCGCAACGCCGGCGCGATCGCCTACCGGGTCGGGATCGTCTCCGACGACCCCCAGGAGTTCACCGACGCGCTCAGCGACCAGCTCGTGCGCGCCGACATCGTCGTCACCAGCGGCGGCGTCAGCAAGGGTCAGTACGACGTGGTCAAGGAGGTGCTGAGCGAGCTCGGCACCGTGCAGTTCGGTGAGGTCGCCATGCAGCCCGGGAAGCCCCAGGGCTTCGGCGTGGTCGGCGAGGACGCGACCCCGATCTTCACGCTCCCGGGCAACCCGGTCTCGTCCTACGTCTCCTTCGAGGTGTTCGTCGTCCCGGCGATCCGTCGGATGATGGGGCACGCGCCCTACCGCCGGCCGCTGGTCCGGGCGCTGTGCCAGCAAGGGTTCTCATCCGCCCCGGGCAAGCGACAGTTCGTGCGGGCGCAGTTCGAGATCGACGGGCAGGGTGCCCACGTCGTTCCCGTGGGCGGGCACGGCTCCCACCTCGTCGGAGACCTCTCCGAGGCCAACGCCCTGATCGTCGTACCTGAGGACACCACGCGCGTCGAACCGGGTTCGATGGTGCAGGTCATGGTCCTGGACCGGGACTTCTGAAGTGGCCGGGGACAACACGAGCCAGCCGGGGCTGACGCACGTCGACGAGTCGGGCGCGGCACGGATGGTCGACGTGACGGCGAAGGAGGTGACCTCCCGCGTGGCGGTCGCCTCCGGGCGGGTGCTGGTCTCGTCCGAGGTCGTCGGACTGCTCCGTGGCGAAGGGGTGCCGAAGGGCGACGCGCTCGGCGTCGCGCGGGTGGCCGGGATCATGGCCGCGAAGCGGACCCCGGACCTCGTGCCGCTGTGCCACCCGCTCGCGATCTCCGGCGTCACCGTGGACCTCGATGTCACGGACGACGCCGTGGCGATCACCGCGACCGTGAAGACCGCCGACCGCACGGGGGTGGAGATGGAGGCGCTCACTGCCGTCTGCGTCGCGGCGCTCACCGTGGTCGACATGGTGAAGGCCGTGGACAAGGGCGCAGTGATCACCGACGTGCGCGTCGAGTCCAAGAGCGGCGGCAAGAGCGGCGACTGGTCACGCCCGTGAAAGCGACGGTCATCAGCGCGTCGAACCGCGCTGCCGCAGGGGTCTACGAGGACACCACCGGCCCCCTCATCGTCGAGGCTCTGCAGGAGCTCGGGTTCGAGGTGACCGGCCCGGTCGTGGTCCCCGACGGTGAGCCGGTCGCCGAGGCGATCAGGTCGGCTGTCGAGGCCGGCGCGCGAGCGGTGCTGACCACCGGCGGCACGGGGCTGACCCCCACCGATCTGACCCCCGAGGTGACGCGTCCGCTGCTCGACCGGGAGGTCCCCGGCATCGCCGAGGCGATCCGGGCGTACGGCGCGGCGAAGGGCGTCCCCACGGCGGCGCTGTCGCGGGGCCTGGCCGGGGTGCACGGCGACGCGCTGGTGGTCAACCTCCCTGGCTCACGCGGTGGGGTCAAGGACGGTCTCGCGGTCGTCGTACCTCTCTTGGTGCATGCCGTCGAGCAGATCACCGGGAGCGACCACTGAGCCGCGGCTGGCCGGTCGAGCTGCATTCGGGGCGCGTCGGCCTGCGGCCACTGGGGATGCACGACGCGAAGGCCTGGCGGGAGGTCCGCGCGCGCAACCGGGAGTGGCTCACGCCGTGGGAGGCCACCGTGCCTCCCGGTGACAGGTCGGCTCCGGCCACGTTCCGGGCGATGGTGCATGACCTGCGGCGTCAGGCTCGGGGTGGGCGTGCGATGCCGTTCGCGGTGACGGTCGACGAGGCCTTCGGCGGCCAGCTCACGGTCAGCAACATCGTCGGTGGATCGGCGAGGTGGGGGCAGATCGGCTACTGGGTGGACCGGGAGCGTGCCGGCCAGGGCGTGATGCCCACCGCCGTCGCGTTGGCCGTCGACCACTGCCTGTTCGAAGCCGGGCTGCACCGGATCGAGGTCGCTATCCGGCCGGAGAACACCGCAAGCCTGCGGGTCGTGCAGAAGCTCGGCTTCCTCGAGTTCGGCTATGCGCCGAGGTACCTCCACATCGACGGCGAGTGGCGTGACCACCGCCTGTTCGCGATCACGGTCGAGGACTGTCCCGGTGGCGTTCTGCGGCGTTACAAGACGCAGGGGCCTTCTGGCAACCCCTAATCACACCAGTCACATGAGTTGCCTTGCGACACACCGCCTCGCCTCCGGCCGCTTTTCGGTTGTCGCTTTTATGGTCGTCTCGTGGACTTGTCAGGAATCATCTTCGTGGTACTCGCCCTTGCGTGGGCTGTCTATCTGATTCCCAAGGCCCTCAAGCACCACGACGAGGTCGCCCGCACCCGATCCATCGACCGCTTCTCGACCGCCATGCGTGTGCTCGCGCGACGTGAGCCGGTCGACCGACGCAACGCCCGCCTCGTCGTCACGCCTGCCCGGTCCGCCCAGCGTGTCCTGGTCCCGTCGCGCCCTGCTGACGTCGAGGAGCCGGCCACTCCCGCCACGTCGGCGCCGACTCAGCCCGAACCGCAGCGGCGGAACGTCGCGGGTCGGCGCGCCTCGGCTCGAGCGGCCGCGCGCCGCCGTCGCCACGTGACGCTGTTCCTGCTCCTGGTCGACCTTGCGGTGGCCACCCTCGCCGGGTTCTCCCTCGTGCCCTGGTGGAGCGTGGCGATCCCGGTGTCGCTCACCCTTCTCTACCTCGTGCTGTGCCGGCGGCAGGTGCGGCGTGAGAACAACGCCCTGTGGAGTCCTGCGGTGGCCCCGGACTCCTCAGCAGGCGGAGACGCGGAGTCCGCCCCGCGCCGCGCAGTCCGCGTCGAGACGGCGTACGGCACCGCCCAGATGCCCCGCGACGCGGCCGCTCTGCGCGAAGACGACTTCTCGCACGACGAGGACACGGTGCAGATCCCGGTTGCGGCGCTCGACCACATCGCGGTGTCGGTCGAGACCGGCGACGGAGGGTCGCTGTGGGACCCGCTGCCGGTCACGCTCCCGACGTACGTCAACAAGGCCCGGGCAGCGCGCACGGTCCGCACCATCGACCTCAGCGCCCCTGGCACCTGGACGTCCGGTCGCGACGACGCCGACACGGCCCTGGTGGAGCAGGCCGTCGCGCCCGAGCCCGCCGACGAGGTGTCCGAGTCCGAGCACCGACGGGCCGTGGGCTCCTGAGTCGATTCGGCCCCGCGCGGGCCAGGTGATATCTTTTCCGACGCAGTGACCGGGCAACCGGACACTTCGGGGCTGTGGCGCAGTTGGTAGCGCGTCTCGTTCGCAATGAGAAGGTCAGGGGTTCGAATCCCCTCAGCTCCACCACATCGAAACCCCGTCCCACCAGCGGAAACACCACCGCAGGGGCGGGGTTCTTGCTTTGTCATTCGACGTTCCTCTCCGGATGCGCACCCCCCGCGCCCCCCAGCGCGTTGAGACGCTCCAGTCCGGCCCGGTCCGCGGAGGAGCCGAGGTGGTGCAGGTAGATGTTCGTCGTGGCGATCGACTCGTGCCCCAGCCACGCCTGCACCGTCACCGGATCGACACCCTTTGACAGCCAGAGGCACGCCGCGGTGTGCCGCAGGTCGTGGATCCGTCGGCCCTGAGCGACGGTCGACCACGCGACCGACCGCTTAACCGCGGAGGCGTGCAGCTGGTGACCGGTCCGGGTCGTGAACAGCAGTTCGTCCGCGCCCTTCCCCGCCGCGCACGCCTGGACGAGCGGAAGAACCCGGTCCGCCACCGGCACCCGCCGGCTCCGGCCGGACTTGGTCACCTTGGCCTCGACACCTTCCGGTGCGGCCCGGCTGACCAAGAGCACCGGCAGCGGCACGCGCACGAAGTCCCTGACCCGCACCTCCCGGAGCTCGGACCAGCGAAGCCCCGTCCACGACGCGATCAGCAACACGTCGGCCAGCCGTTGGTCCCGCGCCGATGCGGCCATGTGGAACGACTCCAGTTCGTCCTCGGCGAACGGCCGGATCTCGGTGCGCACGCCTCGGCCTTTGGGGACGCGCGTGCCCGTCACCGGGTTGGTGGCGATGAGCCGCTCGCGGACGGCCCAGGCGAAGAACGCCGACAGCGACGCCCGGAAGCGCTTCACCGACGACTCCGCCAGCCCCGACTTGTTGAGCGCGATCAGGGCGCGGGTGACCTCGCGGTCGGTGACCACGCCGATCTGCAGAGCGGCGAGGGCCGGCGGCATCAGCCGGGGGAGCGCCGAGTCGGAGACGAACGTCTTCCGCGAGACGGCATGTTCGCGTTCCTGAAGCCATTCCGGCACCAGCACCCGGACGGTACGCCGCCCCGCTCGAGGGTCCACGCCACCGGCCAGAGCCGCTCGCTCTCGGGCGACCCACGCCAGGGCCTCGCGACGCGTGTCGAAGGTCTTGCTCGCGACCTGCTCTCTGCCCGACTTCACCACCCCGCGCCAGCGACCACCGGGGGTCTTCCGAACGCTCATGCGGCGTTCCGCTCCAGCCACTCCAGCACGTCCTGCTCGCGGTAGCGCGGGGAGGCCTTGCCGAGCCAGTACACCCGCGGCCCGACGCCTCGCGAGCGCCACCGGCTCAAGGTCGACGGATCGACGCCGAGAGCCTTAGCGACCTGCGCCGTGGTGAGCAGCCTGGGAAGCCCCGGCATCATTGCCGGTTCGACCTTCGCTTTCATCCCTCTGTCCCTTCTCCTGAGTGGTGTGTCTTCTGCTTGCGCTGATCGGCCTTCCACTGGTCGTACTCGCGGGCGCGTGCAGCGGCCGCGACGGCGAGGACGCGTTCGCCTTCGGTGGCCCAGCCGGTGCCGGCGTAGGACCAGTGGCCGATGACGAGGGTGGTCTCGTCCTCGTCGTCGGCGAGGAGGTCGGCCTCGAGCGCGGCCAGGTCGAGCGGCCTGCCGTCTGCTCTGTGTGCGGCGATGAGGGCCTGGGCGCGGCGGCGGGCCCGGCGCAGCGCACCGAGGGTGATCGAGTAGCGGCGGGACTTGGTGGCGAAGTGGCCGCGGAAGCCGAGCATGTGCACCCACTTGCCCAGCCGGCCGTAGGGCCCGGGATCGTCTCCTCGCTCGCGGGTCGCCGTCTTGGCGCGGGTGGCGAGGTCGCGGGCGGTGGCCCGGAGACGACGGTGGTGCGGGCTGTCGGTGTTGCCGGTGTCGGTCGCGGACTTGGTGGCGTACTTGGCCAGGTAGCCGGCGACCTGCTCGGGGGTCAGGGTGCGGTCGGGGTCGTCGGTCCGTCGGCCGGTCTTCACGGGTCGGGCGTCGAGCTGCCGCCCGAACGCGAGAACCCAGGCGGGGTCGTCGGTGTCGACGCCGGGGACTGTGAGCCGCACCGACGCGACGGCCTGACGGACGAGGTCGGCGAGCACGGATGCGTCGACGGTGTGCGGTGCGGGGGCGAACCCGTCGGGGGTCTTGGGGCCGTCGAGGCGGACCAGGGCGTGGAAGTGCACCACGCCGCGCAGCTGGTACTCGGCGACCTTGGCGTACTGCACCGTCGCCAGGTGACCGAGCCGGGCGGCGGGGACGTCGAGGGTCTTGGCGACCAGCCGTCGCAGTGCGATGGTGAACCGGCGCCACAGATCCGGCGCCCACCACTGCCACACCAGGTGGGAGGCGTAGCCGTAGCACTCGCCGCACAGCGGCTGCCCGAGCAGCGGATCCTCCTCGGCGTGGGATGCCTGGCAGGTCCGGGCCGGTGCGCCCGGGGAACACGGCCGGGAAGAGTGCGGGGAGGGTGTCGGTGACCGCAGCCTTGGTCCTGGTGCTCACCGGCGTCACCACCCTCACCAGGGGTGTGCCACGCGGCTAGTGCGACCCGGCCGCGTGGCACACCCGGTACTGGGAGGACCACGACCAGCTGGTGGAGAGAAGTCTCGACACCGGGGTCGCTGCAGCACCGAGACACGACAAACCAAGGACCTTCGCGGACGATCTTGCGAGTGTCTGTGTGTTTGCTACGGCGCTGCTTGTGTACGGCCACTGGCCAGGGTGGGGAGCCGACCCCCGGGGAATATCTCACTTAGTTTTGTATGTATTTGTCCGCTGCCAGAGAGCATGCCACACCCGACCGACAGTTCAAGAGACCCAGCCGGGGAGCTGTGGATGCAGGCGCTCAGATCCGAGTGTCAGGAGGCCGTGGACGGCATCGAGCTTTCACGCACATGCCGATGAGCGGTAGTCGCCGTGGGAGCATGACGGCGTGAGAGAGGGCTCGACGAGCGGGTTCCGCTGGCTGACGGCGATGACCTAACGCTGTTCCAGCGCGTTCAGGACGTTGTGAACGCGTTCGACTCGTGGAGCGATCTGGCTATCCGGCGACTCCACGAGATCCACCGGCTCACGGATCAGGAGTGCGAGTTCTGCTCGAAGTGGCTTGATGACTCGCAGTAGGGCTGTCAGGCTCGAAACGCACTCTCATGCGCGATCCGGTGCACGCCCGTGGCGAACTCCGGACGAGCTGACGCCGCGCGCCGATATGCTTCCCTCGTGGTCGTCAAAACGTCGCCTCGTTGGTATGCGGGCCTGGCCCTCCTGTGGCTGATCGTCACCGTGAGCCAAACGGTGCTGGCACTGAGGCACGGTTCCACCTTGGACTGGATTCTGGCCGCTGGGCTTGCCGTTGTGACAGTTCTCTTCGCAACCCGGTGGGTTTCGCTGAGCCGAGGCAGTCACTCAACGTCCTGATCTGCCGCGATCCGCGCTTGGAGTCCATGACTATGCGCGTCGCCGGAGCCACACCGCGCACCGAGCGACACCTCCCGGGTTTGCCGCGGGCCGCGATGTTCCGGCGGCGCGCTGTGGCAGATTTGCCCCATGAGCGCCAGCGAACATGAGGTCCTAAGGGGCAAGACCTTCAACAGCAGGAGTCTGCGGGGATCGCGGTTCGTGAGCTGCGACCTGGGAGACGTCGTCGTACGCGGAAGCGATGTCGCCGGAATGGAGATCGACTCCCCCTGGCTGCTGGAGGGCGACAGCAGCCTCCTGGTCAACGGTGTCAACGTCGTGCCCTTGGTCGACGCCGAGCTGAACCGGCGCTTCCCGGGGCGGGAGCTGCGCACGGCCGAGGACCCCGAGGGCCTGCGCGCCGCATGGGCCGCACTCGAACGGACCTGGGCGGCGACCCTCGACCGCGCCACCGCGATGCCCGCCGGCACCATCGACGCCTCCGTCGAGGGCGAGTGGTCGTTCGCCGAGACGCTTCGCCACCTCGTGATGGCAACCGACACCTGGCTCGGCAAGGGCATCCTCGGACAAGCGCAGCCCTACCACCCGGCGGGCCTGCCCAACCACGACAACGACAGCGACGCGTACGACGACGGCGTCTTCTCCGCCCCGGCGCCCTCGTTCGCGGAGGTCGTGGGGGCCCGCGGCGACCGGCAGACGATGGTGCGCAAGTTCTTGGCCGGCGTCACTCCGGAGGTCCTTACGCAGCCTCGAAGCAATCCCCACGCCCCGGACTACGAGGAGACGGTCCTCTCGTGCCTTCGCACGATCCTAGAGGAGGAATGGGAGCACCACCGCTATGCCGTGCGCGACCTGGACGCGATCTCCACAGCAAGATCGGCAGACGAGTAGCGCCCCCGCCATCACCCGTATGTGCGCGGATCTGCCGCCGATAGTGAAAGCTCTGACGTGCCGATGAGCGGTGTTGCGACGTGAGCGTCTACCAGGGACCCGCATCAAGGAAGTTCAATGCTTTCATGAACGAGCGCGATGCCTTCCTCAGCTGGTTCAATACCGAGTGGCGCGACGCAGAGGTGGCTCTCCACAACGGTGATCCTGCACCGAGATTCCGGACCTGGTCTGACCGGGAGCCTGTGACGCTCTTTGGTGCGTGGCTCAACGCCAACGGCCCAGCGGCCGTCCGGGAGGTCTTCTCGAGATTGGCTGACGCCTTCGCCCAAGCGACCTCCAGCGCGGTCGAGCTGGTCGCTGCGGACGTGAGCGGCGACCTGGCCTACACGGCGCATCGGGAAATCACGTCGACCATCGTCAACGGTGAACGGCGGGACTACGTCCTCCGTGTCACCCAGGTCTACCGTCGGGAGGACAACGAGTGGAAAGTCGTGCACCGGCATGGCGACGAGGAACCGAATGCGGACAACGGGCCTTGACCGAGGGCTTCTTCCACGCTCGCGCGTGACCCGACGCACTCATCTGGTTCCCCTCTGTGTCAAGAGCGCGGTTTCGGCTTTCTGGAGTGTGCGCCGGCGCTTGTCGCCGTCAAGGTCGTTCGTCCGGCGGGGCGCTGCACCTTGACGGCTCTGGCGCGTCGGCGCGGGGGCTGGGGAGCCGAGCCCGCGTGGGGGTTCGCAGGGGCTGCGGGCGGGGGTAGCGTCGGTGCTGCGGGTCCGGGAAGTGGCTGTTCCGAAGAGCCGATGACCGGGGTGGACAGATCGGCCGCGCTGGATCGCGAAGACGCCCCCGAGTGCCCTCCCGGACCCGCCTCAGCGACGGGCTGGTCGGCGAGACCGGCGTCGGCGAGGAGCTGGCGGTAGATCGCGTCGGAGATCCGGCGTTTGAGGCAGCGCAGCGCTTCCATCGGGGTCTTGGACTCGGCGAGCTTGCGTCGGTAGTAGGCGCGGCCTTCGGTGTCGTGGCGGATCTGCACGATCGCGGCGATGTGGATGACGTGGTTCATCCGCCGGTTCCCGGCCCTCGACAGCCGGTGCCGGACGTTCTCGCCTGAGGATGCCTCCAGTGGCGCGGTGCCGGTCCAGGACGCGAAGTGGTTGCGGTCGGGGAACCGGGCCACGTCCCCGACGTCGGCGAGGACACGGGCGGCGACCGCCGGCCCGACCCCGAACAGGTCCATCAGGTGCGACCCGCGGGCCGTCACCGCGGTGCGTAGCTCCCTCTTGAGCGCCTTGAGTTTGGCGTCCACGGCGACCAGGTCGGTGATCTCTTCTACGGCCATCCGTCGGATCGTCTTGCCCAGCAGCGATCTGGGCTTCACCTTCGCCACCAGTCTCTTGGCCTGCAGTGCGGAGAGGTCACGTTTGTTCGCTCCGCCCGGGATCAGCTCGGTGAGCAGCCGGTGCAACCGGTTCACGGTCTGCACCCGCAGCTTCGCCAGCTCCTCACGCCGGTCGGTCAGCAGCCGCAGCGCGAGCAGTTCCTCATCGAACGCGAGCTGGCGCAGCCCGGGGGTCCGCAGCGCCACCATCGCGACCGCGTGGGCGTCGGTGGCGTCGGTCTTGCGGGCGTTGCCGGTGTCGAAGACCCGCACCCGGGCCGCGAGCTTGGCCGGAACGTCGACCACGTCCTCGCCCTGGGCCAGCAGCCGCTGTGCCAGCGGCCGGCCGACGCCCTGGGCGCCCTCGACCGCCCACCGGTGCTGCGCCCACTGGTCACGTACCTGCTTCAGCATCGTCCGGTAGCCGGCCGTGTCGGTGCCGTACCGGCCCCGCGTCAGCACCGAGCCGTGCTCGTCGACGACCTCGATCGTCACCGACTTCTTGTGCGGGTCCACACCCACGATCACTCGGCTCATCTCTTGGCCTCCTCGCTCGAGCCGGTATCTGTCGGCGAGGACGGGCAAAGCTACTTCGAGCCGGGCAGTCCCCTCTGGAGCCACGCCTCACCACGGTGCCCGGCGGACCCGCATGCCAGATGTGAGCCACACCCGCAAAGGGTGGGCAGCCGCTGCCATGAGAGAGCGGACCGCCGAACACCTCGACAACAGCCTGGCCCGGCCACTGCCGTAAGAGAAGTCAACAAGTAGCCGCGGACAGTGAAGGCGCGGTCATGCCGAGATCAGTGGGTTGTGGTCGTGGGCACGTGGTGACCAAGACTCTTGGTCAACCGAAGAACGCGGCTTCGACGGTCGACGGCCAAAGGCATAGCAGTCGCCCCCCGTCGGGACCGGTCCGAAAACCGTGGACGGCGCCCGGAGGGATGAAGACAAAGGTGCCTGGTCCGATGCCTTCGGCCGGGTCAGTGTCGGTGTAGAAGGTGTACAGCCCCTCCAGCACGTAGAACGCCTCAGCCTCGTCGTGGACGTGAGGCGGATTGTCGAAATTCGGCTCCTGCCACGCCTCACCGAGCGCCCAGTGCCCGCCGGTTTCGGTCCGGGCCGCCTTGCGCGTGATGTGCGCCTTCAACTCGCCCATCGGCAAAATGATGCCGTCCCCTTCTGCCGGGCCGCGCAGGATGACTTTCGGTGCGTCCCGCTCTTCCATGCTCAACTCTCCATCGAATGGCGATCAGTCAGAACAAGCATGACCCCGGTCCGCCCGCGACGCGAGATTTCTTAGCCATACCCCGCAGGGTCGACTGCCACTCAGGCGTCCTGATCTGCCGCGCCCCGCTCGGTCGTGCCGACAAGCGGGTGCCGGTGCCATGCTTCTCTGATGGGTGGACAGTCAGGTAGGGACAGCCCACGAGCCGTCCACAGATTTCGGAACCTGCCGTCGGTGACGTCGGGGCGAGCCCTCGTCCTCGCGACGCTGGTGTTGGTCGTGGGCGATGTGATCGGCGGCTTCCTTGCGATTGCTTCGGGCGTCGACTCATGGAACGAAGCGTGGGGTTTCGAAACCAAATCCACGGTGCCCCTGCCGGTCGGGGCAGCGCAACTAGTTCTGGCCTGGTTGGCGGCTCGCAATGTTCGCCCTCCGGTCGGCCTGATCGCCGCTGTAGTCCTCAGCGCTTTTTGTCTCCTGAGCGTGATCTTCGGGTTGTTCGACGGTGACCTCATTAACAAGATCGCGTCGGAAGGGTTGATCTCAGTGGGGGTTGTATGGGTTTTCGTCGTCCTCTTGCCGCTCACTGCCGCTGTCGGGGTACTCGCCGCGATCCGGGCGAAGCAGCTGCGCGAGCTTCGCTGACATCTGAACGTCCGCTCTTGCCGCTGTCCGCGCGCAACTGCCGCGGAGAGTGAATCGCGAACATGTCCGCTCGGCGCTTCACTCTCTGGGGGTGAGGCGCGGACCGACGCCACGTAGCTGTCAAGATATCTTGACAGTTCCAGATGTAACGGCAGTCTTTACATGTGCGCATCTCGGAGTCGGCCCGCAAGCACGGAGTCGACGAAGAGGACATCGTGCACGCATGGGAGAACGCGATCCGGTACGTGGAGTACGACTACGACGGTGACGAGAGGCTCTTGGTGATCGGAGCTGACCGCCACGGCCGGATGCTGGAGTTGGTTGCCGTCCCCGCCGACGAGCCGACTCGGATCATTCACGCGGACCGCCTTCGGCCCGAGTTCTACGAGTTCCTCAGGTGATGCAGATGAAGACGAAGCGAAAGAACGCCGACGCGACCGGACTCGACGCGCTCGCGCCGAGCGCGGTGCAGTCCCGGGACGCTCTCCACTTCCGCAAGATCATCGCTGCCCGCAAGAAGGTGGCCGAGGCAGAGCAGGAGCTCCGGGACGCGGTCCAGGCGGCACGAGACGCGGGCGACTCGTGGACCGTGATCGGCGCGGCACTCGACACCACTCGGCAGGCGGCCTTCCAGCGCTTCGGCAAGACCGCGAGGGGCAGCGTGTCCCCCGGGACGCCCCCGCGGCGTTGAGTCGGTTACGACTTTCTTTACTGGCTCAAGCGCGCCTTCGGCGCGAGCGCGCTGCGGGCGGCGCTGGCGCGCCGTCCTCGCGCACCCAGCCCGAGCGAGCAGAAGGGCGCCCGCGTCGCGGTGACACGGGCGCCCCGACAACAAGCGTGATGCCGGCCGTCATGGTCGGCCGGGTCGGTCACCTCCGAGCCGCCGACCCGATCGACGACGATCTGCACGTCGGCACCCGGCATCAAGGGCGCTCCGCGTCGCGATGCGATGGCCTGCGGCCACCCTTGACCCCGGACACCGACGAGCAAGGGGGCTGGCTATCGGCTCGGTGGCTCTCTCCTGGCCGCCAGTAGCCGCGCACCCCGCGCGCACCCCCGAACCTGCTCGCTGGACAGCAAGTGCACCGAACGCACGCATACGGTCGGGCCCAGACAACGGCATCAACTCGGGGGAAGCCTTCGCAATGAGAAGGTCAGGGGTTCGAATCCCCTCAGCTCCACCACACCGAAACCCCGTCCCACCAGCGGAAACACCACCGCAGGGGCGGGGTTCTCTCTTTCGCTCCGGCGCAGCCAGGGACGTTTCAACGTCGCCCTCAGGCCGGTGAACGGAGCGTTCCGCACCCGAGTTCACGGACATGGCGATGTCCGGACGTTCCGCGGGGCAAGACCCGTCGAAGAAAAGCCGTCGTCCCCCTAGTCCGTTTGCTGGGCACCGTCGAGCGGCCGACGTCCGGAGGTTATGCGCATCCGTGGGCGGCTTCGTACCGGCCGATCCGCGAGATCGCCGAAGCTGGCCACCAGTCAGTGGACAGTCTCGTGGTTGTGGCACATCTCGACGAACTTCGCGATGCGCGCGGCCCGGGTCTCCGGCTTCTTCGCATCGTGGATGCGGTAGAGGATCCCATAGCGGTTGGCGCCCCTGAGTGTCTCGAAGAATGCCTTGGCTTGCGGGTCGGCCGCGAGCGCAGCAGCCAAGTCGTCGGGGACGGTCGCGCTCTTCTGGCCGGCATAGGCCGCCGCCCACCGGCCGTCGGCCTTCGCCGCGTCGACCTGCGCCCGCCCGGCCGGGCGCATGCGACCGGCCTTGATCAGCGCCTCGGCCCTGCCCCGGTTGATCTGCGACCATTTGCTCCGCGGCCCGCGCGGGGTGAAGCGCTGCAACCAATAGGTCTCGTCGTATCCCCGCTTCTGCCCGTCGATCCAGCCGTGGCAGAGAGCGACGTCGAGCGCCTCGAAGTAGTTGACTGTCTCTGCCGCGCCCATCTTCCCAATCTTGAGCCAGAAGCCGCGGTGGTCGGCGTAGTGCTCGGCGAACCATGCCTCGCAGTCGGGCACAGTGGCGAATGAGATCACCGACTGGCCGGCCAACTCCTCGGGCGTCTCCTCGTCGGACATGCGGCCATCCTGTCACCGCTCACCGACAGGATGGCCAGCTTCGCGGCTTGGCAGGTGCGGCGGATGATCTCGCACGACAATGCCGCTGTCGGCTCGTTTAGCCCATGTCTCGTGTGACCTCCGCGCGCGGCGTGTCAATCTGCTCCTGTGTCACCCCTGGAATGTCTGTCTCTTGCTCAAGCCGCGTGAGGAGGTCCTGCAGGGCTTGCTCCTCAGCCGGGTGAGCGGTCGGAACATCGTTGAGATCGACAGACATCAACCAGTCGAAGAGTACGACGGCGTCCGATCTCCACAGCTCGATGCCGACCTGGCAGTTGCGGGTCCACGGGACCGATCATCGCAGCGAACGTCCGGACAAGCCGCGATCCGCGCGGCTGCCGATCTTCCGGAAGTCTCGTTGCTTACGCTGGGGGCGTGTCACACGAGCCCACTGCCGAGCACGAGCGCGTGCGAGCGAAGTACGCCCCGATGCGGCCGTCCGACGTCGTGCTCTACGTCCTGGCGGGCGTGCTGCTTGCCATCGTCAGCCTGTTTCGTCAGGTCGACTGGTTCTTCTTCGCTGGCGTCCTTGTCGCTGCCGCGGCGTGGGAACTGACCAAGTTCCGGCTACGAAGCAACGCCCGACGCTTCACAGACTCAAGCCGATAGCCGTCAGCGGCATCAGCAGCCTGGGCTCGCCCAATGTCCGGAAATGCCGCAGATAGCGTGCGGCTGCGGCCATCCGCACATGCCGCAGACAGTGAAGCTCCAACATGCCGATGACAGCGCGTCGAAGTTCAGGCGCGGTGGATCCGGATCGCGTCTACCAGCACTGTGCCCAAGAGTCCGTGGGCGAGAGGAGGCAACTCCTCAGGCTGAAACCACCGGATCTCGTCGTGTTCGTCGGGAGCGACGTTCGTCGGCGTTCCCTGCCAGTCGCCGACAAGCCAGGCGCTGAGGAGTACCGACTCTCCTCCGCGTCCTGCGTGCAGCCGACACAGATGGGACACCGATCCCGTCGCTATCTGGACGCCGAGTTCCTCGTGCATCTCCCTCATGAGCGCGCCCAGTTCTGACTCGCCGGTCTCTATGTGTCCACCGGGTAGATCCCACACGTCCGGGTACGCACGACGGTTCGGACTCCGATGAACGAGTAGGACTCGACCTTCACGAACCAGCGCGCCGACAACGACCTCATGCATTGGGGGATTAGAGCATGGACATCCGACAAAGCGAACGTCCGCAACTGTCGCGCTCCGCGCGGCTGGCAGTCGCGGGTGATCGGGACTTGAGATTCAGAGAACGACTGTCCGGTCGAACGGTACCGGTTACAACGCGAGTTCCGGACGTCCGGGCATGCCGCGTTCCGCTCGGTCGTGCCGATGAGAGGAAGCAAGCGTTCGAAAGACGCGCTGTCTGCTGCCGACCCGAACTCAGTGTCCGCCGAGGGCCTCACCGACGGCGAAGGTCACGACGAGTAGGAACGTGAGGGACGCGACCACGATCAGAATCACCGAGCGCTCCTTCTCTCGGAAGATAGCCAGGCCCGCGGTGACGAGCGAGGCGACAGCGAGCCCGATGATGGCAATGACGACCGCAATGCTCACCGCCCGCCACGAGTCGGGGATGAGGAGATATACAGGAAACATTAGGTAGAGCAGCACGGGGAGCAGGAGCCATAGCGCGCGACGGCCCATCGGGGTGTGGGGTAAGGCGTACATCCCGGTCCCTCCTGTCCGGATCACCCGGTCCCGTTCTGTCAGTCCCTTTGGTGTTCCGAGACCTGACTGGAGCCAATCGAAGCCAATCGCGGGATGGAGCGGCCGCGGTAGAGGCGAAGGTAACCAGTTGGTCGGCGGCCTCGGGCTCGCGGAGCACGAGCCGCTCGGTTCTGATCGGGGGCGGTGGCCAGGGGACGGGCCCGAGCTCAGTCACGGTGGGCAACCTACCCAAGCAATCTGCTCCCGCCCTGCGACCCACCGGAGCACGATGACGTCGGCCAACCCACATGTCCGCTCATGCGGCGATCCGTGCGCTGATGCCGCGGTTAACGCTGTATCGACCCGCGAACCCCTAGATTGGCGTTCGTGGACGTCGTCGTAGTCGAGAGTGACCAGATCGACCCGGCGACCTGCGTGGGCCTGCGGGCGCTCTGGGACCGGGCGTTCGGCGACCGCTTCACCGACGATGACGCCGACCACGCCTACGGCGGTGTGCACGTGCTGGCTCGCGACGGCGACCGTCTCATCGGCCACGCTAGCGCTGTGCCGCGGCGGATCAGGTTCGGGGACGAGGCGTGGCGCACTGTGGGTTACGTCGAAGCCGTGGCCACCGATCCTGGGCGCCAGGGCGAAGGCATTGGTCGTCGAACGATGGAGAGGCTCAAGGAGGAGATCTCCTCTCGCTGGCCGGTTGCGCTTCTTTCGACTGGACGCGCCACGGGCTTCTACGAGTCGCTCGGTTGGGAGCAGTGGCGCGGGCTCTCGTACACCCGGACAGCGATAGGCGTCGTCCCGGACGGCGATCATGGCGGGCTCATGGTCCTCCGCCTGGATCCGTCCGTCGTGCCGGATCTGTCCGTGGGAGTGACCTGCGAGGACCGACCCGGTGACGCCTGGTGAACCGAATCTCGACCGGATCTGCTGTGTAGCGTGTGCGCACCTGCCGATGAGCGGTCGTCGCGACATGCGCATCCTGCGTGCGTCGGTTGCACGTGTGGTGCGCGGTAGGACCGGGTGGAGGATCAGTGGGCAATCCCGCCCGGCGATTTGGGTGATTTTGAAAAGGTTGCCCGAACTGCGATGAGTCCCAGCACGGTCCCGGGTCTTCATTCACATCCACCGTCCGCTCGCGAACTTGGAGGCACCTTGAAGCTCTTGCTGACGTCAGGCGGCGTCACGAACCCAAGCATCCACTCGGCGCTCGTGCAGCAACTCGGGAAGCCGATCGCCGAGTGCCAGGCCCTGGTCGTCCCGACCGCACAGTGGGGTCACCCGATGTGCGGTCCGACATCGGTGCGGGGCCTGGTGGCCGCCGAGCCCGGCTTCCGGCACTTCTCCGGCCTGGGCTGGAAGTCGCTCGGTGTCCTCGAGCTCACCGCACTGCCCACCATCGGCGCGGAGCGGTGGGTGCCCTGGGTACGGGAGGCCGACGTGCTCCTGGTCGACGGAGGGGACGCGACGTACCTGTGCCACTGGATGCGGGAGTCCGGGCTGGCCGATCTGCTGCCTTCGCTGCCCGACACGGTCTGGGTGGGAGTGAGTGCCGGAAGCATGGTGATGACGCCCCGGATCGGAGCGGACTTCGTCGAGTGGCCCTCCGCTCCGGACGACCGCACCCTGGGAGTCGTGGACTTCTCGATCTTCCCCCACCTGGACCTTTTCCCGACGAACACCCTGGCGCACGCAGAGCGGTGGGCCGCCGACATCGGCGTCCCGGCCTACGCCATCGACGAACAGACGGCCATCAAGGTCGTCGACGGCTCCGTCGAGGTGGTCTCCGAAGGGCAATGGACGAAGTTCGGGTCATAGCCGCCCGGCATTCGTGACGTCGCGTGGTTGGAGTGACCTCGTCGACTTGCAGCACTTCCTCGAGCGCCCGCCGATGTCGCAGGCAGCGCGCGCTGCGGCCATCCGGATCCAATGGGTCTAGCCGGCCCTGCTCTTGGCAGGATCGGTTCCGGTAGCGGCTGGAGGACCCGCCCACCTCGCCGCACGACTTCCTGGGCGTCGCCCACCGGCCGTGAGGAGACGCGACCGCTGATGGGATGACGTGCCCCGCTGTGGGTGGTGAGCACTTGACCATTAGATCGCCGGGTGTCTTCTCCACGCTGCCGATGCTGTTGGTACGAAGGCAGGAGGTAGGGATTGCTGTTCGTGGGTGACGACTGGGCCGAGGACCACCACGATGTCGAGGTCGTTGACCATGCCGGCAAGCGGCTGGCTCGGGCTCGGCTGCCCGAGGGTCTCGCGGGCGTGTCGAGGCTGCACGCGTCAGGCCCTTGCCCCTGTTTCTCGAGGTAGTTCGGATTCGGCCCCTTTATGCCCGGGCTGCAAGCGACAACGCCGGGTCACTCCGGGTGCTCGAGAGGACTGGGTTCCGGATCATCGACGCCGAGGTGTCCTTCGCGCCGGCACGCGGAGCAGAGATCGAGGAGACGATCCTGCGGTTGGGCTAGGAGACAAGTCGTCACCGTGCTTGGCGACACGCACGGACATGCGCCGCATTGTGAATGCGGAACTGCCGAGGAACTGCGCTCAGCAATCGGCCCGGTGCGTCAGCTGGCCATCCGCTTGCGGGCGCGCTCGCCGCGTTGGCTGATGGGGACGACCCCGTCGATCGCGGCCAGGCCGAAGCGAGCGGGCCCGCCGTAGATCGACTCGTGGCCGCCGGCCGGCACCGCGTAGGTCTCGTGCCAGATGGTGACCGCCTCGGGCGCCTTTGCGGCGTAGCCGTAGAAGGCCTTCCAGGCCGGCCGGTGCCTCAGGTCGGCGTTGGCCGCGTAGCGGTAGAGGTCCTCGGAGCTGCGCCAGTACTGGAGCACCATCGGGTGCGCCCCGTCGAGCAGGTAGCGGGCGCTGAGAAAGCCCAGGTCGTCGGCCTCACCGCGGCCCGCGGCCTGCCGGTTGCGCTCGAGCTCGGCGACCATGCGTGGCATGGCGGCGAAGACGCGACCGACAACGTCGAGCCGCCACGGTTGGTGGATGCGCATGCCGATCAGGAAGAGGACGAGATCGCCGTCGAAGGCGTGGGTGACACGGGCGACGCGGGCAGTCACGGCGGGACTCCTGTTGGATAGTGTCACTGGCTAGGAAACTCTTCCTACAATGGATAGCATCACTATCTGATGTCAAGGGTGCGCACGTGCGAATCTCCGAGCTGGCCGAGACCACCGGTGTCTCCGTCCCGACGCTGAAGTACTACCTGCGCGAGGGACTGCTCATGCCCGGCATCGCCACGAGCAGGACACGGGCGGTCTACGACGAGACCCACGTCGAGCGGGTGCGGTTGATTCGTGCGCTGATCGAGTCGGGCGGCCTGGGGATCACCGGGGTCCGGGCCGTGGTCGACGCGCTGGAGGACCCGCCCGGCTCGCCGCACGACTTCCTGGGCGTCGCCCACCGCGCCCTGCCGCCACCGGTCGAGCCCGTGGAGCCGACCGAGGAAGTGATCGGCTGGATGCGAGACCTGGGCTGGGAGTCGTGCGTGGACAGCCCGCTGCTCGGGTCGCTGGCCCGTGCCGTCGCCGATGCCCGCGCGGCGGGCGTGTCCTTGTCCGCCTCGGGCATCGCCGACTACGCCGAGGCGGTGCGTCAGATCGCAGCCGTCGACGTGGCCGTGGCCGCCTCCGCACCCTCGCCGGCCGCTGCGCTGCACACGGTCGTGGTGGGCACCGTCATGGTCGACCCCGTGATCGCGACGCTGCGTCGGCTCGCGCAGGAGATCGAGAGCGCGAGGGTGCTCGGAGCCTGACCGCAGAGGGCCAGCGCTCGGGGCCATGAGGCCCATGGCTGTCGGTTTGCTCAAGCACGGTGACTTCGAACGCACTGTGATGCCGCTGATAGTGGACCACCACCGAAGTACGCAAGCCGTACGTCAGCTGGGACCGCGGCGAGGCGGCTCGGGAGTGGGCCTGCCTGACGGTCCTCGCTGACCACGCGCCCGGGGTGGCCCCCAGGACACTGCGCCGGGAGATGGAGAACGACGCGCCAGTGGTCGTCATGGAGCGGCTTCTGGGGCAACCGCTGGGCGGTGAGCCGCTCAGGCTCCCGCAGACCGCCGCGCTCGGGAAGGCGGCTGCGGAATGTCTACGACGTCTCGCTCGACGACGTGCGACGCGCGGGCATCACCGAGCGCCTGTACGGGCCGACCGCACAGTGGCAGACCGTGACCGAGTGGCTCAGCGATGCATACGCACTCGCCGAGTGCCGCGACCCGGGGCTCGTGGCGCGCGCCGTCGACGCAGCCCTGGCGTGGCTCGGGAGATCTGACACCCTCCCGGAGCCGCAGTTGGTGGCGCTCGGCATCGCCGATCTCAACCCAGCCAACGTCATCTGGGACGGCAATACGCGTCGTCTCGTCGACTTCGAGGACGGCGTGCTGGCGTTACTGGACTGACTCAGGATCCCGACCACGAGTAGTTCAGGAACGTCCGCGTCTGCCGCGAAGAGTGAAGCGCGGCCATGCCGCGATGCGAATGGCCTGGTTGTGCCAGGATTTCGTTCGTGGCGATGTTCAAGACACCCCAGGTCGTTCTCTTCAGCAGGGACCTTGCGCACACCGCGGACTTCTACAGGGCGCTGGGCTTTGAGGAGGTCTTCAGGACCCCGAGGGAAGGCACCCCGATCCACATCGACCTCGCACTCAACGGATACCGAATTGGTCTGGCGAGCGAGGCTTCTACGCGAGGGGACCATGGGCTCGACCCCGTTGTCACCGGTCAGCGCGCGGCGGTGATCCTGTGGACAGACGACACCCCAGCGGCGTACTCGCGTCTACAGGAGCTAGGGGCCACGCCAGTCAAGCCACCAGAACCTTGGCTGGATCGACTCCTCATCGCCTGGGTGGAAGACCCGGACGGACACCTGATCCAGGTAGTCCAATCCGCCACGGTGACTCCCAACTGAAACGTCCTCCTCTGCCGCTGTCCGCGCTCACGCCGATGTTCTAGTCGGCGAGGAATGCCCGGCTTCGAATGCTAGAGGCCGCGGATGGCGCGACGACGCCTCCGGCCCGCACCGACGAGGCGAACTCCAATGGCGATCCGCCATGTTGCCAGGATCAGCATGAGCCCGGCCATGACCCATAGGAAGATGCGGTTGCCCGTGTCGGACTCCCCTGTACTCCAGAAGAGCGCGAGCCCCGCCAGCGCCAAGCAGAAGACAGCTCCGAAGGCAGCCTGTCCCACGGTGGGCTTCTGTGGGTACCACTCGGTGTCCCTTTTCGGATGCCAGTTCACTCTCGCAGCCTACGGATCGGCGACTCGAGCACATCCGGATATGCCGCTGATCAGATGGCGTCATGAGCGGATATGCCTAGAAAGCACCGCCGGAATGCAACGATCTCCCCGGTGCCGGCCATGAGGAGGGTGACTGACCGCAGGAGGACACCCATGGATGAGCAGGAACTGGACACGCTGCTTCAGAGAAGCGCCCCCCAGCCGACCGATCACGCCGTGCGCATCGCACGGTTGATGGCGACTCAAACGACCGAAGCGGGTCGTTCACGTCGGCCGCGCAGGAGGATGGTCCTCGCCGCTGTCGGCGGCGTGGCCCTCCTGGCAACGGGCGCCGGCACGATCACGGCCTACGACCTCAGCATTCCGCCGTTCGTCGCTAAGGACGCAGACACGGTCAGGATTCGGCCAGGCATCCCGGTGGACTACACGAACTCCCTGGGCAGACGGGTCGAGTGTCTTGCCTTCATGGACTTCAAACACCTGAGCCCGTCACAGCAAACGGAGCTGAACAAGATCCCGTCAGACTCAACGTGGGTTGGCTACGGGGACAGGGTGCTGTCCCGACTGGACCTGCCCGATGCCAGCCCAGAGGCCCAGAACGAAGCCATCTTCGACAGGGTCGCCGACGACCTCTGGCGGCACGCTCGTCAGGCCGTGCCGGAACTGGTGCACATGGGCGACTCGGACGGCCCGCTCTTCGAGGCCGCGACCCTTTCCTGCGCCGGTCCAGGAGGCGTCGATGGGCGCGAGTGAGGCGTCCCAACGCGTGGAACGCCTGATCGAGGACAACCTCCCTGACCTGCTTGCCTATTTCCTCGGCCGGGTACGCGACGCCGATGACGCCGCGGACCTCCTGGGCGACACACTCCTGGTGCTCTGGCGCAAGGCTCGAGCGGTGCCAGCGGATGAGGTCGAGGCACGCATGTGGTTGTACGGCGTCGCCAAACGCGTGCTCTCCACCCAGCGCCGCGGTCGCCGCCGCCGCAGTGCCCTTACCGAGCAGCTGCGGTCACAACTCCATGCCGAGGCCCAGGCGACCGAGCATGCGGGCCCGGACCTCAGTGCCGCCCTCGAAGAGCTGCACCCGCTCGATCGGGAGATCATCCGTTTGGTGCACTGGGACGGCTTCACCCAGGTGGAAGCTGCCCAACACCTGCAGCTGCCCGAAGGCACCGTCCGGAGCCGACATCACCGAGCCCGCCAACGTCTCCGAACCCTGCTAGAGGCTCCCGCTGACCGAGCAACCGCCCTCCGCCACGACGTCTGAGCCGCTATTGGGAGGAGGCGCGCGGACGACTTGGTGCTCGCTCATGCCGCTGCGAGGCGCGAGCCCGTGAGTAACCTCGGACTTGTGTCCAGCAAGTCGGAGCGACGGGCGGCGCGCTCGGTGGTCGCGGACTACCACAACGCGCAGTTGGGTGACCTCGTGAACCGTGTCGGGGACGCCATTGATCGCTACCGTGCCGGCGAACTCGACGCGTTCGAAGTCGATCGAGTTCTGTTCCAGTATTCGCGCGCGGCGAAGGATCTGTGGAAGTTCTGTAACTATCTCCAAGTGGAGGATGCGGCGGCCATGATCCGGGAGCAGCCACAAAGCGACTGGTGGGAACGCGGAGCGCCAAGAGAGCGGTGACGAGAAGTGGCCCGTTGCTTCGCACACGCACTCATTTGCCGCGGATGGTGAACGGTTTGAACTGCGGATGACAGCGCGCTCTATCACCTCTTGCTAGCGCAGTAGCACCGGACAATTCACGGAGCGATCGAATTCGTGCGGGTTCATCCAAGGGGCGGGCGGTCGCAGGTAGCGCCACACCTGTTTCAGTGCGCTTCGAGCTCGAAGAACAGGAAACCCTTCTAGCCGCGGACGCCTACCGCGAGTGAGCGAGGCACCCTCTATGCCGCGATCCGCGCCGCCTGAACGCCAGACATTCGACCAGGCCAGATGCGACAGTGTGAACGTCACGTAAGGAGAGGAAGTGTCGGTGACCCCTAACCGGAAACGGATCCCGGGTGAGAAGAACCCCGTGGGTGACAGCAGTGCGGCGGACCAGATCGCTAACGCGGCCATGTCCAGCCAGACGCAGGGACTGAGCACCGGCAACGGTGTCTCCGGCGGGTTGCTAGGGCTGTTCGCGGCACGCCGTGCGCGCAAGGCGAAGAAGCATGCGATCGCCGCGTGGGAGGCGCAGCGCCGCGGCCAGCAGCGCTGAACGCCACCCGAGAAGGCCAATCAACCTCTGACCCTCCTTCGCGCGCTCTGCTCCGCGAACCGTGCGGCGGCGTCCTTCTCCACGGAGAGGTTCATGACCGGATGTCTGCCGCGGACAGGGGAAGCGCGGTCATGCCGATGAGCGGATTGTCGGCCCGCCGCGAACCACCGGGGCTAGACGGCTTCCATGCTTGCCGCTGCTCGGGACGCAGAGCTTGAGGGTCCGAAGGCGGAACTTCGCATCCGCGCTGCCGCGGGATCAGGCTGGTGCTGGGGACCTTTGGCTCTTCCCGTCGCGGCCCGCGGCTAGGAGCGTGTCGACATCGAAACCTTCGAGGGGAGTCGCCATGAGCAGCGTTGCACGTGTCACTGAGATCACCGCCGAGTCCGAGATCGGATTCGAGGACGCCATCAAGGTGGGGATCAGCCGCGCGAACGAGACCTTGCGTGGCGTGAGGTCGGCCTGGATAAAGGAGCAGAGCGTCAAGGTCCACGATGGCGCCGTGACGAGCTATCGGGTGGATATGTTGGTGACATTCCTGCTCGAGGGGTGACGCTGGGGCCTGGCCGCTGGGCATACGCGCGAGTTCGCACTCGACCATGGCTGCGTCCTGATCCGCCGCGCACACCCGTCGGCAGCGGCTTTATGGGGTTCCGCAGGGGCACTACGCCAGCTGGTCGCGGCGGCGTGTCAGGTAGGCGGTTTCGGCGGTGTTGCCCGCCAGCCCGATGGCTTTGTCGTACGCCGCGCGCGACTTCTGACTGCGGCCGAGCCGGCGCAGCAGGTCGGCGCGGGTCGCATGGTAGGCGTGATAGCTGGCCAACTTGTCCTCTAGACGGTCGACGGCCGCCAGCGCCACCTCTGGGCCGTCGAGCTCGGCGACCGCGACGGCCCGGTTGAGGGCGATGATCGGCGAGGGGTCGAGGCGGACGAGCTGGTCGTAGAGGGCGACGACCTGCGACCAGTCGGTGTCGCGTGCCTCGCGGGCGGAGGTGTGCACGGCGTTGATCGCTGCCAGGATCTGGTAGCGACCCGGAGCCACCCTGGCAGCCAGGCGCTCGCGCACCAGCCGATGACCCTCGGTGATCAGCGCCGCGTCCCAGGCCCCACGGTCCTGCTCGTCGAGGGTGACCAGCTCGCCGCTCGCCGAGACCCGGGCGGTGCGGCGGGCCTCGGTGAGGATCATCAGCGCCAGCAGCCCGGCCACCTCACCGTCCTCCGGCATGAGGGCACGGATCATGCGAGTGAGCCGGATCGCCTCGGCGGTCAGGTCGTGACGTACGGGATCGGTGTCGGGGCCGCTCGCCAGGTAGCCCTCGTTGAAGACGAGGAAGAGGACGGCGAGTACGCCGGAGACGCGTGCCGGGAGATCCTCCGCGGACGGCACCCGATAAGGGATGCGAGCCGCCTTGATCTTGGCCTTCGCGCGGGTGATCCGCTGCCCCATGGTGGTCTCCTGCACCAGGAAGGCACGGGCGATCTCGGGCACGGTCAGACCGCCGACCATGCGCAACGTCAGCGCCACGCGGGCCTCCATCGCGAGCGCCGGGTGACAGCAGGTGAAGATCAGCCGGAGTCGCTCGTCGTCGATGGCGCCGAGAGGCTCGGGCGGGTCGTCGTCGTACAACAATTGAGCCTCCTCCTGCTTGTCGTCGCGCTTGTTCTCGCGCCGGATCCGGTCGATCGCCTTGCGGTTAGCGGTCGTGGTCAGCCAGGCGCCGGGATTGGGAGGGACGCCGTCGGCAGGCCACCGCGCGACGGCGATCCCGAACGCCTCGGCCGCCGCCTCCTCGGCGATGTCGAGGTCCCCGAACCGCCTGGCCAGGGCGGCGACCACCCGCGCCCACTCCTCGTGGTGGGCCCGGGTGATCGCCTGCCCGACGTCGACCTCGCTCACAGGAACGGCCGCACCTCGACCTTCCGGTTGCAGTGCTTCGACCCCTCGGCGGCGAGCTTGAGCGCCACGTCGAGGTCGGGGGCCTCGATGATCCAGAAGCCGGCGAGGTACTCCTTCGACTCCACAAAGGGCCCGTCGGTGAACACCGCCTCCCCACCCCGGTTGTCGATGACGGTGGCCGGGTCGGGCGACCCGAGGCCGCCGGCGAAGACCCAGTGACCCTCGGCCCGGAGCCGGTCGTTGAACGCGTTGATGGCGGCCATCTCGGTCGGGGTGGCCAAGCCGGTGCCGTCGTCGATCACGGAAACCAGGTACTGCATCTCGGATCATCTCCTGTGGTTCGGGGCGCCCCTCGTGGGCGGCCGCTCACCCCTGCTACGAACACCTCTGCCCCGATCCGACACCGCCTCCCGGACTTCTTTCAAGACTTCGTGGTACGCCGGTCGCGCTGGGCAGAGGTGAACCCGAGGAACGTACGCTATGCCGCCGCCAAGGACGCGCCATCCCTCGGACGCGTAGAGCCGCCTTGCCGGGTCAGAAGAGTCCGAGGTCGTCATCAGAAGCAGACGCTCATGGAGAAGACCTTGAAGGAGGACGTGCATGAGCCCTCGACCGACTCCTCCATGGCGGGCGGCATGAACACCACCGATGCTCACCAACTCCAAGTGCCCACCCAGCCATGTCTTCGCAACGTCCGGTTCCAGCACCTTGCGCGCATTGTCTGTCCACCCTGGCCGGTCTCGCCGGTGTAGCCGTAGGCAAAGCCAGCAAGCACGTCACCGTCGTAGGCGCGGGCGAGACGGAAGCCTCCCCGGCCGCTGTGCCTGTCCCACACGGCCTCGCGCCAGGTCTGGTAGTCGGAGTAATCACTCACAACGAAATCGCACCATGGCGAAGTTGTACCGGAAGGCGTTCCAAGTGCCGAGCGACGCCCAAGGCCCATCGGGTACCTCCGCTAGTAACTCCTTGACGGCGTCGGGTATGGACGCAGGAACGTCCTCCTGTTGCGGTAGTCGGGCTTGGTATCCCACACGTCAAGGAGGACGTCCGTGCACAACGGTACGCAGGTTTCCCGCGGTGACCGCCCGACTGTGAAGACGCGGTCATGCCGATGCGCGGAGTATGGTCCTCGACCAGACGGACCGCCCTGCATGCGGCGGAGCCTCAGCAAGGCACCCCGGGTTGGGTGCAGGAATCTCCCACGGAGTGGAGTCATGTCACCACCGACGCGATGAGTTTCGCGTCCCCGCCCGGTCAGACCAACCGAAGTCACAACACCCATCCAGGAGGCCCGCGTGCGCAAGGTCGTGCTCTACACCCTCATGTCCCTCGACGGTGCAGTCGATCACCCCGGCCGGTACTTCGCACGAGGTCAGGAGCCCGGCGAAGTTCCCGAGTTCGACTCCGTGATGATCGACAACGAAGAGAAGATCATCGAAGCGCAGGATGCAGTGTTGCTCGGCCGCCACATGTACGACGAATGGTCGCAGTTCTGGCCAACCGCGGACCACCAGCCGTTCGCCCATTTCATCAACAACGTCAAGAAGTACGTCGTAACGTCGACACCGCTGTCGAACGGGTGGCACAACGCCGAGGCGGTGGAGGGGTCGATCGAGGATCTGGTGTGCGACCTCAAAGCCCGACCCGGCGGCGACATCGGGATTCACGGCAGCATCCAACTGGCACAGTCCATGCTCGAGGCGGGACTCGTCGATGAACTGCAGTTGGTGGTCGGTCCAGCGGTTGGTTGCACGGGGCGCCGGCTGTTCGCGAGCACCGACCCCCGCCGGCTTGACTTACTCAGCGCCACACCGACGCCCCATTCCAGCCTGCTGCTCGCCTACCGCGTGCTCTGAGCCCGGGCAGTGCCCCGCGGAGTGTTGGATCGGAAGATCCTCGCGACACCATGTCGAGAACCGAGGAACGGCTCCGTCCCTGGAGCGAACGCGGCCACCATGGGCCGCACCGCATCGAGGAGAACATGATGGCCAAGTACCTGTTGCTCAAGCACTACCGCGGCGCCCCGACGCCGGTGAACGACGTACCGATGGATCGGTGGACTGAGGCGGAGATCTCCGCCCACCTGCAGTACATGCACGACTTCGCTGCACGGCTCGAGGGCACCGGCGAGTTCGTCGACGGCCAGGCGCTCTCGCCCGAGGGCACCTTCGTCCGCTACGACGGCGAGGGGCGACCGCCGGTGACCGACGGCCCCTTCGCCGAGACCAAGGACCTGATCGCCGGCTGGATGGTGATCGACGTCGACACCTACGACCGCGCGCTCGAGCTGGCCGGTGAGCTGTCGGCGGCTCCAGGGGCAGGCGGAAAGGCGATCCACGAATGGCTCGAGGTGCGCCCCTTCCTGGCAGCACCTCCGACCGTCACGGAGTGACGTCGATGGGCGAGCCCCGACTGCGGACCCTCACGCCGTCGGTGATCGGGGTCCTCGTCCGCCGCGGAGCCGACTTCGCGGCGGCCGAGGACGCCGTCCAGGACGCGCTGGTCGAAGCGGTGCGCCTCTGGGCGACCGAGCCGCCGCGGGACCCGAAGGGCTGGCTGGTCACCGTCGCGTGGCGCAAGTTCCTCGACGCCGCCCGCGCCGATGCCTCCCGCCGCAGACGCGAGGAGCTCGTCGAGGAGCAGCCGGCACCCGCCCCGGGCGCGTCGGTGGACGACACCCTTCAGCTCTACTTCCTGTGCGCCCACCCGTCCCTCACGCCGGCGTCGGCGGTCGCACTTACCCTGCGGGCCGTCGGCGGCCTGACCACACGTCAGATCGCGCGCGCCTACCTCGTGCCGGAGGCGACCATGGCACAGCGGATCAGCCGGGCCAAGAGGACCGTCTCGGACGTCCGGTTCGACCAGCCCGGCGACGTCGCCACGGTCTTGCGCGTCCTGTACCTCGTCTTCAACGAGGGTTACTCGGGCGACGTCGACCTCGCCGCGGAGGCGATTCGCCTGACCCGCCAGCTGGTGGCCGTGATCGACCACGAGGAGGTAGCCGGATTGCTAGCACTGATGCTGCTCCACCACGCGCGGCGCTCCGCGCGCACCCGCCCCGACGGCAGCCTCGTGCCGCTCGCCCAGCAGGACCGCAGCCTATGGGACACGCAGCTGATCGCTGAGGGCGTCGAGATCCTCCAAACAGCCCTCGCCCGCGACCGGATCGGCGAGTTCCAGGCCCAGGCGGCGATCGCGGCTCTCCACGCCGACGCACGGACGGCCGAGGAGACCGACTGGGTGCAGATCGTCGAGTGGTACGACGAGCTGGTGCGGCTCACCGACAGCCCGGTCGCCAGCCTCAACCGTGCCGTGGCCGTCGGCGAGGCCGATGGTCCGCGGGCGGGCCTGGCTGCCTTGGCGAAGCTCGACCCGACCTTGCCGCGCTATGCCGCGGTCGCTGCGTACCTGCACGAGCGGGACGGGGACGTGGCGACCGCCGCACGCCTCTACGCCGAAGCCGCCAGGCAGGCGTCCAACCTCCAAGAACGCGACCACCTGACCCGACAGGCGGCACGGCTCAACACCGACCGTCGCGGTTGACCACCGACGGAGATACCGCCGCTCAACGCGCTTTTCAGAGGCGAGGCGTCGCTGCTTCATCACGCCCGCGCCCGGGCCAGGAACGCGGTGCACTGAACTCCGAAACGTCCGCACGTGCCGCGGACAGCGGAAGCGGTGATGTCGATGACAGCGCTGTGCAGTTGGAGTGCCTGGCCACACCTGGGGCGACAGTTTGGGCACCGAGCGGCACGCGCCGAAGCGCCGCTTGTCGCCTTATCCTCGTGACGTGAGCGCGGACAGCGAGGCGGGGCGACGGCTCCGTCAGGCCTACGAGGAAGCTTGGGCGGACCGACTGGAATCCGGCGACAGCGATGAGGCGCTCCGGGCGCGGCTTCGCGCGCACCGACTATCCGAAGTCCTGGACGAGACGACTCCCATCCATCGCTTCATCTTCGATCTCTGGTGGCGCGACGTGCCGCCCCACCGCCTCGACCGCGAAAGGTGGAAGGCGACAGGGCGGGCTGCGCTCCACCTCATCGCGACCGGCCGGTCACTCCTTCAGACGTTCCGTCCCGCAGGTTCCGACGAAGAGCAGGCCATGGCAAAGGAGGCTGACCTGGAGGAGATGCCCGAGGACAAGGAAGGCGTGCTCGACAACTACGACCGGCCGGCATCAGCGTCGCTGACCTTCGAACCCGTTGAGAGTGCCGCCTCCCTGCTGCGGCACTATGCCGGGTTCACCAAAGGGCGCGGCGGATGGCTCCACCCGTCTGTGTGGTTCGACATGTTCCCGGATCAGCCACGCGCTCACGTGGTCCTCGGCAGCACGGTCATCGGCGAAGCGCGAGTGCCTGTCGAGATCTGGGGAGCGATGCGCGACCTCGCGAGCGAGAATCTGTACGCCGACGGATTCCTCGACCTCCGGCTCAAGGATGACGCGATAGAGACCGGCACGTTGGTCTGCTACTACCCCGCTCACTGAGCCGGGCCGCCCGCCTCAACGAACCCAGCGTGGGCTGATCTCGCGCCGCGCGCCTCGTCCTGGGCGGAACTCGACGCGCACGTCAAGGAACATGAAGAAGCGAACGGATCGCATTCATGTGCCGCTGCGCGTTGTTCAGTCGTTGATTGCCTCGATGCCCAGCCGCTGGAGCTCTTCAAGGTGGTTCCGCATGTCCTGGAGCACCTCGGGGGAGTGTGGCTCCCAGTCCAAGATCTCTCCGACCACTCGCAGTGGCTCCTGGGTGCGGTAGGACCTCGTCGGGTTTCCCGGGAACCTCTTGTCCGTCAGGTTGGGGTCATTCTCGAGGAGGCCCGTGGGTTCCACACGATAGATCCTGCCTGGTCCCTCGCCCACCGCGAGTTCCGCTCCCCAGGTAGCCGCATCCAGGGTTGCGGTCAGGTAGACGTAGTTCGCCTTCCTTCGCTCGCCGAAATTGGAGCTATAACCGGGTTCCAGCACGTCCCCCGGCTTCAGGTAAGCCTTCGTGCCGTGGTAGAAGGGCCCGGAATCCTGGAGCCTCGGACGGCACCGGTTCGTTCTCCATACACACCCCCATCGAAGTCGGGCTCGCCACTTTAGCTCGCGACCGCTGACGTCCGACCATGCCGCAGATGATGAAGCCTCGGTCGTGCCGATGAGCGGGTGTCGGGGATCATGTCGGCATGACGAACCCGCCCGATGCCGAAGAACCCTCGACCGGCCACGGGTCCGAGCAGGCAGACGATCCCGCATTCGGTTCGCAGTGGTGGGAGCAGCACTACCAGGGACAGGGAACAGCACGAGGCGTGCCGAGCCCGCACATGGTGGCCGAACTGACGGCCTTGCCGGTCGGGACGGCGCTCGACGCAGGCTGCGGCACCGGGGCCGACGCTGTCTGGCTCGCCCAGAAGGGCTGGGAAGTGACGGCGATCGACATCTCACCGACGGCGGTGGGTCGGGCCGAGAGATTCGCGACGGACCAAGCGCCCGAGATCGCAGCGCGCATATCCTGGGTCGTGGCCGACCTGACCGCTTGGCAGCCTCCGAAACAGTACGACCTGGTGGTCAGCCAGTACGTTCATCCCGACGTGCCCTTCGGAGAGTTCGTGGCGCGTCTGGCGCACGCCGTCGCCCCCGACGGCACGCTGTTCGTCGCAGGCCACGATCATGCTGACAACTACTCGGCGGCGCACGCTCCTGAGAATGCATCCATCGGATCCGATGCCGTCATCTCATCTCTGAGCATGAACCTGTGGGACGTCGAAGTAGCGGAGACCCGGACGCGTCAGGTGAGACACGGTTCGACGGAGGCGACCATGCACGACTTGGTGGTCAAGGCCCACCGCAAGGCATCGCGCTGAGGGGTCAGCCAACCCCAGACAGTGCTCACGCGGTGACCATCCTGTCGGTGGTCCGGATCCTTTGCTGTGCCAGGGCGTGCCCGTCCAGATCCAGCGCACACGCCAGCCGATACAGAACCCTTCGCGTCGCATGATGACAGGACCCCGCCGCCAAGCTTGCCTGGCTGGCTTGCCGCTTGCCCGCGGCAATCCGGAGCTGCCGCCGCTCAGCAACTCACGCCCCACCAGAGATCACTGCTCGGCCAGCTTCCGGTCCAGCCAGGCAGCCGACTCCTCGACCGAGGTGTGCGGCAGGTCCAGGTGGCCACCGGGGTTTTCGACAAGGGTCTTGTCGGCCGAGCCGAGCGCGTCGAAGAGCGCCCGGCAGGCATGGGGCTGGACCAGATCGTCGTCGGACTGGATGTAGAAGAGCACCGGGGCGGTGACCAGAGGCGCCGAGGCGATCGGGCCGTCTGCGAGCCCGAGTACCGCGGCGGCGATCCGCGGCTCGGCGGCGAGCAGCGGTAGCCCGACCCGGGCACCCTGGGAGACGCCCCAGAATCCGATCGGGCCGGGGTGCGCGGCCAGCACGGCCGGAACTTCGTCGAGCGAGCGGACGACCGCGACGGCGTACCCGGTGTCGGTGAGGCGGGTGGCACGGGCGACGACGCCGGGCGACGTGTGGTCCTGGCCGCCACCGGGGGCGAGCAGGACTAATCCGCGCTGAGCTGAAGCAGGGTTGAAGAAGTGCATGACGGACCTTTCCGGATGTGCGGGCACCCCGGCGGCCACCGTCGAACTCAGATCGAACGGCGCGGGACCGCGGTCGGGAGTGCCCAGCCAGCTGTCGTGGGAATGGGACTCACCTCCTCCGCCGCGTACGCACCTGGTCCGGGTCGCACGGTCATGGCCGCATTCGGTGCAGTCGTTCACGCGTGACTGGATGCGAGAAAGCGCCCGCAGATGTCGCACGGTGGGTCGTGACGGCGGGTGCTGAGGCTGAGCCGTCCGTACCGCTAACCGGGGCACGCGCGCTCCGCGGCGGTCGATGCAGCGGTCAGGAGATCGCAGCCTTCACCAGCTCGACGACCTTCTTCTCTACCACGGGGCTCCACTTCTGGAGTGCGTAGGACACCGGCCACAGGTCGCCGTCGTCGAGGTTGGCCGCGTCCTGGAAGCCGAGGGTCGAATAGCGGTAGCTGAACTTGCCCGAGTCCTGGAAGAAGATGACGACCTTGCCGTCCGCGTTCGCGTAGGCGGGCATCCCGTACCAGGTCTTCGGCGTCAGCTCCGGGGCGGTCCCGGTCACCGCTACATGCACGCGCTCGGCGAGCGCACGATCCTCCGGCGCCATCTCAGCGATCCTGTCGAGGACCGCCTGCAGCCCGTCGGCCTTCTTGGCGCCCTTCTTGCCCTCGGCGCGCAGCTCGGCGGCGCGCTCCTTCATCGCGGCACGCTCCTCGGCACTGAAGCCGTCGGACTCGGTCTTGGAACTCTTCGCGGGCATTCTCGCCACTGCCTTTCGACGCTCAAGGCTCGGCGGGATGCCGGCCATCTGAAGGAAGGCTAGGCCCGACGACACCCGGGCGCTTCTCGATTCGTGATCGGATCGCGGGCCAGCCGAGGAGTTTGAGTAGCGGCGCTCTCTACTGAGGGATCGTCCGGATCCAATGGCTTCGGCCGTCTGCGAGTGCTGCTTCGGGAGGCCGCGCACGACTGGGCCTCCCAGCTGCGGCATCGGCGGTCAGGCAGGTCGGTCACCCAGCAAGGACGCCACCTGATCGGCCAGCAACACCGCCACCCGACGCTGCTCCAACGTCGGCCACGCGACATGACTGGCCGAGGTAAGCACGAAGTGACCGACCACATCGCCGCCCCGGTGCACCAGCAGCACCGTCTCGTCGTCCGTCGGGAGCCCATCTCGGTCGACGTTCACCGGGTGACCGAGTCGGGTCACAGACCCGTCGTGGTCGAGGACAGCCATCTGTGGGTCGTAGTTTCGACCTGCGACGAACCGACACTGGGCGATACCGAGCACATCGGTGATCTGGTCATTGACCGTGCCGATCAGGCTCTCCACCGAGTCATGCCTCACGAGCACGAGCTCGGCGGTGCCGAGCACGCCATCGAGGTAGCCCTCGCGGCGGCTGGCGCGGGCTTGCTGGCGGCGACCCCACAGCGCCACCTCGGTGACGACTGCGCCGATGAGGAGCAGGAGGACGGTCGCTTCGATGTCGTTGGCGTCGGTGATGGCGAAGCGCAGGTAGGGCTGGGTCAGGAAGAAGTCGAACCAGACCGCACTGGACAAGGCGGCCGTGATCCCTGCCCATCGGTCGCCAGTTGCTGAGGCAGCGACGACGATGGAAACGAGCACCAAGACGTCGGTGGCTGTGCTGATGGAGTCCCGCCAGGCCGAAAGCAGCAGAGCAACCAGCAGAGGCACAACGGCGGCGGCCGTTCTCAACCAGGCTGGCTTCCAGAAAACTGTGGGCTGTTCCACCATGCCTTCATCAACCGTCGGCGTGGCGCAGTTGTCAACACAGAGCGGCTGTCAACACAGAGCGGCGATGCTCGGTTGGTGTGCCTCCTGAAGCGTTCACTCCGGGCCCACACCTTCGGCGTCGGTGCCGTGCACTTGACCCCAGCCCGACCGGGGCGAGCAACGTCCGGTCCAGGAATCGGCGTACAGCTCTTGAATCTGACCGCGCGGCGTGCTGTCTATAGGAACGGAGGAAGAAATGCCTGGTCGACCCATCTCGTACGACGACGCCACGGCCCTGATCGTGGTGGACGTGCAGAACGACTTCGCCCACCCCGAGGGTGGCCTGTACGTGAGAGGTGGCGAGGAGATCATTCCGGCAGTCAACGACGAGGTCCGGGCGACGCAGAGTAGCGGCGGTCTGGTGATCTACACCCAGGACTGGCACCCGGAGACGACGCCACACTTCGCCAAGGACGGCGGCATCTGGCCGACCCATTGTGTTCAGGGAACCTGGGGTGCCCGATTCCATGACGACCTCGACGTCGTGGGCGCCATCGTCAGGAAGGGCACGGGCGGGGAGGACGGATACTCCGGTTTCACGGTGCAACACCCGGTCAACGGCGAGACCCGCACGACCGGGCTCGATGACCTGCTCAAAGAGCGCGCCATCCAGAAGTTGGTGGTCGTCGGTCTTGCCCTCGATGTCTGCGTCAAAGACACTGTGCTCGAAGCGCGGAGCCTTGGTTACCAGGTCACCGTCCTGAGTGAGGGGACGCGACCGGTCAACCTCAGCCCGGGCGACGGCAGGGCGGCCCTAGGGGCGATGAGTGACTCGGGCGCGCGGATTCTGTAGCAGCGGAGGCGGGTCCCCCCATTGCAGGGTGGGGCTGCTGTTGTCCAGACCACATGGGTCGCGTGTGTCCTCCGACGCGTGGCGATGATGCGGTGCGGCGGCACGCGGGTACAACGGTCAGGGACGAAAGAGGTGAAAATGACAAGGAAGCTCGGAACAGCCGTGCTGGTCGCAATTACCCTCAACGTGCTCATCACAGGCTACGGCGCTGTGGCAGCGAGCGAGGAGGGGCGAATGACCTGCTCCCACGATCACGGCATCGTTCGTCATCACGAGTGCATCAAGCACGGACACGTTCTCTTCGGCGTGCCGCTCTGACCCATCACGGTGAGCCGTGCATGGCTCCCGAGGATGGACTGAGCCCGGTCCGGTCCGCCCACATGGTGGTGCTCTCGATGCCGACCACGGTGCGTTAGCCTTCGCAACGGCCGAGGTACGACGGGCGGCGTCCCTGTGGCGCCCCCATGAGTCGAGGAGTCAGACGTATGGCAGGTCGCCGGATCTATCTGGTCGGGTCGTCGGGATACCCCTGCTACGGCGACGAGGCTGTCGCGGCCGCATGGCTGCGCCATCTCGCTGCGAGCGAGCCCGACGCGGAGGTGTTCCTCGACTGTCCCAACCCGGGTGGTGCTCAGCTCTTCCTGGGCCACCTGCACCCCAACGTCCGCTTCGTCGACACGCTTTTCCGGGTCAGCCTGGCGGCGCCGACCGAGGACGCCGAGGAGGTCGTCGACTTCGTGTCCCAGGCTGCGCGGCAACCCGGTTTCGGCTACGCGCACCGCGCCGCGGGCATCGAGCTGCTGCACACCGTCGACGTGGTCCACGTCATCGGTGGCGGCTACGTCAGCTCTCTGTGGCCCCGTCACATCGGCCTCCTCGCGGCCGGACATGTGCTCGCGACGGAGTACGACAAGCGCGTCGCGATGACCGGCGTCGGTCTGCTCCCGGTCGCCACGAAGGGTGAGACGCTCGACCGCCTCACCTCGAGCTATGCCGTGGTCGACGTACGCGACGCCCGCTCGCGCGAGCTCTTCTCCGCGGACACGGTGACCGACACCGGAGACGACGCCCTGCTCGCCCTCGGGGACCGCGAGGCCTACGACCCCCGCGACAGCGTCTCCACGATGATCTGCCTCCAGTCCGACCTCGTCGAGACCGACGGTGGCGTCGAGGCGCTCGCCAAGAGCGCAGTCGAGACGGCCAAGGCGTGGGGGCTGCGTCCGGAGAAGATCGGCTACATCGAGGCGATCCCGGGCCAGGACCGCGTGGTCTTCGAGATGATCGAGTCCGAGCTGCCCGGCATGCGGTTCTACCCGTTCACCGAGGTGCTTCGCGAAGGGCTGCCCGCTCGGCGCGGCCAGCGCTGGATCACCACCCGCGACTCGCTGCACCTCGCTGCCGCCGCAGCGGGCGCGTGGGGCGTCGCCTTCCCGGTCAAGCCGGGATACGACGACGTCACCCACCAGGACCTGGTCGACAAGGGTTCGCGCTGGGCCATCGGGACGCCCGGCGAGGCCGCCCCTGCCACCCACGGTGACGCCGGCTTCGGCTCAGCGCTCGAAGGGCTGGTGACGGCGAAGAAGGCCGTCGCTCAGCGCATCTACGGCCGCTGAACCCGGCCGCGCGACCCGAGGTCAGATCCGACCTCCGGCCGCGCGACCGGAGGTCAGATCCAGGCGCGGAACCAGATCCGCTGGAGCCATTCCCGTGTCGTGACGAGCTGGTCGGTGTAGATCGGCCAGAACCACGCGAAGTTCAGCACGACGAGCACGACGAAGGAGCCGGCGACGACGGTCCCGAGCATCCGACGTCGGTACGACGCTCGCTGGCCGCCCATCAGGTGCCCGATGAGCAGGGTGGTCGCGATGATCGTGAAGGGGATCGTGGCGACCGCGTAGAACGAGAAGATCGGCCGGTCGTCGTACCTCAGCCACGGCAGCCAGGTCGAGGCCACGCCGACCACCGCCACGCCGAAGCGCCAGTCGCGGCGCGCCACCCAGGCGAAGAGCGCGTAGAGCAGGGCCAGCAGCCCGCCCCACCACAGCACCGGGGTGCCGAGCAGGATCATCTGGCGCAGGCACGTGCTCCCCTTCGGGGCGTTGCAGCCCTCCGTGCCGGGCTTGATCCCGAGGTCCGCGTCGATGCCGACCGGCCGGTTCAGGAGCAGCCAGCCCTTCGGGTCGGACTGGTAGACGTGCTTGGAGCCGATCAGGCCGCGGGTGTGGAAGGTGTAGACGTCCTGGTGGTAGTTCCACAACGACCGCAGCGACTGGACGAGCTCCGGTCCGAACCCGTGGGCGTCGTGGTCGATGTAGGAGCCCCAGGGGGCGCCGTACTGGGTGTCGGAGAGCGCCCGTTCGTAGTCCGAGGCGTGCAGCAGCCACCCGGTCCAGGTCACGACGTAGACGATCAGGGCCACGACGACGAGGTAGAAGACCGCGGGCAGCGCATCGGCTATGGCCGACCTCAGCCACGCCCGGCGTACTCCCAGTGAACGCCGGGCACCGGCGTCCCAGGCCCACACGAGCAGGGCGAAGGCGGCGAGCGGAAACACCGCGTTCCACTTGGTGCCGACCGCGAGGCCGAACATCACTCCCGCAAGGAGGCGCCAGGGTCTGAACCAGAGCCCGCGCAACGGCCCCCAGTCGTGGGGCCCGGCGCTCCATCCGGCGGGCACGCGCTTGGCCATCCGGAGCCGGCTCCAGTCGCGGTCTGCGACGAGCGCCGCCACCGCGGCGAGCAGGAAGAAGCTCATGAACACGTCGAGCAGGGCGAGCCGCGACATCGAGAAGTGCAGGCCGTCGAAGGTGAGCAGCAGTCCGGCGGTGCAACCGAGGAGTGTCGAGCCGGTGAGACGGCGGACCAGCCGGATGAGCACGAGCACCATCAGCGTGCCGACCACAGCGGCTGCGACCCGCCAGCCGAACGGGTTCATCCCGAAGACGGACTCGCCCGTTCCGATCAGCCACTTCCCGACCTCGGGGTGGACGATCATGCTCGGTGAGTCGCTGAAGATCCCGTGCACCCGCCCGGCGAGGATCTTCTGGTCCGCGCCCGCGCCGTAGCCGGTCGTGTAACCGTGCTGGACCAGCGACCAGGCGTCCTTCGCGTAGTACGTCTCGTCGAAGAGGAACTCGTGCGGCCGGCCGAGGTGCCACAAGCGCAACAGTCCCGCGAGGGCCGTCACGGCCAGGGTCGCGAGCCAGCCGGTACGACGGTCGAGGTGCCTGATCGAGGGGACCATCCTGCGACGCGCGCTCGGGACAGGTCGGCCGTCGGCGGTCCGGGAGAGCCCAATCGTGCGCCGACGCGTCGGCCCGGGCGGCTCCAAGGTCGTCGTCACGCGCCCATGCTACGGAGGCCGCAACACCAGGTCGGCCTGATGGCATGATGCGCGGCGTGACCGACTCCGGAGTGCTCGTCCTTGCTGCGACGCCGATCGGGCGGGTGGAGGACGCGCCTCCGCGGCTCGCGACCGAGCTCGCCACCGCCGACGTCGTCGCGGCGGAGGACACGCGCCGGCTCAAACGGCTGTGCACTGACCTCGGGGTCGCGATCAGCGGGCGCGTCGTGTCCTACTTCGAGGGCAACGAGTCGGCACGCACCCCCGCCCTGGTCGAGGCGCTCGAGTCCGGACAGCGGGTGCTCGTCGTGACCGACGCGGGGATGCCGAGCGTCTCCGACCCCGGCTACCGCCTCGTCGCCGCGGCGGTCGAGCGCGACATCGCGATCACCGCGGTGCCCGGGCCGTCCGCGGTGCTGACCGCGCTCGCGGTGTCCGGGCTGCCCGTGGACCGGTTCTGCTTCGAGGGTTTCCTCCCGCGCAAGGCCGGCGAGCGGGCCCGGAGGCTCGGCTCGCTGGCCGCGGAGGAGCGCACGATGGTCTTCTTCGAGGCGCCGCACCGCACCGAGGCGACGCTCTCCGCGATGGCGGAGACCTTCGGTGGAGAACGCCGCGCCGCGGTGTGCCGGGAGCTGACCAAGACCCACGAGGAGGTACGACGGGCAGGGCTAGCCGACCTCGCGGCGTGGGCCGCCGACGGGGTGCGCGGGGAGGTCACGCTGGTCGTCGAGGGCGCGACCGCCACGTCCGACGTACCCACCGACCCGGCGTCCCTGGCGGCTCTCGTGGCCGAGACGGAGGCCGAGGGCAGCACGCGCAAGGACGCGATCCTCGACGTGGCACGGCGCGCCGGACTGCCCAAGCGGGTCGTCTACGACGCCGTGCACAAGAAGTAGAACGGCCCTCGTAGACTCCGCCGCATGGCGCCAGACGCACCCACCCGCGACCGGTCATCGAGCAGCGCGGACGGCGACAAGCGTGACCTCAGCCGCCCTCCGGCACCCGAGCCGTTGCCGTGCCCGGTTGTCGACAACCACTGCCATCTCGACATCGCCGACGGCTCCTGGCAGGCGGTCGAGGAGGCGCTCGCCGAGGCCGCCTCGGTCGGCGTCCCGCGGATCGTGCAGATCGGCTGTGACCTTGCCGGCGCCGCGTGGGCGGTCGACGTCGCTGAGCGGTTCGGCTCGATCGTGGCCGGTGTCGCGCTGCACCCCAACGAGGCCCCGCTGCTCGCCGCCGACGGCCGGCTGGACCAGGCGCTCGACGAGATCGAACGGCTCGCCGCGGGCAGCGACAGGGTGCGCGCGGTGGGGGAGACCGGGCTCGACTACTTCCGGACCGACGAGGCAGGTCGGCCCGCGCAGCACGAGTCGTTCCGCCGTCACATCGACCTGGCGAAGCGGCTCGACAAGACCCTCGTGATCCACGACCGCGACGCCCACGACGACGTGCTCCGGATCCTCGACGAGGAGGGCGTCCCCGACCGGGTGGTCATGCACTGCTTCTCGGGCGACGCGGAGTTCGCCCGCGCGTGCCTCGACAGGGGAGCGTGGTTGTCGTTCGCCGGGACGGTCACGTTCAAGAACGCCGAGCCCCTGCGTGAGGCGCTGCGGGTCACCCCGCTCGACAGGGTCCTCGTCGAGACCGACGCGCCCTACCTGACCCCGACCCCCTACCGCGGCCGGCCCAACGCGTCGTACCTGGTCCCGATCACCATGCGATCGATGGCGGAGACCCTCGGAACGGGCCTGGAGCGGCTCTGCCGGGCCGTCGACACGAACACCGACGAGGCGTTCGGGGGCACGTGGGGTGGCTGATCCGGGTGACCTCGAATCTCAGCAAGTAGCCCGAACGGGCTAGTTGATGCGGTGAGTCGAGTCACGATTTGGGGGTTTCGACTTGGTGTGCGTGGGCATCCTCGTTAGTGTCTTGTGACTGTTGGCCGGGAGTGGGGAAGCTTTCGGGCAGCGCCTAGGGGGTCCACACAGATCCAGCCGGCATCGTCCGGCGCCCATCGGTGGGGACCGCTGTGCCGTCTCACGCAACATGAGTACCCCTGCGTACTCCCGAGGACGAGCACGTGCGCTGTCACGTCCTGCGGCCCGGGGAGTACGACCATTGGAGCATCGTGCGGCGTTATTTCGCACTACTCAGCAAGAGCAGGTTCGCCCTCGTCGGCCTCGTGGCCGCGGTCATCACGGCGGTGGGCGCCACCACCGTCGGCTACGCCGCGATGAGCAAGTCCGTCACCTTGTCGGTCGACGGTGAGGCCGACCAGGTCAGCACCCTCGCCGGCACCGTCGGCGACGTGCTGAAGGACGAGGGAATCGACATCGGCGAGCGCGACGTGGTCGCCCCCGGCCTCGACACGAAGGTCAACGACGGCACCCGGATCGCGGTGCGTTACGCGCGGGAGCTGAAGGTCAGCGTCGACGGCAAGAAGAAGAGCTACTGGGTCACCGCGAGCGACGTCAGCTCGGCTCTGGACCAGCTCGGTCTCCGTTACACCGGTGCCGACCTCTCCGTCAGCCGCAGCGCGGACGTGCCTCGTGAAGGCCTCGACCTCGACGTCGTGACGCCCAAGACCATCACCCTGCAGAACGGTGCCCAGAAGGCCCGCACTGTCACGGTCCCGGCACTGACCGCCTCCGAGGCGCTCCACGACCTCGGGATCGACGTCGGCAAGCGCGACGTGGTCAAGCCCGGCGACAACGCGAAGCTCAAGGACGGCGACAAGGTCGTCCTGACCCGGGTTCGCGTCCTCACGAAGAAGGTCACCGAGGACGTCGACTACGAGACCATCGAGAAGGCCGACTCGTCGATGCTCGAGGGCAACCGGAAGGTCGTCCGCGAGGGGCACGCCGGATCGCGCTCGGTCGTCTACCGCCTCCGCTACGAGAACGGCAAGCTCGTCGCCAGCAAGGAGCTCCGCTCGAAGGTGCTCAGCGAGCCCCGCAAGGCGGTCGTGCGGGTCGGCACCAAGCAGGCGCCCACGGCCAACTTCGCCGGCGGCAACTCCGTGTGGGACAAGATCGCGGAGTGCGAGTCCGGCGGTAACTGGGCGGCCAACACCGGCAACGGCTACTACGGCGGCCTCCAGTTCAACCTCTCCACCTGGCACTCGTACGGCGGCACCGGCTACCCGAACGAGAACAGCCGCGAGGAGCAGATCGCCATCGCCGAGAAGGTCCGCGACGCCAGCGGCGGCTACGGTGCCTGGCCGGTCTGCGGTGCGGGATACTAAGGACGAACCCGAACCGTCTAGGCTCACGCGAGTGGTGAGCGAGAACGACAAGACATCCGCCGGACCGAGGCTTCTCGGTCCGGCGGATGTTCGTTCGCTGGCCGCGGCGCTCGGCATCCGGCCGACCAAGCAACGGGGCCAGAACTTCGTCATCGACGCGAACACGGTGCGCCGGATCGTCCGTGCAGCCGACCTCGACCCCACCGATGTGGTCGTGGAGGTCGGTCCCGGGCTCGGGTCGCTCACCCTGGCGCTGCTGGGGTCGGCCTCGTGCGTGGTCGCGATAGAGGTGGACCCAGTGCTCGCGGAGGCGCTGCCCGCCACCGTCGAGAGGTTCGCGCCGGCGTACGCCGACCGCCTCGAGGTCGTGGAGGCCGACGCGCTCCGGGTCAGCGAGCTCCCCGGCCCACCGCCGACCGCGCTGGTGGCCAACCTCCCCTACAACGTCTCGGTGCCGGTGCTGCTGCATCTGCTGGCGCTGCTGCCGTCCCTGCAGAAGGGACTCGTGATGGTGCAGGCCGAGGTCGCCGACCGCCTGGCCGCCGCGCCGGGCTCCCGCACCTACGGCGTGCCCTCGGTCAAGGCAGCCTGGTACGCCGATGTCCGCCGCGCCGGGTCCATCGGCCGCAATGTCTTCTGGCCCGCCCCGAACGTCGACTCCGGTCTCGTCGCCTGGGAGCGGCGGGACCCGCCGGCCGTCTCGGCCACCCGCGAGGAGGTGTTCGCGGTCGTCGACGCGGCGTTCGCCCAGCGCCGCAAGACCCTCCGCTCGACGCTCAAGGGCATGGCCGGGTCGGCGGAGGCTGCCGAGGCGGCCCTCGCGCACGCCGGGATCAGCCCGATGGCCCGCGGGGAGTCCCTCGGTGTCGAGGACTTCGCGCGGGTCGCCGAAGGGCTCTCGGCGGTCCGCTCGGGCGGTGCGACATGACCTGCCCCGGGCCGGCTGCCCAAGCCGCGGTCGCGGACGCCGTGACCGTCGCGGCACCGGCGAAGATCAACCTCCAGCTCGGCGTCGGGGCCGCGCGCCCGGACGGCTTCCACACACTCGGCACCGTCTACCAGGCGATCGGGTTGTACGACGAGGTCACGGTGACCCCCGCCGACGCGACGACGCTGACCGTGCTGGCCGACGGCGTTGACGTGTCCGACGTACCGACCGACTCCTCGAACCTCGCCCTGCGCGCCGCCGCGCTGCTCGCCTCGCACGCCGGGGTCGACGGCGCGGTCGCGATGACCATCCGCAAGCGGATCCCGGTCGCGGGTGGCATGGCCGGCGGCAGCACCGACGCCGCGGCCGCGCTGCTCGCCTGTGACACGCTCTGGGGCCTGGCCACGCCACACGAGGAACTGCTCTCGCTCGCCGCCGAGCTCGGGAGCGACGTGCCGTTCTGTCTCGTCGGAGGCACGGCCTCGGGCGCGGGGCGTGGCGAGCTCGTCACCGCCATCGAGGACTCCGGGTCGTACTGGTGGGTGGTCGCGCTCTCCGACCGGGGACTTTCGACGCCCGCGGTGTTCGCGGAGTTCGACCGCCGCCATGCCGGGACCGAGGTACCCGAGCCGGAGGTGTCCGAGGAGCTCGTCGCAGCCCTCGCCGCGGGTGATGCGAAGAGGCTCGCTGCGCTGCTCCTGAACGACCTCGAGGCACCCGCTCTCACGTTGCGTCCGGATCTCGCGGAGCTTCTCCAGCGAGGCGGTCGACCGCCCGCGCTCGGGGCGCTGCTCTCCGGTTCCGGGCCCACCTGCCTCTTTCTGGCCGCGGACGAAGCGGACGCTCGCAAGGTCCTCGACCTGCTGACCGACGCGGGCGCGACCGCGCTCGTTGCGCGCGGGCCGGTGCCCGGAGCGCACGTCGTCTCGCCCCTGTGATGCGATAGCCCCCTCATGGCCTCACCTGCAGCGAACCTCGTCAACCTCGAGCGCGTCCACAAGTCCTACGGGATCCGGCCGCTCCTCGACGGGGTCAGCCTCGGGGTGGGCACCGGCGAGCGCGTCGGCGTCGTCGGTCGCAACGGGGACGGCAAGACCACGCTCCTGCGCCTGATCGGTGGGCTCGAGGAGCCGGACCGAGGTCGGGTGTCACAGGCGCGTGGCCTCCACCTCGGGTACCTCACCCAGGGCGACGATCTCGACCCCTCCGCGACCGTCGGCGAGGCGGTGATCGGCGACCGGGCGGAGCACGAGTGGGCGGCCGACTCTTTCACCCGCGAGATCGTCGAGGTGCTTCTCGCCGGGGTCGCGCTGGACAGGGTCGTCTCCGGTCTCTCCGGCGGTGAACGTCGCCGATGCTCGCTCGCGCGACTGCTGCTCGAGGACCACGACCTGATCGTGCTCGACGAGCCGACCAACCACCTCGACGTCGAGGCGGTGGCCTGGCTCGCGGAGCACCTCTCCCGCCGTACCTCCGCGCTCGTCGTCGTCACCCACGACCGCTGGTTCCTCGACGAGGTCTGCGACACGACGTGGGAGGTCCACGACGGGGTCGTCGACGTGTACGACGGGGGATACGCGGCCTTCGTGCTCGCCAAGGCCGAACGGCAACGGCAGGCCGCGGCCTCCGAGGCGCGGCGGCAGAACCTCATGCGCAAGGAGCTGGCCTGGCTGCGCCGGGGGGCCCCGGCTCGCACGTCCAAGCCGAAGTTCCGCATCGACGCAGCGAACGAGCTGATCGCCGACGAACCCCCTCCGCGCGACGCGCTCGAGCTGCAGCGGTTCGCGACCCAACGGCTCGGCAAGGACGTCCTCGACATGGAGGACGTCACGCTCGTGCGCGGTGACAGGATGCTTCTCGACCACGCCACCTGGCGGCTCGGCCCCGGTGACCGGGTCGGTCTCGTCGGCGTGAACGGTGCGGGGAAGACCTCCGTGCTGCGGTTGCTCGCCGGTGACCTGAAGCCGGCAGCGGGTCGGGTGAGGCGAGGGCGGACCGTCGCGCTCGAGCAGCTCACCCAGGGCCTCGACGAGCTCGACCCGAACGAGCGGGTCCTCGACGCCGTCGAGGCGATCAAGCGGGTGACGAGGACGGCGTCCGGTGAGATCACGGCCAGCTCCATGCTGGAGCGGTTCGGCTTCACCGGCGACCGCCTCACGACGAGGATCGGCGATCTGTCGGGTGGCGAGCGGCGGCGGTTCCAGATGCTGCGGCTGCTGCTGTCCGAGCCGAACGTGCTGCTTCTCGACGAGCCGACCAACGACCTGGACATCGAGACGCTGAACGTGCTCGAGGACTTCCTCGACGGCTGGCCCGGGACGCTCGTCGTGGTCTCGCACGACCGGTACTTCCTCGAGCGGGTCTGCGACACGGTGTGGGCGCTGCTCGGCGACGGCATGGTCCGGATGCTGCCGCGCGGGGTGGAGGAGTACCTCGAGCGTCGGCGGGCCGCTCTGGCGGCAGGGGCCGCTGCCGGCGCTGCCGGGCCGCACGCCGAGGCGGGATCGTCCACCCCACCTGCAGAGGCTTCGCAGGCTGAGCAGCGGGAGGCTCGCAAGGCGCTGTCGCGGATCGAGCGCCAGCTCGCCAAGGTTGCAGACCGGGAGGCGAGGCTCCACGCCCAGCTGGTCGAGCACGCGACCGACTACGAGAAGCTCGCAGAGCTCGACGCGGAGCTCCAGAAGGTCCTCGCCGAGAAGGAAGGCCTCGAGGAGGAGTGGCTCGAGGCCGCGTCGGTGCTCGAGTAGACGGTGCGCTCGTGCCGACAAGGATCGTGCACATGTCCGATCGTCACGGCATCCTGAACGCCCGGGACGTCAGCAGTCCGCACCTGCACGATCCTTGCCGCGGGCCGGCAGGCCGTACCAGATCGTCCCGAAGGTCGGCGCCGCCGAACGCCGGAACGGTCAGCAGAAGGTCCCCCTACAGCTCGGGCTCGAAAGGGGCCACGAGGCGGCGGAGCAGTGAGGCGAGGCGGGTCTGGGAGGAGGCGTCGAGGCCGCCGAGCAGCTCGCGTTCCCGCGCGAGCAGGCTGGCCAGTGCACCGTCGACGGTGGTGCGGCCCTCGTCGGTGAGCCGGACGAGTACGCCGCGCCGGTCGTGTGGGTCGGGTAGCCGCTCGACGAGGCCGCGGGCGACGAGGCGGTCCACGCGGTTGGTCATCGTGCCGCTCGTGACAAGGGTTTCCTTGATCAGGCGTCCGGGAGAGAGCTCGTACGGCGTCCCGGCCCGACGCAGCGCGGCGAGCACGTCGAACTCCCAGGACTCGACGCCGTGGTCGGCGAACGACGCACGCCGGGCCCGGTCCAGGTGGTGGCTGAGCCGGCTGACGCGGCTGAGCACCTGCATCGGCGCGAGGTCGAGGTCGGGACGCTCGCGCTGCCAGGCCTCGACCAGACGGTCCACTTCGTCACGCATGCCCTGATCGTAACCCGTCGAGATTCTTGACATCGAGACATCTTGCCTTTTCAATTTATCTTGACATCAAGAGACGTTGGTTGAAGGGTCGCGGGATGAGTACTCACACGTGGGATCCGGAGCGGTATCTGACCTATGCCGACGAGCGCGGACGTCCGTTCGTCGAGCTGCTCTCACGGGTCTCCGCCACCGGGGTGAGGTGCGTCGTGGACCTCGGGTGCGGCCCCGGGAACCTCACCGCCTTGCTCAAGGAGCGCTGGCCGGCCTCCGAAGTGCTCGGGCTCGACTCGTCCGCTGAGATGATCGCCCGCGCCCGAAACGCCGCTCCCTCGGGCGTCACGTTCGACGTGGCCGACCTCCGCGAGTGGCGGCCTGGCCGGCCCGTCGACGTACTCGTCTCCAACGCGACCCTCCAGTGGGTCCCCGGCCATCTCGACCTGCTCCCAAGGCTCGTCGGACAGGTCGCGCCGGGCGGCTGGTTCGCGTTCCAGGTCCCTGGAAACTTCGCCGAGCCGAGCCACGTGCTGCTGCACGAGCTCGCGAAGGACGAGCGCTTCCGGTCGTACGTCGACCAGGTGGCGCGCCCCGATGCCCACGGCCCCGAGGTGTACCTCGAGGCGCTGCTGGCCCTCGGCTGCCGGGTCGACGCCTGGGAGACGACCTACCTGCACCTGCTGGAGGGGGAGGACCCGGTCTTCGCCTGGATCAGCGGGACGGGGGCCCGGCCGGTGCTCCAGGCGCTCCCGGACGACCTCCGCCCCGAGTTCGAGGCGGAGTACAAGCACCTCCTGAGAGACGCCTACCCGCCCGGACCGCACGGGACGGTGCTGCCGTTCCGCAGGGTCTTCGTCGTGGCGCAGCTCCCGGCGGCCGGGCGCATGTGACCCCGCCACGACACATCGGTTTCTACTAGGAGGAGAGCAAGCATGAGGTTGCACCACGTACAGGTTTCCTGCCCCGTCGGCGGCGAGGATGCCGCCCGGAAGTTCTACGGTGACGCGCTCGGTATCCCCGAGGTCGAGAAGCCGCCCGTGCTCGCGGCGAGGGGTGGCTGCTGGTTCCGCGACACTGCCGTGGAGATCCATGTCGGCGTGGAGCAGGAGTTCCGGCCGGCGGCGAAGGCGCACCCGGCGTTCCTCGTCGATGACATCGAGGCGCTCGCTGTCCGGCTGGCGGAAGGCGACTTCCCAGTAACGTGGGACGACGACTTTCCTGGGTACCGGAGGTTCTACACCGCCGATGGGAACGGCAACCGAGTCGAGGTCCTGGCCGCCGAGTGATGCGGGTGAGGGACCCGGCTTGGCTCACTTACGGCGGCGTAGGTTACGGTGCCGTAGGTTGAGTCTGAGGGGCTCGGCCGGAGGGAGCAATCGTGAGCAAGCCACTGACCCAGACCCAGATGCTGATCGAGCTCGAGCAGGTCGTCGAGGAGAACCTGAACCGTCACCTGAAGGTGGCAAAGGAGTGGTTCCCGCACGAGTACGTCCCGTGGAGTGACGGTCGCAACTTCGACGGTCCTCTCGACGGCGACCCGTGGAGTCCCGAGGACTCCAAGATGTCCGACGTGGCGCGGTCGGCGCTGATCGTGAACCTGCTGACCGAGGACAACCTGCCGAGCTACCACCACGAGATCGCGATCCTGTTCGGCCGCGACGCGGCGTGGGGCGACTGGGTGCACCGCTGGACCGCGGAGGAGGGCAGGCACGGCATCGCGATCCGCGACTACCTGCTCACCAGCCGCGCGGTCGATCCCGTGCAGCTCGAGCGCCTCCGGATGGACCACATGTCCACCGGCTACGAGTCGGCGCACAGCCAGGACCTCATCCGTTCACTGGCCTACGTGTCGTTCCAGGAGCTCGCGACGCGGGTGTCGCACCGCAACACGGGCAAGCTCACGAACGATCCGGTGGCCGATGCGCTGCTCGGGCGCGTGGCGGCGGACGAGAACCTGCACATGATCTTCTACCGGAACCTGCTCGGAGCAGCCCTCGAGCTGTCGCCGAACGAGACGATGCGCGCGATCACCGACGTCGTGACGACCTTCCAGATGCCCGGCACGGACATCGCGGGCTTCCAGCGCAAGGCTGTGGAGATGGCGATCGCGGGGGTGTACGACCTGCGCCAGCACCGCGACGACGTCGTGGCGCCGGTCCTGCGCTTCTGGAACGTCTTCGAGGTCGAGGGACTCGACGCCGAGGGTGAGCAGGCGCGCGCCGAGCTCGCGGCGTTCATGGACGGGCTCGACACGCAGGCGTCGCGCTTCGAGGAGAAGCGACACCGGCTCCAGGAGCGGTTGGCCGCCCGCGCCGGCTGACGCCCCGCTGGGTGATGCCCGGGGCCGGACAAATCGGTCGACAGCGGCCGAGACCGCCCCCGACGATGGCTGCATGGACCTCCTCGTGATCTTCGGCCCGCCCGCCGTCGGCAAGATGACGGTCGGCCGCGAGGTCGCCCGGTTGACCGGCTACAAGCTCTTCCACAACCACATGACCGTGGAGCCGGTGCTGGAGCTCTTCGAGTTCGGCTCGCCGCCGTTCGTCCGTCTGGTCTCGGAGTTCCGGAACCGGGTGATCGAGGAGGCCGCGGAGAGCGACCTGCCCGGGTTGGTGTTCACCTTCGTCTGGGGTCTCGACAACCCGGGCGACAAGGAGCTGGTGGACGGGTACGTCGAGATCGTGGAGTCCCGCGGGGGGACCGTGCGGTTCGCCGAGCTCTACGCGCCGCAGGCGGAGCGGCTCGCCCGCAACGCCACCCCGGACCGGCTCGACGCCAAGCGGTCCAAGCGAGACGTCGAGGCCTCGAACGGCTGGCTGCGTAACGCCGACGAGCAGTGGGTGCTGAACACCGGCGGCGACCACGACCTGAAGTCGCTGGTCGACGGCCGGCCGCACATGAGGGTGGACAACACCAGCATGACCCCGGGAGCAGCGGCCCGGCAGATCGTCTCCGGCCTGGGCCTCCCGCGCGTCGCCGGGTGAGGACCACTTGGCGTGGGGTCGGCGCGGCGGCGCTCTGGGTCAGGGCCTGGTGCGCAGGCGGGGCTGCTTCTCCATGCCCGCCAGGCCGTTCCAGGCCAGGTTCACCAGGTGCTCGGCGACCACCCGCTTCTCGGGCTTGCGCGTGTCGAGCCACCACTGGCCGGTCGTGCCCACCATGCCGACGAGCATCTGGGCGTAGAGCGGGGCGACCTTGGGGTCGTACCCCCGGGACTTGAACTCCGCGACCAGGATGTACTCCACGCGTGAGGCGATGTCGCCGATGATCGACACGAACGAGCCCGACTCGGAGCCGATCGGAGAGTCGCGGACCAGGATCCGGAAGCCGTCGGGGGCCTGCTCGATGTAGTCGAGCAGCGTGAACGCGGCCTGCTCGAGGAGCGCGCGGGGATGGTCGGCCTTCAGCGAGTCCTGCATCTTGCCGAGCAGCAGTCGTACCTCTCGGTCGACGACCACGGCGTAGAGGCCCTCCTTGCCGCCGAAGTGCTCGTAGACGACCGGCTTGGAGACCTCCGCGCGGGCGGCGATCTCCTCGATCGAGGTGCCGTCGAAGCCGCGCTCGGCGAAGAGCCCTCGGGAGATGTCGACGAGCTGCTCCCGGCGTTCGGCCGCGGTCATCCGACCGCGACCGCTGCGCCGCGTCTTTTCGTCGCTCATGTCAGCCACGCGCCCATGATGTCAGCACCCGGTGCCGGCGTACGGCGGAGGAGGGGCTGTCGTGGGGCGTGATCAGGCTGCCTCGGGAAGCGGCGGCTGGTTCTTGACCAGCTTGCCCTCGATGCGCTCCTTGACCGGCCAGCGCACGTCGTTGACCCAGCCGACCTTCTCCATGAACCAGATGACCCGGGCGGAGGTGTCGATTTGGCCGCGTAGCACGCCGTGGCGGGCGCAGGTCGGGTCGGCGTGGTGGAGGTTGTGCCAGGACTCGCCCATCGACGGGATCGCCAGCCACCAGACGTTCGCGGACTTGTCGCGCGAGAGGAACGGCCGCTCGCCGATCGTGTGGCAGATCGAGTTGATCGACCAGGTCACGTGGTGCAGCAGGCTGATCCGGACCAGCGAGCCCCAGAAGAACGCCGTGAGCGCGCCCTGCCACGACATGGTCAGCAGGCCGCCGAGGACGGCCGGCAGCAGCAGCGAGACCACGACCCAGACGGGGAACTGGCGCGAGATCTTGACGATGTCGCGGTCCTTCATCAGGTCGGGCGCGTACTTGCGCTGCGGGGTCTGCTCGGGGTTGAACAGCCACATCATGTGGGCGTGCCAGAAGCCCTTGGCGAGCGCCTTGATGTCGTCGCCGTAGCGCCACGGCGAGTGCGGGTCGCCGTCGCGGTCGGAGAACTTGTGGTGCTTGCGGTGGTCGGCGACCCAGCGGATCACCGGGCCCTGGATCGCCATGGAGCCGGCGATCGCCCAGAAGATCTTGACCGCCCGGTTGGGCTTGTAGGACTTGTGCGTGAAGAGCCGGTGGAAGCCGACCGTGATGCCGTGGCCGGTCAGCCAGTACATGAGGGCCATGATCGCCAGGTCGGTCCAGCCGAGCCAGCCGCCCCAGGCGACCGGGACGGCCGCGGCGACGGCGAGGAAGGGCACGACGATGAAGACTGCGAGCGCCACCTGCTCCTTGCGGGACTGGACATCGCCACCCCAGGTCGCGCTGGGCTGACCGAGCTCGACCGGGTCGTCTTGTGCGGCGGCGGTGGTCACGGCAGGAGGTGGTGTCATGGGCGGTTCCTCGCGAAGGGGACGATCGGCACTGCTTACCTACGCAACCGTAACCTACGCCAGCGTAAGTAGCCAAGGGGTCCGTCCGTGCGTAGACCGACAACCCGATTGCGTAAGGTGTGCCCCATCCATCCCCGGTTGGTCTGCCGGCAGGGCCCGCCGCACTTTGAATGCGGACAAGCGACGTAGGTTCGACTCCTACCCGGGGAGCCATCACCCCCATGATCTTCAGGGCCCAACGGGGGACAGACCAGCCGTCGACCAGGGAGCTCCAGCCGTGACCGAGCCCGTCAACACCGCCGTGCCTCGTCCCGCAGCCGTCGTCCTGCTGGCGGCAGGCAGCGGCACCCGCATGAAGTCCAAGACCATGAAGGTGCTGCACCCGATCTGTGGACGCAGTCTCATCGGCCACGTGATCGCCGCGTCGCAGGCGATCGACCCCGAGCGGCTGGTCGCGGTGGTCGGCAGCCAGCGCGAGCAGGTCGAGCCGCACATCCTCGAGCAGGTCCCCGACGCGGTCATCGCCGTGCAGGAGGTCCAGGACGGCACAGGTCACGCGGTCCGGGTCGCGGTGGAGAGGCTCCAGCAGGAGTCGGGTTCGCCCGAGGGCACGGTCGTCGTGATGTTCGGCGACACTCCGCTGCTCGAGGGAGAGACGGTCCGGGCTCTGGTCGCCGACCACGCCGGGTCCGGGCGGGCGCTGACCATCCTCACCGCCGAGGTCGACAACCCGTTCGGGTACGGCCGGATCGTCCGCGACGCCGCCGGTGACGTGGCCGCCATCGTGGAGGAGAAGGACGCCACTCCTGAGCAGACGGCGATCACCGAGATCAACAGCGGCATCTTCGCCTTCGACGGCGCCTTCCTGGCCGAGGCGGTCACCAAGATCACGAACGACAACGCCAAGGGGGAGTACTACCTCACCGACGTCGTGACGATCGCCCGTGACCAGGGCAGGAACGTCGGCGCGTACTCCACCGACGACGTGATGCAGACCGAGGGCGCCAACGACCGTGCCCAGCTCGCCTGCCTCGCGGCGGAGATGAACCGCCGGGTGCTCACCCGCTGGATGAAGGACGGGGTCACCGTGGTCGATCCCGCCTCGACCTGGGTCGACGTGACCGTCGAGCTCGCACGCGACGTCACCCTGCTTCCGGGCGTCCAGCTCCACGGGGCGACGCGGGTCGAGGAGGACGCCGTGGTCGGTCCGGACACCACGCTGACCGACGTCACGGTCGGCGAGGGTGCGTCCGTCGTGCGCACCCATGGCTCGGAGTCGGAGATCGGCGCCGGCGCGATGGTCGGGCCCTTCGCCTACCTGCGACCCGGGACGGTTCTCGACGACCGGGGCAAGATCGGCACCTTCGTCGAGACCAAGAACTCCCACATCGGCGAGGGTGCGAAGGTGCCGCACCTGTCCTACGTCGGTGACGGGGACATCGGTGAGGGCACGAACATCGGAGCGGGCACGATCTTCGCCAACTACGACGGGCTGAAGAAGCACCGTACGACGGTGGGCAGGCAGGCGAGGACGGGGTCCAACAACACGTTCATCGCGCCGGTGCACATCGGCGACGGGGCGGTGACAGGCGGCGGGACCGTCGTACGTCGGGACGTGCCTCCGGGCGCGCTCGCGGTCTCGACCGGTCCCCAGCGGCACATCGACGAGTGGGTGCTCCACAAGCGGAGCGGCTCTGCCGCGGCGGTGGCGGCCGAGGCGGCACTCGCAGAGCGTGCGTCGTCTCACAAAGACAGCCCCGGGTTCGCGTCCGGGGAGTCACCTGAGTGACAATCGAAGTGCCGAAGCGTGCAGGGCATTGAGCGAGGAGACGCAGGCGTGAGCGGAATGAAGCGGACGACCGAGAAGAACCTGATGGTCTTCAGCGGTCGGGCACACCCCGAGCTCGCCGAGGAGGTCGCCGAGCTGCTCGGCACCGGTCTCGTCCCGACCTCGGCCTACGAGTTCGCGAACTCCGAGATCTACGTGCGGTTCGAGGAGTCGGTCCGCGGCTCCGACGCTTTCGTGATCCAGAGCCACACCGCTCCGATCAACGAGTGGATCATGGAGCACCTGATCATGGTCGACGCTCTCAAGCGCGCCTCGGCCAAGCGGATCACCGTGGTCCTGCCGTTCTACGGCTACGCCCGTCAGGACAAGAAGCACCGCGGGCGCGAGCCGATCTCGGCACGGCTGATGGCCGACCTGTTCAAGACCGCCGGCGCCGACCGGCTGATCGCGGTCGACCTGCACACCGCGCAGATCCAGGGCTTCTTCGACGGCCCGGTGGACCACCTGATGGCCCTCCCGATCCTCTCCGAGTACGTGCGCCGGAAGTACGGCGACGAGCAGCTCGCCGTCGTCTCGCCGGACGCCGGCCGGATCAAGGTCGCCGAGCAGTGGTCGAACCGTCTCGGCGGCGCGCCGCTGGCGTTCATCCACAAGACCCGCGACATCAACCGCCCCAACGAGTCCGTCGCGAACCGCGTCGTCGGCGAGGTGAAGGGCCGCACCTGTGTGCTGGTCGACGACATGATCGACACCGGCGGCACGATCGTGAAGGCGACCGAGGCGCTGATGGCAGACGGCGCGAACGGCGTGATCGTCGCCGCCACCCACGCGATCCTCTCCGACCCTGCCGTCGACCGGCTCAAGAACTCCTCGGCCGTCGAGGTCATCGTCACCAACACGCTGCCGATCCCCGACGAGCGACGTTTCGACAAGCTCACCGTCCTGTCGATCGCGCCGCTGGTGAGCCGGGCGATCCGCGAGGTGTTCGAGGACGGCTCGGTCACCAGCCTGTTCGACGGCCACGCCTGAGGTGTTCGTCTAGCGGGTGCGGGCCGCGATTTCTCGTATCGGCCAAGCCTGGCTAGGATTGGCAAGTTGCCTCGGCGAGGGAGTGCGCTCACTCCGTGATCGACGCGGTCGTCCGGCCCGGAGTTTCCCGGGTCCTCGTGCCGCGCGTTGCGCGAAGACCTCCTCGACAAGACCGACCGGTTCTCCGTGCATGGTCTGTGAGGCAGCCACTGACGTTGCACAACGATTTTGCTTTGAGTCGATTGAGGAGTTCCCCCGTGTCCGAGTCCAAGATCCAGGCCGAGTCGCGCACCGAGTTCGGCAAGGGCGCCGCCCGCCGCATCCGTCGCGCCGACAAGGTGCCCGCCGTTCTCTACGGTCACGGCGCCGACCCGATTCACATCACGCTGCCGGGTCACGAGACGATGCTCGCGCTGAAGCACGGTGGCGCCAACGCGCTCCTCTCGATCGAGGTGGGGGGCAAGTCCCAGCTCGCGCTTCCCAAGCAGGTCCAGCGCGACCCGATCAAGGGCTTCCTCGAGCACCTCGACCTGATCGTCGTGACGAAGGGCGAGAAGGTCGTCGTCGACGTTCCGATCCACGTCGTGGGTGACCCCGCCTCCGACGCGATGGTGGTCACCGAGCACAGCTCCGTCTCCGTCGAGGCCGAGGCCACGCACATCCCGGAGTACATCGAGGTCTCCGTGGAGGGCGCCGAGGTCGGCACCCAGGTGCTCGCCGGCGACCTGAAGCTCCCCGAGGGCTCGACGGCTCAGATCGACCCCGAGACGCTGGTCGTCAACGTGACCCACGCACCCACCGCCGCGGAGCTCGAGGAGGAGCTCGCCGTGACCGAGGGCGAGCTCGGTATCGAGCGCGAAGAGGCCGAGGAGGCCGAGGGTGGTGCCGCGGAGGCTGCCGAGGGTGGCGAGTCCGAGGCCGCCGCGGAGTCCGAGAGCGAGTGACACAGGCCTGACGTGGGCGCACCGATGCTGCGCGACGTCTGGCTCGCACTGACACGTGGAAGGGTCGGGAGCTCCCGAGAGGGTTCGATGACAGAGAACTTGTGGCTGGTCGTCGGGCTCGGGAACCCCGGCCCTTCGTACGCCGGTAACCGTCACAACATCGGCTACCTGGTCAACGACGAGCTCGCCGCCCGTGTCGGCTCGGGGTTCCGGCCCCACAAGACCGGACGCGCGGACGTCGTGGAGGGCAGGCTCGGAGGGCCCGGCGGGGCGCGCGTCGTACTCGCCCGGCCCCGCTGCTACATGAACGAGAGCGGCGGGCCGGTCTCGGCGCTCGCGAAGTTCTACAAGGTGCCGGTCGAGCAGGTCATCGCCGTCCACGACGAGCTCGACATCCCCTTCGACACCTTGCGGGTCAAGCAGGGCGGCGGGGACAACGGCCACAACGGGCTCCGGTCGATGCGAAGCTCACTCGGTTCCGGGGAGTTCTACCGGGTCCGGGTCGGCATCGGCCGCCCGCCGGGAAGGCAGTCGCCGGCCGACTTCGTGCTCTCCGACTACTCCTCGGCCGAGCGCAAGATCCTGCCGTTCCAGGTGGACCGTGCCGCCGACGCCGTGGAGAGCCTCATCACCGAGGGCCTGGAGAAGACCCAGAGCCGCTTCAACAGCTGACGTTCGTCCGCTCCATGAAAGGGTGACCCCGTGACTGTGACCGACTTCGACGCAGGACAGCCGCCGGCAGAGGCGGCCCACGACGACCACGTACTCGCCGCCTGGACCGCCACCGTCGCCGGTGAGCTGCTCGTGCAGGTCCGCGGCGAGGGCCTCGAAGGCAAGGAGCTCAAGGACGCCGGCGACCGCGCCGCCCACGAGCTGCTGATGCGCCTGCTCGGCGAGCACCGCCCCGACGACGCCGTCCTCAGCGAGGAGAGCGCCTCGAGCATCGCCGACAAGACCCGCCTGTCCTCGAGGCGCGTGTGGATCGTCGACCCGCTCGACGGGACGCGCGAGTTCTCCGAGCCGCCCCGGGACGACTGGGCTGTGCACGTCGCGCTGTGGCAGGACGGTGACCTCGTCGCGGGCGCGGTCGCCCAGCCGGGTCTGGGCACCACGTTCAACACGGGCGAGCCGCCCGTCGTACCCCCGCGCACCAGCGAGCGTCCGCGCATCGCGGTCAGCCGCACCCGGCCGCCGGAGTTCGTCAAGGCGCTCGCCGAGGAGATCGACGCCGAGCTCGTGCCGATGGGATCCGCCGGCGCGAAGGTGATCTCGGTCGTCCGTGACGTGACCGACGCCTACGTCCATGCCGGTGGACAGTACGAGTGGGACTCCGCTGCGCCGGTGGCCGTCGCCCGTGCCGCGGGCCTGCACACCAGCCGCGCCGACGGGGCCGAGCTGGAGTACAACCAGGACGACGTGCTGCTGCCCGACCTGCTCGTGTGCAGGCCGGAGCTCGCCGAGCAGATCACCGAGTTCGTCAAGCGCTACTGGGCCGCGCACCCACCTGCCTGACCTGCAGGGACGTTCGGCACTGGCCTCCGACCCGTGGCCGTCCGAGCGTGGAGCCATGAGGACAGACGCCGTACGAGTCGGCGGCCTGTTCGGCTTCGCCGCCCTCGTGGTGAGCGGAGCCGCGGTCGCCTTCGAGCGCGCCTCCACGGACGTGATGTCCGCGGGGTCGGCGGAGTACACGACCTGGGTCGTCACGAACCACTCGGCGCTGCTCACGCAGAGCCTGCTGTTCGTGACCAGCAGCGGGCTGCTCCTGTTGCTGTTCGGGGGCGTCCGGGCGCTGCTTGACGAGGTCCCTGCCCTGGCGCGCACGACCCTTGCCGCAGGCGCGGTGTGGGTCGCCATGAGTCTCACGGCCCAGTCGATCCAGGTGGCGATGACCCGTGCCGCCCTGGAGGGTGTTTCACCAGGCATCGTGGCGACGCTCGGCGACCTGATGACCCTCCTGCTGCTCGTGGCGAACCTCCCGCTCGTGATCGTGCTCGCCGCGGTGGCTCTCGCCGGGCTGCACGAGCCCCGACTGCGAGAGCACGTCGTGCCCGCCTGGCTCGGCTGGGTCTCGGCGGTGGCGGCCCTGCTCCATGTGGTGCCGCTGCTGAGCATCCCCGTCACCGACGGCCCGATGTCATCCGACGGCCTCGTCGGCTACCTGCCCTACCCGGTGTTCGTGGTCTGGCTCGTCGCGGTCGCCGTGGTCATGGTGCGGTCACCGGCACAGGAGCGGACCCCTGTCGCTGCGTAGCGCACGACGTAGACTCGGACGCTGACCCCCTCGTCCACGCCGGCAGGGGGCGCCTGTGTTGTCCCGCTACGAAAGAGCACGTGTTGAGCCTGAAGGGACTGGCCGACCTCGTCCTGCGTGACAAGGTCCTGGCCTCGACCATCGATGACGCCCGCGACGGGTTGGTGCGTGCCCTCGACCTCACCGGCCCCAGCGCACTCCGGCCGTTCGTCGTGAAGGGCCTCGTCGACGCCGGACGCACCGTCCTCGCCGTCGCTGCGACCGCGCGCGAGGCCGAGGACCTCGTGACCTACCTCGGCGACCTCCTGGATCCCGACTCGGTCGCCTACTACCCGGCGTGGGAGACCCTTCCGCACGAGCGCCTCTCTCCCCGCTCGGACACCGTCGGCCGCCGTCTCGCGGTGCTGCGCCGACTCAAGCACCCCGGCACCGACCCGAGCAACGGCCCGGTCAGCGTGGTCGTCGCACCTGTCCGGTCGATCCTCCAGCCGCAGGTCAAGGGGCTCGCGGACCTCGAGCCCGTCGAGCTCGCGGTCGGTGACGAGGCGGACCTCGACGACGTCGTACGACGCCTCGCCGGCGCTGCGTACGCCCGGGTGGACCTCGTCGAGAAGCGCGGCGAGTTCGCCGTCCGAGGCGGCATCGTCGACGTCTTCCCGCCGACCCAGGAGCACCCGCTACGTGTGGAGTTCTGGGGTGACGAGGTCGAGGAGATCCGGTCGTTCTCGGTGGCAGACCAGCGCTCGCTCGAGCCGGTCTCGCGCCTGTGGGCGCCGCCGTGCCGTGAGCTGCTCCTGACCGACGAGGTACGCCGCCGCGCCCGCACACTGGGGGAGAGCCACCCCGAGCTCCATGAGATCGCCGAGAAGATGGCGGAGGGCCACGCCGTCGAGGGCATGGAGTCCCTCGCGCCCGCCCTGGTCGACGACATGGAGATGCTCATCGACCTGATGCCCGACAACACGCACGTGCTCGTGCTCGACCCCGAGCGTGCCCGCAGCCGCGCCCACGACCTGGTAGCGACGAGCGAGGAGTTCCTGAACGCCTCCTGGGCCGCCGCGGCAGGTGGTGGGCAGGCCCCGGTGGACCTCGGCGCGGCGTCGTACCGCTCACTCGGCGACGTCCGCGCGCTGAGCCTTGCCCAGGACAAGCCCTGGTGGAGCATCTCGCCGTTCGGCCTCGACCCCGAGGCGGTGGACGTCAACCGGCAGCCGCTGCGCGACGAGATGGGCGAGATCGTGGACTCCGGTGTCGACGTCGAGGTGGGCGCCGTGGAGTCCCGCAGCGTCGACATCCGGCCGGTCGAGGCGTACCGCGGCGACATCGAGCACGCGATCACCGACATCAGGCAGTGGCTCGGCAACGGTTCCCGGGTCGTGCTGCTCAACGAGGGCCACGGCCCCGCCGAGCGCATGGTGGAGGTGCTCAAGGAGCACGACGTCCCCGTCCGGCTGGTCCGCGACCTCGACGGTGAGCCGGAGGCCGGCATCGTGCACGTCTCGACCGCCTGCCTCGAGCACGGGTTCGTCGACGACGAGCAGTGCCTCGCGGTCCTCACGGGCGACGACCTCACCGGCCAGCGCTCGTCCACCAAGGACATGCGCCGGATGCCCACGCGGCGCAAGAAGCAGATCGACCCGCTCGAGCTCAAGCCGGGCGACTACGTGGTGCACGAGCAGCACGGCGTGGGCCGCTACGTCGAGATGGCGCAGCGGACCGTGCAGGGCGCGACGCGGGAGTACCTCGTGCTCGAGTACGGCTCGTCGAAGCGTGGCGCGCCGCCGGACCGGCTCTACGTCCCGGCCGACACGCTGGACCAGGTGACCAGGTACGTCGGGGGCGAGCAGCCGAGCCTGGACCGCCTCGGCGGCGGCGACTGGACGAAGCGCAAGAACCGCGCCCGTAAGGCCGTGCGCCAGATCGCGGCGGAGCTGATCAAGCTCTACGCCGCTCGACAGGCCACGAAGGGCCACGCGTTCGGCCCCGACACCCCCTGGCAGCGTGAGCTGGAGGACGCCTTCCCGTTCGTCGAGACCGTGGACCAGCTCTCCACCGTCGACGAGGTCAAGCGCGACATGGAGCAGCTCATGCCGATGGACCGCCTGGTCTGCGGCGACGTCGGCTACGGCAAGACCGAGATCGCGGTCCGCGCGGCGTTCAAGGCGGTGCAGGACGGCAAGCAGGTCGCGGTGCTCGTGCCCACGACGCTGCTGGTGCAGCAGCACTTCTCGACGTTCGCCGAGCGGATGGGCGGCTTCCCCGTCGTGCTCAAGGGGCTCTCGCGGTTCCAGACCGACGCGGAGGCGAAGGCAGTCATCGACGGCCTCGCCGAGGGCAGCGTGGACATCGTGATCGGCACGCACCGGCTGCTCAACCCCGACATCAAGATCAAGAACCTGGGGCTGGTCATCGTCGACGAGGAGCAGCGCTTCGGCGTCGAGCACAAGGAGGCGATGAAGCGCCTGCGGACGTCGGTCGACGTGCTCGCGATGTCCGCGACTCCGATCCCGCGCACCCTGGAGATGGCGATCACGGGCATTCGCGAGATGTCCACGATCACCACCCCGCCGGAGGAGCGGCACCCGGTGCTGACCTATGTCGGGGCGTACGAGGACCGTCAGGTGACCGCTGCGATCCGTCGTGAGCTGCTGCGCGAAGGCCAGGTCTTCTACATCCACAACCGCGTCAGCTCGATCGAGAAGGCGGCGGCCCACATCCGCCAGCTCGTCCCCGAGGCCCGGGTCGGTGTCGCCCACGGCCAGATGGGCGAGCACCAGCTCGAGCAGGTGATGGTCGACTTCTGGGAGAAGCGCTTCGACGTGCTGGTGTGCACGACGATTGTCGAGTCGGGTCTCGACGTGTCGAACGCCAACACGATGGTGATCGAGCGGGCGGACACGCTCGGCCTCTCGCAGCTCCACCAGCTCCGGGGCCGTGTCGGTCGAGGTCGTGAGCGCGCCTACGCGTACTTCCTCTACCCGGCCGACAAGCCGTTGACCGAGACCGCCCACGAGCGCCTCGCCACCCTTGCGCAGCACTCCGACCTCGGCGGCGGAATGGCGATCGCCATGAAGGACCTCGAGATCCGGGGCGCCGGCAACCTGCTCGGCGGCGAGCAGTCGGGGCACATCGCGGACGTCGGCTTCGACCTCTACGTCCGCCTGGTCGGCGAGGCGGTGGCAGAGTTCAAGGGCGACACCTCCGCGGAGGAGCCGGAGGTCAAGATCGAGCTTCCCATCGACGCCCACCTGCCCCACGACTACGTGCCGAGCGAGCGGCTGAGGCTCGAGATGTACAAGCGCCTTGCGGAGGTCCGCACCGACGAGGACGTCACGGCGATCCGGGAGGAGCTGCTCGACCGGTACGGCGAGCCGCCCACTCCCGTGGCAAGCCTGCTGGAGGTCGCCCGCCTCCGGGCGCGGGCCCGCCGCGCAGGACTCACCGACATCACGCTCCAGGGCAAGTACGTCCGCTTCGCGCCGGTCGAGCTGCCCGACTCGGGCAAGGTCCGGCTCGACCGGCTCTACCCGCGCAGCATCCTCAAGCCCGGCGTGCGTACGATGCTGGTGCCCCGGCCCATGCCCACCACCGTGGGAGGGCCGCCCATCCGGGACGAGGAGCTGCTCGCGTGGGCACGGCAGGTCGTCGACTCGATCGTCGACCGCGAGCCGGTGCCGAGCAGCTGATCCGCAGGCGCAAGCTGTCGACGAGGCCGAACGAGGAGTCACAAGTGTTGCTCGCAGGACGCAGGGTGAAGCTGGCTGCTCTCGCAGCGGGGGCGGCGTTGCTCGCCGGCTGCGGGGTGGTGCATCCCGGGGCAGCCGCGGTCGTCGGCTCGGACACCATCCCCGACCACCGCGTGGACGACGTCGCCGTGGCGGTGTGCTCGGCGAACCTCGCGTCCGCACGCGCGAGCAACGCGACCCTGCCGACTCTCCCGACGCGCGGCGCCCGCCAGCTCGCGATGCAGATCCTGCTCGAGGGTGAGCTGTCCAAGCAGTTCGGCGCGCACGAGCACGTGACGCCCAACCCGCAGCAGGTCTCCCAGGCGCTCGCGCCCAACGAGCAGGGCCTCGCGATGCTGCCCGAGGACCAGCGCGACGACTTCCGCAGCGCCCTGGAGCAGTACGTCGAGGGCCAGCTGATCCTCCTGGACGTCGGTCGACGCTCGCTCGGCAAGACCGCCAGCGAGAACGACGCGATCAAGGAGGGAACCCGGCTCCGTGACGAGTACGTGAAGACCCTCGACGTCGAGATCGACCCGCGCTACGGCCGCTTCGTCGACGGTGCGTACAAGCCCGGCGGCACCGCGTTGTCGGTGGCCGCCTCGGACAGCGCAGTCGCGGGCAACCGCGCCAAACCGGCCGACGCGTTCGTCGCGGACCTGCCCGCGTCGCAGCAGTGTCACTGACCTTCCTGGTCACCAGCCCCCGCGTCGCGCCGGGGCTGATGTCCTGGTCCGCGTGGCAGGCGGTCGCCTCGGCACGGCGGGTCCTGGCCTCCGACGACCAGGCGCCGGTCTTCCGGGCCGTGACCGCGGCGGGACACCGGGTCGACGTACTCGTCCCGGCGTCGACCGGGGACCTGCTCGGGCGGCTCCTCGAGGCCGCGGCCACCGACCACGTGGTGTGGCTGGCGTCCGACGAGGAGGCCACGTCGTTCCCCGCCGCGCTCGCGCAGCTGATCGTCGCGGGCGACGACATGCCGGAGGTGGAGGTGCTTCACGGCTCGTACGACGTTCCGGGGGCTCGTCTGCTCGACCTCGTCACCGTCATGGACCGGCTCCGCACCTCCTGCCCGTGGGACCGTGAGCAGACCCACGAGTCACTGGCGAGGTACCTCCTCGAGGAGACCTACGAGACCCTCGAGGCCATCGAGACCGGCGACTACGCCCATCTGCGTGAGGAGCTCGGGGACCTGCTGCTGCAGGTGTACTTCCACGCACGGATCGCGAGCGAGAGCGCGGACCCGGACGACGCGTTCTCGATCGACGACGTGGCCGGGGGGATCGTCGACAAGCTGGTGCACCGCCACCCGCACGTCTTCGCGGGAGTCGAGGTCGCCGACGCAGACGAGGTCGAGCGCAACTGGGAGACCCTCAAGGCCGTCGAGAAGGGCCGCGGGTCCGTGCTCGACGGCATCCCGCTCACGCTCCCTGCGCTGGCGCTCGCGGACAAGACGCTGAGCCGTGCGGCTCGGGCCGGGGTCGACCGAGGCGCCGCGCCCGCGGAGTCGCTGGGCGACCGGTTGCTCGCGCTCGTGGTGGAGGCACGTGCCTCGGGGCTGGATGCCGAACAGGAGCTGCGGGAGGCGGTACGACGCCTGGCCGACGCCGTGCGCGCCGCCGAAGCCGGCTGAGCGGGCCTTCAGCAGGCGAGCCGCTGCCGAGGAAGCTCCAGCTCGTCAGTGTGCGAGACGCCCAGCGTCGCGTCGATGGTGCCGGCGTCCAGCGAGCTGGGGGACTCGGAGGCCAGCACCATGAGCTCGGCCAGCAGCTGGATCTCGGTGGTGAGTTCGTCATCGTTGAGGTTGACGTCGAGCGAGCTGGTCATGAGTCCTCCCGGGGTTCGTCACGTTCAACGACGCCGCGGCCGGATGGTTACTCCTGGGGGCGCCACGTGCCGAACGGCCGGTGGTACTTCTCGTCACATGCCGCCTGGACGTTCCCGCACAAAGGTGACGGAACGGACGTCCTAGATTGGCGGGACCGGGGGAGTGCTTGGGAACATCTTCGCTGGCCCGGCGCACGCCGGGTCGAACCCCAGACGAACAGGAGAGGCGACGAGTGTTGGACCGTCCCGGCGACATGTCCCCACAGCAGGTCAGCCACTCGCTGACCAGCAGACTCATCAGCCACCACGGGGTGCAGCCCCTTGAGGTGGAGCTGGTGTACGACCCCGAGTGCCCCTATGCGACGACGGCCACGTTCAGGACCGGCGGTGTCACGGTGAGCTGGACCTTCGCACGCGACCTGCTGCGCCACGGGCAGTTCGAGCCAGTGGGCAGCGGCGACGTGCACGTCCGTCCGGAGGTCGACGACAACGGGCAGGCCGCGGTCCACATCGAGCTGCACTCTCCGCACGGAGCCGCGATCGTCGTGACCCCCGCCCGCGAGATCCACGACTTCGTGGAGCGGACGACTGCCACGGTGCGACCCGGCACGGAGTCGCGCCACCTCGACATCGACGGGGCGATCGACGCCGTGCTCGTAGGCACGTCCGGCGACTGAGCCGGTCAGAGGAACCGGGCCTCCTGGGGCCTCCTGGGGCCTCCTCGGGCCTCCGGGGGTCTCGCCCGGGGCGAGCCTTGGCAGGAGCGAACGTCTGTCGCCGTTAGGCTGGCCCTGTCCAGAAACCACCCCCGGCTAGGAGCACACCGTGGCGTCCATCGAGGCTGTCGGCGCGCGAGAGATTCTCGACTCGCGAGGAAACCCCACTGTTGAGGTCGAGGTGGCACTCGACGACGGAACCGTGAGCCGTGCGGCGGTGCCCTCCGGCGCTTCCACCGGCGCGTTCGAGGCGGTCGAGCTGCGGGACGGCGGTTCGCGTTACGGCGGGAAGGGCGTCGAGAAGGCGGTCAGCGCGGTCCTCGACGCGATCGGACCGGAGCTCGTCGGCTTCGAGGCTTCGGAGCAGCGGCTCGTGGACCAGCGGCTCCTCGAGCTCGACGGCACGCCCAACAAGGCCAAGCTCGGCGCGAACGCGATCCTCGGCGTCTCGCTCGCGGTCGCCCGTGCGGCGGCGGACTCCGCGGGCCTCCCGCTGTTCCGGTACGTCGGAGGGCCCAACGCGCACCTCCTGCCGGTGCCGATGATGAACATCCTCAACGGCGGCGCCCACGCCGACACCGCCGTGGACGTCCAGGAGTTCATGATCGCGCCGATCGGCGCGCCGACGTTCCAGGAGGCGCTGCGCCAGGGTGCGGAGGTCTACCACGCACTGAAGGCGGTGCTCAAGGAGCGCGGTCTCGCCACGGGCCTCGGCGACGAGGGTGGTTTCGCACCGGACCTCGGCTCGAACCGTGAGGCGCTCGACCTGATCACCAGCGCGGTCGAGAAGACCGGCCTGAAGGTCGGCGACGACATCGCCTTCGCGCTCGACGTCGCGGCCACCGAGTTCTACACCGACGGTGCCTACCAGTTCGAGGGCGCCGCCAAGTCGGCCGAGCAGATGCAGGCCTACTACAGCGACCTCGTGGCGTCGTACCCGATCGTCTCGATCGAGGACCCGCTGAGCGAGGACGACTGGGAGGGCTGGGCCCACCTGACCGCCACGCTGGGCGAGCAGACCCAGATCGTCGGCGACGACCTGTTCGTCACCAACGTCGAGCGCCTCGGCCGTGGCATCGCCGAGCAGTCCGCCAACGCGCTGCTGGTGAAGGTGAACCAGATCGGCTCGCTCACCGAGACCCTCGACTCGGTCGACCTCGCGCACCGCAACGGCTTCCGCTGCATGATGAGCCACCGTTCGGGCGAGACCGAGGACACGACCATCGCCGACCTGGCGGTCGCCACGAACTGCGGACAGATCAAGACCGGCGCGCCCGCCCGCTCCGAGCGCGTGGCGAAGTACAACCAGCTGCTCCGCATCGAGGAGGAGCTCGACGACGCTGCACGCTACGCGGGTCGAGGGGCGTTCCCCCGGTTCCGGCGCGGCTGAGCCTGCCGGTGCCGAGCAACCGACCTTCGTCGTCGCCCCGGGGCTCTCGTCCCCGGGGCGCGGCCGGCCGTACCTCGCGACCGACGGCAGGCGCACGTCCGGCCGCCCGACCCGGTGCACGGCCAGTGGTCGGCCGGTCGCGCACGGCACCCGCGCAGCGGCCGCCCCGCCCGCGGTTCACCGGTCGGGCGGTGATCCTCGTGCTCGTGCTGGCGGTGCTGGCGGTCTCGTACGCCTCGAGCATGCGGGCCTACCTGCAGCAGAAGCAGCACCTCGAGTCGCTGCGCAACAGCATCGCGGAGTCCCAGGACAGCATTGCGGCGTTGCAGCGTGAGAAGCGCCGCTGGCGCGATCCCGCCTTCTTCGAGGCGCAGGCCTCGCAGCGGCTGGGCTGGGTGATGCCGGGGGAGATCGCGTTCCAGGTCATCGATGACCATGGGCGGCCGCTCGGCCACAACGACTCCCTGTCGAACCCGGACGACATCAAGCTCGAGAACGAGCCCGCCTGGTGGCAGACCGCGTGGCAGACCATGGAGGCGGCCGGGAACCCCCAGGACGTCCCGAACCCGGTCGACGAGATCGACCCGCCCAGGAAGAGCAAGCAGTGAACGCTGTCGGGGACCGCGACGAAGCGGTCATCGAGGCCCAGCTCGGCCGGGCACCGCGTTCCATCCACGCGATCGGCCACCGGTGCCCCTGCGGCAACCCTGACGTCGTCGCGACAGAGCCTCGCCTCGACGACGGCACGCCGTTCCCCACCACCTTCTACCTCACCTGCCCCCGTGCGGCCTCGATGATCGGCACGCTCGAGGCGTCGGGCCTCATGAAGGAGATGTCCGATCGGCTCGAGGCCGACGAGGAGCTCGCCGCGGCCTACCAGAAGGCCCACGAGGCCTACCTCGCCTACCGCGAGGCGATCGCGGAGGTGCCTGAGATCCACGGCGTCTCGGCCGGCGGCATGCCGACCCGGGTCAAGTGCCTGCACGTGCTCGCGGGCCAGTCGCTCGCGCAGGGCAGGGGAGTGAACCCGCTCGGCGACGAGGTGCTCGACCTGCTCGGGGAGTTCTGGGCAGCGGGCCCGTGCGTGGACCCGGGCTCGACATGACCCGCGTCGCCGCCGTGGACTGCGGCACCAACACCATCAAGCTCCTCGTCGCCGACCTCGACGCCGCGACCGGAGCCGAGCACGAGCTGGTCCGCGAGATGCGGATGGTCCGGCTCGGGCAGGACGTCGACCGCACCGGCCGGCTCGCCGACGAGGCGCTGGCCCGGACCTTCGCGGCGATCGACGAGTACGCCGCGATCGTGGCCGCACACCACGTCGACGCGATCCGGTTCTGTGCGACGTCCGCGGCCCGCGACGCCGACAACGCAGCCGAGTTCGCCGCGGGCGTCGAGGAGCGGCTCGGGGTCCGGCCCGAGGTGGTCTCCGGTGCGGAGGAGGCGCAGCTGTCCTACGACGGTGCGACGCGCGGCCTCACCGGGTGCGACCTCGCGGCACCCTTCCTCGTGGTCGACATCGGGGGAGGCTCGACCGAGCTGATCCTGGGCGACGGTCACGGGCACGTCCGCGCGGCGCAGTCCCTCGACATCGGGTCCGTGCGGATGACCGAGCGGCACCTGCCGTCCGACCCGCCCGGCCCGGACGAGGTCACCGCCGCGGCCTCCGCCATCGCGTCGGCGATCGCCGCGTCCGACGTACCTCTGGCGGAGGCGCGGACGGTCATCGGCGTCGCAGGCACGATCACCACCGTCGCGGCGGGGGTGCTCGACCTGAAGGAGTACGACCGTGCCGCGATCGACCAGGCCGAGCTCGCCGTCTCCGACGTGGACGCACTCACCAAGTCGCTGCTCGGCATGACGGTCGCGGAGCGTCGCGCCCTGCCCTACATGCACCCCGGCCGCGCCGACGTGATCGGCGCCGGAGCGATGATCCTCGACGAGGTGCTCCGGCGTACGACGGTCGACACCATGCTCGTGTCCGAGGCCGACATCCTCGACGGCATCGCCTGGTCCATCGCCTGAGCGCTCGCTGGCACGATGGGTCGCATGTCCGACGTACTCCTCCCGCACCCGCTGACCGGGGAGCTGTTCCCGAGTCCGGTGCCTCCCGGGACCGGGTGGCCGGACGACCCCGCGCGTGCTGACGCACCTGCAGCGCACGCACCCGACGACGTGATCGCGCTCGCCGACGCCGCCGCGACACTGGCCGAGCTCAGCGCAGACGTCTCGGTCTGCCGGGCCTGCCCCCGGCTCGTGCGGTGGCGTGAGGACGTCGCCGAGAACAAGCGCGCTTCGTTCGCGGGGGAGCCGTACTGGGGCCGGCCGGTCGCCGGGTGGGGCGCGGAGCGGCCCGGCGTGCTCATCCTCGGGCTGGCGCCGGCGGCGAACGGCGGGAACCGCACCGGTCGCATCTTCACCGGTGACCGGTCCGGTGACTGGCTCTTCGCCTCGCTCCACCGGGTGGGCCTGGCCGTGCAGGAGACATCACTGCACTCCGGTGACGGCCAGCGCCTGGTCGGCGCCCGGATGGTCGCCACGGTGCGCTGCGCACCGCCCGACAACAAGCCGACGGTCGGGGAGCGTGACGCCTGCGCGCCGTGGCTGCTGAAGGAGATCTCGTTCGTCGACGGGTCCTTGCGGGCGGTGGTGTGTCTCGGGTCGTACGGCTGGGACGCTGCGCTGCGGACCTTCCGAGCGCTCGGGTACGACGTGCCGAGGCCCAAGCCGCGGTTCGGGCACGCCGCGGAGGCCGTGGTCACCTCTCCCGAGGGCCGGGAGGTCGTGCTGCTCGGCAGCTACCACCCGTCGCAGCAGAACACGTTCACAGGCAAGCTCACCGAGCCGATGCTCGACGCGGTGCTCCGCCGGGCCGCCGCCCTCGGTGGCGTCGTGGAAGGATGAGCCGCGTGAGCCTGCAAGCCATCACCGTCATCGGGCGTGACCGCCCCGGCATCATTGCCGAGACCACCCGAGTCCTGGCAGCCCTCGGGCTCAACATCGAGGACTCCACGATGACCCTGTTGCGGGGCCACTTCGCGATGATGCTGATCTGCGCCGGCGACAGCGGCTCCGCCGAGATCGAGGAAGCGCTCGCGGGTCTGACCGAGGACGGCACGCTGAACGTCTCGGTGCGCGAGGTGCCCGCGGAGCCCCAGCACGAGGCCGTCGGCTCGACGTACGTCCTGACCGTCCACGGTGGCGACCGGGCCGGCATCGTCTCCGCTGTCGTCGGTGAGGTGGCGCGCGTGGGCGGCAACATCACCGACCTGACCACGCGACTCGCCGGGGGGCTCTACGTCCTCGTCGCCGAGGTGGACCTGCCGCTGCGCAGTGACGTCGAAGGCCTCCAGGCAGCCTTGCGCTTCGCCGGGGACCAGCTCGGCGTGGACGTCAGCCTTCGCCAGGTGGAGAGCGACGAGCTGTGAGCTCCGCCCTCGTCGACGATGTCGTCGGCCTTTGGACCGAGCACGACCTTCCGGTGGAGGGGCGCGTCCTCGACGTCGTGCACGCGCCCGCCCCCGTGCTCTCGCAGGTCGGCGCGAAGGTGGACCCCACCGACCCGGAGGTCGTCCAGCTCGCGGCCGACCTGGTCGCGACGATGCGCGTCTCACCCGGCTGCGTGGGCCTGGCGGCGCCACAGGTGGGGGCGGGCGTGAAGGTGTTCTGCGTCGACGTGACCGAGCACCCCAGGACCCGCAGCCACCACGGCACCTTCGTGCTCTGCAACGCGGAGGTCGTGCAGTCATCACGCAACGAGAAGGCACGCGAGGGGTGCATGAGCGTCCCCGACTTCACCGGCGACGTGAAGCGAGCGACCCGGGTCGTGGTCGCCGGCCAGCTCCCGGTCACCGGTGAGCGTGTCGAGATCACCGCGGACGCCTTCGAGGCGCGCGCGCTGCAGCACGAGATCGACCACTGCGACGGGCTGCTGTTCCTCGACCGCGCTGCGGGTGCTCACGCGATCTACCCGCGCAAGACCTATCTTTGAGGTCGCCCGCCCCCGTATCCCAATGGCAGAGGAAGAGGTCTTAAAAACCTTTCAGTGTGGGTTCGAGTCCCACCGGGGGTACTTCACGTCACGTGCTCTGTCGGCGACCGTTGGTACGGTCCTCGGCCATCGACGAACCTGCGCCCGGCTCATGCCCTGCCGGGCACCGACGATCACTCGTCGATGCTGGACATGTCGGGGTAGCGGGCGCCGGCCACCGCCTCGCGCGGCACGGCCTCGTCGAGCTTGGTCAGGTCATCCGTGTCCAGGTGGACGGAGGCGGCCGCGACGTTCTGCTCGAGGTAGCTCACGCGCTTGGTGCCCGGGATCGGGACGACGTCCTGCCCCTGCGCGAGCACCCAGGCGAGCGCGAGCTGCCCCGGAGTGACTCCCTTCGCACGTGCGATCTCCTCGATCTTGGTGACGAGGGCGAGGTTGTTGTCGAGCGCGGTGCCCTGGTAGCGCGGGTTGTGGCGCCGGAAGTCGTCGGACGCCAGGCTGTCGAGAGACTTGATGGCGCCGGTGAGGATTCCCCGGCCGAGCGGGGAGTAGGGCACCAGCCCGATCCCGAGCTCACGGAGAGTCGGCAGGATCTCGTCCTCGACGTGCCGGGTGAAGAGCGAGTACTCCGTCTGCAACGCGGTGATCGGGTGAACCGCGTGAGCGCGGCGGATCGTCCCGACGGACGCCTCCGACAGCCCTAGATGGCGCACCTTGCCCGCCTGCACGAGCTCGGCCATGGCGCCGACGGTCTCCTCGATGGGCACGCTCTTGTCCACGCGGTGCTGGTAGTAGAGGTCGATGTGGTCGACGCCGAGCCGTTGGAGGCTCGCGTCGCACGCCTGCCGGACGTACTCCGGCCTGCCGTTCACGCCGACACGCGTCCCGTCGGGGAGACGCTCGTTCCCGAACTTGGTGGCGAGCTGTACGTCGTCGCGGCGGCCGGCGATCGCCTTGCCCACCAGCTGCTCGTTGGTGAAGGGGCCGTACATGTCGGCTGTGTCGAGGAAGGAGCCCCCGAGGTCGAGGGCCCGGTTGATGGTCGCGGCAGCCTCCGCCTCGTCGGCGGTGCCGTAGAACTCCGACATCCCCATGCACCCGAGTCCCATCGCGGACACGGTGAGCGGAGCCTGGCGACCCAGGGTCCGGGTTCCCAGGGTGGCGTCTGGCGTGGCGTTGGCTGAGGTGGGCTCGTCGCGTGTCATGTGTTCGAGTCAACCCGATGGTCGTCGTCGTTCAAGCCCGGGCACTTCGGCCTGGGAACACCCGCCTTGTCCTGGTCGTTCAACGGGTAGCGGTCCGTAGGATGGGATCTGCGGTCGCCGAGCGGCGTCCAGAGCGGACGCCGCCCCGAGGCCTCCAAGGAGGAGACCAACAGATGCAGAGCAGCAACCCGGTATTCGCCCGGTCCGAGGGCTTCAACGGTCGTCGGACCAGCCAGAGCGGGGTCACCTACCCCGGCTACAACGACCCGTCCTCGTGGGGGACCGGTTCACCCGAGGCACCCCAGACCTACGCCCCGACCCAGGTCACGGGGCCCATGACGATCGACTCGGTCGTCCAGAAGACCGGCATCACGCTCGGCGTGGTCGTGTTCTTCGCGGCCGCCACCTGGTTCCTGACCGGCGACCCGACCGTCGACCAGACCGCCCTGTCCAGCCTCTACCTGCTCAGCATGGTCGGTGCCTTCGGCGGTCTGGCGCTGTCCCTCGTCAACTCGTTCAAGAGGGTTATCAGCCCGGCTCTGGTGATCGCCTACGCGGCGCTCGAGGGCCTCTTCATCGGCGCGTTCTCCAAGACGATGGAGGCCTACTTCGGCGGCGGCCTCGTGGTCGGCGCGGTGCTCGGCACGGTGGCTGCTGTCGGCGGCACCCTCGCGGCGTACAAGTTCTTCAACATCCAGGTCGGCAGCAAGTTCCGCAAGTGGGTCATCGGCGCGATGTTCGGCTTCGTGGCCCTGTCGATGCTCGACTTCGTGCTGTACCTCTTCGGCGCGTCGTTCGGGTTCAACAGCTTCGGCACGATGGGCCTGCTGTCCAGCGTCCTGGGGCTCGGCCTCGGCGTGCTGCTGCTGATCCTCGACTTCGACTTCGTCGAGCGGGGCATCGCGGCCGGCCTGCCGGAGCGGGAGTCATGGCGTGCGGCCTTCGGCCTCACCGTGACGATCATCTGGATCTACATCGAGCTGCTGCGGATCCTCGCGATCCTCCGCGGCAACGACTGATCTGCCGTAGGAACCACCGGAAGGGCCCCCGGGTGACCGGGGGCCCTTCCGCATGTCACCGGCGACCGCGGCGAGCTGCCGCGGCCCACGGCACAGCAGAGTCAGCTCGTGACCGAGGCGGTGTCGCCCGCCGAGCCCGGCGTCTCGCCGTCGCTCTGCGGGGTCTCGGGAGCCCCCTGGGGGCGACGGCGGCGATGCCGCAGGAGCACCCAGCGGCCCCGTGCTCCGCGCTTCGAGCCGCCGACCTCGGTGCCGTCGATCTCGGTGCCGGGGGTCTTCGCGGCCTGCACGGCGGCGTACGAGATCGGCAGGACACCCTCGCCGCGGAACGCCTCCGGCTCGAGGTCCTCGGCCGGGATCACGCCGACCGCCGCCAGCACGGACGGCAGCAGCACCGAGGCCATGCTGGAGTAGCCCGCCACGGAAGGATGGAACTGGTCGGGCCCGAACAGCAGCTTCGGCGAGGCGCTGAACTCCGGCCCCAGGATGGAACCGAGCGACACGGTGCGTCCGCCTGCCTCGACCACGGCGATCATCTGTCCAGCGGCGAGCCGCCGGCTCCACGCCCGCGCGACCTGGCGCAGCGGCGGCGCGATCGGCTCGACCGTGCCGAGGTCGGGGCAGGTGCCGACGACGACCTGGACGCCTTCGTCGAGGAGCCGGCGGACGCCCTGCTCGAGCAGGCGCACCGACTCGGAAGGAAGCACGCGGTGGGTCACGTCGTTCGCTCCGACGAGGATCACCGCGACGTGCGGCTCCATCGGGAGTGCGAGGTCGATCTGCCTGGCCAGGTCACGACTCCGGGCGCCGACCACGGCCAGCGAACGCAGGTACACCCGGCGGTCGGCCGCCTCGGCCAGCCCGGATGCGAGATGGGCTCCCGGTGTCTGCTCGACCTGGTCGACGCCGTACCCGACCGCGCTGGAGTCGCCGAGCAACGCCATCTTGAGCGCGGGCCCGGGGCGGCCCTTCCCGTACCAGCCGGACGCGTCCGGGGTGGGGTCATCCGACGGCTCACCGATAGTGCGACGGGCAAGCCTCGCCTCGGCCGTGAGTACGCCGACCAGGGACGCGCCCAGAACGGAGACGCCACCGCCGCCGTACGCAGCAGCGGCAGCGAGCTTGCGAGCAGCGGCGGCCTTCCCCACAGACCCCATGCTAGTGACCGGTCCTAGACTGACCGCGTGCACTACGTGAACTCGCTACTCGACCTCGTGGGGAACACCCCGCTGCTCCGCCTCAACAAGGTCGTCGACGACCTCGCAGGCAAGGGGCCACTCGTCCTCGCGAAGGTGGAGTACCTCAACCCCGGTGGCTCCGTGAAGGACCGCATCGCGCTGCGCATGGTGGAGGCCGCCGAGGCCGACGGCTCGCTCAAGCCGGGCGGGACGATCGTCGAGCCGACCTCCGGCAACACCGGCGTCGGGCTGGCGATGGTCGCGCAGGCCAAGGGGTACAAGTGCGTCTTCGTCTGTCCCGACAAGGTCAGCGAGGACAAGCGCAACGTCCTCAAGGCCTACGGCGCCGAGGTGGTCGTGTGCCCTACGGCGGTGGCCCCGGAGCACCCGGACTCCTACTACAACGTCTCCGACAGGCTGGTCCGCGAGATCGACGGCGCCTGGAAGCCCGACCAGTACTCCAACCCGAACAACCCGCGCTCTCACTACGAGACGACCGGCCCCGAGATCTGGGAGCAGACCGACGGGAAGATCACGCACTTCGTGACCGGCATGGGCACCGGCGGAACGATCAGCGGCGTCGGTCGCTTCCTCAAGGAGAAGAGCGACGGCAAGGTCCAGGTCGTCGGCGCCGACCCGCAGGGCTCCGTGTACTCCGGCGGCACAGGCCGCCCCTACCTCGTCGAGGGCGTCGGTGAGGACTTCTGGCCGACGACGTACGACCCGTCGATCGTCGACCGCGTCATCGAGGTCTCCGACGGCGACTCGTTCTCGATGACCCGGCGCCTGGCGCGCGAGGAGTCACTGCTCGTCGGCGGCTCCTCCGGTATGGCCGCGTTCGCCGCGATCCAGCTCGCGCACGAGCTCGCCGACCAGCCGGGCGGCGAGGACGCCGTGATCGTGGTGCTGCTCCCCGACTCGGGCCGTGGCTACCTGACCAAGGTCTTCAACGACGACTGGCTCGCGATGTACGGCTTCCTGCCGGCGTCCGGCGACCAGACCGTCGGCGAGGTGCTGCGCGGCAAGAGCGGTTCGCTGCCCGACCTCGTCCACACCCACCCGAACGAGACCATCGCCGAGGCGGTGAGCATCCTCCAGGAGTACGGCGTCTCGCAGATGCCGGTGGTCCGGGCCGAGCCGCCGATCATGGCGGCCGAGGTCGCCGGGTCGGTGTCCGAGCGGCTCCTCCTCGACGCCCTCTACGCCGGCCACGCGAAGATGTCCGACCTGGTCGAGCACCACATGAGCGAGCCGCTGCCCTCGATCGGCTCGAACGAGCCGGTGGCGGACGCGGTCGCCGCCCTCGAAGGGGCTGACGCCCTGCTGGTCCAGGAGGACGGGAAGCCGGTCGGCGTCGTCACGCGACAGGACCTGCTCTCCTACATCGCCCGCGGCTGAGCGCGGCCCGCCGGCCACAGCTCCCGGCGCTCGTACGAATGGGTGGGCCGAGTAGTCACTTATGGTGGGTGGACGAAGGCGCGACCCTTCAGACCGCTCGCGGTGAGTGCCCGGCCGGTCAGTACGCGCTCGGCGGCGGCTTCTCGACGTGGGGTGGCGACAAGGACCTCGGCGGTGACAACAAGAACATCCAGGTCACCGTCTCGGCTCCCTACTTCGAGGGTGAGTACGTGCCCGTGGACGAGGCGGGCAACTTCCGTCCGACTGAGTGGGTCATCAAGGGTTACAACAACGGCACGGCTGACCAGATCGTTCGTGCCTGGGTGACCTGCGCGGACGTGAACTGAGCTGACTGGTCACTGACCACCTCGATCTCGAGGTGACCTGATCGACGAAGGGCCCCGCCGCCAGGCGGGGCCCTTCGTGCCTTCTCAGCGGACCCGACGGGCCATGACGGCCGAGGGTGTGCCGAACAGGTCGGGGTGCAGGATCGTCGCCAGGGCCTCGACGCCGTCGACGAGCCTCGGGCCCGGGCGGGCGAAGGAGGCGTTCGCGTCGACCGCCCAGACCGGGACGTCTTCCGGGAGCACACCCGCGGCCACGACCTGCTCGGCCAGTGCCGCGGACTGCTCCAGGCCGTAGCCGCACGGAGCACACACCACGACCTCGGGGGTGGACTCGAGCACCTGTGACCAGTCCACGCGGAACGACTTCTCACCAGCAGTGCCCAGGACGCATTCCCCACCGGCCAGCGTCACCATCTCCGGCACCCAGTGGCCCGGGGCGAACGGCGGGTCCGTCCACTCGAGCACGAGGGTCCGCGGCTCGGGACGAGCGGTTGTCCGTCGTACGACGTGGTCGAGGCGAGCACGCAGGGAGGTGACCAGAGCGTCCGCCTGTGCCTCGCGAGAGGTGGCCTTGCCCAGCGTCACGACTGACTCGAGCACCTCCTCGAGCGTGTGGGGGTCGATCGTCAGGACCTCCGCAGTGCATCCCAGGTGGGCGAGGGCGTCGTCGACCACCGAAACGTCGACCGCGCAGACGGCGCAGAGGTCCTGGGTCACGACGAGGTCCGCGTCGAGCCCGGAGAGTGCGCCCTCGTCGAGGTGGTAGAGGTCCTCTCCTGCCTGCATCGCCTTCGCGACGAACGCGTCGATCTCGCTCGGCCTGAGGCCCTCGGGCATCGCGCTCGTCGACACGATCGTGCGGCTGCGGGCCTCGGCCGGGTGGTCGCACTCGAAGGTGACCCCCACGACGTCGTCACCGGCGCCGAGGTCGAAGAGGATCTCGGTGGTCGACGGCAGGAGCGACACGATGCGCATGCGCCCATGCTCGCATCCGCGACTCCTAAGGTGAGCAGGTGACCGATGCGCAGCAGATCCAGTCCGAGCTCGAGCAGGCCGTTGCCGCACGCGAGGAGCTCGCCCAGCTCACCCGCCGTCTCGATGGGTCGGCGCCGCACCTGGCGGATCTCGAGAAGCACGTCGCGGACGCGCGCCTGATCCTCGAGGACGAGACAGCAGACGTCGAGAGGCTCGAGTCGTTCTCGGCCGCCAAGATCTGGGCGCACCTGAAGGGCTCGCACGCGACCGACGTGGAGCGCGAGACCGCCGAGCGCGAGGCAGCCCGGTACGCGGTCGCGGAGGCCGAGGCCCGACGGGACGCCATGCAGCGCGACCGTGCGGCGATCGAGAGCCGGATGCGCGAGCTCGGTGACGTCGAGGAGCGCTACCGGCGCGCGATGGCGGACAAGGAGGCCTGGGTCACCGCGAACGGGTCGGAGTCCGCGGTCGCCCTCGCCGAGCTGGCCGAGCGGAAGGGTGAGCTCGCGGCGCTCGACCGTGAGGCGCGGGAGGCGCATGCAGCGGGCCGAGCCGCCCACGACCTCCTGTCCCAGGCGGCGTCGTTGCTCGGGAGCGCCGGGTCGTGGTCGACCTGGGACGCCTTCGGTGGCGGCGGCCTGCTCACCGACATGATGAAGTACGACAAGGTCGACCGCGCCACCGAGACGCTTCGCCGGGCGGACCTCGCGCTGTCGGCCTTCTCGCGTGAGCTCGCGGACGTGAACCTGCCCCAGGTGCAGGGCGTCCAGGTCGACTCGATGATGCGCACCTTCGACGTCTGGTTCGACAACATCTTCAGCGACATGGCCGTGCGTTCGCGGATCGAGGACGCCGCCCGCCGGGTGGCTCAGGCGTTGCGGCAGGTCGAGCTGGCCCTGGCGGCGCTGGAGCAGAAGGGCCGCGACATCGCTCGCGACACGGCCGGACTCGACAAGCGCCGCGAGGAGCTGCTGCTCCACTGACCCGGTTAGGGTTCCTGCGTGAACGACCCGTCGGTGTGGACCCTCGTGCTGCTCGCGCTCGCCGGACTCCTCGCCGGATGGGTCGACGCGGTCGTCGGCGGTGGCGGCCTGGTCCAGCTGCCCGCGCTCGTCCTCGGGCTCCCGGGCGCTGCGCCGGTGCACATCCTCGCGACCAACAAGCTCGCCTCGGTGTGCGGTACGACGGTCAGCTCGGTGACCTACTACCGTCGGGTGGGCCCTGACCCGCGCACGTTCATCCCGCTCATGGCCCTGGCCTTCGCCGGCTCCCTCTGCGGCGCCGTCGTCGCATCGCACATCCCCAAGGAGGCCTTCGACCCGATCGTGCTCGTGGTGCTGATCCTGGTCGGGGGGTACGTGCTGTTCAAACCCTCGATCGGCGGGGTCACGGCACTGCGTTTCTCCGGGCACCGGCACACGATCGTGGCGATGCTGGCGGGGGCGGTGATCGGCTTCTACGACGGTGCGCTCGGCCCGGGGACCGGGTCGTTCTTCGTCTTCACACTCGTCGGCCTTCTCGGCTACGCCTTCCTCGAGGCCTCGGCGAAGGCCCGGATCGCCAACTGGGCCACGAACCTCGCCGCCCTCTGCGTGTTCGTGCCGCAGGGCGCCGTCCTCTGGAAGGTCGGCCTCGCGATGGGCGCCTGCAACCTGGTCGGCGGATACCTCGGCGCGCGCACCGCGGTCGCGAAGGGCGGTGCCTTCGTGCGCATCGTGTTCGTGGTCGTCGTCGGGGCGTTCATCGTCAAGATCGGCTCCGACGTCCTGGGACGGCTGTGGTGAGCGGCCCGACGTCGTACCTCACCGTCGCCCGTCCGGCCCTGGTGGAGACCGAGGTGAAGCGGTCCCGCTTCCTGTGCCGCATCGTGCCGGTCGCCACCGAGGAGCAGGCTCGTGCGGTGGTCGAGGAGGAGCGCAGGACCTACTGGGACGCACGCCATCACTGCTCGGCCTTCGTGCTCGGCCCGTCGGCCGAGGTGCAGCGCTCCAACGACGACGGCGAGCCCTCGGGTACGGCGGGCGCCCCGATGCTCGAGGTCCTCCGAGGTCGCGAGGTCAGCGATGTGGTGGCGGTCGTGACGCGGTACTTCGGCGGCGTGCTGCTCGGCGCAGGGGGCCTGGTACGGGCCTACTCCGACGCCGTACGCGCGGGACTCGACGAGGCGGGTGTGCGCCGGCGGAGGCTGATGCACCTGTACGACGTCGAGGTTGCCCACGCGGAGGCCGGGAGGCTGGAGCACGGGCTTCGGGCACGCGGCGTCGCGGTGCTCGGCGTCGACCACGGAGCACAGGTGCGGCTGCGGCTGGCCGTACCCGCCGAGGACGCCGCTCACCTGCCGCGGCTGCTCGCGGAGCTGAGCGGGGGCGAGCTCAGCCCGGAGCCCTCCGGCGCCGGATGGGTCGACGACTGACCCTCCCTCGCAAGGAGGAAGTCCCTACCCCCTCTGGCTTAGACATTCTCGACATTCCACAACGTAGGTAGTGCGGGGAAACCAGGCCTGCCGGCTTGCTGAGACATCACCTGTCCGAACTTCTTATGGTGATGAGGCGCCCGGGGGTGAGCGGGGTGGGCGCGGTCGACGCGAGGGGGAAGAGTGTCTGCATTGGCCGGCGCACGCATCCTGATCTTGGGCATCAACTACGCACCTGAGACCACTGGCATCTCGCCGTACACCACCGAAGTTGCCACAGGGCTGGCGCGCCTCGGCGGCGACGTGCGTGTCGTCACGGGCGTTCCGCACTACCCACAGTGGAAGCGGCAGACCTCGTCGGCGTTCCTGTGGCGGACAGAACGACGGCACGGCGTCCAGGTGATCCGCGCGGCGCACTATGTCCCCGGTTCGCAGAGCGCCGTGAAGCGTGCGGCCTTCGAGGCGTCCTGGTTCGCGATGGCCGCCCCCCACGTACTGCGCCAGCGTGTCGATGCTGTGCTGGCGGTGAGCCCGGCGCTCGCTGCGGCGCCCCTCGGTCGGATGGTCGCGGCGCGCGCTCACGCTCCCTGGGCGATGGTGGTGCAGGACCTCATGGGCGCGGCCGCCACTCACTCAGGCATCTCCGGAGGCAGGAGCGTGGCCAGGGCTGTCAACAGCATCGAGGCCGCGAGCATGCGCGCTGCGTCGCTGGTCGGCGTGATCGGCGAAGGCTTCCGGGACGCTGTGGTGCGGCGAGGGGTGCCGGAGAGCCGCACACGGCTGCTCCCCAACTGGACGCACATCGAGCCGAGCACGCTGGGTCGCGAGCAGGCCCGTCGCTTGCTCGGCTGGCCGCTCGAGGAGTTCATCGTCGTCCATACGGGGAACATGGGCTTGAAGCAGGGCCTGGACAACGTGGTCGACGCGGCGGCGGCGTCTGAAGACGACGAGACAGGTCCCCTGTTCGTCCTCGTGGGCGACGGAAGCCAACGTGCTGCACTGCAACGGCGAGCGGCCGGACTACGGCGGATCCGTTTCGAGCCCCCGGTGGACGAGGACACCTACCCCCATGTGCTGGCGGCAGCGGATGTGCTGCTCGTCAACGAGCGCCCCGGCATGGTCGAGATGTCGCTCCCGAGCAAGCTGACGTCGTACCTGGCTGCCGGTCGTCCCGTGTTGGCCGCCGTGCCCGGCGGGGGGTGGACCGCAGCCCAGCTCCGTCAAAGCGGAGCAGCCGTCGTGGTCGAACCGGGGCAGCCGGAGGCCCTCCTGGCCACCGCACGACAGCTGGCGCGCTCGCCGTCGAGATGCTCGGCGCTGGGCGAAGCCGGTGCGAGGTACTCCGCCCTCAACTGGTCCGCGGCCACCGGACTCGCCCGGTACGAGTCGCTGGTCACCGAGCTGCTCGCCCACCGAGGCAACTGAAACCCATACGAACGAGAGACAGGTCCGACCGATGACAGAGACCCGGCGCCCGCACTACCAGGACATGGCCGACCCCGATACCGACATCGGGCTGGTCGGTGCCTACGACGTCTGTGTCGTCGGCACCGGCCGGGTCGGCCTGCCTCTGGCGCTCTCGTTCCTCGAAGCGGGCAGCAAGGTGACGGGCGTCGACCTGGACCCTCGGCTGCGCGACGAGGTCAACTCAGGCCGCATGCCTTTCGACGAGCCCGGCTACGACGCCCTCGTGGAGCGTCGTGAGCTGCGCATCACCGGCGACCCGTCCGCCGTCTCGTTGTCGAAGGCGGTCATCATCACCGTCGGTACCCCCTTGCACAACCACATCGAGACCGATCTCTCGCAGATCCAACGGGTACTCGGAGAGATCGCCCCGCACCTGCGGCCGAACCAGCTGGTGTGCCTGCGAAGCACAGTCGCCCCGGGAACCACCCGCTTCGTTCACAAGTGGATCGAGCGCAACACCTCCCTGCGGGTCGGCCGAGACGTGTTTCTCGCCTTCTGCCCGGAGCGGATCGCCGAGGGCAAGGCCCATGAAGAGCTCCACACCCTGCCGCAGATCGTCGGCGCGGAGGACGCGGAGAGTCTCCGCCGGGCCGACGACCTGTTCAGCCGTCTCACCGCGGAGGTCCTGCGTACCGACTACGCGACCGCCGAGCTTGTGAAGCTCTTCAACAACATCCTTCGTTACGTGCACTTCGCGCTCGCAAACCAGTTCGCCATGATCGCCGACGACTTCGGCGCCAACATCTACGAGACGCGTCGGCTGGCGAACTACAAGTACCCCCGGTCGTTCCTGGCCGCTCCCGGGTTCACGGCCGGCACCTGCCTGCGCAAGGACTTCGGGATGATCAACGAATGGAGTCCCTACCCGGACATGCTCCTGTCGGCGTGGAAGGTCAACGAGTACATGCCGGCCTTCCTCGTCGACCATCTCCTCAAGCGCACCGAGCTGCACGACGCGATCGTTGCCATCCTCGGCTTCTCCTTCAAGGCCGGCACCGACGACATCCGTGACAGCCTGGCGCCGAAGCTGTGGCGCTACGTGCATCGACAGCTTCCGATGGAGATCAGGGTCAGCGACAGCCATCTGCCCGACCCCATCCCCGAGCCCTCGGCGCAGACCCCGAAGAACTGGCCGATAGACCAGGCGCTCGAGAACGTCGACATCGTCTTCGTCGCCACCGACCACGAGGGATATCGAGAGGCCCTCGTGGAGCTCGGGCATCGCCGCCCCAATGCCTGGGTGGCGGATATCTGGAATGTCGGCGGTGTGGACCTGATCTTCTACCAGGCAAAGGCCCTGACCATGAAGGACGGCCTGTCATGAGGATGCTGGTGACGGGAGGCAGTGGCTTCCTCGGCGCCGCGCTGTGTGCCGAGCTCGTCCGTGGCGGCCATGAGGTCGTGGCGTTCGACGACAACTCTCGGGGACATGCCCGCCGCCTCGCCCCGGTCGCCGACGAGGTCGAACTGGTCGTCGGTGACATTCGCGATGCGGACGCGGTCGGCAGGGCCACCCGCGGGTGCGACGTCGTCTGGCACCTGGCGTACATCAACGGCACCCGCTTCTTCTACGAGCGGCCCGACGACGTTCTCGAGGTGGGCATCAAGGGGACCTTGAACACCATCGACGCAGCGCTCGCCCACGGAGTGCGCCGCTACGTGCTGGCCTCCACGAGTGAGACCTACAACGAGCCGTCCCATGTGCCTACGACCGAGACGGAGATGCTCAAGGTCCCCGACGTCCGCAACCCTCGTTTCAGCTACGGCGGGGGCAAGATCGCCTGCGAGCTCCTCACCCAGCATCTCGCCCGGCCTCGGGGCCTCGAGACGGTCATCTTCCGGCCGCACAACGTCTACGGACCCGACATGGGCAACGAGCACGTGATCCCCGAGATCACCCGGCGGCTGGTCGAGCTGACCGACGGCCTGCGGCACTCGACCGTGGACCTTCCGATCCAGGGGGACGGCTCGGAGACCAGGGCGTTCTGCTACGTCTCCGATGCCGCCCAAGGTGCGGTCATCGCCGGTGTGCGGGGAGGTTCCGGGGAGATCTACCACCTCGGCACACAGCGGGAGACCGACATCGCCGACCTCGCCCGCATGATCGGCAAGGTGCTGGGCGTCGACGTGAACATCGTCCCCGGTCCCTTGCACGCCGGAGGCACCCCTCGTCGGTGTCCGGACATCACGAAGCTGGAAGGCCTGGGATACCACCCCAGCGTCAGTCTCGAGGAGGGGTTGGAGCGAACCGTCCGTTGGTACGCCGACTCTGTTCTGTCCACGGGGGTCGACAGCCATGCCTGAGCTGGACCTGGAGGGCCGTTCGGTCGTCGTGACCGGGGGGCGTGGCTTCCTCGGCAACCGCGTGTGCAGGTCGCTCGCCGAGCGAGGGGCCAAGGTTCTTGCGCTCGGTGCAGCCGACTACGACCTGACCGAGCAGTCCGACGTACGAAGGCTCTACTCCGACCTACGGCCGTCCGTTGTTGTCCATGCTGCTGCCGCCGTCGGTGGGATCGGTGCCAACGTCGCGAACCCTGGGCGCTTCTTGTACGCGAACGCCCTCATGGGGCTGCTCCTCCTCGAGGAGGGGCGGCTCGCCGGCATCGATCGGTTCGTCCTGATCTCGACGACGTGTGCCTATGCAGAGAGTGCACCCCTGCCCCTGCGCGAGGACGACGTGTGGGCCGGGCCGCCGGTCGGCGCCACGGGTCCTTACGGCATGGCGAAACGACTGTTGCACGAGGCGTGCGCGAACTACTGGAGGCAGTACGGCCTCGACAGCGCCGTGCTCGTCCTCGCGAACCTCTACGGTCCGCGGGACAACTTCGACGAGTCCACGAGCCACGTGATCCCTGCCCTGATCCGTCGCTATGTGGCGGCCCAGCAGTCGGGGGCAGATGCGATCACCAACTGGGGGTCAGGTCTCGCAACGCGTGAGTTCCTCCATGTCGCCGACGCTGCGGAGGCAGTGGCGCTCGCCTGTGAACGCGACGTCGAGCCCTGGCCGATGAACGTCGGGACAGGTGTCGAGACCTCGATCAAGGACGTTGCCGACCTCATCCAGGCCGCGGTCGGTTACCGGGGCTCGGTCGAGTGGGACACCACCAAGCCCGAAGGACAACCGCGCCGCTACCTCGACGTACGCCGCGCACGCGAGGTGCTCGGATTCGAGGCGGCGACGCCCCTGGACGCCGGGATCGCCGAGACCGTGCGCTGGTACCTGTCGGGCAGCACCGCCGACGGGGCTGAGGCGCTATGAGGGAGATCGTCCAAGTGGTCAACCTGGTCAGCGACACCGGAGCCTTCGGTGGCCCTTCGAGCGTGGCGGTCTCCCAGCTTCGTGAGCTGCAACGCCAAGGACACAGCGTGCGGCTGCTCGCGCTCTGGGTCGGGACGGCGGAGCCACCTTCGACGCTGGAAGGCGTGCCGTTGACGGCACGACGTGCGCAGACGTTCATTCCCGGGTTCGGGATGCTGGGCCTGTTCAACCTCGGTTTCCTACGCGACGTCTACCGCGCGGCAGGATCCGCTCGCGTGATGCACATCCACGCCGGCAGGGACCTGGCGTCGCTCGCGGCCCTGGCAGTGGCAGTGGCCAGGCGTCGGCCATTCGTCGCGCAGACGCACGGCATGGTCGACCGGCGGACCTTCGCGGTGGCGCGCGTGTTCGACAGCGTCTTCCTGCGCCTGCTCCGCCGTGCCCGGAGGTGTCTGGTCCTGACTCCCGCCGAAGAGCGGATGCTGCGGGCCGCCCTCGGCGACGAGACGCCTCCGCTCACCACGCTCCCCAACGGGGTGGAGGTGCCCGAAGGGCGGCCGCCGAGCGAGGACGAGGTCGCCGGACCGCCGACCGTCCTGTTCCTCAGCCGCATGCACTGGGAGAAAGGGCCGGACATCTTCGTCAGGGCCGCGACGATAGTGAGAGAGACCGTGCCGGACGCGCAGTTCGTGCTCCACGGACCTGACGGAGGGGTTCTCGATCAGGCCATCGCTCTCATCGACGAGCTCGACCTGGGGGGCACTGTCAGCTACGGCGGCCCTCTGGCTCACGAGGATGCGATCCGTGTGATGCAGCAAGCGACGGTCTTCGTGCTTCCGAGCACGAACGAGGTCTTCCCGATGGCCCTTCTCGAAGCCATGGCGGCCGGCACAGCCTCGGTGTGCACCGACCTGTGTGACATCTCCCGGGAGCTCTTGGCGTCCGGTGCCGCAGTGGTGACGACCCGTGACAGCGAGTCGGTGGCCAAGGCCGTCATCGAGCTCCTGGAGGACGAGGACCTTCGGACCAAGGTCGCCGAGATGGGACGCGAAACCGTCATGCGCAGCTTCTCCGCGTCCGCGGTTGCGCGCCAGCTGACGGAGATCTACGCCGAGGCGGACGCGCCAGGTGCAAGGGGGAGCGCGCAGTGACAGTCACGACACGGCTGAAGACCGTGGTGCCAGAGCCGGCGAAGACGCTCGCTCGGCAGGGCTTCCGCACGTACGGGACGTGGACGAGCGTACGGCGCCCGCTGCCGGACTACCTGATCATCGGCACGAAGCGGGGCGGCACCACGTCGATGTGGGACCACGTCGCGCGTCATCCGAACGTGCTGCCCATGTTCCCCGAGGTGGAGAACGTCAAGAGCCCCCACTACTTCGACATGAACTGGCACCTGGGGGAGAGCTGGTACCGCTCCCACTTCCCGCACCAGCGAGCACGGGACGCCGTAGCCGAGAGAACCGGCGGACCCGTCCTGGCCGGTGAGGCCAGCCCGTACTACATGTTCCATCCACTGGCCCGCGATCGGATCAAGCAGACCAGGCCGGACATGAAGCTGATCGTGCTGCTGAGGAACCCGGTGGAGCGCGCCTACTCCCACTACAACGAGCGGCGGCGCGCGGGCACCGAGGACCTGGGCTTCCGTGAGGCACTGCAGGCCGAGAGCGACCGCCTCAGCGGAGAAGAGGACAAGATCAGGGAGGTACCGGCGTACTACAGCACGCGGCATGACTTCTGCAGCTACCTCGCACGAGGTCGTTACCTCGAGCAGCTCGAGCCGTGGCTGGCGGACTTCGGTCCTGACCGCCTGTTGGTCGTCCGGAGCGAGGACCTCTACGAGTCACCGAACAAGCTCTTGGCCGGGGTGTTCGAGTTCCTGGGCCTCCCGCCGTACGAGCTGCAGAACCCCGAGCATCGGAACAACCTCCCGGCGGCGCCGATGCCGAGCAGCGACCGGCACTGGCTCGCCGACTACTACCAGGACTCGGTGGCTGCTCTCGAGGCCCGACTAGGGCGCAGCTTCGACTGGAACCTCCGTGGTGACTAGCTACGCCCCTGGCTGGAGAGTGCCGTCACGGCTGGCGGGACGAGTCTCCCGGGAGGACCTCGACTGGGTGACCCGCGTCTTGTGGCCGGACCTGGGAGGAACGGTCGTCACCGCGCTCGACCAAGCCCTGCCCGACGGCTATGAGCTGGCAGAGCAGTACTACGTGTTCCCGTCCGAGGACTCGCCGCTTCTTCTGTTCGCGGTGGCGTCGAAGAGGCAGGGCGTTCGGAGTCTGAGCACGCACCTGCGCCTGCAGTCCCGCGGGAGACAGCTCGTCAAGGTCGCCGCAGCGGCATCGGTGTGTACGCCGGGGGTGCTGGTGCGACAACCGCCGGTCCTGAGCGTCGGGATACTTCCGTCGGCTCGTCGGGCCGGCACCAGCCCGCTGCTGCTCGACGCGGTGGCGTCGGAGCTCGGGTTCCCGGTGCGGGCGAACCTCCTTGTGGGGGAACCGAACCCGAACCGCAAGCCCACCCTGGAAGTGTTCGACGAGCGTGGCTCTGCCGTGGGGTTCATGAAGATCGGCTGGAACCAGGCGACCAGGCACATGGTGCGGAACGAGGCGCAGACGCTCGCGGCGCTCGCACCGAAGACCGACCCGCTCCTTCCCCGGAGACCCCGGGTCCTCCTCTCCACCCGGTGGAACGACCTCGAGCTGGCGATGAGCGAGCCGATCCCACGATCGGCCAAGAAGTGGCCCGACGAGCGACTGCCAGATCTCGCTGTCTCCACGGCCGTCGCGAGTGCCATGGTGCCTCCTGCCCGGGTGCGGCTGCGAGATCTGCCGCTGTGGGGGCGCTACAGCTCTGCCCTCGACCGGGTCGACGAACCTGGCTTCACCGGTGCCGCAGGCCAGTTGAAGTATCGGCTCGAGGAGGGTCGCCTGCTGGCCCCCGACGAGGAGGTCCTCGTCGCCGGCAGCCACGGCGACTGGTCCTCCTGGAACATCGGGACCGAACGCAGGCAGATGTGGGCCTGGGACTGGGAACACGCGGACACCGAGGTCCCCATCGGCTTCGACGTCATCAACTACGTCTTCCAGCTGGGAGCAGCTGCTCGACAGCTCTCGGCCACCGAGACTGTCGCGCAGGTGCTCCGGCAGTGTCGTGAGCCGCTGGGCCGGCTAGGGGTCTCCCCACCGGCCTTCCGCGCTCTGGTCACGGCCTACCTCGTCGGAATGTGGCTGCGCTCCTGGCGACAGCACCGCGAGGGGGCCTCATGGGATCCGGTGATCCATCCGGGAATCGTGAGCGCCTTCCGTGAGACGGGGGTGACCCAGAGACGGTGAACCACCTCGCCATGCGGAGATGGATCACGGGCCTGGCTTGCGCGATGCTGGTCCTCGTCGGCGCCGGCTGCAGCGAGAGGTCGGCACCGGCCCACGAGTCTGCCCGGCTGCCGTTCGACCTCCCCGCTCAGCAGGTCATGGAGGGCTCTCGTCGGCTGGTCCTGGCTCACTACTTCACCGGGTTCCCCCTCTCGATCGACAACAGGCCCCCGTCGGTCGACTACTACGCCCGCAACTATCTGACGGTCGGTGGGGAGGACGGAAAGCACGCTGCCTACGGCGGCCTGCTCAGAGACAGACCGATTCCTGTCCCACCCGGATCCGGCGACTGGGAGCTGGCCAACTTCCGCCGTGAGGTCCGTCAGGCGAGATCGGCAGGACTGGACGGGTTCACCGTCGACCTGCTCTCGCTCGACGGGTACCACCGTGAACGGGTCGAGAAGCTCATGAGAGCCGCGCACCAGGTCGACGGCGACTTCAAGATCCTTCTCATGCCGGACATGACGACCCTGGACGACAAGTCCGAGGACGAGCTGGCGACCGGGGTTGCCCAGCTGGCGAAGTTCGGGTCGGCGATGCGACTCAGGGACAACCGGCTCGTCGTCTCGCCGTTCAAGAGCGAAGCCAAGTCCGTTGCTTGGTGGCGTGACTGGCTCGCCCTGATGCGGCAGAGGCACGGCATCGATGTGGCGTTCGTCCCGGCTTTCCTGAACTGGCAGCTGCGCGATCCGGAGTTCGACGAGATCAGCTACGGGATCTCGCGGTGGGCCTCGCGGAACCCGCGGGCCTATGGGCCGGAACCCCCTCCTCCGACCGGGCACACCTACGGAAAGCTCTGGATGAACTCGGTGGCGGTGCAGGATGTCCGACCGTCTCAGGCGATCTACTCCGAGGCGTCCAACGCGGAGACCCTGATGGCTACGTGGAAGACAGCCATCGACCAGAACACCGACTGGGTGCAGATGGTCACCTGGAACGACTACTCGGAGAGCACCGCGTTCGCACCCTCTGTGCAGCACGGATGGGTGCCCTTGGACCTGTCCGCCTACTACATCGTGCGTCTCAAGACCGGGAAGTGGCCTCGGATAACGAGGGACGCGGTGTACCTCATCCATCGGACCCAGTTCGTCGCGGCCGAGCCAACAGGTCCGCAGACGGAGACGATGTCGCTCCGCGAGGGAACCGGCGAGCCTCGCGACGACGTGGAGGTGGTCACCTTCCTGACCGAGCCCGCAACGGTCCAGGTACACGTCGGTCGGCGGGTCCATCAGATGCGGGCCCCGGCCGGGCTGCACACCGCACGTGTCCCCCTGGACGTCGGACAGATCTCGGCGGAGGTGACCCGGGGAGAGAAGACGGTGGCGCGCGTGGAGTCGCCGTACACGGTGCAGCGCAACCCGGAGGTACAGGACCTGCAGTACCACTTCAGCAGCAGCCTTCGGCAGGCGAGAGCGCCATGACCTCCCTAGACTCGCGATGGGTGCTCACCCGGGGGCGTGGAAGGAGCGGTAGGTGAGTATGGAGCCCGCGCCGAGACCATTTCTGACCTTCCTCTTGCTGACGGTCGGGCTCGTGGTCGTCCTGCCACTCCAGTTCGTGGGCAGCGCAATCTTCAGGCCCGACTCCGCGCTGGTGGTCCAGCTGGTCGTCGTCGTGCACGCGGGGGTATGTCTCGCCCTGACGATGACGGCGCCGCGCCCGCAGATCGCGCAGTTCGGATTCTGGCTGTTCACGTATGTGTGGCTGGCGATGGCGCCCGTCGCGATGCTGTCGGAGGACACGTATCCGTGGGGCCTGCGTGTTGACGAGGCGACCTCCTTCAAAGCCTCCCTGCTGATCGAGGTCGGGCTGATCGGCTACTCCGCCGGCGCCGCGCTCGTGTCGCTGTTGCCTCGTGCCCTGGGACGAGGCTTCGAGACAACCCTCCTCGAGCGCGAGTTCGTGCTCGGGAGGGTGCTGGTGGGAGGTGCTCTCAGCTTCGCCCTCGCTGCGGTCCTCATCCCTCGGCTCGGCGGCGTCGGGTCGTTCTTCACCAGCCGGGAAGCGGCCCGCGCCGCGGCAGCCTCACTCGCCGGAGGAGGGGGCAACGCCGGCAGGGCGCTGGTGAACTGGGGGCTCTGTGTGCCGGCGTTCGCGGCACTGCTGGGCTTCCTCTACGTCAACCGGGCCAAGGGGACGCCGCTGCAGCGGATGGGCTGGGGCTTGATGCTCGTCCCGATCCTCCTTCTGAACGTCGTGGTCAACAACCCGGTCAGTCAGCCGCGCTACTGGTTCGGCACGGTGTTCCTCACCTTGGTCTTCACCGCGCCCTTCCTGAAGACGATCTACCGGTTACGGATCTGCGTCGTGGCGATCGTCCTTGGCGCCCTCACGCTCTTCCCCATCACCGACTACTTCCGCACCGACCAGCCGCATCACGCTCCTCTGGTGCTCTCCGGTCAGTTCGTCAACAACCCTGACTACGACGCCTACCAACAGATCCAAGGTGGGCTGATCATGGTCGACGCGACCGGCTTTCAGCCCCGACTCGCCCTTGGCTCACCGCTGTTCTGGGTGCCACGAGCGATGTGGCCGGGCAAGCCGCCCGACACCGGGATGCTCATCGGGGAGTTCCTCGGCTACAAGTTCACGAACCTCTCGTCTCCGCTCTGGATAGAGAGCTACATCTGGGCCGGTCTGCCGATGACCGGTCTCGTGTTCCTGCTCTGGGGTGCGGTTGGGGCATGGCTCGACCGCATGTTCCAGCGCGCACCTCGTGGCACGGGCTCTGTGGTGTTCGTCCTGGTGCCGGCGCTCGGTTTCTTCCAGATCATCCTGCTCCGGGGCAGCCTCATCCAGGCCATGCCGGCGTTGACCCTGATGCTGGCGGTCTCTCTTCTGATGTCGCGTCGACGTACGTCAGTCAGACCGCGTGAGGTGTCGCAGGGGGACGCCGAGCGAAGGTCCGGAAACGACAGCGAGCGAAGTCTGGCGTGGTTACGATGAAATTCCCTGCAGCGTTGTGCAAGGGCTCCGGGGCGGACGGGGGGAGGGTCGCCCAGTGAGCGGACAGAGCAGCGAGGGCGCGGAGTTCGCCCAGCACTACCGTCACCAAGTTTCTGCCCTCGCGTCCCGATGGCGACTGGTCGCCGGCGCGGCGGCCCTCGGCGCGTTGTTGGGCTGCCTGGTGTGGGCGCTGTTGCCCACCACGTACACCGCCCACGCCGACGTGCTGGTGAGGTCGATCAGCGCCAAACCCTTCGAGAGCACGGACGTCAGCACCTCTCTCAGCATGCAGACCGAGATCGAGATCGCCGAGAGTGAGCCGGTGGCGAAGAAGGTCCTCCCGAACGCTGCGTCCGATGCTCTGACGGAGCTTCAGAAGGGGCTTCGCGTCACCAACCCGCCTGAGACGGCGATCCTCCGGTTCAGCTACACCAGCACCGGCCGAGAGGCATCGGCCCGGCGGGCGTCGCAGTTTGCGAACTCCTACCTCGAGGACCGGGCTGAACGCACGCAGGCCACGGTCCGGCGTACCACCGAGTCGCTGACCGGTGAGGTTCAGAAGCTGAACAAGATGCACTCGGTCCTGGAGGACCAGATCCGGAAGGCGAAGCGTCCGCAGGCAGACATCCTGAACGTCCAGCGGACGCTCCTGGAAACGAGTATCGCCAGTGCCCAGAACCAGCTGGTGGAGATGCGTTCGATCGATACCAGCCCCGGTGACATCGTTCGTTCGGCGGCTGTCCCACGGTTCCCGGACGGACCCGGCCTTCCCGTGTGGCTGGTCATCGGCACTCTCCTGGGTGCGGTGGGGGGAATGGTGCTCGCCTGGGCGGCGACCATGCTCCTCGGCCGGGTCAGCACAGCGTACGAGGTCCAGCTGGACCTCGAAGCCCCCGTGCTGGCCACCATCCCGAGGCGGCCACGCGGCTTCGGACGCGTGTTCAGCAGGCGCACCGACTCGCAGACGCAGGAGGCATACAGAAAGGCCGCGGTCAGGCTGTGGTTCATGCCTTCACAGGCACGCGCACGGACGTTGTTGGTGGTTTCCGCCAGCCCCGGAACGACCATCTCCTCCGTTGCGACCGGTCTGGCGGGTGCCTTGGCGGAAGCCGGCGGCACCGTGGCCATCGTCGAGGCGGACCTGCGCGAGCCTTCTCTGGCTCAGGAGCTGGTCCTTGACGACGCGGACCGTGCGCGGGTCGCTGAGTGGGAGTCGGCAGGGACGTGGCCGCCGTCCGGGCAGCTCGCGCCTCTGCAACCAGCCGGTCTGGTGGCTGTCCCAGGTGTGAAGACGTTCCCGCCGATCGACGCGCTGACCAGCCCTCTCGCCGAGAAGATCTTCACCCGGCTTGGGGAGGAGACCGACTTCACCATCGTCTGCGCTCCGCCGATCCTGGACTTCTCGGATGCGCTCGCCATCCTGCCGCTGGTCGATGCGGTGCTTCTGGTCTGCGACCTGAACCGCACGTCTCACGAGGAGCTTCGGTCAGCCCGGGACCTCGTCGTCAGCACAGGTGGCACCGTCCTCGGCGCCGTTGCGACGCGTAGATGACGGCCACCCAGGTGATCAGGACCTGGCGGCCGCGTCTGATCGGTCTTGCCGACCAGGTGCTCTCGAGCGTCGGGAACGTCCTGGCCGTGGTGCTGATCGCCAGATCCGTGTCGGCGGACGAGTTCGGCCGCTTCTCGTTGATGTACACGGTCTTGATCCTGGTCCTCGCGGTCAGCCGGTCGTTCTTCGGTGTGCGCATCTCACTGGCCCAGAGTGCCGACGAAGCCAGGACGGTGACGAGCAGGCTCACGGGCTCGCTCGTGCTGCTCGCGCTTCCCCTCGCGCTCATCGTTGCACTCACCGGCCTGTTCCTGGTGCCGGGCGGCGACCCGGCGCTGCTCGCCGTCATGGCGGTGGCCACCCCTGTGGTCTGCATCCAGGACGCGCTTCGGTTCGGCGCGGTGGCGTCCGGGCGTCCGAGTGCTGCATTCCTCTCGGACCTGGTCTGGGTCGCCATCATCGGCGCGGCGTTCCTGTACTCCGGCGACATGACGCCCTCGCTGGTCATCTCGATCTGGCTGGGAGCCGCGACGGTGGCCCTCGCGACCGCGAGTCTGGCGATGTGGATCGGACCCGACATTCGAGGTGGCCTCGGGGACCTCCGCACCCGGTTCCTTGTCGGCGAGTCCCGCGCCTTCGGTGCGGCCGTGACGTTCGGCTCCAACCTTGTCGTCGTCACCGCGGCCGCGTACCTCGTCGCAGAGGCCGCCGCCGGCTCTCTCCGAGGAGCCAGCACGCTGATGGGCCCGGTGAACGTCCTGCTCGCCTACCTGCACCTCGTGGTGACTCCCGTCGTCGCCCGGATGAGCCGTCGTGACATCGTTCGCGCCTGCGCACTGCTCGCGACCGGCATGACGGTCATCGTGGGCATGTGGGGCGCGGTCCTCCTGCTCGTCCCTACGGCCTGGGGCGAGATCGCCTTGGGAGCGACCTGGCGGGGAACGCGCGCGGTTCTGCCGTACACCGTGGTCGAGTACCTGCTCATCGGTCTCACCACTCCCGCTGTCATCGGTCTGACCGTGCGCGGTGAGGCGAGGCGGCTGTTCCAGCAGAAGCTGGTCATGTCGGTCGTGACCGTCCTCGCGGGGATCGTCGTGCTCCTACTCTGGCGCACGGCTGAGGCCGCTGCCGCAGCCTTCGCCTTCGCGGCCCTGCTCTCTGCCGTCATTGCCTGGCAGGCTCTTCGGGACCCGGAGGGACAGCCCGAGGAACGTCCGGACCCAGCTGCGGCCTGAGCGCCGTTACGCCCCCTGAACTGCTGAATTGGTTGCTCTGTCTTTAGAAAGACGGCAAGTCCCCTGTCTGGTGTAAAAGCACCGCTGACGGACTTGTTCGTCTGAAGGGAGATCGCCTCCTCCCTACGCTGACGGCAACGCGCCCCATGGGGTGTCTTTTCTTTGGCTGAGAGCGGGGGAGTCATGCGGGCTCTGAGGTGGCTGCTGGCGGCAGTGTTGGTGAGTGGCGGTTTCGTGGGGCTGACGGCCGGCCCCGCGGTCAGTCTGGATCAGCGGTTGGGGTTCACCGCTGACGGTCTGTCGACGTGGCAGACCGAGGGGAACACCTGGGCGTTGGCGGAGTCAGGCGGCAAGGTGTTCGTGGGCGGCAGGTTCGGTCGCCTGCTCCCCCCCGACGGGTCGACCGCGTCGCCGGTCACGCGGACGAACTTCGCGGTGCTGGATGCCGCGACCGGCGCGCCGCTGCCGTGTGACGTGCAGTTCACCTCGACTGTGGAGACGAACCCGCAGATCCGGAGCCTGAACGTCTCGCCGGACGGCAAGACGTTGTGGGCAGGTGGGTCGTTCAACCGGGTGAACGGTCTGACCAGGTACAACCTCGTCGCGATCGACATCTCGACCTGCTCCGTCACGCCGTTCGACCGGCAGGTCAACGCCATGGTGCGGGCGATCCAGACTGTGGGCTCGAAGGTCTATTTCGGTGGCGACTTCACCGCGGTGCAGGGTCAGGTCCGGGGCAGGGTTGCCGCGGCCGACGTCGCCGGGAGTGGCTCGCTGCTGCCGTGGGCGCCGGTTGCGGACAAGTCGGTGCGTGCCTTGGACCTGGACCCGAACAACGGCAACGTGGTTGTAGGTGGTGACTTCGACACGGTGAACAGTGCCGACTCCCACGCTTTGGTGGTGGTCGACCCGGTCGTGGGCTCGGTGGTCAAGGCCTATCCCGGTGGCTTCTTCCCGATGACATCGACGATCCAGGACCTCACTCATGACTCCGACTCCTTCTACATCGCCGCCGAAGGGACCGGCGGTGGCGTGTTCGACGGTCGCGCGGCGTTCAACCTCAGCGACTACAACGAGCGGTGGCGGGACAACTGCCTCGGGGCAACGCAGGCGCTGGTCGTGCACAAGGGTGTCCTGTACAGCGGCAGCCACGCGCACGACTGCTCCTCGATGAAGGCATTCCCGGACGGGGTACGTCAGCACCTTCTCGCCGAGGAGACGGCGAACCCCACGACTCTGCTGCCGTGGTACCCGAACACCAACGACGGCACCGGCAGCGAGCCGCTCGGGCCGCGCGACATGGTCATCTCGACCGTCGGTGGGAAGCCCTATCTGTGGGTCGGTGGTGAGTTCACGCGCGTGAACGGCGCGGTGCAGCGCGGCCTCACCCGCTTCACCGACACCCCCGACACCGGACGGCCCACCATCCCGGTGGCCAGCGCCGCGAGCTACGAGGCGGGCGTGGTACGCGTTCGCTGGCGTGCCTCGCACGACGACGACGACGAGACCTTGACGTACTCGGTCTTCCGCAACGGCTCTACGACCCCGATCGGGACCGCAACTGCGGCCTCGTCATGGTGGCAGCACCCGCAGGTCTCGTTCGTGGACAGCTCGGCCGTCCCGGGACAGAGCTACTCCTACCGGATCAGCGCGTCAGACGGCACGAACACCAGTTCGTTGTCCGACCCGGTCCGGATCACCGCCGCCACGGCCGACTCGCCGTACCCCAAGCGGGTGCTTGCCGACGGCGCGAGCCAGTACTGGCGCTTCGACGAGTCCGGCACTTTCGCGGCCGACGAGACGACCATGAACAACAGCGGCCGGTACTCCGGTGACGTGACGCGGCCCGTCGACCCCGGAGCGATCCTCGACGACCCCAGCGACTCGGCGACCTTCGGCGGCGCCAGCGGCTACGCCTACGGCGAGCGTCGGATCGATCCGCCGAACGCGTTCAGTGCCGAGGTCTGGTTCCGCACCACCACGACCCGTGGTGGGAAGCTGATCGGCTTCGGCGACGGGACGACCGGGAGCAGTGGCAACTACGACCGGCACATCTACATGAACAACAGCGGCCAGCTGATCTTCGGGGTCTGGACCGGTTCCGCTGCGACCTTGAAGACGTCCTCGCCGTACAACGACGGTGCGTGGCACCACGTCGTGGGTACACAGGGGCCGACCGGGATGGCCCTCTACGTCGACGGCGTTCGAGTGGGTCTCAACGGCGTCACCAGCGCCCAGCCCTACGCCGGCTCCTGGCACGTCGGTGGTGACAACCTCAACGCCTGGCCGGACCGTCCCAGCAGCGACTACTTCGAGGGGAGCCTCGACGAGGCGGCGGTCTACCCGGCAGCACTCACGCGCCAGCAGGTCGCTGACCACTACAGCATGTCCGGCCGGGTCCCGAACCTTCCGCCGACGCCGACGGACACATATGGCGCAGCCGTCTACAGCGACTCACCGCAGCTCTACTGGCGACTCGGGGAGGCCAGTGGATCGACCGCTCAGGATGCCTCCGGCAACGACCAGAGCGGGAGCTACCAGGCCGGCGCCACTCTGGGGGCCGACGGAGCCCTCCGGGACAACCTGGACAAGGCAGTGAGCCTCAGCGGTGACAGCCAGGGCCTCGTGACAGAGAGCAGCGCGACGTCATCTCCCGCGCAGTTCTCGGCAGAGCTTTGGTTCAAGACCGGGAGTACGTCGGGCGGCAAGCTCATCGGGTTCGGTGACCGACAGACCGGCAACAGCAGCTCCTACGACAAGCACATCTACATGGACAACACAGGTCGGCTCACGTTCGGGGTCTACACGGGAGGGTTCGCGACGGTCACCAGCAACCCCGGCTACAACAACGACATCTGGCACCACGTCGTGGGAACGCAGGGCCCGGACGGGATGGCCCTCTACGTCGACGGAGCACTGGTCGGGTCGAACCCGACGACGACGAACCAGTCCTATACCGGTTACTGGAGGGTCGGCGGAGACAACCTCAACGCCTGGTCGAACCGGGGGAGCAGCGACTACTTCCAGGGGACGGTCGACGAGGTCGCGGTGTACCCGGCGGCCCTGAGCGCGTCCCGCGTGCAGGAGCACTACGACATCGGCACTCCCGCGCCCGACACGCAGGCTCCGACCATCCCGACCGGCGTGAAGGCCGACGTCAACGGGGGCAACGACGTCTCGGTGAGCTGGGACGCCTCGAACGACAACCGAGGGGTCGTCGACTACCAGGTGCACCGGTCCACCGACCCGTCGTTCGAGGTCAGCGATACCACCGTCGTGGGAACGACCGGTTCGACGAGCTTCGCCGACGCGGCCAGGCCGGCCGGGACGTGGTACTACCGGGTGACCGCCCGTGACGCCGTCGGCAACACCAGTGCCGCCTCGGCAGCTGTGTCGGTTGTCGTCCAGGCGCCTGACACCGCGGCACCCACCGCTCCCTCAGGTCTCACGGCGACCGTGACCGCTCACGACGTGGGGCTGTCATGGTTGGCGTCGAGCGATGACCGGTCCGTCAAGGAGTACCAGGTGTACCGGTCGACCGACGCGGCATTCACTCCGGCAGCGGACAACCAGATCGGCACGGTCACGGAGCTGGCATTCCTGGATGCCAACCGCCCCGCCGGGACCTGGTACTACCGGGTCACCGCAACCGACGCGGCGGGGAACGTCAGTGATCCCACGGCTGCGACCTCGGCGGCGGTTGCGGGAGATCCGGTGACGGTGACCCTCGCCGCGGTCCAGGACGCCTATGTGAACGAGTCGGCGAAGGCGACGAACTACGGGACGTCATCGTCGCTCGCATCCCGAGGCAGCCCGCTTTACACGAGCTACCTGAAGTTCAACGCGCCGGCTGTGCCGGTGGGGACGCACTTGGCGGGCGCTACCTTGCGGATCCGGACGACCGACCTGTCGACGGCTGGAGCGGCCGAGGCACACAACGTCAAGACAGCGGCGAACGGCTGGACCGAGACCGGGGTCACCTACAACAACCGGCCGGCCGTCGGCTCCTCGGTAGTGGGCACGCTGGCGGCAGGGACCTTGCCGGACAGCGTCTACACGATCGACCTCGACCCGGTGCAACTGCAGTCCTTGCTGGGTGGTGAGCTGACGCTAGCCATGACGAACTCGGGAACCGACGCGTTGTGGTTCTGGTCCCACGAGGTCCTAGCGGAGGCCCGCCGGCCCCAGCTCACGTTGCAGTTCAGCCCCTGAGGTCTACGCCGTCGAGGAACTGACTCCGAGGCCTCGGACGGAGCACACTGAACCATCCATGGTCCGGCCACGTGTCACGGACAGGAGGCGAAAGTGTCCGGAGACCAGGTGAAGCTGATGCAGGCGTTGCACGACACGCATGCCGCCGCGCTGTGGGCCTACTGCGTCCGGCTGGTCGGCTCGGACCGGGCCAGGGCGCAGGACGTGGCACAGGAGACGCTGCTTCGTGCCTGGCGGCACCCGGAGGTCCTCGGACGGGAGGAGGGCGCGTTGCGCGCCTGGCTCTTCACCGTCGCCCACAACATCGTCGTCGACGAGTGGCGGGCCCAGAACGCGCACCCGGTCTTCCCGACCGCCGAGCCGCCGGAGCAGTCCGGGGGTGACGACACCGACCAGCTCCTTCAGTCCTGGGTGGTCTCCGAAGCCGTGAGCCGCCTCTCGCCCGAGCACCGGGCGGTCCTCCTCGAGTGCTACTACCGCGGACGCTCCGTAGCGGAGGCCGCCGAGCGGCTCGGCGTGCCGGAAGGCACCGTGAAGTCGCGCACGCACTACGCACTTCGTGCGCTGCGCCTGGCCCTCGAGGAGATGGGAGTGGGCGCATGATCAACGACGCGTTCAGCCAGTACGACGCCGCCTACGTGCTCGGTGCGCTCTCGCCCGCGGACCGGCAGGCGTTCGAGGACCACCTGCGCACCTGTGGCGGCTGTCGACGGGCGGTCGCCGACGTGGCCGGCCTGCCCGGACTGCTGGCGCGGGTCGACGCGACCGACTTGGACCCCGCGGGGGTGGGTCCAGGTGCGGTCGGTCCGGAGGGGCTGGAGGACCGCCCCGTCCCGGACCCGCTCCCTGACACGCTGCTACCCCGACTCCTCGCGGAGGTCAGACGAGATCAGCGGAGGCGACGTACCTGGGCCGTGGCCACGGGCGCGGCTGCCGCGGCAGCAGTGGCCGCAGTCACCGTCGGCGTGGCCGGAGGCCTGGGTGGTGGCGAGCCGTCGCCACCTGCCGTCAGCGCGCAGGGACGCGTCATGACGCAGGTGGACCAGACCCAGCTGAGCGCCAGGCTGGCGATGGAGGATGTGGCCTGGGGAACACGGCTCACCATCACCTGCACCTACGGGACCGACCGCTACGGTGACGGTGAGCTGCCGTCCTACGGGTTGGTGGTTCGCACCCGCGACGGCGCCACCGAGCAGGTCGCCACGTGGCGGGCGGTCGCCGGGAAGCCCACCACCGTGGTCGCGGCGACCGCACATCGTCCCTCTGACATCACCTCAGTGGAGGTCCGCACGACGAGTGGCGACCCGGTCCTGCGACTGAAGGGGTGAGGCGGGCCGCCAGTCACCGCTGCGCAGCACGGCGAGACCGGCGACGACGGCCACGATCTCGGCGACAAGGCACGTGATCTGCCAGGTGCCGAGGAAGATCTCGTGCACGCCCAGCAGGCCGACGGTTGCCGACAGCAGGAACGCAACGAGAGTCGAAGCGCCGAAGCCGATGGCGAGCAGCGCCGACAGCCACGACCGCCACCACACGACGAGCACCGCGAGCACCACTCCCGCGACCGCGTTCAGCAGGAACAGCGGACCGATCCAGGCGATGTCACGGAACCCGTCGTACCAGAGCCACAGGTGCACCAGACCCGAGACCAGCACCCCTGCCGCGGCTATCCAACGCATCGTCATCGAAGATCCTCTCGTCCGGTCGCCCGCACGCCGCGGACGGTCACACAGAGAGGACGAGTCCGGAACGCGTCTGGTTCACGTCGGGGGACGCCGGGTTGAACCAACACGGCGCCAGGTTCGTAGAGGTAGTACCCGACACCTGGAGGTCCCGATGGAACCAGACGACGTACGCCCGAGCGCGATCTCTCGGCGCCTGCTGCTGGCCGGTGCCGGCGGCGGTGCCGCCGCACTCGTCGTGGCCGCATGCAGTGGTAGCGGCGGTGGCAGCTCGACCAGCACCTCTGCAGGCGGCTCCGGAGGGGGAGCCGAGGCCGGCGGGAGTCTGGCAGCGCTCGCGGACGTACCTGTCGGTGGGGCGGTGTCGGCGAAGGACTCGAGCGGTAAGCCGGTCATCGTGTCCCAGCCGACCAAGGGCGAGGTGGTCGCCTTCTCGGCGATCTGCACGCATCGCGGTTGCACCGTGGCGCCGAAGGGCGACCAGCTGGTCTGCCCCTGCCACGGGTCGACGTACGACCTCTCGACCGGTGACAACACCGGTGGGCCCGCGCCGAGCCCACTCACGAGGATCCCGGTCAGCGTCAAGCGAGGCAAGGTCGTCCAGAGCTGACTCCCTGCGGGACTTCTGGCTCTGTGCCGCCTGCCTCGTCGGTGGGACTGTGGAATCGACCGTGAGCAGGGGTGAGGCGCGAACCTCGGTTCGGGCTCCCTGAGGTGAGAGGAGGGGGCCGGACATGGGTGACTATGTCGACATCGGTCCCGTACACATGTGGTTCGAGACCCGTGGGCACGGAGAGCCGCTGGTCCTTCTGCACGGCGGGATGGACACGAACGCCGCCTGGGGAGCGCAGTTCGACGCGCTCGCGGAGCACTACCGCGTGGTCGCGCCGGAACGTCGAGGCCACGGCCATACGCCCGACGTCGAAGGGCCGTTGTCCTACCGGCTCATGGCCGACGACATCGCGACCTTCATCGACTCGGTCGTCGGTCCGCCGGCCCACGTCATCGGGTGGAGCGACGGTGCGATCCTGGGCCTGATGATCGCGCTCGCGCGGCCGGAGCTGGTCCGCAAGCTCGTGCTCATCGGTGGCAACGCAGACGCCTCTGCCTACGTGCCGGAGTTCCGTCGCGCCGCCCGGCTCCCGGCTGACAGCCCGGAGTACCAGGCGTTCCGCGCGATCTACGACGTCGTCTCCCCGGACGGCCCCGACCACTGGCCGATCGTCTTCTCCAAGCTGGCCACCACCTGGCAGTCGGGGCCTCGGATCCCGCTGACCGACCTCGCGGGGGTCCGGGCGCGCACCCTCGTGCTGGTCGGCGACGACGACCTCGTGACACTCGAGCACACCATCGCGTTGTACCGGGCCATCCCGGACGCCGAGCTGGCCGTCGTCCCCGGAGCGTCGCACCTCGCACCGATGGAGAAGCCCGACCTGGTCAACCGCTTGCTGCTCGACTTCCTCCGGTTCGACCCGGTCCAGACACTGATGCCAGTACGCCGAGCCTCCGCCCCGGCACCTGCCTGACCCCCTCTCGTGCCCGGCGGGTCGTGCACGGCGGCCCCCTTGCCCTCGCGCGCGGGACCTGGGCGGTGATGGACTGGATCTCCGAGATCACCCCGATCGTTCACGTGCGCGGTTCTGGACCTCGAATCGTCCGGCGGGAGGGCCACAGCTGCGCAGATGCGGAGTGATGGCCCATAGCGAAGTGCGCCAATCCGATGCGGTGACGCAGCTCTCGGACGGTCACCCTCCGCTTCTCCTGAGCGCACCTTTCTCAGCAGACTTGCCTCCGAGCCATCGGCTGCGCATGGGGGTGGCCACGTGCTCCTGCCCCTCGAGGCTCTCTCTCGAGGCTTCGATCAGCCGCTCAGCCTTGGCTCTCGCCTCGGGCAGCTCGATGGTGAGCCTGGTCCGTGCCCCTTCGAGAACCTCGCGTTCCAGACGCCTCGCCGTAGCCGCGCTGTGGTAGTCCTTCGCGTCTATGGCCGCCGCTTTTCCCCGGCGGACAGCCGCCAGCCTGTCGGCCGCTCGAGGGTCGTAGCCGGAGTCGCGAAGAAGCTGTCGGAGGTCGTCGAAGGCGTCTCGACACGTGGCCGAGCCGTAGACCTCCACGATCGGCACGAGCTCGTGAAGCCGGTTCAGGACGTCGCCGACTCTGACGCCGATCTCGCTCACGCCGACGTGTTCTCGAGTCGTTGCCTGGTACTCGCCCCTCTCGAGGTCGAGCGCCTCGATGGCCTCGAGACTCCCCGGCCGGTCGATGGCGTCGATCAGGGAGCGGCAGGTTGCGATGACGTCGAACAGGCCCTCGGACTTGCGCCGCCACGCTCGCCCTTCGTAGTCGAGCCGCGCTTCGTGCCTGCGCTGCTCTCTGCCGCTCTGGTAGGTGGTGACGAGAGCCCCTACGGCAACGGCAGCGGAGGCGATGACCGAGGTGAGCGCGACGGGGTCAGCCATGGGAGAACGGTACGCGGGGCAGTCCAGCTGGCTCGAGGCTGGTGACCCTGGCGGCGGCGCGGCCGTGTGCCGAGCGCTGTGCCGGGGCTTCGACTCGTTCGACGCGGCATTGAAGAACTCCGAGGGTCGAGGCGGCACGGCCGGAATGTGCACGCCGCGACTCCCGAGCTCAAGCGCGGGTGCTCCGATGTGCGCTCGCCGCCAGTAGCCGTTCCCCGAGCGCACGGGTGGTCGCCAGCAGCTCAACGCCGCCCACGACCCCGAACGGTGCGGGGAGCTTCGCCAGCTGCTCGGCGTACCAGTACGGGTTGGAGGTGCTGCCGGTCAGCCGTGAGGTCCGGGCGTCGACCGGCTCGAGCCGGCCGAGGGCACGCGGAACGCATCGCGCCACCACCTCGACCGGCGCCTCGATGACGACCTCTGCGGCGTACTCCCAGCCGACGGCGAGGTGCTCCTCGAGCACGGCGACCGGGTCCAGGTCGGCGGGAGGCGCGAAGGTGTCGTCGAGCACCTCCACCCCCTGAACCCGATCGACTCGATAGGCCCGCAGTGCGTCCTTGGCGGGGACCCGACACAGCAGGTACCAGCGGCCGTGGCGTACGACGACCGCCCACGGCTCAACCTCGACGACCCACTGCGACCCGGCCTCGGAGCGGTAGTCAAGGCGCGCCAGCCGGCGCTGCGAGCAGGCCTGCACGAGAGCCGTCGTGGTGCCGGAGTCGGGCCGGGCGGCGGCGCGGTCGGGAGCGGGCGCGGTGGTGCGGCGTACCGCCTCGGCCTGAGCCGCCACGGGTTCCGGGAGCGCCCGCAAGATCTTGCCCAGCGCGCTGCCGACCGGGTCGGTGGGATCACCTGCGTCGTGGTGGCCGTCGAGCACGGCCATCACCAGGCCGAGGGCCTCGGTGGCGCTGAACACCAGCGGTGGCAAGCGGATCCCGCGACCGACCCGGTACCCGCCGTAAGGCCCACGCATCGACACGATCGGGATCTCCGCCTGGCGGAGGATGCCGACGTAGCGCCGGGCTGCGCGCTCCGAGACGCCGAGCTTGTCGCCCAGCCGTTCGGCGGTGATGCCTGGGCTCCCCTGGATGAGCTCGAGGGCCAGCAGCGCCCGGGCCGTCGGTCTGACCTCGTCCATGGGGACCTCCATGATCCGGACCCGGAACGTCCGGAACGAACCGTAGCGTGCTCGTCATGGCCGAGGACACCGCTTTGAACACCTTGGTTCACGAACCGTCGATCACCGCCGACGAGGTCGAGATGCTGCTGTTCGCGCTGGAGCGCTCCCGGGCACAGTTCGCGTGGAAGTGCGGCGGCCTCGACGCCGCCGCCCGCGCCGCCGTGGGACGCGCTCGACCCGTACACCGACCAGGACTGGGAGTGGCGTACCTCCCCGAACCTGCGGCGGATGCTGGTCGACCTGCATGACGAGTACGCGCGACACGTCGGCCACGCGGACCTGTTCCGCGAGGCAGTCGATGGCCTGGTCGGCGAGGACCCGCCACAGTGAGGGCGACGGCTGCCCCGAAGCGCGAGACGCAGTCTCGGACGACCGCCCATCGCCTCAGGAGCCCGTGACCTCGAGGCCGAGCCACGCGGCGAGGTCCTCGATCTCGGCGCGGACCGCGGCAGTCATGGCCTTGGTGAAGCGGACGTCCTCGTGGATCGCGTTGACGACGAGCGTGCCGGCCTTGCGATCGGCGGTCGCGTCGAGCTTGCCGACGAGCCGGTCGCCGTGCAGGACGGGGAGGGCGAAGTAGCCCCAGCGGCGCTTGTCCTTGGGCTTGTACATCTCGAGGATGTACTCGAAGTCGAAGAGCTGCTCGGCGCGGACGCGGTCGTGGATGAGCCGGTCGAAGGGCGAGAGCAGCGCCGTGCGCCCCCCGAACGGCAGGCCGACGTAGGCCGGGTGGACGCGCCAGGTGCCCGGCGTGCCCTCTACGACGGCCTCTTCACCGGCTTCGCCGACGTAGGGCGGCTCGCCCGGCATCTGTGGGCCGGTGGAGCGGGCGATGCCGAGCGCCGCGAGCCGGCGGTCGTTGCGGTACCGGACGGCGGCGTCGAGGTCGAGGGTGGGCAGGTCGGCCGGATAGACGCGCTCGGGGAGGTCCCAGAAGCGCTGCCGCCCCTTGCGGCCCGAGATCGCGACATGCCCGCGGAGGGTGAGGGACTCGAGCATCCTCGTGATGTTGCGGTTGTTGGTCCAGCCAGACGACGGCCAAGGCTCGACGCTCGTGTCGGGGATGTCGCGGGAGAGCAGCGGGCCCTTTTTCTCCAGCAGCGCGAGGATGTCGCGACGGAAGGGCTCGTTCGTCTCGAGCCACGCTGCGGTGAAGGCGTGCATCTCGGCATCACGGACCTCGGCGATCACGGCCGGCAGGTCGCGCGGTGACCGGATATAGGCGACGGTCTCGACGAGGGTGCGATCGTGCTCGATGGCCTTGGTCAGGTCGGCGGGGTCGTAGGTCGAGCCGAGCCGGCTCCACAGGAGGAGGTCGGCGCTCGGTGCGATGGCCGCGGTGGGGTCGATCTGCAGGAGTGTGAGGCGGTCGACGACGTCAACGAGGTCGGTCGGGCGCGGAGCGTCGAGCAACTGTGCGTGGATCGCGATCCGGCGAGCTTCGTCCCTTTTCAGACGGTAGACGACCATGTGGCCGACCCTAGCGCCGCCGTTGACGGAGTGGCAGCGGTAGCCGTTTACGCGCTTTGCCTTGTACTGCTGGCGCTAGCCGTCGCAACGGCAGATAGGTCGCATCGCCACGTGCGCGAGCAGCGGCAGAACCGGTGAATCGACCTCACCACCGGTGGCCACGAGACGACACCGTCATGCGGCTTTCGTGCCCACTGCTCTTCCCCAACGGCCAGAATGAGGCCGTTAGCCATCTCGACGTACGCGCCAGCCAGTGAGGACCCCATGACTGACCTGAACGCTACCCAGCGGCCCGCCCAGACTGACCAGATTCGCAGGGCAGTTGGCGAGGCGCTCTCCGCTGTTTCGTCGGCGCTCAACGTGGCTGCCGTCGTGGTTGGCGTGCTCGCATGCGCGGTGTGGGTCCGCTCAGCCGAGGTCCACGGGCACCCGGACTTTCCGGGGCGATACCTGTTCGCTCTGCTGCCGCTGGTCTTTGCCGCCGGGACGCTGAAGTTGTACGCGCACAGCATGGATCGGGAGTCCCCGTGAGCGAGTCAGAGGCAAGGCACCGCTGCCAACAATTCCTCGACATACGCGCTCATCGGCAGGTGTGAGCTTCACTATCCGCGGCAGAGGGGCGCACCGCTTGTCGGCACTTCTGTTGCGGACATAGAACGTTCTGGCACCGGATTGGCCGGCCGGTCCCCAGCAGCAACAGGTGCACATCGACCTGCATGTGGACGACCTGGAGGCGGCCGATCGGCTGGCGGTCGAGCTCGGAGGGCGTCAACTTCAGGCCGCAAGGAGACCAGCCGACAACTCCGACGGCGATGAGATGTTCGCCGTTTATGCCAGTCCGGCTGGCCACTCATTCTGCGTCGGGGTCCACTGACCCACCGCGCCCTCGTGATCCGCGCGGGTTCGCAGAGTCGGTCGGTCGCTCATCGGCAGTTCCGCGCTTCCTCTCCGCGGCAGATGAGTGACGCGAGCCGCGTCATGGCTACGACAGATCATGGTCGATAGTGGGTACGTGGGAAGCGAACAACTCGCGTGGTCCGGCCGCGACTGGCGGATGCCCGTATGGCTCTGGGTCGGCCTGGCGACGATGTTCGTCAGCGTGCTGCACATCATCATCGACTTCGGCGTCGGCTTGTTCGACCTGCACGGGACGCTGACTCTGACCGAGGCGGCAACGCTTGTCGGCGTTGCGCTCATCCAGCTCTGGTGGGCGGTTTCCTTCATGGCGGGCGCTCGGGGCAACGGCAGCGGCGTCGCCAGCGCCGGGATCCTCGGCGCCGGCTGGGCGGCGCTGACCAACGGCTTCCCGATCGTCTACTGCCCGCCCGTGTGCGAAGAGGCGCGGCCGCTGACCGACGTCGGCCACGTGGGCAGCATCGTGTTCGGCATCCTGCTCGCGTTGGTCGCCAGCTGGTCGCTGTGGCGCGCCCGGGCGCGCCCGGGTTGGTTCATGCCGGCCGTTGCGGCAGCCTTGGTGGTCGGGACTGTCGTGTCGCTGGCGAACACCCCGATCACGTAGGCGCGCCGAGAGCGGCAGTTCCGAATGGCCGCAGCGCGCGTTATCTGCGGCAAATGCGGACGCGTCAGATCGGGACCATCGGTCTTCAGGTGACCAGGTCGTGGCGTTGCTTGTGCAGGACGACCTCAGATTCAACTGGCAAGAAGCCGAGTTGCTTGTTGATCGCGCGCATCCACACGTTCTGGTCGTCGCTACTCGTACGCACCCGAGCGGTGCCACCGTGCGTGTGAGCGCCGATGAGGCTGGCAGTTTTGACGACGGCGCCTAGGCGTCGTCCTCGGTGCGCCTGGAGAACCAGCGTTCCTTCGATTTGAGCCGGACGGTGGGCATCGGCTGCCATGACCAGGCATGTCCAGGCGACCACGACGCCATCCCCGTCGAGCGCGACAGACTCGACAGCCGTGCGGCCCTGTTGCTGCCAAAGCCTGATCTCGGCTTCGTACTCCTCCGCCGAGACCGGGGCGGGTTGCCACTGCAGGGTGCCGTTGGGTGCCTCCGCGTCCACCATCCCCTTGAGCACACCGACCTGCGCACGGAGGTGATCGGGTACGCCGTTGAGGTAGGTAGACACCGTGTAGCCATCAGGAGGCTGGACGAGAGTCATGTCCGCGCTGACGAGATCAAGCTCGACCACGGTCTCGGTCGTGGCACAGGTGTATCCGAGGGGCCGTGCGAATCTCTGGACGAGCTTCTCGATGTCTTCGGCGGTAGGGCGATAGGCGATGGCTACGAACCGACTCGCGCTGTCCGGACTGATCCGCTCCGCTGATTTGCCGAGCAGGGTGCCCACTCCTTGACGCTGACGCTGAGGTAGGACCGAAACGCTGACCCAAGATGTGTCTGGCGTGTCCTGCGCGGTCATTGACGCCGCGAATCCAATGAGCCGGTCGCCCTCGAGAGCTCCGACCAGGGATCGAAGCCAACCATCGTCGGCGCGCCAGGCCAGGATCCGGGCGGTCTCTCCCAAGGGCACCCACCCAGGTCGGGCGTGCCTGGTCGCTTCACACTCGACCGCGTAGGCGTCCGCCAACGCCGAATCCTCAGCGAGGTTCAAGGGCCGGATCTCCATGGGCGAGAACGTACCAACGGCAGGCGACGTGACGTCCGCTCATCGGCATGACCGCGCTTTCACCATCCGCGGCAGATCCGGGTCGAATCGTGGCATGACGGGCTCGGGCAGTCCTCGCCGGGAACGTCCCGAACAGCACCCGAGCATTCCAGCCGGTGGACACGTTGGCACACGGGCTCGCAACAGGGACGGGGGTCGTTCAGCAACGGCTAGTTGATGTCGAACTCGTTTCCTTCGGGGTCGATCAGCGCGACCGCGTAGTGGTCCAAGCCCTCCTCGACGTTCGTGTGCAGTCGCGTAGCACCGAGAGACACGAGCCGCGCCGCCTCGGCCTCTACCCGCTCGCGTCTGGTGTCGAGTGACACATCGCGGCCATCGCTCGCGTTCACGTCGATGTGGATGCGGTTCTTGATCTGTAGAAGTCGTCCCACGAGTCGAAGCCGGACGGCGGTGGTGCGATGACGTAATGCAATGCCTCGGCCCAGAACTGCGCGAGCGGTTCGGGTGACGTGCAGTCGATCACCAGTTGGTACGACACGGCCATCTGACACCTCCAGGAACGTTGGGGATCAGATTGGCACGCCCGGGTCGATGTCCACCGGAACCCACTCGCTCATCGCCACGTCCGTGCTTTCACTGTCCGCGGCCATGAGCGTGCGTCGCGGCTCTCGGACCCCTGGTGGCCAGCTCGTAGGGCGTGTCGCCGGGTCGACCTGACACCACGCCCTAACCTCCCCACATGAATACCAGTGCCGACGCGCGCGTCATCGCCTCCTTCGTATTCATCGTTGCGCTGCTGCTCGGCGCGTGGGCTCCGCTCGACAACCTGATCACCGGGCTCCTCTTTCCCGACTCGGAGTTCGGCCGGCTTGTCATCGCGCTGATGCCTTTCGCGGCAACCGCGGTGGCGTTCCAGGCCGGGAACGCGACCAAGGTCGCATGGGCCCGGGCGCTGGGCGGTGCGGCCGTGATGCTCGGCGTCCTCGCCAGCCTTGGCGGTGTGCTCTACTTCCTGGCCAACACGTGACCCTTCGGCCGGGGGCGGTCAGTTGGCGGTGTGTGGCGTTCGGTTCAGTCGCTCCACCCGCCGCCCCTCAAGTGCATCCGCTCAAGCAGGTGCGAGCGGATCGCGGCTATGAGCGGCGGATCGTGTTGACTGGCCACGTGTCCTCAACGGCGTCATCTGACCAGATCCTCGGAGTCTCAAGCTCGCTCCTCGGATCTGACTGGACCTGGCCCATCCATGGGCTCCGTCATCCGCCGGAGGGTCAGACGAACGGCTGGTACATCTGGACCGGTGACCTATCTGCTGACGAGGACTTCTTCAAGCCCATGCACCAGTCGCATCTAGTCGAGCGTGTCCCGGAACTGGAGCCTTTGCTGATTCTGCCGCCGGGCATGCGCTTCCTCATTGCTCCTGGTCACGAAGACGTATGGGAAGACCTGTCGCTACTTGACGTCGACTGATCGCCCGACCAGCAGATCCGTTCATTCCACCGGCGAGGCTCGTCGTCACCGATTTCGAACGCGCTGTCCTCGAAGTTCCGGGCTTTCACTATCCGCGGCTGCTTGTTCCATTGACGTCACGACCGGGGTCTGACGAGGCTCGGTCGAGGTGTCCGAGGTTGTCGCTCTCAACGCGGCTGCCCACGGATCGCGTGTGGCTCTCACATGGCCTGCGCAGCCTCGGGCACCGCCCCGAGCGGGAGAGGCTCAAGAAGGGATTGCTCTGCTCGAAGTAGCGGTGCCCTCCGGCTCGACATCCACCAGTTGAGCCTGAGGAGGCAACGTGAGTCAGGAATCCCCGCGGGTGGTCATCGGCATGGACCCGCATAAGCGATCGGGCACCATCGAGGTGATGAACGGGGCCGAGCGCATCCTCGGTGGTGGCAGGTACAGCACCGACGCCGTTGGCTACCGCTCGATGCTCGACACCGTCCGCCGTCGGTGGCGTCGAGGCTTGCGTCCCGGCACGGTGCTCATCGGCGACCGCCGGCCGGCAGCTCAAGACGTGCCCCGAGCTGCTGGTCGACCGCGTCGCTCCCGGGAGAGCGAGCACACCCGCAATGATCGCCCGAGCTGCACGCGCGCGCGAAGATCATCCTGCGGCTGCGTCGACCGCCGGCGGCTCAGGCGGCCGTCTCCTCGACCCACCGGAGCGCCTCAGGCAAGATCGGTGCCCCGCCCGACGCTGACGCCCGCGGTTCGGACTGCGGGGCCCTCCCAGGAGACCACACATCCGGACGTCGGTAGATGCGGTAAACGGCGCGCGGGACGAGGAGTCGCACCGCGACCCAGGCACTAGCCGAGTTTGGTCTCGATTCCCTCGATGGGCCAGGGCATGGGCACGCCGGTGGCGGAGTGGCAGCGGTAGCCGTTTACCTGCTTTGCCAAGTACTGCTGGTGGTAGTCCTCGGCGTAGTAATAGGTCGGAGCCGGCTCGATCTCGGTGGTGATGGGGCCGAAGCCGCGCTCGGCGAGCGCGGGCGCGTAGGCAGCCGTCAGCTCGCGAGCGACCCGCTCCTGCTCCTCGGACAACGTGTAGATCGCGGAGCGGTACTGCGTGCCCACGTCGTTGCCCTGGCGCATGCCCTGCGTTGGGTCGTGGAACTCGTAGAACGCCTTGACCAGGTCGGCGTACGACACCTTCGCCGGGTCGTAGACCACACGCACTGCTTCCGTGTGACCGGTGCGCCCGCTGCAGACCTCTTCGTACGACGGGTTCGGCGTGCTGCCCCCGGCGTACCCGACCGACGTGGACCACACGCCGGGCATCTGCCAGAAGATCTCCTCGGCGCCCCAGAAGCAGCCGAGGCCGAAGACCGCGACCTCGTAACCGTCGGGGATGTTGGACTCGTCGGTCTCGAGCGGTGCGTCGAGCACGAGGTGCCGCTCGGCGAGGTTGAACCAGCGCTCGGTGCGGCCGCCGAGGGCTTCCTCGGGGTTCGGCATCTCGAGCTTGTGGCGGTTGAACAGCACAGCGTCTCCTCGCCTTCGGGGTCTCTGGGTGGTCCCAGGGTCCCTTGGGAAACCGGCACCTCCCGTGGCCTATTCCACGAGGGGAGTGACGGTTCATCAAGGGGCCCTGGGTAAGCGGCGCCGCTCCCCGAGCCGGGTAGGGTCGGCCGGGTGAGTGAGCAGATCCCTACAGATGTCCAGAAGACCGGGTTCGAGACCCGCGCCATCCACGCGGGGTACGACCCGGACCCGATGACCGGCGCGGTGATCCCGCCCATCTACGCCACCAGCACCTACAAGCAGGACGGCGTCGGCGGCATGCGCGGCGGCTACGAGTACTCCCGGACGGCCAACCCGACCCGGACCGCGCTCGAGGGGTGCCTCACGGCTCTCGAAGAGGGGGAGCGCGGCTTCGCGTTCGCCAGTGGCCTGGCCGCCGAGGACACCCTGCTCCGGACGCTGTGCAGGCCCGGAGACCACGTGGTCATCCCCGACGACGCGTACGGCGGGACCTACCGCCTGTTCTCGAAGGTGGAGGAGCCCTGGGGGCTCGCGCACACGCCCGCGCAGGTTGCCGACGTCGACGCCGTGCGCGCGGCGATCGAGCCGGGTCGCACCAAGATCGTGTGGGTCGAGACACCCACCAACCCGCTGCTGAACATCGCCGACATCGAGCAGCTCGCCGCGGTGGCGCATGACGCCGGGGCGCTGCTCGTCGTGGACAACACGTTCGCCTCCCCGTATCTCCAGCAGCCGCTTCCGCTCGGTGCCGACGTCGTCGTGCACTCGACCACGAAGTACTGCGGCGGCCACTCGGACGTCGTGGGCGGGGCCCTGATCGTGAAGGACCACGAGATCGCCGACGGCATCGCCTTCCACCAGAACTCCATCGGCGCCGTCGCCGGCCCGTTCGACTCGTGGCTCGTCCTGCGGGGCCTGAAGACCCTCGGCGTCCGGATGGACCGCCACTGCGACAACGCCGAGCGAGTCGTCGAGTACCTCAACAGCCACCCCGCGGTGTCGCAGGTGATCTACCCCGGCTTGGAGGAGCACCCCGGCCACGAGGTCGCCAGCAGACAGATGAAGAGGTACGGCGGCATCGTCTCGTTCCGCGTCAAGGACGGGGAGCAGAAGGCCCTCGACACCTGCGCCAAGGCCGAGGTGTTCACGCTCGGGGAGTCCCTCGGCGGCGTCGAGTCGCTGATCGAGCACCCCGGTCGGATGACCCACGCCTCCGTGGCGGGCACCGCCCTCGAGGTCCCCGGCGACCTGATCCGCCTCAGCGTCGGTATCGAGACCGCCGACGACCTGATCGCCGACCTGGGCCAGGCGCTCTCCTGAGGGCGCTCGTCGGCGTCGCGACCGGGGCCGCCGGGGAGCGGCGGAGGGACGGAAGGCGGCGTAGCCGTGGTCGGGTCCGGCGGGAGGCAGAGCGTAGCGAGGCCGGATGGTAGCCAAGCCGTCTGCCCTGCCGCGGCCGCGGGCCGATGATCAGCTGATCGCCTGCGTCGACTTCGGGTCGACGTTCACGAAGGCGGCGCTCGTCGATGTCGCCTCGGGTCGGCTGGTCGCGACGGCAAGCCACCGTACGACGATCGACACCGATGTCCTCGACGGCTGGGAGGCCTGTCTCGACCGGTTGACCGAGGTCGATCCGCGCGCGGCCGATGCCGAGGTGCTGGCCTGCTCGTCGGCCGGGGGCGGACTGCGGATCGGTGTCGTGGGCAACGAGGAGCTGGTCACGGCAGAGGCCGGTCGACGAGTCGCGCTCTCCAGCGGCGGCCGGGTGGTCCACGTCGCGAGCGGGGGCCTCGACACGGCCGGGCTCGCCGAGCTGCGCGAGAGTCGCCCGGACGTCGTGCTCCTCGTCGGAGGGACCGACGGCGGCAACGCCGAGGTCCTGCTCCAGTGCGCAGCCGGTCTTGCCGGCGCCCGATGGCCTGGGCCGGTCGTGGTGGCCGGGAACGTGGACGCGCAGGACGAGGTCGCGGCGCTGCTGGCGGAGGCGGGGACGCCCTACGTCCTCGCCGACAACGTCGTGCCCCGCATCGGTGTGCTCGCCCCCGACTCCGCGAGGTCTGCAATCCGCGAGATGTTCCTCGAGCACGTGATCGGCGGCAAGCACCTCTCGAAGCGAGCCGACTTCACGCAGATGGTGCACGGCGCCACACCAGACGTGGTGCTCACCGCCGTGGAGCTGCTCGCGCACGGGCTCGACGAGGAGCATCCGGGCGCGGGGGACGTGGTCGTGGTCGACGTCGGCGGCGCGACGACCGACGTCTACTCCGTCGTGGAGCTCGATCCCGAGGACGCCGGGCTGTCACGGGAGGTGGTCGCGACTGTCCCTGCCTCGCGCACGGTCGAGGGCGACCTGGGCATGCGGTGGAGCGCGAGGTCCACCGTCGAGGCGGGGGGCACGATGGGCCTCCTCGAGGACGTGGACGAGCGTTCCGCCATGGAGGAGACAGCCCGGCGAAGGCATGCGGAACCCGGCTACGTGCCTGAGGACGAGCACGAGCTCGCCCTGGACCAGGCGCTGGCCTCGGTGGCGATCGGCGTGGCGCTGCGCCGTCACGCCGGCCGTGCGCAGGTGGTGTTCGGACCAGACGGTCGCGTCGTGGAGCGTACAGGCAAGGACCTGCGAGAAGTCGACCTGATGGTCGGCTCCGGAGGGGTGCTCCGCCACAGCGGGAGCGACGGGCAGGACGTCATGGCCCGAAAGCTCGGTGACGATGGCCAGGGCTGGCAGCTGCCCCGGAACCCGGGGCGGGTCGTCGACGTGGACTACGTGCTCGCGCCGGCCGGCTTGCTCGCGGAGAGCCACCCCGAGTCGGCATACCGCCTGCTGCGCCGTTTGGGCGACTGAGTTCACCTACGCTGTCGCCATGGCAATGGGCAAGCGGCTGACCGGCAGCGTGGAGAAGATGCGGCAACGACAGCGGCGCCGTTCCGAGGACCGGTTCGCCGAGCGGTTCGCGACCCAGTTCGCCCAGCAGTGGGCGACCGTCCGAGCCGAGCGGCAGCACGAGGCCAGAGCCGAGCCGACGATCGACGCCGGGCCCTCGAACTTCAGCCGCGCCCAGGTCCCCTGGGGCGTCGACCTCGCGGCCGCCTGGTCCTGGCGCTTCCTGGTCATCTGCGCCGCGGGCTATGTCGTCTTGTGGCTGGTCGCGAAGTTCTCGGTCGTCCTTCTGCCGATAGCCGTCGCGCTGCTGATCACGGCGCTGGCGTCGCCGCTCGTCGACCTCGCCGCACGGGCCGGCATGCACCGGCGCCTGGCGTCCTTTCTCGCCGTGCTCGGCGGGCTGGCGGCCGTCGTACTCCTGCTGACCTTCGTCGGCACTCAGGTGTCCGCCGGCTTCCACGACCTCGCGGACCAGGTCGTGACCGGCCTGGAGGAGATCAGGACCTGGCTGCGCGACGGGCCGCTCAAGGCCAGCGAGTCGCAGATCAACGACTACATCAAGGCCGCCCAGGACCTGGTCACGTCCTCGAACAAGGAGGTCGTCGCCCGGGTGACGGAGGTCGGGACGACGATCGGGCACATCGTCGCCGGGCTGTTCATCGTGCTGTTCGCCAGCTACTTCTTCCTGTCCGACGGCGGGCGGATCTGGGCCTGGATCGTCCGGCTCTTCCCCCGCGCCGCCCGCGTGCGGGCCGACGGCTCGGGCAAGGTGGCCTGGAAGTCGCTGACCCAGTTCGTGCGCGCCACCGTCCTGGTGGCCTTCGTCGACGCCCTGGGCATCATGCTCGTGGCGATGATCCTCAAGGTGCCGTTCGCGGCCGCGATCGGCGTACTCGTCTTCCTCGGCTCCTTCATCCCCATGGTGGGTGCCGCGCTCTCAGGCTCGGTCGCGGTCCTGGTGGCGCTGGTGTCCCACGGCTGGGTCGTCGCGCTGATCATGCTGGGCGGCGTGATCGCCGTGCAGCAGCTCGAGGCCCATGTCCTCCAGCCGTTCCTGCTCGGCAGGTTCGTCTCCGTGCACCCGCTCGGCGTGATCGTGGCGATCGCGATGGGCGTCATCGTGGCCGGAATCGCCGGCGCGCTGATCGCGGTCCCGGTCACGGCCGCCCTGAACGCGGTCGCGCAGTACCTCGCGTCCTACACCGAGGTGGGTGAGGAGCTCGACGGCGCCTCGCCTGCCGACTCCTCTCCCTGAACCGCTCCGACGGGCTGGGGAGCCTCCCCGTGTCCCGCCCGGGTGGCAAGCGGCAGCTCCTTGAGGAAGAGCGCGACCACGAGCGCCACGAGGACCAGGGGTACGGCGGAGAGGAACATGTCGTGCAGCGAGTTGCTGAACGCCGTGGTCACCACGTCGTGCAACGGCCCCGGGAGCGACTGGATCGCGGTCACGTCCTTGGTGAGGTTGTCCGTGTTGCCGACCGACTGGGGAGCGGTCCCGGCAGGTAGCTGCTTCATGCCCTCGGCGAGGTAGACCGCCAACCGGCTGGAGAGGATCGCCCCGAAGAGCGCAGTGCCGAACGAACCGCCCATCTGGCGGAAGAAGGCGACCGACGACGTGGCAACGCCCATGTCGCTGCGGTCCACGGAGTTCTGTACGACGACGATCAGCACCTGCATCGTCAGGCCCAGGCCGAGACCCATGACGTACATCGACAGGCCGGCGACGTAGTAGGGCGTGTCCGCGTCGAGCCGGGACAGCAGCACCAGCGCGACGGCGACGATCGCTGCGCCGAGGATCGGGAAGATCTTGTAGCGGCCGTTGCGGCTCATCAGCTGACCGGCCGTGATCGACGTCGTGAAGATGCCGACCACCATCGGCAGCATCGCGAGGCCGGACTGCGTCGGGCTCATGCCGTCGACGACCTGCAGGTAGACCGGGATGAAGATCATCGAGCCGAACATCGCCACGCCGATCATGAAGCCGAAGGTGTTCGAGATCGTGAAGACCGAGTTGTGGAACAGCCGCATCGGGATGATCGGCTCCTTGGCGCGCAGCTCGACCCTGACGAAGAGCACCGCGAGGAGCAGGCCGGCGACGAGCAGGCTGATCGCGGTGGTCGCGCCCCAGCCGTAGGTGGGACCGGCCCACGCGGTGTAGAGCAGGATGCAGGTGACCGAGGCGACCACGACCGCCGCGCCGAGGTAGTCGATGCTGTGGTCGCGGCGGACGTGGGGGATCTTCAGTGCGGCAGAGGTGATCGCCAGGGCCACCAGGCCGAGCGGGACGTTGATGAAGAAGATCCACTCCCAGCCGGGTCCGTCGGCGAACCAGCCGCCCAGGACCGGGCCGAGGACCGACGACGTGCCGAACACCGCGGCGAAGTAGCCCTGGTAGCGGCCGCGCTCCCGCGGCGGGATGACGTCGCCGATCGTGGCCATCGCGAGCGCCATCAGGCCGCCGCCACCGAGCCCCTGGATCGCACGGAAGACGATCAGCTGGTCGATGTTCTGCGAGAAGCCGGAGAGCAGCGAGCCCACCATGAAGGTGCTGATCGCGATCTGGAACAGCAGCCGCCGCCCGTACAGGTCGGAGATCTTGCCCCACAGCGGTGTGGAGGCGGTGGCGGTGAGCATGTAGGCGGTCACCACCCAGGACAGCTTGTCGAGCCCGCCGAGCTCGCTGGTGATCCGGGGGAGGGCGGTTCCGACGATGCTCTGGTCGAGCGCCGCGAGGAACAGGCCGACCATCAGCCCGGTCATCACCACCAGGATCTGGCGGTGCGAGAGGTAGCCGTCGGTGTCGGGGGTCACGAGATCTCCTGGTGATGGGCAAGGTCGTCGATGAGTCGGTTGAGCAGGTTCCGCAGGTGCTCGCGGTCCTCGGACGGCCAGCTCTCGAGGAGCTCCGCCACGAAGGCGCGACGCCGCTCGCCGCCGGTCTCGAGGCGGGTGCGGCCCTCCTCGGAGAGGCCGATCCGGAAGGCGCGGCCGTCGTCGGGGTCGCCGGTGCGCTCCAGCAGGCCCTTGTCCTCCAGGTGGCGGACCTGGCGGCTGACCGTGGAAGCGTCGACCTCGAGCACCGCCGCGAGCGCGGAGAGCCGCAGGGGCCCGCGGTGGAGCAGTGCCTTGAGCAGCACGATCGCGGCGAAGTCGAGCTCCTCGCCGGGTAGGCGCTGGCGCATCCGGCGGCCCAGCCGGGCCAGCATCACCATCACGGCCTCCTCGGCGGTCGCCGGCTCGTCGTACGACGAGATCGAGGTCTCCGGTGCGGACTGCATCCGCCAAGCATGAGCGCCGTTGCGTGTGCCACGCAAGTTGTTTGGGCGTGAGGGCGGTCACCCGACGGGCGTCGCCGCAATAGGGTGTGCCGCATGAGCACCGAAACCGCCTCCGAGTCCGCCACCGCACCCGTCGCGATCCCCACCCTGGAGGACATCCAGCGCGGTGCCGAGGCGTTGCGCGGGGTGGCCATCAAGACGCCCGTGGAGGAGTCCCGCTGGCTCTCCGCGGTCGCCGGAGGGCCGGTCCTGCTGAAGTGCGAGAACCTCCAGCGCACGGGCTCGTTCAAGATCCGCGGCGCCTACCTGCGCATGTGCCGGCTCACGGCGGAGGAGCGGGCCGCCGGCGTGGTGGCCGCCAGTGCGGGCAACCACGCGCAGGGAGTCGCGCTGGCCGCCGGGCTGCTCGGCATCAAGGCGACGGTGTTCATGCCGGCCGGCGCCCCGATCCCGAAAGAGAACGCCACTCGTGGGTACGGCGCGGAGGTGGTGTTCGAGGGGCAGACGGTCGACCAGGCCCTGGTGCGCGCTAAGGCGTTCGCCGAGGAGACCGGAGCGGTGCTGATCCATCCGTTCGACCACTTCGACATCGTCGCGGGGCAGGGCTCCTGCGGCCTCGAGATCATCGAGCAGGTTCCCGACGCGGCGACCGTCCTCGTGCCGACGGGCGGCGGCGGGCTCCTCGCGGGCATCGCCACGGCGATCAAGGGCCTGCGCCCGGACGTACGCGTCATCGGGGTGCAGGCGGAGGGGGCTGCCGCGTACCCGCGGTCACTGGCGGAGGGCCACCCGGTCCCGCTCGAGTCGATGAGCACGATGGCCGACGGGATCGCGGTCGGCTGTCCCGGTGAGGTGCCGTTCCGGGCGATCTCCGAGTACGTCGACGACATCGTCACCGTGAGCGAGGAGTCGCTGTCCCGGGCCCTGCTCATGCTCCTCGAGCGCGCCAAGCTGCTCGTCGAGCCGGCGGGGGCGGGTGCGGTCGCCGCGCTGATGGACCACCCCGACCGGTTCCCCACGCCGGCGGTGGCCGTGCTCTCCGGAGGCAACGTCGACCCGCTGCTGCTGATGCGGGTGATCCGTCACGGCATGGCCGCCGCGGGTCGCTACCTGAACTTCTGGGTCCGGATCCCGGACCTGCCCGGCGGGCTCGCCAGGCTGCTGAAGGAGCTCGCCGAGCTCGACGCGAACGTGCTCGACGTGGTCCACGAGCGTACGTCCGCCCACCTCCACCTCGACGAGGTGGAGGTCGCGATGCAGGTTGAGACCCGCGGCGTGCCGCACGCGGAGCGGGTGCTCACCCGGCTCCGCGAGTGCGGCTACCACGTCACCGAGCAGCGCTAGCGAGCCATGTAACCGCCGTCGACGTACACCTCGGCGCCGGTCATGAACGACGCGTCGTCGCTGGCGAGAAAGGCCACGACCGCGGCGACCTCCTCGGGCTTGCCCATCCGCCCCATGGGGGTCAGGTCGAGCATCGCCTGCTCGAACGGCGTGCCGAGGGCCTGGTCCATGATCGGGGTGAGGATGAAGCCCGGGTGCACAGAGTTGACCCGGATCCCCTCGGTCGCCCAGTGCAGGGCCACGTTCTTGGTCAGCGTCCGCACCGCCCCCTTCGCGGCGTGGTAGTCGGGCGAGCTGCCGAACCCGCCGCTGGCGCCGAAGATCGAGCTGTTGTTGATGATCGACGCGTGCTCGGAGGCCTTCAGTGCGTCCGCGGCGACCTTCATGCCCAAGAACACGCTGGTCTGGTCGATCGCGATGTTGCGCTCGTAGTCCTCGAGCGACGTGTCCTCGATCGCGGCGAGTCCGCCCGCGCCGGCGTTGTTGAACAAGATGTCGAGCCCGCCGTACTCCGTCATCGCGTGCTCGACGGCGTGCTCCCAGTCGGCCTGGGAGGTCACGTCGTGGTGCAGGTAGCCGGCCTCATTGCCGAGCTCACGCAGGTGCGCGGCGATCTTCTCGCCCGCGTCGTCCTGGATGTCGGACACCAGGACCTTCGCGCCTTCCTCGGCCAGCCGGTAGGCCGTGGCCTTGCCGATGCCGCTGGCACCCCCGGTGACCAGTGCCACCCTGCCTTCGAGTCTTCTCATCGTTCGCTCCTGGTGTCCCCGGGAGGCCGTTGCCTCCCGCCTCAAGCCTCGTCGGGGGAGAGTCGCGGGCACTAGGGCGAACCGGCTAGGTCGGGCAGGTCGATGGTCCCGAGTCGGTCGGAACGGCAGAGAAGAGCAGAGGTGGCCACGGGCTACGTTCCGGGGGGCGTCCCGGACGTCGCTCGTGGCCACCTCTTCGTGGCGCCTGGGTCGTCAGCCGGTGAAGGGCACCGCGTCGACGATCTCGACCTTCAGCGTCTTGCCGTTGGGTGCGTCGAACTCCACCTTGTCACCGACCTTGCGCCCGTTGATGGCGGAGCCAAGAGGCGACTGGGGGGAGTAGACGGCCATGTCGGCGGGCGTCTCGATCTCTCGGGCACCTAGGAGGAAGACCTCCTCCTCGTCGTCGCCCACGAACCGGGTGGTGACCTTCATGCCGGGCTCGACGACGCCGTCGTCAGCGGGGGTCTCGCCCACCTCGGCGCGGCGCAGCATGTCCTCGAGCTGGCGGATGCGGCCCTCGACCTTGCCCTGCTCCTCGCGGGCAGCGTGGTAGCCGCCGTTCTCCTTCAGGTCACCCTCGTCGCGGGCGGCGCTGATCCGGGCGATGACCTCGCTGCGGACCGGCCCGCGAAGGTGCTCGAGCTCGGCCTGGAGCTTGTCGAAAGCATCCTGGGTCAGCCAGATCACGTTCTGGTCGCTGGACTGCGTCACTGGTCGTGCTCCTGATGTCGGTTGTCTTGGGACACGGGCGCTCCGGGACCGTCGGGTCAGGGAGCCTGTCAAGGCAAGTAGATCAGTTTACCAACGTCGCCCCAAGGGACACGAATTCTGATCTCAGCGGGGCCGGTTCTGTCCCTCGGCGACGCAGCCGATGAGGTCGACCGTGGTGGCCTTCCGCTCGGTTCGCACGGTCTCGGTGAGCGTCTGACGTCGCTCGCCTCCCGGACCGACCGGGACGTTGAGCTCGCCGACGATCGAGTGGTCGGGTGCCTGGGCCCGCAGCAGGCAGGTCGCCGTGACGTCGGAGGTCCGACGGGCGACGGTGAACGTGGCCGTCGCGGCGTGCTCGTCGACGACCTCGAACGAGACCATGTCCGAGGTGACGTGCGGATCGGTTTGGTCCGCGATGACCCAGGCGAGCCAGCCGAGGAAGACGAGGGCTACGACGGTCACGCCCGCGAGGAGGAGCCTTCTCCCGCCTCGGCTCCGGGTCCCGTATCGCGTCGCCAGGTCTGTCACGGGAACATTCTAGGATTGCCGGCATGCTCCGACTGATGCACGTCCATGCCCACCCCGACGACGAGTCGAGCAAGGGTGCGGCGACCACGGCGAAGTACGTGGCCGAGGGGGTCGACGTCCATGTCGCCACCTGCACGGGCGGCGAGCGTGGCTCGGTGCTCAACCCGAAGATGGACCGGCCCGACGTCTGGGAGAACATCGCCGAGATCCGTCGCCAGGAGATGGCCACGGCCCGGGACATCCTCGGGGTGCGGCAGGACTGGCTCGGCTTCGTCGACTCCGGCTGGCCCGAAGGCGACCCGCCGCCGCCGCTGCCGGAGGGGTGCTTCGCCCTGGTTCCGGTGGATGAGGCGGCCGAGCCGCTCGTGCGGCTGATCCGGGAGTTCCGGCCGCACGTGATGACGACCTATGACGAGAACGGCGGCTACCCGCACCCGGACCACGTCATGTGCCACAAGGTCAGCGTCGAGGCCTTCGAGGCCGCCGGCGACCCGACGAGGTACCCCGACGCGGGTGAGCCGTGGCAGCCGTTGAAGCTCTACTACCACCACTCGTTCCACCGCGACCGCACCCAGGCGCTGCACGACGAGATGATCATGCGGGGGATGACCTCCCCCTACGAGGAGCGGCTGACGAGCTGGAAGCCGGACCCCGAGCACGCCAAGCGGATCACCACCCGGGTGCCCTGCTCGGAGTACTTCCCGGTCCGCGACCAGGCACTGCTGGCGCACGCGACCCAGATCGACCCGGACGGCGCGTGGTTCGCCTGCCCGCGGGAGGTCCAGGAGCACGCCTGGCCGACCGAGGACTACGAGCTGGTGCGCAGCTTCGTGGACAGCGAGACGCCCGAGGACGATCTGTTCGCAGGCGTCCGCGAGGCGGTTGCGACAATGGAGTCATGAACCCCCTGAACGCGATGACCGTCCTCTGGTCCGTGCTGGTCCCGCTCGAGGAGCAGACCCCGGACCCCAACGACGTCAAGCCCGGCTGGCTGGGCTTCATCGTCTTCCTGCTGCTCCTCGCCGCGGTTGTCTTCCTCGCGATGAGCTTCCGCAAACAGCTGAAGAAGGTGAACTTCGAGGAGCGCGACAACAACGGTTCCGCCGACGGGGAGAACGGTGCTTCCGGGGCCGGTAACGGCAACGCGGGCCCTGGCTCGTCCTGAGCGCCGCAACAGGAGCGTGGGCCGGGCGGGTCGGTCAGAGGGGGTTGGCCCGTACGACGCGCACGAGCGCGTCGTAGGCGGTGCGCGAGGCTTGCCCGGGGGAGTCGGCCGGCGCCGGGACCTGGCGGGCGACGCGCTCGGCACGTATGACGTCGAATCGCTCGCCGTCCAGATCTCCGAGGACGTCCTCCGCGGTGTAGAGCACCTCGGGGTACTGCGGCCCCCCGGCGCCCTCGGACAGGTTGGTGCTGTCATGGGCGACCACGAAGAGCGTGCCGCCGTCGCGCAGCGAGAGGAACGCCCGTCGTACCGCCGCGCGGCGCGCCTCGGCAGGCAGCTGCAGGTAGGCGAGCAGCGCGAGGTCGTAGCTTGCGTTGCCCGGGTCGTACTCGAGCACGTCGGCGTGCACCCACTCGATGTGGAGGTCGCGGCCGTGCTCGTGGCGGGCCTGGAGGGCCCGGCCCTTGTCGAGCCCGACGAGCGAGAAGTCCACTGCCGTGACGTCCCAGCCTCGGTCGGCGAGCCAGAGCGCGTTGCGCCCCTCCCCGGACGCTACGTCGATCGCGCGTCCGGGGGAGAGGCCGGCGAGCTCGGACTCGACGAACTGGTTCGGCCTCGCTGACCAGACCAGCTCGCTGTCGGCGTACCGGAGGTCCCAGTCGTGGGCGTCCATGGTCTGCTGCCTCACGCGAGCGAGAGGAACAGCTTCTCCATCTTGGCGGTGTCGAGCTGAGCGGCGTCGCCCTCCTGGACGACGCACTGCCTCAGTCCCGAGGCGATGATCGCGAAGCCGGCCTTGTCGAGGGCGCGGCTCACCGCGGCCAGCTGCGTGACGACGTCCTCGCACTCGCGTCCTTCGTCGAGCATCTTGATGACGCCGCTCAGCTGCCCCTGGGCACGCTTGAGGCGGTTGATCACCGAGACCATCTCTCCGGCGGGCAGTTCCATGTCCTGTTCCTTCTTCTGGTGGCTACGCGGAGAGCGAAGCCAGAGCCTTCTCGAGGCGTTCCTTGGCCTCGTCGGCGACCGACTGCAGGTCGCCGTTGCCTGTCATCGCGACCATGGTCTGCGGGTCCACCGCCTCCACCACGGTGCCGTCCTCGGTCTCCCGGACCACGACGTTGCAGGGCAGGAGCAGCCCGATGGACGGCTCCGCCTGCAGCGCGGCGTGTGCGAGCGGTGGCCGGCACGCGCCGAGGATCACCTGGGCGGGGACGTCGACGTCGAGCTTCTTCTTCAGCGTGGCCTTGATGTCGATCTCTGTCAGGACGCCGAAGCCCTGCTCGCCGAGCGCCGCACGGACGGCCTCGACGGCCTCGGCGTACGGCTGCGTGACAGTCGTGCTCAGGGCGTAGCTCATGCGTTCTCGCCGTTCTGCTGGGCGGCGACGGACGCGTGGACCTCTTCCATGTCCAGGCCCTTGACGGCGGTGATGACCTGGTCGAGGGCCTGCGGCGGCAGGGCGCCGGGCTGGGCGAAGACGAGCACACCCTCCCGGAAGGCCATCAGCGTCGGGATCGAGGTGATGTTCGCGGCACGGGCGAGCGCCTGCTCTGCCTCGGTGTCGACCTTGCCGAAGACGATGTCCTCGTGCGCCTCCGACGCCTTCTCATAGGTCGGCGCGAACTGACGGCACGGCCCGCACCAGGACGCCCAGAAGTCGACGAGGACGATGTCGTTGTCGGAGACGGTCTGCTCGAAGTCGGTCGCTCCGAGGTTGATCGTTGCCATGTGCTCTTCCCTTCGGGAGTTTCATCGTAATACCAGTGGGGGTATAACCCATCGAGATTCCGCTTCATTCCCCACCTTGTCAGCGGTACCCATGGAATGCGTCCGGCACGCGTCGTGTTGAACGGTACATACCCCTGAGGGTATCCACCGACACGAGAGGACGATGCTCGTATGCGCGAGGTCGACATCGACCAGTTCGCACAGGCTCATGCCGAGGGCGCCACCGTCGTCGACGTCCGGGAGGCTCGCGAGTATGTCGCCGGCCACGTCCCGGGTGCCACGCTGATTCCCATGGGCTACCTGCCGAGCCAGATGGGCACCCTCAGCAGGGACGAGCCGGTGTACCTGATCTGCCGTTCGGGAAACCGCAGCCTCGCGATGGCGGATCTCCTGATCTCCTCCGGGTACGACGCGAGGTCGGTCGCCGGCGGGACCACTGCGTGGGTGGAGTCGGGCCGGCCGGTGGTCGAGGGCAGAGAGCCCGGCCGTGTCCAGAAGAGGAGCGCACCGTGACGCAGATCGAGATCCGAACGATCCAGACCCCGTCGCTCGGCGACCGCAGCTACCTGGTCCACGACGGGGAGGTGGCCTTCGTGGTCGACCCGCAGCGTGACATCGACCGGGTGCTCGGCCTGGCGTCGGACGAGGGCGTGCGTATCACCCACGTCTTCGAGACCCACATCCACAACGACTACGTCACCGGCGGCCTGGCCCTGGCTCAGCAGACCGGTGCGGTCTACCACGTCAACCGCGACGACGACGTGAGCTTCGACCGCACCCCGGTCGGCGACGGTGAGGCGGTGCCGGTCGGCGACCGGATGACCGTGCGCGCGATCCACACGCCTGGGCACACCTTCACCCACCTCTCCTACGCGGTGGAGGCCGACGGGAAGCCGCTCGGGGTGTTCACGGGTGGCTCCCTGCTGTACGGCGCGACAGGGCGGCCGGACCTGCTCGGTGCGGAGCACACCGAGGAGCTGGCACGGCTCCAGCACGGCTCCGCCAGGCGGCTCGCCGAGCTGCCCGACGACACGGGGGTCTTCCCGACGCACGGCTTCGGGAGCTTCTGTGCGGCAGGGTCGGCCGCGGACCAGCCCGACGAGTCGACGATCGGTCGCGAGAAGCAGGCCAACCCCGCGCTGACCGAGAGCGAGGAGGCCTACGTGCGCTCGATCATCGACGGGCTGGACGTCTACCCCGCGTACTACGCCCACATGGGGCCGGCCAACGCGGCGGGTCCCGGGGCGCCGGACCTCTCGCTGCCCGAGCGCGCCGACGCCGAGGAGCTGCGTCGCCGGCTCGAGGCGGGTGAGTGGCTGGTCGACCTGCGCAGCCGCACGGCGTTCGCCGCAGGGCACGTCCCCGGCACCTTCAACTTCGGCATGGACGGCCAGTTCTCCACCTACGTCGGCTGGATGCTGGCGTGGGGCACGCCTCTCACGCTGCTCGGTGAGTCCGAGCAGCAGGTGGCCGAGGCGCAGCGGGAGCTGGTGCGCATCGGCATCGACCACCCTGCGGCCACGGCGACGGGTAAGCCGGAGTCGTGGACGACCGAGGAGCTCGGCAGCTTCCCGACGGCGACCTTCGCCGACCTCGCCGACGTCCGGCACCACCGCGAGGTGGTCCTGCTCGACGTCAGACGGGCCTCGGAGTACGACGAGTCGCGCATCGACGGGGCCGTCAACATCCCCATCCACGAGATCGCCCGCCGGGTCGACGACGTCCCCGACGGGGAGGTGTGGGTGCACTGCGCGAGCGGCTACCGCGCCTCGATCGCGGCGTCCTTCCTGGCCGCCGCTGGGCGCAACCTCGTGGCGATCGACGACGAGTTCGACAGGGCCGGAGACGCCGGCCTGCCCATCATCGAGGACTGAGGAGAAGAGCTGCATGGGGCTCATCGACACCCTGTTCAACAAGCCGTTCCGCGCGGTCGGTCCGACCGAGGCGCAGGAGGCCATGGAGCGTGGCGCCGTGCTGGTCGACGTACGCGAGCCGGCTGAGTGGAAGAGCGGGCACGCCCCCAAAGCGCGCCACATCCCTCTCGGTCAGCTGAGCTCGCGCGCCCACGAGCTGCCCCGCAACCGCGAGGTCCTCGTGGTCTGCCGGTCAGGGTCCCGCTCCGCTCGCGCGGCGAAGATGCTCTCCTCGCAGCGGGGCGACGTCGCCAACGTCAAGGGCGGCATGAGCGCCTGGGCTCGCGCCGGCCTGCCGGTCGTAGCCAAGGGCGGCGGTCCTGGCCGGATCGCCTGAACCGGCTGTTGAACCGTTTGAAGTGGATACCCCCAGGGGTATACTGGAACAGGTAACCACCCACCTGACTGGAGCAAAGACATGTGTTTCCCCGTTGTGTGCCCCTCTTGCAAGAAGACCACCTGGGACGGCTGCGGTATGCACGTCGACGCGGTGATGGCCACCGTGCCGGACGACCGGAAGTGTGAGTGCCGCTGACCCACCGCAGGTTCAACCTCGCGGGAGCCACCGGGTGAAGAGGGCGCCGTCGGGGACGTTGTCCGAGCGAGTCTCGCCTCGGTTGTCGATGAAGACCTCGCCTCGCACCCGGTCGCTCGCGTGCCTCATGCAGGCACGTGGAAGCCGGATGACCGCGACGTTCTTGCCCCAGGTGAGCCCGAGGCCCCTGCAGGCGATCCCGTCGCCGCTGTACTCGCCGTACATCGGCGCCTGAACCAGGTACTTCGAGAAGCCCCCGGACGCGCGACGCCGGAACTGGATGAAGTACCCGTCGCCCATCGGCTTCCCGGTGTCGAGCTGGACGCGCACCCGGCCGATGCGGGACCGGTCGAGGTCGCGGAAGGCGATCCGGATCCTGACCGCGCGTTCGGCGTTGTCGATCCGGATGCCGCTCATGTCGATCGGCCGGATGGTGTCGCCCACCTCGTCGGGGACGCAGATGCTGTCGGCGTACGACGGCACGCCGCTGACGGTGACTGCCACGGCGACAGCTACGGCGGCGCCGGCTCGCTTGATCTGCTTCATTGCGACCCTCTCGCGTTCGTCCGCCGAGCGTCTCACCAGTCGCCGTCGCTCGCTCGAGCTTTCGCGATGGACAGGGCGGAGGTCCCCATTGGGGTGAACGGCCCAAGCCACCCGGTCTCGTCATTGACTGGGTTCTGGGGTCGCGCGTTGACTTCAGAGGTACCCGCTCGGACCTGCCCTCGAGTCGCACAGCCTGCGTGAGGACTGATCTGGGTCGACCAAGCGAATGGAGCGGGCGATGAACCCGAACGTTGCGCATCCGACCGCAGCCCGCCGCTCTGCCACGGTCCCCAGGCAGCGGGTGACACCCGAAGCCGGCACGGTCGGCAGGGAGCGACTCGTCCTCCGGATGGGCGCGGTAGCAGGTCTCGCCGGCCTGGTCCTGCAGGTGGCCATGGACCAGCTCCACCCCGCCCAGGCGCCACCGAACGACTCGACGGCGGCCTTCCGTGAGTACGCCGGGTCGAGCATCTGGACCTATGTGCACGTCGGCCAGTACCTCGGGACGCTGCTGCTCGTCCTGAGTCTGCTCGCGCTGGCTCGTAAGCTGGCACGTCAGGCGAGCCCTGCAGGGGCTCTCGCGCTCATCGGGGGCGTGACCGCAGTGATGGTCGCCATCGTCTTCACCGTCCAGATGGCGGTCGACGGGGTGGCCTTGAGGAGTGCGGTCCACACCTGGGTCACCGCTGCCCCGGGCCCTGCGACCTCGTCGGCCTTCCAGGTAGCCGAGGCGGTCCGCGGCCTCGAGAAGGGCCTGAGCGGGTTCTTCCATCTGAGCAACGGGTTCACCTTGCTCGCGCTCGGCCTCTCCATCGCGCTCGGGCGCACCTACGCACGGTGGCTCGGATGGACCGGCGCCGTCGCGGGAGCGGCATTCCTGGTCGGCGGGGTGGTCACGGCACGCACCGGTTTCTCGCCCGAGGCGGGATACTTCCTCACCCCCGCGCTGGTCCTGCTGGCGATCTTCCTGGTCGGTGTCTGCATCTCGATGTGGCGCGACGCAACCCCTGCTGCCTGACCATGCCTGCGTGCCTTCGGGCTGCGTTTGTCGTGACCACGTCCGGGCACGGTGCCGAGGGTGCCTGTGCACACCCGTGACAATCGACAGATCGCCCACTGGACCTGCCTGACGGGAGAAGCGAATGACGAACCGGTTGGCGGAAGCGACGTCGCCGTATCTCCTGCAGCACAAGGAGAACCCGGTCGACTGGTGGGAGTGGGGACCCGACGCGTTCGAGGAGGCCCGCCGCCGCGATGTCCCGGTGCTGCTCAGCGTGGGTTACGCCGCCTGCCACTGGTGCCACGTGATGGCGCACGAGTCCTTCGAGGACGACGCGACCGCCGCCCTGATGAACCAGCACTTCGTGAACATCAAGGTGGACCGCGAGGAGCGGCCCGACGTCGACGCGGTGTACATGGCCGCGACGAGCGCGATGACCGGCCAGGGCGGCTGGCCGATGACCGTCGTGCTCAACCCGGACGGCGAGCCGTTCTTCGCGGGCACGTACTTCCCCGACCAGCCCAGACACGGGCAGCCGGCCTTCACCCAGGTGCTGCAGGCGCTCGCCGACGCCTGGCGCGACCGCCGTGACGAGGTGTCCGGAGTGGCCGGGCGGATCCGCGACAGGCTGCGCATGGAGAACGACAGTTCGGGCCGGGGCGACCTCGACGAGGCGGTCCTCGCGGGGGCAGTGGACCACCTCGGCCGGGAGCTCGACCGGACGTCGGCCGGCTTCGGCACGGCACCGAAGTTCCCGCCGTCGATGGTGCTCGAGCTCCTGCTGCGCCACCAGGCCCGCACCGGCTCCACGTCGGCCGGCGACATGGTGGGCGCCACCTGTCACGCGATGGCGCGTGGTGGGATGTACGACCAGCTCGGCGGCGGGTTCGCCCGCTACAGCGTGGACCGCGACTGGGTCGTGCCGCACTTCGAGAAGATGCTCTACGACAACGCGCAGCTGCTCGGCGTCTACGTCCGCTGGTGGCGGCAGGCTGGGGACCCGCTCGGCGAGCGTGTCGCCCGCGAGACCGCGGACTTCCTGCTCACCGACCTGCTCACGGACGAAGGCGGCTTCGCGTCGGCTCTCGACGCCGACTCCGAGGGGGTCGAGGGCAAGTACTACGCATGGACCCCCGACCAGCTCCTGCAGGTCCTCGGCGAGGACGACGGCCGCTGGGCCGCGGAGCTGCTCGCCGTGACCCAACGCGGCACGTTCGAGCACGGAGCGTCGACGCTCCAGCTCCGGAAGGACCCCGAGGACCTCGAGCGCTGGGCGCGGGTGCGCGGCCGCCTGCTGGAGGCCCGGTCGACCAGGGTCCCGCCCGCCCGCGACGACAAGGTGGTCGCGGCCTGGAACGGCCTCGCGATCTCGTCACTGACCCAGACAGGGTGCCTGCTGCAGGAGCAGAGGTACGTCGACGCGGCCGTCCGCGCCGGGGAGCTGCTCGTCGGCCTGCACGTCGACGATCGTCCCGACGGCATGCGGCTCAGACGCGTCTCCCGCGCCGGGGTGGCCGGCGGGCACGCCGGGGTGCTCGAGGACTACGGCTGCGTCGCCGACGCGTTCCTCGCGCTCCTGTCCGCCACCGGCGACTCGGTCTGGCTCCAGCGCGCAGGCGCCCTCCTGGAGACCGCTCTCACGCGCTTCACCGACGGGGAGGGCGGCTTCTACGACACCGCCGACGACGCCGAGGTCCTGGTGACCCGGCCCCGCGACCCGAGCGACAACGCCAGCCCCTCGGGGCAGTCGGCGCTGGTCCACGCGCTGCTGGGCTACGCCGCGGTCACCGGGTCGGGTCGGCACCGTGATGCCGCCGAGGCCGCGCTACGCACCGTGCGGCTGCTCGCCGAGCGCGTCCCACGCTTCGCGGGGTGGTCGCTCGCGGCGGCGGAGGCGGCCCTCGCCGGCCCCCTGGAGATCGCCGTGCTGGGTGAGGACGGCGACCGTGCGCGGGAGGGTCTCGAACGCGTGGCGCGATCGGCGACCAGCCCTGGCGCGGTGGTCGTGGTGGGGACGCCGGGGACCTCCGACGTACCCCTGCTCGCGGACCGCGGACTCGTGGACGGCATGGCGACCGCCTACGTCTGCCGCGCGATGGTGTGCGAGCGGCCGGTGACCCGCGAGGAGGATCTGCGCATCTCGCTCGCGGGCGAGGTCCGCGGCCGCTGAGAAGGGCCCCAGGACGCGGAGAAGGGGAAGACGCGAGGCCTTCCCCTTCTTCGTGGTTCAGCTTTCTGCTTCACGGGCCTTCAGGCTCGAGATGCGATCGTGAGGGTGTAGTCATAGGCAACACCTCCGTCTCGATCAAGCTGTTTTCTTGATGCTTCGACGGTAACTCCGGATTAGGCCGAAGTGAAGCCCCCGATGGGCGTTTTGTGGTGAAGGGTCCAGGCGGTCTAGCGAAGCGAGTACGTCGCGATCGAGATGCCGACATAGTGCGTGATGAAGGCCGCGATCGTCAGGGTGTGGAAGACCTCGTGGAAGCCGAACCAGGGCGGCGACGGGTCCGGCCGCTTCAGGCCGTAGACGACGCCGCCGAGCGTGTAGAGACCGCCGCCGACGACCATCAAGGTCAGCACGGCGGTGCCGGCGTTCTCGACGAAGGCGGAGAAGTAGAAGACCGCTGCCCAGCCGAGCCCGATGTAGATCGGGACGTAGAGCCACCGTGGCGCCCCCGCCCAGAAGATCCGGAACAGAATCCCCAGAGCGGCCCCGACCCAGACCACGGTCAGGAGGACCGTGCGGTCGCGACCCTCGAGGAGCAACAGCGTGAACGGCGTGTAGCTGCCCGCGATCAGCAGGAAGATGTTGGCGTGGTCGAACCGCCGGAGGAAGGCCCATGCCCTCGGCGACCAGGTCCCTCGGTGATAGACCGCCGAGACCGTGAACAGGACGAGCGCCGAGGCGGCGAAGATCGCCGAGCCGATCCGGGTCGCCGAGTCGGGGGAGAGGGCGATCAGGACGATCCCGGCGGCCAGAGTGAGCGGCGCCGTCGCGGCGTGAAGCCAGCCGCGCAGCTTCGGCTTGACCTCGACCAGCACCTCGCGGACGTGTTCGCGCACGTGCTCGGCCGCTTCGGTCGGAGCGCTCACGGCCTCTGGTTCGGGGTTCTGCTCGTGGGACGCCATGTGTCGAACGCTACCGGTGCACCCGTCGGCCCGATCAAGGAAATGCGCTGCACGTCACCGGTAGGCTGTTGTGCCGTGGCTGACTGGAAATCCGGTATCCGAAAGGTGCTCTACCCGGCGTACGAAGCACGCCTGGCACGGCGCCTGCCGTCCGACCGTCTGCCCAAGCACGTCGGAGTGATGCTCGACGGCAACCGGCGCTGGGCCAAAGCGGTCGGCGCCGACGTCGCCTCGGGCCACCGCGCCGGCGCCGCCAACATCTCCCCGCTGCTCGAATGGTGCGAGGAGGTCGGCGTCGAGGTGGTCACGCTGTGGCTGCTCTCCACCGACAACCTCAACCGCCCGTCCGGTGAGCTCGCCGACCTGCTCGAGATCATCGAGGACGTGGTCGCCGACCTCGCTGCGTCGCGTCGGTGGCGGCTCAACCCCGTCGGTGCGCTCGACCTGCTCCCGGCTGCCACCGCGCGGCGCCTCAAGGAGGCCGCCGACGAGACCCGCGACGTGGACGGGCTGATCGTCAACGTGGCCGTCGGGTACGGCGGGCGCCGCGAGATCGCCGACGCGGTCCGGTCGCTGCTGCAGGAGCACGCCTCGCAGGGGACCTCGATCGAGGAGCTCGCCGAGATCATCGACGTGGAGCACATCGCCGAGCACCTGTACACCAAGGGCCAGCCCGACCCGGATCTCGTCATCCGCACCTCAGGAGAGCAGCGGCTCGGGGGCTTCCTGCTCTGGCAGAGCGCGCACAGCGAGTTCTACTTCTGCGAGGCCTACTGGCCCGACTTCCGCCGCGTCGACTTCCTGCGCGCACTCCGGGCCTACGCCGAGCGGGAGCGTCGCTTCGGGGCCTGACCGGTTCGCCACCCTTACCCCGGATTCGGGCGTGTCGCTCGCGCGAGAGCCCTGGTCGTCGTACCTTCATGGCAACGGCAGGAGGGAAGCCAGCCGTGTCGGGAGGCCCGTTCGTGAGCAGTCACGACCACGTCAGAGCCGGAAGTCTGCACTCGGACTTTCGGGCCCGGTCCCGGTCCAACGCGAGAATCTAGGACCGGGGCGCTGAGTGCGTGCGTCGGTCCGCGAGGGGACGTAGCTGTGGGAGCAAGCAAGAGCACCACTCGCCGGAAGAGCACGACGCCCACGAAGCAGGAGGTCCGGACCTTCGTCCTGGACACCAGCGTGCTGTTGGCCGACCCCGGTGCCCTGCGCCGGTTCGAGGAGCACGAGGTCGTGTTGCCGGTCGTCGTGATCACCGAGCTCGAAGGCAAGCGTCATCACCCCGAGCTGGGGTACTTCGCCCGCGCCTCCCTCCGGATGCTCGACGAGCTCCGGGTGCTGCACGGCCGCCTCGACGAGCCGGTGCCCGTCTCCGAGCTCGGAGGCACGATCCGCGTCGAGCTCAACCACACCGACCCCGAGTCGCTCCCCTCCGGCTTCAGGCTCGGCGACAACGACACCCGGATCCTCGCGGTGGCGCGCAACCTCGCCAACGAGGGTCGACTGGTCACCCTCGTCTCCAAGGACCTTCCGCTGAGGATCAAGGCCTCGGCCGTGGGCCTCGACGCGGAGGAGTACCGCGCCGAGCTCGCCGTCGAGTCGGGGTGGACCGGGATGGCCGAGCTGGAGGTCGCCGGGAGCGACATCGACGAGCTGTACGACGACGGCGTGCTCGACCTCGCCGACGCCCGCGAGCTGCCCTGCCACACCGGGCTGGTGCTGCTGTCCGAGCGGGGGAGCGCGCTCGGACGGGTCAAGGCCGACAAGCGCGTGCACCTCGTGCGCGGTGACCGTGAGGCCTTCGGGGTGCACGGACGCTCGGCCGAGCAGCGCATCGCGCTGGAGATGCTGCTCGACCCGGACGTCGGGATCGTCTCCCTCGGTGGCCGGGCCGGCACGGGCAAGTCGGCGATGGCCCTGTGCGCCGGCCTCGAGGCGGTCATGGAGCGCGGGCAGCACAAGAAGGTGGTCGTCTTCCGCCCGCTGTTCGCCGTGGGGGGCCAAGAGCTCGGCTACCTCCCCGGCAGCGAGTCGGAGAAGATGTCGCCGTGGGCGCAGGCGGTCTTCGACACGCTCGGAGCGCTCACCTCACCTGACGTGATAGACGAGGTGATGGACCGCGGGATGCTCGAGGTGCTCCCCCTGACCCACATCCGCGGACGCTCGCTCCACGATGCCTACGTCATCGTCGACGAGGCCCAGTCCCTCGAGCGCAACGTGCTCCTCACGGTGCTCTCGCGGATCGGGGCGAACAGCAAGGTCGTCCTCACCCACGATGTCGCGCAGCGTGACAACCTCCGAGTGGGACGTCACGACGGCGTGGTGGCGGTGGTGGAGCGCCTCAAGGGGCACCCGCTCTTCTCGCACGTGACACTCACCCGCTCGGAGCGCTCACCCATCGCGGCACTGGTGACGGAGATGCTCGAGCACGTGACACTCTGACGGCGGTACAGACCGGCTTCCCCTGGGGCGAGGGTCACAGGGGAAGCCGGTTTGGTGTCCGGGGGTTCCGGGAAGCCTGTCTGCAGACACAAATGCCCCCTAGTGACTTACCTCGCACAAACCCTTGCTAAGTTGCATCGGCCCGGATAAGTCCGGCATCGTGATCCACTTGTTCGTCCACCCACGACGTGCAGCAACCTGTAGTCAACCCCTGCGAGAACGCCTGTGCCAAAAGCAAAGTACGTTCCGAAGCATCGGGACGCACCGACCGAGCCAGCGCTGAAGTCGAGCCTGCGCAAGTCGGTGACCTACTCCGGTATCGCCGTGGCCGCCACAGGCATCGCGGTGAGCGGCGGCGTGGCCGCCAAGGACAGCGCTCCGGCGGACGCCGCGGCATCCACAGTCGCCGCTGCCCAGGCTGCGCGCGCTGACCAGCCCGCCGGCGCGTCCCTCGACGACCGTGCGGTGGACGTGAGCCGCTCCGACCGGCGCACGTCCCAGGACAAGAAGAAAGCCCTCGCCGACCAGCCATCGGGCGGTCAGGTCACGCACACCGAGGACCTCGCCAGCCAGGACCCGCGCGAGATCGCCCGGCGGCTCATGCCGGAGTACGGCTTCTCGGAGGACGAGTTCAGCTGCCTGGACTCCCTGTGGATGAGCGAGAGCGACTGGGACCCGCACGCCGACAACCCGTCGTCGACGGCCTACGGCATCCCGCAGGCGCTTCTCGGCGGCACCCACGACAACATCCCGGCCGACTACATGACCAACCCCGTCAGCCAGATCCGCTGGGGCCTGGAGTACATCAAGAGCTCCTACGGCACGGCGTGCTCCGCCTGGGAGTTCAAGCAGGCCAACCGCTGGTACTGAGCGCCGCCCTCAGGGGTGGGTCATGCTCGCAACGTCGAGCGCGTTGTCGAGCTGCTCCTCGGTGAGGTCACCCCGTTCGACGTACCCCATCTCCAGCACCACCTGCTTGATCGTCTTCTGCTCTGCCAGCGCGGTCTTCGCGACCTTCGCGGCGTTCTCGTAGCCGATGTAGCGGTTGAGCGGGGTGACCACCGACGGCGAGGACTCCGCGTAGGTGCGCATCCGCTCGGTGTTCGGGGTGATCCCAGCGATGCACCGGTCGGCGAGCAGCCGGGTACTGGTGCTCAACAGCCGCACCGACTCCAGCAGGTTGCGGGCCATCACCGGCATCATCACGTTGAGCTCGAAGCTTCCGGACGCCCCCGCAGTGGCCACCGTCGCGTCGTTGCCGATCACCTGCGCGCACACCATCAGCGTCGCCTCGGGCAGGACCGGGTTGACCTTGCCGGGCATGATGCTCGAGCCGGGCTGGAGGTCGGGCAGGTTGATCTCCGCGAGACCGGTGCGGGGACCCGACGACATCCAGCGCAGGTCGTTGCAGATCTTGGTCAGGCTGACCGCGATGGTGCGCACCATGCCGGAGAGCTCGACGAGCGCGTCGCGGGCGCCCTGGGCCTCGAAGTGGTTACGTGCCTCGGTGAAGTACAGGCCGGTTCGACCGGACAGCTCTTCGATGACCCGCGGCGCGAAGCCCTCCGGGGTGTTGATCCCGGTGCCGACCGCCGTACCGCCCAGTGGCAGCTCGGCGACCCGCGGCAGCGCCGCCTCCAGCCGTTCGATCCCGAGGCGCATCGCGGCTGCGTAGCCGGAGAACTCCTGGCCGAGCATCACCGGCGTCGCGTCCATCAGGTGCGTCCGTCCGGCCTTCACCACGTCCGCGAACTCCGCCGCCCTCCGCTCCAGCACCCGGGCGAGGTGGTCGAGGGCAGGTACGAGGTCTCGGGTGGTGGCGGTGACCGCGGCGACGTGGATGGAGGTCGGGAACGTGTCGTTGCTCGACTGGCTGGCGTTGACGTGGTCGTTCGGGTGCACGTCGCGGCCGAGTGCCTTCGTGGCCAGTGAGGCGAGCACCTCGTTCATGTTCATGTTCGACGACGTGCCGGAGCCGGTCTGGAAGACGTCGACCGGGAAGTGGTCGAGGTGCTGCCCGTCGACGATCTCGTCCGCGGCGGCGATGATCGCGTCGGCCATGTCCCGGTCGACGACGCCGAGCTCGGCGTTCACCTTCGCCGCCGCGGCCTTCACGTGTGCGATCGCCTGGACGTGCGCGTGCTCCAGGGTGCTGCCGCTGATCGGGAAGTTCTCCACGGCCCGCTGGGTCTGAGCCCGCCAGAGCGCCTCTGCCGGGACCTCGACCTCGCCCATGCTGTCGTGCTCGGTGCGGAAGTCAGCCATGTTCGGACCCTACCCGGGACCTCCGTCGCTATGCCCTCTTGCGCGCGAGGTAGACCCAGTAGTGCTCGTCGCGGCTCTGCAGCGTGACGTCGTACGGCACGGGCACGGCGTTGCCGAAGACCTCCTGCATCTCGGCCTGGAGCGTCGGGGACTCCGCGGCGGACCAGATGACGAGCGCGCCGCCCGGGCGCAGGCACTCCTTCGTCTGCCGGAGGAAGTGGCCCTGGTACACCGCCTCGTTGTCGTCGTGGACCAGGAAGCCGGGGCCGTTGTCGACGTCGAGAAGGACCAGGTCGTAGGACGCCGGAGTGGCCTCGGCGATCGCCGTCCGGATGTCGGCGGTGACCACGGTGACCCGCTCGTCGGCGAGGTACGCCGGCCCGTGGGGCACGGTCCCGTCGCGCATCCATTGGACGATCGCGTCCTCGATCTCGACCACGACCAGCTTCTCCACGCGATGGTCCGCGAGCACCTCGTGGGCGGTGAAGCCGAGGCCGAGACCGCCGATGACGACCTCGCGGGGGCTCTCGACCTGCTTCAGGGCGGCGCTCGCCAGACCCTTCTCGCTGCTGGTCTCGAACGTGTCCATCACGAACACGCCGTTCACCCTCAGCTCGAGTACGACGGGCGCGCTCGGTCCCGCTTCGGGGTCGCGCCGTTCACGCAGCACGATCTCGCCGCGCGGGGACTGGGCTCGCGCCACCTCGGTGTACTTCACGCCGCTCCTTACCTCGGACGGGTCCCCGCCAAACCTGCCCGCGCTCCCTCGCCGCCCCGGCTCCGGCGTCGGTCGCCCTCGCCGTATTCTTGTAACGCGGGGTTATGGACGGTCCACAAGCGGCATACCGCTGGGGATGCGTCTACAACGCTTGTGAAGAGCCGTCGCGGGGACGGCGGGCGTGGTCAGGCTCGCTCGGCCGAACGGACCCGGATGCCGCTCAGGGGCACGGTCGTCTGGCCGGCCGGGTCGGCGAAGAAGTCGTTGCCCTTGTCGTCCACGACGATGAAGGCCGGGAAGTCCTCGACCTCGATCTTCCAGACCGCCTCCATGCCGAGCTCGGGGTACTCGAGCACGTCGACCGACCGGATGCAGTCCTGCGCGAGACGTGCCGCCGGCCCGCCGATCGAGCCGAGGTAGAAGCCGCCGTGGGTGTCGCAGGCACGCGTGACCTGGGCCGACCGGTTGCCCTTGGCGAGCATCACCATCGACCCGCCCGCGGCCTGGAACTGGTCGACGTACGAGTCCATCCTGCCGGCGGTGGTCGGCCCGAAGGAGCCTGACGCGTAGCCCTGGGGCGTCTTGGCGGGGCCGGCGTAGTACACCGCGTGGTCCTTCATGTACTGCGGCATCGGCTCGCCGGCGTCGAGGCGCTCCTTGATCTTCGCGTGCGCGATGTCGCGCGCCACGACGAGCGGGCCGGTGAGGGAGAGCCGGGTCTTGACCGGGTACTTCGACAGCTCCGCGCGAATCTCCGCCATCGGCCGGTTCAGATCAACAGGAACGACGTCGCCCATACCTTCGTCGGCGAGCTTCTCGTCGGTCGTCTCCGGGAGGTACTTCGCGGGGTCCCGGTCGAGCTCCTCGAGGAAGACGCCCTCGGCGGTGATCTTCCCGAGCGCCTGCCGGTCAGCCGAGCAGGACACCGCGATCGCCACCGGGCAGGAGGCGCCGTGGCGGGGGAGACGCACCACGCGGACGTCGTGGCAGAAGTACTTCCCGCCGAACTGTGCACCGATGCCGAACGACTGGGTGAGCTTGAAGACCTCCTCCTCCAGCTCGAGGTCCCGGAACCCGTGAGCACTCAGGTCGCCGGACGTGGGGAGGTTGTCGAGGTAGTGCGCCGAGGCGTACTTCGCGGTCTTCAGCGCGAACTCCGCGGACGTGCCGCCGACGACGACCGCGAGGTGGTACGGCGGGCACGCGGCCGTGCCGAGCGAGCGGATCTTCTCGTCGAGGAACTCCAGCATGCGCTTGGGGTTCAAGACGGCCTTGGTCTCCTGGAACAGGAACGACTTGTTCGCCGAGCCACCGCCCTTGGCCATGAACAGGAACTTGTACGAAGGATCTTCCTTGCTGCCTGGTGCACCTGACGACGTCGTGGGGGCGGCATACAACTCGATTTGCGCCGGCAGGTTCGTGCCGGTGTTCTTCTCCTCCCACATCGTCAGCGGCGCGAGCTGGGAGTAGCGCAGGTTCAGCTCGGTGTAGGCGTCGTACACGCCCCGGCTGATCCACTCGCCGTCGTCGGCGCCCGTGAGGACGCCCTCGGACTTCTTGCCCATGACGATCGCGGTGCCGGTGTCCTGGCACATCGGCAGCACGCCGCCCGCGGAGATGTTGACGTTCTTGAGGAGGTCGAGGGCGACGAAGCGGTCGTTGCCGCTGGCCTCGGGGTCGTCGATGATCCGGCGCAGCTGCGCGAGGTGGGCCGGGCGCAGGTAGTGCGCGATGTCGTGCATCGCCTCCGCCGTGAGCAGACGCAGCGCCTCCGGCTCCACCTTGAGGAAGGTACGGCCGTCCACCTCGAACGTGCTGACCCCTTCGGTGGTCAGCAGCCGGTACGGCGTGTCGTCCTTGCCGGTCGGGAGGAGGTCGGAGTAGCGGAACTCTGGATCGTTGCTCACGACCCATGAGAGTAATCCAGGCGATTAGGCTGTCCGCATGGAGGGACGCCCCAACGAGATGGAGAGACCCGACCCGGCCCGGCTCCGGATCTCTGACGACGACCGGCACCAGGTGGCTGAGGTCCTGCGCCAGGCTGCCGGCGAGGGACGGATCGACCTCGAGGAGCTCGACCAGCGGCTCGAGGCCACCTACGCCGCGAAGACCTACGGCGACCTCGTGCCGATCACCGCCGACCTCCCGGTGCGTACGACGGGCGCCCTTCCGGGCACACCGCCGCCTCCCACCGTGCAGCCGCACGCCGCACCCGCGGTGCCTGCCACGACCTATGTCACGTCGATCTCGTTCATGGGCGACTGCACGCGGCGCGGCGTGTGGCGGGTCCCCGAGCAGCACAGCGCGTTCTCGATGATGGGCTCGGTCACCCTCGACCTGCGCGAGGCACTGTTCGAGGCGCGGGAGGTCACCATCACCGCGGTGGCGATCATGGCGGGCATCGACATCGTGGTGAACGCCCACACCCAGGTGATCATGGACGGCGTCGGCGTGATGGGCGACTTCAGCCAGTCCCGCGACAGGGTGCCGGCGGAGATCACGGCAGGCTCGCCCGTCGTACGCGTGAAGGGGCTGGCCCTGATGGCGGGCGTCAACGTGCAGCGCAAGGCGATGCCGGGGGAGTCCCGGAAACGACTCGGCCGGCCCCGCTAGGCGGGACCGGCCGGGTGCGCACGTCGCTCAGAGTCCGACGGTGAGGTTCTCCTGGGACTCGGGGTCGAAGAGGTGCATCTTCCTGGTGTCGACCCAGATCTCGGCTTCGTCGCCCTCCCGGATCCTGCTCGCCGAGTCGAGCGAGATCACGAGCTGCGTCCGAAGCGCCTCGCCGTCGAGCTCCTTCTCGAGCTGCGCCAGCTCGGCCTGCACCTCCGGCGGTGCCTCGAACGGGATGTAGGCGTACGCCTCGTTGCCGAGCCACTCCGTCACGTCGACCTGGGCGCGGAACGTCGAGCCCTCGTGCAGCTTGTGCCGCTCGACCACGGCCGCGTCGTCGAAGTACTCCGGCCGGATACCCGCGATGAGGAGGCCCTTGCCCTTCGCCCGCTCCGCCTTCTCTGCGGGGATCTTGACGGTGCCGAAGGGCAGCTCGACCTGGTCGCCGTTCACCGTCGCAGGCATGAAGTTCATCGGCGGGGAGCCGATGAAGCCGGCGACGAACAGGTTGACCGGCTGTTCGTAGAGCTCCCTGGGGGTGGCGAGCTGCTGGAGGATGCCCCTCTTGAGCACGGCCACGCGGTCGCCGAGCGTCATCGCCTCGGTCTGGTCGTGGGTGACGTAGACCGTCGTGATGCCGAGACGCCTCTGCAGCCGTGAGATCTCGGTGCGCATCTGGCCACGCAGCTTGGCGTCGAGGTTCGACAGCGGCTCGTCGAAGAGGAACGCCTTCGCGTCGCGGACGATCGCGCGACCCATCGCCACGCGCTGCCGCTGGCCACCGGACAGGTTGCCCGGCTTGCGCTCGAGGTGCTCGTCGAGCTCGAGCGTCTTGCTCGCGTCCCGGACCTTGCGGTCGATCTCCTCCTCGCTGAACTGCTTCGAGAGCCGCAGGGGGAAGGCGATGTTCTCGTAGACGGTCAGGTGCGGGTAGAGCGCGTAGTTCTGGAACACCATGGCGAGGTTCCGGTCGCGCGGCACCTTCTCGTTCACCCTCTCGCCGTCGATGACCATGTCACCGGAGGTGATGTCCTCCAGGCCCACGATCATCCGGAGCAGCGTGGACTTCCCGCACCCCGACGGGCCGACGAGGATCATGAACTCGCCGTCCTGGACGTCGATGCTCACGTCGTTCACCGCGGGGAAGCCGTCGCCGTACTGCTTGACGATGTTGCGCATTTCGATGGCAGCCATCTCATCAACCCTTCACTGCGCCGGAGGTGAGACCGGCGACGATCTTGCGCTGGAACAACAGGACGATGACGATCACCGGGATCGTCACTACAACCGAGGCCGTGGCCAACTGGGAGTACGGCGGGTTGAACGGATCCGGCCCCACGAAGTAGGAGAGCTGGGCCGGCACCGTCCTCGACGCCGTGGTGGACGTCAGCGAGATCGCCAGCACGAACTCGTTCCAGGCGAAGAAGAAGGTCAGGATCGCCGCGGTGAAGACGCCTGGAGCGGCGAGCGGGACGATGACCTTGCGGAACGCCTGCCACGAGGTGGCGCCGTCGACCTGGGCCGCCTGCTCCATCTCCCAGGGGATCTCCCGGAAGAACGCCGACAGGGTCCAGATCGCCAGCGGCAGCGTGAAGGACATGTACGGGATGATGAGTCCCGGCCACGTGTTGAACAGGCCGATCGTGCGCCACAGATCGAACAGCGGCCCGACCAGCGCCACCACCGGGAACATCGCGATCGCCAACGCGATCGAGAGCACCAACCGCTTGCCGCGGAAGTCGAGTCGGGCGATCGCATATGCGGCGAAGGTCGCGAAGACCACCGCGAGCAGTGTGGCGATCAGCGATATCCCGAACGAGTTGAACAACGCGCGGGTGAAGTCGGGGTTGGAGATGATGTCCTTGTAGTTCTGGATGGTCCACGTCTTCGGCAGGAACTGCGGGCTGCCGACCGTCGTCTCGTCGACGGGCTTGAAGGACAGCGACAGGATCCACGCCACGGGCAGCAGGCACCACACGAGGATGGCCGCGAAGCCGATCCAGGTGCCGATCCCGGTGTTGCGCCTCATCAGCCCTCACCCCTTGCCTGTGCCAGGTCGACCTTGAACAGCTTCACGATGCCGAAGGCAAGGATCAGCACGGACAGGAACAGCAGCACAGAGAGCGCTGATCCCAAGCCGAGCTGGAACTGCTCGATCACCTGCCGGTAGGTCAGGAACGACGAGGACTCAGTGCCTTGCGCACCCCTCGTCATCACGAAGATGTTGTCGAAGATCCGGAAGGCGTCGAGTGCCCGGAAGAGCACCGCCACCATGATCGCCGCCCGCATGTTCGGCAGGATCACCTTCCACAACCGCTGCCACCAGGTGGCGCCGTCGACCTTGGCCGCCTCGAGCATGTCCTCCGACACCTGGGAGAGACCCGCCAGCAGCAACAGCGCCATGAACGGCGTGGTCTTCCAGATCTCGGAGACGATGATCGCGAACATGGCCGACCAGTGCGCGCCGAACCAGTTGGTGTCCGCGCTGATCCCCGGAAGCCAGGAGAACCAGCCGTTCACGAAGCCGTTGTTGAGGCTGAACGCGAACTGCCAGGCGAACGCCGACACGACGGTGATGATGCCGTAGGGGATCAGGATCGAGGTGCGCATCACGCCCCGGCCGAAGATGATCCTGTGCATCACCATCGCGAACGCGAACCCGATCACGAGCTCCACGGCAACCGAGACCACCATGATCACCACGGTGTTCCAGAGGTCGTTCCAGAACAGCGAGTCGGTCAGGACGGTGCCGTAGTTGCCGAGACCGACGAAGGTCTTCTCGTCGGGGGTGGTGAGGCGGTAGCGGAACAGCGACAGGTAGAGCGCCTGCAGCATGGGGTACGCCGTCACGATGAGCATCAAGATGACAGCAGGTGCTACCAGCTTCAGACCCAGCTTGTTCTCCGCGACCGCCCGGTCACTCGCGCGCGCTTGTTCCTGCGGAGGCTTCGTCGCAGCCGTTGCCGTGACGGTACTCATGAGCAGCTCCTTTCCGTCATAGCAACGTGTCTCCCTTGAGGACGCTCTCGATGAACGTCGCGGACTTCTGCGGGGTCGAGCTGTTGACGCTGGTCGGCGAGTGCCAGGTGCTCTGGAGCCCACTGGAGATGTCACTCCAGTAGGGAGTCACGGAACGCGGCGCCGCGGCGTCGACGCTCTCCTGGAACAGCGCGAGCAGGTCAGCGGGGTAGATCTTCTTGAGCGGGGCGTAGTCGTAGCCCGCCGGGCTCGCCGGCATGTTGCCGGTCATCTCGGCGTTGATGCCCTGGCTCTTGGCCGAGGTCAGGCACTCGACGGCCTTCATCGCCTCGTCGACGTGCTTGGAGTACTTGCTGACACCGATCCCGATCCCGCCGTACGGCGGCCGCGACGCCTTGCCGGCCACGGTCTCGGGGTACTTGGTGTAGCCGATGTCCTTGGCGACGTCGGGCGCCGTCTCGTCGTAGTTGTGCCAGATGTAGGTCCAGTTGACCATGAACGCGCCCTTGTCCGACCCGAAGGTCGAGCCGGCCGTGCCCTCGTTGGAGACCGAGAGGTCAGCGGGCGCGGCCTTGGAGCTCGCGAGCTCCTCGATCACCTTGGCCGCGTCCTCACCCGCAGGTGAGTTCACGGTGATCTTCGCGTCGACGCCCTTGCTGGCGTCCTCGACGATGTTGCCGCCGGCTCCCGAGATGAGCGCGTTGATCCAGACGGAGTAGCCCTCGTACTTGTTCGCCTGGACGGCCACGGTGCCGCCGTTGTCGGCCGCCGACTTGATGATCTGGTCCCAGGTGACCGGCTTGCTCATGTCGATGCCCGCCTTCTCGACGAAGGACTTGCGGTACCAGAGCACCTGGGTGTTCGACCAGAACGGCGCCACGACCAGCTTGCCCTCCCAGGTCGCCGCGGTGGTGGCTCCCTTGAACGACTGCTGCTCGAGCTTGCTGGCGAGGTCCGCCGGGATCGGCGCGAGGTAGCCCGCGTTGGAGAACTCGGCGGTGTAGGGCGGGTCGAGGCTCATCAGGTCGATGCTGTCGTCGTTGGCGGCGAGCCTGCGGGCCAGCTGGATGCGCTGCTGGCTGGCGTCCGACGGCAGGACCTGGGTCTGGATGGTGTAGTCCTTGGTGCTGCAGTTCTTCGCAATCGCGTCCTGGCCTCCGGTGTCCGGGTTGATGTACCAGGTCAGGACGGGTGTGCCTGAGCTCGAGCTGCACGCCACGAGGACGGTGGACATCGCCGCCATCGCCGTGCCGATCGCCAGCCGCTTGCGTCGTACACGCGCTCGGTCAGCGCGGTCCGAGGGTCTTGCCATTGGTGGGCCTCCCTGCAGGATGTGACGTGCCTCACATCCTGCCAGTCGATGTGAGAATCCGCACTCGCAGTTTCGCCTTACCCCCGGGGGACCTGCGCAAACAGTCTGGTGGGGTGCCGGGCCCCGCGAGAGACTGGCGGCATGCGACAGCTGACGGCGCTCGACGCGCAGTTCCTCAACGTGGAGTCACCCACCACCGTCGGGCACGTCGGAAGCCTGATCCTGCTCGATCCCAGTACGGCGCCCGAGGGCCGCTGGGGCCTCGACTCGGTGCGCGCGGTGCTCGAGCCCCGGATGCACCTCGCGGCTCCTCTGCGCCAGCGCCTGGTCGAGGTGCCGCTCGGCCTGGGGCGTCCCTACTGGGTCGACGACCCGCACTTCGACATCGAGTTCCACCTGCGCGAGCTCGCGCTGCCGGCACCGGGGACCCGCGAACAGCTCGGCGAGCAGGTCGCCCGGATCCACGCGCGGCCGCTCGACCGGACCCGTCCCCTCTGGGAGGGGTACGTGATCACGGGGCTCGAGGACGGCAAGGCCGCCTACTACTCGAAGATCCACCACGCGGCGATCGACGGGATCTCGGGTGCGGAGATCCTCGAGACGATCCTCGACATCACGCTGGAGCCCCGGCAGGTGGAGCCGGAGGAGAAGGCGTACGTGCCGCGTCGGCTTCCGTCGACCCTCGACCTGGTGCGGCGAGGGCTGACCGCCGCCGCGTTCAACCCCGTGGAGATCCTCAGGACGGTGCCCCGTTCGCTCAGCTACCTCGACGAGCTTCCCGGGGCCGCGAACTTCCCCGGCGCCGGGTTGATCAGCTCCACCGCGGGACTCGTGAGCCGCGCGGTGGGCGGCGGGCACCACGTGGGCGGCAACCGCTCGCTGCGTGCGCCCCGGACTCCGCTGAACGGCCACATCACCCCCCATCGCAGGTTCGCCTTCGGGTCGGTGCCGATGGCGGACGTGAAGCTCGTCAAGAACCACTTCGGGATGACGGTGAACGACGTCGTGATGACCTTGACGGCCGCCGCGCTGCGACGGTGGCTGCTCGACCACGACGCGTTGCCCAGCACGCCCCTGGTGGTCGCCGTACCGGTGTCCGTGCGATCCAAGGACGGGCAGGGCGAGGGCGAGCACGGCAACTACGTCTCCGTGATGACCGCCGAGCTGCCCACGCACCTCGCCGACCCTGCGGAGCGGCTGGAGTTCATGCGGGTCTCGATGAACGAGGCGAAGCGGCACTTCGAGGCCGTGCCGGCCACGTTGCTGCAAGATCTCTCGCACGTCATCCCCACCGCGCTGTCGGGCCTGGCCGCACGGACGCTGTTCCGGCTCGCCACCGTGCCGGGGGTGCTGTTCAACCTGTTCGTGAGCAACGTGCCGGGGCCACAGCTGCCGCTCTACATCGCGGGCGCGACCGTCGAGGGCATCTTCCCCGTCTCGGCGGTGACCGACATGACCGGTGGCCTCAACATCACCCTCTTCTCCTACGAGGGAGACCTCGACTTCGGGCTGATCGCCTGCCGCGAGATGGTGCCGGACGTGTGGCACCTGATCGGTTACCTGCAAGACGCCATGGCGGAGCTCGTGGAGCTCACCAAGGCGTGAGGCTCGACCCGGGGGTCAGTGCTGGGTCGTCGCCCGGTCGGCGACGCGGCGGATCGCTTCGACGAACGTCGCGTGCAGCTCGCGCGGCACGTCGTGACCCATGCCCGGCACGAGCAGCAGCTCCGAGCCGGAGATCGCCTGGGAGGTCGCCCGTCCCCCGGAGACGTGGACCATCTTGTCGTGGGTGCCGTGGATGACCAGCGTCGGCACGCGAAGGCTGCGCAGCGCACGCGAGCGGTCGGGCTGGGTCAGGATCGCACCCATCTGACGCATCACCCCGGCCCGGCTGAGGCCGCGGTCCCAGGTCTCGCCGGCACGGTCCCGGATCGCCTCGGGCGTGTCGGGGTAGTGCGGTGACCCGATGAGCTTCCAGAGCCTGGCGGAGGTCTTGATGTAGTGCTCGCGGGACGCGCCCTGGTTCGCCACGAGCAGGGGCAGGAGGCTCGGGTCCTGCCAGCCGACGGTACGACGTCCGGTGGTGGACATGATCGAGGTCAACGACAGCACGCGCTTGGGCTGGGTGAGCGCCATCGTCTGGGCGATCATCCCGCCCATGGAGATGCCCACGACGTGGGCCGCGTCGAGGTCGAGGTGGTCGAGCAGCGCGAACCCGTCGTCGGCGAGGTCCTGCATGGAGTAGGGAGTCTTCGGCTTCAGGCCCGCGAACGACGCCACGATCTTGCGCCGGTTGATCCGGCCGGAGATCCGGGACGAGCGGCCCGTGTCGCGGTTGTCGTAGCGGATGACGTAGAAGCCGCGGTCGGCGAGCAGCTGGCAGAAGCCCGGGTCCCACCAGGTCATCGGGCCACCGAGGCCCATGATGAGCAGCAGCGGCTCGCCGGCGCGGTCGCCGAAGGTCTGGTAGCAGATGTCGACCCCGGTCGAGAGCGGGGCGACCTGCTCCGGCGACGGTGACGGGGTGGTTCTCGGCATCGAAACTCTTTCGTGCAGTTCGAAGATCGGGCGCTCTGCGGCGGCGGTGCTCAGGCTGCCCGCGTTGGTTACTGACAAGTTTACGGATCTCTACCCACGGCTGTAGCGCGGCAACCGCACGTAACGGTTCGGATTCGTTACGTTTGCAGGGCCGTTGAAGTGGTTATCGTCACACAACGGCCGTCGAGTGGAGGTATTCGTGGCTTCACCGCTTGGAGCTTTTCTCTGTCCGCCCGGCTACCAAGGGCCCAGCGGCCTTCGTGCGATCGCCCGAGAGGGCAGTGCGGTCCTCGAAGCAGCCCGCTTGGTACGTCGAAGCGCCGGCGACCGTGTCCACCGTCGCAACACGCCCTACGCCTCGCTGACCCCGGTCCGTTCCCTGGACCCCGTGGTCCTCGTCCCGGGGTTCATGGCAGGCGACTCCTCGCTGCTGCTGATGTCGCGCCACCTGCGCAAGCTCGGCTACCGGACCTACCGCTCCACGATGCACGCCAACGTCGGCTGCACCCAGGAGGCTTCCTATGCGCTCGAGCGGCGCATCGAGGCCATCACGATCAAGCGCGAGCGCAAGGTGACGATCGTCGGACACAGCCTCGGCGGCCTGCTCGCCCGCGGCATCGCCGCGCGCCGGCCCGACCTGGTCGACGGCATCGTCACCATGGGCAGCCCGCTGCTCGCCCCGGGGGCGATCCACTCGGTTCTGGCCTTCGACCTCGCCATCGTCATCGCCCTGCGTCGGGCAGGCCTCGGCGGCATGATGGGCGACGACTGCACCTCGGGCGACTGTGCACGCCTGAGCTGGGAGCAGTCGCGCGGGGAGCTCGACCCCTCGGTCGCGTTCACGTCGGTCTTCTCGCGTCGTGACGGCGTCATCGACTGGCGCGGCTGTCTTGACCCGGCCGCTCAGACCGTCGAGGTGCGCACGAGCCACCTCGGGATGGCCATCGACCCGGTCGTCTTCGACGTCGTGACCAGCACGCTTCAGGCGAACCGCGAACGCCGTGAGGCGCGGCGCCCGGTCACAGCGGCCACGTTGGCGGCAGCTCCCGTCGCGACGGCGGGTTAGCGCCCCGCCGCGAGCAGGTCACCGCGGCAGCGGTCATCGCGCCACGCAGCAGCAGCCTGACCCGGTCCTCGTCCATCGCGTCGACGGCACCCGGCCCGTCCGTGAGCACGTCCCAGTCGCTGAGGATGGCGAGCACCGCCGCCATGAACGAGTCACCTGCACCCACGGTGTCGGCGAGCTCGGTCGGGGGACCCGGTACGTGCGTTGCGAAGTCGGGTGCGAAGGCACTCGAGCCGGCCGCGCCGTGGGTCACGATCACGAGCTCGGTGGTCCCGGCGTCCAGGAGCTCGTGTGCGAGCGTCTCCGCCGGCTGACCGGGCCGGAGCGTCTCCAGGTCCTCGTCGCTGACCTTGACCAGTCGGCTCCGGGCGGCGATCTCCACCACGTCGCGCCACGTCGCGTCGGGATCGCTGACGAACGCCGGCCGGATGTTCGGGTCGTAGCTGACGAACAGCTCGGCGGCCTGAGCCTGCCGCACCAGGTCGGTGACCGCATGGCGTCCCGGAAGCAGGGTCGCGCCGAGGGAGCCGACGTGGAGTCCGCACGCGTCGGGGAGCCGGTGGTGGTCGAGGTCCCAGACCAGGTCGAACTCGTAGCGTGCGGCCAGGTCCTCGTCGAGGTGGGCGGTAGCAGTACTGGTCCGGGAGCCCGGCACGACCGAGGTGCCTGACAGGTCGGCGCCGGACTCGCGGACGTGGTCGGCCACCCAGCGGCCGCGGTCGTCGTCGCCCACGCGCGTGATGAGCAGCGTGGGCACGTCGAGGCGCGCGAGGCCGACGGCGACGTTCAGCGGGGAGCCGCCGACCGCCTCGGAGGGCTCACCACCGCCCTCAGGCACGACGACGTCGACGAGGGACTCTCCTACGACGACGACCGGTAGCCGGCTCATGAGGCTCGACGCGCCCGGCTCAGTGCTCGAAGTCGATCGCGGAGTAGGAGCGCAGCTTCTGCAAGCGGTGCTCGCTCGTGATCGAGCGGATCGTGCCGGAGCGGGAGCGCATCACGAGCGAGTGCGTCGTGGCGCCGCCGGCGCGGTAACGCACGCCCTTCATCAGCTCGCCGTCGGTGATGCCGGTGGCCACGAAGAAGCAGTCGTCACCGGTGACGAGCTCGTCTGTGGTCAGGATCGCGTCGGGGTCGAGGTTGTGGCCGGCGTCGATCGCGCGCTGCCGCTCGTCGTCGTCCGTGGGCCACAGGCGGGCCTGGATCACGCCGTCCATGCACTTCATCGCGCAGGCCGCGATGATGCCCTCGGGAGTGCCGCCGACGCCCATGAGCAGGTCGATACCGGTGTCGTTGCGGGCGGCCATGATCGCGCCGGCCACGTCGCCGTCGGTGATGAACTTGATGCGGGCGCCGGTCGCGCGGATCTCCTGGACGAGGTCGTTGTGGCGCGGGCGGTCGAGCACGACGACCGTCACGTCCTCGGCGGAACAGCCCTTCGCCTTGGCCACCTGGCTGATGTTCTCGGCCACCGGGTACCGGATGTCCACGACGTCTGCTGCCTCGGGACCGGTGACGAGCTTCTCCATGTAGAACACCGCGGACGGGTCGAACATCGAGCCGCGGGGGCTCACCGCGAGCACCGAGACCGCGTTGGCCATGCCCTTCGCGGTCAGCGTGGTGCCGTCGATCGGGTCGACCGCCACGTCGCACTCGGGGCCGGTGCCGTCGCCGACCTGCTCGCCGTTGAACAGCATGGGCGCGTTGTCCTTCTCGCCCTCGCCGATGACGACGGTGCCGCGCATTCCGACTGTCGAGATCAGCACGCGCATGGCGTTGACCGCGACCCCGTCCGCGCCGTTCTTGTCACCTCGGCCCACCCAGCGGCCGGCGGCCATGGCAGCGGCCTCGGTGACGCGCACCAGCTCGAGCGCCAGGTTTCGGTCGGGCGCATCGTGCGCGGCGGACAAGTCGGGCGGCAGCAGGCGGTCAGACATAGCGTGATGGTAACGGAGGTGTCACGCTCGGCGTCAGGTCATGGACAGAGAGCTCCGTGGCCCTTCTAGCGGCCCAGACCACCGTCCGGGCACGATCCGGAGCACCCGGATCCCGGCGCGGCTCGGTCGCCGGACGTGCGCATCCAGCGGCGGTGAGTCGGGTAGTGGTCCGACGTACGGCTTCACCCTTGTGCGAGGAGACCGAGATGACCCGCTACGGATACACCTTGATGACCGAGCAGTCCGGACCGCGTGAGCTGGTCCGCTACGCCGCCGGCGCCGAGAAGGCCGGGTTCGACTTCGAGGTGATGAGCGACCACTACTTCCCCTGGCTCGACGAGCAGGGGCACGCGGGATACGCCTGGAGCATGCTCGGGGCGGTCAGCCAGGTCACCGAGCGGGTGGAGCTGATGACGTATGTGACCTGCCCGATCGTGCGGTACCACCCAGCCGTCGTCGCCCAGAAGGCCGCGACCATCGGGATCCTCAGCGACAACCGGTTCACCCTGGGTCTCGGCGCTGGGGAGAACCTCAACGAGCACGTGGTGGGCGAAGGCTGGCCGCCGGTCAACGTCCGCCACGAGATGCTCGAGGAGGCCACGATGATCATCAAGGCACTTCTCGACGGCGGCTACGTGAACTTCACGGGCGGCCACTTCCGGGTCGACTCCGCCAAGCTGTGGGACCTCCCCGAGGAGCGCGTCGAGATCGGCGTCGCCGTCTCAGGGGAGCAGTCGATCAGCACGTTCGCCCCGCTCGCCGACCACCTGGTCGCCGTCGAGCCGAAGCCCGAGCTCGTGCAGCAGTGGGACAGCGCCCACGAAGGGGAGTCGCGCAAGATCGGGCAGCTGCCCGTCTGCTGGGACACCGACCGAGACCATGCAGTGAAGACCGCCCATGAGCAGTTCCGCTGGTTCGGAGGGGGCTGGAAGGTCAACGCCGAGCTGCCCGGCCCCTCTGGGTTCGCCGGGGCAACGCAGTTCGTGCGGCCCGACGACGTCGCGGAGTCCATCCCCTGCGGGCCCGACCTCGACGCGATCGTCGAGGCGGTGCGCGAGTTCGAGCAGGCGGGCTTCACCGACGTCGCTCTCGTGCAGATCGGCGACGACGGGCAGGAGGAGTTCCTCCGGGTGGCCGAGAAGGAGCTGCTTCCGGCTCTGCGCGGCTGACGGGCCCGGCCCACCGGAGGCTCAGGTCTCGGGGGACTCCTGGTTGACGCTCGGGATCCACATCCAGTCGGTGATCTCTGGCATGTCGGCGCCGGTCTCGTTGACATAGGCGCGGTGCTTCGTGCGCTGGTCCTGCATCTCCTGCCGCAGCACCGCGGCGCGCATGGCGAGTCCCGGCACCCGGTCGATCACGTCGATCACCAGGTGGAACCGGTCCATGTCGTTCCTGACGACCATGTCGAACGGCGTGGTGGTCGTACCTTCCTCCTTGTAGCCGCGCACGTGCAGGTGCTCATGGCTGGTGTGGCGGTAGGTGAGCCGGTGGATCAGCCACGGGTAGCCGTGGTAGGCGAAGATGATCGGTACGTCGGTGCCGAAGATCGCGTCGAACTCGCGGTCCCCGAGCCCGTGCGGGTGCTCGCTCGACGGTTGGAGCCGCATCAGGTCGATCACGTTCACGACGCGGACCCGAAGGTCGGGCAGGCGTTCGCGGAGGATGCGCACCGCCGCCATCGTCTCGAGCGTGGGAACGTCGCCGGCACAGGCCATCACGACCTGGGGGTCGCCCTCGTCGTTGCTGGCCCAGTCCCAGATGCCGATGCCGCGCCGGGCATGCAGGGCGGCTTGCTCCATGTCGAGCCACGACGGCTGGGGCTGCTTGCCGGCGACGATGACGTTGACCAGGTTCGTGCTCTGCAGGCAGTGGTCCATCGTCCAGAGCAACGTGTTCGCGTCCGGCGGCAGGTAGACCCGGATCACCTCGGCCTTCTTGTTCACCACGTGGTCGATGAAGCCGGGATCCTGGTGACTGAACCCGTTGTGGTCCTGGCGCCACACGTGGGAGCTGAGCAGGTAGTTCAGTGACGGGATCGGCCGGCGCCAGTCGAGGTGGCGGATCGTCTTCAGCCACTTCGCGTGCTGGTTGAACATCGAGTCGATGATGTGGATGAACGCCTCGTAGGAGGTGAACAGACCGTGCCTGCCGGTGAGGTTGTAGCCCTCCAGCCAGCCCTGGCACGTGTGCTCGGAGAGCACCTCCATGACCCTGCCCTCTGGGCCGAGGTGCACGTCGGTGGGGTACAGCTCGAGCTCCCAGGCCTTGTCGGTCACCTCCAAGGCGGCGCCGAGCCGGTTCGACTCGACCTCGTCAGGACCGAACAGCCGCATGTTGTCCGGGTTGGCGCGCAGCACGTCACGCAGGTAGCTGCCGGTCAGACGGGTGGCCTCGGCCGGGGGGCTGCCCGGCTCGTCGACCTGGACGCCGTACTCCCGCGGGTCGGGGAGCCGCAGCGGCTTCATCACCAGGCCGCCGTTGGTGTGCGGGTTGGAGCCCATGCGGCGGGTCCCGGAGGGCGCCCAGGAACGGATCGACTCGACAGGCGTGCCGTTGCCGTCGAAGAGCTCGTCGGGTCGGTAGGACCGCATCCACGCCTCGAGCTGGTCGCGGTGGTCGGCGTTCTCGCGAACGGTGGCAAGCGGCACCTGGTGGGAGCGCCAGGTGTTCTCCACGGGTACGCCGTCGACCTCCTTCGGGCCGGTCCATCCCTTCGGCGTCCGCAGCACGATCATCGGCCACCGGACGGACCCGGGGTCGACGCCGCCTGAGCGCGCCGCCGCCTGGACCTCCTTGATCCGCGCGACGGAGTCGTCGAGGGCGCCGGCGATCTGCTGGTGAACGTCCGCCGGCTCGTCGCCGGAGACGAGCACCGGGTCCCACCCGTAGCCCCGGAGCAGCATGTCGAGCTCGTCCTCGGGGATCCGAGCCAGGAGGGCCGGGTTGGCGATCTTGTAGCCGTTGAGGTGCAGGATCGGCAGGACAGCGCCGTCGCGGGCGGGGTTCACGAACCGGCATCCGTGCCACGACGTCGCCAACGGCCCGGTCTCTGCCTCGCCGTCGCCGACCACCGTGGTGACGATCAGGTCCGGGTTGTCGAAGGCGGCACCGAACGCATGGGTGAGCGAGTAGCCCAGCTCGCCGCCCTCGTGGATCGAGCCCGGGACCTCCGGGGCGACGTGGCTCGGGATGCCGCCGGGGAAGCTGAACTGCTTGAACAGCCGCTGCATGCCGCGCTCGTCCATCGTGGTGCCCGGGTAGGTATCGGTCCAAGATCCCTCGAGCCAGGTCTGCGCGACGATCGCCGGACCCCCGTGACCTGGGCCGATGACGTACATCATGTCGAGGTCCTGCTCGCGTATCAGCCGGTTGCAGTGGGTGTAGACCAGGTTCAGGCCGGGCGTCGTACCCCAGTGGCCCAGCAGGCGGGGCTTGATGTGCTCGCGCTTCAAAGGCTCCCGCAGAAGCGGGTTGTCGAGCAGGTAGATCTGGCCGACCGCGAGGTAGTTCGCGGCGCGCCAGTAGGCGTCGGCCAGCTCCAGCTCCGCGTCGGACAGGGGACGGGCATCGACGGTGCGCATGCTTGATGCCTACCCCAGTCGAGGGCGACATGCCAGAGCCGGGGGACCTCCGTCCCGGCTTGCTTTGCCGCCTTGGGAGGATGGTGGCGTGAGTGAGCCGGCAGGTAGGTACCAACGATCGGCCGCGGGCATGATCGGGGCGATGCTCGTCCTGCTGGCGGTGATCGCCGCGTTCGTCGCGTTCCGCGCCCTCAACCGCAACAATCCCGACAGCCCGGTCCAGCCGGTCGACTACCAGCAGACCCTCGACTACGCCCGCGGCCAGGTCGACTTTCCGCTTCTCGCGCCGGAGTCGCTCCCCAAGGGCTGGCGCGCGACGAGCGTCGACTTCGTGCCCGAGCCGCCACGGTGGCACCTCGGCGTGCTCACCGGCCAGAACAGGTACGTCGGCCTGGAGCAGTCACGCACCTCGGTCCACGACATGGTCGACAAGTACGTCGACCCCGATGCTGCCCCGGGCCGGCCGGTGCAGGTGCGCGGAGAGTCGTGGCGGAGCTGGACCGACCCGGGCGGCGACACCGCGCTCACCCTGGAGCAGAACGGCGTGACGACTTTGGTCGTCAGCACGACCGGGCAGGACGTGCTCGTCGGCTACGTCGAGAGCCTGCGCTGAGGCCTGCTCAGGACTCGTCGTCCTCCGCGGCGATCGCTGCGTCGAGCCGCTTCTTCGCGCCGTCGAGCCAGGCCTGGCAGATCTGGGCGAGCTTCTCGCCGCGCTCCCACAACGCGAGGGAGTCCTCGAGGTTGGTGCCCCCGCCCTCGAGGCGACGCACCACCTCGACGAGCTCCTCGCGCGCCTGCTCGTAGCTGAGCTGCTCGGTCGGCGCCTGCTGGTCGGTCATGGAAGGTGCTCCTCTGCAAGGTCATCGGGGGAAGGGTCGGTGGAGGTCGCTGCCTGCTCGTCGGTCGCCTTCCCCAAGGGCTGGTCGGTCGACGTGGCCGCCGGCTCGTCGGTCGACGTGGACGCGACGGTGACGTGCACCCGGCCGTCGCGCACGCGCACGTGCAGGTCCTGGCCCGACCGGGTCTGCGTGGTGCTGGTGACGACACGACCGTCGTCGTCCTGGACCACGGCGTACCCGCGCTCGAGCGTGGCAAGCGGCGACAGGCTCCGGACCCGGGCGAGCTGGTGCTCGAGGTCGTTGTGCGCGCGGTCGAGCTGGTGGTGCAGCGTGCGCCGGGTGCGCGCGCACAGCTCGTCGACCTCCCGGGACCGGTCGTCGAGCCCGCTGCGGGGGTTGGCGAGGCTCGGGCGGGCCCGGATCGCGTCGAGCTGGTGCTGCTGCTGGGCGAGCCAGCCGGCCATCACGCCCCGGACGCGATCGCGCAGGCGGGTGATCCGGTCGATCTCCTCGGCGACATCGGGAACCACCATCTTCGCCGCGTCGGTCGGGGTGGAGGCGCGCACGTCCGCGACGAGGTCGAGCAGGGGAGTGTCCGGCTCGTGCCCGATGGCGGAGACGACCGTCGTACGAGCCGTGTGCACGGCTCGGATCAGGCCCTCGTCGGAGAACGGCAACAGGTCCTCCACCGAGCCACCGCCCCGCGCGATGATGATGACGTCGACGTCGGGGTCGCGGTCGAGCGCGCCCAGCGCCTCCATGACCTCGCGAGCCGCGTTGGGCCCCTGCATCGAGGCATAGCGGACGTCGAAGCGCACAGCGGGCCAACGACGTCTGGCGTTCTCCAGCACGTCACGCTCTGCGGCCGAGTTGTGTGCGGTGACCAGACCGACCTTGCCTGGCAGGAACGGGAGCGGTCGTTTGAGCTCGCGGGCGAAGAGGCCTTCGGCGGCGAGCAGCTGGCGGCGACGCTCGAGACGCGCGAGCAGCTCGCCGAGGCCGACCATCCGGATGTCGGTGGCGTAGAGGCTCAGCGTGCCGCGGTTGGGGTAGTAGGACGGCTTGGCGAAGATCACGACGCTGGCGCCCTCGACGACCGGCGGGTTGAGCGAGTCGAACACCTGACGTGAACAGGTGACCTGGACCGAGATGTCGGCGACCGTGTCGCGCAGGGTGAGGAACACGGTGTTCATGCCCTGGCGACGGTTCAGCTGGGCGATCTGGCCCTCGACCCACACCGCGCCCAGCCGGTCGATCCACCCGGAGATCGCGCTGGCGATCTGCCGGACGGGAGCGGGGTGCTCGAGGGAGGTCTGCATGGCCACGCCTGGAACCCTAAAGCAGAGCACCTACGATGGAGGCCATGAGCACTTCCGACCTGGGGATGCCCCCTGTCCTGGATTCCGACGCGGCTGAGCGAGCGGTGCTGCTGGCCGCTCCGCGCGGCTACTGCGCGGGCGTGGACCGGGCCGTGATCACGGTCGAGAAGGCGCTGGACCTCTACGGCGCTCCCGTCTACGTACGCAAGCAGATCGTGCACAACAAGCACGTCGTGGCGAACCTCGAGTCGCGCGGCGCGGTCTTCGTGGAGGAGCTCGACGAGGTGCCGGAGGGGGCCACCGTCGTGTTCTCCGCCCACGGTGTCTCACCGGAGGTGCACCGCCAGGCCGAGGAGCGGTCGCTGAAGACGATCGACGCGACCTGCCCGCTGGTCACGAAGGTGCACCACGAGGCGCGACGCTTCGCCTCGGAGGACTACGACATCCTGCTCATCGGCCACGCCGGGCACGAAGAGGTCGAGGGCACCGCGGGTGAGGCTCCTGAGCACATCCAGCTCGTGCAGAGCCCCGAGGACGTTGCGAACATCGAGGTGCGCGATCCCGCCAAGGTTTCCTGGCTCTCGCAGACCACGTTGTCGGTCGACGAGACCCTCGAGACCGTCGCCGCGATCCGCGAGCGCTTCCCGCTTCTGCTCGACCCGCCGTCGGACGACATCTGCTACGCCACCCAGAACCGCCAGATGGCGATCAAGGAGATCTCGCACAGCGCCGATCTCGTCATCGTCGTCGGCTCAGGCAACTCCTCCAACTCCGTGCGTCTGGTCGAGGTGGCGCTCGAGGCGGGCGCCAAGGCGGCCTTCCGCGTCGACGATGCCAGCGAGATCGACGAGCAGTGGCTCGACGGTGTCGAGACCGTCAGCGTGACCTCGGGCGCCTCGGTGCCGGACGACCTCGTCGACGGGGTCCTGACGTTCCTGGCAGAGCGGGGGTACCCGGCCGCCAAGGCGGTGCACACCGCCGAGGAGTCGCTGATCTTCGCCCTTCCCCCGGAGCTTCGTCGCGACATGCGAGCAGCCGAGAAGGCCGGTCGCTGAGCCTCCACTGCATGAACTGGGAAGTTCTGCGCGAATTCGGGCATAACCCACTTCCGAAGGGGTATGAACCGTTCGCGGTCGAGTCGCCGGCCGCTCGCACCGTTCGCACCAGGACAGGTCCTCTCATGTCGGTTCAGGTTCAGGCTTTCCCCGTCCGTTTTGCCGAGACCTTGAACAGGTTCGGCTCCACGCGTGTCGAGCGCAGCGGCGCCTCCGCGGCCTCCGCAATCGAGGGCTACCGTGCAATGGTCACCCTCGGTGAGAGGTCGTTCGTCGGTCGAGTCCATAGCGAACGGGTCACCCGTCGTGGCCGTCAGTCGCTCGTCTCGGTGCACGGCCGACTCACCTGGGTCGCGAGTCGGTGCGTGCAAAGCCTCGAGGAGTCGGCGGCCTGACACGGTCCTCCCCGGACGCACCCCCGACGCCGTCTCAGGCGAAGTGGCGCAACCGTCCGGAGTTTCGTGAGGCCACCTGGCGCAGCGCGAGGACCCCAAGCGCGAGGGCGTACCCCGCTCCCAGCCCTCCCGCGTGGTGGGCCAGCCCCGAGACCACCGCTTGGATGAGGCTGTCGACCTCGTCGGCCACCGCGGTGCGCGCGAAGACAGCAAGCAGCGTGATCGTGGCGAGCATCAGCAGTGGGGGAAGCACTCCGACGACGAAGAAGTCGCGCGGCCGCACGGCGAGGGCAGCCACCAGGCAGAAGGCCACGAACGCCAGGTCGAATACGAGCGAGAGGTCGCCGGTGAGAAGCAGGTTCACTCCGGCGACCGCGAGAGTCCCGAGCGTCGAGAGCGTGGCGACCTGACGGCCCGGCCGACGCCCTTCATCCCACAGCGTCCGGGCTGGGGGCCGTGGCCCCGGTTGAGCGGGTGTCTGGCTCACCCTGCCCACGCTAGGGCGGGGCTCAGGCCGATTGCGCGCGACGCGCCGTTACGTCCGACGGTCCGGCTGCGAGCTCAGGCCGTTCCTCGGCCACGGTGTCCATCAGCTCCGCAGCGGTGAGAGGACGCGCCGCCTCGGTGACCGGCGCGGGGGAGCACAGCTCCTCGGCGGAGACTTCCATCTCCTTGAACTTGCGTGCGGAGACGAGGACCCGTGTCTCCAGTGAGCCGACGGCCTTGTTGTAGCTCGTGACCGCGCTGGTGAGCGACCTGCCGAGCTTGTCGAGGTGCCCACCCATGACTCCAAGCCGGTCGTAGAGCTCCCGACCGAGCGTGTGGATGTCTCGGGCCTTGTCGGCCAGGGCCTCCTGCGTCCAGGCGTAGGCGACCGTGCGCAGCAGCGCGATCAAGGTGGTGGGCGTGGAAAGCACGACCTGCCGGGTCGCGGCGTACTCGAGCAGGCCCGGCTCGGCCTCCAGCGCCGCGGACAGGAAGGACTCGCCAGGGACGAAGAGCACGACGAACTCGGGCGTCGCGGGAAGCGCCCGCCAGTAGGCCTTGGCGCTGAGCGTGTCGACGTGCTGACGGAGCTGACGGGCATGCCGCGACAGATGAGCGTCGCGCTCCTCGTCGGAGTCGGCGCCGGTGGCGTCCAGGAACGCGTCGAGCGGGACCTTTGCGTCGACCACGACGCTCTTGCCGCCGGCGAGGTTCACCACGAGGTCTGGGCGTAGCAGCGCCTGCCCTGCCCCCGACGACGTGTCGTCGGTTCGCACCGAGACCTGCTCGGCGAAGTCGCAGCGGGACACCAGCCCCGCGACCTCCACGGCACGACGCAGGTGCAGCTCACCCCACCGGCCGCGCACCTGGGGCTTGCGCAGCGCTGTGGACAGAGCGGCGGTCTCGCGGCGAAGCGTGTCCGTGGAGTGCCGAACGTCCTCGACCTGCTGGCGCAGCTGGCTCTGCCAGGAGATCCGATGCTGCTCGAGGTCACGCATCTGGTCGTGCAGCCGCTCCAGCCCTTCCTTCACCACAGCGTGGTCCGCGGCACGGGCCTCGAGCGCCAGACGGGCGGTGTCGTCGGTGGCCGCGCCACGAGTGCGGGACCAGAGCGCGCCGACGACGGCGCCCAGCACGACGCCCACGACGAGCACCAGAAGCAGCGAGAGGACTGTGGTGATCTCCATGTCGCACATGGTGGTGGAGCGCACCGACAGTTTCGGTCACGACAGGCCGGGCTGCGACCAAGCCCACCTCCGACCGAGCCGGGTCGCGACCAAGCGCACCTCCGACCGAGCCGGGTCGCGACCAAGGTCAGGTCGGTACGAGAACCGGCCCGACGCTCAGGCGACGTCGACGATCACGGGCGCGTGGTCGCTTGCCCCGGCGCCGGCGCGCTCCTCGCGGTCGATCATCGCTCCCGTGACCCGCTCGGCCAGCGCGGGCGAGCCGAGGATGAAGTCGATGCGCATTCCGCGGTTCCGCTCGAACCGCTGACGGTAGTAGTCCCAGTACGTGTAGACGTCGGGGCCGGGCGCGTGCGGTCGCACCAGGTCGACGTACCCGCACTCCAGGAAAGCGCGGAACGCAGCACGCTCCTCCGCGGAGACGTGTGTGCTGTTGACGAAGCGGCTCATGTCGAAGACGTCCTCGTCGAACGGTGCGATGTTCCAGTCGCCGGTCAGCGCGATCTGCGCAGCGGGCTCCTCGGCCAGCCATTTGGACGCCGCGACCTTGAGGCTGTCGAGCCACGCGAGCTTGTACGTGAGGTGCGGGTCGCCGAGCTTGCGGCCGTTGGGCACGTACAGCGACCACACCTGAACACCGCCACAGGTCGCGCCGAGCGCGCGTGCCTCCGATGTCAGCGGCTCGCCCCACTGCGGCATGCCCTCGAAGCCATGGCGTACGTCGGACAGTCCCACTCGGCTGGCGATGGCCACCCCGTTCCACTGGTCGTAGCCGAGCGTCGCGACCTCGTAGCCCATCGCCTCGAGGCCCATGATCGGCCACTGGTCGTCGCGGGCCTTGGTCTCCTGGATCGCGAGGACGTCGATGTCGTGGCGCTCGAGCAATGCCTCGACACGGTCGATGCGGGAGCGGATGGAGTTGACGTTGAAGGTGGCGATGCGCACCGGGCCACTCTAGGAGGCAGCCTCCGGCCGCGGTCGAAAGCCCGAGCACACGATCCGCAGGTACGTCAGATGACCGTCGTTCGCGCGGTAGTAGGCCTGCTGCTCGACCGTGCTCTGGCCATCCGCGTTGGTGATGTCGAACCGGTAGCCGACTCTTCGGGTGTCGCCCACGTCGTCGCCATGCTCGAGGGCGGCCACGGCGTCGATGCGGTCACTCTCCTCGAACCAGTGTCCTAGCACCACCTCGACGACCGCGGTCGGTGAGTTCGCCTCCCAGAATCGCCCGGGAGTGAGCCCTCGGAAGTCGACGTCGGGGGCGAGAAGCCGCATGAGCGTCGCGGAGTCGTGTTTCGCGATCGCGTCGACGAAGCCTTCTGCGAGCGCATCGGTCATGGACGGCTCCTCGGTCAGGACCCCAGGCTAGCGGGACCGGGGGCGCCGTCGCCGCGATTCGGCGGTGCGGTGGAGGCCACCTAGACTGTCGGCCCGTGGCACTCACCATCGGAATCGTCGGACTCCCCAACGCTGGCAAGTCGACTCTCTTCAACGCCCTGACCAAGAACAACGTGCTCGCGGCGAACTATCCGTTCGCGACGATCGAGCCGAACGTCGGCGTGGTCGGGGTCCCGGACGCTCGCCTCGCGAAGCTCGCGGAGATCTTCGGCTCGGCCAAGATCCTGCCCGCGACCGTAGAGTTCGTCGACATCGCCGGCATCGTCCGAGGCGCCTCGGAGGGTGAGGGGCTCGGGAACAAGTTCCTCTCCCACATCCGTGAGTCCGCGGCGATCTGCCAGGTGACCCGGGTCTTCCGTGACGAGGACGTCACCCACGTCGACGGCGAGGTGAACCCCGCCAACGACATCTCCACCATCCAGACCGAGCTCATCCTCGCCGACCTCCAGACCGTCGAGAAGTCGATCCCTCGGCTCGAGAAGGAGGCGCGGATGAAGAAGGACACGGTCCCCGTGCTCGAGGCGGTGAAGGAGGCGAAGGAGGCCCTGGAGTCCGGTACGCCGATCATCGCCACCAAGATCGACAAGGGCCTGCTGCGCGACCTCATGCTAATGACCGCGAAGCCCTACATCTACGTGTTCAACTGCGACAGCGACGAGCTCGGTGACGAGGGGCTGAAGCAGAAGATGCGCGACCTCGTGGCTCCCTCCGAGGCGATCTTCCTCGACGCGAAGTTCGAGGCGGAGCTGGTCGAGCTCGACGACGAGGACGAGGCCCGCGAGATGCTGCACGAGATGGGCGTCGACGAGCCTGGTCTCGACGTACTCGCTCGGGTCGGCTTCGACACCCTGGGTCTCCAGACGTACCTCACCGCCGGCCCGAAGGAGACCCGGGCGTGGACGATCCCCAAGGGGGCAACGGCACCGGAGGCAGCGGGCGTGATCCACACCGACTTCCAGCGCGGGTTCATCAAGGCCGAGATCGTCTCCTATGACGACCTCGTCGAGGCGGGTTCCATGAACGCAGCCAAGGCCGCCGGCAAGGTCCGCATGGAGGGCAAGGACTACGTCATGCACGACGGTGACGTCGTGGAGTTCCGCTTCAACGTCTGAACCGGACCCGTCTACCCAGGTCACGGCGCTGGCGCCTCCTGCTGGGGCACGGGTGGGGCACATGCTGACCAGGCACTGTCGATGGCTCGGCGGGTCCGGTCCTCCGAGTCCGGCATGAGATGGCCGTACGTCGAGAGCACCAGTGAGGCGTTGTGGTGCCCCAGCCGCTCGGCCACCGCGACCACCGTCTCGCCTTGCGCCCGCAGCACCGAGGCGTAGGGGTGGCGGAGGTCGTGCGACGTCGTGGACGGTGGCAGCCCGGCCTTCTGCACCGCCTCGGAGAAGATGCGTGTCCCGTAGTAGTCGTGCCGGTACGGGGTGCCGAACCGGGTCGTGAACAGTGTTCCGTCCTCGGCAGGCCCGGTCCTCAGGCCTCTGCACCTCCTCGACCGACAGCGGCACCACGCGTTCGCGATGCGTCGGCGGTAGCGACAACCGCACCACCGGGGACGTGGCGACCAGCCGGTCCAGCACCGCCGAGGCGTACACCGAGCGCAGGCTATGTCAGGCCACCGAACGCATGCGGCGAGCGGGTAGCACTTGCCAGGGCCTCGTTGTATTGCTCGCGGTCGAACTCGAACGGGCCAATATCCAGCCAGGCACCGGCAGCTCGGAAGCCCTGCCAGGTCACCCGATACTCCTCAACACGGACCTCGGCAATGACGCTGTCGCAGCCCGGCTCGCCACAGGTGCATCGGAGAAGCGCACGGTCCAACTTCGGTCGGCCCTCGATGGACATGACGACGGGTTGGCCGAGGAAGTGTCCGGTCGTGGCGGCGGCTGGGTCCAGGCCCATGTACGGCCCGGCGGGCACCGCCGTGCTTTGGCGCGTGGTTCCGGCTTGGACGGCGTGTTGAACCATCTCCTGCAATCGGGCGCCGTTTACCCGGATGTCCAAGATGAGCCAGTGACCCACGGGCGGGTGGTGCTCCGCCCGTACCACGAAGTCGACCTCGTCCATGACTCCAATTGTGCTCCGTCACGGCTGCCCGTGCCCGCGTCAACGTCTTCCCATGCCGCGGACAGGGAATGCTGGGTCGTACCCCGAGCACGACGCCGAGGCCCGGCCACTCCACCGACTCGATGCCGAACAGCTCGAGCGGCGCGGTGCTATCGCGTCCGTGGCAAGAAGCAGACCAGTTCGATTCGGGCTCCGTAGTGATCAAGGAACAATGACCCGTCTGCGTAGGTGCAACGTTGCTCCTCACCCTTGAGCACGGTCCAGGCTTGGTCGGGGACGGTGGCCCAGCCGATGCGCTCCTTCCCGACCATCACCTGCACGTTCGCAGGATCGTCTGGGAGCAGCCAGCAGTATGCTTCGGCCCAGCCGTTGCGGTTGGCCGATGGGAACTGACGGCAGCGTCCGATCACGGCGGCGGCAGCATCATCGACGCGGAGATCGAGGGCCACCTTGTCGACAGGCGGGTGCAGCCACCGCAGCACCAGATCGTTGGCTTTGCGTGCGTCACTGAGCTTCCGGTAGCCCTCGGGCAGGTCCATCCAGGAGAAGTCAAGCCGGCCACCCTCGCGGAAGACCCGGGCAATCTCAGCCGCAGATGTTGCCATCGACTTCAATGCGGTCCAGGCGAAACCCGGGACTGCTCGTCGGAGTTCACGTTCGAGTGCCTCGGGGGGCACTCCTCGTTCCCACAGGGACACCACGAAGTCACGGCCGGGACCTGGGCTGCTGAAGACTTCGATCTCCGACGCGGCCAACTGCTCGATCAGAACGGCCGGAGAGTCATCTCCCGTTTGCTGTCGCGTCTCCCACGCGGCCGCGTAGGCGTCACGGAGTCGCCCGAGGTCCTTGTCTGACACCGCGTCACCGTACCGGTCCGTGACGCCGCAGCGAACGCTCTATGCCGCCGATGGTGAGAGCGCGATCCATCCGGCCGCGCCGGACGCTCATCGTTGACTAACCGGCGAAGCGGACGGTGCCTGTGCGTAACTCTGCCCAACGGCGTGTGAAGGTCTTCGGTCGTGAGTAACGCACCAACCACCAAGCGGCTCGGACAGGGTGGCGGTGGTAGAAGTCCTCGTCTTGCATCAGACGGGAGAGCAGTTCTAGGTGCGCGTTTGAGAACGTCAGCCCGTGCGCCTGGCTCAGGTCCCGTAGCCGGGACTTGACCTCACCGTGGGGCAGGTGGGCGGCTTCCGCCTTCAAGAGTTGTACCGCCGCGTTGTACTCCTTAAAGGGCCCTTCGGGGTCGTCTGCTACCTCCTCGGCCGCGCGACGCTGCTCGTCCTCCCACAACAGTGTCCACTCGGCCTTCGCCTGCTCCACACGACCCATCAGGTCGCCAGTCAACTCGAACGGCCGCCAGTCCGGATCACGCTCTTCACCCCGCCTGGGAGCGCGGACCTTGCCCAGGCGTAGGCGGTGGGGCAGACGTTGTGCCAGGTACTCCTGCTGCGCTTCAACCAGCGTTTGCCCGTTGGGTGCGCTGTACTCCCAGGGCTCTACGCCCTCGTCCTCCCACCAGCACACAGGGCACAAGTCGTACGCAGCTCGATCCGGCAAGGTCTTGTAACCGCAGCAGGGACATGCGTGCATGAGGGTCAGTCTGCCCGGGTGCAGGCTGTGCGCGACGCCAACATCCGGACCTGAGGCGCCAAGCTACGAACACGGGGGTCCAACCTCCCGGCGCTCTGGGCGAGGAAGGTCGCCATGTGCCGCTCCGATACCACGAAGTCGGCGTACGAGGCGGCGCAGGACAGGTAGACCATGTCGCTGAGGTCGTTGGGAGCCCACGGCACGCCGGCGAGGTGACGCTGGTTAGAGCTCGCGGTACAGGCCGAGACGCGGCATGGCGGCCACCTGCCACGGACGGGGACGATGAGAAGGGCATTGGTGTCAATGTTCGCGATCATGTCGGGTCGGGAGACGGCGCCTTGGACTCCGTCGCATGGTGGACCTGTGCGGCCGGCCCGCTGTCACGCCTATGCTCCGCGGGTGCCCGCGATCGTGTCGTCTGTCTTGCGCAGCGGAGTCCTCTCGAGCCAGACCCAGCCCCGGCTGACGGCCGGGGACCTCGAACTCGAACCGTGGTCTGAGCGCGATGCCGAGTTCCTGGTCGACGCCTATTCCGATCCCGATATCCAGCGGTGGCACGTGCGCACGATGGACAGGAAGGAAGCGCGCGAGTGGATCACCGCACGAGCGATGCGATGGAAGAGCGAGCAGGGCGCCGACTGGGTGGTCAGACGGCGGGGAACCCCGGCCGGGCGGGTCGGTCTGCGCACGCTCGACCTGGAAGAAGGGCGGGCCGAGGTCGCGTACTGGACCGTGCCTGAGGCACGAGGCACCGGTGTTGCGGTCACAGCCCTGGAGGCGCTGTCTCGTTGGGCGCTCGAGACAGTCGGGTTTCATCGGCTCGACCTTCACCACTCCACAGAGAACGCTGCCTCGTGCCGCGTAGCTGTGAAGGGTGGCTACGAAGTCGAGGGAACCGCACGCAGCTCAGTTCTCCATGACGACGGCTGGCACGACATGCACCTCCACGCGCGAATCAAGCAGGAGACCGGTCTGCCGCTGGCGAGGCGTTTCTCGTGAGCGGCCAGGCGACCGACCCTTCACGGTGACCGGGACGCCGGAGCCGAATACACCCGCACCCGCGCCCTTGTCGCACATGAGCGTTCAGCGGTACATTCCGGACATCCCGCACGCGCGGGGGCCCTGTGAGGAGACCGCATGTTCCGTCGTCGTGCCACCGCCGCCGCCCCCATCGTGGCGGCGCTCCTCTCGAGCTGGCTGGCGCCGTGCGCCACGGCAGCCGAGGCCAACGGCATGTCTGCGAGTGTCTCCGGCCCAGGCATCGTCTCCACGCCGGATCGGGACACCGCCACCGTTCCGGTCACCGTCCGGTGTGACGCCTTTGCGGACCAGGTGAGCGGCCACATCGATGTGACGCTCGTGCAGACGCTGGGCAGCAAGTCGAGCCAGGGCACCGGCAGCGCGGAGGTGGTGTGCGACGGCGCGCCGCACGACTACGAGGTCATCGTGCCGACGACCGATGACGCGAAGTGGCGCGAGGCTGAGGCGACGATCACCCTCAGCGGTGAGGCAGAAGGCTACGGCGAGCCGCAGCAGGTCTGCATCGAGGGCCCCGACGAGAACGGGGAGATCGTCGTGGAGTGCGACACGTGGACCCCCCATATGTTCGTGGACATGGCGAGCGACCCGGCGCCCATCGAGCTCGTGACGGGACCGTAGCGGGCGACGTGTGCGGTGGCCGATTCCGGTCCCGTGGCCCCTGCCGACTCCCGGAGCGTGCGACGGTTCCACTGCGGCAGCGTCTTCGGGGCCTTGACGAACCTGGCCGACTCCCGGAGCGTGCGACGGTTCCACTGCGGCAGCGTCTTCGGGGCCTTGACGACCTGGTCGGGATCCGCCGACCGGGCATCGGTGTCGACCAAAGCGTCGGGGAACCCGATCACCGCCACCCCCGTCCACCGGCTCCTCACCCGGATCGGCCAGCACCGTCGGGTCGTAGTCGGGCAACCGTTCCTGCTCACGCATCCCGTTGCGCCTCGACGACTGCGAGCAGCGTCAGGTCGCGATCCTCGTCATCCCACACCGCGACACCATCGAAGTTGAAAGTGCCCGCCGAGTCGCCCGTGATCAACCGGCAGCGGACCTCCTCAGGGCGCGGTTGTTCGTCGTAGGGCTCCGGATGACGGCATCCCGCCTGCCACGTTCCGCTTCAACCTGCAAGCGGTGAACGCACAGGTCAGGGGCCTAACTGGGTGTGTCCCATTTAGCGTCGACTGCGCCAGTCAACCCGGACGGCACCGTCTGGGCTATGCCGTACTCCACTGACCTGACCGACGAGCAGTGGGCGCTGCTGGAACCGGTGTTCAACGCGCCGGGCAAGCGGGGACCCAAGCATGCACCGGACCTGCGCGGGGTCGTGGACGCGATGCTCTACGTCTCTCACACCGGCTGTCAGTGGCGGTACCTCCCGGAGTCGTTCGGACCGTGGACGCGGGTGTGGTCGCAGTTCCGCCGCTGGTCTCGCAACGGCACCTGGGCGCGAGCGCTGACGGTGCTGCACGCCGCCGCGCGCGAGGCGGACGGTCGCGCCGACGCGACCCCGTCGATGGTGGTCATCGACACCCACCTTGCCCGCGGGTCGTCCAATGGCGGGGCCACCTTCCACGACCGCGGCGGCCCCTACGGCCGCACCAAGGGCGCCAAGCGCATCGTCGCGGTCGACGTGACCGGGCTCCCGGTGGGCGCGCTGGTCGTGCCGGCCTCTACCCACGAAAACCGCGCCAGCGAGCTGATGCTGGAGCACCTGAACCGTCAAGGCGTGACCGAGCGGCTCGAGCTGGTCCTGGTAGACCGCGGCGTCACTGCGGCCGCCGCCCGCGCTCTCGGCCGGAACCACGAGCTGGAGGTTCGCCGGGTCGGGTGGGACGACAAGCAGCCAGTGTTCCGCCCCATCCGGCACGCTTGGCGCGTCGAGGTCGCCCACGGCCGCCTCGGACGCGCCCGCCGACTGGCGAAGTCGTTCGAGAACACCACCTGCTCAGCGACTGGCTGGCTCCAGGTCGCTTGCGTCGCAACCACACTGCGTCAACTGACGCAGACACGCGCTCGGCAGCAGGCACTTCTGGCCGCCGCATGAGCTGCCCTGGGTTCGCCTTCAACGCCGAGCGTGCAGTCTGGGCCTACGCTCGCGAGATGGTCACCAGCGGCGTAGGTGACCCTTGGCTGGCGGGTTGGCATGTGCGGGGGACGAAACCAGCATCCGGTATGCGGGTCGCACTGAGACCTGTTGAAGGCGGGGTGAGACAGTGAGAGGCCGGCTACGAGGCGAGCCGCTCGACCATGTGGCCAAGCGTTTCGACGAACGCGCCGACCGCTACGACGATGACGAGTTCCACAAGTGGCTCGCCGCGCAGACCGCCACCTGGGCGGGTGCTTCACCGGGCCGGGTTCTCGATGTCGGCGCAGGCACCGGCCGTGTCAGCGGACATCTTCGCGGACGAGCAGGGAGCCCACCTGCGGTGCTCTTGGACGTGTCCGAAGGCATGTTGCAGGCCGCGAGACAACGGGACGCGGCCGCGCACGCGGTCTGCGCGGACGCTCACAGGCTCCCATTCGGAGAAGCAGCGTTCGACCGGGTCGTGTGCGTTGCGGTGGACAGCTTCCTCAGCCTCGGCGAGTTCGGCGCCGAGGCTGCTCGGGTGCTTCGCCCGGGTGGCGACCTGGTGATGACCGTGTGGGCCGACCCGCCGGCCGTGGCGCACCGAGTCGCCGACGCAGCCGCGCAGGCCGTCGCTCCCGCAGGGCTCACGATCCGCAAATGGGAAACCTTGACTTGGCCGCCCGCATCACCGGGGGGCTCCGATGGGCTGACGATTCGAAGGTGTGTCGTCTTCAGCGCGCGGCGCGAGCCCGCTCCTTGATGGCCTCAATCACCTCGGTCTTGGCTTCGGCGTAGGCGTTCATGTCCGGCCACTCTCGCGTGGTGAGGTCTCGCTTGGTGTCGGCGTACAACTGCCGGTCCCCCTCGTCGATGCGCAGCCGGTCACGCAGCACCAAGTAGTCGTCGGCAGCGGGGTCGGTCGGCTCCAGGATGTGGACGTGCACGTCGCGCGCTGGGGTGCGGACCATTCGGTGTCCCGGCTCGCGGACCCGCAACTGGTACCCGGCGGCGACCAACGGTTCGAGGTAATCCTCCTCCGCCGTGATGTCCGCGACCAGCACGAGAACGTCGATGATGGGCTTGGCTGCGAGCCCCGGGACGGCCGTGGAGCCGATGTGCTCCACCCGCGTGAAGGGCCCCAGAGCCTGGCGAATGCGTTGTTCATGGTCGCGGTACACGTCGGCCCACGCCGGGTTGTAGTCCGCGAGCACCAACTCGCGCTTCTCGACACCACCTACCAGCTCTGCGTCCACGACATCTGCTCGGCGGCGCGGCGATGGCCGCTCGGGTGGGGTGTCCATGGACTCGAACTTACCCACGTTGTCGTCACGGGCCGCATGGCCGGTCACACGGCGTGATCACCGCGCTGCAGCTTCACGCCCGCCCCTCGACCCGTCGGAGCGGGCCCTACGTTCCATCTTGGTCGGACCTTGCCCGAGGTGCCGAGGACCGCTGCCGGAGGTGCCGAGGACCGCGATCTGTAGGTCACGCTCAACGCCGACTAGGCAAACCGCTGCGCCGAGGGGTTCGAGCGCAAATGGGACACACCTAGTAAGGGCTAACGGCCGCACCGGCCTCCTGGGAAGCTCGTCCCTGGCTCTGTTGGGGGTCAGAGACCGGGGTGTCTGTGCCTCTGTGGGGGTCAGAGGCGACGAGGCAACGAGCAAAGGCCGGTGGGCCTACCTCAAGCCTGCGCCAGGTCGCCTGCCTTTGCATAGGTACGAGCGTCCGTGTCACCCTCCGGGCGGCCTTCGAATCACAGAAAAGTCGGCATGGGTGTCGCACCATCGATGCCTCCGGCAACCGCTGGTGACCTTTGAGGGATCAGCGGTCAGCTCGAGCCTTTCTGGCTGGTGGTCGCCCTACCGGAGGTCGTCCCTCTCGGGCAAGGTGGGGTGGTCAGCTGGTACAGGCCAGCAGCGAAGCCAGGGGGAGACCATGACCACACTCGAGAACCGGCCGAACACCGCACTCCTCGTCATCGACGTGCAGAACGGCGTCGTAGAGGGGACTCATGAGCGCGACACGGTCGTCGCGAACGTCAGCGGACTTGTCGAGAAGGCGCGGCGGGAACGGGTCCCCGTCGTCTGGGTCCAGCACGCCGACGAGCAGCTTGCCAGGGGGAGCGACGATTGGCGGATAGTCCCCGAGCTGACTCCAGGCAACGCCGAGCCGCTCGTCGAGAAGAACTACGGCGACTCCTTCGAGGACACCACCCTCGAGACCGTGCTGGCGGGCCTCGGAGTCGGGCGACTCGTCGTCGTTGGCGCACAGACCGATGAGTGCATCCGCTCGACGCTCCACGGCGCGTTCGTCAGGGGGTACGACGCGACCCTTGTCAGCGACGCCCACACGACGGAGGACCAGACGGCTTGGGGGGCGCCGACACCAGAACAGGTGATCGCGCACACGAACCTGTACTGGACCAACCACAGGGCGCCGGGGCGGACGGCCGGGACGGTCGAGACCAAGGACGTCGACTTCGGCGGCACCTCCTGAAGCCTGTGCGACACGGACGGGAACGCCCCTTCGTGCGGCAAGGCTCGGCGATCCCCGCTTCACAGCGAGCGGGCTCTCCGTCGCTGATGCCGACGCACTGGTCTGGCGTCAGGTTGCGTGCCGCCGTGGCCGGGCGGTGCTGTGGAATCCAGTCCCAGCGCCGACTCGGGCAAGCGTTACGCGTAGGTGGGCCGCCCCTTGCCGCGTCTGTGCCTGATCCAGGCGGCGATGGCGGTCAGCAGGAACAGCACATAAGAAGTGGCGAAGACGATGGCGGCGATGTCGCCTGCCAGGTCGAGCGAGGCTGGGACGGGCCGGTAAGTGTCCGAGTACTCGAACGCCCGGCCCCAGACGACCCAGAAGACCGCGAAGGCCACGGCCATGACCGATGCGAGGACGAGTGCCAATGCGGTGACCCATCTGGGGCGTGGAATCACGAGGATTCCGATAGCCCCAAGTACGAGGAGGGCTGGTGCGCCGCCAAGAACTGCGAGGTTGAACAGGTCTTCCCAGGTCATGGCGTTCCGGCTTCCTGCATCCGCGACTGGGGACACAAGTGTCCGGGCGAGCTCACCGCGTCATGATGCCAGGCCAGGGCAGGCCAGGGCAGTGCACGTCGGGTCAAAGCCCCAGGGCGGCGGCCGGCCGACGCTCTGCCGGAGGCAGACGAAGGCTCAGCCGCTCTCCAGCTATCCGATGAACCGGGCGTTGGGGTCCAGGGACTTCTTGGGGAGTCTCGGGTCCGGGTCGGGCACACCCATGAGGAGACGTGTCTGTCGGGCTCCGCGTGGCTTGCGGTGCAGGCCCAGCAGCCGACTGACGGGGTGCTTCTTCTCGATCGTCATGTGTCAAATGTCGCCTGGTAGCGCCGCCACCTATAGAGGCTCAAGTCCACCTGCATCGGCCGAAAGTCACATGCCCTGCGGGACGGGAGACCCCAGGTTCCGCATTTGCCCGCGGTCCCCGAAAACGCGGCTCTAACCTTGGGAAAGGTCACCATCCGAAGGGGGCTCCGCCAATGGCAACCGTCAACGTTCAAGTGCGTCCGGGCCTGCGCGGCTGGGAATGGCGGGTCGTCGACGGTCGCGGGCAGCTGCGGCTGGCTGGGACACGTAGGACCCGTGAGGCGGCCGTCGAGATGGGCAACTTCTGGCTCGCGCAGGTGCAGCGGCAAGGTCCAGGGGAACAGGCCTAGCCAGTCCGTCGCGACGCCGTACGGGTGCTCGGAGGTCAGACGCTCCCGGGCGACAAAATCACCAAAACGGTCACTTGGCCGCTCGCTTTGGCCTAGCGTTTCGAGCCGTCAGCTCATTCCATCTCGGGGGAACCTATGCTCACCGCACGCCGTCGCACCGTCGCGGCTCCCATCGTCGCCGTCGCCTTCGCTGCCGCGACGGTCCTCGCCGGTTCTCCGGCACACGCCATCGTCGACAAGGACTGCAGCGACTTCGCCAGCCAGGAGGCGGCGCAGATCTTCTTCCTGAACAACGGTGGACCCGCTTCCGACCCGCACCGGCTTGACTCCGATGGTGACGGAGTCGTCTGCGAGACCCGACCCGCGCCGTACTACTACGGGAAGACGCTGCCCAGCGGGACCACGACCTCGACGCAGACAGCCACGATCAGGCAGCGTGCCCGGGTGACCAGGGTCGTCGACGGCGACACCCTCGAGGTCCGGCTCGCCGGAGGCCGTCTCAGGAAGGTCCGCCTGATCGGCATCGACACCCCGGAGGTCTACGGCGGCGTGGAGTGCGGCGGGAAGCGGGCCTCCGCGTCGATGCGCCAGCTCACCCCGCGTGGGACCCGGGTGGTCCTCATCTCCGACCCCACACAGGACCGGGTCGACCGCTATGGCCGCCTGCTGAGATACGTGATGAAGTCCGGCCGCGACATGAACCGCGCGCAGGTGAGTCGGGGCTGGGCGCCGGTGTACGTGTACCACCACAACCCGTTCAAGCGGGTGGACGCCTACCGCAAGTCGCAACGTGACGCGAAGACTGCTCACCGGGGCATCTGGGGCATGTGCCGCTGACCGAGCTTCCGGCGTCGCGAGCACGCCGGTCCGCTGATGGACGTGAAACGGCCCCCGCCATTCGATGGCGGGGGCCGTTCACTCTTGTCCGGGGGGAATGCCCGGTCCTCGGCTCCGGCCGCGGCGCCTGGCTACAGGCGTACGGCCTTCCTGGCCCTTCCGGCCAGCGCGCCGGCTCTGAGTGCCAGGAAGTCAGCCAGCACGAGTGCTCTGAACCCGAGGCCGTTCGTCTTCGGGAGCAGGCCGAGCTGCTGCATGAAGTCCAGGGAGTCGTAGTAGGTCGTGAACTCGCTGACCTCACCATCGTGGAAGCGGCTGACCGTGGTGCCGCCGATCCTCACCGGCTTACCGGTGGCAGGTAGGCCCATCTCCAGGGGACCGGTCATCGTGGCGGTGAGCGTCCAGGTCACCACGTTCGCCTGCTGCTCCGCACTCGGGAAGATATGGAAGTCCTCCATGGGGAAGTGGAGGTCGGGGAAAGCCTTGAAGGTGTCCCTGAGATCGGCGGCCACGGCCTCCTTGCCGTGAATCGGCTCTTCGAGAGACGGCTCAGCCCAGAGCACGTCGTCAGTCAGGTGTGCGAGGATCGCGTCGACGTCGTGGTCGTTCCAGGCCTTCATCATCGCCTTCGCGACGTCCCGGATCCTGGCCTCTGTGAGGGTCGACTTCGGGGTTGCCATGTGAGCACCTCCTCGTGGCTTCGCAGGCCGCCGTACCTCGGCGGAACCGAGCCACGACCTTCAGACTTCGACCGGTCGAGGGGAACGGTAAGAGGCCTAGGTCCCCACTCGGACGTTCGCCGCATGGGCTCGATCTGCACGGCTCCGACCAGACCGAGCGCCGGTCCGTTCACATCACGTTCGTGTCACAAGCGAATGAAAACGGCTCATTCGGGCAATGTGGCGGGACGCAGGTACTGGGGGGATGTCACGGGGGAGAGCCCATCTGCAGGACCGAAGACATGATCATCGGCCGCTGAATCCTGCCTGGACGGCAGCGAGGGAGAGGGAGGATGCACGGTCGTCGGACCGCGACGGCCACAGTGCAGGTCCATCTCGGGGTGACATCCCACCCGGTCTCGGGACTGGAGGGATCAAGCATGAACAAGCGCAGGAGCCACACAGGGCTGGCTGCAGCGCCGGCCGCGGCCGTGCTGGGAGTCGTAGCGTCCCTGGGAGCGGCGCCGGCAATCGCATCCGCACACACGCAGAGGGACGACAGCGACGCGCTCGCGAACCACGGCGCCAACCATGACGAGCAGGCCGCGCCCGTGAAGGCACGGCAGTCCGACTCGGACGTCCGGGAGTCCGAGCGCCACAACAAGGCGACCTCTAGGGGTGACTCCGACGCGTACGCGGCTGGAAGCGCCGATGGCAAGGCGAGGACGGGCACCGAGGTCTCGGTGGGAGGCAGCCACCGTGCGTCCGCAGTCAGCGGCACCGAGGACACGGACCACGCGGAGGGATCGAACGTCCGCAAGTCCTCCGAGGAGACTGCCGATGGCGCGTCACATGTCGTGACCGGGGACACGGAGACGAACCCCAAGCCGTGCCCCGACACCGCAGGTGGCGACCAGAACAGCAACCTCACGGAGGAAGAGCTCGCGTACGCCGGGCCCCACATGCACGTGCTCTCCAAGGGGCACGCCGGCTCGCGCACCGACGAGCACGCGAACGAGCACACCAACGGCCAGGCCGACGCCGAAGGTGAGCAGTCCGAGTCCGGCGCGTATGCCTACGGCAACTCAACCGCGCACGCGAGTGCGGGCGCCGGCGATCACGTGAGCGGGCACCCTGCTGCTCAGGACGAGCGGCCAGAGACGGACAACGAGAATGCGTACGGCCACGGTGATGCAAAGGGCGATGCGCGTACGCACGCGACCGGTCACGCGAACGGGCACGTGAATGCTCGAGGCGACAAGTCCGAGTCCGGCGACGTGAAGGCCTACGGCCGCAGCCACTCCAACGAGCAGCCCCACGGTGACGTGAACGAGCACGCCGGCGGTCATGCGGGCGGTGAGAATGAGCAGGGCGAGGGCGGTGCCGAGAGCGCATTCGGTCACGGTCACGCGCAGGGCCAGGCGAATGCGCACACCACGAGCCAGGCGAATGCGCACACCAACGGTGACGTCGAGGCGTCCGGCAAGAACCACGCCGGCTCTGCCGGCGAGCAGGCCGACACCGGGGACAAGCCTTACGTGCACGGTCACGTCGGGGGTGGGCTCCTAGGCACGGGCACCCTGACCGCCGGAGCGCACCGCAAGCAGGGCTCGGCAGTTGTCGGCGCGCTGACGGGCGGCGCACAAGGTGGCGCTCACGCCAAGGGTGGCCCCGTCGGCCTCGGCGCGCTGACCGCCGCGAACCATGGGACGGCTCAGGTCGGCCAGGACACCGCCACCGCGGCAAACAGCGCCTTCAACACCAAGGCCGGTGTGGCGGCTGGTGTGAAGGCGGGCACCACCACGGGTACGACGGCAGGTGCGGGTACGACGGCAGGTACGGGCGGTGCGGGCACGACCACGGGTACGACGGCAGGTGCGGGTACGACGGCAGGCGTACGAGGCCGGTGCGGGCACGGGCGCTGAGGTCGGCGCGGCGACCGGTGCTCAGACCGGCAACGCCGCGGGGACCAGCGCGGGTGTCCTTCCGCAGACCGGCGCCGACGACAACTACATGTTGCTGCTCGCGAGCGGCAGCGCGCTTGCTCTGGCGGGCGGTGGCCTCGTGCTCTACCGCCGTCGCTTCGGCGCGTCCGCCTGAGCCTGCCTGGCCTGCGTCAGCCGGGTCGTTGAACAGCCGGCAGGCCTGACCAACCACAGGGTCCCCGTCTCCTCCGAGGCGGGGACCCTTGGCTGCCCAATGGGCGGAATCTCGAGAAGCTGTCGGCTGAAGGGCAGCCTGCGGGAGACGAGGACCCCTGGCGGCGGAACCGGCAGAGGCCTTCGTCCCCCGACCAGCCACCTTCGCCGCCCGGACGAGGGCCGGTTGCCTCTTTATCAGCCATTCGCCTGCCGGTTGGGGCACGCGTGTGACACTCGAAGTGAGGAGGAGTTTCGATGAACTGCACTCATCACATGTGGGAGGACCCGACAGGGACGCTCTGCACGCGAAGCGACGCTCACGACGAGACGGCGGCAGGCGGTCACGTCTACGAGTCCGGTGACGGCAGCTGCACGAACCCGAGCGAGAGCGCGGCGCCGGCGACCCCGAGGCGCGGAGCAGGGACCTCTGGCCCTGACGGGGTCCGCGGAGCCGACGTCAGCATCGAGCCATGAGCGCAACCGCGAAACACGAGGAGCGGCACAACCTGCTCCAGGCCACCATCGACGTGTTCCTCGACCGGACCCGCGCGGTCACCGAGGTGTTGGCCAAGGCGGGCACCGGTGCGCTGGGGGTCGTCCCTGAGCCCGTTCCGTCGACGGTGAACCGGATGCTGTCGTCCCTGCGTCAGCTGGCCGAGCAGGCACCGCCCATCACCGCCGAGCTTCACGTGCTCGTCGAGGAGGTCCACGCGAAGCGTCTGAGCATCCAGGCTCTCCAGGCCGAGCTGTCCGCTCTCGACCACCAGCTCGAGGTACTCGAGCGTTCACTCGGCCCAGCCGAAGCGTGGAGCCGTCAGTGGGAACGGCTCCAACGCTCCTTGACGCGCACCCTCGATCTGCCGACAGGCGGAGGTACCGGTCAGGTCTGAGGCAACGTCATCCGGGTCGCCTCCGGCAGGTGCTCGCGCACCATGAACACGCTGGCGCACGCGACGAAGATTCCTCCGACCACCAGCGACACGTACGGCATCAGTGATCCACCGGGTGCGTAGATCCCTGAGTCGAAGAAGATGCCGAACCCTGACAGCACGGAGATGCCCGCTGCCACGAGGGCGACGTAGCCGAGCCAGTTCGGCATCAGATGCGTGCGCAGCACCCCGATCCCGGCAGCGGTCAGCGGTAGCGCCGCGGCGAAGCCGAGGAGTGCGTTGAGCACCATCATTCCCTGGAACAGTGCGATCGTCGTCGCCGGCAGGCGGGTGCCTGCGCCATAGGCAAGCACACCCAGGGCGACGGCGTAGCTGAAGATCGCTCCTCCGACCAGCACCGATCCGGCCAGCAGGGCCAGGTGTACGTCGCTGCGTTCCTCGCGCTCGCGGATCGCCTCGGCGAACGCCGCGCTGAACCAGATCACCAGACCTGCGGCCGCCGCCTCGCAGAGTGCAGCGAGAAGCATCCGGTCGCGGCCGTCAGACACGTAGGACGTGATCGTCTGAGCGGTCGCTGTGACCCTCGGGGGAACGCCGGGTAGGAGTGCGGCCAAGATGGCCAACACGAGAAAAGCGAGTCCTGCGAACCCGCCCCATCTGAGCTCGTGGCGCTGTGTCATCACGAACCTCCTTAGTCCGAAGCACCACTTCCCCCGCACGTCCGATCATCCGCCGTTCCGGGCAGCGCGCAAGACCCGTTCTGTCCGGTCGGCCACGGGTCTCAGGCGTGCTGCCGGGCAGCCGTCAGCAGGTCTGTCATGGCCTTCGAGATGCCCGAGGCGAGTACGTCGATGTCGGGCACGGTGCTGTAGTCGGCGGTGATCCCGAAGGTCATCGTGTGGCGGTAGGAGAACATCGCGATCCCGACCCGGACGCGGTCCGCGATGGGCACGAAGGGCAGGATCTCCTCGGCCTCGCGGCCCAGGCCGTAGAGGGTCTTGTGGGGCCCCGGAACGTTCGTGGTGACGGTGACGATCTGGCGCTGCGGGACGTGGAGGGCGAGTCGGATCCCGAGCGCGACGGGTGTGTACGGGCCGTACTCCGAGATCGTCGTGACGCTCTCACCTGCCTCGGGCTCGTGGCTGGCTCGAAGGGCGCTGATTCGTTCGCGCACCTCGTGCAACCGTTCGACGGGGTCGGCGATGTCGACGGGCAGGTAGGGCAGCATCAGCGAGACCCGGTTGTCGGGGATGGACTCCGTCCCCGGGGGCCTGGTCGAGACGGGGACCAGCGAGCGAACTGTACGGGCGCTCGGCGTCTCGCCGCGTTCGAGGAGGAGCTCCCGGAAGCCTCCGCTGATCACCGACAGCGCGACGTCGTTGACCGTCCCGTCGAGCGCCTGGCGGATGGTGCGGATGTCGTCGAGCGACACCGTCGTCCAGGTGTACCTCCGGCTCTGCCCGATCGGGCCCACCAGTGACGACGCCCTGGCCGGGTTCGCCGCCCGGGTCAACGTGGCGAGCCCCCTTGCCGTCTGCGCTGCCCGTCGTACCAGCTGGCGCGGGTCGCGAAGCGAGGCCGCGAGGGCCCTCGCCCCGGCGACCGGTGTGCCGACGAGGTAGCCGAGGCTGGATGCCGCCATCTCGAGGGCGGACGGTGGCGCCTCAGGCTGCCAGTGGTCCTCGACCGGAGGACGCGGCTCGGGGGTGAAGTCGAGGACGAGCCGGTAGATGTCGGTCCCGGCCACGCCGTCGACCATGCTGTGGTGGAGCTTGGAGATGAAGGCCCAGCGTCCGTCCGCGAGCCCCTCGACGAACCAGTACTCCCACAGCGGCCGGTTGCGGTCCATCCGGCGCGACATCACCCGGCCCATCAGACGGCCGAGCTCCTCACGGCCTCCAGGAGCGGGTAGCGCGGTGTTGCGGATGTGCCAGCGTACGTCGAACCGCGGATCGTCGACCCAGGACGGCGGGCCGATGTCGAACCGCGGGGTGTGCAGCTTCTGGCGGTACCTCGGCAGCAGCGGCAGCCGGCCCGCGATGGCTTGCACGAACTCCTCGAAGGAAGGTGCCGGCCCTCGGAAGATCGTGATCGAGCCGATCGGCAGGGAGGCGTCCGGGTCTTCGTCCTCGGCGTCGAGGAAGGCAGTGGCCAACGGGGTCAGACGCTCCATGCCACGATCATGCGACCGCACCACCGGGCACCGCGCGGGCCGAAGGTCACCCGTTGCGGGGTCCTGAGGCGCCGGTTCTCGTTGTCGTCCCCCAACAGTGGTGCGAGGCTGATCGGAGGCGCCGTTCCGAGCACGGAGGTCCTCCATGACGACACGAGACAGCAACTGGCCAGAAGGCACACCCTGCTGGGTCGACCTGGGGGTCGACGACTTCGCCAAGGGAAAGGCCTTCTACTCCGCGCTGTTCGGTTGGCAGATCGATGAGGGGCCCGCCGAGTTCGGCGGCTACGCCACCTGCCTCAAGGACGGTCAGCAGGTCGCCGGCCTGGCTCCCAAGATGGACCCGAGCCAGCCGACCGCGTGGACGACGTACCTGGCAAGCGACGACCTCGACGCCACGGTGGCGAAGGTCCGAGAGGCGGGTGGGCAGGTGGTCGCCGAGCCGATGGACGTGGGCGACATGGGCAGGATGGCGCTTGCCGTCGACCCCGCCGGCGCGTTCGTGGGGTTCTGGCAGGGGAAGGGGCACACCGGCTTCACGTTGGCCAACGAGCCGGGCTCGGTGACCTGGAACGAGAACTTCTCGAGGGCGTGGCAGGACAACAAGGCCTTCTACACCGCCGTGCTCGGGTGGGACTACGACGACATGTCGCAGGACGGCTTCGAGTACGCCACCTTCAAGGTCGGGCCGGACCCGGCGGGCGGGATCGGCCAGATCGGTGCGGACATGCCGACGGAGATGCCGCCGTACTGGAACGTCTACTTCAAGGTCGCCGACACCGACGCCGCCGTGGCGGAGGTCAAGCGGCTCGGTGGCAAGGTCCTGCAGGACGCCTGGGACACCCCGTTCGGCCGGATGGCCGCGGTTGCCGACGACCAGGGGGCCCCGTTCATGGTGATCGCCGACGTCGCCCGGTAAACGCCCAGGAGACAGCCGGGGCAGTGGAGGTGGCCGAGGCCGGGATCGGCCGGGATCCGAGGCCGGGATCCGAGGCCGCCTGGGTCAGCTGCGGAGGTAGGACGCGCCGTTGACGTCGATGATCGTCCCGCTCGAGAACCGCGCTCCCTCCGAGGCGAGCCAGAACACCGCGGAGGCGACCTCTTCGGGCTTGGCGACCCGGCCGAACGGCGACTGGCTGCGTACGGCGTCGCCCCCCGGCCCGTCCAGCACCTCGCGTGCCATCTCGGTCTGCACGAACCCGGGCGCGACGGTGCCCACGCGGATGTCGTGCGGTGCAAGGGCGAGCGCCATCGACTGCCCGAACGCGTTGAGACCTGCCTTCGAGGCGCCGTAGGCAGGGTTGTTCGGCTCGCCTCGGAACGCGCCACGGCTCGACACGTTCACCACGGCGCCGCCTCCCGAGGCGACAAGGTGAGGGATCGCGCAGAACGTCGCATTCGCGGCGCCGACCAGGTTTGTGGCAAGGGTGCGCGCCCAGGTCTCCTGCCACTCCTCGTAGGACGTCTCCAGCGGCGGGTGCGCGGCGAAGATACCGGCGTTGTTGACCAGCACGTCGAGCCCGCCGAGCTGCTCTGCCGCTGAGTCCACTGCATCGCGGACCTGCGCAGGGTCGGCCATGTCCGCCCGGACGACAGCGTGGCCCTCGCCAGGGAGCATCGCGGCGAGCCGCTCGGCCCTCGCATGGGAGCTCCCGAAGTGCACGGCCACCCGGTCGCCGGCCTCGGCGAAGGTCCTGGCGATCGCGCTGCCGATTCCGCGGGAGGCCCCTGTGACCAGTACGCCGCGGTTCATCGCGCGATCTCCTTGACGCCCTCGACGAGCCGGTCGACGTCGTCGTCGTCGGTGTAAGGCGCGATGCCGGCGCGCACCGCCCCCGCGTCCCCGAGGCCGATCCACCGCACCGCCTCGATCGCGTAGAAGTGGCTCGCCGGTGCGTTGACGCCACGGTCGGCGAGGGCCTGGTACACCCCCGCCGGGGAGTGGCCGGCGACCGAGAACAGCGCGGTCGGGGTACGGCGCTTGGGGGAGCCGTGCAAGGTGACCGCGCGGATCGAGCCGAGGCCGTCGAGCAGCCTGGCGAACAGGCGGTCCTCGTGCTCCTCGATCGCACGCATCGACTCCAGGACGCGGGTCCGGCGGTCCTCGGCGTTCGACGCGGCGCCGGCGATGAAGTCGACAGCCGCGGTTGTCCCGGCGAGCATCTCGTAGGGGAGCGTGCCGAGCTCGAAGCGTTCGGGGACCCTGTTGCTCGAGGGGACCAGCTTGTCCGGGTGGAGCTCGGTCAGCAGCCCCGGTGACGTGGCCAGCACGCCGTGGTGGGGACCGAGGAACTTGTAGGGCGAGCAGGCGTAGAAGTCCGCGCCGAGCTCGGTGACGTCGATCGAGGCGTGGGGCGTGAGGTGCACGCCGTCGACGTGGACCAGCGCCCCCACCTCGTGCGCGGCGTCCGCGATCGCGGGCACGTCCGGCCGCGTCCCCAGGATGTTCGAGGCGGCCGTGACGGCGACGAGGCGAGTCCGGTCGGAGAGCTGGGCGCGCACGTCCTCGACGGCGAGCTCGGCGGTCCCCTTGTCGAACCCGACCCAGCGCACCGTGGCCCCGGCTGCCTCGGCGGCCTGGACCCAGGGCCGGATGTTCGCGTCGTGGTCCAGCCGCGTGACGACGACCTCGTCGCCCGGACCCCAGTCCTTGGCGAGGGCGCGCGAGAGGTCGTAGGTCATCTGCGTCATCGAGCACGCGAACACGATGCCCTCCGCCGTACCTCCGAGCAGGTCGGCGACCGCTGCCCGCGCGTCGACCACCACCTTCTCCGCACGCTGCTCGGCGGTGGTGACCGTGCCGCGGTTGGAGATACCGGCGGTCAGGGTGTCGGCGACGGCCTGCGCCACCTCCCGCGGGACCTGGGTGCCACCTGGCCCGTCGAAGTAGGCGACCCCCTGGTCCAGGGCAGGGAACGAGGACCGGAGGCGGGTGATGTCGAGTGCCATGAGGACATCCTGCCTCCGGCGGCCACACCGACGTGCAGTCGACGCCGACCCTGGCCCCTGGGCGCACGCAGTGCCAGCGGGGCGCGAGCGAACGCCGGTGTGGTGTCCCGGCAGGTCAGGCGGGGGCGATGTTCTGGTTGATCCGGAACATGTTGCCGGGGTCGAACTCCCGCTTGATGCTCGCCAGACGTTCGTAGTTCCGGCCGTAGTTCGCGGGGACCCGGTCCTGGTCGTCCGCGGAGGCGAAGTTGATGTATGCGCCCTCCTCCGAGTGTGGTGCGGTCGCTGCGTAGTAGTCCCGCACCCAGGCCGTGTTCGCCTCGTTCTGAGCCGGGTCGGGCCACATTCCCGCGATCACGGTCGCGAAGGTGGCGTCGCGGTGGCCGAACGCGCTGGCGTCACTCGGCACGCGGTGGCAGGCGCCGTTGATCGGGTAGATGTGGATCGTGGAGTTGACAGCCGGGAGCTTCGGGCCGTGCTCGAGATGCCCCTCGATCGCCCCGTCGGTGAGCTCCTTGTTGAAGTTCGCCTTCCAGTAGTGCTGCAGGCCGGGCGGCGTCAGCGCGTCGAAGGCGCTGTTCAGCGCCGGGTAGGGCATGGGGCCGACGTGCTCGGCCATCACCGGAGCGACGTCGTGGAAGGGCTGGAACGCCCGCTCGCCGTCCTCGAGCGCACCGGCCCAGCAGCCCACCAGGGCGATGAACGGCTCGCCGTGACGGTTCTCCGGGATGAAGGGGAGCGGTGGTGCGATCTGGAACGCCGGGAACACCCCCATCTCCTCCGGGGCGTCGGTGATGTACTCGCGGTAGAACTCGAGGATGTCGCGTGCCTTGTCGAGCTCGAAGAACATCGGGCCGCCGTAGATGTCCTTGACGGGGTGGAGCTGGTACTCGAACGACGTGACGACGCCGAAGTTGCCGCCTCCTCCGCGGATCGCCCAGAAGAGGTCGTCGTTCTCCTTCTCGCTCGCGATGTGCAGGGTCCCGTCGGCGGTGACCACATCGGCGGAGATCAGGTTGTCGCAGGAGAGGCCGAGGCCTCGTGCCAGGTGTCCGATCCCGCCGCCGAGGGTGAGGCCACCGATGCCGGTGGTGGAGATGATCCCGCCGGTCGTTGCGAGGCCGTACGGGTAGGTTGCCGCGTTGAAGTCGCCCCAGGTGGCGCCGCCTTCCGCGCGGGCCGTGTGGGTATGGGGGTCCACCCGCACGCTCCGCCGGTCGCAGAGGTCGACCACGACGGCGTCGTCGGCGGTGCCGAACCCGGGCACGCTGTGCGACCCGCCTCGCGTGGCGACGGGCAGGCCGTTGTCCTGGGCGAAGCGAATGGCGGTCATGACGTCACCGGTGTTGGCGGGGCGGACGATCACGGTGGGACGACGGTCGATCATCGCGTTGTAGACGCGCCGTGCGTCGTCGTACTCCGGGCTGTCTGGGGTGATGACGGCGCCTCTGACGCTCTCCTTGAGCGAGTCCAGGGTCATGTTGGGCATGCGGCGGTTCCTCCTCCGGGTTCTGGTCCACGGCACAGTGCGTGGTGCGATCTAGAGACGCGGCTGACCGCGGAAGGGGTTCGTTCTCGGTCGAAGGTAGTCCTGCTCGCTGCGTTCCTGCAGACCCCGATCGGGCTATTGCCGGAAGACGGTTCGGACGACGTGCCGGCTCATCGCGGCCAGCACGACGGCCCAGGCCATGAGAGCGACCCACAGCTCGACCCGCCCCACCATGCCGACGACGGGCAGGTCGTCGGCCTCTCCGAGGTAGATCCCGGCGACGGCGTACATGCCGAGCGGGAAGATGATGCTCCACAGGGTGGCCTCGTAGCGCAGCGGCACCTTGCGGGCGACGTGCCGCCACCACCCGGCCGCGACGAGCACGGGGATGAGCCAGGTGGCGAACGCCCAGAACACCACCGCGAGCCCGGCGATGAGGTCACGGGTGGCGTGCACCATCGGGGCGTCGGCCATCTCGACGATCCTGGCGCCCGCGAGCACGGTGATCGCCAAGGCACCCATGGACACCCAGTACGGCGGGGTGAGCTCCTCGGGCCCGAAGGAGTACAGCATCAGACGCAGCGAGACGAGCAGGCCGGCGGCGCCGTACAGGAAGACGCCCACGGACCACGACATCACCGCCAGGAGCGCCAGCTCACGACGGCCGCCGGCGAAGACCGGCTCGATGGTGGCGGCGGCGATCGCGACCGACTGGCTCGCGACGACCCAGATGAACCAGGTGCCGTTCGCGCTGGCCACCACCGGGCGCTCTTCGCGGCCGAGCACGGCGGTCCAGGGCACGACGTAGCCGAGCACCAGCCAGGCCAGCCCGGACAGCACGAGAAGCAGTGCGGTTGCCCAGTAGAGCCCCTCCATGCCCAGGCGGACGCCGAGGACGTTCGTCCCCGCCACGAAGGTGAAGAAGCCGAACGCGCGACGGGGGTCCATGAAGTCCTCGTTCACCGCGGAGCGAAACGACACGAAGCGCCACACGGTCAGGGTGAGCAGGACGGCGAAGGCGGCGACACAGACCGCAAGCAGGAGCAGTGAGAGCGTCTCGAACTTCTCGAGCTTCAGCCCCACCGAGATGATGCCGCTGGCCATCACCAGGGCGAAGTACCCGGGCGTCAGGCCCTCGACCGCGTGTCGTGTGCGGACTGTCGCTGGAGCAACCACCGTCGCAGGCTATCGGGGCCGTCTCAGAACCGCCCGTCTACGCAGTTGTGACCGCGCCCATCCGGTGGAAGGCTGCGGAGGAAGGTGCCGTTGGAGACGCCGGTGAAACGTGCCGGTGGAAGGCTGCTGCCCAAGGCGACTGACAGGCTCAGGGTAGGGCGGCCGGCACGCTGTCGAGGAGGAGGCGAGATGGGACTCTCGATCGACGAGGTGAGCGGGCCCGCGAGGGTTGCCGAGCCCGACGAGGCGATCGCGCTCGAGGAGCTCGCGCTCGCCGCGCGCAACCACGCGATGCCCCTGGAGGCGATGAGGTACGACGTGACGCCTCCAGGCCTGCACTACGTGCTGGTCCACTACGACATCCCCATGCTGGACGCGAGCGAGTGGCAGCTCACGGTCAGGGGCTGTGTCTCGACACCGATCACCCTCGACCTGGAGACGCTGCGTGCCATGCCCCGGCACACGTCACGGGTGACGCTCGAGTGCGCCGGGAACGGCCGAGCGCACCTGAGCCCGCGACCCGTGAGCCAGCCCTGGCTGACCGGCGCGGTGGGCACTGCCGACTGGACCGGGGTGCGGCTGGCTGACCTGCTCGAGGCGGCGGGCGTCACCTCCGACGCGGTCGACGTGGTCTTCAGCGGCTCGGACCACGGCATGGAACGCGGCACGGAGGACGACTACCGGCGCGCTCTCAGCGTCGGCGACGCGACCTCGGCCGACGTGCTCGTGGCGTATGCGATGAACGAGCACCCGCTTCCGCCGCAGCACGGTTACCCGGTGCGACTGGTGGTGCCCGGGTGGTACGGCATGGCCCACGTGAAGTGGCTGCGCGACATCGAGGTTCTCGACCACGAGTACGACGGGTTCCAGAACGCCGTCGCCTACCGGCTCAAGCAGGACCCGGACGAGGAGGGCACCCCGGTCACGCGGATCGAACCACGTGCCCTGCTCGTGCCTCCCGGGTTCCCGGACTTCATGAGCCGCACCCGCGTGGTGCGCCCCGGAACGCACCTGCTGGAGGGGCGCGCCTGGTCCGGCTGGGGCGCTGTCACGCGGGTCGAGGTGAGCGACGACGGCGGCGCGACCTGGTGGGACGCGGAGGTCGAGAAGGCGCCGGACCGCTTCGCCTGGTGCCGGTTCACGACGTCGTGGGAGGCGGCTTCGGGCGAGCACCTGCTGAGGGCCCGAGCGCACGACGAGACCGGGCGCGTCCAGCCACTGACCGGGCCCTGGAGCCGGGGCGGGTTCGCCAACAACGCGGACGACCCGGTGCGGGTCGTGGTGATGGCGTCCTGACGGTCAGCTCGCCGGGTAGGGGGAGGCCTTGAGGGTGCGGGCGAGGTGGGCGGCGTTGGCTGCGAGGGTCTTCGTGGTCTGCTCGGTCTTCTCGGGGCGCGGGTCCTTGTCCTGGTAGTCAGTGGACTGCATCGCCTCGCCCACCCAGTAGGTGACCCCGTTGGCCGGGATGGTGAACCCCACGTCGCTCAGCGCCTGGTAGAGCTCGGCACTCACGTGGTGGGCGCCGTCCTCGTTGCCGACGACCGCGACACCGGCGACCTTGCCGTAGGTCAGCAGGCGTCCGTCGTCGTCGGTCTCGCCCAGCTCGGCGTCGAGCCGCTCGAGCACCATCTTGCACACGGCTGAGGGCTGTCCCAGCCAGATGGGTGTGGCGACGACCAGGATGTCGGCGTCGAGCATCTTCTCCCGCACGGTCGGCCACCCGTCGCCGTCACCCTCGTCGATCTGCACTCCGAACTTCACCCGCTCGTCGACCACCCGGACGACCTCGCCCGTGACGTCGTGCCCGGCAAGAGCTTCGAGGAGCTCCGCGGCGAGCGTCTCCGTGCTGGAGGCGGTGGGAGCGGGCTTCAGCGTGCAGTTGAGGACAAGGGCGTGGAGTGTGCTCATGCGCCTGATCGTGCCCGGTGAGTCCGGGTTCATGCCGTCTGAGGTGCGTCTCACCACAGGTGTGCCAGGTATGTAGGTCTCGTAGGGGACCATGGAGGCGATGACTCTCACCGACCTGCTGCCCGGGCCCGATGCCGGCACCGCCGATCCCGACGCGTTGCTCGACGCCTTCACGACCTGGACGGGCGACCAGGGGATCACGCTCTACCCGGCGCAGGAAGAGGCGGTCATCGAGATCCTGACCGGGGCCAACGTCATCCTCGCCACGCCCACCGGGTCGGGGAAGAGCCTTGTCGCGATCGGCGCGCACTTCGCGGCTCTTGCCGAGGGGCGGCGGACGTACTACACCGCGCCGATCAAGGCACTGGTGAGCGAGAAGTTCTTCGCGCTCTGTGACGTCTTCGGCGCGGACAGGGTCGGGATGATGACCGGTGACGCGAGCGTCAACGCGCAGGCGCCGATCATCTGCTGCACTGCGGAGGTGCTCGCCAACCAGGCCCTTCGCGAGGGGGCGGGCGCCGACATCGGCCAGGTCGTGATGGACGAGTTCCACTTCTACTCCGAACCGGACCGCGGCTGGGCCTGGCAGGTTCCGCTGCTCGAGCTCCCGCAGGCGCAGTTCGTGCTGATGTCGGCCACGCTCGGCGACGTGACGCGGTTCCAGGAGGACCTGACGCGGCGGACCGGGCGAGAGACCGCCGTCGTCGCGCACACCGAGCGGCCGGTGCCGCTCAGCTACTCGTGGGCGCTGACCCCGCTGCACGAGACGCTCGAGGAACTGCTCACCACCCACCAGGCGCCGGTGTACGTCGTGCATTTCACCCAGGCGGCGGCGCTCGAGCGGGCCCAGGCGTTGACGAGCATCAACGTGTGCACCCGTGAGGAGAAGGACAAGATCGCCGAGCTGATCGGCGACTTCAGATTCAGCGCCGGGTTCGGCAAGACCCTGTCGAGGCTGGTCCGCCACGGCATCGGTGTGCACCACGCCGGGATGCTGCCGAAGTACCGGCGCCTCGTCGAGCAGCTCGCGCAGGCGGGCCTGCTCAAGGTCATCTGCGGTACCGACACCCTCGGCGTGGGGATCAACGTGCCGATCCGCACGGTCGTCCTCACGGGCCTGACGAAGTACGACGGCCGCCGGCAGCGCGTCCTCAAGGCACGGGAGTTCCACCAGATCGCCGGGCGGGCCGGCCGGGCCGGGTACGACACGTCGGGAGCGGTCGTCGTGCAAGCTCCCGACCACGTGATCGAGAACCACAAGGCGCTCCAGAAGGCCGGCGACGACCCGAAGAAGCAGCGGAAGGTCCAGCGCAAGAAGCCGCCTGAGGGTTTCGTCAGCTGGACCGAGGACACCTTCGAGCGCCTCGTCGCCGCGGAGCCGGAGCCGCTGCAGAGCAGGATGCGCGTGAGCCACGGGATGCTGCTGAACGTGATCGCGCGGGAGGGGAACCCGTTCGACGCGATGCGTCGGCTGCTCCGCGACAACCACGAGGACTCCAGGAGCCAGGTCCGGTTGGTCCGGCGGGCGATCGGGCTCTACCGCACCCTCCTGGCGGCGGGGGTCGTCGAGCGCCTGGAGCCGCCCGATGAGGACGGGCGAGGGATGCGGCTGGTGGACGACCTGCAGCTCGGGTTCGCCCTCAACCAGCCGCTGTCGACGTACGCCCTCGCCACGCTGGAGACCCTCGACCCGGAGGCGCCGACGTACGCCCTCGACGTGGTCTCGGTCATCGAGGCCACCCTCGAGGACCCCCGCGCTGTGCTCAACGCCCAGGCGTTCAAGGCGCGTGGTGAGGCGGTCGCGGAGATGAAGGCCGACGGCATCGAGTACGACGAGCGGATGGACCTGCTCGAGGACGTCACCTGGCCCAAGCCCCTCACGGAGCTGCTGGAGCACACCTACGAGGTCTACCGCCGCACGCACCCGTGGATCGCGGAGAGCGCGCTGTCGCCGAAGTCGGTCGTGCGTGACATGTACGAGCGCGCGATGACCTTTGCCGAGTACGTCGCCTTCTACGGTCTCGCGCGCTCGGAAGGCATGGTGCTGCGCTACCTCGGCGACACCTACAAGGCCCTGCGTCAGACGGTGCCGGACAGCATGAAGGACGATCACCTCACCGACCTGATCGAGTGGCTCGGTGAGGTGGTCCGGCAGACCGACTCCAGCCTGCTCGACGAGTGGGAGCAGCTGACCCACCCCGACGAGGACACGCTGCTCGAGGTCGCAGTTCGGCCGACCGACATCGCGCCTCGGCCGATCACGGCGAACGAGCGGGCGTTCCGAGTGCTGGTGCGCAACGCGCTCTTCCGGCGCGTGGAGCTGGCCGCGCACAAGAGGTACGACGAGCTGGGCGAGCTCGACTCGGAGGCAGGTCTGGATGCCGAGGTCTGGCGCGACGCGCTCGAGGCCTACTACAAGGAGCACGACGAGATCGATATCGGGCCCGATGCCCGGGGTCCGCGAATGCTGCTCGTCGCGAAGGAACGCCGGACGTGGGCCGTGCAGCAGATCATCGGGGACCCGGAGGGGGACCACGACTGGCGCATCCTCGCCGAGGTGGACCTCGATGCCTCGGACGAGGCCGCGGAGCTGGTCATGCACGTCGAGGGACTGGTGCAGCTTTGACGTCCTGCGTAGTGCTCGCGGGTCAGCACTCTTCCGGTGCGAGCAGCCCGTCCTCGAGCGCGCGTTGACGCAGCTCGATGCGCGTCGACGCCGGCCGGCCGGCCTCGGCGTACCGCTTCCTGATCCGTGACAGGTACGTCTTGACTGACTCGACGCTGACTGGCGGGTCCAGCGCGGCCGCCGTCTCGGCGTACTTCAGACCCGTGGCGTAGAGGCGGAGGACCTCGGTCTCGCGATGAGTCAGGTCGACGGCGTTGGTGCAGCCGGCGGGCACCCAGAGCTCACCCTGCGCCACCGCGACGATCGCGCGAAGAAGCTGGATCGCGGGGTCGTTCTTCCAGACCAGCCCACGAGCTGGTGACCGGGACAGGATGGGTGCGGCCTCCCTGTGGCCACGGTCGGCGTGGAGCAGCACCGCGAACCCACGCATGTCGAGGGTGCGGACGTTCTCCTCCGCGTGCGACCCGTCGTGCAGCCGAACGTCGAGGACGACCACGTCGAACTCCCGTGGGCTACGCAGCAGTCCGGCCACGCTGTCGGCGCCGGCGACGAACTGCGCAGGTGAGTTCTGGGTGGAAAGTAGGGCGCGCACGCCCGCAAGAAGGAGGTCGTGGTCGTCGACCACGCCTACCCTGATTCTGTCCCCCGTGTACACAGCGCTCCCCACGGTCTCCCGCCCCTTGCGGGCAGGCTAGCCTCTGCTGCTAGGGGCTGTCGCCCCTTTCACGGAGACAAATCCGTGGGGCTGAAATCGCCGAAGTTTTACGTTCAGTTCGCACGTTTACGTCCGCTTCGGTCGCGATTTGGGCGTTTTGCGCGTGGCGAAATCTCCCGCGCTGGTGGGTCTGCCCGGTCATCATCCGGATATGCAGCTCACGCAATTGCACACATTGCGCTCGGGGCTACAAGTGAACGCCTCGCCAGCCCAAGGCCGGGCCCTGGTCGCCATGGAGAGCACCCTGCGCGATCTGCTGACCGTCAGCGACCTCTTCGACACGGTGGAGGTGGAGCACACGGACGATCCCGACCAGCTGGTCGTGAGCCTGTGCTGCTTCCGCCATCACCTGTCCGAGGAGCAGGTCGCCGTCGCAATCGATCACCTCTGGAACGAGGGCGTGCGCTACCCGTTCTGGGAGGCCCATTCCACCAACGTCGACGAGGGGTACGTCGCGCTCCAGGGGGTGACTCGTGAGAGTGCGTACGGTCACTACGTGACGGTGCACCTGATTGCCCAGCGGAGTCCCGTGCCGGGGCAGCGCTCGCCGATCTAGGGGCCGGCGGCGACCTGCGACGGGCAGTTGCCCGGAGTACGGATAGCCTCACCGGATGACGTGCACCGACCGCAGTCCTGCCGAGGACCCGAGCTTGTCCGGGTCCGAGTTCGACCGCGGCATCGCACTCGAACGGCGGGCCGACGGTGTGTACGACGGGCACCTCGACGGCGCCTGGAGCATCGGCGCCGGGATCAACGGAGGACTGCTCCTCGCGGCGACTGCCAACGCACTGCGCCAGACGTTCGCCGACGAGAGCCACCCCGATCCCATCTCGATCAGCGCCTACTACCTGTCGGCGGCCAAAGAGGGACCAGCGAGGTTCACCACCCAGGTCGTGCGCCGAGGGCGGAGCATGTCGACCGGCACGGTCTCGCTCACCCAGGACGACGACGGGCGTGCGGTCGAGCGGGTGCGAGCGCTCGCGACCTATGGAGACCTCACCAGCCTTGACGACGGCGTGCACACCACTGCCGTCGAGCCAGACCTGCCCGACGTGGAGAAGTGCATCGGGTCCGGTCTCGCGCCCGCGGACTTCAAGGCGAAGGCGCCGCTGCTGGATCGGTTCGACCTGCGACTCGACCCCGACACGGTCGGGTGGGCCGTCGGCAAGCCGACTGGCCGCGGAGTGATTCGCGGATGGCTCAAGATGGCTGACGGCCGTGAGCCGGATGCCTTGTCGCTGCTGCTGGCACTCGACGCGCTCCCGCCCGTCACGTTCGACCTCGGGCTTCCCGGGTGGACGCCGACGCTGGAGCTGACGGCACACGTGAGAGCGGTGCCTGCTCCGGGGTGGCTCAAGGTCGTGCACGCGACCCGCAACTACGCCGGTGGGTTGCTCGAGGAGGATGCCGAGGTGTGGGACTCCACAGGCCGGCTCGTAGCGCAGTCACGGCAGCTGGCTCGCGCTCCTCGCGGCTGAGCTTCGGCGAGCTGGTCCCGGCGATCCCCCGGCTCGCGCTGGCCGCGTTCGCGGGCGCCGCCGCTCGGCCGGACCGCGGCCGCCGCCGCTCGGCCCGAACGATGGGGTGTCGCTCGGTACCTACCGTGCGGTTCAGCGGCGGTTCACTCGGTGTAGCTGGGCTTTGTTGTTGGGTAGTGGGATGAGTTTCCAGTGGCTGGTGTGGACGAGGTGGTGGTGGTGGGGGCACAGGGTGGCGGCGTTCTCGATGCTGGTGGGGCCGCCTTGGGAGAACGGGATGGGGTGGTGGAACTCGCATTGGGACGCGGGTCGGTCGCAGCCTTCGATGATGCAGACCTTGTCGCGGAGGGTGATCGCGATCCGTTGGTGCTTGGTGTAGAGGCGTTGTTGTTGGCCGACGTCGAGGGGTTGGGACTTGCCGTCGAGGACGACCGGGATGATCCCGGCCTGGCAGGCCAGTCGTCGGGCCTGGCCGGCGGAGATGGTGGTGCCGGTGTCGAGGGTGGTGGTGCCGAGGCCGTCGAGGAGTTGGTCGAGGCGCATGGTGACCACGATCGTGGCGGCGGTGCCGCCCGAGCTCGGGGGTAGGTCGGCGGGGATGCGTTCGATCAGGTCGATGAGTCCGTGTCCGAGTCTGACCGGGTAGGGGACGTCTGGTTCCTCGGGTGGCTGCGGCTCGGGTGGCTGGCTCGGGTGGCTGGTGCTCGTGGGCGCGACCCGGGTCGGGTGGTGCTGGGGCGGGTGGTGCGGCGCCGGCCGGGTCGTCGGCCGGGTCGTTGTCGGCCGGGTCGTTGTCGGCCGGGTCGTTGTTGGCCGGGTCGTTGTTGGTTGGTTGAGGGTCGTGGGACTCGTCGGGCTTGTCGGGTCCGCTCTGGCTGTGTGGTGGTTCGGTCTCGGGGTGGTGGGTGTCGTCGGGTTGGCTGGTGGGGATGTTCGGGTTCTTCCGGCGGCGGGGTGAGCAGAACGCCTGGATTGCCTTGAGCAGCATGTCGGCGTGGAGGTCGGGGAGCTTGCCGCGGAATCCGGTGGTGCCGTCGCCGTTGCGCCAGGACTTGAGGTAGGCCTTCGCGCGGGCGAGGTCTTCCTCGTCTTGGAGGGCTTTGCCTTCCTTGGCCTCGGCGCCGTCGGGGTCGATCACCTCCCACAGCTTGCGGCCGACGACCTTGAGCTGGTCGGGGCTGAGCTGGCCGGCGGCGTCGACCAGGAACCGTTGGCAGGCGGTCAGCTGGTCTGTGGGGAGGTCCTTGGGGAGCTTGCGCAGGGCCGCGACCGCGACCGTGATGTGCTCGGGGGACAGTTGGCCGCGGGCCAGCGCGTCGGCGAGCAGTCGGTAGCGGCGGTCGAGGTCGTGGGCGAGCCGGACCTGGGTGTTGGCGTCGGCGCGTCGGGTCTGGGTCAGGTGCGCGTAGAACGCCGCGGTGGTGGTGGCGCCGGTCAGGTCCGCGACCCGCTGTGCCTCGCCGGCGGCCAGCAGCCGCAGCTTCAACGCTACCGCGGCGGCGATCAGCTGGACGACCGCGAGCAGCATCAGCCGGATCTCCCGCGCGGTCAGCGTCGCGGTGGACGCGTCGCGGACCGAGTCCAGTGCCTCCAGGCAGGTCAGCATCGCCGCCACGATCGGATGAGCTGAACCACCACCACCGGCGCTGGTCAGCTCGGCGGCCAGGTCGGTGGACCCAGACCCGCCCGCGCCGGCACCGCCCGCGCCGGCACCGCCCGCGCCGGCACCGCGCTCGCCGGCACCGCGCTCGCCGGCACCGCGCTCGCCGGCACCGCGCTCGCCCGGACGCGGAGCCGCGCCGGTCACCGCAGGACCACCGGGACCGACGCCGGGGACGGTCCAGCCGGAACCGTCGGCCGGTCTGGCCTCGGTGTCCGGAGTGCGCTGGTCCGTCGTCGTCACACGTCCAAGTTATGAGAACCAGACCCCTGGCTCGAACACCTGTTCGACCGATGGTGGACGGTCTCTGCGCCGCACCACCTGTGGACGACAAGTGGCCGGAGCCAATGAGTCAGCGGCAATGAAAGCAGCGGCAACGACGAGACCGCAGCGCCTGGTCAGCCGATCCGCGATCGGTCCATCGCGAAGACAAAGCGCCGCCCCGGGTACTCCGACAGCGACCAGAGCTCGTCCCGCGAGGGCCAGTACGCGATGTCCTCGACCCCGACAGGCAACACCCGTGCGCGGCGGCGAAACGCGCCCGGACGTCCGACGTACAACGAGCCGCGCACGTAGGGACCGGCGCTCGTCGTGACATACCAACGGTCGCCGACCACGGTGGCGCCCTGCATTCCCTCGATGCCCTCGCCAGACAAGGAGAGCGGCTGGGCATGCCCGTCCTCGGAGACCTGCAGCAGCGACGTCGAAGGCTCGATCGGGAAGTCCACGAGCCGGGTGGTCCTGCCGCGTCGGCCGTACTCACCTGCGATCAGGCGCGGCTCCGCGGAGCCCCGGTCGAGGGAGAGGAAGGAGTACCGCAGCGGCTCGTGCCCGTCGTCGGCGAACGCGTCGTAGGTGAACCGGACCGGCAACAGATAGCGGTAGCCGAAGCTCCCGGCTCCGACACCCAGCCGGTTCCTGTCGCCCCCCGAGCCCGCTGAGCCCGCGGCGCCCAACGACCCTTCCGAGCCCACCCGCATGATGTCGTCGAGATGGAAGGTGGAGATCCCGCGCGACGTACCGGCGACGTGCAGGTGCTCGCCGTGCCAGACGATCCCGCCGGCGTGGATCTTCATCGGACGCAGATCGACCGTCCCGTCCCCACGCCTGAAGGCGTCGACGAGCAGCACGTGCCGGTAGTGCAGCCTCCCGTCACGAGCAAGGTCCACAACCGTGATCCGCGAACCCTTGTGCACGCCGGCGAGGTCCTTGGAGTACCAGCTCGTCATCACGATCCGGCGCTCGTCGTACGCCTCGCTCTCGTCCCGGTCCGCCGAGGTGGTGATGCCCTGTGGCCACCACCGCTTGCTTCGAGAGTCCTCGTCGTCCCAGCGAAACCCCCAGCGCGCGGCGGGTGCAGGCACGCGTACGACGGTCGCGGTCCTGTTCAGGTCGGCCAGCACGCCTGACAGGCCGACTCGTCCACCCCCGGCGGCCGAGTACCTGGCGCCAAGGGCATCGATGTCGTCGATCCGATCCTTGCCACGGAGCAGGTGGACCCCGGGATTCCACCCTTCGGCAGACACCGCGCGACGCATGTTCGACCGCCGCTCGTCCACGTCGCCCTCCCGGCTAGATTGACTGCTCGAGTCTCGCTGAAACTACCGGAAGGAGGCGCACGGTGGTTCTCGTGATGGGCGCCGCGATCGTGCGCGATGGGCGGGTGCTCGCCGCGCGCCGCACCTCTCCAGCGCATCTCGCCGGTGGCTGGGAGTTCCCGGGTGGCAAGGTCGAGCCAGGCGAGGATCCTGAAGGCGCCGTCGTCCGGGAGATCGCCGAGGAGCTCGGCTGCGGCATCGAGGTCACGGGTCACCTGAACGGGGAGCAGTCGATCCGCGACGGCTACACGCTCCGCGTCGCTCTCGCCTCTCTCGTCGACGGTGAGCCGATCCCGAAGGAGGCCGAGCACGACGCCGTCCGCTGGCTCTGTCCCGAGGAGCTCGACGCCGTTGAGTGGCTCGAGCCCGATCTGCCGTTCCTCGACGAGCTGAGGGAGATCCTGCTCGACGGGCTACGACTCGAGGGAGGAAACGTCGGCGTCACTGTCCGGATCGGTTCGACGGTACGTCGCGCGACGGGCCCGTGGACGCCGGCGGTGCACGCCCTCCTCGCCCATCTCGGGGCGAGACGGATGCCGGGTGTGCCCCGGTTCCTGGGCAAGGACAGCCGGGGCCGCGAGATCCTGACGTACCTTCCGGGGCGGATCGTCGATGTCGACGAGGAGCTGCTCAGCGACGCGCAGCTCGAGTCGCTCGTGGCCTGGGCACGCCTTCTCCACGAGAACGTCGCCGGCTTCGAGCACCCGGGCCCGTGGCGTTACCCGAGTGCCGAAGCCCCGGATGTCTACGCGCACAACGACCTCGCGCCCTACAACGTCTGCTTCGCCGGAGACCGGGTCGCGGGTGTCTTCGACTGGGACCTCGCTGCACCGTCGACGCGCCTGATGGAGCTTGGGCTGCTCGCCTGGACCTGCGTTCCGCTGTTCCGCGCCACCGCCCCCACCGTCGCCGCGCGGAGGCTGGAGCTGATCGCTGCGGCCTACGGCAAGTTCACCGCGGGAGAGATCCTCGAGGCCGCCGAGGTGCGCGTTCGACACGCAGCCGAGGTGGTCAGCGAATGGGTCGCGACCGACGCACCTGGGGCGGCCGGGATGGTCGCGGCCGGAGAGCCGGGTCGCACTGCAAGCGCGCTCGAAGAGTGGTCCCACCGGAGGCCCCTGGTGGAGAAGGAGCTCTCGTGATGCTCAGGGCGATGTTCTACGAGGAGCGCGACGCTCGCGCAGTCGCTGCCCGCCTGGTCCACGACGGCTTCGAGGCGACCGTCTCTCGCGAGCGGCTGGCCGGCGAGGACGACGACGAGGACCACCCCTGGGCCGTGCTCACCGATGCGCCTGAGTTCGTCCTCGACATGCTCGCCGAGCAGTACGACGGATGGGTCGACCACGACTCGGCCATGGGCGACGCCGGCCCCGTCGACGTACCCCCGCCTCTCGAGCTGCCCGACGCCCCGCGCCGGGTCAAGGGCCACTTCACCGACGACTAGGCTGGGATCCATGGAACAGCGGATGTTGCTGGTGCACGCGCACCCTGACGACGAGAGCATCAACCAGGGCGCGACGATGGCGAAGTACGTCGCCCGCGGCACTCAGGTCACCCTCGTGACGTGCACCCTCGGTGAGGAGGGGGAGGTCCTCGTCCCGGGGCTCGAGCACCTCGCCTCCGACAAGCACGACAAGCTCGGCGAGCACCGGGTCGGCGAGCTGGCCAACGCCATGAAGGAGCTCGGCGTCACCGACTACCGGTTCCTCGGTGGTCAGGGGAAGTACCGCGACTCGGGCATGGTCTGGCACGAGCAGGGCCACGCCACCGCCGGCGAGGACGTCAAGGACGGCACGTTCTGGCGCGCCGACCTCCTCGAGGCGGCCACGCACCTGGTCGAGGTGATCCGCGAGGTCCGGCCGCAGGTGCTCGTCACCTACGACCAGTTCGGCAACTACGGTCACCCGGACCACATCCAGGCACATCGGGTCGCGATGTACGGCGCCTCGCTCGCTGCCGTGCGATCCTTCCGGCCGGAGCTCGGCGAGGCCTGGGACATCGCGAAGATCTACTGGACCGCGATGTCGGAGAACCGCATGCGCGATGGCCTGCGCCGCCTGCGCGAGGCCGGGGACACGACCAGCTTCGAGGGCATGGACCCCGACGCCGACCTCGGCTGGTGGGTGACCCCCGACCACCTCCTCGACGCGGTCGTCGACGGCAACGACTTCGCGGAGGCCAAGATGGCCGCGATGAGGGCACATGCCACCCAGATCACCGTGGACGGGCCCTTCTTCGCCCTGTCGAACAACGTCGGCAACGAGGTGTGGGGCACGGAGTACTTCCGCCTCGCCAAGGGAGTGCGTGGACCGGTCAACGAGGACGGCCTCGAGACGGATCTGTTCGCCGGCCTCGAATGAGGTTCCTCGGCTACGCGGGCGCCCTGGTCCTCGGGCTCGCGGCCGGGATCGCCGCGATCGCGGTACACCACTCGGTCCTCGGCCTGGTGCTCGGTGTGGGTGCCGCAGTGGCCGTGATCTGGGCGTTCCGCCAGTGGTTCCCCCGTGCCGGGACGGCGTTCGCCGCCGGCTGGCTCGTCCCTCTCGTCGTGGGGGTGGCCGGGCGAGGGGAGGGTGACTACCTCGTCGCCTCCGACACGTACGGGTGGCTCTTGATCGGGTCCGGGTTCGTGGTCCTGGTCGCCGGCCTGGTGTGGGGCGCGCCACCCAGGACTGCCCGCGATTCGGACTCATCGGACACACCGACCTAAGATTGCGCCTCGTGACTGACCTTCCGTTCAAGGAGAGAACGTCCGACCGCCGTGTAGCGACGCTGCTCCTCCTGGGGCTCTTCGTGCTGGTCGCCGGGCTGTACACCGCCGGCTACGTCCTCACGAGCGAGAAGGTTCCCCGCGGTACGACGGTCGCCGGAGTCGACATCGGAGGCCTCCACCCCGCAGCAGCGGAGACGAAGCTCGAGGAGGAGCTCGCCCCGCGCGCGGAGGCTCCCATCGCCGTCGAGGCGGACGAGCATCGCGGGACCATCCAGCCGGCCCGAGCCGGTCTCGCCGTCGACTACGAGGAGTCCGTCTCGCAGGCAGGCGGAGGCCGCAGCTGGCGCCCCGGAAGGATGTGGGACTACTTCGCCGGTGGCGACGACCTGGACGCGGTCGTCGACGTGGACCAGACGAAGCTCGACTCCGCAATCGACTCGTTCGCGAAGCAGGTCGACAAGGACGCGGTCGAAGGCGGGATCACCTTCAAGGACGGCAACGCTGACGCGCGCTTCCCCGAAGCCGGTGAGGAGGTGGACCGGTCGGCAGCCGCCAAGGCGGTGACCGACGCGTTCCTGCAGGAGGACTCTGCCGACGCCGTGGAGCTCGAGGTCAGCAAGGTCGCGCCCAAGGTGTCCGAGAAGGCCGTGCGCGCGGCGATGGAGGACTTCGCGAACCCCGCGGTCTCGGGACCCGTCATCCTCGTGCTCGACAACGAGAACGTCGTGGTGCGTCCCGAAGCGTTCTCCACGGCGCTGTCCATGAAGCCGGAGGGCGGCAAGCTCGTCCCGCACGTGGACCGGAAGAAGCTCATGGCCGCGGTCCGGCCCGCGATGAAGTCGGTGGCGTTGAGCCCCGAGCCGGCAACCGTCCGTCTCGTCGGCGGGAAGCCGAAGGTGGTCCCCGGCAAGAACGGCGTCACCGTCGACGCCAAGGAGGTGACCGACAAGTTCCTCGCGCTCGTCGTACAGCCTGACGACAAGCGGACGCTCGAGGTGAGGACCGTCGTCGCCCGGCCAGACTTCACCACCAACGACGCCGAGAAGCTGCAGATCAAGGAGCCGGTCTCCTCCTTCACGACCTTCTTCCCGCACGCGGACTACCGCAACACCAACCTCGGCCGTGCCGCGAGTCTCGTGAACGGCACGGTGCTCAAGCCCGGGGAGACGTTCTCCCTCAACGACACGGTCGGTGAGAGGACCGAGGACAACGGCTTCACCAAGGGCTACATGATCAGTGACGGCGTCTACAAGGAAGAGCTCGGCGGCGGTGTGTCACAGGTGGCCACGACGCTGTTCAACGCCGCCTTCTTCGCCGGCCTCCAGGACGTCGAGCACAAGCCGCACTCGTTCTACATCGACCGCTACCCGATCGGTCGCGAGGCCACGGTCGCCTGGGGCTCGGTCGACCTGAGGTTCAAGAACGACACCCCCTACGGCGTGCTCATCCAGGCCTGGATCGAGCCCTCGACCCCTTCCTCCTCGGGCGAGATGCACGTGCGCATGTGGTCCACCAAGTACTGGGACATCACAGCCGGCGTCTCGGACCGCTACAACCGCACCAACGAGGAGACCCGCCACATGCGGGGGCCGGACTGCGTCCCCCACGACGGCTACGGCGGCTTCGACATCGACGTGTACCGCTACTTCCACCATGCCGGCAGTACGGAGGTCGCGCGCAAGGAGACGATGCACACGACCTACAAGCCCTCCGACACCGTCGTCTGTGGCAAGAAGCGGGGGGCCTGACGCGAACTGTTCCGGTTCTGTGGGCGTCGCGTTACTCATCGTTGGAGGGCGCGTGGACGACGCGGCCCCATGCTTGACACATGAACCTCAGCGCCTTCCAGAGCCTTCGCAGCGGACTCCAGCTCAACGCCGGCCCCGCCACCTCCCAGGTTCGGAACGTCTTCGAGACCGCACTGCGTGAGGAGCTTCTAGCCTCGGGTGCCTTCGTGGACCTGGAGGTCGGCAGCACCGACGTGGCGGACCACCTCCTGGTGGCCCTGGGCACGTCCAGGCACGGTATCGCCCAGGACGACATCGTCCGCGCGGTCGAGCGGGCGTGGGCTGCGTGCGCGTTCCACTACTGGCAGGCACACGCCTTCCTCACCGCCGAGGGCCACGTCGAGCTCCAGGCCGCGACCCTGGACCGCCCGGGCGGCCGCTACGTGACGGTTCACCTCGTTGCGCAGGAGGCCGCGGCGCCGGAGGGTCTCGCCCCCGTGACGGCAATGCCGGAGCAGCGCCGCGCCATCGACGAGTCGGCCGAGGTGCTGGAGCTCGCCCACACCGCCTAGCCGAACCGCTCCGGGCCTCCGCCCCGAGCCCGGTCGCCGCGTCCGCCCGCTGAGAGCGCCGTAACGCCATGGGAACGGCCTCGTTGCATCGCACATGCGTGCACTTCTCGCGATGCTCCTGGCCCTCACCACCAGTGCTGCCCTCGGCGCTGTCGCTCCGGCGCAGGCCGCGGACGACCAGCCACGGTCGTCGTACCCGTCCCTGGACCGCGACCCCGTGGGCGCCAACGACTGGACCTGCCGGCCAACGGCAGACCGGCCGTTCCCGGCGGTCATCGTCCACGGCACGTTCGGTGACCGTGCCTCGCTGCTCGACGCGCTGTCCTACTCGCTGAAGGCGGACGGCTACTGCGTCTTCTCACTCGACTACGGCAACCGCGCCACCGGTCCGATCGAGGAGTCCGCGGCGCAGCTGAGCGACTTCGTGGACCGGGTCCTGGCGGCGACCGGTGCCTCGCGGGTGTCCATGGTCGGGCACTCGCAGGGCGGGATGATGCCGCGCTACTACATCAAGTACCTAGGCGGCGACGGCAAGGTCGAGGACCTCGTGGGCCTCTCTGCGTCCAACCACGGCACCACCGTCGGGAGCGGCTTGGGGTCCGGGTCCACCCAGGGCTGCGAGGCATGCGACCAGCAGACCGCCGGATCCGACTTCCTCCAGGCGCTGAACACTCCGGACGAGACGCCGGGCGACGTCGACTACACGCAGGTCGTCACGGAGTACGACGAGGTCGTCGTGCCCTACACCTCGGGCTTCCTCACCGGAGACCGCAGCACGAACATCACCCTCCAGGACTACTGCTCGGCCGACACGGCCGACCACGTCTCGATCCCGATGGACCGCCAGGCGATCGCGTGGGTCCTCGACGCCTTCGACAGGGTCGGCCCGGCTGACCCGGCCCGTGCCATCGGCTGTCTCTGACCTGGGCATCCGTTCCGTGCTCGCTCTGCTGCCGCGGCGCGGCCGCCGGTCGCGCGGTGGAAGTCCGGACAGGCGTCAGGAGCTCCTGAGGTAGCGGTAGGCGTGGTGAGTCTGGAAACCGAGCCGGCCGTACGCCGCGAGCGCGGCTGGGTTGTCGCCCCGGACCTGGAGGTACGCCGAAGTGGCACCGCGCTCCGCGGCCCACTCGAGCAGCGCGCCCATGACGACCTTGGCCAGTCCGAGCCTTCGGTGGTCGGGGGAGACCCACACGTTCGTGATGCCCACCCAGTCGTCGTCTCCCGGGACCACACCGTTGCCCCGGGCGACCCGGCCCTTGGCGACCACCTCGTCGGTGCCCGGTGCGTTGATTGCGGCGAACCCCACGTCGGCCGGTCCCTCGAGAACGTCCAGCGCCGCAGTTCCGTAGGAGAGGGAACGCTCGTCGTCCGCAAGCCACGCCGCATCGGCCCGTGCAGAGAGGGTCACCGGAGGTACGACGCGCGGCAGCGACCTCCGTACGACGCGCAGGGCCGACGAGACCGAGGCGAGCTGGAACTGCGAGTCGGCCTCGCCGGGCCTGGCCAGCACCCAGCCGGCGGACTCGAAGGCAGCGTGCACGTCCGAGCCGACGACGACCTGCGCCCATGGCGGGAGCCCTCGCTCGGCGTAGAACGACGCGACTCGCTCGACCGCCGACGCGAACGGCACGCCGGGGTCCCCGTCGGCGAGCACGGAGTTCGCGCGGGCGCTGTAGCCGCCGGAGGCCCGAAGCAGCCACTCACCCAGTGGCTCGGTCTCGTGTGCCGGCCAGGAGGCGAGCGCACGCCGTTCGGCCACCTCCACCGGGACCCGCATGCGGACCGAGGGTCGTGGCGGGACAGGCTTCCCCGAGACGATGTCGGCGACCGTGATCGTGACCAGGTCACCGGCCTCGGTGCGGACCGCGGTCTCACCCCCGGACCAGCTCTCCATCACGCCGAGGACGTCGGTGAACGCGGGGCCGCCCGTGGGGCCGGTCTCACCTCGGAGCACACGTCTCACCACGACCCGCTGGCCCACGACGTGGGGTCCGAGGCCGGGTGGGGTTCTACTGGCGGAGGTGCTCACAGGGATGGCGTGACTTTCGCTGGTTGGACCGGGTGCGCACCTGTTGTGACGCGCCCGTGATACTAGGCTGTACTTGGGCGCTCGAGCCGCAGCACCGCTCAACACCGGGACGCCTGAACCGTATCCATCCGAGGAGGAACCAAGGTGACGTACGTCATCGCGCAGCCCTGCGTGGACGTCAAGGACAGGGCCTGTGTCGACGAGTGCCCCGTCGACTGCATCTACGAAGGCTCGCGCATGCTCTACATCCACCCGGATGAGTGCGTCGACTGTGGTGCGTGCGAGCCGGTCTGTCCGGTGGAGGCGATCTTCTACGAGGACGACACCCCGGAGCAGTGGAAGGACTACTACAACGCCAACGTCGACTTCTTCGACGACCTCGGTTCGCCGGGTGGCGCTGCGAAGCTCGGTGTGATCGAGAAGGACCACCCGATGATCGCCGCCCTCCCGCCGCAGAACCAAGAGTGACCTCGGCCGACTCACGCGTCGTGCCGCCCGCCGCTCCCTGGTGGGCGGCACGTGCCGTCTCCCAGCGACTCCCCGACTTCCCCTGGGACCACCTCGTGCCCTACGCCGAGCGGGCCCGTGCCCACGCCGACGGGATCGTGGACCTGTCGGTGGGGACCCCGGTCGACCCCACGCCTGAGGTGGTCCAGCAGGCGCTGCGCGATGCCGCCGACTCACCCGGCTACCCGATGACGATCGGACGTCCCGAGACCCGGCAGGCCTGCATCGACTGGCTCGAGCGTCGGCACGGCGTCACCGGTCTGGGTCTCGACGCGGTGCTTCCCGTGATCGGTTCCAAGGAGCTGATCGCCTCCATGCCGGGTCACCTCGGACTGGGCCCGAGCGACCTGGTCGTCTACCCGCGACTGGCCTACCCGACCTACGAGGTCGGCGCCCGGCTCGCGGGCGCCCGGGCGATCGCCGCCGACTCGCTCACCTCGCTCGGCCCCGAGCGAGTCTCCATGCTCTGGATCAACTCGCCTGCGAACCCCACCGGCAAGGTGCTCCCGGTCGACCACCTGCGCAAGGTCGTCGCCTGGGTGCGCGAGCGTGGAGTGCTGCTGGTCTCCGACGAGTGCTACATCGAGTGCGCCTGGGAGAGCCCGGACGGCTCGCCTGGATCTGACGGCCGCGGTCCGGTCAGCGTGCTCCATCCCGACGTCTGCGACGGGGACCACACGGGCATCGTGGCGGTGCACTCGCTGTCCAAGCGCTCCAACCTGGCGGGCTACCGCTGCGCCTTCACAGCCGGTGACCCCGCTGTGATCGGTGAGCTGCTCGCGGTCCGCAAGAACCTGGGCCTCCAGATGCCCGCGCCCCAGCAGGTGGCGATGAAGGCCGCCCTCGACGACGACGCCCACGTGGCCGAGCAGCATGCTCGTTACGCCGCACGACGCGCCAAGCTGCGGGGCGCCCTGGAGAGCAGCGGTTTCCGGATCGACGACTCGGAGGGTTCGCTGTACCTGTGGGCGACCCGAGGTGAGTCCTGCTGGGAGACGGTCGGCGACCTCGCCGACCTGGGCATCCTCGTGGCGCCTGGAGCGTTCTACGGCGCCGCAGGGGCCGAGCACGTCCGAGTGGCGTTCACTGCGACGGACGAGCGCGTGGACGAGGCGGTACGACGGCTCGCGGGCTGAGCGGGGCACGCGGCGGTACCACGGCTGAGCGCGTTGGCCGACTCCCCGTGGTGGCTCAGCTGGCCGTGGCGCGTGGGGGCGGCATCACGTGGACCCGGTCGGGAATCGCCTCGCGGTGCGGCGCGGCCGCGCGGATCGTGACCGCGGAGACGCTCTCGATGCGCACCACCGAATGCTGGTTGTCGTCCGCGTGGAGCACCACGCCGAAGCCGTCGACGGCGAGGACGTGACCGCTGATCCAGATACCTTCGACGAGAACGTCGACGGCGACTCCGTTGTCGCGGGCGCGGTTCAGGGCGGTGCCGATCGTGTAGATCATCGAGTCGCTGTTCATGGCCTGACTTCTTTCCCCCCGAAACTCCCCGTTTCCCCCGAAACGCCCTGCTCATTGCACCCGGCCACACGGTGCCATGTCCAGACACGGTGGCATGGTCCGAACGAACGATGTAACGGGCTGACCCGGTCGGACTAGCGACTCGTCGTACGAACGGTTGATCTATCGGACATCTGGTCAAGAGATCGTCCGAAATGCATCCCTGTGCGTGGGTCAGTCGCCCGCGGCCACGTCCGCGCCCGCGGCCACGTCCACGTGCACGTGGTCGCGGTGCTCGAGGACGGCGCGCGCCCCGGGACGGTCGCCCGGGTCGTACTCCCGCCAGCCTTCACTCGAGCGCGGGCCGGAGGACCAGATCAACCCGTCGAAGATCACGTGGTCGATGTCGAGCCTCTTGGCGTGCGCGACGAGGTACTGCGCGATCGCCCAGCCCTTGCGGTTGTTGGTCTGGTTGATCGGGCGCACGAAGATGTCGACCGCCCGGCCGTCGTAGTGCGCCGACCGTTGCTGGTGGCCGGTGCGCACGCCGCCGGGCGCGAAGCCACCCATCGCGAGGTTGCCGAACGCGCGCTCCACGTCGTCCCGGACCTCGTCGGCGCGGGGAGTGAGTCCGTTTCGGCCCGGACGCTGCTTCTCGAGGCCGCTCGCCTTGCGGACGACACAGCTGAACCGTCCGTCGGGGGAGTAGCCGGTCAGAGCGGAGGCAAGCGCGCGAGCGTCGGGGGCATGGTCCTCGTAGGCCTCCGGGAAGCCGGACCGCTGCACCTCCTGCGCGGCCTCGGTGATGCGCATCTCCTGGTAGCCGTCGATCTTCTCGAGGGCGTCGTAGAACGCGTTCGTGGCGTAGTAGGGGTCCTGGAGCTGCTTCGCTGTGCCCCACCCCATCGAGGGGCGCTGCTGGAACAGGCCGAGCGAGTCGCGGTCACCGTGCGGGATGTTCACGATCTTGCTCTCCTGGTACGCCGTGGCGAGAGCGATCGACACCGCCCGCGCGGGCAGACCTCGGCGTACGCCGACCGCCGCGATCAGCGAGGCGTTCTCGGCCTGCTCGGTGCTGAGCTCGGCGACGACATCGCCCACCTCGGCCCGGCAGCCCTCGGGGTCGGGCAGCGGTCCGACCCCGCGCAGCACCATGACGCCGGCGAGGGCCACCACCACGAGCACGGCGAGGATGAGCAGCAGCGCGCGACCCGCCCCGCCGGTCTCGGTTCGCCGAGCGCGCGACCGGGGCGTGTGCCGATGTCGGTGAGCGTCAGTCGTTCGCATGCAGGGCGGCGTTCAGCTCGATGCCCTCTCCATGCCACGGCACTGCCTCGATCGCGCCGGTGACGGAGTTGCGGCGGAACAGGATGTTGTCGACGCCGGAGAGGGCCGAGGCCTTGATGACCTTGGGCTTGTTGTCCATGTCGAGCACGGTCACCTTCGTGCCGGCCGTGACGTAGCACCCGGCCTCCACGACACAGTCGTCGCCCAGGGAGATGCCGATGCCGGCGTTGGCGCCCACGAGGCAGCGCTCCCCGACGGAGATGACCTCCTTGCCGCCACCGGACAGCGTGCCCATGATCGAGGCCCCACCACCGACGTCGGAGCCGTCACCCACGACGACGCCGGCGCTGATCCGGCCCTCGACCATGGATGCGCCCACCGTGCCGGCGTTGTAGTTCACGAAGCCCTCGTGCATCACGGTCGTGCCCGAGGCCAGGTGGGCGCCGAGGCGGACGCGGTCCGCGTCGGCGATGCGGACGCCCGTGGGGATGACGTAGTCGGTCAGACGCGGGAACTTGTCGACGCCGAGGACGGTGACATGGCGTCCGGCCGCCTTGAGGCGGAGGCGGGTCTCCTCGAAGCCCTCGACCGCGCAGGGGCCCTCGCTCGTCCAGACCACGTTGGTGAGGAGACCGAAGACGCCGTCCATCGAGATCGACCGCGGCGCTACGAGCCGCGCGCTCAGCAGGTGCAGGCGCAGCCAGACGTCGTGCGTGTCGGCGGGGGCCGACTGCAGGTCCTCGACCACGGTGCGTACGACGACCCGGCGCACGCCGCGTACGTCGTCGGTCCCCTCGAGCGCGGTCAGCTCCTCGGGGGCCTCGACGTGCTCAGGCGCGTCACCGAGCTGCGGCGAGGGGTACCACGTGTCGAGCACGCCGCCCTCACCCTCCACACCCGCGAAGGTCGCGAGCCCGTAGCCCCATGCGCTCGAGGGAGGCTTGGGGTCGGTTTCCGTGGCGATGTCGGAGGACGCGTCTGTCTGGCGGTTGCTGTCGGTCACGTGTGCCAAGGTATCGAAACGCAGCAAGACACATCGGGCCGGACCGGTACGTTCCGGCATGCGGGAGGAGAGCAACGTGGCAGCCGTCGCGCGGTGGAAAGAGCTCTGCATGGATACGACGGGTGAAGAGGGCCTCGGGCGCTTCTGGGCCGACGTGGCGGGTCTGGACTTCCGGCCGGACAGCGTGTCCGGTGACGTCGTCGGGCCGACCGAGGGCCACGGCATCGCCATGTGCCGGGTCCCCGAGGCCAGGACCGTCAAGCACCGCGTCCACCTCGACGTCTACACGAGCGCGGTGGACGATCTCGTGGCGCGGGGAGCGACCGTCGTACTCCCGGCGGAGGAGTCCGGACTGCCGTGGACCGTGATGGCCGACCCCGAGGGCGGGGAGTTCTGTGCGTTCCTGAAGGAGGTTGAGGCGATGCCGGAGTACCGCATCCACGGCCTGGTCGTCGACTCGGTCGACCCCGAGTCGATCGCCCGCTGGTGGGCGGAGGCGCTCGGAGGCAAGCTCGACGGCCGGCCGGACAAGGGCTGGTGGTGGGTGGAGGACGCGCCGGGTCTGCCGATCGCCACGATGGACTTCGTCCCGGTGCCCGAGCCCAAGACCGTCAAGAACCGCATCCACTGGGACGTCGTGAGCACCGTCGAGGCGATGCGCGAGAGGGGCGCGACTCTGCTGCGAGCCCGCGACGAGGAGATCTCCTGGAGCGTCATGGCCGACCCGGAGGGCAACGAGTTCTGTGTCTTCGAGCGATGAAAGGATGAGCGCATGACCTCCCTCGACCTCACCGCCGACGTCGTCACCCTGACCGAGCAGCTCGTGGACATCGAGTCGGTCAGCGGCGACGAGGACGCCATCGCGGACGCCGTGGAGTCACAGCTGAAGGCGCTGTCCCACCTCGAGGTGAGCCGGTTCGGCAACACCGTCGTCGCGCGCACCCACCAGGGGCGGGGGGAGCGGGTGGTGATCGCGGGCCATCTCGACACGGTCCCGCTGAACGACAACCTTCCCTCACGCCGCGACGACAAGTTCCTGCACGGTCTCGGCACCTGCGACATGAAGGGTGGGGTCGCCGTCGCGCTTCGGATCGCGGCGACGATGCCGGTCACCAACCGCGACATCACCTTCCTCTTCTACGACTGCGAGGAGGTCGAGGCCGAGCGCAACGGGCTCAAGCTGCTCGGTGACAGCAACCCGGAGCTGCTGGAGGCGGACTTCGCGATCCTCATGGAGCCCTCCGACGCCGCGGTCGAGGCGGGCTGTCAGGGGACGTTGCGCGTCGACGTCACCACCCACGGCGAGCGAGCCCACGCCGCACGCTCGTGGAGGGGCGTCAACGCGATCCATGGCGCGGCCGAGGTGCTCGCGCGGCTCAACGCCTACGAGCCGCGCAGACCCGTGATCGACGGGCTGGAGTACCACGAGGGCCTCAACGCGGTGTTCATCTCCGGCGGAGTGGCCGGCAACGTGCTGCCCGACCGCTGCACGGTGTCGGTCAACTACCGCTTCGCGCCGGACCGTTCGGAGGAGGAGGCGGTCGCGCACGTGCGGGAGGTCTTCGACGGCTTCGAGATCGAGGTGAGCGACTCGGCGCCGTCCGCGATGCCTGGGCTGTCCGTGCCGGCGGCGGCGGCGTTCGTGCAGGCGGTCGGCGGGGTGGTGAACCCGAAGTTCGGCTGGACCGACGTGGCGCGGTTCAGCCAGCTCGGTATCCCGGCGGTCAACTTCGGTCCCGGCGACCCCCACCTGGCCCACAAGCAGGACGAGTTCGTCCCGCTGGAGCACCTGCACCGGGTCGAGCAGCAGCTGCGCACCTGGCTCGAGCCCGGACGTTCGTGAAGCCGGATAGCCTCGGCGGCATGACTGACGAGGACTACACCGCAGGGCCGAGCAAGCAGCGCGGTCGTACGACGATGCGGCGCCGTGCCTTCCAGCGGAGCACCACCGACCAGCGGCTCCTCGACTCGCGGGGCCCGAGCGACTGGGTGCACACCGATCCCTGGCGCGTGATGCGAATCCAGTCGGAGTTCGTCGAGGGGTTCGGCGCGCTCGCCGAGCTCGGCCCGGCCATCTCGGTCTTCGGGTCGGCCCGGACCAGACCGGACGACCCGATGTACGCCCTTGCCGAGGAGATCGGCCGTTCCCTGAGCCTGGCCGGCTTCGCGGTCGTGACCGGGGGTGGTCCCGGGATCATGGAGGCGGCGAACAAGGGAGCTTCCGAGAACGGCGGCCTCTCCGTCGGGCTCGGCATCGAGCTGCCCTTCGAGGCGGGCATGAACGAGTACGTCGAGCTCGGCGTCAACTTCCGCTACTTCTTCGCTCGCAAGATGATGTTCGTGAAGTACGCCCAGGGGTTCGTGGTCCTGCCCGGAGGGTTCGGGACGTTCGACGAGCTCTTCGAGGCACTGACCCTCGTCCAGACCCAGAAGGTGACCTCCTTCCCGATCATTCTGATGGGATCGAAGTACTGGTCCGGCCTGGTCGACTGGATCCGGCAGACGGTGGTCGCCGACGGCAACATCTCCGAGCCCGACCTCGACATGTTCCACGTCACCGACGACGTCACCGAGGTGGTCCAGATCGTGCAGGACGCACAGCGACGGCACCGCCTTACGGCACCGGAGGACGAGGAGTTCCAGAACCCCGTTGAGCAGAACTGAGGCCCCGGCACCATGACCTGGTTCTTCGCTGTCCTCGTCGTCCTGCTCATGGGCGCCGTCGCCGTCGTGGCGGCGGGTGCCGGCGGCTCGATGGCCGAGGTGTACGACGATCGCCGGGACGCGCGTGTCCAGGCCGAGGGGCCCCTCACCGGAGACGACCTCCGCAAGGTGCGCTTCACGACCGCTCTTCGCGGCTACCGCATGTCCGAGGTGGACGCCTTGCTCGAACGCCTGGCCGACGAGCTCGACCACGCCCGGCGTGAGCCACCGGCCGACCAGGATCGCGAGCCTCCGGCCGACCGCGAGCCTCCGGCCGACTCTGAGGAGGAACGCTGATGCGCGCGTTGGTCCGTTCCGAGGTCAGTGTGTCGGCACCGGCCGGGCTCGTGTGGGACTACGTCACGGACTGGCCGCGACAGGGCGAATGGATCCCGTTCACGCGTGTGGAGGTCGTCCCGGAGACCGGCCGCAGCGTCGACGCCCACGCGCTCGGCGGGCGCATCCGGGCCTGGACCGGGATCGGCCCACTGGGCTTCTGGGACACCATGACGATCACCGCGTGGGAGCGGGAACCCGACGGCTCCGCCCGCTGCGAGGTGCTCCACACCGGCGCGGTGGTCCGCGGCGACGGCGAGTTCGCCGTGGTGGCCCACGGCACCGACGCCTGCGTCTTCGTCTGGTGGGAACGGCTCGACATCCCCGGCGGCCTGCTGGGTTCCGTGTTCTGGCGGCTCGGCGGCTGGACGATGCGCCGGGGTGTCGACCGCGCCCTCCGCCGTCTCGCGCAGCGGGCGGAGCAGCTCGCCGAAGGAGGCGGTCGTGGCTGAGGCTCGAGAGGACGGACTGCCGGCCGGACCGGACGGGTTGCTGGCCGGACCGGACGGGTTGCTGGCCGGACCGGACGGGCTGCTGCGCTGCAGCTGGGCCGGATCGGCTCCTGAGTACCTCGACTACCACGACACCGAGTGGGGCCAGGAGCTTCGGGGCGACCAGGCGATGTTCGAACGGTTGAGCCTCGAGGCGTTCCAGTCCGGCCTGTCGTGGATCACCATCCTGCGCAAGCGGGAGGCGTTCCGGGCAGCGTTCGCCGGCTTCGAGGTGGACCGCGTCGCGGCCTTCGACGAGGCAGACGTGGCTCGTCTGCTCGCCGACCAGGGCATCGTCCGCAACCGCGCCAAGATCGAGGCGACGATCGCCAACGCCCGCGCCGTGCTCGACCTTGGAGAGTCCTTCAGTGACCTGCTCTGGTCCTTCGCCCCTGAGCCTCCGCGGCCTGCTCCGCGGACGACGACCGACCTCGTGGCCACGACGACTGAGTCGACCGCGCTGGCCAAGGAGCTCAAGCGACGGGGCTTCCGGTTCGTCGGCCCGACCACCGCCTACGCTCTGATGCAGGCCACCGGCATGGTCGACGACCACCTGGCCGACTGCTGGGTTCGCGGGCAGCGCTGACGCGCCACGCCGAACGGTTTGACCCCAGTGGTCACATGTGCGTCGCGGATCGGGCATGCTCTGTTCGTGACCCCGTTACTCGCCACCATCGTGCTGACCGTCCTTGCGGCCGTCGTCGTCGCGCTGACGAGAGTTCGCCTCGCGGGCGGAGAGGAGGCGGCGGGATCGCTCTCCATCCCGGCCAACGTCCTTAACCTGCACACCTACGCCGGCAGCGCCGGCCTGGTCGCCTGGGTGCTCTTCCTGTGGAGCGGCAACCGCTGGCTCGGCGCGCTGGGCCTCCTCGGGCTGTGGCTCGCGGTGATCGCCGGCCTGCTGATCCTGGCCCGGTGGATGCCGGCCAAGGGCCGCCACTCCTCGGGCCCGAGGGTCGACACCTGGGGCGAGGGACCGGGGCTCTCGGTGCTCGCCCACGTCGGACTGCTGGTCGGTGTCGGCGTCTTCACCGTGCTCTACCTGGTGGACAGCATTCCGTGACCCACCGGCCGGTCGCCGTTGCTGTGACCGTCCTCGTGGCGGCAACGCTCGGCGCCGGTGCCGTCGTACCCGCCCCTGCTCCGCCGGCTGCAGCTGCTTCGACGGCCGCCTCGCCGGTGCCGGCTGACTTCGCGCCGCTGTCGGTCTCCGTTGCGTCGCAGCCGACGACCGGGCAGCGGCGTCCCGCGGTGGTCGAGGAGCGCATCATCGGCTACTCCGTCCTGGGCCGGCCGATCCGCGCCTGGCACCTCGGCGACCCGGCCGCCCGCGTCACCGCAGTGGCGATCGCATCGCTTCACGGTGACGAGGCCGCTCCCCGCGCCATCCTCGAAGAGCTCCGCGACGGCTGGCCCATCACCGGCGTGAACCTGTGGGTCGTGCCCGGGGCCAACCCCGACGGGTTCGCCCGGCGGGAACGCCGCAACGCCCACGGGGTCGACCTGAACCGGAACTTCCCGTGGGCGTGGCGCCGCACCGACGGGAGAGCCTCAGGGCCCCGACCCGCCTCGGAGCCGGAGACCCGCGCACTCATGCGCCTCCTGCGCCGGGTTGACCCGCGGTTCGTCGTCTCGTTCCACCAGCCGTTTCACGGCGTCGACGTATGGCGCCCGAAACGGCTTTGGTTCGCCCAGCGCATCGCCCGTGACCTGGGACTGCCCCTGAAGGAGTTCCCCTGCGGCGGCACCTGCCATGGCACCTTCACACAGTGGTTCAACCACCGCCTCGACGGCGTGGCTGTCACCGTGGAGTACGGCGCGCATCCCACCTGGCGGCGGATGCACGTACGGGCGCCGCGGCAGCTGCTCCGTGCCCTCGGCGGCTCTCGCTGATGTCACGGCGGGCCCGTTGCCCGATGCTCGTGCTCGCCCGTCAGGCCAACGGTCGCCTCAGAACCGGCGGACAACCCAGTCCCGGGGGCCCATCACGATCCGGGGCTCGAGAGCGGGGTCCAGCCAGCGCACCAGCCAGCGCACCTGCTCGATGGGGAGGGAGATGCAGCCTGCTGTGTGCGGCTTCTGCTTCACGTGCAAGAAGATGCCGCCGCCTTCGGTCGTGTCGGCGGTCCGGCGTGCGACGTACTGCCGGCGTTCCGGGGACCACCGGACGCCGCGCGGCAGGTTGAAGCCGAGCACGATGCTGTAGGCGTACTCGTAGGGGTAGTCGGCGAGCCGCTCGGCGTAGTCCGGGCGCCAACGGGTCGTGGCGGCCTTCGACGGCTGGAACATGTTGTACGTCGCCGGGTCGCGCGGCTCGTAGGACCAGTAGTCGTTGCCGTCGACCCGGCGGTACGGCAGCCGGCTCCCGGGGTTCGCGCGGTTGCCGAACACCGATCGCATCGTGAAGCGGCCAGCGGGGGTGGTGCCCGTCGACTGCCGACGGTCGCCGGCGCGGACGAAGCCGTTCCAGCCGACCGACGCGCGGATCGGCCCCCGGACCAGGCGCCACGACCCTCCACGTCGCCGCCACACACGGAGTGACGCGGTGGTGTCGGACCATGAGCCGCTGGTGACGGTGACGAGCTGCTTCACAGACGCCGGCAGGTCGATCTGCGAGGCGAGGTTCCTTCCCGCGGCGTCTGCTGATGGCGTGGTCGGCCCGCCGGCCAGCAGCCCGGTCAGGAGCAGCAGTGTGGTGGCCAGCACCGCCGGCCTTCCCCCGTTTCGTGACATGGCTCCTCAGCGTCCCTCGAAGACAGGCTTCTCCTTCGCCACGAACGACGCCACCGCTCTGGCGTGGTCCTCCGTGGCGCCGGTCAGGGACATCATCTGGCCCTCGAACTCCAGCGAGCTGTCGAAGTCGTGCCCTGCCGAGAACTCCAACGAACGGCGCACGGCCCCGAACGCGACGGTGGGACCGGTGGCGAGGTGCCGGGCCATCGTGGCCGCCTCGTGCGCCAGATCAGCAGGCTCGACGACCTTGGTGGCCAGACCGAGCTCGAGTGACTCGTTCGCGGGGATGGTGCGTGGGAAGTACAGCAGCTCCAGTGCCTTGGCGCGGCCGACCAGCCGCGGCAGGGTCCACGACGAGCCGGTGTCGCAGGAGAGCGCGACGCCGGTGAAGGCAAGGTTGAAGCCCGCTGTGTCGGCGAGGATCCGGAAGTCGCAGGCGAACGCCAGCGACGCACCTGCGCCGGCGGCGACGCCGTTGACCGCGGCGACCACCGGCTTGTTCATGGTCGCGAGTGCCTTGACCGTCGGGTTGTAGTGCTCCGGCACGGTCCGGAACAGCTCGTCGGAGGAGCTGCTGTTGAGGATCTCGATGTGCTCCTTGAGGTCCTGACCCACGCAGAAGGCCCGGCCCGAGCCGGTCAGGACGACACAGCGCACTGTCTGGTCACCGGCGGCCTCCGTGACGGCGTCGCGCAGTGCCACCTTCGTCGCCACGTCGAGGCTGTTCATCGCCTCGGGCCGGTTGAGGGTGATCGTGGCGACGCCGTCGGCGACGGCGTAGACGACGGGCTGCTCGGTCATGGGTTGTCTCCACTCATCGCGTCGGGACTCTTCACATCGGGGGCATCAGGGGCAAGGCAGCGATCGACGAAGCGGGACGCGGCGGGCAGCAGCCGCGCTGCCTCCTCGGCGAAGAACCTAGCGGCGGCGTGGCCCGGCCACTCGGGCGGTAGCAGCTCCAAGGGCAGCCCCGGGTCGGTGAACAGGAACTTGCGCCACTCGTGCACCAGGTTGGAGCGCGCCACGAACGCCCGCTCGTCCTCGCCCATCTCGCTCGCTCCGGGCAGGCGCTCCGGCTCGGCGACAAGCGCACGCGCTTCGGCGTGCCAGGAGGCGTACGACGCGCCCAAGGCGGCGAGGTCCCAGGCCCGCTGGGCGAGCGCGGTCGGGTCGCCGTCGTACGCCTCGAACCGGGTCGCGGCAGCGCCCTCGGCCGCCAGCAGCGCGTCCACCTCCGGAGAGGCGTAGGGGCTGATCCAGGTGCCGTCGGTCAGCTGTGCATAGCCGAGGAAGGAGAGGCCCGACCGCAGCCGCTCCCGACCCGAGCGCGGTGGCAGCGAGGTCAGCACGACCAGATCCCACCCGCCCTTCCAGCCGCTGTCCCGGGTGCGGTAGATGCGGGCTGCCGCGTCGTCGAGGCGGTGACGGGCCCGGTCGGTGAGCGCGTAGCCGCGGCCGCCGTCGACCTCTGCCGGGACGAGCCAGCCCTGTCGGACCATCCGCGAGATCGCCGTGCGAGCCGCCGGCGCGGTCACGCCGAGAGGGGCCAGCATGCGTACCAGCGAGGACACCGGCGCCCGGCCACCGCGGGAGCGCAGGTGGTCGCCGAAGAGGTCGAAGAGAGCGGACCGTGCGTGCACACGAGGGAGTCTGCCGCAATCAGGATGAACCTGCTGCAGGGGACTCTTCGGACCAGTCGGGAGGTTGTGGTCTAGGTCGCCTGGAAAATGAGCGATAATAGACCCGCATCGCGGCGCGCCATGGTGTTTTTCCATTCGATGTGGGAGGGACCACGTCGACTGGCGCCCCGCAGGACCAAGGAAGAGGTGTGCGCATGGCGGCGATGAAGCCGCGGACGGGCGACGGCCCGCTCGAGGTCACGAAAGAAGGACGCGGCATCGTGATGCGCGTCCCGCTCGAGGGTGGTGGCCGACTCGTCGTCGAGCTGAACGCCGAGGAGGCCGGTGCGCTCGGCGCGGCCTTGAACGAGGTCGTCGGCTGACCGACACGTCGATCGGGCGCCTCGACCCGCAACGAACTGAAAGACCCTGGGCCCATACGTGGCGTCCAGGGTCTTCGGTTGTCAACGCGACCGAGGTGAGTAGGGTCGGGACCGCTGCGGCCCACGCACATCCGAGCCTGTCCTGCGGCACGACCTGATAACGGCCAGGCTCGACAGTCTCATCAGCTCTTCTCGACACCGTCACCTCGACTCCAGGGGGAACAGCAACGTGGCACTGCCCAACCAGGTCTCGCCACCGCAGATCGCTCTCAGCAGCGCCGCGCCCAGCGGGGTGGTCGGCGCTGACGTCGTAGCGCTGCCGGTCGTCGCCGACGAGGACGGCCCGACGCTCGGCCCCGGCTCGGCAGAGCTGCTCGAGGAGCTCGACCTCGACGTCTTCGCCCTGCTCGACCATCACCAGGCCACCGGCAAGGTCGGCGAGGTCGTCGAGCACCCGGTTCTCTCGAGCGCCGGGCTCGCCAACGACAGCCTGCGCAGTGTGCTGCTCGTCGGCGTGGGCAAGGGAAGCCCCGCCGACCTGCGCAAGGCAGGCGCAGCATTGGCGCGCCGCGCCAAGGGCAAGGAGACGGTTGCGACCTCGCTGGCCGCCCTCGCCGACGACTCCGGCCTGAGAGCTCTGGTCGAGGGCCTCGTGCTCGGCTCGTTCGGCTTCCACCGCAGGTCCGAGGGCGCGAAGGAACAGCCAGTCTCCCGAGTGGTGCTCGCCGGCGTGATGGACTCTGAAGACCGGCAGCAGGCGCTGGAGCGTGCACTCTGCGTGGGCGGTGCGGCCTGGATGTCACGCATGCTCGCGCTGGTCCCGGCCAACGAGAAGAGCCCTGCCTGGATGGCCGAGCGCGCTTCGGAGATCGCCGATGCCGCCGGCCTCAAGATCAGGGTCTGGGACGAGCAGCAGCTCGCGAAGGGCGGTTTCGGCGGGATCCTGGGGGTCGGGCAGGCCTCGGCGAACCCGCCACGCCTGATCCGTCTCGACTACACGCCGCGCGGTGCCGGGCGGAAGACCCCGCACGTGGTGCTGGTCGGCAAGGGCATCACCTTCGACACCGGCGGTCTGTCGCTGAAGCCCGCCGACGGCATGATGAACATGAAGCGCGACATGACCGGCGGCGGTGTCGTCATGGCCGTTCTCGGCGCGCTGGCCGACGTGGACTGCCCGGTCCGCGTGACAGGCCTGGTCGCCGCTGCCGAGAACGCCGTGGGCGGCAACGCGTTGCGCCCCGGCGACGTCATCCGGCACTACGGCGGCCGCACCAGCGAGGTGCGCAACACCGACGCAGAGGGCCGCCTGGTCATGGCCGACGCCCTCGCGTACGCCGTCTCGGAGATCAAGCCCGACGTCCTCGTCGACGTGGCCACGCTGACCGGCGCGATGAAGATCACCCTCGGTCAGCGCACCGGCGGGATCTTCGCCACCGACGACGCTCTCGCCGACCTGATCGCCACGGCGGGCGCAGCCGCGGGTGAGCCGTTGTGGCGGATGCCGTTGGTCGAGGACTACGAGGAGCGGCTCGAGTCCAAGGTCGCCGACGGTGACAACGCGGCGGGCGGTCCCGGTGCGATCACGGCGGCGCTCTTCCTCCGCCACTTCACCGGTGGCCTGCCGTGGGCCCACCTCGACATCGCCTCGGTCGGTGACTCGCCGGTCGACGCGTACGAGTGGACCAGTGGCGCCACCGGTTTCGGCGCTCGTGCTCTGCTGCACTGGCTGGAGCTGCGCGAGCCGCTGGCCGGCGTCACCCTCTGACGCACCCTCACCCCTTGGAGGTCCACATGCACGGTCTGACGGTCCGCTGGTCACTGGAGAGTGCGCCCGAGGGGGTCGAAGAGGCGCTCTCCGCCTACGTCGAGTCGACCTCCCACGCCAAGTTCACCGGCAAGGAGGGCCTGCGCTTCAAGACCTGGCGGATGCGCGCCGGCGAATGGTTCGAGGGCTGCTACGTCTTCGAGACGCCGGCTGCCCGCGACACGTTCGAGAGGCAGTTCACCGAGGTCGCTGCCGAGTCGCCCGGGTCCCAGATCGTCGGCTCGGCGCCGGTGCTCATCGAGCCCTGCGAGGTGGTCGCGGTAGCCGAGGGTGGTTCCGGCTTCCTCGCCGCGTCGCGCTACTGAGCCGGCCCGCCGCAGCTGTGGTTCGTGCGGGGTGAGAGCAGTCGCCCGGCCGTCGTGCGGACGGAGGCTGGTGCTCCGGGTCCCGACCCGAAGGTCAGGACTCCGGGGTCCACACCTTCTTCGCGACGAGCAGGCCGTCGCCCACGGGAAGCAGCAAGGGGAGGAGCCTGTCGTGCGCCTGAACGGTCTTGCAGAGCTCACGGATCGCCACCGTCTCGGCGTCACGCTGTGCCGGGTCGGCGACCCGGTCGTGCCAGAGCGCGTTGTCGAAGGCGACGATGCCACCGGGCTTGAGCAGTCTGAGCGCCTCGGTGAGGTAGTCGGAGTACTCGAGCTTGTCCCCGTCTGCGAACACCAGGTCGTAGTGGCCGTCGGTGAGGCGGGGCAGGACCTCGAGGGCGGCGCCGGGGATCAGCCGTACCCGCTGTGGCGCGATCCCTGCCTCGGTGAACCCCCGCTTGGCAAGCCGCTGGTGCTCCGCCTCGGTGTCGACGGTGGTGAGGACGCCGTCGGGCCGCATGCCGCGCAGCATCCAGAGGCCGGACACGCCCGTGCCGGTGCCGATCTCGACCGCGGCGCGGGCCTCGGTCACGGCGGCCAGGAAGCGGAGTGTGGCACCGCCGCCGGGGCCGATGGGCACCACGCCGACCTCCTTGGCGCGGCTTCGGGCGGCGGCCAGTACCTCGTCCTCGCTCACGAACTCTTCGGCATAGGCCCAGCTCGTAGGCTTGAGTCCCGTAGCGATGATGTCCTCCTCAGTAGGCCACAGCGGCACCAGGCGTCTCTTGCACGTCTTCAGGCGCGACTCTACCGGCCACTGGGCCCTCCGCCGCGCAAGCACGGGAACATCGGTCGGCTCCCGTCCGTTGTTCGTGGAACACGAGTCCGAATCCTCAGCCGACTCTCAGGAGGGGCTTCTAGCGTGAGAGGGGACAGCGCCACGCGATGGCGACGACGAGATTGAGCGGCCTTGCCGCGAAGACCCCTTGGGGCAAGGAGCGCCCGATGACCGACCTCGACCGTACGCCCGACCCGGCTGGGGCTTGGGCCGCGCCGTCCTGGGAGGACGTGGTCAGCCAGCACTCCGCGCGCGTCTACCGCTTGGCCTACCGGCTCACCGGCAACCCGCACGACGCCGAGGACCTCACCCAGGAGGTCTTCGTCCGCGTCTTCCGGTCGCTGTCGACCTACACGCCTGGCACGTTCGAGGGCTGGCTGCACCGGATCACCACGAACCTGTTCCTTGACCAGGCCCGGCGGAAGGCGAAGATCCGCTTCGACGCGCTCGGCGACGATGCCGACCAGCGGATGCCCGGGCTGATGCCGAGCCCCGACTCACAGATGGCCGACGGCATGCTCGACGACGACATCGAGGCGGCGCTCGCCGACCTGCCCCCGGAGTTCCGCGCGGCGGTCGTGCTCTGTGACATCGAGGGCCTGTCGTACGACGAGATCGCCGACGTCCTCGGCGTGAAGCTCGGCACCGTCCGGTCCCGGATCCACCGCGGACGCAAGATGCTCCGCAGCTCCCTCGCTCACCGGGCCCCCGCTGCCGGCCGCATGCGCTACTCCGGTCCGGTCGACGACCTCGCCGAGCAGACGGTGTGATGCGGTACCTGGGAGGCCACCTCGGCATCGCCGTCAGCGCACTCCTGGACGGTCACCTCGACGCTGCCTCCGCCGAGCGCGCATGGGCGCACGTCCACGGCTGTGCACTGTGTCACCGCCAGGTCGAGCGTGAGGGCTGGGTGAAGACCCAGCTCGCCGCGATGACCGGCGACGACGGGCCGCCCCCTCAGCTGCTGGGGTCGTTGTACGGGCTAGGTGGCGCCGCGGGCGGCCAGGACCACTCCACGAGCCGGACCGTCGGACCCGCGGACGGAGCGGCATCCTGGATGGCGGTGGAGGACCTCGAACGCCGTGGTCGCGGTCGCCGCAGGACAGGCATCGTGCTGGTCGGAGCGGGCTCGGTCTCCGCCGCCGTGCTCGGGTTCGCGTCGCTCGCCGGCAGCACCCTGGGCATCGGCGGCGGCGTCCCCGCGGGCCCGCCCACCTCGGCGATGTCGGGAGCCACCCCGACCGGAACCCCCGCTTCCACGGTCACGACCGTGATCGCTCCCTCGGCTCGCGTGCACGGCTGGCTGCCTCAGGAACGCAGGGAGCTGCGACCCGGCAAGGACGCCGAGCGGCATCCACTCTCGGGTGAGCGCCCGGGTGACTTGCGGCCGTAGGACAAAATGGCGGGTGTGAACGAGAACGAGCCGGACGGGCCGGCGCCCCGCGACGACGACACGGCGCCGAGCTGGTCGGCAGACCAGCCCGAGCCCCGCGACGACGAGACGGCGGCGACTCCGTCAGGCGACCAGCCGCAAGCTCCGACGCACGACCAGTCGGAGCCCCCGACGTACCTCCCGGCCGACAGCGCAGCGAGCGCCGGCTCCACGGCGGGGCAGGCGGCTCCAGCGGGTCAGCAGGCCGGCTGGACGGGCTACGGCTCCTCGCCCTCCTACTCCTCCGACCCCTACGCCTACGGCTCGGGGTGGTCACAGCAGACGCAGCCGATGCCCTACCAGGGCTGGTACCAGCAACCGCAGGCGAGGGGCTCGAAGCTCCCCGGCTGGATCTGGCCGGTGATCGCGGCGACCGCGCTGGTGGTCGGCCTCTTCGGCGGCGCGCTCGGCGGAGTACTCGTCTCGTCCACGATGAACGGTGGGTCGGCCGGCTCCGTCTTCGACGGTGAGAGGTCCGCGCCCGCGCCGCTCGACCCGGAGAACGGGTCTGTCGCGGCTGTCGCCGAGGCGCTGCTGCCCAGCACGGTGCAGATCGTCACCCGCGGCGGGTCGGGTGCCGCCGGAGCGGCGACCGGATCCGGCTTCGTGGTCGACCACTCCGGCCACGTGATCACCAACAACCACGTGGTCTCCGGGGTTGCCGACGGCGGGCAGATCCGGGTCATCGACCATGCCGGACGCCGTCATTCGGCGACGATCGTCGGGCGGAGCCCGGTCTACGACATCGCGGTCCTCGACGTCGAGGGAGTCGACCGTCTCCAGCCGGCCGCACTCGGGAGCTCGCGGTCGATGAACGTCGGCGAGACGGTCGTGGCGATCGGCTCCCCGCTGGGCCTCAGCAGCACGGTGACCTCCGGAATCATCAGCGCACTCGACCGCCCGGTGACGACCGGCGACAAGGACGAGTCGTCCTTCATCAACGCGGTGCAGACCGACGCGGCGATCAACCCGGGGAACTCCGGCGGTCCGCTGGTGAACCTGCGGGGCGAGGTGGTCGGCGTCAACTCGGCGATCGCGACCATGGGCGGTTTCGCGAACGATGCCGGCAACATCGGCGTCGGGTTCGCGATCCCCATGGAGCAGGTCAAGATCACCGCGGCGCAGATCGTGCGCACCGGAGAGGCGAAGTACCCCGTGATCGGGGCGAACGTGAATACCGGTGCCCGACGCAACGGAGCCGAGATCGTCGACGTGCCCGCGGGCACGCCGGCGGCCCGTGCGGGCCTCGAGAAGGGCGACGTCGTCGTCGCGGTGGAGGGGAAGCCCATCAGCGACGGCATCGGGCTGATCGTGGCGATCCGCAGCCACCAGCCCGGTGAGCGGATCCACCTGACCGTGCGTCGTGACGGCCGCGAGCGCAAGCTCGAGATCACCCTCGACGCGAAGGTCGGCTAGCGGCTCGGCCGCTTTCGCGGGAACCTTCAGGCACCCGGTGCCGACGACTTCCGAGCTGCGCCGAGGGAGGTGCAGGCGCGCTCCTCGACGTGACGCGCCCGGTCAGGTCGCCTCGGCGTCGTACGGTGGGCGCTCCCCACGCTCCAGCGGGCGGAGCCCGGGCCGGAGCGGGACGGTGTCTCCCGGGTCCGGGTCGTCGTCCATCGCCTCGAGGATGTGCTTGCGGACGATCTGGCGCGGGTCGAGGTCGGAGAGCTCGAGATCGGCGAACTCAGGCCCGAGCTCGCTCCTCAGGTCGTCCCGGGCGGCCTGCGTGAACTGCCGCACCTGACGAACGAGGCGGCCGGCCTGTCTGGCGAACTCCGGGAGCCGGTCGGGACCGAACACCAAGATGGCGACCACGAAGATCACCAGCATCTCTGGCAGGCCGACTCCGAACACGACTCAGAATCTACCCGCCGGGGTGAGTCCGAGCTGCATTCCGGCCAGGCCCCTGCCGCGACCCGACAACGTCGTGGCCACCTTGGTCAGCTCCTGCGCGGCGGGGGATTCCGGCGCGGTCTCCACGATCGGCTTCCCGCTGTCGCCGCCTTCGCGGAGGTCGAGGTCGAGCGGCACCTCGCCGAGCACCCGGACGTCGTACCCGAACCGGTTCGACAGGGTCGCCGCGACACGTGCGCCGCCACCGGAGCCGAACACCTCGAGCCGGTGCTCGGGGCCGCAGTGCGGACAGGGCAGGTAGGACATGTTCTCGACGACGCCCACGACGCGCTGGTGCATCATCGAAGCCATCGTGCCGGCCCGCTCGGCGACCTCTGCCGCCGCCTCCTGCGGCGTGGTCACGACGACCACCTCGGCGTTGGGCAGATGCTGGCCCAGGGAGATCGCGATGTCGCCGGTGCCCGGGGGGAGGTCGAGGAAGAGTGCGTCGAGGTCGCCCCAGTAGACGTCGCTGAGCATCTGCACGAGCGCGCGGTCGAGCATCGGGCCGCGCCAGGCGACCACCTGGTCGCGTCGAGGCTTGAGCATCCCGATGCTGATGACGGAGATCCCGTGGGAGGTCGGGACCGGCATGATCATGTCCTCGACCTGGGTCGGGCGGGTGTCACCGACGCCGAGCATCGCCGGGATCGAGTGTCCGTAGATGTCGGCGTCGACGATGCCGACCTTCAGTCCCTGGGCGGCCATCGCGACGGCGAGGTTCACGGTCACCGACGACTTGCCGACGCCGCCCTTGCCGCTGGCGATCGCGTAGACCTTCGTCAGCGAGTCGGACTTCGCGAAGGGGATCTCCTTCTGCGCCTGGCCGCCACGAAGCACCTCCTGGAGGCCGGCCCGCTGCTCGGCGCTCATCACCCCGAGGGTGAGGTCCACGCCGGTGACGCCGGGGACCTTCTCCACCGCGGCGGTCACGTCTCGGGTGATGGTGTCTTTCAGCGGACAGCCGGAGACGGTGAGGAGAACGGTGACCGAGACCAGGCCGGCCTCGTCAACCTCGACGGACTCGACCATGTTCAGGTCGGTGATCGGCCGTCGGATCTCGGGGTCGTTGACTGTGGCGAGCGCAGCGTTGATCTGGTCCAGCAGCGGGGACGTCATGAGGTTCAGCGTACGCGGGCGTCGAGGCGCTGTTCAGCGCCGGTCGGCATGGCCTTCGTCACTGGAGGCCGGCCCCGGCTCCGCGGACTCGCCCTCCTCATCCCGGCGCCGTTCCTCGAGCTCGTTGAGCAGCGAGCGCAGCTCCGACCGCACGTAGTCCCGCGTGGCCACCTCGCCGATCGCCATCCGCAACGAGGCCATCTCCCGCGCGAGGAACTCCATGTCGGCGTGCGCCCTGCTGTTCGCCTGCCGGTCCTGCTCGGTGATGACGCGGTCGCGGTCCTCCTGACGGTTCTGCGCGAGCAGGATCAGCGGCGCGGCGTACGACGCCTGCAGGCTGAGCATCAGGGTGAGGAAGATGAACGGGTACGCGTCCCATTCCCACTCGCTCGGTGCGATCCAGTTCCAACCGAGCCAGATCAACACGAACCCGGTCATGTAGAGCAGGAACCGGGCGGTGCCCATGAAGCGCGCGAAGTTCTCCGCGAAGCTGCCGAACGCCTCCGGGTCGTACGTCGGGCGGCGGACCAGCTTGCGACGGGTCTCCTGGGGCTGGTCGAGCCGGGTGCGAGCGGGCTCCAGCCGCTCCTTGCGGGCGTCACTTCGCACGCAGGACACCCCCTCGGCTGGGGCGGTCGCGCCAGTTCTCCGGGAGGAGGTGGTCGAGCAGGTCGTCCACCGTCACGGCGCCGAGCAGGCGGCCGTCCTCATCGGTGACCGGGGCTGCGACGAGGTTGTAGGTGGCGAGGTGGCGGGCGACGTCCTCGAGCGTGGCCGTCGCGGGGAGTGTCTCCAGGTCGGTGTCGAGCACTCCGCCGACCAGGGTGGACGGCGGCTCGCGCAGCAGCCGCTGGATGTGGGCGACGCCGATGAGCCGACCGGTCGGCGGCTCGAGCGGTGCCCGGCAGACGTAGACCAGCGCCGCGAGGGCCGGTGTCAGCTCGGCGTTGCGGACGTGCGCCAAGGCGTCGGCCACCGTGGCGTCGGGGGACAGGATCACCGGCTCGGTGGTCATCATCGCGCCGGCGGTCCGCTCCTCGTAGGACATGAGCCGGCGCACGTGCTGGGCCTCGTCGGGCTCCATCAACGCCAGGAGCGCCTCGGCGGTCTCCGGCGGCAGCTCGGCGATCAGGTCCGCGGCGTCGTCGGGAGACATCTCCTCGAGCACGTCGGCGGCGCGCTCGTTGTCGAGGTTGCCGAGGATCTCGACCTGGTCCTCCTCAGGGAGCTCCTCGAGCACGTCGGCGAGCCGCTCGTCGTTGAGGGCCGCGGCGACCTCGCGGCGACGCTTGGCGGGGAGGTCGTGGATGACGTTCGCGAGGTCCGCCGGGCGCATCTCCTCGAGTGCGGCGAGCAGGTGGGTCGCGCCCTGGCTCTCCTCGGGCAGGGCGAGCCCGTCGACCTCGTTCCACTCCACGACGTGGGTCTGCCCACGGCGGCCGAAGCGCTTCGACCCCTCCTGAAGAGCGACCCTCGACAGGTACCAGTCGCGGTTGCGGGCCTGCTCCATCGCCACGTCGTACACCGTGCCGGTCGTCCCGGAGTCACGGACAGTCACCTTGCGGTCGAGCATCTGCCCGAAGACCAGCGTCTCGGTCGAGCGCTGCTCGAAGCGGCGCATGTTGACCACGCCGGTGGTGATGACCTGGCCGCTGTCCACGTGGGTCACACGGGTCATCGGCACGAACACGGACCGCCGCCCGAACACCTCGACCACGAGACCGAGCACGCGGGGCTGCTGCGGCCCGGTGCGCAGAGCGACCACGAGGTCGCGCACCTTGCCCACCTGGTCACCCGCCGGGTCGAAGACCGGCAGGCCCGCCAGCCGGGCTGCGAAGACGCGGTTCGGGGTAGTGCTCACGTGTCGATACGTTAGCGGGCGTACGCGGCCGATCGTGGTCGCATCGGCACTGCGAGGATGCGGGAATGCTCACCTACGACGTGGTCGACGTGTTCACCGACCGGCCGTTCGCCGGGAACCAGCTCGCTGTCGTGCACGGCGCGCACGCCCTGAGCACCGAGCAGTGCCTGGCGATCGCGCAGGAGTTCGGCTACTCAGAGACGACCTTCCCCGCACCGGAGGACGACACGGCCTACTCCACGCGGATCTTCACCATGTCCGCGGAGATCCCGTTCGCCGGGCACCCGACCCTCGGCACCGCCTGGGTGCTTCGCGAGCGCGGGCTGCTCTCGGCCGACGAGACGGTGCAGCACTGCGGAGCGGGCGACATCGGCGTCCGGTTCCTTCCCGACGGTGCGGTCGAGCTCTCCGCGGTCCCCCGCGACCTGGCCGGGCCGGTGGACGACTCGCTGGTCGCCGCGCTGCTCGAGGACATCGGGCTGTCGATCTCGGACGCGGCAGGGCCGGTCTGGGTCGCGGGCGCGGGCCTGAGCTTCGTGCACATCCCGGTGGTCGAGGACGCCGTGCGCCGCGCACGGCCGTCCTTCCGGCCGCTGAGGGAGTACGCCGACCGGCTGGCTGCGGTGGGAAGGACCGAGGACCCGGTCGAGGGGATCAACCTGCATCACGTCTCGGGCCCGGCCCCTGACGTCGAGGTGCACTCCCGGGTGTTCGTCCCGGGGCTCTCCGTGCCCGAGGACCCCGCCACAGGGTCGGCGGCCGCGGGACTCGGCATGGCGCTGGTGGCCGCGGGTCGCTTGCCGGAGGGCGGCCGCTACACGATCACCCAGGGCGTCGAGATGGGCCGCCCGTCGAGGCTCTTCGGCCGGGTCGAGGTCTCCGACGGTGCCGCCTCCAGGTGCCATGTCGAGGGCCGCGTCCAGAAGGTCGCCTCGGGCGAGATCAGGATGCCCGGCTGAGGCGGGGCCCTAGCTGAGGTCGCGTCTGCGACGCTGCCGCCGGTGGAGCACCCGCGGCAGCGCGCCGCGCGTGGTCGCCGTCGTCGGTAGCGGCGGCGCGAGGTGGGCCTCGTCGCTGAGGTCGCCGGGACGCTCGAGCACCTCGGCTGTGGGGTCGATGCGGACGACCACGCTGTGGGCCGCCCAGTCGTCCTTCGCCGTGCTCAGGTCGTCGAGGTTGAGGCGGTCGGTGACGAGCGCAGAGGTGACGTCCTCCCACGCCTCGGCGGTCGGCCGGACGACGGACACGTCCCCGACCCAGGTCACCAGGCGCCCGCCGCTCTCCTTGCTGCGCATGGTGACCTCGACGCGCTCGGCATCCGCGATGCCAGGCAGCTGCTGCTCGTTGCCGCCGGCCACGAGGTGCAGCGCGTCGTCGTACCAGACGTGCCACACGGCGCGCTGACGTGGCGGGGCGTCGCCCGGCTCGTCGTACCGCAGCCAGCACACGCCGGTCTTCTTCCCCAGCTCCGCGATCAGCGCGGTGGTGAACGCATCGGTCACCCCCCGAGCGTCCCACACCGCCACGCCGACCTGTCGCATCCGCGCGGTCGCTTGGGGCAGGGGCCGAGGCCTCGGCGGCCTTCCCGGCCGGGACGCGGCGGGTCGAGAGGTGAGGAATCCCACGGGCGAGAGACCTCCCGGGGGGTACGTACCTACGAGTAGGCTCCCGAGCAATCTCCCCCCGGTGAGACAACCCTGTGAAGAGAGGTTCATCGATGTCCGACGCGCCCAAGCAGTCAGGGTCCGACCTGCTGCGTGCCCGCCGTTCCTGCCACGCCGTTCCCGGCTCGAACCCCCGGTTCCTCGAGAAGGCCCAGGGCCTCGAGAGCGACCAGGTGTTCCTCGACATCGAGGACTCGGTGGCGCCGCTGGCCAAGCCCGACGCCCGCAAGAACATCGTCGAGGTGCTCAACACCGGCGACTGGGGCAACCGGGTGCGCACGGTGCGCGTGAACGACTGGACGACCCAGTGGACCTACAAGGACGTCATCGAGGTCGTCGAGGGCGCCGGTGCCAACCTCGACTGCATCATGCTGCCGAAGGTCCAGACCGCCGACCAGGTGAAGGCGCTCGACACCCTGCTGACCCAGATCGAGACCACGATGGGTTACGAGGTCGGCCGGATCGGCATCGAGGCGCAGATCGAGAACGCGCTCGGCCTGATCAACGTCGACGACATCGCGACCGCCTCCCCGCGCGTGGAGACCATCATCTTCGGCCCCGCGGACTTCATGGCCTCGATCAACATGAAGTCGCTGGTCGTGGGGGAGCAGCCTCCGGGCTACGACGTGGGCGACGCCTACCACTACATCCTGATGCGGATCCTGATGGCGGCGCGTGCGCACAACAAGCAGGCCATCGACGGTCCCTACCTGCAGATCAAGGACCTCGACGGGTTCAAGCGCGTCGCCGGCCGCGCCGCGGCCCTCGGCTTCGACGGCAAGTGGACCCTGCACCCCGACCAGATCGCCGCGGCCAACGAGGTGTTCTCCCCCAAGCAGGAGGACTACGACCACGCCGAGAACATCCTCGACGCCTACGAGTACTACACCTCCGAGAAGGGTGGCGCGAAGGGCGCGGTCATGCTCGGTGACGAGATGATCGACGAGGCCTCGCGCAAGATGGCCCTGGTCATCTCCGCCAAGGGGCGCGCGGCGGGGATGGCGCGCACCGACGTGTGGAGCGCTCCCGAGGAGTGACTCCGCCTGATGTGTCCGCCGAACCGGTGGCACACCCGAGCTGAGCAAGGAGCCGAGGCCCCGAGAGGGACCCCGGCTCCTTGTCTGCCTGCTACCCGACGAGCAGCCCGACGACCTCGCAGGGCGCAGCGGTCAGCTGTTGCCGCCGCGAAGCCGCCGCAGCAGTCCGGACCGCTCCGGCGCACCTGCCTTGCCGACAGCGACCGGTGCGTTGTCCGCGCCGTCGCCGAAGAACTCGTCGAACGACTTGTACTGGCCGGGCTTGATGTAGGCGAGGATGTTCTGCCGGAGAGCGCCGGTCGGAGCCTCCTGCCCGAGGAAGGCGGCGACGTCGTCGATGAGACCCTCGGGCTCCGCGACAGCCCGCTCGTTGCTCACCAGGAGGCAGGGGCGGTCGGTTGCCAGGGCGAGGCCGGTGTTCACCGCGTTGTTCGCGGACGACTCGTGCAGAGCGAGCCGGGTGGTGCGGCGGTTGAACTCGCGGTCCCGCCTCGCCTGGCTCAGGGCCGCGGCCACCGGGTCGCGGTAGACGACGATGAAGTAGGGGTTGCGCAGCGAGTTGCTGAGCTCGGGCAGGTAGCTCCCGGCGGCAGGGAACTTCCAGCCCCAGACGGCGTGCTCGGCGTTGCGGGTCTCGATCGCCTCGCGCATCTTGTCCAGGGGCCGGTTCTGGAACCGGGGGTCCTCGTTGTTCTTGCGCTTGCCCACCTGGCCGAGGTCCAGACCAAGGGCACGGGCCACGCCGGCGACCATGCTGGTGCCGCCACGACGGGTGCCGAAGATCGGGTAGGTTCGCTCCTCCTCCAGCCCGGCGGGAGGGTTCAGCAACAGAGCCGTGGAGTAGTCGCGGTCGGCTAAAGGCATCTTGTCTCCGATGTTTCTCGTGGTGCCCGGTTCACGCACTGTGGCTGTCGTGGAGCTCGGTGAAGAGCGCTGACCATCTTCGGGCAACCGCCTCCTGGCTGCGCTCCCGGGCCTTCTCGAGCGCCGCTCGGCCCATGCCTCGGCGCGTGTCCTCGTCCAGCTCGATGGCGCGGATCATGGCGTCACCGAGTGCGCCCGCGTCCTCGTTGGGGACCAGGAAGCCGTCCACTGCCTCATCGATGATGTCGCGCGGGCCACCGGCGGGGCAGTCGGTGCTGACGAGAGGCAACCCGCACCCCATCGCCTCGAGGAGGACCATGGGATACCCCTCCGCCCTGGAGCTCAGGACGAAGAGGGAGCTGTCGACCATCTCCTTCTGCAGCTGCGTCGTGAACCCCATCAGCTCGACCTTGCCGGTCAGCCCCAGCTCGTCGATCTGCCGCTGCAGCTTGGCGCGCAGCACCCCTTCGCCGAAGATCCTCAGCTGCCAGTCGGGATGGCGAGCGGCCACCTTCGACCAGGCGTCGACCAGCAGGTCGAACCCCTTGCTCGCCTCGAGGCGTCCGGCTGCGACGACCACCTTCGACTCCAGCCGCGAGGGGTCACCTTCATGGGGAGGCGCCCCGTTGGACATCGTCACCACCCGGGTTCGCTCACCCATGAGCTTCCGGTAGTGGTCGGCGTCCTCGTCGGTGAGGGCCAAGAACGCGTCGAAACGGTCGGCGTACTTCTCGTAGGCGGCGATCGTCGTCGAGGGCCGCGTGACGAAGGGCCGGTGGTCCTGGGCGACCCGGACGTAGCTCGACCTCCCCAGGCGCGCCAGCGCGACGTTGAGCCCCGGCTGCATCGTCACGACCACCCCTCCGCTCACCGAGCGCAGGTAGCGGGCCAGGACGAGGTCTGTGTAGAGGTTGTACTGCTTGATCCTCGGCTCGGGCCTCGGCACCACGCGGGTGGGGAAGCGAGAGAGCCTGCGTCGAAGGAGAGGCAGCTTCTCCGGCTCTCGCTCGATGAGCGTCCTGACGCGGACCCCCTCGGGCAGCTGGTGGACGGCTTCGCCCCCGCCGTACAGGCTCACCAGCTCGACGTCGTGCCACTGGGCGAGGTCCCGGGCCAGCGCGAGGGTGACCGTCTTGACGCCGCCGGCCTTCCCGAACACGTCGTGCAGGAGGAACCGTACTTGCATTCTCGACTCCAGGGTGTGACGTGCTGCGGGCGGTCCGGCTTCTGCACCGCTCCATCGGTGCGACGACCGGAGACAGGCTATATCGGCTGGGTGCGGGCCCGTCGTGGCGGGCGTCGGAGAGTCGGGTTGTGAGTTGGCTCATGGCACGACCTGGGGTGCCACTGGATAATCGGCCCGACCACCCGTCCCCATTTCAGCCGAGGAGCGCGACCATGGGCCGTCTCTGCCAGACCGAGGGTCTCACCGACATCCAAGAGGAGATCCTCAAGACCGTTCGTAGCTTCGTGGACGAGCGGATCCTGCCCGTCGCGACCGAGCTGGAGCACAAGGACGAGTACCCCACCGAGATCGTGGAGGGGATGAAGGAGCTGGGCCTGTTCGGGCTCACGATCCCCGAGGAGTACGGCGGCCTGGGCGAGTCGCTGTTGACCTACGCGCTCGTCGTGGAGGAGATCGCCCGCGGCTGGATGAGCGTCTCGGGCATCGTGAACACCCACTTCATCGTCGCCTACATGCTGATGCAGCACGGCACGGAGGAGCAGAAGCAGTACTACCTGCCGAAGATGGCCGCCGGCGAGATCCGGGGCGCGTTCTCGATGTCGGAGCCCGGTTGCGGCTCGGACGTGGCGGCCATCAAGACCAAGGCCGTTCGCAAGGACACCGACGGTGACACGTACGTGATCAACGGCCAGAAGATGTGGCTGACCAACGGCGGTTCGTCCACCCTGGTCGCGGTGCTGGTCAAGACCGACGAGGGCGCCGACAGCGTCTACAAGAACATGACCACGTTCCTCGTGGAGAAGCCGGCCGGCTTCGGTGAGGTCATGCCCGGCCTGACCGTGCCGGGCAAGATCGAGAAGATGGGCTACAAGGGCGTCGACACGACCGAGATGGTCTTCGACGGCTTCGAGATCGGTGCCGACCAGGTCCTCGGTGGCGCGCCGGGCCGAGGCTTCTACCAGATGATGGACGGCGTCGAGGTCGGCCGCGTCAACGTCGCCGCCCGGGGCTGCGGGGTCGCGAACCGGGCCTTCGAGCTCGGGGTGGCCTACTCCCAGCAGCGCGAGACCTTCGGCAAGAAGATCGCCGACCACCAGGCCGTGCTGTTCCGGCTCGCGGAGATGGCGACCAAGGTCGAGGCCGCCCACCAGATGATGGTCAAGGCCGCACGGACCAAGGACCGCGGCGAGCGCAACGACCTCGAAGCCGGGATGGCGAAGTACCTCGCGTCGGAGTACTGCTCGCAGGTCGTCGAGGACTCCTTCCGGATCCACGGTGGCTACGGCTTCTCCAAGGAGTACGAGATCGAGCGGCTCTACCGCGAGGCGCCGATGCTGCTGATCGGTGAGGGAACAGCCGACATCCAGCGGATGATCATCGGCCGGCGACTGCTCGAGGACTACAAGCTCCGCGGCTGAGGTCACGAGGCATGACGTGGGGCGTCGCCTGAGATGACGCCCCACGAGCCCTCGATGCAGCCGCGAGACAGGCGTCTGACCACGCTGTCACGTCGGCTAGGGTGACGCGCGTGTCCCACAGAGTCTTCCTGCATGTCGGTTTGCCCAAGAGCGGGACGACCTACATCCAAGCTGTGCTCGGCAAGAACAAGAGTCTGCTGAAGCAGCGCGCCGCTCTCCTTTATCCCGGTGAGACGTGGGGCCGCCAGGTCGATGCGGTGCGCGACGTACGCCGCATGAAGCTGCCGCCCGCGCAGAAGGCGGTGGTCGCGGGGGCGTGGGACCGCATGGTCGCCGAGATGGCGGCATGGCCCGACGACTCGTTGATGTCGATGGAGTGGCTGTGCATGGCCAACGCGGGGCAGGTCGAGCGCATCGCGAAGGACCTCGAGTCCACCGAGCTGCACATCGTCTTCACCGTGCGCGACGTTGCCCGGACGGTGCCGGCGGCCTGGCAGGAGTTCAGCCAGAACCGTTCCACGTGGCGATGGCCCGAGTTCCTCGAGCAGGTCACCGCGGACGACTCGATGGAGACCTCTGCGGGCAAGGCGTTCTGGAGCCAGCAGGACATGGAGCTCCTGCTCGACCGGTGGGGCTCGTCGGTCCCGGCCGAGAGGATCCACGTGGTCACCCTCCCGCAGAGCGGGGCGGACCCGGGCGAGCTGTGGCAGCGCCTGGCGAAGGTCGTCGGGTTCGACGCGAGCGGCTACGACCTCACCGACCTCGGCTCCAACGCCTCGCTCGGGCTGGAGTCGGCCGAGCTGATGCGGCGGCTCAACGTGCTGCTGCGCGAGCAGGACATCCCGACGAACACCTACAACCGCATCTTCAAGCACAGGGTCGCCAAGAAGATCCTGGCCACGCGCAAGGGGCAGGAGTCCAAGGTGCTCCTCCCGGCGCAGTACCACGACTGGGCACGCGCCCGGGCCGAGCAGCAGATCCGCGCCATCGAGACATCGGGCGCGCAGGTGGTCGGCGACCTCGACGAGCTCCGCCCTGTGCTCGACGCGTCGAGCGGCGTCCAGACCGTTGCCAGTGAGCCCGACCCGGACGCCGTGCTCGACGCCGCGGTGCAGGCGTTGATCGAGGTGGCTCTCGAGACACCCCCCAGCACGAAGCGGCCGGCCGCGGCCCCCAAGCCGGCACCCGCGCCCGAGCGTGAAAGTGCGTGGCGCCGGGTGCGCGGCCGGTCGCCCAAGCAGCTCGCCGCGGCAGCCGCTCGCCGGGTCCGCCGAGCACCCGAGGCAGGGCGCTGACATGGCACGACGAGTCTTCCTCCACGTCGGAAGTCCCAAGACCGGTACGACGTTCCTGCAGGACGTGCTCTGGTCGCAGCGCGACGTCGCGAGACAGCAGGGCCTGCTCCTGCCGCTCGACGCCTTCTTCGACCACTACCTCGCCACCCTCGAGGTGCGCGACATCGAGCCGCAGCCGGCCGACGTCGAGCGCGCCACCGGGGTCTGGGGACGGATCGTCGACGCGGCGCACTCGTGGGACGGCGACGTGCTGATCTCGCACGAGCTGTTCGCGCCCGCGACCGCAGCCCAGGCCGAGCGGGCCATCACGGCGTTCGGCTCCGAGGTCGAGGTGCACCTGGTGCTGACCGCACGCGATCTGGTGCGGCAGATTCCCGCCGAGTGGCAGGAGCACGTCAAGCACCGGTCGACCGCCCGCTTCGACGAGTTCGTCGCGGATCTCCGTCGGGAGGACCCGAAGACCTGGTTCTGGCAGGTCCAGGACTTCCCCGACGTGCTGCGCCGCTGGGGTTCGACGCTGCCGCCCGAGCACGTCCACGTGGTGACCGTGCCGGCTCCGGGCCAGCCGATGAGCCTCCTCTGGGACCGGTTCGCCGGCCTGCTCGGCCTCGACCCGGCCGCCTTCGAGACCACCGGGCTTCGGGCGAACACGTCTCTGGGCTACGAGCAGGCCGAGCTCCTGCGGCGGGTCAACGTGGAGCTCGGCGACCGGCTGCCGCTACCTGGTCCCTACGCCCCGGTCGTGAAGTCGGTGTTCGCCGAGGGCGTCCTGCCCAAGCAGCCCGGCACGCGTCTCGCCCTCTCAGGGAAAGCGCTCGACTACGCCCACGAGCGCAGCGAGCAGCTGGCTCGCGACCTGGGCGACATGGGCGTGGACGTCATCGGTGACCTGGCTGAGCTCGTTCCCGACCGTGCGGTCGTGGCGAACCAGACAGAGCTGCCGCCCCCGAGCGACGAGGTCGTCATGACCGAGGGCATCACCGCCCTCACCGGGCTGCTCGAGGAGTACTCCGAGCTACGACATCGCCTCCAGCGCGACCGGCTGGAGCTGGACCGGCTCAGGCAGGTCGAGCAGGAGATGCGCGAACGGCCGTTCAAGCACCTCCTGCGCGGGCTGAGCGAGCGGTGGAGCTGGGCGGGGAAGGCTCGACGCCTCGCTCGCCGTGGCCGGGAGAGGCTCCGCGGCGCCCGCAAGGGGCGGTAGCCGATGCTGTCGAGGATCTCGGGCCACTTCCGCGAGCAGGCGGGTGCCTGCGGGAGGCTCGGCTCGCCGATGTACGAAGAGCTCCTGAACCGGCTCGCCGACGACATGGACGCCGGCGGCGTCACGGCGGAGGTGCTCACCGGGCACGAGGACGACCGGGGCCCGTCCGGGCTCGCCCTGAGACTGGCCGGCACCGTCCATCGGCTCGTGCTCGACCGTCGGGCCGGCGAGCTCGCCCGCTGCTACCCGAGCGTCGGGGGCACCTGGGACCTCGACACCGCCTGGCCGCTGCTCGAGCGGTTGCTGCGTGAGCGCACCGACGAGGTTCGCAGCGGCCTCGGGCTCGCACCGCAGACCAACGAGATCGGCCGCGCCTCGGCGTTGATGGGCGGCCTGCTGCGTATCGGTGAGACGTGTCGGCTGCCGGTCCGGCTGATGGAGATGGGGTCGAGCGGCGGGCTGAACCTGAACGCCGACCGGTTCGCCTACGAGGTCGACGGCCAGGTCGTCCAAGGACCACCCGACAGCCCCGTCCGCCTGGCCGACTGCTGGAAGGGGAGGCCGGTCGAGCCGTGGCCGGACCTCGCCGTGGTCGAACGGGTGGGGAGCGACCTCGCCCCCGTCGACGTGTCGAGCCTCGAGGGCCGGGCCCGCCTCACCTCGTACGTCTGGCCCGACCAGCGTGCGCGCCTCGAGCGGCTGCGAAGCGCGTTCGAGATCGCCGCGGAGCACCCGGTCGAGGTGCGAGCGGCCGACGCGGTGTCGTTCGTCCGTGAGATCGAGCTCCGCGAGGGTGCCATGACGGTGCTGTGGCACAGCGTGATGTGGCAGTACCTCACCGCTGACGACCAGTCGGCCGCCTCCGACCGGGTGGAGGAGCTGGGGGCGGCCGCTACGGGGGAGTCACCCTTCGCGCACCTGGCGGCCGAGCCCGCCCGTCGTACGCCGAAGTCCGACCACGAGTTCCTCGTCGTGCTGCGGCTGTGGCCGGGTGGGGAGCGCCGGGTGATCGGAACGACCGTCGGGCACGGCCTCCCCACGACGTGGGAGTAAAGGCCTCGACGGTTGACGGGCTGTCGTGCCAGGGTGGCGGCACACACCCACCCAGGAGGTTCCATGGCCGCGGACAGCAGCAACGGCTCGGCAGACAACGAGGACCTGAAGGCCAAGATGCGGGAGGCGCTCGCGCGCAAGCAGGGCAACCACCGTGGCGCGGACCAGCCCGCCGGAGCCAAGGAGAAGGCTCACGGTCCCGAGGTTCTCGGCGGCGCTCCCAAGATGCACCGTCGCAAGGCCGGTGGCGGCGGCTCCTGAGCCTGCGTGAGTAACGACACCCGCTCCGGCTCTCCCGCGGCCGCTCCGGTTTCGGCACGATAGGGCGAACGCCCGACGTCGAGAAAACAGGAGTGTGTGGGATGCAGTTCGGTCGCAGCTACGAGGAGTTCGAGGTCGGCGCGACGTACAAGCACTGGCCAGGCAAGACGGTCACCGAGTACGACGACCACCTGTTCTGCCTGATCACGATGAACCACCACCCGCTGCACATGGACGTGAACTACGCGGAGAACACCACGCAGTTCGGCAAGAACGTCGTCGTCGGCAACTACATCTACTCGCTGCTGCTGGGCATGAGCGTGCCCGACATCTCCGGCAAGGCGATCGCCAACCTCGAGATCGAGTCGCTGCGCCACGTGGCGCCGACCTTCCACGGCGACACGATCTACGGCGAGACGACCGTGCTCGACAAGTGGGAGAGCAAGTCCAAGGACGACCGCGGCGTGGTCTACGTCGAGACCATCGGCTACAACCAGGACGGCAAGGTGGTCTGCATCTTCCGCCGCAAGGTGATGGTGCCTAAGGACAACTACCTGGAGTCGCGCGGCGGGGAGCAGCCGGCTCGCCCGGTGCCGCAGCCGGACAAGAACTGGCCCGGACCGAACGCGGACTGAGGTGTCCGAGGTGTCCGGCTCCGAGCTCTGGCTCGTGCGCCACGGCGAGACGGAGTGGAGCCGGGACCACCGCCACACCTCGCGCACCGACGTTGCCCTGACCCCGAATGGCGAGGCGGCGGCGAAGAACCTTCGCGAACGCCTGGCGGGTGAGTCGTTCGACAGGGTGGTCAGTAGTCCGCGGCAGCGGTCCCGCCGTACCGCCGAGCTCGCAGGCTTCGACAGACCCGAGGTTCTCGACGACCTCGTCGAGTGGGACTACGGGGAGTACGAAGGACGGACCACCGCGGAGATCCGCGAAAGGGTGCCGGGCTGGTCCGTCTGGACGCACCTGAGCCCCGGAGGGGAAAGCGCGGCTCACGTGGCGGAGCGGCTCGACCGGGCACTCGGAGGGCTTCGACAGGGGCGGGTCCTCGTGTTCGGCCACGGGCACGCGCTCCGGGGGCTCACAGCGCGGTGGCTCGGGCTGAACGTGAGCGACGGGCGGCTCTTCCGCCTCGACACAGCGACGGTCTCGGTCCTCGGCTACGAGCGCGAGACTGCCGTGATCCTGCGCTGGAACAGCTGACCCGCACTCGCAACCGGCGCGTGGAGCCGGCCCACCCGGTGTGGCCGTCGAGGAGACCGGGGGAGATCGGGGTCTCGGTATTTTCCCCCGCTTCTGGTCTATACCGCCCGTTTTGCGGGCAAGTGCGTCGCATGACAGCGTCGAGTCAGTGAGCACTCGGATCACTGAACCAGCTGAAGTACAAGTTCCAGCCCGCGACGAGAAGTCCTTCTTCGGACAACCGCGCGTCCTCGCCAACCTCTTCGGTGTCGAGATGTGGGAGCGGTTCTCCTTCTACGGCATGCAGGGGATTCTCCTGATCTACCTGTACTACTCGGCTGCCAAGGGCGGTTTGGGACTCGACGAGACCACCGCCAGCGGCATCGTCGGTGCGTACGGCGGTCTGGTCTACCTGTCCACGATCCTTGGGGCATGGCTGGCGGACCGTGTGCTGGGCTCCGAGCGGACGCTCTTCTACAGCGCGGTCATGATCATGTGCGGCCACCTGGCGCTGTCCCTGCTGCCTGGCTTCACCGGCGTGGCTGTCGGCTTGGTCCTGGTAGGCGTCGGAAGTGGCGGTCTCAAGGCGAACGCCACAGCCCTCGTCGGGTCCCTGTACTCCGAGGATGACGACCGCCGTGACGCCGGCTTCTCGCTGTTCTACCTCGGCATCAACCTCGGCGCGCTCGTCGGTCCGCTGCTGACCGGGATCGCGCAGAAGAACTACGGCTTCCACGTCGGCTTCGCCCTGGCCGCCATCGGCATGTTCGCCGGTCTCGTGCAGTACACCCTTGGCCGCAAGAACCTGCCCGCGTCCTCGAACAACCTGCACAACCCGCTGCCGGCGAACCGGCGGCCAGTGGCCATCGGTGTGGGCGTGGTCGGCGTCCTGGTGATCGTCGCGGCGGTCCTGTCCGGCTTCCTCACGGCCTCGAACCTGGCCGACATCGTGATCGGCCTGACGATCGTGGCCGCGATCGTCTACTTCGGGGTCATCCTCACCAGCAAGAAGATCACCTCGGTGGAGCGTCGGCGGGTCCTCGCGTTCATCCCCATGTTCCTCACCAGCGCCGCGTTCTGGTCGCTGTACCAGCAGCAGTTCACCGTCGTGACCGTCTACTCGGACAAGCGGCTCGACCGCAGCGTCTTCGGGTGGGAGATGCCGGTGTCGTGGGTGCAGTCGATCAACCCGGTCTTCATCATCCTGCTCGCCGGCCTGTTCGCCACGATGTGGACCAAGCTCGGGTCGCGGCAGCCGTCGACGCCGATGAAGTTCGCCGGTGGTACGGCGCTCATGGGCGTGGCGTTCCTGCTCTTCATCCCGATGGCTGGAGGGGGTGCGAACAGCGCGCCGTTGCTGGGGCTGATCGGCATCCTGCTGGTCTTCACGCTGGCCGAGCTGCTGCTCTCGCCGGTCGGCCTCTCGCTCGCCACGAAGCTGGCGCCCGAGGTGTTCAAGACTCAGATGGTGGCGCTGTTCTTCCTTTCGGTCGCCCTCGGCACGGCCATGTCGGGGTACCTCGCGAAGTTCTACTCGCCTGACCATGAGGGAGGCTACTTCGGTGTCCTTGGTGTGGTTGCGCTGGGCATCGGCATCGTGCTCGCCGTGTTCTCGGGCCCGATCCGCAAGCTCATGAGCGGCGTGCACTGACCGCTCAGGTCAGGAGCACGCCCCACTCGTCCAGAGCCTCGACCAGTCCGGGAGCGCAGTCGAGCGTGCGCACCTCTTGAGGGGTGAACCAGCCGACGTCGGCCGCGTCGTCCCCGGCGACGACTCCCGCCAGGTCGGCACCCTCGGCAGGGAAGCAGCGGTAGTCGCGGATCACGAAGACCGAGCCGTCCGGTGCATCGCGCTCCACGGTGCCGACCAGGTCGGCCACCACGACCGGCAGCCCGGTCTCCTCGAGCACTTCGCGGGCTGTCGCGCTCGCGTCGTCCTCACCCTGCTCGATCCGGCCGCCTGGGACAGACCAGCAGCCCTTGGACGGTTCGTTGCCTCGCTGGATGAGCAGGATCCGGCCGTCGGCGCCCACGATGACGCCTCCCACGCACTGCACCCTGCGCCGCTCCACTGGCCCAGGATAGGACCGGCTTCCTTGACGAAGGCTGCCCCGGGCACAACGGTTATCCCTATGACTCTCGCGGCCGGCTGCCCCCGCTGCACCTCACCGTTGAACGAGGGTGAGGACGGCTGGAAGTGCCCCGACCACGGCGCGATCATCCCGTTGTGGCGGCCGCCCGTGGCGAGCTACGAGGCTCTGGCCGAGCATCTCGGCCACTGTGACGGCGCGCCGACCCTGGTGCCGTGGCCGCTTGCGCCTGGCTGGACGATCACCGACTTCGGCTGTGTTGCGGCACCGGATCGTGAGGCCCGGGCCAGCCTGCTCTCCTGCAGCGGGGTCACCGATCCCGACGGTGTCGTGGAGCTGACGATCGTGTCGGAGGAGCCGGGAGTCGGGCTCGGGGCTCGGTGCGCGGGAGTGGACCATACCGATCCCGGAGCCGAGGTGGGGGAGGGACCGCCCCACGTCAAGGTGCGCATCGACGGCGTGGCGGTGTCGTTGTGGTCGGTGTCGACCTCGTCCAGCGATCCGGCCTTCGACCGGTCGGTGTTCGCGGGGGAGGCCCACGGCCGCTGGCTGTGGGTCGTGCTCCGTCCGGCCTCGGCCGCGCTGCTGCTGCACGACGAGTGGGTCCTCGCCGATGTGGCGACCCTCGGGCCCGAGCTGATCGACGTACCTTTCGGGGGCCACCCGCCGCCGTGGTGACAGGGGTGCCGGCGGTTAGGCTGCGCGGGTGCGCATCGACCTCCACACCCACTCCGACCGCTCGGACGGCACGACCACGCCGGGCGAGCTGGTCCGGCACGCCAAGGAGCAGGGGATCGACGTGCTCGGGCTCACCGACCACGACACCACGGAGGGGTGGGTCGAGGCGGAGAAGGCGGCCGAGCAGGAGGGGATCACGCTGGTCCGGGGGCTGGAGATCAGCTGCAAGCTCGCCGGCCACGGCGCGCACCTGCTCGCCTACCTCCCAGACCCCACGTACGAGCCCCTCGGTCTCGAGCTCGAGCGGATCCTCGACGGCCGCAACGCGCGGCTGCCTGCCACGCTCGAGAAGCTGCGCGGGATCGGTATCGACATCGAGGAGGCAGACGTACGCCGGATCGCCGGGGACGCCGCTGCCCTGGGTCGTCCGCATGTCGCCGACGCGCTGGTGGAGAAGGGGGTCGTCCAGCATCGGGGGGAGGCGTTCGAGACCTACCTCGGCTCGCACGGGCCGGCGTACGTCCACCGCTATGCTGCCCCGCTCGAGGCCATGATCCACACGGTCGCCCAGGCCGGCGGGGTGAGCGTCATCGCCCATCCGTGGGCCAAGCGCCACAACTTCGACGCACTCGACGAGGCAGGTTTCGCCGCCCTCAAGGAGCAGGGCCTCGCCGGGATCGAGGTCGACCACCAGGACCACGACGAGGAGACGCGCGCCGCGTTGCGCTCGATCGCACGCGACCTCGACCTCGTGATGACGGGGTCGAGCGACTACCACGGTGACGGCAAGCGCGACCACGAGCTCGGGTGCAACACCACCGACCCCGAGCAGTTCGAGCGCCTCCTCGCCCTTGCTCGTTCCTCCGCTGCCGCCTCAGGGCGCCGCACGCCCGAGGTGCTCGCCCGGTGACCTGGCTCGACTCCGTGCTGATGACCGAGGTCTTCGTGACGCTGTTCGTGATCATGGACCCGGTCGGCACGATCCCCGTATTCCTGGCGCTGACCAGCGGGCGTTCAGCTGCGTCGATGCGCCGGGCCGCGTGGCAGGCGGTCGCCGTGTCCTTCGCGGTGATCGTCGCGTTCGCGTTCTTCGGCCAGCAGATCCTGGCCTACCTGCACATCTCGATGCCGGCGCTCCAGGTCGCGGGTGGTCTGCTGCTCCTCCTGGTCGCGCTCGAGCTGCTGACCGGCAAGGAGCAGGAGGCGTCCGCCGCGGCGAACACCAACGTCGCACTCGTCCCGCTGGGCACGCCGATGATGGCCGGTCCTGGTGCGATCGTGGCCACGATGGTCTTCTCCGACGAGGTCGACGGGGCGGCCACCTTCCTCGCGGTCGGGCTCGGTGTCGTCCTGGTGCACCTCGCGCTCTGGCTGTCGATGCGCTTCTCGCTGCCGATCCTGAAGCTGATCCGCGAGAGCGGCGTCCTTCTCGTCTCGCGGATCGCGGGGCTGCTGCTGTCCGCGATCGCAGTACAGCTCGTGGCCGATGCGGTGCGTGCCTTCGTGGCGGGGGAGGGATAGCCGCGGATCCTCCACGTCGGCGATCTCGCCGTCGCCGACTACTTGCGGCCCAGGCCCTGGAACCTGCCCAGAAGCGCCGGCGGGGTGTAGCGGGCGGCCGTGCTGAGCACCTTGTACCTCTTGCTGGGGACCGAGACGGACCTCCCGCGTTCGAGGTCGTGCAACGCGTCGTGCACGAGCCTGTCGGCGTCGAGCCACATCCACCGCGGTGCGGAGTCGCGACGTACCCCCATCCGCTCGTGGAACTCCGTGCGCACGAAGCCCGGGCACAGCGCCATGCCGCGCACACCCTGGGCGCGGTAGGTCACGTCGAGCCACTGGCTGAACGAGACGACGTAGGCCTTGGCTGCGCTGTAGGTGCCTCTCGGCAGGAAGGCGGCGACGCTGGCGACGTTGATGATCGCGCCCTCGCCACGGGCCAGCATCGGTCCGATCGCTGCATGGCTCAGCCGCATGACCGCCGTGACGAGTACGTCGAGCATCTCCTGCTCGTCGTCGACGGAGTTGTGCGTGAACGGCTGCTTGTGCCCGAACCCGGCGTTGTTGACCAGCAGCGAGACCGGTCGGCCAGGGTCCGCGAGCCTTACCTCCACGCGTGCGAGCTCGTCGCGGTCCGCGAGGTCGGCCACGAGTACCTCGACGGTCACGTCGTGCTTGGTCCGCAGGTGCTCGGCCAGCTCCTCGAGTCGCTCGCGGTTGCGCGCCACGAGGACGAGATCGTGACCTCGCGAGGCGAGCGCCTCGGCGAACGCACGACCGATGCCGGCGCTCGGGCCGGTGACGAGGGCAGTGCCGGGAGGTATGCCGATTGCGGCGCGGGAAGACATGCGCACAGCATTCCACGGACGGTGGGCCCCTTCGGCTGCGGTCTCGGGCACAATTGGCCTTGATGAGCACACAGATTCTCGCGATCGCCAACCAGAAGGGTGGCGTCGCCAAGACGACGACGGTCGCCTCTCTCGGTGCCGCCCTGGCCGAGCAGGGCAAGTCCGTCCTCATCGTGGACCTGGACCCGCAGGCCTGCCTGACGTTCTCCCTCGGCATCGACCCGGAGGACCTCGAGCTCTCGGTCCACCACGTGCTGACGAAGGGCCTCGACGCGTCAGAGGTGGTGATCCGGACCGACGACGGTGTGGACCTCCTGCCGGCGACGATCGAGCTCGCGCGCGCCGAGGCCGACCTGCTGACCCGCACCGGTCGCGAGTACGTCTTGAGGGCTGCGCTCGAGGACCTCGAGGGTTACGACTGGGTGCTGCTCGACTGCCCGCCGTCACTCGGCGTCCTCACCGTGGCGGCGCTCACGGCGGCCACCGGGGTGCTGATCCCGCTCCAGTGCGAGACGCTCTCGCACCGCGGCGTCGGTCAGCTCCTCGACACCGTCCACGACGTGCGCCGCTTCACGAACAAGAAGCTGAGCGTCTGGGGCGTGCTCCCCACGCTCTACGACGGCCGCACGAACCATGCGCGCACGGTTCTCGAGACGATCTCGGACACCTACGGCCTCGACGTGATCGAGCCGCCGATCCCCAAGTCCATCCGCTTCGCCGAGGCTCCCGCCGCGGGCCGGTCGATCCTCGCCACCTCGCGGAAGAACCGGGGTGCCGACGCGTACCGGGACGTGGCGGCCAACCTCATCAAGAAGGCGGCCTCGGAAGGCTAGCCGACCGGGTCAGGCAAGCTGCTCAGGTCGTCATCGCCTGAGCAGCAGCGCCGCTTCAGTCGTTGGCAGCCTTGGCGGCCTCACCGCTCCTGGTGCGGCGACGGCCACGGTTCCGGTTGCGCGAGGACGAAGCGCCGGAGGTGTCCTTGCTCTCCGAGGAGTCGCCCGAAGCGGTCGAGCCGCCCGTCGTCCCCTCGGCTGCCCGCTGGCCACCACGCGTGCGCGTGCGGCTGCGCTCACGGCGCGGACGCTCGTCGGAGCCACGCTCCGAGCGCGGCTTGGACTCGCGGGCCGGCTTCTCGACCGGAGCCTCGGGGACGATGCGCCCCTTCGTGCCCGGCGCGATGCCCTGGTCGTGGTAGAAGTGCTCCGAGGTCGAGTAGGTCTCGAGGATCTCGTCGAACGGCAGGTCGAGGGCCTTGTTGATCACCTTCCACCGGGTCACGTCGGCCCAGTCGACCAACGTGATCGCGATGCCCGTGGCGCCCGCACGGCCTGTGCGGCCGATGCGGTGGACGTAGGTCTTCTCGTCCTCGGGGCAGCTGTAGTTGATCACGTGCGTCACGTCAGCGACGTCGATGCCGCGGGCGGCCACATCGGTGGCCACCAGAACCTTGAGCTTGCCGTCGCGGAACTTCGTCAGCGCCTTCTCGCGCGCCACCTGGGGCATGTCGCCGTGAAGCGGGCTGCTCGGGAAGCCCCGCTCGGCCAGGTCGTCGGCAACTCGCTGCGCCTGGCGCTTGGTGCGCGTGAAGACGATCGTGATCCCGGAGTTCTCGGACTGGAGGATCCGGGCGATCATCTCCGGCTTGTCGAGGTCGTGGACCTGGTAGATGAACTGCGCGGTCGCGGGAACCGTCTGCTGGTCGCTCGACGACTCAGCGCGAATGTTCATCGGGTGGCGCATGTGCACGCGCGCGAGGCTGACGATGGCTGCCGGCATGGTCGCCGAGAACAGCATGGTCTGCCGGGTCTCCGGTGTCTTCGCGAGCAGCTTCTGCACATCGGGGAGGAAGCCGAGGTCGAGCATCTCGTCGGCCTCGTCGAGCACGAGCACCTTGACGTGCGACAGGTCCAGCGACCGGCGATTGGCCAGGTCGAGCAGGCGGCCCGGCGTACCGACGACGACGTCGACGCCCGAGGCGAGGGCCTCGAGCTGCGGCTCGTAGCCCACACCGCCGTACACGGTGAGGATGCGGGTGCCGCGGTCGGCGGCTGCGGTCTTCAGGTCGTTCGACACCTGGAGCGCGAGCTCGCGGGTCGGGGCGACGACGAGCGCCTGGGGCTTGCCGGGCGCCGCGAGGTCGGTGAAGTCGGGGTCGTGCGGGGCGACCGTCCGCTGGATCACGGGGATGCCGAACGCGAGCGTCTTGCCGGTGCCGGTGCGAGCCTGCCCGATGAGGTCGGTACCCAGCAGGGCGACCGAGAGGGTCATCTCCTGGATCGGGAAGGGGGTCGTGATGCCGGCCCGTTCGAGGGCGTCGGCGATCTCGGGGAGCACCCCGAGTTCTCTGAAGGTTGTCAGGGGTCTTGCCTGTCTCTCTACGTAATGTCCCCACGAGTCTATCGGTAGGCTGCGCGCATGACCGACTTGCCGCTGGAGCCGCCTGCGACGGAGCCCGTTTCGCGACCTACGTCGGGGGCCGCGCAGGACGTCCCGCTCGCCTTCTCGGACCCCACGTACCTGGCGGCCGTCGTCGATCTGCTCGGCGCGATCGCCTACGGCGAGATGTCGGCGTTCGAGCGGCTGGCCGAGGACGCCAAGATGGCGCCGACCCTTGTGGACAAGGCGGAGCTCGCGGCGATGGCGTCCCGCGAGTTCGGGCACTTCGTCGGCCTGCGAGACCGGCTCGCCGAGCTAGGGGCGGACCCGTTCGAGGCGATGGGGCCCTTCCAGACGCCCATCGACGCCTTCCACGTCCACACCGCTCCCCGCGACTGGCTCGAGGGCCTGGTCAAGGCGTACGTCGGGGACGGCCTCGCCGCTGACTTCTACCGGGAGGTCGCGGCGTTCGTGGACTCCGAGACCCGGGAGCTGATCATCGACAGCCTCGAGGACTCGGGCCAGGCGGAGTTCGTCGTCGACCGGGTCCGCAAGGCGATCGAGGCCGACCACCGTGTGGGTGGCCGCCTCGCGCTGTGGGGCAGGCGGCTCATGGGCGAGGCGCTGTCGCAGGCCCAGCGGGTCGCCGCCGAGCGCGACGCGCTCTCCGCGCTGCTGTCGGGTGGCGTCGACCGGCCCGGGATGGACCTCGCCGCGATCGGGCGGATGTTCACGCGGCTCACCGAGAACCACGCCCAGCGGATGGCTGCCCTCGGCCTCGCGTCCTGACGACGCCCGACCCGGTCCCCGCCGCGTCAGCTGCGGAAGCCGACCTGGCCGATGGTGGGGGAGCCGAGCTCGACGTAGGCGAGCTTGTCGGTCGGGACGATCACCTTGCGCCCCTTGGTGTCGGTCAGGGACAGGACCGGCTCTTCCCCTGTCAGCGCCTTCGCCACGGCTGCCTCGATGTCCTCACCGGGCTGGTCGCTGTCGATGACCAGCTCACGGTTCACGTTCTGGACGCCGATCTTGACCTCCATGGGAGGACCTCCTCGTTGCTGTTTGCGGGCGGGTGGGGCCCGAAGGGAACCATGACGCACCACGTCGGTGCTGCGTGTACGACGACCCTACCGCCGCTGTGCTCACGGTCGGCGCGGCGTGGTCCGTGCGACTCGGTCAGGACGGCTCGTCGGTCCGCGGGAAACCGCGGATGCCACGCCAGGCGAGGCTGGAGACGAGGTTGGCCGCGTCGTGCTGGCTGATCCCGCGACGGTCGTCGAGCCAGAAGCGTGCGCTGACCTGCGCCATGCCCACGAGGGAGACGGCGAGGAGCCGGGACTGCTTGTCGGGCAGGCCGGTGTCGTCGTGGATCACCGCCGCGATCAGCGAGGCGGTCTCCGTGGTCACGCGGTCCACCCGCTCGCGCACCGCGGGCTCGTTCGTCAGGTCCGACTCGAACACGAGGCGGAAGGCGCCGTGGGCGTTCGCGACGTAGTCGTAGAAGACCTGCATCGTGGCGGCGACGCGTTCCTTGTTGTTCTCGGTCGCCTCGAGGGCCTTGCGGGTGGACTCGATGATCGTGTCGCAGGACTGGTCGAGGAGCGCGAGGTAGAGGTCGAGCTTCCCGGGGAAGTGCTGGTAGAGCACCGGCTTGGAGACGCCGGCCCGGTCGGCGATGTCGTCCATCGCGGCGGCGTGGTAGCCCTGGGCCACGAAGACGCCGAGCGCCGACTCGAGGAGCTGGGCCCGGCGCGCCGTACGTGGCATCCGGCCACCGCGCGGCCTCTGCTCGTCCATCGTGCTCACTGGGTCGCCTCTCCCGTGCTCGGTCTGATGGTGCAGAAGCCTACTCCTCGGTAATCGTCCTGCCGTCCAGGTGGCGCGGCGTAAGAAGGCGTGTGCGCGGCCTCGAGGTCCGGATACCGGGACGTGAGACGGCACCCCGTGCGCCCCGGGGAGCATGGGGAACATGAACGGCCCTCCGGTTGTTCAAACCAGGACCGGACTGACCGAAACACCCGATGAGGAGCCCGCGTGTCCCTTCCACCCTTGGTCGAGCCCGCTGACGAGCTGACCATCGACGAGGTCCGTCGCTACAGCCGGCACCTGATCATCCCCGACGTGGGCATGACCGGCCAGAAGCGACTGAAGAACGCCAAGGTGCTGGTGATCGGCGCCGGTGGCCTGGGCAGCCCCGCGCTGCTCTACCTCGCCGCTGCCGGCGTCGGCACGATCGGCATCGCAGAGTTCGACGAGGTCGACGAGTCCAACCTGCAGCGCCAGATCATCCACGGCCAGAGCGACATCGGGAAGTCGAAGGGGCAGTCGGCCAAGGAGTCGATCCACGAGGCGAACCCGTACGTCGACGTCGTCCTCCACGAGGAGCGGCTCGACAACGACAACGTGATGGGGATCTTCGAGCAGTACGACCTCATCGTCGACGGCACCGACAACTTCGCGACGCGCTACATGGTCAACGACGCCGCGGTGCTGCTCGGCAAGCCGTACGTCTGGGGGTCGATCTACCGCTTCGACGGCCAGGCGTCGGTGTTCTGGGCCGAGCACGGGCCGTGCTACCGCTGCCTCTACCCCGAGCCCCCGCCGCCGGGCATGGTCCCCTCCTGCGCCGAAGGCGGCGTGCTCGGCGTGCTCTGCGCGAGCATCGGCTCGATCCAGGTCAACGAGGCGATCAAGCTGCTCACCGGCATCGGCGAGCCGATCCTCGGCAAGCTGATGATCTACGACGCCCTCGAGATGGAGTACCGCAAGATCAAGGTCCGCAAGGACCCCAACTGCGCGATCTGCGGGGAGAACCCGACCGTCACGGAGCTCATCGACTACGACGCGTTCTGCGGTGCGATCAGCGACGCCGCCGCCGACGCCGCAGCGGACTCCACGATCTCGGTCGCCACGCTCGAGACCATGCTCAAGGAGCGCGAGAACGGCGAGCGCGACTTCGTCCTCGTCGACGTCCGCGAGCCCAACGAGTACGAGATCAACCGGATCCCCGGCTCGGTGCTGATCCCCAAGGGGGACTTCCTCAACGGCACCGCCATCGAGCAGCTGCCCCAGGACAAGCAGATCGTGCTCCACTGCAAGTCCGGGGTCCGCTCCGCCGAGGCGCTCGCGGTGGTCAAGGGCGCCGGGTTCAGCGACGCGATCCATGTCGGCGGCGGCGTGGTGGCGTGGGTTAACCAGATCGACCCCTCCCAGCCGTCCTACTGACACCTGTCGTGACCTTCCCGGGGGCATCGTCGTTGTGCATGTCACAACGCCTGATGCTCTCGGGAAGGAGCACTCCTAGATGGTCTTCCGGACTCGTGCCGCTGTAGCCACCCTCGCCAGCGCCATCCTCGCCACCGCCGCGGTGACCGCCGCGACGGCACCCGCGGAGGCGAAGGTCGCCAAGAAGAACGTAGCGACCGCGGCCGCCTGGGCCCCCGCCGACACCGCCAAGATCCACCCCGGTATCCAGATGTACACCGACGGTGCACAGTGCACCGGCAACTTCGTCTACACCGACGGCGCCGGCAACGTGTACGTCGGCTACGCGGCCCACTGCGCAGGCACGGGCGCGGCCACGGACACCAACGGCTGTGACTCCGGCTCCCTCCCGCTCGGCACGAAGGTCGACTTCGTCCAGGGCGGCAGCCTGGTCACCGCAGGGGAGAAGGTCGGCACCGGCACGCTCGTCTACAGCAGCTGGCTGGCCATGCAGAAGGCGGGTACGACCGACGCCAACACCTGTGACTACAACGACCTCGCCCTCGTGAAGGTCGACCCGGCCTACGTCGGCGACGTGAACCCCTCCATCCCGTTCTGGGGCGGCCCGGTGGGCATCAACACCGCCGGTGCGCCCGCCGGCGACACCGTCTACTCCTACGGCAACTCCAGCCTCCGCGGTGGTGTCGAGCAGCTCTCGCCCAAGCAGGGCACCAGCCTCGGCACCAGCGCGGACGGGTGGACCCACCCCGTGTACACCGTCAGCCCGGGCGTTCCGGGTGACTCCGGGAGCGCGTTCCTCGACGCGGACGGCAACGCGCTCGGTGTGCTCTCCACGCTGGCCATCGCGCCGCTCGCCGGCTCCAACGGCGTGGGCGACCTGAACCACGAGCTCGAGTTCGCGAAGGCCAACTCCGGCATCTCGGGTCTCGCGCTCGTGCCCGGGACCGAGCCGTTCTCGCCGCTCCTCTGACGCGAGTTCAGCTGTAGACCGGGCAGGGCCCGCTCCTCTCGGGGCGGGCCCTTTCCCCATTCACCGGAGGAGACCCCGTGAGCACCGCCCGACACCCCAACCCTCGACGCCTCACGACGCTGCCGCTGGTCGTGGCTCTCGTCGGGCTGCTGACCGTCGTACCGGCCCTGGCCGCCCCCGCGCAGGCGACCACGCGCTGGGCGCCTGCGGGCCGGGCGAAGATCCACCCGGGCGTGCAGATGTACACCAAGGGCGCCCAGTGCACCGGCAACTTCGTCTTCAAGGACCGTCGTGGCCGGGTCTACCTCGGCTACGCCGCCCACTGCGCCGGCACTGGCGCCGCCACCGACACCGACGGCTGTGCCGCAGCCTCTCTCCCGCTCCGCACGCGGGTGCGCTTCGCGGACGGCGGTTCGGAGGTGGGTGACGGGACGACCGTGGGGTTCGGTCGACTGGCCTACAGCTCGTGGCAGACCATGCGCCGGCTCGGCGTCAGGAACAAGAACGCGTGCGCCTACAACGACCTCGCCCTGGTGCGGGTCGAGCGGGCGTCCGTCGGCAAGGTGAACCCGAGCGTGCCGTTCTGGGGAGGGCCGGTGGGCCTCCACCGCGGTGGCACGACCTTGGGGGAGACCGTCTACTCCTACGGGAACTCCATCCTGCGCAGCGGCGTCGAGACGCTCTCGCCCAAGCAGGGCTCGAGTCTCGGCACGATGGGTGCCGGGTGGACCCACTCGGTCTACACGCTCTCTCCCGGGGTGCCAGGGGACTCCGGCAGCGGTTTCCTCGACGCCGACGGCAATGCGCTGGGCACCTTGTCGACGCTCTCACTCTCGCCGCTGGCCGGCTCCAACGGTGTCGGCGACCTCCGCCACGAGCTCGCGTTCGCGCAGCGTCACTCCGGGTTGCCGGGCCTGCGCCTGGTGCGCGGTACGGAGGAGTTCCGTCCGATCCTGTGACCAGTGCCGGTTAGCGTGTGCGCCGTGGACCGTGAGGAGTACGTCGAACGGGTGCTCGCCGTCGTCGAGCAGATCCCGCCGGGTCGGGTGATGAGCTACGGAGCCATCGCCGAGGTCGTCGGGGTGGGCGGTCCTCGACAGGTTGGCCGCGTGATGTCGCTCGAGGGAGCGGCCGTGCCGTGGTGGCGCGTAGTTCGTGCGGACGGCGGGCTGCCGCTGTGCCACGCCGGCGAGGCGCTGGCCCACCACCGGGAGGAGGGCACTCCGCTCCGGTCGTCCGAGCGGGTCGACATCGCCTCCGCGCAATGGTGGCCGGAGGATGGGGACGAAAGTCCTGTCGGTCCCTTCTGATGGGATTGGACCCATGACGTCGTACCGCCTGGTTCATCCCGCTTCCGGGCGCACCGCCGCGCCCGAGCTGGACTCGTTCCAGCAGTCGGTGGTGGACCACCAGGCAGGTCCCCTGCTGGTGCTGGCGGGTCCCGGCACGGGGAAGACCACCACCTTGGTGGAGGCGATCGTCGACCGGATCGAGCACCGTGGCGTCGCCCCCGACTCCGTCCTCGCACTCACCTTCAGCCGCAAGGCCGCGGAACAGCTGCGCGACCGGGTCACCGCCCGGATCGGCCGGACGATGTCGACCACGCTGAGCTCCACCTTCCACTCCTTCGCCTATGGACTGGTGCGCGCCTACGGTCCCAAGGGGCTCTACGACGAGCCGCTCCGACTCCTCAGCGCCCCGGAGCAGGACGTCGAGCTCCAGCGCCTGCTGACCAACGAGCCCGAGTCGGTGCGCTGGCCACCCGGGCTGCAGCGGGCCGTGGGAACCCGTGGTTTCGCCCGTGAGGTGCAGACCGTCCTCGCCCGGGCCCGCGAGAAGGGGCTCGAGCCCGAAGACCTCGTCACCCTCGGCAAGGCAGAGGACCAGCCCGCGTGGATGGCGGCCGGCTGGTTCATGGGGCAGTACCTCGACGTCCTCGACAGCCAGAGCGCGGTCGACTACCCCGAGCTCGTCACCCGTGCGGTCGCGTTCGCCGAGTCGCCGGAGGTCCGCGAGCGGCTTCGCCGTCAGTACTCCTGGGTCTTCGTCGACGAGTACCAGGACACCGACCCGGCCCAGGTCCGACTGCTCCGGGCCCTTGCCGGCGACGGCCGGAACCTGGTCGTGGTCGGCGACCCCGACCAGTCGATCTACGCCTTCCGGGGAGCGGAGGTCCGCGGCATCCTCGACTTTCCGGAGCAGTTCCGCACGCGTGAGGGCCGTCGTGCCACGACGGTGGCGCTCCGGGTGACCCGGCGGTTCGGGCCGGTCCTGCTCGAGGCGTCCCGCTCGGTGGCCGGCGCGATCCCCACCAGGGGGGCGATCGACGGCGAGCTGTTCCAGGCCTTCCGCAACCCTGAGCCGAGCGAGACCCCGTTCGGGCCGGGCCGCGTCGAGGTCCGCACCTTCGACACCCAGCGGGCCGAGACCGAGCACGTGGCCGACCTGCTTCGCCGTGCCCATCTGGAGGACGGGATCCCGTGGTCGCAGATGGCGGTGCTCGTCCGGTCCGGGCGCAGCTCGCTCCCGTCGTTGCGTCGCAGCCTCTCGGCGGCGGGTGTCCCGGTGGAGGTGGCCAGTGACGACACGCCACTCGTCCGCGAGCCCGCGGTCGGGGTGCTCCTCGACGCCTTGCGCGTGGTGGTCAACCTCCACAACACCGACTACCACGATCCCGACTACATCGGCACCGACCGGGTCGACGGCCTGCTCGCCTCGCCGCTCGCGGGCCTCGACGCCACCGAGGTACGGGCGCTCGCGCGCGTTCTCCGGACCCGCGAGAAGGCGTCCGCCGCGGCGGACGACCGTGGTTCTCGGCCGTCGCCTGAGCTGCTCCGTGAGGCGCTGCTGCGTCCCGAGGTGCTTGCCGGGGTTCCGGGGTGGCCCGCGGCCAAGGTGGCCAAGTACGCCGGGCTGCTCCGACAGGCCCGGGCAGAGCTCGACGACGGTGCCACCGCCGAGGAGGTGCTCTGGACCCTGTGGAGTGGCACGCGCTGGCCGGTCCGGCTGAGAGCAATGGTCGACGAGGGCGGGGGTGCCGCGCGGATGGCCCACCGTGACCTCGACGCGATCTGCGCCCTGTTCGACGTCGCCGCTCGCACCGAGGAGCAGCGCGGCCACACCAGTGTCGTGAACTTCCTCGCCACGCTGACCGCCCAGCAGATCCCTGCCGACACCCTTGCCGAGCAGGGAGTCCGCGGCGACGCCGTGCGCCTGCTCACCGCGCACCGCTCGAAGGGGCTCGAGTGGCGGTTCGTGGTGGTCGCGCAGGTCCAGGAGGGTGGGTGGCCGGACCTCCGCAGGCGTAGCACGCTGTTGCAGGCCGACCGGATCGGCACCGACGCGATGCTGCCGCCCACCACCAGGGCGACGCTGCTCGCGGAGGAGCGGCGGCTCTTCTACGTCGCGTGCACCCGTGCGAGCGAGCGGCTCCTGGTCACGGCGGTGCAATCGCCTGAGGAGGACGGCGACCAGCCCTCCCGCTTCCTCGACGAGCTCACGGTCGAGCCGCTGAGCGTCCGGGGAAGGCCGTCTCGTCCGTTGTCCCTCGCCGGCCTGGTGGCCGAGCTTCGGCGCACCGCGTCCGACCCCGAGCTGTCGGCCGCCCTGCGTCGCGCGGCCGCGAGCCGACTGGCCCGACTCGCGGCGGCCACCGCGAACGGTCGGCCGCTGGTGCCGCTGGCCGATCCCGCCCAGTGGTGGGGCACCCGCGGTCGCAGTCTCGCCACGGAGCCCATCCGCAGCGCCGACGAGCCCGTGCTCCTCTCCGCGAGCGCTCTCGAGTCGATCCTGGCCTGTCCGGCCAAGTGGTTCCTCGAGCGAGAGGCCGGGGGAGTGAGCCCGTCGACCGCCGCGCAGGGCTTCGGGCTGGTCGTGCACGCCCTCGCCGACCGCATGGGCAAGGGCGAGCTGGCCGACACAGACGACCTGATGTCCTACGTCGACCGCGTCTGGAGCCAGATCAGCTTCCGGACGCCTTGGTCGCGCTCACGTGAGCGGGAGGAGGTGCGGGCCGCACTCGCCCGGTTCGTCGCCTGGCACTCCCGACCCGGTGCGCGCACGGTTGTCGCCACCGAGCAGCACCTGAGCGCGGAGGTGACCCTGCCCGACGGCTCGCAGGTGCGCCTGAACGGGTACGCCGACCGTCTCGAGCTCGACGAGGACGGCCGGGTCGTGGTGATCGACCTCAAGACCTCGAAGTACCCACCGCCTGACAAGGACCTGCCGACCAACGCGCAGCTCGGGCTCTACCAGTACGCCGTCGACCACGGCGCCGTCGACGAGCTGCTGGCCGGTCACCCGGAGTCCACGGGTGGACCTGTGCGCGCAGGAGGCGCCGAGCTGATCCAGCTGCGCCGTGAGGTCAAGGGCGGCGCCAAGGTGCAGCAGCAGGCGCCGCAGGAGCCCGACGCCGACGGTCACCTACCCGTCGAGAAACAGCTGATGGAGGCGGTGCGCGTGGTGCGCGGCGAGGAGTTCCCGGCCCGGGCCGGGAGTCACTGTGACCACTGCTCGTTCCATGCGATCTGCCCGGTCAAGGGCGCCGGGACGGTGCTCTCATGAGCCGCCTGTTCGAGCCGCGGACGGTGGAGACCCCCGAGCAGCTGCGGGTGCTCATGCAGGAGGACTTCACCTTCAGCGACCAGCAGTTCGCCGTGGTCACCGCGCCGCTCGAGCCGCACGTCGTCATCGCCGGCGCAGGGTCGGGCAAGACCACCGTGATGGCAGCCCGCGTGGTGTGGCTCGTCGCCACAGGTCAGGTGCGCCCCGAGGAGATCCTCGGGCTGACCTTCACGACGAAGGCGGCCAACGAGCTCGCCAGCAGGATCCGCTCGGGTCTGCGGGCGGCCGGCATCCTCCCCGCCCCGGGCCTGCGGCAGCGGGTCGTCTCCGACGAGCGCGACGACGACGCGGGCGACGAGCCCGAGGAGCCGACGGTGGCGACGTACAACGCCTACGCCGCCGCGCTGCTCACCGAGCACGGCCTGCGCATCGGTCACGAGCCCGACACGCGGGTCATCGCCGACGCGTCGCGCTACCAGCTCGCTGCCCGCGCGATCGCGAGGTACGACGGCCGCGTGGAGCTGCTCAGCGACCACCCGCCGACCGTCATCAACTACGTCCTCGCCCTCGACGGGGCGATGGCCGAGCACCTGCTCGCCCCCGACGACGTCCGTGCCTTCCACGCGCAACAACGGCCCCATGTCGAGGCCGCCAAGGCCGCCGAGTCGCTCAAGACGAAGATCGGCGAGGTCGACAAGGTGCTCAGCGCCTTCGACCGGCGCGAGGAGCTGCTCGGCCTGGTCGGGGCCTATCGCCGTCTGAAGGCGCATCTGGGCCTGATGGACTTCTCGGACCAGATCGCGCTCGGCGCCCGGCTCGCTGTCGAGCAGCCCGAGGTCGGAGAGGCCGAGCGGGCCAAGTACCGCATCGTGCTGCTCGACGAGTACCAGGACACCTCGGTCGCCCAGGCCACGATGCTCAGCCGGCTCTTCTCGGGGGACTCGCCCGCTGCGGGGCGTGGGCACGCCGTGACCGCGGTGGGCGACCCGAACCAGGCCATCTACGGCTGGCGCGGAGCCTCCGTCTCGAACATCCTCGGGTTCGGCCGCGACTTCCCCACAGCCGACGGCTCCGTCGAGGTCGACACCTTCTCGTTGACGGTCAACCGACGCTCCGACGCGCGGATCCTCGAGCTCGCCAACGAGCTCGCCGCCCCGCTGTACTCCCGCATGCCCCAGGTGCTTCCGCTCGAGGCGAAGCCGGCCGCTGCTCCGGGGACCGTCCGCAGCGCCGTCCTGGAGACCTACGGCGAGGAGCTGGCCTGGCTCACCGACCAGGTCAAGCAGGCCCATGCCGAGATGGCCGAGCCCGCCGCGTGGTCGGAGATCGGTGTCCTCACCCGCGACAACGCCCACGCCGCTGACGTGTTCGACGCCCTGACCGAGGCGGAGATCCCGGTGGAGATCGTGGGTCTCCAGGGACTGCTCCGGCTGCCCGAGGTCGCGGAGGTGGTGGCGACGCTGACCCTGCTTCACGACCTCACCGCCAACGCCGAGCTCCTCACCCTGCTGACCGGCCCGCGCTGGGCGGTCGGAGCCCGCGACCTCGCGCTGCTCGGCCGCCGGGCTCGCCGGCTCGCGGGCGCCGCCGGGCCGACGTCGCGCGACACCCTGCGCAGTGTCGACGAGGAGCTGGCGGAGGCTGTCCAGGGCGCCGACCCCACGGAGGTGGTCTCACTCAGCGACGCCTTGGACGACCCGGGCGACCAGGCGTACTCCACCGAGGCACTCGAGCGCTTCGAGCTGCTGTCCAAGGAGCTGCGAGACCTTCGGGCCTACGCCGGTGAGCCCCTGCTGGACCTGGTGCGTCGGATCATCGACACCACCGGCATCGACGTAGAGCTGGCCTCCTCGGTCAGCCCTGCCGCGCACGCCCGACGCGACAACCTCGACCTGTTCGTCAAGGCGGTGTCGGACTTCCAGGCGATCGACGGCGACGTCACGCTGCCTGCGCTCCTGGCCTACCTGCAGGCCGAGGACGAGTACGGCGCGGGCCTCGACGTCGCTACCCCGACCGAGGCCGACTCCGTCAAGCTCCTCACCGTGCACCGGGCGAAGGGCCTCGAGTGGGACGCCGTCTTCCTCGTGGGAGTCGCGGACGAGAAGTTCCCGACCTCCCGCACCCGCACCAAGTGGACCGCCGGCCCTGGTGTGCTGCCGTACCCACTACGGGGCGATGCCCGTGACCTGCCGGTGCTGAGGGGCTACTCCTGCGACGAGCTCAAGGAGTTCGCGGGCCTGTGCAAGGCCCACGAGCTCGAGGAGGAGCTGCGCCTGGGCTACGTCGCCTTCACCCGCGCCCGTCACCTGCTGGCCGTGTCGTCCTACTGCTGGACATCGACGCGGCAGAAGCCGTTGGGTCCTTCGACGTACCAGCAGGTCGTCCGGGAGAAGCTCGCCGCCTGGGGCGAGTCCTTCGAGCCATGGCTGGACAAGCCGGAGAAGGGCGAGCCGAACCCGCTCCGGGCGCAGGTGGACAGCCGGCCCTGGCCGGTCGAGGCGCACACTGCCGAGGTCTCCCGCCGGGCCGAGGCGGCGGCGTTGGTCCGCGCTGCGATCGCGGATCTGGCCGTCGCGGAGACGGCTGATGCCGACCGCGCCGCTACTGGGGTGGCCGGCGCAGACCTCACCCCGGCCGAGGCAGCCCGGGCGGCCGAGTGGGACGACGAGCTCGAGCGGCTGCTCGAGGAGGCCAGGGCAGGCCGCTCCGACGTGCTGGAGGTGCCCCTGCCCTCCAGCCTGTCGGCGACGTCCCTGGCGCGGCTGCGCGACGACCCGGAGGCGCTCGCCGCGGACCTGGCGCGGCCGATGCCACGCCGGCCGTCTCCGGCCGCTCGGTTCGGCACCCGGTTCCACGCCTGGGTGGAGGCACGGTTCGGCCAGCAGCAGCTCGTCGGCCTCGACGAGGTCCCAGGACGCGCCGACGAGGGGATCGAGGACGAGCGCGAGCTGAAGGAGCTCGTGGACCAGTTCACCAGCGGGCAGTTCGGCGACCGAGTGCCGTTCGCGGTGGAGCCGCCGTTCGCACTCGTGCTCGCGGGACAGGTGGTCCGGGGCCGGATCGACGCGGTCTACGAGACACCGACCGGGTTCCTCGTCGTGGACTGGAAGACCAACCAGCAGCAGACCGCCGACCCGCTTCAGCTCGCCATCTACCGGCTCGCGTGGGCCGAGCTCATGGGAGTGCCGGTGGAGCAGGTCGAGGCAGCGTTCTACTACGTGCGCACCGGCGCGCTGGTCGAGCACGTCGACCTGCCAGGACGCGAGGAGCTCGAGGCGGTCATCGCCGGGGAGTCCTGACGCCGCTGGGGTGAGGGTTCACAGAGGGGGTGCGAGCATGGCCTCCAGGGCGATCTCGACCATGTGCCCGAAGGTCTGCTCGCGCTCGATCGAGGTCGTCTCCTCGCCGGTGAGGATGTGGTCGGAGACGGTGCATGCGGTGAGAGCACGGCGGCCGAACATGGCGGCCAGTGTGTACAACGCGCTCGCCTCCATCTCGACGGCCAGCACGCCGTAGTCCGCCATGCGGCTGGTGAGCTCCGGGCGTGCGCTGTAGAAGGAGTCGCTGGAGAGGATCAGGCCGACCTTCGTGCGCACGGGCAGGTCCTTCGCCGCGGCTGCGTCGTAGGCCGCCCGCAGCAGACCGAAGTCCGCGACGGGTGCGTAGTCGAGCCCCTCGAACCGGATCCGGTTCATCGACGAGTCGGTGCAGGCCCCCGACGCCAGCACGATGTCGCGCAGCCGCAGCTCCCGGCTGAGGGCACCGCAGGAGCCGACCCGGATGATCGTCTGGACCTCGTACTCCGCGAACAGCTCGTGTGCGTAGATCGACAGGGAGGGTAGCCCCATGCCCGAGCCCTGCACCGAGACGCGCTGACCCCGGAAGGTCCCGGTGTAGCCGAGCATGCCCCGCACCTGTGAGTAGCACTCGGCATCCTCGAGGAACGTCTCTGCGATCCAACGCGCGCGTAGCGGGTCGCCGGGCATCAGGACGTGGGGGGCCACTTGGCCGGGCGCTGCCGAGATGTGGGTGCTCATGGTGTCGGATCCTAGGCGCCGCCGGTCCAGTCCAGTCGGGCGCGGCATAGAGTCGCAGTCGTGACGTCTCAGGACAACGACGGCTCATCCGCCCCCCAGATCGCGCTCTCCGTGCGCGCCCACGACCGGGTCGGCCGGCGGCGCACGGACGACGCGTGGCTCGCCGAGACGTGGGCCGACCCTGCGACACGGGTGCTTCCGATCGCGAAGGGAAGGTTCCCGATGTCGAGGGGCGGCACGTCGCCGGCCTGGACGACACCCCGTGACGCGCCGGACGGGCAGCGGCTCTTCCTGGGCGAGCAGGGCGGGGTTGCGCACTTCGCGGTGCTGCTGGACGCGCCTCTCGACGACAGCTGGGCCGACCTGCGACTCGCGGGGCCCAGCCTGTCCCAGGCGGAGGCGAGCCTGCTCGTCCACGCGGTGGCGCTCGCCGAGTGGCATCGGGCACACCGTTTCTGCCCGCGGTGCGGCAGCCCCCTGACGGTGGCGGCGGCCGGGCACGTGCTCACCTGCTCCGGGTGCGGCCGGCAGCACTTCCCGCGCACGGACCCGGCGGTGATCATGCTGGTCACCGATGCCGAGGACCGGGCCCTGCTGGGCCGGCAGCCACGGTGGCCCGAGGGGCGCTACTCCACCCTCGCCGGGTTCGTGGACCCCGGGGAGTCCCTCGAGGACGCCGTCCGGCGCGAGGTGGCCGAGGAGGTCGGTGTGGAGGTCGGTGAGGTCAGCTACCTGGGAAACCAGCCCTGGCCGTTCCCGGCGAGCCTGATGGTCGGCTTCTTCGCCACCGCCTTGACCACCGAGATCGAGGTGGACGAGGAGGAGATCAGCGAAGCGCGTTGGTTCACCCGAGAGCAGATGCGCGCCGAGGCGGAGGCGGGCACGCTCCTGCTACCCGGAGGGATCTCGATCTCGCGCACCCTCGTCGAGACCTGGTACGGCGGGCCGCTCCCGGGGCACTGGTGATCGGATCAGTTGAGGGCGGCGAGCTTGGCCTTCACGTCCTTGAGCGACGGGTTCGTCTGGGCGGTGCCGTCGCGGTAGATCATCGTCGGCACGGTCTGGTTGCCGTTGTTGACCTGCTCCACGACGAACGCCGCGTCCGGGACCTGCTCGATGTCGACGACGTCGTACTCGATGCCCTCGCGGTCGAGCTGCTTACGCAGCCTGAAGCAGTAGCCGCACCACTTCGTCGAGTACATCGTGACGGCGGCTCCCGAGATGGCCGCTGAGCTGGCAGGCATGAACTGTCCCTTCCGACGTCTACCCTGGTTGGTCTGGCGTGACCGGCGGTTCTTGTACCCACCCGGGCACACAGCAAGCCGTGACACTGCACGGCTCTTCCTTGCACAACACATGTTCCGAGGAGTTTGTTCCGCGTGATGGCCCTGGGCTCGTCCGGTGGGTTCCCTGCAGGCTCGGCCGACCGCCTGCTCGAAGCCCTCGATCCCGAGCAGCGGGAGGTGGCTGTCGCCCTTCGCGGCCCGGTCAGGGTGCTCGCGGGCGCCGGCACCGGCAAGACCCGCGCGATCACCCACCGGATCGCGTACGGCGTCGCTACCGGGGTCTACAACCCCACCGAGGTCCTCGCGGTGACCTTCACCACCCGCGCCGCCGGCGAGATGCGCACCCGTCTGAGAGACCTCGGCGCCGGCGGTGTCCAGGCGCGCACCTTCCACTCCGCCGCCCTGCGGCAGGCGCGCTACTTCTGGCCCCGGGTGTACGGCGGGGAGCTGCCCGTGCTCACCGAGTCCAAGCTGCCCCTCCTCGGGAACGCCGTCCGGCGCAACCGCCTCGAGACCGACCAGGCCACCCTCCGCGACCTCGCCTCCGAGGTGGAGTGGGCCAAGGTCAGCAACGTGCGTCCCGACGACTACGCGCGGGTGGCTCAGGCACGCGGACGCACCGTGAGCGGCCAGGACCCCGCCTCGGTAGCCCGGGTCTTCGCCACGTACGAGGAGGTCAAGCGCGACCAGGGCCGGATGGACATGGAGGACGTCCTGCTCTGCGCCGCCGCCCTCCTCGCCGAGGACGAACGCGTCGCGGCCGAGGTGCGTAGGCAGTACCGCTGGTTCGTGGTCGACGAGTTCCAGGACGTCAGCCCGATCCAGGCGGCACTGCTCGACCTGTGGCTCGGCGGCCGCAACGACCTGTGCGTCGTGGGCGACCCGGCGCAGACGATCTACTCCTTCGCCGGTGCGAGCGCCACCTACCTGACGGACTTCCCGAGGCGCCATCCCGGCACGACCGCCCTCGAGCTCGTCCGCAACTACCGGTCCACGCCGCAGGTCGTCACCGCGGCGAACCAGCTCCTCGCCGGGACCTCCTCGGCCGGGGTCTCGCTGCGGTCCCAGCAGGACACCGGTGTCGAGGTCGCCTTCTCCGAGCACGCCGATGAGGTCGCCGAGGCCGAGTCGGTCGCCGCGCAGATCCTGGAGCTCAAGCGAGCGGGCACGCCGATGCGCGAGGTCGCCGTGCTGTTCCGGATCAACGCCCAGTCGGAGGCGTTCGAGGAGGCGCTGGCAGCCCGGGGCATCCCCTACGTCGTCCGCGGTGCGGCGCGCTTCTTCGAGCGGCCCGAGGTACGCAAGGCAGTCACCTTGCTGCGCGGCAACGCCCGGGGCAGCGGCGGCTCAGGTGACGGTGTCGTCGCCGACGTCAAGGCCGTCCTCGCCGGCATGGAGTGGACGGAGAAGGCACCGACCGGGCGGGGAAACGTCCGCGACCGGTGGGAGTCCCTCCAGGCGATCGTCTCGCAGGCAGAGGAGTTCGCCGCCACCCACGAGGAGGCTGGGCTCGGGGCGTTCGTCGACGAGCTCGACCGCCGCGCCGCCGAGCAGCACGCCCCCGTCGCGCAGGGGGTGACCCTGGCGACCCTCCACGCAGCCAAGGGTCTCGAGTGGGACGCGGTCTTCCTCGTCGGCATGCACGAGGGCACGATGCCGATCATCTATGCCGAGGGGCCGGCCGCCGTCGAGGAGGAGCGCCGGCTGCTCTACGTGGGCATGACCCGCGCGCGGGTCCGGCTCTCGGTCTCCTGGTCTCTGGCACGCTCGCCCGGAGGACGGGCCTCACGCAAGCCGTCGCGCTTCCTGACGGGTCTGCGTCCCCAGAGCCGCTCCGACAGGGCGAGCGAGGAGCGAGCGTCCCGCACCCGCGCCAAGCGCGGAGTGGCGCACTGCAGGGTCTGCAACGCGCCGCTCGGCACGACCGCCGAGCGCAAGGTGGGTCGCTGCGAGGACTGCCCGGCGACCTACGACGAGGAGCTCTTCGAGCGACTGCGGGCGTGGCGGGTCGCCCGGGCCTCTGAGGAGAAGGTGCCGGCGTACGTCGTGTTCACCGATCTCACCCTGCAGGCGATCGCGGAGGTGCGACCGACGGACACGTCAGCCCTGCTGCGGATCAGCGGCGTGGGTCCGGCCAAGATCGACAAGTACGGGCCCGACGTACTCGAGCTGGTCTCGGACGGACACACTTCTGCCGACCTGGGTGGCTCCGCGTAGCCCGTCCGGGCCATCGTGTTGATGCGGCCGCAACATTTTCGGGAAATACCCACTAAATCGTTTGCCGCTTACAGCCCTGGGGCGCTAACTTTCTCTCACCGCACGACAACCGCGCGACAACGGCTCTGACAAAGCCGGCGCCCTACGCATCGAAGGAGGTGCTCACAGTGATGACCAACATCCAGACCAGCCAGCAGGCCGGCTTCACCATGCCCATTTCCTGGCCTGACGCCGTCTCCGCTGCTGCTGTGCGCACCCTCCCGGCCATGGGTGGAGTGTCGGCCCACGCAGCTGCCGCTGGCAAGCGTCGTTCCGCGGACGTGGCACAGGTGTGCGTCTACACGCGCATCACCGATGTCGTCGTCCTCGAGGGCGCCTTCCCGGGTACCTCCGCCTGGAGTCCACCGATCTAGATTGCGATCTACATCGGCAGCCTCCAGGCCGCGGAACCCGAAACCCGGGATCCGCGGTCTTTTTGTTTCTCGCACGACCCAGCGACAGTCACAAGGAGGTGACAGATGAGTATCAGCGTCCTCGACCCACAGGCCAGGGTCGACGAGGAGCAGCTTCCCTGCCGTAGAGGGAACGCCGAGCTGTTCTTCGCCGAGAGCCCCGCCGACGTGGAGACCGCCAAGGCACTTTGCCTTGGTTGTCCGGTCCGCACCGAGTGCCTCGCCGGCGCCCTCGACCGGAGGGAGCCCTGGGGGGTCTGGGGTGGCGAGCTGTTCCTGCAAGGAGCGGTGATCCCCCGGAAGCGCCCACGGGGTCGGCCCCGCAAGAACGAGGTGGCCGCCTAGGCCGCCGAGCACGACCCGCACCACCGAAGCGCCAAGCGACAAACCCAGAGAGAACAACCAGCAGACAACGGAGTCTCACCATGTACTACTTCCACGAGGAGCTTGCTCGGGCACACATGTCCGACCGCCTGGACGAGGCGCGTCACCTGCGGCGCGGCCAGCAGCTCCTGCTGGCGAAGCGGAAGGCCCGTCGGGCCGAGCGCGCAGCCACGCAGGCCCGACTCGTGCTCTCGCGCTCGCTGTAGAGCAGAACGCACCCGCACCACCGCAACTGCTCACAGCCAGCCAGGCACCGACCCAAGAAAGCGACAACTGACAACCATGGACAACATCGCGAATCGGAGCACCAAGATGAACTTGCTCAACGAAGATCTCGCCCGTGCACAGATAGCCTCGCGCCTCGGAGAGGCGCAGGACCTGCGGCTGGGACACCAGATAGCTCGCGCGCGGCGGCTCTCGCGCCGTGCCGAGCGGGCGGCGCAGCAGGCACGCCTCGCACTCGCCCGCTCCCTGTGAGCAGGTGAGACGCCCTGCCAGGGGCATGAACGCCGGACTCCCGGCAGCCACCGACGGCTGCCGGGAGTCCGGCGTCTTCGTGCGTAGGCTGGGGCCCGTGCCTGTCACCTGTGACTTCTGTGGCGCCACGGCGCCCGGCGACCAACCGCCGTTGACCTGGACGACCGCGACGGAGAACGGCCGCAGCCGGTACTTCTGCGAGACCTGCTCCCGAGAGAACCTCCGGGCGATCGAGAGCAAGCTCGACAGCGAGTGGTGGTAGCCGATGGCGGGCCCCGCTGCGCCTACTCCTCGGCGAAGCCCGGCAGCGACTCCTCGAGCAGTCGACGGAACGGCGTCTCCGCCTCGAGCTGGCACATCACACCGATCCCGCCCAGCCACACCCTGTGGATCAGCAGGTACGACGGGGGGAGGTTCAGCTTCAGCGTGAGCGTGTACGCCGGCTCCTTCGGGTCGTTGAGGCGGGTGAACTGCTCCCGCATCCACCGGCGTGAGAACCGGAAGGTCTCCTCGCGGGCCGGCTCGATGAACGGAGCCAGGTAGTCGCGGAGCTCGCCGGGGTCGACGTTGATGCGTGGCTTGATGAAGCCTTCGGCGCGTAGCTGGTCGACCACCTCGACGTAGTCGTCGTTCAGGGCGATCCGCATCAGCGTGCCGATCGCCCGGGGGAGACCCCGCTCGGGCAGCCTCGCCACGGCGCCGAAGTCGAGTACGCCCAGCCGGCCGAGCCCGCCGTCGGCGGTCGGCAGGATCCGGAAGTTGCCCGGGTGGGGGTCCGCGTGGAGCATCCCCGTCCGGGCCGGTCCGGAGAACAGGAACCGGACGTACAGCTCTCCGTAGTGGTCGCGCTCCTCCTGGGTGCCCTCGGCGATCATCCGGGCCAGGGAGGAGGGGCTCTCCAGCCACTCCGAGACCAGCACGCGACTGCTCGCGTCGACCACATGGGGGATGAGGAACTGGGGGTCGTCCTCGAACTCGGCGGCGAACCGACGTTGGGCGTCGGCCTCGAGCAGGTAGTCGAGCTCCTCGACCACGCGGGCCTGCAGCTCCTCGACGAGCGGCTTGATGTCGACCCCCGGGACGACCGAGCCGAAGGTCCGGGCGAGCCGGCCGAGCTGCCTCAGGTCAGAGGTGAGCGCGGCCTCGGCGCCGGGGTACTGCACCTTGACCGCCACCTCCCGGCCGTCGTGCCAGCGTCCGCGGTGGACCTGACCGATGGACGCGGCCGCGGCCGGGTTGTCGTCGAACTCGACCAGCTGCTTGCGCCAGGAGGCGCCGAGCTCCCGGCTGAGCACGTCGTGCACGGTGCCGGCCGCCATCGGGGGAGCGGAGTCCTGGAGCCGCGTCAGGTGCGCTCGGTAGGGCGCGGCGATCTCCTCCGGGAGTGCCGACTCGAGGATCGACAGGGCCTGCCCCATCTTCATCGCCCCGCCCTTGAGGTCCCCGAGCGTGCGGAACAGCTGCTCGGCGGTCCGCTGCTGCACCTCCGTCATCACAGCCTCGGCAGGCGCGCCGCCCAGTCGCTTGCCGACGCCGATCGCCGTCCGCCCAGCGAAGCCGAGCGGGAGTGCGGCGAGGCGGGCCGTGCGTGCGGCGGCCTTGCGAGGCAGTTCCGTCATGTCTCCATTGTCGCGCGACGCCGCAAGCGGTCATGACCAGGTGCACCCACAAGCGGGGTGACGCGGCCAGCGGTGGGTCTCCAGAGCCGTGAGGTGCGGGTCGAGACGGACCGTGGTCGATGTCGTCGCCGGCCGGCGTCCCTCGGCGAAGGAGACCAGCTCGCGGGCCGCCCAGGCGGAGGCCAGCGTGGCCAGCAGCGAGTCCACCGGCTCGGGCACGGTGTCCTCGCGCTCGTGCGCCACGGCGGTGGCCTGCTGCGTCACGAGCAGCGGCCAGGCCGCGTCCACGTCCGTGTGGTGCGCGTCGACGCACCGGAGGCACGCGGTCTCGCCGGGAACGACGAAGGGACCGATGACGGCGTGGCCTTCGGAGAGGCGCAGGAACAGGTGGGGTGTCCCTGCCCGCATCAAGGCGTCCGCCCGTTCGCGAGGTGGCTCGCCCACGGTGAGCACCAGGCCGGCGGTCGGCTCCTGCTCCCGCTTCACACCCCGCTGACCGACCCCGGCGGCGCCGAGGAGCCTGGTCAGCTCGGAGGCCACGGACAACGCCTCGCGGCTGCCGCAGGTGATCACCTCGATCCGCGCCGTTGCGCGGGCGTCGAGCAGGGCGGCCGTGCGCTCGCCGGAGTGCGCCGCCAGCGCCGCGACATCGGCACGGCCGGCAACGGGGTCGTGTCGAGCATCGCGCTGGGACTCCCGCGGCGGGCCGGTCGGGATGAGGGGGAGCAGGGCGTCGGCGTCGACGAGGAGGCCGGCGTCGGCGAGAAGGCGGAGTGCGCGGACGTCGTACCCCTGCTCGTCGGGGATCGACGCCGGGCTGGTCAGGAACGCGAGCGACGCGCGTACCTCAGGGCGGTCGGGGAGGACCACCGCCCGGCTCGGGTCGAGCCCGACCTGGAGCTCGTCAGCGCTGCGCCGCAGCACGTGGATGCCCGGCCGCAGCACCAGCCGCCGCGCAGGCGGTGTCGAGACGTTCTGAGCGGCAGCGCCGGTGGTCTTGGTTCGCACCCATCGAGGGTGCCCGAGTCGGTCCAGCCGTGTCGGGCGTTGTCCACAGCCGCCATGGTCTCGGGGCCGCCCGAGGGGCTGCGCCAAACACGACGGCGGGGTTCTCCCATGTGGGAGACCCCGCCGTCGGTGTCAGCGTGTGGCGTGAGTGCTCAGGCCTTGCCGAGGATCCGGTTCAGGTTCGTGCTGCAGACCGGGCAGACGGCCTTGGCCATCCGGGTGCCCTTGTCGTTGACCTTCACTTCGCCCTCGGCCTGGCGCTTCTCCTTGCACTTCACGCAGTAGAACTCGCCGCTCCAGGTCTCCGCCATGACGGCCTCCTTGCTCATCGTCGTACTTGGTCGTCGCGGCGGGGGCTCTCGCTCAGGACCCGCCGGGGCACCGATTTGTCGGTAGCCGTCTCGCACCCTACGTCAGGCGGGTGCCGGATGCATGCAGGCGCAGGCTTGACGGAGCGTGTTTACGCTCAGCCATCGGATGAAATGTCCCTTTCGTCCCGGTTCGAAGCCGCATGAACGACGCCGCTGCAGGTGCCGGCTGTGGCCTGTCTCATCACGGTGCGGGTACGTCGGGCGCCAGCCGCGACGTTGGATAGTCTCCGCCGCATGTCTGAGACCCCCCACCTGCGCATCGACCGGCCCTCCGACGGCGTCGTCCTGCTCACCCTGGACAACCCCGAGCAGCGAAACGCGATGTCGGACCAGATGACCTCCTCCTGGGTCACCGCCGTCGACGAGCTCGCCGACGACCGGTCGGTGCGGGCGGTCGTCGTCACAGGGGCCGGGTCCGCGTTCTGCTCCGGCGGGAACACCAGCTGGATCGCCAGCGAGCCCGAGGCGGAGGTGGACTACCTGCGCACCCGGATGATCGCCTTCTACCGGGCCTGGCTCTCCATCCGGATGCTCGAGGTGCCGACGATCGCGGCGGTCAACGGCGCCGCCATCGGAGCCGGCCTGTGCCTGGCGCTGGCCTGCGACCTGAGGTACGCCGCTTCCTCGGCCAAGCTCGGTGCTCCGTTCGTGAAGCTCGGCATGCACCCGGGCATGGCGGCGACGTACCTGCTGCCGAACGTGGTCGGCGAGGCACATGCCCGCGACCTGCTGCTGACCGGCCGGATCGCCGACGCGGAGGAGTCGCTGCGGCTCGGAATGGTCTCGCGTGTGATGCCGGACGAGACCTTCCTCGACGACGTGCTCGAGGTCGCGGCAGGGATCGCCTCGACCGCGCCGATCCCGAGCCGCTACACAACGCTCGCGCTGCGAGACGGCGGTCACGCCGACTTCGAGGCCGCGATCCAGTGGGAGGCGCTCGCCCAGCCGATCACGCTGGCCACGGCGGACCTCCAGGAAGGCATCGCGGCGGCGCAGCAGAGGCGGCCGGCGAAGTTCATCGGGCGCTAGCAGAGCCTGGTCCCGTGGCCGCCGCCCACGGCCACCGGGGGCAGACGTGGAGAGACCCCCGGTGGGCCGGCACGGCGTTCGCCTTCCCCTTGCGAACGCCGCCCACGGTCACCGGGGGCCTCTTCGGCGCCCACGCTAGGTGGGAGGCGCGCGAAGGGTCAACGTCACGTATCCACGGCTGTGGATAACTCTGTGGACGACGTGTGGACTCTGCGTGCCAGTCTGTGGACCGGGCGGGTCCGGCGGTGTACAAGACTGTGGGGGACACGCCCAGGCAGCGTCGTCGCCGGTGTCTGACCAGCAGAGACGGGGAGAACCAGACTGTGGACGGAAAACAGCCGGGAGACCCGGTCGCGGTGCTCCGGCGAATCGCGTTCCTGCTCGAGCGGACCCGTGCCGAGACCTACAAGGTCAAGGCGTTCCGCACTGCGGCGGCGACGCTGCTGCCGCTGTCGCCTGACGAGGTGGAGGCCCGGAAAGCAGCCGGCACGCTGCGCGAGCTCCCCGGCATCGGCGCATCCACCGAGAAGGTCGTCCGGGAGGCCCTCGACGGACAGACGCCGTCGTACCTGCAGAAGCTCGAGGAGACCGCCGGACCGCTCGCCGACGGCGGACGGGAGATGCGCTCGCTTCTGCGCGGTGACCTGCACATGCACTCCGACTGGTCCGACGGTGGGTCGCCGATCGAGGAGATGGCGATGACCGCGGTCGAGGTCGGCCATGACTACGTCTGCCTCAGCGACCACTCGCCGCGGCTGCAGGTGGCCAACGGCTTGTCCACCGAGCGCCTGGAACGCCAGCTCGCCGTCGTCGCCGCGGTCAACGACCAGCTTGCCGGACAGCTGCGGATGCTGACCGGGATCGAGGTGGACATCCTCGAGGACGGGAGCCTCGACCAGACCGATGACATGCTCGCGCGGCTCGAGGTCGTGGTCGCCTCCGTGCACTCAAAGCTGCGCATGGACTCCGCCGCGATGACAAGGCGGATGGTGGCGGCCGTGGAACATCCACGCACCAACGTGCTCGGGCACTGCACGGGTCGGCTGATCACGGGTGGGCGTGGCACGCGCCCGCAGAGCGAGTTCGACGCCGAGGCGGTGTTCGAGGCATGCGCTGCGCACAACGTCGCGGTCGAGATCAACGCACGCCCGGAGCGGGCGGACCCGCCGGACGACCTGGTCGCCCTCGCGCTCGAGGCGGGGTGCCTCTTCTCGATCGACAGTGACGCGCATGCGCCCGGCCAGCTCGACTTCCTCGACTTCGGGTGCGCGCGGGCGGAGGAGCTCGGCGTCCCGCCGCAGCGCGTCGTGAACACGTGGAGCTTGGACCGCCTGCTGGAGTGGTCAGGCGAGTAACCTCCGGATATGCCCACGCGAGCCCCTGACCCGGAGGGGCCCATCGTCGAGGTGCGACGCAGCCGCAAGCGACGTCGCACGGTGTCGGCCTACCGCGAGGACGACCGGGTGATCGTGATGATCCCGGCGCGCCTGAGCGCCAAGGAGGAGCGTGAGTGGGTGACCACCATGCTCGAGCGGCTCGAGAGGTCCGAGAAGCGCCGCCGCCCGAGTGACACGGGGCTCAAGCGCCGTGCCGCCGAGCTCAGCAACCGCTACCTCGGCGGCCTCGCGCGCCCCGAGACCGTGCGGTGGGTGGACAACCAGAACAGCCGCTGGGGCTCGTGCACCCCTTCGGACCGCTCGATCCGGCTCTCCAGGCGCCTTCAGGGCATGCCGTCCTGGGTGATCGACTACGTCCTCGTGCACGAGCTCGCTCACCTCATCGAGTCCGGTCACACCCCCGCGTTCTGGTCGTGGGTGGACCGCTACCCGAAGGCCGAGCGGGCGAAGGGCTTCCTGGAGGGAGTCGCCTGCGCCACGCACCTCGGTCTGGTGGGCGAACCGGCGGACTGCTCCGAGGAGGGCGCGGACGGGATGCTCGCCGACGACAACGCGGTCGACGAGACGGTCGACGGCACCGAGGTCGTCGACTAGGCCACACCGGTCGTGACCCAGCGCTGCCGGGCCAGCCGCACGAGGTCGTGCATGTCAGGGTCGTCGGTCGGCAGCGCGTCCCAGCACCACCAGCGGACGTCGAGCGACTCCCCGCTGACCGCGGGGACGGCGTCCGCCGGGGCGACCGCGAGGAAGCGCACGTCGAGGTGGTGCACGGTGCCGCGCGGGCTGCAGAACGGCACAGCATGAGCGTTGAGCTGCACCGGACGCGGATCGAGCTCCAGACCGGGTACGCCGGACTCTTCGACCGCCTCACGAAGGGCCGCACCGGCGAGGGTGGTGTCCGTGTCCTCGCAGTGCCCGCCCATCTGGAACCAGGCGCCCGCCTTCGCGTGCAGCGTCAGCAGCACCTCCTCGCCGTCGGCGGAGAGGATCAGCGTGCTCGCGGTGATGTGGTCGGGGAAGCAGTCCCGGCGCAAGCCGTCGGGATGTGCCTCCAGGTGCGCCACGTAGCGGCGTCGTACCTGTTCCTGGGCGTCGTCCGGCGGCGTCCAGGCACGCAGCAGTGCCAGGGCGTCGTCGTGGAGCACCGGTCAGTCGTCCTTGGGGTCGTCCGTGTCCGTGCCCGGCTCGTTGTCGAGCAGGTCGGCGAGGGCGGCGTCGAACTCCGCGTCGGTGAGCGCCTCGGGCTCCTCGACGTGCTCGCGGAAGCCGAGCGGGTCGTCGAGGTCCGCCGAGGTCGGCAGCAGGTCGGGGTGGGCCCACACGGCGTCGCGCGCCTGCTGACCCTGCCGCGAGCGCAACGAACCCCACAGAGCCGACGCGTCGCGAAGGCGCCGCGGTCGCAGCTCGAGGCCCACGAGCGCGGCGAACGTGGACTCGGCAGGCCCGCCTGCGGCGCGGCGGCGGCGTACGGCCTCCTGCAGCTTGCCGGCGCTCGGCATCCGTCCCGCGGTCGCCTGGCCGACGATCTCGTCGACCCAGCCCTCCACGAGGGCGAGCGTGGTCTCGAGCCTGACGAGCGCTGCCTCCTGGGCCGGCGTCTGCTGCGGCTCGAACAGGCCGCCCTCGAGTGCCTCCTGGATCCCAGCGGGGTTCATAGGGTCGAGGTTGCGCATCGACTCCTCGATCTTCGAGACGTCGATCGTCATGCCACGGCCGTAGTCCTCCACGGCCGAGAGCAGGTGCGCGCGCAGCCAGGGGACGTGCGCGAAGAGACGCTGGTGGGCCGCCTCGCGCAGCGCGAGGTAGAGCAGGACGTCCTCGTCTGTCACGTCCAGGCCTTCGGAGAACTTCTTGACGTTCGCCGGGAGCACCGCGGCCTTGCCGGCCGGGCCGAGGGGGAGGCCGATGTCGGACGCGGTCACGACCTCGCCGGCGAGGCCGCCGAGCGCCTGGCCGACCTGGCTGCCGAACATCGCGCCGCCGGCCTGGCCGAGCATCCCCATGAGCGGCCCGGCCATCGCCTTGGCCTCCTCGGGAAGCGCGTTGCCCATCGCGGCCACGACGTGCTCGGCGACCGGCTCGACGAGTCGCTGCCAGACCTCGATGGTCTCCTCCACCCACTGGGCACGGCTCCACACCGCGGAGGTGCTGACCCCTGACGGCAGGTCGGTGACCTGGTCGAGCCAGTGGTCGGCCAGACGAAGGGCGTCGGCCACTGCGGCACGGTCCTTCTCGTCGGGGGAGGGGTCGGGCTCCTGCGCGACGGTCTTGCGCGCCACGTCCTTGGCGAGGTTCCAGTTCACCGAGCCCTCGTGCGGCGTCATCATCGCCTGCATCTGGCTCATCAGCATGGAGAGGTCAGGCATGCCCGGTCCGCCGCTCCCCGCACCCGGGAAGGCGCCGCCGAGCGAGGAGAAGAGCTGCTCGAACGGGGTGCCCTTGAACGGGTTGTTCTCGTCGCCGGGCCGGTCGCTCGGGTCGTTGGTCATGCCTCCCAACCTACTCGTGACATCAACCTCTAGTCTCGGTGGTGTGAGCCCGCTTCCGTCCGTCGTACGCCTCGTCGACATCCGTGAGACAGCCCTGTCGGTGGACGAGGTCGCCACGGCGGTCTCCGACGCCGCCGCGGGTGGGGTGACGCTCTTCGTCGGCGCGGTACGCGACCACGACGAGAACAAGTCCGTGAGCGGGCTGGAGTACTCCGCGCACCCCACCGCGCTCGCCGAGCTGACCGATGTTGCCGAGGAGGTTGCCCGGGAGTACGACGTGCTCGCCGTCGCCGCGGTCCACCGGGTGGGGGAGCTCGCGATCGGCGACGCCGCCGTGGTGGTCGCGACCGCCGCCGCGCACCGTGGCGAGGCGTTCGAGGCGTCTCGGGCGCTCATCGACCGGCTGAAGGCGCGCGTGCCGATCTGGAAGCACCAACTGTTCGCCGACGGCAGTGACGAATGGGTCGGGACGCCCTGACAGCCGTGTTGCTCCCTGGCTCGGGTCTGCCCCGGTCCTAGCCTTGTCGCGTGGACATCCTGCTCTGGCTCGTGCCGACCGGCGTCGTCGCCGTCGTGATGATGGTGTGGGCGACGTGGGCCGGGCGACCCCGGCGGGAGCACGCCGACCGCTCCGAGGCCGCCTACGAGCGGTTCGCCGCGGCGATCGCCAAGAAGCACCCGGGCGCGTCCCGCCCTCGGCCGATGGTTGCCCGTGACCGCAGCACAGGGATCGCGATCCGCCCTTCCCGCAGCGGCAGGCCGGCCGGCGTACGAAGCGGCACCGCTGCCGACCAGACCCGACGCTCCGCCTAGTTGAGCCTGGGTGAGAGGCTGACCGCATGAGTCGCCGCACCGTGTCGGGCATCCTGGCCAGCGCCTTGCTGGCCGTGCTTTTCTTTGTCGCGGTCACGACACCGATTCCCTACATCACGATGAGCCCCGGCCCGACTGTCGACGTTCTCGCCGAGGACCGCGGCCAGGAGATCGTCCAGGTCGAGGGTCACAAGCGTTACCCCACCGACGGGCGTCTCGAGCTGACCACGATCAAGCTGACCGGTCCCAACCAGAACGTCAGCATCGGTGAGGCGTTGACCGCCTGGTTCGACAAGACGCGTGCGGTCTACCCGCGCGCGGCGTTCTATGCGCCGGGCCAGTCCGTGGAGGACGTCGAGACCGAGAGCTCCGTCCAGATGGTCAGCTCCCAGGACAGCGCCGTGGCCGCTGCCCTCACCGAGCTCGGCTACAAGCTCCAGAAGGTCACCGAGGTGCTCGCGGTCACCCCCGGCAGCCCTGCGGAGGGCAAGCTCAAGACCCGCGACCGCATCGTGTCGGTCGACGGCACACCAGTCCACGACGCCACCGACGTGTCGCGGCTCGTCCGGCGCGTGCCGAGCGGCGAGGCGGCGACCTTCGTGGTGCGCCGTGGCGGCACGGAGAAGACGGTCGAGGTGGTGCCGAGGCCACGCAAGGACAAGCCGGATGTGCCCGTCGTCGGCATAGTCGTCGGCCCGAGCTACGACTTCCCGTTCGACGTCTCGGTGAACATCCCCGACCGGATCGGTGGCCCCAGCGCCGGGCTGATCTTCTCTCTTGCCGTCTACGACACGCTCACGCCAGGCGCCCTCACCGGCGGGGTGCCCGTCTCGGGCACGGGAACCATTGACGAGCGCGGAACCGTTGGACCTATCGGAGGCATCCAGCAGAAGATCGTCGCCGCCGCCGACTCGGGCGCGAAGATCTTCCTCGTGCCGCCGAAGAACTGCGACTCCGCGATGGCCGCCGGACTCGACGACGAGGAGATGAGGCTTGTGAAGGCCCCGACCATGCACAGCGCGGTGCAGTCGATCCGCAAGTACGTCGCCGACCCCGACGCCGCGCTCCCGAAGTGCGGGTGAGGTCATGACCGAGCGCGACTCCATGCCCGACGACAGCACCCCCGAGACCGACCCGGTCCTGGCCACGGCCGTCCGCGAGATCGAGCAGCACTCTTCGGAGGCCGGCTGGGACCAGCCGTCACGGCTGTACGCGCTGGTGCCCACGGCGGACCTGCTGGCCCGCGAGCCCGGCCTCGCCGCGGCGATGGGTCTCGACGAGGCCTCCGCGGCGGGCTCCTTGACTCCGGTCGAGCAGGACCACACGCCGGTCGACCGGTCACTCGAGGACGTCCTCCAGCAGATCATGTGGCCGGCCGAGGTGTTCGGGTGCGCGGCCGTCGTGGAGCGGTTCGTGCTTCCTCCGGAGGCCGACGACCAGATCCCCGAGGACCCTGAGGCCGCCGAGGAGTTCGCCGCCTCCCACCCGGAGCGGCAGGAGGTTCGCATCGTCGCCGCCGCGACGAGGCAGGGCTCGACGTACTGCGCGCTTCGCTTCCGCTCCCACGACGACGCCAGCTCGGTCGTCGAGAGCCCCGACCTGGTGCCGGCACTCCTAGAGTTGTTGCTGAGCACGCTCGAGAACTGAGACTGAGGACACTGTGAGCGGATTCTTCGACGAACCACCCCCGTCCAAGCCGCGTCCTGCCACGGCGGCGCAGCCTCCGACGCGCTCGCGGGCGCTCCTGCTGACCGGGCTCGTCCTCGTCGCTGCGTTCTTCGGCATCTCGATCTTCACCGGGATCTGGACCGACCGGCTCTGGTTCCGCAGCGTCGACTACGGCTCCGTGTTCGGGAGGCTGCTGGGCACGCGGATCCTGCTGTTCGTGGTCTTCGGGCTCCTGATGGGCTTCTTCATCGCAGTGAACCTCTTCCTGGCCTATCGATTCAGGCCGCTGTTCCGGCCCGCGTCCCTCGAGCAGGCGAGCCTCGAGAGGTACCGCCAGGTCATCGAGCCGCTGCGCCGCTGGCTGCTGATCGGGGTCAGCCTCGTGCTCGCGCTCTTCGCGGGGGCGTCCGGCGCAGGCAAGTGGCGTGAGTTCATGCTCTGGCGCAACGCCAACGACTTCGGGACGACCGACCCGTACTTCCACAAGGACATCGGCTTCTACGTCTTCGACCTGCCGTGGCTGCACTACCTGGTCGGTTTCGGCATGGCCGCGACGGTGCTGGCTCTGATCGCCGCGGTCGTCATGCACTACATCTACGGCGGCATCCGGCTGCAGGACAAGCACGACAAGTTCTCCGGTGCGGCGCAGGTCCAGGTGTCCGTCCTGGCAGGGCTCTTCGTGCTGTTCAAGGCCCTGGACTACTGGCTCGACCGCTACGACATCACCTCCGACAGCTCGGGGCTGATCACCGGCGTGACCTACACCGACAACAACGCCGTGCTGCCCGCGAAGCAGATCCTGACGTTCATCGCGCTGATCTGCGCGGTGCTGTTCTTCGCCAACGTCTTCCGGCGCACCTGGATGCTGCCCTCGGTGGGCCTTGCCCTCCTGGTGCTCTCGGCGATCCTGCTGGGCGTGCTCTGGCCCGGCGTCGTACAGCAGTTCCAGGTCTCCCCGTCCGAGCCGGACAAGGAGGCGCCGTACATCGGGCGCAACATCCAGGCCACGCGCGCGGCGTACAGCATCAACGACGCGGAGATCACGCCGTACCCCGCGAACGTCTCGATCAGCACCGAGCAGCTCAAGGCGGACGCCCAGTCGATCCCGGGCATCCGGCTGCTCGACCCGGCGCTCGTGTCCGACACCTTCGAGCAGCTCCAGCAGGTCCGCGGCTACTACAGCGTGCCCAGCGTGCTCGACGTCGACCGCTACCCGGTGAACGGCCAGCTGCGCGACATGGTCCTCGCGGTGCGCGAGCTCAACCAGGCCGGCCTGCCCGACGACCAGCGGAACTGGGCGAACCTGCACACCGTCTACACCCACGGCTTCGGCGTGATCGCGGCCTACGGCAACCAGCGCAACAGCCAGGGCCAGGTCGTCACGAACGACGGCGAGCCGGAGTGGGCCGAGCAGGACCTCCCGCCTCGGGGCGAGCTGACGGACCTCAACGCGAAGGGCTACCAGCCGCGCATCTACTTCGGGGAGCAGAGCCCCTCCTACTCGATCGTCGGTCGTCCCGAGGGTGCCAAGGGAGTGGAGTTCGACATCCCCGAGGGACAGGGCACCGGTAGTGCCGCGCAGACGAACACCTACACCGGCAGTGCCGGCGTCCCGGTCGGTGGCCTGTTCAACAAGGTCCTGTACGCCATCAAGTTCAGCGAGCCGAACATCCTGCTCTCCAGCCGGGTGAATGCGGAGTCCAAGATCCTCTACGACCGAGACCCGCGCCTTCGGGTGCAGAAGGTCGCGCCGTGGCTCACCGTCGACGGCGACTCCTACCCGGCGGTCGTCGACGGTCGGGTGAAGTGGATCCTCGACGGGTACACCACCACCAACCGCTACCCGATGTCGGAGAAGCGGTCGCTGTCGGAGATGGTGCGCGACAGCCTCCAACCTCGTACCGCGTACGCCACCCTGCCCACCGACGAGATCAACTACATCCGCAACTCGGTCAAGGCGGTCGTCGACGCCTACGACGGCTCGGTGACTCTCTATGCGTGGGACGACAAGGACCCGATCCTCAGGGCCTGGTCGTCTGCGTTCCCGGGCGTCGTGAAGCCGAAGTCGGCGATCCCGACGGACCTCCGCGCGCACATGCGCTACCCCGAGGACCTCTTCAAGGTGCAGCGGTTCATGCTCGCGAAGTACCACGTGACGCAGCCCAAGACCTTCTACGAGGGCAGCGACCAGTGGGCCGTGCCGCAGGACCCCACCGACAAGGCCCAGAAGCAGCCGCCGTACCGGCTCTCCGTCAAGACCCCCTCGGGTGGCGCCAAGCCGGTCTTCTCGCTGACCAGCGTCTACGTGCCGCAGAAGCGCGAGAACCTCGCCGCGTTCATCTCGGTCGACGCCGACGCGGCGCAGGGCGACTACGGCAAGATCCGAATCCTCCGGCTGCCCGGAAGCACACAGATCCCAGGACCCTCCCAGATCGCCAACCAGTTCGGTGCCGACCCGGAGATCCAGAACGCGAGGCTGGCGTTCAGCCGGACCAACTCGAAGGTGGTCGACGGCAACCTGTTGACCTTGCCGGTGGGGGACGGGCTGCTCTACGTCCAGCCGCTGTACACCCTTCGTGAGTCCGGCGAGGGGCGTTACCCCGTGCTCCGCTACGTGCTGGTCTCCTTCGGCAAGGACGTCGGCTTCGGCCCGACGCTCACCACGGCACTCGATGACGTGCTCGGCAAGATCAATCCGGACAACGCTCCCGTCGGTGAGCCTGGTACTACCCCGCCGGGTGGCGGCACCGAGCAGCCGCCCAGCGGAGACGTGCAGGCGCTGCTGCAGCAGGCCGAGACCGCGTTCAACGACGCCCAGAAGGCGTTGCAGGACGGCGACCTCGCGGCGTACGCCGAGGCGACCAACCGTGCGCGGGACCTCGTTGCCCAGGCGCTCAAGGCGGCCGGCGTGACGGCCCCTCAGGGCGGCAGCCCAGGAGGAACCGGCGGGACCACCGGAGGGGACAATGCCGGAGGCAAGAGCGGCGGGTGACCGGCGCCACATCGCCCGATTTGGAGTCGTTGCCCTGCGTCCCGTAAGGTTGGGATCACCGACGCGGGGTGGAGCAGCTCGGTAGCTCGCTGGGCTCATAACCCAGAGGTCGCAGGTT